>CATQHF010000006.1 GCA_958295865.1 uncultured Dehalococcoidia bacterium | reverse complement strand
GGCGCGCTAGTGGACTACTTGCAGACGCTGACGCCCGATGTCGAGGGCATCGTGGTCAACGCTGGCGCAATCACGCACTACGGGCTGTCGCTGCGCGATGCGCTCATCGACTCGCGGCTGCCCATCGTGGAGGTGCACCTGTCGAACATCCACGCCCGCGAGGCGTTCCGACGCCACTCCGTCATCGCCGACATCGCGCAGGGGCAAATCGCCGGGCTAGGCTGGCAGGGCTACCTATTCGCACTCGAATATCTTGCAACTCATCTTAGACGAGAAGGACTTACATGAGCCTGAAACTTCAAAAACTGCGCCAACGAATCGAACAAGAAGAACTCGACGCCATTCTCATATCGTCGCCGGAGAACCGACGCTACATGTCCGGTTTCACCGGCTCCGCCGGCTGGCTGCTCATATCGCGCGACGACGCCACCCTTGCCACCGACTTCCGCTATGTCGAGCAGGCGGGCAACCAAGCCCCCGACTTTCACATAAAGCGCATTCAGCGCGGGCTGGGCTGGTTCCCCGAATGGACGGCAGAACACGGCGTCAAGCGCATCGGCTTTGAGAGCGCCGATGTAACCGTTTCGGTTCACGAGGCGTTCCTCAAGGCGGCGGCAGAGGAAGAGCCTACCAACCATCCCGAACTCTTGCCGACAAAGGGCATCGTCGAGGAACTCAGAGTCTATAAGGACGCCGACGAACTCGCGCTGCTGACGAAGGCTATCGAGATTGCGGATGAGGCGATAGACGAGGTCGCGCCGCAGATAGAGCCGGGCATCACCGAAGAAGCGGTCGCCTGGGAGCTGGAGAAGGCGATGCGCGAGCGCGGCGCGGAGATGATTTCCTTCGACACCATCGTGGGCGCGGGCCCCAACGGCGCGCTGCCCCATCATCGAGCCGACGAGAGCGTCATCAAGCAGGGCGACGCCATCGTCATAGACATGGGCGCGAAGTATGAGGGCTATTGCAGCGACTTGACGCGCACCGTGTTCGTCGGCGAACCCGATGACAAGTTCCGCAAGATATACGACATCGTGCTGCAAGCGCAGCTCGCCGCCGAAGAACAAGTTACGGCAGGAATGAGCGGCAAGGACGCCGACGCCATCGCGCGCGACATCATCGCCGACGCCGGACACGGCGACGACTTCGGCCACAGCCTTGGACACGGCGTAGGCCTGGCAGTCCACGAGTTCCCCCACCTCGGCCCAACGGCGGAAGAAGACACCCTTGAAGACGGCATGGTTTTCACCATCGAGCCGGGAATATACCTGCCGGGCTGGGGCGGCGTCCGCATCGAGGACATCGTCGTGCTGGAAAACGGGCGCGCCCGCGTAATAAGCAAAGCAAAGAAGCTATAAAAGCGTTAGGCTAACATTGAGGCTAATATGAACACAGACAGGATGGACAAGATATGACAGTGAACTATGGCGGGCTGCGGAAGGGCATGGCAATCGAGATGGACGACGCGCCCTACATCGTTCTCGAGTACGAGCAGCGCAAGATGCAGCAGCGCGCCCCCACGATGCGAATCAAGTTCCGCGAGCTGACCACAGGACGGCAGGTCGAGCGTTCCTTCTCCGGATACGACGTCGACTTCAAGATCGCCCAAGTGGAACGGCGCTCAGCCGAGTACATCTACCAGGACGATAACCTCTACTACTTCATGGACACCGAAACCTACGACCAGTTCCCGCTGTCCGACGATCAGATAGCCGACGCCTTGCGCTTCCTGGTCGAGCAGATTGAAGTTGACCTCGTGCTCTACCGCGAATCGCCCGTCGCGATAGAGCTGCCCATCACGGTCAACCTGGAAGTAACCGAGACCGTGCCCGGCGTGCGCGGCGACACGGCGCAGGGCGGCACCAAGCCCGCAACCCTCCAGACCGGCCTGGTCGTGCAAGTGCCGCTGTTCGTGAACCAAGGAGAGAAAATCAAGGTGGACACGCGCACGGGCCAATACCTTTCGCGCGTATAGCCCAATGCCGACAATCTACTCCGTTTCACAACTCTCGTCATACACCAAGCAGACGCTGGAACGCGACCGCCTGCTCCAAGACATGTGGGTCAGCGGGGAAGTCGCCAACCTTGCGCGCCCCGGCTCCGGCCACTCGTACTTCAGCCTGCGCGACGGCAAAGCCACCCTGCGCTGCGTGATGTTTCGCAACTCGCGCGGCGCTAATTACCTCGACAACGGCGCCGCGATAATCCTGCACGGCCGCATCTCCATATACGAGCAGCGCGGCGACCTGCAAGTCATCGCGGACATCGCGCAGCCTGAGGGCATCGGCGAACTTCAGATGAAGCTAGAGCAGCTCAAGCTCCAACTGGAGCAGGAAGGGCTGTTCGAGCAATCCCGCAAGCGCGCACTGCCGCGCTTTCCAACGAAGATAGGCGTAGTTACATCGCCAAGCGGCTCGGTATGGCACGACATCCGCAATGTGATACGCAGGCGCTATCCGCTCGTCGAGCTTGCGCTTGCGCCCGCCCCCGTGCAGGGCGAGGACGCCGCGCCCCTAATCGCTGATGCGATCGCCGCCGCCGCCAGCGAACCCGATGTGGACATCGTCATCGTGGCGCGCGGCGGCGGCTCGCTCGAAGACCTCTGGGCGTTCAACGAAGAAGAAGTAGCAAGGGCGATATACGCCTGCGCCGTGCCTGTGGTGAGCGCCGTCGGCCACGAGACCGACTACACCATCGCCGATCTGGTGGCAGACCTGCGCGCGCCAACGCCATCGGCGGCGGCAGAACTGGTAGCGCCGGACAAGGCGGAACTGATGGCGTTCGCGGTCGGCGCGGCGCAGAGCCTGGACGCAAGCATATCGCGACGACTCACGGCGGGCATCGACGCCACAAGGCAGCTCGACAGGCGGCTGCAAAACGCCATCCCCGACCTCGACAGGATGCGGATGCACATAGACGACCGCCTCACAACCGCGCGCCGACTGCTCACGCACATGCTGACGCTGAACTCTGAGCGCGCGCAAGGCTTGAAGCTGCGCCTCGACTCGCTCAGCCCGCACGACACCCTGCGGCGCGGCTATGCCATAGTGCAGCGGCGCGGCGACGGCGGCGTAGTCAGCGCGCACACACAAGTTGACAGCGGCGATGTCGTAGATATTACCCTTACGCGCGGCATCATCGAGGCGCAAGTCATATCCACCGAACAGGACATCAGGAGCGACGATGACGGACACTAACGCCAACGAGCAAGACAAAGAACTTGGCGAACTGACCTTCGAGCAGGCGTTGGAGCGTCTGGACGGCACGGTCCAGGCGCTGGAGTCGGGCGGGCTGTCGCTCGAAGAGGCAACCCACCTCTATGAAGAGGGGATAAAGCTCGCGCGCATGTGCAGCGAGGCGCTCGCATCCGCGGAACTCCGCATCACGCGCATACGCACGGCGCACGGCGAGCAGATGCGCTTCCTCGCCGAAGGCGCGGCAGACTACGAGACTACGCCTTGCTGAAGGCGCTCCGCAAGGGTGCGCGCACCGTGAGCGGTCGCCTCCGCGCGCAAGGCGTCCGCACCACCGCGCTCTGGGCATACGCCAGGGGCATCCCATACATCACGGGCGTGCCACTGTTGGCATACAGCCGCGTAACGCCGTCCCTCTATGTCGGCCCGCAGCACCGCGAGAACGGCAAGCGCGCGCTGCTTCAGGCGGGCATCACGCACACCGTCAACATGCGCTCCGAGTTCGACGACGCGGCGCATGGGCTGACGCTCGATGCCACGCCCACGCGCGAAAACCACTGCCACCTGCCGACGCCCGACGACCATGCGCCACCGCCCGCGCATCTCAGCGCGGGCGTAGCCTTCATAGGCGGCGCAATAGAGGATGGCGGCAAGGTCTATATCCACTGCTCCGCCGGAGTGGGACGCGCGCCAACGATGGCGGCGGCTTACCTAATCAGTCGTGGGTATAGCCTGGAAGCCGCCCTCGCCCTCATACGAACCGCGCGCCCATTCATAAGGCTGACGCCGACGCAGATGACGGCGTTAGCGCAATTTGAAAGCGGCGTCAGTTCGCCAACTTGCGGTTCGGCAAACCCACCACGAACGGCATAGTCAGGGCAGGCATGCGGCGCGTGGCAGAAAATCTCCGTCTATGCGTCCGCCGAACACACCCAGATGAACTGCCCCACCTGATAGCCGACAACCACATCCTTGTCCATGCAGTTGAACGAAATAATGCCTGTGGAGGTGTTTATCTCGTTGATATGTATCGGGTTGCCGGGGATGACCTGATTTTGAACGAGATGCTCCAGCAGCGCCTCATCGTCCACCGGGATCTTGTCAATCTCCAGACTCTGACCCGCCTCTGCCTCGTTCAGTCGGAACGATGTTTTCTTGTGAGCATACTTCGTCCCGGGTATGGGATACCCGAACGGCGATGTCGTGGGCATGCCCAGCTTATCCATGATTCGCTCTTCGAGGTAGGGCGAGATGGCATGCTCAAGCAGGTGCGCCTCGACGTGAGCGCGGTGCAGCTCCACATCGAACATATCCACGACCATGCGCTCGGCAAGGCGATGCCGCCGCACTATGCTCTCGGCGTGCCGCGTGCCCTTTCTCGTTAGCGAAAGCTGCTTCTTGGAGTCAACCGCAAGCATCCCTTCGCGTTCCAAGCGGCGAATCATGCCGCCCACAGTGGGCAGAGAAGTGCCAAGCCCCTCGCCCTCCGGCAGCATCTTCAGATGCTCCGCGAGCTGCGTGAGCGTAACCACCGTATCCTCTTCATTCAGCCGATAGATGGACAGCAAGTAGTTCTCCGCCGTCATGGAAAGGCGCTGTCGAGACGGCGGCAGCGTGTTGGATTTGGACTTGGATTTTGCCATAAAGATACCCCAACCGGCATGCCGGTACGGTTAGAGATTATCACCCCACAACGCGCCAAGTCAATCATGCGGGTATCGAGCGCAAAGCCTTTCAATCATCAGCGCACCATTCCCATCCCACCCCAAGCCCCCGACACAACCCAATTCCCATACCTGTCATTCCGAGCGTCCCCCCTGTCATTCCGAACGGAGTGAGGAATTAAAAATCCTCGCCACCAACACGCCTGATATGCCAAGCATTTCAGCCCCCTCACCCCCTTCAAGGTAACAATTGAAAGTTCAGCGTAACAATTGAAAGACCTTGGCGCAGGACTGACACGCCCATTTAGCGACATACATAGGCGCAAGTCCTTGGTTATTCGACAAGCCGTATCTTCCCCTCCCATAGATGCTGATAGCCACCGCCCACAGGCACATACTGTCCCGTGCGAATTGCGGCGATGTCGTAGTCGGGGAGCGGAACTGTCGCCAAGCAGGTATCGCCGAATGTCTCGGCATGCTGCTCAAATCTGAAGTCGAGATTATCAAACCCGTGCTGCTTGCGATGTTCGGGCAAGTCCTCTACATCAATCGGCTCAACATGGAAAAAGAAGGTTGGGGCAGTGTCAGCGGCGGCGCATTGGCGCTTTGCGTAGATGAGCTCGTTTTCGGTGAGATAAACATCGTAGTTGGAGCTGATGGCGAGCGCATCGTCGCCGACTAGACGCGCAAGATAGTCGCCTGCCGTCATCACCTCGACCCGGATGGGCAATGCCGCATCGTGGGGCAGCACGACGGCGGTTGTGCATAGCCCGGTTTGCGTCTGATGCCACGATTTGGCGATAGGCTGGTTCGCTTTGCTACTCCAGCGCCATACCGCCAACTCATGCGGTTCGCAGTCTTGCGTGAATGCCTGCGCCAGTCGTCCGTCCACAATCAGCCCTACGCCATTGGATTCGTAGTGGAAGTGCGGCTTCATACGCTCCCAGAACCACGCGGCGTCAAAATCATCCGTCAACTCATAGACACTGAGATTGAATTGCCGCCGCTTACGGGAGGCTTGCTCACTGAAGGTTAGCGATCCTTCAAAAATCAGATCGCTGACACCCCTATTCGATAGATTGGCAAAGTGAGTTATTCCCAGAGCTCGGTAGAGCGGTTTGAATTCACCGTCTTTCCAGTCGGCATATCCATCCGTATCCATATTCGTGGCGTGATAATAGTCGTAGGAATTGACCAGTCCGTCCAGATTCACCACAGGAAAGCGCGAGAAGTAGCCGATAACGCCGGCGTCCCATGCCCCAAGTATGCTGTCATCGGGAAGCGCTCTATTCGCAACCAGCGTGCCCGTATAGCCGCCAACCTTCAAATTATCGAGGTATGACTCGCTTTTCAGGTCAACATACTTGAACGGCGCGCCGAAACCCGTCATCGTCAGCAGTAAGACCGCGCCGACAATGACAATCGTCAGGCTCAATACATTGGCTGCGCGTAGCGACTTGGGCGCAACGAAGCGTCGGACGAAGTGAATGGCGACATAGCACCTGACGGGTATAATCAATGCCATCATCAGATACGCCGGGACGAAATACCAAGCATCATCGCCCCAGTGGGGATGCATGGTGAGAACGCTTTGCGCGAACTTGGCAAGATGACCCATCGCCAGACTGAACACGCCTAGCAGAAAGACCAGCATTAGCCGATCATCACGGCTGCGGGAGCGGCGGGCGAACCGCCAGACCAGCAGCAGGTAGGCGCAGACCTCCAAGGCAACCAGCAGTTCGTAGTCGAAGGCGGGGAGTCGCAATGTGTCCTGAAAGTTCTGGAGCAGGCTGTATCCGCCTTCCTCGTTCCACCGCGCCTGCGACCATGCCCGCTTGGTGGCTGCGCTAACGGGGATAATGCCGCCAAAGACAAGTTGGTTGTAGGCGAAATAGACTAGAATGCCGGCGACGGCGGCAAGCAGCGACGGCAGCGCTTGCAGTCGGGACAGGGTGTGTGTCAACTCGCGCCATGATTTGCCGCAAGGCTTATCGCGCCATGACAACTCAATGAGACACAGCGCGCCGGTTGCGGCAAGCGATATGGCGATGTACTCCAGGCGCACCCAGGGGAGGGTGAAGGCGACCGCCGCAAGCGGCCACTTCCAGCGCGACGGGTTACGCGCATAGAGCGTCAGCGCAACACAGAGCGCGCCCAGCATAAACAACGCCAGCGCCGCCTCCAGCCCCGTTATCAGGGCGCGAATGCCGTAAAGCGTCGGCACGCAAAGCATCGGCAGTAGCGCGAAAAGCAGGATCCAGGGGAGGCGCGCCAGTCGCGCGGCAGCGGCGACGAGCGCCACGCCGCCCGTAACCAGCATTATCTCGAACGCCTTGATGCCGAATAGCGCGGCTTCCTTGTCCAGCGCCCAGTAGAAGGGCGTGATGGCAAACAGCCAAAGGGGATGGTAGCCGTTGGTGCGGGTGATGCCTCTGTCGAAGGTGGAGAACTCACCATGGGCGAGGTTGTAGGCTATCTGAAAGTAGTAGAATGCGTCGTCGTAGTTGACATCGCGGATAAGGTTGATGAGGTCGAAGCGGGTGAGCATATATGCGGCGAACCCCGCGCCATAAGCGAGGATTGCCGCGAGGAACAGCGCGAACAGCGCGTTCCGCAGTCGGGAAGAGCGAAATATCCCCACAGTACCCATGTTCTGGTAAAGGGCGGTCAGCGCCTGCCAGAGGCTATTGAGTGGGGTTCTGAGTTGTCTTTCTGTCAAGAAATCGGCTTCCGGTCAATTGGGAATCAGGTCGTGCGGCAACTCGCGCGATTCGCGCAGCATAGCAGACGCAACTATACGCAGCCCGCCCGGTATTACTCGCACAACCTTCTAATCGTCGCAACCCACAGCCGCGCCGCATTCCCATTCTACAACAGCCTCCCCCACCACCGACAAGGATTAGGCATCCGATTTCACATTCGTAGGAATAACCACCAGCCGTCCCTAGGGGGCCGTCCCCCAATCCCGTCATTCCCGCGAAAGCAGGAGTCCACGCGGTTGATACGCCCCCAGATTGTAATGCCAGTACATTGGGAATTAAGAATTAAGAATTGGGTTGTGTTCAGGCTTGGTGTGCGATGTTTCGTGGTCTGATGGCAACCGATACTGAAGTTTAGGGGCGGTTGCTGAAGGCATGGGTGTTCGGCAGATTGGGATTTTTGATTCCTCACTGCGTTCGGAATGACAGAGGGAAGAGGTTCGGGATGACAGCGGGTTGAGGCGCTGTGTTTGGGATGTCTGGCGGCGGGGCGATGGGGGCGACTGCCAGTCGCGCCCCTACATTGGTTGGGGGTGTTTGCCCCGCCGCTGCTGTCAGCGGAAGGGTGGGTGGCGTTCGGGGCGGCGGGGCTTTTTGTTGCCGGGGAGGTGGCTTATCTCGGATAGGTAGTCGGTGTGTCCCTGGGAGATTTGCCTTGCGCTTTCGGCTGCTTTCTCTTCTATTCGCTCTGCTTCGGCTACTTCTTTCATGTGCGCTTCGGATACAGGCGCGTGGCTCTCGACTACGGCCGGGTGGTCTTCGTCGAGGTCGCGGCAGGCGCAGATGCAGTCGGGGTGGCAGGGGGAGTAGTAGGACATGAACTCAGGGTCGGGGGTGGAGGGGTTGCCGAAGCCCCAACTGAGCAGCACTTTGGCGGCTTCTATCCTGTCCCTTGGCTTGGCGTCTCGGTCGCGTCCTTCCAGCACTTCGTTCAGTATTCTGACTATGCTTGCGCCTTCGCCGGTCTCAACGCGGATGCGGGCGACGAGCTTCTTGTTCAGTCTTTCGTGTTCGGGGCTGACTGCTTGCATGGGGCCGTTCTCCCCTTGGGCGTCTGCCTTCTTTGCCTGCCGTTCCATCTTGGAGCTGAGGCTGTTGATGAGGGCTTCGGCTTCTTGGAAGCCAAGTTTGAGCAGCAGGCGGGCGGCTTGCAGTCTGTGATGGGGCGTGGAGTCTAGGTCGTCGCCGGTCATGATGGAGACGATGCTGCGTATGATGGTTCTGCCGTTGTCGGTTTCTTGGTGGACTAGGTGCTGGAGGTGTTCTATGGCGCTCTGGCAGTGTTTTTTGTCCAGGTGGTCATGTTGGGCATGACTGTCCTGGCTGTCCTGTTGGTGCTGGTTTATGGGGGTTGGTTGGTTCATTGGTTTTTCCCAGGGGTTTCAGATTGTCAGGGATTAGGTGTTAGGTTGTTCGTACTTGTTATGCAACTTATGTTCTTGCGGATAGTATAGGTGAGGGTTTGTGTGGTGTCAAGGGTGATTTTCAATTAAGAGAAAATTGCATTGGTACGGTTTAGCCGTCGATGGGCAGGTGTTTTCGCCCCCATCCTAACCTTCCCCCAGAGGGGGAAGGGACTGATGCAGGGGATTGGGGTTGGTGGTGTATGGGGATTTTTGATTCCTCACTCCGTTCGGAATGACAGGGGAGGGGGTTCGGGATGATAGAGGGAGGCATTTGGAATCAAAGGGGAGGTTGCTGTGGTGTGTTTGGGATGGCAGCATTTGAGGCGCTGGATTCCTGCCCTTGCTTTCGCGGAGGTGACGGGATGAAAAGTCAGCGGGAATGACGCAAATGCCCACACAACCTAGTTTGCGGACAAACAGACTTCAGCGACTGCCTTCAAACTCCGGTTGCCATCAGGCCGCGAAACATCGCACCGCAAGCCTAAACACAACCCAAATTTTAATTCCTAATTTTTAATTCAATCCCCAATGTCGCCCCTTGTGTTAAGATGATGCTGCAACCCACATAAACACAAGGAGACGCTTGAGCATGGTACTCGCAGACCCATCGGTAAGGCTAACGGCGGTCAATCATCTGACCTATAATGTGATAGACAAGGAGCGCGCCACTCGCTTTTGGGTGGACATTCTCGGCGTCAAGGAGATACCCAAGGCGGTGGACGGCGAGCATATCATCTGGCTGCAACTGCCCAGCGGTACGATGGTGCATCTCATCGAGAACGCCGACGGCATATCCGAGCCGTCGCATCACGGCGCGTTCGAGGTGGATGACATCGATACCGCCTATGAGATGCTCAAAGAGAAGGGCGTCAAGATTGAGAGCGCCGAAATCGGCACGCGCAACGACGGGCAGCGCGTATTCTTCATCTCCGACACCGAGGGCAACCGCATCGAGATCTGCACGAAATCGGGCTTCGACGTGCTAGTCTAGGCGGCGGTCACGCCCGTCCCCGCTTTATACGAAAGCGAGCGCCCTAGCCGGATTGCCAACCGTAATCGCCTCTATCACGCTGTCTGAAAACCCTTTGCGCCGCATCCTGGGGACGATGTTCTCTAGGATGTGCCCGTAGCCGTGTCCGCCGTAGCGCGCAAGTCGATGGTTCGTGCAGATGTCCTGCGCGATGACCACCTTGTCCGCATATCCGGCGTCCGTGATGCGCTTGATGAAGTCCAGCCGCTGCGCGTCGCTCGGCATGTCCAGCTCGGCGAGTGGGTAGTACGATCCTTCGCTGCCGAACAGGTCCCATTCGAGGTAGCAGCCCGACGCTGCGATGCTTTCGATAGCGGCGAACTCGAACACCGTGCGGTCTAGGTGTCCCATAATCACGCGCGAAATGTCAGCGCCGCCCGCTGCCAGCGCTTCCAATATCTCCGCGGGGGCGTCCGGATGCCGTCCGGGGTGAATCAGTATAGCCGCGCCCGTCTCCTGCTGCGCGATTGCCGCCGCCGCCAGCGACTTGCGCTCATTCGCGGTCAGCGGCCAGGTGCAGCCCACCTCCCCGATGATGCCCGCCTTGATGCCGCTGCCGTCCACCCCGTCCGTGATGTCCCCGACAATCCGCTCTGCCAGCTCATCCACGCCGCGCGCGTTCATGTCGTCGGGATGCACCGCGTCCACATAGAAGCCCGCGCCCATGATCACATGAACGCCCGACTCGCGCGAAATCCGCTCCAGCGCATGCGCGTCGCGCCCGATGCCTATCGTCGTCGCGTCCACGATCGCGCCGCCGCCCGCGTCCTTGTACAGCGAGACCTCCGCGATAGCCGTGTCCACATCCAGCAGGGTAAGGTTCGCGTGGCAGCTGTAATGGTTGTGCCGCACCCATCCCAGGTTCTCCAGCGTGATGGGCGCATCCGACAGGTCGCGCGCCGAGTCCTGCGCCGGCCTATACATGAACGAGAAGTCGATGTACAGGTGCTCATGCGTACTCGTAGCCCCCAGCTCTTCCGGCGCGATGGTCCCGAGAACCGTCTGAACCATTCCCCGCGTATGACTTGCTGCCAAAGCGCACCTCCCTAATTGGCGTAGTTCAGTGGCTAACCACCTGCTCCAACCCTATCCCATCATCTGTATCCTGTCCATCCCGCGCCGCTACTCTATGCGCCGAAACGCCGGATACGCGAACGCGAATGCCAGTATCAGCAGTGACAGCATCGCGCCGCTTATCGTGAGCGCGTTCGCCGTGCCGATGTACTCCGCAATCGTCCCGAAGGGCAGCGCGCCGATTGGCATAAGCCCAAATGTCATCATCATGATGCTCATCACGCGCCCGCGCATCTCAGGCGCTGCCCAGAGCTGCGTCAAGGTCATGTTCAGCGACATGTACACCGCGCTTATCAGCCCGATTAGCAGCAGGAACGGCACGGCGACGAGGAATATCATGGAGTTCGCCAGCCCGACGAGGGTGATGCCCCATACTACGCCCAGCCCAAGCAGCAGCAGCCCGCGCCTGCTGAACTTGCGGATTGCGGCAAGTCCCAATGTGCCAGCCAGCGCGCCCACGCCCATCATCGTCATCAGTATGCCCAAGTCGGACGAGTTCACATTCAGAGCTTCCCGCGCCCACACGGGCAGCAGCGCGAACAGCGTGAACCCGAACAGCGAGGGCAGGAACGCCATCAGTATCAGCCCCCGCAGGTTCACATCGCCCCACACATACCGCAGCCCTTCATATATGTCCTTGCCTATGCTCTTCCTCGCGGATTTCGCCCGCACCGTGTTCGTTTTGACCATCAGCAGCGACAGCGCGGACAGCACATAGATTATCGAGATGAGGTAGAAGACGCCCGATGTCTGTATGAAGATAATCAGAAATCCCGCTATCGCCGGCCCGATTATGCGCGTCAGGTTCATCGCCGAGTTGTTGAGCGCGACCGCGTTCATCAGCTTGTTCTCCGGCACGATGTCCGAGATTATCGCCTGGCGGCTCGGCATGTTTATCGCCATCATGGAGCCGTTGACGACGCCGATGATGAGCACCGCGCCGAACCATATAGTCCCGCTCGCGTCCATCATCGCCAACACGAATGTCATCACCGCGTTCGCGCTCTGACTGATGATTATCAGGTTCTTCTTGGGCAGGCGATCCGCGAGCGCGCCGCCCACCAGCGACACTATCGTCATAGGCGCGGCGAACGACACCATGACCAGCACGAGCGCGAGCGGCGAGTCGTTCTCCAGCCGCAGCACCAGCCAGCCCCGCGTAATCATCTGCATGTTCATCGCCATGAATGATATGAAGGAGCCAATCCATATCCATCGGAAATCGCGGATTTGCAGCGTCTCAAAGATAGGCGAGGCGAGTATGGAGTTGCCGCGCCGACGCCTCGCGGGAGCGGGCGCCGGTGGTGTAGTAGCGGGCGCGGCGGGCGATGCCGCGATTCGCGCTCTTATTGCTTCCTGAGCCAAGTTCTCTTGTCCTTATCCGCTATGTCCTTGCGAACCCCGATCAGGTCGCACAAGCCTTTTCCGCTCGCTCACCCGTCATTCCCGTCTCGCTCACCCGTCATCCCCGCGAAAGCGGGAATCCGGTACGATGTAGCGACAAAATCATCTGAAAGAAGACGCTATCGAACCCAAATACCCCTTGACATTCCGCGTGGGCGCGCTAAACTAGAACAAATGACAGAGTGCATGGTTCTATGTCTGTGCCGAAAAAGCATTTGAGCATCGCGCCATGTTACGGCAGCCGAATGGCAATTCCTCGGTTCGACGCGGTATGGATAGCGCTTTCATTCAGATGGTTTGTTGCTACATAACACTGGATTTCTGCGAAAGCAGGAATGACGAAAGGGTTTGCCACCTAGATTGAGACGCCATCTGCGATATATGCAATGTAATTCAGGCATTGTTGTGCAGTATAAAGACATGGTTCATTTCCTAGCAAGCAATATAGCATAATTGTTAATATCAGTTGCGCCAATATGCCGCAAGCCGCTGTGACACAGGACGATTGAATGACCAAGTTCGTAACCTTTGGCGAAACAATGGGACAATACAACGCCGACTTCACCGGCGTCTATGACCCTGAAGGCGCGTATATGCTCGACTGCGCCGGCGCGGAATCCAATGTCGCCGTCGGCTTGCGAAAGCTCGGCGTCCCCGACGTCGAAGCCGTCTGGGTCAGCAGGCTAGGCGACGATGAAGCGGGGCGGTTCGTTCTGACCGAATTGCGGGGTCGCATTACGCTCAGGGCAGAACAATTCGCGGGCGAAAAGACGGGCATCTCATACTTGAACCACCACGCCGACGGCGAGCACTTCAAGACCTACTTCCGCAAAGACAGCGCGGCGAGCCGTCTGACCTTCGCCTATGTCGAGCCGCACCTGCGCGATGCCGACATCCTGCATGTAACCGGCATCACTCCCGCGCTCAGCCCCACCTGCCACTACGCCGTTATGTCCGCGCTTGAACACGCCGACGCCAAAGGCATACCTGTCAGCTTCGACCTCAACTACCGCGAACAGCTCTGGCAGCCGTCGGACGCCGCCAAGGTGTTCGAGCGCATGGCAGCCTTCGCCTCTATATTCAAGCTTGGACACGATGAGGCGGAACTGATATGGGATAAGGGATGGAGCGCGCAAGACTACGCCAAGCGCTTTCAGCAGCTGAACGGCGGCGTAGTAGTGGTAACGCGCGGCATGGACGGCGCGGTAGCGTTCGACGGCAGCAATTTCATCGCGCACGATGGTTATGCCGTCGATGTGGTTGACCCCGTAGGCGCTGGCGATGCCTTCGTCGCGGGCTTGCTCGGCGGCATATTGGAGCGCGCCGACATGAAGGCGTTCCTGAATATGGAAGCGGACGCGCGCAACCCCATACTCACGCACGCCCTACGGGTCGCCAATGTCTGCGGCGCGCTCACATGCACGCGGCACGGCGACACTGCCGCCATGCCCTCCATGCCGGAGGTGCGCCAATTCCTAGCCGACTAGCTGCCCCGCCACCTGCGGCAGCGCCTCATTCGCCCGCGCCATCACCTGCTCGGCGTTCAGGCTGCCCATCGGGTGCCCGATGACCGCGTACTCGTAGCCCGGCATCGCCAGCAGGTTGGTCATAGCCCGCGCCTGCGTGTTGAACGGCTTCGTTACCAGCACAGAGCAAGGTATGCCCATCTTCTCGAGCGCCGCTGCGTCCTGCATACAGCAGGATGTGCAGCTCCCTCATTCAGCGGTCGCGGTTATCACCACATCGCACCGCTCGGCAAGGTCGGCAATCATCTGCGCGGGCGCGGGAACTCGATGCGATCCCTTGTTTGCCTCGACCACTTCCTTGACCGCGTACTGCCGCTTCAGCATGTCCGCTACATCGCGCAGCAGCAGTTCGGAGTTCGGCTTGTTGTTCGACAGCAGCCCGACGACCAGCCCGTCCAGGCTGTCGGGTCTCGGCGCTATGCCGCCGCTCTTGTGTGTGCTTCCGCCGCGCGGGTCGAGTGTAACCAGTTCGTTCTCTTGCGTCATAACGCCGTCTCCCTAAGTCTGAATCCGCTTCGTTATAGATATGACATCGCCCCATGCCCCGACGAGCATGGCGAAAGGACCCGCATCGCCACCGGCTCCCACGACCGTTATCTCGTCAGCGCTGGCAACGACAGGAATGCGCTTGTCTAGGTCATCGCCCTCGAACAGCGTGATGCGGCGGTGCTTCTCGTTCAGCTCGCGCCCCGTGCGAGCGCCGCGCTCGAAGACGAACTCCTTGATGCGCCGCTTGCTCCAGCCGGCGGCGCGGATGTACTCCATCAGCTCAGGGCTGAGCGCGAGCGCGAACTCCGAGTGCCGCTCGCCCAGCACAACGGAGGCGTCGCCCACGATGGCTAGAAAGCCCTCCGGCGCGCTCTCGTTCTGAGTGTTCACCTGTACGGGCGAGTTCGCGGCGAACACCGTGACCGTGCTGTCAGCCTCCGCGTAGCCCTTCTCCACGCGCAGCGGCTCCCAGGGAATTATGTCGTCGTCCTCCGCGAAGCAGAACGAATACTTGCCCGGATGCCCGAAGGTGCTCTTGTCCATGCGGTGCGGCACAGAGCCGTACACATTTATCTTGATAAGCCCCATCGCCCGCCCTATGGTGGCGTTCGCGCGGAAGCCGTGTCCCATCGCCACCGTGCCGGAGTTGATGCCAATCCGCTTGGCGATGTCTCCGCTTACGATTACCAGCACGCCCACGCCGTTGGTCGAGGTGCTGTTGGCATGGAAGTTGAACGGTGGCTCCGACACGGCTTGCACCGCCGCTACAATGACCGGCATGTACTCAGGCTTGCAGCCCGCCATGACCGCGTTGATGGCGACCTTCTCGGCGGTGAACGCCACGCCGCGCACACCCTCTTCGGCGATGATGTCCGACGCCGCAAGCCCCGCATAGTCTAGCATCGCGCGCACCTTGGCTTCCGTCGGCGGCACGACCGGCAAGCCGTCGCCCATGCCCTCGGACATGTAGTATTCCTGGGCATCCTCATAGCCCGCGTGTCTAACCCTTGTTGAAGTAAGCCTGCTCATATACTTCTCAATCCCCGGCGGCGTTCCATTCCAGTGGCAGTTCTTGGTCGTCGTTCCCGCGACAGCAAGAATACGCCGTCCCTTCCTACATGCCTGTCAGCCATCCCCGTTAGCCCTCGACGCCAATCTTGTCCTTGATGAACTCGCCCATCCGCTCCATCGCTTGCTGCCCTTCCGGCAAGAACGGCGCGAACCAAGGCCAGATATGAACCATGTCGTCCCACTGCTCCAGCGTACTGTCCACGCCCTCAGCCTCAGCCTTCTCGTGCAGTCGCACGGCGTCGTCGAGCAGCACTTCAGCAGTGCCTACGATAATCAGCAGCGGCGGCAAGCCCGCGAGGTCTGCGTACAGCGGGGCGGCAAGCGGATCGCGCGGGTCCGCGCTTCCCAAGAAGTTGCTCGCCATCTCCAGCAGCCCCTGCTGCCCAACCATAGGGTCTTCGCCCGCTTTGGAGGTCATGGAATCGCCTATGCCTTCCATGTCCACCCAAGGCGACATGCACACGCCCGCCGCCGCCATTTTGTCGCCCGCATCGCGCGCCGCAAGCAGCGTCGCCACGGTGAGACCGCCGCCCGCCGAATCGCCCGCGACGACCAGCGAGGACGCATCCGCGCCGTTGTTCAGCATCCAGCGATAGGCGGTGCGCGCGTCCTCCACCTGCGCCGGGTGCGTATGCTCAGGCGCGAGCCTGTAATCGATCAGCAGGACGCGGCAGCCGCTCGTCCTCGACAGGTTCGCCGCCATCCCCCTGTGGCTCACGATGGAGCCGGTAACATAGCCGCCGCCATGCAGGTACAGGATGCTGCCGTTGTCCGCGCCGTCTGCGGCGACCCACTCCGCAGGAACGCCATCGGCATCGACCGGCTCCAGCGTAATGCCGTCCAGCTTCTCGAACCGCGCGCCCATCTTGCTGCTGCCGTCGCGCCGCTCTTGGAGCGTCGGGGGATTTGCCGTGTTCGCCGCTGCGCGCTCCGCGAACATCTCCAGTAGTTCCTGCAACTCTGCGCTTGCCATTATCCGCTCCTATACTCCGTTCATGTCATGGTGAGCCGGGACGCCGTTGATGGTGAGCCTGCCGAACCACCATCCCCACCCGCATCCCGTCCTGTCAATATATGTCTCGATATATGTCAGCCCCGCCCCCGTTCCCGGCGAGCAAGATTATATCGCCATAGACGCCCGCCTGCCAAGTTCGCCGCGCGAATATGGTATGATTGCCTCGCCTCTTGCGACAACCTTATCACTGGCGGGGATACACATTGGCGCGCCGTAACTTTTCCATGATCGAATACTTCAACCGTCGGGCAGAAAGACGGACGCCGCGCCTGTCGTTCGACGGCGACGCAAAGGCGGATTGGGAAGCCTGGCGGGCCGGCGCGCTGCAAAAGCTCTTTGAGCTTCTTGGAGATTTCCCAGAGCCTGTTGACCTTGCCGCCGAAGTCCTATACTCGGTCGAAGACAATGGCTTAATCCGTGAGCGCGTCATCTTCGATTCGGAAGAGTATATGTCGGTTCCCTGCGTGGTGCTCAAGCCCGCCGACATGCCCAACGACGGAACCGCGCCCGCGATACTGTGCAGCCACGGACATGGGCCTTTCGGCAAAGAGCCTGTGGCGGGCAACGCCTCATCCGTGGGCTTGAGGGCGAACATCGCCAGGCACAACTATAACTACGCCGAGCAGATGGCGCGCAAGGGCTTCCTGACCATCAGCCCCGACCTCAGATGCTTTGGAGAGCGCGCTGACGGCGCTGACCCGTATCCGGGCCGCGACAGGTGCAATGTCCACTTCGTTCGCGGCGCGATTATGGGCATCTACACCCTCACGCTCAATATGTGGGACATGATGCGCTGCATAGACTATCTGCAAGCCAGACCGGAGGTTGACCCCAGCAGAATTGGAATGATGGGCTTGTCGCAGGGCGGCACTATGACCACCTTCACATCTGCCGTAGAACCCCGCATAAAAGCGGCTGACATTATCGGATATGTCAACCCTTGGGCGGACTTCGGCATTGGCGACGCCAACTTCTGCGGCTCGCAGATTGTCCCGGAAGTGTACCGATACCTCGACACGCACGACATCGCGGGCATGATTGCGCCTCGTCCCCTACTAATCGAGATGGGCGTGCATGAAACTACCTTCCGCTTCGAAGACCTGCTCAAAGGCTATGAGGGCGTAAAGCGCATTTACGCCGCCGCGGGCGCATCCGAACATCTATGGGCAGACATCCACCCCGGCGAACACGCCTTCGCCGCTGACAAGGCGTTCCGTTTCTTCGAGAAATACCTTTAATCGAACCCGCTAACCGAACCCGCATCCGTTCAGAAGAACATCGTAAGAAGACGCAGCAAGCGCAAGTTCTGGAGGAGAGAATCATGGACTTGGAACTCAGCGGCAAGAAGGCGCTCATAACCGGCGGCAGTCGAGGCATAGGCAAGGCGATAGCCTTGGAACTCGCCAAAGAGGGCGTTGACATAGCCATAGCCGCCCGAGATCTGGATGCCTTGGACAGCGCGGCGCGTGATATAGCGCCCGTGATGGGAAGGAGAGATGTCGGCGCGCGGGCTTTCGGTCCCGGACTCCGCGCCCGTCGCTACAACCTCTCCGGCATCGGCAGAAATCTGGTCGCCGTTCGAGCCGACACCACCAGCGACGAAGATGTGCAAACCCTGGTTGAAATAGCCGCCGACGAGCTGGGCGGCATCGACATTCTCGTCAACAACGCCGCCGCGCCCGGCGGTCTGGTCGGCGGCGGCTTGGCTCACGCCAACACGGACGACCTGCTTGCCGACATCGACACCAAAGTCGTTGGCTACCTGCGCTGCGCCAAAGCCGTCGCGCCGTATATGCAGCGTCAGGGCTGGGGGCGCATCATCATCATCGGCGGGCTTGCCGCGCGCAACTCCGGCACATACAGCGGTCTCCGCAACCTGTCCCTTGTACACATGACCAAGACGATGTCCTCGGAGTTGGGGCAGTATGGCATTACCGTCAACACCATACATCCCGGCACGACCATCACCGAGCGCTCCGGCCCCATGTACGAGGCGCAGGCGCAGCAGCAGGGCGTCACGCGCGAAGATGTCGAGGCGCAACTGGCATCCGGCATCGCCGTCGGGCGCATCATAGACGCATCGGAAGTCGCCTATGTCGTGGCGTTCATCGCGTCGCCCAAAGCCGGCTCCGTCACGGGCGAAGCGATAGCAACCGGCGGTGGCGTCGGCAGCGCGGTTCACCAGTAGCGCGCCGCCAATCGCGCGCCTGCTCCTATCCGAGAAAATTGCGTTAGTCCCTTCCCCCTTGATGGGGGAAGGTTAGGATGGGGGTGAAAATGCTTGCCCATCGACGGCTAAACTGCACTAATGCAATTTTCTCCCTATCCGTATGCGTATGACGCTATGGATAGCCTTTGTGATAGACTTTATGCACTATACGCTTGTGTTCATCCGACTTTGACCGACACAGACAGACGCAGACTTGAGCGAGGTTTTAGAATATATGGTAACTACCGCGAAACCCGCATATAAGGTCGTAGGCACGCGCCCCATTCGGCACGATGGCTACGACAAGGTAACGGGCAAGGCGCTCTACGGCGCGGACATAAGCCTGCCGGGCATGGTGTTCGGCAAGGTTCTCAGAAGCCCGCACCCGCACGCCAGAATCCGCTCCATAGATACGAGCAAAGCCGAAGCGCACCCCCAGATTCTCGCGGTCGCAACCGCCGCAGACCTCGCGGGCGCGGAGGACAAGATGGGCGAAGTCGGCGAAGAGGTGTACATCAGCCTGAAGTACGCATGCGACAACATTCTCGCATCCGACAAGGTACTCTATAAAGGGCATGCCGTCGCCGCAGTTGCCGCCGCCAACGCGCATGTCGCGGAAGAGGCGCTTGCTCTTATAGATGTGGACTACGAGGTTCTGCCCGCCGTCTCCAATGTCGAGGATGCCATGGCGCCGGGCGCGCCCATCCTGCACGAGCACATGACCACCGCATCCATGGGCGACGACGTGCCAGTCGGCACGAACATCGCCGATCACCAGCAGTTCGCGCTCGGCGATGTAGAGCGCGGCTTTAAGCAAGCCGACCTTGTTATCGAGCGCGAGTTCCGCACGCGCACCGTGCATCAGGGCTACATCGAGCCGCACAACGGCAGCGCCTGGTGGTCGCCCGACGGCCGCGTAACCGTCTGGTGCAGCAGCCAGGGACATTTTGGCATCCGCGACCGCATCGCCACCGTGCTGGGGCTGCCCGTGTCCGCAATCAAGGTCGTGCCTATGGAGATCGGCGGCGGCTTCGGCGGCAAGCTGGCGTCATACCTAGAGCCGGTCGCCGCCGTGCTGTCCCGTAAGTGCGGCATGCCGGTCAAGATGTTCATGTCGCGCGTCGAGGTGCTTGAGGCGAGCGGTCCTACGAGCGGCAGCTATGTCAAGGCGAAGATTGGCGTCGCCAACGACGGGCGCATCACCGCGGCGCAGGCGTATCTCGCCTTTGAGGCCGGCGCGTATCCCGGCTCGCCCATCGGCGGCGCGACCGCATGCATGCTCTCGCCGTACAACATCCCGAACGCCCTGTTGGACGGCTACGATGTCGTGGACAACAAGCCCAAGACCACAGCCTACCGCGCCCCAGGCGCTCCCATCGGCGCGCTCGCCATCGAGACCATACTCGACGAGATTGCCGAGCGACTCGGCATAGATCCCGTTGAACTGCGCGTCCGCAACGCCGCCAAGGAGGGAACGCGCCGCGTGGACGGCGTGGTGAACGCCCGTATCGGCATGCTCGAAACCGCCAACGCGGTCAGAAACCATCCGCACTATAACTCGCCCTTGCCCGGCGTTGACGGCAAGCTGACGGGCAGGGGAGTCGCCTTCGGATTCTGGCGCAACAACACAGGCCCTTCCACCGTGGTCGCTACGGTCGTTCCCGACGGCAAGGTCATGCTCACGGAAGGTTCTGTCGATATTGGCGGCTCACGCCCCGCGGTGGCGCAGCAGTTCGCCGAAGTAATCGGGATACCCGTTGAGGACATCACGCCGCAGGTGGCGGATACCGACTCCATCGGCTACACCTCCAACACCGGCGGCAGCGGCGTCGCCTTCAAGACAGGCTGGGCCGCGTATGAAGCCGCGCAGGATGTCAAGGCGCAGCTCATCGAGCGCGCCGCCGCCATCTGGGACACCGACGCTGCCGACATCGAGTACGACGACGGCGCGGTGCGGCACAAGTCCGATACCGAGCTTGCCCTCACCTTCAAGCAGATTGCGGGCAGGCTCAACGACACCGGCGGCCCCGTCGTGGGACGCGCGGGCGTCAATCCGCGCGGCGTGGGCGGCGCGTATGCCGCCAACATCGTTGACATCGCGCTCGACGCCGAGACCGGCAAGGTGGACATCTTGCGCGTTACCGCGTTCCAGGATGTCGGCACTGCCATTCACCCTAGTTATGTCGAAGGGCAGATTCAGGGCGGCGTAGTGCAGGGCATCGGCTGGGCGCTCAACGAAGAATACTACATGAGCGACGACGGGCGGCTGCTCAATTCCAGCCTGCTCGACTACCGCATGCCCACAAGCCTGGATGTGCCGATGATCGACACGCACCTAATCGAAGTGCCCAACCCCGGCCATCCCTTTGGCGTGCGCGGCGTGGGCGAGGCATGCATCGTCCCGCCACTGGCAGCCGTCGCCAACGCCTTGTATAATGCTACTGGATGCAGAATGCGCCAACTGCCGATGTCCCCTGCGGAGGTCGTCAGCGCATTGAGCGCCGAATAACCGATGAACCGAATAACTGACATAGCAAATACCAACGAGGTGTCATAGATGGCAAAGCAGTTCCAAAATCGTGAAGAAGCCTGGGGTCAGCTCATGGTGGGCATTGGCACGCTGGCAAAGGCAGTCGGCGCTACTCTGGGCCCGAGCGGTCGCAATGTGGTGCTTGACAAAGAGTTCGGGCCGCCGCAGATTTGCAGCGACGGCGTCACCATCGCCAAAGAGATTGAGCTGGTCGAACCTTTCGAGAACATGGGCGCGCAGCTCGTCAAGGTCGCTGCGAGCCAGACCAACGATGTAGTGGGAGACGGCACCACCACCTCGACTATCCTCGCGCAGAGCATCGTTCAGCAGGGCTTTAAGAACATGGCGGCCGGCGCGAACCCTATGTCCCTGAAGAACGGCATCGATCTCGCCGTCAGCGCCATGAAGGACGAGATAGCCGCGCTGTCCGTGCCTGTGTCAGGCCACGAGCAGGTAGCGCAAATCGCGGTGCTCGCCTCCCACGAAGACGAGATGGGCAACCTTATCGCCGATGTGCTGGAGAAGGTCGGCGCGCAGGGCACTATCACCGTCGAAGAGTCCAGAACCATGGGCTACGAGACCGAATATGTCGAGGGCATGGAGATTGACAGGGGCTACCTCTCGCCCTACTTCGTAACCGACGCCGCGAAGATGACGGCCGAGATCGACGACCCCTATATCATCCTGACCTCCGAAAAGATTTCGTCGCTCACGGAAGTGCTTCCCCTGCTTGAGCAGCTCAACACAATCAGCCGCAACATCGTCATCATCGCCGACGATGTCGAGGGCGAGGCGCTGGCAACCCTTGTCGTCAACAAGCTGCGCGGCACTCTGAACATACTCGCGGTCAAAGCGCCGGGCTTCGGTGAGCGGCGCAAGGCTATTCTCGACGACATGGCGATCCTGTTCGGCGCGAATGTCATCAGCTCCGACATCGGGCGCACCCTCGACTCGGCCACGCTGGACGACTTGGGACGCTGCCGTAAGGTCATCGCCGCTAAGGACGACACGACCTTCGTCGAGGGCGCTGGCAATCCGCAAGACATCGAGGCGCGCATCCATCAGATTCGCCAGCAGGCGCAAGACACCGCCTCCGATTACGACCGCGAGAAGCTCGAAGAGCGCGCCGCGAAACTATCCGGCGGCGTCGCCATCCTGAAGGTCGGCGCGGCAACCGAGATTGAACTCCGCGAGAAGCGCGACCGCCTAGAGGACGCGCTTGCCGCAACCCGCGCCGCCATGGAAGAGGGCATCGTGCCCGGCGGCGGCACAACCCTGCTGCGCGCGGCGCAGGCGGCGCGCAACACCGTCGACGCTTCCGCCGACACGCGCACCGGCGCCGAAATCACATTCGCCGCCGCCGATGCGCCGCTCACCCTAATCTCCGACAACGCGGGCTACAGCGGCGTGGTAGTGCTGAACGATGTGCGGAACGGCGAGGGCGACTACGGCTTCGATGCCGAGAAGGGCGAATTCGGCGGCATGTTCGAGATGGGCATAGTTGACCCGACTAAGGTCGTCAGGTCTGCGCTGGAGAACGCCGCGAGCGTCGCCGGCATGATTCTCACCACGGAAGCCCTTATCACCGAGCTGAACCCGCCCAAGCTCCCCGCGCCCTACGACGACTAGAAGCATCCAGCAAGATTGGCGCAGGGGCAGGTCTTGTGCCTGCCCCTTTTGTTCGCGCCCGTGACTTTTGCTATAATTCTTGGTAGAAAGCCCCGATGAAGCGCAAAACGGGATCGCAATGTCCCGCAAGCGCAAATCTCTGTGGAGGCAGCGGCGCTATGACGACAGCCGAGCAAGCACAACCGGCAAATGCCGCGCGCGTTGCGGATGCCAGCATCGAAGTCAACGGCGTGTCCAAGTTCTTTGGCGCGCTGACCGCGGTGGACAATCTCACCTTCAGCGTTAGGAAGGGCGAGGTCGTCGGTTTCCTCGGCCCAAACGGCTCAGGCAAGACCACGACCATGCGGATGCTCACATCATTCTATACCCCGGATGTGGGCGGCATCAGCATCGATGGGCTTGACACCAAAAAGCAGGACATCGCAACCCGCGAGCGCATCGGCTACCTGCCGGAGAACAACCCCGTCTATGCCGATCTGCTGGTCAGCGAATACCTCGATTTCGTCGCCGACCTGCGCGGACTCACCAAGATGGGCAGGCGCGAGGACATAGCGCAGTCGGTCGAGGAGACGGGCTTGCAGGATGTCTATTCCCGCCCCATCGGTCAGCTCTCCAAGGGATACAAGCAGCGCGTCGGCTTGGCGCAAGCAATCGTGCATCGCCCGTCCATCCTCATACTGGACGAGCCGACGGAAGGGCTTGACCCCAACCAGAGGCTCACCATCCGCGACCTCATACGCTCGCTGGGGCAGGACAGAACCGTCATGCTCAGCACCCATGTCATGCAGGAGGTCGAGAACACCTGCGAGCGCATACTGCTCATCAGTCGCGGCAAGCTTGTCGCCGACAGCTCCGTCAAGGAACTGTTGCAGCGCGCTCAGGGCATCCGCACGGTGCATATCGAGGTCGAAGGCAACGAAGTCGAGAAGGCGCTATCAGGGCTGCCCGGCATTGCCGACATCGAGCGCGGCGAGCCTGTGGACGGCAGAAAGCGCTATGTGATTACCGCCGACGATGACAACGCAGACCTGCGCCCCGACATCTTCCGTCTTGCCAAGAAGCGCAACTGGGTGCTCTGGGAACTGCGCGAAGACCGCGCCCGCATGGAAGATGTCTTCTACTCGCTGACGGCGGAAAAGCAGCCGACACAAAGTTCAGGCGGTGACGAGTAACAGATGCGGTCATTCCAGGCGCTAATCCGAAAAGACCTCAAAGGCTACTTCGACCAGCCTACGGGCTACATCCTCATCGTCGTATTCCTGGCGCTGCTCTCGTGGTCGTTCTTTCGCTCCGCGTTCCTGACATCGGAGGCGTCCCTGCGCCCGCTGTTCACCGTGGACTTCGCGGTTGAAAGCCCGTCCATCCCATGGCTGCTTGCGCTGCTGGTGCCAGCCGCCACGATGCGCCTGATTGCCGAGGAACAGCGCGACGGCACGCTCGAAATCCTGCTCACGCAGCCCATTCGCGGCTGGGTCATCCTGCTCGCCAAGTTCACGGCGGGACTGGTGTTCGTCGCTGTCGCCATCGTCTCCACAATCGGCATCCCGCTCTCCCTAATGACCGCCGGCAACCTCGACTGGGGCGCGATAGTCGCCCAATACATCGGCAGCATATTCCTAGCCGCCTCATTCGTCTCCATAGGGCTGTTCACCTCCAGCCTGACGCGCAATCAGATTATCTCCTTCATACTAGGCTTATTCGTAACCCTAGTATTGATGCTGCTGGGACTGGACGCCGTGAGCGTTACGCTGCCCGCGCAGTTCGCCACCCTGCTCCAGTCGCTAAGCCCGGTAACGCACTTCTCCAGCATCGCGCGCGGCGTGATAGACCTGCGCGATGTGCTGTACTTCATCGCGCTCATATCCACCTTCCTCAGCGCCACCTTCCTGAGCGTGCGCGGCAGGACGCTCAGCCACCGCACGATACAGTACCGCAACCTTCAGCTTGGAACCGCCGCGCTCATCATCTTGAGCATCCTCGTCGGCTGGTTCGGCACATCGGTCAGTGGCAGGCTCGACCTCACCGCCGACAAGATATTCACGCTCAGCAACGGCACGGAGCAGATACTATCCGGCCTAGACGACCTGCTCACCATCGAGCTCTACGAATCCGCGGAGCCGCCCGTGCAGGTTGACCTGGTGGCGCGCGACATCAACGACTTCCTCGAAGACCTCGCCGGCAGCTCCGGCGGGCAAGTGAAACTGGTGCGCCGCTACTTGGATTTTCAGGCATTGGGAGAGGCTCAGAGGGCGCTTGAAAACGCCCAGGACGCCAGACTCAACGCCCAGGACGCGGAAGCGGCGCAAAGCGCGGATGCGGCGCTGAACGACGCCACCCAAGCCTTTAGGGAAGCGCAGGATACCGCGCGCAAGGCGCAGTTGGCAGGCGTGGAGCCGCAGCGCTTCAATGTGCAGACGCCTAACGGACTGGAAATCAAAAACGGCTTCCTCGGCTTGTCCATGACCTACATCGACAGGCGTGAGGTCATCCCGTTCATTCGCTCCCTTGACGGCTTTGAGTATCGCGTTGCGACCCTCGCTTACGACATGGTTCAGCAGGATGTGGAGCGCAAGACGATCGCCTTCTTCACCGGACATGGCGAAAAGGCATTGCAAGAGAACTACACCGAATTGGGGAGGCTTCTCGCTCAGCAGTATAACCTTGTCGAGCTGTCGTCCGATGGCGAGACGCCCTTGGATCTCAGCGGCATCGATGTGCTGGTAATCGCCGGCCCCACGCAGCGCATGACCGCCCAAGAGTATGAGGCGCTGAACGCCTTCTTGCTGAACGGCGGCAAGATGATGGCGCTCGTGGACCCCGTGTTCATAAACCCGCAGCAGTTGGCAGCCATCCCAAATCAGTTCCACTTCGGCGACTTTCTGGAGCCTTACGGCGTTCTCGTCGAGGATAATCTTGTCTTTGATTTGAGGTCGAATGAGACGATTACGCTAGGAACGGTGATGCTGCCGTATCCGTACTGGCCTCGTGTGCCCACCGTCGACCGCAAGGTGGCGGGCGAAGTCGAATCCGTGCTCGTGCCATGGGTAAGCTCACTCGGCATCACCGACTCGCAGGTCGGCGGCGTAGAGGTCATCCCGCTGATGCGAACATCGCCCTTTGCCGCCGTCGACTACGCTTACGGCGATGTAACGCCCGACTCGCCGCAGCTGGATGTAACCGACCGTCAGCTCTTCGAGAGTGACATAGCCGTCGCCGTCGAGTCCACTCAGACGCAGGCGAATGGCGGCGGTTCGCCGTTCCGCATAGTCGTCGTCGGCGATTCGGACTGGCTAACCGACCCATTCGTCAATCAGGCGCAGGAAAATCTGGCGCTGGGGCTGAACCTCATAGACTGGCTCGCGCAGGAAGAGAACCTAGCGGAGATACGCTCCAAGGTCATCACCACGCGCAACCTGACATTCAGCTCGCCCACGCATCGCAACATCGTGCAGCTCGCCAATGTCGCCGGCATCCCCATCGTATTCATCATTCTTGGCATCGTCCGCTACATCACGCGGCGCAGCAAGGGACTAAGGACATACGCCCGTGGAGAGTAAGCAAGTCGGATATGTGCTCATAGCCCTGATTGCAATCGGCGTCGCCGGGATTGTGCTGCGCCTCATCGCCGCAGGCTCCAGCGAACTGACGCTTGAAGGCATATTGCCCGTGTCCCCCGATGTGATCGACCGCGTTACCATAGCCGCGCCCACCGGCGTTGAGGCAAGGCTGGAAAAGATAAACGACATCTGGCAGATTGAGCGCGAAGACGCCTTCGTTCCCAAGCTCAACCAGCTCTGGACTGCGGCGCAGGACATAGACGGCGCGCAGCTCGTCGCCATGAACCCCAGCAACCATGCCCGCATGGGCGTGCGTGAAGGGCAGGGCATCAATGTCGCCTTCTGGCGCGACGAGTTCAAGCAAGAAGAGTTCATCGTGGGCAACTGGTCGCAGGATGTGCGCCTGTGCTACCTCCGCAAGCCCGCCCGCGATGAGGTGTACGCCATCCCTTGCCCATTCGGCAACATCTTCGACTCCAGCGCCGACGGCTGGCGCGATCCCGTCATCGCAAGCATCCCAAGCGACGCCATAGCGTCCATCGAGTTCGACTATCCCGACGAAGATTTCGTCCTGCGTCGCGTGGAGCGCGGCTGGCTCGCCGAGAGCGCCGACGCATCAGAACCCGCCAATGTGTTCGCCGTCAACGCCGTGCTTGGCACGCTCGAGGCATTCATAGCCGCCGGCTTCGCGCCCCCGAACGAGACCGAAGGCTTGGACTTCAACGGCCCCGGAGGCATATCCGTCAGGATAATCACCACCGAAGAATCCGGCTTTCCCACCACCCGCGTCAGGCTGCTGCCCCGCGACGACCTATCGCTCTACGCCAAGACGCCCCGAAGGCCCAATGTCTTCATCGTCGACGCGCGCGCAACCGCATCCTTCCTCC
The DNA here is from genome assembly GCA_958295865.1 of uncultured Dehalococcoidia bacterium. Taxonomy (GTDB): domain Bacteria; phylum Chloroflexota; class Dehalococcoidia; order Lucifugimonadales; family JADFKI01; genus Bin90. The sequence continues at coordinate 268,021 of CATQHF010000006.1, read as the reverse complement.
TCACCCTCGACGACTTCACCACCCAGAACTAGGCAGGTTCGCGCATCGTAGGGGCGACCGGCCGGTCGCCCCCGCTTGCTGTCATTCCGAGCCGCCCTTCTCTGTCATTCCCGTGAAAACGGGAATCCAGAGCCTCAGAGTAACCCATACTGCCATGATTGAATCTGTACGAAATCCCAGAATAGGAGCGCCATGCCCGACGAGCACATCATAGATAACCAAACGACAACCATGGTCGAGGTTCTGCGGCGGGAACTGTCCCGCTCGGACGCTTTCGACTTCGTCTCCGCATACTTCACCATCTACGGCTACGGACTCATGGAAGACGCGCTCAACCGGCTTGACGCCGTGCGCTTTCTCTTCGGAGATCCCGGCTCGGTGGAGAACATCGATCCCGGCGACAAAGATCCCAAGTCGTTTGAACTTATCGAAGGCGGATTGCTCCCCAACCACACCTTGGAGCAGAAGCGCCTCGCGGAACGCTGCGAGGATTGGGTGAGCAAAGACACCGTATCCATTCGTTCCATCAGTCAGTCGAATTTTCTGCATGGCAAGATGTATCTGTCAGGCGCGGACGGCGCTACTCACAGCGGCATAGTGGGCAGCTCGAACTTCACCAAGGGCGGGCTGGGCGGAAGCGACAGCCCCAACCTTGAAATCAACCTTGCGACCGCCAGAGAGGACACGCTCGCCGAACTTCAGGAATGGTTCAACCGCCTGTGGAACGATGAACGGCGCACGATGGATGTCAAGCAAGAGGTTCTCGACGCGCTGCGGCGCATCGGCCGCGACCACTCGCCGGAGGCTGTGTACTACAAGACGCTATTCGAGCTGTTCCGCAAGGAGATGGAAGCGCGGCAAGCGGGCGACGAGGGCGTGGACGCCACCGGCTTAACCGACAGCGAGATATGGAACACGCTCTACGCCTTCCAAAAAGACGCCGCAAGGAGCGCCATCGCCAAGTTGAAGGCGCACAACGGCTGCATCCTCGCCGACAGCGTGGGCTTGGGCAAGACATACACCGCGCTCGCCGTCATCAAATACTTCGAGTTGGGTAATGATAAGGTACTCGTGCTCTCCCCCAAGAAGCTCATCAACAACTGGAATCTCTACCCGTCATCCAACAGCCACATACAAAATCCGTTTGAGGCAGACAAGTTCCGATACACATTGCTGGCTCATACCGACTTGTCGCGGGACTCCGGCTATCTGAACGGAACACCTGTGGCAGATTTCAACTGGCGCAACTTCGACCTTCTGGTAATCGACGAATCCCACAACTTCCGCAACAGCGACGGAAAGCGCTACCAGCGATTGCTGAACGAAGTCATAGCGGAGGGCGGACAGACTAAGGTTCTGATGCTGTCCGCCACGCCCGTGAACACATCGCTCACAGACCTTCGCAACCAGATACACCTGATGACCGAGGGGCGCGAGGACGCATTCGAACAAAGCCTTGGCGTCAGCAGCATCGGTTCGCTGATAAGAGCCGCTCAGGATGAGTTCGCCGATTGGGAGAATCGGCAGAGGACCACGACGCGCCGAAACAAGGACGAACTGCTGGAGAGCCTGGGCCCCGGCTTCCTGCGCCTGCTGGACGGCGTTTCCATCGCGCGCTCCCGGCGACAGATAAGCCGCTTCTACGCCGACGAGATGGAGCGCGTCGGCGAGTTCCCCCGTCGAGAAAAGCCCGTCAACAGCTACCCCGACACCGACCTCAAGGGCAACTTGTCCTATGAGAAGCTATCCGACGACATCGGGCGCTTCCAGCTCCGGCAGTATCGTCCATCCGAATATCTCAAAGGCGCGGACTGGTCGGAGCAGCTGCCGTTCGATGACCTGTCCAAGAAAGGCATCCGACAGAACAGGGAATACTATCTCGTTGGGATGATGCGAACCAACTTCCTCAAGCGTCTGGAAAGCTCCGCGCACTCGCTCACGCTGACACTTGGGCGCACCATCGACAAGATTGACGACATACTCCGCAAGATTGAGCGGTATGAAAAGAACGGCGCGGACGCCTCGCTGGATGAAGACACCAGCCCCGATGAGGATGAAGACGACGACGACATGCTCATTGGCAAGGGCAAGCAGCCGTACCGCCTATCCGAGCTCGACCTCCCGCGCTGGCAAGCGCACCTGCTGGAAGACAGGGCGGTACTCGCCAATGTACACAAGCGCATCGAGGCGATAGACCCCTCCCGCGACGGCAAGCTGAAGCAGATAAGGAACGACATAGCGGCGCGGGCGGCAAATCCCACTCGCAATCGCGACGGCAAGGAAAACCGCAAGCTGCTGCTGTTCACATCCTTCAAGGACACGGCGCGCTATCTGTATGATAATCTGAAAGAGCAGGCGGCAGAGCTGGGAATGAGCATGGCGATGGTGTCGGGGGATGAGACGCGAACCCAAGTCGGACGCAATGAGTTCAACGCCATCCTGTCCAACTTCGCGCCCGCCGCGCGCGGCAGAAAGAGCGGCGGCGATGAGATAGACTTGCTGATTGCCACCGACTGCATATCCGAAGGGCAGAACCTCCAGGACTGCGATACCGTCCTGAACTACGACATACACTGGAACCCCGTGCGCCTGATACAGCGCTTCGGGCGCATCGACCGCATCGGCAGCCAAAGCAGCAGCGTCAGGATGCTGAACTACTGGCCCACGAAGGACATGGACAAGTATCTGAACCTTCAAAACCGCGTGTACGCGCGGATGGCAATCGCGGACATGGCGGCGAGCGGCGATGACGACCTCCTGCTGGATCCCGAAACCATGCAGCGCGAGGCAAGCAGGGAACGCCGCTTCAGAGACGAGCAGACCCGACGGCTCATCGAGGAAGTCATGGACATGGACGAGTTGACCGATGCCCCGGTGATGAGCGACTTCACGCTCGACTACTTCCTGACGCAACTGCTCCGCTATCTGGAACGAAACAGGGACGCGCTGGAGGCGATGCCGCCCGGCGTATATGCCGTTACCGAGGACACGACCGAAAACGGCGTGATATTCTTCCTGCGACAGCGCAACGCCTCCGACGACCGCCGCGAAAGGGTCGCAAGCCCCGTCCATCCCTACTACTTCGTCTATATCCGCGAAGGCGGCAACATCCGCTACGGCTGCGCCAATGCCAAGCAGACGCTGAGCGTGTTCGAGGCGGCGGCTGTCGGCAAAACCGAACCGATTACCCGCCTCTGCGACGAGTTCGACCGCGAGACGGGTCAGGGCAGGGACATGTCGCTCTACGACAAGCTTCTTGGCGACGCGATAGCGCACATCCGCCAAGCGCACAGCGGCGCGCAGAGCCGCGCCATGCAGATGACACGCGATTTCAGGTTTGCCAAGGCTTCCGAGACGCCGCGCGATGAAAACGACTTTGAACTGGTAACATGGCTTGTTATAAAATCGGCGCAGAGTTAGGTCAGTATCCGCATCGGCACGCATGCGTGAAAGAGGGACGGCATGAGCAGCGCAAACATCAGAGACGACATCACCACCACTCTCGCCGCGTTCGAGACGGGCGATTTCGCCGCGTCCTCCAAGAACCTGCTGCAAACACTCGGCTACCGCAGCGAGCGCATACCGCCCATGCAGCCGAACGACGCCAACGATTTCATCCGCATGTTCCCGGCTGAACGCCCGGATACTAACACCGAAAAAGAGTTCAGCGAACACATCGAGTCGGTAAGCGTCATCTTTCAGGTAACGAGCGAGGAGATAGCGAACTCGGCAAGTTCACGGCAAAACCTGTTCACCACAGCCGAATTCGACGAGGGCAGGGCGCAGAGCTTCGTCTTCATAGCGGCCGAGCTGAAAGATGACGCATACGCGCGCGGGAAGTACGCCCGCTTCGTCCGCGAGATAAACAAGCGCTTCCCAATGCCGATAGTCGCCCTGTTCCGCGCATCATCGGGAACTGTCACGCTGGCATTCGTCAACCGCCGCGCCAACAAGCGCGACTCCAACCGCGATGTGCTCGGCAATGTATCCCTCATCAGGGAGATCGACCCCCAAAATCCCCACCGCGCCCATGTGGACATTCTGTCCGACTTATCCTTGGACGACCGGCTGCGATGGATGGACGCCAACGGCAGGGCAACAAACTTCGACGGACTGCGCGCCGCATGGCTGGACACCCTAGACACTGAAGAGCTGAACAAGCGCTTCTACAACGATCTCTTCGGCTGGTACGAGCACGCCAAGAAGCAAGCCAAGTTCCCGGAGAGCGGCGCGAAACCTCTTAAACCCGCAGAGCATGTCATTCGCCTCATCACGCGCATGCTGTTCGTCTGGTTCGTCAAGGAAAAGGGGCTTATCGCCAACGACCTGTTCATCGAAAATCGCGTCCGCTCACTGCTGAAAGGCTACAAGCGCGATACCGGCGACTCCTACTACCGCGCCGTGCTGCAAAACCTGTTCTTCGCCACGCTCAACACCGAAATCGATAGGCGCGGCTTCAGCAGGCGAGACCAATCGACGCATCGAGATCCCTCACTCTATCGCTATAAGAGTGAAATCAGCGACGCCGACAGCCTGCTTGACCTGTTCGCCAAGACGCCCTTCATCAACGGCGGGCTGTTCGACTGCCTCGACACATTCGACGCCACCGGCAAGGGCGGATACCGCATCGACTGCTTTACCGACAATGTTACCAACCCCAAGAGCGCGGAATATGGCTTGCTGTCCATCCCCAACCGCCTGTTCTTCGGCGCGGACGGCATTATCGACCTGTTCAACCGCTACAAGTTCACCGTCGAGGAGAACACCCCCGCCGAGCAGGAAGTCGCCCTCGATCCCGAACTGCTGGGCAAGGTATTCGAGAACCTGCTCGCCTTATACAATCCCGAAACCCACGAAATCGCCGCCCGCAAGCAAACAGGCTCATACTACACGCCCCGCGCCATCGTGGACTACATGGTGGACGAGGCGCTGGTGGCGTCCCTGTCCGAAAGCGCGCTGCCCGATGACGGCGACCGCGAGTTCCTGAGTGAGCGGCTGCGCTACCTGCTGGACTACGCCGACGCCTTCAACGACGCCGAAAGCCTGTTCAGCCCGGCCGAGCGCGAAGCCATCGTGCGCGCCATAGCCGAAATCAAGATACTCGACCCCGCCGTCGGCTCCGGCGCATTCCCCATGTCCATGCTGCACAAGCTCACCCTCGCCCTCCGCCGACTGGACGAACATAACGAACTCTGGGAAACCCTGCAAATAGAAACGGCGTCCGAGCGCGCTAGCGCAGCTTTCCACACCTCCGACCAGCAGGAACGCAATGACGAACTGCGCGAAATCAGCGACACATTCGAGAAGTACCGCGCTTCCGACTTCGGGCGCAAACTCTACCTCATCCAGAACAGCATCTTCGGCGTGGACATCCAGCCCATAGCCACCCAGATAGCCAAGCTGCGCTTCTTCATATCGCTCGCCATCGAGCAGCAGCCGGATGATGATGCCGAGAACTTTGGCATCAAGCCGCTGCCCAACCTGGAAACACGCTTCGTCGCCGCCGACGCGCTGCTTGCCCTCAGCCAGCCCGCGCAACTCACGCTGGGACAAACTGAAGCGGTGAATCGTTTGCAGCAAGACTTGGACGCCAACCGCGAGCGGCACTTTCACGCCAACACCCGCAATAAGAAAATCGCATGCCGAAATGACGACGCGCGTCTGCGTCAACGGCTTGCCAAAGCCCTGCGCGACGCCGACTTCGACGCCGCGGACGCCGACAAAATCGCCGCATGGGATCCTTACGACCAGAACGACAGCGCCGACTGGTTCGATGCCGAGTACATGTTCGGCATCACCGCCGGCTTCCATGTCGTAATTGGCAACCCGCCGTACATCCAACTGCAAAAGAACGGCGGCAAACTCGGACGGCTCTACGAGGACGTAGGCTATCAGACATTCGTCCGCACCGGGGACATATACCAGTTGTTCTATGAGCGCGGCATTAGTCTGGCAAAGCCAAGCGCCGGGCTGCTTGCCTACATCACATCCAACAGTTGGCTGAAAGCCGAATACGGCAAGAAGACACGCCGTTACTTTTCTGAAAAGCACACCCCCTTGAAACTGCTGGAATTGGGCAAGGATGTCTTCGATTCCGCGATAGTCGATTCCAGCGTCATGCTGATGCGCGAGGGCAGGAACGGAGGCGAATCGTCCGTCGTCAGCGCGGTTGACATGGACAGGGTAGGCGATGAGTTTCCGCCCGCGCCCGAAACTTGGGGGCAAGCGCGGCCCAACGGCGATGCGCCATGGAGCATCTTGTCCAACGCCGATCAAGACATCCTGGACAAGATGCTGGCAAAAGGCACGCCCCTCAAGGATTGGGATGTAAGCATCAATCGCGGTGTAACCACGGGTTGCAATGATGCGTTCATCATAGACGCTGAAACGAAAGACGCGCTGGTCGCAGCCGACGCAAAGTCAGCAGAAATCATCAAGCCGGTGTTGCGTGGACGGGACATTCAACGCTATCAGGCGCAATGGGCGGGCTTGTGGCTGGTTGATACGCACAATGGCTATGGAGATGTTCCCGCCATCAGCATTGACGACTATCCTGCCGTCAAAGCCTATCTTGAGCCTTTCTATGCACGCTTGGAAAGGCGATATGACAAAGGTAGGACGCCTTACAACCTCCGCAACTGCGCTTTTCACGAGGACTTTTCCAAAGAAAAGTTGTTTTGGTTAGATTTGGCAGAAAAGGGACGATTTGCGTATGATGCGGGGGAGTTTTTCGGTGTGAACACCGCCTACATAATGACTGGGCAGTCTATTAAATACCTGAGTGCAATACTCAACTCTAACTTGACAACATGGTTTATGAAGAATACCGCGTTGACATCGGGCATGGGTGTAACTCGCTGGATCAACACTTACGTGAGAACCATCCCCATCCCCAAAATCAGCGCGGATGAGCAGCGCCCGTACATCGAGCTGGTTGACCGCATCCTGCAAGCCAAAGCCGCCGACCCCGACGCCGACACAAGCGATCTGGAAGAGTCCATAGATTGGCTCGTCTATGAACTCTACGACCTCACCGACGAAGAGACCGCAGTGGTAGCCGATGCCTTCTGGGAAGGCGACATGACCGAGGAAGAAGAGGACGCCGCCCTAGTCCGCATGATGGAAGAAGAGTTGAGGCAGTGGGAGCAAGAAGGTTCGGACGAGATTAAACGGCTGCTCAAGGGGTGGGATGCGGTATCTGACTAGCCCCGGATGCAGGCGCGACCTGAGGCGCGTGAACGATGCGGCGTTGAATCGCAGAGTCGAGCGCAAAATCGCTGAATTGGCGTCGGCGTCGGCAATCGGCGAAGTGTCCGAAGTCCGACGCCTGAGTACCCGAAGAGGACGGCACTACCGCATCAGGATAGGCGACTATCGCTTAGGCGTAACCGTCGTGAACGATGTGGCGTTTCTGGTGAGGTTTAGGCATCGGAGCGACTTCTATCGTGGCTTCCCATCATAACCACCGCCAACCCGCGCCCTCAGCCACTCCATTCCCCCTGTCAGAGAAAATTGCATTAGTCCCTTCCCCCTTTGGGGGAAGGTTAGGATGGGGGTGAAAACGCTTGCCCATCGACGGCTAACTTGTACTAATGCAATTTTCTCCTGTCATTTCGAGCCTTCCACCCCCGCACCGAGTCGGCTATAATCAAGGGGGAGGCAATCACATGGTTATGATAATCGAGACAACGGACGACTTCATCCGCCTGCTGCGCGAAAACGAAGAGTTCCGCGCCGCCGCAAGGCGCGAGCTGCTGACCGAGGAACTGCTGGAACTCCCCAACGAGTTCCGCAAGTTCAAGACGGAGACTGAGCAGCGCTTCGACGGCATAGACCAGCGCTTCGATGGCATAGATCGGAGCTTGGACGCCATGGATGACCGCTTCGACGACATAGATCGGCGCTTGGACGATATGGATGACCGCTTCGATGGCGTAGATCGGCGCTTCGATGGCATAGATCGGCGCTTGGACGATATGAGAGGCTACCTTCTCGAGGGAAAGATGCCTACAAGGTTGCGCCAGAGAATAGCAAGAGCGTTTGGGTTGAGAAGGCCAAAGACGCTCTGGATGGCGGAACACTATGTCCAACCGCCCAGCACAGCGGAAGAGTTTAACGACAGGAAGGAACTGGCGCTCGATAACGGCGACATCTCCGACGAGGAAGAATCTCGGTTGGAAGACACCGATATGGTAATGCGAGCAAGGAACGCGGATGGGCAAACAGTCTATATCGCAGTCGAGGCGTCCGGGGTCATTGGCTCAAGAGACATCGACCGCGCCCGGGACTCCGCAAAGATACTGACAAAGATGTATGGCGAGGACTCAATCCCCGCCGTGTACGGCTTTACCATCGATGATAATCAGGTCAGGCAGGCAAGCGCAACGGACGAGCTGGCTGAGGTGCATATATTCCTGGAGTCCGAAAGGTTCTAGGCAAATCCGAAAGAAACAAAACACATTCCCGGCTCACCAAAACCTTGTCCCCTGATAGCCCTAGTGTTATCATGAACCTTGCGGCGCACCCAGCCGCGCGCCCACGCTCCGCAGTAGCTCAGTGGTAGAGCAATCGGCTGTTAACCGATCGGTCGTAGGTTCAAATCCTACCTGCGGAGCCAGCGCCTCCACCCCCGCCTTTCAAGGATGTAACCGAACGATTCAGCCGCAATCCGAAATATCCAGCGCCGAAATTGTTACGACCGCCGCACGACTGAAGGCGGTTGTGGCGTCGGCATTGAAGCAGCCCCGCGTAGCCTTGGACTTGGAGTCCAACGGCTTCCACCGCTACCCTGAGCGCGTATGCCTCGTGCAGCTTGCAGTAGCGGGCAGTTCCTACCTCATCGACCCCCTCTCCGTCGAAGACATGACCCCGCTCGGCGACCTGCTCGCCGCCCCGTCGGTGGAAAAAGTCTTCCACGCCGCCGACTACGACATCAGAAGCCTCGACCGCGATTGGGGCTTCCGTGTCCGTCCGCTCTTCGACACCGGCATCGCCGCCGCCTTCGTCGGATACGAGCAGCTGGGGCTGGCAGCCGTCTTGAAAGAGTGCCTGGATGTTGAAGTCCCCAAGTCCAAGAAGCTCCAGCGCGCCGACTGGACGGTTCGCCCGCTTTCAAGCGAACTGCTGGAGTATGCGGCGGAAGATGTGCGCCACCTAGACCGCCTAACGACGCTGCTGCGCGAAAGGCTGGACGGGCTGGGCAGAACCGAATGGGTCAGGGAGGAGTGCGAGCGTCTCTCCAATGTGAGATTTACCGCGCCCGACACCAAGGCGAGTTTCCTGTCGGTAAAGGGCAGTCGCGCTCTGGACGCTCACGGGTTGGCTGTGCTGAAGTCGCTCCATAGCTTCCGCGAACAGGAAGCGTTGCGCCGCGACAGGCCCCCGTTCAAGATATTCTCCGACGCCGTACTGCTCACGCTCGCCGCAAATCCCCGCGCCGACCTCGCGCAGGTGAAGGGCATCGGAAGATACCGCTACGGCAGATCCGCTTCAGGCGTGCGTAAGGCGCTGCGACAGGGACTTCGCGCCCATCCCGTTGAACGCCCAAGTCCAAGCGCGCCGAGGCGTCCCCCGGTTACGGGCAAGCAGCGCGAAGCCGCCCGCAAGAGGCTGCGCCTGCTCAAGCAGTGGCGTCAGGAACACGCCGACAGCCTCCGCATAGCCCCCGCCCTAGTCTGGCAGGCGGCAAGCCTAGAGCGCCTTTCCCTTCACCCCTGCGAATTCGACGACGAAATCCAAGCCGACGCCATCCGCCGCTGGCAGCGCAATGAGTTTGCGGATTCGCTATCCTCACTCATTGAACGCCTATAATCGCCTTGACATCACGCGAACCGTTAATTCACTACCTTGCAATTCCCGCAGTGTGCTATCTATAATCGTATCATCCATTGATGGTTGACGCGAAATTGATGCCACGGGGGAATCCATGAAACGCCTGTGCCAGATACCGTTACTCACCTTGGCGATAACGGCGACACTTCTCATTGTCATCGCTGCATGCTCCGATACAGCGCCGGCCCCTGCGCCCGCAGCTACGGAGACGCAAGCCGCGCCCCAGACTGCCCCCGCCGATGCGCCGTCCGAGCAGTCTGCTGCCTCGGACGCCCCCATTGCCGCCTCGGATTGTCAGGTTGGGCAGGCGATTTCGGCGCAAGACCGCTGCACATACCCCGGCACATCCGACGAGTTCAGCGTCGATGCGTCCGGGACGGGCAGCTTCCTGTTCCTCACCGCCGCAACCGTCATAAACGCCCGAAACGCCCTTATCAACGGGCAGCCGTATGATTTCGCCGCCAGCAGGCAGGACGATGGCAGCTGGATTATCGAAGTCGTCGGCGATGCGTCCGCGTCCATACCGTTGTCTGCTATAGTGAAATCCACCGACGACGCCGCCACGCCCACCGCCGTATCCACACCGATGCCCACATCGACGCCGTTGCCCGCTCAGGCATCTCCACCCGCGCCTATGCCCACGCTTGCGCCCGTTCAGACACCGACGGCGATGCCCACGCAGACGCCTATGCCCGCGCCCACGTCGACCCCGTCGCCTGAGCCGACATTCGCGCCTACGGCAACCCCACAAGCCGCGCCTACCTCTATGCCGACGCCCGCGCCCGCGCATTCTCCGACTCCAACGGCAATCCCGCCTGCCGCGCCCACCGCCATGCCGACGCCTGAGCCCACGCCTATGCCGGCGCTCACGCACGGCCCAAACCGGCCGCCGCAGGTAGTAGCCGCTATCCCCGCTCAAACCGTGAGGGTGTACGAATCCATCGTCTTGGACATCGCCCAAGCCTTCCACGATCCTGAAGGCAACCAAGTCGCCGGATACAAGGTTATTCTCAGCGACTCCAGCCTTGCCGATAGCAGCGTCGATACGGGCGCGGGCAAGCTCACGCTCAGCGGCTCTATGGAGGGCGAAACCTGGGTTACTCTGACAGCCTGCGACAGCGGCGGTTGCAGCAACCTAGGCGACCTCACATTCATGCTGACGGTCGCGCCGCCGCCGAACCGCCCGCCGCAGGCGGTGCACACCGTCTCCGATCAGGCTGTGCGCGTAGGCGAATCGATTTCCTTGCCCGTCAAGTCCGCCTTCTGGGATGTAGAAGGCGATCGCATAGTCGATTACGAGTTCTCGCTCAGCGACGAAGGTCTGGCGAGCGGGGCAATCAACGACGTCGGCAGAATTACGCTGCAAGGCACGCGGCAGGGCACGACGACGGTGTCGGTCTCAGCGTGCGACAGTCACGCTTGCGGCAGCGAATTGGCTCTGAAATTCGCCCTGAGGGTCTTGCCGCCGCCCAACCGAGCGCCGGAGGTCGTGGCGAGCATCGCGGATCGCACCGTGCGCGTGGGCGACTCGATCACCATAGACCTTGCGCCGGTATTCCAAGACCCGGACGGCGACGACATCCAAGAATACCGCTTCTCGCACACCAACCGAGATGTGATAACCGGCTTTGTCAGTTCCAGCATCAATAGCCTGACGCTACAAGCCACTCAGGTCGGCACGACCAACGTCGCCGTGGAAGCAAGCGACGGCGAACTCCGAAGCAACAGAGCGGATGCGACATTCATGCTGAAGGTCATACCGCCGCAAGGCTACCTGCCTCGCGTGGTGAACAGGACTTCCGATCAGAGGGTAGATGTGGGCGAGACGCTCTACATAGAGATCTGGCGCGCGTTCGACGCCCCCGAGCGGCACAAGGTCATACGCTACGACTACTTGATTAGAAAGGATGGCGTGGCGCGAAAAACCGAACTCTCCCCCACCGGCGTGATGACGCTCATCGGCGCGGATGAGGGCAGCACTTGGATTTCCGCGAGGGCTTGCAATACCATAGGTTGCAGCGAGTTCTCCAACATGGAGTTCGTCCTCACGGTCAAGGAACCCAAAGACGAGCGGAACCACAAGCCCGAAGTCGTGGCAGCCATCCCCGACCGCAACCTGATGCTGGGCGAATCGTTCAGGATGGATGTGTCCTCGGCGTTCAACGATCCGGACGAGGACGACGCCATCGTGGATTATGAGTTCACACTCAGCGAGGTCGCAGTCGCAAGGGGAACCAGCATTTCCGATACCGGCATACTCATCCTGCACGGAACGCATGTCGGCAAGACTACGGTATCCGTATATGCATGCGATACCGACGAAGAATGCAGCAATGCCAGAGATTTGCGCTTCACGCTGACCGTCACCAAGCCCGACGACTCTCAGAGCGCCCCGCCGGTGGCTCAGAGGTAGAGGGTAGAGTAGCCAGCCGTTGCCGGACTCAATGCGGGTTCGCGCGCCATACCCGCTACATCAGGTTCGCCGATAGCAGGCGCTCCACCTCTTGGATGCCCAAGCCTTTTCGCCGGGCGTAGTCTGCCAACTGGTCGCGGCCTATGCGTCCCACGCCGAAATAGCGCGAACCCGGATGCGCGAAGTACAGCCCGGCGGTGGATGCGGTGGGCAGTATGGCGAAGTTCTCGGTGAGCCGCGCCCCGATGCCGCGCTCCGCGTCCAGCAGCTTCCAGAGCGTCGCGTTCTCCGTGTGATCGGGGCATGCCGGATAGCCGAAGGCGGGACGTATCCCTTGGTATTCCTCTTTGAGCAGCCGCTCGCTGTTCAGGTTTTCGTCGGGCGCGTAGCCCCAGAACTCCTTACGCACGCGCTCATGCAGCCGCTCGCTGAACGCCTCCGCCAAGCGGTCGGCAAGCGACCTGGATAGTATCGCGTTATAGTCGTCGTGCGCGGCTTCCAGCGCGGCGGCGAATTCGTCGCCCCCGATGCCCGTCGTAACCACGAAAGCGCCGATATAGTCGGCGATGCCGCGCTCTTTGGGCGCGATGAAGTCCGCGAGGCAGAAGTCCTGCTGTGGCAGTTTCGCGCGCTGGCGCGACTTGTCCCACTGCTGGCGTAGGAAGTGAAAGGTCGCCAGAACTTGGCTGCGGCTATCGTCCGCGTACACCTCCACATCGTCGCCCACCGAGTTCGCGGGGAAGAAGCCGACTGCCGCCCTCGCGGTGAGCGCCTTGCCCTCTATCATCTTGCCGAGAAGCCGTTGCGCGTCGCCGAACAGCCGTTGCGCCTCCTTGCCGTAAGTCGGGCTGTTAAGAATGGCAGGATAAGCCCCGCGAAGCTCCCATGCCCCGAAGAACGGCGTCCAGCTTATGTACTTGACCAGCTCTTCTAGTGGGTAGTCGTCGAACGCCTTCACGCCCGTAAAGCGGGGCGCGGGCGCAACGGTGGCTGCCCAGTCGAAGGTCTGCCGCCGTCCTCGCGCCTCATCCAGCGATAGCAGCCGCGATTGGGCGCTGCGGGATGCGCGGTCGGTGCGTATCTTGTCGTAACGCTCGCTCGTCTGCGCTATGACGCGGCGTCGGCTGTCTTCGCCGACTAGATCGTTCATCGTGGTGACCGAGCGCGAGGCGTCCCTGACATGTATGACGCCGTGCGAGTATTCGGGCGCGATCCTCACGGCAGTGTGCGCCGCCGATGTCGCCGCGCCGCCTATGAGCAGCGGAATGTCGAAGCCCTGCCGCTTCATCTCCCGCGCCACCGTTATCATCTCGTCCAGGGACGGCGTAATCAGCCCGCTTAGCCCGATGACATCGGCGTTCTGATTCCGCGCGGCGTCCAGGATGCTCTGGAACGGCGTCATCACGCCTAGGTCTATCACCTCATAGTTGTTGCAGCCCAGCACCACGCCCACGATGTTCTTGCCTATGTCATGAACATCGCCCTTAACTGTGGCTATGACCACTTTGCCGTTGGAGCGCGGCGCGTCTCCCTCCTCGTGCTCGGCGTCTATGTACGGAACGAGCGCAGCCACCGCTTTCTTCATCACGCGCGCGCTCTTGACCACCTGCGGCAGGAACATGCGCCCCGACCCGAACAGGTCGCCCACCGTGTTCATCCCGTCCATCAGCGGACCTTCGATGACATGCAGCGCGCGTTCCGATGCCAGTCGCGCCTCTTCTACATCGCCTTCGATGTGTAAGTCTATGCCGTTCACCATCGCGTGCCGTATGCGCTCGCCGACGGGGAGCGCGCGCCATGCGTCATTCGCCTGCCGCTCGCGCGCGCCGCCTCTCACGCTGCCCGCCAGTTCCAGCAGCCGTTCCGTAGCGTCCTCCCGCGTGTTCAGGATGACATCCTCGACAGCGCGGCGCAGCGCGGGCGCTATCTCCTCATAGACATCGAGCTGCCCCGCGTTGACTATGCCCATGTCCATGCCGGCGCGGATTGCGTGGTAGAGAAAGACCGAATGGAGCGCCTCGCGGACGGGGTCGTTGCCCCGGAACGAAAACGATACATTGCTCACTCCGCCGCTCACATGCGACAGCGGAAAGCGGCGCTTCAATTCTCCGGCAGCCCCTATGAATGCGACCGCGTAGCCGTTGTGCTCATCTATGCCGGTGCCGACGGCAAAGATGTTCGGGTCGAATATGATGTCCTGCGGGGCAAATCCCACTTGGCGCGTGAGGATGTCGTATGAGCGCGCGCAGATGGCTACCTTGCGCTCCAATGTGTCCGCTTGCCCCTGCTCATCGAATGCCATCACGACGACCGCCGCGCCGTATCGCCTCACGATGCGCGCCTGTCGGACGAACTCATCCTCGCCCTCTTTCAGGGATATGGAGTTGACGATGCCCTTGCCCTGGAGACATTTAAGCCCCGCCTCTATGACGCTGAACCTGGAGCTGTCAACCATAATCGGAACGCGCGATATGTCCGGCTCGGACGCCAGCAGCTTCAGGTAGCGTTCCATTGCCGCTTCCGAGTCGAGCAGCCCTTCATCCATGTTGATGTCCAGAATCTGCGCTCCGTCCTCTACCTGCTGGCGCGCAACTGCCACCGCGTCTTCATACTTGCCGCCGCGTATAAGCCTTCTGAAGCGCGCCGAACCTGTCACATTGGCGCGTTCCCCGACATTGACGAAGTTGGAGTCCGCCCGTATCTCCAGAGCCTCAAGCCCGCTCAGGATGGTGTTCGCGCCCGCTTCAGGGCGTCGGCGCGGAGCGATGCTGTCAACCGCGTCCGCGATTGCCCGCGTGTGCTCAGGCCTGGAGCCGCAGCAGCTTCCCACTATGTTGGCAAGTCCGCTTTCGGCGAACTCGCGCATATTGGCTGCCATGCACGCCGCCGATTCGTCGTACTCGCCAAACTCGTTGGGCAGTCCGGCGTTTGGATGGCATGAGACGAAATGAGCGGACACGCCCGCGAGCGAGGCGAGGAACGGGCGCACCTGTTCGCTGCCCAGCGAGCAGTTGATGCCGATGCTCAACAGGGGAACATGCGATACCGAAGCGTAGAACGCCTCTGCCGTTTGCCCTGACAGGTTGCGCCCGCTCATGTCGACGGCGGTGAATGAGACCATTACCGGGACGCGCGCGCCGATCCGCTCGAAAATCGTCTCGATGGCATATAGCGCGGCTTTGGCGTTCAAGGTGTCGAAGACGGTTTCCACCATCAGGATATGAACGCCGCCGTCGAGCAGCCCCCTTACCGCGTCCGAATACGCCTCCACCATTTCATCGAAGGCAACTTCTCTGTATCCGGAGTCGTTCACATCGGGCGATAGGGAGAGCGTCTTGTTGGTTGGCCCAATGCTGCCCGCGACGAATCGGGGCTTGTGCGGACTGCGCCGCGTGTACTCGTCGGCGGTTTCGCGCGCGAGCCGCGACGCCTCACGGTTTATCTCATACGCATACGCCTCCAGTCCGAACTCCGACAGTCCGAACTTGGTCGAAGTGAAGGTGTTGGTTGTGAGGATGTCCGCGCCCGCTTCAAGGTACTGCTGCTGGGCGCTGCGTATAACATCGGGGCGTGTGAGCGAAAGCGCGTCGATGCAGCCGCGTATGTCGCGCTCGTGGTCGGCGAACCGCTCACCTCTGGCTTCCGCTTCGGATAGCCGCAACTCTTGAAGCAGCACTCCCCAAGAGCCGTCCATGACCATGACGCGCCGTTCGAGAATGTCCTCTATCTCTGCGCTGCGGTCTGCGATGTACAAGGTATCGGAACCTGCGACAGTCATAGATATTAGTCTGCCACAAGCGGCGTATTCTCGCGGTTCGCCCACTCGCCCATTGAGCCGTCGTAATTGCGCGCCCGGTCATAGCCGAGCAGCGTCAGGATGAATACTCCGTGCGCCGCACGGATGCCACCCTGTCAATAGGTTACGACTTCCTTCTCAGGCGTCGCCCCCACCTCTTCAAGCATCGCCCGCAGATCGTCGGCAGGCTTGATCGTCTGGTGGCTGTCGTCCGTGATGAAGTTCAGCCATTCGAGATGAACTGCGCCCGGGATGCGTCCTGATCGGGCGTTGCCGCGCGAGTTGCTGCCGTCCCACTCGCCATCGGAGCGCACATCCAGGAACACCACATCGTCGTTGCCCACATTGGCGACGCCGTAGTCGAGCGTGCAGACTAGGTCGCTATTGGCGTTGGGCGTGAAGGTTGCCGTCTGCGCCGCCGCCGCGCTGATGGATGTCGGGCGACCCTCGTCGTACCACTTCTTCCAGCCGCCGTTGAGCACCTTCACATTGGTATGCCCGTAGTAGTTCAGCACCCACCACAAGCGCGTTGACCACAGCGCCCCGTTGCTGTCATACGCAACGACGAGATTATCGTCGCCGATGCCCATCCGCTCCATTACCTCTTTCATCGTGTCCGGTGGCGCAACCAGCGGGTAGCCCCGTGAGTCGTCGTCGTAGCCCGGCTCCTTGATATAGTGATGAACCGGGATTCCGACGGCGTTCTTGATATGCGCGCGCCCGTAGGCGTCGAGTGGATCGCAATCTACGATGCGAATGTCGGCGTCGTCCAGCCTCGCTTCGAGCCAGTCCGTTTCCACCAGAATATCGGGGTTGGCGTATCCCGTACTCGTCATTTCAGCGCCTCCCTCTGCTTTAATCTTGTCTATCGATGTTATCCCCCGTGTCCGTAAAAGGCAACTTTAACGGCGGTCACGGATAGCGATAATCGCGTATGCCTCTTACCATAGCCCAAACGATGAGCACGACAACGATGCCGACTGCCCCGCCAAGTATCAGCGTCTTGTCCGCTCCGATGGCTTCAGACATGAAGCCCACCTCGAAGGTGCCTAGGTTGTTCGCCGTCATCGCGGACACGGACGAGAAACTCACGGCGCGCCCGCGCATGTTGTCCGATGTCGTGAGCTGCACGGTCGTCTGCCGCGTCGCCATTCCCACCGCGTCCGACGCGCCAAGCCCGGCGAGTATGATGACGCCCAGCCACAGCGATGTCGTAAAGCCGAAGACTATCAGCAGCGCGGCGTAGGCAAGGGTCGCATATACCACCAGCATGCCCTTTGCCCTGTATCTCGTGAGGAACAGCACGGAGAAAGTGCCCAGAATGCCGCCTGCCGAATTCGCGGCTGTCAGTATGCCCACGGTCGCCGCGCCGCCCTTGAACAGCTTGTCGGCGAACAACGGCAATATCTGGCGATAGTGGCTGACGATGGTAACGCCGATGTCCATGATGTACAAGCCCGGCAGTATGGGGTGCGTCTTGACATAGAGGAAGCCGTCCCACATCCGACTGAGCATGGAGCCGTCGCGCTGCCTGTCGACGGGTATGCCGGACACCTTTATCAGCAGTGGCAGCGCCACGCTTGGCAGCGCTATTATCGTCGTCAGCGCGAATATGTACACATAATCTTCAAAGTACGATATGGCAGCGGCAAACGCCAAGGGCGCGGCAACCGCTCCGACTTGGAAGGTGGCGGTATTCAGCGCGACGGCGTGCATCAGGTGGGAGCGCGGCACCACATTCGCCGTAAGCGCGGAGCGCGACGGGCTTCCGAGGGTGCTTGCCACGCTTAATATGGCGGTAACGGCGTAGATGTGCCACGGACGCAGGTTGTCGCCGGCCGCGAGTACGGTCATCGCGCCGATGAGCGCGAGGCTGACCAGCTGCGTATATGCCATCAGCTTCTTGCGGTCTATCTGGTCGGCGAGCGCCCCGCCGTAGAGGATAGCGGGCAGCTGCATCACCAGCTGCACCACGCCCAGCAGTCCCAATTGCAGCCCGGAGCCTGTGACTTCATACAGCCATACGCCGCTCACGAGCATCCGCATCTGCATCGTAACCATCTGGGCGACGCCCGACAGCCATAGCATCCTGTAATCCCGAAACGCAAGCGCAGACCACGGCCTCAAGCCGCGCCTGCTTATCGGTGGCTCACCTCTGCCGGGTGGGTTCGTCTGACGCCCTGATGTGCCTACTGCCAACGGACGCCGCGAGTAACAAGTAATTTTAACATTGAGCCGAATTATACTTTCTCGCATCTAAACCTGCAAAAGATTTCGGCAAATCCGTTATATCATCCATTCGTTAATAGGGCGTTAATTTGCTATTGCGCCACTGCCTGCTAGAATATAGTCGGCGGGGACGCCGCCTCTTCATCCGACAATTAGATATTCATGGGAAAGTGCATTGCTATGACAAACTCACTCCAAAAACTGCAAGAACTCGGTCAATCCGCATGGTTCGACAACATCCGCAGGGGCTTTATAGAGTCCGGAGAGCTGCAACGGCTCATCGACCTCGGCGTGAGCGGCTTGACATCCAATCCGTCCATCTTCGAGAAAGCCATCACCGGCAGCACGGACTACGACGGCGCGCTGCTGGAACTTGCGCTCGACGGCAGAAGCGCCACCGAGATTTTCGAGAATCTCGCCGTCGAGGACATAAAGGACGCCGCCGACTTGCTGCATCCAATCTACGAGCGCACGGCGGGCGCGGACGGCTACGCCTCCATCGAGGTCAGCCCGCACCTTGCCCACGACACGGCAGGCACCGTCGCCGAGGCGCGCCGTCTGCACTCCACTCTGGAGCGCCCCAATGTGATGATCAAGGTGCCGGCAACTTCGGCGGGCATTCCCGCCATTCGCCAACTCATCGGTGAGGGCATCAATGTGAATGTAACCCTGATATTCTCGCTCGATGCCTACTCGCAGGTAAGGGAAGCGTACATCAGCGGGCTGGAAGACTTGGCATCCTCAGGAGGCGATCCCTCAGGCGTGTCATCGGTAGCGTCGTTCTTCGTTAGCCGAGTGGATGCGTCGGTCGATGGGCAACTCGAACATCTCGCCGCCAACGGCAGCCCCGAACTGGATGCGCTTATGGGCAAGGCTGCCATATCCAACGCCAAAGTCGCGTATCGTGATTTTCGTCTGACCTTTGGGGACGAAAGGTTCGCCGCGTTGGAGGGCAGGGGCGCGCGAGTTCAGCGTCCCCTTTGGGCAAGCACCAGCACCAAGAACCCCGATTACAGCGATGTACTCTATGTCGATGAGCTGATTGGACCCGATACCGTCAACACGCTGCCCGATGTTACGCTCAACGCCTTCTTGGAACACGGCAACCCCGCCAACACCATAGACCGCGAGCTCGATGACGCGGTACGCACGCTTGAGGCGCTTGAAGACGCCGGTATAAGCATGTCGCAAGTAACGGATAAGTTGCTGACGGACGGCGTTAAGTCATTCGCCGATTCGTTCGACGCGCTCATCGCCAATATCGAAGGCAAGCGTTCTCGCCTTGTCGCCGGGCAGTCGCACAAGAGCGCAAGTCTTGGCGGTTACGGCGATGATGTAGCCGCCGTTCTTGCCGATCTTGAGGGCAGGGAAGCGCCGCGCCGCATCTGGGAGCGCGACCATACCGTCTGGAAGCCCGATCCCGCCGAGATTGTGGACAGGCTCGGTTGGCTCACGGTCGCGGGCGATATGCGCGAGCGAGTTGCCGACTTGCAGGCGTTTGCCGACGAGGTTAGAGGCGCGGGCTTCGAGCATGCCGTACTGCTGGGCATGGGCGGCAGCAGTCTCGGCGCTCTTGTGCTGCAACGGCTCTTTGGCAGCGCGGACGGCTACCCTGAACTCATCGTGCTGGACACGACCTTGCCGGACGCCATTATCTCTGTGTCCGATGCCGTCGAATGCGCCAAAACGCTCTTTATCGTCGCCTCCAAGTCCGGCACAACCATAGAACCCAACATGCTCTACAAGCATTTCAGGGCATTGGTAGAGCGGAGCGTCGACGAGGCGGACGCAGGTCGGAACTTCGTTGCCGTCTGCGACGCTGACACCGAGCTTGAGCGACTGGCGCATAAGCAGGGCTTCCGCCTCGTCTTCACGAACCCGTCCGATATTGGAGGGCGGTATTCGGTGCAGTCCCTCTTCGGCTTGGTTCCCGCCGCGCTGATGGGCATCGACATCGCCGCCTTGCTGGAGCGCGTACAAGCTATGAGCCGTGCCTGCGCCGCCGATGCGCCAATCGAGCAGAACCCCGGCGCATGGCTTGGCGCTGCTATGGCTGCGCTTGCTGCTAAGGGGCGCGACAATCTCAGCGTGGTAACGACGCAATCGCTTGACGGATTTGGTCTTTGGGCGGAGCAGCTGCTCGCCGAAAGCACGGGCAAAGAGGGCAAGGGGATCGTTCCGATTGCGGGCGAGCCGCATTGCGCCCCCGCCGATATGGGCAGCGACCGCCTGTTCGTGTATGTTCGACTTGACGGCGACGATACGGATGAGACCGACGCCTACATGGATAGCGTAGAGGCGGCTGGCATCCCAACCGTCAGGCTGCGCCTTGCGGACAAGCGCGACATCGGCGCGGAGTTCTTCCGATGGGAGTTCGCCACCGCCGTCGCCGCTGCCGTGATGGGCATCAACCCCTTCGACCAGCCGGATGTGCAGGGGGCGAAGGAGCAGGCATCGCGGCTGCTGGCAGCCTACCAGAACTCCGGCGAAACTCCCGCGCTCAACCCTGTGAGTTCGTTCACCGAACTGATGTCAAACGCGAAGGATGGCGACTATCTGGCAATCATGACCTACGCGATGCCAGCGCCCGACCTCGAAGCCGCGATAGCCCGTCTGCGCCGGGGCGTCAGTCGCAAGTGGGGCATTGCCACCACGATGGGCTATGGGCCACGCTATCTGCACTCCACGGGGCAACTCCACAAGGGTGGCGCGGATTCCGGGCTGTTCCTTCAGCTCACGCAGCTTGGCGATGGCGATGTTGCCATACCCGGCGAGGCGTTCACCTTCGGCGTACTGGCGGCGGCGCAGGCGAAAGGCGACCTCGACGCTCTTGCCGCTCAAGGTCGCGCAGTTGCCCGCATAGACCTCGGGGCCGACGCCACGCGAGCGATAGATGCAATCTCTGAGAAGTTAAGGTAGCATACGGCATACTTTTACTTGGGGGTGATGTGTTGGAACTCGGAATGATTGGCTTGGGGCGAATGGGCGGCAATATGACCCAACGCCTGCTGCGGGGCGGTCATCGTGTTGTGGCGTATGACCCGGACGAACAGGCGCGGCTTGCGGCTGCGAGCGTCGGAGCCGTGGGCGCGGTGGACATAGCCGGGCTTGCGTCGCTGCTGACGCCCCCGCGCGCCGTTTGGGTGATGGTGCCGGCCGGGGACATAACCGACGCCACTATCGGCGCTCTTGCCGAGACGCTTTCAGCCGGCGATACCATCATCGACGGCGGCAACTCGAACTACAAGGACACCATACGCCGAGCCGCTGCCGCGCATGAGCAGGGCATCACAATGTTGGATGTCGGCACTAGCGGCGGCATCTGGGGGCTGGCGGAGGGATACAGCCTGATGATAGGCGGCGACGCTGACGCCTATTCGCGTCTTGAGCCAATCTTCCAGACACTCGCGCCCGGTGAGGACTTCGGTTATGGACATGTGGGGCCTGCCGGAGCAGGGCATTTCGTCAAGATGGTTCACAACGGCATCGAGTACGGCATGATGCAGGCGTTCGCGGAAGGCTTCGAGCTGATGGACGCCAAGCGGGACATGGAGCTTGACTTGGCGCAGATTGCCCATATCTGGCGCTATGGCAGCGTTGTTCGCTCCTGGCTGCTCGACCTTACGGCAACCGCCCTTGACGAGGACGGCAATCTTGAAGGCATCCAGGCGTATGTGGACGACTCCGGCGAAGGGCGCTGGACGCTCGAGGAGTCCATTGACCTTGCGATTCCCATTCCCGTTATATCGGCGTCGCTGCAAGCGCGATTCAGATCGCGGCAGGAATCGCCTTTCGGCGCGAAGTTGCTTGCGGCGATGCGAAACCAGTTCGGTGGGCATAGCGTCAAGAGGTCGGAGTGATGAGCGGGAGCACCACCATAATCATACTTGGCGGCACCGGCGACCTCGCGCAGCGCAAGCTGGTGCCGGCGCTCTTTGAACTCGTGTACAGGGGGAGCATTCCGGACGACCTTCGTATCGTCTGCTTTGCGCGTTCCGACTACACCAGCGACGCATACCGCGATTTCATGTGGAACAAGGTGAGGGAGTTTCACGACCTCGCGGCGCACGGCGACGCCTGGCGCACATTCGCTCAGCGTATCCACTATGTGCGCGGCGACCTGAGCAAGCCGGAAGACTGGGGCGCGCTCAAGCAAAGCCTCCAAGGGCTGGACGGCGGCATCGACGCTCCCGCAAACTGGCTGTTCTACCTGTCCATCGCGCCGTGGCTCTTTGAGCCTGCGCTGCGTAACATGAGCGCGCACGGCATCGCCGACGAGACCAACGGCTGGCGCAGGGTCGTCATCGAGAAGCCGTTCGGCCATGACCTGGCGTCCGCGGTCGCGCTCGACAACCTCGTTGGGCAGGTGTTTGACGAGAGCCAAGTCTATCGCATAGACCACTACCTCGGCAAGCACATGGTGCAGAACCTGCTAGTCTTTCGGTTTGCCAACGCCATCTTCGAGCCTCTGTGGAATCGCAACTACATAGACAACATACAGATTACGGTCGCCGAATCCATAACGGTGGGCGATCGCGGCAGCTACTACGACGAATCGGGCGTCGTGCGGGATATGGTGCAAAACCATCTGCTCCAGCTGCTGACGCTGGTGGCGATGGAGCCGCCCAACATCGCCGATTCGGAGGCGCTGCGTAACAAGAAGGTCGAGGCGCTTCAGGCAATCCGCAGGCATAGCGGCGTCGAGATGGCGCGAAACACCGTGCGCGGACGCTACGAGGGCTACCTCATGGAACAGGGCGTACCCCCCGACTCCATCACGCCAACTTTCGCCGCGCTGCGCTTCTTCGTGGACAATTGGCGCTGGCGGGATGTGCCCTTCTACCTGCGAACCGGCAAGGCGATGGCTGAGAAGGTCTCCGAGATTGTAATCGAGTTCCAAGCGCCCCCGCACTCCATGTTTGCCTTGGACGCCGGGGAGACCATCCCGTCGAACCTGCTGAGGCTCAGCTTGCAGCCGGATGAGGGCATACACTTGGGATTTCAGACCAAAAGCCCGAACACCGATCTCGCATCCATGGAGCCGACTAACCTTGAGTTTCACTACAAGTCCGCATTCGGCGACCTGTCGATTCCCGAAGATTATGAGCGTCTGCTGCAAGATGCGTTGCTGGGCGACGCCAGCCTCTTCATTCGCAACGACCATATCGAGGAGGCTTGGAGGATAGTCGATCCGCTTATCGAGGCGTGGTCGGACTTGGAAGTATCACCGCTTCACATATACCCGAAAGGCACATGGGGGCCGGATGCGGCAGACGCTTTGCTCGCGCAGGACGGGCGCAGGTGGCGGCGATACCACTAGCAGCCGTCCGGTTTCTCCCAATCTCTATCCTCCTGTCCATCCCGTTCATCGATGTTAACCTCCGTCTGCCATAGAAATGGAGCGCGCTTCTTGTACGACAGATTCATCACCACACGACTGATTGCCGCCGTCGCAGTCCTGCTATTGCTCGCCGCCGTGGGCGTTGCATGCGGCGACGCTGCGCCCGCCGCGCCGACTGAACAGCCGCCAGCTGCGACGCAAGCCGTAAGTCCCACTGGCGCGCCGCCGACCGCTGCGCCCGCGCCGCCAGTCGCTGCAACTGCGCTGCCGACCGCCGCTCCCGCGCTGCCGACTGCCGCGCCGACGCAGATGCCCGCGACTCCGCTGCCCCAGCCGACGCCGACGGTTGGGGTTGCGCCGACTGCCCCCGCGCCTGCGCCTACTCCATTCGTGTTCACCGCGACGACCGACGAAAGCGGCAATGTTGCGCCCGATCCCGACTACCAGAGGGCTTTTGAGGCTGCGCGGCTCAGCTCGCGCGACTGGAACACCGATTTCAGCCTGCACACCGTCCCGTACAGCGAGATAAGGTTCGTCATCCCGCGCGACAGAATCCCGGCGATAGACGCCCCTGACTTCATCGCGCCGTCTGAGGCGTCCGAGTGGTTGCAGGATGTGGAGCCGGTGGTGTCGCTGGAAATCAACGGCGACGCGCGCGCGTATCCACTCCAGATCCTCACATGGCACGAGATAGTGAACGATGTCGTCGGCGATGTCCCCGTGTCGGTTACATTTTGCCCTCTGTGCAACTCGGCAATCGCGTTCGACAGGCGTCTGGACGGCGAAACGCTCGACTTCGGCGTGTCGGGCAACCTGCGTAACTCAGACCTGATAATGTACGACCGCAGCACTCACTCTTGGTGGCAGCAGTTCACCGGCGAAGGCATCGTCGGGGAGTACGCGGGCAGAAGCTTGGAGCATCTCTCCGCGTTCATCGTGTCGTTCGCCGACTTTCGGAGCGCCCATCCCGATGGCAAGGTGTTGTCGCGCGATACCGGCTTCATGCGGCAGTACGGGCGCAATCCATACGCCGGTTACGACACCACAGAGGGCAGCCCTTTCCTGTTCGGAGGCGACCTCGATGGCAGGCTGCTGCCGGTTGAGCGCGTCATCGCCGTCACTATCGCCGATATGGACATAGCGTTCCCACTGACAATCCTGCAAGAGGAGGGCGTCATAAACTACACTGCGGGCGAGATGCCGATTGCCGTGTTCCACAAGTCCGGCACGACCTCCGCGCTTGACGCAAGTTCCATCGCCAATTCGCGCGATGTCGGCTCGTCGGCGGTCTTCGACGCGAACCTCGACGGTCAGATGCTCACCTTCAGCGTGAAGGACGGCCGCATAACCGACGACCAGACGGGCAGCGTGTGGAACATTCTGGGCAGCGCCATCGAGGGCGCTCTTGCGGGCAAGAGCCTAACGCCCGTAGTGCATGGCAACCACTTCTGGTTTGCCTGGGCGGTCTTCAAGCCTGACACGATTATCTATCAGGGTAGGGAAGGGGCGTGAGTTCGGGCGGCGGATGACGCACATAGAGGCGGCAAAGCGTCCCAACTCCGACGCTCTGCCGCTTTCCGGTATAGCCGCGCTGCGCCGGCTCAGCCTTGGTTGGCGGTGAGGTCGTCGAACAGCTCGTCCCAGCTGCCGTAATCGCCATTATTGCCGAAGCCGTAGCGATGCGTTATCGTTCCGTCGTTGCTGAAGGCTATCTTTGAGGCTTGAACATAGACGCGCAGCGTGTCCAGCATATCGCTGTCCGCGTAGGCGACGGGCCAGGGCAATCCAAGCCGCTCTCTGTCAGCCTCTAGCTTCTCGATACTCTCCAACGGGTCGGTGCCCACGATGTAGAATGCCACCTGCTCGTCGTATCTTGTGTCAATCTCTTTCTTGATGCGCCGCAACTCGGCGCCGCAAGTCCCTCACCAGGTTGCGTGGAAGTAGATGAACACGGGCTTGCCTTCGTCGACCAGTGTTGCCGATGTGACCTTGCTGCCGTCCAGCAGGCTCATGCCAAATTCGGGCACTTGCATGCCCACTTTGTAGCCCACCTCGACCGCGACGGCTTCCTCTTCGACGGGCGCGACCGCCGCCTGTGGCGCGGTTGGCGGCGCAATCGGCGCTTGTGGCTTTGCCTCCACTTTGGGCGTCTGTGGGGCTGGCACGGTTTCCACGCTCTGCGATGCGGGCGCTGTGCCGCAGCCAATCAGCACGGCAAGCAGCGCGCCAAGCCCGAATAGTAGCGATAATGTTGTTCTTGTCTTCATGTCTGTCTCTCACCATGTAAGCGTATATTTCAACCAGTGTCGGATACTCGCTGCTAGGTTGCGTGGACATTTGCGTCATTCTCGTGAAAACGAGAAGCCAGAACCTCAGAATGTAGGCACTTTCACATAATTCATATTATAGGCTATTTCAAAGCTCTGGATTCCTGCTTTCGCAGGAATGACGGGTGAGTGAGCAGGGATGACGATATGAGAAGGCGAAATGCCCACAGAACCTAAAAATCCCTGTTAGCATAATGGAAACTCACCCGTGAGCGCAATTAGCCTGTCGGTTCGGGGCGCGTTCCGAGGGTGACGGCAATCTGCGCGGTTTTGCCGCCATCGCGTATCACGCTCATCGTTACTTTGTCGCCGGGTCGCGTGTTCTCAAGCAGATGGATGATGAGGTCGTCCATGCTGGCGATTGCCGCGCCGTCTATCGCCGTTATGACATCGCCACCGTAGCGAATGTCGCCATCGTCGGACTGCTTCGTCTTGGTACTGCCCGCGAGACCGGCTTTCTCGGCCGGCCCGTCGTCGGCAAGCGCAATCACTTGCGCGCCGCGCGTGCCGTCAGGCGCGCCCATCAACTCTACCGCCTCATCGCCAATCGTCGTGCCTCGGATGCCCAGCCAAGAGTAGCTGAAGTTGCCGTCGCTGATGAGGGCGGGGACAATCTGCTTGGCGGTGTTGATGGGTATGGCGAAGCCTATGCCCGTGCTTGCGCCTGAGCGCGTGATAATCTGCACATCTATGCCGACGACATGACCGTGACGGTCGAGCAGGGGGCCGCCGGAGTTGCCCGGATTCATCGACGCGTCCGTCTGTAACACCTTTGGCATGGAGAAGGGCGAGGCGCTGCTGCGAAGTGTGCGTCCTATCGCGCTCATTATGCCTGTCGTCGTGGTGAACTCCTGCCCGAAGGGGTTGCCTATCGTGATGGCGAGTTGCCCCACCTTCACATGATTGCTGTCGCCAAGCAGCGCGGGAACTAGTAGCTCGGGATCTCGGTCGACCTTCAGCACTGCCAGATCTGAAGCCTCATCCTCGCCAATAACCGTAGCCTCGGCGGAGACGCCGTCGGAGAATACGACCAGGATGCGCTCGGCGTTTCTGACGACATGCTGGTTTGTAACGATGTGTCCGTCGCTGTCCCAGACGAACCCGGAGCCTTGGCCGTTCCTATAAAAGAAGTCTTCCTCCGGATCGTTATTCCTCTGTTGCGGTGTCTGTCCGAACGGAAACGGCGATGGAAATCCGGGCGACGAGCCGGAAAACTCCACGCGATTGAGCACCAACACGCTCACTACCGACGGAAGCGTGCGCTCGTGTACGCCGCCTATCACTTCCTCGAAGGCGGCGACTATCGCATCGGCGTCAATCTCTGCGGCTGCGGGAGTGTCCGCGCCGCCGGGCGCAGGCGCCTTTGACTGCCGCGCCTCCGTCTCGGCTACCGCGATGGCGTCCGTGTCGGCCGGTGTCTGCCATGAAGCCTCCGCTGCCTCGATGTCGGCGGACTCGCCAATCGCCGCGCCGCCATCACTCTGGGATGCTGCGGGCAGGGATGCCGCGGGCGCGCCGCCGCATGCTATTGCCGCCGCTGCCCCAATGAGCAGCGCAACGCCCGCCATATACCGAAAGCCTTTGAGAATGTGCGTCATAGTGTTGTGCCCTTCATGCGCTAGGTTCAATCAATGGGATGCACGGAAGACGGGGTTGGTTGCGGACTTGCCGCTTCCATACCTACTAGAATATAACGCTTGGCGCGGATTTTGGATAGCGGGGAAGAGCGTGAATTAAAAATTAGGAATTAAGAATTAAGAATTGGGGTTGCGCCCTTACGAGGGTGGGGGTTGATTTGGCAGGGGTATGGTGAGTAGGCGTGTGGTTAGGGCGAGCGGGGGTTGTGGCTACGGGGGCGGGTGGTTCGCCCTTCGACAGGCTCAGGACTCTCACCACGAACGGGCGGGGGTTGTATTGAGGGTTGGGGTGCGCGATGTTTCGCAGGCTGATGGCAACCGAACCGATGTTGATGGCGGTTGCTAAAGGCATAGGTGTTCGGCAGATTGGTTTTGTTAAGTTATACCAATCTGTTGGCAAATTATCTACCACTTACAATTCCGCGCCCCTCCCCTTGTCATTCCGAACGCAGTGAGGAATCAAAAATCCCCGCCACCAACACGCCCGACATAACAACCACTCCAGCCCCCTAACTCCGTTCAGGCTGACAATTGAAAGACCGGCGACAATCGAAAATCCCCCGGATAAGTTCTAAGTCGTGCGAACATTTTCATTCTCACCCCGCCACTCCCGCCCCCTCATCCGTCATTCCCGCGAAAGAAAGTCCACCCCCGCGTAAGCAGGGGCAGGAATCCGACGCCTCCAACATAGCAATTCAGATGCGCCAGTCCTGCCCCAATTCCCAATTCTTAATTTCTAACTCTTAATTCCCCCTGTTGACCTCAAAACTCCCCCAGCAAACCACCACGCCATCACCCTGTCTCACGGCGCAACTGCCCTTGTCCCCGCTGCTGATTGCCGTGAAACTGCCCGAAGGCGGCGATGCCTGCCCGTGCGTGTTCGCGCCCCAGCACGCTATTGAGCCGCTGGTGTGCAGCGCGCAAGCATGGTCGGTCCCGCGGCTCACATCCGTATAGCCGCCTGCCGGCGTGGGCGTCGGTTCGGGCGTCGGCCCCGGTGTTGGCTCAGGCGTAGGCCCGGGCGTCGGCTCCGGCGTCGGCGTCGGCACAGGCCCCGTGCCGGCATCGGGCAGCCCTGCGACCGTCAGCGTGAAGTCGCCCGTCGCGCTTGTGTCGTATGTCGTGGCGTCGATGGTGTAGCTTCCCGCCTGCAATGTCTCCTGTATGCGCGAGTTCGTGCCGTCGTGGTCGTCGTTCTCGTGCAGCACATTGCCATCCTTGCCCGTGCCACTCAGCAGGTAGAGGTATGTGTT
This sequence comes from uncultured Dehalococcoidia bacterium, assembly GCA_958295865.1. GTDB lineage: Bacteria > Chloroflexota > Dehalococcoidia > Lucifugimonadales > JADFKI01 > Bin90. Next base: position 239,194 of record CATQHF010000006.1, on the reverse strand, counting down.
GACCGTCGATTCCAGCGTTATCGTTACCTCGGCAGATTCCCCGAGCGTGAAGGTATAGAAGCGCGAGTAGTAGGTGTTGCTGTCGTCTATGCTCTCGGATACGCACTCGCTCGTCCAAGTTCCGCTTACGGTGGCGTCGCCCGTGAGCGCCTCGAAGCAGGGATCGGTAGGCGTCGCCGTAGGTTCAGGTGTCGGCTCGGGCGTAGGTTCAGGCGTCGGGGCCGGTGTTGGTTCAGGCGTCGCCGCGTCTGACGCAGGCAGCATGGCGAAGCCGTAGCCCCAAGTGTTGTTTGGCACACCGCCGCGCGCCTGCGCGTTCGTCTTCAAGTAGTTGGCGACTTGAGCCGGGCTGTAATCAGGGAAGCGCTGCTTTACCAGCGCGGCTAGTCCCGCCACATGCGGCGACGACTGGCTTGTGCCGAAGACATTGCCGTTTGGGTTGCTTGCTGTGCGCCTAGATACCGTCCGTGCGCCATCCGCGCCCACGATGTCGGGCTTGATTCTGCCGTCAGGCGCGGGGCCTCGGCTGCTGAACGATTCGATTGTGCTTGTATCGCTCCAGCGCGCCGCGCCCACGGCAAGCAAGCCTGGATTGGCGCTTTCGGCAGGGTTAACAATACTGTAGTTCAATGTATGGTGCTGTAAATCTGGATCACTGAAAGACTGCAACTGAATCCAGCCCGGCGTTGCGCCGCCGAATTGTCTGACAGCTAGACAGTAATTTCCGCTGATAGTGGGAGTGTAAGAAAGCACCTCGCGTGGATAGTGCCTTGGTCCCCCTGCCTGCGTGTCTTCACTCAAAGCAACAGTCTGAAGAGTGCCAGCGGAAGGAGCCATGAGATAGAGTTCCAAATCCCTGTTTGCTTCGCCCCAGCTATCATCCCATCGAAGCTGGGCAACAAACAGATCTCCAGATTGAAGGCTAACGTAGGTGCACTCAACAATGTTTGTAAAATTGTGCCATCCATCAGCATCTGTGTCTGTGAAACCTCCGAACCATGTATCCCGCGCTTTATTTCCAGCGCTATTTACCCAAGCGCTGCCGCCCGCTATGGCAATATCCACGCTCCTGAGCACGCTGTTGCTGAACGGAGATGTGCCATCGCCTGGACCTTGCCAAATCCAGCGTACCGATGAGTTGATGACATCCACATCCTGCGATACCATCCACTCGACGGTGGCTTTCAAGTCGCTGTATGAACTGGTGTTGGCAATGTAGTAGGTCGCATCCGGGGCGATGTCGAATACCGCTTCCGTTACCGCCGTGCCGTGAAGCTTTCTGGACTCGCCATCGTCGCTGTCCGTGCAGTCTGCCAAATTGGATGTGAATACCCCGATGTCAGTGTAGCATCTCGCCTGCACCGACGAGGGAAGTTCCGTTCCCATGAGGCTGCTGAAGTTCTGAAAGCCCGTATCAATCACGCCAATCTTGACGCCCGCGCCTTTTTGTCCGGCGGCATGCCAAGCGGGCGCGCCGTGCGCCGCCGCGCCCTCGCTCACGACTGCGCCCTGCGCGGGCTGCGGCGGGATGATTGTTCGTACACTGATGACGCCCGCCTGCCGTGAAGCGGAGGCAAGCAGCGACACGGGGATGTACGCCTCGATATAGTCCACGCCCACATTGCGCGGCGATGCGCCGTTGTCGCTGAGGAAGTCGCGCACACCTTCCGCGTAGCCTTCCGTGATGTACAGAGTTACCGCGACCGAGTCCTCATCATGCAGCGGCGCGCCGGCCGCCGCAGTCTGCGCCGAGAACTCCCCGCTATCCACCTGCTCCACAATCCGGTTGAGCATGGAGTCCAAATTGGGGTGCTTGGGCGGATTGACCTTGCCTTCAAGCGGCGGAAGGTTCTGGACGCCGAAATCACCGCCTTGTTCGGGCGCGGGCGTAGGCGTGTCGCCGGTCTGCGCTTGCACGCGGATGTTATCCGAGCCGAAAAAGAGCGCAAAGAAAAGCGCGGCAGACGCGGCGACCGCGATGAGCAGCGCAAATGTAAGCTTTGAAGATTTCATAGATACTCAAGATCCTTTCTTGCTGTGGTTCACAGGGTTGAACGCTGAACAGAACTTGCTCAATGACAGGGCATGGCTGGTTCGATGGGGGCAGTCACCCATATCATGTCGGCGCTGTGTTCGTCGAAGGGGTTGCGCTGGAAGTCGCCGTATAGGGCGAGCGCATCGTAGCCGCACGCTCGCAGTAGGTGGTGCATTTCCCAGCGAAAGATGTAGCGCAGGGCGAAGTCGCGGTATATCTTGCTGGCGACGCGCCCGTAGTCGTCGAGTTCCTCGATGGTTGTGCGGATGCTCATAATCTGGCTGAATGCGTCGTAGCTGGCTTGATTCCACAAGACTATGCGCTTGCCGCTCTCCGGATCGTGGACATCGCGGAAGTGGTAGGGAACATCGCCGTCCTGCAATAGCATATTGAGGTCGGGCACGAATATGTCGAATATGAGCCTGCCGCCCGGCGCGAGATGCCGCTTGATGTTCAGCAGCGCGCGCGCCTCGTCCTCGACTGACAGCAATGACAGTAGCCCCCGAAACGGGATGATGATAAGGCTGAACCGGCGCGTGAGTGTGAAATCGCGCATATCCCCTTGCGCCAGCGTCAGACTTGTGGCCCGCGCCGCATTAGCCTTTCGCCGCGCGCGTTGCAGCATAGCGGTCGAATAGTCCAGCCCGACTATATCTATGCCGCTCTGCGCTATGGGGATGGCGACGCGCCCCGTTCCGCAGCCGAGTTCTAGCACCGCGCCGCCCGCTCGCCTTGCTTCGTCGATGTAGAAGGGAATGTCGTCCGTGACATAGGAGAAAACGGCGTCGTAGATGTCTGCCCAGGCGTCATACGGCGTAATGTTCATGCCGCTTATGCGCCCGCTATCTGCCGGAGCGCCAGGCGTACCTTGTCTTCGGTGGTGAGGTCGCCATCTTTGGGAAGCGCCGATAGCGCCTCTCGCGCTTCGACCTGCGTATATCCGAGCGCTGTCAGGGCGGCTATGGCGTCGGCGTCGGGCGTTGGCGCGCTCGCATCGCTCCAGTCCAGTTCCAGCTTGCCCTTCAGCTCTAGCAGGATGCGGTTTGCCGTCCTGCGCCCAACGCCGGGCACTGCGGTGAAGCTCTTCACATCGCCCGATTCCACAGCCGCCGCAAGCGCTTCGGGGCTGAATATGGACAGGACGCTCAATGCGACGCGCGGGCCTATGCCGCTAATGCCGATGAGCGTCTCGAAAGCCTGCCGCGCTTCTGCCGTTGCGAACCCGTACAGGTTGAGGCTGTCCTCTCTGACCTGCAACGATGTGAACAGGCGCACTTGGCTGCCGATGCTTCCGAGCGCCTCTACCGAGGATGATGGCGCACTCACGCGCAGCGTAACCCCGCCGATGGCAACATCGACCCAGTCGCCTCCCGCGCCTTCCAGTATGCCGCGCACAGATGAAATCATCGAGGACACCATATTAGGGGCGTTCCGATGCGATGAGGGCTTGCGCGCGGCTGGCGTTGATGTGGCATATCGCCACCGCGAGCGCATCGGAGGCGTCGGGCGATGGCGGCGGCGCGTGCATGTTCAGCGTTACCATGACCATCTCTTGCACCTGTTCCTTGGAGCTGCCGCCAAAGCCGGTTATCGCCATCTTCACCTCTCTGGGAGCGTAAGAATGGACATCGATGCCTGATGCCGCCGCCGCTATCATCGCTACCGCCTGCGCCTGACCGACCGCCATCGCGGAGCGGACATTGCGCGCCACGAAAGGCTCTTCGATTGCCATCGCAGCGGGTTCGCAGACGGCGATGTAGTCGAGCAGTGAGGCGTACAGGCGGCCCAGACGCTCTGATAGCGGTGTGCCGCGCGCCGCTTTCAGCACATCCGCATGCGCGAGGCTGAGCATGTCGCCGTCGGCATCCACAACGCCGACGCCCATGTTGTAGGTGCCCGGGTCGACTCCGATGATACGCACGGCAGCCTCTATTCGTCGCGGTACTGTTCCAGAACCTCGTCCGGAAAGTCGGCGTTGGAATAGACCTTCTGCACATCGTCCAGTTCCTCGAGCTGGTCGAGCAGGCGCAGCGTCTGGGAGGCGGACTTGGCGTCCAGCGTAATCGTGTTGCTGGGGATCATGGACAGCTCGGAGGATACGATGGACGCCTCGGTGTCGGTGAGCGTCTGGCGTATGTCCTCCAGCCTGTCCACGGGCGAGTAGATTTGCAGGGTGGAGTCGAAGGTCTCGAAGTCGTCCGCGCCGGCGTCTATGGCGACTAGCGCGAACTCTTCGGCGTCGTCTTCCTCCGCATTGACGACGACCACGCCCTTTTGGTGGAACTGCCATGCGACCGCGCCCGACTGCGCGAGGTTGCCGCCCGCCTTGGTGAGCGTGGAGCGTATGGCGGACACCGTGCGGTTGCGGTTGTCGGTGAGCGTTTGCAGCATGATGGCGACGCCGCCGGGGCCATAGCCCTCGTAGGTGAACTCCACCATCTGGTCTTGCTCGCCGGACTCGCCCGTGCCTCTCTTGACCGCGCGATCGATGTTGTCGTTCGGCATGTTGGCGTCTTTCGCCTTTTGTATAGCCATCCGCAGGCGGATGTTCATACTTGGGTCGCCGCCGCCTTGCCGCGCGGCGATAATCACCTCTCGCGTCAGCTTTGTGAAGAGCTTGCCGCGCCGCGCGTCGGTTATCGCCTTGGCATGTTTTATCGTTGACCATTTAGAATGACCGGACATAACGCAACTCCTGTAAAGCTATCGATATGTTTGGAAGCCTCATTTTAGCACTCGCCATCTAGTCGGTCAAAAGGCTGCTTGCCGTTTGAGAAAATTGCATTAGTAGTTTAGCCGTCGGTGGGCGAGCGTTTTCGCCCCCATCCTAACCTTCCCCCAAAGGGGGAAGGGACAATTGGCGCGACCAACTCGCTTGCCAGACTGGAAACTTTCCCCCAACAAGGGGGAAGGGACTAATGCAAATTTCTTCCCCGTTTGGCGCGGTATTCATGCTACAAGCCAATCCGTGATAGGTATTCTGCCTTGCCCCTGATGCCGACATTTAGCCTGTACAGGCAGCCCGCGCCCGGTCCCTCGCTTGTCTTGTCCTGCCCGCCCGCGGTGGTGACATACATGTCGGTGTAGTCGTCGCCGCCGAATATGACGCTGGAGACCTTGCGCGCGGGAAACCATATTCGCCGTTCCTGCTCACCTGCGGGCGAGTAGCGCACGAGCGAGGAGCCGTCCCAGCGCGCGGACCAGACATAGCCGCCCGCATCCACCGTCATGCCGTCGGGGATGCCGTCGCTCCGCCCGGTATTGACGAATACTTGGCGGTTCGACAACTCGCCGGTGTCCATGTCGTAGTCGAAGATGTAGATGTTGTGCGTTGGGGAGTCGGTATAGTACATTCGCTTGCTGTCGGGCGTGAAGCCCATGCCGTTGGAGATTCCGATGCCGTCGAGTACCTGTGTTACAGAGCCGTCGGTATCTAGGCGATACAGGCTGCCGGCGTGGTCGGGCGCGGGCATCGTGCCGCAGAAGACGCGGCCGGCCGGGTCTGCGATGACATCGTTGAAGCGCGTCTCGCGCTCCGCGGGTATCTCGCGGATGTGGTATTCGAGGCTGCCGTTGCGGAGCGACGCCACCGCGCCGCGTTCCATGAACAGCAATAGCGAGCCGTCCGCCTGCACGGTGAAGCCGCCGACCTGCGCGCCCTCGAATATGCGGCTATGCTCGCCCGTCGCGGGGTCGTAGCGGAAAATCCTGCCTTGCGGAATGTCCGCCCAATAGACTTTGTTCTCCAAGGGATGCCACATTGGGCCTTCCCCAACGATGCAATTGTAGTCCGCAATTAGTTCGAGTTTCATCAGAATTCTCCTTGATTTTCAATCTGTGGCAGAGGCTTTACAAGCGTTTGTCGTTTAAGATATATTTTGGGGACTGAACTTTGAAAGCATACTGTTACTTTCTGATTTCTCTAGTTTCGCCGCAAGATTGCCCCCCCCCCCCCGCGCAATTCACGCTTCGGTTGCTTGAAAATCGTTTAGTATCGGTGCTAAACTCAGTGCCAGCAAAACGACCAGTGAACTAGCGTCATCAGCTAGGTTAATTATCAATGAGTTAAAAAACAAGGAGGATGCTAATAATGGCAACTCTTAGGAAGGGTGAAATGGCGAGGCGCGTCGCAAACGAAATGGAGGGGAAGTCCTTGGCGGAAGGAGAGGCGGCTCTCAATGCGGTGCTGAAAAGTATCCAAAAAGCGCTGAGCGAAGGGGACAGGGTAGTGCTCACCGGCTTTGGTTCCTTTGAACTGCGGGATGTAAAGGCGCGGAAAGTGCGCCCGATTCGCGGCGGACATGCAGGCGACCTCATCGAGGTGCCGGCGCACAAGCGGGTGGGCTTCTCCGCGGGGGCAGACCTCAGCAAAGCCGCGCAAGGATAGTGGCGCTCCGGCGGTTCAGCATTTCAGGGTGGCTCGGATTTGCGAGCCACCTTTGCTTTTGTCCGCTATCCTTGCGCGCGCTCTACGCCGCGCCTCCGCGCTGACGCGCCGCATGCCTTCAAGTGCGGACGCATGCACGGCGAAACGATTGTTTAGAACGAATTACTGAAAAGCGACCAAAATACGCTTGACTTGCCAAATACAGGTGTTCTACCATCCCGATGTTGAAACAATTATTCGGATGAGGAGGACACCGATGAACTTATACTCAGCGAACCCCAACAGGGCGATTTACCTGAAGCAGTGTCCGCGCTGCAAGGGCGACATGAAAGCCAACCGCGACCAGTACGGCGACTACATCCACTGCTTGCAATGCGGCTACGCTGCGGACATCCGCCGCCCAAGCCCGCTTGCGATGCTGCGCGCGCGTTTCCGCCACGACGATGTGGCATAGGCACCCAATCCCACAAAAGGGCGGCGCTTAAATCGCCGCCCTTAGAAAATCCTGCCCATCTAGTTTAGCCCTCGCTCTTCAGCGCGTCGCTTGCGGCGGCGACGCCCGCTCCGGCGGCGACCTCATATCCGAACTCCGGCAGCGACCTTTCCAGCGCGGAGAGCAGCGCGAGGACATATTCGGCCTTGCTGGACTCGCCCATTAGCCCTACGCGCCAGACCTTGCCCGCGAACTCGCCCAGACCGCCGCCAATCTCGATGCCGTAGCCGCGCAGCAGCCTTTGTCGCACCTGCATGTCTTCTACGCCGTCGGGTATGCTCACAACGGTAATCTGGGCGAGCCGATGCTCGGCCGGCACGATGCAGCCAAGCCCCAGCGCTTCCAAGCCGGCGCTCAGCGCGTGGGCGTTGCGCGCGTGCCGCGCGTAGCGTTCCGGCAGCCCTTCGCCGAGCGCCTGGCGCAGCCCTTCACGCAGCGCGAGTATCATGCTGACGGGCGCGGTGTGATGATATACGCGCTGACCTTCCCAGCCCCAGTAGTTGCCCAGCAGCGACAGGTCAAGATACCACGACATCGGCGGCTGCTTGCGCTGTCGCATCGCGTCTATCGCCTGCTCGCTGACCGCTACGGGGGACATTCCCGGCGGGCAGCCGAGGCATTTCTGCGTCGCCGAATATGCGTAGTCCGCGCCCCAATCGTCGAATGAGACCTCGTTGCCGCCAAGCGAGGTTACGGCGTCGACCATCAGCAGCGCGTCGTGCGCCTTGGCGATGCGCGCCAGTTCGCCTATCGGCTGACGCACGCCCGTTGATGTCTCCGCGTGTATGGCGGTGACCAACTTCACTTTGGAATGCCGCTTCAGCTCCGCTTCCAGCAGCTCTTCCGGGAATGGGCGTCCCCAATCGGCGCGCAGCGGCACGACATTCGCGCCCACGCGCGTCGCCATATCGACCATGCGCTCGCAGAAAAACCCGTAGATGCACATGACCACCGTATCGCCCGGCTCCAGCAGGTTGGTCAGCCCCGCTTCCATGCCGGCCGACCCGGTGCCTGATAAAGCCATCGTCTTGGCGTCGCCGCTCTGATAGACGCGCTTGAGCAGTTCCGCTACCTCGTCCATAATCAGCATGAAGTCGGGATCCATGTAGCCTATCATCGGCTGCATCATCGCCTGCAACACCCTGGGGCTGACATTGCTGGGCCCTGGGCCGAGCAGAATGCGCGGCGGAACCGCGGGCATTGCGGATTCTGGCAGTGCGCTCTGTGTCATATCTTCACCTTTCCATCCTGATTAGTCCCTTCCCCCGTCGGGGAGGAAGTTGGGGATGGGGGTGATAAACAATCGTTCCCATCCTGTCCGTACTATCTATTGGTGTTAGCCTGTGGCGGTTAGTCGTGGAGGTGGCGGTCGTAGCGATCCTTGAAGCGCACGATGTCGTCCTCTTCGAGGTAGCTGCCGGTCTGCACCTCGACTACCTCGAGCGGCAGGGTGCCGGGGTTTTCCAGTCGGTGGTCCACGCCCACCGGCACATAGGTTGACTGGTTCTCGGTCAGCAGAAAGACCTCTTCGCCGCGCGTAACCTTAGCGGTGCCCTTGACCACGACCCAATGCTCTGCGCGATGATGGTGCATCTGCAACGACAGCGCCTCGCCGGGCGTTATGGTCAGGCGCTTGACGCGGAAGCGCTCACCGGCGTCGACGGTCTCGAAAGAACCCCAGGGTCGGTTTATCTTGCGGTGGTTCTCCTGCTCAGGGCGTCCCTCCAGCTTGAGATGCTCAACCAGTTCCCTGACATCCTGCACACGGTCTTTGTGCGCCGCAAGCACCGCGTCCGCGGTCTCTATGAGTATCACATCATCCAGTCCCACTGCCGCCACAAGACGCCGCTGGCTTATGACCAGCGAATCGGTCATAGAGCGCGCATACACATCGCCCTGTATGACATTGCCCCGCTCATCGCGCTCACTCTCCTCCCACAGCGACGACCATGCGCCCAAGTCCGTCCAGCCTATATCCATCGGCAGCACGAGGCAATCGGCGCTTCCGTTCTGAGACGGCTTTCTTCCCATGCGTTCCATCACGGCGTAGTCTATGGATTCGCCCGGGCATGCGGCGAAACTCGCGGTATCGGGGCGATAGAAGTCGCCGTCGCGCTGAAGTGAGGCATGCGCGGCGACGCAGGCTTCGGCGATGTCCGGGCGGTAGCGGCGCAGCTCACGCATCCATACGGAGGCGCGCATCATGAACATCCCGCTGTTCCACAGGTAAGATTCCGACTTCAGCATCTGCTTTGCGGTGGCGCGCTCCGGCTTCTCCACGAACTCCGCGACGCGGAAAGCGGGAACGGAGTTGGCGCGCGCCTGCGGCTCTCCCTTCCTGACATATCCGTAGCCTGTCTTGGGCGAGTCGGGCAGGATGCCGAATGTAACGATGCTGTTGTCCATGGCGAGTTCCGCGCCGTGCCGCGCCAGCCTCTGAAAGCTCTGCACATCGCGCACAACATGGTCGGCCGGCAGCACGAGCATCACGGCGTCGCCGTCCGAGAACCCGGCGTCGGCGTCGAGGAGCATCAGCGCCGCGAGTGTCAGCGCCGGGGCGGTGTTTCTGCCCACAGGCTCCAGCGTGATAGCCAGCGCCTTCTGTCCGAGCTGCCGCAGATGCTCGGCGACGAGAAATCGGTGTTCCTCGTTGCACAGCACTAAGGGCGGCGCGATCTCATCCATGCCGTCGAGTCGGCAGACGGTATCCTGAAAGAGCGACTGCTCGCCCATCAGCGGCTGAAACTGCTTGGGGTGCGCCTCGCGTGAGAGCGGCCACAAGCGGGTGCCGGAACCGCCGGCTAGTATCACGGGTTGCAGAGTCATCTCCGGCCTCCTGAAAGTCTGAAGGGCTTTCGGAATGCCCCAGAGCGATTGTTATTATATCAGGACTTACGCACTTGAATATGAACTCCTACCCGAGATTGACCTGTTTCAAGTACGAAATCGCGCTCAACTGCGTAAGTCCTATTCTTAATTGGGGGAAGGGACTAGGTTCTGTGGACATTTGCGTCATTCCCGTGAAAACGGGAATCCAGAACATCGGAATGTGGTCGCTTTTGCATATTCTAGGCTATCTCAAAGCGCTGGATTCCTGCTTTCGCAGGAATGACGGGGGTGGAGGATTGGAATGACGAGATGAAAAGTCGAATTGTCCACAGAACCTAGCCGTCGATGGGCAAGCGTTTTCGCCCCCATCCTAACCTTCCCCCAAAGGGGGAAGGGACAATCACGCCCTCGGATTGCGCTTGACAGCAGGCAACCTTCCCCTATCAAGGGGGAAGGGACTAATGCAATTTTCTCAATACCCGATTTGGCACTTGACAACTCTTGCGCTCTGTCTTACCTTACAGACGGCACTATTTAGAACCATTCTAATTTATAGGTCAGCGTATGCTACAACAGGCATCCACAGGGGCAAACAACTCGTCGATGGACGAGGCAGCGTTTGAATTGCGTCTTTCGGAGATGAAGGCGGCGCTCCGAGACAAGGGCGTCGCCATCACGCGCAAGCGCGCCAAGCTGCTTGAGGTGCTGCTTGCCAGCGACCGTCACCCTTCCGTCAGCGAGATTCACGAGGGCGTCAAGACCGCCTACCCCGGCACGAGCCTCGCTACCATCTATAATACCATTGAAATCCTCAAAGAGACTGGGCAGGTGCTGGAGATCGAGTTCAGCGCGTCCGCCAACCGATACGACGGCAGGATTCCTGTGTCGCATCCGCATCTGGTCTGCCTGCAATGCGAGAAGGTCGAAGACATGGACATCGCAGCGCCGCACGACCCGCTTGATAGCGTGTCGCGGATAACCGGATACGACATCGTGCGTCTTCGCACCGACTACTATGGCACATGTCCCGATTGCCTTAAGGCATCCCCCTCACCATCGGGGGAAAGGGGGTGTGCATAGTCATATTGCTGACCGTATTGACGCATCCACAATTAGCGCAACCGATGAAAAGACCGCATGCCGCGAAGGGAGGAAACACATGTCCAATAAAGACGATATTGCCCTGCTAGCCCATCTGATGAGGCGCGCCGGCTTTGGCGCAACCCGCGATGAGTTGGAGGCGATGGCAGAGCAGGGTTACGAGGCGACCGTCGAGCAGCTGCTCGACTACGACAGCCAGCCCCCTGTTGACGAGTTCACGCTGTACAGGTATCACCCGATCACAGAGGTTCCCGGCGGAGCCGCCGCGCCCGGGCAGGCGAACTGGCTGTATTTCATGGTCAACACGCAAAGGCCGCTCAACGAGAAGATGGCGCTCTTCTGGCATCAGATATTCGCCACCGGCAACTCGAAGGTGGACAACTGCAACCATCTGCTTCAGCAGATTCAGATGTTCCGCGATGTCGGCATGAAGAACTACCGCGACCTGCTCTTGGAGCTCGCCAGCAACCCCGCCATGATTTACTGGCTGGACAACAATGAGAACCATAAGATCGCGCCCAACGAGAACTGGGGACGCGAACTTCTGGAACTCTTCTCGCTGGGTGTGGGCAACTACACCGAAGAGGATGTGTACGAGTGCTCCAGGGCGTTCACCGGCTGGACAATCTCGGCAAAGATGCCGCGCTATCCGTATGGCCGCCATCCGTGGCACTTCGAGTATCGCGCGGAAGACCATGACGAGACGGATAAGTCCTTCCTGGGCTACACCGGCAACTTCAACGGCGAGGACATCATAGACATCATCCTGAAGCAGCCCGCTTGCGCGCGCTTCATCACCCGCCATCTGTACAACTTCTTTGTAGAGGACGAGCCTCAGGTTCCCGCTTGGAACATCGAGCAGCCGCGCAACCCGGAGGCGATTCAGCTTCTCTCCGACACGCTGGTCGAGAACGACTACGAAATCAAGCCGGTGCTGAGGGCGCTCTTCAACTCCGACTTCTTCAAGGATGCGATGTACAAGAAGGTCAAGAACCCGGCGGAGGTCGTCGTTGGCACGCTGCGACTCACGGGCGACATGCAGGGCCCCGACCCGCGTCTCGAGGCAGTCGCCAAAGAGCCGGGCTACATGGGCCAGGACATCCTCGACCCGCCGAGCGTGGAAGGCTGGCACACGGGGCATGAGTGGATAAACAGCGGCTCGCTCGTCAAGCGCGTCAACTTCGTCGCCGACAGGATCAGCGACACCAACCTGCCCGGCGTAAAGCGCATAGTAGAGCGCATCGCATCTGCCAATGGACCTACGATGACGCCCGAAGAGTTCGTGGAGAACTGCCTCGACCAGATGGGCCCGCTGCCCGTATCCGCCCAGACTCGCAATGAGCTGCTTACCCAAGCGGAGAGCGAAGGCGCGGTCAATTGGGAAGGCGAGTTCGATGACTCCGCGCGGCGCACGGGCGAGATGCTCGCCCTCATCGGCGCAACCCGAGAGTATCAGTTCGGCTAAGCCAAATCTTGGCGCGATGTAACTTTCTGAGGAGGAAACAATGGCAAACTCAAACAAACCGCCGGTTTTGGTTGTGCTGCAACTCACGGGTGGCAACGACTACTTCAACACGGTGATTCCGTACACGGACGGCAACTACTTCGACTCCCGCCGCTCGCTCCAGATCCCTGAGAACCGCGTGCTGAAACTGGACGACGAGATTGGCTTGCACCCGGCGATGGCGCCGATGAAGGAGATCTTCGACAGCGGCGACATGGCGATCATTCACGGCATAGGCTATGAGAACTCGCCGCGCTCGCACTTCCGCTCCATGGACATCTGGCACACCTGCGAACCGGACAAGGTCGGCACTGAAGGCTGGCTTGGGCGCGCGCTCAATCGGCTTGATCCCAAGTCCGAAAATCCGGTTACCGGCGTGAATGTCGGGCAGGCGCTTCCGCGCGCGCTCGTCGCTCCGGGCGTGTCGGTCGCCTCGGTCGCCGATGTGTCCACCTATGGCTTGCTGACCAACATCGAGCAGCAGGAACAGCGACAGCAAGTGCTAGAGCGCTTCGCCAACATGTATGGTCCCGCCGTCGGCACGGGCCAGGTGATGGACTATCTCGGGCAGACGGGACTCGACGCGCTCAAGGGCGCGGACATTCTCAAGGTAGCCCCGAACAAGTACCAGTCCAGCGTTGAGTACGGCGCAAGCCCGGTGGCGCAGAAGCTTCGGGACATCGCCATGATTCACACCGCCGATGTGGGCACGCGCGTCTTCTATACCGACCACGGCAGCTTCGACACCCACGCGGCGCAGGCGACTACGCATGCCCAGTTGTGGACGAATGTATCCGAGGCAATCGCCGACTTCTGGGACGACCTGCGCGAGCACGACGCCGACGACAATGTGATAATGTTCCTGTTCTCCGAGTTCGGGCGGCGCGTCCGCGACAACGGCTCAGGCACCGACCACGGCGCTGCGGGCGTAGCATTCGCCATCGGCCCCAATGTCAACGGCGGCTTCTATAGCGAGTATCCGGAGACGCGAGCAGAGGCTCTTCAGCAGGGCGACCTCGTACCCAACCAAGACTATCGCGGCGTGTACTCCGCAATCTTGGAGGACTGGATGAAGCTGGACGCGCCCGAGATTGTCAACGGACAGTTCGAGCAGCCCGCGTTCATTCACACGAACGGCAACGGCCACCACTAGGTCGAAACGCCTTTAAGCGGAACGGCGCAATTTCAACTCCCCGCAACCCTTGATATGGGATAGGCTGCGGGGAGTGATATGGCGCATTGAGCAAGTCAGAAGGTGAAAAATGCTTACGACAACCGTATCGGGCCGCACTTGGAACTTCAGCCACGCCATTGGGCGCAACGCGGCAGCCGGCAACGGCTTCACGCAGCCGATGGATGTGGCGGTCGCGCCGGGTGGCGTGCTATATGTGCTTAACAGAGGTCAGGAAGGCGCGGGCGGCGTGCAAGCGCCCAACAAGCGTATCGGCAAAGTTACCATCGACGAGCAGTTTGTTGGCGACTTCGCCCGCGAGGATCTCGTCTGGCCTATGGGGATCGCCGTTGACAGCGGCGGCAACCTATACTGCTCGGATGAGTTCGAGAAACGGATCAAAATCTACGATGCCGACGGACAGCGCGTCGGCGAGTGGGACGGCGAGGGCAGGCTCGGCAGCCCGTCCGGCGTAGCCTGCGACGCCGATGACAATGTGTATGTAACCGACTCTGCCAACGGCGAGGTGCAGAAGTTCACCAGCGACGGCAAGTTCCTTGCGTCGTTTGGCGGAGCTGGCAGCGCGCCGGGGCAGCTCAATCAGCCTTGGGGCGTCACCGTCGCGGCGGATGGCTGCGTCTATGTTGCCGACTGGGGCAACAACCGCGCTCAGAAGTTCTCGGCTGACGGCGAACATTTGGCGACCTATGGCGAGGAGACGAGCGGCATGGCTGGCGCGCTCAACCACCCGTCGGATGTCGCGGTGGACAGCGAGGGCGATGTTTATGTGTCCGACTGGGGTAACAAGCTCGTCAAGATATATGAGAACGACGGCGCGGTGCTCACCCAGCTGGAAGGCGACGCGATTGAGTTCTCCAAGTGGGCGAAAGAGGTCGTGGAGTCCAACCCCGATGTGGTGAAGGCATATCGCAGGGTCAAGGACACCAAGCCGCTCGGCTTGTTCGAGCGCCCGGTTGGTATCGCCGTAGATGAGGAAGACCGCATCATCATCACTGACAGCACGCGCGGACGCCTCCAAATCTACGCCAAGGAAAAGGACTACATGGATCCGCAGTTCAACCTCTAATCGAGCAAAGAACAGGGGGCAGCCTTATGGCTGCCCTCACTGCTATCCCCTCTATTTCGTCCATCCATGTCAACGCCCGTCATGTCAGCGCAACCGGATCGACATCCACCCGCCAGCCGTTAGGCACATCGATCTTGTCCAGCAGCTCGCGGGGGTGCGCGCCTCGCAGCATGATGTGCCAGCGATAGCGCCCGCGCAGCCGCCCCGGAAACGCCGGCATAGGCCCCAGCGTCTCCACATCCGTAAGTCCCCACTCGGCCTGCGCCTCCCTTAGCCGCGCCGCCAGCTGCACCGCTTCCGATTCGCATTTCGCCTGATTTGTGTGCGCGTATAGCATGCGTATGAGGCGGCTGTACGGCGGGTTGCGCTGCTCCCTGCGATACGCCATCTCTCGCAGGTAGAACCCCTGGTAGTCCTGCGCCGCCGCCGACTGGATGGCGTAGTTGTCCGGCTGGAAGGTCTGTATGACGACCTTGCCCTCGCTGCTGCCGCGCCCGGCGCGTCCTGCCACTTGGCACAGCAGCTGAAACGCGCGCTCGCCGGCGCGATAGTCCGGGATGGTCAAGCCCACGTCGGCGGACACCACGCCCACCAGCGACACCGACGGGAAGTGCAGCCCCTTGGCTATCATCTGCGTGCCTACGAGAATCTGCGCCTCGCGCGAGCGAAAGCGCGTCAGCAGCTCTTCATGCGCCTTTGGGCTGGTGGCGATGTCCCTGTCCCAGCGCAGTACGCCGGCGTCGGGGAAGCGCGCGGCGACCTCATCGGCGACCGCCTCCGTCCCTATGCCGTAGTAGCGCAAGCGGTGTCTGAGGCATTGCGGGCACATCCTGGGCGGTCTGCGCCGCGCCCCGCAGTAGTGGCATATAAACCGCTGTAATGCCGCGTGGTAGGTGACGCTCACATCGCAGCTTCGGCAGCGCAGGCTGTATCCGCAGCTGAAGCAGCGCAGGTGCGATGAGCTGCCCCTGCGATTGAGAAACAGCATTGCTTGTTCGCCCACGTTCAGGCACTCCGTCAATGAAACGCTGAGCGCGCGGCTGAACATATCGCTGTTGCCCGCTCGCAGCTCGTCGCGCATGTCCACGACGCTCACGGACGGCAGCGAACCCGGCTGTTCGATGTCGCCGCCGTCGCCGTCGGCGAACCGCTCGGTCAGAAGATGCAGCCCGTACTGCGCGCGCAGCCCGTTGTAGTAAGTGCCGACATCCGGGGAAGCGCTGCCAAGGACTACCACCGCCTGCGTCAACTCAGACAGGCGAATGCTGACTTGACGCGCGTGGTATCGCGGCGCGGTGTCGTGCTGCTTGTAAGTCCATTCGTGTTCCTCATCGATGACAATCAACCCCAAGGCGGGAACGGGCGCGAATGCCGCGCTCCTGGAGCCGATGACTACGCTGTAGGCTCCGCGCATGATTTTCCACCACTGATCGAAGCGCTCACCATCCGTCAACCCGCTGTGCAGCACCGCAACCTTGCCCGGGAAGCGCGATGCGAAGCGCTCGATGGTCTGGTAGGTCAGCGCGATTTCCGGCACAAGCACGATGGCTTGCTTGCCCAATTCTAGGCAATGCCGCACCGCGTCCAGATAGACCTCAGTCTTGCCGCTGCCGGTTACGCCCTGAATTGCGATAGTCCGCACCTGCTCCGATGGCCGTTCCAGCACACCGCGAATATCGGCAGCCGCCTTTGCCTGTTCAGGCGTCAAATGATGCGGGCGAGTGTGAGGAAACGCCCTGCCGTCCAGCGGATCGCGGTCGACCGTTACGGTCTTTGTTGTCAGCCAGCCCTTGCCTAGCAGCGCCTTGACCGCGCTCGCGCCGAACTCCCTGCGCGCTTCCGTAACATCGATGGCATCGCCGATTTCGCGGAGATGCTCTATGAGCGCCGCCTGCCTTGGCGCTCGCTTGCCGTCTTTCGCAAGCCAGTCGTCGATGGCTGCGCCGCTGTCCGCCGCGAGGCTGGCGACCGTGCGATACCTGTGCCGCACGGAAGGCTCCGGCAGCGAGTAGTCGCGTCTGAGAACGCCCTTGCGAACTAGGCTTGCCGCGGATGCCGCCGCGCCTTCTCCCAGCGCCCTGACAAGACTATCTTGGCTTGCCGCGCCGCGCCTGCCGATGTAAGCCATTATGCGCTCTTGCAGTGGCGTCAACCGCTCGGTGTCCGCGCTCGCGTCAGTCGGCGTGAGGCGCGTCCGCGCGCGAACACGGCCGCCCGGCGGCAGCATCGGCGCGGCTGCCTCGAACAGCGAGCAGATGTAGTATTCGCTAATCCATCTTGCGAGCCGCAGCCGCGCCCCGTCCAGCAGCGGCTCATCGAACACTACGGCGGCGATGTCTTTCGTCTCCGCCACCTGCGGGCTTGCGGCGAGCGCGAATACGATGCCTTGCAGCGTGCGCGCCCCAAACGGCACACGCACCAGCTGCCCCGCGCGCACTTCCAGCGTCTGCGGAATCCCGTAGCTGAAAGTTCGCCCGGGCTGCATGGGCGCATCAACCGCGACTTCTGCGAATCTCATACCGCGCATCCCGTTATCTAGGTTCTGCTGACATTTTGACTTTTCATCTTGTCATTCCTACGAAAGAACTTCACTCCTGCGAAAACAGGGGCAGGAATCCAGTAATTTGAGATAGCCTAAAATATGCGAAAGTGATTATATTTTGAGGTTCTGGATTCCCGCTTTCGCGGGAATGACGGGTGAGTGGGCGGGAATGACGGGTGAGTGGGCAGGAATGACGGGATGAAAAGTCGAAATGTCCGCACAATCCAGTATGCCTCTTATCTCTTGGGAAGGGTAGGGCGGTAAAGCAAAACGGGACAAACTATCATAAGTCTGTCCCGTCGCTGGTATGTAGGTCGTAGTGGAGTGTGGAGAAGAGGGCTACCGACGTTCCTTGATGCGCGCCGCGCGCCCGGAAAGCCCGCGCAGGTAGTACAGGCGCGCCCGGCGAACCTTGCCGCGCCGCACCACTCTGACCGATTCCACATTCGGGGAGTACAGCAGGAATGTTCGCTCGACGCCAATTTCGTAGCTGACGCGCCGCACGGTGAACGATGCGCCAGGGCCGCCGCCGCGCTTGCGTATGACCACGCCCTGAAACGCCTGCAACCGCGTGCGCTCGCCTTCCGTTACCCTGATTTCAACCCGCACCGTATCCCCGGGTTGAAACTCTTGGATGTTGGGGTTTGGCTCCAGATGAATTAGCTGATGCGCTTCCATAGTAAAGTCCCTGTTCCGTCATTCCCGCCAAGGCGGAAATCCGTTATTGCGTTAAGTGATGTATAGCGAAAAGTAACCCTGTTATTGTATCGCCAACCGCGCGCCGCACGCAACATTTATGCGCCTGATGTTATACTATCTGTCGGGGATTACACTGATGGACGGAAAAGATGATTGAAGCGCTGATTTTCGACTTCGACGGGCTGATTATCGACACCGAGACGCCAGAGTTCGACTCTTGGCAAGAGGTGTTTCAGTCCTACGGCGTGGCGCTGGAGCGGCGAATATGGGATGGGTTCATCGGGCGCGGCTTCGGCAGCTTCGATGTGTATCAGCATCTTGCCGATTTGTGCGGGCAGCCCATCGACCGCGATGTGGTCAGACCGCGCATGCGTAGCCGCTACTTGGAGCGCATCGAGCGCAACCCCGTTCTGCCCGGCGTCGAGGACTACATACTCACCGCGCAGGATATGGGCTTGAAGCTTGCCGTCGCCTCCAGCTCAAGAGGTGGCTGGGCTTCGGGGCATCTGGAGCGACGCGGCTTGCTGCGCCACTTTGAGTTTGTGCTGAGCGGCGAGGATGTCGCCAATGTCAAGCCTGACCCTGAGCTGTACATCGAGGCGGCCCGGCGTCTGGGCGTGCAGCCGCAAAACGCTCTCGCCATCGAGGATTCCGCCAACGGCTTAAAGGCTGCGAAGGCTGCCGGACTTCGCTGCGTCGTCGTCCCCAACCCTATGACGCAAGGCATGCCGTTCGCCGCCGCCGACTTTCAGTTGAAAGCGCTCTCCGATATTCCGCTGCGCTCGCTGCTCGCCAATCTGCGCCATGCGGCGGGCGATGTTGGAGATAATTGCGCTAGTACAGTTTAGCCGTCGATGGGCAAGCATTTTCACCCCCATCCTAACCTTCCCCCAAAGAGGGAAGGGACAATCACATCTGCGGCGTCCTCGCCTCGCCGACGAACCTTCCCTCATCAAGGGGGAAGGGACTAATGCAATTTTCTCGATGATGTTGGGGTTGGGCTTACCAAAACTTAGAATGTGCGTTATCATCTCTGTACATTGCCGTTCAGTATTGCAATAATATCGCCTGCTGAACGGGTGAAGGCTATCGTATCGGCAATTCAGAAACAGGCAGGAGGTGAACCCGTGCCAAAAGTAAGCGGACTGGGACATGTCGGCATCTATGTGAACGACCTGATGAAGCTGCGAGACTTCTACTCGCGCGTTATGGGCTTGGAGATTACCGATGAAGACCTGGAGCAGCGCCGGATGGTCTTCCTCAGCGCCAATCCCGATGTGGAGCACCATGAGTTCGTGCTGATGGAGGGGCGCAATGTGCCTTCCGACGCCAAAGTCGTGCAGCAGATTTCCTTCACCGTGGACACGCTCGGCGAGCTGAAGGACTTCTATCGCACCTTCTCCGATGAGGGCGTGAACATCCAGCGCATCGTGAGCCACGGCAACGCCTTCGGCATGTATGCCGATGACCCGGAGGGCAACACGCTGGAGGTCTATTACAAGACAGGGCTGGATGTGCCGCAGCCGCACGGCGACCACATCGAGCTTGAGATGTCAGACGAAGAGCTGATGTCCATCGCGCAGGCGGCAGTGCCAAACTAGGCTCTGTGCATATTTCGCTTTTCATCTCGTCATTCCTGCGAAAGAACGTCACCCCTGCGAAAGCAGGGGCAGCAATCCAGCGCTTCCAATGGGCGTAGGCAAAAGCCGTCCTGTTTCGTGGCTCTGGATTCCCGTTTTCACGGGAATGACGGGACTATCCACACAACCTAAAACTGCCCTTCCATCTCGTATATCCGTGTTAGCCCCTTCCCCTTGAGTCGGTCGAGGGACGCTTGAGCAGAGACAAAGAGGCGTGAGCATTGGAATCCCGCTTGAATGACCGCCGGATACTAGGAATGCCCGTCCAGTTCGTGGCGGTCGTCGCCATCAGCCTGGCGCTGACCATATACTTCGGCGCATGGGCTGCCGACGCCCGCATGGACGCGCGCGCCGCCCAGGTCGCCGGCCAAAATGTCCAGCAGTTCAGCTTCCAAGCCGCCGCGAACTCATCGGCCGGCACAGGGCTGTACGGCGGTCTGGACAAGAGCGCGGACGGCAGCGCGGCAGGCGGGCAGGGATGGGAGCGGTTCTTCCTCTACGCCTGCCCGCTCCACTGAGGACTTGAAAGCGAGTCTATGGCACAACAGCCGGAGAAAGCGCAGAGCCGCCCCGCTTCAGGTGATGGGCGGCTTTTCTATCCGCACTATGCCTGGGTGATCGTTTCCGTCATCGCGGTGATGCAGATGGTAGGGACATCCATCCGCATGGCGTTCGGCGTGTTCATAGAACCGCTGGAGCAGACATTCGCTTGGAGCCAGGGCAGCATCACCTTGGTGTACGCCATATCCAGCGTGGTCACGGCGTTGGCGTCGCCCTTCGCCGGCTGGTTCGGAGACCGCTACGGCGCGCGGCGCGCCATGGCAATCGGCACGCTGATGTTCCTAGCGGGCATGGCGCTTACGGGCATTATGAGCACCATCTGGGAGCTGTATCTCTACTTCGGCGTACTGCTTGGCGTGGCGCAGGCGATATTCCTGGTGCCGCTGATACCTGCCGCTATGCACTGGTTCAGGCGGCATCTTGGGCTAGGCATGGGCATCATCATGGCGTCCTGGGGGCTTGGCCCCGCGCTGGCGGCGCCCATAGTAAGCCTGCTCATCGAAAATATGGGCTGGCAGAACGGCTTCATCGCGCTGGGCGTTTCCTCTGCCGTGATTATGTTCGTCCTCATAGGGCTGTTCAGGGACAGACCCGTGGACAAAGGCTTGCAGCCATACGGCCACATTCGGGGCGATGCCGAAGTCCGAAAGCGGCGGGTGGAACCGGAGCGCACCAAGCTCTTCAACGGCTATATGCGTAAGACTGCCGCCTTCTGGAATATGAGCTCCATCCACTTCTTGGGCTGCGTCGGACACGCCATCATTCTGGTCTATATCGTGCCTCTGGCGATCAGCGAAGGCCTGTCGCTGGTGCAGGCGGCGGGCGTCCTAACCGTGATGTCGGCGGTGAGCGTCATATCGCGCATCCTCGTGCCTATCATGTGCGACAACATGGGCACAAAGACCGTGATGATCATATTCTTCACGCTGCAAGGCGTCATGGTCGTAATGCTCTTCTGGACGCACGACCTGTGGATGTTCTACCTATTCGCAGCGCTATTCGGGTTTGGCTATGGCGGCGAGACGGGCGGCTTTCCCATACTGAACCGACGCTACTACGGGCAAGCGCCCACCGGCTCGCCGTATGGCGTTCAAATGCTCGGCGCGGGCTTGGGCATGGCGATTGGCGGCTGGATCGGAGGTCCCGTCTTCGACATATTCGGCAATTACAATGTCGCGTTCATCATATCCATAGCCACAAGCCTCGCGGGCGCTCTCAACATCCTGCTGCTGGAGCCGACCGACAAGCTGCTCATTCCCGACTGGGAGGCGCAGGAAGAATCCACAGCCGGAGCGGAAGACCGACAACCCGCCTCAAGTGTCGCTACGGGAGACTGATACCCTTTGCCTATTGGCTTTCAGCGCCCATTCCCGCTTTCGGGATGTCCTGCTGCACGGGTTCGGACGGCTCGGTAATCGCTTTCATTCGGTTGCCGAAGTGGTCTGCGTAGTACAACGAGGCGCGCAGGCGATAGCCGACATCTGCGGCAGTGGGAGTGTATGCGTAGGAGGGTTTTTGATCGGAGAGGCTCGTCCAGCCATCGGCAGCGCTGCCTTTCTCCCACCGCCATCCTTCCCTGGGCAAACGCCTGCCGTAGGACTCATTGAAAAAGACGTCGAACGACTTGCCCACCACCGGAGCATTGGAACTGTGGAATATGGCGGAGCGGAGCTCCCCTTCGCGCAGGCGATACAAGTTCCCGTTCGCCAGTTCCGCCACCGGCTCCAGCAAGGGATCCCGAAACAAGGCGCTTTCCATCTCGTCGTACTGCTGCGGAGAGCATCCGCTCCCCCGCCAGCTCTGGAAGTAGTATATGACATGCACCTCTCCGCTTCCAATTGCGTCCAACAATGCGGAGCGCAGTCTATCCGGTTCACACGGTAGGGGGTAGTGGAGCGTAGAACCGTTGGCGTAGAAACTCGTGAATGCCAAATCGTTGCTCAGGGTAGCGCCGCTCAGAGCCGCCTCTGAAATGTACTGCGCGCTCTCCGAATTACTCCACCGCGGCGCGGCATATTCTTGCCGCTCACCGGCGTTCCAAGCCTGCAACTCGCGTATATTCAGCGCAACCAGCCAAGCCACATGCAGGGACAGCGCCAGCATCAGAACGGCGGCAAAAGTCCTCCCCGCGATAGCTCGAACTCCCTGCCAGCGCGGAACGCTTGCCGCATACCGGAGGGGGCCGTCCATCAGCAGCAGCGCCGCGAACAGGAGCGGAATATACACCGGAGTGAGGTATCTCCATTGCAATCCATGCAGTGTATCATCCCCCGATATTATCGCGACGACAAGCAGTATCAGGTATGCCAGCGCAAAACCGCCGAATACGCGCAACGGACGCCATGCAACTTTCGAAGAAGCATCGCTTTTCCGATCTGAGCGGCGGATGAACGCATGGCAGGCGGCAATCACGAGCGCAAACAGGACAAGAGCGGTCGACCCCACAAGCCACCAGTCCGTAGCCACGCTTCGCAAAGCCTCGTCCACGATGAAGGAAAATGAGTCGAAAGTCCGGTCTCTTCTGCCAGTCGTGGAGCCGGCAAGCAGAAAGTTCCGCAGCATCCACAGACACAGCGGCGCGGCGGCAATCAGCGCATATATGGCGATGCGCTTCATCTTCTCCGACGGCGCAACCCGCGCCGCAAGCAACATCGGGAGCGCCGCCAATATCAGGGATGCGCCCATGTAGCGAGTCAGGCAGGCAAGCGCGCTGAACACTGCCGCGAGTATTAGGGGCGCGCGGCTGCCGCCCTTCAAGTGGGTGTCGATCTGCGTCAGCGAGAGCGTTGCGAGCAGGATGAACGCTGCCTCGCTCATGGCTTGGGACGCCATTTCGACGAGTGGAAGGGCGAGCGCGATGGAGAAGCAGCCCCACAGCCACAGAATCCGCGAGCGCATATAGCGTCGCAGCCACCAACCCGCGAGCAGAACGGTCAGTCCGAAGATGACGGCGTTGAGCGGACCGGCGAGGGAGTACGGGTCGATCCCGAACAATCCCCCACCGGCGAGCATCGCCGGATACAGCGGCGGCCAGAGCGTCAGAGGTTCATGATACAGATCGACGAAGCCATTCCCGGCCAGGAGATTGCGCGCAACCGTGATGTAGTTGATCCCATCCCAGGGCAGCTGCGGTCCGTAACTTGCTTGCCGCAGCAGCACGAGACCGACGCCCAGCGCGGCTGCCGCCATGAGCAGGCACACGGACGCCGCAAGAACAAGCCGTCCATGAGAAACGCTCATCGGGAGGGAAATACCCCCCTCTCTTGCACCTATGTTCTGATAAGGCGCTGCCAAAGCGCGCCACAGATTGTTCAGCGCGAAGCCTCGCGCGCCGTTTTCGCTACCGCTCAAGGCGTATCTTTTCCTCCCAGAGATTATTGAAACCGCCGCCCGTTTGCACATATTGGCCCGTTCTGATATGGGTAATATCATACTCCGGGAGGGCTATTGACGCCACACATTTGCCGTCGAATGTCGTGCCGCGCCCGCTGAAGCTGAAGTCGAGGTTGTCGAAGCCGTATCGCATGCGATGGTCGGGCAGGTCAGCCTCGTCGGCGGGAAGCAGATGCAGAAAGAATGTCGCATCCGTGTCGGCGCGGGCGCACGGCTCCTTAGCGTAGGTCAGCGTGTTGTCGTCGCTGAGATATATGTCGAAGTCGGCGCGAATTATGGGTTCGCCGGCTGTCAGCGCCTCGTAGTCGGGACGTGTCGCCGCTCCGAGGGACTCTTTGAACTCTTTGGCGTTCGTAATCATAGCGACATCGAACTCTCTGTGAGCGATGACACGCTCAACTGAAACTCGCTCTTCCAGCAGTTCCAATTCCTCCAGTATTGATGCGCTGCGATAGACCAAGAAGATTCTATTTGGGGCAGTGGGATGCGATACGACTAGATTTGCCATCTCACGGATGCACGGTTCAAAGGCGCTCCAACATTCTACCCGTCCATAGTGGTAGCCGCTCGGTTTTTCATCTTGGTAGAACTCCATAGAAGGGACTGCATAACTGGTTGCGTAAACGAGGTCGCCTTCTTCCACATGTTCTTTCAGAAAGGCGAGAACGTCCCCGGTGTTTTGGTCTCTCGCGTATGGATTTTCTTGCCACATAGCGCCCACTCCGGCAAGCGCAATTGCGACGGCGACCATAATGGCAAGCACCGGAGCCAGCCATGCCCGACGCGTGAGCGCGGACAGACTATCGATCATCCAATAGATGGAGACACCGGCGGCAAGGAAGATGACCGGACCCAGATAGATGTTTTGGCGAATTCCTCCAAAGGGGTAAAGTGTCAGCATTGCGGCTAAAGCGGCGATGCCAATGGCAAGCAGGATCAGGATTGCAATGGCATCGAAGCGCCTCCTCTTCAGGGATGCCAGCAGCATAAGGGCAAATGCCCCAAGCGCCAGTATAGCAACAATTTGCGGCATGTGATGGTGCAGGAGGTCCCAAGTGCGAGAAGTCGCGCATCTCAGAAAGCCGACTGCGCCGTATGCGTCTTCGCAATAATACCAGCCAGCCCTGCCCCAACCCCCTTCCCGCCACTGGTAGCGCGCAGTCACCAAGTAGCTGATGATGCACCCCGCGAGAAAGCACGCTGAGGGCAAGATTAGGGCGATGCGCTGCCTGAGCCAATGCGGAATCCTGCGTATGTATGCGTTCCATTCCGACGACGCCAAAGTCGGGGGAGGCATGACCACAGCGGCGGCAATGACGGCAGCGCCGAACAGAACCAAGCCGTACTGGAGCAGCGGCGCAAGGAACAGCGCGACGCAGAGCAAAGATTTCTTGCCGTCTCGCAGATACCACAGCAACCCGGCTATCATCAGCGTGGCAAGCAGCGCGTCGATGGAGTATTCGCGCGCATCCTGGGCGTGCTTAATTGCTTCAACGGAAAGCGTGGCGAGCAGGGCAGCCAGAAACGCTGCCCATCGGCTCACCCCGAGGCGCGGCAGCAGAAAGAGCATCACGGCGACGGTCAGAACGCTTGCCGTCGCCGGAAGAACGCGGAGGCTGAAGGCGGATACATCCACTTTCTGCACCGCCCACAGCGCCAAGGGATAGAGTATAGGCGATGAGTTTCTGCTGCGGGTATAGGGGATTACTTCCGAGAGGACGCCGCTCGAATTATCGGCGGCAATCACTTCGTCGTACCATACGGAAGTCACTGTCAGGTCATAGAAGCGCAGCCCCGCCGCCGCTATGAGCAGGCACACGGACGCCGCAAGAACCAGTCGTCCCTGAGAACACCACGTAGAAGAACGAAATACCCCCCCCCGTGTACTTATGTTCTGATAACGCGCAATCAAGGCGCGCCGCATATTGTTCGGCGTGAAGC
Source organism: uncultured Dehalococcoidia bacterium (assembly GCA_958295865.1). Taxonomy (GTDB): domain Bacteria; phylum Chloroflexota; class Dehalococcoidia; order Lucifugimonadales; family JADFKI01; genus Bin90. The sequence continues at coordinate 213,811 of CATQHF010000006.1, read as the reverse complement.
CGCGCGCGCCGTTTTCGCTACCGCTCAAGGCGTATTTCTTCCTCCCAGAGGTTCTTGAAGCCGCTGCCGCTCATTGCGATGTGGCGCAAGGGTTCCTCGTTCTGCCGCATTGAAAGGGAACTCCACTTTCCAGATCTCCCCTTGGCGATTGAGGTGGCTCAGTCTTTCGCCTTCAGCAGCCATTCCTGCTCTCTTGCCGCGCCTGTGAGCCAGCTTTCCACATACCGCTGCCGTTCTGGAGGGACTTCTACGCCCAGGCCGTCGGCAAGGCGCGTCATGAAGTTGAAGGTGCAGGTGATGAGCACGACCGAGAGAATCTGCTCGTCGCTCAGTCCATGCTTCCTGAGCCTTATCACATCGGACTCTTGCATAGCCGTCGGTTCGCGCGTCAATTTAGTAGCGAAGTCCAGCATCGCCCGCGTCTCTGCGTCTAGGTCTGCATTCCTGTAATCGTGCATTATGTGACTTGCCAGTTCCGGGTCGTCCGATGCGTGCCGGAGAAACTCCCCGTGGGCCATCGTTCAGAATCGACACTCGTTCTGAGCGGAGACCGCGGTGGCTATCGCCTCTTCCTGCGTGCGCGTAAGCGCCGACGCGCCGAAGGTTATGGCGTTGTTCATATCGCTCACCGCTTGCATCGCGGCGGGATTTATGGACATGACATTGATGACATTCGCCCAGTGCAGGCGCTCGTCGGATTCACGAATCCAGGACATGGTTCATCCTTTCTATCCTGTTATGCCTTAGTAAGTCGCTCTGCCGCCGCTGATGTCGAATACGCCGCCTGTGCTGAACGAGCACTCCGGCGACGCCAGCCACGCCACCAGCGCGGCAATCTCATCGATCTCGCCCGTGCGTCCGATGGGGATGCGCTCCACCATGTATTGCACCTGCTCAGGCGTCAGCTCGTCGAGGATGCGCGTGTGCACCACCGCGGGCGTAACGCAGTTCACGCGAATGCCGCTCTTGGCAAGTTCCTTGCCCACCGATTTGGTCAACCCGATGACCGCCGCCTTGGTCGCCGAGTAGGGTACCATGCGAGGGTTGCCTTCCTTGCCGGCGATGGACGCGATGTTGACGATGCGCCCATAATCGCGCTCCAGCATATACGGGATGACGGCGTGGCAGAACGAGAATACGCCACGCAGGTTTATGCGATACACCCGATCCATCTCTTCGAGCGGCAGCTCCCAGATGCTGCCGTCGACGCCGGTGATGCCCGCATTGTTGACCAGAATATCAACCCGTCCCCAGGCGTCTTGCGCGGCGGCTACGGCTTGCTCGGCTGTGGACTGCTCCGACACATCGCCGACGACGAGCCGCGTCTCAGTTCCGCGCGCCGAAATCTCGCTTGCCGACTGCTCGCCCAGATCGCCGTCAATATCGACCATCACCAGCCGCGCGCCCTCGCTCGCAAGCCGCCGCGCTATGCCGTAGCCTATGCCCGTCGCCGCGCCCGTTACAATCGCAACCTGTTCGTTGAATCGGCTCATAGTATCCTGTCCATCCTGTTCATCCATGTTAGTCCTATTTAGTAGGGTCTTTCAATTGTCACCCCGAACGGAGTGAGGGGTCTAAAATCCTTGCCATAATCGGGCGTGTTTGTGGCAGGAACTTTAGATTCCTTACTGCGTTCGGAATGACAGTGAGAACGATGCCCTGACAATCGCAAGACCTCGGAGTGCGGATTGAATTTTACAGCTCGCCTTCCGAGCGCAGGTCTTTCAGCGACTGGGAGAATGCCGCCGTTGTGCGGTCTATCACGCCCTCGTCGTGGGCGGACGACACGAGAAAAGCCCGTCCTCCCATCATGTCCACGCCGTTCACGAGCATGGCGCGGCGCAGCGCGCGCGTCTTTGCCACCGGCATCGTGTCGTATATCTGCTGATAGGGCATGTCGCAGAGGGCGCGGTCGCACTCGCAGTCCGCGCCCATGTTGACATGGATGATGGAGGCTATGCCGTGCGCGTGTCCCGTAACCTCGTTCTGGATGAACGCCTCGTTCAGCCCGTCCCTAAGGCGCTGCGCCATCGCGTCCGCCCTGGCGTTGACACCCTCGTTCGCTATCGCCTCCAGCGCGGCTATGCCTGCCGCCGCCGTGATTGGCTGGGCGTTGTAAGTTCCGCCCTGCGCGACCCTTCGCATGTTATCCCATTCGGGATCATCGCGGAACGCCATGAGTTCCATGATGTCAGCCCTGCCGCCCACTGCCGCGCCCGGCTGACCGCCTGCGATTATCTTCGCCATCGTGGTTAGGTCGGGCTGCAAGTCCCATCGCACCTGCGCGCCGCCGGGCGACAGCCGAAAGCCCGTAACCACCTCGTCCATTATGAACAGGACGCCATGCCGCGCCGTGAGTTCCTGCAAGTCTTGTAGAAATTGGGGGTTCTGCAACGGGAATGTGCCGTAGTGAGCGCCGTTGCACTCCACGATGACCGCCGCGATGTCGTCATCTTGCGACAGGATGGCGTCAACCGCCGTCAGGTCGACGGGCGCGACTATGACCGTATCCACGATTTCCTGCGGCACGCCGCCCAGAGCCTGCCCCGACTCCGGCGTAACATAGTCGTGCCAGCCGTGAAAGTGCTCGTGGAACTTCACGATTTTCGTCTTGCCCGTGTAGGCGCGCGCGAGCCTCAGCGCCAAATAGGTGGACTCCGTTCCCGACGCCGTGAAGCGCACCCGCTCCAGCGACGGTATGAGCCGCTTGACCGCCTCCGCGTAGCGCACTTCATGCGTGGACGCGCCGCCCGCGTGTGTGCCTCTGCCTGCCTGTTCCCGCACTGCCGCCACTATCTCCGGCCGGCTGTGTCCCATCAGCAGGCTGCCGTTGCCCATCACATAGTCAACTATCTCGTTGCCGTCGACATCGTACTTGTAAGGCCCCTCGGCGTAGTCGATGTAGGCGGGGAAGGGCGATGTGAAGCGCGTCTGATGCGTAATGCCCCCGGCGAACAGCGACTTGCCCCGCTCATACCATGCGACCGACTTACCGAACATCTGGTTGTAGCGTTCCTCGATAGTAGCCATCGTTCACTCCCTGCATGTGCATCCATGCGCTCCAAGCGTCAGGCCGATTGCCCGTATTATATGCCCAAGTCGGATATAAGCAAACTGCCCAAGAATGCCCATCCGCAAAATCGTATCCTGTCGCGCCCTTGTCCCGTTCTTGTATCCCGCGCGCGTTGCTGTTACCATCGTGTAGCTCTAAACGCGAAGCGCGATATGCAACGGAGGACAAAGATGGTCTTGCTGGGTTCGGGCGAATATACCTATGAAGTATCGGGCGAGGACTGGGGAAATCTCCCGGAAGGCGCTACCTACAAAGAGGCTACCGCCGTCGATGTCGATGACAACGATAATGTGTATGTCTTCAACAGAGGCACGCACCCGATGATAGTCTTCGATACCGAGGGCAATGTGCAGCGCACATGGGGACACGGCATATTCAACAATCCGCATGGCGTAACCGTGGGGCCCGACGGCAACCTGTGGTGCGTTGACAACGGCGACCACACCGTGCGCCAGATGACGCCCGACGGCAAGGTGCTGATGACCATCGGCACGCCGGGCAAGCCGTCCGCGCCGATGAGCGGCAAGCCCTTCAACGCTCCGGCGCATGTGGCATTCGACCCGCGCAACGGCGAGTTCTATGTCGGCGACGGCTACACCAACGCCGCCGTCCACAAGTATTCTCCCGACGGCAAGCACCTATTCTCATGGGGCGAATCGGGCAACGACCCGGGCCAGTTCAACATCGTCCACTATGTCGGCGTGGACAAGGACGGCTGGGTCTATGTCGCCGACCGCGAGAACCACCGCATACAGATATTCAGCCCGGAAGGGAAGTTCGAGGCGCAGTGGACGAACATGTCGCGCACGGCTTGTCTCTACCTGGACACCAAGGGCGACCGCGAGCTAATCTATGTCGGCGAGTACTTCTCCGGCATCAACCCCAACAGGATGGGAACGCAGCTCGGCCCGCGCGTGAGCATATACGATACATCCGGCAACCGCCTGGCGCGTCTGGGCGAGCAGACCTACGGCGACGAGCCGGGCCGCTTCTACTCGCCGCACGGCATTTCGGTCGACTCCAAGGGCGACATCTATGTGGCGGAAGTGTCCTATGCCGACTACGGCAGCAAGATGTCCCCGCCCAAGGAACTGCGCTCTATGCAGAAGCTCATCAAGCAGGGGTAGCGGGATATTTCACCCGCTAGCTTCTGCTGGCAATTCGGCTTTTCGTCTTGTCATTCCCGTGAAAACGGGAATCCAGAACCTCAAAATGTAGGCGCTTTCGCATATTGCAGGCTATCTCAAAGCGCTGGCTTCCTGCCCCTGCTTCCGCAGGGGTGACGTTCTTTCGCAGGAATGACGGGTGAGCGGGCGGGAATGACGCAAATGTACACACAACCTAGTTCCATCAGAGGCATTTCAAATTGACAGCGCCACTAGCCGTTGAAAGCATAGAACTCGCTGATGAGGGCGTCAGCATACTTTGGAGCGACGGACACGCCAGCTTCTACGCCTCCAAGTATCTGCGTATCAACTGCGGGTGCGCCCAGTGCGTTGAGGAGTGGACTAACCGACGCCTGCTTGATCCCGCGACCGTCGACGCCAACATCCGCGCCGAGGATTACCTGCCCATCGGCAAGTACGCCCTGCAATTTCTGTGGAGCGATACCCACTACACCGGCATCTACCCGTTCGAGATACTGCGGAAGCTCTGCCAGTGCGGGGAGTGCGCCGCGTAAATCCCTTCCTCGCAATTTTCTCCTGTCATTCCGAAGGCAGCGTAGCGGAGTGAGGAATCTAAAATCCTATTGAGCCACAGGCAATAAAAGGGGGCTGGCAATACTGACTGCCAGCCCCTTGTTTCTTGCTCCGCGCCTGCGCTAGACAGGCTTGAACTTTGGTATGGATATGTCCTCGGTGGCGTCCTCAAATACCACCTCAAGCGGCATTCCGATGACAAGGTTCTCCGGCGTGGGATCGTCTATGACGATGTTCGTCGCCATTATCGGGCCCTCGTCCAGTTCCACCATCGCGGTTACGAAAGGCACATCCGCCACGAAGCCGGGATGCGGCGCGCGATGCACTATCGCGTAGGTGTACAGCGTCGCCTTGCCGCTCGCCTGCACCCATTCCGTATCTCTCGAGAAGCAGCAGGGCGAGATGTCCCTGGGGTAGAAGTAGGCGTTCCCGCCGCAGGCGTTGCAGCTCCTCAGCCAGAGCTCGTGCTCCTTCGCCTTCTGCCAGTACACATCCGATTCCACCTGAGGCACCGGAAGCGGCTTATTGTATGCTTGCGTCATTCCATTCTCCTGAACATAAACTGAATTGATAGCGCGGGGCGGCACATCTTAAGGATGAACTGCGCCGCCTTTACGCGCCGATGTCGCCTGTTGAGAATTAGTCTATCCCCAGCACCACCGTTCCCGTCGAGGACAGCGAACCGCCCGTGCCGTTGATGAGGCACAGCTTGGGGTCGTTCAGCTGGCGCTCGCCCGTCTCGCCGCGCATCTGCCGCACCGCCTCCAGCACGAGGAACATGCCGTACATGCCGGAGTGTGTGTAGGACAGCCCGCCGCCGCTGGTGTTCATGGCGAAGTCGCCGCCCGGCGCGGTGCGCTGGTTCGCAACGAAGTCCGGACCCTCGCCCGGCTCGCAGAAGCCCAGGCTCTCGAGCGTCGCCAGAACGGTGTATGTGAACGAGTCGTAAATCATGGCGAGGTCGATGTCGTCGTGCGTAACGCCCGCCATTTGCAGCGCCGCGGGTCCGGAGTAGCGCGCCCATGTGCGCGTCAGGTTCTTCATCTGGCTGACTATGCCGTGGTCGTGGCCTTCCGCCGCGCCCAGCACCCAGACGGGCTTTTTCGGCAGGTCGCGCGCCTTCTCAGGCGTGGTCACGACATACGCGCCGCCCGCGTCCGTTACCAGACAGCAGTCGGGCAGGTGGAACGGCCAGGCTATCCAGCGCGAATCGTGGTAGTCGTCGAAGGACATCGGAGTGTCCTTGAAGAACGCTTTCGGATTCAGGTTCGCCCACTTGCGCGTGGCGACGGCGACCTCTGCCATGCCCTGCCGCACCTTGCGCTCGCCGTACATGTGCATATAGCGCCGCGCCGCCATCGCGTAGTTGATTGGCGCGCCTATGAAGCCGTAAGGCGATTCGTACTGCGGGCCGGCGTCCGCGGCATTGCCGCCGGTGCGCGAGCGAGCGCTCCGTCCCGCCTCGCCGTGCGTTACCAGCACCGTGTCGCAGTAGCCCGCGTTTATCGCCGCTACCGCGTGCGCGATATGAATGATGAACGATGAGCCGCCCACCGCCGTCGTGTCTGTGAAAGTGGGATTTATTCCCAGGTACTCGCCCAGGTTTATCGTCGAAGTCCCAGCCGTCATCAAGCCGTTGACATCCTTCATGGACAGCCCGGCATCCTCCAGCGCGTTGTACGCGGACTCGGCATGGAGCTGAAGGTTGGACTTTTCGACCCTTCCTATCTCATCGGATTCTGCCACCCCAACTATGGCAACCGACTTACGCAAATCAACCATCTTTATGGCACCTCCCGTGTGGTTTCTGCGGAATTGCAGTCTATCTTGTATCGCGCGCGCGCAGAGCGCATGAAGAATCACTATCAGAGGCAATCGAAGGGGTACTTGTGTCGCGTATCGCGCGCGCGCAGAGCGCATCGACGCCAAACAGGATATACTGTACGGGACTTAAAGGCAAGTTGAGGAGGCGGGAGGCAGCAGCATGGCTATCGATTTAGAGGCGCTCCGTATAGCGGATGAAGAGTTGAGCGCTCAGGTGAAGATGCTGCCAAATCCCGATGAGGTGTCAGCGGTCGTCTCACAATTGGAGATGGACGACCTCAGAGAGTTCGCCGCCGCTATCATGAACGCCGCAGTGGCTTCCGCCCGCAGTGGCAACGCTGACATGGACACCATCCGATTGCTGAACGGCTGGTTCGCATCCATGGAAGAGACGATTGCCGCCGGCGACGACCTCGAAGAAATCCTGTCCAGAAGGCGAAATCCCAAGGATTCCGTATAGATGGCTTCCAGTCAGAGGCGATGCGAATAATACCTATATCACGACCAAATGCCCCTCGTTTGCCCCGCTGACTGCCGCTATCTGTACGCCTCTGTCCATCGTGACAAAGCGGCATCCATGCCTGACGGCAAGCGACAGCAGATATACATCCGTCAAATCCCTATGGCTCGACAGCCTAGAAATATCCACCACGCCCTCGTAAAGCAGGCTGACATCGTCGGCGACAAATTCGTGATATTCGCTGGAAGTGACAGCGCGCAGACGCTCAATCGCCTCGGCGATACTCCTCGGATTTGAGTACCTAGGCTGAGCCAATATGCGTATGCAGCCGTTCTGCGTTATCGGGCATGTTGCCCATCCCTGTTCGACATTATCGTCGAACCAATCCGAAGCCGCATGGTGATGAACATGCTGCTCATCGAGTAGCGCAAGCAGCACATTCACATCGAGCAGCGCCCTCACAAGTTATATCCCCAACTCATCACGGATTCCGTTGATGAGCTCATTCGTGACCGGCTTCCCATCCTTGCTACGCGGTATGGGCTTGAAGCCATACTTCTCTAGCGGCGACTTCTCAATCGCCCGAATCTCCACCTCCACCCACTGGCCATCCGGCAAGCCCACAGGCTCACTCAACACTATCGTATTTCCCTTGACCGCGCCTCTGCGTAACTTCATTTCACGCGCTCCCTCTACTTCAGCAATTGCAAGACAAGACCTCACAATCTAAATCCCCAACTCTTCGCGTATTTGGTTGACGAGTTCATTCGTAGCCCGCTTGCCGCCTTTGTATCGTCTTGGATTGAAGCCGTATATCTTCGTATCGGATTCATCGACCCCTAGCGACTTCATCATCATTCGCATCAAGTCCTTGGCGTAGATGTGCGGCGGAACGCGCACGGCGTCATCAAAGTAAATCTTGCCCTTGTAACAGACCGGGCTAACGGGCGGACCCGCCATGTGAGCCAGCTCAATCTTGTACTCTGCCGCGCCATCATTCCCCGCTATGTCCCCTACATCGGACTGTATAGCGCGCACTAACTCCGCGCCGACGACGGGTATTTCCACAAATATGCTCGTGGGAAACCGCTCGTACTTTCTCTGTTCTCCGAAATCCGCCTGACCCGGCGCAAGTCGCACCGATACCTGATACAAGCCAATTTCCGAGTATTCGGGAACGGTTTGAACCTCAACCTGAACGCTTTCGCCATCCGCCAACTCCGGCGCGTTATCCAGCTCTATCGTCCGTCCCTTGACGACCCCGCGTAACTTCATTTCACGCGCTCCCTCTACTTCTTAATTCCAAGACAAAACTCACCGGCGCGCCGCAAAACCGACATGCCCGATTGTCGCGCCAAGCCGCAGTACAGTCAAGTTGCGGGCATTAAGCAAACGGCGCAAACGGCGTTTGTTGCTCACTGTTATTTAGGTTACACTATGGACAAGAGGCTGATGCAATCATCAGCGCCTCTCATTCTGTCAGAGTGCAAAGGGCTAGGATTGGACGAAGACAATCAGAGCAATCCCGTCAGGAGCGTCAGGGATGAAATCGCAAGAATCGCTTCAGAAGTATTGCTATTTCTTGTCAAGTTGGCGTTGGCAGCTCTGTTCTTGCTGATAGATTTGGGAATTAAACGCTTGTCTGCGTTAGTTCTGGACACAGAAAGTTACTCATACGGCATTTTAGTTTTCGTCATGGATGTTACCTTTGTTGGGTCTGCCATCGTAATATCCGTTACCGGAGCCATCACAATAGCGGCGGAGTTCATAGTCTCCACCTATCGGCATCTGAAAAGGCTGAAAGAAGAATGAAGCCGATCGATTCATCTTCAATAACAACCGCTAATCAGCGAGCAGCCGACAGGCAACGTCCCGTTCCGGGTTTCTTTGATGCCGTAAAGAACGGGTGCGTATCTACACGGCTGCTAACACCGCCAGGGCTGAGAATGCTTGTCTTGGGGATTATCGTCGCTCTGTTTAGCGGCTTCATGGTCATCATAGCCGCTGAGGACATTGCCGGCGCGGCAACTGTTGACTTGGCGACTTCGACCGCTCTCATAATGCTGTTCGGATTTGTGCTTGGGGGATGGCTGGGAGCCAGAATTGCGCTGATGACCAGCCAACTGATATTGCATACATTGAGCGTCTTAGACCGCCGTATTGACAAGTTGCTCGAAGAATTAGGGCAGCTTGTGGGCAAGCCTATACGGGCTACTGCAAATGACGGTTCACGGCGCAACGGCATCGCGGGTTATCTCGCCGGCATTGGCGCTTGGGGATACTCCGTTGGATTGCCAGCATCAAGTCTAATGCTAGTCATTCTGATGCTGCGAAACTACACCTATATGGATAATCCGTCCATAACATCTGACATATACATACTATGGTTGTACGCTTTTTCCGCCATATCGGCGCTATCGGTATTGCTGGTTAGCTCCATCATTGCGTCGCAGTGGTATCGCATAAGTGCGCTGGAGCGAAGGTTTGATCTGATAGCTTCCAGGGAGCGGATACATCAACTTGCCCCTAGGAACGAGGAAATATCAGACTCTATAATCAAGGCAAATGGGCAAGTGTTGAGGCTGGTAACAGGGCAAGCAGCATAAGCGCACATCAGACGCCGCACATCATCCATACGCCTCTTCAGCCTGTTTATCTCGCCCGGCAGGTCAGCCAACCGGACTTTAAGCATCGTCGTTGCTTTTTGCCGAGCGTGATCATTCTCAAATTAGTGTATCATAAGCGTATCATCCCGCCTATCATCGACTCTTGAGGAAAGTCAGCGAATGAACCTGAACGCTATCGCTCCTGCCGAGTTTGACATATCCTATCACGGCCCCGCTCTAGCGGACGGACGGATGAATGTCCGCGACCTTGCCCAGGCAATGATGGCAGTCGGTTCGCTCTTTGAATCGACTAACGAACTGCTGAACGGCGGCAGGGCGGCAGTCAACATCAATGTGCGCGCGACTTCCAGCGGTTCCTTCCACATCCTCTTTGAGATTCTGCAAAACTCCGGCGTCAACTCCATCAGCGACATCATTTCCACAGCCAATCAGATAGTGACACTCATCATCGGCAGCGGAACTATCGGGGTTGGTCTGTTTGCGCTTATAAGATGGCTGAGGGGACGCAATCCGAAAATCGAGCAAATCAATGAGGGCATGTTTCGCCTTACTTTGGAAAATGGCGAAACCTACGATGTTCCCACGGAACTATTGATGATGTATCAAGACGAAAATGTAAGATCTGCCCTTGCCGGCACGCTTCGCCCGGTCAAGGAAGAGGGAATTGAGAGGTTTGAAATCCGTGAAAACGACGAAGTCGTCGTAGAGATTTCAAAAGACGATGCGGACTATTTCGATGCGCCGCAGGTTCAGGAACTCATACTCGACGAAACCAGGTCTCATGCATTTTCAATAGTCAGTTTGGCTTTCAGGGAAGGGAACAAGTGGAGACTCACGGACGGGCACGCCACCTTCTCCGTTTCTATGAGAGACAGAGACTTTCAGAACAAAGTTGACAATAATGAGTTAGCGTTCTCAAAGAGCGATGTGCTTATTTGTGATATGCGAACCGTGCAATGGCAGACTCTACAAGGCGTTAAGACAGAGTATGAAATCGTCACAGTGTACAAGCACTTGTCCGCGCGTCAGTTGGAGTTACCGGGGATAAGCGATGAACATGACTGAAGCAGTTGCAAGTCAAGACTCGCCAGTGCCGTTACCGGCTCACTGCCTGTTATGCGTAATCATCGCTAAGCGTAACCACGCCCGCCCGTCCAGCGTACATCATCGTGAAGTCTGTCAAGAATGTTCTGCCCAGCAATGCCCGATGCTTCAGTCCACCCCTAGCTAAGTGAACGCCTGCAAAGGTGCCATAGACTGTATATCCAAAAGCCGGAACATGAATTTGGGCGAAGTGAAAGTTGACCTCGGCTGCCCCGTGCGCTCCCGCCACAAGTTGACGGTCAACAATAGGCAAGCCTAATTGCTCCGCGAGAGTTGAGTCTATGCAACTCTCAAGAGCGCCTGTATCCACCAACGCGGGGTGCTGATTTGTTGGCAGATTGGGGCCGGTCGCGCTCGTAGGTTCAAATGCAGGGTCAAAGCCAATCTCTACATACAGCGTTGGCCCATCGCGCACTATCGTATCACGAGGGGATAGGTTTGGGTCTTCATCGAGTCCCCCCAATTGCAGTGTTGTCATATTGGCTTGTACAACGCGGAAGCGGGTAATGTTACAGGAGGCGCGCCAACCTGCCTGATGAGATACGGACCACGCCCAAAGCGCGCCACCGCGACTACGGCAGCGTCTTGGAGTGTATCGTACACGCCTACAAATTCGTCGTCATGTATCACTACCCACTTGAAGAAATGCTCGGCTTCCAAGCGTTCCTTCATGCCGTCAAAAACGGCTATCTCCTTCTCTAATACGCCCATGGTTGCCTCCTCTGCACACAAGTATCTGTTCGACTACGCAAGAAACAGATTAACCATGATGTCAATGGATGATTGACATATCAAGTTTTGCATATTTCGCTGATATTGTACATTGCATAGATACGATTAAGGCATCACACCGCCGCCGCCGCGCCCCCCGGCCTCCCCTTCCCCCCGTGCACCGACGGCTCGGCGCACCACTTGGCGGCGACTAGGCGCACGGCGCGATACACATCTTCGCTGAAGCCTAGCAGGTCGCAGACGACGCGCTTGTCGAGCAGGGCGCGGTTGGCGTCGGCGGACGCCCGCACCTCCCGCCCACTCCAGATCGTTATACCTTTATCCCCGCTTCTACCAGTGTCTTCAGCGTGGTTGTGTTATTGGCGTTCACGATAGGTTGCAAACACATCAGTTTGCGCCACACATCCAACATAGCTTCGGTATCTGCGTTGCACGGCAACCCAAGCATCTGCGTAACCACGCGGTCTATCTCGGCGCGGTTGGCGTCTATGGCACTCAGGCTGATGCGCTTGAACTTCAGATTTCGCAGTCGTTCGAAGTTGGCGGCGGCTATGGCGCGCGCCTGTTTCGCGGCGTCCGTGTCTGCGGCGAAGTCCGGTATCGGATGTCCGTCTATCGCCGTTACGCCCATCGTTGAGCGTCCCAAATCTGTGGCTTCGCCGTATCCAGTTCTTATTATCAAGCCGTATGTGCTGTTTAGGAACAAAGTTATCGCCCTGATAACATCGTGCTCAGCGTTTATAGTTGTCCACGCTCTACCGCCAATGCTAAGGGTGGGCGTGTAGCACACGGCGATTTTCTGCGCGCTTTGGCGTAGATTTCGAGACAGATGAAAATGGCCAGCGGTATCGAGAATCCGCTTTACAGCCACAGCATTACCGCGTGGCTCGCCGTAGTGAGTAGGGTCACAGGTTATCGTGAGTTGGCTATCTTCATCTACCGCCCACATGGACGGGTTGTTGCGATACCTCGCATTGGCATCCTTATGGATGATGAAAGCGCCGCGAGGAGAGCGACTGCCTGCTATCTTTCCAATTAAGTCGTCGCCTGTCCCACGTGTTGCTATCTTGTTCATCGTTGTCATACGAAGCCCGAAGTCTGTCACTTCTCCTGTAGCTGGATTCCATGTGCTTCCCTGAGTTAACAAAGCTGTTAGAACTCCAAAATCGCCACTTGCGCCCAGAACTGACCAAGGCACGCCATCTCCAAGACTGCTTATGCGATAGTATGTGCCTACGGAAGAGCCTACCAGTACTTCGCCCGATTTCTTGCCCAAGGACACCTCGCGGTGTATGGCGTCTGCAAACATCTTTGCTTCAAGTTTTGTTTCAAATGATCGTGTCAGATTGACGCAAGTCACCGCACGATCGCCCGCTTGCATTTCATTGGATGATGGTGTGTGTTTGGTCCCGATAAGCAGCATTTCTTGTATGCCTGTGTCTGCCGACATTGATACACCATCCCCCGATGCCGTGCTGATGGCAATCACATCACAGTACTCATTCTCGAAGTTTCTACGAAGCTCCAAATTTGATACCGTGCGCGCTACGCTCAAGGGCAGAACTTTACCATGCGGGCTGCCAGAACGTAGTATGGTATGCTCAATCACGTGCATGAATGTATGCAATCCTGATTGTCCATTTGCAACTCGAGGAACACGACGGTTGGCGGCGCGCCTGTATTTCTGCATATCTCTTTTGCTTATTGGGCTGCTCGCGCCTCCCCTGGGACGAAAGAAAGGGTCATTATTGTTGCATATATCTATTGTGCGCGGGACTGCGGTGAGCATCACCCCTTGAACGCCGCTATATCCGACTAGACGCTCTTCCAAATTCGCAACACCCTGCGGCAGCAGGAAATTCAGCGAACCCCCATCTGCCGTAATGGCGAATATAGCACTGGTGTTGAAGGTCGTTTCGGGTTCCAGAGATGCCATATTTGCAGTGGCTACGGACACCGATTGCGGGTTGATGTCCGTCAATTGGATGGAACGCTCCATCCTGTCGGCGTGGATGCTGGTCTTGTCTAGGGATTTGGCGTAGTGGCGGAAGCGGATGTTCTCTTCCGTGGCGCGCGAGAGTGTGCCGGTGCCGGCGCATACTTCGTTGTACTTAGCATCGCGCGGGGACGCCAACCGCCGCGTGGTCATATTGGCGAGCATTTCAGCGGTAGCCGGCTTGGTGTAGTACGCGGCGCGCTGGTCGCGGTCGGGTATCAGTGATTGCCATATTTCGGCGGCGACATTCGTGGTTGCGCTGACGCCGGCTTGGATATACTGCGAAACGGCGGTGAACACCGCGCGAAGTGTATCGCCGACGCGTGGGCTAACATCCGAATCCTCCAGCATCCCTGCCGCGATGGTGGACAGCGGCATATAGTCGATGGTTTCTATTTTGCGCCATTCGTGGGCGATTTTGGCGGGAATGCCGCTATATGGCTCGATTTGCTTCCAGAGTTCGGGCGCGGATATATCCAGCACTTTGTCCACTTCTTCGCCACCCCATTCTTTGAGGTTCGCGTGGAGCTGAATCATGCTGAACAGCGTACCAACGATGTTGCCCGCTACGGAGTCCATCTTGTTCGCGCTGTCGTGGTTGCCGTAGTGTTCCGTGAGGCGTTTTTGAGCCTCGCCGCCGCAAGCATTGAGCTTAGTGACAAGCGCCGTTTTCGCCGCCGTCATATCTTTGGTTACCGCATTCATAACCTGTTCTGCGTAAGGCTCAGGCACGGCGGCGAGCCAAGCGTATTGGACGACGTCCTGCAGCGAAACGGGAACGGGCTTATCGGGAGTGATGCTTAAGTTCGGGTCATCTTCGGACTTGCCGGTAACCACCTGCATCAGGAATTGCGCTTCGTCGTCCATAAGCGCCGCACGGCGCTCCGTATTCCCCAGTTCTCCCAATTCCCTGGGAATCCCCAGCGCGATGACGCTCTTCATGGGTATGGTGGAGTCGTTAAACTCATAGCCAAGCCTGTCCGTAGCGTCTTTAACTGCAGGAGCGCCGTACTCTGTTTCAACAATAGTACGCAACCCGTAAGGCATATTTACCACGATGTCCGGTCTGGCGTTGCCTCTGCGCGCAGTGCCAGACTGCTCAGCATCCACACGATAATTCGGCGGCGCTTGCAATTCCATCGCCTCGGCGATGAAGCCGTTCATCGCTGTTTCGTTAATTGCCATCTGAATTCCCATCCCTTCACGGATTTTAGATACAATGTGCTATTCATCTGTGTATAATACACAGAACCGAAAGGATGGTCAATTTTTAGTCTGTCAGCCGCTACTGCAACGGCGAGTAGTCCGTAGGCGTGAGCAGGGAGTTGTACACGCGCTTGACGATGAGGCCGTCGGCTTCGGAGTCGGCGCGCACCTTTGCCCATTCGGGATCGTTGCGGAACGCCTCCCATGCGCGCTCGCGGTGGGCGGCGTCCTCGAAGGCGATGATGTATATCAGGCGGTCGCTGTAATCGCCCACGTCGGCGGTGAAGTAGCCGATGTTCTTGATGCCGTGCTTCTCGAAAATCTTCATCGTGTGGTCGCGGAAGCGCGCGTTGATGTTGGGCAGCCTGCCCGGCAGCGTCTCATATACTCGGTATTCGTAAATCATCGTGTCCTCCTGCGTCTTAATCTTCTGAGCTTCATACCGCCAATCATACCCAGCGGCGCGACTAACAGCAACAGGTTGCCCGCCGCCGTGGGCCCCGCCATTCCCGCAAACATCGGGCCCGCCGAATTGCACCCGCCGCCTGAGGGCGCATCCGGCGCGGGCGTCGCCGTTATGTATATCACCTGCGGCGTAGCGGTGGGCGGCGCGGGCGTCGCCGTTGGGACGGGCGTTGCCGTCGGAATTGGCGTCGCCGTCGGTATCGCCGTGTGAGTAGCCGTTGCCGTCGGGGTTGGCGTCGCAGTGGGTATCGGCGTATGCGTGGGCGTCTCCGTCGGAATTGGCGTGGATGTCGCCGTAGCAGTCGCCGTTGCCGTAGCGGTCGGCGTTGCCGTCGGAGTGGGCGTTGGCGTGCTAGTGGGCGTCGCCGTCGGAGTGGGCGTTGGCGTGATTGTGGGCGTATGCGTCTGAGTAGGCGTCGCTGTGGGCGTGGGCGTCTCTGTCGGGGTAGGGGTGGGCGTCGGAGTGGGCGCGGGCCTGCTGTGCTGCCTTCCGAACTCCCACCAAGTCGCCATGCCGTTGCCGTCTATGTCCGCCCTCAGCGCGGGGTAGTGGCTGGAATCGCCAAAGTCCCAGAAATCATCAATGCCTGTAGTCGCATCATAATCGCCGTCCGAGTTATCGACGTCGATGAGCCAGTCGGCATATATGCTCTCATAGCCGGTTGGCTTTCGCAGCTGATCCGCGCTAATGCCGCGCACCCCGTCCGCTCTCCCACTGCCCACACCCCCATATTGGTAAGGCCGTTCTCTGAGCCAATAGCTTGCGGATACTCTGCCGCTTTGGATATTTTCTCCGACGAACCCGCCGATAACAGCCTCGTCGTTGCCTGTTCGCACTCTGCTTATTGTGTAGCTGGAATGAATGCTGGCGTAGTTACTCCCGACAAGCCCACCGATAAACTCATAGCCCGACACGCTGCCGGTCGAGTAACTGCTGCCGATGCTGTTGTCGTTGGTGCCAGCCAGCCCGCCGACATGTTCGTCGCCCGATACGCCGCCGGTGGCGTAACTGCCGCTTATGCTGCCGCCATCGTTCCTTCCGACAAACCCGCCGACGCTCCATGTGCCCGACACGCTGCCGGTGGTGTAACTGCTGGTTATATTGCCTCCGTTCACTCCGACCAGCCCGCCGACTATTCTATCGCCTGACACCCTGCTGGTCGAGTAACTTCTGCTGATGCCGCCCCAGTTCGTCCCGACCAAGCCGCCGACTTCATCATTGCCTGACACGCTGGCGGTAGAGTAACTGCCGGTTATGTTGCCCACACTTTCACCCGCCAGTCCGCCGACTTTGCTATCGCCGCCCGACACGCTGCCGGTGGTATGACTGTCGGTTATGTTACCGTCGTTGGCGCCGGCCAGCCCGCCAACATAGGTGTCGCCCGACACGCTGCCGGTAGCGTAACTGTTGCTGATATTTCCGTCGATTATCCCAACCAGACCGCCGACAAAAGTGCTGCCCGACACATCCATGTTGACCAACCCAATCCTTTGAATATCGCCGTCACTATAACCGAACAGGCCGGCAACATCTGGCTTGTTCGATGCAACCCGTTTGTCGTAGTCGATGAACAGGTTGGCGATGGTATGGTCGTTGCCCTTGAATATAGCGCCGAATAAGTCGTCGCCAATGCCGATGGGCAGCCATCCGCTTCCAGTCGTCCACTTGGCGTTCACCTTGCGCGATGCGTAGCTGCTGCTGTTCCTGAAGTCCAAGTTATTCGCCAGCTCAAAGCCCATGCAGTTGCCCCGGCAGCCCATGCCCTCGGGTGCGCCCGGGAACGCGGCAGCGTAGGCGTCCGCATTGGCGGGGTTCTCCACAACGCCGTCGCCGTTCAAGTCCCAGCGAATGGCGTTCAACTGCTCCAAGTAGGTTATCTCGATAAGCCCGTCATCGTCGGCGTCGTAGTCGACCGACGACTGCGCGCTGACGCCATTTGACCCTGCCATCGCGGTGAACAGCAGGGCAATCACCAGAGCGATGGTGAAGGTTATCGAGCGCAAAGGCTTCTTCATACTTGTTCCTTCTTGGATATGAAAATCACGCAAACCACCCTTTGCGCTGCCAGCGCATCAGCCGCCGCCGCCGTTCAGCGCCCCCATCACCCCGTCCGCGATGGGCTGCAAGTCGGGGGAATGCCAGCCGGGTTCTAGGAAGGCGTTCAGGGGGGTGATGGCTACACGGCTGTTGCGAACCGCCCAGATGTCGGTGTCCTCGGCGGCGGCGCGGTTCACCAGCCGGTTGTGCTTAATCCAGTAGTGCGTCCTGCGCCCGTTGCTGCCGCGTTCCACATTCTCCAAGTAGAGCCGATGCCCGAGGCGGGTGATGTCCGCGCCTTTTATCAGGTTGGGCGCGGAGTTGGGCAGGTTCACATTCAGAAACAGCGGCGGGTCGATGTCGCTCGCTGCTATGGTCTTGACGATGGAGCGCGCGGCGCAAGCGGCGGCTTCGAACTGCACATTGGTCAGCGACGCCACCGACACGGCGACAGAGTGGATGCCGCGAAAGTAGCCTTGAAACGCCGCGCCCACAGTGCCGGAGGTCAGCATGTCCAGCCCCAGATTGGAGCCTTCGTTGATGCCGGAGACGACGATGTCGAACGGGCTAGGGGAGAGCGCTTCGGTGGCGAGGATGACGCAGTCGGCGGGCGTCCCCTCGATGGCGAATGTGCGGATGCCCTCGATTGGCGGCGATGCCACCTCGCGCGCCTTCACCACATCCAGCAGCGTCATAGATGTGCCTATGCCGCTCTGATCCCTGTCGGGCGCGGACACCATCACATTGCCCAAGTCTTTGAGCGCGCCGGCGACCTTCCACAGCCCCGGCGCATTCACCCCGTCATCGTTCGTAACCAGTATCTTCAATCTATCGTCCTTCCCAATCCTGTTAGTCCCCGTTGATTTACGCCCGTCATAGTATCACATTGTCTATCAGGCGGGTCTTGCCTATTCGGACGGCGAGCGACACCAGCGCGGCGGCGTCGATTCGGTCAAGCTCGGTCAAGTCTTGGGCGTCTGCGATGCTGATGTAGTCGATGCTGGCAAGCGGTTGTTCGCCAATCAGCCGCCGCATTCGCGCCCGAATCTCGTCGGCGTCCATCACGCCCGCGCGGTGCAGTTCGCGCGCCAGAACCAGCGCGCCGTGCAGCGACAGCGCGGCGATGCGCTCGGCGGCGCTCAGATACACATTGCGGCTGCTCAGCGCCAGCCCGTCGGCGTCGCGCACCGTCGGGCATACCACGATTTCAGCGCCCAGGTTCAGGTCGGCGTTCAGCCGCTTGACCACGAGGCACTGCTGCGCGTCCTTCTGCCCGAAGTACGCCCTATCGGGACGCACGATTGCCAGCAGCTTGCACACCACCGTTGCCACGCCCTGAAAATGCCCTGCGCGATGCTCGCCTTCCAGCCGCGCCCCGATGCGCCCGACATCCACATGCGTATCAAAGCCCGCCGGATAGACCTCATCGACCGTCGGCGCGAACACGAGGTCGACGCCCGCGCCCTCCAGTTTCGCCAAGTCAGCGTCCATGTCGCGCGGGTAGGACGAAAAGTCCTCGCTAGGGCCGAACTGCGTCGGATTAACGAATATGCTCACGGCGGCGGTGGCGTTCTCAGCGCGCGCGCGCCGCACGAGCGCCAGATGCCCCTCATGCAGAAAGCCCATAGTCGGCACAAGTCCAAGCGGTTTTTGCGCGCCGCCGTGCGCCTGCCGGAACGCGGCGACGGATTCGATGACCTGCATCAGCGTTCACTCCGCGCCGCGATGTTCGCATCGCCCGTCAGCTCGGCAAGCACATTCGGCGCGAGCGTAAAGCTCTCGTCCTCGGACGGGAACGACTGCGCGCGCACATCTTGGATATAGTCGGCGACCGCGCCGCGCATGTCTGCCGAAAGGTTGGCGTACTTGCGGGCGTGCTTGGGCGTAAAGTCGCTGTACAGCCCCATCATGTCGTGGAACACCTGCACCTGCCCATCGCAGTGGACGCCCGCGCCTATGCCGATAGTGGGGATGGTGAGGCGCTGCGTTACAATCCGCGCCAGCTGCGACGGCACGCCCTCCAGCACTACGGAGTACGCGCCCGCGTCCTCGACCGCCTTGGCGTCCTCGATAAGCTCCACCGCCGCCTTTGTAGTTTTGCCCTGGATGCGGTAGCCGCCAAGCTGGTTGACCGCCTGCGGCGTCAGCCCGATGTGCCCCATAACGGGTATGCCCGCCCGCACAATGCGGCGCATGCTCTTTGCGACGTGCTTGCCGCCCTCCAGCTTCACCGACTGCGCGCCGCCTTCCTTCAGCAGCCGCCCCGCGTTGCGAACCGCCTCCGACTCGCTCGCTTGGTAGCTCATGAATGGCAGGTCGCCTACGATATGCGTCTTGTCGCTGCCGCGCACAACCGCCTTGATGTGATGCAGCATATCCTCCATCGTAACCGGCACGGTGGAGTCGTAGCCAAGCACTACCTGTCCGAGGCTGTCGCCCACAAGGATGATGTCCATGCCCGCCGCCTCCACGATGCGCGCGGAGGTGTAGTCGTATGCGGTTATCATTGCGATGCGCTTGCCCCGCCGCTTCATCGCCGCTATCTCACGAATCGTAGTTCTCATACAATCGTGCCCTCCTCATCCTGTCTGTCCATGTCGTCGGCTTCCGTGTCGGCTTTCGTCAGAATGTCCCGAAACTCCCCCGCGCCTTCGTCGGTCAACCCCTGCTCCACAGCCAGATGCAGCCCGGCGAGCGCAAGCTCACGATAGAGCGGCAGTAGGGCAGGGTGGCGCGCTTGCAGGTTGTCTATGTGCTTTCGCACAGTCCCCAGATCGCCGCGCGGATACGGGCCCGCGACGGCGGCGGGAATGCCTGAAGTCTCGATGTTCTGCGCGACGGCGCGCATCATCGGCACGAGCGCCCTCACGCCGTCGTCCCGCGTATAGCCAATATGCTCCCAGATCTCCGCCGATATTCCCACAAGGCAGGTCAGCAGATTGCCCATCATCACGCCGCTCAGGTGGTACAGCGCCTTGTCCTCTGCCTTCAGGAACACCGCGTTGCCGCCGATGTCCCGCGCCAGCTTAGCGAGATACTCGCGCATCTCGCCGCCGCCCTCTATGCCGCCCTCAATGCCAAAAGTAATGCCCGGTATGCTCTTGATGCCGTTCTCCACCGAGGAAAACGCTTGCAGCGGGTGGAATGCCCCCGCAACCGCGCCCTGCCGCGCCGCCGCTTGCAGCACATCCAGCGACGCCGCGCCGGAGCAGTGCGCCACGCCTTGCCCGGCGCGCCAGCGCACCGATGCGACGACATCCGCGATAGCATCGTCCGATGTGGTAACGAACACCATGTCGCAGGCATCCAGCGCATCCTGATAGCCGCCATAAGCTTGGCAGCCGTCTATGCGCGCAGCGAACGCAGCGGCGGAAGCGGCGGTTCTGCTCGCCACCGCCACGACCGAGTAGCCCGCCTGCGCCATCGCCACGCCAAGCGAGCCGCCGACCTTGCCCGCGCCTATGAACCCAATCCTTGCCGAACCGTCGAGTTTATTCATATCAGAGCACCGAATTAGCCTATGTTGACATTTCGCCTTTTCATCTCGTCATTCCTGCCCACTCTTAATCTCGTCATTCCTGCGAAAGCAGGAATCCAGTGTTTTCAGGTAGCCTAAAATATACGAAAACGACTACATTCCGATGTGTTTTCGCTTCCCGCTTTCACGGAATAACGCAAATGCCCGCACAACCTAGCCAACACAGAAAATATCGCGCACCGTCGGGACGCCGCCAAGCGCATGCGCCTCAGTAACGGCGCGCACGATGGCGTCGCTCACGCAGACTGCCGCCGCCGCAAGCAGGCGGTTCATGTCGAACTCCGCATCGCTCTTGCCCGTCGCGAGCGCGAACATGGTGTCGCCGTCGCCCATCAGATGCGCCGGGCGCACCGCCAGCGCCACGCCGTCCTGCGCCGCCGATGCCAACTTGTTCGCCTGCGCCTTGTTCAGCGCCGCATTGGTGGCGACTACCCCGATGGTCGTATTCGACGGCGTCGCCGCGCGGCGCGCGCCATATTCGGGGGAAAGGAAGACATCCATGGCATCCAGTATCTCAGCGCCCGATTTGCTGCGTGGTCCGGCGACGATGCGCCCCGTCGCCGCCTCGTACACGCCACCGATTGCGTTCACCGCTACTATCGCCCCGACTATCGTGCCGTCAGTCAGCGACACGCTCGCCGAGCCGATGCCGCCCTTCATAGCGCGCTCCATGCCCAGCGCCTTGCCAACCGTCGCGCCCGTGCCGGCTCCTACGCTGCCCTCGGCGACCGCGCCGCCGCTCGCATTCGCGCACGCCGATTCGCCATCCTCGGCCGTAGGTCTTACATCGCCCCTGACAAGCCCCAAGTCGAACAGGATTGCCGCCGGAACTATCGGTATGGTTGCGCCCGCGAATTGCAGCCCAACGCCCTTGCCCTCGAGATAGCGCACGACGCCCGTAGCCGCCGCAAGTCCGAACGCGCTGCCGCCGCTCAGAAGTACGCCATGCACCTCGTTCACCAGCGCGGTGGGGCGCAGCAGATCCGTCTCGCGCGTGCCGGGCGCGGAGCCGCGCACATCCACGCCGCCGACCGCGCCGTCCTCACAGAGTATTATGGTGCAGCCGGTCGCCGCATCCGCGTTCGTGCTATGTCCGACGAGTATGCCGGGGATGTCGGTTATGCTTGTTCGCCTCATTGTGCATATCTCAAAACGCAAAAAGCCTTCCCGCGCCTTTGCAGGAAGGCTTTTCAACGCATGTGCGTGTGATGCTTGTCCGCTTGAATAGCGGAGCGATGCCAAGTGATTTCATTGTAAGCGCTCACCGTTCCCGTCAGGATTGGCTGCGCGAGTATATTAGCAGGAAATCCCGCCCGCTTCAAATCCATACATTCCTCCATACATTCCGCTGACGGGATAGGGAAGCGCGCCGCTTGCGGGCGTCCTTGTTGATACCCAGCAACCTCGTTGTTGACGCCAATCGCCGAAATATCTACACTTTGGATAAGTTACTTGTCAAAAGCGGAAGGGACGAAAAGATGCGAATTGCGATAGGCGCAGACCATGCCGGCTATGTGGCGAAAGCGCCAATCAAAGAACTGCTCGAGGCGCGCGGGCATGAGGTCATCGACCTGGGCGCGCACTCTTATGATGCGCTGGACGATTACCCTGATTTCGCCAAAGCGGTGGCAGAGTATGTGGCTGCCAGCAGCGCCGATAGGGGAGTGATAGTGTGCGGCAGCGGCGTGGGCGCGTCGGTCGCCGCGAACAAGGTCAGGGGCATTCGCGCCAGCGTTTGCCACGACACCTACTCGGCGCACCAGGGCGTCGAGCATGACGACATGAATGTACTCTGCATGGGCGCGCGCATAATCGGCGAAGAGCTGGTCAAGGAAATCGCCAGCGCCTTCGCGTCCGCCGAGTTCTCCGGCGAAGAGCGCCACAAGCGCCGCATGCAAAAAGTCTTCGACATGGAAGCCAACTTCTGAAGCCCTTCCCCTCTGAGCTGACAGGCGTGCATATCTGATTTCCGTACTTGTAGGGGCGACCGGCCGGTCGTCCCCGTGCCCTCACTCCATCATCCCAAGCACTCCGCAGCAATCTTCTCTGGCACTCCGAACGCCTCCTCTTGTAATTCCAAACGCCCCTCCCTCTGTCATTCCCGTGAAAACGGGAATCCAGAATCTCAGAATGCAGGCGCTTTCGCATATTTCAGGCTATCTCAAAGCGCTGGATTCCTGCGAAAGCAGGAATGACGAGGAAGTGAGCAGGAATGACGAGATGAAAGGTCGAAAATGTCCGCACAGCCTAGACAGAAACTCCAACGGGGCATAAAAATCTGGCAACGACGGCTCATTCGTAGTAATATGAATGTTGTGAGCCAACGTAGCTCAGTCGGTAGAGCAGCTGTTTCGTAAACAGCAGGTCGGTGGTTCGAGTCCACTCGTTGGCTCCAACAGACGCACACAGAAGACACCCCGCTTGCCCAATTGGGAACATGAACTTTCTTGTTCGGACGCGTACTCCGCGACCGCCTCCGCCATGTTGTCGGGCAATGCCATAGCGCATGCCGCATCGAAAGCGGAGCGAGTCGGCATCGCATAACGCAGGCAAGCCGAAGATCCATGGAGAAAACACTAGTCACCACCATAAGGGTCGCGCTTGCCTTTGCGCTTGCGGTGCCGTTCGTCGTCATGGCCGGCGCGCTGCCGGATACGCTGTATCCTCACATTTTGGGCAAGGCGCTATACTTCCGCCTCGTGGTGGAACTTGCCTTCGCCGCGTGGCTGTATCTCATCATCCGCTATCCGGCGTACCGCCTGCCGCGCTCCTGGCTTCTGGTCGCTCTTGTCGCATATCTTCTTGTCGCGCTTGCGGCATCCTTCACGGGCGTCAGCCTGTCGCGCAGTATATGGTCGAGCTATGAGCGCATGCAGGGATGGGTATCCCTGGCGCACTACACCGTCTTCGCTCTGATGCTTGCCTCCGTGCTGCGCTCGTTTGGGCATTGGTGGGTCATGCTCAATGTCAACCTTCTCGCCGGCTTTGTCGTAGGGCTGCTCGGCATTTACGAGCTGGCGACCGGGGACGACGCCGAGCGCATGAGAGGGACATTCGGAAACTCAACTTTTCTGGCGAGCTACACATTGGTCAACGCCTTTATCGCGGCGGCATTTCTCGCGCACTCACTTGCAGCGCGCAGAAATCCGAGGACGGGTGAGTCGGAAAGTCTGCCTAATGTGCTTTCGCCGGCGCTTATGCGCTCCTTCTGGGTGGTGGTTCTATGTCTCGACCTGCTGGTGATGGACCAGACCGCAACGAGGGGCGCGACGGTGGGGCTTGCGACCGGGATCGCGCTTATCCTAGTTGCCTGTGTCATCCGGGGCGAGTCGCGAGCCTTGAGAGTAGTTTGCTTATCGGCTGTCATCGGCATTCCGATGTTTGTAGCTCTGCCCTTCTTGCTGCGCGACAACCCGATAGTCGTCGGCTTAGCGCAGTCAAGCCCGACGTTGGAGCGATTCATCTTCTCCACTCCGGAACACCCCTCGCTACGAAGCCGGATATTCTCCGCCGAGATAGGCATGGAAGCGTTCACCGAAAAGCCCATGCTGGGTTGGGGACCGGAGAACTACTACGCCGCCTACGACACCCGTGTCAACGGCGAAGCAGCGGTGAACCTGGAAAGATTCGACCAGGCGCACAACCGCATAGTGGAGGAGCTGGTGACGACGGGCGGCATTGGGCTTGCGGCGTACCTGGCGGTCTGGCTCTGTCTCGGATGGCTCTTTGTGGCGAAAATCCGAAGGCTCCCTCTTGATGGGTGGCTGTTCGCAATGGCCATCGGAAGCGGCTTTGTCGGATATTTCGTGCAGAACCTGTTCCTGTTCGACACCCCCGGACCGACGGTGCAACTCTATCTACT
This sequence comes from uncultured Dehalococcoidia bacterium, assembly GCA_958295865.1. Taxonomy (GTDB): domain Bacteria; phylum Chloroflexota; class Dehalococcoidia; order Lucifugimonadales; family JADFKI01; genus Bin90. Next base: position 189,186 of record CATQHF010000006.1, on the reverse strand, counting down.
GATAGGCTTCTCGCTCTATCTGGGCAGCGCGCCCGTCGCCTCAGCGTTCGACACGGATTGGACGCCTCAGACTACCGCTCGCCCCCTAAGGGGAATCCTCGGTCGCATCGAGACCGCGGTTACGAGAACGACCATGGCGCAAGTAGCCGTTGCCGTGGTGATCGGCATCCCCGCACTGTGGCTCTGCTATCTGCTGGTGGTTGGACCCTATATTGGCGCAAGAAACACTTTCGTCTCGCTCACCGGAGCGCGAACGACAGGGGAGAGGTTCGCCGCCTACAATACGGCGGTATCCGCTTCGCCGGGGCTTGCGAACGAGACGGTGCGGCGCTTCGTCAATTTCGTCATCGCCCACCGGGATAAACTGTCTGACGACGAGCGCGCGACTGCCCTTGAGATCGCTCGGCGCGATGTGGAAGCCGGAGTTCGACGAGAGCCTATGGAGTGGAGGCTGCATCTGGAGCTGGCGCAACTATACAACCAGTCATCGGAGGACGCCCCCGAACTCATAGGTTCAGCTCGGCGGCATACGGACGCGGCGGCGGCGATTGCCCCCGGGCGGGTCGAGGTGCTGCGACTCAAGGTGCAGCAGTATTTCTACGAGGGCGATAAAGAAGCGGCAATCGACCTGATCGACAGCTACTTCGAGCAAGCCGAACCTTATCTTGAGGAGGATACCGATACCTATTGGTATCTTGATACCATGCGCGACGCCATCTCTGGGGAGCAATAAGAATGAGGAACGAAGAATGTCCGAAGCAAGTCTGATAACTCCGTATGGCGGCGAAGCGGTCAATCTGGTCGCGCAGGGCGCAGATGCCGCGCGGCTGTGGGAGGAAGCGCTGCGTCTGCCCTCGATACGGCTTGCCGACAGAGCGGTATGCGACTTGGAGATGATGGCGACCGGAGGCTTGTCGCCAATAAAGGGGTTCATGGACAGGGACGACTTCACCTCGGTCGTAGCCGACATGCGCCTCGCCGATGGGACACTGTATCCGATTCCCGTTACGCTGCCGGTTGACCCGGACGCCGCGCCATCTTTGGACAGCCGCGTTGCACTCAGGGATTCTCAGAACAACCTGCTCGCCGTGATGGATGTCGAGGCCGCCTACGAATGGGACTATGAGGACACGGTTCGCCGCGTGTTCGGCACAGAGGACATGCGTCATCCTCTGGTTGCCGAGATGCGCGGCTGGGGACGCTGCAATCTGTCGGGGCGCATCAGCGTCCTGGCGCTGCCGCCCCATCACGACTTCCGCAAATTGCGGATGACGCCGGCGCAGACCCGCAAAGCGCTGGAACGGCTCGGCAGATCCAATGTGGTGGCGTTCCAGACGCGCAATCCGCTCCACAGAGTGCATGAGGAATTGACGCGGCGCGCGGCAGAGGGCGTCGGCGGCGCGCTTTTGCTTCATCCCGTAGTTGGGCTGACTCAGCCGGGGGATGTGGATCATTACACTAGGGTTCGCACCTACACCGCCCTCGCGGACAACTACTATGACCGCGCCTCGACGGTTCTCGCGCTTCTGCCCCTGGCGATGCGAATGGCGGGACCGAGGGAGGCGCTGTGGCACGCCATCATCAGGCGCAACTACGGCGCAAGCCATCTTATAGTGGGGCGCGATCACGCCGGCCCGGGTCTGGACTCGCAAGGCGCGCCGTTCTATGGACCCGACGACGCCCAGCAGCTCCTTGCCGAATATGCCGATGAGATAGGCGTGGCTCCCATCGGCTTTGGCGAGTTCGTTTATGTGCCTTCCGAGGACCGCTACGAAGAGCGGTCTCGCCTTGCTAAAGGGGTGGATACGGCGTCCATATCAGGCACGCAGGTGCGGCGGGACTATCTCAATGCCGGAAAGCTTCTGCCCGACTGGTTCACCAGGCCCGAGGTCGCGGAGATTCTCGCGGAAAGCTACCCACCGAGCCATCGACAGGGCGTATGCGTCTGGTTCACCGGACTGAGCGGGGCCGGCAAGTCCACCACGGCGGTCGAGCTTACCAATCTGCTGATGGAGCGCGGCAGGCGGGTCACGGTACTAGACGGCGATGTTGTACGCACCAACCTGTCCAAAGGGCTGGGCTTCAGCCGTGAGGACCGCGACGCCAATATCCAGCGCATAGGCTTTGTGGCGGCAGAGGTAGTCAGGCATGGCGGGGTTGCAGTCTGCGCCGCAATCAGCCCTTATCAGGCGGCAAGGGACGCGGTGCGCGGCATGGTCGGCGCGGGGCAGTTCATAGAGGTGTTCGTCGATACGCCGCTCGAGGTGTGCGAACGGCGCGACTCCAAGGGCATGTACGCGAGGGCGAGAGCCGGGGAGATTGTCGGATTTACCGGAATAGACGACCCTTATGAAGTCCCGCCGAACCCGGAGATAACGCTCGATACCGTCCTGTCGTCGGCGGAGGACAACGCCGCGAAGATTATCGACCGCCTAGTATCCGACGGCTACCTGCGGTCTAATGACTGAAACGAATCAACGAAATGCCGGCATACAAGCGTCCATACGACATAGCGCTCATCATCCTTTGCGGTGTGGTTCTGATACCGTTGTGGCTGCCTCTGTGCCTGCTTGCGGCGCTTGCGATATGGTTGAGCGATAGGGGGCCGGTTCTCTACACGCAGGAAAGGCTGGGCAAGGACGGGCGGCGCTTTCGCATCATAAAGTTCCGCACGATGGTGCGAGACGCCGAAAGCGAGACCGGCCCGGTGTGGGCGGAACGGAACGATCCGCGCATCACCCGCATAGGGAAACTGCTGCGCCCCACGCAGATTGACGAGCTGCCCCAGCTCATAAACATTCTGCGGGGCGAGATGAGCTTGGTGGGTCCTCGTCCAGAGCGGCCCGAGCTGACCGAGCGGTTCGAGCGGGATGTGCCCGGCTACAAGGAGCGCATGAGGGCGCTGCCCGGCATGGCGGGACTCGCCCAGGTGCGCGGCAATTACTGGACGCCGCCTCGTCAGCAGCTGCGCTACGACAACCTGTATATCAAGAGGATGGGCCCCGGCTTGGACACGCAGATCATCCTCATGGCTGTCGTCCTGGTGCTCAGGCGCTGCCTGCTGCCAGGAACTGCGCCCGCCCGCAAGAAGGCGCGCAAACGCAGTTCTGCCGCTACGGACTGACGCGGGCAGGATTACGGCAAGTGCCCGCCCGCATCGAAGCCCGCAACCCTACTTTCTGATGGATGCGGTCATGCCCCACCGCAGGCGGGAGTCTGTGCCGCTCAGACGGATTTCGGCGGCGTATGTTACAGAGCCTTTGACTTCTTCACCAAAGCGGCTGATGCGCGAGACCGTGCCAGACATCTCCAGCTCAGGCAGCGCGTCGAAGCTCACCTTTACATTGTCGCCTTCCGACAGGTTCACTACGCTGAGTTCGTCGAGGTCAACCGTCAGCAGTTCCCATTCGGATGCGTCCGCGAGGCTCATGACGACTTGGCGGGCGTTGACCTCTTCACCTGCATCGACTTTCAATGCCACGACGACGCCGGCGAAGGGCGCGCGCAACTCCGAGTCTTCGAGCGCGATGCGCGCGGCGTCCAGGTTGACTTGCAGCACGGCAATTCTGGCTTCGGCGGCGGCAATGCGCGCTTCTCTGCGCTCCTCATCGAGCGGGTCCCTGCCGGCCTCCAGCTTGGCAATCTGAAGTTCGGCGTCTTCAAGCTGCTGCTTGGCGAGCGCAATCTCGCGATCGTCGGGCCAAATAGCGGCAAGGGCAGCCTCGGCGGTAACGATGTTCGCCTCAGCCTGTGCGACTTCGGTAGCGTCAGGGGACGCCATCAGGTCTTCCAGCTTGGCATTGGCGGCATCGATGTCGGAGCGGATGCTGGCGGCGTCCATTTCCTGCTTGCCGCCTTGCAATATCTCCAGCGCGCGCTCAGCATTCTCAAGCCTCTGCCGCGCTTGCACGACGGCATTCTCCGCGCCCGCGACGGCGTTAGCGCCTTTGAGCTGCGTGGAGTCCATAGCCTCTTGCGCGGCTGCGAGCGCGTTCCATGCGTCGTCATAGTCCCGCTCTACGCAGTGGAAGCCTCGCGGCAGATTGACACCTTCGCAGGTGGCGTACACACTGCTTGGGGTTGGATGAAGGCTCAGCCAGCCGAACAGCTTCAGTTCATTCCAGCGCGTAGCGGGGTTGTCTTCAAGCACCTGGTTCGGGAACGACTGGTTCTTGCGGTCGAAGAGGGTGTCCAAATCGACGCCCCAAGTTCGGAAGAGCGTATCGGGGTCTTGGAGCAGCTCATCGTCGGTCAGCTCGATGCCCATGTATGTCTTATGCACCTGACGCCACTCGAACAGGGCGTCTTCGTATGTGTCTTCGGCTTTCCTGTCGGCTTCGTCAGCCTTCAACTCGGCAACATCGAGAAGCCTCATAGAGTTCTGCAACAGAGCGTTGGCGACTGCCACCGCGTCCTCAGCGTCTCCGTTAAGCTTATCCATGTTCTCCGCGTCTTCCAGCGCAATCTCAAGGTCGAATATCGCAAAGCGAATGTCGTCAATCTGCTTGTCGCGCGCAACCTTATTGGCGACGCTCGCGGGCGTCTCCGCAATGTCGCTTGTGCTCGCCACGCCCAGAAGAAGCAGCAATTTTTCTTCGGATTGCCTCACAAGGCGCTCGGCGTCGGCGATTGCCTCGGCGTACTCTGCTTCGAGGAGCGCGCCGTCCGCGCTCACGGATGCGCCGGGGCTGCGGTTTGCGCCGGAGAGGTGCAGGAAGCGCTCTTGCGCCGCCTGCGCCGCCGAGCGCGCCTGTTCAAGGTTGCCGGGGCGGGCTTCATCGTACAGCTCGCGCTCTTTCTCTATTGCTAGCTTGAGGGTATTGATGTCCGCTTGGGCGCTCGCAAGCGCGGCCTCTGCCCTCTGAACGGCAATGGCGGCATCGGTATCGTCTAGGCGGACGAGCAGCTGCCCTTCCTCGACGGCGTCGTTCTCTCTGACCAGCACATTGCTGACGATGCCCTGTCTGGGCATGCCCAAGTCGGCGCTCCGTATTGGTATAACGACGGCGTCGGCGCGCACGACAGGCGCGGCGCTCGCCCTCGCTGACCTGGCGGCAGCGGCTCCGTCGTCCTCGTCATCGTCGCGTACAATGAAGAACAGCACAGCCCCAATCACAATCGCGGCGACTATGATGACTCCAATAATTCCCGCAACCAGTTTATTCAATCGATTCTCCTTCCAATGCGCCAGCAAAGAGCATCTTGGCGGCAGCTTACCCACTAATGGAATACGGCAAAACTCACCTGAGCATCATCCGAAAGCGCAAGAGGCGGTTCCATTCGTCAATCTTACGACTGCAACAGCATTAAGGGCAAGCGAATATGTGAACCTTGAACACTGAATTTCGGGACGGCGCTGAAGGGAACTGCATAGACGAACACGATTTACGGGATGGGAAAGGCTGTTGCCCATGCGGATAGTGTTTCCTTTCAGATGGTTTTGTCGCTACACCGCGCTGGATTCCTGCTTTCGCAGGAATGACGAAAAGCTTGCCTTCTGAATGCGAAAGGCTGTTGCCCATGCCTCAATAGTGGCAAGACACTTGCCGACGTTCTATAATTGCAGCCAAGTATGATGCGGGAGATAGGCGGTGTTGACAGAAGGGAGCGACATGGCGGCTAAAATCGACTTCAACTGCGACATGGGCGAGAGTTTCGGGATGTACAAGATGGGCTTCGACGAGGAAGTCATCAAGCACATCACATCCGCCAACATCGCCTGCGGATTTCACGCCGGCGATCCGATGTGGATGCGCCACACTGTGGACTTGGCGGCGCGGCACGGCGTAGCCATTGGCGCGCATCCGAGCTTTCCCGACCTGAACGGCTTTGGGCGACGCAACATGCTCGTGTCGGCAGATGAAGCCAAGAACGATGTTACATACCAAGTCGGCGCGCTCCAGGCGTTCACGGCTGACAAGAAACTCCAGCATGTCAAGCCGCACGGCGCGATGTATAACATGGCGGTGAACGACGAATCGCTGGCGCAAGCCATCTGCGAGTCCATACTGGAACTGGACGCGGAGATGATTTTGGTCGCGCTTGCCGGTTCGCAGTGGGTGGACATCGCGGAGGATATGGGCTTGAAGGTTGCGCGTGAAATCTTCGCCGACCGCGCCCTGAACGCCGATGGCACGCTCGTATCCCGATCGCAGCCCGGCTCCGTGATTCATGACACGAGCGAGGTAGTGGAGCGCAGCTTGCAGATGGTTACGGAGGGCAAGGCGACGGCTATCGGCGGTGAGCGTATCGATGTGCAAGCGGACAGCCTGTGCCTGCACGGGGATACGCCCGGCGCGGTGGATATGGCGGCTGCGCTCAAGCGCGAACTGGAGGGCGCGGGCGTGGAAATCCTTCCGCTAGGCAAGATGTTTTGATGTACGACAAGCCGCTGTTCCTGCCCGCCGGCGACACCGCGCTCGTCGTGGAGCTTGGCGACGCCATCAGCCCGGAGATAAACCGCAAGGTCCGCAGCCTGAGCGACGCGCTCGAAATGGGCAGCATCCCCGGCGTGTTCGACTTTCTGCCGACATATCGCTCGGTGCTGGCGTATTATGACCCGCTCGAAATCACCCTAGCAGAGCTGCAAGTAGGCATCGAGGAACTCTTGCAGAACGCCGACGAGACTGGCCTCAGCAGTCGGCGCGTCGTGCATATTCCGACATTGTACGGCGGCGAGATGGGAGCCGACATCGGTTTCGTGGCGCGGTACGCCGGAATCGATGAGCGGGAAGTAGTCAGGCTTCACAGCGGCACGGATTATCTGGTGTACATGATGGGCTTCAGCCCCGGATTTGCGTATCTTGGCGGGCTTGATGAACGCCTGGCGACGCCGCGCTTGGAATCGCCGCGCACAGAGATTCCGGCGGGCGCAGTGGGCATAGCCGAGAGCCAGACGGGAGTGTATCCGATGGTCAGCCCTGGCGGGTGGCAGCTGATTGGCAGGACACCGCTGAAACTGTTCGACCCGGAACGCGAACCGCCTGTGCTACTCAACGCGGGCGACTATGTGCGCTTCGTGCCGATTGGCGCGCGGGCGGAGTACGACGAGATATTGCGACAAGTGGAATCCGGCGAATACCGGATGACGGAAGAAGCGCTGCCATAATGACACGCGGCACAGGAAGCAAGCCGACGCTGGCAATCGTTCAGCCGGGGATGCTGTCCACTATTCAGGATAGGGGGCGGTACGGCTATCAGCGATTTGGCATGCCCACTGCGGGGGCGATGGACGGCTTCGCGCTGCGCGCCGCGAACGCCCTGCTGGGAAATGAGGACGGCGCGGCAGGGATAGAAGCGACGGTGCTGGGGCCGCGCGTCAAACTGCTCGCGGATACGCGCGTCGCGATTACGGGCGCGGATGTGTCGCCGCTGCTGGATGGCAAACCGATCCCGATGTGGCAGGCGGTGAGCGTTACAGAGGGCAGCGCTCTTGAGTTTCGCCAGCCACAGGACGGCATGCGCGCGTATCTGTCGGTCGCGGGCGGCATCGATGTGCCTGTGATAATGGGCAGCCGCGCAACCTATATGAAGGCTGGCATCGGCGGCATGGAGGGCAGGCAGCTGCGCGCGGGCGACATTCTCCACGCCTTCGATGCGGTGGAGGCGGGCAAAAGCGCAAATCTCCGATTTCCCGCTGAGGCGATTCCCAAGTACGGCGGCGAACAAGAGCTTCGCGTGGTGCTGGGGCCTCAGCATGCGGCTTTTACGCAGGCGGGCATAGACACCTTCCTAAACTCGACCTACGGCGTATCCATCTATTCCGACCGGATGGGATACCGGCTCGAGGGCGAGCCGATAGAGCATGCCGACGGCGCGGATGTCATATCGGACGGCACGCCGCTGGGCGCGATACAGGTTCCGGGCAATGGTCAACCCATCATCCTGCTGGCAGACCGGGGCACGACCGGCGGCTACACGAAAATAGCGACGGTCATCAGCACGGACATAAGCAGGGTGGCGCAGGCGATGCCGGGACACAGCTTCAGGTTCAGAGCGGTATCGGTGGAAGAGGCGCAAGATGCGTATCGCAGTCAAGAGGCGCTGCTGAACCGTATCAGGCGCTCGTCAAGCGCGGCGGCGCGGATTGCGGTTGTTCTGAATGACAAGGTATTTGATATACTTGACGCCGATGGAGAACCTATCAAGTTGCCAAGCGGGGGTAAAGCGGCAAAAGACAGGCATACTCAGACGGGCAAGGCGTCCGTTGGCGGCGCGGCATTCGAGTTCGAGATTAACATCAGACGGCTAAGTTAGGCGAGGAGCGGCAGATGTCCAAGAGAATAGGCATATTCGGAGCGGGCGCGGCAGGCAGCTACATCGGCGCATTCCTGACACGCGAAGGATACGACATAACGCTGATAGACATGTGGGGCGAGCATGTGGACGCGATGAACGACGGGGGGCTGCGAGCGTCCGGCAGTCAGGGGGACTTCACCATTCCGGTCAACGCGGTTCATCTGGCAGACGCATGGCAGCTCCAAAAGCCGTTTGACATCATCTTCCTTGCCATGAAGTCATACGATACGGAGTGGTCGAGCCACTTCATCAAGCGTCTGCTTGCCACGGACGGGGTGGTGGTGAACAGCCAGAACTGCATGAACGACCAGCTTACGGCGTCCATCGTAGGCTATGAACGGCAGGTAGGCTGCGTGATGTCCAGCATCACGGTGGCGCTGTGGGAGCCGGCGCATGTTACGCGAGGAGGCACGCCGGGGCGCGACCGGGGCCACGATGTGTTTCGCGTCGGCGAACTGCACGGCAGAATCACGCCGCGCGTGGAAGAGATTGCGGAGATGCTGAGCTGCATAGACGGCTCGCGCGCCACCTCGAATATCTGGGGAGAACGCTGGTCGAAACTGACGACGAACTCCATCGGCAACCCTGTGGGCGCGATGACCGGACAGGGGTCGCAAAGCTACGCCGAGAACCCGCGCACGCGGCTGATACAGATTCAGATTGCCAAGGAGTCGGCGCAGGTTGGGCTTGCGCTGAACTACGACATCGAGAAAATCAGCGGGGTTACCGCTGAGACCTGGGCAAATGCTGACCAGGGCGACATATACGAAGAGCTGGACGGCATGTTGTTGCCGAAGCCGGGCGCGGCGGACTGGAAGTCGTCGATGGGGCAGGATGTGGCGAAGGGACGGCGCACCGAGACGGCGTTCATGAACGGCTACATAGTGGCGCGGGGACGCGAGGCGGGCGTACATACGCCGGTCAACGCCGCCATCGTCGAGGTGATGCGGGGCGTTGACAGCGGCGAGATAACGCCGGACCCGGCGAATGTGGAGCGCGTGCTGAGCATGGCCGGGTTGTAGAAGGAAAAGATCAACGGATTACCGCTTCCGCACGAATGAAATGTTCCTGATATATGATTGAACTGCTACACAACTTGTCCGCTTGGCTCTGGGAGTTCGCCGAAAGCGAATGGGAATGGGTAATCGGCGTGCTGCTTGTCGTCAGCTTCACAGAGTCTATAATCTCGCCCTTTCCCCCCGATCCCATTCTCATGGCGGCGGCGATATTCAATCCCGATATGGCGCTGATATTCGCGTCCGTCGTGACGATTGCGTCCGTGGTGGGCGCGCTGGTAGGGCATTGGCTTGGCAAGCGCTTGGGCAGACCAATCCTCTACAAGTTCGTATCGGCGAAGAAGGTGGAGCGGGTTGAAGAACTGTTCCGTAATTACGGCGCATGGGCTATCGTGTTCGCCGCCGTTACGCCCGTGCCGTACAAGATATTCGCCATAACCGCGGGCGCGATAGACATGGACAGAAAGCCGTTCATACTGGCATCGCTGGTCGGCAGGGGCGCGCGGATGTTCATCTGGGCAGGACTGGCGCTCGTCTTCGGTCAAGACGCGCTGGAACTGCTGGAGACCAGAGGCTTGATTCTTGGCATCGGGTTCGGCGTGGCGGTTGTCGTGGCATTCGCGCTGTATCTGCTGATTACGCGCCTGCGCCGCCGCGCCGCCAAAGCTACATAGCGGACAAGACGGGCAGGATTGTCCGCTTTCGGTTAGGCTCTGTGGACATTTCGACTTTTCATCCCGTCATTCCTGCTTTCATCCCGTCATTCCTGCGAAAGCAGGAATCCAGTGTTTTGAGATAGCCCGAAATATGAGAAATGCCTACATTCTGATATTCTGGATCCCCGTTTTCACGGGAATGACGCAAATGCCCCCACAACCTAGATGCCAAGCGTTTCAGTCGAGTTCGCCCGCCTGTCTGTACTGGAGGGCTTCGGCGAGGTGCGACACCTCGATGACATCGTCGCCCGACAAGTCCGCGATTGTGCGCGACACTTTGAGGATGCGATGAAAGCCTCTTGCGGACAGGTTCATGCGGTTCATAGCCGTCTGCATCAGCGCCTTGGCGGCATTGTCCATCCGGCAGAAGTTCCAAACTTCATTCGGTCCCATCTCTGAGTTGTTCACGAGATCGGTGGCGTCGAAACGGCGGCGCTGGGTGTGGATTGCCGCCTCCACACGCCGCCGCACCTGCTGAGAACATTCTGCGTCGCTGGGGCGCGTCAGCTTCTCATACTCTACGCGCGGCACATCGACGAACAGGTCGATGCGGTCTAGCAGTGGGCCGCTGATACGCTGGCTGTAACGCGAAATCTCGCTCGGTCTGCATACGCACTGCTTCGCGGTGTCGTTGAGGTAGCCGCAGGGACACGGGTTGCGCGCGGCGACGAGCATGAAGTTCGCCGGGTAACTGATAGTGCCTTGCGCGCGGCTGATAGTTACGACGCTGTCTTCGATGGGCTGCCGCAGCACCTCAAGGACACTGCGTCCGAACTCAGGCAGTTCGTCCAGGAACAGCACACCGCGATGGCTCAGCGTTACCTCACCCGGTCGCGGGATTCTGCCGCCGCCAACCAGTCCGGCGTTGGATATGGTGTAGTGAGGCGCGCGGAACGGGCGTTCATCTATGAACGGCGATGCGGCGGAGAGCAGCCCGCTCACGCTGTAAATCTTGGTAACATCTATGGCTTCTTCATAGGTCATAGTGGGCATGATGGACGGGATGGCGCGCGCAAGCAGCGTCTTGCCGCTGCCGGGCGGGCCGGTCATCAGCAGGTTGTGGCCGCCCGCGGCTGCGACTTCAAGCGCGCGCTTGGCGTGCTCCTGTCCGCGCACATCGGCGAGGTCAACATCCCTGCCGACGCGGACGCTCGCGCTCTGCCGTTGCGCGCGGCTGTTCGCACCCGAAACATCCTCCGCCACCGGCTCAATTCGATTTTCCTCGCGCAGATGCCGCACTAGATGACCAAGCGTCTCCACAGGGAAGACGCGAATGTCCTCGACCAGCGCCGCCTCACCCGAGTCGCAGGCGGGCACGAACACGGACTCGAAGCCCTCATCGCGCGCCACCGCCACCATGGACAGTATGCCGTTGGTGTGCCGCAGCGCGCCATCGAGCGAGAGTTCTCCGAGGTACATGGCAGACGCGGGCGCGGGCGGGAGCTGCCCCGAGCTAATCAGCAATGCCAGCGCAATCGGCAGGTCGTAAGCGGGCCCTGCCTTGGGCAGGTCGGCGGGCGCCATGTTCGCGGTGATGCGGCGCATCGGGAACTCACAGCCGGAGTTGCGTATCGCGGCGCGCACACGCTCCCGCGCCTCCTGAACCGCCGCGTCCGGCAAGCCGACGATAGTGAACTTGGGCAGCCCCGGCGAGATGTCAACCTCGACCTGAACGATAAAGCCTTCCAGACCAACGACAGCGCAAGTGGTAGATTTGGCGAGCAAACGATAAACCCCCGAAACCGAATGAGCCTATACTTATCACCAATAGAGTGAGGCGTCAAACGCGGGCATATTTGGATGAACAGGGTAAAGGGAACACGGGGCAGGCTACACCGACCAGACGGCAATGGAGCCTGTGCCGACCGGCGTGGGTTCGGCGTTGCCGTCGGCGTCTGCGATGTAGATGACGGACGCGCCGCTGTCGGGCAGGGGAGCGCGAACCTGACGCCGACCTAGTACGCCGGTGAACAGCAGCTTGCGGCTGTCCGGCGACCAGAGCCTGTGGGATTGGCTGTACTGGTCGAAGAACATGAACATCGTAAGCTGTTCGCGGCTGGGCATGAAGTCGACGGTATAGCGTCTGTCGCCCGATTCCAAATCGAGTATGCCCCAGCGCACCGAACCTTGCGCGTCATCCGAGGGCGCGATGTAGGCGATCTTGGAGCCGTCGGGTGACCAGAAGAAGCAGAGAAGCGGCTCTTCAAGCAGGGTGCGCTGGGAGGATGTGGCAACATCAATCAGCGCAAGCCGTCCGTAGTAGCCGCCGCCGCGGTCCAAGTCGCGGGCGACGGCGAGATTCACGCCATCGGGTCGCCAAGAGAAGCTGACTGCGCCTTCAACCTCGTCGACCATCTCCGCGCCGCCGTCGAAATTGGCGATGAGTATGCCCTGCTTCGTTTCGGAGAGTTCGCCGCAGATGGCAACGCGCCCATCGCTCGGGCTGACCGACGGCGCTTGATAGCCGAGGGATACGACCGGCACTTGCGCGGGCGTCGGGGCGTCGATGTCTATGAGGTAGTGCAGCTCGCGGGAGTGCGCCAGGATGCGACGGGAGTCGCTTGACCAGCAGAAAAAGAGGGGACCTCCGTCCAGCAGGCGCACGGGCGCGCCTGAGCCGGCGGCATCGCTGACGAAGAGCGAAAGTCCCGATGATAGCGTCTGAGCGACGAACGCGAGCTTAGCGCCATCGGGCGACCACATCATGTAGTGGGGCGTGTGCTGCGCTATGGCATCGGTGCCCGGCTCGTTGACATAGAGCGATGTTGCGGGTTCTCCGGGAGGGCGCGATACTATCCTGAAAGCGCCATGTCCATTGCTGGCGGCGGCAGGATACGCGGAATATACCAGCGCCTCGCCGTCGGGTGACCATGTGGGCCAGGCGCAGCGCTGCCCGCGCGACGATATTGCCGAGTGCGGTATGCCCGGCGCTTCCGGGCTTGCCACGCGCACGCTTTCGTCGCTGCTGACAAGGGCGATGCGGTTCACAGCGCCCACCTCGTTCTTCGTTTCATATATCCGAGTTGCTCGATGATGTCCAGGTCGTAGGGCAAATCGATGTCGCAGCGATGCGTTGGCGCGAGATCATCCGTCTGAATCGGCAGCCGTCCCGCAAGACGATTGTACACGAGTTCCGCCAGCGCGGGCAGCGAGGCTACATCCTCGGCATTGTACCTGACCAGCGTATCACGGGCGCGCTCGTCGCCCTGCTGCCAAAGCTTCCATAGCAGCACGGCGTCATAGCCGCTGAGGACGCTCAGCTCGGACGGGCGCGCTACATTCGCCTGCTGCTCGATGGACTTCAGACCGCCCCAGAAGCCGGCGCGCTTGAGCGGAAAGCGCAGGTCTAAATGCGCTACATTCCCGAATATGCTGCCGAAGTGGTATTCGATATACGGCAGGTCGAAGACCGCGCCGTTGAAGGTTACGATGAGGTCGTACCGTTCCAGCGCCTCGCGGAAGTCGGCGAGGTTCTCGTCATACAGATATGCCGTGTAGCCGTCGGCGTCCAGCACGCCTATGAGCGTGATGATGCCGCGCTCCGGAGATAGCCCCGTGGTTTCGATGTCCACGAAGGCGGCGCGCCCTCGAAAGTCGGGATACAGCCGCCAGCGTTCCCTTGCGGGAAGCACCCCGTCGAAGTAGGCGGCGTTTCGGCATTCATATCGCTCACGCGAGCGGCGCACCAGCGATTGCAGACGCCCTGCCCTGCCGCGAATGCGCGACGGCAACTCCGAAGCGCCCAGGAAGTCGTCCCAGTCGGATATGCCCGCATCCCAGATTTCGCCCTCGGTTACTTTGCCAACCCTTGGCAGATGAATGAAAGACTGCTTCAGCATTTGGGTCAGCCTGCCAGAGCCTGGGAGTAGCGGGCAACGCCGCCTCTGTATATGAGCCGCATCGTCATGAACTGCCAGCTCAGCGCCACAACGACGACGAATATCAGTCCGGTGACAATCAGCAGCACGGGCGCGCCGATGTAGTCGGCAAGCGCGCCGTTGAACAGGTTCGCGGATGCCATCATGCCGCCTATATGCACGGAGTATATGCCCGCCACGCGCCCGCGAACGCCGTCGGGAACGATTATCTGAATCATCGTGTGGGTCAATGTCATAAAGGCTGCCTGGCTCATGCCCATAGCCACGGCGCACAGCAGCGCGACTATGAGGTTGGGGGACAGCCCAAGCGCAACCGGGGCGAGTCCGCTCACTATGCCCACGATGAGGAACAGACGCCCCTTCGTAATATCGCTGCTGACGCCCGCCAGAGCTATCAGGGAGACGAGCGCGCCGCCGCCGACGCACATCATCAGAAGGCTGAAGCCCGCGCCGGATTCGTTCAGCAATGAGGCGAACGAGACCAAAACCCCGGAGTCTGCTCCCGCCGTATCCAGCAATCTTGTGGACATCACGGGCAGCAGCGCCTCGAAAGACATCGTAAGCCCGCAGTGGAATATCGCCATAATGACTATGGCTAACAGAATGGGCGTCCTGTACACATAGACCGCGCCCGCCGCAAAGTTTCGGAAGAAGTTCTGCCTAGTGTCGATTTCGCCTGTGGACGAAGTGCGAAGACGCAGGGTCTGTATGAGGCTGATGGCATAGAATCCGGCGCACAGGAATATCGCACCTGCCGCGCCGGTCGTAGCCATCAGGGGTATGATAGCCATAGGCCCAAGCAGGCGGGAGCCGTGCATAGTCGCCTGATTGAGCGCGATAGCGTTCAGCAGGTGTACGCGCGGCACCAGGTTGGGTATGAGCGACTGGCCGGCGGGCATCTGCGCCGCCCGCGCTGACCCGTTCACGAACGACAGAACTATCAGATGCCATATCTCGGCGTTTCCGCTCAGCATCAGAAAGCCGAGAACGATGTTGTGCGCCATGTTCACGGCGAACATGGTTCTCAGCACATTTCGCCGGTCGAAGCGGTCGCACAGATAGCCTGTGAACGGCGACACCAGCACTCTGGGTATCATGGCGGCGAATGTAACGACGCCAACCCATAGCGACGAGTCCGAGAACTCATACACTATCCAGCCGCGCGCGACGATAAGCGCCCACGCCGCAGCGCCCGCGAAGAAGCTTGCCGTCCATAGAGTCTGGTAATCGCCGTATGCCAGGGCCGCCAGAAAGCGGTTGCCCACCGCGCGACCCTGAGCGGGTTCTATTGCCATCAACCTTCCTCGATAGCGCTTCGTTTCGGGTGAATGCGCTGAACCTGTTCGTCCTTCGACAGGTTCAGGACAAACAGGTTGCTATTCCCGGCCACCCGAATGGAGATGCTATCACGAATGTCAGCGCACCTCAACGCAGACGGGTCTAACGCCGTTGATGATGTAGCCAAGGCTGTTCCAGCGCGTTTCAAGGGGCTGGACATTGCCATCCTCGTCGGTTGCCCTTGCCACGAGCGTGTAGTGTCCCGTCGATTTGGGCGACCATGTGAAGTTCCACTGCTGCCAAGAGTAGCGGTAGCGGGGACCTACAAGGTCTGCGTCGCCCCAGGTTTCGCCGCCGTCGTCGCTGATTTCCACCCTGGCAATGTGCGCGAAACCAGACCAAGCCATGCCGTTCACAACATACGATTGCATTGGCAAGCTCGTGTTAGACTGCGGCCAGCTTATCAGGGACTTGACATGTATCGTGGAAATGGGGATTGCCCCTCCGTCATCGTCTTCGATGATGTAGCGGTCTTTTTGGAAGAAGCCCTCAAAGCTCTCCTGAAGCACGCTTATCTTGCGTAGCCATTTCACGGACGCCATGCCATACCAGCCGGGCACGACAAGGCGCAGCGGATAGCCATGCTCACGCGACAGCGGTTCGCCGTTCATCTCATAGGCAAGCAGCGTGTCAGGGTGCATGGCGACATCGATGGGCAGGCTTCTGAGATACGGCTGCGACTCCTCGTCAGGGGTAGGTTGACCGACGTCGAAGCCTTCGAAGAGAACTTCGACAGCGCCGTCTCTGATGCCTGAGCGCTCAAGCAACTTGCGGAGAGGAACGCCCGCCCAGATAGCGGTGCTCACAGCGCCGTTCTGGAAGGGGTTGCCGGGCACCTGGGGTTCGAGATCGCTGCGGTTGTTGCCGGCGCACTCAAGGGTGATGGGCAGCGTCTGTATGGGAAGGCTGCGAAAGTCTTTCAGCGACAAGGACAGGGCATTATCGACATGCCCGTCTAGGGCGAGTTCCCATTCTGTATCGGCCTCCCATTGAGGAATGGAGTAGTGATTGCGGATGTAGAAAAGGGAATTGGGGGTAAGCCAGCTTTGCAATGTGGCCTGCGGGGTCTCACCGATGATCGGCTCATCCTCTATTGTTACGAGACCCGTTCTTTCAGGCTGAGTACACACGGGAACGCTCATATCCGTGGCGAACTCAGCCTTGCTACACTTGCATGTATTCATCATCTCCTCCAATAATAACTATCACAAGATGCGGCATAAGCCATTTCAACTACTTTACATTATCGCAACTAGTTGCACAAGTGGGATTTTGAAATTAAGAAGACTGAATAAGCCTTCCCGCCCGCTCACCCGTCATTCCCGTGAAACCGAGAATCCAGAAATTGACGGCGCACAACCATTGTGATTCCTCTTATGCGATTTTCTCTGAAATTAACATCGCCGAATAGGATGGAGTGGTTGGACGGAATAACCGCGATGCGAATGACATTGGAGACGGCTAGGGTTATACTACGGGCAAATCGTCAACTATGCGATAGTCAAAATAAGAGGAGATTTGCAGATGCCCGCACAGATACCGAGCGAACAAGAGGTTCTGGGTTACTTTGACAATCTGTCCAATTGGGGACGCTGGGGCGATGACGATGAGCACGGCACGCTGAACTTGCTGTCCAACGAGAAGACGCTGCAAGCGGTGTCGCTGGTGCGGGAAGGCGCAACGGTGTCATGCTCGCGGACGGTTACATGGACGCCGGAGGCCGACCACATGTCCACGCCGCTGCACTTCATGCTGGAGAGCGGCGAGGGCTGGGCAAGCGGCGACAAGGTTACGAACCGCCCAAGTCAGGCTGCCACCGACTTCTTCGGAATGGCGTTTCACGGCTATCACATTACGCACATGGATAGCCTCGCCCATTTCTTCTGGCAGGGCAAGATGTACAACGGGCGTCCGCCGCACCTCGTATCGACAGGATTGGGCGCGACGGTGGAGTCGATTGAGCTTGCCAAGAACGGTATCGCAACGCGCGGCGTGCTGGTGGATGTGCCGATGATTCGCGGCGTCGACTGGGTGGAACGCGGCGAGGGCGTGATGCCGGAGGACATCCTAGCCGCTGAAGAGCGGTGCGGCTTCCGCATCGAGGAGGGCGATGTGCTGCTGGTGCGTACCGGCAATCTACACCGCCGCAATGTGGAGGGGCCGGTCAATCCGCGAGAGGCGGGATCGCCCGCGTGTCAGGCGGCGTGCCTGCCCCTGTTCCACGAGCGCGGCATCGCCGTGCTGGGCAGCGACACCGGCAACGATGTTATGCCGAGCCAGTATTCCAGCATGTCAAATCCTATCCATCAGGTCGGCATCGTCGCCATGGGGCTGTGGATTCTGGACAACCCTAATCTGGAGGAGCTGGCGGCGGCGTGCCAAGAGCGCAACAGATGGGAGTTTATGCTCACCATCAACCCGCTGCGGCTGTTCAACACTACGGGGTCGCCCGTCAACCCTATTGCCATCTTCTAGCGCAGGACGGGGCTAACGGGCTGGACAGACGGATAGGACGGAGCCGCGCGGAATGGATGTCTGCATCATCTCATAGCGGCGTCCAAATGGCGCAGGAAGGCGGCGACTTCCGGCACACCGTTGAGGCTGTAATCGGCGTTGTCCAGCACGGATGCGGGCGTGCCGTCCTGAATGACCGCGATGGCAAGCCCGCCAATCAGCCCCTCTTGCCTGCGCCGTCGGAGTGTGCGGAGGGCGTCGGCGTCGGTGGTGTCGTCGCCCAGAAACAGCACTCTTTTCAGATTGCGGTCTCGGATGAGCCTGCGTAGGGCGTAACCCTTGTTCACATGGTTCCTGGCACGAATCTCCAGAATCTTGTTTCCCCGAAAGACCTCCATATCCGCTATTTCGGGGACGGCTTCCAGAGCGGCTTGGATGCGTTGGAGCGCCGCAATCTCGTCATCTGCCATGCGATAGTGGATTGAGGCGCTGAATCCCTTGTTCTCCCACACAAGCCCGGGAATATCCACGAGTTCCCTTATCCTGTCAAGGATCGCCTGTATGCTGTCAGAGCGATCGACTGCGCCCGGCGCGGTGTCCGGCGAGCCGTCAACGATGTACTCCGCGCCATGATTGCCCACGAATACGATTTCGTCCATGCCCACACGCCGCCGAACATCGGCGGCAGCCCGACCAGACACCACCGCAGTCAGCCTGAGCTTTCGGGACAGGCTGCGTAACGGAGCTACGACGGCGGGGAAGATAACCGCATCGTCAAGCAGCGGGACGAACTCCGATATTGTGCCGTCGAAATCGAGCGCCAGCCCCAATGCGTCTTGGGATAAGCCTCCAAGCCCTGCGTCGAGGTTGTCCAGCAAGTTGGGGGGACGGCTAACGGCGTGGTTCACTGCGACACGGCATCCCTACTCTGAGCTCAGAAGCGTTCTGACGGCGCGCGATACCAGCGATGACGCAAGGCGCACCTTGTAGGCGTTATCGGTGAGCGGCGTCGCCCCTTCGACGGCGAGGCGTCCTATATGCTCGGCGTCTATGTCGCTTATGCCCTTGCTGAGCATCGCGCTTTCCGCGCTGTGGGCGCGATACGGCACGGGCGCAACGCCGCCAAGCGCTATGCGCGCGCTGATAATCGTATCGTCGGCAATCTCGACTGCCAGCGCCACGCTCGCCAGCGCGAAGTCCATCGCCTGCCGCTCTTTAGCCTTCAGATAGACGCTACGCAGGTTTGTCGTCGTAG
This sequence comes from uncultured Dehalococcoidia bacterium, assembly GCA_958295865.1. Classification (GTDB taxonomy): domain Bacteria; phylum Chloroflexota; class Dehalococcoidia; order Lucifugimonadales; family JADFKI01; genus Bin90. The sequence goes on along the minus strand of CATQHF010000006.1, from coordinate 170,231 downwards.
GCGGAATGATGACCGCCGTCAGGATTTCGTCGGGACGCAGCGCGTTCTCGGAGGTAACATCTACCCCCGGCGCAGCGAAAAAGTCCTGCATCGACAGCAGGCGCGCGCCATCGGCAGATTCGGTCGCTACCTGCGCGTCCAAAGCCGTCAGCGCTACGGCGGTATCGGACGGGTGCACCGCGGGGCAGATTGCGCCGTCGAAGATTGCGTGGAACTTGTTCGCGCCGTCGTGGGCGAAACAGCGCGCGCCGCCCTTCTTGCGGCAGTCGAACATCGGACTGCGATAGTACCAGCAGCGCGGACGCTGGCACAGGTTGCCGCCAAGCGTGCCTGTATTGCGAATCTGTGGCGTGGCAACCGAGTCTGCCGCCTCCGCAAGCGCCGTGTATCGGGTTCGGATTTGCGGATGCGCCGCGATTTCAGCGATTGTGGTCATCGCGCCGATGCGCGCGCCATCGTCGCCGAGCGCGATACCCCTAAGCGCGGCGATGGATTGCAGGCTGACTAACCTTGCGGGGTGGGCTACGCCCTGCTTGATTTCCCCAAGCAAGTCAGTGCCGCCCGCGAAAATCTTTGCGGGTGCTTCATTTGCCGTCAGCAGTTCACCGGCTTCGGCGACGCTGTGTGCAGGCACAAACTCAAAGGTATTCATGAATGGCTAAACTTCGCCTCGCGCGCTTAAAGCGTTGAGAATCTTATCGGGCGTGGCGGGCAGGTCGGTGATACGCACACCGACGGCGTCGTATATGGCGTTGACGATTGCGGGCGCAACGCCGATGCTGGGAGGTTCGCCCAGCGCCTTTGCTCCGAATGGTCCTATGGGGTCCACGACATCGGCGAATATCGTCTGAATGGGCGGGTATTCCTGAATGGTCGGACTCTTGTGTTCCAAGAAGCTGGCATTGAGCGTAGTCCCGCTGTGCCTGTCGGTCAGCATCTCTTCCGAAAGCGTGAAGCCGAGCATCTGCGACACACCCCCCTCGACCTGATTCACCGCGAGCTGTGGGTTCAGGATGCGCCCCGAATCGTGCGCCGCGACATACTTTAGCACGCGCACATTGCCCGTCTCCGTGTCCACTTCCACCTGAGCAAAATGCGCGCCGAATGAGTTCACGATGTAGTCTTTGCTGCCGGGGGTAACTGAGGCTTCCACTTCGAGGGGATGTCCCGTAACGGAGGCAGCGAAGTCGGCAAGCGAGAGTCGCACCACGCCGTCGGCTGACACTACGCGCCCATCCACTATATCGAGCGCGTTCACATCATCATCCAGGTGAGTGGCAACGACTTGCAGAATCTTGGCTTTCAGTTCGGTCGCCGCCTGCTGAGCGGCCGAGCCGGTGGAGAAGGTGGCGGTGGAGCCGGCGGTGATGGGCGCTTCGGGCGTCCGGCGCGTGTCGCCAAAAGTTACACGCACATCGTCGTATGATACGCCCATGGCTTCGGCGACAATCTGCGCGATTACGGTTTCGCTGCCCTCGCCGACATCCATAATCCCGGCGATGAGCTGCACGCTGCCGTCGGAGTTCAGCCGCAGCCTTGCCGACGACCTGCCGCCCGGCCCGCCGCGATAGATGAACATGCCCATGCCGCTGCCTATCTTCCTGTGCGCCGCGCTCTGTGGTTGAATGCTGCGCCTGTTCTGCCAGCCAAACGCCTCCGCGCCCGATTCCAGGCACTCGCGCAGCCCGTTCGACGAGAAGGGAATGCCGCCTTCAACGGGCTGTGTGTCGATAATCTCAGCGGCGGGCGTTACCCTTTCGCCGGGCTGACCGTTGACGCCGACATGGTTTCGCATCCGGAAGTCCAGGGGGTCTATGCCAAGCTCATCGGCGATACGATTCATCGTAACCTCAAGGGCGAAGTGACCTTGCGGCGCGCCCAGCGCACGATACGAACCGGCAGACGGCTGGTTCGTATAGACAAGATAGCCGTCATAGCGGACATTGGCACAGCGGTAGAGATAAAGCGCGCCTTGCCCTGCCCGTCTGACTACGCCCGGGCCTGATGACAGATAAGCGCCCGTGTCCATCAGTGTGCTGGCGTGGATGGCTGTAACCGTGCCGTCGTTGGTTACGCCGACCTTCACGGTGGTCTCCGTCGAATGGCGCTTTCTGCCGGCGACGAACTCTTCCTCTCGTGTTGCCTCAATCTTCACGGGTATCCCTGCCCTTCGAGCGAGCACGGCGGCTATGACCGACAGGCGGGTTTCGTCCTTGCTGCCGTAGCCCGCGCCCATAGTCGCGCCGATGACATGAACGGCATCACGCTCGATCCCCAATGCCAGCGCAAGACTGAGTCGATCCGCATGGACGCCCCGCGAGGATTTCCAGACGGTCAGACGATCGCCTTCCCACATCGCTACCGCCGCCCTCGGCTCCAGAGCGGCGGCGGAGTGCGACGGCGTGGTGAACGACATGCTGAAAATACGGTCGGCTTGGGCAAAGCCTTCATCTACATTGCCGCGCGACAGGGACAGCGGCTCGCCGCCCACTAAGTTGCCGTTGGGATGCACGCGCGGCGCGTCCGGCTCGATGGATTGGCGCGCGGTCGTAACGAATGGCAGCGGCTCGTAGCCGACTTCGAGCAGGCTGGCGGCATATTCAGCCAAGTCTTCGTCATCGGCGGCGACGGCTGCGACCTCATCGCCGACATAGCGAACCGTGCTATCGAGGATGGGCAGATCGGGCGCAACCTTGCCATCAGGCACGTCGAACGGCGTCAGAATCGCATGCACGCCGGGCAGACTCTTGACCGGCGAGGTGTCTATCCCCGTTATGCGGGCGTGAGGATGCGGGCTGCGAACAATCTTGCCGTGAAGCATGCCCGGCAAGCGGATGTCGCTGGCATACTTCGCCTCGCCGGTCAGCTTCTCCGGCAGGTCGCGGCGAGCGACGGAGCCGCCTATGACCACATTCGGCTTCAATTGCGCGCCGCCTGCTTCACCGACTCGATGATGCGGCCGTAGGCATTGCACCTGCACAGGTTGCCGGATAGCGCGTGGCGAATCTGCTCTTCGGTGGGATTCGGCGTCGCGTCCAGCAGCGCTTTGGCGCTCAATACGAATCCGGGTGTGCAGTAGCCGCACTGCCCCCCGTCGTTGTCCAAGAATGCCTGCTGAATCGGGTGCAGGTTATCGCTGTCGCCAAGCGCCTCTATCGTGATGATGCTGCGGCTGCCAACCTGCAAGGCGAGCATCTGACAGGCATACACGGGATCGCCGTCCATCAGCACGGTGCAAGAGCCGCACTCGCCCCTGTCGCAGCCGCGCTTGGCTCCGGTGAGGCCGAGCGCGTCGCGCAGCACATGCAGAAGCGTCCAGTGGTGACGCACCTCAAGGCTGTGAACGCTGCCGTTCACTTTCAACTCAACTTGGGCGGTGAATGTCGTCAAGCGATGTCCTATTGAGCGGTAATGCCGCCGTCGATTACAAGCTCCGCGCCGGTCATGTACGACGCATCGTCGGAGGCGAGGAACAGCGCGCCGTAAGCGACATCTTCGACCGTGCCTATCCTGCCGAGCGGAACACGCGATTCCGACTCTGCCAAGCCTTCCGGTGTGCCTATGTTGTCGGCAATCATATCGGTGTCGATGGGACCCGGATGGATGGAGTTGGCACGGATGCCGTCGGGGGCGAGCTGTATCGCCGTGTTCTTGGTGAACAGCCGGACGCCGCCCTTGGACGCCGTGTAAGCGCCGCCCCTTGGACTGCCCACAAGCCCCGCGGTCGACGATATGTTGATGATAGAACCGCCGCCCGCCTCTCGCATTGCCGCAATGGAGTGTTTGGTGCCAAGAAACACGCCCTTCAGGTTGATGTCGATGATGCTGTCCCACTCTTCTTCTGAAGCGTGTTCGATGGGGACGCGGCTGTATATCGCGGCATTGTTGACCAGAATATCGAGCTTGCCGAATGTCTCAACCGCTTTGGCAACCGCCGACTGCCAATCGGAGGCGCTGGTTACATCTAGGTTCACAAAGAGCGCTCTGCCGCCCGACTCGTTAATCTCTGCCTCGACTTGGCTGCCCTCATCCTGAAGAATGTCGCAGATGACCACCGCAGCGCCCTCTTGAGCGAAGAGCCTTGCTTCCGTAGCGCCCTGTCCGCGCGCGCCGCCGCTTATCAAAGCTACCTTACCTTCAAGTCTCATGTCCTAGCCCCTCTCTCACGCTGTCCGCAGCCGGCAGCCGGATATACCTAGTTCGCTCTCTGATTAGTCCCCTGATTGGCATCCACAAGCGACTGAAGTCGCCGCATTGCCACAGCCTCGCATCACCGAGATTTTATCACTAATGGCGAGGCAACACAAAGCCACAACGACAGCCACGAAAAGAATGCCGAGCAATTTCGGCGTTCTGAACGAATTAGGGTTGACAAGAACTCTCGTCCTGTTCTAATATGTTCTGTGAAATAGGAAGGAAGAAATCCAATGATGCGTTCTACAACGACTCACACAGCCAACCACCAGCTTCGGATGCCGGGTATGCCTCTGCGTCGCCTGTTGCCGAAGGTCGCCACATGTTGCAGCGTCCATGTCGGCCAGCAGGTCGTGTACATGGGCAATGTGAACGGCGGCCCCCGATTTGGCAGCATGGGCGTGGTCACGGAAGCGCTCCAACACAAGGCTGTGGTGGATATGGGCACATCCGGCGTATGGAACATCCCGTATCACTTCCTGACACTTCCGCAAGCGGCATAACACCCGCGCGCATAAACATGAACGCACAACGGCAACTGAATTAGACGGAGTTAACGCAATGCTAGAACACATTATATCCGGTATCGGATTTGGCAGGAAGAAGGAAAATATCTCGCCGGTGGGTTCTCCATCGTCCAGCATCAGCGTGAAGGTCGTGGGAGTGGGCGGCGCGGGCGGCAACGCGGTGTCCCGGATGGTTCGCGGCGGCCTAACACAAGTTGAGGCGCTCGCCCTGAACACCGACTTTCAGGCGCTCGCAGGCTTGAAATCCGTGCCCTCATACGCCATCGGGCCGCAGACCGTGAACGGCATGGGTTCCGGCGGTCGCCCGGAGGTGGGGCGGCGCGCCATAAAAGAGAGCCAGAAACATGTCGCGGAACTGCTAGACGGCGCGGATATGGTGTTCATTACGGCGGGGATGGGCGGTGGCACGGGCACGGGCGCATCGTCGATAGTCGCCGACATTGCGCGAAAGAAGGGCGCGCTAACGGTCGGCGTGGTTACGCTGCCGTTCTCGTTCGAGGGTTCGCGGCGGCGCGCCGTTGCCGAACAGGGATTGCACAGCCTGAAGCAGAAGGTGGACACGCTCATAGTCGTGGAGAACGACAGGCTGCTGCCCTCCCTGAAGGGCAAGGTGTCGCTGGAACGCGCATTTGAAGCCGCGGACGGCATATTGCGGCAGGGCGTCAAAGGAATATCCGACATCATCACAGTGCCCGGAATGATAAATGTGGACTTCGCGGATGTGCGCTCGGTAATGAGCGGCGCGGGCGCGGCGTTCATGGCATACGGCGAGGGCGAGGGCAGATGGGCGGCGATAGAAGCGGCGCGCGCCGCGCTCGCCAACCCGCTGTTCAACGCTCCGATAGAAGGGGCGACCGGCGTCCTGTTCAATATCACCGGCGGCAAGGATTTGACGCTTGGGCAGGTGCATGAAGTCGCTGAAATCATCCGCAAGGCTACCAAATCAGACGCGAATGTAATCTTCGGAGTGGTGCAGGATCGGCAAATGAAGAAGCGCGTCGGCATCACCCTTGTCGGCACGGGCGTCGGAAGCCATCGCCAAGAATTGCCCAAGGATGAGAGTCAGAGCAAGGTTTCGCTGTCTGACGCGGAGCTGACCAAGCTGATAGGCAATCACGCCCGCAACGGTCACTCCCGCTCATCATTAGAGCCTACGAGCAAGCTTTTGTAGGACTGCCGATAATTGGACTTGCAACCCTTGTCAGGCGGTTCGACAAGCTCACCAAGAAGGGATTGGTCGAACCGCTATGACACAGCGGACTTGTAGCTCTGGATGCCGCCGGTCAGGGCGGACACCGACAGCAAGGCGCATTTGATACGCACCGGGTAGTCGCGCACACCGGCAAGGCTGGACAAGTCGCCTTCGTCCTTGAGCAACTGCTCGGCGTCGGCGTCGCCCTGCATCATCTTGCGGAACAACAGCACAAGAGCGTCAATCTCATCCAGCGCCTTGCCATGTATCGCCTCGGTGAGCATGGAGCCTGCCGCCAAATTGATGGAGCAGCCCTCACCCTGCAAGCCCACGCGGTCAACGCGATAGTCCGCGTCAAGACCGAGCTGCAAGTGGATTTCATCGCCACAAAAAGGGTTGACGGCGTCGCCAACTATGTCGGAATCAATCACCCGGTCGTGGTTTCTGGGATTGCGGCGATGGTCGAGAATCGCATCGCGGTACAGGTCATCAAGCCTATTTAGCTCCATTGCCGAAGTACCTCAGCGCCTCCTTGAGGGCATCAACGAGCATATCAACCTCTTCTTCGGTATTGTACAGATACATACTCGCCCTTGCCGTTGCAGGCACGCCCAAACTCTGCACCATAGGCATGGCGCAGTGATGCCCCGTGCGAATGGCTATGCCGCGCCTGTCCAGCACAGTGCCCAGGTCGTGCGGGTGGACATCGGGATGATGAAACGACACTATGCCGCCGCGCTTCTCAGCGTCCTTGGGCCCATACACATCCAACTCCTCCTCCAGCTCCTTGAAGGTGTTTAGCGCGTAGGTCGTCAGGCTGATTTCATGCTCGCGGATATTGTCCATGCCAATCGCTTGCAGGTAATCGACGGCGACGCCCAGCGCAATGGCATCGGCGATATTGGGAGTGCCTGCCTCGAAGCGCATCGGCAGGTCGTTCCATGAAGCGTCCTCGTAGGACACCGCCAGCACCATCTCCCCGCCCGTCAGAAACGGGTTCATGCTTTCTAGCACATCGCGCTTCACATAGAGACCGCCGATGCCGGTGGGACCCAGCATCTTGTGGCCTGAGAACGCGAGGAAGTCGCAATCTATGTCCTGCACATCGACCGGCATGTGCGGAACGCTCTGCGCGCCGTCGACGAGCACCGCCGCGCCCACGGCGCGCGCCTTGGCAGCGAGCTGCTTGACCGGGTTGATAGTGCCAATGGCGTTGGACTCGTGGGCTATCGCCATCAACTTCGTTCGCGCGCCGATGATGGTATCCGCGGCGTCCATGTCGAGCGTGTGGTCGGCGGCAAGCGGCAGGATACGCAGCTTCGCGGATTTTCTGCGGGCAATCTGCTGCCATGGCACCAGGTTGCTGTGGTGCTCCAAGGCGGTGACGACAATCTCGTCGCCCGCTTTGATGTTGTCCTCCGCCCAGCTGTTGGCGACGAGGTTGATGCCCTCGGTGGTGTTGCGAGTCCAGATAAGACAGTCCGAACTCTCCGCGCCGATGAAGTCGGCGACCTTTTGGCGCGCCTCCTCATAGCGCTCCGTGGACTCCATACTGAGGGCATGCACGCCGCGATGCACATTGGCGTTGTAGCCCTCATAGTAGTCCACGAGCGCCTGAATAACCTGGCGCGGCTTCTGCGAAGTAGCCGCCGAATCCAGCCATACCAGCGGCCTGCCGTCATAGACGGTCTTGGCGAGGACCGGAAAGTCCTGCCGAATCTTGCTCACATCCAGCATGATGTTACCTACCACAATCCCTTCTCTGCGCGTTTATATTTCAATCTCGATGTCTTCACCTTCGACGCGCACCTTGAAAGTGTCAACAGGAACGACGGCGGGCAACTCGGTCGCAGTGCCGTCTCGAACATCGAAGCGCGCGCCGTGGCGGGGGCATTCGATCTCACATCCCTCCAACTCGGCCTGATCAAAGGAAGCGCCGTCGTGGGTGCACACATCCTCAATCGCATACACTTGCCCATCGACATTGCACACGGCTACTGCCCTGTCGCCGACCTCGAACACCTTCGTGCTTCCCGGCGGCAATTCACTTACGCTTGCGACCTTCTGGAATGCCATAACTATCCTCCTTGTTTGGCTTTCTGCTTGATTCGCTTGATTTATATCGGTTAGATTGCTGTTTTCAGAGTGATGGGCAGAGCGCCTTCCCCTTCCTGTTCGGGATGAATAGGGGTGCTGTTCACCAAGTCCTCTATCGTTGTGGAGTCGAGGATATTGAACACGGCTTCTGCCACCGTTCGCCAGACTTCGCGCTGAGCGCAAGCCGGCGAGTGAATGCAGATGGTGTTGTCGGCAAGACAGGCGACGGGCGCTTCCGTGCCGCCAAGACAGACCATAACTTTGCTCAGCCTGATTTCCGAAGGATGCATGGCAAGCAGATGACCGCCCTGCGGCCCGCGCTGGCTGCGGGTGAAGCCGCTCTTGCTCAGCGCATGCAGAACCTGCGCTAGATACTGCTCCGGTATCACGGTGCGCCCGGCAATCTCGCTGGCGCGCACGGGCGCGCCCCTGCCGTTCAGCGCCAAGTCAACCAGCGCCCGGACGCCGTAGTCCACCTTGATTGGAATACACATAGACTACTCTCCCCTAGCCGTATCGTTACCGGCGCGGCTATTCGGTTGAAACCGTCTTTTCCTCAGTATCGTCGAGAGCGGAGTTGAGAGCATGCCAAGACAGCGCGGCGCACTTTATGCGCGCCGGATAGCGCGATACGCCCTGAAGAAGTTCGGCGTCGCCGAGCACATCCGCATCGAAATCCTCTTGCGTAATCATGCTGTGGAACTCTTCGAACACCTTCTCGGCGTCCTCCACCGAAAGCCCTTTGACGCTCTCGGTCATTATCGACGCCGACGCCTTGGATATAGCGCATCCGACCGCCTGAAAGCCAACATCCGCAATCATGTCGTCCTCTACCGCCAGATACAGCGTAATCTGGTCGCCGCAGAGTGGGTTGAACCCCTCCGCCTGCCTGTTCGCACCATCCGGCTTGCGGAAGTTGCGCGGGCGGCGATTGTGGTCCATTATCACTTCTTGATATAGGTCGTGCAGGTCGTACATATCAGCCTAGAACTCAAACTTGTAGCTTGGGAGCGAATCGAGGAACTGATCCTCAAGGTAGCCTCTGAGGTAGTCGTCCTCGACCGTCTCTATAATCTCGCTGGCAAATCCGTAGATGAGCAAGCGGCTTGCCGTCTCCAAATCTATGCCGCGGCTTCGCATATAGAATACCGTATCCAGGTCTATATTCCCCGCCGTAGCGCCGTGACCGCACTTCACATCGTCCGCATAGATGAAGAGTGAGGGCTTGCTGTCCACCTCCGCGTCGGGCGACAGCACCAGGTTCTTGTCTTCTTGGTGTGAGTCGGTCTTGATTGCGCCCGGCTGCACAAAGACCGTGCCGCCGAACACGGCGCGCGACCTGCCGTCAAGGATGCCCTTGTAGTACAAGCGGCTGCTGGAGTGCGGCTTCTCGTGATTGATGTTGATGTAGTTGTCCATGTGCTGACTGCCGGATGTGAAGTACAACCCCTTCAGGTCGCAGGATGCGTTCTCGCCATCGATGCCGGTGTAGAGGTCGAATCTGCCAAGCCCTACCTGACGCTCGAAAACCTTGGAATTGTACGCGCTGCCATCTGCCTGATGCACACGCGCCACGCCGACATGATAGGCGTCTTCGCTTTCGATGAGCAGGCGATAGTGGTTCAGCGTCGCGCCCGTCTCAAGCGCCATCTCGGTAACGGAGTTGGTGAGATAGGGGCTGTCCGCGATACCAACATAAGACTCTATGACGGTAGCGGCGCTATTACTGCCGGCGACAACAAGCGTGCGCGGGTGCGATGCCGTCTGCGTATTGCCGGACGCGAGGAATAGCAGGTGTACGGGCGTTTCGACATTCGCGTCGTCAGCAATCCGCACGAATGCGCCGTCGCTGATAAAAGCCGTGTTCAACGCGATGAAACCGTCTTCCTCAATATCGGTGTATTGGGACAAGCGCTTCTCTACATCACCATTGCCCGATGCAATGGCTTGCGCCAGACTGGTCACTACGACATCATCGTCGTCGGACGGCGCAGTTGAAAGCGCCTCCGAGTATATGCCGTCTATGAAAACGAGCTGATGCCAGCCGGCTTGCCAAGGCGCGAATTGGGTTACATCGGCAGCTTCGACACTGCCGTCGGCAGCCTCCGCCAGACTGAATCCGGCGTTGGCGATGGGCGCGACATTGGTGTACTTGTAAGGCTCATTGCCGCGCCGCGCCGTCGGCAGCCCGACCGCAAGGAAGCGCTGCCACGCCGCAGTGCGTATGTCGCGCAGCCACTGGGGTTGCGCCCCGCCGTCAAGAGAATGGAAGTCGGATTGATATTGTTCGTGTCGTGTGAGTGTTTGTGTCATGTGAGTTTGTCAGTTCATCCGTGTTTCAGTTCGTCAAATATCCAGTCAGATTTGTCGATCCATATCGATGCCAGAACTGCCGCTCCGATTCCAAGAATCCAATACAGCGTTCAAGATTGTGCCGCCTCTATGCGGTCGAGGCGAGAGTTAATCTGCGATACTTTCCCTGCCAGTCGCCCAAGCCGGCTATACACTTCAGCCGCATCAACCTGATTTCGCGTTTCAGTCGTCATAGCATTCCCTATCAGCGTTCACAGCATTTTTTGATTGGTCAGCCCGCTAGTTTGGAAGCAAATCTCGCAATACTCATTCAGAATAGACGCCTAAAATCCCGATATGTGCCTTCGTTGCGACGACGAACAGCGCCTATAACCACTGACCTTGCCGAATCGTTGATCCTGTATATTATCCTGAAATCTCCTACTCTGAACCTGTAAGTGTTCCCTCGCAGTCTGATTACGCCCCGCCTTCTGGGATTTTCACTCAGGCTACGCAAAGCGGCAACCACTCTGCGATGGTCTGAGCCCGGCAGACGCTCCATCTCTCTTGCGACCCTGCCGCCGCGAACTACGATTCTATACTCTTGCCTCTCGGCGTCGCTCATATTCGTCCAAAGTCATCGTCTCTTCTTCGGGCGCTTCCAACGCTTCCTTCATTGCCAAGATGTCTTCCAAGTTTTCAGGGTTACTCAAAAGTTCTTTGTAACTCCCATATTCGGTAATCAGTTCCCAGCGGTTCCTGAAACCGCAAAGAAGCTCATACAAGGGCTGACCGTATTTCCTGACGCCCGCATCAAGCTTCAAGTCTCTGATGCCCTTTGGATCGCGGGTAGCATAGGCGTCAAACACTACTGACGGGAATACCCATACATCGCCCACGACACCTTGCGGCGCTTCAACGCATAAGACAAAGAAATCGTCGGCGACAACCAGTTTCTGAACTCGAAACCACTTGGAATCCCTGCCCCCGCTGACACCCCGCGCCTTAACCTGTAATCGAAGCAGTTTGCCGCCCTCAACTGACACAATCGCATCCACCCCCTCGACATCAGCCAAGGGCAAATACGGCAACGCGCCCCGTTCCAGCAGTTCGCCGAACACGGCCAGTTCCGCTTTCTTGCCTTGCACTTGCCTATCAGTGGTCATAGCAGTTAGTCCGTCAGTGGTTAGGGGTTGCAGGTGCCACATGGGCCCGAATTTGTCCTACCGAGTCCTTCCATTTTAGCAAAGGCTTCTTCACGAGAATACGGGCCGTGATGCCATTGATTGTTAGATAGAATTTCTTCTCTTCGGTTAATGTAATATCGGCAATCCGACCGATGCACTCTAGCGCGGTTCGTCGGATCGTCCACATAGATTACATAACTGAGTTCATCAGTTGCGCGAACTGGCGCTTGCGGAGTGGGTATATTCGCGCTTACTTTGGCATTATTGCCATATCGCTCCATTTGTTCCGGTTGTGTTGGCAATGGCGCTGATTGCACATTCTGTATATCAACAAGTTGGTTCCAAATCGATTGTACGCGAACTTTCTCCGACGCTGCGCCTATTCGCCCCAATATATCAGACATGTCGTATATTCGCGCCAAAGCCCAAGCCCTATCGATGTCTGAGCCATAAGCAGGATGGGCTGCATTATTGCGTATAGAGGTTATCTGTCTGAGCGTGTCCAGAACGAATTTATCGCCATTGAAGGCTGCCCTGAATACTTCCTGCCAATTGTCGCCGATTATGGAGAAGAAATCGTTGACATCAAACATACTGCGAGGGTCACGCACATTGTAGCGTCTAGGGTTTGCACGCAGGTACTTTCGCAGTGTGTCCTCAACTCTACGACTCTGATTTTTCTTAAGCTCGCGAATTATGAAGTCGCGCATAGCATCCCTGTATATGTCGAGAGACGCGATGAGGTATGCCCTGTTTGACTCGTTTCTTATCGGCATTGATGAACTCTTGTTGACATGCGAACCCTACACCGCCGTCGCTTCCTCACGCAGCCACTCATACCCCTTATCTTCCAGCTCCAGCGCAAGCTCGCGCCCGCCCGACATCGCAATGCTGCCGTCCAGGAGGACATGCACATAGTCGGGCGTGATGTAGTTCAGGATGCGCTGGTAGTGCGTTACCATCACGATGGCGCGCTCATCAGACCTGAACAGGTTGACGCCGTTGGACACGATACGCAGGGCGTCGATGTCCAAGCCGGAGTCGGTTTCGTCCAGCAGCGCCAGCGTCGGCTCCAGCAGCGCGAGCTGAAGGATTTCGTTGCGCTTCTTCTCGCCGCCGGAGAACCCTTCGTTGACGGAGCGGCGCACGAGGTCGCCGCCAATCTCCACCGTCCGCATCTTCTCTTCAAGCATGCGGTCGAACTCACGCACGCGCAGTTCACTCAAGCCTCGATGCTGTCGAATAGCGTCGACTGCGGTCTTCAGGAACTGCCATGAGCGCACGCCGGGCAGCTCGACGGGGTACTGGAATGCTAGGAATACACCTTCGCGGGCGCGCGTCTCCGGGTCCATCTTGAACAGGTCTTGCCCTTTGTAGAGCGCCTCGCCGCCGGTGACGGTGTACTCCGGGCGGCCTGCCAGCACATTGGCGAGCGTGCTCTTGCCGGAGCCGTTAGGCCCCATAATCGCATGCACCTCGCCTATATTCACCGTCAGGCTTATGCCCTTCAAAATCTGCGTGTCCTCGATGGACACCTGGAGGTCTCGCACCTCCAGCAAAGGAGCGTTATCGTTGATTTCCTGTGTCATCTTTAGCCTACCGTGCCCTCCAGGTTCACCCTCAATAGTTGGGATGCCTCAGCCGCGAACTCAAAGGGTAGTTCCTTGAATATGCCGCGGCAGAAGCCGTTGATAATCATGTAGTTCGCCTCTTCCAGGCCGATGCCGCGCTGCTGCAAGTAGAAGAGCTGGCTGTCGTCCACCTTGGAAGTTGTGGCTTCGTGCCCCATCTGCGCCGTCGGATTTCGCACCTCGATGTACGGCACGGTGTGCGCGCCGCACTCGTCGCCTATGAGCAGCGAGTCGCACTGCGTAAAGTTGCGCGCGTTCTGCGCCGAGGGCATAATCTTCACCTGCCCCCTGTATGTGTTCTGCGCCTTGCCTGCCGAGATACCCTTGGCGATGATGGTGCTCTTGGTGTTCTTGCCGATGTGAATCATCTTTGTGCCGGTATCCGCCTGCTGGTAATTGTTCACCAGCGCAACCGAGTAGAACTCGCCAACGGAATTGTCGCCCATCAGCAGCACGCTGGGATACTTCCATGTGATGGCAGAGCCTGTCTCCACCTGAGTCCAGGAAATCTTGGAGTTTCTGCCGCGCGCCGCGCCGCGCTTCGTTACGAAGTTATAGACGCCGCCGTTGCCGTCCTTGTCGCCCGGATACCAGTTTTGCAGCGTCGAATACTTTATCTCCGCGTCATCGAGCGCGACAAGTTCCACGACGGCGGCATGAAGCTGATGCGTCTTCCGCATCGGCGCGGTGCAGCCCTCAAGGTAGCTGACATAGCTGCCCTTGTCGGCAATGATGAGCGTCCGCTCGAACTGCCCCGTGTCCAGCTCATTGATGCGGAAGTAGGTCATAAGCTCAATCGGACAGCGCACCCCCGGCGGCACATACACGAAAGAGCCGTCGCTGAACACCGCAGAGTTAAGCGTGGCATAGAAGTTGTCGGTATAGGGCACGACGGAGCCGAGATACTTCTTGATTATCTCCGGGTGCGTCTTGACCGCCTCGCTGACCGAGCAGAAAATCACGCCCGCATCTTCCAGCATCTTGCGGTATGTGGTGGCGACGGACGCGCTATCCAGCACAGCGTCAATGGCGACGCCTGTGAGCCGCTTCTGCTCCTGCAACGGGATGCCGAGCTTGTCGAACGCCTCGCGTATCTCCGGGTCAACATCATCCAGGCTCTTGGGCGCGTCCGCCTGCGACTTCGGCGCGGCGTAGTAGATAATATCCTGGAAGTCGATAGGCGGGTACTCGATGTTCGCCCACTTGGGTTCCTCATTGTTCAGCGTAAGCCAGTGGCGATACGCCTTCAGCCGCCACTCCAGCATCCACTCCGGTTCGCCCTTCTTGCGCGAAATGAGCCTGACAATATCCTCGCTCAACCCGCGCGGCGCGATGTCAGACTCGATATCGAACTCGAACCCCCACTTATACGCCTGGTCCTCCACGCCGGTTTCGCGCGAGATGACCTGTTGTGTCGTCATAGTCGCTGCCTTTCATCTTCTTTGTTGAGTAAATCAGTCAACAATTGTACTTGTCAATATAGCAACTCTGTCCCCGCAGGTCAACAATTTTCTGCTGTAACTTGTCCCTTGCTAACACTCCGCGCCGCATGCATTTGAAGAACTCGGCATATTGAGGTTGAACATTTCGGATAATCCATACTCACATTTATCACTCCCCATGCTATAATGCTTGCAACCTCACCACAGGTTAAGTCAAGGAGTCCGACGCGTACACGCTTGGATGGGATAGGCACTCGTGCCTCCCTTGCGGCGTGTACGCGGATACTTGGCTACTTGTGGTGAGGAGCCTAATCCTAGCTACGAGGGAGGTATCCGTATTATGAGGCGCATTGTATTACTGGCGTTGTGTGTAGTCGCAGTTTTGGTTGGTTGTGAGAATCCAGAGCCATCTGTGATACTAGCAACGGCAACATCGCAACCGATAGCCCAGGTTCCTCCCACCATGGAACCAACAGCGACAAGCGTACCCACTGCCACCAGCGCTCCGATTGCTAACACGGCTACGCCCACTCACACAGCAACTCCTGAACCCACTCAGACACCTACGGCTACTGCTACATCCGAGCCGACTAGCACGCCAGCGCCTACTTTGACGCCCGTGCCTCCAACCGCGACGCCTATGCCGACAAGCACGCCAACACCTAGACCACCAACTGCGACGCCTATACCTACTAACACGCCAATTCCTACCGCAACTCCTGTACGCTGGGGGACGAGTAGGCATGATCCGGTGCCATTCGGTCAACCACTGACATTGATCAGTGAGGACGGATTTGCTATTTGGGTTATAGATGTGGTTGAAAATAGCACTCAATTGGTTTTAGACGAAAACCAATTTAACGAACTACCACCTGCGGGACATCAGTTCTTCATGGTTAGAATTAAAGTTAGAAACACCAGCGCCGAAGCAAAGGGTTTCTCTACTGTTTTTCGCATGCATGTCGTAGGTGACTCAAACATTGCCTATCCTTCGCATGGATGCGGCGTAATACCAGGAAGATTTGAAGATGGACGTGAGATTTTTGAGGACGGCGAGTTAAGCGGAAATATCTGCTTCAATGTCCCATCATCAGACATCGGCAGTCTAGTTCTATATGACGATTTTATTGACAAGATATTCTATGAATTGCCCGACGAGGCGTCGGTACCAACTGTCACTCCAGCCCCGGCGACCTCAACGCCACCACCAGGTCCCACGGCAATACCTACCGATACTCCAACACCTGAGCCTACACCAACTCCCACGCCTGAACCGATAGGACGCTCACCTGATAATCCATTCCCTCTGCGAGACAAAGGCGACTTGGCTAACTTGGACAACTTCTCGCTTAGGATTGTAGAAGTGACACATGGACGCCAAGCGGACGACCTTGTGCAATTCGCGGACAAATTGAGTGTCGACTACTCTCGCATAGTAATTCGCATCAAAGTGCAAAATGACGGCGCAAGAAGCAACAACTACGAAGCCATAGACAGAATTCAGGCATACGGCACGAAGAACGACCGTGAATACAAAGATTGGTGGCGCTCTGACAGCAATGCTTACTGTGGTCTCGGTCTGGATGTAGCGTGGAAGCCTTATGAGGATATAGACCCAGGTAGCTCGCAGACGGCGAATGTGTGCTTCGTCGTGCGTAAGAAGGACATAGGGGCGCTGCTGCTTGTAGATAACGGTGGACGAAATGGCAGTTACGAAGACTTCCGCTATTGGAACTTGCGTAAGTAGCTATACGGTTCACAATAGAAAACGGCAAGGCTTGCCAAGCGCCAACCGCAAGCCTTGTCCTATCCTCCGCAGTCCCCCGGCAACCCGCATAAACGCCGCCGCAACACACCCCCATGCTATAATGACCGCAAACTCGCTACAAGATACCCCATCGGAGTTAAGACTAACCATGACTGCATTCGTTGACCCCATAGCCGTAGAGCCACGAGACGGATTCCGCATCTGGGCACGTTACGAGGATGGCGTAGAAGGCGAAATCGACTTGTCTCACTTAGCAGGCAAGGGTGTATTCAAGGCATGGAACAATCGCGAGTTCTTCGAGGATGTTCACATCAACAAGGAAGGTGGCTGCGTCTGCTGGGGACGCCCTCCCGGAAGCGACATGGAATTGGACATAGCGCCTGAAACAGGGTATGCCTATCTACTTGGCATAACACGGGAGCAGATTGACGCAATGCCTGACGAGTCGACTTTCTGGGAGGCGATAGACGAGGCGAGAGCAAATTGGGGAGCTGCCATAATTGCCCAAGATTAGCGAATTCATGGGTATGTCAATTTACATGCAGTGGGACGACCATCCTTGGCCTCACTTTCACATACATTCTGCCGAGTATAGGGCTTCCTTCAATTTACGCTCGATGCGGATAACGCGAGGGGACTTGCCCATGGCGCGAGCGCGCGCATTACTGAGATGGGCAAGGATGCACGAAGATGAGTTGTGGGAGAATTGGGAGCGTGTTGAGAATCACGAAGCGCCTAGGCAAGTGCGTCCACTCCGCAATTCTCGTTAATGACCGCGAACTCGCTACAAGCAACCGCCTGCCCTTCAGATGCGTCCAACGACAGGTCAAAGAATTATCGCCATGGCAATGCGAAGGCAAGAACAAAAACGCCAACAGCAGCAGGCAAACGCGCCTGCCGCTCCCGACTGGCTAACGCACATAAACGCGGTGGAAACGCACCTGACCAACCGCATTGACAGGCTGTTCTTTGCGATTTTAGGCGCGGGCGGCGGCATTATAATCGCCCTCATTGGCTTAATCGCCGCCATAATCCTGAAAGGTTAATGCTGCGACGCTACCCCCTCAGCAGCCCGCGCATAAACGACAGCGCCTCCTCGCTCTCCACGCCCACGGCAACATCCACGCTGCCCCCGCTATCGTAGTCCGCCGTTATCTCTCCCACTCGCTCGCCTTCCGTTTCCACGCTCAGCGTCGCCGCCCGCGTCCGTATCAGATCGGGCCGCAGCGCAGCCATAATCGTGACCGGGTCATGCATGCTGAACCGCTGCTCCGCCTGCCCCAACTCGAACCAGTTCTCCACAATGCGCGCCGCCAGCCTTTCGCCCGGCGCGTCCCCCGTGAACCAGACCTCATCGTCCCGCGCAATCGATGTCTGGTGAGATATGTTCAGCCCCAGCAGCGTAACGGGCGCTCCCGAACCGAACACCGCATTCGCCGCATGCGGGTCGTCATAGATGTTGAACTCCGCGTATGGCGTAACATTACCCCCGGAATCGCCGGTCCCGCCCATGATATACACGCGCCGCAGCGCATCCTTCAGCCGCTCCTCTTTCATAAGCGCCCTCGCCACATTCGTCAGCGGCCCCAGCGCGAACAGCGTGACCTCGCCCGGCGTTTCCAGCGCAGTTTCGATGATGAAATCGACGGCATCCCCATTCGCGGGCGGCATATCCGTATCCGGCAGCCGCACAGTCAGCCCCTCATCGCCATGCACTTCGTAGGCGTGGTGGAACTCCCCAACCAGCGGCTCTGAGCTGCCCGCATACACCGGAATATCCGTCCGCCCCATATACTCCAGCAGGCGCAGGGCGTTGGCGGTCGTGTGCGCCAAGGTTGCGTTGCCCTCAACGGTCGTCAGGGCAAGAATGTCCATTTGCGCGGCGTTAAGCGCCATTATCAGCGCCAGCACATCGTCAGCGCCGGGGTCAGTGTCAATTATGCACTTCATTGCTTTGCTCACCTTCACTCACATGGATATACGGGATGGATAGGATATTCAGTTTCTGGTGGATAGTCGAGGCAAGGCGGATAACACGCCGCTCACTCCGAGCCGCGCCAAGAGCAGCAGCTTTTCGCTTGCGTTCAGCCCAATGCGCCGCTCGAATATATCGAAGCCGGACTGCTCGATACGATTGAGGATGCGGTTGTAGGTGGTGTGCATCAATCTGGGGCATGCGCGCGCATCGGCGGCGACGAGGGAGAACAGCGGCTCGCTGCTCTTGAAGTGCGTTTGCGCGCGCGCCGTCTGATACGCCATCAGCGCCCTGAACGAATCGGTGAGCGCGCCGCGCATAAGCTCCGCCTCGGTGCAGCCGAAGCGCGCCATCTCGTCCTGCGGAATGTAGATGCGGTCACGCTCCGCATCCTCCTTCACATCGCGCAGGATGTTCGTAAGCTGCATGGCGATGCCCATGTCTATGGCGTACTTCTCCGCGCTGGGGTCGGTGTAGCCAAAGATTTTGATGCACACCAAACCCACGACCGAAGCCACCTTGTAGCAGTAATCACGAAGTTCACCGAAACTCGCAAATCTGCTCTTTGTCATATCCATCTCGACGCCCTGCAATATATCCTCGAAGTGGGCGTATGGTATCTGATAGGCATCGGCGGCGTGGTGGAGCGCCCTGAAGACGGGCGCGTCCTGAGCTGACGGATGCCGCGCATGCAGGCGCTGGCGCACAAGCGCAAACTCGCGGATCTTGTCCTCGGGCGAAAGGTTGCCGTCAGCGATGTCGTCGCAGATGCGGCAGTAGGCGTACACCGCATAGATTGCGTTGCGCTTGGCGGCAGGCAGCGTGCGGAAGGCGTAGTAGAAGTTGCGGGCGTTCTCTTTGGCGATGCGCTGGCAGTGATTATATGCCAGTTCCAATTCGGTTGCCACCGGAACCTCTCGACTTTTCATTCCGTCATTCCTGCGAAAGCAGGAATCCAGTGTTTTGGGTTAGCCTAAAATATACGAAAGTGACTACATTCTGAAGTTCTGGATTCCCGTTTCCATGGGAATAACGCAAATGCCCACACGATCTAGTGTTCCCTGAACAGCAGGAAATCGATAAGGTCTTCAAACTCGGTTCTTGCCCGCTTTCGCAGCTCGACGGCGGCAAGCGCATCTAGGGCTGCCTCGCCATGTTCGACGGCGAGCGCGTGGGCGTAGTCCCGCGTATTCACGCTGTCCATGATGTGCAGCGCATCGGCGACATCGGCATCGTTCGGCTCGTCTTTATCGTAGATGCTGAGCAGACGGCGCTTGTCATTGCCCCGCGCCCGCGCCATAGCGTACACGACCGGGAACGAGTTCTTCTTGCGCCGTATGTCAGCGCCGACAGGCTTGCCGGTGCTCGCTTCATCGCCCCAGACGCCAAGGATGTCGTCGCGTACCTGAAATATAAAGCCCAACGCCTTGCCGCTCTCAAGAAACGCTGCGGCAACCCTGTCGTCGGGCGAGCCGATGAGCGCGCCTATCGTGAACGAGCAGCGTATGAGCGCGCCCGTCTTGCGCGCAATCATGTCAAGATACTGGTTCAGCCCGACCTCTTGCCGTCCCTCGAACGAGATGTCCAGATACTGCCCCTCGATCATCTCCAGATACGCCTGCGTGAGCCGATTGACCACGAGCAGAATGCGATGGGGCGGCACGCCCGCCGATTGCAGGTCATCGAGCGCGGTATCGGCGACGGTTCGCAGCACATTGCCGGCGACTAGCGCCTTGGGCACGCCCCAGATAGCCCAGAGCGTCTTGCGGTGATGGCGCGTCTCATCCTCATCCTGAATATCGTCGTGGATTAGCGAGAAGTTATGAATGAGTTCCAGCGCGGCGGCGGCGGGCATGGCTTGTTCGCGCGCGCCGCCCGTAGCGTCGCAGGCGAATAGGCACAGCGTTGGGCGCAAATACTTGCCCTCGGTGCCGACGGTGGGATTGCCGTCCAGGTCAACCCAGCCCATGTAATAGCGCAGCAGGTCATAAACCGAGCCGTCACCGGAGAGAGAGCGGCGCAATTCCGCGCCTATCGCAGCGCGATGCTCAATGAACATGTCGGGCAGGCTGGGAGCGCGCTTTTCGGCTGTTTGCGAAGGCGTGGAATAGGTCAATCGGAAGACTCGACAGTTCTGGGCGTGGAGTGGCTTGTCATGCGCTTTACGGCGCGATTGACGGCATGCGACTTTGAGCGCAAATCGTAGCATTGCGCCATTGTGCTGTCAATAAAGCGTCGGCGGCTCACGCGGCGGCTCACATCCATAGGGCGGGATGCGCGAAATAAGATGGGACGGGACGCTTCTGATAGTTTGGATTGCGTCATCTGGGTTGCAATAGTTGACCGCGCTATGCTATATTCACGGCGACAATTTTAAGCTGTCCACTGGTGGAAAATGCTGGACGATTACTTCCGACAATACGGCTACATAGCCATATTCGCCGCCATTGCGGTCGCGGTGCCGGTTGGCATGCTGCTGATGTCTTGGGCGCTTTCGCTGCTGAAGATTCGGCCCCAGATGCCGAGCGCCGTCAAGGAAAGCATCTACGAGTGCGGCTTCGAGACGCTGACCGGCAGGTGGAGCCAGTTCAACTTCAGGTTCTACGGCTTTGCGCTGCTGTTCGTGATATTCGATGTCGAGGTGATATTCCTGTTCCCATGGGCAGCGAGCTACGGCTACATGAGCCGACACTTCGGGATATTCATTCTGCTGGAGATGCTGGTGTTCATCGCCATCCTCATCATCGGCTGGCTGTACGCATGGCGCAAAGGCTCTCTCGAATGGAGTTAGAATGACTGAGAACAGCGCGCAGGAAAGCCATAGCCTCACCATTCCCCTGTTCGAGCAGACTTGGAGCGTCGACAGGGACGAAGGCGAGGTCATCAACCACATCAAGGCGACTCACACCGCGATGCTGGCAGAACCCATCATCGAAGTGCCTGACGACCTAGAGCGCAACATAGCCGTTACTTCGGTCGACGCGCTGGTGAACTGGGGCAGAAAGTCGGCGGTATGGCCCCTGTCGTTTGGGCTGGCGTGCTGCGCGTTCGAGATGATGGCGAGCGCAATGTCGCGCTTCGACATATCGCGCTTCGGCATGGAGGCGTTCAGGCCCTCCCCGCGCCAAGCGGACCTGATTATCATCGCGGGCACGGTTACATGGAAGATGGCTCCTGCGATCCAGCGCGTCTATGAGCAGATGGCAGACCCCAAGTGGGTAATATCCATGGGCGTGTGCGCCACAAGCGGAGGACCATACTACGGCAGCTACAGCGTGGTGCCGGGCGTGAATCACATCATCCCCGTTGATGTATATGTGCCGGGCTGCCCTCCCCGACCGGACGCGCTGCTCTATGGCATCATGCAGCTTCACGAGAAAATCAAGCGGTATTCCATCGCTCGCCAGAAGTGAGACCAGCATACTTATGACCAGAGTTCTTGCCGGGGCAGATGTCGCAAGACGCATCAACTCAGACTTGCCGGGCGCGGTTGTGCGCTTCGCTGACGGTGATGTTTGGGTGGATCCGACATCTATTCTCAATGTGGCGCGCTTCCTCAAGGACACCCCCGGACTGGAGTTCTCTTTCCTGTCCTCCATCACCGCGGTTGACTACATCGAATACTTCGAGCTCGTCTATCACCTTGTTTCGCTCACGCTCAACCAGAGCGTTGTGGTCAAGGCGGAGTGCTACGGCAGAGACGAAGTGCAGGTTCAATCGGTGAGTGGCGTTTGGCGGGGCGCGGACTTTCAGGAACGCGAGGTCTGGGACCTGTTTGGCATACGCTTTGAGGGGCATCCCAACCTGAAGCGCATACTGCTCTGGGAGGGCTTCCCAGGCCATCCACTGCGAAAAGACTATCTTGGACAGGATGTTTAAGGCGACGCATGACAACTGTCAGAACTGAGCCGGTTACTATAAACCTGGGCCCGCAGCATCCAAGCACGCACGGCGTGTTCAGGTTGCGCGTCACATTCGACGGCGAAGTTATCGTCGATGTGGAGCCGGTGCTCGGCTACCTGCATCGCGGCTCCGAGAAGCTGGCGGAAGGCCGGACTTATGTGCAGATTGTTACGCTGACCGACCGAATGGACTACATCGCAAGCATGTCGAACAATCTCGCGTATGTGCGGGCGGTTGAGCAACTCGCGGGCATCGAGGTGCCGGAGCGCGCGCAGTACATACGAGTCATCAGCGCCGAGTTGCAGCGTATCGCAAGCCACCTGATGGCGACGGGCTTCCTGCTCAATGACCTTGGGGCGCTTGCCACGCCGCTTATGTACTGCTTCCGCGAGCGCGAGCGCATCCTCGACCTGTTCGAAATGCTGTGCGGCGCGCGCATTACACTCAGCTACATGCGGCCGGGCGGCGTGTTCCAGGATGCGCCGGATGACTTCTGGGTTGCGCTGGACACTTTTATCGGGAACATGCCCAAATATATCGACGAGCTGGAAGCCCTGATTTCAGGCAACGAAATCGTGCTCACGCGAACCAGACATGTGGGCATCCTGAACGACGAGCAGGCAATCGATTTTTCGGTGTCGGGGCCCATGCTGCGCGCGGCAGGCGTCGAGTGGGACTTGCGTAAGGCAGCGCCCTATGAGATTTACGACCGGCTGGAGTTCGACATCCCCATCGGCGGCTTGGGCGACACCTTCGATCGCTACATCGTTCGCATCCAAGAGATGCGCGAGAGCATTCGCATCATCCGGCAGTGCGTCAAGGATATTCCAAGAGGGTCTATCAGGACGCAAGCGCCCTTCTTCATTCGTCCCCCCCAAGGCGACATCTACGCCGCGGTCGAGTCACCCAAGGGCGAGCTGGGCTTCTATCTTGTCAGCGACGGCGGGATCGCGCCCTATCGCTGCCACGTGCGTGCGCCATCGTTCATCAACATCACGCCCCTGCGCGATATGCTGATAGGCTGGAAGATGAGCGACCTTATCGTCATCTTCGGCTCCATCGACATCGTGCTCGGTGAGGTGGATAGATAATGGACTTCTCTCAGACGGGACTCCTCAGCTTCCACGGCATATACGGCCTGTTTGCGCTCTTCTTGCCGGGCTGGCTCGCATACGCGGCTGCCTGTGGCGTGCTGGCGTTCATCGTCATCAACGCGCTGGTGCTTTCCACCGCGCTGTACACATGGTTCGAGCGGCGCACCATCGGCAGGTTTCAGGCGCGGATGGGGCCCAATCGCTGGGGGCCGTTCGGGCTGCTCCAACCCTTCGCGGATATCATCAAGCTCATCGTCAAGGAAGACACCACGCCCGCATCGGCAGATCGCCTCGTGTTTGCGATTGCGCCCGTCATCCTGTTCGCGCCGACGGTGCTTGTAATCGCCGTCATCCCATTCGGCGAGAACACCTTCCTCGGCAGGCTCAACATCGGCGTGCTGTTCATCGTGGGCGTTACCTCGCTGAACACGGTTGCGGTGCTCGCGGCGGGTTGGGCGTCGCGCAACAAGTACGCGATGCTGGGCGCGATGCGCGGCGTGGCGATGCTGTGCAGCTACGAAGTCCCTATGGCGCTGGCTATCACGGGCGTCGTGCTCATAGCCAACTCCATGTCGCTCTACGATGTAGTGCAGGCGCAAAACGTGCCCTTCCTGCTTGTGCAGCCGTTGGGCTTCCTCGTGTTCCTCGCCGCCGCGTCTGCCGAGATGAGCCGAACCCCCTTCGACCAGATTGAAGCGGAATCGGAGCTTGGCGCGGGCTACCACACCGAATACAGCGGCATGAAGTTCGCCATCTTCCAACTCGCCGAATTCATGGCTCCCATCGTTGTAAGCATAATCGCGGTGGCGCTGTTCTTCGGCGGCACGCGCGGGTTCGATCCGATACCGGGACAGGTATGGTTCGTGCTCAAGGTGGTCGTCGTCATCTTTGGTCTGCTCTGGGTAAGAGCGACATGGCCCAGGCTGCGTATCGACCAGATTATGGCGTTCGCATGGAAGGGGCTGTTCGGGCTGGCGCTGCTGAACATCTTCGTCATCGCCGTCGAAGTAATGCTGTTCCAAGACGCGCAAGGGCAAATTTCCACGCGCGGGCTGTGGACGATGGCAGCGGTGAACTGGGTCATCACCATCGCCGCCATCATCGTGATGGTCAACCTGCTTGGCGGTAAGAAGCTGGAGCGCCCCGCGCCGCAGCCGTCACCCCTTGCAAACATGTATGCGGAGGCAGACTAGCCATGTATGGAACCGGACTGCTCAAGGGGCTTGGCATCACGATGAAGAATCTGGTCATGCCGAGCCGAATGTTCACCCTGAACCAGTATCCCGACCGCAAGATTGGACTGGTCGGGCTTGCCAAGATGCGGAACACCAACGCCATGTCGCTCGCCGTCAAGGAACCCGGCACCGCTATCAAGGCGCTGGTTGGGTTGATGAGCGTGCCTGACAGGATGCCGCAGCACGGACGCTTCCGAGGCGAGGAGTTCAGCTGGTACGAGCAGCGCTGCACCGGCTGCGCCAGCTGCGCCAAGTATTGCCCGCTCGGGATCATCCGCATCGTCACCCATCCCAGCGGCGAGGATGTCCCGGAGGGCGACAAGTATTCCATAGATGTATTCGACATCGACATCGGCAGGTGCATGTTCTGCGGGCTGTGCGTGGAGGCGTGCCCCTATGACGCCCTGCACATGGGCAGCGGCTTCGAAGAGGGCAAGTACCGACGCAGCGACCTCGTGATAAACAAGCAGATGCTGAACGAATCGCCCAAGCAGCCCAGCACATGGTTCCGTCCGCAGATAGAGGACAAAGGCTACCATCCGCATACGCACGACGCTCTGGAGTGGCAGAACGCGGGGCGGCACGAGAGGCCGACGGTGCAAGAGCAGGAAGAAAGGTGGACTGAGCGTTAATGTTGGGTCAGGGCACAGAGGCGAGCCTGCTCGCGGACATCGTATTCTGGACGATTGCCGTCTCCAGCATCGTTGCGGCTTTGGCTGTGGTGGTGCTCAAGGATCTGTTCAGGGCTGCGCTGTTTCTGATAGTATCTTTTCTCGGCGTCGCCGGGATGTTCGTGCTGCTGCGAGCGGAGTTCCTCGCCGTGGTGCAGGTGCTGGTCTATGTGGGCGCAATATCGGTGCTGATAATCTTCGCCATCCTTATGACAAGGGATGTGGAGGAGGGCAGCCCATCGAACCGCTTTCGCCTGCCTATGGCGATATTATCCGCGCTGTTCGCGGCGGTTGCGATATATGTCGCCGTTACGACCAACTGGAACACGATAGAAGCCGCCGTCGCGAGCGGCGCAATCACGGCAGACGCTTCCGACCGCATCGGCGAGGTGTTCTCCAACACCATCCCATGGATTGGGCGTCTGTTGCTGCGCGACTTCGTGCTGGCGTTCGAGGTGGCGTCCGTGGTGCTGCTGGCAGCGCTAATCGGGGCGCTTGCGCTGATACGAGAGCGGTAGAGGCTAACGCCGACGGACGGATGAATAGGATATAGACAGAATTGAGTCTTGAGAACTTTCTGATAGTATCGGCGATTATATTCGCTATCGGGCTGTACGGCGCGATGACGAAGCAGAACGCCATCACCGTTCTGATGTCCATCGAGTTGATGTTCAACGCGGTGAATATCAGCGCGGTGGCTATGTCGCGCTATATCGTGCCGTTGGGCATCGCGCAGAATCCGCAGGCGACTACGGATGAGGTCGTACAGTTCCTGCTGACCGGGCAGGTCTTCACGATATTCATAATCACGGTTGCGGCGGCAGAGGTGGCGCTCGGGCTGGCAATCGTGCTGGCGATATTTAGGCAGCGTTCCAGTATCTTCGTGTCGGACGCCGCCGAACTCAAGCAGTAAGGGCTAACCATGTGGATTGACTATAAGAAAGCGTCGAACCTGATGACGGCGCAGATGTGGAAAGATGTGCTGGAAGGCGACGGCTTGCCCACGCAGATTATCCCGGACGGCGACATCATGAGCTGGGGCGAGCGGACGAGTTTCCGCGTGCTGGTGCCCAAGGGGCGCGAGCATGTCGCGGATGAGATATTGAGGAAGCTGTAAATGCCGGAAGCAGCCGCATGGCTCATCCTGTTCCTGCCCTTGGCGTCGTTCGCGCTGATTGGCTTGGTCGTCAGACCGATACTTGGCGCTGAGGCTAAGGCAGCCGCATACATCACGATAGCCGCCGTCGGCTTGTCGTTCATACTTTCGCTGTGGGCGCTGTCCGCGTCCGCGAGCAGTCACGGCGAACTGGCGTATCCGGTGCATACCTGGATTAGCGCGGGTGAGTTCGACTTTGCCGTCGGCATCCTGATGGACCCGCTCACCGCGATAACGCTGGTCGTCGTGACGGGCGTCAGCCTCATGGTGCAGATATACTCCATCGGCTACATGCACGGCGACAACGGCTATGCGCGATACTTCGCCTATATGTCGCTGTTCACCTCCGCGATGCTCGGACTGGTCCTCGCCAACAACCTCATCCAGATGTTCGTCTTCTGGGAGCTGGTGGGGCTAGGCTCATACCTGCTGATAGGCTTCTGGTTCGACAGGCCGTCCGCCGCCGCCGCCGCGAAGAAGGCGTTCATAATCACGCGCTTCGCCGACTTCGCCTTCCTGCTGGGCATCCTGTACCTGTTCTTCAACGGGGACGCGCTCGCGGCGGAAGGGCTGAATGTGTTCGTGGTTACGGACATATACCAAAGCATAGAGATGGGGCTGCTGGCAGTCGGAGCGGCGCAGTGGGTAGCGCTGGGCATCTTCGCGGGCGCGATGGGCAAGTCGGCGCAGTTCCCGCTGCACACATGGCTGCCCGACGCGATGGAAGGCCCAACGCCGGTGAGCGCGCTGATTCACGCCGCCACGATGGTCGCGGCAGGCGTGTTCCTAGTCGCGCGCTTCTTCCCCATGTTCGAGATGTCGCTCGCCGCGATGAATACGGTCGCTATCATTGGCGGCATCACGGCGATATTCGCCGCGTCCATGGGGCTTGTGATGAACGACATCAAGCGCGTTCTCGCCTACTCGACGGTGAGCCAGCTGGGCTACATGATGCTGGCGCTGGGCGTCGGCGCTTACGGAGCGGCGATATTCCACCTGTTCACGCATGCCTTCTTCAAGGCGCTGCTGTTCCTCGGATCGGGCAGCGTCAATCACGCAAGCGGCACTTTCGACATGCGCTACATGGGCGGGCTTCGCAAGGCGATGCCATGGACATACGGCACATTCGTCATCGGCAGCCTGAGCCTCGCGGGGATATTCCCGTTGGCGGGCTTCTGGAGCAAGGACGAAATACTGAGCCACGCATTCGGAGGCGGGAACGCCGTGAGCGGTATCGTGTTCGCGCTGGCGCTGATTGCGGCGTTCATGACGGCGTTCTACATGTTCCGCGCGGTGTTCATGACCTTCCACGGCAGCTTCAGGGGCGGCGCGGACAGGGACCCGGACACCGAGACGCACCTCGGCAGCGTGCATGTGGACGAGTCGCCGAAGACGATGGTAGCGCCGCTCGTCATACTGGCGATCCCGGCGGTAGCGGCGGGCTTCCTCGCCAACTCCATCTTCGACCTCGGCATCATCCCCGCGCACTGGCTGGCGCACTTCTTGGACTACAACCCGGCGGTGCATGTGGAGGCGGGAAGCTTCAACATCTTCATCGCGGCGCTCTCAACGCTGGTAGCGGTTGGCGGCATCCTGCTCGCCTATTTGATGTACATCTCGCGGGCGGTGTCGCCGGAGGCGATGGGGAACGCGCTGCGGCCCGTCCACACGCTGCTGTATCGCAAATACTTCATGGATGAGCTGTACGAGGACATCATCGTGAGGCGCGGCTTCTACGGCTGGCTGTCATACGCGCTCGACTGGGTGGACAGGTCGGTTGTGGACAAGCTCGCCAACTTCCTGGGCTGGCTGGGCGCTAACACCGGCACGGCGCTGCGTCAGGCGCAGACCGGGCAGCTGCAAGCCTACGGCATGGGCATCTCGATAGGCATATTGATCATATTCGGCATCTTCCTGTTCTTGGGATAATAGGCGCGGTCTTTCAAGCGTCCCTCTGATAGAGTGGAGCGACTGAAAGACCCTAGGGTAATCAGAGGTAAAGCTTGGAGTTCACAGGTTTGTTGAGCGCGGTGGTATTCGTGCCTTTGGCGGGCGCGGTCATCATTGCGCTGCTGCTCAGGAACGATAGGCATGTCCGCGTGTTCGCGGCGGCGATCGCCGTCGTCGAATTCGCGCTGGCAATCGGAGTATTCGCCGCCTACAACAAGGACGCGGGCGGCGTTCAACTCGTGGATCGCTTCGCCAACTGGATCCCCGGGCTTGGCGACGACGGGTTCGCGGTGCAGTATCTGCTGGGCGTCGACGGGCTGAGCGCGCCGCTAGTGCTGCTGACGGGCTTGCTCGGGCTGGTAGCGGTGCTGGCGTCGTGGCAGATACGGCTGCGAGTGCGGGAGTACTTCATCTGGCTGCTGGCGCTGCAAACGGGCGTGATGGGCGTGTTCACATCGCTCGACTTCCTGCTGTTCTTCCTGTTCTGGGAGCTCGAGCTCATCCCGATGTTCTTCCTCATCGCCATCTGGGGGAGCGACCCCAAGAGCAAGCGCGAATACTCGGCGATGAAGTTCCTGATATTCACGATATTGGGCAGCGCGTTCATGCTCGTGGGCATACTGGCGCTGTTCTTCTCGACCGGGACATTCGACATGACGGCGCTGCCGGACGCGATAAAGGGCGCGAACCTGCTGCTGCCGGCGGGCGTGATATTCGCGCTGCTGTTCGTGGGGTTCGCGGTGAAGTTGCCGCTCTGGCCTCTGCACACATGGCTGCCGGACGCGCACACGGACGCGCCAACGGCGGGCAGCGTGATGCTCGCGGGCGTGCTGCTAAAGATGGGCGGCTACGGTATGATTCGTGTGTCCATCGGCATGTTCCCGGATGTGGCGTCGGGCGCGGCGTCGCTGCTGGAGACCGCCGCCGTCATAAATGTGATTTACGGCGCCATCGTGGTGATGCGCCAGACAGACCTCAAGCGGCTCATTGCGTTCAGCAGCATCAGCCACATGGGTTTCGTGATGCTTGGGCTGGCGTCGGTCGCCGGAGAATCGGGGACGGTATCGCCGCTGGGACTGACGGGCGCGGCGATGCAGATGTTCACGCACGGCACGATAACGGGGCTGCTGTTCCTGCTGGTCGGCTTCCTGTATGACAAGGCGCACACGCGCTACATCCCCGACCTTGGCGGGCTGGCTAAGCGTATGCCGTTCCTGGCGGTGGCGCTGCTGGTCGCCGGTCTCGCCTCGCTGGGACTGCCGGGGACGAGCGGGTTCGTCGCGGAAATAATGGTGTTCTTAGGCACATTCAAGGTATTCCCATACACCACGGGGATAGCCGCTTTCGGGGTTGTTCTGGCGGCGGGGTACATCCTCTGGACTCTCCAGCGCGTGATGTTCGGCCCCATCAAGGAGCGGTTCGCGGATATTACGGATGTGTCGGGGATGCAGTATGTGCCCATCGCGCTGCTGGTCATTGCCATCATAGTGGTGGGCGTATATCCGTCGTTCATATCGGATGTGTTCGCCAGCGGTGTCGAGCCGATAGCGCAGTCGCTGGAGCGGGTGGCGCAGGCGAGTCTGCGCTAGGACGGGCAGGCCTCTAACCTTCCCTCCGAATGGGAAGGGATCTTACATTAGCGGAGTGTTGGATGACAGCATTTGACCTATATCTACTCGCGCCGGAGCTTAGCCTAGTAGCGCTGGCGGGCACTCTGGTTCTGGTGGACTTGGTGGTCAGGAACAAGAGCGTCCTGCCCATACTGGCAGCGCTCGGTCTTGTCGTGCCTCTGGTGTTCAGCCTGATGCTGTGGTTCGATCTGTCGGGCGGCGACACGACGCAGATGCGCGGCATGTTCAACACGCTGGCGGTGGACAAGTTCAGCCTGTTCTTCAAGTTCCTGCTGATTGGCGCGGCGGCGGTGGTAATCCTTGCCTCGACGGAGTATGTCAAGAAGTTCGCGCGCTTTCAGGCGGAATACTACGCGCTGGTGCTGTTCTCCACTTGCGGCATGATGCTGCTGGCATCCACGACCGAGCTTATCACGATATACATATCGCTGGAGCTGACCGCCCTGCCGTTGGCGGCGCTGGCGGCGTTCCTGCGAGATACGCGCTCCACCGAGTCGGGCATGAAGTTCCTGATACTGAGCGCCATCAGCTCGGCAATCCTGCTGTACGGCATGGTCATCGTGTACGGCTTCACGGGCAGCACATCGCTGTCGGAGATAGCGCAGCAGATAGCGAGCATGGATCTGAGCGGCGACACGCCATTCGGCAGCAACGCCCTGCTGTTCGGCATCGTGCTGATGATAGCGGGCTTCGGCTTCAAGATAGCGAGCGTGCCGTTTCAGATGTGGGCGCCGGATGTGTACGAGGGTTCGCCCACGCCCGTAACCGCGTTCCTGTCGGTGGCGAGCAAGGCGGCGGGGTTCGCCATAATCCTGCGCGTGTTCTACATAGCCTTCGATCTGGACGCGCTCAGCCTGGACTGGAGCGCGACCTTCGCGGTGCTGAGCGCGCTGTCCATGACGGTGGGCAATCTGGTCGCCATACGGCAGGACAACATCAAGCGGATGATGGGATACAGCACGGTGGCGCACGCGGGTTACATCCTTGTGGGGCTTGCGGCGGTGGCGGCGCGGACGCCGGGCGCGGAGATGACGATAGGGCCGTCGGGCGTGCTGTTCTACCTTGGCGGGTTCGCGGCAACGAACTTGGCGGCGTTCTCGGTCATCATCGCCATCTCAAACCGCATCAACAGCGACCGAATAGACGACTACGCGGGGATGGCGCGGCGCGCGCCGCTGCTGGCGACGGTTCTGACGCTCGCAATGATCTCGCTGACGGGCATACCTCCGGCGGTGGGCTTCTGGGCGAAGATATATTTGTTCGGGGCGGCGGTGGAAGCCAACCTCGAATGGCTGGTTGTGATAGGGGTGGTGAACAGCGTAATATCCGCGTACTACTACCTGCGCGTGGTCAAGGCGATGTTCCTGTCGGAGCCGGCGTCGGATGAGCGCGTGTCGTTCGGGCTGCCGATGCAGCTGGCGGTGGCGGCGGGCTTCGCTGGCACGCTGATATTCGGCATATATCCGACGCCGCTGCTGAACTTCGCGCGGACGGCGGCGGGCGCGCTGCTGTCGTAGCGGCGGAGTTACGAATTAAAAATTAGGAATTAAGAATTAAGAATTGGGTTGTGTTTAGGGTTGGTGTGCGGTGTTTCGTGGCTTGATGGCAACCGATACCGAAGTTTGGGGACGGTTGCTGAAGGCCTGGGTGTTCGGCGGATTGGGATTTTTGATTCCTCACTTCGTTCGGAATGACAGTGAAAATTGCTGTGTCGCATGCTCAGGATGGCAGCTATTTGAGGCACTGGATTCCTGCCCCTGCTTTCGCAGGGGTGACGTTCTTTCGCAGGAATGACGGGACGCAAATTCAAAATGTCCACAGAAATTAGGATTTGTGATTTCTCGCTACGCTTGGAATGACGGGGTGGTAGGGGCGGAAGGGTGGTTCGACAGCTCACCACGAACGGGAAGAGTTTATGTCGTTGCTATCCAATGCCTGCCCCCTACCTCTGTCAGCGGAAGGGTGGGTGGCGTTCGGGGCGGCGGGGCTTTTTGTTGCCGGGGAGGTGGCTTATCTCGGATAGGTAGTCGGTGTGTCCTTGGGAGATTTGCCTTGCGCTTTCGGCTGCTTTTTCTTCTATTCGCTCTGCTTCGGCTACTTCTTTCATGTGGGCTTCGGATACCGGCGCGTGGCTCTCCACTACGGCGGGGTGGTCTTCGTCTAGGTCGCGGCAGGCGCATAGACAGTCGGGGTGGCAGGGGGAGTAGTAGGACATGAACTCAGGGTCGGGGGTGGAGGGGTTGCCGAAGCCCCAGCTGAGCAGGACTTTGGCAGCCTCTATCCTGTCCCTTGGCTTGGCGTCTCGGTCGCGTCCTTCCAGCACTTCGTTGAGTATCCTGACGATGCTTGCGCCTTCGCCGGTCTCGACGCGGATGCGGGCGACGAGCTTTTTGTTCAGCCTTTCGTGTTCGGGGCTGACTGCTTGTGTGGGGCCGTTCTCTCCTTGGGCGTCTTCTTTCTTTGCCTGCCGTTCCATCTTGGAACTGAGGCTGTTGATGAGGGCTTCGGCTTCTTGGAAGCCGAGCTTGAGCAGCAGGCGGGCGGCTTGCAGTCTGTGATGGGGTGTGCTGTCCTGGTCGTCGCCGGTCATGATGGAGACGATGCTGCGTATGATGGTTCTGCCGTTGTCGGTTTCTTGGTGGACTAGGTGCTGGAGGTGCTCGATGGCGCTCTGGCAGTGTTTTTTGTCCAGGTGGTCATGTTGGGCATGGCTGTCCTGGGCGTCCTGTTGGTGCTGGTTGATGGGGGTTGGTTGGTTCATTGGTTTTTCCCAAGGTTTTCAGGTGGTCAGGATTTCAGGGTTTTGGGTTGTCAGGGATTAGGTGTTAGGTTGTTCGTGCTTGTTATACAACTTATGTTCTTGCGAATAGAGTAACAGGGATGTATTGGGGTGTCAAGGGTGGTTTTCAATTAAGAATTGAGAATTAGGAATTAAGAATTGGGGGGGACGGGTGGTTCGACAGGCTCACCACGAACGAGAAAGTAGGCTTGCTGCGAACGGGGAGGGTAGGCTTGTTCGGGCGGAGTATGGGGGTGGTGTGGATGGATGGGATGGCGGTTGGGATTGCGTTGGTGGTGTGCGGGGATTTTTGATTCCTCACATCGTTCGGAATGACAGAGAAAATTGCTGCGGTGTGTTTGGGATGGTGTGATGTTGGAGGCTCTGGATTCCTGCGAAAGCAGGAATGACGGGATGGGATTTCAAAATGTCCGCAAAGCATAAGGAGGGTGGTTCGACAGGCTCACCACGAACGGAAAAGAAGATACTCACTGCGAACGGGAAGGAGTAGGGGCGACTGGCGGATTGTCTCTGCAAGTACGGAAATCAGATACCGATGGCATTATCCCTGTTAGTGGCGGGGGAGGGTATTGTAGAATGGGGATGCGGCGCGGCTGTGGGTTGGGACGATTGGAAGGTTGCGCTGGTAGCATCAGGCGGACTGCGCGCAATCGGGTTTGGCATGCTGCGCGAATCAGGTGAATTCGCTGACACAAAGGGGACTTTGCTGCGTATGCTGAATAGCATGCGGCGGGCGATGACTGCTCGTTGCCAGAACATAGGTAGGGGGGTATTTCGCTCTCCGCATCGCCGCTCAATGTCGACGTCGCTTCGTTCCGCGTTGTGGTCTATCGCGCTCGTCCTACTTGGAGTTCTGGCAGCCGCTTGCTCCGACAGTCCGGCGATGACCGCCGTTCCCACGCCAGCGCCTACCGCCACAAGCACGAATGTCCCTAGCCCGACGCTCACTCCTACCGTAACGGCCGTTCCTTCTTATCCTGAGGAAGAACCGGCGCTTATGACGCATCTATACCCTTTCGAGATTGAATATGTCACGCTTGAGAGATTCACTAGGCCGGGAGGGGCTATCGAAAGCATCTTTGAGGGCTCACTGGTAGCTACGCCGGAGGGAAGATTTGTCCTGGTCTTCCGCGACGGGACTGTGGAATATCTTGAAGGCAATGTCCCGATGAATGAAGCGGCATTGAAAGCGCACCCTATCGGTAATAACCCAGAATACCTGTTGAGTAACTTTCGAGTCGTCGATATTTTGTTGAAAGAGATTGAAAACGGGTACGAGTTGTTTGTTACCCATCACTATTTCACGGGAGAATGTATCCGGTTCAGGTTGTCGTCCACTACGCTTCTTGCGGAAGAAGAAAGCCTGACAGTTTCGCCAAACTGGAGAACGATATTCGACGCCAACCCCTGCATTCCACACATTGAAGCAGCTCAAACGGGCGGAAAGATGTTGACGGATGGCGAGAACCACTTGCTTGTGACAATTGGTGACCATGGAGGATATGAGGGGTGGTATGAGAAAGATTTCCTCATCGCTCCCGACGATCATCTGGGTAAGTTAGTCCGTATTGCTATCGAAACGGGAGAGGTGGAGACGCTTGCTATCGGTTTTCGCAACTCACAGGGGCTGGCTAGGGATGCGGACGGCAATATATGGGTGCCGGATCATGGGCCGCAAGGCGGCGACGAACTCAACCTGCTTGAACGGGGAGGCAACTATGGCTGGCCCGTGGTCTCCTACGGGGTTCAATATGGCAGTGAGATTCCCCCGATTATCGAGGAGGAGAAGGTGGGGCGGCACGATGGCTTCATACGGCCGGTCTTTTCCTGGGTCCCGTCGCCAGCCATATCTGCCATCGCCGTCAACGACGAGGAGCAGCTTCCCTTGTGGAAAGACGACCTGCTGGTTGCTTCTCTAGTCGACGGCGCGCTCTTTCGAGTCCGCCGTCACGGGACGGATGTGCAGTATGTGGAGAAGATCGAACTCGGCTATCGGATACGAGACATTGCGATTATGCCGGACGGACGCATAGCCTTGCTGCGCGATAGAGGGCGGATCTATTTTCTGAGCCATTCTCTGAGGTACTGCAATGAAGAGGCGCGGAAGCAGCGCAATGTGTACTCGATCGACTGCGAATCCATAGCCGCATCTCCAGCACCGGACTCAGACACGGCGGCAGGCGCGCGGCTATTCGGCTTGCACTGCGGCAGCTGCCACGACCTGAACTCCGAGCGGCACGGCTCCGGTCCCCACCTTGTTGGCATCGTTGGGCGGACGGCGGGCGAGGTCGGCGGCTTTAACTTCTCGGATACTTTGCGTTCGTCGGATGTCGTCTGGACACGGGACAGCATTACGCAGTTTCTCACCAACCAGCAGCGGTTTGCCCCGGGCACATCTATGCCGTCATCAGGCATTACCGAAGAGGAAGCCCGCGTCATTGCCGACTATCTCGCGGGCGCTACCACTATGATGCCTGACGACACACTCCATAAATTCGTTGGAGACAGCCAACCGGCAATCCGCTCCTACTTCAATGTTTATCTCATCGAAAATGCCCTCACATACGCAAAGCGCCAATGTGCCGCCGCCGATACTGCCCCAACCTTCTTTCTGCACATCGAGCCGATTGATGTAGAGGACCTGCTCGACGACCGTAAGCGGCACGGGTTCAACAACCTCGACTTCATCTTCGACCATAATGGCAAGTTGATCGATGGGGACTGCGCGGTGACCATTCCCCTGCCCGACTACGACATCGCCGCAATTCGCACGGGGCAGTTTGTGCAGGTGGACGGCGGCTTTGAGCATCTGTGGGAGGGCGAAATACGCCTTGATGCGGCAGAGTGAGGAAGCCAGCGCTATATCGTGGTGAGTGGGGCGGTTCAGGGGAGGAATTAAGAATTAGAAATTAAGAATTGGGTTGTGTTTAGGCTTGGGGTGCGATTTTTCGCAGCTTGATGGCAGGATAGAGTGCAGGGGTGGTTGCTGAAGTCTATGTGTTCGGCGGATTGGGATTTTTGATTCCTCACTGCGCTGCGCTGCGTTCGGAATGACAGGGGGAGGAATTAAGAATTAGAAATTAAGAATTAAGAATTGGGTTGTGTTTGGCTTGGTGTGCGATTTTTCGCAGCCTGATGGCAGGATAGAGTGCAGGGGTGGTTTGCTGAAGTCTATGTGTTCGGCGGATTGGGATTTTTGATTCCTCACTGCGCTGCGCTGCGTTCGGAATGACAGAGGTGGATGCATGGAATGACAGGGGCAAGGGCGCTGCGTTCGGAATGACAGGGGGACGCTCGGAATGGCAAGAGCGACCCCAATTCTTAATTCCTAATTCTCAATTCTTAATTGTACGGATGGACAGGATGGAGCGGTTGGTGCTAGACTTGGGTTGCCTTTCAGTCCTATGATGCCGCAGTTTTGGGCGTCGTTGAGAAGAACCAAGAATGACCTCTCGCAGTCTAATCGGCTTCGTTCACAATGGGCAACATCCGCCCGCCTTGCAGATGTCCAAGGCGGTCATGCGCGCGCTCGACTTGGGCGATGCCTGCTGGCTGAGTTCGGCGGGCGAGCTGGATGCGCTGCGCCGCAAGCTTACGAACACGAAGCTCATCGTGGTGGCGGGCGGCGACGGCACTATCTTGCGGGCGGTGCGCGTCATCGCCGAGTACGGCATCCCGCTTGTGGGCATCAACATGGGCAGGGTGGGCTTCATGGCGGAGCTGAAGGTGGATGAGGCTATCGCAAAGCTGCCCGAATACCTGAACGGCGATGTTCGCGTGGAGAAGCGGATGATGCTGGAGGTGAGCGTAACGCGGGCGTCGGAGCGCGCGCCATATCTTACGCTGCACGCGCTCAACGATGTGGTGGTGGGCAGGGGCGGCGTTACGCGGCTGCTGGACATCGAGGCGGTCATCGACGGCGAGACGCTCACGAGCTACCGCGCGGACGCCGTTATCGTCTCCACCGCGACGGGCAGCACCGGCTACGCGCTGTCGGCGGGGGGGCCTATCATGCACCCTGAGACGGAGGCGATACTGATTCAGCCGGTGGCGGCGCATACGGGGCTGAGGAACGGCGTCATCCTGCCGCACCATGCGAAGTTGCAATTGCACGCGAGCGACGATCATGAGGCGACGCTGAGCGTGGACGGGTTCAGCGACACGACGCTGCATAAGGAAGACTATGTGAGCGTGCGGCGCAGTCCGTATGTGACGCGGTTTTTGCGGCGGCATACGCCGAGCACATTCTACGCCGCGCTCGCGCCGAGGCTTGGGGTGTGATGGGGTTCAACCGGATAGACGGGATAGGATGTTTGCATGCAGCCTGAAGAGCAGATAAGTTCGCGGGAGATATACGACGGCAGGATCATCAAGGTTCGGGTCGACGACATTCTGATGAGGAACGGCGGTCGGTCGACGCGGGAGGTGGTGGAGCACGCGAACGCGGTTGTGATAGCGCCGGTCGACGCAGAGGGCAATGTGCTGCTGGTGCGGCAGTATCGGTATGCGGCGGGGCGGTCGCTGCTGGAAGCGCCGGCAGGGATTATCGAGGATGGGGAATCGCCGGACGACTGCGCTCAAAGGGAGCTTGCCGAAGAAATAGGGTTCGCGTCCCGCAACCTGCGCGCGCTGGGCGGCTTCTGGTCGTCGCCGGGCTTTTGCAGCGAATTCATGTACGCCTATCTCGCCAAGGATCTGGTGCCGTATAGGCTGCAAGCCGACGATGACGAAGACATTCAGGTGGAAAGGCTGCCGCTGTCGCGCATACCGCAGCTGATACGGCTTGGGGAGATTCAGGACGCCAAGAGCATCGCGGTTCTGCTGATGGCGACATGCATATTCGGGGAATAGGAGGCGCTGACGATGGCAAGTCTTGAGGAGATGTTCGCGCAGGTGGACGCGCAGCATGATGAGATTGTGGAGCTTGAGCAGGCGCTCGTGCGTATCCCGTCGGTCAACAGCGGCTTCATGCCGACGGGGGACGAAACGCCTGTGTGCGAGTACATACGCGACTGGCTCGCCGAGGACGGGATAGCGTCGGAGATACTGGAGTCCGCGCCCAATCGCGGCAACATCATCGCGCGCATGGAGGGGCGGAGCGGCGAGGCGGGGCTGATGTTCATGTCGCACACGGATGTTGTGCCTGTGGAGGAGGAGGACAAGTGGCGCTTCCCGCCGTTCAGCGCGACTATCGCGGACGGGCGCATATACGGGCGAGGGGCGTCGGACTGCAAGGGGCTGCTGACGGCGCAGCTGTACGCGATGCGCCTGCTGAAGCGCAACGGCATCGAGTTTGAGGACAGCCTGATACTGGCGTCGGGCGCGGACGAAGAGCACGGCGGGCGGTATGGGTTCGGCTGGCTGGCGGAGCATTACCCGGAGAAGATACGCGCGCCGTTCGCGGTCAATGAGGGCGGCGGCGTGCCGATAGAGTCGCCGAGCGGTTTGACCTATCTGCTTGGCACGGGCGAGAAGGGGCGGCTTCAGGTGGAGATAGAGATCAAGGGGTCGAGCGCGCATGCGTCGGTGCCATGGCAGGGGACGAACGCGATGTACAGCCTGCACCGCGTATTGCAGCGCATCGAGGCATACGAGCCGGAGCGGGACACTTCCACCAGCATATTCGACCATCTGTCGGTGTTCGCCATAGAGCACAAGCCGTCTGCCGAGAATGTGGATGAGATTATCGCGGAGGTGGAGCCGGACAATCCGCGCTTCGCGTCGATGCTGCGCGCGCTGTCGCGGATGACGCTGACGCCCACGATGATAAGCGGGGGCATCAAGTCCAACAGCGTGCCGGAGTCCATCAGGCTGACCTGCGATGTGCGGACGCTGCCGCATCAGAGCGACGACTATCTGCGGGAGCAGCTGGACGCCATCCTGGAGGGCATACCCGGGGCGACATACGAGATCGACTATATGGCTGTGCCGAACTCGTCGGACTTCGAGACGGGGCTGGGCAGCAGCATCCAGAGCGCGACGGCAAAAGCGTTGGGCAGGGACGATATTCAGTGGGTTCCGGCCATCAGCACGGGGTTCACCGATTCGCGGTTCACGCGCCCGCTGGGGACGATAACCTACGGCTTCAGCGGCTCGCATCCGGACGACGACCCGATGCTGAGCCGCGCGCACGGGACGGATGAGTCGGTGGGGATAAGCAGCCTTATCAGCGGGACGAAGATAATGCTTGCGCTGGCGATTGATGTGCTGAACGGCAGGTAAGAGCGCGCTCAATCCATAGCATCGGGCAATGGCGGCGCGGGCAATAGCGGCATTGGGCTACGACCCAAACGCCGCTGCCTGACTGCGCCGGGTCAGCCCCAGCTTGTGCAGGATATGGCTGACATGGTTGCGCGCCGTGTTCTCGCTTATCACGAGCTTGTCCGCGATGTCCTTGTTGGTGCAGCCCTCGACGACCAGCAAGAAGACCTCGCTCTCTCGCCTGGACAGCGCGGCTGGCGCATCCGGCGGCGTGTGCGGCGCGTGGTGGTGGGCTTCCTCGGTGGTAGTGAGCGCCTTGAACCTGTCCAGCACGCCGCGCGTGACGGCGGGGTGCAGCAGTGATTCGCCATCCGCCACGGTTCGCAAGTCTCGGAACAGTTCGGCGACTTTGATGTTCTTCATCAGGTAGCCTGCCGCGCCCGCCATTATGGACGCCATGACCGTCTCTTCGTCGCTGTGCGATGTCAGCATGACGACCCTGACATCGGGAAGGATGCCGCGAACATGGCGGCATGCGTGGACGCCGTCCATGCCCGTCATATCCACGCCCATCAGCAGGACATCGGGGTTCAGGCTTTCCAGCGCGGCCAAGGCGGCCTCCGCATTCTCGTAATCGCCGACGACATCTATGTCTTCCACCCCATCGGCGGCGGCTCTCACCCCAAGCCGCACGAGCTCGTGGTCGTCCACTATCATCAGCCTGATGAGTCTCACTCCCGTTCTCCCCTCTGAATGCGCGGGCAAAGCGGCGCAAGCCCGAAATTTGCGTCCT
Organism: uncultured Dehalococcoidia bacterium; assembly: GCA_958295865.1. Classification (GTDB taxonomy): domain Bacteria; phylum Chloroflexota; class Dehalococcoidia; order Lucifugimonadales; family JADFKI01; genus Bin90. The sequence continues at coordinate 130,492 of CATQHF010000006.1, read as the reverse complement.
CGTCGTTCTTGCTGATTATACACCTAAATCTTGTCTAGTCCATCCCATCGAGCAAGCCGCGATAGTCCGAATGGACTATACGACATAGTACGTCGCGCCCCTCAAAGATAGTACATAAATGGTTCATTTGTAGGATATGCGAAACTGGCGATGCCGCTTACCCTTGATCGCAACGGTTACAGGTTGTTGTAGGTATCGAGATGATCAAGCGATTGATAGCGGTCATGCTGATGCCAGTGGCTCCTTGACAACCTCGGGACATAGGGAGAGAAGTTGTTGTGTCGTTATTGCTTTTTGTCGAGGCTTTCGGGCAGATTCTCCATGACGAGAACCTAGAACGAGTTGTGTCGGACGAGGACGACCTCTATAGCATTTTCTTATCCCGCAGCGAAATGATGGGGTGGAGCACAATGTCGGCTCATGACCGCCCGATGCTCTGGGCGATGCATGAGGCTGAATTGGCCGCCGGGATTGACACACCCCGTATCGGCTGGGTGCAGGTCGGGCTGGATGTCGGTGACTTCGAGCCAGCCCGACCATCGTCAGCGCCCGTTCAAGGTTGGGCTTATGCGCCGCTCGCGGTACACCGGCGCGACATCGAGCCGGCTCTTGTGCTGCCGGCGTTGATTCAGTGTTTCCATGATGCACTTCGCCGATTTGGTATCGTAGAGTTGTCCGGACTCCAGGTGACGGCTAATTTCCTAGATCCTAGGACACAACCTTGGCAATCTCGTCTCTACGCTATGCTCAACTGGTTTAACGCTACCCTGAAGGGGAAAGCAGATGCGCTCATCTCATTCGACGAGGAGTTCCTTGGGGAGCATACCGAGGCGGAGTTGGTCGCCAGACTCCGGCGGATGAACACTGGCGCTTTCGAGTTCGGGCCGGTAGTAGCCGTGCCTGAGCAATACTCTATTAGAACAGGGATTGAGACGCCAATACACCGCATCTCTCCTGCGAGTTCGGGTCTCGGCATATCGGTTACGCTGCCAGAATGGACGCCGAGCGCGGTGGGGTGGACGCTCGCCAGCGTGGTCGATGCAGCCCGACTCATCAAGCCGGATGTGAACAACTTCGCAGTTCGAGTGACGAGGGTGCGATGATGAAGATATGGGCGCTGAATCAGGATCTTCAAGGGTGATGCCGGAATACATCTTTCGGAAACTATGATAACAATGAACACTCCCTTCTCGAACCATAGCCCCTATCACCGCAGCGCCACAGACTGGAACCCCAGCCACCGCGCGGCAGGCATAGAAGAAAAGGGCGCCGCCCTGCTCGCCGCGCCCGTCGGTCAGGCGTTCATCGCCATCGCCGCCGCGACGGGTCTCTCACCCCACGAGATTGCAGCGCCCGCTACCAGCATATACTTGGCGGCGCAGGCGGCGGATGATGTCGAGCTGTATCACATAGAGAACGCCCGCGAAGAGGAACTTTGCTTTCTGCGTCGGGAAGCTCCCAAACACTCCCGCCTAGCGCGCGAAATCCTGGCTTATCCTGATACCGCATGGTGGTTCTCCCCAATGGATACAGAAAACCAGATATGGGTGTCCGAAGACCGAAACCCGCCGTCAGAGCAGCCCGGGGAACCCGCCTGGATACATAGCGACATAAGACAAGACATGTGGGCATTCGTAACCTCAACATACATCGAGGATACCGCGTCGATGCTTGCGGCGGTTGACCTGCAAATCTGCGATGTCGGTTATGGATATGGCAATGGATACGCGGGACCTCCGTATGCGGTCTGGAGGATGAAGGCTGCGCCTGAGGCGCGTGTGTTTGAGGTCGATAGCCCGCACGCATGGCATGAACTCTGCATGAAGTACACTCGCCGAATGAGGTTCCCGCTCCACGATTATGACTTGCTCGACCTTGACACCCTGGATGTCCATTCGTATCTGGAACCGGACTGGGCAAAGGTTAGGAAGGATTGGGACGCGGTTCACCTCACGCTGGGCGGCTTGCTGACATCGCATCAAGTCGCGGTCGAGTCAGATGCAGGCTGGACATATCAGTACGGATGGGACACGGAGCAGACTTGGTGGCTGCGTTGGGTGTTCAGCAGATATGAACGGCTCGACGACCACACGCCGACATTCCAGTAGAAGGTATCGAGATGGTCAAGCGATTGATAGCGGTCATGCTGATGGCGATGCTCATTGTAGCCGTCGACTCTGCCGGAGGTGTGGCAGCGGCGGACGAACCCGATTACACCGACCCCGACGTGGTGAATGCGCTGATTGACGATCTAGACGAAGCCGACGACGCTGAACAAGCACTTCTCGCGCTGTCCCTTGCGGCACAGCAAGCAGTGGTTGATGCGGTAGTCAACAATGTGGAAACAGTCATTGAAGTCGTTCCGCCGAAAGGTCCTTCTGGCGCAGGTGGCGGCGCATCAAGCGCCTCCGGTTCGTCAGGAGAGGAATGTGACGACTATGAAGCCTACATCACATACTACGCCACTTCGGGGAGAAGGCTAAAACTTTTCAAATACTCTACTTCCACTCACTGGTGCTGGGATGGAACAGTGATTACAAGCGACCCTCATTTCACTACTAATGTAAGACTTTACGGCATTGGGCGCTTCTTCTGGGATGTCGTAGAAGACCGCACTACTTCGGACTCAGGGGGTAGGGGTGAATGGGAATATACCGACTATGCGAAGGGGCATTTCAGACTCTCAATTCCAGTAGGCACTGAGATCGAAGTCATAAGTGGAATGACTATATCTGACGATTTCAAAGCGGATTGGCATCCTTCTATATGGAAATACCAGTACGCCGACGGGACGAGCAGTTACAGAATTGATCCCGACGGATTGCGCTCAAGAGGCGGTCTATCACAAATGAATGTAGGGGTTATCAGGGAGCTCGTATTGGTGACTCTGCTAAACATCTCGGCGATCATCGCGGGCGTCATCATTGTAATGCGGAGGCAAGAGCGCCAGATATTTCAAGTGTTCGGACTGGCAGTAATAGTTCTGCACGGACTTCACTTGCTCTATTGGGTGATGCTTCTTCTCATCTTATTTGCTGTAATACCATCAGGTTTTGAAGCGGGAGCTTCAAGTGTGCTGCCGGAATACATCTCAACCCCAATCGCAAGTCCGTAGAACAGCACGGAGAATACGGCAGCCATGCGGTTTCACAGCCGCATAGATGCCTATTCACTTACCCTGTTGATAATGCCCACCGAAGGAGGTTTCAAATGACTTATCTGAGTTTGAAAGAAGGGCGCTTCACGGCGGAAGGACCCGGCAGGGCGCGCCTGACTTTGGGAACATGCCTAGCGGCGCTTATGGCAGTCGCGCTGCTTGTCTGCGCGGCATGCGCGCAATCTTCCCCAACCGACCCAAACCGGGGGATGCACATAATACCGGATGGCGTAGAGAGACAAGACCTGGATGGCTCGGAAGAGGAAACGCTGCTGCTGAGGTACTATCCTCCGCCGGATGAGCTGCCCAAAGTACAGGTGGTCAGCGAGGGGACTGACAGATCGGTTGCGGACGGGATCATTCTCAATACGGATTGGGAGTTCAATTCCGCTACTCCCCCGCAGACAACAGGCGTTAGTCTTCCCTTCATGTGGCAGGAAGCGACGCGGATAGACGGTTCACATTCGGTCATTCGCTTTCATACCGATGTGGAGCCTAGTTTCGTGTTCGTAGAGGGATACGCCATGTTCCGCCCCGACAGCATTGGCGAGACTCCTATTAGCGATTTTGGCGATCTTGAATATCCTCTTGCGGAATATGAGTGCACCCGCTATCAAGCCGATCCATGCATGCGGATAACTTCGGACGGCTTCGTAGAAGTTTATGGCATACCTGCCGAGGTACTCGAGCTGCCGCACATTCTGGTATTCGCCAGATGGAGCATCGACCCCGAAGACGAGCCGCGCGGACGCGCGATGGCTAACTGGATGTTTCATGTGAAGAGCGCCGGGGGACTGCCGCAGTGAACCGTCCCGGTCTATGCAGCCCAAATATGGCGTTGTCCGTTTCACTTGACCGAACAGCGCCATACTAGGTTGGAGTTCGATGATGAAGATAAGACGATGGCTTCCCAAACTCCTATATCTGATACCGGCGGCATTCCTCGCTTACATGGCGTTCTTCATGATTTCGAGGGGCATACGGAGCGAGGATTGGGGTTTCACCCTGCTGATTGCGGGCGCCATCCTCGTCGCCGTATTGTTGTACATCACCTGGCCCAAGGACAGGCTGCATATTCTCAACCGATGGCAAACTCCCGACATAACCACGCACAAGGGCATCTGGCTGCGAGCGGGGCTTAACTCATTGATTGCCCTTACGCTGGTCGCTGCCTTTGGAACATTGCTATGGCTGACTTTAGATTCAATCTATGTGTTCGCGGGAGTGTCGAGCGTTCTACTGCTGTTGCTCATTCCTCATTCCTACTGGATTTTGCGTCGGCAGTATGAGCCGTTACAGACGGAAAACAGCACAGACGACCACCGTTCCTTGCTCCGATACAGGGGCGTTCCACAAGTCAGGCTGTGGACAAGATTGCTGATAGGAGCAATCGCCGGTATCGGCGCTTTCGCCGGACTGCAAATCGCAGACTGGTTGAAAGAATTGGGCGGTTAATGTCCAAACACTGACGACTAAAGAAGCCAATTTGAAAGAAGTGAGGTCTATCGCAAATGGATGTAAGGATTATCTTAGAGTTCGCATTGGTGCTTCTGCTACACATCTCGGCGATCACCGCAGGCGTCATCATTGCGAGGCGGAGGCAAGAGCGGCGGATAATTCGAGCGTTCGGGCTGGCGGTAATAGTTCTGCAAGGGCTTTACTTGCTCTACTCGGTAATCATTCTTCTCATCGCATTTGGCGTAATACCAGTGGGCGCTGAATCAGGAGCTTCAAGTGTGATGCCGGAATACATACCAACCGCGACCGCAAGTCCGTAGAACAGCACGGAGAATACGGCAGCAATGCGGCTGTGTAACCGCATGGCTGCTATTCGCACAACGGCGCGCCGCTCGCAGTCATCTTGGCATACCGACCGGAAAAGCCGATTTCAAGAAAGTGAGGTCTATCACAAATGGTGATACATCTACTAGACATCACGGCGATCACCGCGGGCGTCATCATTGCAATGTGGAGGCAAGAGCGACGGATAATTCGAGCGTTTGGACTGGCGGTAATAGTTCTGCACGGGCTTTACTTGCTCTACTGGCTGCTCTAACTCATTCATCTTAAGTTCGGTGTAATAGGAGAAAGGCTTATTAGGATGGCAAATACCGACACGCGAGTGGAAGACCTTCTGAACTCTCTGGTTGGCTGCGCTTTTCTGGTCATGCTGGATGAGAGCGGGATCTCGCCGGAAGACCTGGAAGACCCAAATGTGAGTCTGCCATTGGCGGCAGAGTCCGCAGACTCCGTGGGCAGATTCGACTCTGACCACGACCTGCTCGCCGCTGCGCTGCCGGCTCTCGCAAGGGAGAAGGCAGCTCAGGCGCGAGCCGTTATCGAGCATCCAGCCACCGCTTGGTGGTTTCATGACATAGACCTGCGCGCGCAGGCATGGCTGTCCATACACGTGACTCCGGGCAAGTTCATCTATGGCACGCCACCGGAAACTATGGCGTGGCAGCAGCCACAGAACCCGTCGAGTCGTTGGGAGCGCTACGCGCAGAAACCTTTTGGCAACCAGGACACATCGACGCAGTATGGTCCCCACTTGACCTCCCAGCTCGTCGCCTACGATGGACTGGTTGGGGATTATGTGTGCGAGTTTCCCCTTGCGTGGTGGTCGATGCGCTTTCTTGAGGATGTGCGGGTGTTCGAAATTCACGGACCTTCCGACTGGCATAATTTGTGCGTCAGGTATCCGGCAAAGGACAGCGATGGGCGGCTTGTGCCGAATTGGGGAGCGGCGGCGGAAGATTGGGACGGCGTCCACTTGAGCATTGGCGGTCTGCTGACCGCGGAGCAGAACCGATATGAGTCGCCCGCCGGATGGACTATGCTGGATTTCTGGCATGCTGAGCAAACCTATTGGCTGCGCGCGCTGAAAACGGAAACGGAGCGTCAATCGGACTTTGAAGAAGGGATGGGAGCTCCATTGATCCAAGAGCTTCGATTTCCTGACATTGGAGGGATGGGAGCTCCATTGATCCAAAGGCTTCGATTTCCTGACATTGGAGGATGAATCAATGAAGCCAATAGCGGATGGCAGCAATGAACAGACGGTCGAAGCGCCCTATCTTCGAGTGTATCCGCCGCCGGATGAACCGCCGACAGCGCAGATAGTATCTGAGGGGGAATCGGGTGAGATTGCGGTCGTCGGATGTCTCTATGTCGTGGATTGGGACATTCCGCCTAATCCACAGGCAAAGCGTCCCACAATGCCCGTTCCGTGGCCGGATGCGGCGTATAACGGAGCGCCGCCTTACTCGGTCCGCTTTTCGACCGATGCGTTTCCGAGTTACGCGATGATACAGACGTTTGACGAGATAGACCCTGACACCGGCGAGCCAATCAGCCAAGCGCCGATTGCGAAGTACGAATGCTCGCGCTTCGATGACAGCTCTTGCATGAGTGTGACGGCAGAAGGGTTAGTTCAACTTCATCAGATACCGCCTGATGTGTTCGATCTGCCATACTTGACGCTCTTTGCCACTTGGAGCGTTCCGCTGTCGGTGGACAGTCGCAGAGCGGAGTCGCTCGCGCCAGTGACTGCCAGTTGGCTGTTTCACCTGAAAACAGGAAAGTGAGGTCGAGGGCATGCTTGATTTGTGGCAGACTATCGCAATGGTGACTATGCTGAATATCCCGGCGATCATCATAGGCGTCATCATGGTGAGCGGGAATTATGAGCGCCGGATGTTTCGGGCGCTCGGAGTGGTGCTAATAGTTACGCACGCGCTTTACCTTCTGCAATTGTGGCTACCATGAGCGGCTTACCTATCGCGCTGGAACGCCAGGCACCGGCACCCTCACCACGCCCTCCGTGCCTGCGCCTATCGCGCTGCTGACCTCGAATGTGCCGCCCATATCTTCGGCGCGGTGTCGCATGTTGCTCAAGCCATAGCCGAGCGTAGGGCGTTCGGGGTCGAAGCCAATGCCGTTGTCCTTGACGGAGAGCCGAACGGAGCCGGACTCTGCCGCGAGCGCAACGATGACTTCTGACGCGACGGCGTGCCTGAGAACATTCCCCAGCGCCGCCTGAAGGATGCGGTGTAAGCCGGCGCACACGGACGCGGAAAGTTCGGGCAGCTCTCCCTGAATATCCAGTCGCACGGGTATGCCGGATATGGACTGGAACTCTCTCGTCTGCATCTCTACGAGCGAGGCGATGGTTTCTTCGCCGGGTACAATCGGGCTAAGGTCGTAGATGTAGCTCCGCATATCCAGCAGCGTGTTCCGCGCAAGCCCAACGAGGTTTTGCAGCCGCCCGCGCAAGGGGTCGTCGTCCCGTTCGGCAACGATGGCGCAAGATTCCAACTCGAGATTCAGGGCGTGCATCGACTGAGCGATGCCGTCGTGAATTTCGCGGGCGATGCGGGCGCGCTCCAGCTGCGCGGCAAGCTCGATCTGCCGCTGATGAAGGTTGGCGGTCTGTATGCCAACGGCAATCTGCCCCGCCAGCGTCTCCGCAAGCATGACCGTTCTGCCGCGCACACGCACCGGCCCATCCAAGCCAAGGGCGATTACTCCGAGCAGGCTGCCGTCATCGCGCACCGGAACGGCGACGCGCCACAGCCTTCCACCCGCTTCAACCCGCGATTGCGACCGCGCGACAACTCGGTTGATGATGTCGTCGAGCGCGCCGGGGTTAGGTTCGCCGCTGCCTATCGCGCCACCCGCCAAGCGCAAGCCGCCGTCCGGTTGTGAGAGATATATCAGAACGAAGCCGTACTGATGGCGTTCCCTGACGGTTCGCGCCACCCGCCGCATGAGTTCGTCCACATCGGCGGTAGCGGATACGATAACTCGCGTTACCTCGAACAGAGTTCCCTGGTCGTGTATGGCAAGCAGCACGGGGTCTATTGACAAGTCAAACTCCCCCGCTGCCGAATATGGAGCGATGCAAATTGCGAGGACATGATGGGGATGCCTACATCAGGGCTGCCAGAAGTTGCCGTAGCGGTTGATGGTGGGTTCGTTGAGGGCTGCGCCTAGGCCGGGGGATGCGGGCATCCATAGCCTGCCGTCTTCTACGCGCTCGTGGGGGACGACGAGTTCGGCGCGCCAGTCGGCTTCATAGACGGCGTGCTCGAGGTGGATTGCGCCGGGCATGGCGGCGGTCGAGTGGCCGCCGGCGATGAGGGATACAGGGCCGGACGGGCTGTGCAGGGATACATTGCCGCCCGCGCCCATCGCCGCGTTGCCCGCTAATACGGCTTCCTTGACGCCTCCGCAGTATTTGACATCGGGCATAATGACATTGACCGCGCCCGATTCCACCAGCATACGGAAGAAATTTTGTCCGTAACCCCATTCGCCGCCTGCGACTATCATCGACACTTCCTGAGCGACCTGAGCCAGCCCTTCCATGTCTTTGGTTGGCTCAAGGGGTTCTTCGAACCAGCCGATAGCGGAGAGGGCGAGCTGCTCGGCTACGAGCGGGGCGGTGTGTCGCTCAAAGCGGCTGTGGCAGTCCACAAGCACGGTGATGTCGGCGCCGACGGCGGCGCGGATGGCGGCGACGCGCTCGATGCCCTGCGCGGCTATGTCCAAGATGTCGTCTTTGGCGGCAGGGGGCGCGACGCCGTCGAAGGGAGCGCATTTTAGAGTGGTGAAGCCTCTTGAAACCGCCATCTCAGCGGCTGCGCCGAATGCGGCGGGTGTGCGCTCGCGCGTGAGCAGGTGGCGATTGATGTTGGCGTAGAGTAGGACGCTCTCTTGGGGCGCGCCGCCGAGCTCTTCGGTGAGGGTGATGCCGCGTCGCTGGGCGCTCAGGTCGGATACGGCGCTGCGGATTGCGCTGACGGCGGTCGCAAGGGCGATGTTCGCCTGCATGTCGGGCGCGGACAAGCCTAGAAGGGATTCGATGTCGCCCTCGTCGGTGATGGCGGTGGACTTCAGGCGCTCGGTGAGTTCGGCGGTGAGGCGCGCCGCTTCAGGCGTGTTGCCGCCACAGGTGATTTCGGCTACGGCGCATAGTCCGTCCGTGTCGTAGAGTTCCGCGAATGTCCATGTGGTGCTTTCGGTAGCGGTTACTGCCGCGAAACGCAGGCGGTTCAGGGTTATGGATTCAGTCACGGCTTGCTTTCTCCTTATACGGACGGCGCTAACGGGATGGAGGGGATTTAGCTAGGCATCGGCGAGTAGGCGCATGGTGCGGAGGCGGGATTCGTCGGGGTCGCCGACGGTTACGATGCTGGCGAGCAGTTCGTCCGCGCCCCAGTCGAATATCGCGCGGATTTGCGCGGCGACGGCGGCTTCGTCTCCGGCGAGAAGCACGGAGTCGAGCATCTCGTCCGTCCAGCCGGTATCGTCGGCGCGCTGGAAGCCCGCGGCGGCGAACATGCGCGCATAGAAGGGGGTGTATGGGAAGTAGCCGAGCTGGTCGCGGACGCCCTGCCGCGCCGCCGCGAGGTCGTCGGTTACGCAGACGGGCGCGTGGACTACGAGCGGGGGCGTGTCGTGACCGGCTTGCTGCGCGCCTGCTTTCATCGCGGGGAGCGCGACATCGCGGACATACGGATGCGGGCAGACCCAGCTTATCGCGCCGATGCCCTCCGCGCCGCACATCTCGAACGAGCGGGGGCGCAGGGCGGACGCCATGACAGCGACATTCGCGGGCGCGGGCAGGGATGCGGCGGCGACGATGTGTTCGCCTTGGAAGTCTATTTCGCCCTCATGCAGCAGCGTCTTGAGTACCCTCACATATTCGGTAAGATGGCTCAGTGGCGCTTGGAAGCCCACGCCAAAGGTCTGGCGCATCGCTTGGAGGTGTCCGGGGCCTACGCCGAGTTGCAGGCGTCCGGGCGCGACGGCGTCTATCGTCTGCGCCTGTCGTGCCGCAGTTATGGGATGGCGCGACCATGTTTGCATGATGGATGTGCCGAGCAGGATGCTGTTGGTGCGGTCGGCAGCGACGGCGAGGGTTGTCAGCGCGTCGCCCGCGTCGCCGCCGGATGTGAGCCATGCAGCGCGGATGCCGACGCTCTCGGCTTCGACGATTGAGTTGATGACGGATTGGGCGTCGGGAGCGGGCACCGCGATTCCCACGATGTTGTCAGGCATAGAAGGCGCACCTCCATAAGGTATAAGGGCATATTTACGCATACGAGTATTAGTTTGCGCTGCGATTATAACACGAAGGGGCGGCGGCTAACATGGATGGGCAGTCAGGGAAGGCGGCAACGGCATCATCTTGGCATATTTTGGCGTATGGTGCTAGAATATGGGCATAAGGACGGGGGGATTTACAGATGGATGGGCTGATTGAGCACGATACGCCGGAAGGCAAATTGCCTACGATGCTGGTCGCATTCGCGGGCTGGCCGGACGCCGCCGAAGCAGCGACTAGGGCGGTTCGGTTTCTTGTACGCAAGCTGCGCGCGAAGCGGTTCGCGGAGATTGATCCCGAAGAGTTCTACGACTTCACGCATGTCAGGCCGCACTCGCGGGTGAACCGGCGGGGTGAGCGCATCATTCGCTGGCCGCAGAACGATCTGTACTACTATTCCCCTAAGGACGAATCGCGCGCGCTGCTGCTGTTCATGGGCACAGAGCCAAACCTCAAGTGGCGCACCTACTCGAACATCCTGACGACGGTGGCGCAGAGGCATGAGGTGGGGCTAATCGTGTCGCTTGGCGCGCTGCTGGATGCCGTGCCGCACACACGCGAGCCACGCGTAACGGGCGGGGCGAGTTCGCATGAGCTGACGCAGAAAGCGGAGTGGCTTGGCATCAAGAACTCAGGCTACCAGGGGCCGACGGGCATACATACGGCGTTCACGGACGCCTGCACGCGGGCGGGCATGACGCATGCCAGCATCTGGGGACACTGCCCGCACTATGTGAACACATCGCCCGACCCGAAGGTGAGCCACGCGCTGCTGACACGCCTGCGAAGCCTGATTGACATCGATGTTGACCTTGAAGAGCTTCACATAGCGGGCAGCGCCTACCAAGAAGAGGTGACCAAGGTCATCGCCAAGCAGCCGGATGTGAGCAACTATGTCAGGCGGCTGGAGCGGCGGTATGACGACGCGCATACGGTCAGCGAGGACATCCCCAGCCCTGAGACGATGGTGCGCGAGCTGGAGAACTTTCTGAGAAGCCAGAGTCCGGGGGACGACGGGGCTGATGATGTCGATGGGCAGGGACTTTGAGCGCGGGGCAGTCCCCTACTCTCTTATCCAAACGCGGGACCAGTGGGAGTATTCGGAGGCGGCGAAGTTGGGCGTGAAGTCCTGCACCTGAGGCCAAGACGCCCATAGAGAGACGGTCGCGGCGGGCATAAAGCGGTAGGCGTTTTCAAGGGCAATTCGCTGCGCGTCCATCACCAGTTCTTGGCGCGCGATGGGGTCGTACTCCTGAGCCTGCGCCAGTATGAGGGCATCGAGCGCATCGTTGGCGTGTCCGGTGGTGTTCCATGCGCCTGAACTAGCGAGTAGGGGCAGCAGGTAACCGTTGGGCGATGCGACCGGCGCGGTGGGGCCGATGAACATCTTGTAGTTGCCGCCGAACCAGACATCTTCGCCAAAGCGCCGCCTGTCCACGACTTCAAGGCTTGGGTCGAAGCCTACCGCCCGCATCTTTTCTCTGATGCGCTCGGCGTGTTGCTGATAGCGCGCGCCAAAGTCGCCTACCTTGACAGCGACGGGGATGGGCAGCGGAATGGCGGCATCGGCAAGCAGCGCGCCGGCGCGCCGCCGGTCGTTGAAGTAGCCGCGCAGCTCGTCGTCGGACAGCTGCCAATCGGCGCTCGCGAGCGGCGCTCCTTGCGTCAAGTATGCGGCGGAACCCCAGATGTCGGCGATTGCGCCCCATGGATCCATTGCGAGCATCGCGGACTGACGCACGCGCAGGTCGTCGAAGGGCGGCTCGGCAGTGTTGAAAGCCACCTCCAAGCCCGTGCCAATCTCTTTGTAGCGCAGGATAGCGGCGTCGGGCTGCTGCGTGTGAAAATCTTCCCATTCGCGCGGCTGGAGCTGATGCACATCGACCTTGTGAACGCGGAAGGCGGCGTAGGCAGTGCCGTCGTCGGTAATGATGTGTATGCGGATTTGGTCGAGCATTGGCATGTCCGGCTCGAAGTAGTCGTCGTTGCGCCGGAAGATGTGCGAGGCGTCGGGCTGCGTTTCGGCGAGAATCCATGGGCTTGAGCCGACGGTGGGGCCGTTCTTGAGGTCGCCGCTGAGTTCCACCGCTTCCTTGGCGACAATCTTGGAGTGGCCGTCGGCGAGCGCGGTGAGGAAATCGGCGTCCGCGGCGTGAAGGGTGATTCGCAGGCGGTCGTCCGCGGGCGCGTCAATGGTGTCTATGATATGGAGCAAGGGGGCGTTGGGCGCGCCCTCGGCACGCTGGCGCTCGTAGCTGAAGGCTATGTCGGCGGCGACAAGCGGCCTTCCGTTGACCGGATGCAGGTCTTGCCAGAGCGGATCGCCGCGCAGGGTGAACTCGAATGTAGCGTCGTCTAGCATCGTCCAGCCGTCGCACAGCTCGCACTCGACGGCAAGGCTGGGCAACGCTACATCCGCGCCGCTTCGGAAGCGCATGAGGCGGCTGTAAGCGATACCGGGCCCCCAAGTGGACAGGGCGGCGGATACATCCTGATGCACATCTTGATGGCGGATGTTGCGGCGGCTGATGAGGTTCAGAGCGCCTCCATGCCGCTCAGAGGTTTCGGCTGCGGGCGGCGTGGTCATCGGGACGGGCGTCGCAACGACGGTGGGGGCAGCGGTGGGCGGCGGTGGCGGCTGAGTCGGCACTATCGTGGGCAACGGCGGTGGCTGAGTCGGTTCAGGCGTGGGCGCGGCGACGGTTTGTCGTGGCGTAGGGTTGGCTTGCGGCGGCGTTGTCGCAGGCCGGTCTATGACGGCGGTGGCGGCAGCAGGCGGCGGCGCAGCGGTGTCGTCTGAGCAGGCGATGGACGACATGCCCAGCAGTATGCAGAGGGAGAGGGCGAGAAACCCAATGATGGGGCGGCGATGCAGCGATTTCAAGGGATGCGTTCACATAATAGATGTACAGGGTTAAACGACGGCGTTGAGTTTTGTATAATGCTGGATACAAGGCTATCACAATAGGTTGTGTGGACATTTGTGTCATTCCCGTTTTCACGGGAATCCAGAACCTCAGAATGTAGGCACATTCGCATATTTTAGGGCTATCCCAAAGCGCTGGATTCCTGCCCCTGCTTTCGCAGGGGTGACGTTCTTTCGCAGGAATGACGGGTAAGTGGGCAGGAATGACGAGATGAAAAGTCAAAATGTCAACAGAACCTAGAAGTCATCTCATGAAAAGAATAATACTACATTTATAAGGAACGCTGCCGATGCTGATTGACTGCCATGTTCATCTGGATTCGTACACCGACGCCGAGGTGTCGGAGGTGCTGGAGCGAGGGCGCGACGTGGGCGTGGGCTTCGTCATATCGGCGGGGACGACGCTGTCGTCGTCTGAGCGTTCAATCGCGCTGTCGGGCAAGTTCGCGGACTTCTTTTCCGGGGTGGGGATACATCCGATGGACATCGAAGAACCGTTCACCGATGCTACCTATGAGCGCCTCGAGCGGCTGGCGGTGGCGAATGAGAAGACGCTGGTGGTCAGCGAAGTGGGGCTGGACTTCATGGAGGGCGCGCCTGACAGGGCGATGCAGTACACGGCGTTCCGGGAGCAGATACGGCTGGCGCGGCAGTTGGGCTATCCGATAGTGTTCCACAGCCGCGAGGCGCATGATGAGGTGTTCCGCGTGCTGCGGGAGGAACGGGCTTATGAGGTCGGCGGGGTGATGCACTACTTCCAAGGGGACTTGGACACGGCAAGGCGCGCAATCGACTTGGGGTTCTACATATCGCTGGCGCGCCCGCTGCTGCGGTACAAATACTTGCAAGAGGTAGCGGCGGCGATTTCGCTGGACAACATCGTACTGGAGACGGACGCCGCGCCGCAGCCGTTCAAGGCGAAGCGCGAGAATTGGACGGAGCCGCGACACACGCGCGTCATCGCTACCCGTCTGGCTGAGCTGCAAGGCACGACGGTCGAAGAGGTGGAGGCGGTTACATCGCGGAACATCCGCAGCATGCTTGGGAAGCGCTGGGATGTGGTTCGCAAGTATGTTTCGCCCTTGCACGGGGATGAATAGGGCTAACATCCATGGACGGAATAGGTTGGTTCACTGACGGCGGCGCAGGCGTTCGATCTCTGCCATGAGTTCGCGGTTTCGCGCCTCAGATGCCTGTAGCGCGGCTTCTTCCGCTTGCCGCGCCTCTTCCGTCGTTTGCGCCCGCGCTTCCGCCGCTTGCCGCGCGACTTCTGCCGCTTGCGCTTGCGCCTTAGCCTCAGCCGCTCGCGCCTGCGCTTCCGCCGCTTCCGCCTGCGCTTTCGCCGCTCGCAATCTCGCCTTAGATGCCTCTAGCGCAGCTTTCGTTCTGGCGTGGGCGGCAATCTCCTCAGGCAGATTGTGCAGCCATTTGCCGGTAATGCTGTCCCGAAGCAGGAACCTGCCCTCGCCTTCTTCTACACGAAAGAAGAAGTCCACGCCCAAAGCCTCGCTGCGCGACCATATATCCCCGTTGGCTTCCACATGAATCTCACAGCGTCGATACTCGCCGTCCACAAGCCGCTCACCTACTAGCGGTTCGCCGTAGTATTCGGTTCTCTTGTCCAGACGCCAGTATTCCCACGCACCCATCCGCGCGTATATCTCACGCTTTTCGGTCAGGTCTCTCGTTGCCGTGCTCTCCGTGGCTACCTCCATCACGAACGCGGGCGGCTCGCCCCATTCGTCTATGCGGTAGTTTCGGCAGTCTCGCTCTATCGCCATGGCGTCCACTCCGAACACGACATAGCCGTCGGGCGCGACGACTGAGCCGCGTATTGCGGAGTCGTACACGATGTTGGTCCGCCTGGACCAGAGGGTATTGGGATCGCTTCCGTATCGCGCCTGAAGTATGGACATCACATAGAGTATCGTGTCGGCTTGCTGCATCGCGTCCTCAGGCGGTTCGGGATCGTCTATGAGGTCGTACCAAGGCGTTTCATCGACGGCGGCGGTTGCCGACGCCGCTTTGGTGTGCCGTGTTGTCATCGTCAAGCCTCCGATGGGCTGTCGTCGCTGGTGCGGCTATTGTAGCAGTGTTGGTTGTATGGGCAAGGACAGGCTCAACCATCTTGGTTCACTGACGGCGGCGCAGGCGTTCGATCTCCGCCATGAGTTCACGGTTTCGCGCCTCAGATGCCAGTCGCGCGGCTTCTTCCGCTTGCCGCGCCGCTTCTGCCGCTTGCGCTTGCGCTTCCGCCGCTTGCCGCGCGACTGCTTCCGTTTGCGCCCGCGCTTCCGCCGCTTGCCGCGCGACTGCTTCCGCTTGCCGCGCGACTTCCGTTCCGGCGTGGGCGGCAATCTCCTCAGGCAGATTGTGCAGCCATTTGCCGGTAATGCTGTCCCGAAGCAAGAATCTGCCCGCGCCTTCTTCTACACGAAAGAAGAAGTCCACGCCCAAAGCTTCGCTGCGCGACCATATATCGCCGTTGGCTTCCACATGAAGCTCACAGCGTCGATACTCACCGTCCACAAGCCGCTCACCTACGAGCGGTTCGCCGTAGTATTCGGTTCTCTTGTCCAGACGCCAGTATTCCCGCGCGCCCATCCGCGCGTATATCTCGCGCTTTTCGGTCAGGTCTCTCGCTGCCGTGCTCTCCGAGGCTACCTCCAGCACGAACGCGGGCGGCTCGCCCCACTCATCTATGCGGTAGCTTCGGCGGTCTCGCTCTATCGCCCTGGCGTCCACTCCGAACACGACATAGCCGTCGGGCGCGACGACTGAGCCGCGTATCTCGGAGTCGTACACGACGTTGCTCTGCTCGGACCGGAGTGTATTGGGGTCGTTGCCGTATCGCGCCTGAAGTATGGACATCACATAGAGTATCGTGTCGGCTTGCTGCATCGCGTCCTCAGGCGGTTCGGGATCGTCTATGAGGTCGTACCAAGGCGTTTCATCAATGGCGGCGGTAGTTGCCGACGCCGCTTTGGTGTGCCGTGTTGTCATCGTCAAGCCTCCGATGGGCTGTCGTCGCGGATGCGGCTATTGTAGCATAGGGCGTAAGTGTCAAGGTGTGTAGCGCGTGGTCTGGAATAGCAGCATAGGCAGCGCAACGACGCCCAGAGACCAGCCTATTATGTTGCATATTGAAACTTGCACCCAATTCAAGCGCTGCGTCTCCCGTATAGCAATCATACCGGCAGGGAACAGCCATAAAAACGACAGCCCCATCATGTAGATGCCGACAATCGGTATCCCGCTAAAAAGCGCCAATACGCCGGGAGCGAAGGTCATGCCGATGCTTCGAAGGATGCGCCTATAACCCGCTTGCCCTCCAAACACTTTAGTACCGATGATATAGACGACTCCCGCCCAGAGGAACCACCCTACAAAGCGCGTCCAGACGGAGAACATAACGAGTATCCATATATCAGCGCCCTCCCATTTGGGGAGTTGCATAGATTCGATTCCCACTCCTAATGTTATTCCCGACAGCAGGACTATGGCGAGCGCGTAGAAGATTTCCTGCGGCTCGTCCGAAAGCTGGCGGTATAGGCTGCCGTTCAGCAGCGCGGCGCGTAACGCCCTGTTCAACAATTGAGTTACCTCGTTCCTTTTGTGCGTGGGTTTGCAGTTGGTGTATAATGACCCGCGAAGATGCACACAAAGATTATAACCTTTGGCTTATGAACTCAACCAATTTTCACCAGCTTTATATCTTCTACAAGGTGGCGCGGCTTCAGAGTTTCTCAAAGGCGGCACAGGAACTTTCCATCAGCCAGCCGGCGGTGTCCATACAGGTGCGCGAGCTGGAGAAGTCGCTGGGCGCATCGCTGCTGCATCGGATGCGGCGCGAACTGCGGCTTACGGAGACGGGTGAAGCCGTCTTCGGCTACTCGCAGCGGATATTCGCGCTCGCCGATGAGATGCACAATGTAGTGCAGGACATACAGGGGCTTCATTCGGGCAGGCTGACCATCGGCTCATCCACGACGCCGGGCGAGTACATCCTGCCGTGGGTCATCGGCAAGTTTAGGCGGATGCACAAGGGCATCCAGGTTGCGCTGACGATTTCAAATACGCAGTCGGTCATAGACCGGATACACAATCATGAGCTGGACATCGGAATGGCGGGCGCGCCGGTGAACCTGAAGGGGCTGGCGTCTTTCCCGTATGTGGAAGACCGCATCGTGTTCATAGCGGCTCCCGACCATCCGTTGGCACAGCAGGATGAGATTAGCGTAAGGGACCTGAGGAAGCATGAGTTCATCATGAGGGAGTCGGGGTCGGCGACGCGAAGCACGGCGGAGAAGCTGCTGAGCGCGCGCAAAGTGGAAGCGCGCGTAACGATGGAGCTTGGAAGCAATGAAGCAATCAAGCGCGCCGTTGCCGCAGGGCTTGGGCTGGGCGTACTGTCCGAGTTCGCGGTTACGCCGGATGTTGCCGCCGGGTTCATCAAGGTGCTGAATGTGAAGCATTGGAACTGCGTTAGGCCGCTGTCGGTGTTCTACCGCGACGGCAAGCATCTGTCGGCGGCTCAACGGGCGTTCCTGGAGTTTCTGCGAACCGATGAGGGCGACATCGACAGGCAGAAGCACGGCTAAAATCGATGTACGGGATAGATTAGGGCGGCGTTCGTTCGCCATAGTAACGCCGACTGCGTTATAATTTCTGGGCGGATTGGCATATACACAATGGGGAGGCGCAGACAGATGCAGCCATTACCGAGCAGTTCGGACATTGCGCTCAAAGAGTGGGCGGTAGCGGTGAAGGCGCTCGCAAAGGGCGAGCAGATTCTCATCCTGAGAAAAGGCGGGATACACAAGGCGGACAAAGAGTTTCGCGTGGTGCATCCTGAGTTCGTGCTCTACCCGACATACGAACACCAGCGGGCCGAGCTTGTCAAGGCGGGAAGCCTCGATGACCTGCGGCAAAGCCTTGCCGAAAACGACAGCCCGGGGTTGGTCAAGTTCGGCTACTGGTGCGAGGTTACGGACAAGTTCGAGGTCAGTGACCAGGAAGCGCTTGACAGCGTTGCGCCGTACCATATCTGGACGACGGACTACGCCAACAAGCGGCTGCACTGGCGACCGAAGCAGCCGCTCACGGTCGCGCTGCTGCGCGTGTACGCGATAGAGCGTCCACAGTCGCTTCCGGCGCTCGGCGAGTACGGCGGCTGCAAGTCGTGGGTGGATTTGGCGGAAGATGTCGGTCTCGGCGACATGACGCCGGCGCTGAGCGACGCGGAGTATGAGGCGCGGGCGACGGTCATCAGGCAGGCGCTGGACGCAAGAACGCCCGCCGTGTAGCAGTGGGCGACGCGCGAAATGGCGCTTGGAATGAGTGGACAAAAGTTGAGAATAATCAGATAAGAGGCGGGGTTCATTGAAGTACAGACAACTTGGCAAGACTGACCTGAATGTTTCGGAAGTGGGCTTTGGGGCGTGGACGGTAGGGACTAGCTGGTGGGGCAAGATCGAGGAAGCGCAGGGCATCAACCTGCTGAGGCAGGCTTTCGACCTGGGCATCAACTTCTTCGACACGGGCGACACATACGGCGAGGGCTACGGCGAGGAGATACTGGCGAAGGGGCTGAAGCAGCAGCGCCACGACATCGTAATCGGCACCAAGTTCGGGTATGACTTCTACACGCATGTCGTGCGCGAGGGACACAGGGAGCGCCCGCAGCGGTGGACGCCGGGGTTCATCCGCTACGCATGCGAGCAGAGCTTGCGGCGGCTCGATACCGACTACATCGACCTCTACCAACTGCACAATCCGAAGTTGGACGCCATAGAGAACGACGAGGTGTTCGATACGCTGGACGAACTGGTGAAGGAAGGCAAGATCCTGCACTATGGCTTTGCGATTGGGCCGGATATAGGCTGGGAAGAGGAAGGGACGGCGGCGATGGAATATCGGGAAGCGCAGGAGATGCAGATAATATACAGCATTCTGGAGCAGGACCCGGCGCGCGCATGGTTTCCGTTGGCAGAGGAGCGTCAGACGGGGTTGGTAACGCGAGTGCCGCATGCCTCGGGAATGCTGGACGGCACCTATACGAAGGACACGGTGTTCGACGCGAGCGACCATCGCAGCCATCGACGGCAGGAATGGCTGAGCGCCTCACTGGCGAAGATTACGCAACTGGACTTCCTGATGGAGAACATGGACTCCACCATCGGACAGATTGCCATCAAGTTCGCGCTTTCGGGCGGGATGGTGGCGTCGGTGCTGCCGAACATCACGAACTTGCCGCAGCTGAGGGAGTTCGCGGCGACATCGGAGACGGAGGACATCCCGCAAGAGTTTCTGGAGCGCCTCAGCGAGTTGTACGACGAGAACTTTCTCGTCGAGGCGGAGGCGACGAGCCTACCCTGATTCGACGCGCCGGCGGCTCTATCAGCGCGCCGTTCGCGGCGCTATCGTTGGACGGCGTCTGTTGCCTAAACGCTTGTAGAACTTGTCGCTATCGACGATGATGCGCCTCATCTCGCCTTCGATGAGACTGAAGTCTCTTTGCGGGATGAGGTGAAGGGTATCGAAGAAGGCGAGGGGCCAGTCTTCGGGCTGCCAGCGCTTAACATACTCCATCCTGGGCGCTAGTATCAGGGCGTCTATGTAGTCCACTTCGCGTAGCACGATTTCGGGCTTTATCTTCACGCGGAACGGGTAGTTCTCGCCGCGTGTGCCGATGTTCCAGATAGGGGTGCGATCCTCGAAATACTCCGATGTAACGCTCACGACGCCCGTCCACTTGCGGAGCTGCTTCACATAGAGCAGCAGGCGGTCGTCAGGCTGCATGCGCTGCGCCCTGCGGCGGTACTTCGCGCCCATCCCGAATATGCTGTAACCCTTATCGCGCGTGACTTGGAAGTCGTCGAGCGTGGTGGATACCATCCAGTAGTTTCTGCCCATAGCGCTGAAAGTCTCCGTCAAGGTTTTCAATTGTCAGGGCATCGTTCTCACTGTCATTCCGAGCGCCCGTCCCTGTCATTCCGAGCGCCCATCCCTGTCATTCCGAGCGCAACGAGGAATCTAAAGTTCCTGCCAGCGACGCGCCCGATATGGCAAGGATTTTAGACCCTTCACTCCGTTCGGAGTGACAATTGGAAAACCCCTGAAATCTCCGTACATCAACAGTCTGTTGTTCTCATACTATCATGCTATGTCAACCTGTTTGGCCGAAAGCGCTGCACAGTAATGTTGCGCTCACTAAGCGAAGCGTTGCGGAATGTAAGTCCTTATTCGCCTCGCAGATTCCGAAGCTCCGCCTCCAGTTCCGCTACTCGAGTTTCAGCCGTCAGACGACCGAGCCGCTCTTCGTGGTGAGTGCGTAGGTAGCTCCCTGTCTTGGGATCGAAGAACCGCAACTCTCCATACTCCCAGCACACATACAGATCCAATGCCTCGCTGTAACCGCGAAATAAGTCGTCTTCCGGCATCTCAACGGCGATAGGCTCGTACTTGCCATCAATCAGGCGGTCTCCCGCAAGCGCCTCATCGTGGTAGTTCCCGCCACTAGGGTCGAAGCGCCAGTATTCCGCAACACCGTAACGCTCATAGTCCAGACGCTTGTCCGTGTAGTCAAGCACACCCGTCGACGGAGACGCTACCTCAAGCACGAAGTCCGGCGCTTTGCCCTGCCTGTCTATCGCATACCCACGCTGAGCCTCCATCAGCTCGGAGTCGCCGCCCTTCATCACCGAAAGATCCGGTATCCGCACATCATCCCGCGCAGACAGGCTATGCCCAACCGGAACCTCGCAGGCAACCGTAATGTTCGGATCGGATGCGTAATGCACCTGTAACGCCATCTGGATGCCGGTTCTATAAAGGCAGCGCCAGTTCTGCATATCTTCTCGCGGCGGAAACTCAGGATAGCATTCCTGCAAGTCCGCCTTCCGTATGAATGTAGTCGTCCTGCCGGTCATCGGGGACCTTCCTTGGGGATTAGTGCGCCAAACACTTGCGACTACGGGCATTATACCATCCGCAAAGTAGGCGTGGACGCCACCCCACAGCCGCGTCAGTCGAGTTCTCGCATTAGTCTGTACATCTGGGACATGAGCTTTGCGCTCTCTTTGGCGAACTCTATTCGACTGACCGAGCGGGATGGTTCAACATGGTCGAAAAAAGTGAACTCAGTGTAGTGTATTTCGGCGTCGGAATGCCAGGCGTCGTATAGTCGCCTCGACTCCTCTGATGGAACGAGGCTGTCGTTGTGGTCGTGCATGAGCAGCAGCTTCGCGGGCAGACTGCCGTCGGTGTATGAGGGCGATATGGCGTGCAGCCTAGCCATCGCTTGCGGGGGAAGACGCTCTAGGTGGCGATATGCGGTACCGAGATCGGGGGCGGTGAACAGGTCATAGACTGTACGGGCTTCGTCGGATATGGCGGGCGGCGGCGGCGAGCCGTCCTCAATCGCCCGGCGCACCTGTTCCCGCTCGTCGGCGCTCGGTATCGTATCCAGCAGCTGCTTACGCACGACCCTAAGACTGAGCGAGCCGGGCTGCCAATGTTCCACTACGCCGTCGTAACTGCGCCGCTGCGCCGCGACTGATGCGATGAGGTCTGTGGCGTCGTAGTAGCCGCCCAATGACACGACCACATCGATGTCGTCTCTGATGCGCTCGTCGTGCGCCGCCACCAGCACGAGCGACGCGCCCACGCTGAAGCCTGCTATGCCCACCTTATCGCTGTCCACCGTATCGAGTGAATGGAGATGCTGGAAGGCGCGCACCAGATCATCGACTTCGCGCGGGTCGACGACCGACTGCGTCATGCGGTCTGACCAAGGCACCATGACGATAAGCCCGGCGCGAGTGAGCGCGTTGGCTAGGTTCACTACACGCTCGTCGTCCCTGCCCACAGGATTGACGCCAAGGAATAGCAATATGGCGCTGTGCCTGCCCGCTTTTGGCGGCGTGTAGAGGTGCGCGACGCCTCTGCCGTCTTGCAGTGGGTAGCTGACTTCGGTGCGCTCAGGCGCGTCGGTGAACCACGCGGAAGGCTTGACCGGAACGCCCGGCAGCACCTGCGCGACAAATCCGACTGTACGCATGGACGCCTTGACCTGCGGCGTTCTCGCCAGCAGCAGCAGGACTGCGCCGACGGCAAGCACGGCGATGGCTGCCTTTGTCAGACGGGGGTATCTAGTACGGACGGAGCGGATAGACATGATGGAATACCGAGTGCTATTCTTACGCCGCATAATCTTGGTATCAGGATACCACTAATGGACAATTCCCGCGAAATCCAGTCGGACGCTCCGCGCGTGGGCGCGGTGGTCGTCGCGGCGGGCGAGAGCAGGCGCATGGGAGGCATCGACAAGGTTTTCTTTCCCCTGAACGGGATCCCGCTCGTCTGTCACAGCCTCGCGGCGTTGGACGCGCACGCGGGCGTCGATGAGGTTGTGCTGGTTACATCGGAGGGAAGCGTCGAGCGGGCAAAGGCGATGGTAGCCGAGCATCGCATCACGAGCGTTAGCGGCGTGTACGCGGGCGGCGAGCGGCGGCAGGACTCAGTGCGCCTTGGCATGGAGAAGCTGGGCGATTGCGACCTGGTGGTAGTGCATGACGGCGCGCGTCCCTTTCTCGATGACGCGCTGCTGGACAGAGGGATAGCGGCGGCGCAAGAGCATGGGGCGGCAAGCGCGGCGGTGCCGGTCAAGGATACCGTCAAGCGGGCGGACGACGGGAACGTCGTAACGCGGACGATACCGCGCGATGGGTTGTGGGCGGTGCAGACGCCGCAGGTGTTCGGAATGTCGCTGCTGCAAGAGGCGCACCGCAGGGTTCGAGCGCCGGTTACGGATGATGCCTCCATGGTGGAGGCGATAGGCCATCCGGTAAAGTTGTTCTTCGGTTCGTACTACAATATCAAGGTTACGACGCCCGAAGACCTGACAATCGCGCAAGCGATAATGGCTCTGCGAGCGGCAGATGATTGCGGGGTGTCGTAGATGACCACGCGCTCAGGCATTGGGTTCGATGTGCATCCGCTCGTGGAGGCGCGCGCGCTGGTTCTGGGCGGCGTGGATATTCCGTTCGAGCGCGGGCTTGCGGGACACAGCGACGGCGACGCTCTCACCCACGCGGTCATAGACGCGATGCTGGGCGCGGCCGCGCTTGGGGACATCGGGACGCACTTTCCGCCGTCCGATGAGCGATACCGGGGCATTGCCAGCGTGGAACTGCTCGCGCAAACTCTGAGACTGCTGGAGGATAACCGTTGGCGTGTTACCTTCGTTGATGCTACAATACTCGCCGAGCGTCCAATTCTGAAGCCCTACATGAGCAGCATACGGCAGTCGCTTGCCGGGGCGCTGCGTCTGGCGACGGACAGCGTGAGCGTCAAGGCGACCACGACGGACGGGCTAGGCGCTATCGGGCGCGGCGAAGGTATCGGAAGTCTGGCAATAGCAACCATTGAACGAATAACATGAAACTCTTTAACACCCTTTCCGGCAAAAAAGAGGAGTTCACCACTCCCGACGGCAAGGTTCGGATGTATGTGTGCGGCATTACGCCCTACGCTCCCTCCCACATCGGACACGCGATGATGTCGGTCGTCTTCGATGTGGTGCGGCGCTACCTCGAATACAAGGGCTACCCCATCACGCACATTCAGAACTTCACCGATGTCGATGACAAGATTATCACCGCCGCCAACGACATCGGCATCTCCACGGATGAGCTTTCGGAGACGAACATCAAGCAGTACATGGAAGAGATGGACGCGCTCAATGTGCTGCGCGCTCACACATACCCCAGGGCTACGACGGAGATTCCCGCCATTGTGAGCATGATAAAGTCCTTGGAAGAGCAGGGCTACGCCTACGCCGTAAATGGCGACGTGTATTTTCGGGTGAGGCGCAACGCCGACTACGGCAAGCTGAGCCGCCGCAGCGAAGAAGACCTGCTGGCGGGCGCGCGCGTGGAAGTGGATGAGGCGAAAGAGGATGCGCGGGACTTCGCGCTGTGGAAGTCGCAGAAGCCGGGCGAACCGGCGTGGGACAGTCCTTGGGGAGCAGGCAGGCCGGGCTGGCATATAGAATGCAGCGCGATGTCTATGCGCTACCTGCAAGAGGGCGTTGACATTCACGGCGGCGGGCAAGACCTCATATTCCCGCACCACGAGAACGAGATAGCGCAGAGCGAATCGTTCAGCCAGCGGCAGCCGTTCGCGCGCTTTTGGCTGCACAACGGCTTGCTGAGCATCGATGAAGACAAGATGAGCAAGTCTATCGGCAATGTGATAACGGTGGGCGAGGCGCTGAACCAGTTCTCCGCGCCCGCGCTGCGCCTGTTCTTTCTCAGCTCGCACTACCGCAACCCACTGGTGTACAGCGTGCAGAACATCGCGGCGCAAGAGCGCGCCATCGAGCGCATCCGACACGCGGCGACTGTCAGCAGACGGGACGACGGGCAGAACGCGGGCGGCAGCGCGCTGGACGCCGCCGACTACAAGAACCTGTTCATCAAGGCGATGGACGACGATGTGAACACGCCGAGGGCGTTGGCGGTCATATTCGACCTGTGTCGGCATATCAACCGCAGTCGGGAGCAGGGCGACGATGTGGCAGCCGCGCAGAATACGCTGCGCGAGCTGGTCGGCGTGCTTGGCATAGACATCGACGAGCCGGAGTCGAGCGCGGGGAGCGACGCCGCGCCATTCGTGGAGCTGCTGGTGCAAGTACGCAGGGAACTGCGCGCGGCAAGGCAGTACGCTCTTGCGGACAAGATACGCGACGACCTCGCCGATCTGGGCGTAAGCCTAGAAGACTCCGCCGGCGGCACAGAGTGGCAGTTCAGAGGGCGATAGCGAAAATCAACATCGACGGTCAGCCCTTCGACTAGGTTCAGTTGACATTTCGCCTTTTCATCCCGTCATTCCCGTTTTCACGGGAATCCAGAACCTCAGAATGTAGTCGCCTTTGCATATTTCAGGCTATCTCAAAGCGCTGGATTCCTGCCCCTGCTTCCGCAGGGGTGACGTTCTTTCGCAGAAATGACGCAAATGTCCACGCAACCTAGCTCAGTATGAGACGGTGGTTCGCCCTTCGACAAGCTCAGGAGGCTCGCCACGAACGAGAACAAGAACGAGTGAACCGCCAAGGGTTGAGGTCAGACCTAGAGCGCATAGTCGGCGCTGACGGCATTATCAGCCAGCCCGACGCCATGATGCGCTACATCGGGGACGCGCTGGGCGCTTTTCGCGCATTTGGGGCAGCGTCCCGCCTCTATGCGACGCCGAGCGTGGTCGCGCTGCCGTCGGACACGCGGCAGGTCGCCCGCATCCTGAGATACGCCCAGACGCGGCAGGTTCCGGTCGTTCCATACGGCGGCGGCACGGGCGTCTTTGGGGCGGCAGCGCCCATCGAGGGCTGCGTCATCCTGAGCCTCGAGCGGATGAACGCCGTGCTAGATGTGTCTGAGCGGGACTTTACGACGCGCTTGCAGCCGGGCGTCGTGCTGGAGGATGCCGCCCGCGCGCTGGGCAATGCGGGGGTGCTGCTCGGACATGACCCCTGGAGCCGGCCGATAGCCACCGTCGGGGGCGCAATCTCCACTGACGGCGTGGGATACACAGCCGCGCGATACGGCTCAATGGGCGAACAGGCGCTTGGAATGGAGGCGGCGCTCGCGGACGGCGAAATCATACGCACGCGGGCAAGCGCCAAGCCGACTAACGGGCTTTCGCTGAACTCCCTGCTCATTGGCGCGGAAGGCACATTCGGAATCGTTACGGAGGCTACGCTGCGGGCGTTTCCGATGCCGCAGAAGCGCCTCATCGCGGGCGTGGACTTCCCATCATTCGAGGCGGGCTTTCACGCCATCTGCCGCATGTACGCCGAGGGCGTGCGCCCAACGATGCTCGACTACGGCACGGAAGCCATGTCCGACGGACAGACGGCAGACGATGAGCCGGCGACGCTGTATATCTCATTCGAGGGGTTCGATGCGGATGTCAAGACGCAGTGGGCGCGGACGCTCGACATCTGCCGCCGCTATGAGGGGCGCGAGGGCGAGCGCGAAGAGGCGCTGCGCTTCTGGCGGACGCGGCATGCGCCCGGCGAGCGATACAAGCGCGATGTGCTGGATAGCGCGAACCCGGCACAGGCGCGGCGCAGGTCGTCAGCGTACCGCATGGACTACTTGCATGTCGCCCTGCCCGTCTCGCGGGTGCTGGAGTATCGCAGGCGTTGCGGCAACATATTCGCTGACAGGGGCATACGGGTGCGCGAGTGGTCGCTATGGGCGCGCCCGGAACTCTTTTCATTTCTGATAGTGCAGGAGCGCGACGACGGGGGCGAAACATCGCCGCAAATGGGCGAAGTGGTGGATGACGCGCTGACGCTGGCGCAGCAGTTGGGCGGCTCTATGGAATACTGCCATGGCGTGGGGCTGAAGCTGTCGCACTTGATGGATGCTGAGCACGGCAACGGATTGCGGGTGATGCGGCGGCTGAAGCGGGCGGTTGACCCCAACAACATCCTGAATCCGGGGAAGATGCTGGGATAGCGTGAAGTGTGAACCGGAGTTATGAGCGTTAGGCGAAGCGGACGCTCAGGATGGAGACGGCGATGAAGACGACCACCATGAAGATGGTGAACTGGAACAGCGTCTTCTCAAGGCCCCTGCGAGTGCGAAACGAGCCTTCCGCCGCGCCGAACAGACCCGTGCCTTGCCCTCTTACCTGTACAAGGATAATCGTTACGAGGATGACCGATATGGCAATCTGAACTATGTTTAACCAGGCCATTGCGTCCCTTCTTGGCTTGCGCCGCCTGCTATGAGACGGGCTAGTTCATTCCCAACTTGATTAGCGAGCGCAGCCCACTGCCCTTATGATACACATTCATAATAGCGCGCGCTAGTTTTTCGGAGTCGTGGCGCACGGGGTGAGAGGCGTCGACGAGGTCATGCGCGTGCACCCGCACACCTCTAATCAGCTGCCCCTTGTAGCGCACGGGCGCGCCGTAGAACTCGGGGCCTAGGTCGCGCAGCCTGTTGTTGACCACCGTATGCCCCACGATTTCGCGGAAGGTGTGCTTCGTCAGCGCATCGTAATGGTCGAGAACCGAGTAGTCCTCCGTTTCGCCGCGCTCCGTGGCGATATTCGTCACATATACCTTGCTCGCGGCTGACTCCCTCACGGCATCCATAATCCCCTTTACCATCAGATTGGGCAGAATGCTCGTGTACAGGCTGCCGGGGCCAATGACGATAATATCGGCTTCGAGCAGCGCCTCAACCGCTGCCGGATGCGCCTCGGCGTTTGGCGGATCGATCATCAGCCGCTCAATGCCGGCGTCGGCATCCATAACATTGGATTCGCCGTGAATCAGCTCGCCGTTGGTCTGCTTCACGGAGAGGCGCAGGTTATCCATAGTCGACGGTATAATCCTGCCATGCACGGCAAGCACACGGCTAGACTCGGCAAGCGCCTCATCGAAGCTTTGGGTTACATCCGTCATCGCGGCAATGAACAGGTTGCCGAAGCTATGCCCCTTCAAGCCGTCGCCGCGGTCGAAGCGATACTGAAAAAGCTCGGTCATAAGCGGTTCGGCGTCAGACATCGCCACAAGGCAGTTACGCAAGTCGCCGGGCGGCAGCATATCCAAGTCTCTACGCAGACGCCCGGAACTGCCGCCGTCGTCCGCTACGGTAACGATGGCGGTGAGGTTGTCGGTGTAGGCTTTCAGCCCGCGCAGCAGCACCGACAGCCCCGTGCCGCCGCCAATCGCCACAATCTTTAAGCCCTTGCTCAGCGAGCGGCGCGTATAGATGGTGTTGGCGACATGGTTCAGGCTCGAGGACTGCATGAACAGCGGCCCCACCGAGCGATGAAAGCCGTACAGCGCGAGAAGTATGGAGACGATTCCGATGATGACGAAGAAGAAGCCTTCCATCTGTCCCGGCAGGAACTCCGGCGGCGTGAGGTCGAACACTCTGCGCGCCACATACGCCATTCCGACGGAACACACGGACACGCCCACCGCGCCCAGCAGCAGCCAGCGCTTCAGCCCGACGCCCGGCACAATCAGCCGCATGACACTCTGCCACAAGGAGGGCTGACGATAGCCGTTCGAGGCATAACCGTCGCGGCTGCCATTGGAGCTGCCGTTCATACGGATTACCTCATCGCATCCAGGCGCTCTTTGAGCAGCCGCATGGCAAGCTGGGGGTTGGCGTTGCCTCTGGTTATCTTCATCACCTGCCCCACAAGGAAGCGTATCACCTGCTCCTTGCCCGCGAGGTAATCGGACACAGGTTCAGGGTTGGCGGCTATGGCGTCGGCAACGGCGCTTCCAAGCGCGTCGGCGTCGCTAATCTGCGCCAAGCCCTGCTCCTCCGCGATTTGCGCGGGCGGCTTGCCGGTGCTGAACATGCGCTCGAAGACGGTCTTCGCCATGCTGGTGCTGAGGTCGCCGGCGGCGACCATGTCCAGCAGCTCGACGAAAGTCTGAGGCGCGATCTTCACGCTGCCGATGTCGCTGCCCGTCTCATTGAGCAGCCTGCCAAGCTCGACCAGAATCCAGTTGCTCACCTGCTTGGAGAACTGCTCCCGCGCCGCGCCGGATGCCCGCTTTGCGTCTATTATCGACTCGAAGTAGTCGGCGGCGTCCTTGCTGACAGTCAGCAGGTTGGCGTCATACTCGGATAGGGCGTACTCGGTCATGAAGCGCTGCTTGCGGACGGCTGGCAGTTCGGGCAGCGTCTGCCGCGCGCTCCGCACCCAATCGTCGCCGATTACGAGCGGAGGAAGGTCAGGCTCGGGAAAATATCTGTAATCGTGGGCGTACTCTTTGGTGCGCTGCGTGAAGGTCGTGCCTGCGCTTTCGTCCCAGCCCCGCGTCTCCTGCACAATCGGCTCGCCCTCTTTCACGGCGCGAACCTGCCGCACCGCCTCATAGCTCAATGCCCTGTGAACGGCGCGGAAGCTGTTCATGTTCTTGATTTCAACCTTCTCGCCAAGCTCCGAGCTGCCCTGCGGACGGACGCTGATATTGGCATCGCAGCGGAAGTTGCCCTCTTCCATGTTCGCGCTGCTGACGCCGATGTATCGCAGGATGGATTGCAGCTGCGTTAGGTAGCTTCGCGCCTCATCCGGGCTACGCATGTCCGGCTCACTGACAATCTCCATGAGCGGCACACCGGCGCGGTTGATGTCCAGCAGGCTGTAGCTCTCGCCGAAGCCGTCGGTTCTGTGGAACAGCTTTGCGACATCCTCTTCGAGGTGAACGCGGGTTACGCCGATGCGCTTTACGCCCTCATCGGTTTCTATGACGAGACGGCCGTCATAGGCGACGGGCTGGTCGTACTGCGAAATCTGGTAGCCCTTCATGAGGTC
The DNA here is from genome assembly GCA_958295865.1 of uncultured Dehalococcoidia bacterium. Lineage (GTDB taxonomy): Bacteria > Chloroflexota > Dehalococcoidia > Lucifugimonadales > JADFKI01 > Bin90. Next base: position 100,942 of record CATQHF010000006.1, on the reverse strand, counting down.
GGGATAGGGATAGTTCTTGCGGTCGAACTTGGTGAAGCCGGAGATTTGGCAGTCAAGCGCAAGCCCTGTGCGAATCACATAGTCAACAGCCTTGCGGTTCATGACGGGAAGCGCGCCGGGCATTCCCATGCAAACGGCGCAGACGGTCGTATTCGGCGGCGCATCCTGATACGCCGCGCTGCACGCGCAGAACATCTTGCTCTCAGTGAGAAGCTGCGAATGGACTTCCAAGCCGATGACGATTTCGTACTCTGTCGCTGTCCGTGAAACCATGAAGATAGTATAAGAAACCATAAAGCGAAACACAACAGACAGGGCGCGGTTATCAGCGACATTTCATTTGCGGTTCGCGCCAATCCTCATGTTCGCCCCGCGCTTATTGGCAGCATTTCCATTCGGGCGGTAATCTCTATTCGTCATTCCCGCGAAAGCAGAAATCCAGCGCCGTATAGCAACGCCACCCCCGTCATTCCAAGCGCCCACCCTTGTCATTACGAACCAGCATGCCCTTCCCTCTGTCATTCCAAACAGCGTGAGGAATCAAAAATCTCAATACGCCGAACACACAGCCTTTAGCAACCGCCCTCAAACTTCGGTTGCCATCGGCCCGCGAAACATCACGCACCAAGCCTAAACACAACCCCAATTCTTAATTCTTAATTTCTAATTCTTAATTCCTCCCCTCTGTCATTCCGAACGGAGTGAGGAATCCAAAATCCCTGCCACCAACACGCCCGATATAGCAAGCATTTTAGACCCCTCACCTCGTTCGGGGTGACAAGTGAAAGAGCTCAGGGTGACAATCAAAAGCCCTCGACTTACTCGAATGAAAGACACCCGTTTATCAAGTGAAAGAGCTCGGGGTGACAATCGAAAGCCCCCGGCGTACTCAAATGAAAGCCCCCGGCGTACTCAAATGGATTGCCATAGAGCATTGAAAACTGAGATAATAGGCGTGCAGATGCTCAACGAATACATTCAGGCGAGAGGCGAATGACGACCAGCACAACGACGATGGATCTTGTTGACCGCAAGATATTGAACATCATTCAGACGCGCTTTCCGCTCACGGAATTGCCGTACAAGGCAATCGCCGACGAAGTCGGGCTGTCGGAGGCCGAGGTTCTGGAGCGCATCGGCGCGCTGAAAGCCAAGAACGTGGTGCGCCAGATAAGCGCCATCTTCGACACGCGGCGGCTTGGCTACAAGACGACCCTCGTGGCGATGCGCCTGCCGGCCGACGAGTTGGACGCCGCGGCGCAGGTCATCAACGAACATCCCGGCGTCAGCCACAACTACGCCCGCGACGGACACTTCAACCTATGGTTCACGCTCGCCGTGCCGCCTTACGAAGACCTCGCCACAAGCGTGGAAGCGATGGCGCAGAGGACGAACGCCGAGTCGTATCGGCTGATGCCGACTATCAAGTTCTTCAAGATTGGCGTGAACTTCGACATGGTGAAGGAAGAGGGCGCGGCAAAGAAGTATTACAGCCCGGACGGATACGACCGCGCGGACGGGCAGGACTGGAACAAGGCGCTGCCGGTCAGCGACTTTGAGATAGAGATCATCCGCGAGCTGCAAGAGGATGTGCCGCTCACGCCGCGCCCGTTCAGCCCAATGGCGGAGCGGTTGGGCATATCGACGCAAGAGATGTTCGACGCGGCGGACTCGTTCCAAGAGCGCGGGCTGATGCGGCGTTTCAGCGCGGTGCTGCACCATCGGCGCGCGGGCTTCAGGTCGAACGCGATGGCAGTCTGGAAAGTGCCGTCCGAGCGCGCGGTCGAGGTGGGCAACATAATGGCGCAATCGCGCTGGGTTACGCACTGCTATGAGCGCCCGACATTCCCGGACTGGCCCTATACCCACTTCACGATGATTCACGCCACATCGCAGTCCCAATGCGAAGAGGTGGCGGGCGAACTATCGGAAGCCACCGGCATCACCGAGTATCAACTGCTGTACAGCACGCGCGAATACAAGAAGACACGGGTTAGGTATTTCGTGTAGCGGCAGGCGGCAACGGGACTAACATGGAGGTATTCTCAACACGCGCCGATTATCAAATCGTCATTCCCGCGAAAGAACGTCACCCCTGCGAAAGCAGGGGCGGGAATCCACGCAATTGATACGCCGCCCAGATTGTAATACCAATACATATTGAGAATACTAACACGGACGAAAAGAATTATTTTGGAAGGAGTTTAAGTGCCCGCGTATTACCCGGCATTCATCGATGTCAAGGACAGGCGCTGCGTGGTCATCGGCGGCGGCAACATTGGCGAAGAAAAGGTCGTCAAGCTGCTGGACTGCCATGCCAGCGTGGTCGTCATTAGCCCGGAGGTCAACGAAGGCGTTCGCAGCCTTGCCAACGATAACGGCGTCGTCTGGCACGAGCGCGAATACCGCGTTGGCGACTTGCAGGGCGCGTTCATCGCCATAGCAGCGACGGACGACAACGATGTGAACCGCGCCATCGCCAAGGAAGCCGAAGAGCGAAATGTGCTGCTGAATGTGGTGGATGTTACGCACCTATGCACCTTCATCGCGCCGTCCGTGGCAGTGCGCGGCGATGTAACGGTCGCCGCATCTACGGGGGGCGCAAGCCCGGCGCTTGCCCGCAAGTTCCGCGAACTGCTCGACGGCAGCCCGGTCGAATCCGAGCATGCGCTGATGGACTACGCCGAACTCGCGCCGCTGCTCGCCGATGCGCGCGCCGAGATTCGCGGCAAGGGCATCACGCTGGTTACGGACCACTGGCAGGCGTGCATCACCGACAGCCTGCTGGATACCGTGCTGTCCGGCAGATACGACGACGCAAGGGCGACGCTCATGACAGATCTCTATGCGGGCGTGGGCTGCGACTGCGAACCGGGCGTGTGCAAGATGTGGGAAGAGAAGAAAGCGCTTGCCAACTCCGGCGCGGGCGCGACCGCCTGATATACGACCATGACTGCCGCAAGGCGGGTCGTCGTCGGCTCGCGGTCAAGCCTCCTGTCGCTGGCGCAGACCAACGCGGTAGTTGAACGGCTGCTGCGCGCCCATCCCGCGCTGGACATCCGACTCGTCTCCCTATCCACGCGCGGCGACAGGAACAAAGCCGCTCCCCTGCTGAGCATGGAACGGGGCATGTTCGTCAAGGAGATAGAGCTTGCGCTCCTGAACGGGGAGATCGACATCGCCGTACACAGCGCGAAAGACATGCCCGCGATTACGCCGCCCGGACTCGCGGTAGCGGCGTACACGGAGCGGGAGGACGCGCGCGATGTGCTGGTGAACCGCTGGGACTTGCCGCTGACCGAACTGCCCGCGGGCGCACGGCTTGGCACAAGCAGCCCGCGCCGCGCCGCACAACTCAAGTCGGCGCGCCCCGACCTGGAGCTGCTGCCAATCAGGGGCAATGTTGATACGCGGATGAGCAAGGCAAACAGCGCCGACTACGATGGCGCGGTGCTGGCGGCGGCGGGCATCATCCGGCTGGGACGGCAAGCGGAGATAAGCGCGTACATACCGCCGCAAGACTGCATCCCCGATGTCGGGCAGGGCGCGCTTGCGGTTCAGGCGCGGGCGTCCGACGCAGACTTGCTCGAATGGATACGCGCTATCGACCACGCGCCCACAAGCGCGGCGGTTCGCGCTGAGCGGGCGTTCCTAGAGGCGCTGGGCGGGGGCTGCACGCTGCCGACCGCCGCTTATGCCCAAATCCATGAGGACAGCCTGCATATCATGGCGATGGTGGCGCAGCCGGACGGCAGCGAGATTTTTCGCTTCTCCGGCGACTACGACCTCGACGACCCCATACAAGCGGGCGAAGCCGTCGCCGCCGCGCTGCTGAACAGCGGCGCTTCTCGTGTCCTGGCGAACCGGTAGCCGCGCGCCAAGACGAAAGTTGCGCCTGATAAGATTACGGCTAGGCGATGAGTGAAGGCATCCTTGGAGGGGCGATGAGCGAGGGTATCGTATGGCTGGTGGGCGCGGGACCTGGCGACCCTGAGCTTATCAGCGTCAAGGGGCTGCGCCTAATCCAGTCCGCCGACGCTATCGTCTATGACAGGCTGGTGGACAAACGGCTGCTACGGCATGCGCGCGCCGCCGCCGAGCTGACCGACGTGGGCAAAATCCCCGGCAGGCGCATCAATCGGCAGGAAGACATCAACAGCCTGCTTGTCGCGCTTGGGCAGGCGGGGAAGCGCGTGGTGCGGCTCAAGGGCGGCGATCCGTTCGTGTTCGGGCGCGGCGGCGAGGAAGCGGAAGCGCTGGCAGACGCCGGCGTGCGCTTTGAGGTGGTGCCGGGCATAACATCCGCCATCGCCGCGCCGGCATACGCGGGCATCCCGCTCACTCACAGGCGATTGGCGTCATCGTTCAGCGTGATTACCGGCAGCGAAGACCCCACCAAGCCGAACACAGCCGTCAATTGGGAGGCGCTGGCAAAGAGCGGCGGCACGCTGGTCGTGCTGATGGGACAGAGCAACCTGTCCGCCATAGCGCGGGCGCTGCTTAGCTACGGGCGCGCGCCGCAGACGCCGGTCGCGCTCGTGCAGTGGGGAACCGAGCCGTATCAGCGCACCCTGGTAGGTACGCTTGCGGACATCGCGGACAAGGCGGCGGCGGCAGGGATAGGCGCTCCCGCCGTTACGATAGTCGGCGATGTTGCGCGACTGCGCGATACTATCGGCTGGTTCGACGACAAGCCCCTGTTCGGCAAGCGCGCGCTGGTTACGCGCACACGCACGCAGGCAAGCGCGCTGTCCGACATGCTGACGCAGAGGGGCGCTCAGGCGGTCGAGCTGCCCACGATAGAGATTCAGCCGCTCGACGAGTACGACCAACTCGACCGTGCGCTAATGAGCGCGCGCCGCTACGACTGGCTTGTGTTCAGCAGCGCGAACGCGGTGGATGTCGTGTTCGGCCGCCTGGACGCGCTCGGCTTGGACTCGAGGGCGCTGCATGGGCTGAAAATCGCCGCGATAGGCACGGCGACGGCGCGCAGGCTGCGGACGCACGGCATATCAGCCGACTTCATACCCGCGTCGTTCGTAGGCGAGGCGGCGGTTGAAGAGCTGGGCGCTTACGACATGGGAGGCAAGCGCGTGCTTCTGCCGCAAGCCGAAATCGCGCGCGACGCCATCAGGCGCGGACTTGCGGCGCTTGGCGCATCGGTGGACGCCATAGCCGTCTATCGCACGGTCACCCCGCAAGACACGACTGACCGCCTAATGAGCGTCCTCGCGGACGGCATCGACATCGCCACATTCACAAGCTCGTCCACCGTCAGCAACCTCATGGCGCTGCTGGACGGCAACACGGACGCGCTGAAAGATGCTACGATTGCGTGCATAGGCCCCATCACGGCGGCGCGCGCCGTCGAACTCGGCTTGAAGGTTGATATAATGGCATCGGAGTACACGATTGCGGGGCTGGTCGAAGCCGTGGAGTCCCACTTTCAGCAGGAGGTCGCCAAATGAGTATGTTCCCACAGGTTCGGATGCGCCGCATGCGGGAAGCGCCCGCGTTGCGCGCCCTAGCGCAGGAAACGCGCATATCGGTCAGCGACTTCATCTACCCCATCTTCGTAACGCATGGGCGCGGCGTCCGCAACCCAATCGACCCGATGCCAGGCATGTATCAGCTCTCGCTCGACAACCTCATCGCGGAAGTCGGCGAGGTGTCGGCTATGGGCATCGGCGCGGTGCTGCTGTTCGGACTGCCCGCGAGCAAGGACGCCGAGGGCACGGAAGCATACGAGCCGAGCGGCATCGTGCAAGAGGCTATCCGCGTCATCAAGCAAGCCGTCCCCAACATACTTGTGATTACCGACGTGTGCCTCGACGAGTTCACCGACCACGGACATTGCGGCGTCATCAGGAACGGCAGAGTGGACAACGACGCCACGCTGGAGCTGCTGGCAAGAATGGCGGTGTGCCAAGCGGAGGCGGGCGCGGATGTCGTCGCGCCCTCCGCGATGATGGACGGGCAGGTCGCCGCAATTCGCGCGGGCTTGGACTCCACAAACTTCGAGCATCTGCCCATCATGGCGTACTCCGCGAAATACGCATCCTCGTTCTATGGTCCCTTCCGCGTCGCCGCCGACTCCGCGCCGCAGTTCGGCGACCGCAGAGGCTATCAGATGGACATAGCGAACTCGCGCGAGGCGATGCGCGAGATCCGGCTGGACATAGACGAGGGCGCGGACATCATCATGGTCAAGCCCGCGCTGTCATACCTGGATGTCATTTCGCAGGCGCGCAAGGCATTCGGCTACCCGATGGCGGCGTACAATGTGAGCGGCGAGTACGCGATGGTCAAGGCGGCGACGGAAAACGAGTGGATAGACGGGCAGCGCATCACGCTGGAGATCCTCACCTCCATCAAGCGCGCGGGCGCGGACATGATAATCAGCTACCACGCCAAGGAAGCCGCGCGCTGGCTGACCTAGCCGCCGACACGGACGCCGCCGCTTACAGCTTCCACCATCGCTGCGGAGGCCAAATGCGCCAGATCGCCCTGCCCTCTATCTGCGAGAGCCGCACGGCGCCATAATGGCGGCTGTCCGTGCTATGCGCGCGGTTGTCGCCCATGACAAAGTATTCGTCATCGCCCATCGTGAACTCGGATTCGTCCAGCCCCGCGTATGGGGGCAAGCCGCGCAGATAGCGCTCGGTCAGCCTTTCGCCGTCGACAAGCAGCATCCCGTCGGTAAAGGCGATACGCTCGCCGGGCAGCCCTACGATGCGCTTCAGCAGTTCGGCACCATCGCGCTCAGGCGCGTCGATCACCACAATGTCCCTCCGCGCCGGCGGACGCAGGGATGTGGCGGCAGTGCGAACCAGCAGATAGTCGCCCGGGCGCAGCGACGGCGTCATGCTCTGCCCCCGAACGCCATACAGCAAAAACCTAGAAGCCCTGCGATAAGAATCGGAAGCCATAAAGATGCACACTCCTTACCAACATGATACACAAAGCGCTAGGTTATATGGACACTTGCATCATTCCCGCACATTCAACCCGCCATTCCTGCCCACTTACCCGTCATTCCCGCACACCCAACCCGCCATTCCTGCGAAAGAACGTCACCCCTGCGAAAGCAGGGGCAGGAATCCAGAAATCTCAAAACGCAGTCTCCTCCCCATATTCTAATCCATCCCAAAGCGCCGGATTCCCACGAAAGCAGGCATGACGAGACAAAAAGTCAAGATGTTCACACAACCCAATTCCTAATTCCTAATTCCTAATTTTTAATTCTTAATTTTCAAACACTTGCGCCTCAACCATCTTTATTGTATCTTTTAGCCAATAATTCAGACATCCCGAAAGGAAGGTTTCAATGAACATCAAGTCAACCATGGAGTATCTTTTGTCCGTCCGACACGCCAGCGCGCACTGCGATATTCCCTGCGGCATCTACGACCCCATCTCCGCGAAGATAGCCGCGCAGACAGTACAAAAGATGGTGCTGCGAATAGAAGCGCTGGAAGACACGGGCGACGTCGCGCACGCCAACACCCTCGGACGCTATGTCACGGTCAAGGAAGAGCATGCCGAGCTGTGCAAGCACGAACTCCGCATCCTCTGGGCAGACTACACCTGGCCCGGCACGGACGCCAACGACATCGCGGCAAAGTTCAACGCCGCCCTGAAGCTCGCCGGCCAGTGCAAGCAGACGGTCAGCATGGACAACGCCGAGGCGCTCGTCGCCGCAGTAGATGAGATTGCGACCATCTTCTGGTCCACCAAAGGCGTGGAGTACAGCGACCCCAACGCCGCCGCCCGCTACGGCAGCTAAGCCGTCCCTTTCCCTGTCATTCCGAACGAAGTGAGGAATCTAAAATCCTAACCCGCTGCCATCCCGAACACGACGCAGCATTTCTCTCCGTCATTCCTGCGAAAGAAAGGCACCCCTGCGAAAGCAGGGGCAGGAATCCGGCGCTTTGATATAGCCTAAAATATACGAAACCGACTATATCCTGACGCTCCGGCTTCCCCACTCTCACAGGAATGACGCAAGCCCCCAAAAGTTGAAGACATACATGCTCCGCTTGCTTAATCTCAATTCGTCCCCGATGAAGGCTGCCCTTGCGCGCGCGTGTGAGGGCGGTTTGCGGCAAATTCTACCCCCCCCCCCCCCGCCGTTGCACATCACGCCAAATCGCAATCGCGTTTCTGCTCATCGCGCTTGCGGTTGCGCTTGTAGGCATCAACCCTAGCCCGGCGGCGGCGCAGTCCACGACCGACTATGACGACGATAATGACGGCTTGATTGATGTCAGGACGCTGGCGCAGCTGAACGCTATACGCTGGGACCTGAACGGCGACGGCGTTGTAGCTTCGACGGACGCGGCGAACTACCTGCTTGCCTTCCCCAACCGCGATACCAATTCCGCAACCCGAATGGGCTGCCCGTCGGGAGCTTGCACCGGCTACGAACTGCGCGCCGACTTGGACTTCGACACGGACGACGACGGCGATGTGGACAGCGACGACGAATACCCCGTCTGGGACGCGATATTTTGGGGCACCTCCTATTACGGAGTCGAATTCAAGGGCAACAACCATACCATATCCAACCTGACAATCGCCCGCGGCCGGAGTTTCATCAACCGATTCGGCCTGTTCGGGGGGTTATCCAGCACCGGAAGCATCAGCGGCGTGGGGTTGGAGGATGTCAACATATACCTGCCTTTCGCGGCAGGATTTTCCTACGTGGGCGCGCTGGTCGCCGAAAGTGAGGGAACGGTGCGCTCCAGCTACGCCACAGGCTCCATCTCCGTGACCACGCAAGACAACGCAGACATCCATGTCGGCGGCTTGGTGGGAAGTACATGGGGTGGAACGATTGCGGCGAGCTGGTCAAGAGTCGATGTCTCCGCAACGTCAACGGGGACTATAAATTTCGTCAACGTCGGTGGATTGGTGGGAAGGTTTAGCGCCGGCCGCGGAATCGCAGAGATGAGAGCATCTTATGCCACCGGCTCAGTGACAGGCGCAGCCGCAGGCACGAATAGAGCCAGGGTGGGCGGGTTAGTGGGCTTGGCATCTTCGGAATCGCCGGCCCGGTACCGCATAACCGCATCCTACTCCACAGGCGCGGTGTCGGTGTCGACGTCCAACAGCAATAATGTCGGTGGCTCCGCGGGATCCCGGCTTGGAATCGACAGAGGCGCGAATAGCTACTGGGACACCACGACGACGGGCATCGCAGACGACTTTGGCACGCACACCCCGGAAGGCAAGACTACTAGCGAACTGCAATCCGTCCTATCGTACACCGGCATATACGCCAACTGGAATGTGAATGTGGACGGCGTGTCGGGCAACGATGACCCTTGGGACTTTGGGACGAACTCGCAGTATCCGCGCCTGAAGTTCGGCGGCATGAATGTGGAGATTCAATCCACTATCGACTACGACGACGATGACGACGGCTTGATAGATGTCAAAACTCTGGCGCAGCTGAACGCCATGCGCTGGGACCTGAACGGCGACGGCGATGTAGCATCCGGGGACGCGGCGAACTACCTTGCCGCCTTCCCCAACCGCGATACCGCCGCTGCGAGTCGAATGGGCTGCCCGTCGGGAACTTGCACAGGCTACGAACTGCGCGCCGACTTGGACTTCGACACGGACACCGACGGCGATGTGGACAGCAGCGACGCATACGCCAGCTGGACGCCGATAGGCACTAGCGCCAACCCCTACACGGCCGAATTCAAGGGCAACAACAACACCATATCCAACTTGACGATGAGCGGCACAACTACCCTCGTCCGCGCGGGTCTGTTCGGGCAGTTATCCTCCGCCGCCAGCGTCAGCGGCGTGGGACTGGTGGATGTGAACTTAGGCATTTCGATGCCCACCGCCTCGCATGCGGGCGCGCTTGTCGGGTTCAATGAAGGAACGGTGCGCTCCAGCTACGCCACCGGCGTCGTCTCCGCCACCACGACATCTAGCGCAATTTCTGTCGGCGGCTTGGCGGGAACGACGGGATCAGGAACAATCGCGGCGTGCTGGTCGAGCGTCGCCGTATCCTCATCGGCGTCGACAACGAGCACAGCCGGCGGACTGACGGGCAGTCTTACGGGCTCCACGGGAAACGACGTATCCATAATCGCGTCTTATGCGACAGGCTCGGTGTCGATCACAGGCTCCGCGACCACCAGCCGAGCGGGGGGGTTGGTGGGCAACATGTCAGCCGACGGGACGGGGCAGGCGACTATAACCGCATCTTACGCCACGGGCGCGGCGTCGGTACCCGGCGGCGGAAGCGCCGGGGGCTTGGTGGGTGTTGTGGGCAGCGGGACTACCACAATCACGGATGGATATTGGGACACCACGACGACGAGCATCGCCGACGACGCCGACACGACTTCACCCGAAGGCAAGACGACTAGCGACCTGCAATCCGTCCTGTCGTACACCGGCATCTACGCGAACTGGAATGTGAATGTGGACGGCACGGCGGGCAACGACGACCCGTGGGACTTCGGGACGAACATGCAGTATCCGCGCCTGAAGTTCGGCGGGATGAGCCTGACGGCGCAAGTCCAACCGACCGACTACGACGACGATGACGACGGGCTGATAGATGTTACCACGCTGGCGCAGCTGAACGCCATGCGCTGGGACCTGAACGGCGACGGCTATGTGCTATCTGTGGACGCCGCGAACTACCTGCTCGCCTTTCCCAACCGCAGTACCGGCGATACAACCCGAATGGGCTGCCCGTCGGGAACTTGCGCCGGCTACGAACTGCGCGCCGATCTGGACTTCGACACGGACGACGACGGCGATGTGGACAGCAACGATGACTACCCGAGCTGGACGCAGATAGGCGGTCAAAACGACGACGACTCCTACGCATCCGAATTCAAGGGCAACAACCACACCATATCCAACCTGACGATGAGCGACACACGCATCAGGCGCGTCGGTCTGTTCGGGAGGTTATCCGCCACCGGCGTCATCAGCGGCGTGGGATTGGTGGATGTCAACATAGACATGACAAGGTTAAGTGGCCACGATGTGGGCGCGCTTGTCGGGTTCAGTGAAGGAACGGTGCGCTCAAGCTACTCTACCGGCTCCATCTCCTGGACACCGACATCCTCGCGACACGATGTCGGCGGCTTGATAGGACAAAATTGGGGAACGATTGCGGCGAGTTGGTCGAGCGCGGATGTCTCCGTCGCATCGCCGTTTGGAAACACCAATGTCGGCGGGCTGGTCGGCCATCATGCAGGAGGACTGGTCTCTTCTGCTGACAGCAGCATAATCGCATCCTACGCCACCGGCTCTGTGTCGGTCACAGGCTCCAGCTCCTTCAACCGGGTGGGCGGGTTAGTGGGCAGAGTGGAGGGCAGTACAGTAGTGCCGGTAACCATAACCGCATCCTACGCCACGGGTCCGGTATCGGCGCCCAGCGCCAGCAGCGCAACCACCGGGGCATTTCTGGGAGCTATTGTGATCACAAGCGGCCTCACAATCACTAATAGCTACTGGGACACGGGAACGACGGACATCGCCGACGACTCTGACACGACCGCCCCCGAAGGCAAGACGACTAGCGACCTGCACTCCGTCCTGTCGTACACCGGCATCTACGCCAACTGGAATGTGAATGTGGACGGGGTGACTGGCAACGACGACCCATGGGAGTTTGGGGCGAACATGCAGTATCCGCTCCTGAAGTTCGACGGCATGAGCCAAGTGGCGCAGGGCAGCCTAGCGATGGGAACGCCCGGAACGAATGGCGATAATCCCGTCGTGGGGCAGATGGCGTCGGTGTGCCTGTCGTCGCCGGATCGTCCCGCTCAGCGGGCGGCGGGTTCGGGCGGCGTGGGGTCATATAAATTATGGGTCTGGTCGAAGTCTACCGACGCCGTAAGTTGGACGAACATCACGGAGGACGGCGGCAGAAGTTATGAGTACACGCCGGTGTCGGGCGATGTGGGCAGCTACCTGCGCGCGTGCGTGGCGCTGGATTCCACGCTCAGCTCGGTCGAGGGGGCGGAGGAGGCTTGTGTGCATCCGTTTGCCAAGGTTAAGGCGAGCAACTGACATTTGGGAATTAGGAATTGGGTTTTGCCCATACTTCCACCTTTCATCCCGTTCGTGGTGAGCGTCTTTTTTCGTTCGTGGTGAGCCTGTCGAACCACCCCTCCCGAGTGCCCACCCCGTCATTCCGACCCTTCCACCAATGTCATTCCGAACGGAGTGAGGAATCAAAAATCTCCGCACACCACCAATTCTTAATTCCTAATTCTTAATTTTTACTTGAAAATCACCCTTGACACCACCCAAACCCTCACCTATACTATCTGCAAGAACATAAGTTGTATAACAAGCACGAACAACCTATCACCCTAATCCCTGACAATCTGAAAACCCCAACCCCTGACCACCTGACACCCTGAAAACCTTGGGAAAAACCAATGAACCAACCAACCCCTATAAACCAACACCAACAGGACAACCAGAACAGTCATGCCCAACATGACCACCTGGACAAAAAACATTGCCAGAGCGCCATCGAGCACCTCCAGCACCTAGTCCACCAAGAAACCGACAACGGCAGAACCATCATCCGCAGCATCGTCTCCATCATGACCGGCGACGACCAAGACTCCACGCCCCATCACAGACTGCAAGCAGCGCGCCTGCTGCTCAAGCTAGGCTTCCAAGAAGCCGAAGCGCTCATCAACAGCCTCAGCTCCAAGATGGAACGGCAGGCAAAGAAAGAAGACGCCCAGGGAGAGAACGGCCCCACGCAGGCAGTCAGCCCCGAACACGAAAGGCTGAACAAAAAGCTCGTCGCCCGCATCCGCGTCGAGACCGGAGAAGGCGCAAGCATAGTCAGGATACTGAACGAAGTGCTGGAAGGACGCGACCGAGACGCCAAGCCAAGGGACAGGATAGAAGCCGCCAAAGTCCTGCTCAGTTGGGGCTTCGGCAACCCGTCCACCCCCGACCCGGAGTTCATGTCCTACTACTCCCCCTGCCACCCTGATTGCATCTGCGCCTGCCGCGACCTCGACGAAGACCACCCCGCCGTAGTCGAGAGCCACGCGCCAGTATCCGAAGCGCACATGAAAGAAGTAGCCGAAGCAGAGCGAATAGAAGAGAAAGCAGCCGAAAGCGCGAGGCAAATCTCCCAGGGACACACCGACTACCTATCAGAGATAAGCCACCTGCCCGGCAACAAAAAGCCCCGCCGCCCCGAACGCCACCCACCCTTCCGATGACAAGGATAGAGGGGTAGGCATCCGATACTTCAGACGCAACGCCGTTCTGACAATCCGTAGGGGCAACCGGCCGGTCGCCCCAATAACCCCAATCGTTCCCCTCACCGACCGGCAGGCGCACAGGCGCAACCCCAATTCTTAATTGCAGGGGCAAACCCCTGACCCGCAAAAGCCCATATCACGGCGCGATATGCTCCGCCTCCAGCGTCTCGGCGATGCGGAGCGTCTCCGGGGACAGCGTGCCCTCGTATAGCTCGTAGCGTCCCGCGAATTCGTCGAGTATCGCCTGTGCCGCCGCGCCGTAATCCGCGCCGCCGAGTTCGTCCTCGATGCTGCCGACTGTCTGCGGCAGCCAGCCTATGCCCAAAGCGTCATAGACGGGTATGAGTATGTCGCGGATGCGGCGGCTGTCGCCCACGACCACCACGCCGCCGACATGCGCGGCGTTCCTGATGAGCCGCTGACCCACGCCCATGAGCTTGCGCTCGCCGCGCGCGTTGACGCTGTGCTGCCCCGGGCAGTATTCGCCCGCCACCTCGCCGATGCGCGCGTCCACGCCCAGACGCCGCAGCGCGCGCATCATGATGTCGGCGGTCTCCTCGAAGCGCGCCATCACATCCGCCCTGGGCGACGAGTCGGGCATCGTCCACGAGAAGGCTATCGTCTCCCGATGGAATACGGCGGCGCGACCGCCCGCGAGCCGCTCCACAGCCTCGAAGCCGCCGGAGCGCGCGGCAGCGACCGCGTCGGGGTAGCCGTCGGCGCGCGTGTCCTGCGGCCCAAACGCGACCACATCGGCAGGCATGTAAAGGCGCAGGGTCTCCGGCTCCGCGCCGTCCGACACCTGCCGCAGCAGCGCCCGCGACACCGCCGTGTCCAGCGCGGCGCGCTCCCGAAATGCCTCTGTGGTAAGCCGTATCTTTCGTTCCGTCATATCAATGGAAAGCATATCACAAGAGGGCTGACAGGACGGGCGGGATGAGAAGGGTAAGGACGAGCTATCCCCCGGTTGTGGTATGCTTACGGGAGTTCAGACCTGTCAAGGAGAAACGCCGATGAAGATTAAGCAAGTCCGCGCGGTCAGCGTCAACATACCGCGCACGCCGCCTAGCACGCCCGCGCGCCGTCCCAACTGGAACACGCACGCAAGGCGCGCTCTGCCCATCAATAAGTATCCCGAGTTCCCGCGCATGCACGGGCAGATGCCGGGCGCGAACACGCGCGAAGAGTTATGGGTGCAGGTCATCGCCGAGGACGGCGCTTATGGGCTTGGGCAGTGCAGCTTCGGCGAACTGACGGCGGCGCTGGTTGACTACCACTTCGCGCCGCTGCTGCAAGGGCGCGACTGCATGGCGACCGAGTTCCTGAACGACCTGATGTGGCGCTCCACGCAGCGCTTCGGCGCGGGCGGCATCGCTACCGTGGCGCAGTCGGGCATAGACCTCGCGCTGTGGGACCTCAAGGGCAAGCTGCTGGAGCAGCCCGTGTATCGGCTGCTCGGCGGGCCCTGCCGAGACAAGATAAAGATATACTGCACATCGGACGACTTGGACTGGTCCAAGGAGCTGGGCTTCACCGCGTTCAAGGTGAGCAACCCCGTCCACTACGAGGAGGGCATAGACGGGCTGAACATACTGGACGAGCACATCGGCAGGGCGCGCGACGAAGTAGGCTACGATGTGGAGCTGATGTACAACCCCGTGATGTCGTTCAATGTGGAGTTCGCGGTGCGCGTGGCGGAGCGGCTGCGAAAGTACGGGCTGCGCTGGCTGGAAGAGCCGCTAGTCCCTGGCGACCTGGAGGGGCATATCGAGCTGAAGAAGGCGATAAACTGGGTGCCGCTGGCGACGGGCGAGGACCATCACGGGCGGCACGCCTTCCGACAGCTCATCGAGCATCGCGCGATTGACATAGCGCAGCCGGACATCAAGTGGTGCGGCGGTCTGTCCGAGGCGGTCAAGATATACACCATCGCGGAGGCGGCGGGCATCGCCACCATCCCGCACGCAGGCGCGGGCACGCCCTTCGGACAGCACTTCTCGTTCGCAATGCCGGAGTCGCCAATGGCGGAGTTCTGGATGGGATCGGATCCCGGCGTTCCGCTCGACGAAGTATGCCCCATACCGGGCATGCCCATGCCCAAGGACGGCTATGTCGTGCCATCGGACGCCCCCGGCTTCGGCATGGAGATAAGCGACGACTGGGTGCAGCCCTGGGACCACACGGCAGCGATTAAGACCCTAAACTGACATGGATGGACAGGATAATAGCGCGTGTCGGGGGTGAGCGGAGGCGTTTCAGGCAAGGTTCAATCGCGGTAAATACCCGTCTCCCTCAGCCGCGCAATCAGGTATTCTTGCGGTCTGTTGCCTTTCGTGCGATTGCAGATTTTCTATGTGGTCAGCGCCGCCGCGTGAGCGCGCGATGATGTGGTCAACCTCGAATATGCGGAAAGGAAACGCCGTGCCGCTTTCTCAAGAAGGGAACTTTGTAACGCATTATAACTCCCGCTGCGATGCTCTCTTCTTGACTCTCTCAATAATTCTCTCGTCTTCTATTCCCGATAGTTTCAGCAGATGCAGTTTTAGCAGATCTTCAAGATTGTAGCAAATTCGTGCTAACTCTTTCTCAGTGGCTGCCTTACTCTCGCTGTCCAAGTCGTAATGCGTATAGTAGTTTCTACTATTTACAACCTTGTCGATGAATGCTGTACGCTCTTTTCTGTTCCTCCATAGATATGTTGAAAATGGATCGGTCATGTCTTTGATCCTTTTACGTAGTGGCAATTCGTTGGCATATTTGAGACGGCCATTTATCCAGTCCCTATGGGCTTCCGGGACATGCTCCAATATCCCCGTGACTAAATCGTCAAACTCGTCCTTTGGTATGTGAGTTTCATTCGAACTTCTTCGATGCAGGGATTCTAGACCTTGGGCAAGGAACAAGAAGCGCTCT
The DNA here is from genome assembly GCA_958295865.1 of uncultured Dehalococcoidia bacterium. Taxonomy (GTDB): domain Bacteria; phylum Chloroflexota; class Dehalococcoidia; order Lucifugimonadales; family JADFKI01; genus Bin90. The sequence goes on along the minus strand of CATQHF010000006.1, from coordinate 84,749 downwards.
TCCAAATACAAATATCTGTTGGTCATCACTGAATAATACAGTTTGAACGTCGGCTCGAACTCCTCGCAATTACTTATCCATTTCTGCAACAGCAATTCTATGTTTTCGTCCACGTCTTTGAATTTGAAGAGAGGGTTGTCATTATGGACAAGCCTCTTCTCCAAAGAGTATAGGTCGAAAGTTGCATAAATTTGAACGCGAGCCTGATTTTCTGAAACGCCGAGATAGCCTGCCATCGTGGTGAAAGGCACTGGATTATCAAAAGCTAAGCATAGGAATTCCTTTACGCTTGAAGCTACTCGCAGAAGGTCATTAAATGTCCGTTCCTTGCGTGTTTTCAGATAAATTGAAGATTCCATACTAATGCTTGCACGGTTTTTTCCATGCGAACTATTAGCCCAGCTGAAGAACGCCAGATGGAGGTTATCATCGATGCGTAATTCGATTGGCTCGGGGTGTTTATACGAAAAAAAGAAGTTTGTTGCCTCCTCATCATAAGTTTTCGAAATAGGACTACCGCTCTGGTAGAACCACTCATTTAATCCTTCTATTGAGAATTCGAGGTGAGTGAACTTTATATCCTTTCCAAAATGTGCGCCGACAAACACAATGTCCGGAAGAATGGTTGTCTTCGTTAATCCACCAATTTCGAAATTCCAAGTTCGATTCTCTTCGGAGATGAGGCAACCTTTCAATGTGACCGCTCCGCCCTTATCTACCGCACCTAGAATAATATGTAGTTTGTGCGACTCGTCATCATCTTTTTGAAGACTTCCAAACAACTCAAGTGTCGATTCCCCTGTTTCAGATATACGGAGGAATCCTACTACTTTGTTTTCTGGTCGACTTGGGAGCCAGAAATGACCGTGAGTTTCTATCGTCTCATTAAGTCGCATGATCAACGTCCTCATTTGCTAGTGAAGGCTAAATTTTCACACAGGGTTATTATACCATTGGGACTTACGCAGTTGAGCGCGATTTCGTACTTGAAGCGGGTCAATCTCAGGTAGGATTCATATTCAAGTGCGTAAGTCCTGTTAGATATTGAGAATACCCCACTAATCACAATCTTGACACATAACCACAGCGCAAATAGCATTACACCACTGAAAAAGGACGGTGCAATCATGAACGAAAACCCCAAAGCCAATTTGCTGTGGCTTGAAAGAAGCCTTGAAGAAGAGTTTCAGGATTGTACAGATGCTTGGAAGCGTGAGACCGGTCATCTATCCGTCGCGGGGCAAATTGCGAAACATCACGCCTACCGCCGCATTATCGACATGGGAGAACCCGTAATTCCCCTAATTTTGGATGACCTCAGGGAAAAACCGAACCATTGGTTCCTTGCGCTCTCTGCGATAGCAAACGAGACGCCCGAAGTCGCCGAAAGAGACAAGGGCGACATGAGGGCAATATCTGAAGCGTGGATACAGTGGGGCAGGGACAAGGGATATATCGATTAACCATGACCTCTAGCTTTCCATGGCTCCCAAACGCCAAAGACTTCAGAGTTACAAGTTCGCAAGATGAGAACTACAATTGCTTTGCTTGGGCGCTGGGAGACATATCCCATTGGATAGATCCGACAGACCCCAATACATGGCCAGGTGATTTATCAAGGGAAAATACCGTTCCCTCGCTCTTTGAACTGTTCAGTAAGGCCGGATATGAACCGTGCCAAGACGGCGCTTTGGAGGACGGATACGAAAAGGTTGTGATTTACGCCCTTGATGGTGAACCCACACATGCGGCGAGGCAGCTGTATAATGGGACCTGGACCAGCAAATTGGGCAAATACGAGGATATTGAGCACGCCACAGCAGAAGAGTTGCAGGGGGACGATTGGGACCAATACGGACGAATAGCCGGTTTCATGTTCCGACCAAGAATCCAATCGGACTGAGAAAGTTCATGTCTGATGTCCCCCTTCCGAAATAGATAACCGTACTCAACACGCCCACCGGAAGTTGTTGGAGTCCGTTCAGCGCATCGTCCTCGACGAAACACAGGACGGCAGGCGCACCGCCCACAGCACCCCCTCCACCCCTGTCAGCCCCGGCCGCCTACAAGCCCACCCCTAGCGCCGATGCCACCGTGTCCATGTCTTTGTCGCCGCGGCCGCTGAGGCCCATCAGGATTATTTGGTCGGGCGGCAGCGTGGGCGCGAGGCGCGAGATGTAGTAGGCGGCGTGCGCGGGTTCGAGGGCGGGAATGATGCCTTCGGTGCGGCACATCAGCTGAAAGCCTTCGAGCGCCTCGGCGTCGGTTACGCTCACATACTCGGCGCGCCCGGCGTCGCTCAGCCAACTGTGCTCAGGGCCCACGCCGGGGTAGTCCAAGCCCGCCGATATGCTGTGCGTCTCCATCACCTGCCCGTCGGCGTCTTGCAGCAGGTAGGACATGCTGCCATGCAGGACGCCCACCTTGCCCGCGACAAGCGTGGACGAGTGCCTTCCGCTGTCAACGCCGTCGCCGCCCGCCTCGACGCCCACCAGCTTCACATCTTCGTCGCCGATGAACTCGTAGAACAGCCCCATGGCGTTGCTGCCGCCGCCAACGCATGCGACGGCATAGTCGGGCAGCCTGCCTACGGTCGCAAGCAGCTGCGCGCGCGCCTCCGCGCCTATGACCTTCTGGAAGTCGCGCACCATCATCGGGTACGGGTGCGGGCCTACGACGCTGCCGATGAGGTAGTGCGTGTCCTCGACATTCGTAACCCAGTCGCGGATGCACTCGTTGATGGCGTCCTTGAGGGTGCGGCTGCCCGACGATACCGAGCGCACTTCAGCGCCCAGCAGTCGCATGCGGAACACATTGAGCGCCTGCCTGCGTATGTCCTCTTCGCCCATATAGACGATGCACTCCTGATTGAGCATCGCGCACACGGTCGCCGTGGCTACGCCGTGCTGCCCCGCGCCCGTCTCGGCGATGACGCGGTTCTTGCCCATGCGCTTTGCCAGCAGCGCCTGACCGAGCGCGTTGTTTATCTTGTGCGCGCCCGTGTGCGCCAGGTCTTCGCGCTTGATGTATATCTGAGCGCCGCCAAGCTCGGCGGTCAGGTTCTCGGCGTAATAGAGCGGCGTCGGTCGTCCGACATAGTGGCTCGCAAGCGCCTGTATCTGCGCCTGAAACGCCTCGTCGCTCTGCGCCGCCGCGTACTCGCGCTCAAGCTCCTCTATGGCGCTCATCAGTGTTTCGGGCACGAAGCGCCCGCCGAAGTCTCCGAAGCGTCCCTTGTCGTCGGGCAACGCCGCTTGGGTGTTGGTGGTGCTCATGGCAAGTCCTTTTGCATTAGAATCGATATGGATGGACAGGATGTTTATAGGATGAATCGCAATTTGAACATGATTGGCTGTTCTTATTATCGCCCGTCGGTTGACCTGACGCAATCATAACCATAGAATGAGGCAAAGCAAGTTTATCTGTATATCCCCGTGAGGTTGATCATGCCCATTTACGAATACACCTGCGTTACCTGTGCCAATCGCTTCGAGAAGCGGCGCTCGATGAGCCAAATGGACGAGGCGGCGTCCTGCCCTGACTGCGGCAGCGAGTCGCGGCGCGTGTTCTCGGTGTTCGCCGCGTTCTCATCCGACAGCAGCGGACAGATGAGCGCGGTTGCGGGCGCCGGTGGCTGCTGCGGAGGCGGCGCGGGCGGTGGCTGCGCCTGCGCGATGAGCGTGTAGGCGCAAGACACGCTATAAGTCTGTCCGAAATGATACTTTGATAATGACTGACGCTAATGCCATCCTGGTGATGGTCGCAGGGTTGCGTGAGGCGACGTTCCGGCGTGTGCGGCAGTGATGGCTGCGGCATATTTACTTACTGGTAACAACAGCAGGAGGACGACATGGTTGTAGAAGCGAAACGGCGATATGCGCTGGTTGACCCCACGACGCTGCCGATGGTGACGGAGTTCGAGGGCGCGCCGCGTCTGACGGACTTGACCGACAAGCGCGTGGGCGTCATCGACGACAGCAAGGTCAACGCCAAAGAGTACCTGGAGCAGCTTACCGACCTGCTTGATGAGCGCTTCGGCGTCGCAAGCATTAAGTATCACGCCAAGCCTTCGGCATCCAAGCCCGCCGACCCGGACGTGGTGGCTGATATGGCGGATGAGTGCGACTATGTGATTGTCGGGGTGGGTGATTGAGGGTCGTGCAGCGCGTGCAGTGTGCACGACGGAGTACATGTGGAGAAGGCTGGCATCCCCTCGGTTACAATCTGCACCGACCGCTTCATCGAGACTTCGAACTCGATGGCGGCGATGTGGGGAGCGTCGGGCTATCCTGTCATATTCACGCCACATCCAATCGCCGGGCTGAGCGAGGAGCAGCTTCGCTCCCATGCCGATGAAATCTTCGACACGGTAGTTACCATCCTGACAGGCAGGTAAGAGCAGATGACACAAGCAAATACGCCCTCGCCTCCGTACTATGCCGCGATATTCTCATCGACGCACACGGGGGCGCATGCGGGATATGCGGAGGACACGCAAACCATCCTGGATCTTGCCAAGCAGCAGCCCGGCTTCTTGGGCATCGAAGCGGCGGGCGACGACGACCTGAGCATCGCCGTGTCGTATTGGGACAGCGATGAGACGATACGGGCTTTCAAGCAGTTGGCAGAGCATCTTGTAATACAGAATCGCGGCAGGGAGACCTACTACAAGAGCTACAAGGTGCGCGTGGCGCGGGTGGAACGCGACTACGGCTTCAATGTGTAGTATCTGAATAACCCCGCGCGATGATGCGAACGATGCTCGGTGCGACTGCGAGCAGGGCGGCAGCCACGATGGTGCAGAACGCTATGAGCATCGTGGCGTCGAAGAAGAAGCCCTGCGGGAACATCGCTATGAGGTAGTCGCGGCGCGGGTCGAGCATCCAGAAGTCGTTGCTGAAGCTGATAAGGTGGAACAGCAGGAACAGCCTGTTGAAGCCAACCAGCGCCAGTAATCCTACGGATACGACCAGCGCCAGCGTCAGCTTGCCGCCCCAGCTCGCATTGCGCCCCAGCGTCTGCCAAAAGTCGCTGCGATATAGGGCAAAGCCCACAGCGGTGTATGCGACGATATACAGCGCGGTCAGCATCTGAACGATATAGACGCCGCGCACCAGAGCCTTCACATCGCGCATGTGGTGTATCTCGCGCGCATTGTACAGAGATTCGACCAGCACGCCGCGCACGAAGGTGCGGATAATTAGGTCTTCGTCGTCGTTGTTGAAGTAGTCGCGTATCTGCGCGCCCGCGGCAATCAGGTCGGCGCGCTCGATGCCGGTGTACTCAGATATGCCGTACCTGTCGAAGCCGTAGCTATACAGCGCGGGCAGGTTGATGACCAGTCGCACGCTGCTCGTTATCAGCAATACGGGCATGAGCGCAACGAACAGCACGGCGGCAATGGTTCTCATGATATGCGTCATACTCCAATCCTACCATCCGCTTCGCTAATCTGATAGCGTTTCCATAGCGAGAACCGGCATGGATGGACAGGACGGATAGGATAGGACGATATGACAGACACAAGATACTCCGGCACATACGAGGGCATCGGTCAGGTTTTGGATCGTCTGCTTGGGCCGGACGGATGCCCTTGGGACAGGAAGCAGACGCGCGAATCGCTGACGGACATGTTCCTGGAGGAGTGCTACGAGCTTATCGAGGCGATAGAGGAGGGCGACGCCGGCAAGATGGTGGAGGAGCTCGGCGATGTGCTGTTCCATGTCATGTTTCAGGTGAGGCTCGGCGAGGCGAGCGGCGAGTTCACGCGGGAGGATGTGCTTGGCGGGCTGGTGGACAAGCTCCTGCGCCGACATCCTCATGTCTTCGGCGACAAGCAGGTGGCGGGCGCTGAGGAGGCGATAGCCAGCTGGGATGATGTCAAGCGACAGGAGAGGGCAGCGTCCGGCGCGTCAATCCTAGATGGAGTACCCAAGAACATGCCCGCGCTGGCGTATGCCCAGGCCGTGCAGGCGAGGGCGGGGCGCGCCGGCTTCGATTGGGCCGACTTCCAGGGCGTGCTGGACAAGGTGGCTGAGGAGTTGTCGGAGATTGAGGCGGCAGGCTCGGACGACGAGCGCGAAATGGAGCTGGGGGATCTGCTGTTTTCGGTGGTCAACGCGGCGCGCTGGCTAGACATCGACGCCGAAGCGTCCCTGCGTGGCGCGAACCGGCGCTTCTACCGCCGCTTCACCATCGCGGAGCGGCTGAGCCGGGAGCGGGGCGTCTCATTCAACACGCTGTCTCTCGACGAAAAGGAAGCGCTGTGGCAGAAAGCGAAGTTGGTTGGTTAGCCAGCCGATCAGCGCTATCTGCTGCTGACCGACTGACTAACCGATAGGTTGACATATTCTAAAGATTGCGTATTGACGGGAACTTGAGCGCAAGGGCGATGGCGGCGATGACTATGATGCCGCAGGCTACCAGCGTTGCGGCGGGCGCGCCGTAGTTCTGCGCTATGACGCCTGCCGTGAGGTTGCCCAGCGGCATCGCGCCAAAGGTCAGGATGTATATGCCGGACACCCTGCCGCGAATGTCATCGGGCAGGATGCTCTGCATCGTCGCGGTCGTTATCGAGAAGAATGCCATCGTGCCCACGCTGCCGAGCGCGACCAGCGGATACGCCATCACGATTGTCGGGTTGAGCGCGAACGCAAGCATGGACACGCATATAAGCGCGATGCTTCCGAGAATCAGCCAGCCCTTGTGCCTCGTGTCGCCTATCGACGCAAGCACGAGCGTGCCTGCCAGGAAGCCCGCGCCGACCGCGGACATCAGCAAGCCCAGCGTCGCGGGGCCTACAGCGAACACCTCGGCGGCGTACACCGGAATCAAGCCGTGCAGGAAGGGCGAGACCAGCACGGAGGGCAAGAAGCCGAACAGCAGCAGCCCTAGAACGACCGGACGCTCCCTGATGTAGCGCGCGCCTTCAAGTATCTCAGAAATCGCGGCATGTATGTTAAGCCTGGACTTCGGGGCGGACGGAGCGACATTCAAGCCCAGCGCAAGCGCGGCGGCTGTCGCCACCAACACGCCTTCTAGCAGCATCGCTACGCCCGCGCCCGCAAACGCAAGCAGCGCGCCGCCGGCAGCGGGAATGGCGAGCCGCGTTACGCTGAACGCGAGCGAGTTCAGGGCAAAGGCGTTGACCAGACTGTGGCGCGGCACTATGGACGGTATCAGCGCCATGCGCGCAGGGTCGGCTATGACCCATGCCACGCCCATCAGAAATATGAAGGCGAACACATGCCAGACGTTCACCACGCCCGCCAGAACCAGCGCGCCGAATGCCAGCGCAAGGACGGCTTGGTAGATGAAGACGCCCGCCAGCAGCTTCCGCTTGTCCCACCTGTCCACAAGCACGCCGCCAAGCGGCCCGGCTATCAGGATGGGTAGGGCGTCCAGTCCCATCACGATGCTGGTGAGCAGGGCAGACTGCGTTAGTTCGTAGGTCAGCCAACCTATGACGACCTGCTGCATCCAGAACGCACCGCTGAAGAAGAGCGTGGAAGCCCACAAGAAGCGGTAGCTCGGATGCTGGAACGAGTCGAATGTGTGTACGCGCAGCGGCCGAATTCGCGGCACATGCGGCTTGGGCATGTGGGGACGCATGCGCCGTTTTGGCTTGGCGGGCGCTATGACGACATCCGTCGCCTCGACGATAATATCGCCGACGGGGTACGCCGCTGCCACATCCTGCCGCTCGACGGCGGGGCGCAGACTCACTTCCGGCGTGGTCGTCTCCGCCGGTACGAGGGTCTTCACCGGCTGGTCGGCATTGTCCTGCGGGTGTGTGGTATTGAGGTCCGTAGATACAGAGTAGCTTTCAGGTTTGCGAATCGCGCCAGACCCGTTGTTATTCAACTATGTTTTCTTAACACCTCCAATCTGATGGTTGAGCTACTGCATCCTGACGCTATTTCAATCAGGTGAATGAGATTTTAGCAAAGGTTCAAGGCGCTGCACAGGGTAATTTTGGGAGTAATTTTCGGAGATTTAGGTTCTGTTGACATTTCGTTTTTCATCTCGTTATTCCTGCGAAAGCGGGGGCGGGAATCCAGCGCTTTGAGATAGCCAAAGATATGCGAAAATGACTACCTTTTGAGATTCTGGATTCCCGTTTTCACGGGAATTACGCAAATGTACGCACAGCCTAAAAGGATGCACAGGATCGGTAGGATTTATCATGCGGGGGGTATGGCTATCGCAGCCAGCCGGACCAGAGGCGGCGCTCGATTTCGTTGCCGATGGATTCGGTGAGGGCGTCCGCGGTGGGGTTCAGCAGCAGCTGGCGCAGGCTGCGACGGGGGCGCAGGTACACGGGCTTGCGCGGCGCGCCTGAGACCTCCGCGGCGATGTCCAGCGCCCTGTCCAGGTCGCCCAGCTCATCCACCAGTCCCAGCTCTTTTGCGCGCGTCGCCCAATAGACCTCGCCGGTGGCGATGCGGCGCACCTCGTCCGCGTCCATCTTGCGCCCTTCTGCCACGATTGCGACGAAGGTATCGAACGAGTCGTCTATGAGCGACTGCATCTTCTCTTCTTCCTCGGGGGTGGCATCGCGCCAGAACGCGCCCATATCCTTGTGCAAGCCGCTCTTGTTCACATTGACGCCGACGCCGATGCGCTGCATGATCTCTTGCAAGGCGGGGCGCACCGATATGACGCCGATGGAGCCGACAAGAGCGGCGTGGCTGGCGACTATGCGATGCGCGGCGCAGCTGATGTAATACGCGCCGGACGCGCCCACGCCGCGAATGCTCGCAATGACCGGCTTCTTTTCGGCGACCTTCAGCACGCTGCGATAGAGGTAGTCGGACGCCGACACGCCGCCGCCGGGCGAGTCTACGTCGAGCACCAGCGCCTGTATGTTGGCGTCTCGCGCGACTGATGCGAATATCTGCTCATAGGCGGGCGACTTAATTTGCCCGCCTATTGCGCCGAACAGCTCGACTACGGCGATTCTGCTGCGTATGGACCGGGTGGCTTTGAGTACAAGCAAGGTTATGCTCCGTTCATGTCATTCGTGTGATGTGGCTCCATTGTAGCAAGTTTTCAGCAGTCGGCGGGTCGCCGATTACGCTTCGGGTGGAACGACGCGAACCGTTATGATGTCGGTGTCGTGATACTGCTGATGCTGTACGGATGATGCGTAAAACCGCAGCAGTTGGAGCGAGAGTTCACGCTCTACGAAGGTTTCGGCTTCGTGCTGCTGGAGCTGCCGCACTCTGTCCTCGATGTTCTCATCGTTTCCGCCGCCGATGAACTCCAGGTCCGCGGCGTTGCCCTCAGAGGACGCCAGCACCACCAGCCGCCGCTCATCCTGTGAATCTCCGTCGCCTTCCAGATCCAGCGGCGCAAGCGTCAGCAAAGTCTCTTCCGCAACCGCGCTTAGTCGCTCTTTCATGGCGCCGTCCCAGCCTCTGCGCTCGGCGAACTTGTCGATGAATTCGTTAAGCTCCGGCAGGGCTTCTATGTCCAGCCGCGACTTAAAGCGCATGCGGCGCGGGTTGGTAAGCTCTAGGTATATTATCATCACGATAGCGGCGAATCCGCCGGTCGTTATGCCGCTATCGAGCATCGCCGCCAATATCGGGTTGATGTCCGGCAGTTGGAACAGCTTGAACTGGAAAGCCGCGCCAATCCAGAAGCAAACTCCCGCGACTGTGACCTTCTGGCTGTTCGGCTCGGACTGGATGATTATGCGCGCGCCCGCGACGAACAGCGTCCCCGTTACCATGATGAGGTATCCCGTCATCACAGGCCCAGGAATGGCGCTGAGCAACCCGGACACCTTTGGCACGAACGCCATAGCGATGAAAACAAGACCTATGCAGTAGCCGACTCTGCGCGAAGCCACGCCTGTCATCTGAGTGAAAGCGATGATGCCGGGATTGATGGCGTTAGGCACCGCGCCCGCAATGCCGGCAAGCATATTCGACACGCCCGCGCCCGCCAGCGTTCCCTGCACCTGCCGAAAGTCAACGGCGCGGTTATCGCGCCATGCCACCTGCTGCATGGCGATGGCTTCTCCGTTCGCCTGAATGGAGATGATGACGCCGAGGAACAGAAACGCCGGAATCAGCGTCCAGAACGAGATGCCGAATTCAAACCCGAACTCGGGCCGCCATTCGCCGGGAAGTCCTATCCAGGGGGCTTGAACCACCCTGTCGAATTCGAAGATTCCGAAGGCAAAAGCGACGATGCAGCCGACGACTATGCCCACCAGCGGGCCCCAGAGCCGCAGCGCCGCCGAGCCGCGAAGGAGGAGCGCGGCGGCTACTATCAGAGTAGCCAAAGCGGTCAAAGGCGCTGCCACAGGCTCTACCTGCGATGAGTCGTTCAGCAGCCGAAAGACGACCGATGCCAGCGTGATGGAAAGTATCATCATCACCGTGCCGCTCACGACCGGCGTGACGATTCGCCTGAGGATGAACAGCCACCTGGAGATAATCAGCTGAACCGCCGCCGAGACGAGCACAAGGGTTGTCAGCGTCGCCGGTCCTCCGTCCACCACCGCGGTGATGCAGAACGGTATGGAGAAGGCTGCCGTGAACATGGGCAGAACGGCGCCTGCGCCAACCGGCCCGAGGCGTCGGACTTGCAGCAAGGTGGACACGCCCACGACCACAAGGGAGGCAAACACCATCCAAGTCAGATATGAGCCGTCCATCCCCGACGCATCAGCCACGATGACCGGCGTTACCAGCAGCGTGGCGGAGGCTATCAGGCTGAACTGCAAGCCATAGCCCACGGTGGTCCGAAAAGGCGGGTTTTCGTGCGCCTCGTAACGGGGGTTCTGAGAAGATGTTGTAGTCAAAATCGTCTCCTACTCTTCCTTCGACGAGGAAAGAGGCATACTTTCTATAAACTCCTTTAGCGCGGCGAAGTAGCGCTCGCCACCGACGAGGTAGGTGTCGTTGTGGCTTGCGCCTTGTATGGCGTAGAAGCGCTTCGGCTCGTTGGCTGCATCAAACATATCTTGCGCCATATCTATGGGAACGATGTCGTCCCGGCTGCCGTGCAATATCATCACCGGGCTTTGGATGCCGCCTATCTTGGCAAGTGAGTCGAACCTGCTCCCCACAATCCAGCGCGGCGGCACGAACCACATCAGCAGGGGGCGTATGCGGCGCGCCATCGCGTCGACCGATGTGAACGGCGATTCCAGTATCAAGGCTTTTGCGGGATAGCGGGCCGCCATCTCCACGGCGACGGCGCAGCCCAATGAACGCCCGAATAGTATCAGATTGTTCAGGTCGATGTCGCCGCGCGAGCGCAAGTATTCCAGGGCGGCGTCCGCGTCCATGTACATGCCGCGCTCGGACGGGCTGCCCTCGCTGCGCCCATATCCCCTGTAATCGAAGATGAAGATGTTCACGCCAAGACGCCGGTTGAACAGCAGCAGGTTGTCCACGCGATTGCCTATATTGCCCGCGTTGCCGTGAAACCACAATAGCGTATGGTCGCCAGCGCCCGGGACGAACCAGCCGTGCAGCCGCGTTCCGTCCGATGCGGTGAAGGACACATCTTCGAAATGCAGCCCCACATCGGCCGGAGTTTGGGTAATCTCGCTTGACGGAAAGAATATAAGCTGTCTGTCCAGCACCTTAGACTGCCTCACTGCAATGGAGGATACCACGATGATAATGCATGCCAAAAGGAATGCCATAAGAGAAACGCTATTCACCGGGAATCTAGGGCGTCTGCGCGCCTTTGGCGTTTAGGACGATGGAGTATAGGGACTTGTCGGCGCAGATGTAGAGGCGGTTCTTTTCCGCGCCGCCGAAGCAGCAGTTGGCGTTGCGGTCTTCGGGAACGAGTATCTTGCCCAGAAGCTCGGCGGCAGGGCTGTACACATGGATGCCGTCGGCGGCGCTGGTGAAGATGTTGCCGTCGGCGTCGAGGCGGAAGCCGTCGGACTTGCCCGGGCTGACGACGGCGAACTCGCGAGCGTTGGCGAGTCGCCTGCCGTCTTCCACATCGAACGCCATGATGTTGCCGGGTTCGCCGGTGTCGGCGACATAGAGGACGCTCTCGTCGGGCGAGAAGGCGATGCCGTTGGGCCTGTCCATCGTGTCGCAGGCGATTTCAAGCGCGCCGGTGTCCGGCTCAAGGCGGAATACGAAGCAGCCCGCAAGCTCGCTGTCCGCCTTATGTCCCTCGCGGTCGCTGAGGATGCCGTAGGGCGGGTCGGTGAACCAGATTGAGCCGTCGGACTTTACGACTAGGTCGTTGGGCGAGTTGAGCCTGCTGCCCTCGTAGTTGTCGGCAAGGGTTACGACTGTGCCGTCGCGCTCGGTGCGGCTGACGCGGCGGTTGCCGTGCTCGCAGCTGACCAGCCGCCCTTCGCGGTCGCGGTAGTGGCCGTTGGTGTAGCCCGCAGGCTGCCGAAACACCGAAACGCCGTCAGCGTCGGAGTAGCGCAGCATGCGGTCGTTGGGGATGTCGCTCCAGAGCAGGTAGTCGCCTTCCGTGAAATAGACGGGGCCCTCTGCCCATTCCATGCCGGTGAAGTGCTTGACCAGAGCCGCGTCTTCGGGGATCATCGCGGCGAAGCGGTCGTCGTAGATTTCAAAGCCTTCTCGCTGAGTCGTCATGGCGGTAACTCCTTACGCTAATAGGATACACAGGATAGGTAGGATGATATAGGATGTAACCTGACTTTGACAGGGAGGCAGTTTCACACATTGAGCCGCAATATGCTTGCAAGGACGATGACGGGGGCGCGCTCGCTTCTGAGGCGAGTGCCGATGATGAGCCGCGCGCCGACGCAGCAGCCGTGCGATGACGCGCTGCTGCGTGAGATAGAGGGGCATGCGGTGGAGATTGCACGGGGGGCGGGCGGCATACTGCGCGGGCATTTCGAGCATGCTCTGCGGGTGGAGTACAAGGACGAGCGGGAGAGCGATCCGGTTACGAACGCGGACTTCGAGAGCCAGAGTTACCTGCGCCGCGCCATCTTGGAGCGCTTTCCGACGCATGGGGTATTGGGGGAGGAGGATGACGCAGCGGAACGCGAGAAGTCGGACAAGCAGCCCGCGCCCGATTTCGTGTGGGTGCTGGATCCGCTGGACGGCACGCGCAATTTTCTGTCCGGGTTGCCGTTGTACGCCAGCTCCATCGGGGTGCTGTACAGGGGCGCGCCGGTGGCGGCGGCGGTGTTCCTGCCATGGCCCGCGAACGGAGGCGGCATCGTGATGCATGCGCGCAGGGGCGGCGGCACACGGGTGGACGGCGTGCCCGTGGCTGCGCTGACGGCGGACGAACCCAAGGGCAACAGGCTTGTTACGCTGCCGGGCGGGTTCGGCGCGATGTTCGGTGCGCGCGCTCCGCTGCGCGGCAAGGTGGGCGAGCTGCGAATGACGGGCAGCATCGCCTACGAGCTGGCTATGGTCGCAAAAGGGGTGACTCAATATACCGTCACGACCGCGCCGTTCCTGTGGGATGCCGCGGGCGGCGCGATGCTGGTGATGGAGGCGGGCGGCGTTGTGCTGCAAGGCAAGCGCAACAGGCTGCTCGGCGCGCTGCCGACGGGTGTTAGCTGGCAGCCGATGGAGTCGTTCATACCGTCGTGGCGCAGCGGCCGCACGACGGTTAGGGAGCTGCGCGAGTGGCGCGCGCCGCTGCTGCTGGGCAGCCCGGAGGTGGCGCGCCATGTCGCTGATAATCTGCGCGGCAGGTCGAATATCGCCGCGCGGGTCAAGCGACTGGCGCGCAAGGTTCGCAGTTAGGGTATCGTCGACGGTTGGAGCGGGTCGTTACGCCGTCTGACGGGTATGGCGCTTCGGGTTGCGCGTTAGCCTCTGCTTACATTTAGCCTCTGCCGACATAGGGCATCTTGGTCGCCATGATGGTGATGAACTGGACGTTGGTGTCAAGGGGGAGGTTCGCCATGAACACCACAGCATCGGCGGCGTGGTCAACATTGTAGGTCGGCTCCGTGACGGTGAGTCCGCTTGCCTGCGGTACGCCGCCGCTCATTCGCGCGGTCATGGGCGTGGCGGCGTTGCCGATGTCGATCTGCCCGCAGGCGATGTTGTACTTGCGCCCGTCGAGCGATGTGGATTTGGTTAGGCCGGTAATCGAGTGCTTGGTGGCGGTGTATGCGACCGAATCGGGACGCGGCACATAGGCGGATATAGAGCCGTTGTTGATGATGCGCCCTCCCATCGGGTCTTGGCTCTTCATAATCTTGATGGCTTCCTGGGTGCATATAAACGATCCGGTGAGGTTGGTGTTGACGACCGCCTGCCAGTCTTCGAGGGGCAAGTCCTCCATGGAGACGCGGGGCGCGCCGATGCCGGCGTTGTTGAAGAGGACGTCGAGCCTGCCGAAGGCTTCCTTCGTCTTTGCGAACAGGTTGCGGATGGACTCGGCGTCGGTAACATCGGTGGCGACGGCAAGCATGCGCGCGCCGTCGTCGCCTGCCTCTGCGATGGTTTCATCGAGCGCCGCGACGCGCCTGCCGCCGATGGCGACTGAGTAGCCCTCACGCACTAGGGCGAGCGCGCTGTGCCTGCCAATGCCCGAGCCTCCGCCGGTGACGATGGCGACTTTGCCGTTTGAGGTCATGGTGTATCTCCTTGTTGGTTTGTCAGTGTGTCGGTTAGTCGGCTGTTTGTAAAGGACGGACTATGACTTGTCATCTCAAGGGGGCGGTTCGTCGAAGAGTTCGTTCTTTTCGCGCGCGGCTTGCTAGTCGTCTGTGGATGGCGGGTCTTGATATAGGGTCGCTAGTTCATCCGGCGTCGCGCCTGCCTTTGCCATGAGCCACGCTACCGATGCTATCAGTTGTATTTGGCCGGCTTGGAGCGCTTTTATGTCGCCCTTTAGGTCTGATTGTCCATCTTGAAGCGTCTTCGTATCGCCCTTCAAGTCTGCTCTAAGGTCGTCGATGCGCTTATTCAGCACGACGACTATCAGCACCATGAATACACTAACTGCGCTCAGCAGACCGATTATTCCTATGTCCATATTCGCACTCTCTTTATGTCAGTGTGTTGGGTAGTCGGCTGTTTGTAAGGGACGGATTATAACTTGTCAGCCCAAGGGGGCGATTCGTCGAAGGGTTCGTTCTTTTCACGCGCGGCGTCGCGTCGCTTAACCCACTCCAGTGTTTCAGCAATCCCTTCCGCGCGGCACTGCTCTATGCCTCGCTCATAGCCTATCGCGTATCCTTCGGCATACGCTTTCGCTAAAGTCTTTGCGAAGACCCGTTCAAGCAATTTATTAGGCCAGTCATACTTCTCAATCAGGTGACCTAAGGCATCCCTTGTTGCTTCTCTTGTTCCCAGATTGCCAAAAAGTTCTGACAGCAAGGCAGGAACCTCCTATGACTTGTCAGCCCAAGGGGGTGGTTCGTCGAAGGGTTCGTTCTTTTCGCGCGCGGCTTGCTAGTCGTCTGTGGATGGCGGGTCTTGGTATAGGGTCGCTAGTTCATCCGGCGTCGCGCCTGCCTTTGCCATGAGCCATGCTACCGATGCCATCAGTTGTATTTGGCCGGCTTGGAGCGTCTTTGTGTCGCCCTTCAGGTCTGCTCTAAGGTCATCGATGCGCTTATTCAGCACGACGACTATCAGCACCATGAATACGCTAACTGCGCTCAGCAGACCGATTATTCCTATGTCCATATTCACGCCCTCTTTATGTCAGTGTGTCGGGTAGTCGGCTGTTTGTAAGGGGCGGATTGTGACTTGTCATCCCAAGGGGGCGGTTCGTCGAAGGGTTCGCCCTTTTCACGCGCGGCTTGCTAGTCGTCTGTGGATGGCGGGTCTTGGTATAGGGCCGCTAGTTCATCCGGCGTCGCGCCTGCCTTTGCCATGAGCCACGCTACCGATGCTATCAGTTGTATTTGGCCGGCTTGGAGCGCTGATTGTCCATCTTGGAGCGTCTTTGTGTCGCCCTTCAAGTCTGCTCTAAGGTCGTCGATGCGCTTATTCAGCACGAGGACTATCAGCACCATGAATACACTAACTGCGCTCAGCAGACCGATTATTCCTATGTCCATATTCACGCCCTCCCTCAATGTGATTTGATGTTATCACTTAAAGCGATTCTGTGCTACGCACGCTCGCGCGCTTGATTAAGTAAGGGTATGTTCTTGACACTTGGGCGGGTGCGGCTTAAACTTTTGCCAAGTTTGAGAATACACCGCCGGATTTCCGCTTGCGCGGGGATGACGGCAGAGGAGCAAGCCACATGACGCAGGAGTCGGTGATAAACCAGCAGATGCGGGACGCCGTAGGCGTGGAGTCTGAGCCAATTACGCACAGCGTGGAGCAGGGGGCGATAATCAAGTTCGCGCAGGCTATTGGCGACACGAACCCGCTGTACAATGACGAGGCGGCGGCGCGCGAGACAAGACACGGCGGCATCATCGCTCCGCCGACCTTCATGCGGTCGCTCATCTCGAATCCCGCGCCGGACTTCAAGAGTCCCTACTCGGCGAATCTCGACGGGGGCAGCCAGTGGGAGTACTTCCATCCGGTGCGCCCGGGCGACCGCATCACGGTTACGACTAAGTTGGCTGAGCTGTTCGAGCGTCCCGGCAGGCTGGGCAATATGCTGTTCAGCGTCCGCGAGACGAAGTATGTGAACCAGTTCGGGCAGACGGTGGCGCTGCAACGCACTACCGGCATAAGCTACAATCCATAGAAGGGGTTGTCGGTATATCGGTTAGGCTCTGTTGGCATTTCCGCCATTCGCGTGAAAATGGAGTCTGGAACCTCAGATTGCGGGCGTTTTCGTATATTTTAGGCTATCTCAACGCCCTGGGTTCCTGCCCCTGCTTTCGCAGGGGTGATGTTCTTTCGCAGGAATGACGGAGTGAGGACGCAGGGATAACTGAGTGAGGGCGCAAGGATGTCGATTTGGGAGCCGATATATGTTGAGAATATCGTTCAGTAGTCGATGCGTAGGGCGTATGTTCTTGCAGTGATGATAAGAGATGCTTGATGTGTTGTCAAGGGTGAAATCAACAAAGGAGTGAAGCAATGGGCAATCAGGTATATTTTGAGGATGTTCAGGAAGGCACGGAGGTTCCGACGCTGCGTAAAGACCCGACGACGCAGCAGCTGGTGAAGTATGCGGGCGCGTCCGGGGACTACTACCAGATCCACTATGACCTGAACTATGCGAAGGGCAACGGGTTGCCGGATGTCATCTTGCACGGCGCGCTGAAGGGCGCGTGGCTGGGGCAGTTGATGACCGACTGGATTGGCGATGAGGGGACGCTGAAGTCGCTCACGACGCAGTATCGCGGCATGGATGTGCCGGGCACGCCGATGTTCGGCAAGGGCGTGGTTACGAAGAAGTACAGCGAGGACGGCGAGAACTTGGTGGAGTGCGACATCTGGCTCGAGGACCATGAGGGCAAGAAGACGACGCCGGGCGCGGCAACCGTAGCGCTGCCTTCCAAGGAATAGTCAGCCGTATTTTGGCTATTGAACTATGCGCGGGGATGCTTGGCTAAGCGTCCCCGTTTGTCTATCAGCGTCTCTCTGGATTCCTGCTTTCGCAGGAATGACGGAGTGGGGATGCGGGAATGAAGAAGTGGAGGCGCCGAAAGGACGGAGCGGGGCGAGGGATGACGATTGGATAACCGCTAGACGCTGAACATACATCTATCAGCATCGCGGGATGTGATATGGCTGTCGGTCGGTCATAGGAAAGGAAGGGAACAATGGAAATTGGCGTTGGGTTGGATGCGACGCTCAACCTGTCTTGGAGCGACCAGTCGGCGCTCGCGCGTGAGGCGGCGGCGCAGGGCTATACGAGCATCTGGACGCCTGAGGGGACGGGGCACGATTCTTATCAGCTTTGCCTGCGGCGCTGGGAAGCGAGCTGCGATGTCGTGGAGGGGGGCTTGACGACGGGCATATCGGTGTCGCCGGTGATGTATCGCACGCCGATGGCGTTCGCGGTGACGGGCGGGACGGTGAGCGACATCAGCGGCGGCCGCTTCATAATGGGCATCGGCTCGGGTGGGTCGTATCGGCCGCGAGCGAGACAGGCGCTTGGTCTGCCGAACTTGTCCACACTAGCATTGATGCGTGACTACCTTGCCACGATACGCCCACTTGTGGCGGGCGAGCGCGTGGACTACGAAGGCGAGGTGGTTACGCTGCGAGGGGCGCAGCTTGCAATAGACCCTCCGCCCAAGACGCCCGTTTATTTGGGTGCGCTGGGACCGCAGATGCTGCGTCTGGCGGGTGAGCTTGCGGACGGCGCATGCCTGAACTGGTGCAGCCCGGAGCAGATAGCGTGGAGCCGCGACCGCGTGAATGAGGGCGCGCAGAAGGCGGGGCGCAAGGCTTCTGAGGTGAAGCTGGCGGAGTATATCCGTGTGTGCGTGGACGATGATGAGGATGTGGCGCGGCGGGCGTTCGCCAAAGCGACGATGGGTTATGCGCTGGGGGCGACCATTCCGACGGAACGGGAGCGTCAGCTGGGATACCGAGCGCACTTCGAGCGTATGGGGTTCGCTGACGAGCTCGCGGAGCTTGACGACATGCGGCGGCGTGGCGCGAGCGCGGACGAAGTGGCGGACGCCTTCCCGCCGGCGTTGCTGAGAACGGTGGGCTACTATGGCAATGCGGCAGATGCGGCATCTGAGTTCAGGCGACTTGCGGAGGGGCTAGACATCGCTGTCGTGCGCGTGGTGGCGGCGCGACCGGGCGTCGAGTCTGTGAGGGCGGTGATGGAGGCGTGCAAACCTGCCTGAGATACATTGAGCCAAACTCTCTGAGAAGGACGGCGCATAGACGCGGATGGGAGCAAGCGTAATGAGAATTGTCATCTTTGGGGCAACGGGGAAAACGGGGCAGCATGTGTTGCGGCGCGCACTGGAAGAAGGGCACGCAGTTACGGCATTCACGCGCTCGGTCAACAAGGTTAGCGCCGACAATCCGAACCTAAACGTTGTTCAAGGGGATGTGTACGACGCCGAATCCGTAGCCGGGGCGGTCGAAGACCAAGACGCCGCAATTGTGGCGCTAGGCAGCAATGGGCTGGGCGACAAGACAACGCTTACCGCCGGCACGAAGAATGTGATAGAGGGCATGGATCGGCACAATACACAGCGTATCGTGGTGCTGTCTGCCGTCGGAGTGAGAGAGAGCAGTCGCCAAAATTCGCTGCTGACCCGCATCATTGCTAATACGATGCTGCGGAATATCTTCGCTGACCACGCGGCGCAAGAGGAGGCGGTCATGCAAAGCTCTCTCGATTGGACGATAGTCCGCGCCGCCATCTTGAAGGATGAACCGGCGTCAGGGAACTATACCGCAAGCAATTCAGGCAAGGTGAAGCGCATCAATCGCGCGGATCTTGCGGATTTTCTGGTGAAGCAGGTTAGCGACGCATCCTATGTAAAGCAGGCGATATCCGTTACTTCGTAGGTGGAGTGCGGCTGAAGCGATAGGGGCCGGCGGCAGTTCCGCTTGGCAAGAAGTACAGGGAGCGCGGCACAGCGAAATGCGGAAACCTTCCCGCCGGCGCTGCTGCGGACGGTGGGCTACTATGGCAATGCGGCAGATGCGGCATCTGAGTTCAGGCGACTTGCGGAGGGGCTAGACATCGCCGTCGTGAGCGTGGTCGCGGCGCGACCGAGCGTGGAGTCGGTGCGCGTGGTGATGGAGGCTTGCAGGCCGGACTAGGGCTAGATAAGTGTGGCTGGATTACTGTGTCCCATAGGTTTCAAAAGCTAGCCAGCACATCGCGCAAGTTCTAATTTCACGCAATATAATGCATGCATGTGATTTATATTGTGAAAAATAGGCGGTTTTCGTAATATAGTGCAAAATACACTCTATATTACGGATTTCTTTAATATAGATGAGTCTCTGGGGTTATTATGAACACACCTTCGCACATTGGTCATAGGGCAGGTAGCTATGTCCTTCAGCCAAGCGGATACCGTGCGTTCATGCCTGCTCCGTTGCCCCCTGATCCGCCACTGCGTTTGGTTGACAAGTTGCAAGTTCTGTTATCCAAGGCGGACATTGCCTTAGGCAGACTGGACGGCTCCATCCAGATACTACCTGATCATGATATTTTCGTGCTTATGTATGTGCGAAAAGAGGCAGTGTTATCAAGCCAGATTGAAGGTACGCAGAGTTCGCTCCAAGATGTGTTAAACGCAGAGGCAAGGATATTCTCGGGATGAGAAAGGGGACAGAATGATTGAAGATTTTGCCAAGTTGATACCCGCGTCTCAGATGAATAGGTCTGGGAAGGCGTTCTATTCGGGCGGGCGGGCATTTGAGTCGCAGTCGGATTTGTACATTCTTGGGCTTAATCCAGGCGGAAGTCCAGATAAGTATCCGCACGAAACAGTATCTAGCCACACCCAAGAAGTCCTTCACAGTATGCCAGAAAACTGGTCTGCATATAGGGACGAAGCATGGGCAGAAGGCAGAGCTGCGCCGGGCACTCGCCCGATGCAACGAAGGGTATTATACTTATTCGAAAGGCTTGGGCTTGATGCTGGGGAAGTGCCCGCTAGCAATTTGGTATTCCCACGCTCATCACGCAAGGCGACACTGGAAGGAGATTTTCAACAACTCGTTTCGGAGTGCTGGCCATTCCATCAAGCCATCATAGAGAAACTTGGAGTGAGTACAGTCGTGTGCTTGGGTGGAGATGTCGGTCGGTCGGTATGCGGAAGGTTGTATGCTCATCAGCTTGTTGATAGTTTCGTCGAAGATAACGATCGCAAATGGACAAGTAATCTCTATGCGAACGCAAGCGGGTTGATGGTTGCGGCGCTTGCACACCCAAGCATAGCCGCTTGGACAAATCCAAAGACTGACCCTACTGGTTTAGTCGTTGATGCGCTCAATTGATTTACTGATATTCTAGCAAGGAGGGAACATTCGTGTCAAACATAGTTGGGAGCGGCAAGCATACTTATGAGGTGAATGAGGATTGGGCGCGGGTGCCGGAGGGGTGGAATGCGCCGATGGCGGCGGTTACGGTGGATTCGCAGGATAGGGTGTATGGGTTCAACAGGGGGGAGCGCGGCGTCATCGTGTTCGACAAGGATGGCGGCTATCTGTATGACTGGGGTGAGACGGAGTTTTCGTTTCCGCACGCCATCTACGCGGACATGCGCGATAACATCTGGATTGTTGACCGCAACGACCAGCAGATCCTGAAGTACACGCCGCAGGGGGAGCTGCTGATGACCATCGGCGAGAAGGGTGTTCGCTCGGATACGGGGGCGGATCCGACGGACTTCGGCTCGAACGGCTATACGCAGGTTACGCATGGGGGCGAGCCGTTCAATATGCCGGCGGGTATCGCCATCGCGCCGTCGGGGGACATATTCGTGGCGGACGGCTATGCGAACGCGCGGGTGCATCGGTTCTCGGCGGATGGGGCGCTGCGGCATTCGTGGGGCGAGCCGGGCAGGGGGCCGGGCCAGTTCATGCTGCCGCACGGGGCTTGCATCAAGAGCGACGGGCAGCTGCTTGTCGCGGACCGCGAGAACGACCGGGTGCAGGTGTTCACGCAGGACGGCAGATTCTTCGCGGAGTGGCCGACGAGGCTGATAGGGCCGGCGGTGGTGTGGGAGGATTCGGATGGCGACTGCTATGTGGCGGAGCATAACGGGGGGTATTTCAGCGTGCTGAACGGGGACGGCGAACTGCTGGCGCGCTGGGGCGACGAGAAGTATCGGAGCTGCCACGGGGCGGCGGGGGATTCGGAGGGGAATATCTACTTCGTGCAGCCGACATCGGGGGAGGGCAGCACGGGGCGGCGCATCGTGAAGTACACGAGGGGCTAACGGGGCTGACAGGATGGGGAGAATTTCGTCCTCGTCCATTCGGCTATGCTCAGAACAGGGACGACCGCCGGTGTCAGCGGTATCTAGGGGCGACCGGCCGGTCGCCCCTACGAATATGAAAATCAGATACATACCCCTATCAGCGCTGATGGGGGAAGGGGGCTAGGGCTAAAAGGAGGTTCGATGATGGCGCAAGGGTTATCGGGTATCGTGGAGTCGGGGGAGGCGGAGCGACTGGCTACGGGGTTCGTATTTACGGAGGGGCCGCTTTGGCATCCAGACGGCTACTTGCTGTTCGTGGATATACGGAGGGCGCAGATATTTCGTCTCGCGCCAGGGGGAGAGGCTGAGCTTATTCGGGAGGATAGCGGCGAGTCGAACGGCATGACGCTGGATTCGCAGGGGCGCGTGGTGATATGCGAGATGGTGAATCGGCGTCTGACACGGATGGAGGCGGACGGGACATATACGACCATCGCGGATAGGTCGGAGGGCAGGCGGCTGAACCGTCCCAACGATGTGGTGGGCAGGTCGGACGGCAGCCTGTACTTCACGAACCCGGGGCGCGACCGTCTGGATCCTGCGGAGGTGGATTCGCAGTTCAACGGCGTGCATCGCATCAGGCCGAACGGAGATGTGGAACTGGTAACGCCGTTCGAGTATCCCAACGGCATTGCGTTCTCGCCGGATGAGCGGGCGCTGTATGTTGCCAATACGCGGCCGGGGCAGTACATCGTGGCATACGACATGAACGCTGACGGGGATGTTGTGGGCGTGCGGCACTTCGCGGATATGCCTTCGGCGGACGCGAATAACGGCGTGCCGGACGGCATGAAGGTCGATGTGGAGGGGCGTGTCTATTGCACGGGGCCGGGCGGGTGCTGGGTGTTCGCGCCGAGCGGCGAGCTTTTGGGCGTCATCGAGCTGCCGGAGTATCCCGCGAACTGCGGCTGGGGCGGCGAGGATAACCGGACGATGTACTTCACGGCGAATACTTCTGTCTATAGCCTGCGGATGACGACGCCGGGGACGGGGAGCGGAGTTAGGAATTGAGATTTAGGAATTAACCCCGTGTGCAAGTTTATGAGGAAGGATAATCGGAGTTGAAATCCAGGCGCACAGCGTTTCTAATTGGGTAAGCAAAGCTCCAAGACTTGCCCAGAGGTGAGGGTGTGCATATTGTGGACAGCATGCCTATATCGGTCTGCAAGTTCCCCCGCGCCAACAGGCACAAGCTGTTCCGGGAATGGGCGGATTACGGCTACGACTCAACTGAAAAGCATAACTTCTACGGCTGTAAGTGGTAGGTAGTTTGCCACTTAAACGGAAACGCTATCCTTCCACCCATTTACCTTGTGAAAGCGGGCGCAATGTGATAACTTCTAGCGGACATTCCTTCACTTGAGGTATCAAGTATGTTTGACCATGATGTGCTGATTATCGGGGCGGGCCTAGCGGGCATGCGCGCCGCTCTTGCGGCGGTGCAGGCTGGCGCAGATGTCGCCGTCGTAACGAAAGTGCATCCTGTACGCAGCCACTCCAACGCGGCGCAAGGCGGCATCAACGCCGCCCTCACCGACAGGGGCGACGACTGGCGCGAACACGCATACGATACCGTCAAGGGCAGTGACTATCTCGGCGACCAAGACGCTATCGCGGTCATGTGCCGCGAGGCCGGCGACGAAGTCATCTCCATGGAGCACATGGGCGTCATCTTCAACCGGGACAACGAAGGACGGCTCGGCACGCGCGCATTCGGCGGTCAGCGTCAGGCGCGCACTTTCTTCGTATCCGACTTCACAGGACAGGCGCTGCTTCATGTCCTCTATGAGCAGGTGATGAAGGCTGGCGTCCGCATCTATGAAGAGTGGTTTCTGCTCTCCCTCATCGTCGAGGACGGCGAGTGCGCGGGCGCGGTCATAATGGAGATTCGCAGCGGCGAAATTCATGTCGTGCGCTCAAAGACCGTCATCATCGCGTCCGGCGGGCTTGGGCGCGTCTTCGAGCCTAGCACCAACGCCCTGATATGCACTGGCGACGGCATGTCTGCCGCGTACAAAGTCGGCGCGTCCCTGATGGACATGGAGATGGTGCAGTATCACCCGACCACGCTCAAAGGCAGCGGCGTGCTCATCACCGAGGGCGCGCGTGGCGAGGGCGCATACTTGCTCAACTCCGAGGGTGAGCGCTTCATGCAGAGATACGCCCCCAACATGATGGAACTCGCCTCCCGCGATGTCGTATCGCGCGCCGAGCAGACCGAAATCAACGAGGGCAGGGGCATAGACGGCTGCGTAATGCTGGATGTTCGCCATCTTGGTGAAGCGGTTATCAACGAGCGCCTGAGCCAGATACGCGAGATTGGGCGCGACTTCGCCAATGTTGACCTGCTGCGCGAACCCATCCCCATCCGTCCCGGCATGCATTACCAGATGGGCGGCATCAAGACCGATGTGGACGGTCAGACCGAGGTTGCCGGGCTGTATGCTGCCGGCGAAGCGGCGTGCGTCAGCGTGCATGGCGGCAACCGCCTAGGCGCGAACTCGCTGCTCGACACGCTGGTATTCGGCAGGCGCTCCGGCGAGCATGCCGCGCAGGCTGCCAAGTCCAAGCAACATAGCGCATCGGTGAGCGATGCAAGCGCCGAGAGCGACCGCGTGAACATACAGCGGCTGCTAGACAACGATAGCGATGGCGAGATGTTCGGCAAGATTCGCCGAGATATGGGCGACACGATGAACGAGCACCTTGCCGTGTTCCGCGAACAGAACGGGATGGAGACCGCTCTTGCCGAGTTGCGCGGCTTGCGCGAGCGCTACAACGGCGTCGCCGTGCCGGATAAGAGCAAGACCTTCAACACCAACCTGCTGTTCACGCTCGAACTCGGCTTCATGATGGATTGCTCCGAAGCGATAACGCTCTCCGCGATAGAGCGCAAGGAGAGCAGGGGAGCGCACACCCGCACCGACGCGCCCGACAGGGACGATGAAAACTGGATGCGCCATATCCTCGTAAAGCACACCGAGGACGGCCCACAGGTGGACTACCTGCCTGTCGTCATAACCGACTGGCAGCCGCAAGTCCGAAGCTACTGACTTTTGCATACTGTCGTTTCTCGCTTCGCTCGGAAGCCAAAATCGTCGCATTGTGCGGCGGCGTCATCCATTGAGATAACTTCTAATTCATCCACCGACTAACCGACACACTGACACACCAGCCACAGGACGGATAAATGGAAGTAACCTTCAGCGTCAAGCGATTCAACCCTGAAGAGGGCGGAGAAGCCTCGCGTTTTCAGTCGTACACGCTCGATATGGACGAGTCGTCCACCGTGCTTGACGGCTTGATACGGATTCGTGAAGAAGTGGACGGCAGCCTGACGCTCAGATGCTCCTGTCGCAGCGCCATCTGCGGCTCTTGCGGCATGCGTATCAACGGACAAGCCGGGCTTGCGTGCAACACCAAAGTCATCGACGCGATGCGCGGCGATGCGCCCATCACCGTCGAGCCGATGGGCAACATGCCAGTCGTCAAAGACCTGGTAACCGACATGGCGCTTCACTGGGACAAGGTTCGCGCCATACAGCCTTGGTTGCAGCACGACGGCCCCGAACCGGAAGCCGAGCACATCGCCCCCAACGAAGACATGGTGCATCTGGCGGGCGTCATGAGCTGCATAATGTGCGGCGCATGCGTGTCCGACTGCACATCGCTTGAGGTGGACACGAACTTCGTGGGACCCGCCGCGCTCGCAAAATCCTACCGCTTCGTCGCCGATCCCCGCGATGATGCCGACGTCGCCCGCTTGGGCAGCCTGAACGAGTACGGCGGCATCTGGGACTGCACGCGCTGCATGCAGTGCGTAGAGGTATGCCCAAAGGGTGTCGCGCCCATGGATCGCATCATGTCGCTCCGGGACAAGGCTATCGACGCCGGCTATACCAACACCTACGGCGCGCGCCATGCCGAAGCCTTCGCCAAGTCGGTCGAGCACAGCGGCTGGCTGGACGAGACCGGCCTAGTCGTCAACACCTACGGCAAGACCAACATCAAGGAGATGATTAAGCTCATCCCCGTCGCCGCGCGCTCATTCAAGGTCGGCAAAGTGCCTCCGCTCATCCACAAGAAGCGCCCCGGCGCGGAGAATGTACAACGCATATTCGAGAAGGTTGAAAACAGACAATGAAGTATGCCTTTTATCCGGGATGCGTCGCTCAGGGCGCTGCCCCCGAACTCTACAACTCCACCATAGAGGTATGCCGCAAGCTCGGCGTCGAACTCGATGCGGCGGCGATGCAAAGCGCATCCTGCACGGGCGCGGGCGTGCTGCAAGAGAAGAACCGGCGGCTCGGCGACACCCTGAACGCGCGCAACTTTGCGCTCGCCGAACGCTCCGGCTTGCCGCTGCTGACGATATGCAGCACATGCCAAGGCGTCATGTCGCAGGCAAATGAGCGCCTCACATCCGACGCCGATTATCTGTCGCAGGTCAACGCCGATCTCGCCGAAGAGGGCTTGGAGTATAAGGGCAGCGCCGATCCCAAGCACCTGCTCTGGATAATCGTAGAGGACATAGGTATCGACAAGCTCAAGTCCATGGTAGTTCGCCCGCTCACCGGCTTCAAGGCAGCGCCCTTCTACGGCTGCTATCTGGTGCGCCCGAGCGCGGCGCTGGGCTTTGCGGAAAACCCTGAGCGCTCCGACGCTCTGGAGCAGGTCATCGAAGCCGTGGGCGCGACCGTCGTCGACTTCCCCGGCAAGACCCTCTGCTGCGGCTTCCCAATCCTCACCATCAATCAGACCAATTCCATGAAGATGGTCTCCAACCACACACTCGACGCCAAGGGCAGGGGAGCGGACGCTATGGTCACGCCATGCCCGCTGTGCCACCTCAACCTAGACGGCTACCAGCCCCAAGCCGCAAAGCAGGCGCAGCAGCCCATCGACCTGCCCATCCTGCACCTGCCGCAGATGATAGGCCTAGCGCTCGGCATAGACCCCGCCGCCATGCGCCTCAACAAGCACATCATATCCACCAGCCGCATGCTGTCCACCATCGGCGTCTCGCCGTAACGGTCAGAGCGCGGGCGGCTCTTGCAGCAGCGTTTCGGCAGCAATCCCTAGTCGCTTGTGCAGCGCCCTAGCCATTGGCATAGTGATGTCCCGCTTGCCCGACAGCACTTCCGCGACCTTCTGCCGGCTGCCAATTAGGGGGATCAGGTCGTCCTGCGTCAGCTCGCGCTGCTCCATGCAGAACTCGATCTCTTCGATGAGACTAGGGGGACCGATGGGATAGTGCTTGTCCTCATACACCTCAACGAGGTTAGTCAGGACGATTAGCTCGTCATATTCGGGATTGCCGGGCTTCGCATCCATCAGTTCGCCGATGCGCTCTAAAGCCGCGTCCAAGTCTGCGTCGTCCCAGATTTGCCTGAAGTAAGGCATTGCTAAACCTTGAGGCTAGGGGGCCCGATGGGATAATGCTTGTCCTCATACGCTTCGATGAGGTCCGCAAGGGTGTCAAGTTCATCGCCTTCGAGAGTGCCCGGTTTCGCTTGGAAGATGTCGTCCACTCTGGCGAGCGCGGCTTCGTAATCCTCCTCAGTTCGGATAGGATTGACGGCAACCATGTCTATATCCTCTCTGCGTCTATGCGGTCATATTCCGCGTGTGTGCCAATGAACCGAATGTACACTGCGCCGCACAGTTCTTTCTCAATGGCTAATTTTGGATAATCTCTGGGGACGTTATAGAGGAGGCATAGTTCATGTCAACATTTTGGTATTCTTTGAGAGTATTTCAATTCAAGTGGACAAAGCCGATTTCACCATGTTGATCATACTTGTTATTCGCTATTGCGTCTTTATGTTCTATCCGTTACGATACGGAACATCTTGCACGGCTCTTATGCACCCTCACTCGTTAAGGACATGTCATGGCAGATCTCAATTTTCAAAATCGCACGCTGTATCACGGCGATAATTTGGACTTTTTGCGTGGCATGAACAGCGAGACGGTACATCTCATAGCGACCGACCCGCCATTCAACAAGAACAGGGATTTCCATGCTACACCCAATAGCCTAGCGAGCGGCGCTAGGTTTCAAGATCGCTGGTCGTGGGAGCGCGATGTGCATGAAGAATGGATGGACAGCATCAAAGACGACTGGCCTGGTGTGTGGGAGGTGATAGACGCGGCGAATATGTCTTACGGCAGGGATATGGGGGCGTTCTTGTGTTGGCTTGGTGTAAGGATTATAGAAATGCGCCGTGTACTTCGACAAGATGGGAGCCTATATTTGCACATTGACCATACCGCCCACGCTTATGTCAAAGCATTGATGGATGGTGTGTTTGGTCATAGGAATTTTAGAAATGAGATAATTTGGTTCTACAAAACTGGGGGTGTCAGCAAGCGATGGTTTGGAAGAAAGCATGACACTATTCTGTTTTACTCCAAATCAAACGAGTACAAATTCACTCTACAGAAAGAGAAATCCTATCTGTCGCATAGATACGGCTTTTCAAATGTGGACATTCAAGAAGATGAACAAGGCATCTTCAATATGGTTACGATGCGCGATGTATGGGACATTCCTGCGTTGCGCGGGAATCAGCCGGAAGCCACGGGCTACCCAACTCAAAAACCGCTTGCTCTATATGAACGCATGATAAGAGCAAGTTCCGGCCCAGGTGACATCGTGCTTGACCCGTTCTGCGGCTGTGCTACCACGCCGATAGCCGCTGAACGGCTAGATCGTCAGTGGGTTGGAATAGACATTTGGGAAGATGCTTATCAGACTGTCCTTGACCGATTGGAGCAAGAGCAACTCGCCATACTAAACGAAGACGAGGATGGTGAGCAGGCTTCACGCAGGCTGCTCACATTCGGCGATGTGACATACAGCAAAGGGCCGCCTGAGCGCACCGACGACAACGAAGTCGCTGCGCCAAGTTTTAGGCTGAAAATGCGGCGTCCGATAGAGCCTTGGCAGAAGATTACCCACAGGCAAATGGTGAACATTTTGGTGAAGGCGCAAGGAAGCGCCGACGGCGTTATATGCGCCGGCTGCGGGCGAGTCCTTGAGAAAGAATTCATGGAGATTGACCACATCCTGCCGAAATCCGATAGGGGTGAAAATCACATCATGAACCGCATACTGCTATGCCGTCCGTGCAATGGACGCAAGCGCGACAATTTTACTTTGCGCGGCCTGGTTCGTGAGAACAAGAAAAAGAATGTGGCATGGATGCGTGATGAGGCGCGCGCGCAAATCGCCCAGAGCAAGGCGACGGAGTTCGCCGAATGGGTGCGGGATAACTTCCAATCATCCGAATGTCAAGAACTGATCCGCCAAGATTGACTACATGACTACCCGCAAATCTCGTCGATTAGCCGTTCTGCCCAAGCCTTCAGGTCGTCGTAGATGTCCGCCCCGCAGCGCGGGCATTCTAGGTCGCCGAAGCGCACGCGCACTCCGCATTCCGGGCAGCCCGGCAAGTCCGCCAGGCTGTTCATCACTATTTGTATCTGCTCCTCAGTAGCCATTCAATTCCCACCTAATCCGCTAATTGCCGTAATCTTCCAGTCCGTCGCCTATTGCAGCGGCAACGGCGGTTGCAGCCACTTGCCTGTCCGGTTCACCTCAAGGTCAGTTATCCACTTCACCCACTCGAAGCCGCGCTTGTCATGCGCCACCAGCCGCGCCGGAAAGCCATGCCCGTGCGACAAGATCTCGTCCCCCACCTGCGTGGCGATGATGTAGCCGTTCGCCTCGTCCATGGAGAACTTGCGATAGTAGCCGGTAACGGAGCGAACCGTTACGCTTGCCGCCGCATCGGTGGGTTGCGCCGCTTGCAGCAGGTCGGCGAGCGCCACGCCACGCCATACTTGCGTCGAGTGCCAGCCGCCCGTGCAGTCGATTGTCGCCGTGCGCTCCGCATCCGCCGCGATGTCCGCATACCGCAGGGATATTGGATTTGCCACCGCGCCGCCGATGTTCAGCCGCCATTCGCTCGCGCTGATTGGCGAAGGATTGTCGTTGAACCAGGATGTGAGCGGGAAGGCGTTGCCGGAGTAGCTGCTTGCCTCATAAGAGCCGGTGAAGCGACGGGACGCGCCGCTCAGCCCGCCCACGCTCGCCGCGGCCTTGCTCACCCGCCAGAGCGCAGCCCCCGCGATGGCAAGCCCCGCAAAGCGCAGGAACGAGCGCCTGTCCACCCAAAATCTCACCGGGAAGCCCCGCGTGTGATATAGGGCGTGCCAGACGAGGATGGGAATCAGCGCGCCGCCGATGTAGATGTGCCAGCTCACGCCGCTGAACAGCCAGAACGACATCGGCCCCACAAACGACCATGCGAAGCCGAGCGCGAGCGTCGCAACCAACGCCGCCAGCAAGACCAGCGATGCCGTGCGGGGCGGCAGTCGGCGCTGCCACTTGAGCGAAAAAGCGATGTTGCGCGCCTTCCATAGCAGGATGGCGACGATGCCCCAGCCCGCTATCCTGTGCGCCAGAATGAACACCGCCTCGTCGGGCGACCCGGATACCAGCCCGAAGAAGCCACTGACAAGCTCAACCGCTATCAGCGCCAGCAGCAGCGTATTCGCCCACGGAAACTTCATGCCGCCCTCATCACATACAAGGCATAATCGGCGCGCCTATCCGCGAGTCAATATCCCTAATCGCGTTAGCTCCCGCTCGACGCCATCACATCCACGAGTTCCTGCACCGCGTCGGCGGAGTTCTTCAGCGCTGCCATCTCGTCGTCGTTCAGGTCGAACTCCACGACCTCCACGACGCCGCTGCCGCCGAGCTTCACCGGCACGCCCACGAACAGGTCGTTGATGCCGTACTCGCCTTCCAGTAGGGCGGTACAGGGCAGGATTTCGTTCTTGTCGAACAGGATTGCCTCTACCATCTGCACGATGGATGCCGACGGCGCATAGTAGGCGCTGCCCGTCTTCAGATAGTTTATAATCTCAGCCCCGCCGTCGCGTGTGCGCTGCACGATCTCTTCCAGGCGTTCCGCCTCGATTAGGTCGGCGACAGGTATGCCGCCAACCGTCGTGCTGCCCACGACCGGAACCATCGTGTCCCCATGCCCGCCAAGCACATACGCCTCTATGGAGTTCACCGAGACGCTCAGCTCTTCGGCGAGGAATGTGCGAAAGCGCGCCGTATCCAGAATACCCGCCATACCCACCACGCGGCTCTTCGGAAAGCCGCTCACCTGATACGCGCGCTGCGCCATGGCGTCCAGCGGATTCGTTACCGGCAGAATGACGCAGTCCGGTGAATGCTTAACCACCTCCTCGACCACGCTGCTCACGATTCTCATGTTCGTCAGCAGCAGGTCATCGCGGCTCATGCCCGGCCTGCGCGCAATCCCCGAAGTGATGACCACGATGTCCGAGCCAGCCGTCTCTTCGTAGCCGTTGCTGCCCACGATAGAGGCGTCGGAGCCAAGCACAGGCCCCGATTCCTGAATGTCAAGCGCCTTGCCCTGTGGCAGCCCCTCTACGATGTCCACCAGCGTCACATCGGCATACCCTCTATCGAATATGCGCTGCGCCGCGGTCGCGCCGACATTCCCCGCTCCCACAACCGTTACTTTGCTTCTCATTGATGCTAATCTCCTCCAAGCAACGCCCCCCATAGCGCATTGAACTTGCGCTAAAGGGGGCTGGAATTGCCGTATCTAGGGGCGCTTACCCCTCGGCGCTGACATACTCATCCCAGCGCGCCTCCACATTCGGGTCCTCGACCGTCCGCATGATGTACTCGCCGAACTCCGCGCTCGTTACGCCCGTATCGCGCCCGGTCATAATCATCTTGCGCTCGTACTGGCCGCAGATGTCCAGCGCCTTGTGCAACTTGCCGCCAATGTCCTCGAAGCCGATGTGCTCCAGCATCATCGCGCCCGCCCGCACCAGCGAGCTGGGGTCCGCGAATTGCGCCCTTCCCGTAGCGACCATACGCGGCGCGCTCCCGTGTATCGCCTCGAACATGCCGTAGCGCTTGCCTATGTTCGCGCTCCCCGCAGTCCCGACGCCGCCCTGAATCTGAGCCGCCTCGTCCGTCAATATATCTCCGTACAGGTTCGGCAGCGCCAATACTTGAAAGTCCTTCTGCCGCGCCGGGTTGATGAGCGCGGCGGTCATGATGTCGATATACCAGCCGTCCCACTCGATGCCGGGGTATCGCTCGCTGACCTCGCGCGCTATGTCCAGGAACTTGCCGTCGGTGGTCTTCACGATATTCGCCTTGGTGACGATAGTAACGCGCTCTTTGCCCGTGCGCTGCGCGTGCGAGAACGCGGCGTCGATGATGCGCTCCGACCCCTGGCTGGTGATGACGCGAAAGTCTATGGCGAGGTCTTCGGAGACATTTATCCCCTGGCTGCCAACCGCGTACATGTCTTCGGTGTTCTCACGGAAGAATGTCCAGTCGATGCCTTGGCTCGGCACGCGCACGGGTCGCACATTGGCGAACAGGTCAAGCGCCTTCCGCATAGACACATTCGCGCTCTCGATGTTAGGCCAGCCGTCGCCCTGCTCCGGCGTATGCGTAGGCCCCTTGAGCGTTACATGGCACTGCTTGATTTCTTCCAGCACATCGTCCGGTATAGACTGCAACTTGGCAGCTCGGTTTTCGATGGTCAGCCCATCGATGACCTTGAACTCCACTTTGCCATTCGCAACCTCATCGCGCAGCAGATATTCCAGCACCTTCTGCGTCTCGTCGCTAATCGTAGGCCCAATACCGTCGCCGCCAAGCATGCCGATAACGATTGGGCTGACATCCGAGTAGTCAACCCAGTCGCCCTCCTGCTTCAGCCGTTCCACGCGCTCCAGCTGCTCTTGCATAACAGTACCGAAGTGCTGCTTTGCGGCTTCGATTGATTGTGAGTTATCCACTCCAGGCTCCTTTCCCTATCCGATACCCTGTCATTCCAGTATTCAACCTGTCATTCCGACCTTCCCTCTGTCATTCCGAGCGAAGCGAGGAATCTAAAATCGCTGAATTGCGAGCATGTAAATGCCTCCGCTTCATCATGATTGAACTGCCCAACCCCGTTTCATCCTAGGTTCTGTTGACACTTGGACTTTTCACCTTGTCATTCCTACTCACTCACCCGTCATTCCTGCGAAAGCAGGAATCCAGCGCTTTGAGATAGCCTAGAATATGCAAAAGCGCCTACATTCCTGAGGTTCTGGATTCCCGTTTTCACGGGAATGACGCAAATGTCCGCATATCCTAGTCAGCCCCTATCGAAATTATAGCTAGCGCCGCGTCTTTGGCAACCGTCGCGCCTACGTCGGCTACCAGCGCCTTCACCGTTCCCGTCGCCGTTGCCGTCAGCGTGTTCTCCATCTTCATCGCCTCGAGCACCACGATGGAGTCACCCTCATCGACGCTCTGCCCAACCTCCACCTCATATCGCAGCACGACGCCCGGTATAGGCGCTGTAACCGCTGCCTCGTCCGACGACGCCTCTGTCGCCATGCCGGCCGGCGCTGACGGCGCTGCTTGGGCAGGACTGTCCGCCGCGCTCGCGCTCGCGGTCTCAGCCGGCGACGCCGAAACCCCCGCCGCAGGGCTAACCCGCATGCCGCCCTGTGGAGTGTTCGGCTCGACCTCCACCTCAAAGCGTTCCCCGCCCACATACACACTGAAACTGCGCGCATGGCGACTGCGCGCCCTTTCAGGCGGTTTTGCCGCCTCCGTCGATCTTCCCGCGCCGTCTGCCTTCTGCGCTATCTCAATCGGCTTCATCTCATCCGGCATCGGGTCCAGCCCGTGCTTGATACGCAGGAACTTCATGCCCGTTGCCGGATATAGCGCGTATGTCAGCACATCCTCTATATCGGTCGTAATGTGCTTCACCGCATCGCGCGCGGCGTCCATCTCCGGCGGCAGGGTGGCGGGCGCATCCGCATCGGACATCTGCGCGCTCCCCAACGCCTTGCTGCGGAGTTCGGCCGAAATCTCTCCCGGCGGAGCGCCGTAATTCCCGGCGACATACTCTTTGACCGCGCCCGTAACCATCGCATAGCGTCCGAACAGCACATTGTTGACCGCCTGCGCGCCCGTCATCTGGCTCATCGGCGTAACCAGCGGCGGATAGCCCAAATCCCTGCGCGTGCGCGGTATCTCTTCCAGTACTTCGGTCAGCCTGTCGATAGCGCCCGCCTCGCGCAGCTGGGACACGAGATTGCTCATCATCCCGCCGGGTATCTGGTGGTCGAGCACCCTGGCGTCTATCACCGATACGCGAGCGCTCTCCATGTAGCGTTGATACTTGGGCAGCACGCCTTCAAAGTAGTCGCCAATTTCCAGCGCCTTTGCAAGCTCGACCTGCGGCTCTCTGTCGCTGCCGCGAAGCGTGAACAGCAGAGGCTCTATCGCCGGCTGCGCCGTTCGCAGAGCAAGCGGCGCGCAGCATGTATCCACGCCGTCGATGCCTGCTTCAATCGCTTTCAGCACGCTCATCGACGCCATGCCGCTCGTGTAGTGGCTGTGCAGTTGGAGCGGAATGTCCACCGCGCCCTTCAACGCTGTAACCAGTTCATAGGCATCGTAGGGCGCAAGCAGGCCGCCCATATCCTTGATGCAGATGCTTGTCGCGCCCATCGCCTCGAACCGCTTCGCCTTGGACAGATAGTAATCCAGGCTGTAATACGGCCCGCCGAGCCTGCCCTCTTCCGTTACCGAGTAGCATATCGCCAGCTGCAAATGCTTGCCCGCGCGCTTGACCGCCTGCGACGCCCTCGCCAGATTGCGCTCATCGTTCAGCGCGTCGAACACGCGAAAGATGTCTATGCCAACCTCCGCCGCCCGCGCCACGAACGCGTCGACCACATCATCGGCATAAGTGCGATAGCCCACAAGCGATTGCCCGCGCAGCAGCATAGACAGCGGCGTGTTCGGTATCAGGCGCTTGAAGGTACGCAGTCGTTCCCAGGGATCTTCGCCCAAGAACCGCGTCGCGGCGTCGAAAGTCGCGCCGCCCCATACCTCCATCGCGTCGAAGCCCGCCGCATCCATAGCGGGCGCGATGCCCACCATGTCCTCGAGGCGCAAACGGGTTGCCATCAGGCTCTGATGGCCGTCCCTCAGCGTCGTGTCGGTTATCTTTACCGGATTTCCAGCCATAGACCTATCTTGCGCTAACTGCCGCATCTCTTCCCGTCCAAGATCGCCGTCGCCCGCGCATCATCGCCCGACGCCACGCGCTCACATCGCCCGCGAAACTCCGCTCGAAGCGCCTTTCTGTTTCGAGATACGCCTGTACTGCGGCAACCGCCGCCGCAACCTGCTTTGACTTCAGCTCGCCCGCGCCTGTCGCCATCAGAGGGGTATGCTCCCATGCTTGCGCTGTGGCAGCGTCTCCCGCTTGTTCGCCAGCATCTCCAGCGCGCTTATGACCTTGCTTCTGGTGTCCGCCGGGTCTATCACATCGTCAATCAGCCCGTGCGCGGCGGCTACATACGGGTTGACCAGCCTTTCGCGGTAATCCGCCACCAGTTGCGAACGCATCGCGTTAGGGTCGTCAGCCGACGCTATCTCACCCCGATAGATTATATTGACCGCGCCCTCAGGCCCCATCACCGCTATCTCGGCGGTCGGCCAGGCGTAGTTGATGTCGCCGAGCAGCCCCTTGCTGCTCATGACGATGTACGCGCCGCCATACGCCTTGCGCGTGAGTACGCTTATCTTGGGAACGCTCGCCTCTGCATAGGCGTATATCAGCTTTGCTCCGTGTCTTATGATGCCGCCATATTCCTGGTTCGTGCCCGGCATGAATCCGGGCACATCGACGAAAGACAGCAGAGGTATGTTGAATGCGTCGCAGAAGCGCACGAACCTAGCAGCCTTGCTCGATGCGTTAATATCCAGCGCGCCCGCCAGATGCGAGGGTTGTTGCGCCACGACGCCGACCGGCTTGCCGTCCATTCGTCCGAACCCGACGATGATATTGCGCGCGAACCGCTCATGCACTTGCATGAAATCGCCTTCATCCACCACGCGCGTAATAATCCGCGTCATGTCGTAAGGCGAGTTCGCTCTTGCCGGGATGACATGCAGCAGTTCGTCGTCCTTACGCATCGGGTCGTCGGAAGCATCGAGGCGTGGAGGGTCTTCCATGTTGTTCTGCGGCAGGAAGCCGAGCAATCGACGCACCTGTTGGAGACAATCTTCTTCAGACTCCGACGCAAAGTGAGCAACGCCGCTGCGTGAGGCATGACTGTCAGCGCCGCCAAGCTGCTCGTGCGTAACCTCCTCGCCGGTAACCGCCCTGATGACATCCGGCCCCGTGATGTACATCTGCCCGCTGCCCTTGACCATGAAGATAAAGTCCGTCAGGGCAGGGGAGTATGTCGCACCTCCGGCGGCAGGCCCAAGAATGACCGAAATCTGCGGTATGACGCCCGATGAGCGCACATTTCTCAGGAAGATGTCCGCGTATCCGGCAAGGCTGAGCACGCCTTCCTGAATCCGCGCGCCGCCCGAGTCTATCAGTCCGACGACAGGCGCGCCGCTGTTCGCCGCGAGGTCCATCACCTTGCATATCTTCTTGCCCACCACTTCCGAGAGCGAGCCGCCTAGCACGGTGAAATCTTGGGAGTACGCGAAAGCCAGCCGCCCGTTCACCTTGCCGTAGCCCGTAACCACCGCATCGCCGAGCGTTCGCTGCTCAGCAAGCCCGAACTCTGTCGCGCGATGCTGCGCGAAGGCGTCCAGCTCCTCGAAGCTGCCGGCGTCGAAGAGCATATCGATGCGTTCGCGCGCCGTGAGCTTGCCGCGACTGTGCTGCGCCTCTATCCGCCGCGCGCCTCCGCCCAGACGCCCTTGCTCCCGCCTATCTCGGAGGTCTTGAAGCGCTTCATCTACATTTCTGCGAACAACCATATCTTAAGTTATCCCAGCCTACGAACCCGCCAAGTCGGGGATGCCGAATCGAGCGATGCACACCGCTATCACCTAGCCAAACGGTAACAGAAACCGCCATAAGTAACAAGATAATTCAGGAAAAACGCCGCTATGACCGTATGCGCGAAGTTGCATGCGTCGGCGTGATATACTCAGAATAATCGTTGCGGCAATAAATCCTCGGCATCGGTGGAATAAGGTATGCAGCCCTACAACCGAACCCTGCCCACGCCCACCACGATAGGCAGCCACGCTTTCATCTGGGGACGGCGCACCTATATCATGGGCGTCATCAATGTAACCCCCGACTCGTTCTCCGGCGACGGTCTGGGCGGCAACATTAGGGGCGCGGTCGAGCAGGCGATGCGCTTTCAGGCGGACGGCGCGGACATCATCGACATCGGCGGCGAATCCACCCGTCCGGCGTCCATATACGCGGGCGCGGCCGCTATTTCGGCTGACGATGAGCTGGAGCGCGTGATTCCGGTGATAGAGGCATTGTCGGCTGTACTGGACATCCCCATCAGCGTCGACACCTACAAGGCGGCGGTCGCGCGCGAGGCGCTTCTGGCGGGCGCAGCGATGATAAACGATGTATGGGGCTTTCGCCGCGATCCCGCGATGGCGCAAGTAGCCGCCGCCGCCGATGTGCCGGTGGCGCTCATGCACAACCAGCGCCACACACGCTACAAAGACCTTGTGCCGGATGTCATCGGCGAGTTGCGCGATATGACCGATGCGGCAATCGCCGCGGGCGTCAGGCGCGAAAACATCATCCTCGACCCCGGAATGGGCTTTGGCAAGACAGCCGAGCACAACTTGGAGATACTCCGCAGGCTGGGCGAGTTCCACGCGCTCGATGCACCCATTCTGGTGGGGATGTCCCGCAAGTCAACTATCGGCTATGTACTCGACCTGCCCGTCGATGAGCGGCTTGAAGGCACCGCTGCGACCGTTGCGCTGTCCGTGGCGTTCGGCGCGGACATTGTGCGCGTGCACGATGTGAAAGAGATGGCGCGCGTGGCGCGGATGAGCGACGCCGTCGTGCGCGGCTGGAGAGCTGCCGATGCTCAATGAGGCATACATAGGGCTTGGCTCAAACCTCGGCGACTCCGTGCGAAACCTGCGCTCCGCCCTCGACATGATGGCGCGCTTCGCCGTAGATGTGCAGCCCTCACCGCTGTACAGGACAGCCCCGCAAGGCTTTCGCAGCCAACCGGCATTCTACAACGCCGTCTGTCGTCTGCGAACGCGCCTTACCCCGTTTCGGCTTATGGAGGAATTGCTAGGCATCGAGGCGACAATCGGCAGGCGGCGCACCTTCCGCAACGCGCCGCGCCCGCTCGATCTCGACATCCTGCTGTACAACCGCCTCGCGCTCCATACGCCGCCCCTTCTGCTTCCGCATCCGCGCCTGACCGAGCGCCTGTTCGTCCTGCGCCCGCTCGCCGACATAGCCCCCCATCTGCGCCATCCTGTCAGCGGCTTGACCGTCAGCGACATGCTCCAACGCCTCCCGCCCGATCCTGACTCCATGACGCAACTGCGCTGGGAATAGAGGCGCGCCTTCCGCCTAATCCCGCAGCGACGGCGGCAGCATATTCGGTATGGTGTCCTCTATCGGGTAGATTTCATCGCATGCCTTGCAAGTCAGGCTGCCCTCCACAATCTCGCCGTCGCGCTCCACGCCGACCTTCAGGCGCAACTCACCCCTGCACATCGGGCACACAAGTATGTCCATCAGTTTGCGTCGCATCGATAAGCCTCCCTTGGAGATAGTAGAGCGCCGTAGAGTGTCAATTGTAGCGCAAAGCGCGGGCGGGTGGGCGTCCTCACCTCAGCGCCAGCTCGAACAGCGTCTTCAGCAGGTCCGACAGCAGGAACACGATTAGCCCCAGAATGACGATTGTATTGTAGCCGGAGATTGCGCGCAGCAGCTTGCTGAAAGGCGTGCTTGCGGGCGCTTGCGGGGCGCGGAACGCATCCATGACCGATGTGCGCTTGCGCCGCGACCACGCCAGCGCGAACATCCACACCGACAGCGCGATCTTCACGCCCAGCGCAATCACGTATGGCGCGCCCACCACGCCCGGCGTCAGGCGGTTCAGCGTCAGGATGACGCCCGTCGCTATCAGCACATAGACGCAGGTATCCACGAGCGCGCGAAACTCGGTTGCGGCAGTGGCGCTGATGAGCCTGGACGCCTCAGGCGAGCGTCGCAGCGTGGGCCGCAGCACTATCAGGTAGAATATGCTGCCCCCAACCCATGCGGCAGCCGATGCCAGATGCAGCCATCTGACGACGAGTAGAAAGATTTCTGACAGGCTCATCGGTCGGTCTTAGGCGCGGCAAACGGCGGGGCGCTTCTCATCGTCATGCCGCCTAGTTCAGGATTTCCCCGACAAGCTCTTCCAGCTTCTCTTCATTGAGGACGCCCTGCCACCTGCGGACGATGTTCTGATCCCTATCCACGAACACCGTCATAGGAAATCCGGGCACCCTGTACTTCGCTACGATGCCGTCCTCGTCAGCGCCGAGCGCGTAGCTCACGCCCAACGCGTCCGCGAAATTCTGTCCGTCCTCCGCCGTGTCTATGCCAAGCAGCTGCACGCCCACGAACTCGACTCCGTCTTCCCTATGGTTCTGATAGACGCGCTCGAACTCCGGCATCTCGGCGACGCAGGGCGGACACGACGGAAACCAGAAGTTCAGCACCACCGGACGCCCTTCCAGCTCAGACATACGCAGCGTTTCACCCGCTTCCCGGGTGTCTGTGCCGAAGAGAGTCATCTCAAAGTCCGGCGCAGGCTCCCCGGAGGCGCACGCCGCCGCCGCCAGAACGAGCAGACACGACAAGACAACAAGCCCCAATCTGTTACGCAGCATCATATCCTATCCTTACCGTCCCTTACTTGTTCTCCAATGTCCATCAGCGTTAGCCTCCGGTCTCCTCAATCAGCGCCTCCGCGTACTCCATCAGCACGGCAGCGCGGTCATTCGCCACTTTGCGCGTGTCCAAGTACATCCGCAGCGCATCCTTGGGCGATATGCCCAGCGTATTCGCATCCGAAAGCCGCGTGCGCGACCTGTCCTCTATGTCCTTGGATATGGACGCGACATAGTGGGCGGCTCCGAGCGCGTCCCGTATCTTGGATTCCAGCAGCAGCGCCTCCAATTCGGCGGGCAGCGTGAGCCGCAGCCGCACAATCGCCCCCGCCAAGTCATGCCCTTGGATAGCCTTGATGACCGTCGCCGTCGGGTCTTCGTCCCCCGCCGCAATCTTTACATCGACCGTAACGAACTCGCGCGCGCTGTTCTTGACGAACTCGAAGCTGCTGAGCCGCGCCCCCTGCGGCTGCGATGTGTCGAGCTCGACCACGCAAAAACCCTTGTCATCCTTCTCTTCCCCGAAATCCACACGCTGGACGCTGCCCGCATAGACCACGCGCGGCTGGCGGTTGAGTACCTGGTGGCGGTGTATATGTCCCAGCGCCACATAGTCGAACTGCGGCAGCGCGACGCTGCTGTTCAGCAGCGCATGGTCGTGTCCCAGCATCATCGACTGCTCCGATGCCAGCGTGGACTGGCTGATGGTAACATGCCCCGCCAGCACAGCCGGAACGCCGCCGTCCAGATTCTCCGCTTGCAGCCGAACCGCGTTTGCGATGCTCCGCTCGATGGCTTCGTTAATCTCGCGGTGCGTCATGCCGCGCGCCGCGTCGCTCGCCAGAAACTCGCTGCGCTTTATCCACGGCACGGCGACCACCTGCAACGGCCCATCCCGGGTTTCCACCATATAGGTTCGCAGCCTGTCGCCGATATGCACATTCGTCACATTCAGCGTCGGAAAGATTTCCAGCGCCGTCGCCTGCGCGATAACATTCGGCGTATCGTGATTGCCCACAAGCAGGAATGTCGGAATCCCCGCGTTAGACAGGCGAGCTATGCGCTTGGCGAACTCGCGCTGATGAGTCTGCGACGGATTGCGGCTCTTGTATGCGTCGCCGCAGAACAGCACAAGGTCAACCCCGCCGTCTATCGCGTAATCCACCAGTTCGTCGTATGTGTGCAGAAAGTCGCCCAGCCGCGAAGACAGCCCCGTATTCGGGTCTATCCTGCCATAATTCTCCACACCTATATGAAGATCCGCAAAGTGCAAAATACGCATCGGAAGCTTGCTTCCCCTTCAGTTTTTTGCGCCGCGCGCCTACCACCAGCACAGAGATATGAGCTGCATCAATTCTCTGCCAAGCGTCGAACTCTTCGCTAGTGAAAGACATGTCGGTTCGTTCACGAGTTGCACTAAGAACACATAAGTAAAGACTACGAATACAATCATCACCGCTACGCCTAGGAGATTAATTATGTCGCTCATCTATTTTCTCCTAATTCTCGGCATGATTACTGTGCGCCTGCCCCTGTCATTTCGAGCCTTTCACTTCTGTCATTTCAAGGCTTCCCCCCCTGTCATTTCGAGCCTTCTACTATGTCATTCCGAACGGAGTGAGGAATCTAAAATCGGCGTCCACAAGCCATCCTTGCTTTACCACAGCGATTTTAGCCCCTTCACTCCGTTCAGGACGACAAGGAAAAGTCCTTGCCGGAATAAGCGCAATAGCCCCGCGCCGCAACAAATGCCTACCCCTATCAGCCCTCGCTGGGGAAGGTTGACAGGAAGGACACTTATGGAAATGGACGACGTGCCGCTAATTCGCTCAATCTGTCATATAGGTTCCTGTTACCTGCCCGAGACAAATGAGGAAATCCGATAACGGGAACGCCTTTCGAAGTCCATCTGTGGATAATACCTCTGCGTATTGTGAAATTTTGGGGTAGGCTTATAGCATCGGTCTTTCTTAGTCTGAATCTCTGCTCTAATGCACGCCAAACACTTTTGTCTGTTTTGCCAATGGCATTGGAATACAGAATTATGGATTGGGGCTTAAGGTATTCAAGCAACTCTATGCCCCAATCGACTCCGTAGGCCCAAATTCTGTCGAATTTTTGATCTTTAGAGCCTTCGGAGCATACGGGTAGCAGATTGAAACAGGGAGTGTTTCTCAATGTGTTTTCCCAGTCGTCTCCATACATAGTTTTGAAAACTCTTTGTGCAGCGATTTGTAAGCGATCCTGTCCTCTATCGCTAGGGCGTCGTCGGGCAGAATCTCCCCAAATCTCGTCCAGGTAAGCATTGAAGTACGGCACATTGCCGGACCTCATCTTCGTCTCACTTTGGTCAGCCTCATAGTATTGCTTTGATTTTCCGTTCCCTCCCGGGTTCAAGCCAATGAATACTCTTGGAACTTCGGGTTTGAATACCTGCAAGTCGGAATAGAATGGCTTCGCCCAATGGTCTTCGCTACCGATCTTACCTTCAAGGCGCTTTGCCTTGTCAGCCATTTTCTCCAAGAACTTCAAATCCACCGATTTAGGCATTTATACCCTCCCCTTTGGCTATCGTGTTACAAGACGCCCCGCGCCGCAAGCGTCAACGCAATCTAATTCAACCGAGATGCCACACCCCCCTACGCCCCCAGCCGCGCCCCCAACTCCGACGCCAGCGCATCGAGCGCAACGCGCGTCTGCTTCATCGTGTCCCGCTCCCGTATCGTAACCGCGTTGTCGTCCAGCGAATCGAAATCGACCGTAACGCACAACGGCGTGCCGATCTCGTCCTGTCGGCGGTAGCGTCTGCCGATACTCTGCGCGTCGTCGTACTGCACGAAGCCGTCCACCGCGCCGCTCCCGCGCACCTTGTCATACACCCCACGCGCAAGCGGCGCGAGTCTGGCGTTGCGGCTCAGCGGCAGCACAGCCACCTTGACGGGCGCAATCGTCGGATGCAGCTTGAGCAGCACACGCTTCTGCGTGCCGCCATCCGCGGTTGGCGCTTCCTCCTCCGTGTAGGCGTCCACCAAAAAGGTCATCGCGGCGCGGTCAACGCCCGCCGCCGGCTCCACTACATACGGCGTAAAGCGCCTGTTCGTTGCCTGGTCGAAATATGTCAGCCCGTGCCCGCTGCGCTCCGAATGCGCCTTCAAGTCGAAGTCCGTGCGATTGGCGATACCCTGGATCTCGCCCCAGCCCCAAGGAAACAGGTACTCCACATCGTAGGTCGCCTTGGAGTAGTGGGAAAGCTCATCCGCTTCATGGGCGCGCACTCGCAGCCTGTCCTTGCTCACCCCCAAATCCGTGTACCACGCCAAGCAGTCCCGTATCCACTGCTCATGAACCTGTTCGTCGGTGCCCGGCTCCACGAAGTATTCGATTTCCATCATCTCAAACTCGCGTGTGCGGAAGATGAAGCCGCCGGTCGTAATCTCATTGCGGAACGCCTTGCCAATCTGAGCGATGCCGAACGGCAGCCGCTTGCGCGACGAGTTGAGCACATTCTCGAAGTTCACGAAGATGCCCTGCGCCGTTTCAGGGCGCAGGAATGCGACCGACGCCTCGTCCTCGACGGGACCGATGAATGTCTTGAACATCAGGTTGAAGTTGCGCGCCTCCGTCAGCTCGCCGCCGCAGGCCGGACACTTGCGCTCCGCGAGCTGATCCTCGCGCCAGCGCTGGCGGCACTCTTTGCAGTCCGTCAGCGGATCGGTGAAGCTGTCCACATGCCCGCTCGCGCGCCACACCTCAGGGTGCATCAAGATGGACGAATCCAGCCCAACCATATCGTCGCGCTCCCAGACGAACTTGCGCCACCACGCATCCTTGATATTGCGCTTCAGCTCCACGCCCAAGGGCCCATAGTCCCAAGTGCTGGCGACCCCGCCGTATATCTCGCTGCTCTGAAATATGAACCCCCGACGCTTCGCCAAAGAGGTGAGCGCCTCCAAGTCAACCGTTGATGTCCTGCTGTCTGCCACGATATTCCTATCCTTGTCCTTAAGATGCGCCGTTGCCCGTATCCGGTTCTGAAACAATTATATCAAAGCGCGAACAACACTTGCCCAGCCCAATTCTTAATTCCTAATTCTCAATTTTTAATTCCGTTCAAAGCAAAGCCCACGATGAACATCGTGGGCTTTACGAACTTTGCATTGGAGGCGACGGGCGGATTCGAACCGCCGATAGGGGTTTTGCAGACCCCCGCCTTAACCACTTGGCTACGTCGCCATAATCTAAACCTTGGTGCCGAGGAGGAGACTCGAACTCCTACAGCCTTACGGCCACAGCGCCCTCAACGCTGCGTGTCTACCAATTCCACCACCTCGGCCCGCTCAGAAATTAAGAGCGCCCAAATCTGAACGCATCTCAGACTGGCGGCTACTATCACCCAATAATTATAGCCAAATCTCCCCCGCATGTCCACACCTGAAATCCGCAAAAAGAGAAAACTGCATCAGTCCCTTCTCCCATCAAAGGGGAAGGTTCGTCGGCAAGGCGAGGACGCCGCAGATGTGATTGTCCCTTCCCCCTTTGGGGGAAGGTTAGGATGGGGGTGAAAATGCTTGCCCACCGACCTCCCCGTCCATTCCGCGCCCCCTCTCTCTGTCATTCTGAACGCAGTGAGGAATCAAAAATCCCCGCCACCAACACGCCCGACGTGGCAAGCATTTCAGATCCCTCACTCCGTTTCACCCCGTCATTCCCGCGAAAGAAAGTCCACCCCCGCATAAGCAGGGGCAGGAATCCGACGCCTCCAACATAGCAATTCAGATGCGCCAGTCCTGCCCCAATTCCCAATTCTTAATTCCTAATTCTTAATTGCCGTTGACCTGAAAACTCCCCCAGCAAACCACCACGCCATCACCCTGCCTCACGGCGCAACTGCCCTTGTCCCCGCTGCTGATTGCCGTGAAACTGCCCGAAGGCGGCGATGCCTGCCCGTGCGTG
This sequence comes from uncultured Dehalococcoidia bacterium, assembly GCA_958295865.1. Lineage (GTDB taxonomy): Bacteria > Chloroflexota > Dehalococcoidia > Lucifugimonadales > JADFKI01 > Bin90. Next base: position 40,188 of record CATQHF010000006.1, on the reverse strand, counting down.
TTCGCGCCCCAGCACGCTATTGAGCCGCTGGTATGCAGCGCGCAAGCATGATCAGTCCCGCGACTGACATCCGTATAGCCGCCTGCCGGCGTGGGCGTCGGTTCGGGCGTCGGCCCCGGTGTTGGCTCAGGCGTAGGCCCGGGCGTCGGCTCCGGCGTCGGCGTCGGCACTGGCCCCGTGCCGGCATCGGGCAGCCCTGCGACGGTCAGCGTGAAGTCGCCCGTCGTGCTTGTGTCGTATGTCGTGGCGTCGATGGTGTAGCTTCCCGCCTGCAATGTCTCCTGTATGCGCGAGTTCGTGCCGTCGTGGTCGTCGTTCTCGTGCAGCACATTGCCATCCTTGCCCGTGCCGCTCAGCAAGTAGAGGTATGTGTTGACCGTCGATTCCAGCGTTATCGTTACCTCGGCAGACTCCCCCAACGTGAAGGTATAGAAGCGAGAGTAGTAGGTATTGCCGTCGTCTAGGCTCTCGGATACGCACTCGCTCGTCCAAGTGCCGCTGATGGTGGCGTCGCCCGTGAGCGCCTCGAAGCAGGGATCGGTAGGCGTCGCCGTAGGTTCAGGCGTAGGTTCAGGTGTCGGCTCGGGCGTAGGTTCAGGCGTCGGAGCCGGTGTTGGTTCAGGCGTCGCCGCGTCGGACGCAGGCAGCATGGCGAAGCCGTAGCCCCAAGTGTTGTTGGGAACTGTGCCGCGCGCCTGCGCGTTCGTCTTCAAGTAGTTGGCGACTTGAGCCGGGCTGTAATCAGGAAAGCGCTGCTCCACCAGCGCCGCAAGCCCCGCCACATGTGGCGACGACTGGCTTGTGCCGAATACATTGCCGTTTGGGTTGCTTGCTGTGCGCCTAGATACCGTCCGCGCGCCATCCGCGCCCACGATGTCGGGCTTGATTCTGCCGTCGGGCGTGGGTCCGCGACTGCTGAACCATTCGATAGTGCTCGTGTCGCTCCAGCGCGCCGCGCCCACGGCGAGCAAGCCGGGGTTGGCGCTCTCTGCCGGGCTGCCAATGCTGCTGGTCAATGTATGGTGCTCTAAATCCGGCCCATTGAAAGCCTGCAACTGAATCCAACCTGGCGTTGCGCCGCTGAATTGTCTGACTGCCAGACAGTATGTTCGGCTAATAATGGGAGTGTAAGAAAGAAACTCAAATGGGTCGTCATTTGCGCCCCCTGCTTGCGTGTTGTAACTCCATGCTACTCTCAGTAGAGGGGTGAATGCGGGGTCGAACAGTTCCAACTCCAAATCCTTAGTTGCTCCGCCCCAGCTATCATCCCATCGAAGCTGGGCTCTAAACCGCTCTCCGGCTTGAAGCGTTACGTTGTTGCACTCATCATCATCTCCTACAAAGTTGTGCCATACATCAGCATCTGGGTTTGTGAAACTCCCGAACCATGTTGCCCTCGCTTCATTTCCGGCGCTATTCACCCAAGTTATGCCGTTCCCTATGGCGGTATCCACAGTCCTGAGCGGGCTACTGCTGAACGGGGATGTGCCATCGCCTGGGCCTCCCCAAGTCCAATGCACCGAATGGTTGATGACATCCACATCCTGCGACACCATCCATTCGACGGCGGTTTTCAGGTCTCCCCATGAAGAAACGCCGTTGGATATGTAGTAGGTCGCTTCCGGGGCGATGTCAAACACCGTTTCCGTTACAGCCGTGCCGTGAAGCCTTCTGGACTCACTATCTTCGCTGTCGGTGCAGTCTGCCAGATTTGATGTGGATACTCCGATGCTGGTGTAGCATCTCGCCTGCACGGTCGACGGCAGTTCCGTTCCCATAAGGCTGCTGAACTGCTCGAAGCCCGTATCAATCACGCCAATCTTGACGCCTGCGCCTTTTTGCCCGGCGGCATGCCAAGCGGGCGCTCCATGCAACGCCACGCCCTCGCTCACTACTGCGCCCTGCGCGGGCTGCGGCGGGATGATTGTTCGTATGCTGATGACGCCCGCCTGCCGCGAAGCGGAGGCAAGCAGCGACACGGGAATGTATGCCTCGATGTAGTCCACGCCCACATTGCGCGGCGACGCGCCGTTGTCGCTGAGGAAGTCGCGCACACCTTCCGCGTTGCCTTCCGTGATGTACAGAGTTACCGCGACAGAGTCTTCATCATGCAGCGGCGCGCCGGCCGCCGCGGTCTGCGCCGAGAACTCCCCGCTATCCACCTGCTCCACAATTTGGTTGAGCATGGAGTCCAGGTTGGGGTGCTTGGGCGGATTGACCTTGCCTTCGAGCGGCGGAAGGTTCTGGACGCCAAAATCGCCGCCCTGTTCGGGCGCGGGCGTAGGCGTGTCGCCGGTCTGCGCTTGCACACGGATGTTATCCGAGCCGAAAAAGAGCGCAAAAAACAGCGCGGCAGACGCGGCGACCGCGATGAGCAGCGCAAATGTAAGCTTTGAAGATTTCATAGATACTCAAGATCCTTTCTTGCAGTGGTTAGTGGTTAACGGGGTTGAACGCTGAACAGACCTTGCCCAACGAAAGCGGCGAGATAGACAAGGCGGAGAGCGGGGAGATATATGACCGCTTAACAACGCCGTCATGAAATACAGTGCCTCATCATGAATAGCCGGGTTTAGTGAAAGACATAATTGCAGGCTCAACACTCTCGGAACCCCCTCGTGGTCAGGAGTAGGCTTCTTGCCACAGTCGCCGGGTTCCGTCGTAAGCCCACAAGGGGGCAAAGGGTGCCCTTCTCGTGAAGACTTACGACCTGACTATTCAGTTGATCCCTATGACTGTGGCGAACCTACTATATCCCTCACAGCCGACAAGCGTCAAGAAACCATCTTTCCCCCTGTCATTCCGAGCGCCACTCCCTGCCATTCCGAGCGCCTCCCCCTGTCATTCCGAACGCAGCGCAGCGCAGTGAGGAATCAAAAATCCCCGCCACCAACACGCCCAACATGGCAAGCATTTCAGCCCCCTCACCCATTCGCGGCAACAATCGAAAGACCTCGGATAAGTTCTAGGTCGTATAGACATTTTCAAGTTTCACTCCGTCATTCCACGCCCGCCCGCCATCATCCCCGCGCCCACCCTGCCAAACCACCCTTTCCGTTCGTGCTGAGCCCGTCGAACCACCCTTTCCGTTCGTGGTGAGCTTGTCGAACCACCCCGTCATTCCTGCCCTTTTATTCCGTCATTCCTGCGAAAGAACGTCACCCCTGCGAAAGCAGGGGCAGGAATCCAGCGCCCCCCAACATAAGAACTCACATACGTACCCCCCATCCCAAACCCTAATTCCTAATTCCTAATTGTCTGCGTAACCACCATCCCAAACCCCAACCCCCAATTCTCAATTCCTAATTCCTAATTCCTAATTCTTAATTGTCATTGTGCCTTCGCCCCCAAGCCGATAGAATAATCGCCGCAACAACAATCCCCGTATCGAGGTGTCAGATGTCCCCCATATCAGACGAAACCCTGGAAGTTCTGCGCTCCATACCCACGCAAACGCTCATAGATGCCCTGTGGGTGAAGAACTGGCCTATGAGCTACATAGAGGGCGCGCTGCCCTTGCGGAAGGGTCAGCATCTCGCCGGCAGAGCCGTCACCCTGCGCTTCGTGCCGCATCGCCCCGACCTCGCGCAAGACAAGCCCAAGGGCGCGGACTCCGCCGAATATGTCGCCATCGAGATGTGCGGCCCCGGCGAGGTTCTGGTCATAGACGCGATGGGATGGAAGTACAGCTCCGTCGGCGGCGACATCAAGTTCCTGCGTATGCGGCAACTCGGCGCGGGCGGGCTAGTCACCGACGGCGGCGTGCGTGATAGCGTGTCGCTCAAGGACTACGGCTTCCCCGTCTATTCCGCCAGCCTGACAGCAAAGCAAGGCCCCGCCGAGTTCTGGCCCTGGCAGGTCAACGACGCTATCCAGTGCGGCGGCGTCCTCGTGCGCCCCGGCGACGCCCTAGTTGGCGACGATGACGGCGTAGTCGTCGTACCCCTGAGCGTCGTCGACGAGGTAATAGAGATTGCACACCGGCGCGAAGCCGTCGAAGAGGTCGTCAAGGCGCAGCTCGAAATCGAGCGCTGCTCCCCCGGCAAGTATTACCCCTTCAACGATGCCACCTGGAATCTCTACGAAGAAAAGACCGGCAAAAAGCGCCCCTAAACCGCAAAACCGAAATCCCTTGCCCTGAGTTGCCAGCCACCCGTCAATGAATTAGACTTTACCCACAGCAAAACCATAACCATACTTGAATCACAAGGAGATGACCGCTATGGAAGAGCGAACAGGAGTATTTGCCGCAGGCGATAACCAACTCACACTGCTAGGCCCCGAAGTCACGGTAGGGCAGGCTGCCCCCAACTTCACCGTATCGGGCGCGGGCTTGAGGCAGATGTCCCTCGACGACTTCGCCGGCAAGGTGAAGATTATCGCGTCCGTGCCCTCACTGGATACCGGCGTATGCAGCGACGAAACGCAGGAGTTCAACCGCCTAGCCGCAACGATGTCGGACGACATAGTAGTGCTGACCATCAGCATGGACTTGCCCTTCGCGCAGGCGCGATGGTGCGGCGCGAATGAGGTTGACAAGGTGGAGACCGCCTCCGACTTCAAGTCGCGTGAATTCGGCGACAGCTACGGCGTCCATGTCAAGGAAAACGGCTTGCTCGCGCGCGCCGTCTTCGTGCTGGACAAAGACAACGTGGTGCGCCACGTCGAATATGTCCCCCAGATCGCCCAGCTCCCCAACTTCGACGCCGCCCTAGCCGCCGCCAACGAAGCCGCCGCATAACCCGCAATCGCCAGTCGTAGGGTCTTTCAATTGCCAGGGTATCGTTCCCGCTGTTGTCGGGGCGTAGTCCTCGCTGTCATTCCGAACGCCCACCCTGTCATCCTGATCGCGCGCTGTCATTCCGAGCCGCCCACCCTGTCATTCCAAGGGCAGCGCGCATCCCTCCACTGTCATTCCGAACGCAGCGCAGCGGAGTGAGGAATCTAAAATCCTTGTCAGCAACACGCCTGATAAGGCAAGGACTTTAGACCCCTCACTCCGTTCGCGGTGACAATTGAAAGACCCTGCTGTCACCCCCGCCGCACATCCAAACTCAGCGCCTCGCAAGGATTCGGCCTCCCCGTCGTCTCGCCTATCGGGATGACCTCCGCATGCAGACTGCCCGGCTTCAGCTCCAGCAGCCCCACGCCGCCTAGCCGCAGCTCCTTATGGCGCGGAAATGTGATGCTGCCGCTGTTCATCAGCACCACCCCGTCACGCTCACGCAGCGATTCCTGATGCGTATGCCCCCCCACCATGATGTCCACGGGGCAGGGGAACAGCTTACGCAATTCCGACATCGGGCGGTGCTCACCTTCCAGGCTGTGAACCATCCCGATGCGCCAGCCCTCGACCTCCAGCGTCTGCACTTCCTTTGAGCGACTGTCGGTATAAGGGTCGTTGTTGCCGGTCGCGCACAGCACCGGCGCGAACTGCTCCAGCCAGTCCAGCACTCGCGTGAATATCAGGTCGCCCCCATGCAATATCAGGTCAACCGAGCCAAAGAACTCGGCCGGCTCCGGCCCCAGCTCATCCAAATCCTTGATGAGGTTGGGCAGGTGTGTGTCCGTAAGCAGTCCAATCTTCATAAATCAGTCCCTACTAGCTGCGGTATGGGTTATTCCGCGCGTTCCGCACAAGGTACAGCCCCGAACCGAAATACACCAGAATTGCCAGCGTGTTAGTCTCCGTCCACCAGTTGACATCCACATCGGTCAGAGCCGAGAACCATGTCGGCAGAAACCAGAACGCCAGCGCCACCGACGCCCAGAACAGCACATTCGCCTCCAGATACCCGCGAGTAACTCCGTCGGCTTTCACTCTGTCCATCAGCCGCTTTCGATGAAAACTGCTCAACAGCGCGATTATCATGCCCACGAGCATCAGGATGTTCACCCACCACCACACGCCGCCGACGTCCAACCCGGGCAGCAGCAGCGGATACAGCGGATTTATGACGAAGTTCACGAACAACACCGCCCCGATTATCAACTGCACTATCCCCGCATAATATCTGACATTTGCCATATCCTCTAACCCCTGCAATTTTGTACAACCGCGAGAAAATTGCATTCGTCCCTTCCCCCATCAAGGGGGAAGGTTAGGATGGGGGTGAAAATGCTTGCCCATCGACGACTAACTTGTACTAATGCAATTTTCTCACTACCGCGCCGTTCCGTTGACTGAATCGCCCCCATGTGCTACCTTTTCGCCGTCTGTGATTTTGATGTCACAGCGTAACCCACGCTAACAGACTGAGCAAACACAGTTCAAGCGAATACGCATTTCAAATGCGTGAAAATGTACATCGAAGGGGAGGGGAAACAATGCCGCAGCGCAGAGAAGCCGCAATCGTCGGTATCCACGAATACCCGCTCAGGGTCGTCGGCCCCGGCACCAGCGCACTGCAAATCAAAGCCGCGTCCGCAATCAAGGCGCTCGAGGACGCAGGCCTGTCCGGCAAGGACATAGACGCCGTATATGACACCGGCACGCATCAGGGCATCGGCGGCTTGGGCATATCCGAATACCTAGGCTTGAAGCCGAGAGTCATCGACAACACCGCCGTCGGCGGCACTTCCTACGAGTTTCAGGCGAACCACGCCGCCAAGATGATAGCCGCGGGCAAGTGCGAAGTCGCGCTCCTCACTTATGGCTCCACCGCGCACTCCGACAGGCGCAACATCGGCACCGCCGGCGCGACAGGGCAGGGGCAGGCGACGCCCGCATCCAACATGGAAGACTCTTGGGGCCAAACACTCATCGCCAACTACGGCATGGTCAAGAACCGCCATAAGCACCAGTACGGCACCACCGACGAGCAGTTCGCCGAAATCTCCGTCGTCACCCGCCGCCATGCCATGCGTAACCCGGAGGCGGTCAAGGCGATGACCGACCTCGAATTCGTCGGCGTCAACGAGATTACCGTGCAGGATGTCGTGGACTCCCGCGTAATAGCCCACCCGCTGCACCTGCTGGAATGCTGCATGATTTCGGACGGCGGCGGCGCGGTCATCATCGCATCGCCCGAAGTCGCCGCCAACTGCCGCAAGAAGCCCGCATGGATTATCGGCACGGGCGAAGCCACCAAGTACCGCGAGAACGGCGGCGATATAACCGTCAGCGCGGGCGCGCAGTCCGGCCCAATCGCATTCGCCGACGCGGGCGTAACCCCCGACGAGATCGATGTCCTGATGGCTTACGACTCCTTCTCCATAACCGTGATGTGCATGATAGAAGACTTGGGCTTCTGCAAAAAGGGCGAAGGCGGAGACTATGTGAGCCAGCGGCATCTGGGCTTCGACGACCCGCGCAAGCCCGCGATGAACACCGACGGCGGCGGCTTGTCGTCCAACCACCCCGGCGAGCGCGGCATATTCCTGCTTCTCGAGGCGGCGCGCCAACTGCGCGGCGAATCCACCGCCCAGGTGCAAGATCCGAAGCTAGCGGTCGCCGTCGGCAACGGCGGCATGCTCGGCTCGCGCCACGCCACCGGCGTAACCATCTTGGCAGCGGACTAGCCTCTGTTGACATTTTGACTTTTTATCTCGTCATTCCTGCGAAAGAACGTCACCCCTGCGGAAGCAGGGGCAGGAATCCAGCGCTTTGAGATAGCCTGAAATATGCGAAAGAGCCTACATTCTGAGTTCTGGATTCCCGTTTTCACGGGAATGGCGCAAATGCCCACATAACCTATCCTGATCCCTGACAACCTCACCCCTGAAAACCTAACTGAGGAGACCCGACAATGGCAGGACAGCGACCACTACCCCGATTTCCGGAACCCGACACCGAACCCTTTTGGGAAGCCACCAAGCGCCACGAACTCGCGTATCAGGTATGCGGCGGCTGCAACGAAGTCTTGTTCTACCCGCGCAAGTATTGCATCATTTGCGGCACGGACGACACCACATGGCACACCTCCAAGGGCGAAGGCGCGGTGTACACCTTCAGCGTAGTGATGCAGAGCCGACACCCCGCGTTCGCCGACCTCGGCCCCTACGCCGTAGCCTATGTTGACCTCGACGAAGGCTTTAGGATTATGACCAACATCGTGGGCGTCGCCAACCCCATAGACGACATCCACTGCGGCATGCGCGTCAAGCTGCGCTGGGAAGACCAGGGCGAGGGCGAAGTATCCCTCCCGATGTTCGAGCCTGCCTGACATCCCCTTCATCCATGTCGTGGGTAGAAGCCCGTCCCCGACACGCCTGCCAACCGAAAAACCGACTCGCCGCCTTGCGCCATGTAGCAACACATGGCGCAAGTTTGGTATGATGAACTTGTCTTCCTAATGAATGGATTGCTTGCGGTTGCGCGGCGCGAAACCCGCCGCCACTAGCTGATAACATCCGCAATCGCGGAAGACATGCAAAAAATACGGAACAGGGAGCGCTACAGAATGGCAAACACCAATGGTTCGATTACGACGGTCAACCGCGTCGCCCTATCAAGCAGCAGAGCGAGCACGCCCGTTGAGCTGCCCGAGTACGACAAAAGTCGCTTTGAAGAAGTCGGCTTCCTCACCGCGATGACGCTAGTGCTGCTGGGCAACTACTCCCAGACAGGGCACTTTGGCGGCCCACTCGCCTACACCCCCTACACGGTAACATCCCATCTGGCAGGCCCCGAGAACGGCGGCTTGCGCTACGACTATCGCCGCCCCAAGCATCCCTACGCTGACAGGTTCATGCTCGCTGGTGGACACAACGCCCCCGTAACCTACGCGCTCTGGATGATTATGGGCGAGGCGCTCGCGCGAAAGCACGCCCGCACAGGCGACCCGCGCTACGCCGTCGACCACAAGCAGGGCATGCTCTCGATAGACTGCCTCGGTTTTCGGCGGGGCAGGGGCGCGCTGGACACGCTGCTCAGCGACTTCAACCTCACCGACGCCCCCGAGATGGCGCAGGCGAACATACGCGGCATCCGCTCGCTGGCAGGCCACTCCGAAACCACCGACATGACCAACGATGTCAACGGCGGGCCCTCGGGGATCGGCATCGCCACCGCCGCCGGCAAGGCAGCCTTCTGGGATATGATGGGCGCGCCCGAAAGCCTCAAAATCATGGCAATCGAGGGCGAGTTCGCCATGACCTCCGGCCACTCGCAGGAAATGAAGACACAAGCCGTCGCCCAGCAGGTCGGCAAGCGACTGCGTATCCTTCTGTCCTACAACAACGCCGGCATCGACGACGAGCTTATCGGCGGCGTCATCCAGCCTCAATACGACGGCTATCGCATCGAAGACCAGTGGGCATCGTATGGCTGGAATGTGTTCGCGCTCGACAACGCCAACGACTACGATCAGGTAATGGGCGTCCTGAAGACCATGGAGGACTGGGACCCCACCGACGACAGGCCTATGATTGTCGTCGGCAACACCGTCAAGGGCTGGTGGCCCGCCGCCGTCAACGGCAGCCTTCCCGGCTACGGCGACCAGATTATCAGCTACGCAAGCCATCCCTACGCCTTCCCCTTCAACGGCGACTACTTCCAGGCGCTTGCCGCCACCTTCGAACAGCGCTTCGGCATCGAGTTTGAAGGCATCAGAAGCGGCAACGCCGCTACGGACACCCGCGAGCGCCTGCTGGAGTTCAAGCGCAACATAGACGCCGCAATGTCCGTACTCGACCGGGACGGCTTGGGCGACTGGCTCGCCGACAGGCTCGTCGCCATCGGCGATAGCATCGATGACGACATGCCCCTCCGCATCGACCGCGGCGTCGACTCGTTCCAGGACCCGCGCTTGGCAGTCGAGAACCTGCCCACAAGCGCCCAGACCGTAAGCATCAAGAACCATGTATCCGGCGAAGAGAAGGATGTATCCATAAAGCTCTTCGAAGAGCCGGGCAATGTGCGTGGCACCCGCCGCGCCATATCCGAAATCGCCAAGTACATGAACTATGTCACCGACAACAAGTTCGTCATCGTGGCGGCAGACCTCGCCGAATCCATTAACGTCGAGCCTGGCGGGCTTTGGGGACACTACGACCCCGTGCATAACCCCACCGGCACACGCCTGAAGGCGGCGATTCAGGAGGCGGGCAATGTGTCCACCGCCGTCGGTTTCGTCAGCCAGTCGGTATCACTCGATCCCGATAAGCATGTGGGCGTATGGGCGCTCAGCGGAAGCTACGGCGCATTCACGCCGCTGATGTACCTCCCATCTCGCGTCTGGAGCCAGCAGAACCAGGATAGCCCATTCCGCGTTGGCGTGCTCAATGTCCTCGCCGGACACTCAGGCCCCGAAACCGCCGCCGACGCGCGCACCCACTTCGGCATATTCGCCCCGCAAGTGTGGAAGCTCTTCCCAAGAGGCCAGGTAATCACCCTGAGCTTCTGGGACTACAACGATGTTGCCGCCGGCTACTTCGCCGCCGCCGAGATTGCCGCGCGCGATCCCAAGGTCGGAGTCATCGTGCTGGAAGTGGCGCGCCCCGACTTCCCCGTATCCGACCGCAGTACATTCGCGGACACCGACCTGAAGGCAGCGGCAAAGGGCTTCTATGTCATCCGCGATTTCGACGACGACAAGCCCAAGCAGGGCTATGTAATAGTGCAGGGGTCGTCCTCCACGGTCAACCTTGTGTCCGCGCTGCCCCGCCTTGAGGAAGACGGAATAAATGTCAAGGTAATCGCTGCCATCAGCGAGGAGCTCTTCCGCCGCCAGCCGCAGGAGTACCAGGATTCGGTGCTGCCGCCTGAAGCGATATACGACATGGCGGTCGTATCCACCGGCACGCGCCGCATGTGGCCCGTGCAGAACGCCGGACCCCTCACCGACGAATACTCGCTCGTATCCGACTGGGATAACCAGTGGCTCACAGGCGGCACGGAAGCCGATGTCATCGCCGAGGCGCACCTCGACGCCGACTCCATCTACAACGGCGTCAAGCGCTTCGCCCTCGACCACGACACACGCATAAGCCGTCAAGCAAGCCTCGTAATGGCTCTGAAATAGCGACCGCCTTGCGGCTTCAGGGCTGACAGAGGCATCTATCTGATTTTCGCATTTGTAGGGGCGACCGGCCGGTCGCCCCTGATATTATCGCACAGGTTTTGGAAGTCCATCCGGGTTAGTGCCGCCGCCGCCCAAAATGTGCTATCATGTCATCAGTAAGTGGGGACGCGCGGGTTCGACAGGGGGCGGTCTCTACAGGATTGCAGGCCGAGGCGCCATACACCTCGTTAAAAGTGGCAAAAACATAACAGGCAACTCTCAAGAGTACGCCCTAGCCGCTTAACCGCGGCTACATCCACCATCCCTTCCCCTCGAGGGGGGTGATTGGGTGCCAAATTATCGGGGGAAAGCCTGACAGACGCCGATATCGAATGGCTTTACCCATCGGCTGGCTCTGCGAAGTTACCCGTCGGTAAGTGCTTCTTAGAGCGAGACTCAATTACCGACTAAGCCTGTAGTACATCCTTGTTGGAGAGTCTTCTGGACGGGGAGTTCGACCCTCCCCCGTCTCCACCAACCACTACTACAAACACCCCCGACAAAGCCCCTGCACAAGGGGCTTTTTCATTTCCAGCGTGTGCGTGTATTATATGATAATATCAGGCGCGGGATTAGTGCCCTTTGTTCTGGGATTAGCGCTGCTCTTTGCGCTCGTGAGCGCGTCGATAGGCTACATCGGCATCGGTGTCGTAATACTCGTGTGATGGACTTTGCGGCGTCGCCAAAGAGAGAAAGCGGACGATGAGGACGAGCGCATATCCCTGCTAAGCATTCGCAGGCGCTACTACGCAGCGCATGTCGGGGCGTTCTTCGTTACCACCGCCTTGCTCACGACTATGTGGTGCTGGAGCAGGCTGCCGGCCGAATATGTCGCCGCCACCGAATTCATAGCCGAGAAAATAAGGAACGCCACTCCCGTATCATTTGTCCTGACCATATACCTGGTGGAAGGAGGATTAGCCATCATGGTGCTCGCCGGTATGCTAAAAGACTGGATTGAGAAAGACAAAAAGGCACAACAAGCCAAAGACTACGCCGAAGCCGTAGAAGTAGGCAGAGCCGAGGGCGTGGAAATGGGCAGAGCTGAGGGCGTGGCGGTAGGCAGAGCCGAAGGTGTGGAAGCGGGCAGGGCCGAGGGCGTGGCGGTAGGCAGAGCCGAAGGCGTAGAAGTCGGCAGAGCCGAAGGCGTGGCCGAAGGCTCCGCCGCGATGAAGGCGTACTACGAGCGCAAGATAGCGGCGCTTGAGCGCGGCGAGCCGTTCGACGAGCCGCCGCCTGACCCATCTGAGCTATGAGCCGGTGCTCCCGTCAACCACTTCATAAGTTCACGGCCATCGCCGTTTGGCAACCGCGAACCCCGTTCATGGTGGAAGGAGGATTAGCCATCATGGTGCTCGCCGGTATGCTAAAAGACTGGATTGAGAAAGACAAAAAGGCACAACAAGCCAAAGACTACGCCCAAGGCGTGGAAGTAGGCAGAGCCGAGGGCGTGGCGGTAGGCAGAGCCGAAGGCGTGGAAATGGGCAGAGCCGAGGGCGTGGCCGAAGGCTCCGCCGCGATGAAGGCGTACTACGAGCGCAAGATAGAGGCACTCGAACGCGGCGAGCCGTTCGACGAGCCGCCGCCTGACCCATCTGAGCTATGAGCCGGTGTCCCACCAACCGCCTCATAAGTCCACGCTCACCGCCGTTTCGCAACCACAAACCCCGTTCATGGTGGAAGGAGGATTAGCCATCATGGTGCTCGCCGGTATGCTAAAAGACTGGATTGAGAAAGACAAAAAGGCACAACAAGCCAAAGACTACGCCCAAGGCGTGGAAGTGGGCAGAGCTGAGGGCGTGGCGGTAGGCAGAGCCGAAGGCGTGGCTGAAGGCTCCGCCGCGATGAAGGCGTACTACGAGCGCAAGATAGCGGCGCTTGAGCGCGGCGAGCCGTTCGACGAGCCGCCACCTGACCCATCTGAGCTATGAGCCAGTGTCTCACCAACCGCCTCATAAGTCCACGCTCACCGCCGTTTCGCAACCACAAGCCCCGTTCGTGTCGAGCGTGCTAACATTCTTCGTTCCCGGTGAGCATCCTGAGCTTGCCGAAGGGCGAACCCCCCGCAATGGCAACCCTTATGCTCGCCCTCACTCCATCATCCCGACCATCCTGTCAGCCCCTCTGTGTAACACGCAAAAAGGGAGGCGACTGCGAAAGTCGCCTCCCTTGTCTTTCAGCCATTACCGCAGCGGATGTGCGGTCAACTGTTATCTATTCGCGGGGCAGGGGGTTTAGCCTTCAGCTGCAAGCGCGGCGTTCACTGCTGCCGCTGCTTCAGGCGTAACCCAGCTTTCCCATACCTTGTTGTTGTTGAGGAACCATTGGGCAGCCTCTGATGCTTCGCTGCCAGGGTTGGCGTCCATCCACTGGAAGATGCTCTTGTAGATGTCTATTGAGAACTCCCAGTTTTGGAGCATCCCGATGACCTCAGGCGCGCGCGGGAGCACGCTCTTGTGAACCGCTATGAGAACCAGGGACTCTGAGAAGGCGCAGCCCTTATCGCTATCCCAGCACTCTTGGGTGTAGGGAGCCTCTTGAAGGCGAACCAGGTCGAGCTTCAGAGCGGGGTCACCCGTGCCCCACATATATCCTAGCCACGGCTCTTCGTTTTCATACGCGGCATATAGATCTGCGAACATCGCTTCCTGTGAACCCGGGTTTATCACATGCAAGGAGTCGTTCAGCCCATAGGTTTCAATCTGTGTGGTGTTGACCAGTTCGCAAGACCACCCGATTACACACGACACATGGCGCGCCTTGCCGCGGCTGTCGTCGGTGGCGAAAAGTTCCTGATACTCCGGCTTCATCAGGTCTTGTGGAGTCATCAGGTCCGGATGTGCGTCAGCGATATACTTAGGAACGACGAATGTGCTCTGCCAGTCGCCGACCAAGCTAGTGCCCACCGATACGACTTCACCAATTTCAACTGCCTTCTCCCAACCGATTGACTGGTTAGGCAGCCAGATTTCAAGCGCTACATGGATGTCGCCCTTCTGCAAGCCCTGGAAGTTAGGCAAGGTAGCGCCCAAGATGACATCAGTGGGGTAGCCGTAGCCGTTCTCCACGATGTACTGCGCGATGCGGTTCTGAACCTGCGCGCTCGTCCAGTTGAGGTCAGAGAAGATGATGGTCTCCTTAGTGGCATCCTCCTCCATCATCGCGCGCTCTTCTAGCGCACTCTCAACTATATCCTGTATTTCCATTGCGGTCAGGGAGTTTGCGGCAGCCTCCATAACGGCGCCGGAGACGGCATCCTGCACATCTTCGCTGGTTATCATGTTCTCCTGGGCTTCCATCACTGCCATGGAGATTGCGGACTGAACATCCGCGCTGGTAATGGCGTCGGCAGAGGCAGCCATTACCGCGCCTTCCACCATTGCCTGAATCTCCTCAGGGCTTGCCCCTTCCATAGCCGCGGACTCAACCGCGCTCTCCACCATCGCCTGAATATCGCTGGCGGACACCTGCGACTCAGACATGCCCATCATGGCAGACTCGACCATAGACGAAATCTCATCCGCCGAGACCTGCTCCATCGGAGCGGGCGCGGACTTCGCCACCGCGGCCTCTACAATGCTTTGCAGCCGCGCTTCATCGATTGCCGGAGCGGGCGCGGGCGACGAACAGGCGATTGCTGCTATGGCAACCACCGCCAATAGCGACCCCATCAAGATGAGCGACTTTTTCACGCTAAAGCCTAGCATAGTTCTCCTTCTTTCACTCTTCATTCTATGTTTTGCTTGAATATCCGTGATATTTCCCGGTGATGCCATTACTCTTTAGTCTTATTCTACAGGTTATCACCCCCTTGATCACAGCAAGCAGCCATTGGCTTGCTCTGAAAGTTAACCGCCTACCAGAGTGCGCTCACGCTCTCGCGTTACCGATTGTGTGATGCGGTCTATGATAATTGCCATTATAACAATAGCCAGTCCGGCAATGGCGCTGTTGCCGGCTTCTTGCCTGCCCAGCGCGCGCAAAACCGCCTCGCCCAGCCCACCGGCGCCCACCAGTGAAGCCACAACGACCATCGCCAGCGCCATCATGGTGGTCTGGTTGATACCCGCCATGATGGTAGGTAGCGCCATGGGTATCTGAACTTTTGTGAGAATCTGGAACGCAGTCGCTCCGAACGAACGAGCCGCCTCAACCACTTCCGCATCGACCTGGCGGATTCCCAGGTTTGTCAATCGAATGACGGGCGGGACTGCGTATATCACCGTTGCCATTACCGCAGGGACATTCCCAAGTCCGAAAAACAGGATGCCGGGCACCAGATACACAAAGCTGGGCATCGTCTGCATTCCGTCCAGTATAGGGCGCATTATAGAGTTTGTAACGGAGTTGCGCGATGCGAGTACGCCTAGCGGCATTCCGATTATCAAGGATATTCCTACTGACACGATTATCAATGCCAGTGTCTCCATGGAGCCTTCCCAAAGTGTGTTGGTGCCTCCGGGAAGTCTGCCCATCAAGCCTAGCAGCACCAGAGCGGCTACCGAGAAAACCGCCATGGCGCGCCCTGACAACTTCCATGCAGTCAAGCCTACCAGCAATATGACAACTGGCCATGGTACCCATAGCAGGAAGTCCTCTATGGTAACCAGCACTCTCGTTATGACGGTTTTGACGCCGTCAAAGAACCAGGATGCTTCAACCGTAAGCCAGAGTATCCATTCATCCACCTTGCTCCCGATAGGCTTGCCCCACTCGGCGGGGAAGTCCATACCGGGGCCCCAGGCAATGAGACAGACAATCAGGCACACTACCACCGCCACCGCGCTGGCAAGGTACCACAGCAAACCGCCGTACTGGTCAGCGATACCCTTTAATCCTCCATTGCCTGTTCTGCTGGAGGCAGGGTCGCTCGAAGCATCAACGCCTGAGGCCGGTTGGCCTGCTCTTGACATAAGCTTTTACCTACCTCTCTATGCTTTCGCTGTCGGTTTCTGTGTCCACCATCCCAATCAGCAGCGCCCCCCTGTGAACCTCTCCCAGCAGACGCCCACCTTCGTTCACCACCGCTATCGGGTGCGCCGTCTGAGCAGCCATCGGAATGAGGTCTTCGATATATGCGTCAGGCTCCGCGGTCAGCGCCTCGTCTAAGTCTAAGTCGCTAAGCGTTTCAACCTTCTGACGCGCCAGAGTAGCCGCATGGTCTTCCGTCAGAATGCCCTTCAGTATGTTGTCATGCCCCAGCACGAACACCACATCGGTGTCGTTCGTCCGCATCGCATGAAGCGCCGCGCGCGGACCCTGCCACTCATGCACCACCACATCCGGGTCCTGCATTATCGCCTTCGCCTGTATCACCTTCGCCCTGGATACATCCTGAACGAACGAGGTTACATAGTCGTCGGCGGGCAGTGTTACTATCTCTTCCGGAGAGCCTTCCTGAACTATCTCCCCGTCCCGCATTATGGCGATGCGGTCGCCTATCTTCAACGCCTCGTTCAAGTCGTGCGTTATGAATACGATAGTCTTCTGAATCTCCGTTTGCAGAGAAATCAGCTCGTCTTGCATCTCCCGCCGTATGAGCGGGTCCAGCCCGCTGAAAGGCTCGTCCATCAGCATTACATCCGAGTTCGCCGCCAACGCCCGCGCAAGCCCCACTCGCTGCTGCATGCCGCCGCTCATCTCGCTTGGCAGGTAGTTCTCCCAGCCCTTCAAGCCAACCGTCTCGATTGCCACCGCCGCCGCCTCATACCGCGTCTCCTTGTCAGCGCCTCGTATCTCCAGCCCATACGCCACATTGTCCAGCACACGACGATGCGGCAGCAGCCCATAGTGCTGGAACACCATCGCTATCTTCTGCCGACGAAAGTCTATGAGCTGCTCCGATGAGTATTGCAGAATGTCCTCGCCGTCAAAATGGACCTCGCCCCGTGTGGCTTCGATGAGCCGTATCAGACACCGCACCAGCGTCGACTTGCCGCTGCCGGACAGCCCCATAACCACGAATATCTGGCCCTTATCCACTTTGAAAGACACATCCCGCAGCGCGACCACAAGCCCGAGCGCCTCCTGAATTTCAGCGCGGCTTGCCGTGGCAAACTCATCCTGAAACGCAAGCTCGGGATTGTTGCCGAACACCTTCCAGAGGTTTCGCACCTCTATCTGATTATCGTTCGCGCTTTGTGTCATATATGTACCTCCCGCATCTATATGCCTTCCTTCTGGACGCTCTTGGCGTATGCGCGAGCGCCGATGCCTCGTGTGTGTCCAAATTCGCCGCCTATTGCAATAACTTCATGTCATGCGGGTAGCCGATAGCAGAACCAAAAATAGGGAAGCGAGGCTAAATCTGGGGTGATGGAAGGGGCAGTTTGATGGGAGTGGTTGTTAGTGGGGAAAAGCAAGAGGGCAGATTGCCCATCGCCGCTTATTGTTTGGAGAAAACTCGGATTTTGAGTCGCAGTCATCGGATTGGGATTTAGTATGTACCTCCAGAGTGCCCCTCAAAAGATAACTGCCAATATGCTCAAGTTTCCCTCCGTCGATTTTGGTTGACTCTAACAGCGCCAACGGAGTCCGCCGACTGCCATGTACGCTATGGTTTCTATCATGCCATTGTGCTTCATGTCAAATCGCCGCGCCGCGCTCATCGCCCCTCGACGCCTGTATCAAGCCGCCTTTCCCAAATCGCCCCCACAATGATAAAATCGTTGCAATTCGGCATCCGCAGACATGCCGACCAACCAATATACCGACCAACTAGAAGCCATCTCATAAATACAAATGTCATTCCCGCGAAATCGGGAATCCAGAACCTCAGAATGTAGGCACTTTTGCATATTCTAGGCAATCTCAAAACACTGGATTCCTGCTTTCGCAGGAATGACGCAAATACTCACACAAGCTAGTCAGGAGGCATTCAAGTGGCAGTCGTGAAACTGGAAATCAGCAGACGCTCCCCCTATGCCGGCGGCAAGACATTCGGCGATGTCGGCAAGTACGAACAGATTGACGGCACAGCCCACTACGCCGTCGATCCGCTGCACCCCGCCAACGCCGGCATCGTCGACCTAGACCTTGCCCCCCGAGACTCCGACGGCAAAGTCCGATTCGCATCCGACTTCACGCTGCTCAAGCCGCTCCGAATGGAGAACGGCAACGGCAGCCTGCTCTACGATGTCGTCAATCGCGGTCGCAAGACGGTCATGGCGCGCTTCAACAACTCCGGGCGTCCCACGATGCCCTCCGACCCGCTCGACCCGGGCGACGGCTTTCTAATGCGGCACGGTTACAGCGTCGTGTTCGGCGGCTGGCAAGCCGATGTGCCGCGCGGCGTCGGACTCATCGGCTTGCAGGCGCCCGATGCGCTCGACGCCGATGGTGAGCCGGTGAGCGGCAGGATTATGTGCCAGTTCCAGGCGACGCACTTCACGCAGTTCTTCCTGCTCGCCGACAGGCAGCACGCGCCGCATCCCGCCGTGGATGCCGACGAGCGCGAAGCCACCCTCACCGTGCGCGACCACCCGAACGACCCCGCCGAGCCTATCGCCCGCGACAAGTGGCGCTTCATGCGCTTCCAGGACGAAGCCCAAGAGCCTGACCCCTGTCACATCTTCATGGAAGAAGGCTTCGAACCTGGCCGCATCTACCAGCTCGTGTACACCACGCGCGGCAGCAAGGTCGTCGGGCTAGGATTTGCCGCCATGCGCGACCTCGTATCCCACTTCAAGCGCGCATCCGACGACAACCCCTGCGCCGACGGCATACAGCGCGCCCACGCATTCGGAGCGTCCCAGAGCGGCCGCTTCCTGCGCCAGTACATCCACACCGGCATCAACACTGCTGAGGATGGCAGCATGGTGCTGGACGGCATCATCCCCCATGTCGCCGGGGGCATGCGCGGCGAGTTCAACCTGCGCTTCGGCCAGCCGTCCAAGGATGTGTGCTACATCATCCCCGAGCTGTTCCCCTTCGCCGATACCGAGCAGTCCGACCCTGTTACCGGCAAGAGCGGCTCCCTGCTGGAACGCCTCCACGAGCGCGGACACCTGCCCAAGATAATGTTCACCAACACCTCCGCCGAGTACTGGCGCGGCGATGCTGCTCTGATACACACCAACTTCGCCGACATGAGCGACGCCCCGGAGGAGAGCGAATATGTCCGACGATACCACTTCGCAGGCTCACCGCACGGCTCAGGCTCATTCCCCCCGCTTGGGACGCGCGACGATGGCATGCGCGGCCAGTTGCCGTTCAACATAATCGACTACAACCCATTGCTGCGCGCCGCCTTGCAAAACCTCGACCGCTGGGTTCGCTCTGGCAGACCCGCCCCCGCCAGCAGACACCCGCGCGTATCGGACGGCACCGCCGTCGAATCCCACATGCTCGCCGCCAAGTTCGGGCGAATCCCCGGCGTCCCGTTCCCCGAAAAGGTAACTCGCGCCATGCGTCTGGACTACGGCCCCGAGGCGCACTTGGGAAGAACCACAACCTTGCCGCCCGTCGCCGGTGAGGAGTTCCCCGCGCTCGTGTCCAATGTCGATGACGACTGCAACGAAATCGGCGGCATCCGCTTGCCCGACCTCACCGTACCCGTCGCGACCTACACAGGCTGGAACTTGCGGCATCCCGACATCGGCGCGCCCGGCCTAGTCATCGGCATCACCGGCGGCTTGGCTGGATGGGTGCTGCCCTTTGCCGCCACAGCGACGCGGCGCGCCGCCTCTGGAGACCCGCGCCCGTCCATCAGCGAGCGCTACGCCTCCAAGGAAGACTATGTCAGCCAAACCAAAAAGGCGGCAGAGCGGTTAGCGGGCGAAGGCTACATGCTCGAAGAGGACATCGAGAACTCGCTGCGCTACGCCGCAGTCCGCTACGACTACTTCAGCGCCAACGGCAGCAGCTAGCAGTGCTGGAACTTGTAGAGCGTCATTCCACCGGCAAGGCGCGCCTGTTGCGCCTGCTGGACGAGATAGCCGAATCCGGCTGGTGCGAAAAGACGCTCTACCTCACGCCCGCATCGCTGGCGCGGCGCGCGGACGATAGCCGTAACGCTCGGCATATCGGCGAGCGCGATGACCCGACGCGCATCGTCATACGGACGGTCGAGAAATCCGACACTGGCGTCGCCGTGTTCATCGGGCAGGGTAGGGCAGTCGCAATCTGCCCGCCCTTCCCCTTGCGCGCCGACGCCCGTCACGACAGCGCGGACGCATCGCCACTGCTGCGACTGCTGGACACCGAGTACACCGTCGGCATAGTCCTGCTGCGCCTTGGCAGATACGCCGTCGGCGTCCTGCGCGGCGACCGTCTTGTGGCATCCAAGACCGCCACGCGCTACATGAAAAACCGCCACCGCGCCGGCGGCCAGTCCCAGCGCCGCTTCCAGCGCAGCCGCGAGCGCCTAATCCGCGAACTCTACGACAAAACCTGCCAAATCGCCCAAGATACCTTTGCGCCATACACCCACAGCATAGACCACATCCTCTTGGGCGGGGAAAACTCCACCCTCAACGGCTTCATCGACCGCTGCCCTTACATCCAATCCCTAGCCGACAAAACCCTGACCCGCCGCCTGTCCATAGACCAGCCTAACCGCAAAACCCTGGACAACATCGCCTTCGAGGTCTGGAAGAGCCGCGTGTACTCATTCCAAACCATCCCCGAACCGAACGATTAGCTCAGGCGCAGCGTTTCCATTCGGATAGCAAACCTTTTCATCATTCCTGCGAAAACGGGAATCCGGTGCGGTATAGCAACAAAACCGTCTGAAAGAAAACTCTAGCTTTCGTCTGGTGTCGATACGTCGCCGTTTCTGCAAGTGGTATAATGCTTCCAACCTGCGATTGTGCAACCTGCTTACTTCAGAGAGGTCCGCGATGACCACCAAAGCGACCGCCTTCACGCAAGAAGCGTCCACGCCGGAACGCTTCCCCGAGTTTCCCCCACGGGACGATATGCAGAACACAAACCATCTTCATCTCCGCTCGATATTGACTTCTCTAGCGATACATTTCGCCCGTCGTCCTAATACGCTCATCCATAGCGAGATGCCGGTATCGCCCACGCTGGGGATGCAGCATGGCGTCAGGATACCGGACTTGATGGTGGTATTCGACTGCGACATAGAGGACGCCTATCGAATAGACGGTTACGCGATAGACCGTCAGGGCAAGCCGCCCGACTTCGTGCTAGAGGTGGCATCCAAGACGACAGGCGTAGTGGACTACACCGCCAAGCGCGGAGATTACGAGCGCTTCGGAATAGGGGAGTACTGGCGCTTTGACGCGACAGGCGGGGACTACCATGACGCCGCGCTCGCCGCAGACCGCTTGGTTGAAGGCGCGTATCAGCCCATCTGGATAGATATGACGGAGAGCGGAGTTCTTCGGGGATACAGCGATGCGCTGGGCTTATATGTATGCTGGGAACAGGGTGCGCTGAGGTTTTATGACCCTGAAAGTCAGAGCTATCTTCTCACGCACGACGAAGAAGCTGAACGAGCCGACGAGGAAGCCGAACGAGCCGATGAAGAAGCCGCTGCCCGCCTGCAAGCCGAAGCGGAAGTTCGCAGGCTCAGAGAGCGGCTAAACCTGCTCGGCGAAACCGACTGACCGCGCCCTACTGCGCCGTATATCCTCCATTCACAACCTGCGGCGCGCCCGTAACGAACACCCACCCAGCAAGTGGTATAATGCTTCCAACCTGCGATTGTGCAACCTGCTTACTTCAGAGAGGTCCGCGATGACCACCAAAGCGACCGCCTTCACGCAAGAAGCGTCCACGCCGGAACGCTTCCCCGAGTTTCCCCCACGGGACGATATGCAGAACACAAACCATCTTCATCTCCGCTCGGTATTGACTTCTCTGACGATACATTTCACGCATCGTCCTAATACGCTCATCCATAGCGAAATGCCGGTATCGCCCACGCTGGGAATGCAGCATGGCGTCAGGATACCGGACTTGATGGTGGTATTCGACTGCGACATGGAAGATGCCTATCGAATAGACGGTTACGCGATAGACCGTCAGGGGAAGCCGCCCGACTTCGTGCTGGAGGTGGCATCCAAGACGACAGGCGTAGTGGACTATACCGCCAAGCGCGGAGATTACGAACGCTTCGGGATAGGGGAGTACTGGCGCTTCGATGCGACAGGCGGGGACTACCATGACGCCGCGCTCGCCGCAGACCGCTTGGTTGAAGGCGCGTATCAGCCCGTAGAAATAGAGCTGACGTCGAGCGGAGTTCTTCGAGGATACAGCGATGCGCTGGGCTTACAAGTCCGCTGGGACGATGGCAAGTTGAGATTCTACGACCCTGAAAGTCAGAGCTACCTTCTCACGCATGACGAAGCCGACGCAGCCCGCCTGCAAGCCGAAGCGGAAGTTCGCAGGCTCAGAGAGCGGCTAAACCTGCTCGGCGAAATCGACTGACCGCGCCCTACTGCGTCGTACATCCCCCGTCCACAACCGGCGGCGCGCCCGTAACGAACACCCACTCAGCAAGTGGTATAATGCTTCCAACCTGCGATTGTGCAACCTGCTTACTTCAGAGAGGTCCGCGATGACCACCAAAGCGACCGCCTTCACGCAAGAAGCGTCCACGCCGGAACGCTTCCCCGAGTTTCCCCCACGGGACGATATGCAGAACACAAACCATCTTCATCTTCGCTCGGTATTGACTTCTCTGACGATACATTTCACGCATCGTCCTAATACGCTCATCCATAGCGAGATGCCGGTATCGCCCACGCTGGGAATGCAGCATGGCGTCAGGATACCGGACTTGATGGTGGTATTCGACTGCGACATAGAGGACGCCTATCGGATAGACGGCTACGCGATAGACCGTCAGGGCAAGCCGCCCGACTTCGTGCTAGAGGTGGCATCCAAGACGACAGGCGTAGTGGACTACACCGCCAAGCGCGGAGACTACGAGCGCTTCGGAATAGGAGAGTACTGGCGCTTCGACGCGACAGGCGGGGACTACCATGACGCCGCGCTCGCCGCAGACCGCTTGGTTGAAGGCGCGTATCAGCCCATCCGGATAGATATGACGGAAGACGGCGTTCTTCGGGGATACAGCGATGCGCTGGGACTATATTTGTGCTGGGAACAGGGTGCGCTGAGGTTTTATGACCCTGAAAGTCAGAGCTATCTTCTCAAGCATGACGAAGAAGCTGAACGAGCCGACGAAGAAGCCGCAGCCCGCCTGCAAGCCGAAGCGGAAGTTCGCAGGCTCAGAGAGCGGCTAGATCTGCTCGGCGAAATCGACTAACCGCGCCCTGCTGCGCCGTATATCCCCCCACAACCGGCGGCGCGCCCGTAACGAACACCCACTCAGCAAGTGGTATAATGCTTCCAACCCGCGATTGTGCAACATGCTTACTTCAGAGAGGTCCGCGATGACCACCAAAGCGACCGCCTTCACGCAAGAAGCGTCCACGCCGGAACGCTTCCCCGAGTTTCCCCCACGGGACGATATGCAGAACACAAACCATCTTCATCTCCGCTCGGTATTGACTTCTCTGACGATACATTTCACGCATCGTCCTAATACGCTCATCCATAGCGAGATGCCGGTATCGCCCACGCTGGGAATGCAGCATGGCGTCAGGATACCGGACTTGATGGTGGTATTCGACTGCGACATGGAAGACGCCTATCGGATAGACGGCTACGCGATAGACCGTCAGGGCAAGCCGCCCGACTTCGTGCTAGAAGTGGCATCCAAGACGACAGGCGTAGTGGACTACACCGCCAAGCGCGGAGATTACGAACGCTTCGGAATAGGGGAGTACTGGCGCTTCGATGCGACAGGCGGGGACTACCATGACGCTGCGCTCGCCGCAGACCGCTTGGTTGAAGGCGCGTATCAGCCCGTAGAGATAGATATGGCGGAAGACGGCGTTCTTCGGGGATACAGCGATGCGCTGGGACTATATTTGTGCTGGGAACAGGGTGCGCTGAGGTTTTATGACCCTGAAAGTCAGGGCTATCTTCTCACGCACGAGGAGGTAGTGGAGCGGGCCAACGAGGAAGCCGAACGAGCCAACGAAGCGCGCGCCAGAGCCGATGAAGAAGCCGCAGCCCGCCTGCAAGCCGAAGCGGAAGTTCGCAGGCTCAGGGAGCAATTAGACATGCTCGGCGAAACCGACTGACCGCGCCCTTTATCTGTAAATCAGGAATGCACAATGCAGCCGGATCGAAGCGAAGAATACACAATGGGCTACTTGGTGGGCAAAGTAGAGTCCATGGAAGCAAGCCTGGCGGAACTGAGATCGCTAGTAACGCGCGGCATAGTCCTGCTCGTGCTGACGCTGCTAACCGCGCTCGGCGCACTAGCGGCTGGCATTTTCAGCCTGCTAGGTTAGCGCGACTAACCGCGCCCTATATCCCCCGTCCACAATCAGCGGCGCGCCCGTAACGAACGCCGCCTCGTCAGACGCCAGGAACAGCGCGGCGTTGGCAATGTCATCCGGCTGCCCCAGTCGCCCCAACGGATGCCGCCCCTTTAGCGCCGCGTATGAATCAGGATTACCCGTCAGCGCCTGCGTCATGTTCGTCTCCACATAGCCGGGACAGATGCAGTTCACCCGTATGCCCTTGCTCGCCATGTCAATCGCAAGGTTTCTCGTGAATTGCAGCACGCCGCCCTTGGATGCGTTGTACGGATTGAACCCGCCGCCCATGCCCACCGGATAGCCCACCAGCGCCATAATCGACGCAAGATTGATGATAGACCCGCCGCCCGACCGCTCCATCTCCGGCACGGCATGCCACGATACAAGGTAAGTGCCTTTCAGGTTCACATCCATCACCTTGTCCCACACCGCTTCATGCGACGCTCCCTCCGGCAGCGCGCTTCTCGCGCTTATCCCCGCGCTGTTCACCACCACATCCAGCCTGCCGTAGGCATCTACCGCCGCCTGCACCATCCCATTGGCGTCGCCGTCCTGGGCAACATCGCCGCCTGCCGCCGTCGCCTCGCCGCCCGCCTCTCTGATAGCCGCGACCGTCTCCACTGCCGCCGCATCGCTGATGTCCGACGCCGTGACCAGTGCGCCCTCGGCCGCGAACCTGATTGCCGTCGCCCTGCCTATGCCCGAACCAGCCCCCGTAATCAGCGCCGATTTACCCTTCAGTCGCATTGCCAATCTCCCTGTGCCTTCATATCACGAACCGCTCCCCGGACTCGAACTTCTCCCAGTCACCGCCCTTGTAAAGCGTTACACTGCCCGCGCCAAGCACGCGCCACCCGTCCCCGTCGCTGACGCATCCCGTCGCCCCGTCTATGCCCAGCGCCGCCAGACCCGCCTGAGTCTCGAAGCGCACATCGCTCAGCGTCTGCCCTCTGCTGCTGCGTTCATGATGGGGCAGCGTCACGATGCCCGGCGTGATGTTCAGCGCATCGCCCCATTGGCGAAAGCGCATCCGCTGGCCCATCACCATCGCGCCCGCGCTCGAACCCGCCAGCACCGCCCCGCGCTCCAGCGCCTCCAGCATCTTCTGTAGCAGCAGCGACTCGCGCAGCGTATCCAGCAGATGAGACGGATTGCCCCCCGTGAGATAGATCACATCAGCCTTGTCCACAGCCGACAGCAACGCCTCATCGTTCGCGTCGTCCCGGTTCAATACCAACAGCGGCGCGGCGTCAGCACCCAGCATATCGAAGTAGCGCACGCCGTTGTTGGCAGCCAGCGACGGCCTTTCCAGCGCGGCAGCCGTCGGCACGACCAGCACGCGCGGACGCTCCGCCCCCGTCGCCTTCAAAAGCTCGCCGTCCATCTCCACGCAACTCAAACCAAACTCATCGCCGCCCACAAGCGCGATCTTGCCTGCCATATACTACTCCTCCATCGGTGCGGCGAAAGTCAGCGCCGCCGCCGGATTGTTCACCAAGATATTGTCGATCGCCGCATCGCTGAAGCCCCGCGCCCTCATCCTCGGAACTATATGCCCGATGATATAGGCGTATCCGTGCCCGCCGTACCGCTCCAAACGATTCTTGGTGCAAATGTCGTGCGCCACCAGTATCTTGCGCTCATACCCCTGCGCCGCTATCCAGCCTATATCGTCCATGCGCTTGGCGTCCGTCGGCATATCCACCGCCGGGTTTGCCGAATAGTACGACTGCTCCGTGCCGAACAAGTCCCACTCCATATAGCACCCGCTCTCCGCAATCTGCTTCAGCGTATCACGCATGAATACCGTGCGGTCGAGATGCCCGATGATTGTGCGCTCTAAGTCCGCGCCCGCCTCGCGTAGAACCTCGATTATCTCCATCGGCGCGGTCTCGTCCCTGCCCGGATGTATCAGTATCGGCGCGCCCGTAATCCGTTGAGCGCGCGCCGACGCCCGCAAAGTCTTGCGCTCGTTCCCCGTCAGCGGCCACGAGCAGCCCACCTCGCCGATAACACCCGACCTGATTTGCGTGCCATCTACTCCCTCGCGCACATCCGCGACTATCCGCCGCAAAATATCGTCTTCACTCATATCGTCCATATCGGCGGGATGCGCCGCATCGACATAATACGACGCCCCCATGATGATGTTCACGCCCGTCGCCCGCGATATGCGAGCCAAGCCCACAGCGTCGCGCTTGATGCCTATGCTCGTCGCGTCCACCAGCGAGCCGCCGCCGTACTGCTTGTATATGTTCGCCTCATCTATCGCCGTCCCCACATCCACCAATTGCACATTGTCCAAATTCGGCTCTGCCCAGTGACGAATTCGCCCCACGATTTCCAGCGAGACCGGCTCATAGTAGAACCCCTTCGCGCCCGCGCGCTCCGGCGGCGCGAACAGCGGCGACATATCAATCAACAGGTGCTCATGCGTCAGCGTAACCCCAAGCTTCTCCGGACTTATCACACCCAGCACAGTCTGCGCCTTGCCCGCAAGATTCATCTCCGCCATCGATTCATCTCCAATCCTACCTCACCAACCGACAAGCCAAACATCCTGTCAGCCCCCGTCCTAATACCGCGAATCCCTCCACTCGAACGCCAGCGTAGCATAGCGCACGAACACCGCGCCGCCGGGCGCGGCTATCGGCCCATTGATTGCGAGCAAAGCAATCGTATGCTTGTCCCCCGGCTTAGGATCCGCGCTAACCACCACCCGCTGCGGTATATTGAACCCCTGAACCGCGCCCTTAGCGAGATCGCATTCGCCATCAATCCACACCTCCCCGTAGTCGTCGATGCAAGTCTCCAACAGGCATTGCGTCCCCGCAACATCCCTGCCGCCTATGCGCTCCGGTATCGTAATCTCGATGCGATACCAGATGAACGACAGCCCGTGCGAGCGCCACTCCGCGAGATCCGCGCACCGCTCCCACTCCGAATCGTCATAGTCCGCAAGCCGCGCCGGGCTGCCCTCGCTCAGCGCCACCAGCCCCTCATTCGGCTCGCCCGGCACAAGTCCGATCGCATACCGCCATTCCCCCGACACCGCCTCGAGGTCGCCCCCATTCTGCAAATCCAACGATGCCCTCGGCATATCTCGCCTCCGTATCCTTCATCGTCCCCACAAATATATTCTACCCTGCCAATCCTATACATCCATGATAATATATGTCCACCCTGAAACGAGGCATAACAATGACCAACACAGCGGACGCAGTTATCATCGGCGGCGGCGTCATGGGATGCTCCATCCTCTACAATCTCGCCGAGCAGGGCTTCAACAACACGCTGCTGCTTGAGCGCGATGTGCTCGCCTCAGGCTCCACCGGCAAGTCGCAAGCGATCCTCCGCATGCACTACTCCAACGAAGTAACCGCTCGCCTCGCCTGGGGCAGCCTCGATATATTCAAGAACTTCGAGGAGCTGACAGGCACTCCGTCCGGCTACACCCGCACCGGCTACTTCCTCATCGTCGGCAGCGAAGACAGGCAGGCGATGCGCGAAAATGTCGCAATGCACCGGCGGCTCGGCATAGCCAGCGAAGTCGTATCCATAGAGGATATGCGTGAACTCGCGCCCATGCTCGCGGTCGAGGGCGACGAAGCCTTCGCCTACGAGTCCGAATCAGGCTACGCTGACCCGTATTCCGTAACGCTTGGCTACGCCAACCGCGCCCGCGACATGGGCGCGCAAGTCCGCGACGGCGCAGCGGTAACCGGCATCGAGGTAACAGGCGGCAGAGTTACCGCCGTCGAGACTGCCGACGGACGAATAGAGACGCGGATTGCCGTTGTCGCCGCGGGCCCATGGAGCGACCGCCTATTGCGCGGCGTGGGCGTCGATGCGCCAATTCGCCCCCTGCGCCATCAGGTAGTCGTGCTGCGCCGTCCCCCCGGCGCAGACGCCGATCACCCCATCATCGGCGACAACCCTAACGGCTTCTCCGCGCGCCCCGATATAGGCAACCTCACGATGATAGGCGCGGGTGAGGACGAGTTCGTGGACGCCGATACCTTCAATCAGGGCGTAGATATGGATGTAGTCCGTCCCGCATTCGAGGGCATCGTCAGACGCATCCCCGCGATGTCCCGCGCCGTCTTCCGCGGCGGCTGGTCCGGCGCATTCACCGTAACCCCCGACTGGCATCCCATACTGGACAGCATAGACGGCATAGACGGCTTATACTGCGCCATAGGCTTTAGCGGTCACGGCTTCAAGGAGTCCCCCATGATTGGCAAGGCGATGGCTGAGCTAATCACCAAAGGCAGCGCCGAGTGCGTCGACATATCCATGCTGAACTTCGACCGCTTCCGCACCGGCGACCTACTCCGCTCCCGCTACGCGATGCAGGTCTTGGCATAGCCCCGCTAGTCAGCCCTCGCGCGCCTCTTCCTCGATCGCCGCGATCTGCTCCTCCACCTTGCCCAGCATAATATAGTCTTCCTGCACGATGTAGTAGCACCGCTGCACATACAGCATCGTCAGCCTTCGCGCATCGTCGCTCCCCATCTTCACGCCTTGCACTATTCGGTCGGTCTTGTGATCGAACTTCAGATGCTGCGACAGCAAACCGATGTCCGCCTCCGCTTCCCTGATGAGCGCCTCCTCGTTGCTGTCCACCGCAAACCGCAGCTTGCCCACCAGCGTCGTGAGTTCGTTCAGCTTGTCGCCGTCGCTCATCAGCCCATACATCACCTCATTGATCCCGACGCTGCCTTCCTCCAGAGCGCCCTCGTCCGACGCAGCGCCGGTCAGACCCGCTTGCTCGACGGCCGCGTTGAACAGCTCCGCGTACTTATCCACGGCGTCTCCCGCAGCCAGCATCATGGCGGGCAAGTCTGATGTATTGACTGTGCCCGCGAACAGCACATCATCATCCCGCATATCCGCTAGTCGCTGGATTAGCTCGAAGCTAGCCACCTGCTCCGGCGCCGGCGGGAACGCGAACGACGACATGTCCTTCATGCCGCCGTCAGGTATCAGGCTCATCAGAAACGGCGGCGCATACTTGGCAATATCCACCGTTATCGGCAGTATCACCAAGTAGCTCGCCCACACCTCGCTCGCATCCATCGAACTCCTGAAATACAAGAATGCGTGTCCCTTCGGCGAATCCTCGTTGCCCCTATCGAAAGTAATGTCCATACTTCTGTCGCCTTTGCTTGTCTTCTTCCATCCGTGAACCCATTATACGCTATCCACCCGTAAAGAATACCCATCCCGCCGTCCTTGGAGAAAATTGCATTAGTCCCTTCCCCCTTGAGGGGGAAGGTTAGGATGGGGGTGAAAATGCTTGCCCATCGACGGCTAAACTGTACTAATGCAATTTTCTCGTCCTTGATAGCGTTTCCACTTGAATAGTCGAAAATGGAAATCTCGTTCGTCCTGAGCCTGTCGAAGAACAGAGTGCCTCACCAAGCCTTCTACTCCGTCATTCCCCCGCCCTTCTCCCGTCATTCCTGCGAAAGAACGTCACCCCTACGGAAGCAGGGGCAGGAATCCAGTGTAATATAGTGCCAGAACCTTCTAATCCACCCTGTCTATCCAAATAAAAATCTTGTTATAATGACACCCAACCTCCACATAGAAAAGGACAAAAATTGCTCATTATCAACCCCGACACCTACCGAACGCTCATCAAGCCCCTTCTATTCCGCCTATCCCCCGAAGCCGCGCAATCCGCCGCGCACCTCGCGCTCAAGCCGCATCGCGTCTGGCAGGCGGCATCGCCCCTGCTGCGCGTTGACGACCCGCGTCTCGCCGTGAACTTGGCAGGAATGAGCCTGTCCAACCCTATCGGACTCGCCGCCGGCTACGACAAGGACTGTGAACATCTGCCCGCGCTATCATCCCTGGGCTTCGGTTACCTGACATGCGGCACCGTAACCGAAGCGCCCCGCATGGGCAACCCGTCCCCCCGCATCATCCGATACGACGCCGACGAGGCAATCATCAACTCGCTCGGCTTCCCCGGCAAGGGCGTGGACTACGCCGCCGCCCAACTCGAGCAGGCGCAGCATCTGCTCGACAACACTCATGTGGTCGCCAGCGTCTCCGGCGTCGCCCCCGATGAAATCCTGCGCTGCCATCGCCGCCTCGAGCCGCTCGCCTCTGCCGTCGAGGTCAACATCAGCTCCCCCAACACGCTTGGACTGCGTATCTTCCAGCAGCCCGACACCCTGAGGCAGCTGCTGGAAAGACTTAACGACGGCAGGCGCAAGCCTCTGTTCGTCAAGCTGCCCCCATACCTGCAAACTCCGTCCACAGGCAGCGAGCAGAAGGACATGGTGCTAAGCCTTGTGGATGTCTGCTTACAGCAGCGCGTGGACGCCGTAACCGTCGCCAACACCTGGCCCGCGCGCGACAGCCGTCTGGCGGTAGGCGCTGGCGGCTTGAGCGGCAGACCCGTATTCGCCGATATGCTCCACATGGTCGCCGACATCAAGGCTGAAGTGGGCGACCGCATGGCAATCAACGCATGCGGCGGCATATTCAGCGGCGCAGACGCCATCGCCGCAATTCAGGCAGGCGCAACCACCGTCCAGCTTCTCACCAGCCTCATATACAGAGGCCCCGGCATCGCAAAGCGCATCAACAAGCAGCTGCTCGCGCTTATGGACGCCGAAAACTAGGTTCTGTGGACATTTTGAAATCTCATCCCGTCATTCCCGTGAAAACGGGAATCCAGAATCTCAGAATGTAGGTATTTTCGCATATTTCAGGCAATCCAAAAGCACTGGATTCCTGCTTCCGCAGGAATGACGGGTGAGCGGGCGGGAATGATGCAAATATCCACACAACCTAGTCGCGCTGGAAGGTTAGCCCTATTACGATGACTTCCGAATTGAGGCACATACCGAAGAACGGCGAGAAAATTGCATTAGTCCCTTCCCCCTTGATGGGGGAAGGTTTCCAGTCTGGCGAGCGAGTCGGTCGCGCCAATTGTCCCTTCCCCCTTGATGGGGAAAGGTTAGGATGGGGGTGAAAATGCTTGCCCAGAGACGGCTAAACTGTACTAATGCAATTTTCTCGAACCGCAAGCATGTTTTTGCCGCCGTACTTCTGCTTGCGCTGCTCGCCATCGCCGCTTGCGCCTTCCCCCGCGCTCAAGCCGAAAAACCGCCGCCCCTGCTAATCGGCCAGCTCAACGCCCTGTCAGGCTCCCTTGCGTACTCATCGCCCTCACTCCGCAACGCCGCGACTCTGGCAGCCGATCACATCAACCGCGCGGGCGGCATAGACGGCGCGCCCGTAGTCATCATCAGCCGAGATACTGGCTCCCAGCCCGCACAGGGCGTCGAAGCCGCCCGCGCCCTCATCGACGGCGAAAATGTCGTCGCCATACTCGGCGCGCGCGCCAGCAGCGTAACCCTCGCCGTCGCCGAACATGCGGCAGTCCCCGCCAAGCGCCTGCAAATATCCGGCATATCCACATCCCCGGACATCACGAGCCTTCCCGATGACGACTTCCTGTTCCGCACCATCGCGTCCGACGACGCGCAGGGCGTTGTGCTCGCCCGCCTTGCGCTGGAGCAGGGTTATCAGACCGTCGGCGTAATCTACCTAGACAACTCCTATGGGCGCGGCTTGGCTGATACATTCGAGAAGACCTTCACATCCATGGGTGGTACGCTCACAACCTCGACGCCCCATGCTGACAACCAACCCACCTACACATCCGAACTCCAGCGAGTCACCGCCGGCAACCCCGATGCGCTCGTAACAATCAGCTACCCCGGTCAGGCAGAAATCTATATCCGTGAGGCGCTGGACGGCGGCTATTCCGGCGCGTTCCTGCTAGTCACCGCGCTCAAGTCCGCCGAAATGATAGAGGCGATAGGCTGGGACGCTCTCGAAGGCGTTATGGGCACCGATGCGGGATCGCCGCCCACTCCCCGCAGCGCCGCGTTCACCGCCGCCTACACCGACACCTACGGCGAGGCGCATCCCATGCACGCCTCCATAGCCCAGACCTACGACGCCACCGCGCTCATCGCCCTCGCCGCCGTCCACGCGGGCAGCGCCACCGACTCCGAAGCAATCCGAGATGCCCTCCGCTCGGTCGCAAACCCTCCCGGCGAACCCGTCGGCCCCGGCTACGATGACATCAAGCGCGCGCTGTCGCTCATAGCCGAGGGCGAGCAGATCAACTACGAGGGAGCGTCTGGCGATGTGGACTTCGACGACAACGGCGATGTGGTCAGCCCCATAGAAATCTGGAAGATTGAAGACGGCAAGATAATGTCCACCGGCAGATTTGAACTGCCTTAATAGAGCAGGGCAGGGGACTGACCTAATCGGAAGATCTACCCTCTGCGACGGCAGAGAAATCACCCAACCCCGCCAATCAGTCCCTCCACCTCAGCCCGCGAAGGCATCGCGTCCTGCGCGCCCGGCTTGGTAACGGCAAGCGCGCCCGCCGCCGCCCCAAATCGCAGCGCATCCTCAAGCGCCAGCCCCTCCGAAAGCGCAATCGCAAGCCCCGCGCCGAAAGCGTCGCCCGCCGCCACGCTGTCCACCGCCTCGACCGCGAACGCGGGCATGTAGCGGCTTTCGCTTGCGGACGCGGCAAACACGCCGTCCTCGCCCATCTTCACCACCGCAAGCCTTACGCCCCTCGCCAGCAGCGCACCCGCCGCCGCGCGCGCCGAATCGACATCCCGAACTTCAATGCCCGTCAGCATCGCGGCTTCAGTCTGGTTGGGCGTCAGCACATCCGCGAACTCGAAGGCATCGTCCGGCATCAGCGCGGCAGGCGCGGGATCCCATATCACGCGCAACCCCTCACCGCGAGCATGCCTTGCGGCGGCAAGCGAGATCTCAGGCGGCGTCTCCAGTTGCAGCATCAGCGCATCAGCCCCTGCCATCGCTCGCTTGGCGGCGTCCAGCTGCGCCCCGTCGCATGCCATGTTCGCGCCATACACGGCAACGATGCGGTTCTGCCCCGCCTCATCCACCATTATCATGGCAACGCCCGACGCATGCGCCGCATCCACCGCTACATCGCGCACGCCGATACCATGCGCGCGCAGCCCGTCCAGCAGTGCCCGCCCGAATGTGTCATCGCCAACCCTGCCCACCATCCGCACATGAGCGCCGAGCCTTGCCGCGGCGACGGCTTGATTAGCGCCCTTGCCCCCCGGCGCGGTGAAGAAGGCGTTGCCCTCCACCGTTTCGCCGTCCGCAGGCATCCGCTCCATCGTCGCGACCAGATCCATATTGATGCTGCCGAGCGCCACGATTGTCGCCGCGCCTGTGTTCGCCGCCATCGTCCTTACCCTATCAGCCCTTGCGAAAGAAGCTCTTCCAACAGCTGGGCGACGCCGTGCTCCTCGAGCGGCGGCGCTATCCTGTCGGCAGCCGCCAGCGCGTCCGGCACGGCGTCCCCGACCGCCACCCCAAGCCCTGCCCAGGCAAGCATCTGAATATCATTGTAGCCGTTGCCGAACGCCATCGTCTGCGACCGCTCGATGCCGTAGTAGTCGCACATCCACGCCAGCG
This sequence comes from uncultured Dehalococcoidia bacterium, assembly GCA_958295865.1. Classification (GTDB taxonomy): domain Bacteria; phylum Chloroflexota; class Dehalococcoidia; order Lucifugimonadales; family JADFKI01; genus Bin90. The sequence goes on along the minus strand of CATQHF010000006.1, from coordinate 6,311 downwards.
CGCTGTCTTTGCCTCCGTCCGGGTGCAAAATCTCGCAGAAGTGCGCCAGCGAGCGCATTACCAGCATCTGCGCTGACAGATGCGGCTTGATGCCGCGCTCCAGCGCCTCGATGCCCTCATCGTCGCCCACGACCACCAGCCGCGTAAGCCCAATGTCCGCAACCCTGCGTAGGTCGCCGACCACATGCACCGTCATAGCGTTGCGCCGCCCATAAGCCGCCGCCCACTCGCTCAGGCGGCTAACATATATGCCGTCGCTGTGAAATCCGATTATCTGCATGCCGCCCGCCGCGCCGTCCCACGAACCCAGCGCATCCAGCGCGCTCAGCGCCATCCCCTCCGTCAGCGTATGATGCCGCAGCGTCTCGCCGCTAATCGGATGAGCGATGTACGCCCCCTGTGCCGCCGAGATAGGGGCGTCTATGTCCAGCTCCATGCTGTTGCGCGCCGCCGAGCGGAATGTCCGCCCGGTTGCCAGCGTAACAACCGCGCCCGCATCGCGCGCCGTCGCAACCGCCCTGCGCGTCCTGTCCGATATGGGCGTGTCGATAGTGCGAATCGTCCCGTCTATATCCAGCGCAATCAGCTTATAACTCATCTAACCGCCAATTTCGTGCTAAAATCATGCCAATCCCCATCCCAAAACATCCTACTCCCAACCCGTTCGTGGTGAGCCTGTCGAACCGCCCTTCCGAGCGCCTTCCCGTCATTCCTGCGAAAGAAAGTCACCCCTGCGAAAGCAGGGGCAAGAATCCAGAGCATTGAAAGCACATCCAAGTATAAACAACTTCGCCGTTTAACCCTGAAATCGCAATCAGTCCATTTATGAGATAGGTTCTAGGTGATTCAAACGATGCAATGGCTAAAACGACTCCCACCGCGCCTAATCCTGTGGCTCCTGCTACTCCCCATCGTCATCTACATCATCCTGACCGCCCTCCAGGACGGCAACTGACTAACGCCGTTCGTGGTGAGCATCCTGAAGCCCGTCGAACTCCAATCCGTTCGCGGCAAGCCTGCCGGACTCTAATTCGTTCGCGGTGAGCCTGCCGGACTCTAATTCGTTCGCGGTGAGCCTGCCGGACTCCAATCCGTTCGCGGCAAGCCTGCCGGACTCTAATTCGTTCGTGGTGAGCCTGTCGAACCACCATCCCGTCAGCCCTCCGTAATCTCCACCACCATCTCTATCTCCACCGGAATGTCATTCGGCAGCGAGGACATACCCACAGCCGAGCGCGCATGCCGTCCCTTATCGCCGAACACCTCCACCAGCAGATCCGAGCACCCATTGGCGACCGCCGGCTGCTGATTGAAATCGGGCGTGCAGTTCACCATAGACAGCAGCTTGACGATTCGCTCGACCCTGTCCAAGTCGCCAAGCGAGCTTTTCAGCCGCGCCAGCAAATTGATGCCAACCAGCCGCGCCGCCTCATACCCCTCTTCCTGCGTCAAATCCTTGCCCACTTTGCCGTTGGGCGTCGTGCCGTCCGCGCGCGCCGCGGGCCCAAGCCCCGCCACGAACAGCAGATTGCCCGTCTGCACCGTCGGCACATAATTCGCTATCGGCTGCGGACTCTCCGGCAGCGTAATCCCCAACTCTTCGATTCGCCTCTCTATAATCGTCATAACTTCCAACCTTCCCTAAAATCTCCATCCGCCCCGCATTCTACTGGATACCCCCACAAAATTACCAGTCGCCCAGCAACAATCTCCCCCCTCATTCCCGCCCACTCGCCCGTCATTCCTGCGAAAGAACGTCACCCCTGCGAAAGTAGGGGCAGGAATCCAGAGCCTCCAACGCCACCACCCCAAACACACCCCGGCAATCTCCCCCGTCATCTCTGTATTCCGTTCGTGGTGAGCTTGTCGAACCACCTTTCATGATCCCCTTACCACCCCGAACACCCTCCCTCTGTCATTCCTCACTGCGTTCGGAATCAAAAATCCTATTTCACCAGACACCTAGACTTCAGCAACCGCCCTCGAACATCGGTTGCCGTCGGACTGCGAAACATCGCATACTAAGCCTAAACACAACCCAACTCTTAAATCCTAATTCCGCCCCCCTGACACTCTCTCCACACAAAAATGAGCGAGCCGCCGAATTCGACGACCCGCTCACAGGGGAGGATGGTTTCAGCCGGACTTGCGGCTGCCGTTCATCTTACGCTGCTACACCTTGGCAGGCTTGGAGTATCGCCGCAGGAACGGCGGCAGATCCAGTTTGCCGTTGTCGTTCGCCATCGCTTCCAGCAGCATCTTCGTATAGCCGTCGTCCGTATCCTTCACATCGCCGGGGTTCTCGAAGCCGGTGGCGATGATGGTTAGCTTAATCTCGTTCTCCATCTTCAGGTCGGTCACCATGCCAAAGATGATGTTGCAATCGGGGTCCACGACCCGCTGAATGACCTCTGCCGCCTCGTGCAGCTCGGAAAGCTTCAGGTCGCTGCCGCCCGTGATGTTGAACAGCACGCCGCGCGCGCCCTCTATGGACACATCCAGCAGCGGGTTGGTGATGGCGGTCTGCGCGGCGCTTCGCGCTCTATGCTCGCCCACGCCCCAGCCAATCGACATCCACGCGGGCCCTGAGTTGGACATTATGGACTGCACATCCGCGAAGTCCAGGTTGATCTCGCCCGGCACCGTGATTAGCTCGGCGATGGACTGCACGCCCATTCGCAGGACATCGTCCGCCATGAGGAAGGCGTTCTGCGCGGTAATCTCTTCCTCGCAGATGACATGCAGCCGCTCATTCGGAATCACCAGCAGCGTGTCCACATGCTCTTTGAGCCGCTTGATGCCCTCGTCCGCGGAGTCGGCTCTGCGCTTGCCCTCGAAGGCGAAGGGTCGAGTTACCACGCCCACGGTCAGCGCGCCCGTCTCCCGCGCGATCTCGGCGATGATGGGCGCTGCGCCCGTGCCGGTGCCGCCGCCCATGCCCGCCGCGACGAATACCATGTCGGCGTCGCGGATGGCGTCGTAGAGCTCCTCCCGGTTCTCTTCCGCCGACCTCATCCCCAATTCGGCGTTGCCGCCGACGCCCTTGCCCGCCGTCAACTCGTCCCCGATACGCATCTTCAGCGGCACATCGCAAGTTACGAGCGCCTGGGCATCGGTGTTGACCACCATGTACTCGACTGAAGGCACGCGCTCACGGAACATCCGCGACACCGCGTTCGAGCCGCCGCCTCCCACGCCGATGACCTTGATGCGCGCCATTCCGTCCATTTCCCTGATGTAAGACAATTCTCCGGTTGTAGCCGTTGCCATTGTGTATCCTCCCCTGTAATTCCTTAGTGTAAGAAATCTGGCTTGTTGACAAAGTATTGATTCAGACAGGCGTCGTGTGCGTCCTATCTTCTGAACAGGCTGAGAATACCGCCCTTGCGTACCTTCTCAGTAGACTTTTTGTGTTGTGATTGGCGCTCCTCACTCTGACCGATAGCGTGAGGCTTCGGCTCGTCGTCCTCTTGGTGCGCCGCCCAGATGAGCATGCCCGCTCCGGTGCTGTATGCCGGGGCTTGCAGTTCCATAGGCACGCCCAAGTAGCCGAACGGAGCGCCCATCCTGACATTCGCCGAAGTGCCAAGCTGGAACAGCTCCATAAACCCTGACAGCCTGGAGGCGCCGCCCGTCAGCACTACGCGATAGCCTTTCAGGTCTATCACTCCACCCTCGCGCAGCTTGAGTACGATGAGGCGCATCAGTTCATTCGCGCGCTCACGAGTAAGCTGGCAAAGCTCATGCAGCGACACCTTCGTCAATGTGTTCCCGCTCGTTATGGGCAGCGTAATCTGCTCATGGATGCGAACCGAGTCCGCTCGGACGCTGGCATGCGCGAGCTTTGCCGCCTCAGCGGCTTCGTAAGGCGTGTTATAAACCACGCAAATGTCGTTCGTGAACTGGAAGCCGCCGATAGGGATGACGGTTGAGTAGTTCATCGCGCCGTCCTTGAACACCATGACATCGGTGGTGCCGCCCCCGATGTCTATCATCGCCGCGCCGCGAACCTTATCCTCCTCCGTCAGCACCGACTCGCTGCTGGCAAGCGCCTCGAGCACCAGCGACTCCACCTTGATGCCTATGCCCTCGACCGCCTTTTTGAGCTTGCCGATTTCCGCCTCGGAACCCTCTACGAGGTGCGTCTCCACATCGATCTTGCGCGTGTGCATTCCCATAGGGTCATGCACGCCTATCTTGCCGTCGATGGAGTAGCTCTGCGGTATCGCATGGATAGTCTTGCGCCCTCGGTGGCTGCCGTTCACGCCATTGCGTACAATGGACTGCGGCACCTGCTCCACATCCCGCGCCGTTATGACGCCATGCTCGCCAACCCAATCGATGGTGTCCACGCGCTTCTCGTAAGAGATGCCCGTCCCGCTGATGCCCACGAAGGCGGTATCTACCGTAGCTCCGCTGGATCGCTCCGCCATGCTGACGGAACTCCGCACCGCGCTCTGCGTCGCCGCCACATCCTCCACCACGCCCTTGTGTACGCCGGAGCATGGAGCAAGCCCATGCCCCAGTATCTCCACTCGCCCGTCGCCGGCCTTCTTGCCGATAACGGTGAATACCTTTGTAGTGCCAATGTCTATTGCCGCAAATAACTTGGAGTTCTGCATTCCTGCTCCACGCCTGTGTGTTGCCCTAAAAACGCCCGCCTCAATCGCGCCGTTTCAGTTCCGTTGCTAGGGTAGGGGATAGGGATAGTTAGTCTGCTTTTGGTTTATCCGCTCAGCCACGCGAAGACGGGCGCTTCTGCTTCGCGCGTTCGCCCGTATCTCGCCGGCTGAAGGCTTGATGACCCTTCGATTGACAAGTCTGACCGTCGGCTCATGCTCGCATACGCATTCGGGCGCTGAAGGCGGGCAGATGCACTCCGCCGCTTGGAGGCGCAGCGCGCTCTTGACGATTCTGTCCTCCAGCGAGTGGTAAGTGATGACCGCAAGCCGTCCCTCTGCGCCGAGTGTCTCGATTGCCCCGGCAAGCCCTCTGTGTATGTTGTCAAACTCATCGTTCACCGCAATGCGTATCGCCTGAAATGTCCTTGTGGCAGGATGAATCCTGCCTCGCCGCCTTCCAACGGAGCGTGAAACTATCTCCGCCAGCTCTGTCGTCGTCCGCACGGGTCGGCTGCGAACTATCGCCCTTGCGATATGTCTGGATCTTCTCTCCTCGCCATACCGATATATGACATCGGCAAGAGCGCCTTCCTCATATCCGTTCACAATCTCGCTCGCCGCAACAGCCTGCGATACGTCGAAGCGCATGTCCAGCGGCGCATCGTGCCTGAAGCTGAAGCCGCGCTCCCCCTTGTCCAGCTGCAATGAGGACAACCCTACATCCAGCAGCAGCCCGTCCGCGCCCGCAAAGCCGTTCTCCCGCGCCACCGCCGCCACCTCCCTGTAGTTCGCCCGCCTCAGTGTGGCATTGTCCCCGTATGCTTCCAGCCGCCGCCTCGCCGTCTGCAAGGCTTCCGCATCCACATCCAGGCACAGAATTGACGGCGGAGGCTTTGCCGCCTCCAGGATAGCCAGCGAATGGCCACCCTCTCCGGTAGTGCAGTCTATGTACTTCCCACTCGCCTTCACCCGCAGCGCCGAAACCACCTCATCCACCATTACCGGAGTGTGATAGGCGCTCATCGCTCGCCCGAACCGGATAGTCTCGACATTCCCTTGTGCCGCTGCAAGTGCTTCACTCTTCCCCAGCCTGTCGCGCCATCCATTCCTGTGGCTTGAACCCAATCGCTCATGTTAGAATGGGTGCGTTGAGTGGCTAGTACCTTCTTTGACCGTGCAAAGAGTTTCGCAAAGCAACCGCAAACCACGCAAGGACTTTTTGTGTATATGTTTGCACCATTTCCAATACAGTTCCAATACTTAGCTCAAAGCGCTCAGCATTTCCATTCAGCCCCAATCTCCATCCCCCATCCCCACAAAAGCGAGAAACCATTATCCCACCCCTCCGAACCCTCACTCCTGTCATTCTGAACCTCTTTCTCTGTCATTCCGAACGCAGTGAGGAATCTAAAATCCCCGCCACCAACACGCCCAACATAGCAAGCATTTCAGCCCCCTCACCCCGTTCAAGATAACCACTGAAAAACCCAAACCATCCAACAAGAAACACTATCCCTCAAAGGACACTGTGCCGATATGGACGAAAGCTTTAGATTAGGAGTGCTCACAATCTCCGACACCGGCTCGCGTGGAGAGCGCGCCGTCGACGCAAGCGGCGATGCCGTATGCGAGATAATGGCTGCCGAAGGCTACACCTTGGCGCTGCGCGGCATCATCGCCGACGAGAAG
>CATQHF010000005.1 GCA_958295865.1 uncultured Dehalococcoidia bacterium | reverse complement strand
CGCAGTTTCTCACTAACCCGCAGCAGTTTGCCCCGGGCACATCTATGTCGTCATCGAGCATTACGGAACAGGAAGCCCGCGCCATCGCCGACTATCTCGCGGGCGCTAATATGATGCCTGACGACTCACTCCGTACAGTCGTCGGAGACAGCCAACCGGCAATCGTCCGCTCCGACTTCGATGTGTATCTCATCGAAAACAGGCTTATCTACGCCAAAGAGCAATGCTTCGAGGCTGACACCGCCGCAACCTTCTTCCTGCACATCGATCCGATTGATGTAGAAGACCTACCCGACGACCGCAAGCAGTACGGCTTCGACAACCTCGACTTCGGCTTTGGGCGGCATGGTGAGATAGTCGATGGGGACTGCGTGGCGACCGTTCCCCTGCCCGACTACGACATCGGCGCAATCCGCACGGGGCAGTATGTGCGGGTGGACGGTGGCTATCAGCATCTGTGGGAGGGGGAGATACGCCTAACTGAATAGGGTTGCGGGGTGGAAATTAAGAATTAAGAATTGGGTTGTGTTTAGGCTTGGGGTGCGGAATGACAGCCTGCATGCCGGGTTGGTGGCATGCAGGCTGGGGTTGACCGAATTGGGTTTTGGGGTGGCTTCTATTTGTTGGGGGTTGTGCCGTTTTGGGACATTCCGCCTAGGGGGAGCTGCTTTATGTCGGTCTGGGCGTCGCTAGGCTTGGCGGCGGGTTTGGGAGCGGCTGCTTTGCCGTTCTTCGCTTTGCCGTTCTTGGGCTTGCCGCCGGATTTGGCAGGGGCGGTCGCGGCGGGGCTGTCTAGGGATCTGACGCAGGCGATGGACGCTACGGAGTCGCCCTTGTCGAGCTTGAATATGGTTACGCCTTTTGTCTTTCTGCCGATGGTGGTGGTAATCTCTGACAGGCTGGTGCGGAGCACTTGCGCCTGCTCGGAGACTAGGTATAGTTCCTTGCTGTCGTCCACGACCTCGGCGACGGCGACCGTGCCGGTCTTTCTGGGCTGAATGGCGAAGGTAGCGAGTCCGTAGCCGCCTCTGCCCTGCTTTCTGTACTCGCTGATGGGCGTGAGCTTGCCGAAGCCTTTTTTGCTGATGACCAGCAGACGGCTGTCGCTGTCGTCGGGAATGATGGACATGCCGATTACGCGGTCTTCGCCGCGCAGCCTCATTCCGCGCACACCGCCGGCGTTGCGCTGTCTTTTGGGCGCGTCTTTGACCGGGAAGCGTATGGACATGCCTTGCTCGGAGACCATTATGACATCATCTTCCGGCTTGGCGAGGCATGCGCCGACGAGTTCGTCGGCGGGGCCGGAGTTGAGGTTCATGATAATCAGGCCGGATGGGCGAATGTTGCCTATGCTGCTGAGCGCGATGCGCTTGATTTTGCCCTTGCGCGTGCCTAGCATCAGGAAGGTGTCGTCGTGGTCGAGGTTGTCGGCGGCGACGACGGCGCTGACTTGTTCATCAGCGCCAAGCTGGATGACATTGACGACGGGAACGCCTCTGGTGTTGCGCGAGGTGTCCGCTCTGAGCTCGAATACGGTGAGTTTGTGGACGCGCCCGCGATTGGTGAAGAACAGCAGGGTGTCGTGGGTGTCGGTGACCAGCAGGTGCTTGACGGGGTCGTCTTCGCGCGTGTTCATGCTGACGACGCCCTTGCCGCCGCGATGCTGGTTGCGATATGTGCCTGCCGGAATGCGCTTGATGTAGCCGCCCTGGCTCAGCGTAACGACTACCTGCTCGTGCGCCTCAAGTTCGGCGCGGCTGATGTCGTGGGGATCTAGGCTGATGTCGGTCTTGCGCTCATCGCCGAACTTGCGCTTGAGCGCGCGCGTCTCCTTTTTTATCTCCACGAGTATCTTGGATTCGTCGCCGAGCAGCTCTTCTAGCCCCTGTATCGTCGTCTGAATCTGGTTGTATTCTTCCTCCAAGCGTTCGCGTTCGAGCGCGGAGAGGCGGCGCAGCTGCATGTCGAGTATTGCCTGCGCCTGCGGCTCGTCCAGGCTGAAGCGCTGTATGAGCGCATTGCGCGCGGCGGCGGTGTCGGCGGCGGCGCGTATCAGCGCTATCACCTCGTCGAGATTGCCCACGGCGATGCGGAGGCCGGCGAGGATATGCGCGCGCTGCCTTGCCTTTTCGAGCTGGAACTCGGCGCGGCGACGCACGACCTCGCGGCGGAAGTCGATGAAGTTTTGAAGGGCGTTCTTCAGGGTTACTATGCGCGGCATTCCCTCGACCAGCGCGAGCATGTTCGCGGAGAACGAACTTTGCATCGCGGTCAACTTGTACAGGTTGTTCAGGACGACCATCGGCTGCGTGCCGCTGCGAAGTTCGATGACTACGCGCATTCCTTCGCGGTCGGACTCATCGCGCACTTCCGATATGCCCTGAAGCCGCTTGTCTTTCGTGAGGCTGGCGATCTTCCCGACGAGCGCCGCCTTGTTGACCTGATAGGGCAGCTCGGAGACGATAATCTGCATACGGTTGGAGCGGCGCATCGGCTGGATTTCGGCTTTGGCGCGCACGATAATTTGGCCGCGCCCGGTGGAGTATGCGTTGCGGATGCCCTCGCGCCCCATGATGGTCGCGCCCGTGGGGAAGTCGGGGCCTTGCACATGCTTCATCAGGTCTTCGACGGAGGCGTTGGGACGGTCGATGAGATGGATGACGGCGTTGCAGATTTCGGTCGGGTTGTGCGGCGGGATGTTGGTCGCCATGCCTACGGCGATGCCGGACGCGCCGTTAATCATCAGGTTGGGCAGGCGGGCGGGCAGCACGACAGGCTCGCGCAATGTGCCGTCGAAGTTGTCTATGAAGTCGACGGTGTTCTCGTCGATGTTGATGAGCATCTCTTCGGCAACGGCGCGCAGCCTTGCCTCGGTGTAGCGCATCGCGGCGGGCGGGTCGTTGTCCACGCTGCCGAAGTTGCCCTGACCGTCAACCAGCGGCAGACGCATCGTGAAGTCTTGGGCGAGGCGCACCATCGCCTCATATACGGAGTCGTTGTTGTGCGGGTGGTACTTGCCGAGCACCTCACCGACGAGGCGCGCGCTCTTTTTGTACGCCTGCGTGGGGCGCATGCCCAGCTCGTCCATCGCGTAGAGGATGCGGCGCTGCACCGGCTTCAAGCCGTCGCGCACATCGGGCAGCGCGCGCGACACGATTACGCTCATCGCGTAGTCAAGATACGAAGTTCGCATCTCATCTTCGATTAGCGTGGACTTGATGAAGCCGAACTCCGTCTTGATGGTCGTCATAAATATCTCCTATGCTTCCGGGCGTCTGTGGCTCGGACGGGGTGCGATACGGGCGGTCATAGCCGAGATGAACCGAGCGCAGCGACATAAACAAGAGCGGTCAACCGGCGGGGACTGCGGGAATACGCCTAACCTAATTTTAATAGCATAATTAAATATATTATAACATGGACTAGGGTTTCTATTGCGGGAAACTGGCGGCGTTCAGGCGCTCGGCGGCGCGTTCCAGCAGGGACTGGAAGAGGCGGTCGAAGTGCGGCGGCAGTTCCATGCGGCGCTCCGGGCGGAACTGCACGCCGATGACCCAGCGATGGCGCGGGCTTTCGAGCGCCTCGATGACGCTGTCTTCCAGCGAGTACGCCGACGCCAGCAGCCATGGCGACTTGTGCGCCTCGCGTATGCCGCTGCGGTGGCGGCTGTTCACGCGCACGAATCCGCCGGAGCCGACTACCGCCGCCAATCTGCTGCCGGGCGCGATGTAGATCTGGTGATACGCCGATGCCGCTTTGCCATCGTCGGCAGTGGCGGCGTGGTCACCCACCGATACGGCAGGCTTGCCGCCCAGCGCGATGTTCAGCAGCAGCATGCCGCCGCCAATGGCGTAGATGGGCAGGTCATCGTCGAGCGCGGCGCGGAGCAGTCGTACTTGGTCGTCGGCTTCGCGCGCGTCGCCGCCACAGCATACTAGGGCGTCTATGAGGCGCAGGGCGCGCTCCGGCGTCGCGGCGTCGGCCGCGTCGATTCGCAGCGCATGCCCATCGAGCCGCTCTATCGCGGCGGCGCAGGCGCGGGCGTCTTCGTTGGTCGGCGCTAGTATGCCTATGGTTGGCTTGAGGGCTGACGGGGGTATTCGGGTCATTGGTGGAACTTTGGCTGGCGGCGCTCGCGGAATGCGGTGAGCGCCTCTTTGTGGGCGTCGGTGTAGCGGGCGGCGCGCAGCGTCTCGGACTCGCGGCGCAGTACCCATGACAGGTCTTTCTCCATGTAGTTCTCATGGATGAGGCGCTTGACCTTCAGCAGATGCCAGTCGGGGTTGTCGGCGATCTCTTGCGCGAGCGCGACGGCGTCGTCCAGGAGGCTTTCGGCGGGGCATACATGGTTCACCAGCCCCGCGTCTTTCGCTTCCTGCGCGGTGATGAACTTGCCGGTGAGCATGTACTCGAGCGCGCGTCCAAGCCCTACGAGGTTAACAAGGTAGTGGGTGCTGCCGTACTCCGGCGTCAGACCGATGCGTAGGAAGCGAAAGGATATGCGGGCGTCCTCGGCGGCTAGGCGCACATCGCAGGGCAGGCATAGCGTGATGCCAAGCCCGACGGCTAGGCCGTTCAGCGCGCACAAGATAGGCTTGGATTCACGCACGAGGTCAACCCATGCGACGTCGGTGGGCGTGGCGGGTCGTTGGCGCGCCTCACCGCGCACAAAGTCCTCGAAGCCGCCGACATCGGCGCCGGCTGAGAATGCGCGCCCCGAGCCGGTGATGACCATCGCGCCTATCGCGTCATCGGCGTTCCACGCGCGCACCTGCTCGTGAATCGCCGATTGGGTCGCGCCCGTGAGGGCATTGAGCTTGTCGGCGCGGTTCAGCGTAATGACGCCGACACGCCCGCGCGTTTCGATAAGGATTTCTTGTTCGGCACGCTCCATGCTTTCGCCTCCGATGAGTCAGTTTTGCAGGGGTTAATCATAACACAGAGTGTCATAGGGCAGATGTCAGGGTTCGGTTATCGAAAGCGTTTCCTTGCAGATGGTTTTGTCGCTATATCGCACCGGATTCCTGCGAAAGCAGGAATGAAGGAACAAGGGCGCGGGAATGACGAAAAGGTTTGCCACTTGAAAGGAAACTCTACCTCGCTTATCAAGTATATTGGATTTGCCGAATGTGGGATGATTATGATTATGCAGGTTGCCAAGCGCCGCCATGTGTTGCCTTGATAGCGTCCGCGAAGTAGCATTGGGGGACGACTATCCGTTAGCACACGACTAGCATCTAGCCTATGGAGTTTGATATGAAGATTACCGATGTGAAGGCTGTGTATCCGAAGTATAGGCATCTCGCGCCGTCTTGGCGGACGCATTTCTGGCAGATTGTGGTGCGGGTGGATACGGATGCGGGCGTGACGGGCTATGGCTATGGCGGCGGCGGCGTTGCGGGCGTGGCGGTGGTGAACGGGCATTTGCGCGACCTGATCATCGGGCGCGAAATCGAGAGCGTGGCGGACATTCAGGCGACATACGACGCGCTGTATATGGAGTCGCTGCCATACGGACGCAAGGGGCTGGGCATAATGGCGCTGTCCGGCATAGACCTCGCGCTCTACGACCTGCTGGGCAAGGCGCGAGATGTGCCGGTGTGCGCGCTTCTGACGGATACGCCGAAGCGGAGCATCCGCGCATACGCAACCGGCGAGGACGCCGAGCTATACCGGGAGCTGGGATATACCGCCAACAAGTTCGGTCATCGTTGGACGGGGGTTGATGCCGACTACGACACGGCGGCGCGCTCGGCGGAGCATGCGCGTGAGGCGCTCGGCGGCGACGCGCTTGTGATGGTCGATGTGTATATGTCCTGGGACGGCGAGGTTACGCTGGAAATGGCGAAGCGGCTCGCAGATTACAACCTCTACTGGTTCGAGGATGTGCTGACGCCGGATGACTTGGACGGGCAGGCGGCGCTCATAGACGCGGTGAAGCCGACGCTGATTGCGGGAGGCGAGCATGAGTTCACGCATCACGGCTTCGAGCAGATTGCGCGCGCGGGCGCGCTCGACCTGTGGCAGCCGGATATTACTTGGTGCGGCGGCATTACGGAAGGGCTGCGTATCGTGGAGATAGCCAATCGGGTGGGAGCGCCGGTCGCGCCGCACAGGGGCGGGGAGGTGTGGGGGCTGCATCTCATCGCCGGCTCGGACTGCGCCGACCTTGCGGAGTATCATGCCGACCATATCCGCGACGAGCGCGATGTGCTGTGGCTGGATGAGCCTGCGCCGGTGGGCGGCTACATATCGCCGTCGGACGCGCCGGGCTTTGGGGTTACGCTGAACGAGGCGATGCTTTAGGGGCGGGATTGCCGCAGGGCTTATCCTGCGGCTACACCAACTGCAAGAGAATAGTTACACCTATTCCAAGTATGGTTACGCCTACCCCTAATATGGCTATCAATAATCCGAAAATGATGTTGAACCGGAAGTTCATGTCAGAACGAATGTCATTGAGGCGCGCGTTCATGTCAGTCCTCATATCGTTGAGACGCGCGCTCATTCCCGACTGTTCACCTTCCAGCCTGCTTACTCGCTCTTCCATAATTATGTACACCTCATTTTGTCTGCGCCACTTGTATGCTTGCATTGTAGCATAGCGCGCAAAATAAAGGGGCGCGGATTGGGCATCAGCGCACATCCGACGCCTTCATCAGCTCGCGCATAAGGGCGGTGGCGTATGCGCCTTTGGGGAGCGTGAAGTCAATGATGTAGGCGTCGGGCGCGGCGGTGAGGGTCGCGTCGTCCAAGCGTATGCGGCTGATGCGGCGCGCGCCCTGTACGCTGCGGAAGCGCGGGTATTCAAGGCGAAACTCTGACAGCAGTTCTGTCTCAAGAGCGCCCGCATCGCCGCCGCTCAGCCTGACTTTCTTGCCGAACATCGGCAGCGTGGCGCTAATCTCCAGGCGGCGCGAGCGCTCCGACTCGGCGGCGGCGTCTTCCACGACGAATATGCCGCCGGTGTCATGCTTCTGCGCCATGTCGCCGGACAGCACGGCAGGGAATAGCCCCCGTTCGATGCGCGCTTTGAGCAGCAGGTTGAACATGTGCGACTGGAACGCGGATACGAAGAACCGCTGCATCCTGCGGTCACCGCGCATCTTTTCGCCGCCAATCAGCCGCAGCCCATCGGCTATATTGGTGTTGAAGTAGCCGAATCGCTGCGGCCCAAAGTAGTTTGGCAGCCCGACTTGACGCAGACACGCTAGAATTGCCTCGGCGAGCGGCTGCCAGCCGTCGGACGGATTGCGAACGCGCAGGCTGAAGCGGTTGCCGCGCAGGTGTCCCAAGCCCAGCTTGTTGCGATGCCTTGATGTTTCCAGCAGGGTTACGTCGTCGACGGCGTCCAGCGCTTCGAGCGCGGTAGTGTGTTCGGCAGGCACGCTCAGCCACTGGCGGGTAACGGCGTACTTGTCCTTCTGTCCGGCGTAACCGACGCTGCGGCGGGGAACGCCGTGCTGCGCGAGCGCGGATACGATGTCCATCGTGGTTAAGCCGCGCTTTTCCACATGGGCATAAGCATGCGCGCCGTCGCCGCTTGGCAGGTAGCTCGGAATCTCGCTGACTATGAAGTCGTCGAGTTCGGCGCGCAGTTCGCCACCCGTCCCCGCCAGATGCGCGGTCGCGGCGGGCAGGTCGTCCCATGAGAAGCGCAGGTTCGCGGGTGGTTTTGGCTCGGCTTGGCGCATACCGCCCATCCCTTCGACTGTGCTCATGTCAGGCACTGACCTTTCCCCATGAGGAAATGGCTGGTGAGCGGCGTCGCTTAATTTGGCTTTACCTTATAAACCCAGACTTGGAAATATACATCAGGCTCGCCCTTTGGCAGTCCTTGGAACTCTTCGCTGACATGGGCGAGTTCCCACTTGCCATCGCTCTCCAGCATCCGTTGCCGCTCGCGGAAGCCGTTGCGCTCGTAGATGTCGGGGCGCAGCGTGAACAGGACGCAGCCGCCCGGCTTGGTGATACGCACCAGTTCGTCGAGCGAGTGGGCGGGCGCATGTCCCAGCGTCAGCACGCCGACGCAGATGGCGGCATCGTAGCTGTTTGTGTCGAAGCCAAGAGGCCCGCCCATCGTCATTTGGTGCAGTTCGCCATAGACGCCCTTGCTGCGCGCCACTTCGAGCATGCCGCCGGACATGTCCATCGCGTCGAGATTCGCATAGCCCAGCCGATGCAGTTCGCGCCCGACCAGTCCGGTGCCCGCGCCGGCATCCAGCACTTTGGCGTCTTTGGAAACAAAGCCTTCAAACGCCTTAGCAGCCGCGCGCGGCATCACATAGCCGAAATCGGATTCTAGGTCTTCATCGTAATCTTTCGCCCATTCGTCATAGCGTTCTTCGAGCTCCTGATTGTTCTCGGACGCATAGACCCACTGGACTTTGTTGTCGCTTTCCATATTCATGTTTCAGTTCGCCTTTCGTCTTCCCGCAGGAAAGTTATAGAACATGCTAACACAAATGGAGCATGGGGTTTCAGGTTCGTTCCGATCCCCGTTCCGTTCGTGATGAACTTGTGGAACTATCCCCGCCATCGCTTGCGCCTCGCCCACGCCTGTATTATATTGTGGCTACAGACTAATCGGCTAACTTGACATCCCGACACCCTGAAATCCCGACTGCCTGACACACTGACTACCTAACACACAGGAGGGCGACGATGACCACCGTACAGAATGAATCGCTGCAAGCCGTGAAAGAGTACGCTGACGACTATGACCTCGATCTGTCGTGGCTGGACTCGCGCGGCGAGTGGGGCATCAAGGCGATGCCTGACGAGAAGCGCGGCATGACGCTCTCCAGCGTAGAGGTAGGCTCTTATGGCGAAGCCCCCGACACCACCGACAACATGACCGGCAGGCCGCGCGGCGCGGCAAAGCGTCCCGATTCCTATCGCATCGGCGGCTACGGCGTCCGCACCAAGTCCGAAATCTGGCTGGACAACGCGGCAGACCTATACGAAGAGTCCCTTCAGCGCCAGTGGAGTTCGGCGACCGATATTCCATGGCACACCATCAAGCCGCTGCCCGACGACATCGAGCGCGCCCAATGTCAGCTGGACACCTTCCTCACTGAGGTCGAGTTCGTCGCCGCCGACATTCCCGCGCGCTGGGTTGCTACGACCAGTCCCGACTACTTCGAGCCGCGCATGTTCCTGCTATCCCAGATAATGGACGAATCGCGCCACTTGGATGTATTCCGAAAGCGCGCCCTCGCCAACGGCGGCGGGCTTATGCAGCGCCCGGACATCACCACCAGCGGCGTCGTTGGCAGCATCGACCTCTCCCGCGAGTTCACGGAGATGTCCTCGCGCCTCCATATCTCCGGCGAGGGCGCGGTGCTGACCCTGTTCCGCATGGGCGAGTTGATGTCGTACAACGAAGCCGAAAAGCGCATCTACCGACTCGCCGCGCAGGACGAATCCCGACATGTAGCCTTCGGCGTTATGCACATGCGCTACCTATCAGAATCCGAGCCTGATCGCCGCGAAGAGATTCACTGCTACCTCGACGAGGGCGAGCGCGGCTTGCTCGCCGGCAACCAGAACCCCGCCGCCATCGACACCCCGAGCAGCGAGGCGATGGCAATCTTGCTCGGCGGCGGCGTCAAGCGCTACGACGAAGGCGCGCGCAAGCTCATGGCGATCCGCCGTCGGCAAGTGCGAGAGTATGTCCAGCGCATCCGCTCCGCGGGCTTCGGCGAGCGCTTTGAAAACGGCCGTGCCTCCCCCCGCCTGATGGAAATCATGTGGAGCTAACTCCGAATCCCCGCAATCTTGTACATGGATGTTAGCCTCCGTCGGGGCAGCCACAGGTTGCCCCGATACATGCCACTTGGCTTGAACGGAGGGGCATGCCAAGAGCGCAGCCGTTGCTCACCCGTCATTCCTGCGAAAGCAGGAATCCAGTGCTTTGAGATAGCCTAAAATATGCAGAAGTGCCTACACCCTGATATTCTGGATTACCGTTTTCACCGTAATGGCGCAAATGTCAAAAGAACTTAATACTAGGGAACGCTGCCAATGACAGACACCAACCCGGAAGACACTCAAGCGCAAGCCCAAACCGCCCAGGCATCCGCCGCCCGCGCCACTGAGCGCGCCGCCGACGAAGCGGACGAGGTGGAAATCGCCCCGCCCGGCTTGGCATGGATGCGGAATACCCTGCAATGGGGTACGCGCGCCAAGCCAACGAAGAACGGGCTGACCTTGGATGCCCTCAACATCGGCGTGTACGGCGATGTGCCGGACTTTTGGGACGACCAGACGCGCAAGCCGCGCGGCGCTTATCCCGTCCCCGGCGTCGCGCCGCTCGGCTTTGAGGTGCGCGAGAAACGCGAACTTTGGGCAGACAACGCCGCCGATCTCTACGAAGAGGCAATCCAGCGCCGTTGGGCGCCTGCGACTGATGTCCCCTGGAACACCATTCGCGCCCTGCCCGACGATGTGGAGGCAGCCATCTGCCAGCTCTGCACCGAGCTTTCGCAGAACGCCAGCATCGAGATAGAGGTCATCGGTGGCTGGCAGCAGAAGCTATCTTACGGCTTCCACGAGGTCAAGCTCTTCTTGGCGACGCAGATGTTTGACAACGCTCGCCACTTCGAGGCGTTCCGCAAGCGCGCCCTCTCCAACGGCGGCGGGCTGGGACTGGAGGGCAAGGGCGAGGTCAATCGCATGCTGCTCGAGAGCACCGGCGGCTGGCCCGAAACGGTCGTGATGCTCCATCTGCTGCGCGGCACTTTCACCTTCACGCTCTACCGCTATGGCGAGCTTTTCGCGCACAACCCGGCGGAGAAGGTACTGTTCGCGCGCTGCCTGCAAGACAAGGCGCGCCATATCGCCTATGGCCTCTCCCACCTGCGCTATGCCACATCGCACAATCCGGACAAGGCTCTCGTCTTCTCCCGCCTGATGAACATCGCCGAGCGCGTATTCGAGCGCGAACTCAATGACCCTGTGCTCAGAGAGGCGCTTGCCATCATCTTCGGCGGCGGCATCGAGGGCGCGCGGAGCGGCATGCGTCAGTACGAGCGCATGATGGGCGACTTCGCCCGCCAGTACCTCGCCAACATGGAGCACATCGGCGTGTCGCGCGAGGCCGGCTTCCCGCCGGGACTCGCCAAGTTCATGGAGGTATAGCCAATGCCGCAATTCCCATCCGTCGAATGGTTTCAGCAGGTGCGCGACATATTCAACGCCGACGAATCCTATCAGCAGGCGGGCGGCGGTCTGTGCGATGCCACTGTGGGCATCAAGGTTGCGGCGCAATCCTACATTCTGGTGTTTGAGGGCGCGGAGTGCGACGAAGTGCGGCAGGTCGCCGAGTCCGATCTCGCCGAAGCCGACTTCTACCTCGACATGCCGCCCGACGAGTGGGAAGAGATGCTGCGTAACATCAGAGACAACGACGGCGCGGACCTCGACCACACCCTCAACACGCTGGACATGGGCCGGGACGAAGGCTTGGCGCTCACCATGAACGGCGACCAGTACCGTCAGGACTTCTTCTATCGCTACAATCAGACCTTCCAGTATTTCTTCGACGCCTCAGCCCGCATAGATACTCACTTCGCCCCGTCGGATTGACTTTCTTCCCACTCTGGGGGAAGGTTAAGGAGGGGATAGCGCGCCGGAGTGTGTAGGAAATACTGACAGCGCAGAGGAAATCATTGCCTGATTCTGATAGAGTTTCTATATGGAGCATATCCAGACCTTGGGGCGTAATCTACTACATCCTATTCGCCACTCAGATAGCAGCCGTAGTATGTCTGATAACCTGGCAAGAGATATTTCACAGAACTGACGATACTGCTGTTGATACCATCCTTGCGATTGGCGAAAGAACCGCTCCGAACATCATCACGGCTGCGGCAGTATCACTTGTTATAATTCTTCTGGCGGAGGTGACGACCATGCTTGCAGAACCTTATCTGAGAAGACGCTTCGAGGCCGGACGCAAGGAAGGCCGCGAAGAGGGCCGCGAAGAAGGCCGCGAAGAGGGCCGCGAAGAAGGCCGCGAAGAAGGCCGTGAAGAGGGCCGCGAAGAAGGCGTTGCAGAGGGCCGTGAAGAAGAACGCAAGGAAGCCGGCAGAAGAATTGAGAGGATCTCGGCTAAAATCAAGGCTTGGAACCAGCGCCGCCTGGAACATGAAGCCAACGGCGAACCCTTCGACGAGCCTCTGCCCGATTTCGACGCTGATGACGAGGATTCCCAATAACCCGCCTTACACTGGAGGCGCTTACTATGCTTGCAGAACCCTATCTGAGAAGACGCTTTGAGGCGGGACGCAAGGAGGGCCGTGAAGAAGAACGCAGAAGAATCGAGAGGATCTCGGCTAAAATCAAGGCTTGGAACCAGCGCCGCCTGGAACATGAAGCCAACGGCGAACCCTTCGACGAGCCGCTGCCCGACTTCGACGCCGATGATGAGGCTTCCAAATAATCTGCGCTCCGGCTGTGTAGCCGTCTGCCCGATTGATACGCGAGAAACAAGGACAAGATATGCCGCAATTCCCGTCCGTAGAGTGGTTTGAAGCCGTCCGCGAGAGCGCCAACGGCGACTCCCAGTTCACATCGCAGGGCAGCGTCAACTGCCGCATGGGTGTCAAGGTGGACGCAGCCGCGTTTGCCGTCACATTCGAGGGCTTTGAGTGCGCCGCCGTCGAAGCCGTCCCGGCGGATGAGTTGCGCGACCTCGACTTCTACATAGACATGTCGCCCGCCGAGTGGAAAGAGCTGCTTGACAACATCGCTGCCAATGGCGGCTCGGATTCCGCGCACACGCTGAACACGCTCGACCTCACAATGCCCAGCGGCTGCGTGAAATCCCATGACGAGTTGCGCCGCACCGCGTTCTTCCAGTACCAGCTTTCGTTGCAGGCGTTCTTCGACGCCTCCGCGAAAGTACAAACCACCTTCGCCTCGTGATGTGGGGAAAGCAGGCATCCGGCACGGAAACCCTATCTAGCGTAGCAGGACAAGTTTATATGCCAATCTATGAGTACAGATGCGACGGCTGCAACCTCAAGTCCAGCGTGCTGTGGCGCAGCTACACGCCGCCGGATGCTATCGAGTGCAAAGGCTGCGGGGGCGGCGACACGCACCGCGTCATATCCAGCGTCGCGCTGCACAAGACGATGGGGACCAAGCTCTCGGAGCTGGATTCCCGATACGACAAGATGCTCGACGCCGCCGACGCGGGCAACCCGCGCGCCGATCCCAACTACTACCTCAGCAAGGCGACGCCCCTCAGCGAAGGCGTGCCCGACTAGGGCGTGTTGGCATCGCAGACTTCGCTCAACCCCCGCCATCCCTTGCGTTGGGGGCATGTTCGTAGTCGGCGAGCGCATCCGCAGCGCCGTTCCGGGCTGGGCCGCTCCGGCGCAATGAGGGCAGGGCGGGCTTGAGAAGGAACTCATGCGCCGCCGCGCCTATGGGCGCGCCCAGCAGAGGCCCCACGATGTACACCCAGAAGCCGCCCGACGGCCCCGGCAGTGCGACGCTGCCCCAGCCCGCGAAGAATGCTACGAGGCGCGGTCCGAAGTCGCGCGCCGGATTCAAGCCCGCATGCGTCAGCGGAGCGAATACGGCTATCAGCACGGCGACGGTCAAGCCCACCAAGAGCGGCGCGAGAGCATCGTTCGGCAGCGCGGTGTTGCGCCTGTCGAATAGGGAGAATATGACGAACACTAGAACCGCCGTGCCGAGCCCCTCGATAGCCGCCGCTGCCGGCGCTGACAGCAGGGCGCGGGCAGCCTCATCGATGCCGAACACGCCCGCGTCCGGGAAGTGCTTGCTGAATATCATCGCCGAGTACTCGCTGCCCGGCGCGCCGCGAATGTAGCCGTTCAGCCGTTCCAGACGCTCGATGAAGGGCGAGAATACGGCGAAGAGCGTCAATCCCGCGGCTACCGCTCCCGCTAGTTGCGCGCCCCAGTACGCAAGCATCCTACCGAAGCGAAACTCGCTTCGGCGGAAGATGGCGAACGCGAGGCTCACGGCAGGGTTGAGGTGAGCGCCCGATATGGCGAGGCTGGCGTATATGCCCACCGTAACGCCAAAGCCGGCTGTGAACGCGACGGGCCACAAGCCGAGCTGTCCGCTCGTGATGACATCCGTGGCGACCGCGCCTGCGCCAAACAGCACCAGCAAGTATGTGCCGATAGCCTCGGCTATCAGGATGCGTGGTAGTTGCATGCTTCGTCGCTCATGTCGTGATCATGGGCGCTCAGAGTATGTTCCGATGCGCCTTGCATCATCCGTCGATGCGGTAGTTGGAAGTACGGCAAAGCTCAATGCGCTGCCGCGTAAGCGTATTTTAGGACGCGCAGATTAACGGCGCTTTAACGCGGCGTTATGGGACAAGGGAAAACGGCGCGGAGTTTCGCCTTCGCGGTAAGCCCGCCTCCGTTTGTGGCAAGCTTGTCGAACCACCCGATTGGGAGCGCTGCTGAAAAGAGGCAACCCGCAGGCTGCCTCCTCTCTGAAGTCGATTATGTGTGTGCTATCGTTCGGCTAGATGGCGTAAGAGTCGATCATCTTGTCCACCTGCCGCGAGAAGGACTTGTCGTTGATGATGTCGATGCGGTCCTGGAACGAGGGCCTGTCGGCGTCCTTATAGACGATGCCGACCGGCACGCCGCCCTGGTTGAGCAGCTCGTGCGCCGCTTCCACATCGCTGGGGTCGTGATGCTCCGGGATGTCCCATGCGAGCGGCGGTATGCCCTTCCGCACATTGCCCTTCAGCTCTTGGAAGGTATTGTTGTAGGTCGTGCAGGGGGACTGCACATGCACGATGGAAAAGCCCTTGTGGTTCATCGCGTCGGCGATGACAGCGCCCAAGTCCCTGACCTTGGTTGACACATGCGAGGCTATGTATGAGACGCCAAGCGTCAGGTAGAGGGCAAGCGGGTCCAGCTGGACTTCGGGCTTGCCGTATGGCGTGGAGCTGGTGATTTCGTCAATTTTGGTCGTGGGCGAACTTTGCCCCTTCGTCAGCCCATACACGGCGTTGTCCATAATCACGACGGTGATATCGAGGTTGCGCGCCGCCTGTGGCGCGATATGCTCGTTGCCGATGCTCAGGAAGTCGCCGTCGCCCGCTACGACGATTACATTGAGGTCAGGCCGTCCCATCTTGACGCCCAGTGCAATCGGCAGCGTCCTGCCATGAATGCCATGAAGACCGTAGGGCTGCGGGCCTTCGAGTAGATGCACCATATTGCCTGAGCAGCCGATGCCTGCCACAATCACGTTGTTCTCGACGGGCAGCTCCGTCTCGACCCTGCGCTGTTCGATGGCGGATTCGAGGGCGCGCCGCACGCCGAAGTCGCCACAGCCGGGGCACCACTTGAAATCGTATTCCGGATTCTTGTCGCTCATACCGTTACGCTCACTTTCTGTTCCTGTTCGAGGCGCTCTGTAATGCGCTCCGCAAGCTCACTGACCTTGAAGGGCAGCCCCGTGTACTGCGTGATGGACTCTGCCTTCACTCCCTGGGAACGCAGGATACCGGAGAACTGGCCGAGGTAGTTAAGCTCAGGCACCAGCACCAATTCTTTCCGCTTCAGTTCTTCGAGAAGCTCCGCCGGCAGGGGGTTGAGGAACATCGTGTAGTACCAGCCGAGTTCACCGTCGTTGTCCATTATGATGTCGTATGCCGCCTGCGCCGGGCCTTTGGAACCGCCCCAAGGCATAAGCGCGATGCTTGCGTCGCTGTTGCGGCTCTCATATTCTTCGTTCTCCAGCAACTTCAGCTTGCTGAAGCGCCGCTCTGTCATCTGGATATGGCGCTCAGGCAGGTGGGTCGTGTCGCCCATGCCGTCGTGCTCGCTGCCGTTGGCGATGTAGCTGCCGGGGTTGCCGGGCAGCGGCATCGGCGAAAGCTCCCAGCCGTCGTAGCGGTTGTAGCCGTTGCTGCCGGTGTATGTCTGCCGTTCCTCTATCACGAGCTTGCTCAGGTCGGGCTTGGGGATGTTCTGCTTTCGCTCAGATAGCATGTGCTCGCTCAGCAGGATGACCGGCCCTTGGTAGCGCTCAGCCCAGTTGAGCGCCATTGCCGCGCCGTAGAAGCACTCTTCGACGGTGCCCGGGGCGATGATGGGTATGCTGACATCGCCGTGTCCCGGCGTCATCGCCATCAGCAGGTCGGACTGCTCCGTCTTCGTGGGCAGGCCTGTGGATGGGCCTCCGCGCTGAATGTCCGCAACCACCAGCGGCACTTCTGACATCCATGCCAGTCCAAGCCCCTCGCCCATAAGCGACAGCCCGGGCCCCGCGGTCGCGGTCATTGACTTCTGCCCGCCGAAGCCTGCGCCCACGAGGGCGTTGATAGCCTCAATCTCCGAGCTTGCCTGATACACGAACTTGCCCTTGCCGGTGAGATTGCGCTCCATCCAGAGCAGGATCGAGGTTGCGGGGGATATAGGGTACCCGATGTAGAAGCCAAGCCCGGCGGCGCATGCGCCTAGCGAGATTGCCTCGTTGCCGTTGATCAGAATCTGATTGCCCTCAGGCTTTATCGACGGCGCGAGTTCGCCGAGGCTAAAGCCGCTCTTTTCAGCTTCCTGGCGTCCAAGCGTCAGCGCCTCGAAGTTGGACACTATAATCTGCTCATCGTTCGCGCGTCCTCTCGTAAAGCGTTCCTTTACGAAATCCTCCAGGATGGTCTGCGACATGCTGACCAGATGCGCGAGCGCTCCCAGCACAATCATGTTCTCTGCGCGGGCGTTGCCGGTGGACTTTGCGAGGTCGGCGAAGGGCATGCCGAAGCTGTTCGCCAAGTCATCAGGCTCGAACTCGCCCGAATTGTAGATGATGACGCCGCCGTCCCTCACCTCGTCCCTGTGGTTCTGGTACGCTTCTTCGTTGAAGCACACCAGCACATCTATGTCGTCGCCTGAGCTCAGGACGGGCGTTGTCGCCAAGCGCGCCTGCGCCATTGTGGGGCCGCCCATAATCTGGGATGGGAATGTGACGAATGTCTGCACATGGTAGCCCACATTGCTTGCAGCCTGTGCAAGCCCCTCAGATGAGGTAACCATGCCCTGTCCGCCTTCGCCCGCAAATCGAACTACAAAGTCACTCTTTTGCAAATTTCGCCTCCTGGGTAGCGTCTGTTATGAGGCGTGCGCGACCCGCCGTCGGTTGTGGATGTGAAAAGAAAAGACGCCCCAAACCCTGCGACCGGCCGCCGGCGTAACTTGGGGACATTCATGGACGGGACTGCGCCGCCTTGGTTTAGCTGTTTTAATCGCATTATTGGCTCGTGGAGAGCGCTGGGAAACACTGCACAAGTCCAACTCAAACTTGCTTCATGTTTCGCATGTTGGATAATAAATATATCAGGTATCTCATTTGAGTGTCAATTTTGCGATTGTCGCACTAGCCAACGGGATTGACTGCGTACTTTGGTTATCCCAATCGTCATCCCTGCGAAAGCTGAAATCCATCGGCTCAGTGAGAGCCGCCAATCCGTATCAACGCTACATTTAGCTTACAGTGTCTATTTTAGCCTAGCATTTATGCAAGATGGGCAACAAGAGCAACTTTGGCTTTGAGTTGCGGCATTTCGGACGCTGCGCCTATTCCTCGACCACGAATTGGAAAGCGAGGGGGCAGACCACGAGGAACAGCGCATCGAACGCTATCAGGAACGGTATCCAGCGGTCGAACGCGCTGCCCCCCTGTATCACGGCGGTTGAGGCTTCCACTGCCGCTACGATAGCGGGCACCACCACCGGAAAGAATAGCAGCGGCAGCATGACCTCTCGGGAGCGAGTGTTCGCCGCCATCGCCGAGAACAGCGTGCCTACCGTCGCAACGCCAAGCGTGGCGAGCGCCGCGACGGGGATGAGGCCCGGCAGCAGCAGCGAAAAGTTGTACAGCACGGCGAAAATCGGGAACACCGCCACCTCGACCAGCAGCATGAACAGAAAGCTGCCCAGCATCTTGCCGAAGAATATCAGGTCGCGGCTTACGGGCGTCAGCATCAGCGCGTACAGCCCGCCGCTCTCATTCTCCAGCGCCATCGAGCGGTTCAGCCCGAGCACGCCTCCGAACACGAACGCAATCCAGAGGATGCCCGGCGCGACGAATACCACCGTCTGCGGCGTTGGGCTGATGGCGAAATTGAACACGACGATGACCAGCAGCGCGAACACCAGCGCCGTGACGACGATGTCCTTTGTTCGCAGCTCAAGCACCACATCCTTTCGGAGGATTGCCAGCATCGCCAGCATTGACGCCCTCATCGGAGCGCCGCCTCACTCCGGCGCGGGGCGGTATGCCGCAGGTATGCCGCTCTTGTGGCGTCCGCATCCGCTGCGCCGTCGTATGCTATTCGCCCGCCCGACAAGATAGCCACGCGGTCGCCGAGCGCGATGCCGCGTTCCATGTTGTGCGTCGTCATGAGAATGGCGCGTTCCGGGTTCGTCTTGTCGGAGATTATCGCCTCCAGCAGCCCAAGCGCTTCTTGGTCTAGTCCGCTCTCCGGCTCATCCATAATCAGCACCCGGGGCGAGTGCAGCAGCGCGCGCGCAATGCTGAAGCGCCGCCGCATGCCGTGCGAGAGAGCGCCTGCCCTGATGTCGAGGCGCTCGGCTATGCCCATCTGCGCCGCTACGCTACTTATGCGTTCGTCGATGCGCTCAAGTCCGAACATCTTGGCGAAGAAGCGCAGATTCTCGCCGCCCTTGAGACCGTCGTACAGCAACGGTTCGTGCGTTACGACGCCTATGACGCGGCGAACGCGCTTGCCGCCGTGCCGCGTGGACAGCCCGCCAATACGCACTTCGCCGGCGTCGGGCTTGGTCAGCATCGCCAGCGTCTTGATGAGCGTGGTCTTGCCAGAGCCGTTTTGCCCCAGCACGGTCAGCGTCTGTCCCCACGGCACTTTAAGGCACAGTCCACGCAGCACCTGCGCTCGTCCGTAAGCCTTGCTCAAGCCGCTGACTTGGATAGCGAAGTCTTGGGAAGAATCAGTAGCCATACATATCTCTAATGGATTTTCACCCTTGAATTGGCGAGTTATATTATAATCAATAGCGGCCGTTAATACGGCAGTGTTTTCATTCACGGAGTACAAGGTAGCCTGCACACGGTCTTAATCAGGAAGCGCCGACAGAGAGTGAGCGACAGCGATGGTGACCAATTCCTTGAGAACCGCATTTGACGAAGCATCCAAACTGCCTGAAGATGAACAGGAGGCTTTTGCCGCTTGGATTCTCGAAGAGTTGGAGTCCGATAGACGCTGGATAGAGGCATTCGCTAATAGCCAGGATACGCTTGAAAAACTGGCGAATGAGGCTCTTGAAGACTTTCGCTCCGGACGGGTTTCGGAGCTTATGACTTGATAGCGAAGTTTAATTTTGGGATGTGAGAGACGCTAACCTAGCGATTAGCATTTATGAAAGTCTGCTCGATTTCGTCCATATATCCTAGCACGGCTTTAATGTCATCTTCTCGACTTTTCTTGCCCACTTTGTAAAAGATAAAACACAAAAATGCTCCGGTAAATCCAATGGTCATTGCCACATAGAAGGATACCGTTATCCAAAAAGCAACACCTTCAAGTTGTGCCAATGATACGACGCCTATCAGAAAGGAAATGCCACCCGTCAAAGACGCTAGAGATGCTGAAAACCATAGGCTCTCATTTGAGCTAATACCGCAAATCTGCCCCTTGATGCGACTCCACTGTTGGTTGCTTACCGGGAATCCCGATTGTGAGACAGGAGCCGCGAGATTCATGGGGGGAACGCTGTACTCTCGTTCGTCGCTTCTTGGAGCCTCTCCATCCTCAGACGCTCTACGCATTTACGCTCTCCGCGTCCGGGCTGACAAGACCCAATTTGATGGCGCTAAAAAGAGCGACATACCCACATCCATTGCACGCCAGCATTACGGCGGGGTAGGAGTGGTCCGGAACGATCCCTTCAATCCAGGGAGTAATTGTCACGAGCTCGTCTATTATCGTCCAACTTCGATGTCCTGAAAATGGGCACTTGAAGTTGGACAACACTTCGTCTAGCGCCTCTTCGACCTGCTTTGTATCTATCTTCTTCGTTTGCGTAAGAGTCGTTGCCATGTACACGCCTCCTGTTTTGTGTTCTGCGCCCAAACGCTGATCTGCGGAACTATGTCGCCAGACGGCGCACCGCCGCTTCATCCACCTCGATGCCTAGCCCCGGCGCTGTCGGCACGCTCACGAAGCCGTCTTGCTGGTCGAACGGCTCTGCCACCAGCCCCTCGCGGATGCCGCTTGGCGTGCGGTCGAACTCCATCACCGGCTCTTGCTCATACGGGCGCGGTTCGTGCGCCGGTGGGCAGGGCGGTATCGTGGCTGCGATGTGAAGGCTTGCCGCTATCATTATCGGCGAACCCCATACATGCGGGTTGACCTGGATGCCGTATGCGTTCGCGGTCATGACGATGTTCCGCATCTCGGTTATGCCCCCCGCATTGACGACATCAGGCTGCGCGATGTCGTATGCTCTTCGGGCGAAAAAGTCCTTGAACTCGTAGCGCGTCCGCAGGTTCTCGCCGCCGGCGACGGGCATCGCTACCGCCGACTTCACTTGCAGATAGCCTTCCACATCCTTGGCGTTGACCGGCTCCTCGAACCAGCCTATGTTCAGGTCGGATAGCCGCTGCCCGATGTGTATGGCTGCGGCGGCGCTGTATGCTTGGTTGGCGTCCACCATCAGGCGAATGTCGTCGCCGATGGTCTTGCGGATGGCTGCGACTCGCCGCACATCCTCGGCGATGGGCAGTCCGCCTACCTTCGTCTTCATTCCCTTGAAGCCCAGTTCCACATACATGGTCGCCTCGTCCAGCAGGCGCGTCGGGAACTCGCCTTCGGTGTAGTATAGCCCCGTGGCATACACCGCCACCTTGTCGCGGATGCGCCCGCCGAGCAGCTCGGACACCGACATGCCGCTCGCCTTGCCCGCGATGTCCCAGAGCGCGGTGTCCACGGCGCTGATGGCGCTGCCCGCGAAGCCGCCCGCATTATTGCCGTTATAGACGCGCGCGAACATCTGCT
This sequence comes from uncultured Dehalococcoidia bacterium, assembly GCA_958295865.1. Lineage (GTDB taxonomy): Bacteria > Chloroflexota > Dehalococcoidia > Lucifugimonadales > JADFKI01 > Bin90. Next base: position 599,372 of record CATQHF010000005.1, on the reverse strand, counting down.
GCCATAGAGCGTTGCGGTTCAGCGGATCCGCTCCGATGAGCATGTCGCCGAAGTGCTGCTTTACGAAGCCGCCGCCCGCGCCCACATAGCCCTCGCCCCAGCCCGTGATGCCCTCGTCGGTCTCAATCTTGAGCACATCGACCGTCCGCGCGCTTATCCAGCCGTTTGACCATCCGAAGGGACGCTCAAGGGGGGATGACAGGTTGAAGCCTTCGATATTCGTGATACGCATGCGGCGCTCCTTACGGGACGCGGATTAACTATGGTCAGGATAGACAGGATGGGGGCAATTGTAGCAGTCGGCGCGTGGTTTGCGATACACTAGGCACAGCCAGACTATAAATCATCAAGCCGAACAGGAGGGTTTATCTCACTATGACCAAGTATGCGCGCTATCAGCATGGCGATTGCGTATCCTACGGCGTTGTCGAGGGCGACAATGTACTGGAAATCAGCGCCGCGCCGTATGAAGACCATGAGCGAACCGGCGAGTCGCTGCCACTGTCCGAGGTGAAGCTGCTCGCCCCGGTGATGCCCGGCAAGATTATAGCAATCGGCAGGAACTATGTCAGCCACTTGGCGCATTCCGCGTCGCTCGTTGGCGGCGACATAGATCTGCCCAAGGTGCCAGAGCCTTTCATAAAGACGCCGTCGTCGGTCATAGGGCCTGACGACCCTATCGTCATTCCCCGCGAGGCGATCGATGAGGGTGTGCGGGTAGAAGAGGAAGCGGAGCTTTCGCTGGTCATCGGCAAGCAGTGCAGGCGCGCCACGCAGGAGAACGCGCTTGATTTCGTGCTCGGCGTAACCTGCGGCAACGATGTTAGCGCGCGCAACTGGCAGCGCGGCGACCTGTCGTGGTGGCGCGCGAAGTCCAGCGACACCTTCAGCCCGATAGGGCCTTACATCGTGAGCGGACTTGACCCCGACAATCTGCTGCTCACCGGGCGCGTCAACGGCGAGGTCATCCAGCAGTCCAACACCGACGACCTCGCGCACAACTGCCGCCGCATCATCGAGTTCGTGAGCAGCGTCGTAACCCTGGAGCCGGGCGATGTGATAATGACCGGCACCCCCGGCGAACCCGGCGAAATCAAGCGCGGCGACACGGTTGAAGTCGAGCTGGAGGGCGTGGGCGTCCTCAGCAATCCTGTGGTGGCGGAGGAGTAGGGCGGTTAGTTTGTCAGCACTTCAGTATGTCAGACAGGGTTAATCGCAGCTTTACAAGCGCACAATGGTTGACGATGAAGGCAGTGCACCGTTAATCTGGACTTGGCTGGGAGGACCGCAAAGGCATACTGGTTCGCTAGAGGTTTGTCTCTGCTCGGCCCCTTGTAACGCCCGACGCATCAAGCAATGCGTCGGGCGTTACGTTTTTGTTAAAGGAATCACGAACGGAAGCAGCGGTGAATATGCCTTACTGCAACTTTGCTGTCCCGCAGGCAAACCAAAATAGACACCCAATTTGTCCTGAGACTAATCAATTCGCTCACCTATGATTAGGACACCAGCATTACGCCAATAAAATCCAAGTGTTACGACAGCAATCAGCGCGTTGAGCAGTTTCCACAGAAAACTAGGACTGTCTGGGACGATGAACGCAACTTTGTAACCATTGGCGTTAAGTTCAGGCAAAACACGCTCAAGAGCGCGGCCTTGGCTTTCTCCCTGGAGCATAGGTATCCAACCACCAAGACCAGATACCCTTACTTGTATGTTCAATGGTTTGCCCTTGTAAGCAGTCTCCTCTTGAATCCGCTGCTGAGGTTGTACATACTCCTGTGGCTGTGGCTGTGGCTGTGGCTGAACTTCCTGTTGTGCCTGAGATTGATGTTGCGGCTCCTCCTGAACTCGAATCTCCTCCTGAGGTTCGTCAGTTCTGGATTCAACAACTTCTTCGGTCGGCCTGGAAATCATCTCCTTCCCACAGTTTGAGCAGAAATTAGCGCCATCAGTATTTTGAACACCGCAATATATGCAGTACACAGAAACCACCTCTTGGCTCAGGATTAGGGTATTCCGCAAAAGTTCCCGGCATCCGCATACAGCCGCAAGGGGGCATAAATGCCCGTCCTGCGCCTATATGCTGTATGCGTCTGTGTATTCGGTTGCCGAACTTTTGCGGAGTTCAGCAACTATGATATGACTATGTTATGATTCTGGCAAGGCTCAATCCTTGGCGATATTCTCAATATGTGGTGATAGTTAAAGCGTCATTCACGCGAAAGCGGGAATCCACGCGGTTGAGGGATTAGCCAGCCACAATGTCAGAACGCCTTTCCTTCATAATTCCCTTTGTAGGAGTTCAATATGCAAACTGACCTAATTGAAACCTTGGAGCGGCTCAACAGGAAGGAGCGGTTCTTCCTTGTAGGGGAGGCGCTGGGAAATCACAAATTTGAGATGTCGGGCTACTTCCGCGGACGTCTAGCCAATGAGATTGGCGTAGATATACCCGACAACGCGCTCACGGCAATGGATTACCATATAGATTGGATAGCTGCCGCTGTCACGCTATATGCCAGTCCGGATAGTGGGGATGTCTTTGAGAATTCGAGAGAAGTCACAGGGACTCAGGAGGACGTTGACTTTCTGGTTGCGTTCAAAGACGAGGAGGGTGTTTATCGTTTGATATTCTTGGAAGCGAAAGGCTACACTTCTTGGAGTAACAATCAGATGCTCTCCAAAGCAAAGCGCATGAAATTGATATTTGGAAAAGGTGGGGACAAGTATGAAGAGGTGAGGCCTTATTTCTGCCTAGTCTCTCCAAAACATTCCGAGAATTTGAAATATGCCAAGTGGCCGAAGTGGTGGCTGAAGTCTGATGGCTCTCCGTATTGGCTTGACCTGAAACTGCCCGATAATCGGCTCAGGGTTACGCGATGGGACTCTGCATTAGACAAGTCTTCAAAAGACGGCAAGCACTTTCGCATAATCGACGCCAAGAAAAGATGAGCGATGACAACTCTGTGGCGCGCCGTAGCCATAGTAGTCGCGACGATGAGATTGTTGCCGCCCTGACATCTGACGCAAAACGCCCGCCAGTTTTATTTGGCGGGCGTTTCTGATTTACCGACTGACTTATTGCCAAACTACCTACCCAAGCACATTCCCTATCGTCAGCCAGTAGAACACGATGTAGGTTCCGGCTATGAGCATTAGCCAGGTGCCGATGGGCTGCATGTACGGCATCACCTTTCGCATTCCCTTTACCATCGCGCCTTTGAATAGCGCTATTCCCAGCGTTAGCGTGATGATGACCGATCCCATTCCGAGAGCGTAGAGCACGAATTGGGCGAATGCCGTCCAGATGCTTGCGGTGGCGAACGATGCTCCGATTACTGCCAGAAATATCGGCAGCGTGCAGCTCAGCGATGCCAACCCGTATGCCAGCCCGAACAGGAAGTAGCCGCGCACATTCGCCTGGCCAGGGTTGCCGAATCGCTCCGACATCTGCTGCGCCAGCGCGGTGTACAGCTTGCCGCCGCCCAGCAGCCATGCGCCGGCGAGCGTCAGCAGGACGCCGATGCCCAAGCCTAGCCAGGGCAGGATGCTGCCGACGACCGAGCGCGCTCCCAGCCCTATGACCGCGCCCGCGGCGGCGAACAGCAGGATGAAGCCTGCCGTTACGGAGCCGCCGATGAGCAGCGCCTTGCCGATGTGCGCCGCGAATGAGCCTCTGTCATCGTCAGCGCCGACGCCCAGATACAGCCCCATGTACGCCGGCAGCATCGCAAAGCCGCACGGGTTGAATGCCGCCGCCAGTCCCGCGCCGAACGCGAAGCCGAGCGGCGCGATGATGCCGAGACCGCCAAGCTGCCGCGCCGCGCCGCCCGACAGCGACTCCACGAAGAAGTTCACGCCGTCTATGTCGCTCCCCTGTCCGCGCACCAGCAGCGCGCCGATGATGGCGATTGCGAGCGCGACCGTCGCCGCGCAGACGGGCAGGATGACGCTCCTGACTATCCCCGGCGAAGATTGGATGTCGGTGTAGGCGGTGCTCTCGTTCATGTGCCGTCCTTTGTATCATACACTTCAAGATGCGGTCATTATATCGTATTGGATGCAAGTTTCGCCGATGGGGTTTGCTTGCCGACTTATGGACGCCGATTCGCTAGTCAGCCGCCGCGCCGCAGTAGTACAATGTACGCGCATTCACCAAGCCGAATACCAGTCCGCCGACTGATGAAGCCTGACCCATCGAGGACTTATGACAATCAACGCATTGCACCATGCCACTGCGCGCATTGAGATGGAAGACATACGGCAGATGCCGCTGGTTGCGTCCGAGTTGCCGTCGCGGTTCGAGAACTTTCAGCCGTCGCGTGAGTCCGAGCTCGATAACAAGACGATGGCGGAGCACGGCTTTCCCGGCAGCGACGCCGAGCGCTTCCGCGGCGTCGGGCGCATTGGCGGCTATATGCGCGAGTTCGTCTCGGTTGTGCCGTCGTTCGGCACCGATGGCGTCGATTTCATGGTGGCAACCGTGGCGCACCTGTTCGATACGCCGGACGCGGTGCATGGCTGGATGCACGATGTATTCCTCAAGGACTTTGAGGCGAATATCGGCGTTGACATCGGCAACAACCAGAAGCTCGTCGCCACGGAACGCTTGCGGCCGTCCGGCTTCTTCGACGAGGCGGTGGCGCTCAAGGCGCTGCACAACGACAATGGCCGCCTGATTTCCGCCACCATCGTGGACTTTCAGGTCGGGCGCGTGCTGGGCGTCGCATTCGTGGGTACGCTGGGCGACCACGAGCGGTTGGAGTATGCCACAGAACTTGCCTACGCCCTCGAGCAGAGCATCGTGGGGGTGGCGCTTGCGTGAGCGTCCGCGCCGTCCAAGTCGAGGGCATGCGGCGAACTACGCAAAAAATGTAATGATGGAGAAAATTGCGCCAGTACAGTTTAGCCGTCGATAGGCAAGCATTTTCGCCCCCATCCTAACCTTCCCCCAAAGGGGGAAGGGACAATCACATCTGCGGCGTCCTCGCCTCGCCGACGAACCTTCCCCCATCAAGGGGGAAGGGACTAATGCAATTTTCTCAATGATGCCAAAACCCTTGACATCGCCGAAGGCGTTGTGATAGTTTTCACCAAGATTTTGATACGGTTTTTCGTTGCGCTGATGGCAGTGTTTGGGAGGTTGGAACTAGCGCGGTGAGCGCAGTTTCAAGCGAACCTTTCAGCGGCGCGATAAGCGGCATTCAGAGGGTATCTATTCTATGGAACCAGCTCCTCTTGGCGCATTCCACTGGAGCGAACTGGGCAGCATGCTGTTCTCGCTATGGATGGTCGTCATATTCATAGTGCTGTTCGCCGCCAACATGATTGTGGGGCATAACCTCATCCCGTCGTTCGTAGCGTCGGGGCATGTGTCCCAGGTATGGCAGCGCGCGCGTCTGTTCTTCTACGCCTGCGCGATAATCTGCTTTTTGATTGCGCTCTTCTTCTTCATTCGGATGGTTGACCTCGGCGGCGTGCTGAACACCTTCTGGGCGGACTACTGGATATAAGCGGACATCGGCGACGAACCTAAATCACTCTGACAGGACTATCGGAACTTGATACCAGGCGATTTTCAGATCTCCAAGCCAACGCGCAGGCAGATGCTCAAGCATGGCACTTTTGGCGTCATCACCTTGGCGTCTCTCGCCGTGGTTGCGCTGGGGCTGACATTCTTGATTTCGGCGTGGCTCGGCAGGCCCGTCGTCTTCGGATACGACGAGGGACCCGACCAGCCCATCGCGTTTCCGCATCCCACGCACGTCGAAGACCTGGGGATGGACTGCACCTTCTGCCATCGCAATGTTACGGAGGGCGCGGCGGCGACTATTCCGTCCGCGGGCTTGTGCCTCACCTGCCATCAGGTCGTAGGCGACGGCTTGCCGGAAGTGGAGAAGCTGCGCGAGATGGTCGCGGACGACCGCCCCATCGACTGGGTGCGCGTTCACAGAGTACCCGACCATGTGCATTTCGTTCATGAGGCGCATATCAGGTTCTTCGCGGAGAGTGAAGGCATACCGGAGACCGCGGTGTGCGCGACATGTCACGGCGATGTGGGATCCATGGAAAAGGTGGAGCAGGTGCGCTCGCTCAAGATGGGCGACTGCGTGAACTGCCACCGCGACTACGGCGCTCCAACCGACTGTACCGCTTGCCACTTCTAAAGGCTGAATATAGAACATGGCTCTAACTCGACGACAATTCCTAACGCTAGCCGGTGGCTCGGCGGCAGGCGCTATCCTGTTTCAGGCATGCGGCGTGCCGGAAGACGAACTGCTGGTGCAAGCGCCGGTAGAAATGCCCGAAGACCTCGTTACGGGGCGCGATAACTGGTATGCGACGCTCTGCCGCCAGTGTCCGACCAGTGAGGGCATCGTGGTGCGCGTTATGGAAGGGCGCGCCAAGAAGGTCGAGGGCAATGTTGACTACCCGATAAATCTGGGCAAGCACAGCGCGCGCTGCGAAGCGGGCCTTCAGGCGCTCTACCATCCCGACAGGATACGGGGGCCGCTGGTGCGCGCGGGCGAGCGCGGCGCGAATCGCTTCCGTGAAATCAGCTGGGAGGACGCCATCAGTCGGCTCACATTCCAGCTTCAGAACATCAGCGACGAGGGACGCCAATCCTCGGTGGTGATGGCGACTGACCCCATAGGCGCGCACTTGGGGATGGTCGTTGAGCGCTTCGCATCCGCTTATGGCGCGCGGCACATGACATACGAGCCGCTGGAGCGCACCACATTGCGCGCCGCCATGCGCCGGGTGTTCGCCCAGGATACGATGCCCGACTTTGACATCGCAAACGCCGCGTCGGTGCTCTCATTCGGCGCGGACTTCCTGAACACATGGGTATCCCCCGTGCGATACAGCATAGGATACGGCGCGTTCCGCGATACGGAGCATGAGCGCGGCAATCTCATCCATGTGGACTCGCGCTTCTCCATGAGCGGCGCGAACGCTGACAAGTGGGTGTATGTCAAGCCCGGCATGGAGGGCGTGTTGGCGCTGAGCATCGCTCAGGTCATCATCGCCGACGGGCTTGCCGATGCGAGCGCTGCCGATGCGCTGACCGCGAACTTGGACATCAACGCTTATGCGCCCGAATCGGTGGCAGCGCGCACGGGCGTCAGCGCGGACAAGATTCGCACGGTAGCGCACGACTTCGCGGAACATCGCCCGGCGCTCGCCTTTGGCGGCGGCTCGGCGGCGGCGCACACCAACGGGCTGTTCAACCTCGCCGCTATCTACTCGCTCAACTATCTTGTGGGCAGCGTCAACAGCGAGGGCGGCATCATCTTCAATCCCGCGCCTCCCATAGACGGCATGCCCGTCGCCAAGAGCGGCACGCCGTTCTCAGACTGGCACAGGCTCGCCGACGAGATGTCGCGCGGCGAGATTAGCATGCTCATGGTGCGCGGCGCGGATCCGGTCTATGGACTGCCGGACGCCGTGAACTTCCAGCATGCCGCCTACGATGTGCCGTTTATCGTCAGCTTCTCCGATGTGCTGGACGACACCACCGCGGTCGCCGACCTGGTGCTGCCGCAGCACAACTACCTTGAGGATTGGGGCAGCGACGTTCCCGATCCCGCGCCCGGCTACCAGACGCTCGGCTTTCAGCAGCCGGTAGTGCGCCCGTTCCACGAGCCGCGCGGCGAAAATCTTGGCACACGGAACTTCGCCGACGTGCTGCTCACGGTGGCGCAGGGCATCGAGCTTGACCTCGGACTGCCCGGCGAGACATACCGCGAGATACTTCAGGACGGCGCAAGGCAGCTCTACGAATCCGGCGGCGGCTCGGTTCGCGCCGCCAGCTTCAACGCATTCTGGAACGGCGTATTGCAGCGCGGCGGCTGGTGGGACACATCGGCCCGCTCCGGCGCAAGCGTACCCACGCCGCCGCCCCTGCTTGACGCAGCGGAGCCGACGTTCTCCAAGGGCGAGTTCTACGAGTTCTATCTGATGCCCTTCGAGTCGACGGGCATCGGCGACGGCCGAGGCGCAGCGTTGCCTTGGATGCAGGCGACGCCTGATCCGATTTCGACTGCCGTTTGGCGCACATGGGTGGAGATTAACCACCGAGTCGCCGAAGATCGCGGCATAAGCGAAGGCGATGTAATCAACATAGAGTCGCAGTACGGCAGAATAGAGGCGCTGGCGTTCCCAAGCCCTGCCGTGCCGCCGGATACCGTGTGCGTTCCTGTGGGACAGGGGCACGCTTCCGGCGGGCGCTACGCCGAGCGGCGCGGCGCTAACCTGTACTCCATCCTGTCGCCCAGCATAGACGCCGAGACCGGCGCGCTGGCATGGGCGTCAACCAAAGTGAACATCCAAAGGACCGGCGAATGGATTCGCCTGCCCAAGTTCGAGAATACGGTAACGGAGTTCCCCACCGACGAGCACCAGCATATCATCAAGCTGACGGCGTTGGACGGCAGCGGCGGGGGGCATTAAACGGGAACTAAAAAGAGCAGAACACGAAACATTATTCTGTACATGGTTAGTGGCGCGCTGGTTTCGCTTCTCGTGTTCGCCGTGTGGTACGGGATAAAGGGATCAGGCTGGGGTGTCACTCAGATAACGGGATTTAAGGAAGGACACAGGTCTATTGAAAGCCTGTCAGTGGCCGCGGATGTGGTCGTCACAGGTAGTGTCAAACGAATTGCTGGGCGTGAACCCTATTACACAGGGACTACCGAAGATATTGGCATCCCAATGGTATTCTATGAAGTAGAGGTGAGCGAAAAACTCCAAGGCGAGCCCGGCGACACAATCATTGTGGCTCAATTCGATGACAGTTCTACAAATGTAAGACTCTCTGATGCAGGGACACCGATGGAGCCAGGGGAGCAGTTGTTATTGTTTCTTGTGCATAGAGTGGGCTCTGAATATGGATTGAAAAAGTTCCGAGATGAAAAAGACCTCTATGTATCCGTGAGCGATGACAACGGTGTATTCGAGGTATCGTCTGACGAGATAGCCATACCGCGCGAGCCGTATCTGTTCAGGGATCCCGACAGTGAGGACACTCCTGAGTTCACTATGGACGAAATACGCGCCAGTATCGTAAATGAATTGCCAAGCGGCCCTGGCGACGGCGGCGGCTTGATACCGGAAGAGCCGATAGGGACGCCGGTTTCTGTCGGCAACTAGACTGAAAACTGACAACTAGCGACTCCAGCAAGGAGCAAAGCATGGCGGATGCACAATGGGGAATGGTGGTTGACATAGACAAGTGCACGGGCTGTCAAGCCTGTGTCGTCGCCTGCCAGTCCGAGAACAATGTTCCCATCAACGAAGAGGCGCACTTCAACCAGCGCAGGGCTATCGAGTGGATTCGCGTCGAACGCTACTGGGAAGGCGAGTTTCCCGATGTGAAGGCGCGCTTCATCCCGCTCTTTTGCCAGCAGTGCGGCGACGCCCCCTGCGAACCCGTCTGCCCGGTCTATGCGACCTACCACAACGAAGAGGGCTTGAATGTGCAGGTGTACAACCGCTGCATCGGCACGCGCTTCTGCGCCAATAACTGCCCGTATCAGGTTCGCTTCTTCAACTTCTGGGAACCCGCTTGGCCCGAGACCCTGAAGAACCAGCTCAACCCCGATGTTACGGTGCGAAGCCGGGGCATTATGGAGAAGTGCACCTTCTGCGTCCAGCGCATCCGGCGCAGTTCGCGCGAAGCCGATAAGGAAGGCGCGGAGCTTCAGGACGGCGACCGCGCGCTCAGTCCCGCCTGCGTCAACGCCTGCCCCACGGATGCGCTCATGTTCGGCGACTTGAACAACCCGGACTCGAAGGTGGCGAAGAAGGCGGAGAAGGAACTTCGCAAGTCCACCCCCGCGCGCGAGGGCGGGCGCGGCTATCACCTGTTCGATGAGCTTGGAACGCATCCCAAGGTCGTATATTTGAAGAAAGTTGACGAGGAAGTCGAAGCGCATGGCTAGTCATAACGGCAATGGTCATCACCACGGCCCGCGTGAGGGGCTATATGTGCCCTTCGCCACACAGGGCGAGGTGGTGCGTGACCTGATAGGCAAGCACGATAAGCCCAGCGACAAATGGTGGAGCGGCGTCGCGGCCGGCGCCATTCTGCTCGCGCTGGGTATAATCGGCTTCGCGCTCAGGCTGTCGGACGGCGTAAGCGACCGCATAGTCTGGGGCTACTTCGCCATGATATTCGCCTTCGTGCTGACGGCGGCGCAGGCTGCGCCGATGGTCGCCATCGCGCCCCGTATAGCCAATGGGCACTGGCGGCGTCCCATATCGCGCGCCGCCGAGCTTTGGACGGCCGTAGGGCTGTTCAACATGCTGCTGTTCATCCCGATGCTATGGATACTGCCGCCCCTTACGGACGGCAGGCGCAGCCTATGGTTCTTCGACCCCGAAGATCCTTGGCTGAGCCGAGTGCCGATATACTCGCCGCACATCTGGGCAACCCTGGCGATGCTCGCCCTCGTGGTGACCGGCGTCCTGCTGCTGTGGCTGTCGGCGACGCCCGACCTCGCCCTCATCCGCGACAATGGCGCGGACGGATGGCGCAAGCGCTGGGCAACGCGCCTTTCCAGGAACTGGGTCGGCACAACCGCGCAGTGGAATATGCTGCACCATCGCATGGGCATACTCGGCGCTTTCTACTTCATGATGCTCATATTCGTCCATTTCCTAATCTCCGTCGACTTCCTGATGGCGCTTGTGCCGGGCTGGATCGACGCTCTGTTCCCGATAACCCACGCCGCGAACGCCCTTCAGGCGGGCGTCGCAACCGTCATCCTGACGATGGTCGTGCTGCGGCAGTGGGGCGGCTACAAGGACTACATCGCCCTCGAACAGTTCTGGGGCGTCAGCAAGCTGCTGTTCGCGCTCTCGCTGCTCTGGTTCTGGTTCTGGTTCTCCAGCTTCAATGTGCTGTGGTATGGCAAGAAGCCCAATGAGCAGGCGGCGCTGGAGTTGCTGATGGTCGGCCCGTACCGCGCCGTGTTCATATCGGTCTTCGTGCTGTGCTTTGCAGCGCCTCTGTTCGTGATGATGTGGAACCCGATTCGCAAGAGCATCTGGGGTCCCACGATAATGTCGGTCGGTGTGCTAGTCGGCACATTACTAGACAGGCTGCGCCTCTATGTCTCGGCATACTCCATACCCGGCATAGGCGACCCGAATGTGGACAAGCATCTGATACACCTGGACGATAGCGGAAGGCTGCCCCTCGCCCTTCGCGGGATGCACTTCCCGGACATACCGGACATCCTGATGGTATTGGGCGTGATTGGCGGCAGCGTGCTAGTATATCTGCTGTTCGCGCGCCTCATCCCGCCGATGAACATCTGGGAGCAAAAGGAGCTCATGCTCTACAAGGTGCATAAGACATACCATCGCACGCAGGTGCTCGTGCTCGGCAAGCCGCGATAACCCAAAACCGATACTGGAAAGCTGACAGACAACCCATGCAAGAACACATCCAACTTACCCAAAAGGAAGTGAACCGCGACCTGCTCGCGGGCGTGCTCGCTATGCCCAAGTGGTGGCTCGGCGCGGCGGGGTTCCTGGTCTTGGTCATTCTCATCGGCCTCGCCGCATACGCCTACGAGGTCAATAAGGGCATCGGCGTTGCCGGGCTGGGCCGCCCCGTGCTTTGGGGAGCCTATATCACCAACTTCGTCTTTTGGATCGGCATAAGTCACGCGGGCATCATGATTTCCGCAATCCTCAGGCTCACCCAGGCGGAGTGGCGGCGTCCCGTAACGCGCGCCGCCGAGGTGATGACTATCTTCTCGCTGATTGCCGCCCTGTCCAACATCATGTTCCATGTCGGGCGACCTTGGCGTCTGTTCTGGGTGTATCCCTACGACTTCTCGCGCGGCATATTCATGAATGTTCGCTCCCCCTTCGTCTGGGACCCGAGCGCCGTGATGACCTACCTCATCGGCAGTTCGCTGTTCGTCTTCATAGCGCTTGTACCTGACCTGGCCGTGGTGCGCGATCGCGCCACAGGCAAGTATGCGCCGAAGATATACGCTATCCTGTGCCTCGGCTGGCGCGGCACGCCCCGCCAGTGGCGCTTGCAGGCGATAGCGGGCATTCTGCTGTCCGCGCTTGTGCTGCCCGTGTTCGTCTCCGTGCATAGCATCGTCTCTTGGGACTTTGCCATCGCCATCGGCGTCGAGGGCTGGCATTCCACCATATTCGCCCCGTACTTCATCATCGGCGCGATTCACTCCGGCGTATCCGCGGTTGCGATGATAATGGCGCTGATAGTCTGGCTCTGGAAGATGGATAACTACCTTCGCCCAGACCACTTCGACGCCATCGGCAGGCTGCTAATCATCGTGGCTACCACCTGGTTCTTCTTCTTCTTCATCGAGTGGATATTCGCCCTGTACACGCTGGAGCCGCCGGAGATTAAGCTGCGCGAGCTTCAGGTCTTTGAGAACCCGTACTGGTGGCTGTTCGTCATATTCCTGTTGACTTCGTTCTTCATACCCGTGCCGATGTGGTTGTTCAAGAGTGTGCGCCGCAGCCCGATGCTGATGTTCTTCACAACCGTGCTGGTGAATATCGGCATGTGGCTGGAGCGCTTCCTGATTATCATTCCCGGGCTGGCGCGCCGCTCACCGTTGACATTCGACTGGGGCAGCTACCATCCGAGCATCATAGAAATCCTTATCGTTGCGGAGACTTTCGCCTTCGTAGCGCTGGGAATGCTGGTCTTCGCCAAGTTCTTCCCGCTCATACCGCTTTTCGATGTGAAAGAGGGTATGGTGTTCAGAGACACAATCAGAGTGGGCAGGCGCGTCGTTCCCGCAAGCATTAGAGAAACACCGTAAAGCAACCCTCTTCCCAGCCCTTTCCTTCAGGGGAAAGATTGGGGGAGGGACATGAAAAACAAGAGGCGACTTATGGCAAAAAGAAGCGTGTTGGGGCTGTTCCCGGAAGAGCAGGTTGACACGGCGGCGGACGCGATGGATGCGCTGTCGTCCGCGGGTTATACGAGCAGCGAATACGAAGTGCTGACCGGCACGCCCTACCCGGAGGGAACCTTCGGAGAGGCGGAGCCGAAGCACAATCTCTTTCGCTGGCCGCTAATGGGCGCAGCCTGCGGCTTTGTAGTCGGCTTGCTGGTTACGGCAGGCTCGCAGCTTGCGTATCCGCTCGTTACCGGCGGCAAGCCCATCCTGTCCATCCCTCCGATGGCAATCATCATGTACGAAGGCACGATGCTCGGCGCAATAATCTTCGCCGTTATCGGCATCGTCATCGAGTCGCGCCTGCCGCGTATATTCATGGGCGCGTATGACACCAAGATCACCGAAGGCTACATCGGCGTCACCGTAACCGCGGACGAAAGCCGTATGCCCGACGCCGAGAAGGTGCTGCGAGATGCGGGCGCTGAGGAAATCAAAAGAGGTTGGGAGAGCAGCTAACAGATGAGTAACTCTTCCCTTAAATCGACGCGAGTCCGTCGAAACAAGGTTCACGGGTTTGCCGCGCGCGGCGGGGTGCTTCTTGTTGCGCTGCTGCTGACGCTGATGGCGCTTGCCTGCTACAACACACGCACAGGCAGAGTTGATGTCGGCGGCGAGATTAACTTCAAGTTGCCCGCATTCATGCAGACCGGCAGTCACGCCGTCGAAGTGTTCACCGAGATGCACTTCCAGCCGTCCTATCGCACGCAGGAGGGCCCCCGCCTTCTGCCGCCGGAGGACTCTGTGCCCATAACCGGCAGAGAAATCGAGTACAAGTCAGTTGAGGAGTACCAGGCGCTCGCCATTCCTGCCGATATTGACGGCGACCCTCAGGCTCTTAGCAGGGCGCGCCACACGTACGATACCAATTGCCTCGTCTGCCATGGCTCCAATCTGCGTGGCGAAAATGGCAACGCCCCAATTCTAGGATACCTTGACGAGTCCGACCTGCGCCCGCGCAACCTCGTCGAAGGCGACGCCGACACGCTGAACGCCACCAACGCTACCGACGGCGAGATATACGCCTGGATAACATACGGCGGACAGGCGGGCTTCGCGCTTGCCTTGCGCGACAGGCCCACATCGTCGTGGATGCCCCCATTCGGACGCCTGCTGACCGAACAAGAGCGCTGGGAACTTGTGAAGTTCATCAAGGCTGAGCAAGGCAGATAGGGCGAACCGGCTTCCATGCGGATAGGCGCCAGGTTCGTTGGCAGCCGGTGGGCGGTTTCCGGTAGCGTTTCCGCTGGGTGGTCGAAAATGGAAATCCCGTTCGTCCTGAGCTTATTGTACCACGTTGCAGGCTATCTGAGCCTGATGATAATCGGGCGGCTGACTGATGATGTTGATGTAGTGAAGGAAGTATAGAACAACAAACCGAAGAGAGTGAAGAAGCCCCCGATGGGACCCGTATTCGAGTCCCGAAATCGGGGGCTTCTGCCGTTATGAAGGGAGGGAAGCTTTACCCCGTTATGCGGCGTTGTGTGGGTATGGGTGATATAGGTGAGGGTGTGCGATCGTGCGAAATAGAGCAAATCCGGGGGCGTAGAATGCGGTTGTGTCCTAAGGCGCAGAGCGCCGCGCTCTCTTGACTTCATACGAAACTCCACATCAAATCTGGGACAGATTGCCTAAATTGACAGGCTTTCACTACGCATTTAGTATTATGAGGTAAGAAGAATCTGTCAGCATGCCGCCAATCTTCCATGCCCTTGTCGCAGATACATTCCAGGAACCGGAGATATGAACCGAGAGGGCTTTTGGGGCATATTGCAGTCGAGGCGCGCTTCCTATCTGCGCGCGTATCTTCTGTGGACAGCGTACTTTTTGGTGTGCGCGTTCCTCAAAGACTGGTGGTATGCCGAACCTGCCAACCCACCCGTCTGGGAATTGTCACTGAACATCGCCGACAGCATGTTCGCTCCGGTGGCGCTTGGGATTCCGGCATCCATTTTCATCGTGGAAGTAGTGTGGGACGGAATTATGGCGGTGAAGAGGAAAGGAGAGGATCTTATGGGGATGGTATTCAAGGAATTGGAAAACAAGTGGGTTAAGAAGGGACGCGAGCAGGGGCGTGAACAAGGACTTGAGCAAGGACTTGAGCAAGGACTTGAGCAAGGGCGCGAGCAAGGACTCGAGCAAGGGCGCGAGCAAGGACTCGAACAAGGGCGCGAGCAGGAATACAGACGCATAACCGAAGAGCTCCGCAAGCAGGGCATAGATTACACGCCACAGCCTCCGGAGCGAGTGAACAAGAAGTAGCATCCCTCTATACCTCACTAACTCAGTAAGAGGAAAGGAGAGGATCTTATGGGGATGATATTCAAAGAATTGGAAAACAAGTGGGTTAAGAAGGGGCGTGAACAAGGACTTGAACAAGGACGCGAGCAGGGACTCGAACAAGGGCGCGAGCAGGAATACAGACGCATAACCGAAGAGCTCCGCAAGCAGGGCATAGATTACACGCCACAGCCTCCGGAGCGAGTGAACAAGAAGTAGCATCTTCCAACACACCAACGCGACAAAAGGATGGCGCATGACCACGCACAGCCTTGAAACGGCATACACGATAGACACATCCAGCATCAAGTTCGGCCCCGGCGTTACTCGCGAGGTCGGATACGAGATGAAGCGGTTGGGCGCGCGCCGCGTGATGGTCGTAACCGACCCGCGTATGGCGAGCAGCGAAGCGGTGGCGATCACGCTGGAGTCGCTGCGGGCAGAGAACCTCGATGCCGTGCTGTTTGACAGGGTTAGCGTAGAGCCGACAGATCTGTCGTTTAAGGAGGCGATACGCTTCGCTGTGGAGGGCGCATTCGACGGCTTCGTGGCTGTGGGTGGCGGTTCTAGCATAGATACGGCTAAGGCAGCCAACTTATATGCGACCTATCCGGCTGAATTTCTCGCCTATGTGAACGCCCCTATCGGCGAAGGCAGGCCCGTGCCCGGAGCGCTGAAGCCGCTGATTGCCATACCAACCACATCCGGCACCGGCAGCGAGACGACCGGCGTTGCCATATTCGACCTGCTGGAACTGGAAGCCAAGACGGGCATAGCGCACCGCGCCTTGCGCCCCGTCATGGGCATCGTTGATCCGCTGCACTCGCGGACGCTGCCCAGCACAGTGGTGGCGTGCAGCGGCTTCGATGTGCTCTGCCATGGGCTGGAATCGTACACGGCGCTGCCCTTCAGCGAGCGCGACGCGCCCGAAAACCCCGGTCTGCGTCCGTCCTATCAGGGCGCTAACCCAATCAGCGATGTTTGGGCAACGCGCGCCATCGAGATGGTCGCCGCCAACATGGTCAGGGCATACGATGATGCCGAGGACGTCGAGGCGCGCAGCCAAATGATGCTTGCGGCGACATTCGCGGGCGTCGGCTTCGGCAACGCCGGCTGCCACCTGCCGCATGGTATGTCGTATCCGGTTTCAGGCATGGTGCGAGAGTTCGTCCCGGACGACTACCCACAGGACGCGCCGCTGGTGCCTCATGGGATGTCGGTCATACTCAACGCGCCCGCCGTGTTCCGATTCACTGCGCCCACCAACCCGCAGCGCCACCTTCATGCCGCGCGCCTGATGGGGCAGGATGTGAGCGGCGCGAGCCTGGAAGACGCCGGCGAGCTGCTTGCCGATGCCATCGTCAGCCTGATGCGCCGCGTCAATGTGCCTAACGGTCTCAGCGCCATCGGATATACGCCCGACGACCTGGACAGGCTGGTCGAAGGCACGCTGCCGCAGCGCCGCGTAGTGAATCTATCGCCGCGACCCGTCGGCGCTCCCGAGCTGCGCGGCCTGTTCACCGACTCGATGACCCTATGGTAGAGGCGACGAAAGTCCCCGCTCCCTCTGGGAGAGGGTTAGAATGAGGGTGTTTCCTCCATTCGGTCAGTTTCTGTTGCCTTGCCTGATTGACATCAAGACCTACATTTCATAAGATAAGAGTAAGCGAACATGTGAAGGAGGCTTGACTGTTGACATCGGAAACGGCAGAGTCCACCACCATTCAGGACGCATTGAACTTGTATGTCAGAAGCCTGAAGGCGGGCGGCAAGTCCAAGTCCAGGAGCAAGACCAACATCCCTGATAAGCCTGTTGACCACAATGCGCTTCATCATTTCGTGCAGTATTTTTCTCCTGATACCCCTGTGCGGAAGCTGACCCCGGCCGACATTGGCGCATACGCCGAAAGCGTCAACGGCACTGGCAATACGCCCAAAGCCACGGAGCATCTCCAGGCGGTCAAGGACCTCCTTGCCCACGCAAAGAAGGTCGAGGAACTGACCGAAGAGAACCTTGCCCGCTATGTCCGCATCCGCAAGCCGCGCAGCCGCGCCGGCGCTACCGTCGTATCCAGCGAACAGCAGCCGATTGAGCTTACATCGGAGGGCCATACCCAGCTCGTTGGGCAGCTCGACAGGCTCAAATCGGAGAACGAAGCGCTGGTGAGTGAGATACGCAGGGCGCGCGCCGATGGCGATGTTACCGAAAACTCGCCGCTCGACGCTGCCCGCGAGGAACAGGGGCGCGTTGAGGCGCGAATCCAGGAGATAACGAAGACGCTGGAGAAGTCGGTCATCATCGACGAGGCGCAGGCGCGCGACGCTAAGGTCGTGAAAATCGGCGCTCGGGTGTTTGTCGAGGACAAGAAGAGCGGTCGCAAGACCAGCTACACCCTTGTCAATCGCACCGAGGCGAACCCGCTGGAAGCGCGTATCTCTGACGACTCGCCTATGGGCAAGGCGCTGCTTGGCAAGAAAGTTGACGACCTGGTCGATGTTGACACTCCACGAGGCAGAATGCGCTACGGTGTCATAAGCATATCCTGACCCGCTCGGCAGCCATAAGGCAATCTTTCATATTGCATTCCCCGTTCGTGCTTCCCCATCGTTCACATAAGCAGCGCCGTATCTCGGCGCGCCTGACATTCGCACACCGCTTGGCGTCGTCCTGCGTCCCGCAATATCTGAATCGGAGAAACAACCCTTGACCTCTAATGCCGCAAACGGAAAGTTCTGGGCTTCGATAGTATTGCTTGGGGGTGTGGGCATTCCCGGCGTGATACTGAGATTCTTTGGGGAGAGTATAGGATTACACCTCTCTCCCGCGCTGGAGGCTCTGATATTTGGCATCGGGATAATCGGCGGCGCATTCCTGCTATCTTGGGCAGCAGAAGTCGCCCAGCTGGATGTGTCCGCGTCCTTCGCCATCGCTGTGCTCGCGCTCATCGCCGTCATGCCTGAGTACATGGTGGAGGCGACGCTTGCGTGGAACGCCGGGCAGTCCTTCGATCCACAGATGCCCGAGGTGACAGAGAAAATGTCGCTTGCCGCCGCCAATGTTACGGGCGCGAACCGCCTGCTCATCGGACTTGGATGGTCGGCGGTGATTATCATATTCTGGCTCAAGCGTCGCACGAGCTTCGATATGCGCGGTCTGCTGAAACTTGAACTGCCGATGCTCGTGGTTGCCACGCTGCTGACGATAGTCGTCGCCTTCACCAAGATAATTCCTATATGGCTCGCGGCAGTGTTCATCGGCGTGTACATCTTCTACTTGTGGAGGAGCTCTACGCAGGAGTCTGAGGAGCCTGACCTGCTGGGAGCCGCGGCGACGATAGCCAGCTTCAAGCCGCTGTATAGGCGTCTGTGGGTGCTTGGGCTGTTCGTTTATAGCGCGGCAATAATTATCATAGTAGCGCCCCCGTTCGTGCATGGACTGGAGGCGACGGGCGAGGCTCTGGGCATCAGCAAGTTTCTGCTGATACAGTGGCTCGCGCCGCTGGCTTCGGAGTCCCCTGAAATTATCGTCGCCGTGCTGTTCAGCCTGCGCGCCAACCCGAACGACGGCTTGACCACGCTCATATCCTCGCAGGTGAACCAGCTCACCCTGCTGATTGGCAGCATAGTGGTGATTTTCAGCATCTCGGCGGGCCAGCCGCTGAACTTCCCGCTCGACCACTATGAACCTGTCGAATTTTTCCGCCGCCTAACTACTCCCTTCGGATTGCAGTCCAGCGAGTTCCTGCTGACGGCGATGGTGGCGGCGTTCGGCATTCTGATAATATCCACGCGAATCATCAAACTGTGGCATGGGCTTGCGTTGCTCGGCATATTCGTAGTGTATCTGGCGACTCTGGGGATACTGAACTTACTTGGCGTTGTTGAGGAAGAGAATGTGCCGCTGCGTATGTGGTCGTCCCTCATAATCCTTGCGCTTGCCGCCCTGCTGGTCGCGCTGAACTGGCGTCGCGTGGTATATGTCTTCAAGGGCGTGCCGGAGGATAGGGACGATGGCTAGGAGTGGTGTGCGCCTAATTCATACATCTAATTTGTTGCTTTACGGTGGTTGACGAAATCTTTACACCAACCTAGCATGCGGGCAATGATTAGGTGGAGGGCTGCATGACATTGACAAAGGTGCGCCTGCAACGCTTTACCGCGTTTTCTGACTTTGAGTTGGAGTTTTCACCTGGCATCAATGTGTTTGTGGGTGCTAACGGCACGGGCAAGACACATCTGATGAAAGTGTGCTATGCGGCGTGCGATGTGGCGGGAACGGGCAGATCTTTTTCTGAGAAGTTAGTGCGAGTATTTATGCCTTCAAATCTCTCGTTGGGGCGTTTGGTCAAACGACGGCAGGGGCAAGCTCGAGGAATTGTAGAAGTTCACCGTGGTAAACGCAGGCTGCAAGCCTCATTCTCGACTCGCATGAAAAGACCGGCTTCTGCTGTAATAAAGGGCGATAACCGTTGGGGCGATTCCGAAATGAGAAGCGTCTATATCCCTGTCAAAGAGATGCTTTCCAATGCGCCAGGTTTTTTGTCGCTGTATGCGGCGCGCGAGATTCACTTCGAAGAAGTGTATGCGGATATTCTGGAACGTGCCTACCTGCCTGCGTTACTAGGGCCTATGGACGAATCACGCAGACGCTTGCTTAGGGAACTTAGAAAGGCTATGGAGGGACGGGTTACGGTTACCAACGAAGAATTCTTCCTAAGTAGCCGGCAGGGCAATCTTGAGTTTTCGCTACTTGCTGAAGGCATGCGTAAGTTGGGCTTGCTATGGCGTCTAATACAAAACGGCGTATTGCGAAACGGCACTGTATTGTTTTGGGATGAGCCGGAGACGAACCTGAATCCAAAGATGTTTGGAGCGGTGATAGATGTGCTGCTTGAATTGCAGCGCGAGGGAGTTCAGATATTCTTTGCCACGCACGACTATGTCATCCTTGAGGAACTTGACTTAAGAAAGACGATCAATGACAAAGTGGCGTTCCATTCGCTTTACCGAGACGATACGGGCGATATAGCCTGTAACACAGCAAGCGATTATCTGGATATTTCGCCTAACGCGATTGCAGACACTTTCACTGACTTGTACGATAGGACGATTGAGCGCAGTTTGAAAGGCGTTGGCGGACGATGACCGTTCTCACCGAAGGCAATTTGCAGATAACCATCGCCGACGCTGTGAATGCACGCAAGTTTGATGGTAACGACCATGGACTGAGTCACTGCATGAAGGCTGTGGACTTCGTAGTTGAACTTGCTGACCGCTATCTGTTCATCGAAGTCAAAGATCCTCAAGCGCCCCAGACTCCTAACCGTCGCCTAAAGGATTTCGTCTGTCGATTCCAAAGTGGTCGAATAGATAGAGACTTCTATTACAAGTACCGCGATTCTTTCTTGTATGAATGGGCATCAGGACGAGCCAATAAGCCTATCGACTACTTTATGCTGATTGCCGTGGATTCCTTGACAGACGCCCATCTACTAAGCAGACAGAGAGCATTAGAAGGAAAACTCCCTATCCTAGGTCCGAGTTCGCGCCCGTGGCAACGCCCAATTGTCAGAGGATGCGGTGTGTTCAATATATCTTCATGGAACAGGAACTTACCTGATTATCCCGTTAGCCGCCTAACGCCGTAATTAAGAATTGACGAATAGCCGGAACAAGACGGGTAGCCTTTCTAATAGCGGCACTTCCATTTTCTCCACTGAATTTGTCCGTATTTTTGAATCTCCTCCACAAAAGCGTTATCCTGTAATGTAGGCATTTTGCCACACCAGCATGTAGAGCGGAGTAACTGTTATATGGCAACGCAGGCGATGGAAGCTGATACCAAGGAACTCGTGGAGGAACTGCGCCGCGCCGTAACGGGCGAGGTGCGCTTCGACAAGATGACGCGCATGCTTTACAGCACCGACGCCAGCATCTACCAGATCGAACCCGTCGGCGTCGTGCTGCCCAGGAGCGCGGACGATGTCATCGCCGTGCTGGAGACCGCCCATCGCCACAACCTTCCCGTGCTGCCCAGGGGCGGCGGCACCAGCCTCGCCGGCCAGACGGTGGCAAATGCCATAGTGATGGACTTCTCGCGTTATATGCGCGATGTCATCGAGGTCAATGCCGATGAGGGCTGGGTGCGCGCCCAGCCGGGCATCATCCTCGACGAATTGAACCACAAGATCGCTTCCAGCGGCATGTTCTTCACGCCCGACCCCAGCACCAGCAGCCGCGGCAATGTCGGCGGCGCGCTCGGCAACAACTCCTGCGGCGCGCACTCTATCATGTGGGGCAAGACGGTTGACAATGTGGAATCGCTCGATGTGGTGCTCTCCGACGGCGACCGCGCGCGCTTCGGAGCGCTCGACGGCGCGCAGCTCGAAGCGAAGATGCGCGGCGAAAGCCTTGAAGCCGACATATATCGCAAGCTCTTCAGCATCGGCGAGGCGCACCGCTCCGAGATTCTGGCGCGCTACCCCAAGATCCAGCGCCGCGTGTCCGGCTACAACCTCGACGAGTTCGTTGGCGGCAGCGACTTCAACATGGCGCGCTTTGTCGTCGGCTCGGAAGGCACGCTTGTTACCATCACAGAAGCCAAGCTCAAGATCGTGCCGCGTCCCAAGCTGCGCGCGCTATCGGTCATCCACTTCCACGACCTCATCGAGTCCATGGAAGCGACCGTCGCGACGCTGGAGATGGAGCCGGCAGCCGTAGAACTCATCGGCAGCATGATCATTCGGCAGGCAAAGAGCAATCTGGCATACTCGCGCATCACCGACTTCATCGAGGGAGACCCGGAAGCATTGCTTGTCGTCGAGGTCGTCGCCGAAACCGAATCCGAGCTGACAGCGAAGCTGGAACGGCTCGAAGCGCGCATCAGGCGAGACAAGCTCGGCTACGCGATGCCGCGCCTCGTCGATCCGGCGGACCAAGCCAAAGTCTGGGATGTACGCAAGGCAGGGCTTGGCTTGATGATGAATGTGCCGGGCGACGCCAAGCCGTTGCCCTTCGTAGAGGACACGGCGGTCGCGCCCGAGAAGCTGCCGCAGTTCGTCAAGCGCTTCGATGAGATTGTGCAGGCGCACGGCACAGAGGCCGGCTACTATGGACACGCCAGCGTCGGCTGCCTTCACATCCGCCCGCTCATCAACCTCAAGGACAGCGACGGCGTGGATAGGATGGTGTCAATATCCGACGAGATAAGTGACCTGGTGCTGGAATACGGCGGCTCGCTGAGTGGCGAACACGGCGACGGCCTGGTACGCAGCCCCTACAACGAGAAGATGTTCGGCAGCCGCATATACGACGCCTTCCGCGATGTGAAGCGCGCCTTCGACCCTAACGGCATCATGAACCCCGGCAAGATTGTGGATGCGTCGCCGATGACCGAAAGCCTGCGTATCAGCCCCGACTACAAGCCGATTGAGATGCGGACAGGCTTTGCCTACGCCGAAGAGGGCAGTTTCGCGCACGCCATAGAGATGTGCAATGGGCAGGGCGCATGTCGCAAGGTGCTGGGCGGCACGATGTGTCCGTCGTTCATGGTAACGCGCGATGAAGAGCACTCCACGCGCGGCAGGGCAAACGCGCTTCGCGGCGCGATGTCGGGCGCGCTGCCGCACGAATCGCTCACCGGCGAGCGGATGCGCGATGTAATGGACTTGTGCATCGAATGCAAGGGGTGCAAGGCGGAATGTCCCTCCAATGTGGACATGGCGAAGCTCAAGTACGAGTTCCTTGACAAGTACCACAAGAAAAACGGCTACTCGCTGCGCGACAGGCTGATGGGCAATGTCGCCTTCTTCAACAAGATGGCGTCGCCCTTAGCGCCTCTGACCAACCTGCCGCTCAAGTCTGCCATCGGCAAGGAACTGCTGGAACGATACGCGGGCATCGACAGGCGGCGGGAATTGCCTATGCTGGCAAGCCGGACTTTCAGGCAGTGGTTCAGGGCGTCGGGCGGCTCGCCCGCGTCGGACGCCAAGCTAGGCACGGTGTTGTTGTTCCCCGACACCTTCACGAACTACAACCATCCTGAGCTGGGAATTGCCGCCGTGAAGGTGCTGCGTAGCCTCGGCTATCAGGTTGTGCTGCCGCAGGTCGGATGCTGCGGTCGTCCGATGCTGTCCAAAGGGTTCATGGACAAGGCGAAGGCGAGCGCCCGCGCCAATGTGGACAGCGTGTATCCGTACATCGCCCAGGGCGCGAAGCTCGTGGGCATCGAGCCGAGCTGCATCCTGAGCTTCAGCGATGAGTACGCCGACCTGCTGGGCGGCGACGCCAAGGCAAAGGCGATTGCCGACAACACCATGCTCATCGAGGAGTTCCTGCTGTACGCGCAAGAGACGCATGGCGCGTCCCTCGACTACACGCGAGCGCCCGGCAAGGTTCTGTTCCACGGACATTGCCACCAGAAGGCGCTGGTAGGCACGCGCGCCGCGATGCAGGCGCTGAACGCCATACCCGGCTGCGACGCGCAAGAGATACAATCGGGCTGCTGCGGCATGGCGGGTTCGTTCGGGCTGGAGAAGGAACACTACGACATATCCATGAGCATCGGGGAGATGTCGCTATTCCCGGCGGTGCGCGCGCAGCAGGGCGACTTCGAGCTTGTAATGGAGGGAATGTCGTGCCGACAGCAGGTAGAGCACGGCACGGGCAAGAAGGCGAAGCACCTAGTAGAGTTCCTCGCGGATCTGATTTAGAGTAGCTTAGCCCAGCACTTCAAGAAGCGCTTGCTCTAGTTCTTCCAAGGGCGCGAACGCCTCGAAGCGCCGGTGGATGATGCCTTCGCGGTTGACCACGAACGACCATTCGGTGCTTGGCAGCTTCCACTCGATTACGGTGGGCGACACGCGCGCCCGCGTCAGGTCGCCCTGAATCTCCGTCGGATTGTCGTAGAAGTCCACATGGATGAAGTGCGCCTTGCCCGCGTACTTGTCCTTAAGCTCGCTGAGCACATCCACCTGTGGGCCGCATACCGCGTTGGTGCAGAACGCCGGACTCGCCATCACGATGACCGTCGGCAGCCCCGACTGCACCGCGTCCGCGATGCTAATCTGGTACAGGTCGGTGTCTTGCAATGTGCCGGTCGTCAGCTCATCGATGTCGGTGTCGTGGATGGTCTTGCTTGCGCTTGCGGTCGCCGCCGCGCCGTTTGCGGGCGCTTCGGTCTGCTCGGCTATCTCAAAGCGAAGCTCCGCTCTAAGCGTGTTCGCCTCATCGTCCAGCACCGCAATCTCCAGCCCCCAGTCTCCGGGCGCGTCGAACTGCATCTGCGCCGAGTACAGCCCGCGCGTGCCTAGCGGGAACGGCCTGAACAGGGCGACCGCCGTATCGCGCATTTCGGCTTCCGCGCCGCCGTCAGCGTAGTGGAACGAAGTCATCGTGGCGATGGGTGAGCGCACAAGCCCCTTTTCGGATGTGAGCACGACCGCGATGCGCTGCTCGCCGGTTGCGATGTCGGGCGTGGCGAAGATCGCCTGCAATCCGTCCGGCGACACGGGCCCCTTGATAAGCTCCACCTCGTCCGGCCGAGCGTAATCGTCATCATTGGTAGCCCCCGCCCATGGCGCTGACACCTGCCCGCAGCCCATCGCCGCCGCCGCGAGCAAAGCCGACATTACCACGCCCACAATAAGCCCCTTGACCATTATCAGTATCTCACTCTCATCTTATCTGTGCTATCCGTCCCGTGATCCTGTTGAGAAAATTGCATTAGTCCCTTCCCCCTTTGGGGGAAGGTTAGGATGGGGGCGAAAACGCTTGCCCATCGACGGCTAAACTGTACTAATGCAATTTTCTGTGCGTCCTGTTAGCTGCCGTCCGGCCCTGTCGGCGCAGGCTCGCCGCCGTCGTATGCGCCGAATGTGTAGGCGAACAGCGAGAACTCCGACGAGTTGGAGCTGAGCTTCAGTTCGTGACCGCTATATTCGGACAGGTTGACCACATTATACATTCTCGCGGAGTCGACGGTGATGTAGCCGTTGCCGTCTGCGTCGAACATCACATCCGCGCCCGCCGCCTCGCTGCTGATGGGCATGTCGTCCAGCGTAACGCGCACTTCGTAGGCATTGCCGTTCACCGGCGACATCACGGCGTTCACGCTAGTCGCGTTGAACTTCAGGGCTAGGTAGTCCTCATAACCCTCGGTGGCGCGGGCATGCACAAGCCGCTCGGCGTCGTTGCGCCACAGCCCTTGCAGGTAGAGGAAGTGATTCTTGTGGTCGCCGGGGTCGGTGTAGAGTATCTCCGCGCTCTCCTCCTCATAATACTCCTGATGCAGCACATACGGCGCTGACGACAGCAGCGCGTTGTAGTTGCGCTCGAAGCCCGCGTATATCTCGCGCGTCAGCCCCGTCTCCCGCGTCTTCTCGCGCAGGTTGACCGCATGGCGCGGCTCCGGGATCGTGTTGGATGGGATGCCTTCCAGGTCTGCCCCCGCCTCTATGAGCAGCCCGCGAATCCAAAGCTCGGTCTCTTCGTATGCGCCCTCGCCGAAGTGCGTGTAGCGAATCAGCCCGTCCTTGTCCACGAGATACTTGGCGGGCCAGTAGCGGTTGCTGAAAGCGCGCCATGTCTTGAAGTCGTTGTCCTGCGCGACTGCCCACTCCAGGCCGAAGGTCTCGACCGCTTCGATTACATTCTCCCGGTCTTTCTCGAACTCAAACTCAGGCGTATGGACGCCCACGATGACCAGCCCGTGCTCGGCGTACTTCTCATGCCACGCCTTCAGGAAAGGCAGCGTGCGGATGCAGTTCACGCAGGTATATGTCCAGAAATCGACCAGCACCACATCGCCGCGCTGCTCATCGAAGGTCATCGGCTCGGAGTTAATCCAGCTTGCGATGCCCGTAATCTCCGGCACCGTCTTCTCGTCGCCCGTAGGCGGCGTGACGATAAGCGCGGAATCATCGGGCGTCGTGCCTGCCGTCACCGGCTTGGACGGCTCCGGCGTGGGCGTGTCTTCGGGCGCGGGCGCAGCTGCGGGCGCGGATGTGGGCGGCGCGCTCGTTGCGGCGGGCGCTGCCGCCTGCTGCTGCACCTGCGCCGCCGGCGCTTCCGATACCGGCTCCGGCGCCGCGCTCGAACATGCCGCAAACACGAGCGCCGCCGTCAGCAGCAATACCGGCATTGCCAATCTCTTATAAACGCTTTTCATCTGTACACTCCTTTGTCTGCGGGATACGCTCATCGTAGTCTGACCGCATACCCGCCATAGGTAAGGGGGGATTTGCCTATTTAGATGCTGTTATTATAGGAGCGATTTTAGGGATTTTGTGCTACACTGCATCCTACAGTATAGCAGACATATCGAGTGCCTCATTGTTGCATTGGAGAGTGCATTGATTCAAAGACAACACGAGCAGACGCTCAATGTGTGGTTCGCCGAGATTTTGGAAGGATTCGGCTTGAACACCAGGCCGGAATCCATGTATCCTGACGGACGCATAGATGTCGAAGTGCGTATCGGGCAGCCGGAAGTAAAGATTGCCCTCGAAGCGGAACATGGACAGGATGCAGCCAAGTGCGTCGAATGTGCTGTTGTGGTCTATTATCCGCATGGCGTAAATGAAGTGCCTATCATGTCAGTGCAATGTATTTGAATAGTGTGTAACGGTAGCGCCGGCGATGTCGATGAGGTCTGGACCGGCGGCGGAATTGGCCAGTTTGCGTCTATCATCAGGCTGGAGGCGCGCATGGCAATCCCGACTACTCCATCGCGCTCTATGATGGCCTTGACAGAAGCAGTAAACTGTCCCGACAATACACAAATGTAGCTAAATATGGGAGGTGTTTGTGGCTACGGAAAAGATATTTAGAGATTATAAGGATGAAGCGGAGAATTGGATAACTCTTTCAACTGGAGAGTATTATCCAGATGTGCTCCCCGATGCCTGCCTACTGTATGGACCTGTGTTAGTTAAATTTGGTCAATTGCTAAAAGCGGCACATTCTTCTACAGATCTCTACGAATCAATCATGGATTCGAATGAAACATGGATTCGAACGCAACTTTGCCGCGTCTTTAGGAAATATGTGAGTCCATCGACTCCAGTCGAAATGCTTAAACGCAAGATGAATACGAGGAAGACTATCAGACAATTCGGGAAGCAGTTTCGCCACGTAGTTGAGGTGCAGCAGGGATTCAACTCTCGTCCCGTTCCTGACGAGGCGCTGTGTGCTATTCTTTGGGAGTATAAGGACCGTGGAAGGAAAGGCTACGATTTGACTGAACGCTTGTTTGATTTGTTTAATGGTCATCTTGGTGAACTTAAAGTAGTTGGACCTAGAAGAGCTGGTAGGGATGTTCTATTGGGTAATGTGTTTAGAGAATATCCAAAGCCTGATCGGCCCGTTGACTTCGTGATTTATGACGGTAATAGTGTGCTTGCTATTGGTTTGGCGAGATATGACTCTGACCGAGGTGGAGCGCAGGAAGATGATCGCACTGGTCAATATCGTGAGGTCGCCCAAGAAATAATCAGTTATACTGACGCCCACGCGATGTCCAGTATAAAAGTTATTTTTGTGAATGACGGTCCTGGACTTCTAACTGGCTCAATGTGGGATGACTATTCCTATCTTGAAGAACAGGGGCAGGGCCGTGTGAAAGTCGTGACATTACGCATGGTGCCAGAGCGTATTACTGGTGACTGGTTGAGGTCTAAATATGGCGATTCCTACTCGCGCTAACGGGAAATATCCTAGGGAATTCCGTTTGGAATACCCAGGCAAGAAATCGGAATGCTCTATCCTGTCGACACAGGCTCAGAAATTTGAGATGGACGCTGAGTATGTTGGCGGGGAGAATCGATTGTATCACTCCGACAATCTGCCGGTGCTGGCTACTTTAGCTAAAAACAGCAACGTGGCAGGCAGGATTAAGTTGGTCTATATTGACCCGCCTTTTGGATCCGCATCATCTTTCAAATCTCGAAATCAAAAGCACGCTTATGATGACTTCTTGGTCGGCCCCGACTATGTGGAGTCGTTGCGAGAAAGGCTGATATTCATTCATCATTTGTTAGCTGAAGAGGGTTCTCTCTACATACATCTAGACGAACGCATGGTATTCCATCTTCGCATTACACTTGATGAGATTTTTGGTGAAAAAAATTTTCGGAATTGCATTATAAGAAAGAAGTGCAATCCGAAGAATTACACTCGTAAGAATTACGGCAAAGTGTCGGATTACATTTTGTTTTATACGAAGAGCGAAAATTATACATGGAATCGTCCTGTCAAACCGTGGGATACGGATAAAGCTCTAAAAGAGTATCCGTCCAAGGATAACAAAGGACGACGTTACAAGAAAGTCCCCATTCATGCACCAGGTATCCGTAATGGTGAAACTGGGAATGATTGGCGTGGCAAATTGCCACCTCCGGGTAAACATTGGCAATATCCTCCTCGAATTTTGGATGAGATGGATGCTCGGGGAGAAATTTACTGGTCAAGAACCGGAAATCCTCGCCGCAAAGTGTACCTTGAAAATAGCCCTGGCGTCCCAGTGCAAAATATATGGATGGAAATGCAAGATTCATCCAATCAGAATGTCCATACTACTGGGTATCCATCTGAAAAGAATCCCGCATTGTTGGCACGAATTATTGAAGCGTCATCAAACATCGGCGATCTTGTGATGGATTGTTATTCAGGGTCTGGTACTACACTTGAGGTAGCGTCAATTCTTGGGCGAAAATGGATTGGCGTTGACAGTAGTGTTGAGGCCATAGACACTACTTTGCAACGCCTTAATTTTGGAGCGCAGCGTATGGGAGACTTCGTTAACTCCAATAACTGTCCTTCTAATTATCGTCTCGACCCAATAACTGACTTTACCTTGTACAGGCCCATATCTGGGTCACGTCTGGGTTGAATCATCCATAACACAGGCAATTCTCATACGACGCGCACGCCGACAAAGCGCTACTGCCGCTGCCGCAGATGGATTCCGACCCGGTGCGCGCCGCGCTGGATGACGCCGTGTGCGCCGCGCTAGGCATACACGCCAGCAGATCGCCAACATCCGCCGGCATATCGCTGCCGAACCGTCGGTGACGGGTGAACGGTATCGTGGATTGGGTGTGTAGTGTCACATTTCCCATACTGATATACTGACAATACTGATAAGCAAGGAGACTGATATGACTGACATGAAGGTTGGATTTATCGGCGTTGGGTTCATGGGGCGGCACATGGCGCGCAACATCGCGGCGGGCGGCTACGAGATGACGGTGTTCGACATACGCAAGGAGGCCGCCGAAGAGCTGCTGTCCATGGGCGCGGAGTGGGCGGACAGCCCGGCGGCGGTGGCGGCGGCGAGCGATGTCGTGTTCACTTCTCTGCCGCGTCCGCAGGATGTGGAAGAGGTCGCTCTTGGCGAGGGCGGCATTCTCAGCGGCGCGGGCACGGGCGCGGGGACGACCTATTTCGACCTCAGCACCACCGATCCCGATACCATCTATCGCATCAGCGCGGCGGCGGACGACGCGGGCGTTACGGCGCTGGATGCCCCGGTGAGCGGTGGCGTCGGCGGCGCGGAAGCCGGTACGCTGTGCGTGATGGTCGGCGGCGATGAGGACGCCTACTTGCGCTGCAAGCCCGTGCTGGACAGGATTGGCGACAAGGTGATGTACTGCGGCGAACTCGGCTCGGGCGCAATCTGCAAGATTGTGAACAACCTCATCGGGCTGAGCGTGGGCGTGCTGCTGTCCGAGGCGTTCAGCCTTGGCGTCAAGGCGGGCGTGGACGCGCAGACCTTGTTCGACGCCGTGAAGGGCAGCTCAGGCAACACGCAGAGCATGCAGGGGCTGCCGTCCGGGCTGTTCGTGGGCAACTTCGAGCCGGGCTTTCAGCTCGACCTAGCCGCGAAGGATGTCGGGCTTGCGACCGACATGGGGCGACGGCTGCGCGTGCCGATGGAGGTTGCGAACACGGTGCAGCAGCGCTACATCGCGGGGCAGAACAATGGCTGGGGCAGGCTCGCCGCCGGCGCTGTGGCGCGCGTACAAGAAGAGCGAGCGGGCGTCGAAATCCGCACCTCGGAATAGCGCGGCGCATGACCATCACACACACAACCGACATATCACAGCCGTTCCGCAAGACTACGCTGGACAACGGCTTGCGCGTGGTTACGAGCGAGATGCCGCATACGCGCTCGGTGAGCGTCTGCGTCTTCATCGGCGTCGGCTCGCGCTATGAGACGGACGAGCAGGCGGGGCTGTCGCATTACCTCGAGCACATGGTGTTCAAGGGCACGGAATCGCGCCCCGAACCGCAGCAGATTAGCGCAGCCATCGAGAGCGTGGGCGGCGTCATCAACGCCTCGACCGAGCATGAATTGACCGTCTATTGGTGCAAGGTGGCGCAGCCTTACTTTGAGGGCAGCCTCGCGCTGCTGTTCGACATTCTCCGCAACTCGCTGTATGAGCCGGACGCCATCGAGAAGGAACGGCTGGTCATATTCGAGGAGTTGGGGATGATCAACGACTACCCCAGCTACAAGGTGGAGGCGCTCATAGACGAGATGCTCTGGCCCGGCCATCCCTTGGGACGCGACATCGGCGGCACGCGCGACAGCGTGGCCGGCATCAGCCGTGACATGATGCTTGATTACATGTCGGCGTACTACGCGCCGGAGAACATAGTCGTCAGCGTGGCGGGGAACATCGCGCACGACGCCGTCGTCGCGCAGGTGGAACGCCTTTGCGACGGCTGGCAGGCGGGCGCGCCCGGCGGCTGGCTAGACTTCAGCGGCGGGCAGTCCGAGCCGCAGTCGCGCCTGGAATATCGCAAGTCGGAGCAGGCGCACATGTCGGTCGCGCTGCCCGGAGTGTCGTTCACGCATCCGAGCCGCTACGCGCTCGACCTGCTGAGCGTGGTTCTCGGCGAGGGCATGAGCAGCCGCCTGTTCGTCGAGGTGCGCGAGAAGCGCGGGCTTGCCTATGATGTGCATAGCGAAGTCAGCCACTTCTCCGATACGGGCGCAATCGTCATATCCGCCGGCGTCGACCCGAAGCGCGTGTATGACGCCGCGCAGACGATATTAGAGCAGGTTGGCGAGCTGCGCTTGGGCGTGCCGGAGGATGAGCTGGAGAAGGCGAAGCGGCTGAGCGCGGGCAGGCTGATGCTGCGAATGGAAGACACGCGCGCGGTCGCCAACTGGATGGGGCAGTCCGAGATACTGCTTGGGCATATCAGCGATGTCGATGATGTAATCGCCGAGGTCAACGCAGTAACCACCGACGACCTGCATCGCCTCGCCAATGAGCTGCTGCTCACCGAAAATCTGAACATCGCCGTCGTGGGTCCGTGCCGAGGCCATCGCCGCATCCACCGATTGCTGAAATTGTAAGGGAATATCGCACAGGGATTGAAGACTATGTACATGTACATCACCGTATCCGAGGAAGATCGCATCGCTCGTTACGATATGGACGGCTCTAGCGGCGCGCTGCGGCATGTGGGCGACATACGGACGGCAGCGCGTCCCGCTCCGCTCGCTGCCGACCCGCGGCGCAAATTCTTGTATGTCGCCTGCCGCGACGCCAACATCATATCCGGCTACGCAATCGGCGAGGGCGGCGACCTCGCGCATATAGGCGATATTGGCGTGGAGACCGATCCCTGCTATCTGGCTACCGACCGAAGCGGGCGCTTTCTGCTGTCGGCTTACTATGAAGGCGGCAGGTGCGCGGTGCATGCCATCGGGGACGACGGCGCGCCAACGACTCCGCCCGTCGAGTGGCTCGCGACGGCGAAGGGCGCGCACTCCATGCAGACTGACCCGACGAACCGCTTCGCATTCGTGCCGCACATATCCGGCGGCAACGGACCCAACGCCATATTCCAGTTCCGATTTGACGCCGACAGCGGGCGCATCGCGCCCAATTCGCCCGCTAGGGTAACGCCGGACGCTGAGCTTGGGCCGCGCCACTTCTGCTTTCATCCCGACAAGCCAATCCTGTACTTCTCGGACGAGCAGGGTTGCAGCGTAACCGCCTACAACCTCGATGTCGAGCGCGGGACGCTGACCGCGTTCCAGACCATATCCACCCTGCCGCCGGGCTACGACGGGCGCAACAGCTGCTCCCAAATCCAGATTACGCCTTCCGGCAGCTTCCTCTACGCGCCCAATCGCGGACACAACACTATCGCCTGCTTCAGCGTGGACGCCGACAGCGGCAGCCTGACCGCAATCGGACACGCCCCCGGCGAAGCCGTGCCGCGCGCGTTCAGCATCGACCCCAGCGGCAGCTTCCTGTACGCCGCCGGCCTAGACACCGGACGCCTCGCCGCATACCGCATAGCCGACGACGGCGCACTCACGCCCATGCACACCTACGAGGTGGGCAGAGGGCCTATGTGGGTGCTGATTATCTAGGTTGTGCAAGTAGCATCGGGCAGACTGCGCGCAATCGCGTCTGCCATGCTGCGCGAATGACGCGAATTCACTGACATGAAGGGAACTTTGCTGCATATACTCAATGGCCTCTGGCGGTCGCTGACCGCCCGTTATCAGAGCATCAGTGCAATGAAAGGCGTTTCGTCCCCCCAACTGCGAAACGCGCTGTTCATCCTGTTCATCGCGGCAATCCTCGCTTATGGCGCGGCGTTCGCCGCATACATGCTCACCCGCTTCGACCTCTTCAACCTTATCCGCGATGTCAACTACGACGACGGATTCTACTACTTTCAGATAGCCTACAACCTCGCCGAGGGCAAGTTCTCCACATTCGACGGCGGCATCACCCGCACCAACGGCTACCATCCCCTCTGGCTGTTTCTTATCACGCCCTTCTACTGGGCGCTAGACAAGGAAGCCGCGCTATTCGCAATCAAGGCGTTCGAGATAATGCTGATCGCCGGCGGCGTGGCGCTCATCGCCGTTGCCGCGCGGCTAGCGCGCCTCCCCTGGATCCTGCTGTTCGCCCTGCTGCCCACGCTTTACGGCATTCACGCCCTGATAATAGGGCTGGAGGCGGCGTTGGCGCTGTGCATGCTGGGCGCGCTCTTCTTGTCCCTGATGCTCTATGCGCGCAACCCTGCCCGCTGGAAGTGGCTGCTCGCCGCCGTCGCCTTCGCCCTCCCCTGGGCGCGCTTGGAGTACATCGCAATCTCGCTCGCGGCAACCGGCGCGCTGTGCCTCATGGAGTTGTCATGGCGCGATAAGCCGCTCGGCGCATCATGGCGTGAGTTCGCGCGCTCCATACCCGCGCTCAAGTCCCTGTTGCCGCTGCTCGCCGCTATCTCCGGCATACTCGTGTACTTCGCCTACAACCAACTGGTGTTCGGCGGCGTCATCCCGGTGAGCGCGGCCACCAAGCGGGCATGGATGCAAACTTTGTGGAACGGAGAAGGCGGATACAGCCTTACCCGAAGCTTTCAGAACACATTGCAGATTTCCCCCTTCGACTACGAACTGCCGGTCGCGCTGGCAATCTGCGCTTGCTTCCTGATAATCTGGTGGTTCGCCCGCCGCTCCCGCAGCCGTGATGACTGGCTGGCGCTGGTCTTTCTGCTGTGCGTGTTCAGTCTGGCAGCCGGTCATCTTGCCAAGTTCGCTCAAACCGTCCTCTTGGGGCATCCTTATCGGGATATTCATGCTTGGTATTACGTCCCGGCATACCTGATGATGGCGCTGATGATCCCGGTCGGTTGCTATGTTGTCATTTACTTCGTCCGACGCTTCATCGCTCCGTATTGGCGTATCGTCGCCAATGTGTCAAGCGTCGGAATCTTTGTCGCCGGCGCGGCTCTCCTGCTTGCAAATGTGAGTTTTACTGAACCTTTCAAGTGGGTTGACCAGAAGAGCAAGCAAATCAGCCAGGAATGGGAGTCAACTACTTACTTGGGCGTGCAAGTTATGAACCGCCTGCTTCCTGAAGATAGCCTGGTTGGGTCGTGGGACGCCGGTATTGTAGGTTACTTTTCGCAGTATCCGGTGGTGAATCTGGACGGAGTGGTGAACTCATACGACTATTTTCGTCGATACGCATATAAAAATGCGAGCTATGAAGAAGGCCCAAATGAGTTCGGGATAACCCACTACGCCAACACCATGCGCTCCGACTCTTATACTGATAGAACCCTATTCAAGAGTGTTGGGTGGCGTAGTCCGCGTAGTGGAGTGGTACGAAGGTTTGGGCTTATTCTGGCAAAGCCGTTGGAGAGTGTAGAGTTCGATAGTGCTTCATGGTTTTGGGAGCAAATGCAACCGCACTTCCACTACGAATCCGACGGCGTAGGGCTGATTGTGGACGGCCGACTGGCGCAGGCGTTCGCGCAAGACTGCGAACCGGATGAGTTGGCGGTATGGTCGTGGGGCGGTCAAGCGAACGGATCTATCGCCGCAGCGTGGCAGCAGGCGCAAACCGGGCTATGCACAGCCGCCGTCGAGCTGCCGCGCGATGCGGTATTGCCCATTCGGGTGGAGGCGATGTTGGCAGACGACTATATCGCGTGTCTGATTGGATCCAGCCAACCGGCAATCCGCTCCGACTTCGATGTATATCTCACCGAGAACTCCCTCATATACACAAAGCGCCAATGTGCCGTCGCCGACACTGCCCCACAATTCTTCCTCCACATCGACCCGCTCAGCAGAGGCGACCTTCCCTTCCACCGCAAGCTGCACGGCTATGACAAATTGGACTTTGATTTCAATGAGCGTGGCATGATGTTCGGCGGGAGATGTATGGCGACCGTTCCGCTCCCCGACTACGACATCGGCGCAATTCGCACGGGGCAGTATGTGCAGGTGGACGGTGGCTATCAGCATCTATGGGAGGGGGAGATCAACCTGGATGCGGCACAGCCTATTCGGGTCGATCTTGCGCGTCTAGTCGGCAACGATGCGCCCGCCATCCGCTCCGACTTCGATGTGTATCTCATCGAAAACCGCCTCATATACCTCAAGGAGCAATGCGCCGTGGACGACACTGCCCCAACCTTCTTCTTGCACATCGACCCAATTGATGTAGAAGATCTACCCGCCGACCGTAAGCAGTACGGCTTCGACAACCTCGACTTCGTCTTTGAGCGGCATGACGCAACATTCGAGTATACCTGCATGGTGACCGTCCCGCTCCCCGACTACGACATCGGCGCAATTCGCACAGGGCAGTTTGTGCGGGTGGACAGCGGCTATCAGTATCTATGGGAAGGCGAAATCAGGCTTGTCGAGTAGTCGAAGGACTTGCGCCTACGGGTGTCGCTGAATGGGAGCGTCAGGCCTACGGCCAGGGTCTTCAATTGTTACGCCGAACTTTCAACTGGCACCCTGAACTTTCAATTGTCACTCCGAACCTTCAATTGTCATTCCGAACATCCCCCTCTGTCATTCCGAACAAAGTGAGGAATCAAAAATCCCCGCCCCCGCGCCATCCCCCACCCGTCATTCCTGCGAAAGAACATCACCCCTGCGAAAGCAGGGGCAGGAATCCAGAGCATCGAAACCAAACTCAAGTACAACCACCCCTGCACTCCATCCCGCCATCAGACCGCGAAATATCCCACACCAACCCCAAACACAACCCAATTCTTAATTTCTAATTCTTAATTCTTAATTGAAGAAAGTCCCTTCCCCCTTTGGGGGAAGGTTAGGATGGGGGCGAAAATCCTTGCCCACCGACGACTAAACCGTACCAACGCAATTTTTCTAATTGAAAACCCTCCTTGACATCACACAAAACCCTACCTATACTATCTATACGAACTGATAATTCGTACACAAACCGAACATTCTGACACCCTGAAAACCTGAAACCCTAATCACCTCAAAGAAAACCCCATGTGCATCCGAACCGCCATACAGCGCACAATCCATAAGCACACCAAAGACGGCGACCTCATCGCCCAATTCCTCGTGTCCACCATGCAGGGCGAAACCGCCGGCGCAAAAATCTGCCACCGCCTAGACGCCGCCAAGCAACTCATCAAATACGGCTACGACGACCCCGCAGACCCCGCGCCAACCGAAAGCGTAATACACGACATGCTAATCCCAACCCCCGAAGAACTCGCCCTAGAAAATCCCGCCCGCGCTGAGCAGGCTTCCACTCATGGCAAGCAAGATCCCGCGCAAGGAAAGAAAAACACCGCGCAAGGAAAAAAGAATCCGGGTCGTGGTGAGCCTGTCCAACCACCCACACACCTAGACATCATCAACTACGCCATCGCCCGCCACATCCGCAAGGAAACAGCCGACGGCTACACCATCGTCACCTTCCTCATAGATGTAATGCGAGACAAGCAGCTCCCCGCGCCATTCGTCAGCAAGAAGCGCCGCTTCACCCCCGCCGACAGAATGTCGGCGGCAAAGGAACTGCTGCGCCGAGGCTTCGGCGACTTCTCAGCACGCCCCCGCCTCGACGACCGACTCGACGGCATAAACGACTACGACACCCTCCACACCGACCTCGCCAAGCGCATGCGCGACTACACCGACAACGGCACAGCCGCCGTGCGCTTCCTGCTCGATGTCATGACCGAGCGAGACCCCGAAGACGGCTTCAGCGCGCACCACAGAATATCAGCCGCAAAAGAGCTCCTGCGCCGCGCCTGGGACATCAACTTCGACGCCGTAACCTGGAAAGACGTCGAAGACTACTGCCGCGAGCAGACATCCCCCCGCCTATCCGTAGGGCAGAAAAAGATGCTCGCCGGCATGCAGGCATTCCTAGACGAATACGACCGATACGACGATGTGGACTACGAAGCCATAGCAAAAGAAGACGAAGAGCGCGAATACCAGCGAGAAACCGGCGCAGCGCCCCTGACAAAGAAAATCCGGCTCCCCCAAGCCGCCAACACCGACAGCGCCCCGCCCGCGCCGAGCCGGCAGCAAGACGAACCCGAATACGAATACATCGAATACGCCGGCTACGGCCCCGCCGACCCCGACCCGACCGTCGACTACTACTACGAGCCGCTCACCCCCGAAGAGCAGGCAAAATTCGACGCGGAACTCGCGCTAGAATTCGCCCATGAAGAAGAACTCAACCTTGAACAACTGCCAAACATGCCCCCGCCGCAACTCAAGTATGACCCCTTTGAGCAGCTAGCCGCCGCCATAGCCGCCCGCCCCCCCGCAATCTGCGCCCCTCAAAAACCCCGCATCCGCAGCCCCTAAACACCCCACCCACCTCTATCATCCCGAACGTCCCTCCCTCTGTCATTCCGAACGCAGTGAGGAATCAAAAATCCTAGCCCACCGGAAACATAGCCTTCAGCAACCGCCCTCCAACATCGGTTGCCGTCGGACTGCGAAACATCGCACACCAAACCCAAACACAACCCAATTCTTAATTCCGCCCCCGTCATTCCGAACGGAGCAAAGCGGAGTGAGGAATCAAAAATCCTAGCCCACCAGACACATAGCCTTCAGCAGCCGCCCTTAAACATCGGTTGCCATCAGCCTGCGAAACATCGCACACCAACCCCAAACACAACCCAATTCTTAACTCTTACAGGATTTACGCACTTGAATATGAACTCCTACCCGAGATTGACCTGTTTCAAGTACGAAATCGCGCTCAACTGCGTAAAAGTCCTATTCTTAATTGGAGAAAGTCCCTTCCCCCTTTGGGGGAAGGTTAGGATGGGGGCGAAAACGCTTGCCCATCAACGGCTAAACTGTACTAATGCAATTTTCTCTAGTCCTAGTCCCAATTGCATTAGACGCTCTGAATTGATAACCTGTAGGTGGAAATTTGTTGGCGCAGCAAGCGGTGAAAAGGCGGTGCATGATGCAAGTGGTCTTCAGTGAAGCGGTCAACCAGCTTGAGAGCGATACGCCCGTAGTCGTTGCCACCGTGATAGGCACGAAAGGCTCGACGCCGCAGAAGCCGGGGTCCAAGCTGCTGGTGCGTAGTGACGGCAGCGGCGTCGGTACGCTCGGCGGCGGCTGCGTGGAGGGTGACATCTGGTTCGCCGCAAGCGAGTTGCTCAAGAACGGCGGCGGCGCTGAGTACCGCGAATACCAGCTCAACGAAGACCTTGCGGCTGAGGACGGGCTGGTGTGCGGCGGCACGATGTTCTTCCTGATTGACCCAGTGTATAACCCCGGCGAATTCCTGGACATTGCCAAAGAGATTGATGACGCCTACGCGGGCGGCAGCCCGGTTGCGCTGGCAAGCCTGATACGCGCGGGCAGCGGCGGGGATGCTACCATAGGCTCCAAGCTGTTCATGCGCGAGGATGGCAGCGCTGTCGGCACGCTCGGCAGCCCTGAGCTGGATGCGAGCGCGATCAAAGAGGCGTTTGAGCTGATGGTGCATGGCAAGAACAAGTATGTTGTAACCGGCAGCGGCGCAGAGTATTTCATCGAGGCATATACCACACCGCCGCAGCTCGTGCTGTGCGGAGGCGGGCATGTATCCAAGTCCATCGCTCCGCTTGCCAAGACACTTGGCTTCCGGGTGTTCGTAACCGACGACCGCGAAGAGTTCGCCAATGCGGAGCGCTTCCCGGAGGCGGACATCATCGTCGCCAAGAAGCCGGAGGATGCGCTGGGCGAACTGCCCATCAACCCGAACACGTTCATCATCGTGGCAACGCGCGGTCATCGTTATGACAATGTGGCGCTTGCGGCGGCGGCGAGAACTTCGGCGAAGTATGTCGGACTGCTCGGCAGCAAGCGCAAGATAATCCTCATCTACGAGGATCTAATGCGAATGGGCATCTCCAACGAGCGCATCCGCGAGTTGCGCGCACCCATCGGGCTGGACATCGGCGCGCGCACGCCCGAAGAGATAGCGGTCAGCATAATGTCCGAAGTGCTGATGTTCCGTTTGGGCGGCACCGGCAGCGTGTTGAAGCTGGAAGAGCGGCTGATGGGGCGCATCGAGGAGAAGCACGGCGCGGCGACGGTAGCGGCAGACTAGCGCATGAGCGGCATATCCGCCATTCTCACGGCGGCGGGCGAATCTAGGCGCATGGGGCGTCCCAAGCCTCTATTGCCTTGGCGCGGCGCAACCCTCATCGAGCGCCAGATACGCGCATTGCTGGACGCGCGGGTTGCGGAGGTAGTCGTGGTTCTGGGACACGAAGCCGCCTCCGTTTCGGCGCGGATTGAGGGCATGGGCGTGCGCTGCGTAGTCAATCCTGACTATCGCGCGGGCAAGACGACCTCCATCAAGGCGGGCTTGAACGCCGTCAGCGCGGACGCGGACGCCATCATGCTGCTTGCCGTCGACCAGCCGCGCACGGCAGACATTATAGCGGCGGTGATAGCGGCGCACGATGCCGGCGGCGCGCTCATAACCTCGCCGCGCTACGACGGGCACGGCGGCCATCCGCTCATCTTCTCGGCATCGCTGCGGCATGAGCTGTCGCGCATCAGCGAAGGTAAGCAGGGCATCCGCGAGGTGTTTCAGGCGCACCGAGACAGCGTGCATGAGTTCGCCATCGACGACCCGATGATACGGCTCGACCTCAATACGCCCGACGCGTATGAGGCTGCGGTGCGGAGGTATGGCGCGTAGGGGTATCAATCCCCCGTCACGAGACTTCGCTCCATTCGTCCCAGGCTTGTTCAAGGCGCGCTTGGGTCGCTGTGTATTCATTGCCGAGCCGCGTGATGTCAGATATGTTCTGGCGCTCTGTTGCCAGTTGAAGCGCGCCGTCAATCTCTGACAGCCGCGCTTCCAGCTTGGCGATGAGCGCTTCGTAGTCGCGGACTACCGCTTGCTTCTCGCGCTGGCGGGCGGCGGTGGTGCGGCGTTCCTTGTTCGACTGCCTGCGCGGCTTGGCGGCGGGCGCTGCGACTTGCGGGGTGGGCTGCCTGCCGCGAATCCAGTCCTCGAAGCCGCCCCTGAACAGGCTTACGCTGCCGTCCTCGACGACCCAGAGCTGCGTTGCCAGCAGCGAAATCAGCCGCCGGTCGTGCGACACGAACAGCAGCGTGCCGCCGTATGTTTGGAGCGCGGCTTCCAGCGCCTCGCGGCTGGGGATGTCCAAGTGCGTCGTCGGCTCGTCCAGCACCAGCATGTTCGGCTCGGTGATGAGCAGGCGCGCCAATGCGAGACGGCTGCGCTCGCCGCCACTCAGCGCCGTCGTGGGCTTGAACACATCGTCGCCCCTGAACAGGAAGCGCGCGAGGTAGTTGCGCGCCTCCGGCAGGCGCAGATTGCGGGCGTCCAGCAGCGCATCTATGACCGTTGACTGCTGCGGCAGGTCGGCGCTGCCCTGTGAGTAGTATCCCGGCTCCACATTGTGCCCAAGATTTGCGCTGCCCGCGATGGGCGGCGTCTGCCCCAGCAGCGTCTTGACCAGAGTGGA
Source organism: uncultured Dehalococcoidia bacterium (assembly GCA_958295865.1). Taxonomy (GTDB): domain Bacteria; phylum Chloroflexota; class Dehalococcoidia; order Lucifugimonadales; family JADFKI01; genus Bin90. The sequence goes on along the minus strand of CATQHF010000005.1, from coordinate 558,837 downwards.
TTTGCCGATGCCGTTATTGCCGATGATGGCGGTGCGCGAACCGCGCTCCAGCTCCGTGTTGGCGACGTTCAGCAGCGGCACGCCTTGTCCGTTCTGCTGGTAGCCGACGGCTAGGCGGCTCGTTCTGAGCGCGACCTGCCCGGTGCGAAATGCGTTGACATTCTGGAGGCGGATGGCGTCGTTGACCTGCGGCTTCTCGATGCGCTCCAGCCGTTCAAGTCGCGTAGCGCGTCCGCGCGCCTCCCGCGCTCGCTGGCCGGCTTTGTATCTGCGAATGAAGGCTTCTTCTCGCGCTATGTACTCCTGCTGCCGCTCGTACTCCACCAGCTGCCGCCTGAGCTGCTCATCTTTCAGCGCGCGGTACTTGGAGTAGTTGCCGGGGAACGACTGCACGCGCCCGTTGTCCACCTCCATTATGCGGTCGGCTACCTTGTCGAGGAAGTAGCGGTCGTGCGACACGACCATGAACCCGCCCGCGAGTCGGGACGAGTTGGATAGAAAGCCTTCCAGCCAGTCCAGCCCGTGGAAGTCGAGATAGTTAGTCGGCTCGTCTAGGATGAGGAAGTCGGGGTCGGAGAGCAGAGCGGTTGCGAGCGCGGCGCGGGTTCTTTCGCCGCCGCTTGCCGCCGCCGCGGGCGTCTCCAGCGTCTCGGCGGACAGCCCCACGCCATCCAGCACGCGCTCCATGCGGTGCTGATAGTCGTAGCCGCCCAGCGCCTCGAATTCGCGCAGCAGAGCGTCGTAGCGGCGTTCCGCATGGCGTCGCCGGTCATCGTCCGCGACCTGAATGTCGAGCGCGCTCGCCGCCAGCTCGTCCTCCACCTCGCGCAGCCGCGTGAACGCGGTCATCACCTCGTCGTTCAGAGCGCCGTCGGTCGCCAGCTCCGGCGTCTGAGGCACATACCCCAATCGTATGCCGCGCTGCCACGAAACGCTGCCCTGATTCGCCTCCAACTCGCCGGTGAGGATGCGTATAAGCGAAGTCTTGCCCGCGCCGTTCGGACCTACAATCCCAATCCGCGCGCCATCATCCACTTGCAAGTCAACTCCTGCGAAAATCTCGACTTCGCCGTAGAGGAGGGTTAGGTTGGATGCGGTGAGGATGGGCATGGAAAGCGTTAGTATGTCCGATTTGGTATGGTATGATTATTATACGGCAAATGGTGTTGATGTTGCTTGGATTATTGCTGAGGGTGTGAGTGCATGGCTATCAAAGGCGGCCCCATCTGCGTTTCGGTAATAAACATGAAGGGCGGCGTCGGGAAGACAACGGATATTTCGGGCATTCGCCAATGAGTTCTTCGACAGACTGATAAGTTCTCGAGAGGGCTAATCATCATGACTAACTCTAAACTCGAAACCACCCTGCGCCCGATAGTCCAAGAGCATGGCTTGGGCAGCGTGCTTGAAGCGTTGGGCAAGATCGCTTCGGAACAAGACGCGCAATCTGCGTTGCCGCTTGCCGTCAATGGTGCGGACAAGCCCGCAAAACCCAGGAAAGCCCGCAAGCGCAGTCCAAAGCTCAACGCAATCGAGTATGCCGCCAAGATGGAACTTGCGTCTGATAAACAGGCTGCGATAGTCGAATTGGCGGAGCGGTTCGAGCGCAAGGATTTTTTGCCAACCTTTGGCGACATCAGGAACTTCTGCGATATACACGGGATCGATGTGCCGGCGTCCAAGACACGCGCGAGTTCAATTCCGAGGGTGTTCAAGTTCCTAGCCAATGAGATGGACGCCAGGGAGGCGCAGAGGATACTGGATGACGGGATGTTCTCCGGGCCGTCGCAGCTTGGGCCTATTGCGGATGCAATCCGGCGAAATGGCAGGGCGAGCCGCGCAAGCCGATAACCTCTGCATTGCGTCTGTACTACGAATGGATAGTGCGCGGCGTTCTTGATGTAGTCGCTTTCGTATATTTTAGGCTATCTCACGGCACTGGATTCCTGCCCCTGCTTTCGCAGGAATGACGAGTTGAAAAGTCGAAATGTCAGCAGAACCTAGATCGCCTAAATTGAGCAACATGGGCGGGCTACTGTGGCTACGAATGAGGAACGCCTTAGCCTTAGCAGGTTGGAAGGCGCGTATGAGCATCTTGCTACCAAAGCCGATTTGCAGGAGTTCAAAGCAGAAGTGTTCAAGGAGTTGAACAAGCTTCTGTATTGGATGATGGGCGGGATGCTGGCTATTCTACTGGCGCTAATTCTGAACATTATTCTTGACTAAACAACCTGTGTGTCTGATATGGGAGCGCCAGACGCATATCCGCACTGATCTCGAAACCGCATGTTACGACTTACCTAGCAATTCATCCAAGCGTCGGTTTTTCTCAAGGCTTGCTTGGAAGTGTACTAGCGTCTCAGGACGCACCTTTTCCCTTGCCTTTCTTTCCGTCTGATTGTCTTTTCGTTCTTTCATCACTCTATTCTAAACGCCCGCAATTGCGCGGGCTTCTTCTAGGATTAGGCGCACTTCTTCGGGGGATTCGGCTTCTGCGTATATTCGCAGCAGGGGTTCGGTGCCGCTGAAGCGGATTAGCGCCCAGTAGCCGCCGGTTAGCAGGTAGCGGAAGCCGTCGCGGGTGTCGATTTGCTCTACGCGCTTGCCGGCTAGCGATGAGGGGGCGGCGCTTTGCAGGTGGGCTAGGATGTCGGCGCGGCGGCTTTCGTCGAAGGTCAGGTCTAGGCGGTTGTAGTGGTGGGGGCCGACTTTCGCTTCAAGTTCGGCGAGCAGGTCGGGTATGCCCATATCGGTCTTGACCATCATGTCGAGCAGCATCAAGCCGCTTAGGATGCCGTCGCGCTCCGGCACGTTGCCGCGAAAGGCGTAGCCGCCGCTCTCTTCGCCGGCGATGAGGGCGTCCTCGCTCATCATGACGGGGCTTATGTATTTGAAGCCGACGGGCGTTTCGTGCACCGGAACATCATAGATCGCGCCGAGCTTGTCTATCATGCTGGTCATGGTGATGGAGCGCACGAGTGGGCCTTGCCTGCCGAGCGTGTCGAGCTGGTGCATGCACAGCAGCGCGAAGGTTTGCAGCGCGGTCAGGAAGTTGCCGTCGTCATCTACCACGCCGAGACGGTCTGCGTCGCCGTCCGTGGCGAAACCCACATCCGCTGTTCTGTCGGAGACCTCGTCGATGAGCGGCTCAAGGTTGTGGGCGAGCGGCTCCGGCTGCGCCATGCCGGGGAAGGCGGGGTTGGGTTCTCGGCGAAGCTCGACGATGCGGGTTGAGCCGCCCGACAGCAGCTTGGCGAAATAGCCCGCGCCCGCGCCATGCATCGAGTCCACGATGATGTCCAGTCCGGCGCTGCGTATCGCCGCCAAGTCCACGAAGGACGCGACATGGTTGAGATAGTCCGGCTCGGGGTCGAAGTATTCCAGCAGTCCGTTTGTGCTTGCTTGCTCAAGGGGGATGCGCTGCGCGCCGCCGGAAGCTTCGGCGCTTCTGATGCGCGCTTCCAGTTCCTCGACGATTTCGGGTGAGGCGCTGCCGCCGTAGTCGGGCTTGTACTTGAAGCCGTTGTAGGCGGCGGAGTTGTGGCTGGCGGTGATGACAGCGCCCGCGCCCGCGTCTTTGGCGACGAGGTTGTAGGCGGCGACGGGTGTGGGCGCTGCCTTGTCGCAGAGGAAGGTGGGTATGCCGTTTGCGGTGGTTACTTCAGCTACCGCCGCGGCGAACGCGGCTGAAGCGAAGCGCGTGTCGTAGCCGACGACAAAGCCGCGAAAGGCGAGGCTGTGGTATTTCATCAGGTCGGCGGCGCCCTGCGCGCACAGGCGCACATTGTCGAAGGTGAAGTCTTCGGCGATGATGGCGCGCCAGCCGTCCGTTCCGAATTTTATGGGCATTTTTTACTCACTCTGACTATGTGGCGCTAGGAGGCCGCTACGCCTGCCGCCTTGCTGAGCAGGGCTGCTTTGTCGGTGCGCTCCCAGGGGAGATCGATGTCATCGCGGCCGAAGTGGCCGTAGGTTGCGGTCTGCTTGTATATGGGGCGTCGGAGATCCAGGTCGCGGATGATCGCGCCCGGCGTGAGGTCGAAGTGCTTGTGGATGAGCGCCTCTATCTCGGCGTCCGCGATTTTGCCGCTGCCGAAGGTCTCTATGGATATGGAGGTCGGCTCGCGCTTGCCTATGGCGTAGGACACTATGACTTCCATTCTGTCGGCAAGTCCTGCGGCTACGACATTCTTGGCGACATAGCGCGCGGCATAGGCAGCCGAGCGGTCAACCTTAGTCGGGTCCTTGCCGGAGAATGCGCCGCCGCCGTGCCGCGCAAAGCCGCCGTAGGTATCAACCAGTATCTTGCGCCCGGTCAGCCCCGTATCTCCGACAGGCCCTCCCGTTACGAACCGCCCTGACGGGTTAATCCAATACTGCGTATCCTCGTCAAGCAGTTCGGCGGGGATGATTGCCTTCGCCGCATGCTCTATCAGGTCGGCGGCTATCGTCTCTTGGCTCACATCTTCGCTGTGCTGCGTGCTCATGATGACGGTGTGGACGCGCTTGGGGACGCCGTACTCGTACTCTACGGTGACCTGCGATTTTCCGTCGGGGCGCAGGTAAGGCAGGGTGTTGTCTTTGCGCAGCTGCGCCATGCGCTGGCAGAGCTTGTGTGACAGCGATATGGGCATCGGCATAAACTCAGGCGTCTCGTTGCAGGCGAAGCCCACCATCATGCCTTGGTCGCCCGCGCCGACGGATGCGAGGTCGTCGTAGGCGCTGCTGTCGTTGCGCGTCTCCAGGGCGCGGTCGACGCCTTGCTGTATATCCTTGGACTGCTCGTGCACCGAAATCGCTACGCCGCAAGACTGGTAGTCGAAGCCGTAGCCGGAATCGATATAGCCGGCGTCGCGTATGGTGTCGCGGGCGATGTTGGCTATGTCAACATAGGTGTCGGTGGTAATCTCGCCCATGACGACGACCAGCCCGGTTGTCGTGCAGACCTCGCAGGCGACGCGCGCCTTGGGGTCTTCGGCGATTATGGCGTCGAGCACCGCGTCCGATATTTGGTCGCAGAGCTTATCCGGGTGTCCCTCTGTTACCGATTCCGATGTGAATAGGTATGAAGCAGAGTCCGTAAATGTGTGGCTCAATTTTTCAATCTCCTGTAAGGGGTTTTTTTCGTTACCTGCTGCTGCGATGATGATAAGTTCCTGGCTGGTTGACACATTCGTAAATGCTGCCCCCGTATTGATGAACTCGTCTTTGAGCAGCCGTCCTGGTTGTGAAATTCACCTTTTGCTTGCCGATCCTGCTGGAACAGCAGTTTCGGGAAGCGCGCCTATTATACTCGCCAGTTTCCCAGACTGACTTGATTATCTGATAAGCGACAATGGCTAATATGACCAGTACTAAAATAATCCACTCCATAGTGAATCTCCTTTCATACTCCGATTTTCCGTCGCTGATATTTATTCAGCGATACAAGCTCCGCGCTGCCCTCGGCGATGAGTTCGCCTTGCGCCTGCGTGAGGCTCGCCGTTACCGACATTTCGCGCCCGTTCCGGTTTATAAGGCGCGCCGTAGCGGTGATGCGCTCGCCTGTCTTTGCCGGTCTGCGGAAGCGCGTTTGCATGTTTCGCATCATCGGCATAGCGCCGTTGTGGTATGCGAAGTTCTCCATCACCTCGTACAGCAGCGTGGTTATGATACCGCCGTGCACGATGCCGGGCCAGCCCTGATGCGCCTCGCCGGGCGTGAACTCGGTCAGCAGCGCGTCGCCCTCATGCCGATAGCGCAGGTGCAGCCCTATGGGGTTGTCCGCGCCGCAGCCGAAGCAGTTGGGGTATTGCCGCTGTGGTTCGACAAGCTCGCCATGAACGGGTTGTTGGCGCTGTTGGTTCTGGGCGATGGTAGATGTGTTCAAGTGCCGACTTCCCAACTGGCGAGATACTTTTCTTGCTCTGCCGTCAGCGTGTCTATGGTGATGCCCATGGACAGCAGCTTTAGCCGTCCCACCTCTTCGTCAATATCGCGCGGCACATCATAGACTTGCGGCTTGAGCGTGTGTGCCACCTGCGCCAGATATTCGGCGGATAGCGCTTGGTCGGCGAAGCTCATATCCATCACGGCGGAGGGGTGCCCCTCTGCGGCGGCGAGATTGATGAGGCGACCTTCGCCTAGCAGGTATAGACGCCTGCCGTCGCCCATCAGGTATTCTTCTACGAACGGGCGCGCCTCTTGCTTGCCGTCGGAGAGTTCTTCCAGCGCGGGGATGTCGATTTCCACATTGAAGTGGCCGCTGTTGGCGAGCAGAGCGCCGTCTTTCATTACCTCGATGTGCTGGCGCGCGACGGCTTTCATGCCGCCGGTGAGCGTGATGAAGATGTCGCCGACCTTTGCGGCGGCGTCCATGCTCATAACCTGATGGCCGTCCATAGCCGCTTCGAGCGCGCGGATGGGGTTGATTTCGGTGACTATCGTCTGCGCGCCCATGCCGCGAGCGCGCAGAGCGACGCCGCGCCCGCACCAGCCATAGCCCGCGACGACGACCGTCTTGCCCGCCCATAGGATGTTGGTGGCGCGCGTGATGCCGTCGAGCGTGCTTTGCCCCGTGCCGTATCGGTTGTCGAAGAAGTGCTTGGTGTCGGCGTCGTTGACCGCGATGATGGGATACTTGAGCCTGCCGGACTCCGCGAGGCTTCGCAGGCGTATCACGCCGGTCGTGGTCTCTTCCGTGCCGCCGATGAGGTCGCCGAGCGCCTCGGTGCGGTCGGAGTGGAGCGTCGCCACCAGATCCGCGCCGTCGTCCATCGTGATGTGCGGCTTGAAGTCCAGCGAAGAGTTGATGTGTGAGTAGTAGGTATCGTTGTCCTCGCCCTTGATGGAGAAGGCGGGGATACCGTACTCGTGGACGAGCGCAGCCGCGACGTCGTCTTGCGTGCTGAGCGGGTTGCTGGCGCAGATGACCGCTTCAGCGCCGCCGTCTTGCAGGGCGAGCAGCAGGTTGGCGGTCTCGCTGGTTACATGCAGGCATGCCGCGATGCGTAAGCCTGTCAGGGGCTTTTCTTTTGCGAAGCGCTCGCGTATTTGGCGCAGCACGGGCATTTCGCGCGCCGCCCAGTGTATGCGGCGGATGCCATCGGATGCGAGCGAGGCGTCCTTGATGTGCCCATTGTTGGTTTGCGTGGTCAATCTGTCCTCCCATTGCTTCCTCGCTGTCGTTCTGATCGCTCTTTTGTCTGTCATTCCGAGCATAGCGAGGAATCTAAAATCGTTTGTCGTTTGGCTCTGAAATATGCGAGGTGAGTTCTAGCCACCTAAAAGCGAAGCGCCTTCGGGCAATCCCTTGAAGCTGGTCAGCGCGGTGAAGGCGCGGAAGCGGTCTTCTATCTCCTCGATGGTCAGCGTGAGTATTCTGTCCATGCTGAAGTCCTGCACGCAGAACGAACCCATTACGGAGCCTAGCACGGCTGCCCTGCGGTAGCCGTCGGGCGTCTTGTCGCCGGTCGCGGCGATGTAGCCGATGAAGCCGGCGGCGAAGGTGTCGCCCGCGCCGGTAGGGTCAGCCACATGGTCTAGCGGGAATGCGGGCGCGGAAAATATGGCGTCGCCGTTGAAGAGCGTTGCGCCATGCGCGCCTCTCTTTACCACGACGGCGCTAGGCCCCATTGCCATGATGCGCTTTGCTGCGGTAACTAGGTTGCTTTCGCGGGCGAAGTCGCGCGTCTCGTCTTCGTCCATGAACAGCACATCCGCATTGCGGACGATTTCGTTCAGCGCATCGCGCTTGCCGTCGATCCAGAAGTTCATGGAGTCGAGCGCGACCAGATTGGGGCGCGTCTCCATCTGTCTGAGCACATCCAACTGCAATTCGGGGTCGATGTTGGCAAGGAACAGGTATGGGCAGCGGCGCTGTTCGGCGCTAAGTTGGGGCGAGAACTCGGCGAATACATTCAGCTGCGTGTCGAGCGTGGTTCGCGCGTTCAGGTCTGATGAGTAATACTCGCCCGCCCATCGGAATGTCTTGCCGTTGTGCCGCCGCAAGCCGCTGACATCGATGCCATGCGAGCGCAAGAGCGCGATGTGTCGCTCGTCGAAGTCTTCGCCAATCACCGCGATGAGGCTCACATTCGTGAAGCGGCTTGCGGCGATGGAGAAGTATGTAGCCGAGCCGCCGAGCGCGTCCTCGCGGCTGTCGGCGGGCGTGGTTACTGAGTCGTAGGCGACTGAGCCAACGACAAGTACAGACATATTCTTTGCCTCTTATGGTGTTCTTTTTTCCGTATGGTGAGGGAATGTTCCTCTACAAAGTCCCCATTTCAGGGCTGATAGGGGTTTGTAAAGATGTGAAATCGGTTGTGTTGACGCTTGCGGTGGGAGATATTTTGTAGCCTCTACGCATCCGCGCCGTAGCTTGTGGGCTTGCCTGCTTCGATCCAGGCGGGCGTGCCTGCCTCGATGTTGTAGAGCCGCTCGGTGTCGAAGCCCATGGCTGCCGCCATCTCAGCCGCGAGGCCGCTGCGGACGCCTATGGCGCAGATGAACAGGAGGTTTTTGTCTTGGGGGAGCTCGTCGATGCGTCCCAGCAGGGTGTCCACATGGATGAAGAGCGCGTCCTTGACATGTCCGTCTTGGTATTCGTCCAGCGCTCGCACGTCGACGACGACGGAGTCGCCGGCTGCTTGCATCTCGGCGGCTTCGTCGATGCTGACGCGGTAGTAGGGTTCGCCCGGGTTTTTGGTAGGCATCTTTGTTCCTCCGTTATGGTTTTCAGTTGTCAGTTGCGGGTTCGCGGTGGTTTGCGATGGTGAAACGGGCAAAAAAATACTTCTCTGATGAGAGAAGTTTGTGATGCTTGCCGCTCTCATCTCTGAGCCTCGATAGGCTCTCCGGAATTAGCACCGCTTCACGCGCGATAGGCGCGGAAAGGTTGCCGGGCTTCACAGGGCCGGTCCCTCAGCCACTCTTGATAAGAGATTTGTATTCGGTTGTTAAGCAAGGTAATCGTACAAGACGGCGCGGTGGCTGTCAACAAATAACCGATAACCGACTGATGAGAAAATTGCATAAGTGGAATTACAATGGTCGAGCGTCGCCAATTTCTGGATTCCCGTCCCTGCTTTCGCAGGGGTGACGTTCTTTCGCAGGAATGACGAAGGCTAACGATGTTAGCCGCCGTTGGTGGTGAGTCTGCCATAGTGGGGCAACAGGTCGCCTAGCAATGGGCGGGCGTAGTCTAGGAACGCCGGGGTGACGAAGGCATTTGCGGGATCGAGGAAATCGGAGGGCATGCGCTTGACCTTGCCGCCTACATCGGCGAGCGGCGCGGCGCCGGTGGCGCAGGCGTAATCTTCACCTGCTTCGCGTTCAAGCGTTACCATCACATCGCGCATACCGGCTTGCGCGTAGCGGATTGCCGCGCGTCCTACCGCTTCGGCTTCGCGCGCGTCCGTGGCGGATACGCATGCCATCATGGAGCGCTGGATGGTGCCGGGCTTTTCGTAGCGGGTTCGCACGCCCAACCGCTTGCTTACCAGCGCGGCGAGATGCTGGGCGGGCGGCTCGTAGTATGGATGCCCGAAGTCGTCCGTGTACAGCGGTTCGCCTTGTGCGCCGATGGGCGCGCCGTCGGCTGTGCGTACATTCTCGGCGATTACGGCGACGGCGAAGCCATAGCGTCGGTATGCGCCTTCCATGCTATCGAGGAAGCGGGTTTCGTCAAGGGGCAGTTCGGGGACGCCGATGAAGTGGGGGGCGTCGCGTTCATCGCGCTTGGCGAGCGCGGACGCCGCCGCAAGCCAGCCCGCATCCCTGCCCATGACCTCGATTATCGTGATGGGGGAGGCGATGCCCATAGATTCGGCGTCGCGTCCCGCGCCCATCGTGGCGAGCGCGACGAAGCGCGACGCGCTGCCGTAGCCGGGGCTGTGGTCGGTCAGCACCAGGTCGTTGTCTATCGTCTTGGGCACATTTATGACGGTGAGGGGCAGCCCTGCCGCCTCCGCCGCCTGCCCTACGGAGTGCCCCGTCCACGCGGAGTCGTTGCCGCCGATGATGAACCAGCAACCGATGTCGTTACGGTGCAGCGCATCTAGGATTGGCGGCACATCTTCGTCGCGCATCTTGCGGCGCGTGGAGCCGAGTGCCGCGCCGGGCGTGTGGGCGATGCGCTGCCATTCGTCGGCAGGTATGCGCCGCAAGTCTATGAGGTCGCCGCGCAGGATGCCTTCCATCCCGTATCTCGCGCCATAGACCTCGCGGATGCCGCCGCGCCGCGCGAACGCTTCCTGCACGAGTCCGAACAGGCTGCGGTTCAGGACGGGCGTGCAGCCGCCGGACTGCATTATGAGTATGTTTTGGTTCTTCATGGACAAGGGCTAACGGGATGGACGGGATATTTGTTCCCCGTATGGGGAAGGGAATATCGGGTTAGGGCCATTTGAGGGCGCTGCCTTCGTAGATGGCATCGAGGAAGTCGCTGCTGAATGCCTGGTTGTAGTCGAACGGCTTGGGCAGGGCTTCGTGCGCGGTGAGGTGGTCGTAGAGCGCCTGCCACTGCGCGGCGGTCATCTGTCCCAGACCACGCTCTTGCGTCAGCGGACTGACGGCATCGGCAAGCTCGGTGTCCAGCATGTATCGCTGGTGCGCGGGGTTTTCTTCCGGCGCGAACTTGAGCACGATTTGGACCGCTTCCTCACGGTTGTTCTGCGCGTATTCCAGCGCCTTCATCGTCGCTTTCAGGAAGCGTTCAACCTTGTCTGCGTCGGACTGCGCGAGTTCGTCCCGCGTGATGTAGGTCAAGCCCAGACTTGGCACGCCGAAGTCGGCGGGGTCCCACAGCGTTACATCGAAGCCCATGCGCCTTACGGTGTCCGGCTCGTTGGACTTGAACACGGCGAGGATGTCAACCTGCCCTTCGGTGAGGACGCGCGGGTCGAAGCCGACGCGAACTTCCTGTATGCGGCTGCGCTCGACCTGCTGAGATTCTACGATGGCGAGATAGTCGGGCGGAAGCGATACCTTGTAGCCGAATGTCTTGCCCTCCCAGTCGGACGGCGTGGCTATGCCGCTGTCGCCGAGCGCGAGGAAGCCTTGCTGTCCGCGCTGTCCGAATAATGCGAACGCTACGATGGGCAAGCCGGGATCTGACCTGCGCTTCAGCACGGATGCGGCGTCCGCGGTCGTGAAGTCCACATCGCCGGACATCAGCAGTTGCAGGTGCTCGCCGCTTGAGGCGTGGCGTATCTCCACATCCAAGCCTTGCTCATCGAAGAAGCCCTTCTCTTGCGCCACATACGCGGCGACGAACGGCAGGTTTGCCTGCGGCTTGTAGCCTGCCATGAAGACGACCTTTTCGGGTTCGGGGGGCGCGCAGGCGATTGCGCCCGCGATGAGCAGGGTTGCGAGGGCTATGAGGTTGAGTAGCGTGAGTTTGGAGATTGAGTGCAATAGATTGTTGCCTTCTTGAGATTTTGGTTGTAGGCGCGATGTGTTCGGATGGCGTCAGTCCACCATATCCAGCACGCGATTGACGAAGCGGCGCACGACCGGACGCCCCGCCTCTATTTGAAAGTCTTCCATGAAGTTGTGGTAGAAGTTGGCGTGAAAGGTTTCTGCTGTGTTGAAGCCGCCGACCAGCGCTTCGCCAAGCAGTGGATTATCGCCGTCGCACTCTTCGGCGAGCTGCTGAACGGCGGTTTTCAGCGCGTAATGCCTTCCATAGTCCCAGCCGCGCCGCTGCGCGATAGCCATTACGGCCTGAGCCGCCGCGCCCCATAACTTTTCCGCCCCTTGCATGTTGTCGCCACTGACAAACTCGGCGTCAGACACTTCCAGGAACTCTTTAGCCTTTTGGACATGTTCGTGGACCAGCATCGGTTTGCTTGCCTTTCGTTGTTTTGACTACCGTGTTCACTCGCCCCATGATTATAAGACATGAGCCAGAGCATGCCATAGTATCGTCTTGTGTTTGATAGCGGTTCCTTTCAGACGGATTTGTTGCTATATCGTACTGGATTCCTGCGAAAGCAGGAATGACGAAAAGGTTTGCCACCTGATTTGAAACGCTATTCTTGTGTTTCGTTGACGCCTAACCGCGCGCGCTTTAATCTTATTTGCTCTTGTCGTCATGGTTAGAAGCCTATCGTCGAGTCGTGCCAGAATAGGGCTTTGCGCTCGGCGTAGGCGGTCAGGATGGTCAGGGCGATGCCGAGGAAGGCTAGGACTAGGATGGCGGAGAATAGGGTTGGCATGTCTAGGTTGTTGTGCGCGACTATGATGACGCTGCCTAAGCCTCTGTCGCCGCTGAACCACTCGCCGACGACCGCGCCGATGACGGATAGCGGGATGGATATGCGGAAGGCGGCGAACAGGTAGGGCAGTGAGCTTGGCAGGCGCAGCTTCAGGTAGGTCTCTGTGCGCGAGGCGTGCAGGGAGCGGAATATGTCCAGCGCTCCGGGGTTGACGGCGCGCAAGCCAATCATGGCGTTCACCAGCACGGGGAAGAAGGTTATCAGGCTTGCGATTAGCACTTTTGGCAGTGAGCCGAAGCCGAACCAGATGACGAACAGGGGCGCGACCGCGACGATGGGCGTGACCTTGACTAGCACGGCGATTGGCAGCAGGCTGCGCTCCAGAAAGCGCGAGTGCGCCATGAGCGTCGCGCCGATGAACGCGACGCCCGCTCCCAGCGCGAAGCCCGCCAGCGCCTCGGCGAGGGTTATGCCGCCGTGCAGCGCGAAGAAGCCGAAGTCGCCCGCCAACCGCGCGATTACCGCCGATGGCGCGGGCACGATGTACACCGGCACACCGACGGCGCGCACCCAAGCCTCCCACGCGAGGATTGCCACCGCGAGCGCTATCGCGGGCGGCAGCAGGTAGCCGACGGCGACGGCGCGGGCGGCAAGGCGCGGACGCCGTATACGGGCTGGCCGGGCGGCAGTGGCGGCTTGCTTGCTTGCCGGTTCAGCCGGCCGGCGTTCCGGCGGCGACTCCACTCGAAAGCGCATCCTTAATCCTGTATGTGTACTCCAAAAAGCGGTCTGACCGCTCCACTGCTTCCAAGCGAGGGCGCGGCAGGTCTATTGCGATGTCGGCGACGACCTCGCCGGGCCTTGCGGACAGCACGACTACCCTGTCCGACAGGACTACCGCTTCCTGTATGCTGTGCGTTACGAAAAGCACGGTCGGGCGCTGCCGCTCCCAGAGTCGCAGCAGCTCGTAGCGCATCTCTTCGCGGGTCATCTCGTCGAGAGCGCTCAGCGGCTCGTCCATCAGCAGCAAGCCGGGGCTGATTGCCAGCGCCCTTGCCAGCGCCACGCGCTGCCGCATACCGCCGGAAAGCTGATGCGGATAGTATCCGGCGAACTCGCCAAGCCCTACGGCGTCGAGCGCATGCTCGATGTCCGCCTGTGAACCGTGTTCCGCGCTTTGGGCATTCAGCTGAAATGGCAGCCGCACATTGTCCAGCGCGGTGCGCCATGGCAGCAGCGCGGCGTCCTGCGACACGAAGCCGATGCCCTTGCGCCGCTGCAACTCGAGCGGCTGCTTGCCGGACAGCTCGATGCTGCCTGAAGTCGCCTCAGTCAAGCCGCCGATGGCGCGCAGCAGCGTCGTCTTGCCGCAGCCGCTTGTGCCTATCAGCGATACGAACTCGGACGGCGCTACTTCAAGGTTCACATCGCGCAAGACTTCCAGGGTGTCGTAGCGGTGGCTGAGTCGGTTGACCGATATGCTTGTGATGTGTTTTCTCCGCTTTGAATGTGCGATTCATGCAATGCCAATGGTAGCACAGCATGGGATGGACTGACATGGGAGGGGAACTGACAAGGATGATGGGTATGGATGGGATAAGTCGTGCTATAATCCGTGTTGCCTGATTGCAATGTCCCTTGTGGAAAGGCGAACGCTGAATGTCCATCGAAATCATCGCCACATTTATAATGGGGTTTGCCATTATCAGCGTTCAGTTGATTACAACTTTTTGCTTGGCGCGGCGAATAGATAAGATATGTGAGAGAATTGACAAAAGGATGTGTAAATAGGGGAGCAGACCATTGACCACACTTGCCAGCATACTGAATCCACAGAGCGCGACCGACCGGGCGATAACCGTGCCCGGCGGCGCAGAGGTAACATACGCGAAGTTCGGCGACGAAATCGAGCGCGTCGCTGAGCTGCTCGCGGGCGCGGGCGTTCAGCCCGGCAGGGCGGTGTCCATCGTGCTGCCCAACGGACTGGAGTTTATGGTCGTGTTCCTCGCGGTCGCGCGCGCCGGGGCAATCGCCGCGCCGCTGAACTCGGCGTACACCGCGGACGAGTTCAAGTTCTATATGGAGGATGCGGAGGCGCAGCTTGCCATACTGCCGGACGGCGAACATTCGGCGCGCGAGGCGGCGGGACAGCTTGGCGTTCCCACGATTGAGGCGTCTCTGGATGATGCGGGCAGGCTGCTGCTCTCGCGCGGCGGCGAGCTGCTGACGGCGCGACGGGATGCGCCATCGCCGTCATCCGACGATGTTGCGCTATTCCTGCATACATCCGGCACTACCAGCCGTCCGAAGGGTGTGCCGCTCACGCACGGCAACCTCGCGGCGTCCATCAAGAATATCGGCGATACTTATGAGCTGACGCCCGACGATGTGGCGATGGTCGTTATGCCGCTGTTCCATGTGCATGGGCTTATCGGCGTGTCGCTGTCCACCCTCAATACGGGCGGCTCGCTGGTCGTGCCGCCGCGCTTCAGCGCAAGCCGCTTTTGGGGAGAACAGCGGGCGAGTGGCGCGACATGGTACTCGGCCGTGCCGACGATTCACCAGATATTGCTGGCGCGCGCCGACGATGAGGATGCGCCGCACAGCAGCTTCCGCCTCATTCGCTCGTGTTCGTCCGCGCTTGCGCCCGCGGTGTTCGAGCAGTTGGAGGCGCGGTTCGGCGCGCCCGTGCTTGAGGCTTACGGCATGACGGAAGCCTCGCATCAGATGTCCTCGAACCTACTGCCACCGGGCGACCGCATACCCGGCACGGTGGGCAAGGGTACGGGCGTTGACATCGCGGTGATGGACGACGACGGCAATTTGGTGAGCGCGGGCGAGCGCGCCGAGGTGGTCATCAGGGGCGCTAATGTTACGCATGGCTACCACAACAACCCTGACGCCAATGCGGAGGCGTTCACGAATGGCTGGTTCCGCACGGGCGACCAGGGCTTTCTGGACGCGCAAGGCACGCTGACGCTGACGGGGCGCATCAAGGAACTGATAAATCGCGGCGGCGAGAAGATTTCGCCGCTGGAGGTTGACGCCGCGCTGTTGCAGCATCCGGCGGTGGCCGAGGCGGTGTGCTTCAGCGTGCCGCATGTCATGTACGGGGAGGCGGTGCAAGCTGCGGTGGTGGTCTCCGCCGACACCAGTGAGGACGCCATACGCGCCTATTGCGGTGAGCGCCTCGCGGGCTTCAAGGTGCCCGACCGCGTTCATCTGGTAGAATCGCTGCCGCGCACGGCGACGGGCAAGATACAGCGCCGCCACATCGCCGCGATGTTCGACGATGTGACGGCGCAGTAGGGGCTAGGCGGCGGCTTCATGGGGGGCTGCCGTCCTGATGAAGGTCAAGCCGTCTTTGCTTGCGTCCACTTGTACATCGTCGCCCGCGCTGAATTCGCCGGCTATGATTACCCTGGACAGCGGGTTTTCTACATGCTGCTGTATGGCGCGGCGCAGTGGGCGCGCTCCGTAGGCGCGGTCGAAGCCCGTGTCTGCCAGCCAGTCCATAGCGGCGTCGGTGAGCGTGATGGACACATCATGCTCTTTCAGGCGCGCCTTCACTTCGCGCAGCATCAGCTCGACTATGCGGCGCACCTGCTCCGTGGTCAGCGGCTCAAAGACGATTGTGTCGTCCAGCCTGTTTAGGAACTCAGGGCGGAATGTGCGGCGCAGCGCCTCATCTACCGACGCATGCAGCCGCGCGGAGTCGCCTTGCTCGTTTGCCGTTACGAATCCGGCTGAGCGGCGGCTCGCCTCCGATGTGCCAAGGTTGCTGGTCATTATGACCAGCGTGTTGCGGAAATCTACCGTCCTGCCGTGTCCGTCTGTCAGCCGTCCGTCTTCTAGTATCTGCAAGAGCGCATTGAACACATCGGGGTGCGCCTTTTCGATTTCGTCGAAGAGGATGACGCGGAAGGGGCGGCGGCGTACAGCCTCCGTGAGCTGCCCACCCTCGTCGTAGCCCACATAACCCGGGGGCGCGCCGATGAGCCGCGAGACGGTGTGCCTTTCCATGTACTCGGACATGTCCAAGCGCACCATGTTTTGCTCGTCGGCGAACAGGTACTCGGCGAGCGCGCGCGCAAGCTCGGTCTTGCCCACGCCTGTTGGTCCGAGGAAGATGAAGCTGCCGATTGGACGCTTGGGGTCTTTCAAGCCTGCGCGGGCGCGGCGCACCGCATCCGACACGGCGGCTATGGCGGTATCCTGGCCTATGACGCGCTTGTGCAGCCTGTCCTCCATGTGCAGCAGCTTGTCGGCTTCGCTTTCCAGCAGACGGTCAACGGGGATGCCCGTCCAGATTGCGATGAGCCTGCCGATGTCTTCGGCGCGCACCACATCGTAGGCGTTCGCGCCTGAGCGTCCGCCGAGTTCGTTACGCTCGGAGTCGAACTCGGCTTGAAGGCGCAGCCGCTCCGAGCGCACTTCGGCGGCGCGTTCGTAGTCTGCCATCTCAGCGGCGGCGGCTTCCTCATCCTCCAGGTGGCGCAGGCGGTGTTCGGCGTCCTTCAGGTGCGCGGGCAGCATCTGCGCGTCTATGCGGAGCTTGCTCGCTGCCTCGTCTATGAGGTCAACTGCCTTGTCCGGCAGCAGCCTGTCGGAGATGTAGCGCGAGCTCAGGCGCACCGCGGCGGTCAGAGCGTCGTCCTCGACGCGCACCTTGTGATGCGCTTCGTAGCGCGGGCGCAGCGCGTTCAGCATCTCGACCGCCGTCGCTTCGTCCGGCTCTTCCACCAGCACGGGCTGGAAGCGGCGTTCCAGCGCGGCGTCGCGCTCGATGTGCTTGCGATATTCTTCCTCGGTGGTCGCGCCCATCGCCTGGAGTTCGCCGCGAGCGAGGGCGGGCTTCATCATGTTGCTCGCGTCCACCGCGCCCTCTGCCGCGCCCGCGCCCATGACGGTGTGAATCTCGTCTATGAACAGGATAATCTCGCGCTGCGCCTGCCGCACCTCGTCGAGCACAGCCTTGAGCCGTTCTTCGAACTCGCCGCGAAACTTCGCGCCTGCGACGAGCGCGCCCATGTCCAGCGCGAGCAAGCGGCGTTCCTTGAGTTCGGCGGGCACATCGCCGGCGACGATGCGCTGCGCCAGTCCCTCGGCGATGGCGGTCTTGCCCACGCCCGCGCCGCCGATGAGCACGGGGTTGTTCTTAGTGCGGCGTATGAGCGTCTGCATCACGCGCGCCACTTCAGCGTCGCGCCCGACGATGGGATCGAGCTTGCCGTCTTCCGCGAGTTGCGTCAGGTCGATGCTGAAGCGTTCAAGCGAGCGGTAGCGGCTTTCGGCTTGCGGGTCGGTTACACGATGCCCGCCGCGCACCTTTTGGAGCGCCTGATAGACGGCTTCCTGTGTGATACCATATTCGGCAAGCAGGCGCGCGGCGGCGTCCTGGGCGTCCTGCGTGAGCGCAATCAGCAGGTGCTCGGCGCTGATGTAGTCGTCTTGCAGTCGCTCGGATTCCGCCTTGGCGCTGTACAGCAGGCGACCTATGCGCGGCGTCTGGTATATCTGGTTGGATGGGCGGTCGGTCTTGGGCGTCTGCTCCAGTAGCGCGTGCAGGCGCTGGCGCAGTTGCGGCAAGTCCGCGTCAAGCGCTGCCAGCACATCGGCGGGTACGCCCTGCTGCTGTTCCAGCAGCGCCATCAGCACATGCTCGGCGTCCCACTGCGTATGGCGATAGCGCTGCACAATCTGCTGCGACTCGTGCAAGACTTGTCTTGCGGCGTCCGTGAATTCGTCGGGTCTCAGAACCATGGTCTTGTCCTCACATATCAATCTACTTGTCCGAATACAATGAGCGTTCATCGCGTATTGGGGCAATCTGTTACATATAAGTGTAGCAGTAGAGTTGATATGAAGCAAGTCAACTCAAATAATCATTGATGTGTAAGCATCACCTCTTGTCGCTCTGATACAATCTTGTATATGAACATGTTGTGCGATGCAGGTCAGCCGATACAGCGACGCAGCAGGATTGCGCTTGCGTTGCCGATTGTGATGTTAGCCGCCATTATCGGCACTGTGATTGCCTGCGCCAACCCTGCGCCGCAGCCTGCCAGCGCGCCCACGCCCATGCCTGCGTCTGCGCCTGAAACGCTGCGGCTTGCGCTGGCGTCGAGCGACTTGGCGGTTGGGAGCAACCGCGTTGCTTTCGGCGTCATAGACCCGGACGCAGGGGCGGTGCATGATGCCGATGTGGTGGTGTCTACATTCTTCCTGATGCCAACGGGCGAGCAGCAGGGACCTGTTGAAACGGTCGACGCCGTGTTCCGCGAGTGGCCCGTGTCGCCGCGCGGCGTGTTCACGGCGCAGCTTGAGTTCGACAGGGCGGGAGCGTGGGGTATCGGCGCGGTGGTTACGGATGCGGACGGCGCGGAGCGGACGGCGTCTGTGCGCGTTCAGGTGGCTGAATCCGGCGCGACGCCCGCGATTGGCGCGCCTGCGCCGCGAAGCGTCAGCAAGACGCTTGCGGATGTGGACGGCTTCGAGCGGCTCACCACTGACCCGCAACCGGATGCCGACTTGTACGGCATGACTATCGGCGAGGCGCTGGATGCGGGCAAGCCGTTGCTTGCCGTGTTCTCCACGCCCGCATACTGCCAGACGGCGACCTGTGGGCCTCAGCTGGCGGTCGTCAAGGATCTGAAAGCGGATTACGGCGACAGGGCATCGTTCATACACATCGAGGTGTATGACAACCCGCACGAGATAGAGGGCGACTTGAACAACGCCGTCATATCGCCGACGGTCGAAGAGTGGGGGTTGTCGAGCGAACCCTGGACTTTCGTCGTGGACGCTGACGGCATTATACGCGCCAAGTTCGAGGCGTTCACCACGCGCGACGAACTGGAGGCGGCGCTGGTAGGAGCGCTGCCATAAAAGCTGAAGCCGCCCGAAGGCGGCTTCGCACCCTACCGCCGAAGCAGTCTAGGGGAGATTATGTGTTCAGCGTAGAGGGCAATTTGACAGATGCCAAGTGTTTTGCAAGGGCTTTTACACGCCCTCTACGATAAACACGTTGCTGTTGGTGGAGTCTATTCGCATCTGCTTGGGGATGGCGTATTCCTCTGAGCTGTGCCATGCCTTTGCCTGCTCTACGCTGTCGAACTGTATTATGATGGTGCGGTTCGGCGTTATGTCGCCTTCGACGACCTCGAAGTCGCCGCCGCGCACGATGTATTTGCCGCCGTAAGCCTCGACGGACGCCGGCACCAGTTCGCGGAACTTATCGAACAGTTCCGCGTCCGTTACTTCCACATCTATTATTACATATCCCGCCATTTCGTCCTCCTTTGCTCACGCTTTCATTTTGCTGTGTGATAGCATTTTCGCCCGTTAGACATTAACACTGACGGCAGATATTTTTGTCAACACATGCTTTGAACCGGAGGCGGCGTGATAGGCGCGCTGCCATAAAAGTTGAAGCCGCCCGAAGGCGGCTTCGCACCCTGCCGCCGAAGCAGTCTAGGGGAGATTATGCCTTTGAATGTAGAGGGCAACTTGGCAGGTGTCAAGTATTCTTCGGAGGGTTTAGAAAATTGCATTAGTACAGTTTAGCCGTCGATGGGCAAGCATTTTCACCCCCATCCTAATCTTCCCCCATCAAGGGGGAAGGGACTGATGCAATTTTCTCGAGGGTTCTACCGGCTTTTACACGCCCTCTACGATAAACACGTTGCTGTTGGTGGAGTCTATTCGCATCTGCTTGGGGATGGCGTATTCCTCTGAGCTGTGCCATGCCTTTGCCTGCTCTACGCTGTCGAACTGTATTATGACGGTGCGGTTCGGCGTTATGTCGCCTTCGACGACCTCGGAGTCGCCGCCGCGCACGATGTACTTGCCGCCGTAAGCCTCGACGGTCGCCGGCACCAGTTCGCGGTACTTATCGAACAGTTCCGCGTCCGTTACTTCCACATCCGCTATTACATATCCCGCCATTTCGTCCTCCTTATGCTCACGCTTTCATGTCGCTGTGTGATAGCATTTTCGCCCGTTAGACATTAACACTGACGGCAGATATTTTGTCAACACATGCTTTGAACCGGAGGCGGCGTGATAGGCCCGCTGCCATAAAATCTGAAGCCGCCCGAAGGCGACTTCGCACCCTACCATGGAGTTAGCGGGGGTGATTGCTGACAAGTATGTGTAACTGCGCTTGGATTGTCAGGGGCTACACGCCTTGCACGATAATCTTGCTCATGTTGGTGGAGTCTAGCCGCATCTGCCTGAGGGCGAGGAACTCTTCTGAGTTGGACCAGGTATGTGCCTGCTCGACGCTCTCGAACTCTACGACGACGATGCGGTCCGGCTTTATGTAGCCCTCGATGACATCAAAGGCACCGCCGCGCACGAGGAACTTGCCGCCGTAAGACTCGATAACCCCCCGCACCGGCCCGAGGAACTCATCGAGCAGCTCCTGGTTCGTTATTTGCACATACATTATTACATATCCTGCCATTTTGACCTCCTTATACTCACGCTTTCCTGCCGCCGTATGATACCATTTTCGCCTGCTAAACACTAACGCTGCTGGCAGATATTCTATCAGCACAACCGCACAAAATATACAAGAGGACTGTGATCATGCTCGACTACTATCAGATAATGGATGCGCTTTCGCCGGAGGACAGGCAGACGCAGGCGATGGCGCGCGACTTCATGGATGCTGAGGCTGCCCCCGGCATCCTCGACTGGTGGGAGGGCGGCGAGTTCCCGCGCCAGCTTGTGCCAAAATTCGGCGAGATGGGCTTTCTTGGGGCGAACCTGCCTACTGAGTACGGCGCGGGCGGCGCGAGCAATGTCGCCTATGGGCTGATTATGTATGAGCTGGAGCGCATCGACTCCGGCTTTCGCAGCTTTGCGAGTGTGCAGGGCGCGCTGGTGATGTATCCCATATACCGCTACGGCTCGGATGAGCAGAAGCGCGCCTACTTGCCGCAGCTCGCCGCCGGCAAGATGGTCGGCTGCTTCGGGCTGACCGAGCACGACGGCGGCTCAGACCCGGGCGCGATGAAGACGCGCGCTCGCAGGGACGGTGAATCTTACATCCTGAACGGCGTGAAGATGTGGATAACCAACGGCAATATCGCCGACATCGCCATCATCTGGGCGAAGGACGACGATGGCGTGGTGCGCGGCTTCATCGTGCCGACTGACACGCCCGGCTTTCAGGCGAACGCCATCAAGCACAAGATGAGCATGCGCGCGTCGGTAACGAGCGAGCTTGTGATGGATGATGTGCGTATTCCCGCGTCGCAGATGCTTCCCGAAACGCGCGGACTGTCCGCGCCGCTGTCCTGCCTGACGCAGGCGCGCTACGGCATAGCGTGGGGCGCGCTGGGCGCGCTGGAGGCTGTGTATGAGGACGCTCTATCGTTTTCTCAGAGCCGCAGCACATTCGGCCAGCCTATCGCAGCCCGTCAGCTCGTTCAGACGAAGCTTGTGGATATGGCAACCGACCACACCAACGGCTTGCTGCTTGCGTGGCGGCTTGGCGTACTCAAGGACGCTGGCACGATGCACCATACGCAGGTGTCCATGGCGAAGCGGCAGAATGTGCGCGTCTCGCTGAACGCCGCGCGCAGCGCCCGCGAGATTCTCGGCGGCAGCGGCATCACGCTGGAGCATCCCACGATACGCCACATGCTCAACTTGGAGACGGTGGACACTTATGAAGGCACCTACGATGTTCATACGCTAGTGCTGGGGCGGGACATTACGGGGCATAACGCGCTGGTGTGAGCGATGTTGTCTCTTGAATAGGCGCGGAGCGAACATGAAAAAACCCTTTTATAAGGTTTGCCATCCGCTTTATTGAAACCTTGCCGATAGTGTAGAATAGGGACTTGATGAAGTTTGGGACGCCGCACATTCGAGCAGACGCATTGCTTGAGCGGCGGCTCCGTATTGAGGTGCGTGATTGGCAGACTTTGATGTCGTTGTGATTGGCGCTGGGCCGGGCGGGTATGTCGCGGCGATTCGCGCGGCGCAACTTGGCATGAGGACGGCGGTTATCGAGGACGACAATGTTGGCGGTGTGTGCCTCAACTGGGGCTGCATTCCAAGCAAGGCGCTGCTGCGCAACGCGGAGGTGCTCGACCTTGTAAGGCATGCCCATGAATTCGGCATAAGCGTCGGCGATGTGAGCTTCGACTACGGCAAGGCGATCGACCGCAGCCGTCAAGTGGTGAGGCGGCTCACCGGCGGCGTCCGCTTGCTGCTGAGGAAGAACGGCGTGGAGCATATCAGCGGGCGCGGCGCGCTGCGGAGCGTGAACACGGTTGCGATAGACGCCGCCGGACGCGCCATCACCGCCGATAACATCATTGTCGCTACGGGAGCGCGCGCAAGGCACATCACGAACATCCCCGTCGATGGCGAGACGGTGCTTACTTCGCGCGAGGCAATCGTGCTGCGTGAAGTTCCTGATCGCGTGGTGATTGTGGGCGGCGGCGCGATTGGCGTCGAGTTCGCCGACATCTACCATTCCTATGGTTCAGAGGTTACGATAGTCGAGATGCTGCCCCGCTTGGTTCCCCTGGAAGATGAGGAGATTAGCCAGCAGCTGGAGCGCGTCTTCAGTAGGCGCGGCATCGGTTACAAGACGGGCGCGATGGTGGGCAGCGTAGTCGTCAGCAACGGCATTGCGTCGGTGAGCGTTGTGGATGGCGATGGCGGCGAGAGCGTTATTGAGTGCGATAAGGTGCTGGTTGCCATAGGCGTGCAGGGCAATGTGGAAGGCGTCGGACTGGAAGCCGCCGGCGTGCGGACTGAGCGCGGCTTTATTCCGGTGGACAGCGAAATGCGGACGAATGTGCCCGGGGTATATGCTATCGGCGATGTTACCGGCCTGCTGCCGCTCGCGCATGTGGCGTCGGCGCAGGGTGTTGCCGCAGCGGAGGCTATCGCCGGATTGAACCCAATGCCGTTGGACTATACTCTGATGCCGCGCGCGACATACTGCCGCCCTCAGATTGCCAGTTTCGGGTTGACCGAGCAACAGGCGGCTGACGCGGGATATTCGTTCAAAGTGGGCAGATTTCCCATGGCGGCGAGCGGCAAGGCGCTGGCGATGGGTGAAGCGAATGGCATGGTCAAGCTCGTCGTGGATACGGAGGTCGGTGAACTGCTGGGCGCGCACATGATAGGGCCTGAAGCGACCGAACTGCTTGGCGAGGTTGGGCTGTCTCGGCTGCTCGAGGGCACGACCACGGAACTGGGCTGGCTGGTGCATCCGCACCCGACTATCTCGGAGACCATCAAAGAGGCGGCGCTGGCGGTTGACGGCGAGGCTATTCATATCTAGGCTGACCTGAGGACGCGGGCAAGCAAGTAAGAGGTGGATTGCGAAAGTGGAATCGACACTAGACAAGCGGCAGATGACTGAGTTCTACAAGAGGATGCTGCTCATCAGACGATTCGAGGAAGCATGCGGACGGCTCTATATGCAGGGCAAGGTTCGCGGTTTCCTGCACCTCTACATCGGCGAGGAGGCTATCGCTGTGGGCGCTATATCGGCGCTTCAGCCGGACGACTATGTTATCGGGCACTACCGCGACCATGGACACGCGCTCGCAAAGGGTATGGACCCCAAGGTTGCGATGGCGGAGCTTTGCGGCAAGTCCACCGGCAGCAGCGGCGGCAAGGGCGGCTCTATGCACCTGTTCGACTCCGCGCGGAACTTCATGGGCGGCCATGCCATCGTCGGCGGGCAGATGCCTATCGCGGCGGGGCTGGCGCTTGCCAGCAAGTACAAGAAGGAAGACCGCGTTACCGTATGCTTCTTCGGGGACGGAGCGGTCAATCAGGGGGAGTTCCATGAAACGCTGAATCTGGCGTCCGTGTGGAAGCTCCCTATTCTGTTCCTGCTCGAGAACAACCTCTACGGCATGGGCACGCATGTCGACCGCAGTCGCGCCGGCGGCAGGCATATCTATGAGGCGGCGAACGCATACGACATTCCCGGAGTTCAGATTGACGGCATGGATGTGCTCGGCGTCAACGAGTGCGTTTCGGAAGCCGTCAAGTCCATTCGCAAGGGCAAGGGGCCGCGCTTCGTGGAGGCGATGTGCTACCGCTATCGCGGCCATTCAATGGCGGACCCCACGATGTACCGCGAGCGCAACGAAGCCCAAGAGCTTGGCATCAAGGACCCCATAGACAGCCTCAAGAAGTTCATGGTTCAGTTCAATGTCGCCAGTGAAGAGGAGTTCACCGAGATTGATTCTGCCGTGGAGGCGCAAATTAGCGATGCCGTGCAGTTCGCAGAGGACAGCCCCGCGCCCGGGATGGATGCGGTTCACACCAACGTTTACGCATAGGTTTGGAGCAAGAAATGGCTGAGATGATTCTCAGAGAAGCCGTTGCCAAGGCGCTTCGTGAGGCGCTGGAGGATGAGCGCGTATTTATCATGGGCGAGGACATCGGCGCTTATGGCGGCGCATACGCCGTAACGCGCGGCTTCCTGGATGAATATGGGGCAGAGCGCATCATGGACACGCCCATATCGGAGTCGGTGATTGTGGGCGCGGGCGTCGGCTCCGCGCTGGCGGGGTTGAAGCCCATCGTCGAGCTGATGACCATCAACTTCAGCCTCGTCGCAATCGACCAGATTGTGAATCACGCCGCCAAGCTGAGCTACATGTCCGACGGTCAGTTCAGCGTTCCGCTCGTCATTCGCACGGTAACCGGCGGAGGCGGACAGCTCGCCGCGACCCACTCGCAGAGCTTCGAGAACTGGTACGCCTCTGTGCCGGGCTTGAAGGTAGCGGTGCCCGCGACTCCATACGACGCGCTTGGGCTGTTTCGCACCGCGATGAAGGATAACAACCCTATCCTGTTCGCCGAACACTCGCTGCTTTACGGACTGCGCGGCGATGTGCCTGATGACTGGTATGAGATTCCGTTTGGCGAAGCGGACATCAAGCGCGAGGGCGATGATGTAACCATAGTTGCGTATTCGCGCATGACGCATATCGCCCTGGAAGCCGCCGCCATGCTGGAAGCGAAGGGCAGGCATGCGGAGGTCGTCGACCTTCGCACGCTGCGACCATGGGACAAGCAGACGGCGCTGCGCTCGGTTCGCAAGACCAACCGCGTCGTGGTCGTCGAAGAGACCTGGAGGACGGGCGGCTTTGGCGGCGAGATTGCCAGCACGATACAGGAAGAGGCGTTCGATGACCTGGACGGACCCGTCGCGCGGGTGGGCGGCATAGATGTGCCTGCGCCATACAACGGCGCGCTTGAGGCGGCGACGATTCCGAGCGCGCAGAGAGTTGTCAAGGCTATTGAGGACACTTACGGCATCTAGGCGCTTGTGGGGCGTGTAGTCCGCGAGCGAGTTGCGCGTTTCCGTATAGTCCGATATGCAGCGCAATCCGGGATTGCGTCACGGCTGTCTTTCTTGGCATTTGTCTAGCATGTCTCCAAGCATGGCTCTGATACACCTTGCGGATGCTGCGCCGCTCACGCTTTAATTGTGAGAGTTACTTGTAATAGGGGGGTTTCGATTGGCAACCGAACTGATTATGCCGCAGATGGGCTACGATATGCAGGAAGGCACCGTCTTGCGCTGGCTGAAGGGTGAGGGCGACGCGGTGGCGAACGGCGAACCCATCGCCGAAATAGAGACGGACAAGGCGGTCGTGGAGTTTGAGTCCTACGCCGCCGGCGTTCTGCGCCGAATACTCGTTCCCGCAGGCACGACCGTGCCGGTCGGCGAACCCATCGCTCTGGTTGGCGCGCAGGACGAGATTATCGCCACTCCGGACGCGCCTGAAGACGCCGCGCCGGAACCGGACGCCGCGCCGCCGAGCGCCGCAATTCCTATGCCGCCGGCGAGCGTCACGGTGCCCGTAGTGGAGACGCCCGCGCCTGAACCGGAGCCTGAGGTGGCAGCGCCGCCACCACCGCCGTCGCTGCCTCTGCGAGCGTCGCCCGTAGCGCGCCGAATCGCCGATGAGCGCGGCATCGACATCGCCAAAGTGCAGGGCACCGGCCCCGGCGGGCGCATCACCAAAGACGATGTGCTCGCATACACCGAGCCGGAGGTTGTCGAGGAAGAGGTCGTCGAGGAAGTTGTGGCTGAAGTGGAGGCTGCGCCCGAACCGGAAGCGGTGGTCGAGGATGAACAGCCGGTCGCCGAAGTTGAGCCGGAAGCCGCGCCCGAACCGGAAGCGGTGGTCGTAGATGAACAGCCCGTCGCCGAAGTAGAGCCGGAAGCCGCGCCTGAACCGGAAGCGGCGGTCGAGGAAGAACAGCCTGTCGCCGAAGTGGAGCCGGAAGCTGCGCCTGAACCGGAAGCGGCAGTTGCGGATGAACAGCCCGTCGCTGAAGTAGAGCCGGAGGAAGCCGCGCCTGAAGTGGAAGCGGCGGTTGTGGATGAAGAACCCGTCGCTGAAATAGAGACGGAAGTTGCGCCTGAACCGGAAGCCGAAGCCGCGGATGATGGCATGCCTCTCTCGCGCATGCGGCAGCAGATTGCGCGGGTTACGGTACGCAGCAAGCAGGAGAAACCCCACTTCTATGTAACCTCCGAAGTGGATATGAGCGAGGCGATGAACTTGCGCCAGCAGATAAACGGGGCGCTTGCGGACGAGGGCGTGCGCGTTACGGTCAACGACCTTATCATCAAGGCATGCGCCGACGCGCTCAAGAAGCATCCCAAGTTCAACGCCTTCCTCGACGGCGATGTCATCCGCCCCAACGACAGCGTGAACATCGGCATCGCAATGGCAGTCGAAGAGGGATTGATGATGCCCGCCATCATGGGCTGCGAGGGCATGACGCTGAAGTCTATCGCCTTGGCAAGCAAGGATATTGCCGACCGCGCCCAGAATGGCACACTGCGTCCCGACGAGTACACCGGCGGCACTTTCGGCATCAGCAACCTCGGCATGTTCGATGTGAGCACATTCGTCGCCATCATCCAGCCGCCGCAGTCCGCCATCCTCGCCGTCGGCACCGTCGCCAAGAAGGCGGTCGTCAGGGACGACGAAATCGTGATTCGGCAGGTGATGAACGCCACCATATCAGCCGACCATCGCGTAGTGGACGGCGCGGAGGGCGCTCAGTTCCTCATCGATGTGAAGCAGGCGCTTGAGAAGCCGCTGAGTCTGCTCCTCTAGGGCGCGGTTCGCAATGTTGCTGACAGGAGCGGCGAACGATATGGGCAGGCTCATTACCGAACCCAAAGCCTATCTGGTTACGAAGCCCTCGGTCGATTGGGAGCGGGTCGCGGCGTTCCTCGCCGATGAGGGCGTCCCCGGCGTGCCTCAGAGCATCCGCGCCGGTGAGGACGAGTCTGCCGCCATAGCCGAAATCTCCGCGCGCCTGTGCTACATGAGCTACGGCAGGGGCAGACGCGACATCGCCGACTTCATCAACAATCTGCTGCGCTCCAAAGACGGCAGCGTGTTCGAGCACATCAACTACGGCTTTGTGTTCACGGGCGTATCGCGCTCACTCACGCACGAGTTGGTGCGCCATCGCGCCGGCTTCGCTTTCAGTCAGCGCAGCCAGCGGTATGTGGATGAGAGCGGGGGCAGTTTCGTTGCGCCGCCCGCGCTTGCCGATGCTGACGATAAGTCGAGGGTTGTGTTCGAGTCGGCGATTGAAAGCGCTGCCCGGAGCTACGAGGCGCTAGTGGAGGCGCTGGCATCCGCGATACCGCGCGAGCGCTTCGATCTCGCCACCGATCACCGCAAGGCAATCCGCCAAGCGGCGCGCGCGGTGCTGCCCAACGCCACCGAGACCAAGATATTCGTCACCGCCAATGTACGCGCATGGCGACACTTCATCGAGATGCGTGGCAGCGCCTTCGCAGATGTGGAGATACGCAGCCTGGCGATGATGGTGCTGGAGGCGTTGCAGCGCGAAGCGCCGCTGCTGTTCGGCGACTTCACCATCGAAGAATTACCCGACGGCACGAAGACGGCAGCGCCAAAGTACTCAAAGGTCTGATATATCTATGCTCACTCGCAAGCGCATAATCATCGCCGCGGCAGTCGTTATAGGCATCCCCGCGTTGTGGCTCGCATGGTATCTACTATCGCCGCTGTTCATCACTGAGACGGTCGATGAAGAGTTCCCGCTTGCTTCTGTCGCCGTAGTTCCCGCCGGCATGACGATGGCGGAGGCGGAGCAAGACATGATGGATGCCGCAAGCGCCAATGAGATGCACGACGAGGCGGCGCCGGCAGGGATGGCGATGGCCGACGACGAGATGAAGATGGATGCGTCCGTCACCGCGCTCAAGTCGGGCAGTTTCCGCGGCGCCGACAGCTTCCACAGGGGCAGCGGCACGGCGACGATTTACCGGAGCGCTGACGGGCAGAGCGTGCTGCGCCTCGAGGACTTCAGCGTAACCAATGGGCCTGACCTGCGCGTGCTGCTCGCGCCCGCGTCCGATCCACAGGGGCGCGGCGACATCCAAGGCTATATCGAGCTTGGCGAACTCAAGGGCAACATGGGCAACCAGAACTACTTTCTGCCCCAAGACGAAGACCCCGCCGACTACGGCAGCGTCGTCATCTACTGCAATCCGTTTCAGGTAGTTTTCAGCGTTGCCAGCCTGAACTAGGTTCTGCGGCATTTCGACTTTTTATCTCGCCATTCCTGCTCACTCACCCGTGTCATTCTTGCGAAGGCAGGAATCCAGTGCTTTGAGATAGCCTGAAATATGCGAAAGCGCCTACATTTTGAGGTTCTGGATTCCCGTTTTCACGGGAATGACGCACAAGAATGACTTTTGGGAAGGGCGTGGCGCTCGCCGCCAACGGTCAGCTTTCGCGCTGCGCCCAGGTGCCCGTTTCCACGGCTATCAGGAAATCCTGTACGCTGCTGTTGAACAGGTCCGGCTCTTCCAGATTGATGGCGTGTCCCGATTGAGGGAACATCACCAGCCCCGATGTGGGGATGCAGCGCTTCATGAAGATACTCGGCTCGACGCAAGGATCGTCTTCGTCGCCAAGCATGATGAGCGTGGGCAGCGTCAGTGCGCGCATCTCCGCCTCAAGCGCGAACACGGGCGGGCGCTTGCCCTGCACACCCCGAAATGTGAGCGCCGAGCCGATGGCGGAGTGCGAAAGGAACTGGTCGGCGAACTCGCGGTAGCCGCGCGGGTCTTTTCGCAGCAGTTGTACACGCGCCTCACCGCGCGAATAGTCGTCCATCGCCGCCATTCCCTGCGCCTCCATTCGGCGCGAACGCTCTGATACGCCATCGCGCCAAGCCTCGACATCGGTCGAGCCGCTGCCCGCAGCCGCGATGATGAGGGACCTTGCCATCTGCGGATATGTCAGCCCAAAATTGAGCGCGAGCGTGCCGCCCATCGACAGCCCGCATATATGCGCTGTCGCTATGCCCAAATGCCGCATCAGTCCGCGCAGATCCTCCACCGCTTGCTCCTGTGAATAGGCGTCCTCGTCGGTCGGCACATCCGACGGCGGATAGCCTCTGGCGTTGTAGGTGATGACGCGGTATCGCCGCGAAAAGTACCGCACTTGCGGCTCCCATGAGCGGTAGTCGCCCGCGAATTCGTGCGCGAATATCAGTGGATAGCCTTCGCCGGTGGCTTCGTAGTAGAGTTCAACCCCGTTGACTGGCGCTTTTGGCATCTTTCTCCCCTTTAGACCGTGTGAATATGCGCCAAGTATAAGGGGCATGGGAAGCGCGGGCAAGCGACCTATCTCTTCCGTCTTGTCCGTCGGTGTTAGCCCTCGTCCCCCTTTTGTGATAAATTGCAACAGACCTGACTACTTCCGTAGGAGACGAAAATTGACACGAAGCATAGACATTCACGCACACATAACGCCCGAAGGCTTTCTGCGCGCCGCAGAGAAGGGCACGGACTGGTACGGCACGATGGCAGACGCTAGAGGGATGTACGGCTACAATCCCAAGACCGCATGGTCGCCCGAGCAGCGCCTTGCAGACATGGACTCGCTTGGCGTCGATGTCCATGTGCTGTCCACCAACGCTTACTTCTACAACTACGACAAGGACGCCGCAAGCGTCACGGAGATGTCGCGTGAGGCAAACGACTATGTGTCGCAGCTCACGAAGGAGCATCCGACGCGCTTTGCGGGCTTGGCTAATCTGCCGATGCAGGATGTCGCCGCGTCCGTCGCCGAGCTTGAGCGCTCGGTAACGCAGCTTGGTTTGAAGGGCGCGATGATTGGCGACCATGTGAACGGCAAGACTTACGACGACCCGGAGTTCGCGCCGCTCTGGGCCGCCGCGGAGCAGCTCGGCGCGGTTCTGCTGATACATCAAGGGGGGCCTACCGTCGTCAGCCCGCGCTCTTCTAAGTATCATCTGCCGAACACCATCGGCAATCTCGCCGACCGCACCGTAACATTCGCGGCGTTCGTCTTTGGCGGCGTCATGGACAGGCATCCCGACTTGCGCGTGTGCCTGTCGCATGCGGGCGGCTATGTGTGCTATGGCATCGGCAGGATGGATAGAGGCTGGCAAGTGCGTTCCGAGGCACGGACGCAGATAGCCAAGCCGCCAAGCGAATATCTGAGCAGATTCTACTACGACTGCCTGACGCACGACGAGAGGGCGCTGCGAATGCTCATCGACCTGGTTGGCGTCGAGCGCGTGCTGTTCGGCACGGACTGGCCGTTCGACATGGCAATAGACTGGCCCGTCTCCTGGCTGCTGGGGATGGAAAGCCTTACTCAGGAAGAAAAGGAAGCCATCCTGTACAAGAATGTAGAAGACCTTCTCGGCATCTAGTCTGCCAAGAGTTTTTCTTCCACAAGGGGGAAGGTTATAGAGCCTGTCCGTCCCCGTCCTGAGTCTGTCGAAGGATTGCCGAAAGGATGGAGGGACAAGTTCGCTAGAAGATAAACTCCACTAGCCCCACTCAAAGGGAGTCAGCAAGCAATGGCTACGATACAACGCGATACCGAATACTACATCGAGACGGCGCGCGAACTTGCCGCGCTGGTGGCGGCGAACACCGATCGCATCAACGAGCAGCGCAAGATACCGACGGATGTCTCCGATGCGATTGCGGATGCCGGGTTCTTCCGACTGCTCATGCCGCGTAATCTGGGCGGCGCGCAGCTCGATCATCCCGACTTCCTGCGAATCGTGCAGATATTCGCCGAGGCTGACGGCAGCGTGGGCTGGTCGATGAACCAGAACAATGTCTTCGCCACCAACTCCACGCGCATGAACGACAAGACGCGGAAGGAGATATACACCAACCCGCGCGCGGTGATAACCAACGGGCCGCCTATGTCGCGGTCGAGGGCGATAGAGGTTGACGGAGGATATAGCCTCAGTGGGCGCTGGAACTTCAGCAGCGGCAGCGACCATGCGACATGGATTGCGGCATTGACGCCGATTCAGGCGGTGGATGCCAACGGCGCAAGACCCATCGATGTCGTGCCAAGGGATGATATGCGAATCCTGCTCATACCCAAGCGGGAAGTGGAGATGGTGAACAACTGGCAGGTGAACGGGCTGCGCGGCACGGCAAGCTGGGGCTTCGAGGCTGACGGGCTGTTCATACCCAAGCACCGCATGTATGACCCCAACGCCGCGCCGCGCGAGGACGGCGCCGTCTATCGCATACCCACCTCGCTGCTGTTCGCGTCCGGCTTTGCGACGGTCGCGCTCGGCGCGGCGCGCGCCGCGCTCGATGCGGCGAAAGACCTTGCGAACCGCAAAGTGCCCGGCAACTCGCCTACGCAGACGCTGATACGCGACTGGTCAACCACGCAGCGGCAGGTCGGGGAAGCCGAAGCAATCTGGCACTCGGCGCGCGCCTTCCTGCGCGAGGCGGCCGGGGCGGTTTGGAAGAGTGCGTCCGCCAATCGCCCGCTCTCCATGGACGAGCGCATACACATGCGTCTTGCGAGCACCTTCGCCAACCGCAAGGCGGCGGATGTCGTGGACATCGCATATACACTCTGCGGTTCTACCGCCATATTTGAGAGCAACCCGGTTCAGCGCCGCTTCCAGGATGTGCATGTCATCAACCAGCAGGTGCAGGGACGGCTCACCCACTACGACACCGCAGGGAGGTTCTTCTTGGGCATGGAGCCGGGGCGGGATGGCCTGTACTAATCCCGCCATAAGGCAAGCCGCGCATCAGTCCTTCGCCCCTGACGATGGAAGGCTAGAACCTGCCCTGAGCGTAGCAGAAGGGACGGGGGGTGAAATCGCTATTTGCCCACCTGAATGGAAACGCTATCCTCTCTTATCATCCATGTAAATCGACTTTTCGCTATAATTGAGTGAGGTGCAGCAGAATTGGCAAGGGTCAGAGTAATGTACTGGAAGGAAATTCCGGTTCAGATTCAGGCGCAGGATGAGGGCGCGCCGCCGGTTGGAGCGCCGCTTGACGCGCGCTTTCAGCAGGGCGTGGACGCGATAGCCATGTTCGACGGCAGCATGGGCAGCGACGACTACCTGATGGCATGGGAGTGGCACGACTACGGCGATGTGGACGGCGCGGCGGCGGAAGTGGCAGCACACATCGCGGAGCGGTTCAACAACGGCTTCCCCGCCGATTTCGTCGCCAGAATACGCGATATGCACAACTCGGGACGGCGGAACGCCACCCCCGGCGCAATCGACCACTGGATTGATGAACGCTAATAGCCTCATCACGGAGAAAGGGAATGACGGAATGACACAGACCGATACGCAAACGCCGACGATACTGGAACGCCTCGCGCAAGGCGAGCTGATAATCTCGGACGGCGCGACAGGCAGCTACTTGCAGCAGCATGGGCTGGGCGATGGCGATCCCGAGGAATGGAACTTCAGCCATCCCGAAGTGGTGCAGGGCATGGCAAAGGCATACTTCGACGCCGGCTCCCAGATGGTGCTGACGAACACCTTCGGCGGCACTAGCATCAGGCAGAAGCATTACGGCTTTCAGGACAGGACGCGCGAGTTCAACATGCTTGCCGCTCAGCATGCCCGCAGTCAAGCGCCAAAGGGCTGCTTCGTCGTCGGCTCAGTCGGCCCTACGGGCGAGGTGCTGAACGACCCGCTCAGGGACGAGCCGCTCACCGAAGGGCAGGCGTATGACGCCTTCACCGAGCAGATAACCGCGCTTGCCGACGGTGGCGTGGACGCGGTTGACATCGAGACGATGATTGACATCGAGGAGGCGGTTCTCGCCGTGCGAGCGGCAAAGGAGAACACCGGCTTGACGGTGATGTCCACTATGTTCTTTGACAAGGGGCCGCGCGGCTTCTTCACGATGATGGGCACACCGCCGGCTGATGCCGTCAGAAATCTGCACGACGCGGGCGCGGACATCGTGGGCGCAAACTGCGGCAACGGCATCGACATAATGCTGGAGCTTGCGCGAGAGCTGCGCTCGGCCACCGACGGCTACCTGCTCATACACTCCAACGCCGGCATTCCCGCGCCACAAGGCGGCGAGATTGTCTATCCTGAAACGCCCGACTACATGGCGGAACGCTTCAAGATTATGGCGCAAGAGGTGGGAATAAACATCATCGGCGGCTGCTGTGGCACCACACCCGACCACATTCGCGCGCTGGTCAAGGCGACAAAATAGTAGTCGGTATGCCCGCGTTAAGCCATTTCATCCGAAACTCCCTTGACCACCTGACAACCTTTTATTTGAGGTGCAATCATGACTCAAACCGTAACTCCCCACCGACTTCGCCCCACCGAAGTGATCGATAAGTATGGCAACTGCCTTGAGCTTGTCTCGATGGACCCCAACTTTGAGGACATCAGCGTGGGACTGTATGTCAAGGACGGCACTTGCACGGTTTGGACATTCAGCCGCAAGCAGGGCATAGAGGCGCGCATAGAGCAAATCCGCGACCAGCTGGTGGCGCTCGGCGGCATGGAAGCCGTAGAAGGCAGCGCCAATCAGGTGCGCTTCGGCTGCGGTGTATTGCATGAGCGCCCCATCAAGTTCCTGATGAGCCAGGCCGTCGGCAAAGCTCCTGACTATGCCCCGCCGCAGGGCGAAATGTCTATCAAGGACTCGCGCTCGCCTCTGACCATCAAGGTTACGGGCGCGGAACGGGGCGACAGCTATGTCTATGCGGTGTCGGGCGAGGGCGACGCGCCCAACCCTGCCGTGCGCCTGCGAATGGTCGTCGCCGGCTTCCTGCGCTACGGCGAGATGAACAAGGCTGGCGACGCCGAAGTCGCATTCGCCTGCGGCAAGCGCCATGACGCTCTGATTCGCCTGCTGATGCCCTACTCGCGCAACATCTCCAGCGTCGAAGGCATGATGGCAGCCGAAGCCCTGCGCGGCCAGATGACAACGGGAACGCTCGGCTTCACGCCGACTTAGGCGGGGCCTGACACCGCAGCATGATCGAAATGAACCAACACAACCGAACTAAACGGCGAGAGGAAACTTTGCCTGAAGTGCAGGTGCGATATTTGGAGGACATAGATGTTCTGCAAGTCCGCGTCGGCGAAATCGACGGCGAATGGGAGACATTAGGGCAGGGGTTGATTGCTTACCACGACTCCGAAGGAACGATTACGGGGTTTTGGATAGATGGGGCATCTTACATTATGAAGCCGTTCATAGATGCGTTGAATGAACAGCGTCAAGACGGACGCGGGCGCAAGCCTGCTAATGCCGACGCGGGCGACCGGACGCAGACGGCGCAGAGGTAGATAGGCTTTCTAGTTGACAGTTTGCCCCCAAACTTGGCGTTCTCCGAGGACGGGGAGTGATACGATGGACGGACTGGGGAAGGCGCGTGGATGTAGGAAAGGAACATCATGGAACGAAAAGCAGCAATAAAAGTGGTCAACTCTCATACAGGCAGCGGAATGTTGACGCATTCCAATACTTCTTTCGCAAATATAAATGCTGCAAAAGATGTTTGGTGGCTTACGATAAACATGAGCCACTTCACGAAGGAATCGCATATTCTGCTTGCCCGCGACTCCGGGTTGGTTTGGTTGCGGATTGCGACAAATACCTTCCCCGAGCCTCAGAAGATATTCAGCAAAAGGCAGGATAAGGATTCAGTCAGCATAGAAATATGCGGTGATGACACAGATTCTCGGTATATGCGTGATACTAGAAGCGGTGGGACCGAGTACGACTTCAGACGACATGTTGAATATGAGTGGGATGATGTTCAGGAATCAACGGGTACAACACGAGTACGATTCCCAACCCAAACAAGGGCCGTCGTATCCACCGCTGCGGCACAGAGCGTCATTCACAGCGACGCCGAAATCATGGGCGGTACGCCTGTGTTTGTGGGGACGCGCGTACCGGTGAAGGCGTTGTTTGACTGCATGGCTGCAAACTACAACCTCACTATCTTCAAGGAAGATTTCCCATCGGTAAGACATATTACAGCCGTGAACGCTCTCGCATTGGCAAGGGATGAACTGGAGCAAGAGGCGTATGCGACTGCTACTCGATGAGAATGTCAGTTGGAGACTGAGACGATACCTATCAGTTGTCCATGAAGTGTGGACTGTTGCCTATCGGGGATGGGATGGCATACGCAACGGCAGGCTCATAGATTTGGCAGAGCAAGAGTTCGATGTACTCATAACGCTGGACAAAAGCATTCCACCCCAACAAAACATTTCGCGTCGTAACATCGCCGTTATTGTCCTCCTTGTTAAAAATAGCGAACTCGACGAACTGCTACCATTAGTTCCCAAAATCTTGGATGCGTTAGACAAAATACATTATGGTAAAGTAATGTGCATAAAAGCCTAGAGGAACGAATGATGACACAGTCCAACGATAGCGCCAACATTGCGGAGCTAGACAGCGTCGTACATAGTGCCCCTGATATGCTTGGCGGCATACCTGTGTTTATAGGCACCAATGTGCCGGTAAGAAAGATGTTTGACATGCTGATAGCGGGCTATCACTTGGATGTGTTCCTGCACGAATACCCGGAAGTGAGCCGCAAGCAGGCTGTGACAGCATTACGCAGATCCGGGGAGATTTTGGCACGCAAGGCGTGCAGCAACACCGAATAACCTTCCGCTGCTAACTGCCTATAATTTTTGTCCCCCTACAAATTGACAAACTGACACCGCAAGGAGGTCCCACCATGCCATTCACTGAGACGATGACGCCGCGCGAGCGTGTGATGAACGCCCTCGCTGGCAAGCCCGTTGACCGCACGCCTATCGCCAATCCCACGAATGTGGCGACTGTGGAGCTTATGGATATGGTGGACGCGCCGTTCCCGGACGCCTGCCGCGATCCCGAACTCGCCGCGCGCCTCGCGGCAACCGGCTATACCGAACTCGGCTTCGACGCTATCATGCCGTACTTCACCATCATTCAGGAATCCTCTGCGCTGGGCTGCGAGATGCAGTGGGAAGAGAAGGACAACTGGCCGACGGTGCGGATGGCTAATCCCATCTGGAAGGGGCTGGACGACATCCACATCCCACCGGGATTTCTGGAGCATCCTGACAACATCACCATCACGCGCTCAATCAGCATGCTCAAGGAAGAGTTTGGGGATGAGGTCGCCATCATCGGCAAGACGATGGGGCCCTGGACGCTCGCCTACCATGTGTTCGGCGTCGAGACCTTCCTGCTGATGACGGTTGACGACCCCGATATGACGATGCGCTGCCTCGACGAACTGAAGGAAATCTCGGTGCTGTTCGGGCAGGCGCAGATTGACGCCGGCGCGGATGCGCTCACATTTCCCGACCACGCCACGGGCGATCTCGTGAGCGGCGAATACTACCGCCGCTTCCTTCTGGACATCCACCAAGAGATGAAGGAGCGGCTGGACATTCCGCTCATCCTGCACATCTGCGGCAATACGCTAGACCGCATGCCGTACATCGCGCAGACGGGCATGGCGGCGTTCCACTTCGATTCCAAGAACGACCCGCAGGCGGCGATGGACGCCGTGGACGGCGGCATCACGCTCGTCGGCAACATCAACAACCCTGAGACGCTCTACGCGCGCGGTCCCGCCGAAGTGCGCGCCGAAGTGCGCCGCTGCCTAGACGCCGGCGTCCAGCTTGTCGCGCCTGAGTGCGCCATCCCTCTAGCCACCAAGATCGAAAACCTGCTCGAAATCCCCCGCGCCGTCAAGGAGTGGCACGATGAGCGGAATTAGCAGGATGGGAAGGATTGGGGCGCTAATTGGCAACGATAATTGGTTCCTGATAAAATCGCTGTCAGGTCAAAGCGCATGAATTGGTAGGAGTGCGTGATGCGCGGAATATCTGTCTATATGAACGGAATTTGGAGTAACTTCTTGGAAGAGATAACTGAGGTGCAGTGCAAGCACCCTACGCAGACGCTCTTTCTGCAGCCAACCGGGAATAGGGTCATAAAGCGCTTGAAGGATACGTCGCCTTCACCTGAAGACCCCGTAATCATGTACGCCTCCATCACCGAAGACTTGTCTAATGTCCACTACACCGCTGAAATAGTCGGCTGGGACGACAAGTATAAGCTTCGAGGGAAAGAACTGGAACGAGTTGAGCGCCTGATATGCAATTTCCAAAAAGCAGAACAGTACGGCGTGTTTGAGGGCGCAGTGAACCTTATCCATGTCCGCAATATGCGCCGTTTTGCTGAGCCGTTTCCTGTTACCAAACTCGTAAAAATAAGCGACGAAAATCCTCTTTCCGGCAACCGAACTAGGCCAGGCGGATTTTCTTATGTGAAGCCGCTCTCTGATACTCCGCCATACGCCGACTGCTAAAATCACCCTGACCGCCTGAAGTCCTGAAACCCTGACAACCTAACTCCTGCGAGGTGTACTGCGATGCCCATTCACAACGAAGGCTTGGAACAGGAATTGCAGTGGGTTACCAAGCCCTTCGAGATAAAGCACATCAGAGGACTATTCGAGGATACCAGTCCTCTGATGCATGACATCGCCTATAACCTCATAATCGGGGCGCATCTGGAGGTTGATGGCCTAGTGCAGCAGGCGCTCGCCGAGGGCTATTCGGCCAACGATGTGCTGGACGACGGCCTCATATCGGGCATGGCAATCGTGGGCATCAAGTTCCGCGACAACATCATCTTCGTGCCGGAGGTACTCGTCGCCGCCCGCGCGATGAAGGCGGGCATGGTGTACATCGAACCCATCCTGTCGGCGTCCGGCATCCAGCCTATCGGCACCATCGTCATGGGCACGGTCAAGGGCGACCTGCATGACATCGGCAAGAACCTCTGCATCATGATGCTGCGCGGCGCGGGCTTCACCGTGCATGACCTGGGCGTGGACACCAAACCAGATGAGTTCATCGACGCCGTGATGGAGCGCGAAGCTCAGATCCTTGGAATGTCCGCGCTGCTCACGACCACCATGCCCAACATGGGCAGGACAATCGAAGCCTTCGAGGAGTACGGGCTGCGCGACACGGTCAACATAATGGTCGGCGGCGCGCCTGTGCGCCAGGAGTTCGCCGACGATATGGGCGCTGACGGCTACGGTGAGAACGCAATGGCGTGCGTTGATCTCGCCAAGCAGTTCATGGGCATCGGTGAGCCTGAAAGCGTCGAATCCGTCCCCGTCGCAGGCTCGGACTAGGCAACTCAATGTCAAAGTCTTCGAAGAAATAGTGATCATCAACCTGTTGAGATAAGCAAGCCAATTGCGCCAAACTAGGTGCGACACTGATATGAAGAATAAAGCCCAACCCATCGATAAAGAGCGTTACGACGCCAGCATCGCGCGCCTCGATGCCATCTTTCGCGTCATGTCCGACACCGTAACAGAGGTGTCGCAATGGCGCTGCCCGTACAAGAACGCGCAAAGCCGTTGCACCGCCAACTTCGGATGCCGCAATCAAGACCGCAATGTGCCCGACGCCGAGCTATACATCTGCACCGGCGACGACAACCTCGACTACCGCAGCGCCTGGGAGATTTAGTCTGTCAGTCATTAGTCTATCGCCGTGAGGCTGCATTGATGTGCGGGTAAGAAAGAGGTGTTGCGGTATAATGGTGGGTAATTGATGGCACGCGAAAACGAAGAGCGTGAAAGCATCTGGGGGATAGACAGCAAAGATCGCCGTTGGTTTCAAGCGCTGACGCTTGCCGGCGGAACGGTCGCATCCGTATCGGCGGTGTTCCTGGAGATTAGTTATCGGACAAGCGACATCACTCCAAACACACTGACACAGAACATCCTCCTCAGTATCGGAGCAAGTTTCATAGCCGCGGGCTTTGTTTCCTGGAGCTTACTGCAAGCAAAGGAGTTGGTGATGGCAATTGCGGATTGGATTAGAGAGCGTACCGAAAAGCGCAAAGAAAGTCTTTTGGCGCAGGGCTATTCGCTAGGCTATGAAGATGGCACTAAGGGCAAGGCGCGGCGGTTTCCTGCGGATGCGTCCGATAAGCCCAGCAAGAATGGCAAGTCCGACTAGGTTGTGTGGACTTCTATCGCTGTGAATCTGCATTTGGGACACGCTGCAAGCAAAGGATTTGGTGATGGCAATTGCAGACTGGATTAGAGAGCGTACTGCAAAGCGTAAAGAAAGTCTTTTGGCGCAAGGCCGTCGCGAGGGCTATTCACTAGGGTATGAGGATAGCGCTAAAGGCAAGGCGCGGCGGTTTCCTACGGACGCGCCTGATAAGCCCAGCAAGAATGGCAAGTCCGACTAGATTGTGTGGACATTTGCCTCATTCCCGTGAAAACGGGAATCCAGAACCTCAGCATGTAGTTACTTTCGCACATTTTAGGCTATCTCAAAGCACTGGATTCCTGCGAAAGCAGGAATGACGAGATAAAAAATCAAACTGTCCACAGAACCTAACAGGATGTGCAGGATTTCAATCAACCTCTATCTTGTTTTGTATTGTACGGAGAAGTAGGATGCTTGATATTCACAGCCTCATGAAAAGCCTCGCTGAGCGTCGATCGATATTTCATCTTGAAGCGGACTTTCAATTCGCGCTGGCGTGGCGCATCAAAGAATTGATACAGGACCGTGAAGTGCGTCTTGAATTCAAGCCTTTTGCAAACGAAGGGATGTATTTAGACATCTGGTTGCCGACTATTGGCACGGCAATTGAACTCAAATACTTTACACAGAGACTTGACATTGAAGTCAATGGCGAGCAATTCGCTCTGAAAGACCAAAGCGCGCAACCTCTAAGCCGTTATGACTTCGTAAAAGACATTGGGAGGCTAGAAAGAGTTGTAACAGAGAACGAAGCATACAAGAATGGCTTTGCGATTCTGCTGACGAATGACGCTTCGTATTGGAAACCCCCAGCACCACGATGGCAAATTACTATGGACGCTCACTTTCGCCTTCACGAAGGCAGAGCAATAAACGGCGACTTGGAATGGAAAGACGGCACGAACCCAAAGACGATTAAGAATAGGGAATCTCCGATACTTCTAAGCAATTCGTATGATCTGCACTGGCAGGCCTACTCACAACTTGATGCGGAAAGGAATGGTCGCTTCCGCTATCTCGCCGTCGCGGTAGGCAGTTAGTTGGGCAGAGACATACCGTAAGATGGCTGTCTCATTCGCTCATCGCGCGCTCCGCGAACTCAGGGCGCACCAACCGCTTGTAGTCGTAGCGTCCGTTCACCAGCCCGCCGTCTATCAGCGCCTGCCGCATTGCGTTGTAGCCGTCCACTCCGATTGCCGGGGTTTCCGCCCATGTGTCGAGCGACTTGTAGCCGCTTATGCTGCGTTCCAGCGTCGACTCCGATACGCCCGCGAAGAAAGGCTTGACGCGCTCGGCGACGGCTGCGGCGTCGGCTGACGCAAGCCACTGCTGCGCCTTGTAGAAGCCGCGCACGAAGCGCTGCACGACTTCCGGGTTCTCCGCGATGAAGGCGGGAGTTGCCGCGAATGAACTG
This sequence comes from uncultured Dehalococcoidia bacterium, assembly GCA_958295865.1. GTDB lineage: Bacteria > Chloroflexota > Dehalococcoidia > Lucifugimonadales > JADFKI01 > Bin90. Next base: position 517,815 of record CATQHF010000005.1, on the reverse strand, counting down.
TAGCACAGGTAGCCGTGCTCGCTGCCCAGCGCCGCCGCCAGCGAGCCAACCCCATCGTCAATCAACGCCTGCGCCTGGGGGTTGGGCATGTGGATGTAGTCTGCGTCACCGTTGCGAAACCTTGTGATGGCATCGTCGGCAGACAGCCCCGGCAACATCCGTATCTTGCCAATATCCACGCCGCGCTTGCGGAGGGCTGCCGTGAGTGATGTCAGCGGCACGGGCGTGAACCCAATCGGAATGAGGGTTGCCCCTTCTAGGTCGCTCCACTGCCAGCCGTCCGTTGGCGAACCGCTGACGATGAAGAAGCCGTCTCTTTGGTTGATCTCCGCGATGTGCAGCGGGGCGTTGCCGTCGCCATCGTCCAGCGCCATCATGCTGCGGCTGATGCCTGTCTGCACGATGTCCACCTTGCGGCGGTGGAGCATGTCCACCGCGGAGCGCCCGGCGGGGACTGTACCGAACATCACATCAAGCCCCTCACCGTACAGGAAGCCGCCCGCCACCGCCGCGTATATGGGCGCGTAGAACAGGTTGCGGTAGGTGTCCATGAGGCGCAGGCGGTATGGTTGCCGCATTTCTTTCACTCCCATGCCCGTACACGTTGAGTTCGATGGGTTGAATCCGATGGCAATCAGAAAGACGACTAAGTTGTCTAGTCCAACTCCGTTCCCTCGTAGTCGATCCGCACCAGGGGCAAGTCGAGTTCGCGCAGCCCTGCCTCGACGCTCTTTGCGTCGCCGGCAACGACGATTTTGAGCGCGCCGCTCTTGATGTGCGCCTGCGCTACCCTGTGCAAGTCCTCCAGTGTCAGTTTGGCGATCTCGTCGGCGTACTTGCTGAAGTAGTCGTCCTTCAGGTTGAACGCCACCAGTCGCACGAGCTGAGCCAGCGCCTGCCCGTGCGTCTCGAACTGGTTCGGCAAGCCGCGCAGGATGCCGCCCACCGCGTCCGCGAACTCTTCCTCGGTAACGGGACGGGCGTTGCGGATGTCGTCGAACTCCTTGACGGTCTCTGCCACCGCCTCTTTGGTCACCTCCGTCTGCACGGAGCCGCCCGCGCTCAGCGCGGAGACTTCGGATAGCCAGTCTATACTGGACATATAGCCGTAGCTGTAACCCTTGTCCTGGCGCAGGTTCATATTCAGGCGCGCCGAGAACTGGCCGCCGAAGATGTAGTTCAGCAGGTTGAGCGCGAAGTAGTCGGGATGATGACGCGGTATCGTCAGGTAGCCCGCCCTGATGACGGACTGCGGCGCGCCCGGCTTGTCGGCGAGGTAGATGGTGGTCGTGCCGTCCGATGCTTCGCCCTCTGCGGCTGCGTCAGAAGCGGTCGCGGGGCGTCGCTTCCAGCCGCCGAATGTCGTCTCTGCTTGTTGGATGGCGTCGTCGCGGCTAATGTCGCCGACTAGAATGAGCGTCGTGTCTTCCGGCGCATAACGCCGCTCATAATGGCTTGCGAGGTCGTCGCGGGTGAGCGCCGTTACAGCCGCCTCGGTGCCGGACACGGGATGACCGTAGCGAGTGCCCGCGCCGAACAGGAGCGCCTGCGATGCGCGTCCGGCGATTGCCTGCGGGCTGTCGGCGATGCGGCTCAAGTCCGTCAGGCGCTCTCGGCGCACGCGGTCGAACTCCTGCGCGGGAAACGCGGCGTTTTGCGCCACATCCGCCATGATTTCCATCGCCTGCCGCCAGTGCGCGGTCAGCGTCTCCGCGGCGAGCGTGCCGAACTCGCGCGATGCGCTCGCCCGCAGATGCGCGCCCAGGAACTCCATCTCGTCTGAAATCTGCTGGCTGCTGCGCGTGGCCGTGCCCTCAGTGAGCATCGCGGCGGTCAGGCTTGCCAGCCCCGGCTTATCGGCGTCGTCGGTAATTCCCCCGGCGCGAACCAGTAGCCCTTGCGCGACGATGGGCAATCCCGGCTTCTCCAGCAGCACGACGCCCATGCCGTTGGACAGCGTGGCGCGCGTGGGCACGGGCGGGCTGAACCCGCTCGCGGGCGCGGCGTCGGGCATCATCGTGCGGTCAAGCGCGGCGGCGGTGGAGGAAAGATTCTCCTCCGGCAGCACCGACAGGCGCACCTGATTTCCGCCAAGAGCGTCAATCGCTGCCCTGCGCGCATCGTCCGCCGTAACCGCTAGATAGCGTTCCAGGTCGGTATTGATGCCTGACGGGTCGCCGGTGTATGTGTTGTAATAGTTGAGCTGGTCGGCGCGTCCACCGAAGCCGCCAACGCGCTCCAGCTGACGCACATGCTGGCTTTCGATGCGGTTCTTGGCGCGCTGTATCTCATGCTCGGTCGGCGCTGATTGTCGCAGACGTTCCAGCTCCTCGTTGACTATCGCCTCGATGTCCGCGAGGCTCTCGCCCACGTTCGCCGTGACCTGTATGAAGAACTCGCCCGCGATTTCCTGACCGTAGTGATAGACGCTCACATCGCGCGCAATCTGCCGTTCATAGACGAGGCTGCGATACAGCCTGCTGCTCTTGCCGTCGCCCAAAACCGCGGCAAGAATCTCCAGCGACGCCTCTTGCGAATCGAAGGCCGGGCCGGTGGGCCATACCAGATACAGCCTTGGCAGTTGAACGCTGTCGCGCAGGGTCAGCGACACATTCCCGCTCAGCTCCGAGTCCATGCGCCGTATGCGATTGATGGGCGGGCCCGGCGGCAGGTCGCCGAAGTAGCGTTCCAGCATCGCGCGCGTCTTGTCCGGGTCGATGTCGCCAGCGACGGCGATGCTGGCGTTTGACGGCGCGTAATACTTCCTGAAGAAGTCCTTGATGTCCTCGAGGTCGGCGGCGTCCAGGTCTTCTTGCGAGCCTATCGTCGGCCAATTGTACGGGTGCGGCAGGGGGAAGACCGCCGGTTGCAGCGACAGATACGCCATGCCGTAGGGACGGTTTTCGTAGCTTTGGCGGCGCTCATTCTTCACCACATCGCGCTGCACATCGAAAGCGCGCTGGTCGAGCGCGTCCAGCAGAAAGCCCATCCTGTCGGACTCCAGCCACAGCGCGAGTTCCAGGTAGTTGGACGGCACATTCTCCCAGTAGTTCGTCCTGTCCGGAGTGGTCGAGCCGTTCAGGTTTGCGCCTACCTTTTGCAGCGGGTCAAAGAAACTCTGCTTGTGATGCTTGGAACCCTCGAACATCACATGCTCGAACAGGTGCGCGAATCCCGTGCGCCCCGGCTGCTCGTCCTTGGATCCCACATGATACCAGACATTGACCGCCGTAACCGGCAATGAGTGGTCTTCGTGCAGGATGACATCCAGCCCGTTCGCCAGTCTGAACTTTTCGTATGAAATTGAAACCATGTATGCTCTCCGAATGCGCTTTCGGGCGTGGTCATAGTTGCGATATGGACAAGTCGTTGCCGAGCAACGCTCATATCCGATTATACCATCATCGCGTCAGAGGCTTCCTGAACCTGTCCAGCGATGTCAGTTCCCCGCTTGCAGATGCTTTCCCAGCAAGTCGATTGCGGCTTGCGCCGCCGCTCGCTTGTTGTCGTCCCGCTCCGTGGAGCCGGTCTCGATGCGCTCGGCGACCTCCAGCCCGTCCGGTCCCGCTAGTCCGATGTAGAATGTGCCGATAGGTATGCCCGGACGCCCGCCGGTAGGCCCCGCCACGCCCGTAACTGATATGGCGTAGTCGGTCGATGTCAGGTCTCGCGCGCCCGTCGCCATGCCAATCGCCACTTCTGGGCTGACGCTGCCCTTGTTCTCATACACATCATCCGGCACGCCCAACACCGACTGCTTCAGCCCGCCCGTGTAGGCGATGACTCCGCCGGGAAACCACCTCGAACTGCCCGGCACCGTGCTCAGCAGGTAGCCCACCAATCCGCAGGTGTCCGCTTCAGCCACCGAAACGCGCTTGTCTTGCGCTGTCAAAAGATCCGCAACCTCTTCAACCTTCATTGCAACCCTCCCATTCTTGACCAGTAATCTATGCTCACATGTTAGAGACCAACAGGCGCAAGTGTCAAAGCGGGCGGGCTAATCTATCCTTTCTCGTCTATCCTTCCGTGGGGTTTGGGCATCATATCTTTGGGTGATTGCGTCTAATGCAATTGCAACCCATAACCAAATGGCAAGTCGGGCGTTATAAGAAATATCGCGGAAAACTCTGATGGAGGTTACTTGATATGTTCAAGAAGATACGCCCATTGATAGCCCTTGTGTTAGTGGCGGCGCTCGGATGCGTCGTCGTGGCGTGCGGCAGCAGTCCCGCCGCCGAGCCTGCACCCGCGCCGGCCGCGCCACAAGCACCCGCACCCGCCGCCGCGCCACAAGCTGCCGCGCCTGCTCAAGCCCAGAGGGCCGCACCATCGCAAGCGCCGGCCGCGCCACAAGCCGCCGCCGCACTCGCGCCGGCAGCTTCTACGCAGCAATCGGCGATGCGGGGTTCGGGCGCACAGACGGCACAATCGCAGTCGACGGCAGGCGCACAAGGCGGACAGCCGGGCGCGACGACTTTCAAGGACTATGAACGCTCGCCGGTTGCGCGTACATCCGAAGACAGGACTTCCACATTCAGCCTTGACACCGATCGCACATCGTATCATCTTGCGCTCAACTGGGCGCGTTCGGGCTACGATGTGGAACCCGACTCCGTGCGAGCGGAGGAGTGGATTAACGCCTTCGACTACGGCTATGAACAGCCGCTGAGAAATGACAGTTTCGCCATACACACGCATGTCATCCGGCATCCGCTGGAGGATGGCATGCTGCTTGCGCGCATCGGCTTTCAAGCGCCTGAGCTAGGCGATGACGGCAAGCCCCTCAATGTTACGCTGGTTCTGGATGCGTCCGGGTCTATGGCGGACGGCAATAGGGTGGATATTGCGCGTGAGGCAGCCGAAAGCATCCGCAGGAGCCTTCGCGCTAACGACCGCATAGCAGTCGTTCACTTCACCGACGGGGTTATCCCTCGCCTCACCGTGAAGCACGATGAGCCGGATAGCGGGCGTGTGAGGAAGTCAATCGACAGGCTGGAGCCAACCGGCTCCACGAATGTGCAGGCGGGCCTTGACTTGGGCGTGGAACTTGCCCATCAAGCGCGGCGCGAGCGCCCAGACGCTTACAACTACATCATACTCATGTCCGACGGCGTGGCGAATGTGGACGCGACCAACCCGTTCGCCATACTCGAATCGGCGGGTGACTATGACAGCAGCAACCCGCTGCGGCTCATCACCATCGGCGTTGGGATACAGAACTACAACGACTACCTGCTGGAGCAGCTCGCCCAGCACGGCAACGGCTGGTATCGCTACCTGAACAGCACAGAGCAGGCGCGCGCAACCTTCAGCCGCGAAAACTGGCTTGCACTCTCCATCCCGTTCGCCGACCAGACGCGCGCCCAAGTCACATGGAATCCCGAAGTAGTGGAAGCGTGGCGCATCATCGGATACGAGAACCGCATCACTGCCGACGAGCTGTTCACGCAGGCGCGCAAGGAGTTCGCCGAAATCCCGTCCGGCGCGGCGACCACCGTATTCTACGAGTTGGACATGGTGAACTATGCAGCGCCGGGAGATGCCGTGAACCTCGGCGATGTGGAACTGCGCTGGGTTACGCCCATCAGCAGCGAGTCCAACCGCCAGCACGCCCAGATACTGGCGCGTTACGGCGATGCGCTGGATGACACCGATGACGCGCTGCTGCGAATGGGCGCGCTGATCGCGCTCGCTTCCGACAGGTACAGCAGCCTGCCTTACCCCGACGCTCCGTATGATGTCCACAACGACCTGTCGATTTTGAAAGATGACCTCTACTCACTGGAACGGCACATCGGCGAATTCGCAGCATACCGCGACTTCTCATTCTTGCTCGACCACATTGCCCAAAGCGCTCCAAAGCAGGCGTCAGGATCGGGGTACAGCCGTTGATGGCGCAAGCGCTCCGTAGGCGGCAGGGTCTTTGAATTGTCGCCGCGAACGGAGTGAGGGGGCTGAAATGCTTGCTATATCGGGCGTGTTGGTGGCAGGGATTTTCGATTCCTCACTCCGTTCGGAATGACAGGGGGAAGGGCGTGGTGTGTTCGGAATGGCAGAGGAAACTGCTGCGGTGTGTTTGAGATGGCAGAGGCGGCGCGCTATTATTGAACCGATGATACGGCTGTTGTACACTTGTGGCGGTGTTTGTGGCGCGATGCGAGCGGATGAAGCGTGGATGCGGGGTATCGGCGGCGTGCCTCGCGGCATACGGAGAAGACGGGCAATATGAGCGCTCTGAAAATAGTCTGGTGGGTAATCTATGCCATCTGCTTCGTAGTAGCTCTGTACATTGGAATCTTTGTCGAAAGGGTGCCTTTGGAGGGTGAGTCGCTGCTCATTCCTATGATAGTGGAGACTCTCTTCGTCCCTGTAAGCCTCATCCTCATCGGATTTGCTATGTATTACCCAAGCGAAAGGCTGAAGTCACTGGCGGCATCCCTGGCGATTGTGTCGGCGATACTCGGCATCGGTTTTACTTTGGGAGATTTGACGCTGTCTGACTCTGACCCTGAAGGGTGGGTTTTCATCCAGTTCATAACCCCAGTTCCACAGGTGATTTACCTGTATCTCTACTTGTCCGGCAAGGGCATTCCCCAATCGAATTAAGCGCGGGCGGCGGCGAGGTTTTCGCTACAAAGGAAGATTATGGGTATGGAGCAGACGACACGGCTGACTACCGATGAGGTTCGGCATATCGCGCTTTTGGCGCGGGTGGGCATGACGGACGATGAGATCGAGCAGATGCGCGGTCAGCTATCCGACATTCTGGCGCAGTTCGAGGCGCTGAGCCAAGTGGACACCGGCGACCTGCAACCGACGGGGCACTCGGTTGACCTGCTTTCGGTGATGCGCGATGACATATCGCGTCCGTCGTTCCCGCGAGAGGATGCGCTCGCCAATGCGCCCAACCGCGAAGACGACCTAATCCGCGTCAAAGCCGTCCTTGAATGACAATATCCTGTCCATTGAGAGCCGATGACTGAAAATCTGAACTCACTCACAGTCCATGAAGCGAGAACGCTGCTCGACGCCGGCGCGATAACATCGGTCGAGCTGACCTCTGCCGCGCTGGAGCGCATCGCGCGAGTTGACGGCAGCGTCAAGGCGTTCGTTACCGTTACCGATGAGCTTGCGCTTCAGCAGGCGAAGCAGGCAGACGCCAAGATTGCCGCCGGAGAAGCGCAGCCGCTCACCGGCATTCCCATGGCGCTCAAGGACAACATGGTTACGCGCGGGGTGCGAACCACCTGCTCGTCGCGCATCCTGGAGAACTTTGTTCCCCCCTACGACGCTACGGTCGCGGAGCGGCTGTATCGGCAGGGCGCGGTGCTGGTGGGCAAGGGCAACCTTGATGAGTTCGCCATGGGTTCGTCCAACGAGAACTCCGCCTTTCATCCGACGCACAACCCTTGGGCGCTCGACCACGTGCCGGGCGGCAGCAGCGGCGGGCCGGCGGCGGCTGTCGCAGCCGACGAGTGCATGTTCGCGCTCGGCTCCGACACGGGCGGCAGCATACGGCAGCCCGCCGCACTCTGCGGCATTGTGGGCATGAAGCCGACTTATGGGCTGGTCAGCCGATTTGGGCTTGTGGCGTTCGCAAGCTCGCTCGACCAGATTGGGCCCTTGGCGAAGGATGTAACCGACTGCGCCATCGTGCTGAACGCCATCGCGGGCAACGACCCCAACGACTCGACATCGCTGCAAGCCGATGTCCCCGACTATACGCGGGCGCTCACGGAAGACCTGACGGGCTTGCGTATCGGCGTACCCACGGAGTACTTCGGGGAGGGGCTGGATGCGGGCGTGGAGAGCGTCGTGCGCGAGGGGATCGATACGCTGCGGGCACTTGGGGCGGAGGTCGAGGACACATCGCTGCCTAGCACACCGCACGCGCTTGCCGTCTATTACATCATCGCGCCGTCGGAGGCTTCCGCCAATCTCGCGCGGTACGACGGCGTGAAGTACGGCTTTTCGGCGCAGGACGCGGACGGCGTATGGGACGCGCTCGAAAAGACGCGCCAGCACGGGTTCGGCCAGGAGGTCAAGCGGCGCATAATGCTCGGCACTTACGCGCTCTCGGCGGGCTACTATGATGCCTACTACTTGCAGGCGCAGCGCGTCAGGACGCTCATACGGCGAGAGTTCGAGCAGGTCTTTGAGCGCTTCGACGCCGTGGTGGCGCCAACCTCGCCGACGGTCGCATTCAAGCTGGGCGAAAAGACGGCCGATCCGCTGCAAATGTATCTGAACGACATTCTCACCATTCCCGCCAACATCGCGGGCATCCCGGGCATATCCGTTCCCGCCGGAATGAGCGAGGGCTTGCCGGTCGGCTTGCAGCTTATGGGGCCCGCTATGAGCGAGCGTACATTGCTGCGTATTGCCTACGCCTACGAGCGGGCGGCGGACTTTCGCGGCACACACGGCTTGCCCCCGCTGTGAGTATCGCAAGCAGCGCTTGAGGGCAAATCAAGTCGTACTTGAACGATGAGAAAATTGCATTAGCACAGTTTAGCCGTCGATGGGCAAGCATTTTCACCCCCATCCTAACCTTCCCCCATCAAGGGGGAAGGGACTAATGCAATTTTATCGAACGATGGCTACCGCTCAGATAGAACCTTCAGCGCCTTGTCGTCCAGTTCCACGCCTAGCCCTGGTCCGGTCGGCACTGCCAGATAGCCGTCTATCACTTCCAGCGGCTCTTTCAGAACCGAAATCTCGTCGCGAATGGAGATGGGTTCGATGTTGTACTCCTGCGAGTAGGGGACTATATCGGCGTGGGCGGCGCAGAAGTGCAGGTGCGCCACGGTGCTGATAATCGGCTGCGTGTTGTGCACGGTGATGGGCTTTCCGAACGCTTTGCACAAAGCCGCTATCTTCTCGAACTCGGTGAACCCCGGGGCTTTCACGATGTCGGGCTGGATGATGTCCACCTTGCCGTTCAGGATGAGGTCGCGGTATTCGTACTGCGTATAAATCATCTCGCCCGATGCGATGGGGATGTCGAGGGCGTCGGCGATGGTTGCCAGTCCTTCCAAGTCGTGGTGGGGGCGCGGCTCCTCGAAGTGGAACACGCCCAGCGCCTCCAGCGCCTTGCCGATTTCCATCGCATGATGCACTGAGTACGCGCCGTTCACATCCACCAGGATGTCGATGTCGTCGCCCACGGCGGCGCGCACCTCGCTGACGGTGGCGATGGTGTAGTCCGCGCCGTCGTCCATCGCGCCCGGCACGGCGCTGTGCAGCTTGTAGCCGGAGTAGCCTTGCTCCACGAAAGAGGCGGCGCGGCGCGCTTCTTGCAGCGGCGTCATGTCGCGGCGCATGGAGCTTGCGTACATGCGAATCTTATCGCGCGCCATGCCGCCGAGCAACTTGGCTATGGGCTGGCCGAGCGCCTTGCCCTTGATGTCCCAGAGCGCGATGTCTATGCCCGCGATGGCGCACCAGACCGCGCCGCCCATCTCATAGGCGCTTGCGGCGCGCGCCATGTCGTCGAAGCGTAGCGTTGTGTCGGTTGGGTCTTTGCCGACTAGCGCCGGCTTGAGCAGATCCTCTACCAGCGTCTTGATGACGCCGGGCTGACGCCGGAAGCACTCGCCAATTCCGACAATCCCCTCGTCCGTATGGACGCGCACGAAGGGGAAGCTGCGGTCGAGTATCAGGCACTCGACATTCGTAATCTTCATAGTCATCGCCTTCCTTGCGCCTGCCTATACCGCGGCGTTGCCGCGCTCGCCCGTCCGCACCCTGATGGTGTCCTCAACGGGATGTATGAATATCTTGCCGTCGCCTATTTCGCCGGTTCGCGCCGACTGGATGATGATGTCGATAACGGCTTCTACATCTGAGTCGTTGATCACCATCTCCAACTTGAGCTTTGGCAGCATGTCCACGACGATGGACTGGCCGGCGCGGCCCGTATGCACGATGCCCCGCTGACCGCCGCGCCCGGTGACCTGTGTAGTGTTCAGCCCGTAGAAGCCTGCATCTCCCAGCGAATCCTTCACGATGGTGAGCTTCTCAGGTCTTATGATTGCCTCTACCTTCTTCATGGCTCATCTCCCCTGCGCGGACTCCATGCCGCGCCCACGCCCGTTAGTTGCCGAAGGGTGTCATAGCGATTGCGTATCCGCTTGCGCCGCCCGCGCGTCCGCTAAAGTCTGTACGCCGGTTCGTTGTGTTCCGACAGGTCCAAGCCGATGGTTTCGCTGTTTTCGGATACGCGCAAGCCGATGGTGTACTTCAATGCCAGCAGTATGATTGCCGTAACCGCGAATGCCCATCCCCAGGTTGCGATGATGGCGAGTAACTGCACGCCCAGCTGAGCGATGCGCGAGCCTTCGAGCGTTCCGAACCCGATGCCCACGAACAGCGCGGTGGCGATGCCGCCCCATGTGCCGCCGATGCCATGCACGCCCCAGACGGACAGCGCGTCGTCTAGGTTCAGCTTGGCGAGGAAGCGCACGGCGAGGGCGCAGAGTACGCCACCTATAACGCCGATGATGACGGCGGGCATTGCGCCCACGAAGCCTGCCGCGGGCGTTATTGCCACAAGTCCCGCCACCGCGCCGGACGCCGCGCCGATGACGGAGGGCTTGCCGTCCGCTATCCACGAGAAAGCCGCCCAGCCCAGAGCGCCGGCCGCCGCCGCCGTGTTCGTAACGACAAAGGCGTTCACGGCGGTGCTGTCAGCCGCGAGCGCGGAGCCCGCGTTGAAGCCGAACCAGCCGAACCAGAGCAAGCCCGCGCCCAGCACGACCATGGGGACATTGTGCGATTCCATCGGCTCTGTGCCAAAGCCCAGCCGCCTGCCAACAATGAGAGCCGCCGCCAGCGCGCCAACGCCCGATGTGATGTGAACTACGTTGCCGCCGGCGAAATCCAGCGCGTCGATGCCCAATATCCAGCCGCCTTCCGCCCAAACCCAGTGCGCTACGGGCGCGTACACGAGCGTTACCCAGAGTATCGTGAACAGGACATAGGCGCTGAACTTCATGCGCTCGGCGAATGCGCCCGTGAGTATGGCGGGCGCGATGATGGCGAACATACCCTGGAACATCATGAACAGCATGTCGGGGATTGCGCCGTCCTCGCCGGCTTCGGCGCTCACGCCGTTCAGCCCCAGGAAGCTGAGGTCGCCAAAGAGTCCGCCAATCGAGGGACCAAAGGCGATCGAGTAGCCCCACAGGACCCAGACGACGCCGACTATCGCCATGCTCATAAGGCTGTGCATAATCGTGGCTGAAGCGTTTTTGCTGCGCGCCAATCCCGCGTAGAACAGCGCCAGCCCCGGCGTCATGAGCAGCACCAGGGCAGACGCGACGAGTATCCAGGCGATATTTCCTTGCTCCAAGGCGGTACCTCCCGCTCACATAAGGGTAGCGCACAGTTTGTCTTGTGCGTTGACGGCGTGAGTATAAACAAGAATGCCTTGTATTGCAATTAGGAATTGGACTTACGCAGTTGAGTGCGATTTCGTACTTGAAACAGGTCAATCTCGGGTAGGAGTTCATATTCAATGCGTAAGTCTTGATGAGAAAATTGCATTGGTACGGTTTAGCCGTCGATGGGCAAGGATTTTCGCCCCCATCCTAACCTTCCCCCTCAAGGGGGAAGGGACTCTGGGTGGCGGAAGGGTGGGGTGTTTAGGGGCTGCGGATGCGGGGTTTGTTGGGGGCGCAGATTGCGGGGGCGTGGGCGGCTATGGCGGCGGCTAGCTGCTCAAAGGGGTCATACTTGAGTTGCGGCGGGGGCATGTTTGGCAGTTGTTCAGGGTTGAGTTCTTCTTCTTGGGCGAATTCTAGCGCGAGTTCCGCGTCGAATTTTGCCTGCTCTTCGGGGGTGAGCGGCTCGTAGTAGTAGTCGACGGTCGGGTCGGGGTCGGAGGGGCCGTAGCCGGCGTATTCGGTGTATTCGTCTTGGGGTTCGTCTTGCTGCTGGCTCGGGGCGAGCGGGGCGCTGTCGGTGTTGGCGGCTTGGGGGAGCTGCACTTTCTTTGTCAAAGGCGCTGCGCCGGTTTCGCGTTGGTATTCCCGTTCTTCGTCTTCTTTTGCTATGGCTTCGTAGTCCACATCGTCGTATCGGTCGTATTCGTCTAGGAATGCCTGCATGCCGGCGAGCATCTTTTTCTGACCTACGGATAGGCGCGGGGATGTCTGCTCGCGGCAGTAGTCTTCGACGTCTTTCCAGGTTACGGCGTCGAAGTTGATGTCCCATGCGCGGCGCAGGAGCTCTCGCGCGGCTGATATTCTGTGGTGGGCGCTGAAGCCGTCTTCGGGGTCTCGCTCGGTCATGACATCGAGCAGGAAGCGCACGGCGGCTGTGCCGTTGTCGGTGTAGTCGCGCATGCGCTTGGCGAGGTCGGTGTGGAGGGTGTCGTAGTCGTTTATGCCGTCGAGTTGGTCGTCGAGGCGGGGGCGGGCTGAGAAGTCGCCGAAGCCTCGGCGCAGCAGTTCCTTTGCCGCCGCCATTCTGTCGGCGGGGGTGAAGCGGCGCTTCTTGCTGACGAATGGCGCGGGGAGCTGCTTGTCTCGCATTACATCTATGAGGAAGGTGACGATGGTGTAGCCGTCGGCTGTTTCCTTGCGGATGTGGCGGGCGATGGCGTAGTTGATGATGTCTAGGTGGGTTGGCGGTTGGACAGGCTCACCACGACCCGGGTTTTTCTTTCCTTGTGTGGTGTTCTGTTCACCGCTTGCGGAACCTTGCTCAGCGTGCGTGGGGTTCGGCTTGCCGTGAGTGGAAGTCTGCTTACCATGAAGGGGGTTCGGCTTGCCGTGCGCGGATGCCTGCTCAGCGCGGGCGGGGTTTTCTAGGGCGAGTTCTTCGGGGGTTGGGATTAGCATGTCGTGTATGACGCTTTCGGTTGGCGCGGGGTCTGTGGGGTCGTCGTAGCCGTACTTGATGAGTTGCTTGGCGGCGTCTAGGCGGTGGCAGATTTTGGCGCCGGCGGTTTCGCCCTGCATGGTGGACACGAGGAATTGTGCGATGAGGTCGCCGTCTTTGGTGTGCTTATGGATTGTGCGCTGGATGGCGGTTCGGATGCACATGGGGTTTTCTTTGAGGTTTTCAGGTGGTCAGATTCTCAGGATGTTAGGGGTTGGGGTTTTAGGGTGTTCGGTTTTGTGTGCGAATTGTTAGTTCGTATAGATAGTATAGGTAGGGTTTTGTGTGATGTCAAGGAGGGTTTTCAATTGGTATTCTCAATATGTACTGGTATTACAATCTGGGCGGCGTATCAACCGCACTGGATTCCTGCTTTCGCAGGAATGACGGGTGAGTGAGCAGGAATGACGATTTGATAATCGGCGCGTATTGAGAATAGCCTGAGCGAGAAAATTGTGTTGGTACGGTTTAGCCGTCGATGGGCAAGGATTTTCGCCCCCATCCTAACCTTCCCCCAAAGGGGAAAGGGACAATCACGCCGTCGGATTGCGCTTGACAGCAGGCAAGCTTCCTCCATCAAGGGGGAAGGGACTTTCTTCAATTAAGAATTAAGAATTAGGAATTAAGAATTGGGTTGTGTTTGGGGTTGGTGTGGGATGTTTCGCGGTCTGATGGCGGGACGGAGTGCAGGGGTGGTTGCTGAAGTTTATGTGTTTGGTGGATTGGGATTTTTGATTCCTCACTCCGTTCGGAATGACAGGGGGAGGAGGGTTCGGAATGACAGAGAAAGTTGGAATCAAAGGGAAGGTTGTTGGGGTGTGTTTGGGATGGTGGCATTGAGGGCGCTGGATTCCTGCTCATGCTTTCGCAGGGGTGATGTTCTTTCGCAGGAATGACGGGTGAGTAGTGAGGGGGCTGAAATGCTTGCCATATTGGGCTTGGTGGTGTGCGGGGATTTTTGATTCCTCACTTCGTTCGGAATGACAGGGGAGGAAGGCTCGGAATGACAAGGGGAGGGACGTTCGGAATGACAGGGGAAGGGCGTTTGGGGTGACAGAGGGAGGGCCGTTCGGGGTGACAGCGGTGGATGGTCGGGTGACATAGGGGGCGTTTGGGATGGGGTGGGTGGGGGATGTGATAGACTTGTGGGGTTGTGTTGGCGCTTTGGGCACTGCTGGAGGAGGGAACTTTGGCATTTGGCAGGGGGACTTTCGATCCGTCGCGGGCGCGGGCGCGCGCGCGGGGCGTGTTCTATGGCTGGTGGCTTGTGCCTATCAGCGGCACGGTGCACATGCTGACTAGCGTGCCGCTGTTTCATGCTATGGGGCTGTGGTTTGTGGCGCTGGAGGCGGCTTTTGGCTGGAATAGGACGCAGCTTTCGCTGGCGTTCTCTTTTACGCGCATCGAGGGCGGCATTCTGGGGCCAATCGAGGGGTATCTGGTGGACCGCCTAGGCGTGCGGCGCATGGTGCTTATCGGGCTGACTATCCTGGGGTTTGGCTTTCTGCTGATGAGCCAGGTGCGGGATACGAAGGATATTCCGTTTGTGCGGGGGCTGCCTTTTCATTTGCTGCCTGAGTTTATGCAGATAATACAGCCGGCGTTGATGTTTTATCTGGTGTTTATGATTATGGCGCTGGGTCAGGGCTTGAGCGGCTGGCTGACGATGAACACGATGCTGAATAACTGGTTCAGCCGCCATAAGACGAAGGCGATGGGGTATTCGAGCGCGATAGGGCGGCTGGGCGCGCTGTTTCTGATTCCGGCTATCGCCTGGGCGGTTGACCCGGAGCAGGATAACCTGGGCTGGTCGATGACGGCGATGCTGCTGGGGATTGTTACGCTGGCGGTCGTGCTGCCCATCGTGAAGGTGATACGCAATCGCCCTGAGGATTCGGGGCTGCTGCCCGACGGGGACAAGCCGAGGACAGACGCGCCTGCCAGCCAGTTGGAGCGCACTGCGGCCGGAAGGCGCGTCTTGCCGTCGGGTGGCGACTTTACGCTCGAACAGGCGCTGCGGACGCCCGCGTTCTGGCTCATATCCTTTGGGCAGGGCTTCACTTCCATGGTGCTTATAGCGATGATGGCGCACCTCGCGCCGATGCTGTGGGATCAGGGCGTGTCAGTGCCGATGGCGGGGTGGGTGGTATCTACCTATACGGCTATGTCTATGGTGTTCCAGATTGTAGGGGGGTATGTGGGGGACAAGGTCTCGAAGCGTCTGGCGTATTTTTGCTTTACATCGCTGCAAGCGGGCGCGGTGGTGGTGCTGGTGTTCGTGCCGGAGCTGTCGGCGATACTTGGGGTGCCGAGCCTGGCGGTGGTGTTTTCGTTCGCGGTGGTGTTCGGCATCGGGTTCGGGGGGCGCAATCCGTTGAGCACTTCCATACGGGGGGAGTATTTCGGGCGAAGTTCGTTTGGCAAGATTATGGGGATGTCGCAGGTGCCTATGAACTTGATGCTGCTGGCAGCGCCGATATATCCGGCGGTGATGCATGACGCTTATGGCAGTTATGATTTCGCGTTTTTGTCGCTGGCGGCGCTGAACTTCGTAGGCGGGGTGATGTTTTTGATGGCTAAGAAGCCGGATAAGCCGGTGAAGCGGACGCGGCGCGGGGGGTAGAACTTATCTCATAGATAGACTGATTGCGATTTTCAGAGTCAAACGGCAGCGTTGCTTATACTTGGTATATGCCTTCGATGCTCTGGATTCCTGCCCCTGCTTCCGCAGGGGTGACGTTCTTTCGCAGGAATGACGAGATGAAAAGTCGGGCGGGTAATCTGCCAGCGACGAGCCTACTTAATGAAGGCGGGCTGTCGAGGTGATAAGATAGGCTTGGCGCGTTTGGTTCTGACGGCGCGCGGAGTATATTTCGAGAAGGAGAGTTGTTATGGCGATACAGCCATTTGAGATTAGCGTACCGGATGAGGTTCTGGATGATATGCGTCAGCGCATTGCCAATACGCGCTGGCCTGATGAAATCCCCAATTCGGATTGGGACTATGGCTCCAATATGGCGTATGTGCGGGAGCTGGCGGATTACTGGCTGAACGGTTTCGACTGGCGCGCGCAGGAGGCGATGCTGAACGGGTTTTCGCAGTTCCGCGCGGATGTGGAAGGGCTGAAGATTCACTATGTCCATGAGCGCGGGAGGGGGCCGAATCCGATTCCGCTGGTGATAACGCACGGGTGGCCGAGCACGTTCTTCGAGATGTACAAGATAATTCCACTGCTTTCGGACCCGGCGGCGCATGGGGGCGACGCGGCGGATTCGTTTGATGTGATTGCGCCTTCGATGCCGAGCTATGGCTTTTCTGAGCGCATGAGCGAGCGGGGCTGGAGCGTGTCGCGGGTGGGGGATTTGTGGGTGAGCCTGATGGATGCGCTGGGGTATGACAGGTTCGGGGCGCATGGCGGCGACTGGGGAGCGGGCGTTACGGCGCGGCTGGGGCAGTCGCATGCGGACAGGATGATTGGGGTGCATGTTACGGCTGTGTCGGCGACGCCGCATATCGGCGCTGATTCGCCGCCGCTGACGGATGCGGAGAAGGAGTTTCAGCGGGCGCGCTTGCAGTGGCGTGAGGATGAGGGGGCATACGGTCATATACAGGGGACGAAGCCGCAGACGCTGTCATACGGGCTGATGGATTCGCCGGTGGGACTTGCGGCGTGGATAGTGGAGAAGTTCCGCGCGTGGTCGGACTGCGACGGGGATGTGGAGAGCGTCTATACGAAGGATGAGCTGCTGACGAACATCACGATATATTGGGTGACGCAGACGATAAGCTCGTCGGTGCGGATATACTATGAGTCGCAGCGCGCGCCGCTGATGCTGGGCGAAGGGGAGATTATCACGCCGCCGTCGGCTGTGGCGCGCTTTCCGAAGGACATCGGTTATCCGCCGCGCGAGTGGGCGGAGCGAGTGTTCAATCTTCAGCAGTGGACGGAGATGCCGAATGGGGGGCATTTCGCGGCGATGGAGAAGCCGGAGGCGCTTGTGGAGGATTTGCGGTCGTTCTTCAGGCCGCTGCGGTGATGGGGGCTGGCAGGGATGAAAGGAGCGGTCAATGGTGCGTAAGAGGCGGGTATCCAAAGAGGAGCTGGACGCGGCGTTTGAGAAGTTCGAGTCTCCGCCTGTGCAGGCTAAGGTGCGGGAAGGGTTCGAGCAGATAGAGCGCGGGGAGTATGTGAGCATATCGCTAGACGAAATCAAGCGAAGGCTGAGGGGGCTGGATATTGGCTGACGGGCAGGTTGCTGAGTTGCGATTGTCCGCCAATGCCGAAGCTTCGCTGACTGAGTACGGGATACTGGCTTGGATTACCCTGTTCTCCGTTCTGTTCGACCCGGAAGTAGATGGTGAGTTCAAGCGCGGTCACGCGTCGGATATGATACTGTTCACTGACGGAGAGTTGTATGTCGCTTATCGGATTATGGCGAATGGAGACTTGCAGATCGGCTTCGTTCAGGATGATACGGATATAGACCGCCTGTGAGCGGAAGGGGAGGGCCTCGCCGAAAACGGCGGGGTCTTTTCGTTCTTGTGATGCGGGCTTATGATGCGGAGGTTTTTGTGGTTGGAGGGAAGCCGGGGGTTGCTTTTGCGCGTGTATGCGGGGATGGAAGCCGTAAGTCGGGTTTAGTTTGACACTTATTCTTGTGCGCTTATAGAATACAGGGGCGTTTTTACTGATAACGATGGGCGGGGCGGTAGGCTCTAGGGGCGCGCAATCGCTCATCACAGGCCGGCGGTATGATGTCTGTGCCATTCGGATGAATGTCAACGACTCGCCGCATATTTGTAGGAGGGATTACAATTGTCAACGAAGGCATATATTCTGATTGAGACTTCGGTCGGCAAGTCTAGGGATGTCGCCGATACGCTGCGCTCGCTTGACGGCATCGAGTCGGTGGATGCGGTTACGGGGCCTTACGATATTATCGCGGTAGTGGTCGCGCCCGACCTGAACTCTATCGGCGACCTGGTTACGAGCCGGATTCACATCATCAACGGCATCGTGCGAACCGTGACTTGCCTGTCGGTGGGCAGCGTTTAAGTTTTCGGCCATCAGCGGTCGGTCTTCAGTGGGGGCGAGCGCCGTCATGGGCGGGCATAAATCTTGCCTCTACGGGTCGGGGGCTGACATGGACGGAGGGGGTTTCACCCCTAATCTAACTCTCCCTCATCGAGGGGGAGGGGGCTTTGTTTGAGTGTAACGGAGGAAGTGCAATGGAGTTCAATTTCACGGCTGATGAGGAGAACTTTCGCGCCGAGTTGCGGGAGTTTCTGACAAGGGAGCTTCCCGATGGTTGGACGGGTGGCAACGAAGAGGATGATAAGGGTTGGGACTTCGAGCTGGAGATGCGGAAGAAGCTGGCGGATAAGGGCTGGCTCACGATGGCGTGGCCCGAGGAGTATGGCGGGAGCGGCGCGTCTCACATGATGCAGCTCATCTTCGCGGAGGAGATGGCGTATCAGCGCGCGCCGGGGCGCGACCAGTTCGGGACGAAGATGCTTGCGCCCACGCTGATGATTCACGGGACGGAGGAGCAGAAGCGCGAGTACCTGCCGCCCATAGCGCGCGGCGAGGTGCAGTGGTGCCAGGGCTATTCAGAGCCTGAGTCCGGCTCAGATCTCGCGTCGTTGCAGACGCGCGCGGTCGAGGACGGCGACGATTTCGTGGTCAATGGCACGAAGATATGGACATCCAACGCGCACCATGCCGACCATGTGATGGTGCTGACGCGCACCGATCCGGACGCGCCCAAGCATCGCGGCATCAGCTTCCTGCTCGCGGATATGCGGCAGCCCGGCGTGGAGGTGCGCCCTATCATCAATATGGCGGATGATCATGGGTTCAATATGGTCATCTTCGACAATGTGCGGGTGCCCAAGCGCAATCTCGTTGGGGAGCTCAACAGGGGCTGGTATGTGGGCGCGACGCTGCTGGACTTTGAGCGCTCGGGCGTGGAGTATTCGGCGGGCATGAAGCGCACGCTGGAAGAGATTGTGCAGTTCTGCAAGGACAATACGCGGGACGGCAGACGCCTGATTGACGACCCTGCCATCAGCCGCAAGCTCGCGGACTTGATGGTCAAGACGGAGATAAGCCGCCTCATCTCGTATCAGATCGCATGGATGCAGAGCGCGGGGCTTGTGCCGAACAAGGAGTCCTCGATGGGCAAGAGCTTTGGCACGGAGTTGCAGCAGGCGGTGGCGCGCGCGGGCATGGAGATTTTGGGGCTGTATGGGCAGCTTGAGCCGGGTTCCAAGTACGCGCCGCTTCAGGGGCGCATAGAGCAGAGCTATATGACGAGCGTGTCGGCGACTATCGCGGCGGGGACATCGGAGATACAGCGGAATATCATCGCCACTCGGGGGCTTGGGCTACCGAGGTAGCAGGTGGTCAGGTAATCAGGGGCAGCGTCTGAGTGTGCGGGGTGCGCGGACTGACGGCGGACTTGGTTGGAAGGTGTTTTGTAATCGGAATGGCTGATGTGTCTTGGCAGGCGAGGCTGACCGATGGCGCTGGAAACGCAGGAAGTCTCGACGGAACGCGAGCGGATTCGCGCGATAGAGGCGACGCTGTCATATTTGGCAACGAAGGCGGATGTCGCGCTACTGAAAGCGGATGTGGAGAGGCTGCGGGCGGATATGATTAAGTGGCAAGTTGGTCTTGCCATTGCTGTCGTGGGGGCGGTGTTTGCCATCGTGAGGTTTGCGGGGTAACGACCGGACTGAAAAACTTTTGTGGTGGATACATGGATTTTCGCTTCAGCTCAGAAGAGAATGGCTTGCGGGAGCGGGAAGCTTTCGTAGAGTCCTACGGGTCTGTGGAGGGCGTTCTTGAGGCGTCGTCTTGCGAGGGTGAGGGCGTGTTCGTGGTCAAAGAAACGCTGAGCGGAAAACTCGTGCAGTGCAGCATGGAAGGGGAGTTGATACAAGAAGCCAAGCAAGCGATTGGGCGGCGTGTGAATGTGTTTGGCAGGAAGTTGGCATCGAAAGACGGCAAGTCCAACGCCGTTTTGGGATGGAAAATGCAGGTACTGCCTCGAGACGAAGATTTGCCCACTGTTGAAGAAATGATAGGCATATCTCCGAATATGACAGGTGGGCTTCCGTCAGAGGTTTATGTCAAGATGCGCTGGGATAACAATTAGATATTTCAATTGGCGCTCCGACGGAGTGAGGGGTCTAAAACCCTTGCCATATCAGGCGTGTCGCTGGCGGGAACTTGAGATTCCTCGCTGCGCTCGGAATGACAGAAAAAATTTGCTTGGAATGACAGTGAGAACGATGCCCTGACAATTGAAAGACCCTAGGATAACAGTGATAGGCGCTGTGTTTGTCATCGCGGAGTTTGCCAGATAAACATTGAAGGCGAGGCTGACCGATGGCGCTGGAAACGCAAGAAGTCCCAACGGAACACGAGCGGATTCGCGCGATAAAGGCGGTACTGCCATACCTAGCAACGAAAGCGGATGTGGAGAGGCTGCGGGCGGATATGGTTAAGTGGCAAGTTGGTCTTGCCATCGCTGTCGTGGGGGCGGTGTTTGCCATCGTGAGGTTTGCGGGGTAACATCGCACAAGTTTATGCCGTAGAGTATCGACCGAACTATAATCTTATTTGCTCCAATACCCAAATCTCTGCAATCAATATGAGGTGCATATATGGATTTTCGCTTCAGCTCTGAGGATGATGACTTTCGGAGGGAAGTAGGCGATTTCGTGGAGAGCGAATTGCCGTGGGACTGGCGCGAGCGCGCGGTTGACGCGGAGGAGCCGGAGGATGCCGGGCTGGTGCGCGAGTTCAAGAGGAAGCTCGCGGGCAATGGCTGGCTTACTATGGCTTGGCCCGAGGAGTATGGCGGGCAAGCCGCGCCTCACATACGGCAGATGATTTTCAACGAGGAGATGGCGTATAGGGGCGTGCCGGCGGGCGATTCGGGCGTGCGTATGGTGGGGCCGATACTGATGCTGTATGGCACGGAGGAGCAGAAGCAGTTCTTTTTGCCGCGCATCGCGCAGGCGGACATCGACTGGTCGCAGGGTTATTCCGAACCGGATAGCGGCTCGGACTTGGCATCTTTGCAGACGCGGGCGGTCGAGGATGGCGACGACTTTGTTATCAACGGCTCCAAGATATGGAACGGGGCGCACTCAGGCTCCGACTGGATGTTCATGCTGGCGCGCACGGATCCGGACGCGCCGAAGCATCGGGGGATCAGTTTCTTGCTGACGGAGATGCAGCAGTCGGGCGTTACGGTGGAGAAGATACCGATGATGTGGGACGCGCATCGCGCGCTCGTAACATTCGAGGATGTGCGCGTGCCGAAGAAGAACCTGGTGGGCGAACTCAACCGGGGCTGGTATGTGGGCGCCGCGCTGCTGGACTTCGAGCGCTCGGGTGTTGACCGTCCGGCGAGGGCGAAGCGGCTGCTGGAGGACATCGTCGGCTTCTGCAAGGAGAATAGCCGCAATGGCAAGCCGCTTGCGGAAGATGTTACGGTTCGCAGCCGCCTCGCGGAGATGGCGGTGCAGATAGAGTCGTGCCGCCTGATGTGCTATGCGGTTGCGTGGATGCAGAGCCAGGACATGATTCCGAACCGCGAGGCGTCGATAACGAAGGCATACGGCACGGAGATGATGATTCGGCTGTACAGCCTTGGGATGCAGGTTATGGGGCTGTATGGGCAGCTGGACCCGGAGTCGAGCTGGGCGCCGCTGAGGGGGCGGATAGAAAACGGCTGGATGCGCTCGCACGGCGGCACGGTCGCGGCGGGGACATCGGAGATTCAGCGCAATGTAATCGCGACGCGGGGGCTGGAGCTGCCTCGCTAATGTTGGGCGGGTTGGCCGTTCTTGGGCAGGCTTCTTGCGGCAAGTTTCCTTGGACAGGCTCAGGGCGAACTAGACGGGAATGGAGGTGTTAGGAGGCTTTTGCGGTTTCAGTCTTTAGGCTTTTGAGGTATAGATGGGCTGCGATGGCATTGCGAAATTCGTCTTCTTCAAAGTATCCATGCGCCTTTTTGGAAATGTCGAAGTCGTAGTGCAAGCCAAACAGGAAGCCGGCGAAGTCAGTTTCATCAGAATCGCGCTCACCATACTGAAAATCTTCGATGATGTCCTCATCTACAAACTTGTTCAGTTGGTCAAGGGTTATCTCGCCAAGAAGATAACGGTCAGCATTTTCGCGTAGAGTGAATTCAGCCATGTCTTTTAACCTTTTCGGGGAGATTGAAATTCAGATTGTTTCGCCATCTATTATACGAGAAGCGTTCAATACTGGGCAATTCTGGGAGAGGGCGCGTGATGGTGAGTTCAGAGTACGAATTCGCTCTAGCAACCACTTGAGCAGACAAAATGCGAGGGGCGCAAGTGTTACATACTGCACTCACACTCAGATCGTTCATTACTTTAATGAGGATGGAATGGTTGCGGTCATGCACCAGTACAGACAACCTGATGGAACGCTTGGAGCGAGCGGGAAGCCGGACCCTAAGTATTTGAGGTTAGAAGACCGGATACTTAAAGCCAGAGGATGAACAGTCAGCGTAAGCAATGAACACTATCGAGGGAAGGTTTGCAATGGCACAACAGGCGGAAATCATCGCAGAGGATGAGGTAACGCTGGAATACGTTAGCGCGCTTTTGAAGCAGTCGCGTTTCGTTGACGACGTTGATGTCGATGAGGAAAACGAGGAAATCCTAGTCTATTTCTCCGAGCTAATGAGAATCGTTGTGGACATATACAAAGACGAAAGAGTCTTGAACTTTACGACGACGCTTCCACTCGAAGATATTATCGATGAGGATATTACCATTTTGGGAATACGCCCTGAACTCATCAACGGATTGAATAGAACCCTGCTGATTGGAAGATTCTATATTCCCGGGGACAATCCAGGGGTGCTGGCGGCGGATTATGCTCTTCCGTTCATAGGGTGTATCTCCACCGCTCAAATCTTGGCGGCATTTGAAATGTTTGCGGCGGCAGTGGTAGCCGGACTCAAAATAGTCATTTCCGCAGATGAAGATGGTATGCTTGGCTAGTGACCACTATCGCACACGGAAGGAATGACATTGGGTTAGAGCCAAGCGTTTGGCAACACGCTAGATTTCCACGAAAACGGGGATGACGCTTGGGATAACCACCAGCATATCAGCGATACCGAACATACAACTATAATTCGACGGGACACCAATCGAAAACTATCTGGAGGACGAACAAGATGGACCTTGGATTGAATGAGGCGCAGCAGATGCTGAAGAACAGCGCGCGGGAGTTTTTGCAGGCGGAGTGCCCGGATACCTATGTGCGGGAGATGGAAGAGGATGAGCGCGGCTATACGCCGGAGATGTGGCAGAAGATCGCGGAACAGGGCTGGCTGGGGCTGATTTTCCCGGAGGAGTACGGCGGAGTCGGTCTGAGTTACCTCGACCTGTCGGTGCTTCTGGAAGAGACGGGGCGCGCGCTGCTGCCGGGTCCGCTCTTTTCGACCGTTGTCATGGGCGGCATGACAATCATGGACGCCGGCTCTGAGGAGCAGAAGCAGGAGCTGCTGCCGCAGATTGGCGAGGGGCAGCTCATCGTTACGCTGGCGCTGACTGAGCCTAGCGCGCGCTGGGACGCGGCCGGCGTGCAGACGACTGCCGCGCAGAGCGGCGACGGCTGGACGCTCAACGGCGTCAAGCTGTTCGTGCCAAACGCGCATGTGTCGGATACATACGTGGTCGCGGCGCGGACGGGCGACGGTGAACGGGACATATCGCTGTTCCTGGTTCCGCGCGGCACGGACGGGGTGAGCCAGACGCTGCTGAAGACCATCGCATCCGACAGGCAGTCGGAGCTTGTGTTCGAGGACGCCGCGCTGCCCGCTTCCGCTCTCCTTGGGGAGGTGAACAAGGGCTGGGACACTATCGAGAAGGTGCTGGCATGGGGGGCGATCGGCAAGTGCGCGGAGATGGTCGGCGGGGCTGAGCAGGTGCTGGATATGACGGTGGAGTACGCGAAGCAGCGCACGCAGTTCGGCAGGCCCATCGGCTCGTTCCAGGCTATTCAGCATCACTGCGCGAACATGGCGACCGATGTTGAGGGTTCGCGCTACATCACATATCAGGCGGCGTGGAGGCTGTCCGAGGGGGATGAGGCGACGCAGGAAGTGGCGATGGCGAAGGCGTGGGTGAGCGACGCATACCGGCGCATCTGCGCGCTTGGTCACCAGTGCCACGGCGCTATCGGCTTCACGAAAGAGCACAACATGCAGCTGTACTCGCGGCGCGCCAAAGCCGCCGAGCTTGCTTTTGGGGATACGGACTTCCACCTGGAGACGGTGGCGAATGGGATTGGGTTGTAGCGGAGTGGCAATGGAGTGTCATGTATGCGGCGGGCGCACCTCGTCGGTTGTTACGGATATGCCGTTCAAAGTGTCCAATACCTCCATTGTCATCATAAGGCAAATGCCGGTTGCCAATTGCGCCAGTTGCGGACAATACTTGATTGACGATCCGGTCATGGAGCGCGTGGAGAGCATTATCAAGGGTGTGAATACGGGTACGGAACTGGAGATTGTCCAGTATGCCACTTAGCGTATCCGAGTGAGCGGCGTTAGCGCCTGTCGAGTATGTCTCTGCCGTGTGAGCGTAGCATGCGAGCCGCAGCCTCCGCGCCGGGTGATGCCGTTGCGGTTAGGAAAGTGATTATGGACTGCACCATCCAAGGATGTCTGGGCAAGTATGAAGGGCAGTACATTGTGCATACATCCCGACACAATGAGCGGATAATCGTTATCGACAATGTGCCGGCGGAAGTGTGCGATACTTGCGGCGATACGCTGCTGAGTTCTATCGCTACGCGGCGCATCGATGAGATGCTTAGCAACGGATCTCGCCCGACCGGGGTCGTGCCTCTGTACGATTTCATGGATCAGCTTAGTGAATAATGTGCTACTATGGCGCAGGGGAAGGGACAATACATCTATGCCAGCAGGCGCTAACGGCACCGCCCCCAATGCGGCGGTCAGTCAGTAGTATAGGCAATGCGTTCATTTTCGACCTTTGGCTTCATAATCAAGCGTCTTGGTTCTGACTGGAAGCTCCTGCTGAGCATATTCGCGGGCATCATCATAGCGTCCACGCTGGTTGCGGGCGCGCCGGTGTATCTGAATTCGCTGGCGCGGCTTACGCTGAACACCTCCATCGACCGATCCTCATCACTCTTTCTGAACATCTTCGCCTTCGCTCCGAATGTGCCGCTCACCGAAGATAGCTTGACCGTTACGGACGGCGAGATCGACCGGCTCATAGACGACAACATCTCCGACTTCTATATCAGCCGCGAGCGCTATCTGAAGGGCGCGACGCTGCTGGTGGGGACGCCCCGCCGCCCGCTCGCCAACGCAGATGTGGACCTGGTTTCGCGCGGCTACCTTCAATACCTGTCCAATGTTGAGCGGCATGTGGAGTTCATCGAGGGGCGGGCGTTCACGGACACGGTTACGCCGACGGATGCAGGGCTGCATGTGGAGGTTGTCATCGGAGACACGCCCGCGCATGTATTCGAGCTTGAGGTTGGCGACACGCTGGAGATGAAGCCTTCGCTCGGCACGGATGTCGCCGTTACCGCCGAGATAGTCGGCATCATCGAGCCTATCGACGGGAGCGCGGACTATTGGCAGCAGAATGCCAGTGTGTTCATGGAGCCTGCGCCGCTCGAGGAGATACCGGATGTCGGCGTCGAGGTGGACCCGGAGGAGCCGCCCATCGCGCTGTTCGTTACCAAGCAGGCGCTGATAGACAGTCTTGGCAAGGCTTACCCCGGCAGCCTGGTGTCGTCGTCCTGGTTCATATTCATAGACAAGGAGCCGCTGAAGCGAATTCGCCCGGAGGAGCTGAGCCAGCGCCTGGACAATCTGGAGAGCGGGATGGCGATTCGGATGCAGGGCAGCGCGGTTTTCACGGGCATCACTTCGCTCCTTGACCGATTTGAGCGTCGGAGTTTCTTCACGAGCATTCCCTTGCTGCTGCTGCTGACCATCATGGTCATCACGGTGCTCTACTACATGGCGATGATGGTGTCGTATCTTGTGCAGAGCCGGGAGAACGATGTCGCATTGCTTCGCAGTCGTGGCGTGAGCATGGCTCAGCTGGTGCGGATGTACGCGATAGAGGGGCTGGTCATCACCGCCGCCGCGGTTATCATCGCGCCGCTGCTGGCGATGGGGGCAATCGCCATATCGGGCAAGCTGCCGTACTTCACGGACATCACCAACGGCGCGCTGCTGCCGGTCAACTGGCGGTGGATGCCGTTTTTGGTGTCGGCGGCGGTGGGCGCGCTGGGGCTTGCGATATTCGTCGTGCCGAGCGTCATCGGGGCGCGCACGGGCTTGGTGATACACAAGCTGCGCTCGTCGCGACCGCCCGATGTGCCGTTCTTCCAGCGCTACTACCTCGACATGATGGTGCTTGCCATCGGGGGGCTTGTGTTCTGGGAGCTGAACGCGAGGGGGCGGCTGGTATCGGGCGGCTTGTTTAGCGGCATAGAGATAAACGAGGCGCTGCTGTTCGCGCCCGTGCTGCTGCTTACGCTGGTCGCGCTAATCTTCATGCGCTTCTTCCCGATGTTCGTGCGCTTCATAAGCGGGGAGTCGCCCGCGCTCGCGCACCTGTATGTGTGGGCGATAACGGCGGCGCTCGCGCTGACGCTGCTGATGGACGCGATGAGATTGTCCGACAGCGCGGAGGGCGGCATTGTGGGGGCGCTGCCGCCGCTTGCGCTCACGCTGGGGGCGGCGGCGGCATACTGGGCGACGCAGCGCACGGAGCGCGCGCGCTCATGGATATACGGCTTGGCGGCGCAGATTGCGCTGATAGCGGCGCTGGCGCTACTCTATCCGCCAACCGACGGCACGCTCGCCTTCCTGCCGTCAATCGGCTTCATGGCTATCGTGCCGCTGCAACTTTTATTCGCGGGCTTGCGCCTGCTGTCGCATAGAGCGCCCGTCTGGGTGTCGCTGAGCCTGTGGCACATGGCGCGCAACCCGCTGCAATACAGCTGGCTCGTGCTGCTGCTGGTGATGGTTACGGGGCTTGCGGTGCTGGCGACGACGGTCGGGGGGACGCTCAACAGAAGCTATGAAGAGCGTATCCTGTATGATGTGGCGACGGACTTGCGGGTGTCGGGGATTCCGGGCTATATTTCGCGCAGCGTGCAGGGACTCAAAGAGCGCTATACGACTATTCCGGGGGTAACATCGGTTTCCATGGCGTTTCGGGATAGGGGTACGCTAGGCGCGAACTACACGGGGAACACATTCCGCATGCTGGCGGTGGAATCCGACGAGTTTCACTATCATTCGTGGTATCGGGACGACTTTTCGCGCAGCACGCTGCCTGAGGTGATGCGCGCGCTGAATCCGCTGAGCGTGAATGAGCCGCTCATGCTGCCGGAGGATGCGGAGGCAGTCGGGGTGTGGGTGAAGCCGGAAGAAGTGTATCCGAACATGTACATGTGGATGGTGTTCCAGGATGCGGAGGGCGTTCTGGATACGCAGTCGCTGGGCAACGTGGGGCCTCCTGAGTGGTATGTGAGTACGCTGGAGGTGCCGCGCTCGCTGAAGCATCCGGTGCAACTGGTGTCAATACAGATATTCGAGCCTGTGTTTGGGCCTGCGGGGACGGCCGGCTCCATACTGATAGACGATGTGTTCACCATCAACGGCAGAGGCGAGGTTCAGCCGCTCGAGGACTTCGAGGACAGCCGCCCGTCGTGGCTGCCGCTTGCCACATCCACGCTGTCATCGGACTCGCTGACATTCACGGGGGAGGATGTACAGCAGGGAGAGCAGGCGGGGCTGTTCACATTCGGCAAGGACACGGACAACGGATTGCGGGGGATGTACAGAAGCCCGAGCGGGGGGCCTGTGCCGGTGGTTGCGAGCAACACGTTCCTGCGAACATCGGGGGCGCGCATCGGGGACGCATTCATCGTCGAATTGAAGGGGCGGTTCGTGCCGATACACATACGCGACTCGGTTGACTTCTTCCCGACGCTCGACCCTCGGGGGGCGGGCTTCCTGCTGGCGGACATAGATACGCTGATACGGCACATCAACATTCTGAGTCCGGCGGTGGTGGCGACGCCCAACGAAATGTTCATTCAGAAGGCGACGGGCGCGGGCGAATCGGTGCGCGAGGTGGTTACGCGGCTGGTGGGCAGGGATCTGGTGCATGACCGCGAGGCGCAGCTGGAACAGGTGCGGCTGGACCCGCTGATAACCGCCGGGTGGCAGGCGATGGTGCTGCTGGCGATGGCAATCATCCTGTTCACGGCGGGTCTTGGGTATGTTACATATCTGCTGGCGTTCGCCAATCGCAGCCGCAATGAGATGGGCTTTCTGCAATCGGTGGGGCTGTCGCCGCGCCAGATGATGGGGCTGCTGGCGCTGGAACATTTCATCATCGTGGGCGTGGGCGTCGGGCTGGGCAGCGGCGCGGGCTGGGTGATGAGCGACCTTATGGTATCATCGGTGGCAGTAACGGAGACGGGCAGGCAGGTTATACCGCCGTTCATAATGGAGACGGACTTCCGCTTCTTGGTTCCGCTGTATGCCGCGCTGATAGGGATATTCGCGCTGTCGGTGTATCGCCTGACGCGGAGCATGCGTAACCTGGACTTCCATGCGATAGCGAGAATGGAATGACGGACTTATAGACTGAGGAACCGGCTGATTTTATGCGTCAAATAGCATCCGCAATAGTCGCAGCGTGGCCGATGGTGGCGAAGCGCAGCCTGTCGCACTGGCGGCTGCTCTCGACGGTCATCATCGGGGTGCTTCTGTCGTCCACGGTGATGGCGGGCACGGTCATCTACTTCGACGCGCTGCGCGAGCTCGCGCTGAAGAATGCGCTCGTCAAGGTGGACGACCTTGATCTGGATATTCTGCTGAAAGCCGAGCGTGGGCCGACGACGGTGGAAGAGTATGAGAAGGTCGCCAACGCCACGCAGAATCAGTTCACCGCGCGCCTTGGGTGGCTGTTCAAGGATGTGCAGCGCAGCGCAAAGTCGGCGACATTCTATCTATCCATGCCGGGCGATGAAGCCAACGCGGGCAAGGACGACGCGCGCGCGTACTTTACCTTCAATCCGCGCCTGACGGAGCATATAACGATACTTCCGGGCGGGCGGATACCCAACGAGCAGCAGCTCGCGACTTCCGACGCACCGCTTGAGTTCGAGGTAATCGTGCCTGCCGAAGCCGCGGAACTCTTTGGCGTGGGCGTGGGCGACAGGGTATCGGCTGTGCCGTACTGGCGGGACCGTATCCCGTACACCAGCGTGGTGATAAGCGGGCTGTTCGAGCGCAACGACGCCGACGCGGAGTTCTGGCATCAGAACGATACGCTGTTCAGGTCGGTTACTTCCGGCTCGTTCCGCACACTGCCGCTTTACATCTCCGAGCAGATGTTTTTCAACATCTTGGGGGCGTCTTTCACGGATATGGACGCCTCTTACGCATGGCATCTGGACACTGACAGGGAGCGGCTGAACGCCGGCAATTCCACCATAACGCATCTGCAAGTGCGCTCTATGCGGGGGCAGCTCTCCGCACACCTATTCGGCTTCCGCCAGCTTACGGAACTCGACTCCACGCTCGCCGAGTATGACCAGCGGCTGTTCTTCAGCAAGATACCGATGTTCGTTGTGATGGTGCTGATAGCGGTGGTCATTCTGTACTATGTGATTACGCTGTCGTCTCTGCTTGTGGAGCAGCAGCGCGGCGAACTTGCGCTGCTGCGGAGTCGCGGCGCGAGTTCGGGTCAGATATTGGCGGTGTTCGTGCTGGAGGGGGCGACGATTTCACTTGTCGCCATCCTTGCCGCGCCGCTGCTGGCGGCGACCATCATCAGCCTGCTCGGATATACGCCCGCGTTTTCGGGGCTGAGCGACGGCGACAGGCTAGGGGTGTTCATCACCGGCGGGGCGTACATGATGAGCGCGCTGGGCGGGCTGTTCAGCTTTGGAGCGCTGCTGATACCGGCGGTGCGGGCATCGCGGATAGGAGTTACGCGGCATCGGCAGCAGTCGGCGCGTCCGACGGGGCAGCCGTTCTACCAGCGCTACTACCTGGATGTGATGCTGCTCGTGGTGAGCATGTTCCTGTTCCGTCAGCTGTATGACCAGGGTTCGGTAGTGGCGACGGGGCTGTTTGGCAGCGTGGCGGTGAACCAGGCGCTGCTCGCCGTGCCCGCGCTGATACTGGTCGCGTTCGCGGTGGCGCTTCTGCGGCTGTTCCCGCTGTCCATTCGCTATATCAGCGGCGATTCGCCTAATCTGATGCACCTGATAATCGGCGTGGTGGCAGTCGTGCAAGCGGCGGCGATCGTGTTTGGCGGGGGCGCGGACTGGACGACGCGCGGCGTATCGCTGGCGATAATCGTCGTGCTGGTGGGCATGTACTGGGGAACGGAGCGGATGTCCAACGGCAGGCTGCGCGCGGTGGGACTCGCGGCGCAATTCGCGGTGGTCGCCGGGCTGATGGTGAGTTCGCTAGATGTGCCGATACTGGAGTTTCTCGCGTACAATGGCAGCGGGACGGATGTGACGCCGGGGATTGTGGGCGGCATGCTGGTGGTGGGCATATCGGCGGGCGCAAGTTTTTTCATCCCCGTGCCGTTGGGGATAGTCTTTCTAGCGTTCAGCGCGTTCGCGCGACGGGCGCCGGTGGGCTTCTCGATGGGGATGTGGCAGATGGCGCGCAACCCGACGCACTATGCGCGGATGTCGCTGCTGCTGATACTGATGGCGGGGCTGGGGATATTCGCAGCCAGCTTTGGGGGGACGCTGGAGCGCAGCTTCGAGGAGCAGGCGCAATACTCGACGGGCGCGGACATTCGCGTGGAGGGGCTGACGCTCAACAATCGGGGGCGCAGCGTGCCGCTCATAGACACATACGAGAAGCTGCCCGTCGTGGGAGAAGCGTCGCCGGTCATCAAGGCGTTTGGCACGGATTTGTCCAAGCTGCTGGGCGAGAGCTACACGATGGTCGGCGTGGACGGGGAAGCATTGACACGCATCGGCTGGTTTAGGGGCGATTTCTCGGAGCGTCCTATGACGGAGATGCTGACGCAGCTGAAGCAAGCCGAGCCGCCGATAGGCATCGAGTTGCCCGACAACGCCCGCGCTATCGGTCTGCGGGTGAAGCCAGACAGGCCGCGCGAGAGCCTCGCGGTGTCGCTGCGTATCAAGGACTCCAACGACAGGTACTTCACCTATGTTGTGGGCAGGCTGGGCGGCAACGGCGACTGGCTGACGCTGGAGCGCGGGCTGGAGCGCGGCAGCAGCTTCCGCCGCTTCCAGCCGCTTCAGCCGTCGCGCCCGCTAACGCTGGTGTCTATGGCGATACACGATACGAACTCGCGGGGCAGGCTGCGCGCGGGCAACATCGCCATCGACAGGATATGGACAAGGGACGCGGCGAACCAACAAACGGTGCTGGAGGACTTCGACTCGGTGTCGGGGTGGAGCGTGCTGCGTGGAGCGCGCGAGTCCATCACGGACAACTTGCAGCCTGTAAGCACGAACGCGGACGACCCGGCGGCGCATGACGCGGCGCAGTTCATCTGGTCGGAGGGGACGCCGCTGACCGGGCGCGGCATCTATCACGGGCCGCCCGCGAACCCGCTGCCTGTGCTGGCGAGCGAGTCGTTCCTGTCGGAAACGGATCACAATATCGGCGAAGAGTTCACGGTGTCGGTGTCGGGGCATCGCGTGCCTATCCGCATCATAGGCTCGTTCGAGTACTTCCCGACATTGGACACGATAAGCAAGCGTTATCTGGTTTCGGACATCGCATCGGTGATACGGTACACGAACCTTGAGCCGACTGCCGCTGAGATAAAGCCCAACGAGGTCTGGCTGAAGACGGCTTCCAACGGCAGCGAACGGGAGGCGTTCGTGACGGAGCTGCGCGATGAGGGTGAGCCGTTCCCGAGCCGCGTGGTGCATGACCGCGTGGAGGCGCTGGATGACGCTGCCGTGGACCCGCTGGTGCAGGCGGGCTGGCGCGCGCTGCTGTTCATGGCTTTCGGGGCGGTGCTGATACTGAGCTGCCTAGGCTTTCTGGTTCATTCGTATGTATCGTTCCGGGAGCGTGAGATGCAGTTCGGGCTGATGCGGACGGTCGGCTTCTCCATGCGGCAGCTGATAACGCTGGTGTGGCTGGAGCAAGCCATCGTCATCGGGGCGGGCATGGCGCTGGGCGCGGAGATGGGGCGTCGGCTGGGCGCGATCATCATGCCGTTCCTGAGCCACAACGACAGGGGAACGCAGGTGCTGCCGCCGTTCGTGCTTGAAATCGACTGGGGGACGCTGGCAATTACCTACGGGTTTATGATTTTGGTGTTCACGCTGATTATCCTGGGCATGATATGGTTCATACGCAGGATTTCACTGCAACGGATACTGCGGCTGGGCGAACTTTAAGTTGTTTGTACTTGGATGTGCCTTCGATGCTCCGGATTCCTGCGAAAGCAGGAATGACGGGTGAGGGAGCGGGAATGATAGGTGGATCTGAGCGGGAATGACATTTGTGTCTATGGGATTGCCTATAGCGGAGCGCCGTGCCGTGCTATCATCTGAGTTAAGCGAGGAAGCGCCGCATCAATTCGCATACTGGAGATTACGGATATGACTACCAGAAGCGCACCGAAACGGTCGTACATCAAAGACTACTCTCACATAGAACCGTTGCCTGACCCGCCGCGCGTGAATGATATGGAACAGTTCAACAGCCTAATGGATGTCACAACCGCACTCCGCTACCACTTCCGAAACTGCGCCCATGCGCTAGTTGGGGGAGAGGGTTATCTGCGTCGGACGGCTGCGGCCGATGAGCATGGAGTTTTTCCTGACTGCGTAGTGGCTATGGATGTGGAAGACCCTCGCGCGATAATAGCGCGCAACGGGTATGTGATAAGCGAGGTGGGCAAGCCGCCCGACTTCGTGCTGGAGGTGGCGTCTCGCAGCACCGGACGAAGGGACTACACGGTGAAGCGCGAGATATACGCGAGTTTCGGGGTTGCCGAATACTGGCGATTTGACCATACGGGAGGGCACTACCATGACGCGCCGCTTGCGGGCGATGAACTGGTGAACGGGGAGTATCGCCGGCTGCCGATACACCAAGACGAAGACGGCCATAGATGGGGACACAGCGTTGTGCTGGGGCTTGATCTGTGCTGGATCGATGGCGTGTTGCGCTTGTGGGATCCGGTTACGGGGGAGTTTCTGCCCACGACGCCAGAGTTGGCGGCTCAGCGCGATGCCGCGGATGCCGCACGCGATGCCGAACGCGCGGCGCGCTACGCTGAAAGGGCGGGGCGACTGGCAGCGGAAGCGGCGCACGACGCTGAAAGGGCGATACGCCTGGCAGCAGAAGCGGAGATTGCTAGTATGAGGGAGCAGCTGAGAAAGTTGCAGCAAGGCTAACGGCTGGGCGTTGTGCGGCCGGTTTAGGCGAGGAAGCGCGGCGTCAATCGCATATTGGAGGTTACGGATATGGCTACAGGAAGCGCGCCGAAACGGTCATACATCAAAGACTATTCTCACATAGAACCGCTGCCGGACCCGCCGCCCGTGAATGATATGGAACAGTTCATGCCCCTGATGACTGTCGCAGCCACATTCCGCTACCACTTCCGAAATTGCGCCCATGTGCTAATTGGGGGAAAGGGTTATCTGCGTCGGACGGCTGCTGCCGATGAGCATGGAGTTTTTCCTGACTGCATAGTGGCTATGGATGTGGAAGACCCTCGCGCGATAATAGCGCGCAACGGTTATGTGATAAGCGAGGTGGGCAAGCCGCCCGACTTCGTGCTGGAGGTGGCGTCTCGCAGCACCGGACTAATAGATTGTACGGTGAAGCGCGAGATATACGCGAGTTTCGGGGTTGCCGAATACTGGCGCTTCGATTATACGGGCGGGCGCTACCATGACGCGCCGCTTGGGGGCGATGAGCTGGTGAACGGGGAGTATCGCCGTCTGCCGATACACCGGAGCAAAGACGGTCATAGATGGGGGTACAGCGTTGCGCTGGGGCTTGATCTGTGCTGGGTCGATGGCGAGTTGCGCTTGCGGGATCCGGCTACGAGGGAGTTTCTGCCCACGATGTCAGAGTTAGCAGACCAGATCGATACCGCGCGAGCGGAGCGGCTGGCAATAGAAGCGGAGACTGCGATTATTAGGGAGCAGTTGAGAAAGTTGCAGCAGGGCTAACGGCTGGGCGTTGTGCGGCTTTAGGCGGCGGCATCCAAGCACATTCACTTTGAAGCGACGGCGAGGAAGCGAAATATATGACTTATGCGAACCGCGAGGCGTACATCGTCTGCGAGGACTTGTTCAAGATATACAAGATAGCGGATCTGGAGGTGGTGGCGCTGCGTGGGCTGGACTTGAATGTGCAGCGCAACGAGGTTGTGGCGGTCGTGGGGGCGAGCGGCAGCGGCAAGAGCACGCTGCTGAACATACTCGCGGGGTATGACAGCCCATCGGCGGGGCGCGTGAGCGTGGGCGAGAAGGATCTGCTGCGTATGACGCCCAATGAGGTGGAGCTGTACAGGCGCGATGAGGTGGGGTTCATCTGGCAGCAGACGAGCCGCAATATGTTCCCGTATCTCACAGCGGTGGAGAATGTGGCGCTGCCGATGATGCTGACATTCACATCGCCCGGGGAGCGGCGAAGACGCGCCGAGGAGCTGCTGGATCTTGTGGGGCTTGGGCATCGGATGGATCATACACCTGAGAAGCTGAGCGGCGGCGAGCAGCAGCGCGTGGCTATCGCGGTCGCGCTTGCGAATCACCCGCCGCTGCTGCTTGCGGATGAACCGACGGGGGAGTTGGACGACGCCACTGCCGCCGAGATACTGGATCTGTTCGGCGAAATCAACCAAGAGCTGAACACGACTATCATCATCGTTACGCACGACCCGGACATCGCGTATAAGGTCGGGCGCGTGGTGATGATACGCGACGGCAAATTGGCGACTGAGGTGCGGCGCAGGATTACCTATCAACGGCTGTCCGGCTCCGCGGAGACCGACCAGCCACTGGAAGAGTTCATCTTGGTTGACGGCAGCGGCAGGGTGCAGATACCGAGGGATATTATAGACCGGCTGAACATCGGAGAGCGGGCGCGCATCGACACGGTGGACGGGACGGTAACGCTGACGCCTGATGAGGCGTAGAGATGCCCCTGATGGGAAGTGATTTTAATGCAGAGGTGCGGCTGAGTTGAGCAGAATACAGAGGCTTCTTGCGGCGGTTGATGTGGTTCGGACTTATGAATTGGATTCGGAGGAGGTTCACGCGCTGCGGGGGGTGAACCTGAACATCTTTCCGGGGCAGTTCATCGCGGTGGTGGGCAGGTCGGGTTCGGGCAAGACATCGCTGCTGAATATCATGGCGGGGCTGGACAAGCCGAGCGGCGGGCAGGTGCTGTTCGAGGAGCGGGACCTCGCCGCCATGAGCGAGCAAGAGTTGACGGACTTGCGCCGCCATCGCATCGGGTTCATATTCCAGTCGTTCGGGCTGCTGCCGCTGCTTTCGGCGTTCGAGAATGTGGAGTTGCCGCTGCGTATAAGCGGGGTGAACGCGGGTGAGCGCGTGGAACGCACGCGCGAGGCGCTGGACATCGTGGGGCTGTGGGATCGCTCGCGGCATCGTCCTTATGAGCTGTCGGGCGGGGAGCAGCAGCGGGTTGCGATAGCGCGCGCCATCGTGATACGCCCGTCGCTGATACTGGCAGACGAGCCGACGGGGGAGCTGGACTCCAACAATGCTCATGCGATATTCGGGCTGTTCAAGGATATGGTGGTGAAGCAGGGCATCAGCGTGGTGTCGGCGACGCACGACTCGACGCTGCTGTCCATGGCGGACGAGGTGAAGGAGATACGGGACGGGCATCTGCTGGAGCAGGCGGAACTTGGGTTGCGGTATAGAAATTAGTGGTGGGTCAATCCCCGGATAGCGTTTCCTTTCAGATGGTTTTGTTGCTATATCGCACCGGATTCCTGCGAAAGCAGGAATGACGAAAAGGTTTGCTATCTGAATAGAAACTCTATCATTCCCTGTCAGCTCTTGCGGGGGAAGGATTTTTGTGGCAAGGCTATGCCATGGGCTTGATTTCGGGGATGTCGAGCAGGGTTGCGCCGTAGCTTTCCAGGGAGCTGTCGCTGACCATGAAGTGCTGGGCGGCGGCGTTGATGTTTCGCAGGCAGCGCTGGAGTATGCCGTTGCGGTGTATCGCCGAGCCGCCGGCGTAGCGGAAGGCGGTGGCAACGACATCGAGCGCCTCGAATGTCACATGCGCCGATACCGCGCGCATCTCGGCTTGGACTGCGGCATCAGGCACTTGCCCTGAGCAGGCGATTGAGAAGGCGCGCTCATAGACCTCGTGGGATAGGGCGCGGGCGGCGCGCAGACGGAAGTCGCATGCGCCGATGTCGCGCCTGAACGCCTCGCGGTCTGCCAGCGATGATGTTGGCGGGTTGCCGCGCTTCTTCCTGGGAGCGCTGTCTATAATCTCGTCGAGGGCGCGGCGGGCGATGCCTAGCGCGACGCCGGAGTGCTCGTTGGCGACGAAGCCCGGCCTGCCCATGCGGTAGATTGCGTCGCCGCGCCTCGGATTCCACATGGCAGTCTCCCAAGTGAAGTGGGCAGGCACGAAGATGTCCTTTACCGAGATGTCGTTGCTGCCGCTGCCTTCAAGTCCCATCACATGCCAGTTGTCGTGGATGCTGCCCTTTGCCACGGGATAGACGAGCGTCAGGCTGGTCTCTTCGGTGTTCGCGCGAGCGGGGACGGTCGCGCCCGCGACCATCCATTCGGCGTGGCGGACGCCGCTTGCGAAGGGCCATCTGCCGGTGAGGATGTAGCCGCCCTCGACGGGGATTGCCTTGCCGGTGATGGAGGTGGCGGTCGCCGCCGTAGGGATGCGCCCATTTGCGAACATCTCGGCGATGGCTTCGTCGGACAGGAATGCGCCGGGGCGTCCGACGGCGGTCGCGCCTATCATAAGGCACCAGCCCGCGGCGGCGTCTATGTAGGACAACGCCTCGATGACCTCAATCTGGGTTACGGGGTCGGCTTCCGCGCCACCGAGCGCGTGCGGCAGTTTCAGGGTGAACAGGCCGGCGTCGCGGATGGCGGCGACCGCGTCGGGGGCAAGCGTGCCGCCCCGCTCGGATTCGTCGGCGCAAGCGGCTACGATGTCGCGGACGGATTCGACGGCATCAAGCAGGATGCGGCGCTTTTCGGTGCGCTCTATGGGGAATGTCGGGAGTTTCATGTTCACATCTTACTACATGACGGGGGCTAACGGGATGGAGGGACTTATAATAGCCGCAACCTCTGGGTGAAGGGATTTGATGTTGGTTCAGGGGAGGGAGACGATTAGGGATATTGCTTCAGCGCGTTGGTTGGGGCTGAGGCCTTCTAGTCGCAGCGATGCGCTGAGGTCGGATTTTGCGCTATCGGTTGCGCCTATGTGCGCCATTATCTTGCCGCGCATGAAGAGCGCGGGGCCGCTGCGCGGGTCGAGTTCAATCGCGCTCTCGACATGCTGGAGGGCTGCCTCCGGTTCATCGTTTTGGAGCGACTGCTCGGCGCGGACTACCAGCAGCTGCGACTGCTCGGCGACGGACAGATTCAAGCCGCCGAACCAGACGAGCGCAGCCAGCGCCGCCGCGAATGCGGGCACGGCAAGCCAGCGCGCGCGCAGGGGCATCTTGCCGACGATGCGACGCTCTGTGCCAAGGGAAGTACCTAGGATAAAGTATCTGTAACGCGGCGCGAGCGCCAAGCCCATCAGGAAGCCGCCGACAAGCCCGCCGAGATGCGCCCAATTGTCGATGTTGGGTATTATCAGCCCAATTCCCAGGTTCAAAGCCGCTATCATCGCCAAGCTTGTCAGGTTGCGCCTGCCCATATCGCCGAGCGCGCCGCGATGCACGAGCAGGTATGCGGCGAGCGCGCCGAGGATGCCGAAGATTGCGCCGCTCGCGCCCGCTGCGATGGCGGTCTTGTTGAACATGTAGCTTAGTGCGCTGCCGGACAGCCCCGCCAGCACATAGATGAGGCTGAAGCGCAAATTGCCGTACACGCCTTCCACGAGCCTGCCGAATATGAGCAAGCCAAAGCAGTTGAAGAACAGGTGAAGCACGCCGACATGCAGGAACATGGCGGTGAACATCCGCCAGTACTCGCCGGCGGCGATGAGTGGGCCGAACATCGCGCCGAAGCGCAACAGGACATCCGAGTTGGTTGAGCCGCCGGCGAGCTGCATCAGCAGCCAGACGCCGATATTGACCGCAAGCAGCAGCCAAGTTACGACTACTCTGCCGTCGGCGCCGGGCAGAGTCAGCCCTCTGCTGGGGGTGTGTCGTTCCGTCTGAGGCTGAGTGTCGTCGTGCCGGTATGGGTGCATCGCCCCTGTCTCGCTGCGCTATGTGTTGGGAGTTGCTACATTCACGATAGCATTAGCGCATAGATGGTTCAAGGAACGATGGGGCTGACAGGATGGCCGGTTCGCCATTCGGCAAGCACTTCGGCAGGCTCAGGACGCTTGCTACGAATGGGACGGATGCGGGCTGCGATAATGAAAATGCACTGCTTCCCGCCGGATAGCGTTTCCTTTCAGACGGTTTTGTCGCTATATCGCCCTGGATTTCTGCTTTCGCAGGAATGACGGGTGAGCGAGTGGGGATGACGAAAAGGTTTGCCACTTGGCTGGAAACGCTGGCTTCCCTCTCAGTGGGGATTTTGCGCCGTGATGTGCTAAACTGGTGCGAACTTGACGGGTAGATGACATAACAAGCGTTCGGAGGGGGATATGAACGGCAATGGAGCGGGCAAAGGACAAGGTGCGCTGGCGGGCGTCAAGGTGCTGGACTGGACTATGTGGCAGTTTGGGCCGGTGGCGGCGTCTATGCTTGGGGATATGGGCGCGGATGTAATCAAGCTTGAGGCGCTGGACGGCGATGTGGGGCGGGCGGTGTCGTCTATGGAGTCGGCGCAGGCGGGGATGCCCAACGGGCGCAACGCCTACTTCGAGACCTGCAACCGCAGCAAGCGCGGCATCGCGGTCAATTTGAAGACGAGTGAGGGCAGGGAGATAGCGCATAGGCTGGTCGCGGAGGCGGATGTGCTCATCGAGAACTTCCGCAACGGCGTCGCCGAGCGGCTGGCGATGGACTACGACACGCTGAAGGCTATCAACCCGCTGCTGGTGTATGGCTCGGCGTCGGGGTTTGGGCCGGAGGGGCCGGACGCGCTGATGCCGTCGCTGGACGCATGCGGGCAGGCGCGGGCGGGGCTGATGATGTCGGCGACGCCGCCATGGGCGAAGCATCCCGTCTCGGTGAGGGGCGCGCCGTCAGACCAGATAGGGGGCATCATCCTTTGTCTGGGGATACTTTCGGCGCTGTGGGCGCGCGAGAGCCGAGGCGTCGGGCAGAAGGTGGAAGTGTCGCACATGAGCAGCACGATGTGGCTTCAGGGGCTTGCCATCGGAATGGACTTGCTCATCGGCAGCCACATGCCCACGCTGAACCGCGAAGATGTGCGGAACTATATGTACAACATCTACAAGTGCAAGGATGGGAGCTGGCTGCGCGTGTCCAACCCGCAGCCGAAACGATACTGGCGTCCGTTCGTGGAGGCGCTGGGCATCCCGCAGGTGCTGGATGATCCGAGGTTCCAGGGTGTCGAGGACGGCGCGGAGGTGTCGCCGGATCTGCTGACGCTTATCGAGGATACATTCGCGACGAAGACATACGCGGAGTGGGACGCGATATTTCGGCAGTATGGGTTCATATACGCGAAGGTGCAGAGCATCCGGGAGTTGCGGGACGACCCGCAGGTGATTGCCAACGACTATATCACGGACTTCGAGCATCCGGACTTGGGGGCAATCAGGGTTTGCAACTTCCCGGTGGCGTACAGCGAAACGCCGACGGCAATCGTGCGCGGCGCGCCGGAGCTTGGGCAGGACACGGAGGCGGTGCTGATAGATGAGTTGGGGTATGACTGGGACGACATAGCGAGATTTCAGGAGGCGGGGGCGATATTGTAGGGCGTCGGGCGGCAGGCATTGGGGGTTAGGTGTTAGTCCGGGTTACGCCGCGTCATTCCCGTGAAAACGGGAATCCAGAATATCAGAGTGTAGGTGCTTTCATATTAGGACTTACGCAGTTGAGCGCGATTTCGTACTTGAAACAGGTCAATCTCGGGGAGGTCATATTCAAGTGCGTAAGTCCTGATGAGAAAATTGCATTGGTACGGTTTAGCCGTCGAGGGGCGAGCGTTTTCGCCCCCATCCTAACCTTCCCCCAAAGGGGGAAGGGACAATTACATCTGCGGCGTCCTCGCTTCGCCGACGAACCTTCCCTCACTAAGGGGGAAGGGACTTTCTCCAATTGGGAATAGGACTTACGCGGTTGAGCGCGATTTCGTACTTGAAACGGGTCAATATCAAGTATGAGTTCATATTCAAGTGCGTAAGTCCTGAAGCAATAAGAAGATGGCATCAGGTAGGCATCTATGACGAACTGGCGGCGCACTTTGCCATTCCTTGGCGATTGGGAAGAAACGACTATCGGGGAGTTTGCCCCACTCACCTATGGCAAGTCTCTGCCTGTGCGTAAGCGTAATGCCTTGGGGCAAGTCCCGGTGTTTGGCTCAAACGGCATCGTTGGCTATCACGATACGGCTTTGACGGATGGACCTACGATTATTATTGGGCGCAAGGGTACGGCGGGAGCGGTTCATTATTCTCCCATTCCGTGCTGGCCAATAGACACGACCTTCTTTTTTACAGCCGATGATGCTGATCTGACGAAGTTCAAGTATTATGTTTTACGCACGCTCGGACTTGACGCTATGAATACTGACAGCGCTGTGCCAGGGATCAATCGCAATGCAGTGCATGCTCGTGAGCTATATGTGCCACCCCTACCCGAACAGCGCCGCATCGCCCACATCCTCGGCACGCTCGACGACAAGA
This sequence comes from uncultured Dehalococcoidia bacterium, assembly GCA_958295865.1. Classification (GTDB taxonomy): domain Bacteria; phylum Chloroflexota; class Dehalococcoidia; order Lucifugimonadales; family JADFKI01; genus Bin90. The sequence continues at coordinate 476,872 of CATQHF010000005.1, read as the reverse complement.
TAGAGCTCAACCGCCGCATGAACACCACGCTTGAGCAGATGGCGCGCGCGCTCTTCAAGTCATGGTTCATAGACTTCGACCCGGTGCGCGCCAAGATGAGCGGCCGCTGGCGTCGCGGCAAGTCCCTACCCGGCCTGCCCGCCCACCTCTACGACCTATTCCCCAGCCGCTTAGTCCCGTCTGAGCTTGGGGAAGCGCCGGAGGGGTGGGGGGTGAAGGCGCTGGGGGATTGCTTCAACCTTACAATGGGGCAATCACCGCCGGGCAGCACTTACAACGATGATGGCGAAGGTCTGCCATTCTTTCAAGGTCGCGCCGACTTTGGCTTTAGGTATCCTGAAAACAGACGCTTTTGCACCGCTCCAACCCGTATTGCCCAGCCCGACGATACGCTGGTCAGCGTCAGAGCGCCCGTCGGAAGCATCAACATGGCTTGGGAACGATGCTGCATAGGGCGCGGTCTAGCCGCACTGCGGCACAAGTCAAACTCGACATCGTTCACATACTACTCCATTTGGGCGATACAACGAGAATTGCAGGAATACGAGCATACGGGAACGGTGTTCGGGGCGATAAACAAAGGGCAATTCGAGGATTTGCCGACGCTGGAACCTGCCCCCGAAGTAATTAACACATTCGGCATATTTGCGCTACAATGGGATGAGCAGATACGACTAAACACTGCTGCCACCCGCAATCTAGCCGCTCAGCGGGATGCGTTGCTACCGAGGCTGGTGTCGGGGGAGTTGAGAATTACAGAGGCTTCTACATGACTTTGAGCCAAAGCGAATACGAAGCGATTATCGCCGATGACGCCAAAGTCATCACGAAAGATATTGTCTGGACCAGGGCAATCGCATCTAAATTTCAAGGGCAAATCCTACTGGAAATTGGTGTTTAGACACACTAAATCAGACTTGTTCATCAATGTTCAGATATTATGGGTTCGTTGATTTGCCCAGGGATTTTCAATTGTCACCCCGAACGGAGTGAGGGGTCTAAAATGCTTGCTATATCGTGCGTGTTGGTGGCAGGGATTTTAGATTCCTCACTTCGTTCGGAATGACAGGGGAAGGGGTTTGGGATGGCATTGGGGAAGGGGTTCGGAATGACGTTGGGGAAGGCGATGTGATTTTCATTCCGACAGAACATAACAACGATTTAGATGCAATTGCTCTGTATGAAATGCCCTCTTCTTGCGAACAGAAGAGGGCATTTTGCTTTCGGGCGACTTTGGGCAAGTGGCTAGTTGCGGGGCCACCAGTCGGTATCGGGGATGTCCACGAAGCTGGGGTTGAGTTCGGCGGGAGCGCTGCAACCTACATAGGCGAGGGTGCGGTCGAACTCGACTTTGAGGATGTTGAGCATGTGCTCGACGCCATCGGCTCCGCCATAGGCGAGTCCCCAATAGAGGGGGCGACCGACTAGGACGGCGCGCGCGCCGAGCGCGATTGCCTTGAGCACATCCAAGCCGCGCCGCACTCCTGAGTCGAGGTATATCTCCAAGCGGTCGCCAACGGCTTGGGCTATGGGCGCGAGCGTCTCGATGCTGGAGGGCGTGCCGTCGAGCTGCCTGCCGCCGTGATTGGAGACGACGATGCCGTCAACGCCGTACTCGGCGCACTGGATAGCGTCCTCGACGGTGCGGATACCCTTGATTATAAGGGGGAGGCCCGTGAGGTCTCGCAGCCAGTCGAGCCTGTCCCATGTTAAGCCAACATAGCCGGGCGGGTTCCAGTCGGTGAGGTCGGGGACGCCTACGGAGTTGCGGTTGATGAGGTCGGGCCTGTCGCGCAGGCTGCCCCAATGCAAGCCGGGCATCGCCATGTAGAGGTTGCGAACATCGCGCTCTTTGGGGCTTCCGACGGGGGTGTCCACAGTGAGGCAGATTGCCTTGTAGCCGGCTTGCTTGGCGCGCTTGACGAGTATCTCCGTTACCTCATCGTCGTGGTGGTAGAGCTGGAACCAGAGGGGCCCGGTGGCGACTTCGGCGACCTCTTCGATGCTGTAACCGGAGCTTGTGGGGAGCGTGTATAGCGTGCCTGCCCTGCCTGCGCCGATGGCTGTCGCGCGCTCGCCTTCGGGGTGCGCCTGGCGCTGTCCGCCCGTGGGGGCAACCATGACGGGGAAGTCTATCTTCTCGCCGAGTACGGTCGTGGAAAGGTCCCTATTCGCCACATCCGTCAGGAACTTTGCGTTCACCAGTATGCGCTCGAAGGAATCTCTGTTTCTGCGCTTGGTTATCTCGTCGTTGGAGGCGGCATCGACGAATGTCCACATGTTGTGGGGCATCGTCTGTTTTGCGAGGGCTTCAAGGTCGAACAAGTTGACAGGTTCCATCGTCGTGTTCCTTCCGCTATTGTCAAGGCTTGGTCAAACACCACGGGGAATTATACTCGCAGAGGGGGAAATGTCAAAGGGCGATTAGCGGTCAAGAGTCAGGGGGCAAGAATCGGGTGTCGGCGCGGGCTGACGGGGCGATATGAGGCGGCTGGCAGCTCATTGAATTGATTAGAGTTCGGCTTGGATGTATTGTAGTGATTGGGGTTGAGCGTCAGGGGGATGTAATATGAATGAAGCCGAATTTGAGGGATAGGATGGGAACTATGGAAACGAGTGTAACGGAGATTGCGGCGGGGGTGTTTCAGATGGTGGTGGGCGAGGGGGCGCATGATGGGGTGTATGCGCCGAATGTGTATCTGGTGGTGGGGAGCGAGCGGGCGGCGATTATCGATACGGCTTACGGTAGGGATGAGGAGGTGGAGGCGTACTTGGAGTTCTGGAGGTCGGTTGGCGCGCCTGAGGTCGCGGCGATTGTGCTGACGCATCGGCATGGCGATCATATCGGGGGCGCGGCGCGGCTGCGGGAGGCTATGGGCGGGGATGTCGTTTGCGGCGTGGATGAGCGCGAGGCTATCGAGTCGGAGTTTTCCGCATCTCGAATGGCGGACGCGCCGTATCAGCGGGTCAGCGACGCCGCTATCGAGCGCGACAGCATCGAAGGCTTGAGCGTGGACGCGACGGTGGGCGACGGGGCTACGCTCGCGCTCGGAGGGGCTACGCTGGAGTTCATCCATACGCCGGGGCATACGCTGGGCAGCCTGTGCATTCTGCATCGTGACGCGGGGGCGCTGTTCAGCGGCGATATGATTTTGGGAACTGGCACGACGGTCATCAGTCCTGAGCACGGGGATATGGCGGCGTACATAGAGTCTATGCGAAAGCTGCTGGGGTATGACGCGCGGCTAATTGCGCCGGGGCATGGGCCGGTGATAGAAACTCCGCAGGCTAAGCTGAATGAGCTTATCACGCATCGGCTTGCGCGGGAGGAGCAGATTGTGGCGTTGGTCGAGGCGGGCAATCGGAGCGTCGACGCGCTGCTGGAGGCGATATATGCGGGGAATATACATCCGCAGCTGATGGAGACGGCGCGCAGCCAGATACGGGCGCATATCATCAAGCTGGAGGCTGAGGGACGAGTGGCTAACATCGATGGGCAGGACGGTTGAGCCTATTTCAGTTTGTCGGGGTGGTTCGACAAGCTCACCACGAACGAAGATTATCGGGTGGCTCGACGGGCTTACCACGAACGAAGATTATCAGGGTGGTTCTACGGGCTTGCCACGAACGAAGATTATCGGGGTGGTTCGACAAGCTTACCACGAACGAAGATTATCGGGGTGGTTCGACAGGCTCACCACGAACGAAGAATAGAAAAACGAAGAATGGAAACGGGACGGAAAGGATAGGATTGAATGCTTGATTTTGAGGGATATGAGGCACTTACCTTTGATTGCTACGGGACGCTGATTGACTGGGAGGCGGGGATTGCGGGCGCGCTGCGTCCGGTTGTGGCGGCGCATGGCGTGGAAGTTAGCGATGCGGAGCTGATGGGGCTGTATGCGGAAATCGAGAGGGCGGGCAAGTCGGGGGAGTACAGGCGATACCGCGAGGTTCTGCGCGCCACGGTGGAGGGCATCTGCGAGCGGCTGGGGTTCGCCCCGTCCGAGTCGGAGGCGGAGTGTATCGCCGAATCGCTGGGCGGCTGGCAGCCGTTCTCGGATACGGTGGATGCGCTGCGACGGCTTCAGAGCAGGTATAAGCTTTGTATAGTGTCGAATGTGGATGACGACCTGTTCGCGGGGACGCAAAGGACGCTGGGCGTGGAGTTCGACGAGGTGGTTACGGCAGAGCAAGCCGGGTCTTACAAGCCGTCGCACAACAACTTCGCGCTGGCGATAGAGCGGCTGGGCATCCCCAAAGAGCGAGTGCTGCATGTGGCTGAAAGCGTCAAGCTGGACGTCGTGCCGGCAAAGGCTTTCGGAATGGATGCGGTGTGGGTGCATCGCAGCGCTGGCACGGGGCGCGAAGGGAGCGCGTCGGGCAATCCGTCGGACGGAGATTCGGGGGCTGATCTGGAAGTGCCGGACTTGAAGACGCTTGCCGAGCTGATGGGGCTGTAACGGGGGCATGGGGCTGACGGGATGGATGGGATATTCAACCCTCTCCCCTTTGGCAATCTCAGGGCAGGCTCTAGCATTTACTCTGTGGTAGAGGGGACGGACTGACATGGATGGACAGGATGTAAGCGGGGCGCAGTGCGTCATCTTCGATTTCGACTATACGCTTGCGGACTCGTCCGAGGGCGTAATCGAGTGCGCGAATTATGCGCTGCGACGGCTTGGGCTTCCTACCGCGTCGGACGACGCCATACGGCATACGATAGGGATGTCGCTGCCGCGCACGCTGACGGCGCTTGCCGGGGATGAGCATTCGGGGCATGGGGATGAGTTCATGCGGCTGTTCATAGAGCGCGCCGATGAGGCGCTGCACGATACGATCGCGCTGTTCGAGTTCGTGCCGTCGCTGGTGGATACGCTGACGGCGCACGGCATCACGCTGGGCATCGTGTCGTCGAAGTTCCGGCGGCGGATTGAGCGCGTGCTGCTGCGGGACGGTCTGGCCGGGCGGTTCGCGGTGATCGTGGGCGGTGAGGATGTCGAGGAATTGAAGCCGGATCCGACGGGGCTGCTGCGCGCGGTTGATATGCTCAGCACGACCAAAGAGCGGTGCTTGTATGTGGGAGACAGCGTGACGGACGCGGAGACGGCGCGGCGGGCGGGAATGCGCTTTGTGGCGGCGCTGTCGGGCGTTACGGAGCGCGACGCGTTCGCGGAGTATGAGCCGGCGATGATGCTAGAGTGCGCGGGCGAACTGCCGGGAGCGCTGGGGATTGGTGTAGTATAGATGCGGACCAGTCGAACGGGGAGGGCGCGCATGACTGACGAAAAGACCATCATGGCGAGACTGCGACAACTGCCTGAGGACAAGAAAAGGGAGGCGCTGCACTTCATAGAGTTTCTTCACAAGAAGCATATTCAAGAAACGACGAAGCCTCGCAGTTCCATGGGGGTTTTGTCTCATTTGGGTGTCGTCCATACTGAGGAAGACCTGAAAGAAGCACGGCGGGATATGTGGGAACACTCCCGCGAGAATAGTTCTGAATGAACTTTGGTGTAACATAAGAGTTGTCACCGAATGTGTTGCGCGGCAGGAGTTTGGTTATGGCGATTGAACGGGACATCGTCGTTGAAGACACAATCTTGGAAAGCGCGTTAGCGATGCCGCTGTCTTGGCAGCTGAGCGCCCTTGGCTGTATAGAATCTCTGCGAGAAAAGAGCGAAGCGCATGACAGGATGACGCAGGAATTCAGGGATGCGCTGCGCGAGATAACAAGGCGGGCTGATGCGAGTCTGAACCAAATAGAGGCGCAGTCGGAATTGCGCGCGAAGAATTCGCGGCGATTGCAAGCGCGACTCAAAGATGCGCTTGAGAAAGAATTGTACGCGCTGCCCGCGCACAGGCGTCAAGACGCTCTGCGTCTGATAGAAGGGTTGCACGAGAAGCGCAAAAATTGGGTGAAGACCGTGAATGGCTTGCGTGGTTCGGTAGAGCCGTTCTTGAATGATGACGGAACGCCGTACACTTCCGTAGAGTTGCAGCGCAAAGTCAGCGACTGGTGGGGTGAGATGGTTGACGATAATAAGTTTTGACGCCGATTTCGACGGAACGCGGTTGGGGCGTACTCTGCCTGCCAACGCGATATGAGCGCCGTCTTTCAGAAAATCAATGGAGAATATAACTATGACTTTTGACAACATAAGCCTGTTCCCCGTAACCGCCGCCGTGAACGCGGACGACCATCTGACGCTGGGGGGGTGCGACGTGGTGGACTTGGCGCGGGAGTTCGGGACGCCGCTGTATGTGTTCGATGAGGACACGCTGCGGGGGATGTGCCGCGAGTTCGTCGCCGAGTTCGGCAAGCGCTATCCCGACAGCAAGGTGGCATACGCATCCAAGGCGTTCGTGAATCCGGCGATTGCGCGCATCGTGGCTGAGGAGGGGCTGGGGCTGGATGTGGTGTCGGGGGGTGAGCTCGCGGTGGCGAAAGCCGTCGATTTCCCGGCGGAAGACATCTACTTTCACGGGAACAACAAGACGCCCGACGAGCTGGAGTTCGCGCTGGACTACGGCATCGGGCAGGTTGTGGTGGACAGCTTCCATGAGCTGGAGACGCTGGACGAGATCGCGGGACGGCGCGGCATGCGGCAGGACATCATGCTGCGCCTGTCGCCGGGCGTCGACCCGCACACGCACGCGGCAACTACCACCGGCATACTGGACAGCAAGTTCGGGTTCTCCATCGAGACGGGAGACGCCGCAAAGGCGATAAGGCAGTCGCTGCGGGCGGCGAACCTGAATCTAGTCGGCATACACTTTCATCTGGGATCGCCGATATTCGAGCTTGAGCCGTATGCGCTCGGCGTAGAGGTGGCGCTGAACTTCCTGTCTCAATTCAAAGAGGAAGGCTTGCAGCTGCGGGAGTTCAGCCCGGGCGGGGGCTTTGCGATAGGCTATCTGCGGAACGAACCGCCGCCGGAGATTTCGGAGTATGCCGAGGTCATCGCGGCGAGCGCAACGCGGCTGTGCGACGAGCTGGGGTTCGGGACGCCGCGCCTCATCGTGGAGCCGGGGCGCTCCATCGTGGGGCGCGCCGGCGTTGCGCTGTACACGGTCGGGGGCATCAAGGACATTCCGACGGTTCGCAAGTATGTGTCGCTGGACGGCGGCATGGGCGACAATATCCGCCCTGCCATCTACGGCTCGGAGTATGAGGCTGTGCTGGCGAGCAGGATGTCCGCGTCGTCGGAAGAGGTGGTTACGCTCGCGGGCAAATACTGCGAATCGGGCGATGTGCTGGTAAGGGACATTACTATGCCGGTCGTGAAGCCGGGCGACATCATCGCCATACCGTCGTCGGGAGCCTATGCGCCCTCTATGGCGAGCAACTACAACCTGAACGGCCGTCCCGCAATCGTGATGGCGAAGGATGGCGATGCGCGGCTGATCCGCAGGCGGGAGAGCTACGCGGATATGATGATGATGGATGTAGTGTAACAAGAGCGAGGCTAACGGGATGAACAGGATAGGGGGATAGACGATGGACGAGATTATCTACACATCGGCGAAGCGGATGGCGCGGGCGATTGGGGACGGGGAGGTGTCGGCGGCGGAGGTGGTGGAGGCGCATCTGGCGCGTATCCAAGAGGTCAACCCTACTATCAACGCGGTGGTGCGGCTTGCGGCTGAGCGCGCGCGGGCGGAGGCGGCCGAGGCGGACGCCGCGCTTGCTCGTGGCGAGCGAAAGGGCGCGCTGCATGGCGTGCCGTTCACGCTCAAGGATTCCATAGACACTGAGGGCGTCATCACCACCGGCGGCACATTGGGGCGGTCGGAGTATGTGCCGGAAGCGGACGCGACGGTTGCCGCGCGGCTCAGAGCGGCGGGCGGCATACTGCTGGGCAAGTCGAATACGCCTGAACTTACGCTTGCCGCCGAGACGGACAATCTGGTGTATGGGCGGACGAACAATCCGTTCGACGCCACGCGCACTACGGGCGGCAGCAGCGGCGGCGCGGGCGCAATCGTATGCTGCGGGGGCGCGGCGTTCGACATAGGCAGCGACACGGGCGGCAGCGTGCGCTATCCGGCGCACTTCTGCGGCATCGCGGGGCTGAAGCCGAACTCGGGGCGCGTGCCGCGCACCGGGCATATCGTCCCGCACAGCATGGGCGCGGTGGACTCGCTGACGCAGAATGGGCCTATGGCGCGCTATGTGGAGGATCTGGCGCTCATCCTGCCCATCATCGCGGGGCCCGACTGGAGCGACCCGTTCATCGCGCCAATGCCGCTGGGCGATCCTGCGGAAGTGGACATCAGCGGGCTGCGCGTGTGCTTCTACACCGACAACGGGATACTCACGCCCACGGCCGAAACCGTCGCCGCTGTGCGGGCGGCGGCTAACGCGCTGGCAGACACGGGCGCAGCGGTCGAAGAAGATGTGCCATCCGTCATCGCGGAGAACCCGAACATATCCAACAGGCTGTCGGGCGGCGACGGCAGGGAGTGGACGAAGCGGCTGCTGGAGAAGTGGGGAACGACGGAGTCCTTCCCCTATCTGACGCGGCGAATAGCGAAAGCGCAGGACGATATGGTATCCGTGGGCGACTACACGGCGGTTCTGGAGCATGTGGACGGCTTCCGCAGCGCGATGCTGGGCTTCATGCGGAACTACGATGTTATCGTTTGCCCGGTGGCGGCATTCGCCGCGCTGGAACACGGCGCATCGCTGGAGGACAGAAACCAGCCCGGCATGAGCTACACCGGCACATACAACATCACGGGCTGGCCCTCGACGGTGATACGCGGCGGCACATCGCCCGACGGTCTGCCGATAGGCGTGCAGGTGGTAGCGCGACCCTGGCGCGAGGATGTGTCGCTGGCAGTGGCGCAGTACCTAGAAGGTGCGCTAGGCGGCTGGCAGAAGCCGCCGATATAGGCGGCGGCGGGGCTGACGCTGACACGGAATCTGCCCTAATCCACGACTGGCAGCCCGAATGTAACACTCAACACCGCTGACGCTGCGGCGGTTCGTGATAAAATACCCCTATGTCGCCACTCAACTACAATGGGCGCGCCCTCACATCGACCGTCGGCAAGAGCGTCTTCGACTACGCCGACGCGCTCAGCGTGCGCGTGCCGACCTCCTGCGGCAGAACCGGCGAGTGCCACGAGTGCATCGTGGAGATTAAGCGCGGCATGGATGCCCTCTCGCCGCATACGGAAGCGGAGGCGTTTCTGCGCGATGACTACCGCCTCGCGTGTCAGGCGAGCGTCGTCGACGCGGACGCTGAGATAGAGTTCGCGGTTCTGCGCCGCCAACCGCGCATCCTCACGCGCTCGGTGCGCCGCGACATAGAGCCGTCTCCCTTCACCAAGCGCGTCGGGGACGCCGTGTTCTTCGGCGACGCCCGAATAGACGACTATCGCGGCGCGGTCTATGGCGTGGCGATTGATGTCGGCACGACGACGGTCGTGCTCAACCTGCTGGATCTGGAGTCTGGCGCGATCTTGGGAACGGCGTCGTTCGAGAACCCGCAGCGCTTTGGCGGCAGCGACATAATGCACCGCATCTCTTACGACGGCGGCGACTTCCCCGGCGAACTGCGACAGGTCATGCTGTCGGCGATAAACTTCGAGATAGGCGAACTCAGCCGCCGCCTGAACTTCCATCGCCGCCGCATCTATGAAGTGGTCGTAGTCGGCAACTCCACCATGCGCGACATATTCTTCGGCTTCGATGTGCAGCTCATCGGCGAGCGCCCGTACAAGTCCGTCACCGAGCTTGAGATGCTCGACGGCAAGCGCGAGACGACTGCCCTGAATGTGAAGGCGTCCGATGTCGGGCTGCGCGTCTTCCCCAACGCGAATGTCTATGGCGGGCCCATCATCGGCTCGCATGTGGGGGCTGACATCGCCGCCGGCATCCTCGCGGTCGGGATGGATGAGGAAGAAGAGATAGTGATGCTCGTGGATGTCGGCACGAACACCGAAGTCGTGCTTGGCAACCGCCACAGGCTGATGTCGGCGTCCTGTCCCGCGGGCCCCGCCTTCGAGGGCGGTCAGGTGCGCTACGGCATGCCCGGCTACGACGGCGCGGTGGAGAGCGTGCGTATAGGCGACGAGGGCGTCGCCTACAAGACTATCGGCGACGCTGAGCCACAGGGCATCTGCGGCTCAGGGCTGGTTGACCTGCTCGCCGAGCTGCGGCGCAACGGCAAGATGAGCGAGCTAGGCGTGTTCCATGACGGCGCGCGCGAGTTCGCCTTCGTGCCGGAGCGGGGCATGTCGCTGTCCAGGGCGGACATCAGCGCGCTCGCGCAGGCAAAGTCTGCCAACTACTCGGGCCAGTACATCGTGCTACGCAACTACGGCGCGCCGCTCGACGCCATATCCAATCTGTATCTCGCGGGCGGCTTCGCCAATTACATCGATGTGGGCAACGCCGTGGACATCGGCTTCGTGGCGAACCTGCCACCGCAGCGCATCGTCAAGGTGGGCAACGCCGCCCTGGAAGGCGCGACGATAATGCTGCTGTCCGGCACACTCCGCCGCCGCATAGAGCGTCTGGCGCAGACCATCCAGCACATCGAACTGGAAACGACCCCCGACTTCTTCGACATTTTTGTGGAAGGCTGCATGTTCAAGCCGATGGAAGTAGAGTTGTGATGCTATACTGCTTTTCATCTCGTCATTCCTGCGAAAGCAGGAATCCAGAGCATTGAGATAGCCTAGGATATGCAAAAGCGCCTACATTCTGAGATTCTGGATTCCCGTTTTCACGGGAATGACGCAAATATCCACACAACTTAGGAGAACGCTATGACATTCAAAGTCCTCGTAACCGATTATGTCTGGCCCTCAGTGGAGCCGGAGCGCGCGGTGCTTGCCAAGATTGGCGCTGAACTCGTCGTCGCCCCCGACGGCGATGAAGACACCCTCGCCGCGCTTGCGACCGATGTTGACGGCATACTGACCTGTTTCGCGCAAGTCACCGATAAGGTCGTGCGCGCCGCCCAAAACTGCGTCGTCATCGGACGCTACGGCGTGGGCGTGGACAACATCGCGGTGGATACCGCCACCGAGCTGGGCATCGCCGTTACCTATGTCCCCGACTACTGCGTGGATGAGGTATCTGACCATGTGATGGGGCTGCTGCTCGACTGGAACAGGCGCATATCCATATTCGACGCCTCCGTCAAGGGCGCGGGCTGGGGCAGCCTTCCCCTCACGATGCGAATAATGCGACTGCGCGGCAAGAAGCTCGGCATCGTCGGCTTCGGCAGAATCGGCAGGGCGGTTTGCGACAAGGCGCTCGCTTTCGGCTTCGAGGCGCTCACTTATGACCCCTATGTTTCGGCAGAGCAGGCGGCGGCGGCAGGCGCGCGCTCCGTCGATATGGAGACGCTGCTGCGCGAATCCGACTTCGTAACGCTCCACTCGCCGCTCGCGCCCGACACGCACAACCTCATCGGCGCGGACGAACTCGCGCTCATGAAGTCCGACGCTTTCATCATCAACTGCGCCCGAGGTCCACTGATTGATGAGGACGCCCTATATGACGCCCTGCAATCGGGCGGCATCGGCGGCGCGGGCTTGGATGTGCTCGTCGACGCCCATCCTAATCCCGACTACAAGCTGCTCCGGCTGGACAATGTGATAGTAACGCCGCATGTCGCCTTCTTCTCGCAGGAAGCCGTTCTCGAGCTGGAAGAGCGCGCCGCCGGTGAGGTCGTCTCCGTCCTGCAAGGCAATATGCCCGACAATCTCGTGAACCGCGATGTGCTTTCACACCCCAGCCCAAGGCACAGCCTGTCCGCCTGATACCGCGCCCGCCCCCGCCGCGTGTCTCCATGCTCCATATCCACTTGTTCTAAGCTTCGCATAGCGGCGCGCGATGCCTTGCGCCGCCGTGAAGGTGCGCGCGCCTGCGCGCTCAATTCCTCCAAAAGTGAACTTTTCCATTGGTGAAAAAGTTCACAGAGTACGCTGAAAATATGCTAGAATTATTGATATTCCGCTTGTCGGAACACCCTTTGTCGGAACACCCTATTGATTACTTGGAGGCATAAATGAACCAGAACCCAATGTATGCGCTTGCGCTTGGCGGCGTCGCTGCCGTCATAGCGATAATCGCGCTCGTACTCGCCGTTGGCGCATCGGGCGGCGATACGGACGCAGGAAGTGATGTTGATGCTATCGTAGCGGCGCAAAACGCCGACATCGCCGCGCTCACCAACGAGATAAGCGGCTTGCAGGCTGCCCTCTCCGCTGTGGAAGGCGGCGCGTCACAGAGCGACATCGCCGCGCTGTCCGCGAGCATCGACAGCCTCGAGGCTGACGCTGCCGATGCCGAGGAACTCATCGGCTCGCTTGAGGACTCCCTCAACGAAGCGATGAGCATGGAAGAAGACCTCCTCATGGAACTGCTAAGCGCCTTCGACGAGATGGACTTCATGGAGTTCATGGAGTTCGACGAAGGCGATCTCGACGATGATGATGTGTACGAGCTGATGGAAGCCGACCTGCGCGCGGTGATAGCCGACGTGCTGGCTATGGAAGCGGCAGACGAAGATGACGACGCCGATGAGGACGCCCTCGCCGAGCTGAATGCCGCAATCGACGAGCTGCGCGCCGACATCGACGCAGCCGACAGCAGCGCGGATGTGTCGGAGCTGGCGGAGCGCCTAGACTGGCTCGACCAAGCCGCCGCCCCCGCATACACCAAAGCCTATGTGCAAGAGGCTATCCGCCGCTACGAGACCGAAGGGCGCGCGGCAACCCTCGATTACTACAACACTATGGACAGCGTGAGCGGCGACCTGTATCTGTTCGTGCTGGATGAAAACTTTGAGATAATCGTTCACCCCACGGTGCCATCGAACATAGGGCTGGATGTCAGGGGCCCGCTTGGCACGGACATCACCGGCCACAACTTTGGCGCGGAGTTCATAACCGCCACCGAAGCGGGCAAGTGGGTTGACTATGTGTATCTCAACCCGGCTGACGACTTCGAGCACGAGCGCAAGCACTCCTACTTGGTGAAGCACGAAAATCTGATATTCGGCTCCGGCTGGTATGACCGGGACATCGCGCTGGAGGAAGAGGACCCGGAGGCGTACACGGTAGCCTATGTGAATCAGGCGATAGCGCGATATGACGCCAACGGTCTCGACGCCATTGTCGAATACTACAACGACGAAGAAAGCGTCAACGGTCAGTGGTATGTGTTCATCGTGGGCGAGGACGACAACTTCCTGGCGCACGCGGCGACGCCTGAGCGGTTGGGCACCGATGTCAAGGTTCTCACCGACGCCAACGGCTACGCGCACGGCAAGGCGATAGCGGAAGCGACCGAAGAAGGCGGCTGGCTGGACTACACCCGCATAAACCCCGTGAGCGGGCTGGATGAGCCAAAACATTCGTGGATCATCCGACACGACGGGCTAATCTTCGGCTCCGGCTACTACGACGGCGACACGGACGACAACCCCGCCGCGCTCACGCAGGACTTCGTGCGGCAGGCAATAGCCCGCTACGAAGCCGATGGCCGCGAGGCAACGCTCGATTACTACAACACCATGGAGAGCGTGGACGGCGATCTGTACCTGTTCGTGCTGGATGAAGACTTTGAGATAATCGTTCACCCGACGGTGCCGTCAAACATAGGGCTGAGTGTCAAAGGCCAGTTTGGCGTGGACATCACCGGCTACGACTTTGGCGCGGAGTTCGTAACCGCCACCGAAGCGGGCAAGTGGGTTGACTATGTATATCTCAACCCGGTGGACGACTTCATGCACGAGCGCAAGCATTCGTATCTGGTGAAGCATGATGATCTCATATTCGGCTCCGGCTGGTATGACCGGGACATTGAACTGGATCAGGAGGACCCGGAGGCGTACACGATAGCCTATGTGAATCAGGCGATAGCGCGATATGGCGCCGAAGGGCGCGACGCCGTTCTCGAATACTACAACGACGAAGAAAACATCGACGGTCCGTGGTATGTGTTCATAATCGACGCAGACGACAAGATGATAGCGCATGCGCCCATACCGTCACTGCTGGGCACCGATGTCAAGGAACTGGTATCCTCCGACGGCTATGAGCTTGGCAAGGAGATGGCGAAAGCAACCGAAGAAGGCGTCTGGATAAACTATCTCTGGCCCAACCCCGCGACCGCTACTGATGAAGAAGAGCCTAAGCGCACTTGGGTCAGGCGCCAAGACGGGCTAATCTTCGGCTCCGGCTACTACGGCGACATAGATGGCAACCCCGTCGCGTTCACGCAGGAATTCGTGCGGCAGGCAATAGCCCGCTATGAAGCCGATGGCCGCGAGGCAACGCTGGATTACTACAACACTATGGACAGCGTGGACGGCGACCTGTATCTGTTCGTACTGGATGAAGACTTTGAGATAATCGTTCACCCGACGGTGCCGTCTAACATAGGGCTGGATGTCAGAGGCCCGTTTGGCGTGGACATCACCGGCTACGACTTTGGCGCGGAGTTCGTAACCGCCACCGAAGCGGGCAAGTGGGTTGACTATGTGTATCTCAACCCTGTGGACGACTTCATGCACGAGCGCAAGCACTCCTACTTGGTGAAGCATGATGATCTCATATTCGGCTCCGGCTGGTATGACCGGGACATTGAACTGGAGCAAGAGGACCCGGAGGCATATACTTTGGCGTATGTGCGTCAGGCGATAGCGCGATACGACGCTGAAGGTCTCGGCGCAATTCTCCAACGCTACAACGACCCGGCAAGCGTCAACGGTCAGTGGTATGTGTTCATCGTGGGCGCGGACGACAACTTCCTGGCGCACGCGGCGACGCCCGAGCGGTTAGGCACAGATGTCAAGGTTCTCACCGACGCCAACGGCTACGCGCACGGCAAGGCGATAGCGGAAGCGACCGAAGAAGGCGGCTGGCTGAACTACACCCGCGTCAACCCCGTGAGCGGGCTGGATGAGCCAAAACATTCGTGGATCATCCGACACGACGGGTTAATCTTCGGCTCCGGCTACTACACCGAATAAAACCCCATCTATCCCATCCATGGAGGTCGCCCCCGTCGGCCTCCATGGTCTTTTCATCGTCATCCCAAACGCCCCCACACCGTCATCTTGAACGCCCTCCCCCCGTCCTACCAAGTGCCTCTTACCCCGTCATTCCGAGCGCCCCCACCCTGTCATTCCGAACGCAGTGATGAATCTGAAATCCTTGTCCACCTGCAATCTCGCGTTGCCAAAGGGATTTAACCACTTCAGCGTTCACAAGGATGATGGAAAAACCCCTGCGCCAGCCCCCCGGATGGGATAGAATACCCCTATGAAGAAACGCCTTGTAATCGTAAAGTTCCACGAGCCGGCGCTCAAAGGCAAGAACCGCCCGATGTTCATTCGCCGCCTCGCCAGCAACCTGCGCCGCTCGGTAAAGGGCGCAGGCGTCGAGCGTGTCTGGCAGTCGCACCTGATGATATGCCTCAGACTGCGCGACGATGCCGATTGGGACACCGTGCGGCGGCGCATCGGCGACTGCTTCGGCGTCGCCAAGTATTATCTGGCATACAAGGTCGCAGCCGACCTGGACGCCGTCAAAGAACTGCTGCAACCCGAACTCGCCGCGCGCCAATTCAAAGACTTCCGCATAACCGCGCACCGCTCCGACAAGCGCTTCCCGATAAAGTCCGACCAAATCAACCGCGAGATGGGCGCGTATGTGCAGGCGCTCACCAATGCGCCCGTCCGCCTCAAAGACCCGGACTTGGAAATATCCCTGGATGTCCTCCACGACGGCATCCTAGTCTATTTCGACCCCATTCAGGGCTACGGCGGCATGCCCGTAGATGTTAGCGGCACGACCATGGCGCTCATGTCCGGCGGCATAGACTCACCCGTCGCCGCTTGGCAGCTCATGCGGCGCGGCAGCCGCGTCAAGTTCGTTCACTTCCACAGCCACCCCCTCGTGGACACATCATCCATCGAGAAGGCTTCCGAACTTGCCGAAATCCTGACGCGCTACCAGTACGAATCCGAGCTGTTCCTCGTGCCATTCGCAGGCGTCCAGCAGCGCATCATCGTAGAAGCGCCGCCGCCGTATCGCGTGGTGCTGTACAGGCGCTTCATGGTTCGCATCGCCGAGGCGCTCGCCCGTCAGCAGGGCATACCCGCGCTCGTAACCGGCGAAAGCCTCGCGCAGGTGGCGTCCCAGACATTGGAGAACATCGCAGTCGTGGACGCCGCCGCCGACATGCCCATCCTGCGCCCCCTCATCGGCGCGAACAAGAACGACATCGTCGACGCCGCCCGGCAGATTGGCACATATCCCGTTTCCATCATGCCCGACCAGGACTGCTGCACCCTCTTCGTCCCCCGCCATCCCGTAACCAAGAGCAGCCCCAAAGTGGTGAACCGCCTGGAAGCCCTGCTGCCCGTAGATGAGCTGGTGCAGCAGGCGCTCGACCAAGTGGAAACGCGCCGCTTCGCGTTCTCAAGCCTCCGCTAGGCACAGCTTGGCAAATGCGTGTGGTATCCTATCCCTCACAAGTGGTTGCTCATGCAAATCGTCATTACGAACTATATTAGGACTTACGCAGTTGAGCGCGATTTCGTACTTGAAACGGGTCAATCTCATAGGAGTTCCAGGGCAATCGCATCTAAATTTCAAAGGCAAATCCTACTGAAAATTGGTGTTTTGATCCACTAAATCAGATTTATTCATCAATGTTCATGCATTATGGGTTCGTTGATTTGACCAGGGATTTTCAATTGTCACCCCGAACGGAGTGAGGGGTCTAAAATGCTTGCTATATCGGGCGTGTTGGTGGCAGGAACTTTAGATTCCTCACTTCGTTCGGAATGACATTGGGGGAAAGCGATGTGATTTTCATTCCAACAGAACATAACAACGATTTAGATGCAATTGCCCTGATAGGAATTCATATTCAAGTGCGTAAGTCCTGCTATAATTGGTAACTAATCACCCATTCGCCGCTATTGGACAAGGATCTGGAGGCATCGAAATGGTTACGGACGACGATAGTAAGCATCGGCAAATGTCTGTTGGTGGCAAATATCAGAGATTATACGAACATCTATGCAGCCTTCCGGCTCAGGAGTGGAGGACATACCTCGACGAGGTTTGGCCCGTCCATTCCACTGCTGTATGGCCTGAAAAACATGAGCCTCAGACGCGAGGACATCTACGAGGATAGGATTTAGACCGCCGAATATCGCCTACGCGCCCCGCCCCCGCGCGCGCCGCGGACGCTTCGGCGGCTTTGCCAGCAGCGCCAGCCCCAGCGATACCAGCGACGCCGCCCCAAACCCCATGAACGCCCATTCGTAGCTGCCCGTCGTATCGAACACATACCCCGATATTAGCGGCCCTATTATGATGCCGACCATCTGTATCGTGCTGCGAAAGCCCTGAATCGTCGCGTATGCCCTGCGCCCGAAATACTCCGCGATGAGCGACTGCGGTATGACCGATATGCCGCCCTGAGCCGCCGCGTACAGTACCAAGAACGGTATCACCTCCGATACGCTGCTCGCGCGCGCCATGAACACGATCGCTATCGTCATCACCAGCAGCGACGCCGCCATGACATAGCGGCGGTTCAGATAGTCGCTCACCGCGCTCAGCCCGAACCTGCCCGGAATGCTCATCACGCCCACCGAGCCGGCGAGCGTTGCCGCTGCCACATCCGAAGCGTCAAGCTCCACGAAGTAGGGTACAAGGTGCAGCCCCACGCCGCCGCTCACCAGTGAGCGCGCCGCAATCGACAGCGTCAGATACCAGAAGCTGGATGTTTGCAGCGCCTCGCGCGCCGTGAAGTCGTCCGACAGATCGGGCGCGCGCCGACTGCGCGCAGCCGCCGCGTCGCTGCTCGAATCCGGTATCGCGCCGTCCGGCATGTAGCCGTATGGCTCAGGCCTGTGCCGCATCAGCGACGCTATCGGAATGCCAATCACGATGATGAACACCCCGATGATGACGGACGCCATGCGCCAGTCGTAGGTGGTGATCAGCCAGCCCACCGCAGGCACGAAGAAGCCGCCAAGACCGACGCCCGCCCACATTATGCCGAACGCAAGCCCGCGCTTCCTGTTGAACCAGTTGGCGACCGACGCCGTCATCGGCGTGCTCATCCCCAGACTGTTGCCCAGCGTAATGGCGAAGATGTACACGAAAAAGAACGCCGCCAGCGAATCTACCCGGCTCATCAGCAGGTAGCCGACGCCCATCAGCGGGATGCCCACCAGCATCAGGCGGCGCGGCCCCACGCGATCTACCAGCCACCCCTCCAGCGGCCCCAGCAAGCCCGACTCCATGCGCGCCAGCGAGAATATCCCCGAAATCAGCGTCCGACTCCAGCCGAACTCATTCGTCAGCGGAATGATGAAGTTGCTGAAGCC
The DNA here is from genome assembly GCA_958295865.1 of uncultured Dehalococcoidia bacterium. Lineage (GTDB taxonomy): Bacteria > Chloroflexota > Dehalococcoidia > Lucifugimonadales > JADFKI01 > Bin90. The sequence goes on along the minus strand of CATQHF010000005.1, from coordinate 458,489 downwards.
GTGAAAGTTGATGCCCGCCGTAATGGACATCCCCAGCCCGCCGGCAATCACAATCCACCAGCCATAGAACATCCCGCGCCTGCGGCGCGGCGCGGCGGTGTTCCCGTCTTGCTGTTCGCGCTCTTCTCGGTTCATATCTTGCCCAAGAGTGTATCACCATCCCTTGCTTAATGTCGCATTTGTCGGTTGTTTGTTATTGCAACTAATTGACATGTGCAACTATTCACATTAAAATCTCTACGCATATACTCCTTCTCCAAAGGGGGAGATTAGAGCCTGTTCTCTGCTCGTCGAAGGAATATAGGAACAGCGTAGCAGTCAAGCCACTCCAAGCGCGGAAGGGGGCAATCCAAGATGGTATCCAGCATGAGCATGCCCACCACGGGCGCAAGCCTGCCCCTGCCCCTGCCTCTGCACGCGCCCGACGGCTTCTTCAGCATGCCGGTCGCAATAGTCGGCTACCTGCTCGCCGCCGTGTTCATCGGCATCGCCATCCGCCGCGCCAACAAGAACCTCAACGAGCGCATCGTCCCCATGATGGGCGTCATGGCAGCCTTCATCTTCGCCGCGCAGATGCTCAACTTCCCCGTCGCGGGCGGCACATCGGGCCACCTGATAGGCGGCGCGCTCGCGGCAATCATCCTAGGCCCCTGGGCGGCTATACTCGTGATGACCGCCGTAGTCGGCATGCAGGCGCTGCTGTTCCAGGACGGCGGGCTTGTCGTGCTAGGCGTCAACCTGCTCAATATGTCCATCGCCAGCGTGCTCGCGGGCTATGGCGTGTACTGGCTCGCCCGCAAGTTCGGCGCATCCTTCACGCACCTGTTGATAGGCGGCTTCATCGCCGCATGGGTATCCGTAGTGGTCGCCGCCGCATCCACCGCGCTCATGCTCGGTCTGAGCGGCACGACGCCCCTCGCCCTCGCGCTCCCCACCATGACCGGCGTCCACATGCTCATCGGGATAGGCGAAGGTCTGATAACCGTATTCGCCCTGTCGTTCATCCGCGCCGCGCGTCCCGCCCTATTTCAAATGCCCGAAAAATCCGCCGCGCCCGCGCAGCCTGTCCGCTCAGGCGGCATGCCCGTCGGCATCCGTTGGTGGGCGGCCGGCTACCTGATAGCCGTAGCGGTCGTACTGCTTGCTCCCTTCGCGTCCGGCTCCCCCGACGGCTTGGAGCGCGTCGCCGAGAACGCAGGCTTCATGGAGCGCGCCCAGTCCGCGCCCTACGCCGTCATCGCCGACTACGCCTTGCCCGGCATACAAAACCAAGCGCTTGCCACGATACTCGCGGGCGTCATCGGCGTAACCCTCATATACCTGCTGGTGGCAGGCGGCATCTACGGCATCTACACACTCTACCGCCGCAGAGCCACGCCGCTGCACGAATAAGACCCGCCTGACCTTTTTGCCGCGTACTAATCACGAAAACGATGACCAATAGGCAATAGCCAAGTTCTGACACGAAAGAATGACCACCGCCGCCGGATTTCTGAATCGCTACCTGGAAGGCAAGAGCTGGTTTCACGCCGCCGACGCCCGCATCAAGCTGCTGATGGCGCTCGGCTTCATATTCGCCACCACCTCCATACCGCCCGGCAAGTGGCTCGCCTTCGCCGCTATGCTCGCGCTCGTATGGCTGGCGGCGGGGTTCTCGCGCGTCGGGTTGCTGCGCGTATTCCTGCGCTCCCTAGTCGCCATCCCGTTCATCCTGATTGCCCTTCCGACGGTGTTCACCAAGATCGGCGCTCCGCTGTTCGAGCTTGACCTCGCGCTCTTCACGCTCACCGGCACGCGCGAAGGCTTGGACTTCTTCATAAGCGTGCTGCTCAAGTCGTGGGCATCCGTAACCGCCGCCGTCGTTCTGACCGCCACTACGCCGCCGCTGCGCCTGCTCGAAGCGCTGCGCGCGCTCCGCATCCCCGCCGTGCTGGTGGCGATAGTGATGCTCATGTACCGCTACCTGTTCGTGCTTGTGGACGAGGCGCAGCGCCTCATGCGCGCCCGCGCCGCCCGCAGCGCAGCCATCGGGCGCAAGTCCGGCGGCTCTATCGTATGGCGCGCCAAGTCGGCCGGCGGAATGGCAGGCTCGCTCTTCATCCGCACCCTCGACCGCAGCGAGCGCATCTACATGGCGATGCTTGCCAGAGGCTACGACGGCAACTTGCGCCAGACCGCCGCTCCCCCCCTTGAGCGCCGCACCCTCGCGCTGCTTGCGGCGTCCCTATGCCTGTGCGCCGCCATAGCCGTAACCGCAAGGCTGGTACTCTAAATGACCACGCCGAACACACAGACGCGCGCCATCGCCGTGCATAACTTGGAGTTCTCATATCCGGACGGACGCCCCGCCCTGCGCGGCGTGGACTTGTGCATAGACGCCGGCGAAAAAATCGCCATACTAGGCCCCAACGGCGCCGGCAAGTCAACCCTGCTGCTGCATCTGAACGGGCTATTGCACGGCGGCGGCGGCGTAACCGTCCTGGGGCGCGAGGTGCGCGAGGGCGACAAGCGCGGACTGCAAGAGATACGCGCCCTAGTCGGCGTCGTGTTCCAAGACCCCGACGACCAGCTCTTTTCGCCCAGCGTCTATGACGACGTAGCGTTCGGCCCCGTGTACATGGGCTTGCCCGACGATGAGATAGAAGCGCGCGTAAGCGAGGCGCTCGCGCAGGTCGGACTCGAAGGCTACGAAGACAGGATGCCCTTCCACTTGAGCGGCGGCGAAAAGAAGCGCGCCGCCATAGCGACCGTGCTATCCATGCGCCCCCAAATACTCGCCCTCGACGAGCCGTCCGCCGGACTCGACCCCCGCGCCCGCCGAGGCCTCATCCGCCTGCTCGACGCCCTTGATCAGACAATCCTCGTAACCACCCACGACATGCACATGGTCAAGGAGATATTCCCCCGCTCAATCATCATGGACGGCGGCAAAGTAGTAGCCGACGCCCCCACCAACCAAATCTTGGCAGACCAGACCCTCCTGGAATCTCACGGACTAGAACTCCCCTAACTGCCGCATCCCGTCCACCCCGTCTATTCCGTTCCTTATATCTGTCGCAGGCGAGGGTCGAACCAGTCCCTCAGCCAGTCGCCCATGAAGTTGAAAGCCAGCACCGTCAGAAAAATCGCCATCCCCGGAAAGAACGCCACCCACCAAGCCGTGCCGAGGTAAGATCTGCCATCGGCTATCATAACCCCCCAGGCGGGCGTCGGCGGCGGAATCCCCACCCCAAGGAAGCTGAGAATGGATTCCGTCAGGATGAGCTGCCCCACGCGCAGAGTGGCGATTACCAAGAGCGTGCTAGTAACGCCGGGCAGTATATGCTTGTACATGATTCTCCATGTCGAAGCGCCCGCAACGGCGGCTAGGGCAACATAGTCGGTCGTCTTGAGCTGCAAAGTCTCCGCCCTTACCTGCCGCGCGAAGGCGTTCCAGCTGAACAGCGTCAGCAGTATGATGATGACCGTAAAGCTCTGCCCCGCGACTATCACAACCACCATGGCGACCAGAATGAAGGGAACGGCAAGGGTGATGTCCACGAACCGCATTGCCAGCTCGTCCACTATTCCGCCGAAGTATCCCGCGACCAGCCCCAGCAAAGTGCCGCCCACAGCCCCGGAAGTCAGCACCACGGCGGCTATTATCAGGGAAATCCGCGCGCCAAAGACGATGCGGCTGAAGATGTCTCGCCCCTGAGGATCCGTGCCAAGCACGTGCCGCACGCTGCCTTCTTCAGACCAGAGGGGAGGGATGTTCCGTTCACGCAGGTTGCCGCGCTCCGGGTCATACGGCGCGATTAAAGAGGCGAATGCGGCGCACAGTATCAGCAGGATGATAATCGCCACAGGGATAATCGGCCACCTGCGAACAAAGCGATAAACCCTGACGCCTAATGAGTCATCAGGCGTTGTGAGCAGAGAAGCCTCCCTTTCCCCTGAGCGCGCCATGCATTCCCTCCCTATCCGTAGCGTATGCGCGGGTCGATGTATGCGTAGCTCAAATCCACCAGCAGATTGAGCAGCACATACACCCCTGAACCAAGCATCACGACGGCGCTCATTATCGGAAAATCGTTGTTGAAGATAGACTGAACCGCCAATCGCCCCAGCCCCGGCCAGGAGAAGACCGTCTCATTCACCACCGTTCCGGTGATAAACCCCGCCAGTATCAGCCCGGCGAATGTGAGGGGAGGAATCATGGCGTTCTTCAAGGCGTGCTTCCATATTATCGATCTGCCCGATACCCCCTTGGCGCGGGCGAGCTTGATGTACTCGGAATCGAGCACCGCAAGCATGGAAGAGCGTATCAGCCGCAGCAAGCCCGCCGCGGGCCCCGAACCCAGGCTGATGGCGGGAAGTATGTAGTGCTTCCAGTCCCCCCGTCCGCCGGTTGGCAGCCAGTCCAGCGTAACGGAGAAGAGGAGTATCAGCATAATGCCTATCCAAAAGGCGGGAAGCGCTTGGCTGAACAGGGCGAATGTCCTGCCCGCGTAGTCAAGAGATGTCCCTCGCTTTACGGCGGACAGTATCCCCAGAGGCACGGCGATGACCAGAACCACCGCGAAGCCGACCGAGGAAAGCTGCAAGGTCGCCGGAACCGTCTCCATGACCACATCCAGCGCTTCCCGCCTGTGGCGCAGCGACTGACCGAAATCGCCTCTTACGGCGTTGGACGCCCAGATGCCGTACTGCACGACAAGGGGCTTGTCCAACCCCATCGCCCTGCCCCAAGCCTCATACTGCTCCGGCGTGGCATACTGATCGAGGTAGTAGTCCCTGGGATCGCCCGCCATTCTGGACAACCCGAAGATGAGCATACTTACGATAGCCAGAACTACCACCAAGTAGAGCAGACGGAACACTATGAAACGCCGCATTTCACTCCCGGGCGAACCTCATTGCTGAAAACCGCGCTGAAAACCGCTGCGCCGTCAGTCCCCGCTCGGAAGCTAGGGCATGCTGCCCGCAGGACGCATGCCCCGTATCCGCCCGCAAGCGCTCAAAGCGGCGCGCGGCACATCCCCCAAGTGATTCAACCCTATTCCCGGGGAATTACTTCAGGACGACGGTTTCGGGGGAGTTCAGCACTCCAAAGGTGTCTGTATATGGCGTCCATTCCGCGACTTCCGGACGCACCGCGATGAAGTTCAGCCGCAGCACTAGCGGAGAGTTCAGCATCCATTGGGAAAGGTAGTCCTGAATGGCGGCGTTGTTCGCTATTCGCGTATCCTCGCTGGGTTCGGAGAGGCTGGGATAGTAGAACTTGTCCAGAATGTCATTGGGAATCTCTATGCCACGATTTGCGCCGCCCAACTCAGGGCTTATCAGCCTTCCCTGAGGGTCAGTGTGATCTCCCACCGCGTTGCCGGACATGTACGGGATTGATATGTTTCTGGCAATCAGGGTGGGACGCCGCGCCCCGTAAGCGGTAACTTCCAGCTCGACATCCAGCCCTATATCGCCCCACATCTGCGCGATTGCCTCGGCTATCTCCTGAGTCGCCCCGCCGGGAGTTGACCAGAAGTCCGTGGTGAAGCCATCCGGGTATCCCGCCTCTGCGAGAAGTTCTATTGCCCCCGCGGGGTCATAAGGTATCAGCCAGCTATCCTCCCACTGCGGCTCGTCTTCGGTGAAGCCGATGAAAGTATAGTGAGGTGGCGCCAATCCCTGCTCTATCGCCTCGCTGATAAGATCGCGGTCTATGCCCATCGCCATGGCTTGCCGCACCTTCCGGGCGCGTTCCATGTGAGCGTCGTCCCTGGGGTCTCCAATCCAGGGGTGAGCGTCGTCAGGCTTGAACCCCTCTCTGGGGAAGACGGTTTCGCCCGTAGCCCTTGCCGTTTCGGCCCAGTAATTGCCGCCAAACGCGACGAATACGCTGTTGCCAAGCCCTACCCTCTGCCTGCTCCCGCCGGTGTCGGACAGCACATCTTTGAGGAACTGGTTCGGTATGGGAGCCATGTGAACCTCACCCGTTTCAAAGGCGGCAATCTGACTGGCAGTCTCAGGTATCACCCTTACCTCAAAGGACTGTACCTTCGCCGCTTCCCGATAATGAACGGGGAGCGCCTCGGCTTCGAGCACTTCATCAGGCACCCACTTCATAACCTCAAAGGGACCCGTACCCGCGAAGGTCAGGTTCGCTTCCTCTTCTCCAAGCTCGTCATACGCCCGCTTGCTCTGCACTGAGCCTGTACCCCGCCACTGGTTGGACAGCTCCACGCTCCAGCGCACACTCAGCTGCCCCTGCACATGCATCACCGCGGTATTGTCATCTATCAACTCCCAGCGGTCTGTGTATTCACCCCAGAAGCCGGAGCGCGGGTTCGTGTTCCCTTCTTCTCTCGCGTTATTGAAGCTCCAGACCACATCGGCGGCTGTCACATCGCCCCAATCCTTGTGAAACGGCACGCCCTGCCTAATCTTGAAGGTTATCTTGCTCTGGTCAGACTCCACCTCCCACGATTCGGCAAGGCTCTGATCCATTTGCAGAGCGCCGATTTGCGGTATGGGCGAGCGTTCACGCCATAGCAGGGGTTCCTTGCTTCCGTAGTGGTCGCTGACCGCCGTGTAGAATGGAACATAACTCGGCACATCATTGGGATGCCCAAGTACGCAGCACCACACCAGATTGCCGGACTGTTCGCTTGCCATGGCGGGTGCGCTGCCCATAGCGGGGGCGCTCGTTGGAGCGGGCATCGCTGTTGGGGCGGCGGTCGGCTGAGCCGCCGGAGCGGGGGCAGCCGCTTGGGGCGCGGCGGTTGGCTGCGCCGGCGCGGGCTGCTCACCGCCTCCGCACGCCATGCCGACGACCGTAGCGACAGCGGTAACGATTAGCGCTAGTTGGACGATTGAAGATTTCATAGAACATCTCCTTCTGCGCCTGTCCGCTCCAAAGCGATTGATACGAAGCTTGTCAATACCGCCTAATCTTACTCTGACAGCCTGCAATGTCAAGTGGCGCAGTCCCTTGAGTAGCATTCCCCATTCGGGCGGCAATCTCTATTCGCCATTCCCGCTTTCGCAGGAATTCGGCGCGATATGGCGGCAAAAGCATCGGCTTTGACAGCCCCTTGGGATTCGGCTAGTCTTGAAAGCCGAAATAGATTAGGCAAGGATGTGCTATGGATTATGTCAGGCTTGGGCGCAGCGGTCTGAAGGTCTCCCGCGTGTGCGTCGGCACCAACATGTTCGGGGCGGGATATGTTGATGACGACCGCGCCGTCTCCGTTATAGACGCGGCTTATGAGGCGGGAATCAACTTCATCGACACCGCCGACGCCTACAACTCCGGCTGCTCCGAGGTTGTGGTTGGCAAGGCGGTTCGCGGTCATCGCCACGATTTCGTAGTTGCCACAAAGGGATTCATAGCCACAGGGACCGGACCCAACGAAGTGGGACTTTCGCGCAAGCACCTCATAGACGCCGTAGAAGCAAGTCTGAAGCGGCTGCAAACGGATTACATAGACCTGTATCAGGTACACTACTTCGACCCGGACACGCCGCTTGAAGAGACCCTCAAGACACTGGACGACCTGGTGCGGCAGGGCAAGATTCGCTACATCGGCTGCTCCAACTTCGCGGCGTGGCAGCTTGTCAGGGCGTTGTGGGTCAGCGACAAGCGCGGCTACGAGCGCTTCGAGTCGGTGCAGCCGGAGTACAACCTGGGCAAGCGGGACATCGAGGGCGAGCTTTTCGACGCCTGCTCCGACCGGAATGTGGGCATAATCCCATACCAGATATTCATGGGCGGCGTGCTCACAGGACGCTACAACCCCGATTCGCCGCCGCCCGACGACAGCCACATGGCATCGCGCCATGCTCAGCGGGCTAAGGATACCTACTGGAACGACCGCACCTTCAGGACGGTTGCGACGCTGAAAGAGACTGCCGCCGAGATAGAAGTCAGCGTGCCGCAGCTTCTCATCGCCTGGACGCTTTCAAAGCCGCAGATAACATCCGTCATAGTCGGCGCATCGCGCCCCGAACAGGCGCAGAGCAACGCGGAGGCGGTATCCATCGAACTCCCCGCCAAGATAGCCGCGCGGCTGGATTCTCTCTCCATACCCAACTCTCAGGGCTGAAACGCTATGTGGAAAGTCACGGAAGATGTTCTGCTGCCCATCGCCACCGGCGCCGGTATTCTCGGCACTGGCGGCGGCGGCAACCCGTACATCGGGCAGTTGCGGGCGCGTCAGGCAATACGCAAGCACGGGCCCGTCACCGTGCTGTCCCCGGAGGAACTGCCCGACGACGCCCGCGTAGTCTGCGTCGGCGGCATTGGCGCGCCCACGGTGGGCATCGAAAAAGTGCGCGACCTCCAATCCTACTACGCCCTGCGCGCCATCGAGGACTACACCGGCGAAAAGGCGACCGCCCTAATCTCCAACGAAATCGGCGGCAGCAACTCGGTTGAGCCTCTGATTCCCGCTGCCATGGCCGGCTTGCCCGTCGTGGACGCCGACGGTATGGGGCGCGCCTTCCCCGAGTTTCAGATGAAGACCTTCTTCGTGTACGGCGTCCCCTGCTGCCCTATGGCAGTTGCCGACGAAAAGGGCAACTCCGTCATCATACGCGAGACGATTACGCCATATTGGGCAGAACGCTTGGCGCGGGCGACGACCGTTCAAATGGGCTGCGTCGCCTGTTACGCGGTCGCCCCCATGACCGCCGAGCAGGTGCGCCGCACCGCCATTCCCAACACCCTGTCGCTGGCGCGCGACTTGGGGGCAGCCGTGCAGTTGGCTCAAGCCAACGGAGACGACCCGCTTGAAGCGATTTTGGCGACCTGCCCCGGTCGAATCCTGTTCAGTGGCAAGGTGGTTGACCTCGACAGGCGCACCACCGCCGGATTTGCGCGGGGATCAGTAACCATCGACGGCTTGGACTCATTCGGCGGCAAGAGGATGGTCATCGACTTTCAGAACGAAAACCTCATCGCCCGCCTCGACGGAACGATTGTCTGCACCGTGCCAGATCTCATCTGCGCCGTAGCCACCGACTTGGGCGAGCCGGTGACCACCGAGCTGATGCGATACGGACTCCGTGTTACCATCCTCGCTTTCCCCGCTCCCGCGCTCTGGACGACCCCGGAAGGCTTGGCGACCGCAGGACCCGGGGCGTTTGGCTACGAAACCGACTACATCCCCCTGGAATTGTAGGGCAGCATTATGTTCATCGGCGTTGATGTAGGTGGAACGAATACGGACGCTGTCCTGATGGACGGACACCAACTCATGGGCGTCGCCAAAGTCCCCACCACTCAGGAAGTCACATCCGGCATCGTGAACGCGATTACCGAACTGCTGAAGCAACTCCCGGAAGGCAGGCAAGTCCAAGCCGTGATGGTGGGCACCACGCACTTCACCAACGCGCTGCTGGAACAAAAAGACCTCTCGCCCACCGCCGTCATTCGGCTGGCTTTGCCCGCAACTCAACTGCTGCCGCCTTTGGTTGACTGGCCTAATCCGCTGAAGGACGCCGTTGGCGGTCTCACATACATGGTCGAGGGCGGCAACGAATTCGACGGAAGGGAGATTTCCCCCCTAGACCGAAAGGGCATAAGGGAGGCAGTCCGGGACATTCGTCGGCGTGGCGCTCGCGCGATAGCGGTGTGCGGGGTGTTCTCCCCGGTGGATCCCTCGCACGAAATCGAGGCGGCGGCGCTGATTCGAGAAGAAGCGCCCGATATGCGCGTGTGCCTGTCCCACGAAAACGGGCGCATGGGGCTGCTGGAGCGCGAAAACGCCGCCGCCCTGAACGCTTGCCTCGGCGACATAGCCCTCACGACCATACGGGGAATAGAGCATGCCCTTGAACTGCTGGGCGTCCACGCTCCCCTGTTCATGAGCCAGAACGACGGAACGCTAATGGACACCGCGTTCGCCTCGCGCTTTCCGGTGTTGACCGTCTCCTCCGGCCCAACCAACAGCATGCGCGGCGCGGCGTTCCTGTCGGGAATGACCGACGCCATAGTCGTGGACATCGGCGGCACTTCCACCGATGTCGGCGCGCTGGTCAAGGGTTTCCCCAGAGAATCGTCCGTTGCCGTCCATCTGGCGGGAATCCGCACCAATTTCCGCACCCCGGACATGGTGTCCATCGCCTTGGGCGGCGGCACCGTTGTCGAGCGTGAGCCTTGGCGACTAGGACCGGAGAGCGTCGGCTACCTGCTGCCGCAAGAGGCGCTGATCTTTGGTGGCAAAACCCTCACCACCACCGACCTCGCCGTCGCGCACGGCAGGGCGGCGCTGGGCGACCGTCGTCTGGTCGCCGCGCTGGAAGCGCCGCTTGTGGAGCGCGGCATGGCAGAGATTCAGGCACAAGTCGAATCGGCGGTAGATCGCGTGAAACTCAGCCACGACGACGTGCCTGTGGTGCTGGTAGGGGGCGGCAGCATCCTGCTCGGCGATTCGCTAGTCGGGGCGTCCCGTCTGCTGCGACCCCAACACGCCGGCGTCGCCAATGCCATCGGAGCGGCTATCGCGCAGGTTGGCGGTCAGGTTGAGCGCGTGTACTCTCTGGACGGCGGCAGTCGGGATGAGGCTATCGCGGATTGCACCGCCGCAGCCATAGAGCGCGCGGCTGCGGCAGGCGCTGATCCCGCGTCCATCGAGGTCGTGGATGTGGAAGAAGTCCCGCTAACCTATGTACCGAGCAATGCCACGCGGGTGCGCGTGAAAGCCGTCGGGAACATCGCCCTCGGCAAGCTGACGCAAGGCAGCCTACCCAAGTTGGGAGAACGATAACCCCATCCGGCTCTCACCGCGCCCGCATATCGCAATATCGACGAGCCACCCCCCATCATGCAGGCTCCGCAACGAACACCGGAATCACCCGCTCCGTCCGGTTACGGTAGTCCTCATACGGCGGGAACGCGGCAACCGCCACATCCCACAACCGCGCCCGTTCCTCCGCGTCATCCACCTCGCGCACCCGCATATCATACACCGCCGTTCCGTCCCGAATCTGCACGCTGCCGTCCGCCCGAAGGTTGTACACCCATACCGGATTAGTCGGCGCGCCGCCCCGCGATCCCACCAGGATATAGTTGTCGGCGTCCTTAACCCGCATCAGCGGCGTCTTGCGGATTGCCCCCGTCCGGTTGCCCCGGTTCGTCACGATGATGACGGGCAGCCCCGTATCGCGCAGCGTGGTTCCGTCCGTCCCCCCGCTGCCCTCATAAACTTCCACCTGCTCACGCACCCAATCGGTGGGCGACGGTATGTATTCGCTCATAATTCACTCCTGTCTTCCGCTTATCGATTGCCTTAGTGTTGTCATTCGCTAGTCCAAAGTCGCTACTCTATGGGCTTTTATCCAATCCCAATCCAGCGCGAAGCCTAGCCCCGGAGCGGTGGGCGTTTCCAGAACGCCCCGCTCGTTCAGCCTTATGTCCTCCACCAGTCCGAACTGGTGCGCCTCCGTAGGCATCCAGTATTCGTAGTAGGCGCAGTTCCGCACAGAGCAGATTACATGAAGATTGGCTATGTTGAGCAGCGAGTTGCCCGCCGTGCCTATCTCGCAGTTCATGCCGAACCCTTCCGCCATGGAGCAGAGTTTCTTCAACCCCGTAATGCCGAGCTTTCGCGCCGTGCCGCGCACCAGTCGCAGCGCATTGAGGCGTATGTAGTGGTAGCCGATCTGAAACTGGTTCTCCGGCTTGTCGCTCATGCAGATGGGCGTGACCAGTCGCCTGCTGAGTTCGGCGATGTTGTCGTATTCGTGCGGCGGTATCGGGTCCTCGTACCAGTAGAAGCCGAGGGCGTCCGCCGCGCTTCCCACTTCCAAGGCTTTGCGGAAGTCGTAGCCGTTGTTCGGATCGAGCATAAGCTCCATACCGTCGCCCACGATGTCCCTGACACCGCGCATCAGCTTGAAAGCGTCGGCGCTGCCCAGAACGCCCGGATGTATCTTGTAGGCGCGAAACCCGGCTTCCATTATCTGGCGCGCCTCCTCGAAATAGCCTTCCGGCGTCTCATGGCGCGGCGGATAAGTTGCATAGACCTCCGTTTCATCGCGGCTGCTGCCCAGAAGCTTGTACACGGGGACGCCCGCCGCCTTGCCGGCGATGTCCCACAAAGCCACATCCACCGGCGCCCATGCGTTCATGCTCAAGCCCCGCCGACCGCTGAGAATCGGAAGACGGCTCCACAGGCGTTCGCGCTCGAACGCATCCCGTCCAAGAATCTCAGGCTTCAGCACATTGAGGATTGGGCCGAACTGCCCATGTCCACCGCCCCTGAAGTCGCCCACGAAGCAGTTCCCCTCGATCCCTTCGTCGGTCAGTATTCGCAGCACGCCCTGTTCGACATCGCCAAAGAAGCGTCCCAAGTCCGAGTCCAGCCCCGTATCGGGCAGCCCGCGCCTTACGACTTCTATCTTCACATCGGTAATCTTCAATTGTCGTCCTCGTCATGTGTTCCGCTATCTCATCTAGGTTGTGCGGATACTTTGAAATTTCATCCTGTCATTCCTGCGAAAGCAGGAATCCGGCGCTTCCAATGAGCGTAACCGACGCAAGACCCGCCCCATTTCACGACTCCGGCTTCCCGTTTTCACGGGAATAGCGGAAATGCCAACAAGTCCCGGCAAGTCAGCGCACGCGCAGGTACTTGTCAACGCTGCGGCTCGTCGTCAGCCCAAGATAGATGTCGCCTTGCGAGTCAACCCATATACCGTGAGCATGGCGCACATCCCAGCGCGCCAGTACCGCGCCGTCGCCGTCGCGCACCGTAACGCGCGGGGGATTGCCGTCAGCCTCTTGCTCGCAGATGTAGAACAGCCCATCTACGCCCTGAACGATATTATTCGGCCCGCCCATGCCCGTCCACATCGTAATGAACTCGCCCTCCGAGTCGAAAATCTGAATGCGGCGGTTGGTTCGGTCGCAAACATACACCTTCTCTTCTCGATCCACCAATACGCTATGAGGCAGATGAAACTCCCCCGGTTCCGAACTGCCGGGCGTTCCCCACGACTTGATGAGCTCGCCGTCCGCTGTGAACTTGTGAACCCTGCTATTGCGATAGCCGTCCGAAACATAAATATCGCCCGACGGCCCCTTCACCATCTCCGTGGGATAATTGAAAGGCCCCGCCGCGCGAGGAACCATATCGCCCGCAGCATCGCAGCCCGTATCGGAATGAACCCCACGCTCCCCCAGCGTCAGCAGCGGCTTGCCCTCCAAAGTATATGACACCGTGACCGAATCATCGCGGTCCGTCATATAGACGACATCATCGGCAATACTCATGCCATGCGGCAAACTGAACGCGCCATGCCCCAGGCGTCCAGATAATTCCCATCCCTGTCGAAGACGACAACCGGCGGGTCCGTCCTCTGAAAGACATACAGCCTATCCTGAGAATCGGTAGCCACAGTGCTGACCACCGCGAAAGCCTCCCCATCGGGAAGCTTGGGAAAATCCTGCGCCAGCTCAAAAGTAAGTCTGTCCGTCCCTACGGTAGCCATAAGTCATCCTCCATCAAAGCGGCAAAGCGCGAACAAGTAGAGCGCCCCAAATCCCGCAAAGTGTAGCACCGAATCCCGCACTAAACAATTCGCCGAACTCGTCGGTATTATCAACAAGCGCTGATTGTCAAATCGTCATTCCCGCGAAAGCGGGAATCCAGAGCATTGAAGGCGCAGCCAAGTATAAACAATGTCGCCGTTTACTCTGAAAACCGCAATCAGCCCATCTATGAGGAGAAAATTGCATTAGTCCCTTCCCCTTTTATGGGGGAAGGTTAAGATGGGGGTGAAATGCTTGCCCATCGACGGCTAAACTGTACTAGGTTCTGTGGACATTTCGTTTTTCATCCCGTCATTCCCGCGAAAGCGGGAATCCAGAGCATTGAAGGCGTAGCCAAGTATAAACAATGCCACCATTTAACTCTGAAAATCGCAATCAGCCCATCTATGAGGAGAAAATTGCATTAGTCCCTTCCCCTTTTATGGGGGAAGGTTAGGATGGGGGTGAAAATGCTTGTCCATCGACGGCTAAACCGTACTAATGCAATCTTCTTGAGCGATTTAAGATGTATATCGCAATTTAGAGTGTTAAAATACTCATTCAAAGTAGCGATGGCGGGGTATGCGTCTGCATTCAGGCGGCAAACCTTTTCGTCATTCCTGCGAAAGAATGTCACCCCTGTGAAAGCAGGGGCAGGAATCCAGTGCGATATAACAACAAAACCACCTGAAAGGAAACCCTATTGTGACGGGGTATGCCCGCCAAAAACTTCTCGGTATGATTGACACAGACAAAATACATTAGGAGATTAGCATGACTTCACAATTCTTGAGCAATGAAGAGATAGTCCAACGCGCGCGAAAGAACCTGCCCCAGGGCGCATGGGACTATCTCGTAGGCGCGTCCGAGTCGGAAACCACGATGCGCCGCAATCGGCTGGCATTCGACCGAATAGCCTTCCGTCCGCGCATCCTGAACGATGTTTCGGTGATAGACACCGCTACCACATTTCTGGGCAACAACCTGCGGATACCCGCGCTGCTCGCCCCCATCGGCTCGCTTCAGGTATTCAACCCGGAGGGCGGCGCGGCGTCCACCCGCGCGGCGGCAGAGTTCGGCATAACCCATGTCGTCAGCTCCGTAACCGAGCCAAGCCTAGAGGACATCGCCGCCGCCGCCGATCATCCCAAGGTCTTTCAGCTCTACATCCATGGAGATTGGGGATGGGTCGAGGAGATGGTAGCCCGCATAAAGGACGCGGGTTACATCGGCTTGTGCATCACGGTGGACACGGCGCATTACAGCCGCCGGGAGCGCCCCATGCTGACAGGCTGGATGCCCCCCACCAGACGCGAAAGACCCTCTCCGGTTCACTCCGCATCCGTCACCTGGGACACGGTGGACAAGATAAAGAGCCTAGCGGGACTTCCCTTCATGCTCAAGGGAATAGCCACAGCCGAGGACGCCAAAATCGCCATCGAGCACGGCGTCGATGTAGTATGGGTGTCCAATCACGGAGGCCGCCAGCTCGACCACGGGCAGGGCACGATGGATATGCTCGGAGAAATCGTCGAAGCCGTTGACGGCAAGGCCGAGATAGTCCTGGACGGCGGCGTACAGCGCGGCGCGGACATCCTCAAGGCAGTCGCGCTAGGAGCGCGCGCCGTAGCGCTCGGCAAGATGCAAGGCTGGGGATTGGCGGCAGACGGACAGGCCGGCATCGTCCGCATGCTGGAGATTCTGGAAGACGAGATTATCGTCGCGATGGCGCTGCTCGGCGTAACCTCCATCGACCAGCTCGGCCCCGACTATGTGTGCGAGGATCAAGCCGTAACCACCCCCCACGAAATGAGCGCATGGACAAACATGCCCGGCAACCGAATACTCTAAACACCGCGCCCGCATCCGCCCCTTAGCAGAGTCTTTCAATCGCCCCGGCATCGTTCCCGCCGTTGCCGGGGCGCAGTTCACCCTGCCATTCCGAGCCATTTTTCTTTGTCATTCCGAACACCTTCGTTCACTGCATAACCAAGCCGCCGTCCACATTGAACGCCTGGCCTGTGATGTTGCGCGAACCGGGGCCCGCTAAAAACGCCGCCATGTCCGCTATGTCCTCAGGCTCGTTCGCTCGACCGATAGGGATTTGGGCGTTACGCTGCCCCTCCAGCTCATCCAAAGGGATGCCCAAGTTCTGCGCCCGCTGAACTTGCGTAGCCTGGCTCATAGCGGTGCGGGTTACGCCGGGGCAGATAGCGTTCACATTGATGTCATACCCTCCAAGCTGGTGGGCTGCAATGTGAGTCAGGGCGATTACCGCCCCCTTGCTGGCGGCGTATGCCGCGTTGGAAGTCCCCGAATAACCCTTGCCCGCGATTGACGCGATGTTGATGATTTTGCCCCCGTCGCCGCGCTCGATCATCTCGCGGGCGACTCGCTGAAGGCAGAAGAACACGCCCCTAGCGTTGACGCGGTGGATTCTGTCCCAGTCCTCCACGGTCAGATCCATAATGCCCGCGTGTCGAGTAACTCCGGCGTTGTTCACCAGTATGTCTATGCGCCCGAACGCATCCAGCGCCTCATCGACAACGCGGTTTATGTCGTCTATGTCGCCAATGTCCGCCTCGACCGCGACGGCTTCACGCCCAAGCTCCCTGATGTCGATACCGGTCTGCTCGACCAGCCTGCCGTTGATGTCGGTGGCGACCACGTTCGCGCCCTCACCGGCAAGCCGCATAGCGATCGCCCTGCCCATCCCCTGCGCCGCGCCCGTAACCAGCGCCACCTTGCCGTCGAATGTACCCATCTACGCCTCCGGCCTATGACCTTCCTTGATGCAGCCATTGTTGCAACGCGCTCAACCCTTGTCAACCGCCGCGCTGCCCGTGATAGTGTTCACATTCAGGCGGCAAACCTTTTCGTCATTCCTGCGAAAGAACGTCACCCCTGCGAAAGCAGGGGCAGGAATCCAGTGCGGTATAGCAACAAAATCATCTGAAAAGAAACTACCGCCCGCAGCAATCCAAACCTCAGCCTCCGCCAAAAACAACGCCCGCCCCCATCACCTCACGCTCTCATTCGCCAAGTCCAGCGCCTTCTCCGCGACAGTCGCCAGCATGCGCCATGAATTTTCGGGATGCCTTGTCGCTTCGATGTCATCGTAGAAGGTATCGAAAAGAACATAGGCGCATCCCAGCTCTTCCAACTCAAAGAGGTCGCCGCGAATCTGCTCTATGCTCCCTTCCCCCGCCAGCCGTTGCCCCTCGTCCATCGGCGAGTCCGTGATTCTAAGGCGAATCCTAGGGCAAAGGTCAGGCATCGGCTTCCCTTCCCGCGCCGCAATCTCCCTCAGGCGCGGAATGTCCGTATTCCTGAACCCGTCTAGCGTTATGCGAATCGGATGCCATGCGTCGCCATACACCACCGCCCGTCGCATCGCCGCATCCGACGGGCCGCCAACCCATATCGGCGGATGGGGATTTTGCGCGGGACGCGGCGCCGTATGCACATCCGTGAAGGATACATACTCCCCCTCGAACGATGCTACGTCCTCAGTCCACAGCAGTTTTATCGCGTCGAGGTATTCGTCCGTCATTGCCCCGCGCCGCTCAAAAGGCACATTAAGCGCGTCGAACTCGTCCTGCGCCCAGCCCACGCCTACGCCCAGGATGAAGCGCCCCCCACTCAGCCGATCTATATTGGCGCAAGCCCTCGCCGTCTCCAGCGGGCTGCGATATGGCACGATGATTACCGTGGAGCCAATCTCCATCGTTCTCGTAATGCCCGCCAGCCAGCCCAGCGTGCTGATTGGCTCATAGAAAGGCGCGGGGTATCTCCCATTCACATCCGGGGTAATAGCGATATGGTCGGAAGTCATCATCAGGTGATAGCCCAGACCTTCCGAAATCTCCACCCAGCGCCGCATAGAGTCCGCGTTAGCGCCAGGCCCAAAGTTGATGAGGTTCACGCCTGCTTTCATCGTTCCCTCCGTATCTCATCCGTCCGCCTGTTTTGAACTTACGCAAAAATAGGCCCTGCTCACTTTGCGGCCGGGCCTATTTGCGACATGCCATTTATGTTAGTGGAGACCTTGAAATCTCACCCTGTCATTCCCGCTCGACGCCCCGTCATTCCCGCTCACTTACCCCGTCATTCCTGCGAAAGAACGTCACCCTTGCGGAAGCAGGGGCAGGAATCCAGAGCATTGAAGGCGCATCCAAGTATGAACAACACTGCCATTTAACTCTGGAAACCGCAACCAGTCTGTCTATGAGATGAGTTCTACCACTGCACGAACATCGGCATAACCACATGCACATACTCGTCGCCCTCGACCGGCTTTATCACGCCCGGACTTGACGGCGACGAAATCTCCAGCGCGACATCGTTCCCGCTCAGCACATCCAGCACATCCGTCAGATACTTGGAGTTGAACGCGATTTTCGAGTCCTCGCCCTCCACATTCGCCGCGATCTCCCCCTGATTGTCCCCCAGCTCTTCCGCCCGCGCCGACACCATAAGCTGCCCCGGCGCATCCTCTTCGCCGCCCGACATCTGCAAGCGAATAATCCCGCTGCCGTCCCGCGCGAATATCGCCGCCGTCCGAGTCGCCCGCAAAAACTCGTCCGACTTCAGAACCGCCCGCGTCGTATGGCTCTGCGGTATCAGCTGGTTATAATTCGGGAAGTTGCCCGCAATCAGCGACGACACCACCTCCACATCCTCCACCTTAAACAGCGCGTGGCTGTTCGACGGCGTAACCATGAACTCCACCGCCTTCTGCTGACTGCCCAGCAGCCGGTTGATTTCATTCAGCGCGCGCGACGGAATGAGAAAATCGATGTCCTCGGCTAGTGGCTCGGCAAGCTTCCCGCTGTACACCGCCAGCCTGAACCCGTCCGCCGCCGCGAACTTGAAATCGCCCCCGCTGATCTCCGTCTTCACCCCCGTCAGCACAGGCCGCGAATCCTCCGTCGCCGCCGCGAACGCCACCCGGCTGATCGCCTCCCGCAGCATCCCCGCGTCTATCTTCCCCGCTATGCCGTCCTCCACCGTCGGAATCGGCGGAAAATCATCGGCGACCGTCCCGCTGATATTGGACTCGAAGCGCACGCACTTGATATTCAACCCAACCGGCTGCGAGGTCACCTCAATATCGATGCGCTCAGGCGGCAGCGAGGTCACGAACTCGCCCAGCAGTCGCGCCGGCACCGTGATAGACCCCTCCTCCTCCACCTGCGCCCCCACCCAAGTCGTCATCGCAATCTCAAGATTCGTCGCCGAAATCTTCAGCATAGACTGCTCAGTCGTCAAAAGCACATTCTGCGTTATCGGCAACGTTGAGCGCGAGGCAACCGCTCGTCCCACAATCGACAGCCCCCGCGCAAGATTCTCTTGTAGGCAGGATAACCTCATACCTCAAGCCCTCCCTATCTATATCCACTCTGATAATCCCGAATAATGCCGCTCATTCTACCCCATCACACACAAATAGTTCTAGCGAAAATAAGCCGTCAATATCCCCTTCTCCCCATCATCCCCGGCCCCCGCTGTCATCCCGACCGCCTCCCCCTTGCCATTTCGAACGGAGTGAGGAATCAAAAATCCCTGCCACCAACACGCCTGCTATGGCAAGGATTTCAGACCACTCACTGGTAGGGTGTCAGGTCGTCAGGTTTTCAGGTGTCAACGCATCCCTCCCTCTGCCATCCCAAACACACCGCAGCAACCACCCTAACGCTCCGTCCCGCCCTCAGCCTGCGAAACATCCCACCCCCGCCACCAACACGCTCGACATGGCAAGCATCTCAGCCCCCTCACTCCGTTCAGCGTGACAACTGAAAGACCCTAGTCGAACTCGCGCGCATTCTTGGCGGCTCGTCTATCTAGCCACTCTCGCCAGAGGTAATAGGCGAGAAGCGGGACAAGCAAGAGCGGCAGCAGCCACCAAGCCCGCCCGACGAGGCTTGAAGTCTGTGTCTGCGTCGAATCGGGCGCGGGCGACGCGGTGGCGGACGGCGTCGCGCTCGGCATCGGCATCGCCGTAGGCTGAGCCGCCGCTGCCGTCAAGGGCGTGGTGGCGGGCGCTGTCGCAGGCATCGGCGCAGCCGTGGGCGTCGGCCGCGCTGCCGTTGCGGTCACCATTGCCGTCGCCGTGGCGGTTGGCGTCGCAGCGCGCGCTGGCATTGGCATTGGCATTGGCGTCGGCGCGGGGGTAGCTGCGCTCGCCGCAATCAGCATGGGCGTCGGCATAGAAGCGGGCGCTGCTGCCGCCAGCATGGGCGTCGGCGTTGCCGTCGGCGCTGCCGCCGTCGGCGCGGGCTGCTGCGAAGCAGGCGTGTCCTCGCCCCGTATGACCACCTGCGCGGTCGATGAAACCTGGTTCAGCGCCACGCGGGCAGGCGCGCTCACCAGTATCAGCCTCAGCGCAAACACCTCATGCGCCTCCGCGAGGTCGTCAGTCGCTATCGGCACCGACACGGGTACGCTGCGATAGCCGGGCTCGATGATCAACTGCTCCGACATGAACGGCGCGTAGTCCGCAACGTCCGCCGTGCCCTGCATCGCCTGCACGCGCACGACTACGGGAGCAGACAGGACGCTGCTCGATTCCACCGTCAGCATCGCCGCATCGCCTTCCGACGCCTGAGCTATCACTTCCCTAAAGCCTATCAGCACAGGGGAAAGCGAGCGCGCGACGGCAGTTTGCACCTTATCGGGCCTGGGCGTGCGCGTCGCAGTGTAAGTGGGCGTGGGCGTCGGTGTATAAGTTGGCGTAGGCGTCGGAGTATATGTAGGCGTCGGCGTGGGCGTCGGCGTATATGTCGGCGTCGGTGTTGGCGTATAAGTCGGCGTGGGCGTCGGTGTATAAGTCGGCGTCGGTGTTGGCGTGTAAGTAGGCGTGGGCGTCGGTGTATAAGTCGGCGTTGGCGTCGGCGTGTCGGTAGGCGTCGGTGTTGCCGTGTAAGTCGGCGTGGGCGTTGGCGTGCTGGTGGGTCTGGGCGTCGGCGTCCTCGTCGGGCGACGCGTTGGCGTCGGAGTGGGGGGAAGGTCAGCCACAATAGACGCAAGCCGCGCTTCCCGCCAGTCGAGGTCCGAGCCGCCTGTGGAGCGCACCTGCGCCAGCCAGTGCATGGATGAGTCAAACGGGACAATCTGATGCTCACAGCTTCCATCGGAGGCGCAGCTCGATTCCGGCACCAGTTCGTGCCGCTCATCGGACGAATCGGCGGTCAAGTCAGATTCACGCGGAGCGGTAGTTCCAGAAGCCCAGCGCACGGGGTACTGCTGACCATAGATGAGCGTCGTAGCCTTCTTCCATGTAACCAAGCCCGTTTCGGATATTGCGACCTCCCGGGGCGGAGCGGCGGGCACGGCAACGCCCGCCGCCTGCGGCTGTGGGTCGGCTTGCCCGGCATTCCTGATGACAAAACCCCTGGCGATCTGGATGCCGTCGGTGTTCAGGTCAGCATCAGCGCCCCAGCAGGCGGCCCGTCCATTTGTGTCGACGGCGCAGGTGTGGCGAAGGCTGGTGGATACGCCCGTGAAGGTCGCATACTGGTATTTCAGCGGTATATCGGTTTGACCATAGTCTCTGCTGCCTCCGGTGTTCCCCCAGCAGCGGACGCGGCGCTCCACCAGCGTAAGCCCGCATGTGTGTGGAAGGGTAGCCGAGATTTGGGCGAAAGGCACTTCCGCCAATTCGGGCGGTATAGTGATAGGAATTGTCGAGAAGGTCGCGCCGCCCCAGCACTTCACAATGCCGGCGGTCTGGGAGTTCTGCCCGTCCAATATGCCGCAGGTATGCACCCAGCCGGCGCCGACGGCGGAGAAGGTCACGGAACTCACATCCGAGGGAAGCGTGGTCTGAGAGTAGCTGTCGTTCCCCCAGCACTTCAAAGCGCCGGAGGTCTGCATGTTCTGCCCGTCCAGAATGCCGCAATTGTGATAGACGCCGGAGCTAATAGAGGAAAAGGTAGCGGAGGTCAGCGCAGTGGGAATCGTGGACTGATTGTAGGTGTCGTTCCCCCAGCATCTCACAACGCCGGAGGTCTGCATGTTCTGCCCGTCCAGAATGCCGCAGACATGGAAACCGCCGGCGCTGACGGCGGAAAAGGTCAGATTGTCGAGATCGGCTGGAACGCCCATATTGAGCCCTCTCCCTGAGGACATTCCATAAGTGTCCGCTCCCCAGCAGGTGACCACGCCGCCGGTACTCAGCGCGCAGGCGTTATTTAAGCCGGCGCTGAAGGACATTACACCCGTCACCTCAGGGAAATCGAAAAATCGGCCGCTCCCCCAGCACACCATCTTGGCGTCGGTGGTCATGCCGCAAGTTACTACGCTACCGCTGCTAATGGCGTTGAAGCCGGTGGCAAGCGTGGGCAAAGGCGCGCGCTCCTCATACGGGGTTGCCCCTCCTGTGGTGTGATCGTCCGGAGTGCGCCCGGGGTTGGTCGTCGCATAGTTCCCATCGCCCCAGCATTTCACTGCGCCCTCGCTCTGCATGTTCTGCCCGTCCAAAATGCCGCAAGAGTAATAGTCTCCTGCATACACACTGGAGAAGGTAGCGCTGGCAAGCGCGGTCGGAACGGTCGCCTGCCCCTGATCGGAACTAGGATTGCCCCAGCACACGACGGTACGGTCGGCTTTCACCGCGCAGGCGTGTTTCGCTGCATTAGACACGGAACGAAACTTGATAGTGGTGAAGTCACTGGTGAGGGATATGTCGGATACGGAATCGCCTCCGCCGCTCGTCTGCCCTCCCCAGCAGATGAGCGCGCCCGTTTCGGTATCCGACCCCTCATCCACTATTCCGCAAGCCTCGTCAAGATAGACGCTGATGCTGCGGAACTTCGTACCAAGTATCGCAGTCTTCCGCGTACTATCGGCCGGAGCATCCACATTCTTGACTCTTTGGAGAAATGTGGTTCCATTTCCCCAGCACCTGAACTTGCCGGCGTCAGCGCCGTCCTTCACCAAGGCGCAGGCTCCACCCGATGCGACATCTATATCAGAGAACGCGACCGAAGCCAGGTCGGACGGCACTTTGAACACAGCCTCATTCTGGTTATCGCCCCAGCAGCGCGCTATGCCTTCAGTCTGGCTGTTCTGTCCGTCCTGAAGACCGCAAACGAAGGTCCGCGAGCTGTCCAGCATGGAGAAGGTAATCGGATTGTCATTGGCATCTACCGGGGTGCCGGGATTGGCGCTCGCGTTTATCCCCCAGCAGTCCACCGTCCCATCGAGGCGCAGCCCGCAGGTGAAGGGGTACCCCGTAACCACATCCGTGTAACCTGTGGCGCGGACGGGTCCAAGGCTGGTATCGCCCCAGCAGCGAATGGTGTTAGCGGCGGTTAAGCCGCAGGTATGCAGAGCTATGGCAATATCGACGAACTCGCGGTCGTCGCTGCTCACGGGTTGCGTCTGGCTCTCCACGCCGTCGCCGTCCAAGTCCCAGCCCATGGCGTTCAGCTGCGCCGGAGTCCTGACATCGATTAGCCCGTTGTCATCGTAGTCGGTCGTCGATTGCGCCGCTACTAGGCTAATGCCCGCAAGCGACGCCACAAGCGCGATGAGCAGGAACGCGAGCGTTATGCTTCGCATGGGCTGCAACTGCGGGGGGGGGTAGAATTTGACGCAAACTGCCTTCGCGCGCGCGAGAGGGCAACCTTCATCGGGGACAAATTGAACTCAAGGAACCGGGGCATAGAATCGGGGCATATCGCCTAATAAAATTGTGCAATCAATCCAAAACTTCACACTGTCAGTATAAGATTACCACAAAGGCATATCCGTCTGCAAACCCCCGCGCAGAATGAGAAAATCGCATCAGTCCCTCCCCCCTTGATAGAGGAAGGTTGCCTGCTGTCAAGCGCAATCCGACGGCGTGATTGTCCCTTCCCCCTTTGGGGGAAGGTTAGGATGGGGGCGAAAACGCTCGCCCCCCGACCTCCCTCTCATTCCAAACCTCTTCCCCCTGTCATTCCGAACGCAGTGAGGAATCAAAAATCCTAACCTCGCGGCTACATAAACTTCAGCAACCGCCCTCGAACATCGGTTGCCATCAGGCCACGAAACATCGCACGCCAACCCTAAACACAACCCAATTCTTAATTCCCAATTTTTAATTCCTAATTCCTATCCAGGCAGCGCCTTTCGCAAAACCTTGGCGAGCGGCCCGCGCAAGTCTGAGTGCAGCGCCTGATCGGGCGCAATCACCACGGTGCCCTCCTGCTCGCCGTCCCAGGTCTCCACGATGACACGCTCACCCAAGACAAGGCTAATCCCGTTTGCGTCGAAATACTGCACCTTGTCCGACGGTCTAATTCGCACGCCCGTTAGTGTGAGCATCGATGCCTCCTGCTTTGCGGCGCTTCCAGTCTAATGACAATTCTCGTTCCGTTATTCCTGCTTTCGTAGGAATCCAGCGCTTTCAATGGGCGTAAGTGGCGCAAAATCCGCTCCGTTACGCGGCTCTGAAATCCGGTTTTCATGGGAATGGCAGAAATATCAACAAAGCCTAATCCCCGCTCCGCCATTCCTCCGAAAGAGCATCACCCTTGCGGAAGCGAGGGCAAGAAGCCATCGTGCTATGGCGACCCGCCCAAAGAAAAACACCACCCCCCGCTCACGCGCTCTGCGTCTGCGCTGCCGTCTGTGGCATACGCAGCATCATCCCCTCCAAGCACAGGCGCGGGTTCACATTGCTCTCCAACATCGCCGTCGTCTCCTGCACGGCATGGATGGCATCAACCACCTGAGCGGAGTCGCAGCCGCCCGCCGTCGCCCGCAGCGCATCCAGCCGCGACAGGTTCACCGCGAGGTCCTCGTTACCCTCGCGGATGACCAGCACATCGCGCCACCAGCCCAGCCAGAGCTGCAATTCCTGATACACGCCGCTGCGGTCGCGCCCAAACGCCGCCGCCTGCCGCTCCGCATACGCGAACCTTTCGTCGATGCCGCCGCGCAGCGCCGCCTCAATCTCGTCCAGCCTCTCCGCGCGCTCGGACAGCAGTTGCGGCTCTGCCCCGGCTTGCAGCGCCCAGCCAAGCCTGCCGCTCGACAGGCGCGCAATCTCCGTCGCGTCCTGCGGGGTCAGCTCAAAGCGGCGTTCAATCTCAGATTGCACCAGCGCAATCGGCAGCGGGCGCAGCTCCAGCACCTGACAGCGCGACAGAATTGTGGGCAGTATGCCCCCCACCTCCGGCACGGCGTCCAGCAGCGCCGCAATCCTATCCTGCTCATGCTCCGGCGCGTATGCGATGTACCCCGCCGACTCGTCCGCGCTGTTCTCGCGCACCTCGGACGCCAGCAGCGCGAACATCACATCGTCGGGCGGCTCTTCCAGCATCTTCAGCAGCGCGTTCGCCGCCTCCTGCGTAAAGTTCTCCGCGTCCTCGATGATGAACACGCGATAGCGCCCTTCGTATGGCTTCAGCCCCGCTTCACGCTGCGCCTCACGAATCTGCTCCACGCCGATGGCGGTGCGCGCCGTCGTGCGATTGCCAGCCCCGCCCCCTTGCGATATGACGCGCACATCCGCATGCAGCGACTCGCTGATGCGCCTGCACTGGCGGCACTCACCGCACGGCTGAAGCTTCACCTCGTCCGCCGTGCAGTTCACCAGACGCGCCAAGTCCAGCGCCAGCGTCATCTTGCCCACCTGCGGCGGCCCCGCGAGCAGCCAAGCGTGCGCCATGCGCCCCATTTCCATGCCGCGCGCAAGCGTGCCGATCGCCTTGTCGTGTCCTATCGTCTGCCAAGCTGCCATGCTCACTGCCGCCGAACCGCTTATCCCATTATCCAGTCCATTCATGTTAGTCCCCGATGTCGCCGCAACACAACAGGTTACGCCTTTATGTATAATGTAATCAGGTTCACTCAGGAGGATGAGATGAGACAGAGAAGTTACGGTCGGGATTTCGCGCTGACCTTTCGCATGGGCTTCACGATGGTGATGCTCGCGCTAGTCTATGTGGCATTTCTAGGGCTGCTGATGGCAGCGGGCATGCCTTGGCAAATGGTGTTGATAATCGCCGTCGGAATGGCGTTCTTCCAATACTTCATGTCCGACAAGCTCGTGCTTGCCACGACCGGCGCGAAGGAAGTCACCGCCGAGCAGGAGCCGCGTCTGCACGGCATGATCGAGCGGCTGGCGGCAATCGCCGATATGCCCAAGCCCAAGAAGATTGCCGTGATGGAGACGCATGTGCCCAACGCATTCGCAACCGGGCGCAACCCAAAGAACGCCGTCATCGCCGTCACCAGAGGGCTTATGACAAGGCTCAACGAGCGCGAGCTCGAGGCGGTGCTCGGGCATGAGCTGGCGCATGTGAAGAACCGCGATGTGATGGTGCTGACCTGGGCGAGCATCATCGTGATTGCCGCGGGCTTCCTGCTGCAAATGCTCTTCTGGGTCAGCCTATTCGGTGGCTTCGGCGGACACGGCGGCGGCGACCGCCGAGAGGCAGGGCAGGCGATGCTGATAATGCTCGCCGTCTATGTCGGCACTATCATCATCTATTTCGTCAGCCAGATGCTCATCATGACGCTCTCCCGATACCGGGAGCTGGCGGCGGACAGAGGCAGCGCAGTCATCACCGGCGCGCCGCTGCAACTCGCGTCCGCGTTGCAGAAAATCAGCAACGACATGTACCGCATCCCTGAGAAAGACCTGCGGCAGGTGGAGCACGCCAGCGCCTTCTTCATCATACCCGCGCTCAAGGGCAACACGATAGCCACGCTCTTCTCCAGCCACCCGTCGGTCGAAGACCGCATCCTGCGCCTCCAAGACATGCAGCGCAGCATGGAGCGCGGCTAAAAAACCCTTCTCACTCACCCGTCATTCCTGCGAAAGCAGGAATCCAGGGCTGCGAGATAGCCTCAATATGCGAAAGCGCCTACATTCTGATGTTCTGGATTCCCGTTTTCACGGGAATGACGCAAATGACGGCAGGGAAGTTTGCTCAGCCTGACAAGGGCGTGTGTCCCGGAATAAGTGGGACAGGGCAATCATCACCAGCGAGTAGAAAGCGAAAGTGATTTAGCGAGGTTCGATGTGGGAATACTCAGTACGCTGTTCGGCCGCAACAAGCTCAAGAAGCCGGAGCGCGAGAAGTTCTTCTCCGTGATTACGGCCGAGATTTCACTCAGCGGCAGGATGGACTTGCGCCACACCGACAAGGCGGGCATCGTCTTCAACCCCGTCGAGTCGTCATTCTTCGACAACCTTGATGATGAAATCCGGTCGCTGCTGTCGGTCAGCAAAAGCGCCACCGGGACGCACTTCAATGTGGTTGACGACACCTACGGCACGCGCTGGGCGGTGCTGGACGACAGAGACTTCGAGGATCTCGTCACCACGATACACCTGATAAGCGAGACGATTGTCGAGCATGGCTTCGCGGACAGGATGCTGGCGGCGGTCTTCGGCATCGAGTACGAGGGCAAACGGGCGTACTGGATATACAACTACAAGCGCGGCAGCTTCTACCCGATGGTGCAGACGGCGCCCCAAACGCGAGACAACGCCGCCGAGATGCGCCTGAGCGCCGTCATGGAAGAGGAGAAGATTCCCGTAGAGCGCAGCCTCGAAAACTGGTATGCCCTCTGGGGAATCCCGTTTTAGCTATCCCGGCAGCAGCCCCTCGCCGACGAACATCTCCTCTGCCTCTATCAGCGTGATGTCAGGCTCCGGCAGCACCAGGTCAGACTCTACCAGCTCCTCAATCGGCACCGGGCTGCCATTCTCGCGCACCAAGTCAAGCATCTGCTTGAGCACGCGCCCGAACTCGGCTTCGTCCTCTGCGGCGACCACCTCCACAAGCTCGTTGTCTATGGCGTTCAGCTCATCGATGTAGCTGCCGGGCAGGTCGTACTGCCCCTCGGTAAGTATTCGTACAATCATTAAGTCCTATCTCTCTTGTTCCGCAATGCCGCAAGCTCATCGTCCACATCAGGTCGTCCCTCAGGCAGCGCCGTCTTTGCGCCCGATGGCAGTTCACCCTTCAGCGCGGCAAGCTCATCTTCCACATTCTGCTCCGACATCAGCTGAGAAAGCTCCCTGCTGAGCGGGTCTCCGTCTTTTCCGGAGAAGTCGTCCAGCACACCCAGCTCCGCGAGTTCGTCGATAGCGCCCGCGCGGGCGCGCATGCTCTCGGTCTTGTGCTCGGCGCGCTCCACGGCGAGCGCCACATCGCCCATCTCCTCGGATATGCCGGACAGTGCCGAGCCGATACGCACCTGCGCCTGCGCCGCGTTGTACTGCGCCTTCACGATCTCCTTGCGCGTGCGGAACGCCGCGACCTTCGCCTGCAACCGCTGCTCCGCCTGTGTCAGCTTCTCCTGCTCTATCTCCAAGTCGGCAATCTGACCGTCAAGCCCTTCGAGTTCCAGCAGCGAAGTCTGCTTGCGCTGCAAGGCGAGCCGAGCCAGGTCCTCGCGGCCGGCTGCCATAGCCTTCCGCGCCTGCCCGTCGAGCTTGGCGATGTTATCCTTCACCTTCGACGCCTGGAGCTCCAGCCTGCGCTTTGCCGTAACCATCTCCACGACGCCCCTCTTCACATCGCGCAGCGTCTCCATCTGCTTCGTGTAGGCGTAGTCCAGCGTCTCGCGCGGGTCTTCGGCGTTGTCCAATATGCGGTTCATCTTCGATTTCACGACCGTTGACATTCTCGATAGTATGCCCATCTGCTACCTCATTCAGGATTCCGTCTGCGGGTTGCCTATTGCTAAAACACTTCGGGTTTTCGTATCTCCGGCATCATCCATGTCTGCGCCCTAGTAGTGGCTTTCGCGGCCTCTTATCATCCCCACAAGGCCGATGACGCCGACGACAACGCCCGCGACTATGCCTATCCATCCTACTACGGTCAAGAGGGCTTGCAAAAGCCCCGATATGAAAAGAATACCCAAGATTATCAGCAGAACCCCTGCCCCGACCATAGCGCCACTGCTCATGCGAAACTCCTTTTAATCATTGTCCCCCGATAGCCAATCCGATGACGGCTTTGCCAGATTTGTCCTACTAACCGCCATATCCCCTGCTGCCCTTGCCGGATAGCCCGCCTGCCACCAGCCCAATCAAGCCGACAAGCGCCAGCGCTATCCCGATGACCAGCGTAACCATGCCGCCAAAGTTTATCATCCACTGAACGAGCCAAAGGTCGTTGATGAACCTCATTATTATGCCCAAGATGGCTATTACGAAGCCGACCATTATCAGCCCAACGCCCCATACCTTGCTTGTGACGCCGCCTAGCAGGGCGGCAGCGCCACCAGCCACCGCCGCCGCGATGCCGCCAATTATCAGGAAGGCGCCCGTGAATGATAAGACTTCCCTCATAAGTCCCGACAGAATGGACATCCCCAGCAACGCCAGTATGACGCCAAATACCATCAGCCCTGCCATGTTCATCCCCTTGCCGTAACGGTTGCTT
The DNA here is from genome assembly GCA_958295865.1 of uncultured Dehalococcoidia bacterium. Lineage (GTDB taxonomy): Bacteria > Chloroflexota > Dehalococcoidia > Lucifugimonadales > JADFKI01 > Bin90. Next base: position 429,578 of record CATQHF010000005.1, on the reverse strand, counting down.
GTGCGGCGCATCCTCGAACACGCCGCTGATCGCCGGTCGTGGCGATGCCTTACTCAGTGTCTTCGTCCGCGCCGGGCGGCGGCTCGTCGAAAGGCAAGCCCTGAGCTTCGGCTTCCTTCCGCCGCTCATTCCATGATACCCAGTTCCGCCTCTCTGCGGCTTTGCCCGCAGCTTCGCCCGCGGCGATGCCTGCGGCATGACCCTCGGCTTTAGCCTTCTCTATGATTCTGCGCCGAATACTCGGTGTTGGCAAGAGTACCACCAGATACCTCCCTATATCCACTATAACTATGGTTGAAATGATTGACAGCCCCGTCAACGGCGCCATCTTCAGCCCGATTGCTATCACCGTGCCAAGCGCATCACCCGTATGCTCACCCGCCGTGGATTCCCACCAAGATATGATTACGCACCAGACGATGACCTGCACAATGAACACCGCGAAGTATATCGGACGATACTTTCGCAGGATGCTGAGCATATCTTCGCGCTCATCCCCATTAATCATAATAGTACAATCTCAACCAAGATTTTTCAAAACGACCTACAAGGACGCATATTGCTTGCCTATCCCATCGGCTATCAGATATGAGGTTTTGACAGATACGGATTTAGACTGCCAAACGACGATTTTCAGCCGTTAAATTATTTGATAAATGATAACTGGATGTGTTACCCTTATGGTTATTAGCATAAATGAGATACGAAAGGGTAATTTTGTGGAGCGTCCAGCTAAGCTTACTCAAGCATTCGTCAACGGCATTGGAACACCCGGCCGCTACTCCGATGGGCGGCGCGCCTTTGGGCTAACCCTTCTCGTCAAGCCGCTAAAAGACCGATCAGGGTTCAGCAAAACTTACTCCCAACGCCTGACACTGCCAGACGGCAAGAAGAAAGCCATAGGGCTAGGCTCACATCCTATCACCACTTTGAAGCAGGCGCGCGATACGGCATTGGCAAACGCTCAGGCAAACCGCGCGGCGCAAGGCATTACTCCGGAGCTGCGGCGCGTCTTGGCCGATTCTCCCACCGCCGCTATCCGAAGCATCATAGCGGCGGCGCAGCCGCCGCAGACCGTCGTGACGATTGATACTCCGATATTCGCAGATGTAGCGGATATGACGATAGAAGCCTTGAAGCCGACATGGAAGGGCAACAAGTCCTATACCATGTGGAATATCCACATGAAAAAATACGTCTTGCCAGTTATCGGCGACCTCCCCGTTCACAAAATTGAAAGTCGGGATATAGTCAAGATCCTCTCCCCGATATGGACTTCAAGGCAGCCTACGGCTAAGCAGGTCAAGATGCGCCTGGCGAAAATCTTTGATACTGCCAAAGCCAACAACTGGATTGAAGAAAACCCCGTCGACCGCGCAAGTTTGGCTTTGCCTAAGGTCAAGCGCGATGTCTCCAACATGCGCGCCATTCCGTATCAGGATATACCGGAAGCGATGTTGAAAATCCAGTCTGTCAAAACGAAAAGCCGGGCCACGCCCGACGCCCTGATTTTCATGATACTCACCGCTTCACGGCGTGACGAAACCCGACTAGCCACTTGGGACGAGATAGACATGGAAGCGCGGATTTGGACAATCCCCGCTAAGAGGATGAAGGCGGGATGTGAACACCGCGTACCTCTGTCGGAGCAGGCGATAGAGGTGCTGGAACGGCAATCTACCAGTGAGGGGCTGATATTCAGCAGACGGCGCGGCAAGCCATTGGGCATTAACTCCGCGCTCGACTTGCTCCAACGCCTGGGGATTAACTCCACGGTTCACGGCTTCCGCTCTTGCTTCCGCTCCTGGTCAGAGGATATGACCGATGCAAGCCATACAGCCAAAGAGATGGCGTTGGCGCATAAAGTTGGAACGACGGTTGAACAGGCTTACCAGCGTTCCGATGTGCTGGATTTGCGGACGCCGCTAATGCAAAAGTGGGCTGACTACATCTTGCTAAACAAAGGCATGTCGTCGAGGAGGGCAGGGAATAAGTAAGCGCGCCGCCGGACAAGTCACGGCGGCGCGCTTGTGCGTAGTCCTCTCCACAAACCACGCCTGTCGATGCTAATGGAAATGGCGCACAAAATCAATTGACAAGCCTGTTTTGTGGTATTCGGCGGCGTGATATGTAAGCGGTTAAAATATCACACAATCAAGGGCGTTTCACTTTGTTTCACCATTTTGAAACCCTCCGAAGCCTCACAAGGGTTTCAAATGAGTGAAACAAAGTGAAACAGAATTATTGTTCTTGGCTTTTGTAGTTTTTAATGTTCTCTTGCGTTCCGCTAGTCGGGCGTGATATATTCCCCCGTTACTCTCCACGATCGCTCATAAAGGAGTGAAAAAATGTCCTCTCACACTCCCACAGCCGCCGACATAGCGGCGCGCTATCCCCGCTCAGGGCGCAAAGGCGAGGCATACACCATCCCCGCCGTTTGCCACGGCTCCGACGATTACAACCTGAACATCTTGGACGACGGCGACGGCGGCATTATCGCCAGCTGCAAAACGCGCGATTGCGCCAAATCCACTATCGAGCGCGCGCTCGGCATACAGCCCGCCCGCCGCTCACAGAGCGACACACTGATTGCCACTTATCAGCACGCCGACGGCGGCAAGCGCTCCGTTCACCGGATAGACGCTGGCCCTGGCGATTGCACCTGGAAGAACTGCGATAAAGTGGCAACTCACCATAAACACGTTTGGGGGCGCGGTTCACCCGAAGGCTGTTTCCTCCTACTGTGGAACGACCGCGCGGAAGCCGCCGTTGTCGTTGTGGAAGGCGAGAAGGCGGCGTCTTCCTTGGCGAAGCGAGGCTTTACGGCGGCTTCATACAAGGGCGGGGCCGGGGCTGCTGCAAAGGCGATATACACACCCGTCAAAAATAGAGATGTTATTATCTGGCCGGACGCTGACGACGAGGGCGCTAAGGCGGGCGTCAAATGCGGGGAGATGTGCTTGGCTGCTGGGGCGTCGAGCGTTCGCTATGTGTTACCCCCCGCCGATGCAAAGCGCGGTTGGGACGCTGCCGATGCAAGCAGCGGAGATGTGGAGTGGATGCTTGCTGAGTCTCACGATACGCCCGATGCGCTCATCGCAGCCTTCCCCGATGCGTTCCTGGAGAAGGTTGATGGGGATGCTGCGCGACCGGACGCCGCAACCGCGCTCGCTGACTACGGACGCACTGGCAACTTACTATCGGAGTTTGGACTTGCTGGCAAGACACCGCTTCATTGCGTTGCGTGGCTGATAAAAGCGTCTGAGGGGGGCATAATCGCCGCTTATGAGCGGACACCCCCTAGCGGACACCCCCAAGATGGGCAATTTTACGCTAAGCTACGCGACGGGCGCATATCATCGCACGATGATGCAATCGCTCCATTTTTTCAGAGGGCGGCAACCGCGTTCATCGGCGCGACGGCGGCAAGCGGGGCCAAGGGCAAACTCGAGGCAATACGCTACATCCAAGAAAAGATGCTGAGCACGGACGGCATACGGAAGTTGAAGGCAAACATCGCGCTTGCTGTTGGCAGTCTCATGGCAACAGATACCATGCCCAAAGGCGCGCATGTGATTGACCTGGCCGATGTTGACAGCGATACAAGGTATCTCGGCGTGAAGGGCGGCGTCGTTGACCTTGAAACAGGCGAACTTATCACGGATGCCGTTGACCGCAACATCTATGTCAGCCGCTCGACGGGCGTTAGATACATTCCCGGCGCTCATCATGAAGCCGTTGACGCCCTTCTACACCACCCGACTACATCCGGCAAAATCATTGATTTTGTGCTGGATAGCGTCGGGCATGCGCTTCACAGAACACCGCACATAACCCGCCGTATCAATGTCTTACTCGAAACAGAGGGGCATAGCGGCAAATCCACGCTGCTAACAGCGATTGAAAATGCGCTTGGGGATTACGGCTCAACTTTGAAACTCGATGCGCTACAAGCCATGAAAAGACAGCCTGGGACGCAAACCGAATATCTGGCGGTTCTTACAGAAGCGGCGGTTGTGACGACGTCGGAGATTAGCGGCGTTGAACTTGGGGCGGAACAGGTAAAGCAATTCACAGGGGAGGCGAAGATAGTCTATCGGCGGCTGTTTCAAGGTTCAGTCAATCGCGCGATGCGGGCTACGATATTTGCATCTGCGAACTCAGTTCCTAAGTTCAGGCTGGATGACAACGCCATGCAACAGCGATACACCCCTATACCATTCCAGCATATACCCTTTGACCCTGACTTGCTGGATGAAACTTTGTCCATTCGCCTTGATAGCGACGCCGCAAAAGAAGCGTTGCATGCGCTGCTGATAGACCGCGCGGTTGCCAATCGGATGCCGCCGCCTTTGCTGCCAGAGATAGAGCGCGCAAAGATTGACCATCGCGCGCTGCTCATCGGTGACGACGGCGTCTTCATAGACGCCCGCATAGAGAAGGGCAACGGCAATGACCGCTTGGCTACGGCGGCGGCTTGGCAGGCGTGGTGTGAGTATCACGGCGCGCCGCCGGATACACCCGCCAATGACAGGATAGGCGGCAAAACGAAAGTCCAAATCACAAAGCGCATATCCGCATACTCAGGCACGGCGGCGCGCCAAATGCGGATTGACGGCAAGTCACAGCGGGGATGGGCAGGCTTGCGTATGCGTTTTCAGAGCAACTAGGGGCTATGACACCACTTAGGCTAAAATAGACGCTGTACGGCGATTGTGGAGGGACGGATTTATGCAACAGGCACAACTATTGTGGCATTTGACGCCGGATATTGAGCGTGGATTGAACTTTTGGCAGGCGCGCATACCGGGAGCGCCGCCGGCGAGCGGCGTCGACTGTGCCTTCGTCTGGCTATCGCCGCTTGTTCAAAAGTGGGCAACCGACGAGCAAATCGACTCGTGGCTGACCTTTGGCATTTCTGAATGGCTGCACGGATCAGAGATGCCAGTTAGGGCTGGCATTATCGAAGTCGATGTCGTGCGTATCGCTGAAATCGATGTGCGGCGCGATGTGATCACCATCTCCCTCGTGGAGTGAGGGTTGGCGAGATGACTATCTGCCAGCGATGCCAGCGCGAGACCGCGCAAATCTCCGATAGATACACGCTGACATGTCTGTTGTGCGGACATGTCGAGTATGAACAGCCGAAAAGAAAGCGGGCCGGGCCCGATGACTAAATCGGAGATAGCGGAACTTTCAGTGACGATGCCGCCCGATGCCTTGCAGGAACTGATAGCGCGGCGCGGCGTGGCTTCGAGGGGGCGTATGGCGGCGGCTGTCCATAGTGGATAGGCGGGGCATGGGGATCCCCTGTGCGAAGCGCGGGAGGAAGTGACGGGTGCGTAGGTGGGGAGGTAAGGCTATGCACATACCCGACTGACAGGACGGCGAGGACATTATGCCAGCGACGCACACGGAGTTAATCCGCTACATAGAGGGGCTGACACTCGCTCAGGGAAGGTTCAAGGGGCAACCCTTCAAATTGCATCCCTGGGAACGCCGCTTCTTGCGGGGCGGCTTTGCGCCGGATGTCGTGACCGCTGCGCTAAGTCTTGCGCGCGCCAACGGCAAGTCCGTTCTCGTCGCTGGCATTGGGGCGGCATGCGTGGACATAGGCGCGCCGCTTGTGGAGCAGAACGCCGAATGTGTGATAGTGGCAAGCACATTCGCGCAAGGCAAAATCATCTTCAAACATTTACATGATTTTGTTCAGCCTACCCTAGACAAACACGGACGCCGTTTCAGGGTTTCTAACAGCCTGAATACGGCGTCCATAGAAGATAGGGATACGGGGGCGTCCGTCCGTGTTATGGGCAACAAGCCTAAATCTCTCCACGGGCTTCAACCGCGCTTGATAATCTCCGGTGAGATTGCACAATGGGAATTGGGATTGATAGACGCTTCCCTGAGCGCGCTTGAAACAAGCATGGGCAAGATACCCGACGCCCGCATGCTCACGCTCGGAACTAGGGCTAGTTCTCCGGAACATCCCTTCGAGCGGATGCTTAACGGCGGGGCTGATTACTCACAAATACATGCCGCTCAGCCGGACGACGACATTTTCAAGGTTCGGACATGGCACAAGGCAAACCCTAGCATGCGATACATGCCGGATTTGAGATTGGCGATAGAGCGGGACGCTTCAAAAGCGCGGGATGATGCAAGCATGATACCGCGCTTTGAAAGCCTGAGATTGAACAAGGGCGTCTCCGATGTGGTGGAAGCCTTACTTATCAGCGCGGGGGCATGGCGTTCCATAGAAGCCGCTCAGCCGCCCGATGTGAAGAGCAACTATATCTTGGGGATAGACTTAGGGCAGAACGCCGCCATGTCAGCCGCCGCGGCATACAATCCGCTCACGAAGGGTTTGGATTGCTTCGCAGTATTCCCCGCCAATCCGTCCCTCGCTGAGCGTGGATTAAGGGACGGAGTCGGGGGGCTGTACACCGACATGGCAAATCGTGGTGAGCTGCTGGTAGCAGGGGATCGAGTATCCGATGTGGGACGGCTTCTCGCCGAATGTGTCCGGCGCTGGGGGCGTCCGGCAGCGGTTGTCTGCGATAGATGGCGAGAAGCCGAACTCCGTCAGGAATTGACCGCCGCCCAATTCCCAAGCGGCGCGGCTGTGATTACCAGAGGGCAAGGCTTCAAAGACGGCGGCGAGGACGTTAGGGATTTTCGCAGGGCTGTTCTTGACGGCATGGTAGTCTCGCCTGTTTCTCTTCTACTCCGTTCAGCCATAGCGGAAGCGAGAGTCACCAGCGACGCAGCAGGCAACAGCAAGTTGGCGAAAAAAAGTGACGGCGGGAGAAGGCATGGGCGAGATGACGCCGTAGCAGCGTCAATCCTAGCAATCGCGCATGGCTATCGCGCTTTCAAATCCGGTGCGCTACGGAAGCGAAAGAAGAGAAGGATTAGGATAATCGGATGAACGACCGTCGTTTGCGCCGTAAACTGGAATACCAGAGTTTGCGCCGCTCAATCCTATTCCGCGATGGTTATCGCTGTAAGGCTTGCGGCAAGGCGGGCATGCTCGAGGTTGACCATGTAATACCCGTGCATCGTGGAGGGGATTTTTGGGATGCAGACAACCTTCAATCTCTATGTCGGGGCTGTCATATATCCAAATCTGCGGGGGAGAACAGCCGCCGCCGTCGGGCCGCCATGCCCAAACATCGGCAAGAATGGCATGATTTTGTGGACGAACTCCGAATTGCGCCTTCGTAGAAAGCCCGTAGAGGGGCTAGATTTTCGCTAGTAGTACAGGGCAATCGCATCTAAGCACGTGAGTTATGCCGAAATATACGGCATTAAGGTTGGTTTGACGAAGCCTCCAAGAACGAGTTCATACACAATTAGGGCTTTGTCTAAACCAATCCGCTCTGGTATATTTTGAAATCATCCCAGACCCCAAGGACGTTATGGAAGGAATAACATGACGAGGTAGGCACATGGCTAAAATACCGCAACGGTTCGCCGACCAGCCGGAATTGGTAAAAGCCGTTCTTGATGCCCGCAGAGTGCAAATGGAGACTGAGGATACGGCTTTTGCAATTGAATGGCTAATGGAAAACCATCCGTCAATTTCACTCGATTCTGCCAAGCGGGTATTAGAGGATGAGACTTTCCGATACGTTGCCCTTTATCCTGAAGGACATCCGGGGCTTGAAGCAATGAGGGCAGAGCAAAGAGCGAACGGTCGCCGAGCGTACAGGCTCAAAAAGATAAGACCACAAATTATTGACCGCGATGACGGAAGGTGTCAATCGTGCAACAAGCGTGTTACAAGCAGAGACGCTTCGTTAGACCACAAAGACCCCGAGGGACCTGAGACGCTGGAAAACATTCATCTGCTCTGTCGTAGCTGCAACACATTGAAAGGCAAGCGGACTTGGGATGAGTTCCGCAAAGAGCAAGAAGAATGGAAGACACAACTTAAGGAACGGCAGATGAACCGTCCCGACTTTATATGCCAGCAGACAGGCTTGTCTGTTAGGGGTAGAAGTTGGGAAGAGGCAGGTTGCCTGTCGCCCGACCTGTGTGGGGGAATACGAGAGTGCGACAATGGCGAATATGGCGTTTGGGAAAAAGAAATGGATGAATACATAGAAGAGTTGCAAAACCGCTACTGAATTACCGTTGAGGCATAGTACGCATGATGCACGGCGGGCTTGATGCTTGAGCGCGGTGAGCGCATAGTCATAAGAGAAGCCTAAACATAGCGGGACGAACGCCGCGAATGCCGCGGCGTTCAATAGACCAGTCAATTCTCGACGAATCGCGGAACGCTATGAAACAAGCCATCCCTGAAATCTTGGAGACCATCAAGCAGAGGGGAAAAGCGGCTTCCGAATTGCGAATTACCCCCTTCTACGCCGTCTCATTCCAAGACTGACAACCAAGCATGATCAGCGAAGCCCATGTTCCTAGCCGGGTCCAAGATCCCCCTGCGCGGCTCTCATAGCGGCACTTGGCGCAGAAAACGTTCAGTTGTTGTAGCCATTGTAATCGTAAAAGACAGATGATAAGTGTTATCAGATATTACGGATTTTCTAGGCGCAGTCAGGAAGCCAAATAGTTGTCTCAATCCATGTATTTCCCAGACCAGAGCCATATCAACCAAGTGAGGGACGCCCTATGGGAGCGTCCTAACGGCAGAGCGTCGATTATGGTTGGAGCCGGTTTCAGCAGAAATGCGGAAACCGCAGAACCGGGCGTGCGCGATATTCCGCTATGGCAAGACATAGCTAGGCAAATGTTTCGCAAACTTTATCCGCAAAGCGCGGACGCCGACGCGAAAGAAGTCCACAATACTCTGAGGCTGGCGCAGGAATACGAGACGGGCTTCGGGCGCAGCGATCTGCACAAATTCTTGCAAGAACTCATTAGAGATAATGAGTTCAGTCCCAGTGATATGCACCAACGCCTGTTGCGTCTTCCTTGGCGCGATGTATTCACGACGAACTGGGACACGCTATTAGAGAGAACAACTCCTCGCATAACCGAGCAAGCGTATAGCATAATCTGGAATACAGATGAGATTCCACTCAAAAGCCAACCGCGCATCGTAAAGTTGCATGGGTCATTGCCATCGCAATTCCCACTCATATTCACAGAAGAGGACTACCGAACATATCCCACAAAGTTCGCCCCATTTTTGAATACCGTTCAGCAGGCGATGATGGAGACCGTCTTTTGTCTGGTCGGGTTCTCCGGCGACGACCCGAACTTCTTGCAATGGTCAGGTTGGGTGCGCGACAACTTAGGCGATGCCGCGCCGAAAATATACTTAGCGGGTTGGCTTGACTTATCCAACCACAGGAGACGCATGCTGGAGGATCGAGGTGTTGTTCCCATCGACCTCGCTCGTCACCCGAAATCTCAACAGTGGCCTGATCACCTGCGTCATAAATACGCAGCTCAATGGGTATTGCACACTCTTGAGAATGGCAAGCCGTATGAGCAGACAACTTGGCCTTCTCCTCCAATCCAAGAAAAATTGGATGTGCCGGAATATCTTCAACCGGTCGAAGCACTCGTTTCTACCGTTCCTCAAATGGAACCTGAACGAAAGTCGAATGATGAAAAGGAAGAATTAGAACGAGTCAAGAAGACAATAAAAGTCTTGAAGCACAATAGGCGGTTGTATCCAGGTTGGTTGATATTTCCTTTAGGACCAGAACGAGGAGAATTCAAGCAGCGCACGAATAACTACTGGGAACCGCTAATCTTAAATGCTTTGCCTAAACTCACTTCCGTAGAGCGACTATACGCCATTCGTGAGCTGGTATGGCGGCGCGAAATACTGCTAGAACCGTTCACTCAGCAATTTGCAAGAGCGTCGGAGGAAGTCTTGCAGTTGATAGATTGCGAGAAGCGTACAATTGACGGCGTTGTACAAAACCGCAATGACTGGACTGACATTCGAGAAGCGTGGAGAGTAGTAGCGCTTGCACTTCTAACCGACGCAAGGTTGGATTGCAATCACGCTCTGTTCGAACAGCGTCTTGACACCTTAGAGCCGTTCGCTAACGATCACATCAATGTAGCACATCGACTGCAACAAGAACGCTGTCTCTGGGAAATTTTTTCGCTGAACTTTGAGTCGCTTAACCAACAACTCGACAACTGGAAAGTCATCGACTGCGATCCTATATGGATGCTTCGAAAGGCGGCTCTGCTCACAGAGGCAGGTCGAATAGACGAATCAAAACCGCTGGTTCAAATCGCGCTCAACCTAATCCGCGAGAATTACGCTCGAAACAGTAGTATTGCCAACGCCTCGCGCGAAGGTTGGGCATTAGGATCAGCGTTGATATGGGAAAATCAACACAGCTTTCGTACAAGGTGGAATACCCTAACTTTGCAGAAATGCAACGCCTTTCAAGAAATAAGCCTTTTCTCTCGCAGAATTCAGGGGGACACCGAACGAAATGAAGCGCCTGCGTTTGACTTGGGATCTAGTCGAAATCAGGGCATTCACATTTCGTTTAACATTCAAGATGAATTTATCGCCGCTTATAGTGGCTTGCGTCTGATGGAAGTTGGAGGGCTGCCACCAACTAACAATCCTAGCGATGATCACCCTCGAATGCCCATTTCTATCACAAACCGGATTCTAACGTTGGCTACGGATAAGTTGTCAGATGACGCACCCGATTTGGCTATTCGACTTGTGTTGCGATTTTGCACAAGCGATAGAGATAAGACACTCGACCGCGTTCTGGCGCGCACTCGCATTGCTCGTTTGTCAGAAGATTCCGCAAGGACGCTCGCTGAGATATGCAAAAGTGTAATCAATTACGCGTTTCCTCGATTGACTGTGGCAGATACTCGACGCTACATCAACCCTTGGATTCCACGAGCGTCTGTGGCCATAGAAGTCTTGTCTCGTCTTGTTCTGCGCCTTCCGTCTAAATCGGTAGCAACCTTTCTGGAGTTAAGCCTTGATTTCTTGCGGAACCCAGCTGTCGGAGGAAATGTCTTGTTGGGTCGCTCCGTTTCTAATCTGTTGGAGCGATCATGGGAAGCTCTGCCTGATGAATACCGCGCTCGCTATGCTTTGCGTCTCTTGGCTATGCCTCTTGAAGGACGGGATGGGATCGGAACGGAGTCTGCCTTCCTAGTAATCAATTCGAAAGTTTCCCTTGTTCGATCTCCAGACAATGATGACCAATTCCGAAAAGTCCTGAATCTTGCTATCAGTGAGGTAAAAACGAAAAACCCACTTCTGTGTGATAAAGGGTTATTCAGATTGCTTGCTTTGGTGAATTCTGAATGTTTGACAACAAGTGAAACTGACAACACGGCTAACGCGCTCTGGGCAGATGATGACCCTATTTTGTGCAATCCATCCTCAACAATCTTACAGGAATGGTTGTATCTCGTGTTGCCTGAATTGAAGCCCGGCCAGGCCGAACAATCGTTTCGTAAGAAGTGGTTGACCGCTGACAGCGATTTGGGTGAAAACATGGTTTTATCTGGGAATGTACTTGGACAAGTCGGCTTGGCGCTTGATAAGTCTAGGTGGCATAAGTATTCCCTGTCGCTATCCACTGAAGAACAGAAGTATCTGGTGGACTGCGTTCTCAAAGTTGCTGAAAGTCTATCAAAAGGCCAATGGGCATCCCAAGGCATCACCAACCCATCCGTAATCATTCAGGGAATACGCTCAACCTTGAACGAGATCGAAATATCGAAGGATACTGCTCAACAGTTGTATGCAGTCGTCTCTGTATTACGAGAGCTGCCGAGTGACACTGAGGACGATCCATTTTTCGATGTTGGAGACGGCCTGAACAAGTTGCGAACGAGGTTCGCCTACGCAGTGATGTTGGGATTGATTAAAGCAATGCCTGACCGCATTGAAGACATCTCCAGCTGGATCAGGTTGGGGCTTACTTCCGACGATGATTTGCAAGTCAGCCAAGCCATGTCAACACTCCAATCTTGGATCTCTGCTCATACGGAAAACCCCAATTCTGTTCCAAAACCCTACGACGACCTTGTGCGAGAAATCGGCGTCGTGATAGCCACGCGCCGAAAAGTAGCACTTGAAAACGCACTATCGGTCGCCAACTGGGTATTTGAAAGTGGAGATACAAGCCATCAGGAAGCCATCGGTCATCTGGTGTTGCAGGGACTCTCCTACCTCATCGAAGAACTACGATACGACCGCCAGCATGATAATGGCAACCGTGTTCCAAACCTAAGGCGTCTGTGCGCGCAACTAGCAAAGTCTATGTCGCAAAGGGGACATTCCGACTCGCCTATAATTTCTCAATGGCTGGAGGAAGCCAAGCATGATCCTCTGCCGGAAGTAAGACACCTCATTATGCCTGACAAATAAGACCTGCCTGAATTGAGTTCCCCTATCATAGACATCCCAAACGCATAACGCCCGGCATTGATGCCGGGCGTTATGCGTTCAGTGCGGCCGTGAACGACAACCATTCATTTCAAGCCCATCGAGGACAAACCGCAAGATTAACAACCGCCAGTCAGAGGGCAAAGGTGTGGTGTACCTTTGCCCTCTCTCCATGCATGGTGAACAGGTCTATAGAGAGTTTTGTGTGCTCATAGAACCTTGGAACAGCAAAATTTTAGAGGGTACTTGGCGATATTCCCTAGATGGACGACAGTATTAGACTGGAGTATGATGGTGCGTGGTTACAATCTTCAAAGAAGGATGCTTATAAAATGCGTGTAATGACCATAACCGAGCGATCCACCAATGTGCTTTTCACGGTGTCTTATGGTGAAAACGAATTTCGTGCAGTTCAACTTTTAGACCGCATCGGAAAAGATGTGTATGCACAGACAACCTTGGAAGTCGGCGACCTTGTTTTGGTTGAGGAAGTGCCTCAATTTCTACGGAGTCCTAGTATGTCAAAGGGTAGCCCTGATTCGGTGAGCCATGTGATTATTGGGTTAGTGCCACCTAGCGAATGCGATGAAATACAAAACTACAACGAATTGGTAAAACGCATTTAACATCGTGTATCGCGCGAAAGGAATGTCGTATTTCGACGCAGATGCAGCAGAGGTTTCTCAGGCAAAAAAAGAACCCTCATAGCAATGCAGTCGGGCAATTCAATGAAAGAGCGGCGGCGGGAATTTTCTTTCCCGCCGCCGCTTGTCATGTGGCTCTAGTTGCCGCGCTTTAATCGTAAAAGGCAATCCGTTACGGACTGCCTTGTCATTTTACACTTGTCTAGGCGTATCCATTCGTCTCATCCCACTCTAGCCACAACGCCTGCATCGCTTGGATGTCGCCCTAGTCGAATTGTTTCACCCGCATATAGATTGTCGGAACTCCGTACATTTCGCCGGAGAGCGACTCCGGGCTGTGGTGTTCTATCACTGGGCCTCGTCCGATTTTGCTGCGCCAGCGTCCGCCGGGCGTTTGTATCGTCGCGTGCGTCCATGCGCCTTGCTGTTCGTACAATGCGACCTTTTGGTAGCTTGCCTCGATGCGGCTGTCCTTGCATTGCTCAAAGCCCAAAATGGCGAATAATTCCTTTAGGCTTTCGATTCGGTCTGAGCGAGTGACATTCGTGGGCCAATAGTTGCCTTCGTTATGGTCCCACCACCTGCTGGCGTCGCCGGCGGCGTATGCGATGCAGTTGTATCGGTCTGACGCTTGTTCTATTATTTGGAACTCTTCGTCGGTCAGGTTTGGGAATGCTTGTGTGAGGATTGCCGCCCATCTAGGCGTATCCATTCGCCTCACCCCACTCCAGCCACGATGCCTGCATCGCTTGGATGTCGCCGTGGTCGGCCGGCTTTACCGGATTGACGCGGGTGAGGGCGCGCAGCGCGGGGAACCAGTGTCCGCCCTGCGACTGCATCCTTTCCAGTATTAGGGGCACTGCCGGTTCGCCCATGCCGATGATTTCTTTGTGGGCGGGATGGTCTATCGCCTGGTCGCTGCGTGATAGCAGCGCGGTTTCGGCCTCCCATCGGTCGGCGAGTTGCAAAAAGCGCTCACGGTCGGCAGGTTGTATGTCCACTTCGTTCGCGTACTGCCCATACCCCAGACCGCGCACATGCGGCTCATTGTGCAGCAGCAGGCGCAGACGCTCCAGCTCGGCGGCGTCCCAGCCCATCGCTTCGGCTACGGCTTCGTCCCAGATGCGGCGCACTTCGCACTCGCCGTCGCGGAACTGCGGCACTTCCATGTCCTTCGTGCGCTCCCAGCAGTCGGCTAGGATACGGCGTATGCGTTCGTCTTTGGTGTCAGGGATGCGAATGTTGGCGTATGAAGCCGGGCGATAGTTGGGGAATGTTATCTTCCGTCCAGCGTTTCGCATCAGTTGCAGACGCCCGGCGGTAGAGTTCATGAACACGGCGGTTGCTTTGGCTTCTTCGAACGATACTGCACCGGCCGTCATCCAGCCGCCACCGATGAATTGTTCTTCGCTTGCCACAGCAGTGAGGCGTGCTGTGCTAGGGTCTTGTCCGGCAGTCACCAACAGGTGTGATGCCCATTTAAGGTAATGCGCCGCTTGGCGTTCTCGTCCGTTCTTAGGAATCCAGTATCCATCGGGCTTACTCTCAAGGGTCTTTTGTCCTTCAGCGCCTTTCGACTCCAGCACAGGTATGCTTTCTGAGACCTCTATATTTGACCTTTCAAAGTTTTCATATACCCTCCGACCGGCCTGACGAACAATGAAATTGGGTATATCTCCAATGGTGCATAGGACCTGAAGATTCGAAAATCTGGCAGCAGCCTTCGTCAATTCAGGAGATCGCCAGATGGCGGGCGTCCAGTCGCCCTCTTCCATTCGGATGGCAGGCCAGTGTGATACCTCGCCCCATCCGTTTTCCATATCCCCTTGCTCACATTGCAGCAGGTAGCGATGCAGGTCTTCGACCTCGCTTTCGTCTGACGGCATTCTGTCTAGGTGAACAAACCGAGTGGGCGGCTTGGGGGTGGCGTGTCGCCGCATCACCACGATGCTTTCGTTGATGCTGGTGTTCTGGCTCATATTGATATTGCGTGGTTGGTGGCAGGTAACGATGGTGTCAATGTGATAGCGCAGCGCGAGTATGCGGCGTTCATTTTGTCCTGATGTGGCTGACAGGGCAATGGTAGGATTGATCATCGTTAGGACCCCGCCGGGCCGCTTTTGCAGTTGGTCCGCTAGTGCCACGAAAAGCGGCCTGATGGAATTCTTATCCACAAAGTCGTTCATGTCCTTGTCGTTTCTGACAAGGTTTTGCTCCATCGCGTCAACACGCGAACGAAGATTTTGCTGTATTCCCTTCGGGAACTTCTCTCCCATCTTGATGCGGTTGGAGAACGGCGGGTTCATTATGATGATGCGGGCGTCCTTTGCGGCGTCCACGGCGTCTTCCAGCTCGGCGTCGTCATCCTGTCCCCAAACGCTCTGTGAACCCAATGCGTCGTCGGGTATGTCCATCTCGCCGTCCCTGCGAATTATCGCCTTCTGCCCCAGCAGCTCCACCGTGCCGGCAGATACGCGCGTCGGGTCGTCTTGGCTCGGCCCATAAGGCATCAGGTGCAAGCCCATCTTGCGGTAGCGCACATCCTTGTTGCCCGCCGTCAGCTGCGCCGCCGCGAGTTGCAGCGATACGGGGTTGATGTCCATGCCCTTGATGACATCCTCGACGACTACCTTCTGGAGTTGGGCGAGATGGTCGTCGTCCGCGCCCTGTTCCCTAGCGCGCCGCTTCATGTCGGTGAGTATCGCCGCCAGCAAGGTTCCGCTGCCGCAAGCCAAGTCCACGGTCTTGTGCCGCCGCCATACTGCGGGGTCAGTCCAGTCCTGCGTTCCGCAGGCGTCCAGCGTCAGGCGCGCCGCTATGGACGCGGCAACCGGCCTGGTGAAATAAGCGCCGTCGCTCGCCTGATTGCCAATCACGCGGTTGAAGAGCGGACCCGCGTGGTCGGCGCCCATGTCGGCGTAGGTCTCGGCGATGCGCTCGGCTTCGGCGGCGAGATGGTGCAAGGCGCGCTCCAATCCGGCGGTCTTGCCCGTCGTCTCCACGGCGTAGATGGTCTCCAGCGCAGGCTCCAGCACCGGGCGGAAGTCGTGGCGCATTACGCGCTCCCATTCGCGGCTCACCTTCTGCACGACATTGACCTCGTTCTTGACAAGTGAAAGGTCGCTCACACCCGAAAGCCATCTGCCGTTGGCGATACGCTGGTGCAGCATGGCGGCGTTCATCATCAGAAGCGCGGCTACTGTGCAGCCGTCTGCCTGCTTCTTGTTCGTCTTCTTGAGCCTGTCCAGCCCGAAGTGCCGGTTCAGCGCGGGCAGCAACCCGTCGGCGCGCATGTGATGCGCCGCCTCTGCGACGCTCGTTTCCAGTATGTTCAGGTCGCGCATCACGCGATTGTCGCTCAGTCCGGACTTCGCCAGCAGGTTCATCTTGATGGCGCTGCCGTAGTCTTCCAGCCCGCTCAGATTGAGCATCAATTGTCCCTTTTCCTCTGCCCGCTCTTTATCGGTTTTGCCGGGCTTGCGCTGTTCGCTCGGCGGCAGGCGAATGCCGCCTTTGCCGGTATTTATCATCACCTTGGCTTTTGCTTTTGTCTTATTGATGTTCACGACGCCCCGCGCTTCATTCGCTTTCCGCTTGTCGCGGGATACGGAGTCGGCGCGGAGTTCGGCGCTTCCGTCATCGTTCATCTTCCCGGTTATGACCTGCGTCATCTCCACCTCACCGTAATCGGCGGGCGCTTCGGCAATGGGCCGTATCCCGGACTCGGCGCGGCTCTTGCCCTTCAATGCTTGCTCGACCGCTTCCTGCCCGGCGCCGGGAGGTCCTTCCACTACACCGTACTGAATGCGCTTGCCTTCGTCCTTGGCGACTGCGACCAATGTGCGCTCCACCGGGGGCGGCTTAGGGATATACAGGTGCAGGAGTTCTCCGAGATTGTCCTCGATGCGCTGGTCGTGGGCGCGCAGAGCGAGAAGTATCTGTCCCAGCTCCTGCCATCCTTCCTCAGAGTCGCTGTTGCTCAGCCATTTTTCAGGGTCGGCGGTCGGCGGAATGAGGATGGGACAGACGATGTAGCCCAACTTTTTGTCGGGCGCGGTTCGCATGGCGCGTCCGACGGCTTGCACGACATCGATAGGACTTTTTCGAGATTCCAGAAACGCTACCGCGCTCAGGGACGGTGAATCGGTGCCCTCCCCGAAGATGCCCACATTGATGATGCCGTGAGGGTTCTCCGCGGCGGCGGCAAGCCGTCCCTTTGCGGTTTCGCGCGCCTCCGCGTTGCTGGAAGCGTCCAGGTGTTCGAGGCTGTAATCGGACGCAGCCCTGCCGGGCTTGTTCTCTTCGAGCCACCGGGAGACCCATTTCCTCACATTGTCGGTCTGGAGGTCTGCCGCCATGTTCTTTGACTTGTCCACCGTGTTCATGAAGGCGATGCACGACCGTATGTCCACATCGGCGCCTTGCGTCGCCCCGCCCATAGTTAGGGCGAACGCCAAGCCGCGAAGGTAGTCTGCGGTTGTCAGCTTGCCGCGTCCTTTGCTCTTGGTGTTCTTCGCCAGAATGTTTGCCGTCTCGAACGCTTCCGGGTCGTTGATGCCCATAGCGATGATGCGGTAGTCGGACAGCCAACGGTTGTGGACGGCTTCCAGGTAGCTCTTGCGGCACAGTTCCACGCCGAAAGTGGCTTCATCGTCCATGGAGCGAACTATCCAGTTCGGATTGCCGGTGGCTGCCTTGCCGTCGTAGATGCGCGGCGTAGCCGTCTGATAAACGCGGTAGGTAGCGGGAAACCTGTCGCTGTCATGGCAGACGGTAAAGTCACGAAGGCGTATTTCTTCTTCGTTGGCAGCCTTGGATTTGGAGTTCTTCCGCTTCAGTCCCGCCGTTCTGTGCGCTTCGTCGGCAATCAGCGCCCGCGCCCTGATACCGGCGCTCAGCAGCGCTTCCGATACTTTGTGGCTGCTCTGGTATGTCCCGATGAGAACCTTGATGCTTTTGTCCAAGGCGCTCCGGCGCATCCAATCGGCTATCTCCCCCGCGTCGGTGGTTACTCTGCCCTTCACCTCGGACGCGCTGAAATTGCTGTTATCCACCGTTGGGTCGAGTGTGGCGTTGCGGCTGCCCTCTTTCGCGGGGTTATAGCCCGCTGTGGCGTCCGAGCAGACTGCCAGCACATCTATGGAGCGGCGGGCGTTTTGCAGATACTCGCGCCTAATCTGGGCTACGAGGGCTATGGATGGACATAGCACAATGGACAGTTCGCCGGAAGGCGTCAGCTCTTCTATGATGCGGAGCGATATGCGAGTCTTTCCCGTTCCGCAGGGCAGAATGATTCTTCCGCGAGCCTCGCCTACCGGCAGGCCGCCGCTCTCAGAGCGTTCCTGCTCCTTGAGTATGCGGACGCTGTTGGCGACGGCTTCGTCTTGCATGCAGGATTTCGACTGAATCGCAGGCTCACTATCAGGATTCGCGCAGTGCTCGCACGCCTCGGATGCGACATTCGCCTGCCTCTGCCGGCGCAGGTCGTTTGTGATGTTGACCGGCTTAAGGGGCTTCTCCTGCATAGATGCCGACTGCGATGCGCCACTGGCAAGCGGATTGTCTCCATTGGTGACGACCCAGCGTTCAGCCCAGAATTCCGCGGCTGCCGCAGCCGAAAACTTGGCGATCTCGCTGCTGTTGATGGAGGAGCCGCGTCCCTCGTCATCAAGCCGGCGCGATTTGCATTGGATTGCGATGTACTTCCTATCGCTGCGACGCACGGCCACGGCGTCTATCCCCACATCTAGCTTGGTGGTGTTCGGGAAGTGCGCTTCTCTGTCCGGCCATTCGCGCCAAAGCCAGCACTCTTTGATGTCCCATTCCTTGATGTATGGGCTTGCCTCCACAGTGACGACTTCAAGCCATTCGCCATCGGTCTCCTGCGGGTTCATCTCGTCAGCCTTCTTGATAGCCGCTTCGATGATGTCTTGCGTCGTTTGCGTCGTCATCTTTTCTCCCCCTGACGGAGCGTGTTTTCTTCTTGATTGCCCCTTATTATATCAGGGTATCAGGAGTTCGTTGAACGTCGTGTTTTGCGCCGAGTAGCAGACTCACGGATGGAGAACGCGCGGCAGCAGGTGGATAGACTAGCCGGGTCGCTCTTCCGAAAAATCGCGGAATACGAGATCGACCATGCCGGACTTGTGCCAGACATATCCAATCCCCCATGGCAATTGCTTTCTCTTCGAATGCCGATGATAATATACGGAAATGGATGCGAATTATAGGATACTTGTACTTCATCTCATCCATTTTATTCACTCTGGTGGGTATGATGTTACCCTTATCAACCCATTCGAGTGAAGAAATAGGAAATATGATGTTCCTAACAATAGCAACCTTCTTCTCTTCTACCTAGTGGTATCGGCGTGCGTGGTTCTCATAGCGCAAGTCGTGATGGATTGTGGTAAAGTCTATCCACAATTCACCGTTTATACACAAATGCACACTTTGAAATACTAACAAATGAACATCAGTTGGCAATCAATCCGAGCGATAGACGGATCCCAAGCAAAAGGCTTTGAGGAACTAATTCGTCAGCTAGCGCACGCAGAGATACCGGCAGATGCCCGCTTCGAGCGGGTCGGAACGCCTGACGCCGGTGTCGAATGTTACTGCATTCTGAAAGACGGTAGCGAATGGGGCTGGCAAGCCAAGCACTTCACATCCGCTCTCAAAAATCCACAGTGGAAGCAACTCGACGATTCCATCAAGACTGCGCTCGATAAGCGCCCTCGTCTCACGCGCTACTATGTCTGTATTCCCTGGGACAGATCTGATGCTCGTATCGCCAATCGGAAATCAGCAATGCGGCGTTGGGATGAGCATGTCTCAAAATGGCAAGGCTGGGCGCAAAAAAGAGACATGAATGTTGAATTCGTCTGGTGGGGCGCGTCGGAACTGATTGAGCGCCTATCGCAGCCGGAGCGCATTGGGCGGGTATTCTTTTGGTTCGATGATCGTTACTTCGATAAAGCATGGTATGACAACCGCTTGCAAGTAGCGATCAATGCAGCCGGACCTCGTTACACTCCAGAAGTGCATGTCGATTTGCCCATCGCGCAGGATATGGAGATGTTCGGAAGAACGGATGCAGCCATCAATCGCATCAAATCTATGGCGCGCGAGGTTCGGGAAGAGTTCAGAACTATCGCGCCGCCGCGAGAGGACGCGAAAAATCTGTGCGAAAGCGCAAATGTCGACGGGCTTGCGAAAAGAATTACCAGACTTAAGGAAGCGGTAGCGCATGTTCTGCGCGCGTTCTCAGACTTGCAGTCCACGCCCGCCGAAGAACTCCCAATTGCAGACATAGTGGAAAAGATTAAAGATTTGGAAGCGCCGACACACGCAGTTCTGAAATCCCTGAAAAGGCTATCAGAAGAGTACGACTCACGGCAACGGGAAAGCGATGACGCCTTTGCGTATCAGCATAATCCTTTTAGAAACTTGCGTGATCGAGTCGAACGGCTACGATATAGATTTCAAGATAGATTTCAAGAAATCGTCGAGAGACTTAACCGCGCCGAAGAAATCGGAAACAGCCGGGTAATGATACTCAAGGGCGATGCAGGAACGGGCAAGACACATCTGCTCTGTGATGTGGCGCGCAGTCGTATCGCAGACGACGCGCCCACGGTTCTGCTGATGGGGCAGCGATTCACCGACTCGTCGGACCCTTGGACGCAGGCGCTGCAACATCTTGACCTGCGGAACGCGAATGCTGAACAGTTCATAGGGGTATTGGAAGCGTCGGCGCAGGTCGAGAATCGTAAGGCTCTGTTAATCATCGACGCGGTGAACGAAGGGAGTGGTCGTAAAATCTGGCCGCCTAATATGTCCGCGTTTTTAACTCAGGTCGAAAGAAGCCCTTGGGTTGGCGTGATACTCTCGGTGCGCTCTTCTTACGAAGAGGCTGTTATACCTAATGATGTCCGCAAGAAGGCGACAACCCTAACGCACGATGGATTTGCAGGACATGAATACGACGCTGTACGAACATTCGCTGAACATTACGGCATTGAGTTCCCTTCAACACCCATCCTCCAACCGGAATTCCGAAACCCGCTCTTTCTCAAGATAATCTGTGAAGGTCTGCAAGGCAAGGGCGAGCGCAGAATGCCTCGCGGTATCTCCGGCGTTACCAACTTCTTCAATCTTTACCTCGATAAGGTGAATAAATGCCTTGCCAAATCCCTTGACTATAATCCGAACGACAATCTTGTCCGCCGCGCGCTGGAAAAGGTTGCTGAGCGGGTGATCGACTTTGAGATGAGTGGGAACTGGCTGCCGAGGCGGCAAGTTGAAGAAGTCGTGAATGAGTTGCTGCCAGGACGCGGGTTCAGCAACTCGCTTTACCGCAGCTTGGTCGTCGAAGGCGTATTGGCAGAAGACATGGGAAGGCGCGACGGAGAAGATGTAGCGCATTTTGCATACGAGCGATTGTCAGACCACATAATCGCTGGCTTCTTGCTGCCCAAAATTTTGGACTCGAACAACCCGAAAGCTGCCTTTACAAAAGGCGGCGAATTGGCATTCCTCTGCGACAGGTCAATCTATACTTCCGACGGAATCGTAGAAGCTATGTGTGTCCAAGTTCCTGAGTGCACAGGGCAGGAACTCGTTAGACTTGCGCCCGCGCTCTTGAATAATTCAGGGAACATCGGGGAAGCGTTCTTGCAAAGCATAATCTGGCGCAAGACAGACGCATTCTCGGACGATACGATTGCCGTGCTCAATGAACTCATCGAAAAGGGTGAGATTGGGGGCGTAGGGGACGTACTTGATACGATACTAACGGTCGCGACGGTTCCTAATCACCCATTCAATGCTGACTTCTTGGATGAGCGGCTTCGCAGGCGCTCCATGCCTGATCGAGATGCTTGGTGGAGTACTTACCTGCATCGGGCTTGGAGAGAAGGCTCGGGAACTATACACAGACTGGTAGATTGGGCATGCGCCATATCAATGGATGATGATGTTGAAGAAGATGTTGTTAACCTGTCCGCGACCGCGCTTGCGTGGATGTTCTCAACATCTAATCGCTTCTTGCGTGACAAAGCGACGAAAGGATTGGTCTCACTGCTAACAGGCAGGATTGACGCGACCGTCCACTTGGTCAATCGATTCGACGCCGTTGACGATCCCTATGTCCGAGAGCGTGTCTATGCGGTAGCTTATGGCGTGGCAATGCGAAGCCACGACGCATGCGGAGTCGAAAGGCTTGGCATGTCCGTTTATGAGAACATCTTCGCGTCCGGGAACCCGCCGCCGCATATACTCCTGCGCGATTATGCGCGCGGAGTAGTTGAGCGCGCCCTCCATTTGAACGCGGCTATCGACATCGATCAGGAACTGCTTCGACCTCCCTACAAAAGCGATTGGCCAGATATTCCAGACAACTCTGAAATAGAAATGCTGACTCCGCACTTAGATGATGGCTTGGGTAATTACGGAAACCCGGAGTGGGCTAGGAACCGTATCAGACGGTCAGTGATGGCTGACGATTTCGCACGTTATGTCATTGGGACGAATTCCAGCTATTACAGTTCTGACTGGTTGAGTGTGAGGCTTGATGAAGGTATGTGGCAGTCGCCCGATGAACGCCTGCAAATCCTTCTCGAAAACATGAGCAATGATGAAAGGTTGGCTTGGGACGAATACAAGAGAACCATGGCAGAAATAGCCAAGCAGTTTATGGGAAATCTGCGCCTCTTGAATACTTTGCCAAACGATGATGACGCTACCGTCGGAGTCAGGACAGCGCCCGATGAACGAAAGCGTCAAATTGAGAGCGCTCGCGTCAAGATGCTCTCTGCGATGACGGAAGCCAACCGTTTAGAAATAGAGGCAATTGAACGAGCGCAGTCAGAAGGCCCTCCCCGCTTCGACTTGCGCTTAATTCAGCGATACATAATTTGGCGAGTTTTCGATCTGGGTTGGACCGTTGACCGCTTTGGGTATTTTGATAGCATATCCATTAAGTATTCAGGAAGAGACGCGGGCAAGGCTGAACGCATGGGCAAGAAGTACCAGTGGATAGCCTACCACGAGATGCTCGCTTACCTCGCTGACAACTATCAGCATAGCCCTGAATATAATTCAGGCGGGCAAGCGTTTCGGGGCGCATGGCAGGAGTCCTACCGTGACCTTGATCCGTCTTGCGTACTGACATCTACGCCCGGATGCGCGGACTGGAGTGGACATACGCTATCTTGGTGGGTGACACCTCCCTATGATGCATGGAACGAAGAAGCAAGCCATCAGGATTGGCTTGATAACAAGAACGACATCCCGGAAATTGAGGGACTTCTGCGGGTTACTCATCGCAACGATGGGACCAACTGGCTTGTCGTAGATGGGTCATTCAATTGGCAACAGCCTCTTTCCCCTGACGCTGAACCCTACGATAATCCGAAAAGAGACCTCTGGATTAGTTGTCAAGGCTACTTTACTTGTGCTGCCGATGCTGCCGAGTTCATAAATTGGGCGAAAGGGGTTGATTTTTGGGGGCGTTGGATGCCTGAAGCGGCTAGGGTTTTCTCCCGTGACATGTTCCTTGGTGAATACACTTGGGCGCCTGCCTCCAAATACTTCATCAAATTGCTTGATTCAGATGATGGCAGCGAAGGATGGAGCGATGCCGATGGCAAGTGTCCGCTTCCTGTCTTGCCAGCTTCTTTTATTTATAGCGCTGGAAGTGGCGGTTTAGACTGTTCAATCGATGATAGTTATAGATTGTCTCTTCCACACGAAAACTTCGTGAAACGACTTGGACTCAAATGGACTGGCAATGGAGCCGATTTCAAAGACGAACAAGACGAAACAGTTGCGTTTGACCCGACGACCTACGAGGAGGGGCCTAGCGTATTGCTGGTGCGTGAAGACGCCTTGAATAGATTCTTGGTGGAGAATGACCTAGCGCTCTGCTGGACAATCGTAGGTTCGAAAATGGTGCTTGGAATTGACGATAGACAGCAGGATCTTAAGTTCACCAAATTAACGGGCGCTTACAGGTTTGCAGGTCAGGGCGTCGAAGGATTCACGAAGCCTCTGAGTCACTGGTAACTTGAAAACATTGGACATCCGTGAAAACCTGTTCCCACCGTCTCATCAATCTCCTCTTGCGTCATGCGACCCATAAGCCGGAAAACAGATTCGAGCGCGACAGATAGAGGCACGACACCTATAGTAAGAGAGCGTAATCTACGGCTCAACCACGGACGAGAACCACATCTTGAATCCCTCAACCAGTTCACTTCAGAACTGTCATCTAATGGATTCCGATTAGTTGTTGACTCCAATCAGCAACGATGGACAGGCAAGATACACCCAGCCTTTGAGTCACTGACTGACTCAGAGACTATGGATATTGTCATCCAGCCTAGATGGCCGTTTCAACCACCCGCTCTCTTCGTCCAAGGTCTGAACGCGAGAACCGATTGACTATTGACGGTTTCGTTTGTCTATGGCGAGATGGCGATTACAGTCAGGAAGGAACAACTGTTGAAGATTTCTTTTCTAGGATCGAAGAATGGTGCGAGAATGCAAAGCGAGGCTGGAAGGACGATGAGCTAGGTCTCGAAGCCCTTCTTAACTTCAAGACACCATCCTCACTTGTGGCGACTTTTGACTTGCAGACGCTCGGTATCCTCAATGGTCGTTGGGGTAAGTGTCATGGATTGGTCATTCCTGCTCCACTCCGTCCACTCCGGGTAGAAATTAAGCCGAGGAGTACAAAGTCAGAGAATCATCTGCGCGGATTTTGGTTTCATGCAGGACAATTGGCTGGTCCACCGCTTCGTCAACTTTCGGAGGTTTCGTCGCATCTTTCAAAAGCGCAACGGAAGGTATTAAAGAGAGACGATTTCACAAATCACGTCAGGCTGACCGCAGCCTGATTTTAGTTCATTCCAACCTGAACAACGAAGCTCCGCCAATATATCAAACATCCCATCCATATATGGCGTATTCAAACATAATACGAGCGGCGCGCCTGGACAAGACGAACATATAGAGGCGAGACCATCCATTTGGATAGCGCGTCATGGTATTTTCAACACGCGCGGGTATTCATATTAAGCCCAACGCAGGTATATCAGAGATATGGATCCCCGCAGTATCGTCACGCTCTTGCTTGTATCCCTTGGTCTTCCGCTGCAACCGCCTCAAACGGTCCCGCAACCTCGAATGCAACCCCTCATTCCAGTTCACCTCTCCACCCTTCCGCGCTACATGCCGATTCCGTGGCAGCCACCCATACACCACATAGCGGTCGCTTCGATAGCGCTCCGCATCCGGTAGCTGCTCGTTAAAGCCCCAGAAAGGTCTTTTCGCTGCGGTCACCCACCTCAAAGCAACTCCAACGCTCACCATCGGCTTCTTCCACCACTGCCGTCCATATCCAGACTTCCCGCCGCTTTCCCTTCCGCCGCGCGCCCACATAGCTCCACATCTCATCAAAGGCTATGACTTTGGCCGGCTGCTGCCCCGGCTCTCGGTTCGCCCGATGCCGCACCTCCCGGCTCATCAACTCCGTCGATTGCTGAGCTTTTTTTGACCCAGGAGAACACGGTAGCCAGCCGAACATCCAAAATTCGGCTAATGGCGGCTATGCCCATGCCCTCGGCGTACATGTCTATCGCCTGGCGCTTTATGGCTTCGGGAAAGTAATGGCGATTGCCATCCGGGGTAAAACGATGATGGCAGTCGCCGCAGCGGTATGTCTGCTTACCCCGAGAGCGACCGTCTTTGGGAGTCCAGTTGGAAGCGCAATGAGGACAGCGCTGAGAGTGGTGGTAGGCACGTGGACGAGCCATTGGCACACCTCCGAAAGATTGGCGTTGGGTGAACTACCCGCCCTATTTTACTATACCAGCACGTGTTGAGAATACCTAGCGTATCTAGACGTATACATCGTATCGGAAAAGTGATAAGATTCTATCACTTTTGGTTCGTAGGAAGCGTATATTGGAGACAACGATGGCTAGGATGCGCTGGAATTTCCCGAAGACAAATGGCGGTATGGACTATGTGCAAGACCCGTCCAGTTCGCATTTCAATGAAGCGCCTATTTCAAATCTTGTCAGGGAAGTAATTCAGAATTCACTCGATGCCAGATACGACGGACTTGCCGAGCCGGTAAGAGTTGCTTTCACTGAAATCTACATCAAAAAATCTTTCGTAGGCGGAAGCGAACTGGAGAAACATGTTCGCGCCTGCCGCGACAGAGCCGAAGCGGAGAAACGGAGCGCCATCGCCGAGAGTTACCAGAATGCGCTTGATGTCCTTGGCGAACCGGAAATCAGATGCCTGAAAATCGAAGATACCGGCACCACTGGACTGAGGGATGGTCTATGGGACAGCCTTGTTACTCAGGAGGGATCGGTAAATAAGTTCGGCAGTATTTCAGGCGGGGCATACGGCATAGGCAAAAATGCCGCCTTGAACGTATCAGATCTCAACACCGTCTTTTACAGCACTCGCTACATCGGAAAAGATGACGGCCCCAAAAGGCGTATTCGTGGACGAATTGACAAGATCCAAGGCAAGGCTACGCTGATGACGCATTTCGATCCTGATGCGCCTGATGAGAAATTGCAGCACATCGGATTCTACACTGATGAAGACGGGGAGCCTCTCATCGGCGCAAGGAGTATTCCGAAAGTCTTCCGTCTCAGTGATACGGGCACAGGGGTATTCATAATGGGCTTCAACCCCCGCTCGGAGGACTGGATGGCGGAGATTGCGAGAGCGGCAGTCGACAATTACTTCTACGCTATTCACAACAAGCAGCTAGTGGTGTCTGTCCGTGCGGATGACGGCGATCCGATCGATATAATTCACGACACCTTGGATGATCAGTTTGGGAACCGCAATACGCCGGCGTATTTCTACTACAGAGCGATAAGGGACACGCAGCCACGACGCACACAGCAGATAGAGAAGTTGAGAGACCTAGATGCTTATGTGCTTTTTGATAAGGATGCGCCACGCAGAACAGGTTACATCAATCGAAACGGCATGTTAATTACGGATAGTCGTGAACAGGCGAATAATCCCCTTGCGCCGAGAGGTAAGGGACTATGGCCCGATTACGCCGTGATAGTCATGCCGGCTGCGGACGAAGGCGATATGTGGGTGCGAGAGATGGAAAATCCCAACCACACGACCATATCACCGGAGCAGCTCTCTGACAAAGATGAGATAAGAGCAGCCAAGAACTGTTTCCTTATGGCGCGCAGGGCACTCACTGAAATTATCGACCGGGAATCAGGCGTCGCCGCGCCAAGCGATACTTCTAACATAGGTGAACTTACCCGCTTCTTTCCTGAAGAGGATAGCGGTCTTGAACGAGACGGTATCTTGAAGGTTCGCAGCATTCAGCGCCCTAGACCGACGGCGCGGCTGGATTATCTAGGAGAAACGGAAGATGAAGATGATGCCGGCGACAAGGTTGAGGGTGTCGGGCGCGGAAGAGGGAGTAGTGACGGAAGTAGTGGAAATGATAAAAGCGGGGTTGAAGAGGAAGGAAATACGGGAAAGCAACGGCGTTCTGCCATGCATGTCTTGAGTAATGTTCGAGTGATTCCCCGTTCCAGCGCCGAATGCTATATTGCGTTCACACCTGATAGAGAAGATGATGTGGCGATTAGTCTTCCTCTTATTCCCGCGGGCGCGGATGCACACCCGGGAAAGGACCCGAATCGTAGAAGAAAAGTCGAAGTGATTGATGCAGAGGCGGTAAATGACACTGACGCCGAGATTTATATCGAGAACGGTGAGATTAGAGTCAAGCCACAGTCCGCAAGTCGCGTAGTTATCAAGGTCGAAACTAACGGACCCATGGATGGTTACGCCTTTACGTTGACGAGGTAATGCAGAATGTCTTGGAACGAGCGTCTAATACCTTATCCCGTGCTTACGCCGTCGAACGACGACTACGATAGTCCGCGTTTTGAGTTGCTCGTGACTGAACCGATGAGGAGCGACGGGATGCTGAACATTCCGTTTAAGTTGGAAGTATCTTCCTGCTCGTTGAAAGATATGGTCGCGAAATTCAAGGCCCAGTATGTGATACAGACCTCGTGCGTTAGGACGATGGCGCGGGATACTAACGGCACATTCCTCGGCGAGGGTACGCTTGAGCTGCCTGACAGCGATTATTCCGATGCTCTGATACTGACGCCGTATATTCTTGCGGTTGAAGAGATCTCTAACTTCAAGTCCGAAGAACACGCACACGAATGGCGTGAGTACCACCCGGAAGGATTTGACATCGAAGAAGCGGGCATAATGGCGGTGGGCAACGACGTAGAGATCACGCTAGCTCCAGACGGTATCGGGTCGGTAATCGACCTAGTTGCGATGCCGCAGGTCGAAGGCTTGTTCAATGTGGATCTCGATAATGAGCATATTCTTATCAGAGTGAGCAGAGAGGACAAGCAGCGCATAGACGCTATGAGAATGCACAGCGAGCGCGACATTATTCACGCATCTCTGTTTTCCGGTCTATATTTGCATGCGATTACAAGCGCCATTCAAGCGCTGCCCGAATACGAAGATAGACGATGGGCGCAAACGATACTCAACAGGCTTGAGGATAAGGGAGTGCGAACGGACAGAGCGGACTTAAAGGTGGATGCTTTGCATTACGCTCAACAGCTTATGGAGCGCCCATTGTCGAAGCATTTGGAAGCCGCCTTTGAGCCGGACACGGACTTTTGATTCAGGAAGGTATGGAACTTGGCAACTACGGATATTTTGGCATGAGTGAGCATCCTGTGCTTCGGTTAACGCCGGAAGCCTATTACAACTTGCAGGATTTTGCGGCGCAGAACCCGGAAGCGTATCTAAATCCTGACATCGACTTCAGCGCGGTTCTCGCAGAGCGTGGAGTGGAGAACTATGCTACCAGCACTGCCATAACTACTTCACGTCCAGTCAGATTATCTATGGATGGCGTACCACTTAGGAACAATACTTTTAATCAGGCGGATAGGCAAGCGCTTGATTACTATCACTCCTTCAATGGGATGTCTCCCAAGCACGCCACCGACGAGTTGCTCTGGGCATGGATAACCCATTTCCGGCTGCACAAGTATAGCTTGGGACGCTGGCGCAGAACTCATAGCGTGCAAAATCTATTCAACTACATCAGAGACCACTGGTTCGTGAAGAGTTCATCCGACGGAATCTGGCAGCATAACACCGCGTCACGGACATGGTGGATAGCTCACATTTCAAACAAGGCGGCGTCCGCTTCCGGCGGAGCTTTCACCGCAAAAGAGGCGCTGGAGATATTCTCCGTCAGGCCGACTTTCTACCATGCCATCATGCGTTACAGCTTCGCGCGTCATCCCAAGTTGCTTTCCGAAATAGTGAGAGCCGTCATCGTAGAGATGGAAGGCGTGAAGGCAGAAGATGGGATATACGCCCTGCTTGGCAGTCTCAATGTCGCCGGAGGCACCCAGATGATAGAGATGCTGCCGCGTCCCAAACTGCGGGCTATCGTCGAGGAAAAAGTTGACGCCATCATGTCGAATCCCGATCTTGTGTCCGACAGGACCAAGATTAGGAACAGAAAGCCATTCCGCTCACTGAGTTTGGGCGCGGGAGTCCAGTCCACCGTACTGGCGCTGATGGCGGAGCGTGGCGAATATGGGTTGGAAAAGCCGGATGTCGCTGTCTTTGCCGACACAGGCTGGGAGCCGCCGAGCGTGTACGAACATCTCGACTGGCTGGAATCACAGCTTTCGTATGAGGTCGTGCGAGTGAAAGCGGCGGACGTTCCCGGTTACGCGCCCGGCACCATCAGGGAGAATATACTTGAGGGCACAAGTCCTAACGGCGGCGCGTATCTTGGGATTCCTGCCTTTATCGTAAACACCGACGGCTCAAAGGCAATTGCCCGTCGCCAGTGTACCTCCAAGTACAAGATCGACCCCATCAACTACTACCTACGGGGGCGTATTGGTGCCCAGAGGGGCCGCAGAGCGCCAAAAGATAAAGTGGTGGAGATATGGATGGGCATTAGCGTCGATGAGGTTTATCGACAGAAGGATAGTCGCGAAGAGTGGGCGTATAATAGGTATCCCTTGATCGAACTAGGAATCAGTCGGGCGCAACTGCAAGACTGGTTCACGCGCAATTACCCTGACCGCTATCTGCCTCGAAGCGCCTGTGTCGGCTGTCCTTACAAGTCGAACGCGGAATGGAAATGGTTGCAGGTGAATGATCCGACATCCTTTGATGATGCCGTCTTCATAGACCGCGCCTTGCGAGAGATTCCCATCGTAAAGAACGCGATTGCGCGCGTGAGCACGGCGTATTTGCATCGCTCTCGCGTTCCACTGGCGGATGTTAACTTCGATGACCAGCAGGACTACGACGACCTAATGGTTCAGGAATGCGAAGGTGTCTGCGGAGTCTGAAAACCTGCGATAAATCTTGAGACGGAGAGAAGACAATGCCACAGGTGAGGCCTAACTATGGGCTGTATCCTTATCAGCGCCAGGTCGTCAGCGACCTGTTGAACGTGCTTGTTCCTCGAAACGAGCAGTTGGTCATCAACGGCAGCCGCGTTGTGGCGCACATGCCGACAGGCGCGGGCAAGACTCGCGTCGCCTGCCATATAGCCTGCCACATGCTGAACCGGGTCGATGCCGAGGGAAATCTGGTGGTGTGGCTTGCGTCCACGGAAGAACTGTGCGATCAGGCGGCGGAAAGTCTGGAACAGGCGTGGCAAAGTCTGGGCAATCGCCCTGCGGAGATTCATAGATACTGGGGCGATGCCTCGCTCGAAATGAGCAACCTCGGAGAAGGCTTTCTTGTCGCGGGGCTTCCAAAGCTCTGGGCGGCATCGAGAAACGACAATCAGTTGATGATAAGACTCGCGAAAATGACGACAGGTGTTATATTCGATGAGGCGCATCAGGCTATAGCCAATACTTACCGCTATATTTCCGAATATCTCCTGACATACCAACCGCCACTGCTGGGACTAACCGCCACCCCGGGCCGGACGGCAGAGGCAGGCGACCCGGATTACGAACTGGCAGAGATGTTCAATTTCAATAAGGTGAGCATCGATCCCAAAGGTCACGGCAGCCCCGTTACTTATCTCGTCAAGCAGGGCTTTCTAGCGGAGCCGTATTTCGAGCGCATCGAGATCGAATCCCAAGTTGATGTTCTTGACCCTAGGGCGGGCCTTGATTACACTCCCAGAGATTTGAACAAGATAGGTGAAAACGAGAATTGGCAGAAAGCCATCATTGAGCATGCGTTGCGCGCGCTCAGGCGACATAAGCGCGTGATAGTGTTCTGTCCCTCTGTCCCCAGCGCAAAACGGTGTGCCGCTGCCGTGAGGGCTGAAGGTTTCGATGCCGAGCCTATTCTGGGCGAAACGCCTTCTGAACTGCGTAGAGACATCATCGAAAGATTTAGGCAAGTAACGACCGCGCCTATGGTTATCTTCAACTATGGTGTGCTTACCGCGGGATTCGATGCTCCCCGTACCAAGTGTGTTATCATAGCGCGGCCGACTAAATCGTTGGTGCTGTACTCGCAAATGGTTGGGCGCGCCATGCGCGGACCTCGCTCCGGCGGCAACAAAACCTGCGATATTCAAACCGTCGTTGATACCAGTTTGCCGGGCTTTGGCTCGGTCGTTGAAGCGTTCCAAAACTGGGAACGACTATGGCAGGAGGAGTAGTTTAGCAATGCAGATGCCTTTCGAGAGAAGCCTCTTTGAACCTCACATGGTCGTGCAGGCAATGCGTGACAGCCGCTACCGCCATCCGGCGAACGCGATTGCCGAGTTGATAGACAACTCCATAGACGCTCGCGCTACTAAAGTGGAAGTCCTTATCCGAGAAGAGTGGACCCGCATCAATACCCGTGACCGGCGGCGAGTCAGTGAAATGGCAGTGCTGGATAACGGTCATGGTATGTCAGCGAAGACGCTAGTGGAGGCTATCCGCTTCGGAGGGCGGACAGAAACGCAATCTATTCGCAAGATTGGGAAATATGGCATGGGGTTGCCCACTGCGTCGGTGTCGCAATGCCGCCGCTTTGATGTATGGAGCTGGGAAAATGACATCGACCGGGCAGTGCATTCATACATAGACCTTGACGAGATTGAGGACGAGGAATTGAAAGACGTTCCGGAACCAACGGGCAAGCCGGTACCTCAAGTCTGGGTTGATCTTGCAGGCGAAGAATCGTTGGATCGCCGGCGAGGGACACTAGTGGTATGGAGTAAGCCGGACAGAATTGGCGGCATGCGGGCAGAGACCATTTTCGACCAGGTCGAAGAGGAAATCGGAAGAATCTATCGCCACTATATCAATGACAGTGATCTTACGATTCGCATGGCGGCGGTCAAACCGGCAGAATTGGCCCCATATCTTGACAAGCTAGTTCGTCCCAATGATCCCCTATACCTGATGCCGGACTCAACTACGCCTGCTCCCTGGAATGAATCTCCGATGTTCCGACCCTATGGGGAGCCAAAAGAGTTCACATTCAAAATCAATGGCAGGGAGGAAAGGGTAGAGATAGTATATTCCCTTGCTAAGCAAGAAGCTCTGGGAGAATACAGAACTGACAGGCCAGGGATTAGCGAACATGGAAAGCATGCCCGTAAGAATATGGGAATATCCGTCGTCCGAGAAAATCGTGAGATTGTGCTGGAGCCTTTTCTCATTAGAGGGGGCGCGAGTGGCGGAGGCGGCAGCGCTCCTGAAAATCGCTGGTGGGGATGCGAAGTACGCTTTGACAAAGGACTTGATGACATCTTTGGTGTTGATCATAACAAACAGATGGTGTCTCACTTGTCGCGCGCTATAAAGGATATGTTTGAGTCTGAGGACCCCGACAGCGTGGTGTTGGAGAGCCTAGGTATCGAAGAACATGACGCCGACATATATGTTATCGCATTTCACATACGGCAGACCACTCGCACAATGCTACATCAAGAACTGCGCCAGATGCTCAGCCGCCGACCGGCTAGAACGCTGCCAGGCGGTGGGCCGAAAACGTCGGAAGAGGAAGTGGTTGATGCGGCGACACGGGTAACGGATGAGGACCTCAAGCGTGGTGCAGTCAAGCCGACTCCAACAGATAAGGCACGAGTGGAACTCAGCGATGATGAGCGAACTGAAGAAGTAAAAAAGCATCTTGTAAAAGAAGGCATTGAGGCTGATGAAGCTGAAGAGAAGGCTGCTAAACTTGTCCAGCAGGGGCTTATCTACAATTTTGAACACAGCAACATTTCGGGTTATCAGATGTTCGACGTCGTCCCCAAGGGCGGTATCCTCAATGTGCAGCTCAACATCAACCATGCCGCCTATGAGTTCATACGCGTGATTGAAGATGAAGCGTTGCAAACCGGCAACGAAGTTGCTCGCCGCGCTGCCGTCGGCATAGAGGTGCTGCTTCTGGCATGGGCGCGAATGGAAGACGAGATAGAGATGTCTGACAAGAGAATGGAATTCCAGGACACCGGAGTCAGCTGGGGAAAGATGGTGCATCGAGTACTCAGAAATCTTCCTGAATAGAGGCGTCCGGGTGTTACTGCGAAACTTGCAATGACTATGACACCGTGGGATACCATCCGAAAGCGTTGCGGAACAGCTCGCAGCGTGTTCATAGCTGCGCCGTACATCAAGTCCGATGCGTTGCGTCTTGTACTTGACGCGCTCTTGCCGGATGCTAATGTTGAATGTGTAACTCGCTGGACACCTATGGACATACGGATGGGCGCGTCTGATATTGAGTGCCGGAACATCATCATCGGTCGGGGAGGCTCTTTCCGACTGCATAACAGACTGCACGCTAAATACTATCGATTTGACGAGTATGTACTGGTGGGTTCCGCCAATCTAACCGCTTCGGGGTTGAGCTACCCCCATAAGGGCAACTTCGAGATTTTGTGCGAACCGTCCCCTTCGTTTGATAGCGTCGCCTTTGAACGCGAGTTACGAGCTGCCTCACGCGAAGTGAGCGATGATGAATTTCAGGCTTGGAGCGAGATCCCGATAGATTCGCGATTCGTGTATGAGCAGATGCCAATCATGGCAGACTATCAGACGATGGAAGTTGGACTGGATAACTGGATGCCGCAGACCAGAAATCCAGAGTATCTGTGGGAGTTTTACACGGATAAACTCTTTGAAATACCCGAAGAACAAAGAGGATTAGCGCAATCCGACCTGCGAACCCTTCAAGTGCCTCCTGAATTGTCACACGAGGGGTTAGATGCTTGGATAAGAACGGCGCTTATGTCATCTCCGTTCATTGACTCTGTGAGACAAATAGAAGGCTATGACGAACGGGAAGCTTGGGATTTTCTGGCGGATCGATACTTGGTATCTTTGTCGATAGCCGCTAGGTCTTTAGAGACTGCTAACAATTGGCTTCGTCATTTCACTTGGCAGTAAGGTTTTATGCGAGCCTGATACCGGCATCAGGGTTGGCGAACTTGCCTCGATGACCAGAGAAACTACCAGCTCCGACGGCATTCGTGTCTCGGGGAAGACCGGCGACCGGATAGTACCCATATCACCGGAAGTGCTGACCTTGGTGGAGCGTTAGGGAGATGAAGGAGTAGTTTGGATTGAATTGAGGGGACCAATGACGGTTTCAGGCTTGCAGAACATCGTCCGGCGCTGTATGCGTAGAGCTGGTTTTCTCCCTCCGAAACTCGGACCACACACTTTGCGGCATACTTTTGGAATGCAGTACATCTTGAACGGTGGGGATGTATTCAGCCTGCAACGCATAATGGGGCATACGAAAATCGAGACGACGATGATATACGTCAACATGTCCAATGCCCTTGTCGCACGACAGCATCGTAAGTACTCGCCAATGAGAAATTTTGTGTGCCCAGATGAGAAAAGCGATCTATCTCTCGTGAAATTGCATTAGACGGATATTTATCGAGTATTCTCAGCGCGCGCTGGTATTTGGCTCAAGCCCAGTCGCAGGTGCATCTAGGATATGGAGTGCCGCAGCAGCACCACGTTCGAGCAACGCCGGGTATAGCGCTCGGTTGCTATTCGCTCGTCTTTCCATTGTGCCGGCAAAGAAACAACTGCGGATTTTTAGCGTTGCGAAATATTTGCGTTAGCGGTCAAAGGCGGAGCCAACGTTGTTTATTCCATACGCGCCAAGCAGTATTGCTTTGTCTATCAGATCCAGACATCTCGACTTCACTTCATCATCCGTCGCTTTGCTGTACACACGGATGATGAGGGTTATTATGGTGCTCGAATCTGCCGCCATGCGAGTGCTAACGTCACCTGCGTTCTTTCCTGCCAATTCAAAGTATCGCTCACTTGCTAACAGAGTCTCGCTCGGCATACTCGTGGTAGTTTTCTTTAAGGCATTAATAAGCGGAATATCGCCAGATTCGAACGCTGTACTCCTTATGTACGCCTCCACTAAGTTCGAGTAATCTCGTAGTTCGTTACCCTCAAACCCTACGAAGCAACGGGAGG
Organism: uncultured Dehalococcoidia bacterium; assembly: GCA_958295865.1. Lineage (GTDB taxonomy): Bacteria > Chloroflexota > Dehalococcoidia > Lucifugimonadales > JADFKI01 > Bin90. The sequence goes on along the minus strand of CATQHF010000005.1, from coordinate 394,065 downwards.
CTACCTCGCGCACACCCTTGTCCGCATCCGAGAACAGGCTGCTTAACATCTCTTCGCACTCCGCACGGCAGGCGCTTACTCTGATGTTAGTTCCATAAACTTCGGCTGCGCCTATTCTCATTGGGACGGTGCCGAAGATGCAGCGTTTTGCAAGTGGGATCGCATCTTCTATTGAAAGGGACGCAAGACATACTTGACGCGCGCCAGCGGTCGCTACTTCTTCGTAATGGGATTTAACCATTCGTCCGAGAATAGGTTCCAGTTCCTTAAAGTGCGTAGGTATTGCGTAATACAGAAACCTTTCAAAATAGTCCGTTGCCAGCAACCGTTCATCCGCATTGCAGAGGTCTAGGAACAAATCCACGGCTAGATCACGATCATAGCGTAGCGTCGCCAATAGAGATTTAGCTACACACGCCCTGACCGCATCAGAATGATCATTTGCCATATCTTTCAAATACGGCTTGAAGAACGACAGATAATGTCTGTCTTGGAATATCAGATTCGCCACAGTGCCTGCAGCCGTGCCCCTCACCGAGTTTATGCCGACATCCAAGGGGCTGTATTGGTCAATCGCATTGCCCTGATAATAAGTTCGCACGACAGGGGACCGGTTAGGTTCTGGACCTGGATGTTCCGTTGCATACCACGCAATCATCTGCAACGCTTTGTCAGGGACCGTCGCTTCAGGGAACTGTGTAAGTGGCTGCGTTATCCATCGTCCAAAGGGATGATCGGACACATTGTGGCATCGAAGACACACGGCCACGACCACGTCCAGGTCCAAGCCTGAATCGGCAATCCCGCGCAGTATCGCCTCAAAGTAGTTGCCGTTCACACCATCAGGCATGCGGTGAACTAGGCTGGCGAATCTGTCAGGGTTTTCTTTAGTTTGTGCCTCAAGTTCTTGGGACAACTGTGAAGCGCCGCCTTTGAGCCAATCACTAGGTTCATTGGAAAGTTTGTCCGAGGGGTAATGTGCCATCGCACTCAGCCAATTGTCGTCGCTCATCTTGCAAGCGAAAGGAGTGGGAATGGGCGAACCAATCGGGCCTCCTGTTCCGCCACCCGGGATTGACGGCGCAACTTCTTCGAATTTTCGGCGCAGTTCCTGCAACCTGCGCCGCCCATTGTCGGAAAGCCGCGAAAATTCAACACGCTCAAGCAGCCCATATTGAGTGACACCACGCCACTTGCGGCCATCAACGCTTCGTTCAAAGTCAGGGTAGTAATTGAGAATCGCCTGCTCGAGTCGCAATAGATTTTCAGACGAGCAGTAAGGCGTGATGGACTTAATGAGTAACTTAACCACGCAGCCTGAAGTCGTAGATAAGCTGGCCGCTGAAACTCTAGCTGGCAGGTCTTTCACCAGATACTGAACTGCCTCATCCGCATAGAAGCTGCCGCCCGCTTCGTATGCGCGCATCAGCAGATTATGAATCGCCGCATATTCTGAAATCTCAAATTCTTGCGCGTATGTGCGGAACTCCTCTGGTTCGTTTATGGCCAGCCAACGTAACGACGATTCCATCGACATTATAAAGCCGTCATCCAGCGCTTTCTCCGTTGAGATTGTCCCGATCATTCTAATGCCAGACGCCCAAACAGAATCACGCCAAGGCGAAACGCTTGTCTTACATGCGCTTATGTCTAGGACTTCATTCAGGAACGGAAGCAGAGATTCCACGAACATCTTGGGACCGGATGCTGCTAATCTTTCCATAACTTCACCGCCAACGCCTTGCCCTGCTTGAAGAAAGTCCTTAGGACGCTTTGAATTCCGCATGAGTTTTACTACTCTGTCACAAAAGGCGACGACTAGCTCACATGCCATTTCTGGCTTGCCTTCTCCCAACTGCTTTGCTCGATACCAAGTGCTGAAATCGTCGCCATTTGGAGCGAGCAATTCGTCGAAGATGCCTGCTTTTATTGCCTTGAGTGCGAAATCGAAGAAAGCCCTGCTTGCGCCGATTTCGGAATACACAATCAGACTCTGTAGCATTTGGTTCCACAAGTCCGATTTGTCTATAAACGGTGAAAGTAGTTCCGCGACTCTGGCTGCGCGCCAACCTTGAACGGAGCGGAGAAACCATATCGCGCGACCGACCAGCTGTTCATCTCCGCTTGCCAGCCATTTCCGAGGAGCTCCTATGGAATCCAAGACATCAAACCATGCAGACGAGCCATATATTGCGCTCCAAACCCGGCCTGAGAGATTGGAATCAAGCAGTGGTTCAATCACCTGCCACTCGTCTGCCGTGGGGTCGTCTAGCGAACCGAGCAATGCCAGCACGATGTCCTTCAAATGCGTGCGTATGTCGGGATGGTTTAGTATTGCCTCGGCGTTACGCAGCGCGTCTTCAGGGTAAACATCGCGCTGATGCAGCAGAACCTGCCTTATCTGCGAGCGTATGAAAAGGCTTTGCCCCTGCTCAATGATGTGTTCGGCTGCATCGAATCTAGTGACAACCATCCGACGGGCGAATATGTAGTCAAAGAAGCTTTCATGGAAGAACGAAACTCGCGCGCTGTCTTTAACGAGTATATTCTCGGAAGCCATCAAATCCACGACTTTGGTATATTCGTCCAATAGCGAAACTGGAACCGAAAGCGCCTGACGCTCGGACATACTTACAGCCATCAAATCGGCTACTTCTTGAACCTGCGAAGTATCTGCATGCGTTCCTATTACCCGCTTCTTCTCGCTCCAGAAGTCTTCATAAAGATCTTTCGCAGTTTGAAATCCAAATGGCGCACAACTTTCGCTGGACGAAACCTCTGCCAGTAACCTGAGATGGACAGGCAGCGAAAGCAATTCAATCTGTTTGGGACTCAGACTACCAGAGGCAATGCCCAACTCAGCAACCACTCGCCTAACGGTTGTGTCGTCGAACTCCTCTAGTGGCACTTCCTTGGCTATGCCATCGGCGCTTATCAGCCCTCGAATTCTGTGGTCGTTATCTACATCGAATTTGCGACTTGCGGCGAGTACCCGCATATTTGGATGACGGCTCGCCTGTTTGAGCATCGCTCCGATGCAGTCAAAGAAATCAGGATTGCGTCCCGAAGCTAAGCTCACAGCGTCCAACTGGTCTATGACCAGTAGGCAATCTTTCCCATCAGCAAGGTTCGCAAGCACACTTACGGGAGAAGCGGGTAAGCCCAACTGCTGCCCTAATTGACGAGGCGTTTCAGCAAGACTAATACGGTCAACTCGTAGAGGAAGAAACGGACATCCTCTTTCGTCTATCTCCTTAAGGACTTGGGCGATTACCGAACTTTTACCGACACCCGCCTTACCTGTAACAAGCACGATGTTAGAGAGATGCTCATCGTTGAAGCTGGTAAGTATCTGGGATGATTCTTTGCGGGGTATCACCTCACCGCCAATACCAATTGGCTGTATTCCAGCCAAATATGTCTCTTTTAGATCCGATATTATGCCGGTGACTTCGTCGTCTTGACGCAGGACAAGTCTGTCGATGCCATGAGACTGCAAGTGCGTCCATATATCTTGAGATCTCAGTTTTTGATGTGTTTGATTCAGGACGAAGTTTGATAACACATCTGACGCTGTTGCGGGATTGCCGCTTACTAAACCATCCAGCGCATCTTCCACCCATTTTCGCAAGGAATCTTCATCTATCGTCCTAACTTTAACCCGTGTAAGGCGTTCATAAGTATCCTCTTCACTCGGTGAACCCCAATATCTGTGAAGATCGTTGAAATTGCGATCCCAAGTGCCGGATGACACGAAATTCCGTTGAAACTCTGTCCATGTTCCGGCCTCTCTTGCACGAGATGCGAGTTCATCAAGTGGATGAGCGGCGTGAGAGGATACAAACATGCAAGTGGCGGACAAATTATCCAGCTTGTAATAGAAATTAGATAACACTCCACGCCGAGACAGTTCAGAAAGTGGCCATACGCCTTTGCCGGCCAATTGGCGCTTGGCTTGATGGTATTTCACGCCATCGTTCGTTGTGACTGCGAATTCAACGCCCTCCCCTTCTTCACCGGGAGGCTCCAGCCATATCGAATCGAACTCGCCTTTCATCAGACGGATCAAGCATTTGACCGTCCATAGAAGTTCGTATCTCAAACCTGCTTTATCGCTGGCACCACCCGGTAGCGGCATTGCCTTCATTCCCTCTTTAACAAACTTGGACTTCACTAGGGCAGGACTTACACAGTTGAGCGCGATTTCGTACTTGAAACGGGTCAATCTCAGGAGGGAGTTCATAATCCCCACACTCTTGGAGGAACCCTTTTGTGTTCCGCACCAACCTGTTCAACTTTCCCTTCAACACGGAATGCAATCCCTCATTGCGGTTCACCTCACTACACTTGCCCACCTTGTGCCTGTCAGTTGGCAGCCACTTGTACACGCTGTAATCGTCGCTCCTGTACTTTCTCGCTTCCGGAAGCCGTTCGTCCAACCGCAAGAAGGTCTGCTCATCACGACGACCAACCTCATAGTCCGTTCACTTTCTGCCGTCATCTTCTTCTATTACCGCCGTCCATATTCACTGCAAACAAACTTTATCCGAGGCATAAGCGATGGCAAGTACGAGATCGGGGGAACACTTTCTCTTGTTCTTTGGGATCTCATCGTCTAACGGGAAGCCGAATAGCGTCTGAGCCTTACGTCAACCTCCTCCCTTGGCAGCCGACACCTTGGATGGGCGCGAATATCTGTTAAGCCCGATACAAGCTCGGTCGGACAGACGACTCCTTCCCTATACATTTCGTCGAGTATCCACAACACACCATGACAGGCGACTTTCAACGTCAATGCCAGCACCCTCAAGACGGCATCACCTGTCAGAAGCGTCCAACGCCTGCTTTCTGCCAGCACCAAAGCGAACGAGTCGGGCAGAGATAATCTCCTGTTCTTCCTTCTGTAGAATATCGCTCTCGCTACCTCATTTTCACTTAGCTCGACTACTTGGAGGCCCAGCCGAAGAAGGTTTTCGCCAAATTCCGATCCCCTTTCCCGGTTCTCCAGTTCATTTCTGTAAAGTAGATCAGGCACTTTGAACTCGAAATGCAGCGCGAAGCACTGCTTGAGGAGACTACCTCGCTCAAGGTCTATTAGCACTGATGTATCAGCCACCATTACGTCCACTGATTATACTCCTACCTTCACTACATCCAACTCGCTCGGCGGAGTCTCCATCATAAGGTTCAGATCATGAACCGGAATCTCCAAGAGTTCCGAAGCTTTCGATTCTGAAATCGCGCCCTCCGCGAGCGCCCTGAAGCAGAGACGCTCAAAGCGTCCTGAACTCTCACCTGCCATCGGAAATGCCTCGCGGTACGGTGGGCTTCGCCATCCGAGTTCTTCGAAGCGATCGAACATCCTGCCCATTAACGCGGCGCTGATAATTCCGAGGTCCTTGCATCTGTATGTGATCGCCTGGACGCTCACTCCAAACATCCTTTTCAGCCTGAGCAGCTCGGCCAGACCTATCGCAGAGCGGTGTCTGCCAATCTCCTTCCAGAGCACCTCTTCGGGCATCAAAAACGCTCCCGCGAAGCGGTACGCTGCCTTCTCTTCATCAACGCTTTCAGATACATCTAACACAAGATGTCCTATCTCATGGGCTATGGTGAACCGCTGACGCTCTCCGCCGGTGTCGCAGTCAACGACAACCACATGCACGTCGGGCAGATCTTCCCTATGCACGTGAGCCGTGAGTCCGTCGAAAGCCTCGGACATGGGCAGAAACAGCACTTTCACGCCCCTGTCTTCCATCAGCTCAGCCATGTTGGGAACAGGGTTGAGGCCTAGTCCCCAGTCCTGGCGCAAGCTAATTGCTGCCCGGTCGGCCTCTAGCAGGTCGCATGTGACCGGATAAGGCGCCGACCTCGGCTTATCCCAGTTGACGCTGGACAGACCGAGTATTTCTTCGATAGTGAGGTAGCGTTCAAGCGTACTCAGAACCATTGCACTCAATCGGTCTTCCTCGCGCTTGGTGCTGACTCTCTTCGACCGAAAATCGACGGAGAGCAAGCTCATACTAGGATCGCCGGCAAGATAGCTGACGGATACATGCAGTGCATCTGCCAACGCAATGAGTACGCCTGAGCTCGGCATCGACTCGTCACGCTCATATTTGCCGATGGCCTGCGCCGTTACCCGATTGTCAATGCGGTCGCTAAGCTCTCGAAGCGACATGCCAGTAGCCGAGCGAGCCAACTTTAGCCTTTTGCCAATCATCTTGCCTTCCTTTCCCTCTTCCTTTATATCATTCACATAGTTTACAAAAATATGTTAACATGAGCAAATCGGAACTAATTGGAAACTACATCGGGTCCACTAGTTATTCAAGAAGTCTCGAAAAGCACATTGGAAACAAAGGGAATATTATAGATCGAAGTAGCAAAAGATTCTGAATGAATATGGAGAACGACGAAAACTTTTACGTTCTTGCACTCGACGGCGGTGGGGCAAGGGGAATTTACCCTGCACACATACTCGCCTGTCTTGAGCGCAGGCTATCGATGCCAATAGGGAACTGCTTCGATCTCATCGCCGGCACCAGCACCGGGTCCATCATAGCCGGGGCCGCTGCCGCCGGAGTGGGGATGCAAACGGTAGTTGACTTGTTCGAGGAGAATGCGAGAGAGATTTTCGGCAGGAAACGCTTCGGCTGGGGCATGCTCAGGAGCAAATACGCGCGCCAACCCCTAGAACGATTAGTCCGGGAATGCTTGCCATCCCTGCGGTTGGGAGATATTTCGACGCCGCTGCTGATTACAAGCGCCGATATTTCGACTGGCGGTGTTCTCGTCTTCAAGTCAAGGTACTTGGAGGACCAAGGCGAGAATTACGTGAGGGATGGGAAAGTTCTATTGGGCGATGCTATTTTGGCATCCTGCGCCGCGCCCGCGTTCTTCGACCCGATACAGTTAGACGAATACCTTCTTGCGGACGGTGGCCTATGGGCGAACAACCCCTCAATTCTCGCCGTTACCGAGGCAGTTTCGAAATTCAGAATGTCCCTAGCGCAGGTGCATATCCTATCCATCGGTACGGGAAAGCCATCTCTATTGTATGAACGTAGGCGTTTGTGGGGCATTGCAACAGGGTGGGGGCGACTGAAGTTCGTATCGTACTTTCTGAACCTACAATCCCAGGCGTCCACCAATATGGCGAGATTGCTGCTTGAGGACAGGTACTTCCGACTAGACCCGGCTATCGAGGACTGGAGTTTGGACGACGCACGGCCTCTTAAAACCCTGAAGGCGCTGGCAGATCGGGACTTCACACAAAACATTGGAGAGATCATGAAAAGGACGAAGAGAACCCACGCTAGTTGAGTTGAGTAGATTCACCAGCAGTTCTGCCACTGGCCGGCGTCGCATTCTTTCGAATACAAATCGCATTCAACTTAATGCTTGACGAAGAGGTGATATGAAATGACCAAGAACAATCAACAATTCCGAGAATTTCTCAGGGATGAAGTCAACATCAACCAGAGCCGTATCGACAGACTGACCAGCGGGGTCAAGGGTGTAAACGGCTGCCTCAAAAACAATCTGAAGGGTTACCAGAATATGGAACGCCAAGGCTCGTATGCACTTGGCACTCTCATCAAGCCTGTGGACAACAACAACGAGTACGACGCCGACATCCAGATAGTGATGAATCCCAACGACGATTGGGATCCCAAGGACTATGTTGACGCGATTCACAGAACACTGAAGCAGAACCAGACCTATGCGGACAAGCTGAGGCTTAAAACCCGATGTGTCACCATCGACTACGCAGGCTACTTTCACCTAGACGTAGTGCCGCGCGTGACGATAAACGGCAAGCACTACATCTGCAATCGCAGAGACAATAAATTCGAGCCGACTGACGGTACCGGATACCGTGACTGGTTCAACGAGAAGAACCGAATCACAGGCGGCAATCTCAAGCGCGCCGTCAGGCTACTCAAATATCTCCGAGACCACAAAGGCAACTACACCGCAAAGTCGATTCTACTGACCACACTCGCCGGCAACGCCATCGAACCGTCCGACGAAGGGAAAGAAGCTGTCGGTACGGTATCAGACACCTTGGTGACCATCTTGACGAGGATGGATGAATACCTGCAACGGCATCCTACCATGCCAGAGATCGAAAATCCCGTGCTGTCAACTGAGACCTTCAATCGCCATTGGGACCAGACCAAGTACGCCAATTTCAGGAGACGGGTACATTCACACGCGCATACTGCGAGTGAAGCCTTTAACGCCGAATCGACTGACGAAGCTCTCAAGAACTGGCGCAAATTGCTTGGAGACGATTTCGGCAAAGGTTCGTCTGGAGGCGGTAATGGCGGTGGAGGAGACTCCAAGCCAAAGCCACCCGGAGGTCCCAGTGGGAACAGGTCAACTGCGGTATTTGCGCCGCCTGTGAGACCTAGGCCACAGTACGCCGGCTCGTTGGCGACAGAAAGTCGGGAGGTAGAGACCAAGTCGATAAGGATTTCAGACCGTGATCTTCGGTGGATCAGCGAAGTACAGCCAGGATTGTCATACAATCCTGAGAGTAACTTGATTTCTGGTAAATTGGTATTCGCGGAGATGTACGATCTCGATGACGGTTTACTGAAATCTGTGTCCTCACACCTCGAAGACGATAATCGGATGGGAATACGCGACAGATTCGATGTCCTGATTCGTCTCACTTTTATGCCTACGCCGTTCAACCCGTGGCCTACCGTAATTGAGACGGGCAAGCGGATACAGAAAATCATGGAAGAGCAGGGTATTGCTAACATTGCCGATATGCATTGCTATTCGGATTGTGCAGAGAATCGTTGCTGTCTAGGATTTCAGGTCGAAACGGGGGAACCCTTTCGGTTGCCAGAGTTCATAAGGGAACTTGTTATCCCTTTCTTCTATCGAGTCGCTTACGTTGATCGTTATGGACTGGAGGCATCCAAGCATGACCTGTGGAAGACATACCCACATCAGATCGAAGATACAAAGAATGCTTACTTTGGTGACCTTCGCGCAATGGTTAAGACCAGAAGAAATCAACGCTGTCCATGTGGAAGTGGGTTGAAGCACAAACGATGCCACTTCGATGAGGTCAGGGCGGCCAAATTGGGCGGCATGCTCTGAGCTTATCAGAGCGCTTTCTCATAACTGTCGTGCCAAAGTTGAGAAGACACAAAGTGGGAGGCCCCATTCCATCGAGCTGGCGGTCCCTACCATTCTGGCGTTGCAATCCACCATTAGATGGCATAAGGGACGACTATGAGCCCCCTGAAATGGCGGCTGTCCGAAGATTACGAGAGAAGCTCTTGAATGGAATTGCTACCATTGAAAACAAATGATGATCCGGTAGCGTGCGTAGTTCAGGGAATAGCAACCATCTTCAATGTCAAGACCTGTAGGATCTTGGTCACGGCACCGCAGCCAGCGTCCCCATCGGGTCCGGGACAAGTTCCAGGTAGATGAGCGTCGTCTGGATGCTGCTGTGTCCCAGCCAGCGCGATAGGTAGTTGATGGGTACGCCGTGCATCAGCAGGTGCCGGGCATAGCTGTGCCGCAAGGTGTGTGTTCCGACTTGCTTCCCGACAGGTATCGCGCCGAGTTGCTCCGCCCGGTTGACCGCAGTCTGCACCCAGCGCCAAGCCGTAACTCGCGTAACACCAATCAGCCTTCCTTGCCTCACGTTGCCATACGATAATGCCATGCGAAACGCAGCCGCTAGCTCTGGATGAACCGGCACAACTCTCGCCTTCCTGCCTTTGCCCGACCGAACCCTGAGAGTAGGACGGTCGCCACTCAGCGACAGGTCCGCCACTTCTAGCGCGAGTGCCTCGGACACACGGAGACCAGCCCGCCACTGTTCTAGCATCAACAGCCGCGCCCTAGGATCGCCCGCGGCACGGATGATGGCATTCACTTCGTCGGCTTCGAGATACTCCGGCAACTTGGATTTCTCAATCGCCCGCGCAGTTTTCTTGGGATGGAGTCCACGCGGTTTTCGCCGGCGAGCTATAGCGTCCGTTGTCATTGTGTCTCCGGTTTTCGGCGGTGTAACAATTCTTCCGATAGATTGTTACATTCCGAGTCCTTCTCATCAAGCTTATGGGAGTATCTCAAGTATGAGTCGCTGCGGCACATGTAACAAAAGATATGCTTTTATTACATCGTTTGATGAGCGCTGAACACTCAACACAGGCGCGGCCGGAGGGATGTTCCAGCGCGGGAAGTAGATGTCCTGCATTATCGACGGATCGAAGTTGAACTGTTCGGCTAGGGCGTCCATCTCCGCAAATAGTCCGAAGCGTCCACAGATTTCTCTCCCCCAATTGCGGTTTTCAGTATTCTAGCAGTCCCCAGAGTTCTCCGGGCATGAATTTCCGGGCTGCATTTGGGTGATGCGCTCATTTCAGCAAGGTCGAATTCTCGTCAGACTTGCAGGCTGAAACACAGCGCATGGAAGAGGAGTGCGAAGGACTTTGTGGCGTTTAGAAGGCGCTGCCCGTAACAAGTCGGGGTGCTGGTCGAACCGGACAGAAACCTGAACACGCTTCTGTAAGTATCTCGCCAATTTAGAAAACCCCAGTGATGCGGAAACATCATGCGGCTTTATGGGGCTGTTGCCCTCAGAACCTATCATATCTCATAGGACTTACGCAGTTCAGGGCAATCGCATCTAAATTCAAGGGCAAATCCTACCGAAAATTGGGTGTTTAGGCACACTAAATCAGACTTGTTCATCAATGTTCAGACATTATGGGTTCGTTGATTTGCCCAGGGATTTTCAATTGTCACCCCGAACGGAGTGAGGGGTCTAAAATGCTTGCTATATCGGGCGTGTTGGTGGCAGGGATTTAGCAACTATGTTGACGGAAGCCGGTTTGGTGGCGGGGTGGTGTGCTGAGCGTTCCAGTGCGTGCCGTTCTTGATCATCGAGTTCAGTATGCTCAACAACTTGTGGACGCACGCCACTAACGCTACCTTCCCGTTCTTCCCGCGCGCCGTCAGTCGCTCGTAATACTCCTTTATCACAGGGTTGTACCTCCGCGCGCTCAACGCCGCCAAGTACAGCGATCGCCTCACTGACGCACGGCCCCCATGTATGCTGCGCCTGCCGCGATAGCTCCCACTGTCGCGGTTCAACGGCGACACTCCCACCAGCGAAGCCATCTTGCGCTTGCTCAACTTCCCCAGCTCGGGCAGCGCAGCGAGCAGCGTGGTGCTCGTCACCGCGCCTATGCCGGGCGCCTCTTGCAGCAACTCCGACTTGCGCGTCCACTCCGCGCTCTGAGCTATCGCTTCCGCTATCTGCGCGTCCACCTCCACTATCGCCTTGTCCAGGTAGCCGATATGCTCGTCTATCGCTGCCCGCATCTCCGGCTGCGCGCGCTTGTGACGGTTGTACTCCGCCACTCGCATCTCCACCAACTGACTCCGGCGGTTGTGCAGTCCCTTGAGCCTGAACGCGGCTTCGTCAGGCTGCTCTTGCGACTCCAGCTCCATCACCGAGCCGAAGCGCGCTATCACCTCGGCGTCCAGCGCGTCCGTCTTCGCCAGCCTGCCCACCGAGCGCGCGAAGTCCCTTATGCGACGCGGATTTATCACGCACACCCCCAGCTCGTGCCGCGAGCACTCGCGGGCGAGCGATACTTCCAGTCCGCCTGTGGCTTCCATCACCACTATGTCCACGGCTTGCTCTTTGGCGACGCGCACCAGATCGGCTATGCCCTCCGGGTCGTTCGAGAAGCTGCGCGCTTGGGCTTGGGGCAGGATGTGGGCGTCGAGGCGCTTGCCACTTACGTCTATTCCCATTACGATGTTCTTGCTCATGCATCCCTCTCTTGCAGGTACGGGCTTTAAGCCCTGGCAACTATACGGGCTTGTATGAGGCTATGGGGGCGGCGGCGAATGCTAAAATGCGGTCTTATTGGACCTAGATTCCTACGGCCTGCCGCCCCCCACCTGTGTCTATGCTAACACCTTTGCATCACACAAGATTCCTCACTCCGTTCGGAATGACAGTGGGGAAGGCGATGTGATTTCCATTCTAACAGAACATAACAACGATTTAGATGCAATTGCCCTGTTACGCAGTTAAGTTGAGGGTGTAGAGTGGATTTTGCAGATATTGCCGGATGGAGGCTCTGATGATAGCAGTTTTCGCCTCGTACCAACTGACGCCCGTACTCAACCGATACGCCTCCAGCCGAACGCCCGCCCGCAGTGAGAAGCCGATATGGTTTATCTGACCCCGCGCGCAGACCTGACCTGCGCGCGCTCCACACCACAGCGCTGCTTGATGGCTCTGTGATAGTTCTCTATGCGCCACGCACGCACAACTCTTCCCGCTTGCTCACAGCCATCTCAAGATCATCGGTAGCCCAGTATTGCACGTCCCCTTCCGGGGAGACTGTCCGAAACACCTTGATGAACCCATTCCTTTGAGATGCACTCGGCGGCCTTCAGCGCCTATCTCAACGGCGCTCACCCGAACATTGCCGCCGCCGTCGGGATTGACATGCCTGTTGGACTTGAGCCGCGTCAGCCACGACCAGCCGTAGGAGCGGATGAGCTTCAGGTTCTGAAGCGAGGAGTACCAGCTGTCGAACAGCACGCACTCAGGCGCGAAGCCGCGCTCATTGGCGCGGGTGAGCATATCCCTGAAGTGTTCGTTCTTGTTCTTGCCGCCTATGGGTTTGTCATAGACGCGGAAGTCGCAGGGAATCGTCGCTTCTCCATCCGTCCACACCATACTTATCAGGTTTATGCCCATCACCACCTTGCGATGCTTGCCGCTCCAGTGGCGAGTCACCAGATCGATGCGCTTCGCATACGGCTTGTCCAAGGTGGAGTCGTCCAGCACAAGCAGGCCGCCATCGAGGTCGACCATCTCTTGCGTTTCTCGCCACAGCGCCTCCGTATCGGGAGGCTGTCGCGTGAGCAGACGAGTGAACGCATCGTGAGATGCAGCCTTGTCTTCCGTGGGCTGACAGCGAGCGGCTTCGGTGCAACTGAAGGCTCTCTGAGCGGCAATCATAAAGTTTATGTAGTCGTGGTCATCGCACTTGGCAGAGTTCATGTACTTTACTCGCTACGCATTAGACTTGACTTCTATCATATTCTCAATAATCCAACTGCGTAAGTCCTATTGAGACAGGACTTACGCACTTGAATATGAACTCCTACCCGAGATTGACCCGTTTCAAGTACGAAATCGCGCTCAACTGCGTAAGTCCTATGAGAATAACATCTGGAGAGAAGGGTTGGTATATTGCGGAGGTGGACGGGCAACAAGTTGTCACCGCCACTTTGTATCCTGCGGACATGCCAAATCAAGGTTTGGAGTTGCCCGTATTCATCTATCCACAGGTTGCTGAAAACAACCTATTGGTAGGCACTGGTAAAATCACTGGTAGAATCACTGATGGCGGTGGTAATATCGCATACAACGTCCTTGATGCTCTCGCCTGTGCTTACAAACTTGGAATAAGTCACGCAAGGAAGGAATTAGCCCGAGGGGAACGCTCCATTCCGCCGATAGAAGACATTCTTAAAGTGGCGCAGGAATACGAAGAGAATCAAGACCCCTTCCGGAAGTAAGAAATCTCATTACGGCTAACAGATGAAACCCGTCTGAATTGAGTTCCCCCATCATAAACATCCCAAACGCATAACGCCCGGCATTAATGCTGGGCGTTATGCGTTCAGTACGGCAGTGAACGACTATAAGCCGATGATGATGCGCACCGCCATTGCGTCCATAGCAGAGGCACAGAGGGTAGAGGCCGAAGACATAAAGGCGTCATTCTCCGATATACTGCTTGGCATAGCCGCCCGCTCAATTTGCACCTCCGAATAGCACCGCTAGATTGAAGGCTGTTACGAGCGGCGGTTGTAGTGCAATGTGCCTGCTGGTAACATCGTGCTACGGCGAAGTCGCTAATCGCCGAGTACAGAACCGCTTTTGTTGTCGGTGTGTGCTGTACGCCGAACCCCTGCATGTTTCTAGCATGCAGGGGTTCATTCACATTCCCGCGCAGCCTTCCCTCTGTCGGTCGAGCGGCAATCCTGTTCTGATTTCAACACTCCACGAAGTCCGATAGCAATTTTCACACAGCCCGATTTAATCCCAATTCGGGTTGGAGCGCGCGCCGGCAATCCTCACAAATTGATACTCCGAAAACACCGTCTTAGGGCGCGAGATCCCCTGTTTTCGGCTCAAAATCTCGTTGCAAACTCGTTGCAAGAATTGTTGCAAGGCTGTTGCAACGCTGCAACGAACCTGTTTTTTATGTCAGTCGACTAATTTTGAAATTGCAGTGAAATTGCACCTCTGCAACAAGAAATCGCAGTCGTTGCAACGAAAATTGCACAACTCGTTGCAGTGAGTTACGCCGTCTATCTAGCCTCCGAACTACACTTCGTTGCAGGATTTGTTGCAGTCGTTGCAGGAATCGTGCAACAAGACTGCAATTTTCAATTTCATACCCGAACCTTCCCCATCTTGACCCTATATGGGCAAAAACATCGTGAAATCCCGCACAATACCGCCGCCGAACCTATCCGAGCGCAGGAATTAGGCTGTCAGATTTCCTCTGATTGCCGTCTGATAATGTCCGAGATATTAAATTTTCCCGCCCCAAGTATCCCCCCGTCCGTTCAAAAAATTGCTCTGTGCGTGGAAATTGCAGTGGTTTTTTGCCTGCAACGAGTGCAATTTTCTTGCAACGAGCGCAATTTGGCGTGCAACAACACGGATTCGGTGAAAATTGCTCAAAATTGCTCAGAACTCCACGCCAGTATCAATTACGGACTAGGTGTAGAGCGGCGCGGTCAAAGCGGCAGAATTGCCGTATTGCTATCAATCGAGCGCAAGTATCTTGTTCTGATTTCTGCGCTGTGGTCTTCTGCTAATAGCGGCGCGCACCTGAGTTAAACGCTGCTAACACAGTTCCGTTGGCAGCCCCATGTTCGTTCTCAGCGCATCATCTTTTTCTGTGTATAGCCCGCGCAAGTCCAATGAAACCCACTCCGTTTGCGCTGCCTTCCGGCGGTCGAGTTCCATGTTCGCCTCTGCGATTTGAGCGGTCGTAAGTGTGTGGTGCAAGGGGTCAGGATGCTCGCCGTACAGTTTCACTATCACCGCTTCCGCGGCGTTGAGCGTCGCTTGCAGCAGCGAGCTAGGCACCGCCGAAGGTTCGCGCGTGTAGGCGAGCCTATCCCTGATTTCTTCTATCGTTAGCAGTGCCATACCCTAGCCCCTTCCCGTGCGTATGGTGTAATTCCAGCAGCAAGCAATACCATACATTACTAGCCCGATTTACGCGCCTCTCCGAGCGTCCGTTCCGGCAGGCGTCGCGCCGTTTTGATGCCCTTCGGGGAATAATGCCTTGTCCATGATGCCAATTATCATGTCCGTTGCAACGATGGTCGCTGCCTCGTCCATATCATTAGCGCGCCCGTCGGTTATCGCCTGACGCATTAGACGCTGCCGTTCCGCTTCCTCTGCTTCTTGCTGTTCTGCTTCGGCGCGCTTCTGTTCACGCCATTTTCTATCCCACTCGCGCGAGCGCGCCTCTGCTTCTGCTGTGCGCTTGTCGTCGTATGCTTGCCGTATCATCTCAGCCGCCGTCGGCGCAGGTTCAATACTCTGCCCCATGATTTCAGCCGCCCCCGGTAGAGCGCGTATCGCCTCATCGTAAGACAGCCCCGCCGCCATAAGATTGCGAACCGCCGCCGTAGCCTTGACGAGCGTGTCGGCGCGCTTGCGTTGGACTTCCTGCGCTGCGTCTTCCCGCTCGATGTCGTAATGAACGATGTCGTTTTGCACTATCTCAAGCGACTTGACGCCGTTCAAATGCGTGACGCTATCCAGTTGAGATTGGATAGCATCGCCAATTTGCCTGCAAAGCGGCGCGATGGTGTTTCTGAGAAAGCGTTCCTCAAACACCTTGCTATTGTTGTAAGTCGGGTGTTCAGCCGCGCCGAGCCGCGATGCCTGTATGCCGCTGTCGGCAGCGAACATGTTGATTGCCAATTGCTCAAAATGAGCCGCCGACTCGTCGACTGGATTTGTGAGCGGTTTCAGGTCGTCGCCGCCTCCAACCCAGAGAACCGTGCGCGTTACGGCGTCGTCGCCGTTATTGTTATCGCCCGGTGGAAATGCAGCGTTAAGGTTCTTGTTGTATTCCTTCTGCTGTTCACCTGTCGCCATAGCCGCGCTTTTGCCAATCCAGCGCGGTTTGTTGAGCGAACGCGCGAACTGCCCTTCCGAAGTTCACTTGCCGTTGAAGACGCTTATGAACTCGCGCAGGCGCGTATCGGCGTTGCTAGACGAACCCATGAGTGTGAACAGGATGTAGACAGCACGAGTGTGAAAGTGCATCCCGACGGCACAGGCGCGTTGAAAAAAAGGGACGTCAGTCCATAGGCAAGTCGAGGGGTGGCTGGAACACCAAGATACACATGCTTGCGGCAGATGCGAGGACGCCCGTGCTGTTCTGCCTATCCGGAGGACAAGCGCACGATGCGCCTGTGGGACGCAAGTTGCTCACTCAGATGGGAGAGCGGCATAATGGCTTGCCGCTGTTGATGGATAGGGCGTATGAGGGAGATGTCACACGCAGTCATGCGCGTTCTTTGGGGTTCGAATCCGTAGTTCCGCCCAAAAGAAACAGGGTCAATCCGTGGGAATACGATAGGGAGTTGTACAAAAGGCGTAACGAAGTAGAGCGTCTTTTCGGCCGGTTGAAGAGATTCAGACGGGTATTCACTCGTTACGACAAGTTGGATGTGATGTTCAAGGGTTTCATAGCGTTCGCACTCATATACGATGCTTTACAATCTTTACATTAGTGTGAACACGCCCTAGGTAGTGTGTTGCTGGACTCGGATAGGTCATGATGTCGCTCACAATTCTAGTTTATCCCATTGATGCGCCCGACTTTCAGGCTAGTAATCTACCACTATTGTTGGTGTAATTCAAGCGATTATGTTAAATTCTCGCTTCTTTTCCTCCCGTTTCACCCATTTTGGATGCTCAATAGCGCATTCTTCGACAAGGACATTCCCAATACTGCTAAGTTATCGAACTGTCGAACACTTCGACGCATCATGCCGCTCGCCTATCGTAGATTGCTGGAATTTCCGAATCGAATTTGATGCGAATATCCTCTATATGTGTGCTGTGTGGCACCCGCGCCATATCAATTGCTCGTTGGTCTCAGCGTCAATTGCACCATCTAATTTGGGCGGGTTTCTTGAATCTGCTATAGCTTCGTCCAATTGCGTCTGTGTTAGACCTGACACGGGAATCTTGTGTTCAGGAACAACGGAGTCAACACCACACAGATCGCTCCCTGATAGATTTGTTCGGCGAAGTATCGTGCCTGACAGGTTAGCTCCCCAGAGTTTGGCTTCAGATAGATCGGCTTGCTCGAGGTCGGCACAAGTCATATCTGCGTCACGCAGTCTAGCCCCAGACATATTTGTGCGCCGGAGGACTGCGTCCGATAGATTGACATTAGTAAGCCACGCGTTCGAAAAATTTGCGCGTTCAACCTGCAAGTGGATTAGGTTCGCATCTCGCAAATACAGTACTCTTGGCTTTTCATTCTGTTCAAGAGATATGCGTCTGGGGTCTCTATATCCAATCGCGTGCATTACAGATTCAACATCAGCGGGTATTCTTCGGCTCTCGCTCTTCCGAGTTGCGTCGTCTTTATGAGCAGACTCACTCGAACGATCCTTCGTTGGAAAACGCACGAACGCACAGAAGACACGCATCACCTTAACGTGGTAAATCTCCGGGACTTCCCTTGCAAGTTCTTCTAGGGAATAAACGCCACCTATACGTACCGACAAACTTCTATTCCCGAGCATCTCTGCTCCGCGTTGGTAACGTTCATTCAGCAAGGTGTGCCGTGCAATGTCTGCTTGTCGGTCAGCTACTTTGCTCCGCCAATAAGCGAATATCAATGCAACTACGCCAGCAACAAGTAATCCTAAATTCCGAATCGTCGTGGTGCGTGTTTCAGATCCCTCTCCCATAGTTCGCAGCCAATTCCAGACGCCCCATAAATCGCAGAAGAAGGACGCCAGAGACAGATCCCCCCAGAACCATACTGCACCTATTCCAATCGCAGATATAACAGTAACTATCCCCGACCCGATGAGTAACTTTGAAGTGCGAAGTCGCCTGATAGTTCTGATAATTTTAATGCTCAAGAGTTTCATGGCTTCCTGAAAAGTTTCGAAGGTTAATTAACCCCGTGTGCAAGTATATGAGGGAGGATAATCGGAGTTAAAATCCAGGCGCACAGCGTTTCTAATTGGGTAAGCAAAACTCAAGGAGGACGCTATGGACCTGGACACTTTCATCATAACCGCTTTCTGCCTAATTGACGATATGCTCAAAGAGATACTCGCAAACAAACGACTCATGCAGAGAGGCCCTATGCCACTGCTCGCCGACAGCGAGGTTCTCACTATGGAAGTCGTGGGCGAGTACCTGGAACTCAACAAGGACAAAGCCATTTACGACTACTTCCGCAGACACTACTCACACCTGTTTCCGGCTATGGCGAAGGTGCATCGCACCACATTCACGAGGCAGGCTGCGAACCTGCGCGAAGTCAAAAGGCATATCTGGCAACGACTGCTCCAAGACTTGCCCAAAGACGAGGGTGTGCACATTGTGGACAGCATGCCTATAGCGGTCTGCAAGTTCCCCCGCGCCAACAGGCACAAGCTGTTCCGGGAATGGGCGACTTACGGCCACGCCTCGACTGAAAAGGGTCTCTTCTACGGCTTTCGGCTGCACAGTTTAGTGGCGCTGCCGGGCGTAATCGTGGGGTTCATCCTGGCACCCGCGCACATCCAGGATACTGAGGTCGTCGCGAGCCTGGTCAATGGACAGCAGGGTGTGCTGCTGGGGAATCGCAACTACTGGAGTCCGCGCCTGCGAGAAGAGCTTGAGAAGCAGGGACTGTGGCTGCACGCGGCCTTCAAGAAGAAGTCATCCGGGCGGGATGCGGAGGTGGGATGGACGTTTTTGTGCGGTCGTGCGCGCTATCGGATAGAGACGCTGTTCAGCCAGCTGGAAGCCCGCTACTCAGTGAAGAGTGTGGGCGCTAGGGACTTGTGGCATCTGGGAAACAGGCTCATCAGGAAGGTACTTAGCCACACCTTGGCAGTGATGCTGAATCAGTCTCTTGGCAATCCGCCTTTCCAAATCTCCAAGCTGCTCACATGAAGCTTATACTTGCACACGGGGTTAGATAAGTTCAAGAGGGCGTCTGTTCAGCCCGTAGAGAAACGCAATCAGGGGGGCTATACCCGATGCCTTTACCCGACTGCTTTTGCGCCAATCTACGGCTACTATGCCGGATGCAGACATACGGGATAGCGGCGCGCTCGAACTGGCAGCCTCCACCATCGCAAGAGCGTTTGCATCGGCGGCTGTTGAAACCGATAGCCCGATGATACGCATGCTGCTTACCCCTGAGATGCTGGCACATATCGGACGCATGCTCATACGGGCGGGAGAACTGGTATATGCCATTCAGACTACGGGCGGGCGGCTTAGGCTGATAGAAGCGGCGAGCTGGGACATTCAGGGGGGCTATCTCCCCGACAGCTGAATGTACAGCGTAGAGATGCCGGCCCCGTCCGGTTCGTACTCCGTGAAACTTCCCTATGAAGGCGTCGTGCATCTGCGATATGCGTACTCCCCTGAACAGGCATGGCGTGGACTTAGTCCACTGGATTTTGCCAGTGAAGCGGCGCGCATGGACGCCAACATCAATAAGTCGCTGGCAGACGAAGCCGCCATGCCGACGGGGGGCATACTCCCGCTAGCTGAGCCCGGCGATGACGATGACGGAGACGACAAGACGGAGATTGAAATCGCGCTTGGCAAACTCAGGGGCAAAATCATGACAACGGAAAGCCAAAGCCAAGCTGCGCCTGGGGGCTATCTTGAACAACCGCGCGGTGACTGGCTAGTCCAAAGGGTTGGGGCTGATTACAAACTCCCGCTCGTTCAGCATCGGAGGGATACAGACGAACTCATACTAGGTAGTGTGGACATTTCATTTCAGCCAGATTAGGGTTGCCGCAATTTGTAGGAAACTCAGGTATGTATCAGCGAACTTGTCGTAACGAGAGAACACTCTGCGAAAGTGCTTCACCTTGTTGAACAGACACTCAACCAAGTGCCGCTCCTTGTATATGTGCTCGTCATACCAATACTGCCTCTTGCGGTTGGATTTAGGCGGTATTACAGCCGTTGCGCCACTCTGTGCGACATACTTGCGGAACGCATCCGAATCGTACCCTTTATCCGCTATGACTCGCTCGCACTCCACATCCTCCACCAGCGCCTCAGCCTGCTTGATGTCGTGTTCCTGACCCGCTGTCAAGATGAACCT
This sequence comes from uncultured Dehalococcoidia bacterium, assembly GCA_958295865.1. Lineage (GTDB taxonomy): Bacteria > Chloroflexota > Dehalococcoidia > Lucifugimonadales > JADFKI01 > Bin90. The sequence continues at coordinate 373,642 of CATQHF010000005.1, read as the reverse complement.
CAACGGATTGCCTAGAGCGTCAACGCTCGCATGCACTTTCGTGCTGAACCCGCCTCTGCTTCTGCCTAACGCCTGCGCGTCTTGCCCCCCTTTTCAGAAGACGCGCCCGCAGCGCAAGGATGCGCGCGCACTATCGTGCTGTCTATTATCAGATTCTCCTTGTCAGGATCTTCTATGAAGTGCAGATACATCCGCTCCCAGACTCCGCTTTGCTTCCAGCGCGTGAACCGCCTGAATACGCTGTTGGACTTGCCGAACTTCTCCGGCAGGTCTCTCCACGGCGCGCCCGTTCTGTTAATCCAGACGACGGCTTCTATGAATTTCCTGCATTCTGCCTCGTCTTTGACATACACCCCCGGGTCGGAGCGTAGAAAGTCGCGTATCCTCATCCATTTAGCGGTAGTTAGTCTTGTGTTAGGCATGCCTTTAACATAGCATATATCTCAATTGTCCACAGAACCTAGGTATCTGTGGCATACCAATAGAGTTTCTGAAAGGCGCGGACGGCTCAGTGCTTCGTGAAGCATACCGGCGCATGCCGTTTGGCATGATTCAACCGCTCGGCGCGATAGTGGCTTCCGAATTGAGCGAGAAGCTCGACGCCGATGTATCGTTCCGTTGGGACGAACTCCGCGCAGCAGACCGCGCGGCGGGAGCGCGCGCCTTTAAGTCGCTTCGTGAAGCGGGTATGCGAAAACAGGACGCCCCGCGCTCACAGCCCCGATAATCTCAGGGCTGTCCATATTGGACAGGCTATCACTTTCACCACAAGCAGGGGCATGGTAACATCGCCATGTTCCTGTTTTTTTGATGTCAAGCGAAAAAGTGATAACTGACAGGCTGTCAAAAACCCGCTCAAAAACGCTTGACACCTGTATAGGCGTGTAGAGGGGCTAAACTCTAACCCCATCGGCTATAATATACTATCGCCTATCAAGTAAGGAGTAGGGAATGAAGGGCAAGCATTTTCTGTCGGTCGCAGATCTGCCGTCTGAGGGCGTGGCGCAGCTCGTAGAGCGCGCCTACAGCATGAAGCGCGGCAAGGGCGAGCGACCGCTTGCGGGCAAAGAGTTCGCGCTCATCTTCGAGAAGCCCTCGCTGCGAACCCGCGTGAGCTTTGAGGTCGGCATCCGGCAGCTTGGCGGCGCCTGCACATATCTCAGCCAGCAGGACGTCGGGCTTGGCGTGCGCGAGCCTGAAGCCGACATCGCTCGCGTGCTCGACCGCTGGGTGGACGGCATCATCGCTCGCGTCTTCTCGCACCGCAGCCTTGAGCTGCTCACCGAGTATTGCGACATCCCGGTCGTCAACGCCCTCTCCGACTTGGAGCATCCCTGTCAGGCTATGGGCGACCTGCTGACCATCTACGAACACAAGCGCCGTCTGTCAGACCTGAACATCGCCTTCATCGGCGACGGCAACAATGTGGCGTCCAGCCTTGCGCTCGCCTGCGCCTCCGTCGGCGCGAACTTCACTCTGGCATCGCCCGAAGATTACCAAATACCGGCGGTTGTGCTAGAAGAAGCGCGGCGCAGGGCAGCGGACAAGGAATCCAAACTAGAATGGGTCAGCGAGCCGGCGGCGGCGGTCCGCGACGCCGATGTCGTCTATACCGACACTTGGGTTAGCATGGGCGATGAAGCGGAGAAGGCGGAACGCATCGCCGTTTTCAGCGACTACACGGTGGACGAAGCGCTGGTAGAATCCGCAAAGCCCGACTTCCTGTTCATGCACGACATGCCCGCGTACAGAGGGCAGGAACTCTCCGAAGGAATGATAGACCACCCGCGCTCCGTCGTATTCGACCAGGCCGAAAACCGCCTCCACGCTCAAAATGCCATCCTCGCCGCCATATTCAGCGACTAATGCGGCAAAACCCAGCGCCCACAACCTTTCCGCTCCGCAAATCGATGACCGATACACTGACCGACTGATAGGCTGACAAGTTCTTATGACAAGCACCGCCAAACCACTCGTCGCAATCGTTGGACGCCCCAATGTGGGCAAGTCCACGCTGTTCAACAGGCTCATCGGCAGGCCGACCGCCATCGTTTCCGACATCGCGGGAACGACGCGCGACCGCGTTACCACTGAGACGGTCTGGGCGGAACACGCCTTCATTCTCGTGGACACCGGCGGCTTGGAACTGTTCCCCGAAACCGACATCTGGCGGCAGGTCAAGGCGCAGATTGAGCTTGCCATCAACGAGGCGGATGTCATCGTGTTCGCCGTCGACGCCACCACCGGCGTAACGCCCTCCGATGTAGATGTCGCGGACGCCCTGCGCCGCACCGACAAGCCTATCGTGCTGGTCGCCAACAAAGCCGATAACGACCGACTCGCTGCCGAAGCCGCCGAATTCTACGAGCTTGGCGTCGGCGCTCCCGTCGCGGCAAGCGCCTTTCACAACATCGGCGTCGACGAGCTCATGGCGCAGGTGGTGGCGCACTTCCCGAACGCGCCCGCGTTCACGGAGCCGGAAGCCGACCTGAAACTCGCCATCATCGGACGCCCCAATGTCGGCAAGTCCATGCTGCTCAACGCCATCGCCGGCGAGCGGCGCGCCATCGTCAGCGACATCCCGGGCACCACCCGCGACTCGCTGGACAGCCTGTTGAACTTCGACGACTGGTCGGTGCTGCTCATCGACACCGCCGGCATACGGCGTCGCGGGCGCATCGAGCGCGGTATCGAGCGTTACAGCGTGCTGCGCGCCATACGCGCCATCGACCGCGCCGATGTAGCCATCTTGCTCATGGACGCCTCCGAGCTTGCCAGCAGCCAGGACACGCACATCGCCAAGTTCATCCTCGACGAGTTCAAGGGCATCATCCTCGGCGTCAACAAGTGGGATCTCGCGTCCGAGATGGGCATGACGCAGAGCCAGGCGATACAGCAGGTGCGCGAACGCTTCCGCTTCGCCTCTTACGCCCCTATATGCTTCACATCCGCGCTCAATGGCAGCGGCATCGCCAACCTGCTGGACACCGCGCGCCAGGTCTATCAGGAATGGACGAAGGGAGTGCCTCGCTACGACCTGCGCCGCCGCGTCATGACCGCAGTCGCTGAGCACCCGCCCGCGCTCTCCGGCAGGCGCTCCTTGAAGATATACAGCGTCGCCCAAGACAACACCGGCCCGCCCAGCTTCACCTTCTTCGTCAACCACTCGGATATGGTGCACTTCTCTTACAAGCGCTATCTCGAAAACGCGCTCCGGGCGGCTTACGAGTTCAAGGGCAGCCCGCTGCGTATGCGCTTCAGAGGCAGGGGAGGATAGTTGCCGCGATGCTCCCCTATCTGGTGATGATACCCGCCGGCTACCTACTTGGCGCGCTGCCCTTCGGCTTGCTGCTTGGCAGGTTGTTCAAGGGCGTTGATGTGCGCGAGTACGGCAGCGGCAAGACGGGCATGACCAATGTGATGCGTACCGCCGGCGTGCCTGCCGCGCTGCTTTCGCTCGCGCTGGACATGGGCAAGGCGGTGCTTGGCGTGGCTCTGGCGCGCTACTTCTTCGACTCGCCGGGCGTAGATGCCGCGGTCGCAATCGCCGTGCTCGTCGGTCATAACTGGTCGGTGTTCATCGGCTTTCGCGGCGGCAGAGGCACTGCGCCCGGCTGGGCAGGGCTTATCATCCTGTCCCCCTGGGCAGGGCTGGTTGCCACGCTTGTCGGATTGCCCACCGTAGCCCTGAGCCGCTATGTATCGCTCGGCTCTATTCTCGGCACGCTGTCCGGCGTGCTCACCCTTGCCCTCCTGATTGCGCTGGGACGCGCCCCCGTCGAATACCTCGCCTATGTAATCTTCGGCGCGGCGCTCGTCATAGGCTTGCACAAAGACAACATCCAGCGCCTCATCAGCGGTCAAGAGCGCAAGCTAGGCCAGCCCGCCATCCCCACCGACGGCTAAGCCGAAACGCCACGCATCCGCTATAATGGATGAAGCATAGAAATTCAGAGGCAGGCTTGAAATGGAAAGAGTCTTTATCTACTGGGACAACTCCAACATCTTCATCAGCGCGCAACAAGTCGCTATCGATAAGGAAGGTGAGAGTGCCCGCGCCCGGATGCGTATCCACTTCCGCAACCTGCTTGACTTGGCTTGCGCCGGGCGCGAGATAGAGCATGCGGTTGCCGTAGGTTCTATTCCGCCGGAACTGCGCCATGTCTGGAATCGCATGGAAAACGAGGGCGTCACCGTTCATTTACTGGAGCGCGGCGAGATGCAGGGTGGGGAACAAGGCGTGGACCAAGTGCTGCAAACCGCTATGCTGCGTGACGGATATGACTACAACGGGGACCCCGGGATCGCGGTATTGCTCACCGGAGACGGCGCAGGCTTTACTGACGGCGCAGGCTTTACTGACGGCGCGGGTTTTCACGCCGATTTGGAGCGTATGCACAATCGAGGCTGGCGAATTGAAGTACTGTCCTGGCAGCATAGTTGCAATCGCCGCATGAGAGAATGGGCAGAGCAGAACGGCAAGTTTGTCGCGCTGGACGACTTCTACGACAGCGTAACATTCCTTGAAGTTCCAGCGCCGGGGCGTCCCATTGCAGACCCTCGCTATGCTGTTCCCATTGACTTAGCTAAACGTCCCTGAAGCCGGCGCATCTTGGCTGTGCAAGGACGAAAAATGCCGAAAGTCGGCGTTGTCGGTACTACAAGCTGGGGCACTACGCTCGGCGTCATCATCGCGCGGCGCGGCATCGATGTGGGCGTCTGGGCGCGCACCGAAGCCGAAGCCGCCGCGCTCGAAGCAGCCCGCGAGAATACGCGCTTCCTGCCCGGCGTACCATTCCCCGCGTCCCTGTCCGTATCACCGTCGCCCCGCATCGCGCTGCATGGCGCGGAACTTGTGCTCATAGTCGTGCCGTCGCGGGCGTTCAGGGCGAATGTGCGGCGCGTGCGCGACGCACTGCCGCCGCGCGCCATCCTCGTTAGCGCCACCAAAGGGCTTGAGATGGACACGGGCAAGCGAATGAGCGAAGTGATCGCCGACGAGCTGCCGCCGGGCATGCGTGACCGTGTATGCGCTCTATCCGGCCCCAACCTCTCCCGCGAGATCATACACGGCAAGCCCGCATCCACCGTCGTTGCGTCCGAGAACGCCGATGCCGCACGGACGGCGCAGCGCATCATCAACACCGGCCGCTTCCGTGTCTATACCAACCAAGACATCGTGGGCGTAGAGTTCGGCGGCGCGCTGAAGAACATCATCGCCCTGGCTGCGGGCGTCTGCGACGGGCTGAACTACGGCGACAACGCTAAGGCGGCAATCATCACGCGGGGACTGGCGGAGATTGGCCGCCTCGCCAAGGCAGCGGGCGCGAACCCCTTCACGCTGGCGGGCTTGGCGGGCATGGGCGACCTCATCGCCACCTGTTCAAGCGCACTGAGCCGCAACCACTACTTCGGCAGCCGCTTGGCGAAGGGCGAGACGCCCCAGGCGATACGCGCATCCATGGACAATGTCACCGAGGGCGTGGACACCATAGCCGGAGCCATTATGCTGGCGGAGCGGCTCGGCATCGAGATGCCCATAGCCCAGGCGATGCACAGCGTCATCTTCGACGATGTGCCACTTGAGCGCGCCATAAGCGAGTTGCTTGAGCGCGCCCCGCGCCCTGAGTAAGAGGAAACTTCCATGACAGACGATGTTCAAAACGCTTTCAATGAACTCAGAAATGCGATTTGGATGTTGGTTATCCCTTTGGTCTTGGGGATAATCGCTCTAATCGGATACTTCCAATGGATGATTCAAGACCTTGAATGGACGGAACGCCTCCATGATTTTGACCTTTCTTTGTCGGGTGAGATATACGAAGTCGAAACCTCCGAGTGTATCCAGCCCAAACCCACAGGCGTCGGGCATATATGTGCACAGTCCACCGATTGGTGGTCGCCAACTGACTCTACGGAATGCCAAGGTGGACAGTGCTACATGCCCGCATACTTAAATGAGTTCATTGCGGTGTTAGATGAGTTGGAAAGTTCGTACATGCCAATTTGGATACCAGGGCTGCTGCCGCTGATATTCTTGTTTGTGGTCATAAGAAAGATTACAAATGCACGCAGATCCTTGAAAGCCGCCCTCGAATCCCAGAGTCGATATTGATCGGTTAGCGAAAACACTGATGTTTAACTGAGCTCGCCCATTTCATACAGCACGACGGCGGCGGCGATGATACCCGCCGTCTCCGCCCGCAGGATGCGCCTGCCCAGGCTCACCGGCGTAATGCCCCGACTGAGCGCCTGCGCCACCTCCGCCTCCGTAAGACCGCCCTCAGAGCCGATGATGACGCCGATACTCTGCGCGTCCTCGATGCTCGCCTTCTGGCGCAGCAGCGCATCCTTGATACCGCTGTCGCGCTCGCACTCCCAGCCGATGATGGCGGGCTTTACGACGCTGTCGCACGCCTCACTAAAGCTGACGGCGCTGTCGAGCATGGGCAATCTGCACCTGCCGGCCTGCTCCGCCGCCTCCCTGATAATCCTGCGCCATCGTTCCGCGCGGGCGGCGGTAATCGCGCCACGCGCCACCGTGCGCTCGCACACGATTGGCACGAAGCGCGATATGCCCAACTCCGTCCCCTTTTGCAGCACATACTCGAAGCGGTCGGCCTTCATCAAGCCCTGATACAGCGTGATGTGCAATTGCGCCTCGCCGTCGCCGGCGTATATGTCGCTAATGACGCCCGCCGCTTGCTTTGGGCTTACGACATCCAGCGTTACCCTGTACTCATACCCGCTGTCGTCGAGCGCGATGATGCTGTCGCCGGGGCTGGCGCGCAGCACCCGCGCGAGTTGGCGCGCGGCTTCGGACGTTAGCGTAACGCGCCCGCCGTCGATGTTCGAGGGTGGAACGAAAAATCGGTGCATGGGCAGACTTCAATGTAACCGGACTGGTTAGTGTTCGGACGGACTTTCGGGGCCGCCGCAGAACGAATCTATGACATCGGCGATATTCGGGTTTTCGTCGACTATGCGGATTATCAGCGCCTTCAGGTCGGCGGCGTTCAACTCGGACAGCAGAACCTCGATAGGAGCGCGTGAGTCAACCCAGAAGTCATCGCGCACAAAAGTCAGAAGCGCAGCCACGATGTGCTTGCAGTAGCCGCCCCAATCATAAGGGCAGGTGCAGGCGGCTTTGAAGTCATCATCTTGCAGGGTAACGCCAATGCGGTATGCCTCACATTCGCTCCCCTGCACCTCCGCGAACAGCCGATTGCCGCGCTGCGTTACCCGCTCGACCATGCCCCAGTCGAGATAGTCCACGCCGCGCCCGAACGACTTTTCGGTCGTCTTTGCCCGTATGGTATCTTCGGTGATATGGTTCTCACTCCCCATACCGTCCCCCCTGCGCGGACGCGACCAGTGTAACCCAATCGCCATCGACGAGCGTCTGCTCAAGTTCCGCGCCTGCCGCCGCCAGAGCCTGCGCCACCCTGTCCTTGTTCTCCAGCAGGATGCCCGACGCTATCAGGACACCGCCGGGGCGGACGGCAGCAGCCATGTGCGATGCGATTTCTGAGACCACCTTTGCGGAGATGTTGGCGACGGCGATGTCGTATGCGCCGGCGCGAGCGTCCGCATGCGGCAGTGTGCCATGCAAGACGCGCACCGTGTGTTCCACGCCGTTATCGCGCACATTCTGCTTGGCGACATTCACCGCTACGGAGTCTATCTCCAGCCCGAACACATGCCTTGCGCCCAGCCGCGCCGCCGTGATGGACAGCACCCCGGAGCCGCAACCCACATCCAGCACATCCATGCCCGGCGCAACGAGCGCGTCCAGCCGCTCCATGCACATGCGCGTCGTGGGATGATGCCCCGTGCCGAACGCCATGCCGGGGTCGAGCATAATCACAATCTCACCTTCCCCCGGCGTATGCTCACGCCATGTCGGGCAGATTGTGATTCGCCTGCTGACACGAAGCACATGGAAGTGCTCCTTCCAGCTGTTTTGCCACTCCTCTTCCTCTACCACGCGCTCTTGAAGCGGCGATATGTCGCACACATGCGCCACCAGACGCACGCCGACATCGATGCGGCTGCGGCGCTCATCGAGGGAGGCGTTCATCGGCAGGTAAGTCGTAACAACAGCCCACTCGTCGCCCGACGGCGTTTCGCCCTCATCGGGATTGAAGCCGCCTTCCTGCTCCACAGCGACGCCGCCATGCCCGTAGCGGTAGAATATCTGCGATAGCGGCTCCACAAACTCAGGCGGTGTGCGGACGCTCAACTCAAGCCACTTCATTGGAAGTCTTTCAGTCTGCCATTCGGTCGGATAGATTTTACTTTTAGATGGTTTTGTCGCCATATCGTACTGGATTCCCGCTTTCGCAGGAATGACGAAAAGGTTTGCCACCTGAATGGGAAATCTATCTTCGGTCAGTAACGCTTGACTACTGACGAACTTACTCGCCGGCGAGGGCGTCCTTCAGCTTGTCGAACAAGCCTCTGTTCTCCGCGCCTTCCCCTGTCGTATCGTCGCCGAAGCTCTTGGCAAGATCCGCGAAGAGCAGCCGCTGTTCCTCGGTGAGCTTCTTTGGCGTCCTCACATCCACCGTAACCAGCTGGTCGCCCTTGCGGTTGCTTCGCATGTAGGGGACGCCCATGCTCTTCAGGTGGAACACCGCGCCCGTCTGGGTGCCGGCCGGAATGACCAGTTCGGCGTTATCCGTGAGCGTAGGCACATTGACCTTCGCGCCCAGCGCGGCTTGCGCCATGTTGATGGGCAGCGTGTACAGGATGTTGTTGCCCTGACGCTGGAACATCGCATGCGACCTGACGCGAATCAGCACATACAGGTCGCCGGGCGCGCCGCCGTTGTAGCCGGCCTCACCCTCGCCGCGCAGCCGAATCTGCGTGCTGTCCTCGATGCCCGCGGGTATCGCAACTTCAAGCGTGCGCGGGCGCTGCTGCCTGCCGGCGCCCCTGCAAGCGGCGCAAGGGTTGGTTATCGTCTGCCCCTCGCCGCGACACACGCCGCACGGAACCACCTGTACGAACTGCCCGAACACGCTCTCATGCGCGCGCCGCACCTCGCCGGAGCCGTCGCAATTGCCGCACATGCTGGGCGAACTGCCGGCCGCGCTTCGACTGCCGTTGCAATCGCCGCAAACCTCCGTGCGCTCCAGCCTTATCTCCTTCTCCACGCCAAACGCCGAGTCCTCGAGCTCTATCGTGAGCGCATACTTCAGGTCCGCGCCGCGTCGGGGCGCATTCGGGCGCGCCCGCGTAGCGCCGCCGAAGAAAGCGTCGAAGATGTCGCCAAAACCGCCGAAGTTCTCAAAGCCCTCGAAGCCTCTCGCGTTGCCGTTGCCGCTCACGCCCGCATGTCCGTATCGGTCATACGCCGAGCGCTTCTGCGAATCCGACAGCACTTGATACGCTTCGTTTATCTCCTTGAACTTCTCTGCCGCGCCCTCGCGCCTGTTGCGGTCGGGATGATACTCCATCGCCAGCTTGCGGAACGCCCGCTTGATGTCCTCGTCCGAAGCGCCCTTGTGGACACCCAGCAGGTCATAGTAGTCGCGTTTATTGCTTGTCGTCATCAGTCTCTGTTCGCAGTATCATTCAGTCCGCTGTGAGCAGACCCATTAGCGTAATCAGCAAGCCCATCACCAGAACAAAGGCAGTGAACATGACCGCCATCCATCCCAGAATCTCAATCTTCGTCTCGACCAGTTTCGTCTCGAACTTGGCTATATCTTCCTTCGTAGCCAAGTGTGGAATCAAGGCTAAGTATTCCTTGGTATCCAAATATGGCAGCACGGCTTCGACAGTGTCTAAGCGTGAAGCATCGCTTGGTGTTTGCGTTTCCGTAGTCATAAGGCAATGTCCTCACTCGTGGCGCGAATATAAACCTAGTATAATTCACCAGCAGACGCTTGGACAAGGCAAACGCAGCCCAATTCGCCACCATCCTGACCTTACTCTACAGCGGGAAGGCACGAATTGACGACGAGTCGGCTACTCACCCTTGCACTCGAACCCCTCCAGCATGCCCATTCCGACCGCCATATTCGTCCCCATTATGGACGGCTCGACCTTCTCCAGCACATCGTCAGGCGAGTTTATGAGCGAGAAGTCGTCGCCAAAGAAGAATATCGCCGGTATCTCCGCTTCTATGAAAGGCGCATGATCGCTGCCCACGCCCTGCGATTCGGTAATTCGCCTTATGCTGAGCGCATTGTTGTCGGCGTATGCCGTCGCCGCATCCACAAGCGCAGCGCTGCCCGCCACTGATGCGTCGCCCTTGCCCATAGCGTCGAAGTTCAGCATTGCGATGATGTCCCCTCGCTCGGTTTCGCTGAGGGTATCTACATAATGCCGACTGCCGAACAGCCCAATCTCCTCCACGCCAAAGAATATGAAGCGCAGCGAGTACGGCAGGGGATTGTCCGCCAGTTCCTCCGCCATCACAAGCAGCGAGGCGACGCCCGTGCCGTTGTCGCCCGCCGCCTGCGTGTCTTGTACGCTGTCGTAGTGCGCGCCCAGCACCACGACGCCGCATTCGCCGTCCTGCCCCGGCAGTTCGGCGATGACATTCTGCGAGTCCAGCCGCTCCAGCGCCACCTTCACCCGCGCCTCCAATTCGGGTTCGTCCGCTAGTATTCCCAGCACCGCCTCCCCGTCCTCGCGCGACAGCGACGCCGCCGGAATCGGCCCCTCGGATTGCAGCGCGCCCCGAAAATTGCCCCGCTCGCTGTTATAGATTATCGCCGCCGCCGCCCCCGCGTCCGACACCCGGTTTACCTTCTCTTCAAAGGTAATCTCGCCCCGCTCGATAAGCGCAATCGCCGATTCCAGCCCGTCGTCGGGTATGTCATCCTCAAACGCTCTGCCCACCGCCACAAGCCGCGCCGTAACATCGCCTAGCCCCGTCTGCGCCAACGGTATCGCGCGCAATTCCCGATGCTCATGCCCAACCAGCGACACGAACTCCGCGTTCCAGGGTATATGCTCCACCTCGACCGGCTGCATCGCAACCTCATAGCCCAGCGCATCCATCTCGCCCTTGATGAACTCCGCGGCGGCAAGCTCATTCGGCGAGCCGCTCGCTCGCGGGCTATGCTCGGCGGTGAACTCGGTCAGCAAGGCAATCCCCTCAGCCGCCAGCCGCTCCGCGAACTCATTCGTCGCGGTTGCCGTCGGCATTGGCGCATCCGCAACCGCCGTAGGCGATGCCACCGGCGCAGCCGTAGGCGTCGGCATGGCAGTCGCAGTAGCCGTTGCTCGCGCAACAAGCGTCGCCCCCGCCGTCGCCGTGCCAGCAGGCTCAGCCGCCCCCGACGCATCGCCACAAGCCCCAAGCGCAACACCCAAGGCAATAGCAAACGCCCCCCAAACCCCGAGGCGCACCAGTCGTTTAAGCGCTTTCATCTCGACTCTTCATCCCGTCATTAGTTGTTCTCCATACCATATACAACGCCCGCGCCCGCAAATGGTTGGCGTCCGTATGAAACAAGGCTTGCCCGTCGCTGCCAGCCCGCCCTAGCCAACCGCTACCTCCACCTGCGTTATGCACAATTCCTAATGTAACCGATGCTGAATTTCGCCGGCTGAAGCCGTCTCAAAGAACAACTCCAGCGCTTCCTTCAAGTTTTCGCGCGCCTCGACCACGCTTGCGCCTTGGCTGGCTATGTCCAACTCAGGGCAGAGGGCGACATAGCCATCGCCTTCCCGTTCGATGAATGCCGTCAACTGTCTGGTCATCGTCAACCCCCCACCTTCCGCCTTCATCCGCTCACAAACTCGGGTTGTCGCTCGTCCCCCACACCCGCCCAACAGCCGCCGCTACCCCCTATCCGACAGCGCGACGATGAGCGTGTCCAGCGCCATCTCCTCGTCGGCGGCTCCCGTCTTGATGGCGAGGTCCGCTTCCAGCAGCCTGCGATGTATGCTCACAAGCCGCTCCGCGCTGAAGCGTCCTTCCTGCTGCATCGTCTTCGTTAGCGGATAACCCGATATGGACATCCTGCGCCCTATCTCGTCCTGCCGCAAGCCGCGCGCTTTCAGGTCTTTGGCGAGGATGAGGAAGCGCACCTGCCGCGCTATCATCGTGATGAGGTATGTGGGCGGTCTGCCTGCGTCGAGCAGCTGATGCACCAGCCGCAGCGCAACCCCCGCGCGTCCCTCCAGCGCGGCATCCACGGCGGCGAATATGTTCGCCTCCCTCACATACGGCACCATCGCCTCCACATCCTGCTGCCGAATCATCCCATCCAAGCGATATAGCGCGAGCTTCCGCAGCTCCATATCCACCAGCCGCGTATCGTTGCCGATGGCGTCCACCAGCGCGGACGCCGCGCGCGGCTCTATCGCAGCCCCCAATTTCTCCGCGCGCTGACGAACCCATCCCGGCATCTGGCGCGCCGACGGCAAGCGGAACTCGTGCAATTGCGCCAACGGCCGAATCGCCCGCAGCAGCGCGTTATTGCGGCTCACGGCAGCATCCACGAATATCAGCTCAGTCGATTCCGGCACATGCGCCAGCCGCTCGCCGATGCTCGACCACTCGCCATCCGCGCCGCGCCGCGAGCGCGCACCGCCGCTCCGCCGCTCCATGCGCGCCAGCACATTGCGCGCGACCACGATGCGCTTGTCCGCGAGAAACGGCGGCGTGCTCCAAGCGGCTTCAAGCTCCGCCAAGCTGACCGATGCGCCGTCCATCGTGGTTACATTCACATCGTAAAGCTCATCAGGAACGCCCGCGTCCGCTCGCACCGACGCCAGCTTCTCATCGACAGACAGCGAATCCTCGCCATAAAGCAAATATATCAAATCTCGCTTACCTTAACTGCTCCAAGCGGTTATAATGAATGGGAATACTTGGAGGCTATGCTACGCACATGCTCAGACCGTCCCTATTGATGATGTTGGCGCGCTCCGGCATCGGTCGCCTCATAATGCGGCTGATGATGGACAAGCGCGTGCCAATCCGGTCGAAGCTCATCATACCCATCGGCGTCATCTACATGATTTCGCCCTTCGACATCATACCCGACTTCCTAATAGGTTTGGGCTGGCTGGACGACATATTCGCCATCGTAGCGACCTTGACCCTGTTCCTGCTGTCAATTCCCAGCGACATACTGCGCGAGCACATAGGCGGCGGCAAGGCGTCGCCCCCCGCAGGCGAGGGCAATGTCATAGACGGCACATCCCGCGTCGTCGACGACAAAGACGCCTGACCGCCGATGCGTCGGCGCAGTCGCTTGGAAACAAAGTACATCATACTGCATAAGGCGAAAGACCTATGACCACCGAAGGCAGAATAGCCAGCCCCGAAGAGCGGCTTAGCTACATCGAAGGCGTGTTGCCGCACCTTGCGACGAAAGTGGATGTATCGGAACTTAAGGCAAGTGTAGCGGAGACCAAGACGGAACTGCTGCGCTGGATTGTGGGCTTGTTCGTGATAACATGGGTTGGGCTGCTTGGTCTTGGCGTGAGCATAGTTTTGGCGCTGGTGATGTGATTTTGAAACAAAGCGCGAAACCTTGAGCAACCTTCCGGCCGATGCGCGGCGTTGACTCCGGCATCGGCATATTTCGACAATACCACTCATATATCGACGGACTGAAGACTGAAAACTAAACATGGAAATCACGATAATCGGACTGCCCCAGAGCGGCAAAACCACCATATTCAACGCTGCCACCAGAGGCGCCGCGCAGGTGGCGACATTCGCCAACCGAACCAATCTCGGCGCTGCGAAAGTGCCAGACGAGCGCCTCGATGTATTGAACGGCATCTTCAACCCCAAGCGCAAGGTGAACGCCGAAGTCGCTTATGTTGACTTGCCCGCCGCGCCCGAAGGTCTGGGCAAGACGCGGAGCATCGACGGCGAGTACTTGAACCTGTTGCAGCGCGCCGACGCCGTGCTCATAGTCGCCCGCGCCTTCGATGACCCGTCGGTGCCGCACATCGCAGACAGCATCGACGCCCACCGCGACATAGACACGCTGCTGTTCGAGATGACCATATCCGACTTGGAGATACTGGAACGCCGCCTTGCGCGCCTCGCCGACGGCTTCAAGTCCGCCAAGCCGGCCGAGCGCGACGCCCTCGCCAAAGAGCAGGCGACGCTCTCGCGCGTAATGGCAGAGCTCGAAGCGGGCGTCCATGTGCGCGACCAGTCGCTCACCTCCGACGAACTGCGCCTGCTATCCGGCTTTCAGATGCTCACCGCCAAGCCCCTAGTCATAGTCGTCAACATAGGCGAAGACCGACTAGACGACGCTCCCGCCATTGAAGCGCGCCTCACCGACGAAGTGGCAACGCAAAAGATCCGCACCGCCGCCATCTGCGGCAAGCTGGAGATGGAACTCGCGCAGATGGACCCCGACGACGAGCGGGAGTTCAGGGATTCGCTGGGCATCGTTGGCGAATCCGGCCTGAGCCGCCTGATAAACCTCTGCTACGAGGCGCTCGATCTCATATCCTTCCTGACCGTCGGCAAGGACGAGGTGCGCGCCTGGCCCATAGTGCGCGGCACATCCGCGCTCAAGGCGGCAGGTCGCATACACTCCGACCTTGAGCGCGGCTTCATTCGCGGCGAAGTCGTTACCTACGACAACATGGTCGCATGCCGCACGCTCGCCGAGGCGCGCAAGAACGGCATGCTGCGGCAAGAGGGCAAGAACTACATCGTGCGGGACGGCGACATCATGCATGTCCTGTTCAATGTCTAGGCGCGCGCGAATGGCTGCTTCATCCTCCATCTCGCTTTATGTTCACATCCCCTTCTGTGAGACCAAGTGCCCATACTGCGACTTCAACACCTACGCCGCCATAGAGCCGCTCATGCCCGCCTATGTCAGCGCTTTGCGGGCTGAAATCGCTCTCTGGGGCAGGCTGCTAGACAGCCCCCATGTCGATACCGTATTCTTCGGCGGCGGCACTCCCTCATACCTGCCCGCCGACGACATCCGCAGCGTCATGCAGACTATCCGCGACGCATTCACCCTCGCGCCCGACGCGGAGGTAACGCTCGAAGCCAACCCCGGCGATTTCAGCGCCCGCAAGCTCGCGGCATATCTCGACTGCGGCATCAACCGCTTGAGCATCGGCGTGCAGAGCTTCGATGACAGCCTGCTAAGGACGCTGGGACGCCGACACACCGCCGCCGATGCCGCGCATGCCTACCGTCAGGCAGCCGACGCCGGCTTTGACAATATCAGCATAGACTTGATGTACGGCTTGCCCTACCAGCGCATTGAGCAGTGGCAAAGCACACTCGCCAAGACGCTCGAAATCACGCCGCCGCACATATCCATGTACTGCCTGACGCTGGAAGGCGGCACGCCTATGGAGCAGTGGGTCGAGCAGGGCAGCATGCCCACGCCCGACGCGGACATCGCCGCCGACATGTACCTTATGGCGCAGGACGAGATGCGCCGCGCCGGATACCGCCACTACGAAATCTCAAACTGGTCAATGCCCAATATGCGAAGCCGCCACAACCTGACCTATTGGCGCAACATGCCGTATCTCGGCGTCGGCCCCGGCGCTCACTCATACCTGGCGCAATGCCGCTTCAGCGCCATCAAGTCGCCCCGCGAGTACACACGGCGCATGCAAGCCGTCCCCGCCGCCGCCTGCGATTCGCCGATACGCGCCAAGATTGCGAGCGTGCCCGTAGTGAACGACATAGAACGAATAGACACTACGCTGGAAATGGCTGAAACCATGATGCTAGGCTTGCGCCTCGACGACGGCATCGACATAGCCGACTTCACCGAGCGCTTTGGCGCGCCCCCGTCCCAATTCTACGCCGACGCCATCACCGAGCTCGAGCGCATGGAACTGCTGCACACCCAAGACGACGCGCTCCGCCTCACCCATCGCGGGCGCATGATGGGCAACGAAGTATTCAGCCGCTTCTTCGCCTGACAACCGCGCCGCATATATGGTATAATTATGTCGTACTTGCGTTCTGTTGCGATGTATTGAACCTAACGGCAAAACGGATCGTCTCCAACCAAAAGGCGACCTGTTTTCGCCATTCCCGCGCAAGCGGAATCCACCGCGATACAGCAACTAAGTCGCCTAAAACGAAACGCTATCCGGCTGAAAACTGAAAACTAATAGACTGAGGTTGACTTGCAATGAGAGTAGTATTTTTGGAAGATGTAGCAGGAGTCGCACAAGGCGGCGATGTCAAAGAGGTCAAGAACGGCTTTGCGCGCAACTACCTGATTCCCAAGAAGTTCGCCGTGCCAGCCACTCACAACGCCTTGCAGCGCGTAAAGCAGTACGCGGAGCAGGCAGAGCGGACGCGCTTGCGGCAGCTTCGGGACATGCGCGAGCTGTCCGAAACCCTGAACGGCACGCGCATCGAAGTCGAAATGCGCGCCGGCGCCAGCGGTCAGCTCTACGGCTCGGTAACCAACGCCATCATCGCCGACAGGCTGTCCGAAATGGCAGACCGCGAAATCGACCGCCGCGGCATCGAGATTGCCGAACCCATTCGGCAGCTCGGCAGCTTCGGCGTCAGCGTCCGACTGCATCCCGAAGTGCAGGCCGAAATCGAAGTGCTGGTTCACCCAACCGGCATGACCGCCGACGAGTGGCTGCAATCCCTTGAAGAGAGCCCCGAATCGGACGAAACCGAATCTGAGTCTGACGAGTCCGAAGAAAAAGACGAACCCGACGCTTCCTAACAAGAGCATCGCGTCAGGTAGCAGTTCACATTCGCCATTCCCGCGAAAGAAAGTCCCCCTGCGAAAGCAAGGACAGAAATCATTGCGCTGTGGCGATGGAATCGTCTAAGCGAAAATCCCGCCGGCGTAGGGGCAGCCCTTGTGGTTGCCCCTCCCTAACCAAACCTGACCGCCGAAACCCGATACCCAAACCCCCAGGAAGTGCCCGTGTACGCTGAACGCCTGCCACCCCACGACGCCAACGCCGAAGAATCGGTCATCGGCTCCATCCTCATAGATGGCGAGTCGCTGTCCCGCGTAACTCAGTTCCTGCGCCCCAACGACTTCTACGGCGAAAAGAACCGATGGTGCTTCGAGGCGTTCCTCGCCCTGTTCGAGCGCAGCGAAGCGATCAACCAGGTCACCGTAGCGCACGAGCTGTCGCTGCGAGACAGGCTTGAAGAGCTTGGCGGCGGCGCATATCTCAGCCATCTTGTGATGGTCGTGCCAACCTCCGTACACATCGAATACTACGCCCGCATCGTCCAGCGCACATCCATCATGCGCCAGCTCATAGATGTCGGCGGGCGCATCGCCGGCATAGGCTACGACGGCGACGCCGACTCCGACGCCGCGCTCTCCAGAGCCGAAGACCTGCTGTTCCGCATTCGCGCCGGGCGCGGCTCAGGCGATTTCGTACACATCCGCGAGGTGCTCGACGCCTACATGGAAGCGAGCACCGCCCTTCACCGCTCCGATGCCGCGCACATCTCGCCCGTGCCGTCCGGCTTCCAGGGCATCGACAAACTTCTGGGCAACGGCATGCAGCGCTCCGATATGATTGTGCTCGCCGCCCGCCCAAGCCTCGGCAAGAGCACCCTTGCCTTCAACATCGCCGCCTCCGCCGCCGTCAGCGGCAATGCCGTCGGCATCTTCAGCCTCGAAATGAGCCGCGACCAGATTGGCATGCGCCTGCTGGCGAACGAATCCAATGTCGATAGCTACCGCATACGCATCGGCTTACAAAACAGCGACGAGGAAGCGCGCGTCCTCGACGCCACCGGCATGCTCTCCGACCTGCCCATCTACATAGACGACACGCCCATACAGACCATCACCGACATGCGCGGCAAGGCGCGCAGACTTCAGTCCGAGCGCGGCCTAGACCTGCTCATCATAGACTACCTGCAACTCATCGGCGGCGGCGGGCGCATCAACAACAGGGCGCAGGAGATGGGCGAGATTTCGCGCTCCATCAAGGCGCTGGCGCGCGACCTCGACATCCCCGTCATCGCATGCTCCCAGCTCAGCCGCGCCATCGAGCAGCGCCCCAACCATCGCCCGATGCTCTCAGACCTGCGCGAAAGCGGCAGCATCGAGCAGGACGCCGATGTAGTCGCATTCATCCACCGCGAAGATGTCTATGTCACCCGCGAGGACTGGGAAAAGCGCAACCCGACCGAACCCTACCCCCAGAACATCGCCGAGATAATCTTCGCCAAGCACCGCAACGGCCCCGTCGGCACCGTGCCGCTCTACTTCCGCAGCGACATGGTGCGCTTCGAGAGCCTCGAAACCACGCCCGCGATGGAGTACGCGCAGCATGAAGTTTAGCGGCTTCCCTGACCGCGTGCGTAGCATACCCGCGCCCGCCCCGCTGTTCGGGCAACTGCTCGAGCAGATAGACGATCTCGCCGAGCTGAAATGCGCCCTCCGCGTCATCGGGCTGCTTCAGCGCAAGAAGGGCTACCCCCGTTTCGTAACCCTGCGCGAGGCGCTGGCAGACCGCACGCTCGCAACCGCGCTCGGCAGCGCGGACGCCATACCCGACGCGCTCGATGCCTGCGTGCGGCGCGGAACGCTCGCCATGGCCGTTATGGAACGCGGCGGCAACGAGGAACGCCTCTACGCGCTCAACACCGAGCGAGACAGGCTTGCCCTCTCCCGCACAGCCGCCGAAGCCATCGTCGTCGGCTATTCCCAAACACAGCCCAACCCCGAACCCTGGGACGCCACCATCGAGCGCCCCAACATATTCGCCCTGTACGAAGCGAACATCGGAATGTTAAGCCCCATGCTCGCCGACGAGCTGAAAGAAGCCGAAGCGCTCTACCCGATGGACTGGATAGAAGACGCCTTCCGCGAAGCCGCCGCCCAGAATGTCCGCAGCTGGCGCTACATCGCGCGCATACTGGAAAGCTGGGAACGAGAGGGCAGAAGCGCAGGTAGAAGCGATGGAAAATCTCGCAGATATTCTAAAAAGGTTAAGCGCTACTAGGCTGGAGTCCAACGGCGCATCGCGCGGCGCGGCAGGCGAACCGCCATCGCCGCCCGCTGCCGAGCAGGACGACGACGCCTGCCGCGTGTGCGGCGGCAGAGGCTGGTACACGCCCGAAGTCGTCGTCGGCCATCCCGACTTCGGACAGGTGATAACCTGCCACTGCCAGCAGCAGCGCCTCTCCGATGAGCGGCTTGGCAGGCTGCTGAGATACAGCAATCTAGGACACCTGGCGCGCTTCACATTCGACGCGCTCCGGCACGAAGGCATCGCCGAAGACGCCGACAGCCGCCGCATGTTCGCCGACGCCTGCCGCGCCGCCGCCGAGTACGCCGAAAACCCCAACGGCTGGCTCGTCCTAGTCGGCCCCAACGGCTCAGGCAAGACGCACCTCGCCGCCGCCATCGCCAACCACTGCATCAAGTCCGGGATGGTCGTCTTCTTCATGCATGTGCCAGACCTGCTAGACCACCTGCGCGCCACCTACGCCCCCACCAGCGAACTCACATACAGCGACCTCTACGCCCAGGTCGTCGAAGCCCCACTGCTGATACTTGACGGCATCGGCGCGCACAGTTCCACCCCCTGGGCAGAAGAGAAGCTCCAGCAGGTCATCAACCACCGCTTCAACGCCGAACTGCCCACAATCGTAACCACCGCGAGCGACCTAGCCGAGCTCGACCCCTACATCCGCAGCCGCCTCGAAACCGCAGGCTTGAGCCAAGTCGCGCCCACCGGCCGCTACCATCGCCCAAAGGCGCACGACCTGGGGCGAATCCCGCCCGAAATGCGGCGCAATATGACCTTCGAGACCTTCGATGTGCGCGGCAACAACCCCCGCGCCTCTGAACAGGCAAGCCTGCAACACGCCCTCCTTGACGCCGTAAAGTACGCCAACAACCCCAACGGCTGGCTGACGCTATTCGGCGCAACCGGGGTTGGCAAAACGCATCTGGCGGTCGCCATCGCCAATACTCAGATGGATGGCGGGAACCCCGTGTTCTTCGCCTTCGTCCCCGAACTGCTGGACTACCTCAGGGCCGCCTTCGCGCCGAACAGCCGCTTGCGATACGACAACATATTCGACGAAGTCAAAAATACCCCCCTGCTGATTCTGGACGACTTCGGACAGGAACACACCAGCCCCTGGGCAGAGGAAAAACTCTACCAGATTATCGTGCATCGCCACAACAACCGTCTGCCCACGGTCATTACCAGCATGCAAGACTTCACGGAGTCCGACTTTGGAGGCAGCCCCTTCGTCTCACGAATCAGAGACACCTCAACAGGCCAACTCATCCGCATACACGCCCCCGACTACCGCATCAAGCAACCCCGCTGACGACCAGGATCTTTCAGCTGACCCCCATGATCTTTCAATTGTCACCCCGAACGGAGTGAGGGGTCTAAAATCTTTGCATATCAGGTGTGTCGCTGAGAGAAATGACCGTGAGAACGACGCCCTGACAATTGAAAGACCCTACGCTGACGACATCCAAACCTTTACTTCTTTGCTGGATAGTTGGACAATTGATATAGCCCCGCTTGAAGTCCAAACTCTGGAGGTCGAACCATGAGGGTCTATACATACTCCGAAGCAAGGCAAAACCTCGCCTCGCTGCTGGATGTCGCCCAGAGGGACGGCGCAGTCATAATTCGCCGCAAGGACGGCAAATCCTTCGTCCTCCAACCCGAAACTCGCAATGGTTCTCCGCTTGATGTCGATCCCGTCAAAATGGATGTTACCACTGATGAGATTGTCCGCATCATACGCGAAGGGCGAGAGTATAATGGCTAACACCGCTCTGACGGCGGCGGCGCATCCTTGCCCGTATTCACCCCGCTGACCCCATGACCATCTCCGACTGCGTATTCTGCCGCATCATCGCGCGTAGCGAGCCTGCCACCGTCCACTACGAGGACGAGCGCGCAATCATCTTCGACAACCAACTCGACTGGGTGCCCGTTCAGCTGCTCGTCGTCCCCAAGGCGCACATGTCGCAGGCGCAGCTCTGGCGCAGCGGCGACCTACTGGCGCACATCGGTGACCTCGCCGCTCAGATGGGCGAGCGACATTGCCCCGCCGGATTCCGCATCCTCTCCAACTTCGGACGCGACGGCATGCAAAGCCAGCCGCACGCCCACCTCCATGTCATCGGCGGCGAGTTCCTGGGGCACTATCTCCGTCAGGGCATTGGTTGACCACGCAAAGCATAAGCCGACTGCAAGACATGCTCCACGCCGCCGCCAATCCCGCCACAAAGGACTGGTAGGAACGCTACCTTATGGTGTTGCCAAACTGCGGCGCGCGACTATAAGAAACGCCGCGTCCGAGTGAGGGAATGAGAAACCGAAAAGGAAGGGCGTTGGTAGCGCATACGGGATTCGAACCCGTGGTCTCCACCTTGAGAGGGTGGTGTCCTTGGCCGCTAGACGAATGCGCCACACAACAAGCCCATTCTGGCTGGGGATCGAGGATTCGAACCTCGGCTTACAGATCCAGAGTCTGTCGTCCTACCACTAGACGAATCCCCAACCTGAACCACTATCTTATCAGGCAATCAGCGCCATATCAAGATTTACACATCCCCTAAACTCATCCCTGTCAGCCAATCCCCTGCCACTGCCATCCCAAACACACCCCAGCAATCTCCCCCGTCATTCCTGCGAAAGCAGGAATCCAGAGCCTCCAACATCACACCATCCCAAACACACCGCAGCAATTTTCTCTGTCATTCCGAACGAAGTGAGGAATCAAAAATCCCCGCACACCACCAACGCAATCCCAACCGCCATCCCATCCATCCCCACCACCCCCATACTCCGCCCGAACCAAGCCTACCTTCCCCGTTCGCAGCAAGCCTATTTTCTCGTTCGTGGTGAGCCTGTCGAACCACCCGTCCCCCCAATTCTTAATTCCTAATTCTCAATTCTTAATTGAAAACCACCCTTGACACCACCCATACATCCCTGTTACTCTATCCGCAAGAACATAAGTTGCATAACAAGCACGAACAACCTAGCACCTTAATCCCTAACAATCCAAAACCCCAACCCCTAAAAACCCGACACCCTGAAACTCATGGGAAAACCAATGAACCAACCAACCCCCATAAACCAACACGCACAGCAGGACAGCCAGGACAGTCATGCCCAACATGACCACCTGGACAACAGGCACTGCGCGACCGCCATCGAGCACCTCCAGCACCTAGTCCACCAAGAAACCGACAACGGCAGAACCATCATACGCAGCATCGTCTCCATCATGACCGGCGACGACCTCGACTCCACGCCCCATCACAGACTGCAAGCCGCACGCCTGCTGCTCAAACTAGGCTTCCAAGAAGCCGAAGCCCTCATCAACAGCCTCAGTTCCAAGATGGAACGGCAGGCAAAGAAAGAAGACGCCCAGGGAGAAAACGGCCCGCAGCAGGCAGCCAGCCCCGAACACGAAAGGCTGAACAAGAAGCTAGTCGCCCGCATCCGCGTAGAGACCGGAGAAGGCGCAAGCATAGTCAGGATACTCAACGAGGTACTGGAAGGGCGCGACCGAGACGCCAAGCCAAGGGACAGGATAGAAGCCGCCAAAGTGCTGCTCAGCTGGGGCTTCGGCAACCCCTCCACCCCCGACCCGGAATTCATGTCCTACTACTCCCCCTGCCACCCCGACTGTCTATGCGCCTGCCGCGACCTCGACGAAGACCACCCGGCGGTAGTCGAGAGCCACGCGCCTGTATCCGAAGCGCACATGAAAGAAGTAGCCGAAGCAGAGCGAATAGAAGAGAAAGCGGCAGAAAGCGCAAGGCAAATCTCCCAGGGACACACCGACTACCTATCAGAGATAAGCCACCTGCCCGGCAACAAAAAGCCCCGCCGCCCCGAACGCCACCCACCCTTCCGCTGACAGCGGCGGCGTTCAGGATCACAGGGGGACGCTACGATTGAAAGATCTTGAGCGAATGACTGAGAAAATTGCATTAGTCCATTCCCCCTTGATGGGGGAAGGTTTGCAGTCTGGCGAGCGAGTCGGTCGCGCCAATTGTCCCTTCCCCCCTTGGGGGAAGGTTAGGATGGGGGTGAAAACGCTTGCCCATCGACGGCTAAACTTGTACTAGGCTCTGTGGACATTTAGACTTTTCACCCCGTCATTCCTGCGAAAGAAAGTCACTCCTGCGGAAGCAGGGGCAGGAATCCAGCGCCTAAAATGCCACCATCCCGAACATGACGCAGCAATTTTCACTGTCATTCCGAACGTCCCTCCCCTTGTCATTCCGAACAGCGTGAGGAATCAAAAATCCCAATCTGCCGAACACCCATGTCTTTCAGCAACCGCCCTTGAACATCGGTTGCCATCGGCCCGCGCAACACCGCACACCAACCCTAAACACAACCCAATTCTTAATTCTCAATTCCTAATTCTTAATTCCCACCCCTGACACCTTGATTATTAGACCGGAAACGCAAGAAAAACCTCATCATCCCTAGGCTCAAGGGTAACGCGCATCCCGTTGGACAGGCTGGAATAGCCCGCCTGACGGCAGCGCAGCGCCACGCCGCTCCGCGTGCGAATCGCCAGCATCGTCTCGCCGCCGCGATACTCCCGCGACTCCACGACGCAGCTGCCGGCCGCATCCGCACGAACATTCAGGTCTTGCGGACGCACCCTGATGGTCATTCGCATGCCCTCCGGCATCAGACCGTCCGAGCATGTATATGGCAGCGCCCCGATGTCCGTATCGGCGACATCGGCGCGCGCGACTCCGGGCAGAAAGTAGCACTCGCCCACGATTCGGGCTACGCTCGGCGTGGCGGGGAAGTTGTACAGCGCATCCGGCGAGTTGACCTGCTCCAGGCGTCCCTCGCTCATCACGCCCACAAGGTCGGCGAAAGCGAAGGCTTCATCTCTATCATGAGTTACGAATATGGCGGCAATATGCTGATCGCGCAATATAGCCCCCACCTCTTCGCGCACATTGCGGCGCAGGCTCGCGTCAAGGTTGCTGAACGGCTCATCCAGCAGCGCCGCAATCGGCGAGGGCGCGAGCGTCCGCGCAAGCGCCACGCGCTGCTGCTGACCGCCCGAAAGCTCATGCGGATAGCGCGCCTCAAGCCCCGAAAGCCGCACCAACTCCAGGGCGTCCCGCACACGGCTGCGCCTCTCATCCCGCGTCAACCCATCCTGCCCCCTGCGTCCGCGCTTGCGCCCGTTCAGCCCGAACCCCACATTCTGCGCCACGGTCAGATGCGGAAACAGCGCGTACTCCTGAAACACCATGCCGATGTTGCGGCGCTCCGGCGGCAGGTGATTATCGGCGTCCGACACAAGCCCCGGATATATGCGAATCTGCCCCCCGTCAACCATCTCGAAGCCCGCGATAAGGCGCAGCAGCGATGTCTTGCCGCAGCCGCTCGCGCCAAGTATCGACATGACCTCGCCCGGCATCAGCTGAAAGCTCACATCTTGCACGGCAACCGTGTCATCGAAGCTCTTGCTAACGCCCTTGCACTCTATCAACGGCTCGGATTCGCTCACGCCGACGGCCTCTTTTCTCGCAGCACAAGCAGCGTCATGGGAACTGACGACATCAGGATGAGCATCAGCGCCGGCGCTGCCGCCTGCGCGAAGAACGCCTCCGATGACGCCGACCAGACGGCTGTCGCAAGCGTCTTGAAGCCGAACGGCCCCAGTATCAGCGTCGCGGGCAGCTCTTTCATGGTGAGCAGAAACACCAGCGCAGCGCCCATGAGAACGCCGGGGCGCAAGAGGGGCAATGTAACGCGCATCATCACCCGCATAGGACTATCCCCAAGCCCGCGCGCCGCATCCTCGAGGCGCGGGCTGATTTGCAGCAGCGTCGTCCGAATCGCCCCCAGCGCGACCGGGAAGGCAAGCACCGCGTAGGCGAATATCAGCAGCCATTGAGTCTGGTAGAGTATGCCCGCGTACCGCGCGCCAAAGAACACCAGCGCAAGCGCGACCACCACTCCGGGCAGCGCGTATCCGGTGAAACTTATCGGCTCCAGTACCCGATTGAGGCGCGTCGGATGGCGCACCAGCAGCGCCGCCATCGGTATCGCCATAACGGTCGTGAGCAGCGCCGCCGCGCCCGACGCCAGCAGCGAGTTCCGAGTCGCGCTCCACAGCAGCAGCAGCGGCTCACCCGCGCTAATCCCCCGCACAAGCCAGAACGCCAGCACTCCAATCGGAAGCGCGAGCGCCAGCCCCAGAACGACCGCGAACAACCCCATAGCCGCCCATTTCCAGCTCCCCAGCTTCATGATTGACGGCCTGCGCGACGACCCCGCGCTCGAGCGATAGTAACGCTGCCGCCCGCGCGTATAGGACTCCAGCACAAGCGCCACGACCGCCATAAGCACCAGCGCGAACGACAGCACGGCGGCGATAGAGCGGTCGATGGAGGACTCATACTGCTGATAGATGGTGAAGGTGAAGGTGTTGTAGCGCATCAGAGACACCGCGCCGAAGTCGCTCAGCGTGTACAGCGCGACCAGCAGCGACCCGGCGGCAATGGACGGCCTCAGCTGCGGCAGCGTCACCCGGAAGAATGTCTTCCACGCTCCATGCCCCAGACCGCGCGCCGCCTCCTCCGTGGATCTGTCCAGGCTGGCGATAGCGCCGCGCACCGTCAGAAACAGATACGGGTAGCTCAGCAGCGTGAGCACGAATGTCGCGCCCGTCAACCCGTACAGGTCGGGCAGACGCTCCACCCCAAACGCGCCCTCAAGCGCGGATTGCAGCAGCCCCCTCGGCCCCAGCGCCGACACATACAGGAACGCGCCCACGAAGCTGGGGATGACCAGCGGCAGCGTAGCAAGCACAGTCCAAACCCTGCGAAACGGCAAGTCCGACCGAAGCGTCAGCCAAGCGAAGGGCACGGCAATCGCCGCCGACAGCGCGGTTACGCAGCCAATCAGCAGCAGCGTGCGCCCAAGCGTCTCCAGCGTCCGCACGCGAAACAGCAAGTCCCACGCCTGTTCGCTCGCGCTCGCGCCCCTGATGAGCAGATACACCACCGGCAGCGCCATCGCCGCGCCCACCAGCAGCGCGGGTATCAGCACAGCCGCCGGCGGCAGCGGCAGACGCGCGCGCCGCCCGCCGGCAACCATATTCCAGCCGAACAGGCTTGCTCTATACGACATCCTGCTGATTGCTACCATCTGAAGTTTGGTTCAGCTCCGAAGGCTCTAGTTCAGAATGCCCAGATCGCGCAGCAACGTCTGCGTGCCTGCCAGGTCTTCCAGCGCCGCCATGTCTATGTCGGGATTGTTGATCTCATCCAACGGCGTCAGTATGCGGTTCATCCGCACGCCCTCCACCAGCGGATACTCAAAGGTCTGGCTCGCAAAGTATTGCTGCGCCGCCCTGGTCAGCATGAAGTTGACGAAGCGCTCGGCATTGTCCTTGTTCTCCGCCATATTCAGGATGCCGATGCCCGCCACAAGTATGATGCTGCCGGGGCCGCCGTCCGCCACATGGTAGTTGCGCGCCGCAAAATCCTCGCCCTCTTCCGCAAGAAAGCGATGCAAGTAGTAGTGGTTCACGAACCCGACATCGACCTCACCCGCCGCCGCGCCTGCCACAATCGGCGTGTTCTTGGGATACACCTGCGGCTCATTAGCCTGAATGCCAAGCAGCCATTCGCGCGTCTTGTCCTCGCCCCAGACCACGCGCATCGCCGTTACCATCGCCTGGAACGACCCGTTCGTCGGCGGCCATCCGATGCGCCCCTTCCATTCCGGCTTGGTAAAGTCCTCCATGGACATCGGCAACTGCTCCACGGTCAGGTTCTCCGTGTTATAGACCACCACGCGCGCCCTGCCCGATATGCCCACCCATTCACTCTTCGGCGAGCGCGCCCAGGCAGGCACTTTGTCCGTAATGTCGGATGGCAGTATCTCCATCATCCCCGCATTCGCCACCGCGCCAAGCCCGCCCGGGTCCTGCGCGAAGAACACATCGGCGGGCGAGTTGTCGCCTTCCTCCAGCAGGGTTGCCGCAATCTCGCCCGTCTTGCCATACTTGACGGCGACATCGATGCCGGTAACCTCTTGAAACTGCTCGATGATGGGGGCGACCAGCGACTCGCTTCTGCCCGAATAGACGACAAGAGAGCCAGGGTCGCGCGTCACCTCAACCTCGACCACGCGCTCGACCGGGACTTCCTTCTCCACTATCTTCTCGACCTCTATGATTTGCGGTTCGGCCGCGGGAGCCGGGGTTGAGCCGCATGCCACAAGCGCAAGCGCCGCAATAGCAAGCGCGATACCTATCGGCGATGTCTTGAAACCGAACACTTCGACAATATCTCCATGCCAAGCAATGTTTGATGCCAGTTCACTTGTGTATTGAGCATAATTGAACACAACCGCTAACAGATTGTGTTAATATGCGTTAAGTCTGATAATTTGTCAATAGATATGGATTTTACCGACATACACTAATCACACGAAGACACAGCCAAAGATTTCAGCGCTACGCCCACAAGTATGAGGCCGACCCCTCTCTATTGGGAGGGTAAAGAGGGGCCGGCCGCGAGAAAGGGAGAGGCTATGTGATGCTGGCTTGCCGTCCCGCGCCGCGCTCGCTTCCTTTTGGATAGCGCCGGACGCTCCTTGCGCTGCCATTGGGGACAACGCCGCGAATTGCGCCGCCGCCGTTGCGCGCGCACTCGGCGAAGATATGCCGAAAGAGCGCCTTGTGCTGACCGGATTTCATATACATAGTCCTGTCTGATGCCAAGAGTTACTGCCATAACATATTTTCAATTAGTCTATACTAATTTCACATGGCAATACACACATGATTTGGATGTGCCAACACATTTATTTACGCAGAACACGCAAAAGAGCCACGCCCCCATATCAACGGGGAAGCGTGGCTATCGATTATCGCCGCCGTCTAATGCTCAGCGGCTATGCCTATGTCGCAGGCTGCGGGCGTTTGGGCGCTACTCTGCCGCCGTCCTCGCGCCCAGACGGGCGTCCATTTGCAGCAAGCCGGCGCCGTCGCCCTCGATTATCCGCAGGTGCTCGACGATCTCCTCTGCCGTCTTCTCCTCTTCCACCTGCTCGTTGATGAGCTCGTGCAGCATGACCTGCGCCGCGTAGTCGCTTTCCTCCATGGCGAGCTGGTACATGCGGTTGATGAGCGCGGTGACCTCGCGCTCGTGCGCCAGTGTGCGCTCCATCACATCCAGCGGGCTGCGGAAGTCCGCCGGGGGCTGCGCTATCGCTTGCAGCGTGGCGCGCCCGCCGCGGTCATGCACATAGTCGAAGAAGCGCATGGCGTGAGCCGTCTCCTCCGTATTCTGCATCCGCATCCAGTGAGCAAAGCCCGTCAAGTCCGCGTCCTCAAAGTACGCCGCCATCGAGAGATACAGGTATGCCGACGCGAGTTCGGCGTTAATCTGGTCGTTGAACGCATCCTGCAAATTTGCACTTAATTGCACTAGTAATCCTCCTATATTCGGCGTTTTGCCGTCTTGCAATTCAATCTTGTATCTATGATTGCATCGGTCAAAGGGCTAGTCCAGAGTTATTTTCAAAATAACAATAGGTGCAAAGCAGCACGATTGCCGCCATCAAACACGCATGCTTGCTATCATCATCAATACTCTTGGCGTATGCGTAATTCCCCGTTCGGCGACGATGTGTTCACGGCTCATAGTTGACACACGGGTATGTGCGTGTATATTGAGTGCAGGAATTAGCATAGATTGCATGAAAGGACACCTTCATGACCACGGAGCAGATAAGCAGCGATGAAATCTCCATTCCGCAGACGCAGACGACGGTGTACGAGGCGATATTCGGCAGGCGAATGTCGAAGGAGTTCACCGGCGCAAGCGTGCCGCGCGCGGCTCTGGAGCGCATGATAGACGCCGCAATCTGGGCGCCAAACCATCGCCTGACCGAACCTTGGCGCTTCTTCGCGCTCGAAAAGGACAGCGCGGCGCGCGAGCGTGTCGCCGGACTCGCATGGCAGTTCGCCTACGATAATGTCGCCAGTCCCAACGAAACGCTGAAGCAGCACATAGGCGACAACAACAAGAACCGCGTCATGGACGCTCCGGCGCTGGTCTATGCGTACAGCGTTCCCGGCGCGGACGACGAGACGACCAAGGAGAATTACGCCTCCGTCTGCTGCGCCATCCACAACATGGCGCTCGCGGCAGTCGCCGAGGGCTTCAACTTGGACTGGAGCACCGGCTCAGTCACCAAGCATCCCAAACTGGCGGAGACGCTAGGCGCTGATTCGGATTGGGCGATGGTGGGCGCGCTGTTCATAGGCGAGGCGGCGGACGAACCCGTATCAAAGCGCAGCGCGGCGACGAGTATCGTATCGTGGCTGGCATAGACGCCACAAGACAGCGCAGGGGCGCGAGACAATACGGCGTCAGTCGTCGGGAGGGGGAAGGCTGGTACCCCTGCCCGGACTCGAACCGGGGCACACGGTTTAGGAAACCGTTGCTCTATCCTCCTGAGCTACAGGGGCACCTTGCATCCATTGTACTATCATCGGTGGTCAGTTGTCAGCGATTAGCAGTCAGGGACATCGTTTTCTTTCTATTCTCACGCCCCGCTTTATCTGCTATAATCTGATAGTTCGCTGGACTGGCAATGGCGTACAGCCCATAGTCAGGGCGGTTAGCTCAGATGGTTAGAGCGCTTGCTTCACACGCAAGAGGTCCCAGGTTCGAGTCCTGGATCGCCCACCATTATGTAGTAAGCCGGCAGGCTATCAGCCATATCCGGAAGTCAGCATAAGTGCCGAAGTGGCGGAATGGAAGACGCGCTACGTTCAGGACGTAGTATCCTTACGGATGTGTGGGTTCGAATCCCTCCTTCGGCACCAGATCAATTCCGCATACAGGCAGAAGTTTCAAGCGCTTGTAGCTCAGTTGGATAGAGCGCAGCCCTGCGGAGGCTGAGGCCGTGGGTTCGAGTCCCGCCAAGCGCGCCACCCTTCCCTTCGGATGCCGCCATCTCATCGCCGTTCACCGCGCGGCATCGGGCGCAAGCCACTACGCGGGCGATTAGCTCAGACGGTTAGAGCGTCTGCTTTACACGCAGAAGGTCAGAGGTTCGAGTCCTCTATCGCCCACCAGAAGTACGGAGAACGGGAGAAGCAAGAGGGGGAATATACAGAAAAGTGCGCCTTCGGCAGGATTTAAGGGGTTCGAGTCCTCATAAGCCAGCGGACTTATGGAGTCTGGCGGCGGTGTAAGTTGTCCTTGTCAGAGAGGTGATTCCTTGAGCATCACGGTGAGGATCGTATTTCAAAAGCGCATGCCGGACGGGGTTCTGCGGCAGAGTAAGCCCCTTTACGACAGCTCATCGGGAGAGGCTCGAATCAAGGATGCGATTGAGTACGCGCGGCGACTGCGTGAAGGGTGTGAGAGCGGGACGCTTGCGTCTAAATGGCTCTGCGAAATGGAGCCAAACCGTGTGATGACGGCATACGTAGTCCACGCTCACACGCAGAAAACGCCTATTGATCCGTCGACGAAAGAAGAAGCGCCCGATCCGGCCCTGACGCTGGACACGATGGTTCTCGGGTCTGACGACGAGTGGCTAGGAGATATTCGCATGGAGCTGTCCTGCTACATCGACCTAGGCGCGGATCTGTCCAGTGATGCCCTGACGGAGGAAGAAGAGCCATGGTAACAATTGCTCATTCAGATACCTCGCTCCGTCACCTAGATGGCGGCAGGACATTGGAGTTACTTTTGCAGATTGGCGATGGAGAAGGCGGCGATATTAGAACAAGCGGAGACGATTTTGGCAGAGGTGGCGCGGGGGAGAACCGGCTGATGGCGTCACGGCAGTCGTGGCGGCACGCCGTCACAGAAACAGTGGCGGCACCTTCCTGAGGCGTGGTAGCACGAAAATCGTGACGGCAACTCAATATAAGAAAACCCATGAATAACCCTGAGCGGCTTTCCGCCCGCATGCCGGCGGGGTCTAGCCCAACAAATAGGCGATATTGAAGTTTCGGACTTCGCCCGTGGCAGCGTAATTGAGAGGGTTAGCGTTCTGAAAATTGTTCAAAAAGTCACACCTCGTCCGTAGGCTTTCGCGCCTAGGGCGGTGCTATAATTGTGAGGACTGACCGGCGGCCTCTTCATCGAGTCGTCACGTTTAGTCTGTGCGAGCCTGAGATTGATTGGCATTTTTCTTTCGCTCCGCCGGTCGGGTCCTCTCCCCACTTGAATTTTTCGGGCATCCTGTGAGAACGGGATGCCTTTCTTCGTTTTTGGCAGGGGTTGACAGCCTTATGTCAATAATTTAGTCTGTACGCGCCAATCAATCACGGGTTACAGACTGAATAATGCTGACGACTGCGCCATCGGCTACTGCCGCTTCCAGCGGCGTTGCCGAAACATCCACATCCTTGGACGCCCTGCATCACCACGCTTGGCTGGTCTTGCAGACCGGACTCGGCCATGCGCCGCGCGCCGTGCTGCACACCATCGTGGAGGAGCACGCGCACTTTCAGGCGCGCAGCGCCGAGCAGACCTTCTTCATGGCGCGCTCACGCCTCGAGCCTGTGCTGCCTCGCGGCATGCAGTGGCGCACCTTCACCAACCACCGTTCCGCCTTAGTGAAGCTCGGCCTCATCGAACTGGTATGGCGCGCGCCGAACCAGCATTCGGACCGCAGCCGGTGGCGCATCCGCTACGACCGGACCATTTCCGCCCAGCCGCGTGAGCAGCTCCCACTCCCGATAGAGGAAACGGTGGTGCAAGCGTCTGTTTCCGATACTGACGCCGTATCCGAGCAACCGCTTGGGAAGCGTCCGGAGGATGGATCTAACGCCAATGGGCAGCCGTCTGACGAGCCCTCCGGCGGGCAAGCATATCTGGGGCGGCAGATAGCGCAGATGAAGCTGTGGCTTGCAAGCGGCGAAGAGCGACTCGCGGAACTTGAGGCGCGCTTCGAGGCGCTCCTCTCCGCCGAGCGCAACGTCGCATTAGAAGCCGAAGACCAGCCTGCGGTTATTCCGCGGGCGGAGCGCCGGCGGCGGGAGCGGCTCGCCGCAAAGCAAGCTCGCGGTTCTCCGGTTGATGTGAACTCTCCGTTCCTGCGGGCAGTCGTGGCTGCGATGAAGGAATTGGACATCGTTCTGGCCGATGACGATCTGGCTCGATTCGGGAATGTTGAGAGGTTGTGGCGTGAGCGGCATACAGGTGACATTCCCGCGCATTTCCTGCCCTACGCGATTCAGAGGATGCGTGAGTCCAAGCGCGACCGTCCTGTCGGCTACGTGCTGGGGGTTCTACGCAGCACGGTGGAAAAGGGGTACACCGAGGACATGCCATCGGGCGAGGAGATGCGGACCGGGCGTCAGAGATACCAGCCTAGGAAAAACCGCTACTGATGAGCGGCTTCTCGACAGCGGCAATTGGAGTAGGAGGTAAGAGATGTTGAAAGATAGAAATTCTGACTTGGAAGTGGGTGTGGAGAAGCTGCTGCGGTCTTTGGGGGCGAACAGGTGGCATCTCACGCCGGAAGAGCGAGCGGAGATAGTGAACGGAGTGCGTCGGCTGGATGAGGCATGCGGCGGGCTGCCCAAAGAATGGAGCAAGGACATCTGGGTGAGGCTTTCCCGGGCGAACAAGATGAATCTTGACGGGCTGCTTAAGGCGCTGGACGAGTGCGCGGGCTTCGGCGGCATGTTTTGCGGCGCGGATTGGGCGTGCGCGGAGTTGCTGACCTTCGTTGAAGGGTGGCGCGCCGCCTATGGGCTTCCACCGCTCACGGAGAAGCAGCGAGGCGTTATGACCGAGCGGGTGGGGCGCGCTTGTGATAGGTCAGGCGGACGCATGGCTACTCACTGGATGCTGACGCTCATCTGGATGGCGACCGGCCGAAGTCCACAGTCCGACATCTATGGCCCGATACTCGATGCGCTGGACTATTGCGTGGAGCACGGGGGATTGGACGCTCCGGACGGGCGGGTCGTGATGGACGGTTACCTTGGAGCGCCGCCTGAAACGGACCCCAATCTTGTGATGATTCGGATCGCGCGCGAGGCTTCAGACTGGATGGGGAATCGCGCGCCACTGCCCGACGGGGTCGACGGTTATGCGAATCTGTTGAGCCTGCTCAAGACGGCGTGGAGGCAGCGTGAGGTTCTGGAGGGAGCGGAGTGGGGCGGCGGCGCTCAC
Organism: uncultured Dehalococcoidia bacterium; assembly: GCA_958295865.1. Lineage (GTDB taxonomy): Bacteria > Chloroflexota > Dehalococcoidia > Lucifugimonadales > JADFKI01 > Bin90. The sequence goes on along the minus strand of CATQHF010000005.1, from coordinate 340,520 downwards.
TGGCAAGTGTGGTTCGGCTGCGAATGGATTCGGTTGTGCAGCGAGGGAACGGAACCTGTGCCCGCGCTGGTATGGCTGCACATCTTGGACAACTTGAGAGAGGCGATGGGTGACGGAAGCGAGTGTTGGCTTGTGAAGATAAGCCCAGTCTCCATGTGCGAGAAGGACGGGGTATTCAACCTGGCGATTGACAACCCAAAGGACGCTCGATATGTGCTGGAGACTTGGGGAACGGAATTGGCGCGGGAGATAAGTCGCGTGATCGGGCGCGAGATGAAAGTTGAGATATGGGACGACGACTCCAATGTATGGAGTTTGGCGGCGGCGTAGGCTGCCCTTATCGGAGAGGTGATTCCATGGTCAGAACTGTAAAGGTCGTATTTCAGAAGCGCATGCCGGACGGGACATTGCGGCAGAGTACGCCCCTCTACGACAGTTCGTCGGGATCGGCTCGAATCGAGCATGCGATCGAATACGCCCGGCTGCTGCGTGACGGGTGCAAGAGCGGGGCGCTCGCCTCTGAAGCTCTCTGTCAGATGGAACCGAATCATGTGATGACGGCATACGTAGCCGCGGCTCACATGCAGAAGATGCACATCGACCCGTTGGGGGCTGAGGGAGAGCCGGATCCGGACCTGAGGTTGGAGACGATGGTTCTCGGGTTTGGCGAGTGGCTGGGGGACATTCGCAGGGTGTTGTTCTGCTGCATCGACCTTGACGCGGAGCTGTCCGATGATGCCCTAACGGTGGAGGAAGAGCCATGGTAGCGATTGCCAATCATGTGGGCAGTTGTCCGAAGTGTGGCGGAGGTCTGAGCTTGGAGGTAGAGCAGCCTGAGCGCTTCGCGTGTGTTTACTGTGGATGGCGCGAATACGGGAACTTCAGCTTGCAGACAAGCGGAGAGGGGAGCGTTCTTAGGCTCCGATACCTCGGGGCAAGCTCGAGGCTGATGAGATTTCCGCCGCTTTTGGTGGTGATGGGCGCGGGCGCGGGGAGGGCAGCGAGGTCTAGGCTCGAATTGAGGATAGCGTGTCCGCTCTGTCGTGTGGAAGGTGTATTGAGGGTAATGAAAAGATGGCGGGAAGCGCCGGAGCGTTGGCGCTGTGATGTGGGACATGAGGTGAGGCTTCACCGCGTTGGGCGGGAGGAGATAGTCGGTTGGTCGTGAGGCGATTGGGAAGAGGTCGCGGTCTGACGCGGGCGACTGGCTTGTTCGTCGCCGCGCTGCTTGTCGTCCTCTCGGCGATGGCGATACCGCAGGCTGCATCCGCGCAGACGCCGCCTCCGCCGGTGGAAACTCCGCCGACCGAAGACGGATTTGGCGACTGCAAGGAGGGCGTCAAGGTCGATGTGCTGAACGGAGGCTTCAATGCCCTCCCGGAGGATCAGTCGAAGCGCGAGGCAAACGGCGGCTTCGAGACGTTCATAGTGCTCAACTGCAAGGCATACGAGATTCGTTGGGAGATACTGGACGACGCGGGCAAGATAGTGCCGGGAGGCGCGGGCGCGAACAGCATCAACGACAAGTTCGACGAGATCGAGTGGATTGACCTTGAGACGATCGTGTATCAGCGGCACACCTCGGATGTGTTGGATACAGACGGCAAGGTGCTGTTTCGAGCCGGGGATGTTGTGGTGGATGAGGACGGCAACGGCATACCGGCGAGCGAGCAGCCGCCTCCGGTCACCGCTTACAGGTTCAAGTTTGAGTTTGCCAACGATGAGGTGCAGCAGGGAAGCGAGACGGTCAGGCCGCTGACGAACAACCGGGACTACCTGTTGAAGTTCGACATCGTGCCCTACGAGGGCGCGCCCGACAATCACATATGTCCGAAGTGTGGCGGAGGTCTGAGCTTGGAGGTAGAGCAGCCTGAGCGCTTCGCGTGTGTTTACTGTGGATGGCGCGAATACGGGAACTTCAGCTTGCAGACAAGCGGAGAGGGGAGCGTTCTTAGGCTCCGATACCTCGGGGCAAGCTCGAGGCTGATGAGATTTCCGCCGCTTTTGGTGGTGATGGGCGCGGGCGCGGGGAGGGCAGCGAGGTCTAGGCTCGAATTGAGGATAGCGTGTCCGCTCTGTCGTGTGGAAGGTGTATTGAGGGTAATGAAAAGATGGCGGGAAGCGCCGGAGCGTTGGCGCTGTGATGTGGGACATGAGGTGAGGCTTCACCGCGTTGGGCGGGAGGAGATAGTCGGTTGGTCGTGAGGCGATTGGGAAGAGGTCGCGGTCTGACGCGGGCGACTGGCTTGTTCGTCGCCGCGCTGCTTGTCGTCCTCTCGGCGATGGCGATACCGCAGGCTGCATCCGCGCAGACGCCGCCTCCGCCGGTGGAAACTCCGCCGACCGAAGACGGATTTGGCGACTGCAAGGAGGGCGTCAAGGTCGATGTGCTGAACGGAGGCTTCAATGCCCTCCCGGAGGATCAGTCGAAGCGCGAGGCAAACGGCGGCTTCGAGACGTTCATAGTGCTCAACTGCAAGGCATACGAGATTCGTTGGGAGATACTGGACGACGCGGGCAAGATAGTGCCGGGAGGCGCGGGCGCGAACAGCATCAACGACAAGTTCGACGAGATCGAGTGGATTGACCTTGAGACGATCGTGTATCAGCGGCACACCTCGGATGTGTTGGATACAGACGGCAAGGTGCTGTTTCGAGCCGGGGATGTTGTGGTGGATGAGGACGGCAACGGCATACCGGCGAGCGAGCAGCCGCCTCCGGTCACCGCTTACAGGTTCAAGTTTGAGTTTGCCAACGATGAGGTGCAGCAGGGAAGCGAGACGGTCAGGCCGCTGACGAACAACCGGGACTACCTGTTGAAGTTCGACATCGTGCCCTACGAGGGCGCGCCCGACAATCACATATTCGGCTGGGTCTTTGAGATAGTGGGCAAGTTGGGGGGCAACTGGTGGCAGAAGATAATCAGAGTGCTATCGCCCGTCAACTGGCTGGAGCAAGGCTTTCTTTTCTTGTTCCGGGGAATCGCAGCCGCCGTTCACGGCGGAATGTGCTTCACGATGGGGCACTTTATGACCGACGCGGAGCGCGACGCCTTCGACACTTTGCCGGACGGCACCAAGGTCAAGAACCACGATGATCCGAACAAGCCAAACGCCAACGGCAACTGCAAGAAGTCAAAGAAATCGCGGGCAGAAGTACTCAAGGAGCTGCGAACGGCGTCGTACATCGAGGTCAATCAAGAACGAGCGCTCGCGGGCCTACCGCCGCTGCATAGGCGGGAAAAGCGAGACACCTACTTATCCGAGGTGCTGGACGGTCGGGATCCGCGTTCCGGAGATGTGCCGTTGGGCACTCAGGTTCGCTACGAATTGAGCCATATCACCCTCGCGCCAAGCATGGTTTGGGATCGAATCGGCGCGGCTCCGCCAAAGCAGGACATTGACGGCGGCATCACGACCTTCACCGGACTGCTCACGGGAACGCCACCGGAGCTTACCTACGAGCGGGGAATAGTCAGGATCGGTTGGTCGGCGATGCTGAATGTGATGGTCGCCTTTCTTGCCCTGGTGATCGCCTGGATAGGTCTGAGCCAAGTGGTACGGAGTTTTCTTGGCGCTCAGCGGACTATGGCGGACTGGCGCGAGACGATACCTCGTCTGATATTGGCGCTCATAGCGGCTCTGACCAGTTACTGGTGGTGCAGCCTTCTGGTTGACGTAGCGGACGGGGTGTCGCGGTACATAGCGGCGGCGATGCGAGTTACTCCGGCGGACATCACCTTGACATTGGGACAGGCGCTGCTTGCGATATTGTCGAAGAATATATCGCATGCGTGGTTGGCAAGCATCCCTGTAGCCGGGGCATTCCTTGTGGCGATAAAGGTTGCCTTCACCGGGTTGCTGACCCTTCTGATGAAGATATTCGCCATAACGGTGCTGCTGGTCGTCGCGCAGTTCGTAATGCGGATAGTGTTGCTCAATCTTCTGATAATCATCTCGCCGCTTGCGATGCTGATGTGGGCGTTGCCCGAGACTTCGGGTTGGGGGCGTAGGTGGGTGAGTCTGTTCACTACGACGCTATTTCAGCATGGCATTCAGATCGCGTGCTTCGCGATGGCTATCTGGTTTGTGCGGCTGTTCACGCCGGTCGGCATAGTGGCGGACACCGGAGACGTGAGCGGCGCGCTCGAAGCCGCGCTGCCCACACAGATGTTGTGGGCGCTTCTGCTCGGCATCATGGCGATGCTGACGACCTTCAAAGTGCCGAGCATCTTGGGGCAGGGGGGTTTGCAGGAGAGCTTCGTCAGCACGATCTCGTTTGCGGCAATGGGAATGCGCGCGCTGGGGTTCATCGCCGGGGGCGGCGCGGGCGGCGCTTTCGGTTTCATGGGTTTTGGAGGCGGTGGCGGTGGTGGTGGTCTTGGCGGGGGCTTAGTGTCGTCGGGGGCTGCTCCGGGAGGTCTTGGCGGCTTGGCAGCGCAGGCGCCGCTCAGGGGAGTCGCTTCAGGACTAACGGCGTCGATGTCCAATGTGGCTGCCGGAGCGGTAATGGGTGGTGGAAGGTCGATTCTCGCCGGCTTCAGCGCGATTCGCGGCGCGGGGTCATTCGAATCGGCGCAGATGTCCGCGCAGCCCGGAGTTTCCGCCGCGGCTGATCCGGCGTTTACGGCGCAGAGTGTCACGCCTTCCACCGGCGCTTCCGGGACAGCGACGCCTACGCCTAGTGGCATAGGCGCCGTGCAGGGGAATGCGGCGGGGTCGGGAGCGGAGGACGGCAATCTTGGCGAACCTTCGCGGCCACTCACTCCTCGGGAGCGCCACGAGGCGGATGTCAAGCAAGTGGTGGGAGGAATAGGCGGCAGAGCGTACCTTCGTGGGCGCGGCGGCGGAATGCGGGCGATGAGCGATTGGTATGTGCGGGACCGGGGCGATGTCAGGACTGCGACGCCGGCGGAGCGGCAGCTGATAAGGAGTATGGGGCAGCAGCGTTTCAACCGGGCATTTGAGGCAAGGCCGGCTGCGCGACCCGCTGCACAACCTCAGACCGGGGCAGCGCCATCTCCCAGGGGCGTTACCGACGACATGCGAGCGCGAGCGATCATGGGCAACGAGGCATTCGACAAGACAAGTGGAAGCGGGGTCAAGGCGATCAACGACAATTATGTCAGGGCGGGCGGGACAGTTCGCGCGGCGACGGCGGCTGAACGGAGTGTCATTGGGAATATGGGGCGAGATCGCTTCAACCAAGTGTTCAGCGCGCGCCCCGCTGACGCCGGTGCGGCGTCGATTCCTCAAAGACAGAGTTATTTCGACTCGCGGCAGGCTCGCTCCGAGATGGGTGAGGAGACTTTTGCGCGTGCCCGACAAGGCGGATTGACGGCGCTCGGCGGCCCTTATGTTTCACAGAGCGGGCAAACGAGGCTTGCGACTTCGACTGAGCGGCGACTGATGTCCGACATGGGACAGGAGCGGTTCAACAGGGTGTTCAACCCTTCGCAGGCCCCGCCGGGAACTGGGGGTTCGCCAAGTGCGGACGTGGAGCAAACAGGGAGAGTCGAAGGCGGTCCCGAGGGTGTGGACGCAGGTCGTCCCTCAGTCCTGCGTCAAATGGGTCAGGCCTTCCGTGAGGGATACGGCGGATATATGGATCGGGCGCGCGTGCCGTTGGTGAGGGATATGGCGACCGGCAACATAGCTCCCGAATCGGCCGATGGCAATGTGGCTAGGCAGACTCTTGGCGAACAGGAATACTGGGGAACTGCGAATAGGCGCGTTCAGTACGTGGGATCCGGCGCTTGGCAGAACTCCGGTGGCGCGATAAGACCTCTCACAAGCGAGCAGATGTACGCTCGCTCAGTGATGGGCGACGAAGAGTTCGGACGCGCTATGGACAGCAGTATCAGGACGCAAGGGCAGACGAACCAGCAGGGTGAGCGCCTGGTGCTGGAGAACGGTCGGCAGCGGACGGCGACGCCGGCGGAATCTGCTCTAATCGCGCAGGAGGGACTTGGAGTTCAGGGTTTCAACAATGCGATGGGTTCTCGGGGCCAGTTTATCGGAGAGGGCAGCTTTGTGCGCGACGAGGGAATGATGAGGCTTGCCACGGAAAGCGAGAGCAAGCTTCTCAACCAGATTGGCGAGCGGCGGTTCAACGATGTGATGCAGCGCCGGATCGAGGACGCGGGCGACGGCTACCGTGCGGATCAGATGCCGAGCGCAGGCGAGGTTGTGGAACAAGCGCGGGGAGACAGCGTGCGGATTGGCGGACAAGCTCGTGAGGGCGGTGAGCGTCTGATGGATCGAGGGCGTGAACTTGCGAGCGAAGCCGGACGCGGGAGTATGTCCCAGGGGCTGGGAGACTGGAGACGTTCCACGGGGCAGGGAATGAGCGGACGCCAGGAGCGGACGCCCTATGACGCGCATCGTGTTCAGAACTCGGAGGAGCGGCGGCGCTATTACGGCATGCGCAGCCCTGAGGAGTAGATTCGATGCGAGAGGAGGTGATCTTGTCGGACTTAAGCGATTAGCAAGGAAGTATTGGGAAAAGTGACCGAAACGCGGAATCCATTTTGACGGAGGTAATGGGAAATGATTGATTTCGGAGCGGAACTCGCCGCGCAGGCGCAGCAAGGAGCATCTGCGGTTGGGCCGGTTGGAGAGCAGGTCTATCGGGAGTTGAACCAGTCGGCTATTGCGACCTTCTTCAACGGCGCGGAGCAGGCAATACGGTGGATGATGGGCATTGGGGTCATGTGCTCGATTGGCTACTGCATCTGGGGCTTCATACTGCTCAACCGAGCAGCGGACAATCCCCAGATGTGGACCAAGGCGCGCAATCAGATAGTCTTCAGCATCGTTTCGGCGGCCGGCTGTACGCTTGCATTCTTCTTTATTGGAGCGGGCATCGAGTTCGTGACAGGCGCGTCAGGCGGGGCAGCCGTGGACGTGGGCAATGTGGGGATAGTCAAGCAGGAAACCGGGGAGATACGACTGGAAGGCGACTTCCTCGGTATGTACGGCGGTGAGGTGATCTTGTGTGCGGATGATGTTGACACGACTACGGTGGTAGATGGTTCGAAGGTGTGGGCGTGGAGCGCCGGCGCTGCCGGCGATGCGGACGACAACGACGATACCGGGCAGTGTGCCAGACAGTGACGAATCTATTGGGAATCGTCTTGAATATGGGCTGGGTAGCGGCGCGGCGCTGTAATCGGACGAAGGAATCGGCAGAACCGGCGATAGGAGAAAATCAGTCTGATGATGAAGATAACGGGTTGGACATTACTAGGCGTGGTCGGTCTCGTCCTCCTGTTCTTCTACTTTGCGTTCGGGGGGCTATTGCTGGTGGGGTTGGCCACAAGAGAATGGGACATCGCGGCTGTCGGAGCGACGTGTCTGGTTTGCGTGGTTCTCATTTCCGCGATTCCGGTGTGGTGGCTCACCGGAAGAATTATGAAGGATGAGGAAGCGCAAACGGGTGAGGGGGTTGACGGCGCAGCGTCGACCATAGGAACGGGAAACGATGGAACTCTGGGGAGGTCTTTTGTCGAGGAAGACGATGGCACAGCAAGAGGATAAAGGCAGGAAGCATCTGCGCGACTGGCTCAGGGACAGAATTGGGGACCTGGGGTTGAAAGAGGTTGCGGGGGAACTACTTCTTCCCGCCGGGACGCTGGAGTGCGTGCTGGCGCTGGACAAAGTGAATGGCGCTCTGCTCAGGCGTCTGCGTGACTACCGGGCGAATGTGGATGGGCGCACGCGCCAGAGCGTAGGGAAGGCCTGCGCCGCGCTGATCGAGATTTACGCCGAGGGGCGAGCCGATTTCGGCGGAGCGGACTACGCCAACAGCGACCTGCACGGCGTTTGGTTGCCGGGAGTGAACTTGTCATTCAGCGACATCAGAGGCGCTAACCTGCAAGACGCTTGGCTGGTGGGCAGCGAATTGAAAATGGCGAATCTGGAGAAAGTGAACCTCAAGGGTGGAAACCTGTCGGACTGCGATCTAACGGGGGCCAATCTTGCGGGAGCCGATCTGACGGACGCGGGGTTAGCATTGGCAAATCTTAGTCATGCGAACTTCGAGGCCGCTGATGCGCGAGGCGCATGTCTTGCCGCGGCAAACTTGACCGGCGCGAAGCTAAAGGGCGCAAGATTCGACGGAGCCGACTTGCTGTGCGCCGACTTGACGGGGGCTTTTATCGATGGCGCGGTATTTGACGGAGCGAGACTGGTGGGGGCGAAGCTGCCGCCCGGAGTTACGGTGAGATTGGAGAGTGAAGACAGCCAAGGGCAGGATCGCGGTAAACGGAGTGGCGCTGAGCGTGGAGAAGCGGCTGACGCCATCTGAGTGGGGCTGCGCGTTGATCCGCGCACGGGCGGCTGTGAGAACAACACGGTTGGCTGCTGAATGGACAGCCGGAAGGGAAGGTCGGACGATATGATTGAGCGATGTCCGTATTGCGCGGAGCTGCTGGAGATACCGCCACCCGAGGAGGGCGGTCCCTTAGCCGGAGATCTGATTCGCTGCTCGACCTGCGAAAGCACCTTCCTGCTGGAGTCGGACGAGATGATTCAGAGCCATAGGCATCAGCCTTCGGGCTTCTCGGCAGCCCTGAAGCGCATCTTCTTCGGTTTAGGAGCGGCGGTGACCAACGTCACCTCGGCTGTGCTGATGGTTCTGGTGATAATTTTCTGGGCGTCTATGATGTTTGTGTTGGGCTGGTTATTCGGGGACGAAGTGTTTCGACTGTTGGGGAGACTTTTCGGGTAATGAAGACGGATCTGGTGAAGGGCGACGGATATGTTTATTGAAACGGGAGCGACCGAGCTGACGCAGCAACTCGTACCTGCCGCGCAGCTGGTCAGCTCCGCGTTCGATGGCACACTGCTGAAGTCGGCGCTGCCGCAGGAGGCTTTCTTCGAGGACCGGGAGATCAACGCCGTGCTGGACATATCGAGGACGACCGCGCGTCTGATAATTCTCGTGACCGTGATTGCTGCCTTCGGCTACTGGATGTATGCGATGTATCTGTTGATGGCGTCCGCAGGCGAATCGAGGCAGCTGGAGCGATGCAGAGAAGTGATCTGGAACGTGGTTAAAGGGCTTGTGTTGGGCGTCTGTTCCTACCTCATAATCAACGGGGCGGTTACGCTGTACATCAATTCGGCGGGCATTGGCGACGTGGTCAGATTTTGGGACGATACGACTTTACAGGGGGAGGTTGACCTAGACGAACTGCTTGAAGGCGAGGTTGCTCTTGAGGGAGAGGTGATAATGCTGGATGGCGCGGGTGCGCCGGTAGTTTGCCGCGACGGATTGGCTCAAGTGGCTCGCGACGCCGGGTGGATATGGGTGACCGGCATAGAGGGAACCGGTCTGGACGGCTGCTCAAACTAAGGGAAGGGTTGGCTATGGCTAATGATGAGGAGATAATTGTCGGTGGGCCGCTCGACAGAACGGCGGCGGTTCTAGGCATATCGCGCAAGCAGGTCGTCGCGGCGGTCACCGCAGTCATGGCGGTCGTCGCGGTCAGCGTGTACTTGGCGATTACTTCGGGCTTATCTCTCTACAGGCAATACGAAAGCGGTGGGGCGGCCCCAACGCCTGAAGCGAGTGAAGACGCACAGTCGCTGCTGGAGCGCGCTGAGCTTCCGATACTGCTGGAAGCGGGCGAAGCGCTGCCGGACACGACCATATCTGAGGGTGTTGCGGTTTGGTGTGGGCCTGATCTTGTGGGTCGAGCGGGGCTGCAAGTTGGCTGGATTTGGGATGAGGGTGAATTCGGCTGCAGGCGAGTAAGGCAGGAGAGGTAGAGTAGAGCAATGGTTCAGCAGTGTGAGGATGTTGGGCATCCGCGAAGGTCGCATCTGATACTCGCGCTCGACTTCCAGAGCCTGGATGTGCATCCAAGCAGGATAAAGAGACTGGATACGGAAGTGATGAAGGTAGTCGCAAGGAGATATGGGACTGAGGGGAGGATGGAATCTACAATTCAGAGAACGCGGTTATTGGTGATGCTGGACGTTCAGACGATACGTGTGTCGGCGGGAAACGCGCCGGAGCTTGATAGAGTAATCGAGCGGATAGTGCGGACTTGGTTTCCGTCTTCGTCAGCGCGTTTCAGGGGTGGACAAGTTAAGCGCGTCTATGCGGCAGACAGGAGCCGGCGCGCGAGCTCGCGTCTCGGTGGCAGGGCGGGATGGCGACAAGGGGGAACGGGGGAGGCTGCGGACATCGTGTCGTACATTGCGAGCGACAGCAGGTCGTTCTGCCTGGACAGGCCGCGAGAGACCACTTTGGTCTTGTGTACCGACAATCCGGAATTCACGCGGCTCATTGAGGAGCTGCGGGCTAAGGGAGTGGAAGTATGCCTGATCTCGTCGGCAAGCGGACCGAAGCCGGAGTTGGTTGCGGAACTGCGTGGCGACAGGGTGGCGACTTTGCCCAGGCATTTTGACAAGGACAGTTAGTCAATCAAAGGGACAATCGCATCGACTCCTGTCGTGATTCGCTCAGGGCAGGATAGAAACTTAAGAGGAGGACTGATTCGATGCACATAGTCAAGGAAAACGGGAATTTGAGCCTGTTGGCGGCGCTCTTCGGTATAGCGCTGCTGGCAGTGATTGTCGTCTCCTGCGGGGGACAGGGAGCGGAGCCGGAGTCGACTGAGGTTCCAAAGCCAGCGCCGACCGCGACTGCGCGCGGTGAGAATACTGAAGCCCCTCAGCCGGAGAACACGCCTACACCGTACTCGCAGGGCATTCCCTCTCCGGTGGTAGTTACGGCGACCGTGATTCCTCCGGCTACGGCTGTCGCCGCGCCTACTGCCGCTGCGGGAGTTGCTGCACAGCCCGCCCCAGCGACATCGACGCCGGCTGCTGCCGCTGACGCGGGAGTTGCCGCAACTGTGCAGCCCACGTCGACCTCGTTCCCTGTCGTGGCTCCAACTGCCGCCCCTGTCGTAGCGCCAACCGCTACTGCCGAAGTTGTTGCACAGCCCGCCCTAGCGACATCGACGCCGGCGCCTACGACAACGGCTACGCCGACACCAGAGCCACTGGAATTATGGGAGGTGGATTGGGGATCTTTAGCAGAGGCTAAATCGGTACATGTGGTACAAGCGGGAGAACGACTGTTCACCGATGCCGTGATTAACATACCCCGAACCCGCGGCATGCTCTGTGGACCTGATATCGGGAGTGAATTGGACGAATCGAATCCTACATGGTTCCCAGGAGACAATTCCGCTCACTTGTGGATACTGCCGCCAGACGGCAGTGATGGCTACTGTGTAGGGGGCATTTGGCCTACCGAGTGGACGGTGTATCCGATACCTCTGCTGACTCCGCGGCAGGAAGCGAATCAGAGGGCGGAAAACTCGCGTAAACCCTTGGTATTTTCATCGCTAGAAGAGTGGCGTCCATTCAGCACACCGCCCATTTATCCGTATGAAGCAGGGGCTGTAATGGCAACCGATGATATTTTCTTCTACAAGGATGATGGTTCGAAAGAACCATGGATGGTAAGTATAGGTGGAAACGAATCCATAATGGCATGCTATATCAATTTTCTTCCGCTCGCGGTCTGGACAGAGAAGGAAGGATTTCTGGCATTGTCCGACGAGGACGAAAACGATTTTCCGAGAAGTGAACTGGACTATGTCTATAACGATTGGCTTGAAGAGGAGGCGTCTGAGGAGGAGGCTACCGCTATTAAAGAAGATGCGCGGGAGATGGGTGTGTACTTCGTTTATCCATTCCATGAGAATTCACTACAGAGAGGTTTCTGTTGGCGAGTAGCTAATCCAGAGGATATATCTGATCGCAGTCCCTGTATTGATTGTCTGGATTGGCGGGAATTGGAGAAATACATTGAGGCAAGAAATTGATGCTGCGGGAGAATGAGAAGTCATGACTACGCCTCAGGACGAGCATGCGTGGCGCACCCATGAAGTGCCGACATTCACACAGGCCGAGGACACATGGATTGCCGGCCTCACGCCAAGGCAGCTGCTGGGATTGGTGATGGCGGTTACCTTCGGATATGTCATCTATCAGTTCTCGCCGCTCTGGTTTCTGCCGACGGTGGGCAGGATTGTGGTCGGGTGTGCCGTTGGCCTTGTGATCGCTGGGTTTGTCGCCATCAAGCCTGGCGGGCGCACGATGTTCGCCATCCTGGCTGAGTACGCGGCGTTTCGCTTCGGACCGCGCTATCACGTGAGTGAGGTCAGACATCTGGTGGCGAGTCGTCCGATGGAGCAGTATCGAAGGCGTCGAAGGCGTCGGGGGTTGAGTCTTAGCGTGCCACTGCCGCTGCCCGGGCGGATTGTTCGGCTGGACGTCTGGGTACCGCTACCTTTCGGACGCGGAAGTGGGGGTGGGGCGGGGATGCTCATTCTGTTGTTGTGCGCCGGCGCGCAATTTGTCGGCTGCGGAGCGGAAAAGGCGCAAGCGCAGGTCGCAGACGACTATCGAGGGCGGCGGGTGTATCTGCAGTCGATTGTGGCCAATCTGGACCCAAACGTCAGTAATGGCGGTCAAAGCGCGACTATAAGGTTGAAGGCGGCTGCGCCATTGAAGGAAGCTGGCCCTCGTCTGAACGAGACGCTCCAGTCGGTGACCGAGCTGGAAGCGCATGGTTCGCGCGTTCAACCCGCCTATACCAGGGTTGGGGCAGAGGGGCCGATACCGCCTCTGCTGGCACTGAACGCGGGGCAAGAGTTCGTGTTCAAGGACGTGTTTCTTGGGGACTCCGGCAGGCATCTGATTGGTCTAAATCATCGAGTTCGTCCATATTGCGATATAGCGATGGGCGTAGGGCAGTACATTGAACAAGGTTATTCGTCTAGGATCAGTTACCGCGCCCACTCCCAGGATTGCCGTATCCGGGCGCAGGGTCTTACTAAAAAGGTCGGAACGGAAGGACTGAGCGCACGGGACGCTATATCCAAGCCCGTGCTGACCGTTAACTGGCAGGATCGAAAGCGCAACCAGGGCGCTCTATCCATAGGCGTCGGTATGCTCCCGTATCCGGCACAGTCCGTAATCAGCGTGACGCCCGTCGAATTGACGGACGGCGACTCAGTGCTGCTCAGTCGTCATGAGATCTGCAATGGCAATGCCATCAAAATTAGGAGCCTGGGTATCCAAAGTGAGCGTCCTACGGACCGTGGCGCTGACGACTACTTCGAAGGAGAGAGCGGACAGCGCGTAGCGGGCGTTGTGAAGACCTGCCCTCTCATCGCGACTGAGAATGTTGAGGTGATATTGCCTGAAACGGTAGTGTTCGCCGACGGAGAGTCGGACTACGAGATCAAGGTCAGACCTGTCGTGAGCACTCTGCGGACTCAGAATATAGTAACAACGGCGAAGTTCTTCGTGCTTGATAAGGATGGCAATGAGGAAGCAGAACTGCACGTGCCAAAGCCCGGGGATGCCGATTTCGACCCGCTGAATCCAGACACGGTGAAGTTCAACATAGCGCCGCCCGCCTTCGAGGCGAAAGTGAACAGCACGGATCGGGACAGCGCGATAATCCAGCTGCGCCTTGATTTTGAACACAGGGTAACCGTGAAGAGGCCGGTCTATCAGCCGATCGACTATTACCCCGAAAAGGGAAGAGTGCACATATACAGCTGCGGATGCAGTAAATCGAGCGGCAAATGAAAGAAAGAAAGCGGCTCGTGCAGCTGCAGCTGTAGTTCTCGTTCCCAAAGCAGATACTTCAAGTATTGGGACCCTCACTACCGTGTGGATTCCGCGGACAGAGAGTATCTGCAAAACTCCAAGGATTCGGATGTGGAGCTCGTATTTACGCAGCAGTTTCTCTTCGAGAAGATGCTGGTCACCTTCGACAGGCCGTATAAGAAGCTGGTGTATGTGGATCCAACGCCGGAGCCAGGCGAGGTGCGCGAGCCGGACTACTATGAGGAAGGTCGTGTCGTAGGACTGTGGGATGGCAAGCCGCTCTACTGCGGGTCCGGCGTCGCGCAAGACGACCTAGGACGCTGGACGGGCTGGCTCTGGGTGGAGCCGGGGACTAACAGCAAAGGAGAGGCTTACGGTGGTTGCCGGCGGGCTTTCGCCTGCAAGCTGAAGATACCCGAGCAAGAAGAGCCATTCGGAGCGGACGGCGCGCCGACTGAGGGAGATTATGAGTGCATCAACAAGTAAGCGTCGCCTTCGAGTCGTCGTATTCGGCATCTTATCCGCCGCGCTGCTATGGACGGCAGCGGGGCTTGCTCAGCCGGCGCAGGCGCATGCTCAGTCGCCCGAAGGCGTGGACGGTCCGTGGCTGGATATATTCCAGTTGTTCTGGTTCACAGCTCCCGACTACGCCAACACCGGGGCTGACCAGGCATATACGACGAACTATGGACAGAGGTATGAATATGGAGCGGAGCGACGGCCCAAGTGTTACTACCACTTCACGAACGGGCCTGACGCCGACAAGGTTAATTCGCTGTTCCTGATGATGTCATGCCGCGTGGGATTGGCAGTGGGAACCGTCACCTGGGCGGCGGTTGGCATCGCTCTGATGGCGCTGGCGTGGGGCGGACTGATGCATGTGGTGGATTCGACGGCTGGCGGAGACCGAGCGGGAGCGCTGCGGAACATGATAACCAGCCCGCTGGTGGGGCTGCTGATCGTCTTTATGGCCTATGTGTTCGCGACGCTCATCTATACGACGATGCGCTACAACTTCGAGCGTTATCTGAATCCGGATGTATGGGATTAAACCGGGCGCGCTGATTTCATTTGGCACACTGACAAGGCGGATGCCGCAAATTGCGCTGTGTAGTTGGGGAAGAATTGGAAGAAAGGGGTTTGCTATGGCTGGCATTGGGCAGGAAATAGGGGCATTGAAAAGGGAGATAAAATACTCCCCTTTGACGGAGGAAGATAAAGAGACCGCGAATCTCTACCTGGACGAGATATTGCGGATGGAGAATGGTGGAGTGGCTCGTGTTACGAAGAAACATCCGGTAAGGGGAGCGATCGTCTTCAATGTCTTGCCGATTGTGGAAGCGGTTTTCTCCTATATCTGGAAGGTTCTTGTTGCACTGTCTTACATGGGACTAGGATTTGGCTTCTCGTCAGTTCTCGTGGCTTACTGGCTGGGGCGCAGCGCCGAAGGGACAAGTGTAGCTCCTTATGTCCAATGGTTCATCTGGAGTGGCGTGGAGCCGTGGTTCTACTGGGTATGGTTCATTTCACTCGGTGTGGGAATACCGGTCTTGTCGTGCCACTGGGGGTTCAAGCTGATGCAAGGGTTCATTAATGCGCTAATTTGGACTGTCTGTCGACTGCGATTGAAGTACGCGGGACAACGAATTTAGAACTACGCCTGAAATAAGGTCGAACTTGAAAGGCACTGCAAAGGGAGAGTCAATATGGCAGTCGCTACTGATGAGCGCATCGAACGAGAGCAAGCCGGAGTCGTCGTCGAACGGGGCGAGGACGCCGAGGAGTCCTGGCGCGACGGCCGGCTGCGAAAGGGCGCGGGTGGCGTGAAGGCGGCGGCCGGCGCAGTGGCTAGAGGCGCGACCGGCATAGTGGGACGCCTGCGCGGGCCTAGTCGACGAGTCGCGGCTGACGACGGAGTCATCCCCGCGTTCATCGACCCGGATGAAGAAGAACGGCTGCGGGAGGCCGAGCGCCTTCAAGAATGGCCTGATGAGGCATTTGAAGAAGCGCCTACGCTGAGTGAATACTTCGGCTACACGCACATCGAGCAAGGCAACCGGCTCGTGAGTTCCGATGGGCGCAGGATGGCGGTTTTCCAGATCAAGGGCAAGGAGATAGACCATCCGTCCGTAGCAAGTTTCGCCGGCGCTTTGAACTCCTTGCAAGGACATGTCCAGTTTCTCATACGACAGCACTCACCGCGGCTGAACGAGTTTCGCGCGAAGATGCGAGCGCAGCGTGGAGAAGGGTTGAGCGAAAGGCTTGCCGAAGCGGCGGAGTCGCTCGATGTGATGCTGGGCGACAAGGAAAACGCAGAAGGGCTGATGGACAGGCGCTTCTATATCATCTGCGACGAGGAGCGAATGGATGATGTGATGGCGGCCATAAGTCGGGTGCAGTTGACGGCCGGCATTCTGAGCGATCGGGCGCTGCACATATTCATGTTGAGTTGCGCTTTCGGACAGGCTCCGGCTGACCTGCCGGAGCAAGAAATGCTGCGGTATCGCACAGAGGCGACGCACGTGGTTAGCGACAACGGGGACTATCGAAGAACCCTATGGCTCAAGGTGTTTCCCCGGATAATGACCGTCGGGTTTCTGGAGTCCATTCTGACGATGGGGATACCGATGGACCTGTCGGTTCATGTATCGCCGATACCGTCGACGCAGGCGCTGTCCAATCTGCAAAGTCAGCTCACGAAGATGCAGGCGTCCGCAACCATACAGATGAAGCGGAAGGGTATCGTCGACGAGAAGGAGAAGATAGCGCTGGACGACATCATCCGGATGCGCGGAGCGGTGATGCGTGGCGTGGAGAGGATGTTCAACGTCTGCTTCATGGTCACGGTTCACGCGCCTTCGGAGCGGAAGCTCGAAGAGTATGTCACGGTGCTGCGCTCGGTCTTCACTTCCGTGATGGCGCAGGTCGATGAGCTGTCTAGGGTGCAGGGAAAGGCGCTTCGCGCCACGATGCCGCTCTGCGAGAACCCGCTGCGGCACTGGACGGTGGTGAACACCACCACAGTCGCACTGCTGTTTCCGTTCAGCCCGCCCGACCTCGACACTAGGGAGGGAACCCTCGTGGGCGTGGACGTGAACGCCCGGAGCCTCGTAACTTATGACATGTTCAATTCTCCGGTGGCGCAGAATATGAACATGGCTATCCTGGCGACATCGGGAGCGGGCAAGAGCTTCAGCGCGAAGCTGGCTTTGGTGCGTGAGCTGACTCGTGGGGTTCGAGCGTACATAGTCGATCCGGAGGGAGAGTATGTCGATAGCGCGATAGCGGCGGGCGGGCGTGTTCTGACGCCGGGTGTTCCCGGACAGGGAATGAATCCCTTTGTTGTCACTGAGACGGGTACTGAGCTGATGGAGCGAATTCAGAATCTGGTCAAACTCTTACAGGTGATGATAGGGCAGAGGCTTGATGCGACTCTGTCCGCGAGCCTCGACAATGCGATGACGACCTACTACGAGAGGGCAACGGCGGATGGGGAGCAGGGTAACTGGTCGGGGCTTTACGCTCATCTTAAGGCGACGGAGCCTGCTCTGGCCGCGATGGTCAGCCCTTTCTACTCGGGCAGTATGCGTTACTTGCTATCCGACGAGGGAACGGATCTTCTCGCGGATGAGCCGCCGATAACGGTCTTCAACCTGCGACTGATCGAGTCCGAGATGCGCGCTGCCGCGGGTATGGTATGCACGGAGACGGTCTGGACGATGGCGGCGCGCGACCCACGGCCGCGCAGGCTTGTCGTGGATGAGGTTTGGGCGATAATCCAGGACCCGGAAGGAGCCGGCTTCATGATGAACACCGCGAAGCGCGCGCGAAAGCATGATCTCGGCTTGACCAGCATCACACAGGACGTCAACGACCTGCTTGCCGTGAACGAGAGCGAGGGGGTGCGCGGCAACAGTGGAAGGGCTCTGATACAGAATGCCAGCTACAAGCTGTTGCTGAGGCAGGACGCGGCTGTTGTGGAGACGATTGCCGACACCTTCCAGTTGCCGCGAGACACCGCCGCACAGTTGACTTCCTATCCCACTGGACAGGGGCTTCTGATTACGCCTACGGGGCGCTACACGATCGAAATCGAGGCTTCAGGAGTGGAGGCTGAGATTATCAAGTGGGAAGCCGGAGCGCATTGAGGCGCTATTCAAGGAACATCCAGGGAGCTGTAGATATGACGCAACCTTCTGATGGTAGAAAATCAGGGAAACGGGAGCCTGACGAGTGCATGCATCTCAGAGACGCGGCGGCATGTGAGGTTTGCGTCAAAAGCCGTCGGATCGCCGCGATTCGCACTTCGATGTGGCTTGCGGCAGCGTGCGCTGTCGTCTTCGCGGCGCTGCTTTTCATCACGTGGTAGAGGGAGCAATAAGCGGGAATGTCAGACCGATGGCGGTTGAGGATGACATTCATTCTTCGCTCTCTATGTCTCTGCGGGGTAAGCCGGAGGGAGCGGGGTTTCATGTCTCGAATCGGTAGGGCATCTCCGGATAGCGAGGAGCGCGTAATCTACAAGATGAAATGTGAGCCTTGTGGGTATCGATTGGAGTCGTCGTATTTCAATGTTCTGAAACAGGCGATGCAAAGTCACTTCTTCGGGAAACACGTTCTCTATGGGAACGAAGAGATTCGTGAGGAAGGCAGCAGCAGCGAAAGAATAGGATGGGAGGCTTCATAAGATGGCAGAGGGAACTTTGGTGCGAGTCAAGCCGCCGCGCCTTGGCGAGCATACGCTGTTGAGTTTCGAGAACCTGTTGGAGTCGCTCGATGCCGAGAAGCCGTTCAGTCTGGAACTTGCTGCGGAGCATAGCGGACTATCGATGCTGATAAGAAGCGAACAAGCGGATAGAGTTGCCCAGCAGCTGCGGTCGCACTACCCGGAAGTGGAACTGGAATATGTTGAGGACGACTGCGATCCGATGTATTTCGGGTATGGCAGCAGGGTTTGGACACAGAACTTGCGGCCCGACGGTGATGAATGGCTTCCTCTGCAGGTCTATGATGACACGGGAATCCTCGATCATGGCTCTGACCCGTTTGTGGATATGCTGGGCGGCCTGCTGAGCGAGGTGCGCCCGGGGGAAAGGGTCGTCTCTAGGCTTCTGTTGAGCCAGAAGAATCACGACTGGTCGGAAGCATGGCGCGCTCGCGCAATGAGTGGGGCAGGAAGCGAGAACCAGAAGGCTGTGGAATCAGAACGACTGGCTCATCAGCAGGAGCGCGCGCGGGGAGGGACACCGTCGGGTGGTGGAAGCGTGGGGAAAAGCGACGGCAACACAGGAAACGATCCCTTCAGTCAGACACTGCTTGCCCTAGTGGTAATCGGAGTAGGCGTACTGCTGGTGGGCTACTGGCTGATGCAACTGTGGCAATCCGGTCGGATCTGGGAGCTGACTTTGTATTCCGCTGCGGGGATAGCGTTGGTGGGACTGGTGGCCTATGTCCTATGGAAGTTCGGAGTGTTCAAGAAAAAGAGGCCGCAGGAGTATTACGATCCTCAGCAGGTCGCTATGCGAGTCTCCGGTTCGGCATTCAGGCTTGAAGTGCATCTCTTTGCGGTCATAGCCGGAGAAGGAAGCTCTGCTCGAGCTCGCGAGCTGCTTGAGCCTGTGGTGGGGGCGTACCGGAGTTTCGACAACCCTCTCGGATGCCGCTTCGCGGTGGGCGACCTGACGGAAGTGGGCAAGGCAGATTCAACTGACGGACTTCTGGCGTTCAAATCGGGTGAACAAAAACGGAGCATGTTCAGTCCAAGGGACGAAAGTGGCAATGGCGTCGTGGGGGTGCGCGAGGCGGCGGCGCTCTGGCATTTGCCGGGAGAGTCGGCCAAAGTGGACGGATTGAATCGCGCGGGCAGCAGACGTCTTCCAATGCCGGAAGCGCTAAGCAGGGGTGCTCCGGTGGGCGAGGAAAACTTTGGGGATGGCGGCGGACGCATCGTGCGCTTCCCGTCAGAGGCGATGCGGCGGCATCATCTATATGTCGCCAGGACACGTATGGGCAAGTCGACGCTGATGTCGCATGTCGTGGGGAACAGAATGCTGGAGAAGGCGGCGGGACGAGGCAGTGAGGCGGTCGTAGTGGTGGACCCCCACGCGGATCTCGTGCAAGGCATACTTGAACGCGTGCCGGACGGACTCGGAAAGGAGGTGCGACTGATTGATCTTGGGGACAAGGAATTCAGTTGTGGCATCAATCTGCTGGATGTGCATGTCTTCCGAGAACGCGACACTACGGTGGACACGGTAGTGCGCGTGGCGCACGGCCTTTGGGATCAGTGGGGCAGTCGGATGCAGGCGATTCTCGAACATACGCTAAAGGCACTCTACGAGGCGAATCGCACACTGCCGAGGGATGAGCAGTACACGCTGTTGGACGCGCGGCTTATGCTGACGGAAGAAGAGTTCCGCAACGAAGCGCTGAGGCGCGTGGAGGACCCGTACATTCTTGACTGGTGGCAAAGCGACTTTGGCAATTGGCGCTCGGAGTATCTCGCCGACTCCGTCGCGCCGGTGCAGACCAGGTTGGCTTACTATGCAGCTTCGGCTTCCGCGCGCAACATACTTGGGCAGCGCAGCTGCACCCTCGATGTGGCGGATGTGATCAGGGAAGGTGGAGTGCTGTTGGTCAGCACAGACCAAGGTACGGTGGGACAGGATGTCGCCGCGCTCGTGGGAGCGGCGATGCTGAACTTGGTGGAGTCGGTGGTCAGACAGCAAGGTGAGAAGGCCGCGTCCGAGCGTGGTGGGGTAGTGGTCGTGGTTGATGAGATGCAGTCGATTCCGGGCGTTCGCTATGAAGCGATGCTGTCGGAACTCGGCAAGTTCGGCGGCTCCCTGGTGTTGGCTACGCAGAGCTTGTCCAAGCTTGACGACTTATCGCCTACGATGCGTGACTCGCTGCTGTCGAACGTAGGTTGTTTGTGCGTTTTCCAGGTGAACGCGGTGGACGCGCAGCGCCTTCTGCCGGAGCTTGACGCTGAGCGTCTCGACGAGGAAGACATAACCGGGCTTCCCACGCATAACTGCTATGGCAGGCTGAACGTTGGCGGCGCGCGCGCTGCGTATTTCTCGATGCGGTTGCTGCCGCCGTTGCCGGGCGCGCCTGAAACTGCGGAGGCGATTCGGAGGGCGTCGGACGCTTACACAAGACCGACTGCCGAGGTCGCGCGTGAACAAGCCCAATATATGGATGACCAGGTGCAGGACTACCGCGACAAGCTGACAGGGGCCGGGAGGGACAGAGGGTTGGACTTTGGACAAGGAGCTAAGTCCGACAGGGGCGGCAAGCGTAGGCGGCGTAAGCGAAGGAGAGATTCAGGCGGCTCTCCAGCTTCTGAGGCGACAGCGGGCAATGGTGAGAATGGCGATGATTCCGATGCCGGTCGTGAGGCTGCGGACTAGCAGAGCATAATTCAAGATGGCTTCAGCGCCGGCGTATTCGAGCGACGATCTGACGATTAGGGCATTGGCAAGGATGCCGTTCTTGGAGCGGCGGGAACTTGCGGCGGTGGCTTCCTTGGCGGAGAGGACGGCGCTGAACGCGCTTCATCGCCTTGAGCGCGCCGGCTTCGTCTCCTCTGTGAAACACTCGCTGAACGAAAGGTCTCGGATGCGGCGGTGGCATTTGAAACGCAAGGGCATGGAGAGACTGGCAGAGCTTGAGAGGATTGATATAGATGATGCGCTTCGGCGCTTTCCGTTGTCCACCGAATGGCGGCGGTCGTTGCTTCGGCGTATGGACACTGTGGCGATCCTCTATCGGATAGCGCGGGACGCCTCGATGCGTTACGAGGGGCGGCTGATGTGGCGCTGGGAGCGCTCGGGGCCTCTCGATGCGCTGATGATCCTCCCGGATGGACGAACCATTGGGATGGCGCGTTTCGGCTCGGCGCTTCCGCGACGCGGGATGTTCAGCAGGCTGGGAAGTCTGTTGGAGATGAACCGGCGCAATTTTCTCTTTGCGGCGCTGACTGTCGTGCCCGGTCCTATCGAGGCTCACGGCATCCTCGAATGGATGCGAGGCAAGACGCTTAACCTGTCGGTATCTGAGGAAGAGGCTGTGCTGAACGGCGCGCCCGGCGATGCCCTATGGCGCAGCCATTTCTACCGACCGGACGCTGCCTTTCCGCTAAGGGGAGTGATAGAAGGCACCGTGAAACGGTTGCCGCCAGCCGCTTCGCCCAGACCTAAGCGCGTCTCCATGCCGCACGACGCCGTCAATGGAAGTGCCGGGGATTTGGTCTCCTGCAATCTGGTGGAACCCGCCGCGAGGATGCTCGATGTTTTGGCGGACTGGCCGTTGATGCGGGAAACGGACATGTCGAACTTCTTGGGCATATCTCCGGAGCGCATTCGGGCCGGAGCCGCGCAGCTGACACGGCTTGGGCTTGCGGCGAGATTCAGAGTAGGCACGACGCCGGAAGTGAGAAGAGAGAACGGGGCGCGTATGGCTCTCAGTGTGGACGGACTGAGACACTTGGCTTGGAGGGACCGCACAAGGTTTTCGGACTTGGTTAAGTTCTGGGCTGTTCATGCGAATTCGGAAGGCGACGCTGGATTGGGTATAGAAGGGTTTTATGTCCGAGGATCGAAGTTGCGCGTGCTGGCGCGAGAGCTGAGGCACACAGATGGAGTGTATCGCTTCTTATCGCTTCTGGCGACGGAGTGCAGACAATCAGACGATTGGGAGCTGCTGGAGGCACTGCCTCCGCATCGGTGGGAGAGATGGTTCCGATATAACAACCGGAGGGGCGGCGTTAGGCCAGACGCGACGGGGTTGCTAGATTTTAGAGGACGGGAGCTGCCCTTGCTGCTGGAGTACGAAGAGAGAGCGACAACGCCTGACTATATGAAAGGCAGACTTCTGCGCTATCGGAATTACTATGGAGTGCTTGACACACAGCGCGATTTTTGTCGGCGTCCAGTGCTGCTTTTGGTATTCATGGACGCAGCGGCTGCGGGACGCCTTGCGTCGTTTGCGGCAAGGAACTTTGGTGGGCGGAGTGATGGTACCTGGAAAGTTCCTATGCTGGTGTCCAGCATCGAGATTATGAAGCAAAATGGGGTTTTGGGTGACTGCTGGTTGAGTCCCTCAAGGCTTAAAGGCGGGTTGGTGAGGCTGGAAAAGGCGATTGGGATAGGTTCCTGTTGAAATGTACTAATGTTCGCCTATGCATATTCTATGCAACAAATCGCATGTGGCTAACCTGATAGGGAAAAGGTGCGCTATGCAAGAAAAGCATAGATAGTAGGAACGGCTTGAATAGCGGGGGGAGAGGTTATGTACGGGTTGCATAGCAGGGCAAAATAATGTTTGGGCGTAGGGCAAGTTGCATAGGTTTGCATAGGTGTTGCATAGACAAGGAAGGAGCGTAGAGTGAGGCGTGAGGGGCTGGAGCAATGGTTGCGGGGTGAAGTTGAGGCAACGAGTCAGTCAAGAGTGGCGCGGATGTTGGGAGTTAGCCAGAGCCAAGTGAGTCGTTGGGCAAGAGGGGCGGGAGAGTTGCGCGGTGTGTTGAGGGAAGCGGTCGAGAAGTATGTCGAAGCGCAGGGGATTGAAGTCGGGAGTGGGGAGGCGGCGTCAGGGGACAACCCTGATGCCGCCGATGGGGATGGGGCGAGCGCGACAGTGGACAACACTGGTGCGCTCAATGGGTCTGTGCGGGACGGGATGGATGATACGGAGCGAGAGGGCGAAGATAGGACGGTATCAGAGGGACGCGAAATAGCAGAGAACGACAAGGACGCGCTTGACGCAAGCGTTGAAGCAGCCA
This sequence comes from uncultured Dehalococcoidia bacterium, assembly GCA_958295865.1. Classification (GTDB taxonomy): domain Bacteria; phylum Chloroflexota; class Dehalococcoidia; order Lucifugimonadales; family JADFKI01; genus Bin90. Next base: position 317,090 of record CATQHF010000005.1, on the reverse strand, counting down.
GTGAAAAATGGGAAGGTCAGGTGGTGTCAGGGGTTATCCCTGACACCACATCGCGCCGCGCGGATGTGCCATTATCCCTGTCGGACAGGATAGAAGCGGCGGAGCAGCCCGAGGAATTGGCTGCGCTCGCTGGCGCGCCGGTGCTTGCCGAACTGCCGTTGGAAGCGGCGCGTTCTGGCGCGCAGGCGTTAGCGCGGGGTTGGCAGTGGATGCGGGACTCACCACCGAACGGCTTGCACGGAGACGCTCTGTTTTACCTGCATACCCGTGAAGAGGTGGCTTTCGCAGATGAGGGCGCGAAGCGGGTAGCCTTCGCGCCCGACACGGAGATGTTCGAGTGCGGACTGACAGGAGCGGAACTGCGCTATGGCATCCATCCGAGGCAGCGACAGAAGCGTTACGCTGTTGAACGGCACGAGGACAGAGAACTGCTCATCGGGATACGGATGGCGGCTCTCGTTCCCGAAAAGCCCTATCCTGACGAGCGATGGTTCTTCGGCTCGTCAGGAAGCATCAGAGGCGGCGAGTGGTTGGCGGGCGCGGCAGAGGTCATCTCTGCCCGCCGCAAGATGCTCGCAATGACGGCAAGTTTTCCAGAGGACATCTCTGGAAAACGGATCGCGCCCTGGCAACTCGCGCTGCGGAACGAGCAGATGCGCGTGGAGTTGCTTATGGTGAATCGCCACTACAAACTGACGATAGGCGAGCATGTGGACGGCGACCGCACATGGGCGCCGTCCACGCGGCTCGGCATAGAGACGCGCTGGCGCAACGCCGAGATTGCATCGAACGAAGCCGAGATACGGCGGCAGATGAGGCGCAGGCGACGCTTTGGCGTACTTCTTTGGCTGCCGCGCCTATCCGCGCGCTTGGCACGGCGTTTCATTCTTACGCAGCGGCGCGACTTCGGGCTTTTTCCTCTGCTGCATGAACATCCGATGCGCCGCGCGGCTGTCGCCATTCGAACGGGTCGTGTGCCAAAGCGCTGGCAGGTGATTGTCGTGCGCCTTCTGCGGGAGTTGCTGTATCAGGACCTGAAGGGGCAGGTCTGGGGACGGAAGGAATGGGAAGTTGACGCTCCGCCTTTCTCAGAGGAATACCGCCGCCTATGGCGGCCGCACGAGTTCGATGAGGGATACAGGTCGGACGAGGGAAGCGTAGAACCGCCGCCGGTGAACTGGCGCGGCAGGCTAATGCGGAAATTGCGTCTCACAGGAAAGAAAGCTGCCTGAGGAATGGACTTTCAGCAGTATTACGACAAGTACGGCATTGAGTTGACGCTACCCCAACGACAAGGAGCGCAGCCGGTCATTCTGACCTGCGCCGATATATTTGAGGCGTGGGACTGCTACACGCTCCTCAAGAGCATTGACGGCGTGAGGTCTCTGGAGTCGAAGGATTTGCAGAAAGGGAAGTACGGGTTGGGGCTGCTCTACATGGAGCGGATGGCGCGAGTTCTACGCTCTTACAAACTGTCTGCAAGACGCCGGAGGAGCCGGCAACTCGCGGTGAGCAGGCTGCTTCTCCCAGTCGTCGACTATTCCTTGATGCCGACTGCCGCCTGTTGGCGAGGGAAGAAACTCGAGCATCTTGGACGCGGCGAACGCGCCGCGCTGGTGAGAGATTACGAGGCGCTGAGTCGCAATATCGAGGCGATACTGAGAATGCTGCGCGACTTCGTGAAGGATACCTATCAGACTGACGAGACAGATAGTCGACGGGAATAGACCGCTGCGGAGATTTATGGGCAGGGTCATTCGACCATCGCGGTAACCGTTCGCGGTGAGCATGTCGAACCACGCCCGAACCGCCTGCTCGCTCTTCGATAAGTCCAGGGCGAACGGAAGGACATGGGAATGTATGGGCGAAGTTGCCTGACTTCGGAGGCAAGAGTTGAAAGAGATAAGATTGGAACTGCGAGACGGTATCTGGCATGCGGAGATGTTGGTTGACGGAAAGCCGGACATGGAGATTGTCGAACTCTACAACACTCACATCATTGCCACGCCGTACTTTCTCCCCACCACCTTCGACCAGGTGGCTCAAGAACTCTCCATTAGACAACCTCATGTCAAAATCACGCAGTCAAGCGAAACGGCGCTGACATCGCTTCCCCCACGCCTACGGTCATCTTATGACACAGAAGACCTTACACGGCATTAAATCGCTCACAGACGCATAGACGGCGTGATACGGGGACTCTGCGCGCCTGCGGCGCGTCCAATAGGGTGGGAGTCCGTCAGTCTTGCGCCGGTTTCTGTGAAAAAGCCGAGCAGCGCAGCTTCAAGAACTGCGGTCGCAACCTGCGCTCTGTACACGGGACCAGTCCGATGATGAATCGGCTTGCGGCGGTCGCGCTTCCTGTATTAGAGATATTGCTTACCGCGTACATGAACATACTCATGGTGCGACCGCCACAATGACTGATAGTGACGAATATGCTTCAATTTCGAGCAATTTCAGGCGTTTTCCGTCAATTTTCCTTGACTCGCCCGAATCCCGTGAGATAATAAGGGTGTATTCATTTATCCCCACCCCATTAGTTACGCCTGCAGCCTATGAGCAGTCGTAGTCGAAACAGCCGGAACACCATCCGGTTAGGAATGCAAGGACTCGTGTTGTAGCGTTCGCGCTCCCAGTCCCTCTGTGTTTAGGATTTCGACAATCGGTATCGGCATGTGTTGTAGCGTTCGCGCTCCTGGCTGGTGCAATTCCTAGGCCTCTGTCCATCGCGTTTGCGGCGCTTTTTTGGAAAAGCCGTGAAACAGCGGTGGGCTTTCTTGTGTCTTGATGCATCTGTGATAGCTCTCTGTATCACCTTGTATCACCTCTTACCAGGCTTATGTATCACCCCTGCACGCCTGTAATACCCGCTTCCCTTCCATCTGAACCACATTATGCATAGGCTATGCATCCTAACTATGCAATCTTCAGACCCTCCCCAATTGTCATTGCATAGCCTCCGATACGCCGAATGTCTCCCTTCTCAGGTTCCTAGCAGAGCATCTCGTCGACTGAAATGTACTGCCTATCGTTACGCCTATTACCGATGCTTTAGTCAACCATCAATTCAAGTGAAGCAACTAGAAGGAGGTCACAAATGGTAACGGCAACCTTGACGAAACTCGGACACATAGCGCGCGCCCGCGACCTAGCGGACGTCGTAGAGAGTTATGGAATCAAACTGGACGGCTACCCGGGCAAGCGAGTCCGACAGGCGATATGCCCCCTGAGGGATCATGACACGGATGCGAGCTTCACCGTCTATGGAGACAGCCAGCGATACTTCTGCTTCGGATGCGACGCTCGCGGAGACGCCTTGGATTTCATCCGAACTATGGATAACCTCACACTCCAGGAGGCGATAAACACTCTGCAACAGCAGCCCATAATGCCGAAGGTTACACGGAAGCGCCTATCTAGGCGAACGCACACCCCAAAATGCGACGGAGCGATTGTCGGAACGGCGCTTGACTTCTATCAAGAGACGCTGATGAGCGCCACAACGGGAGAGCCCGGACGCAATTATCTCAAGAGCCGCGGCATCAGCAGAAATACGGCAGCATCGTTGCAGCTCGGCTACTGCACAGGCACCGGCTTGATGGCTCACCTGCGAGGGGAAGGCTTTGACAGGGACCGCATCGCGCGCTCAGGGCTTATGCTCGACCGTGGAAAGCGTGAGCGTTTCTCAAGAATGATAGTCGTGCCTGAGATATTGAACGGAAGCCCTGCCTGGATGACGGGTCGCACAGTTCTTGAAGATGTGAAGCCTCGCTTCAACGCTCTTCCGGGCAACAAGGCCATCCTAGGCATCGGCACTCTGCCTCGCCGGATAAAGCGGCTGATAGTCGCCGAAGGCGTCTTCGACTGGCTGACTCTGCGCGAGTGGGGACTGCCGTCCGTGGCGCTTGCCGGTAACGGCAACATCGAGCGACTGATTCGGGAACTCAACGGGGTGAAAGCAGAGGAGATGATTCTCGCTCTGGACGCCAACGAAAAGGGCGAGAGCCTTACTAGGCGACTCTTGGGTTTAGAAGGTGCGGAAGACGACCAGCCACGCGAGATACTCGTCAACGCGTCTTCGGTCGCATTGCCGGACGGCTTTGAGGACATAGGGGATATGGCGACCTTCCCCAACGGCAAGACGCGCTTCATCCAGGCGCTCGGATAGTCATTGGCAATTATCGAATGGAAGGGCGGTGAGCTTTGCTCGCCGCCCTTTTCTATTGCCCGAACACGGGATAGATGCCGAGGAATCGAATGGCAAGTCAAAAGCAGAAAGGAGGATGACAACCCAAACCCGGAAGGCAAGTAAAAGGAACGGAGATACCGTTCAACAAGCTTCTATGCCCGCAAAGCGGGAGAAAGGAACAGAGCAAATGAAAAAGCTCTTCACATCCACCATCATCGCCGTGCTCGCCATGGCTCTCTTCGCAGGAACGACTCTGGCGCACAATCCCATAGACTCGGACATCCCTAGAGAGACTACTCCACCCCAAATCTTCGTGCTCGACTGGAACACCGAAGCCGCCTACTGGCGCGAGCGCGGGGACGGCGCAGTCGTCAAAAAGGGCGATTCCTATTTCGCCATGTTCATGGTGGCGGTAGAGACCGAAGTCGGACACTTCATCACAGTCGAGTTCTCCAGCCGCGAAGCCTATCGCGTTCCGGTGGAAGTCTCGTTCTTTCCCGAAGACATCCCCAGCTACAAAGATTCCTACGGAGTCCTACTGGACGCTCTGAATGAACGGTACGGACTGGACACCAGGCTGGCACTAGCCATCGTAAGCGAAGACTCGGAACTGTGGAGCTTCGTTGGAATGGAGGCGCAAAGGATCTACTTCGGCTCCAAGGAACACAACACATCCGAATACTTGAACAACATGTACTTCTATGGATGCTTGTCCTGCGAGGATAAATTCCTGCACATGTGGACCGCGAAAACAGACTGGCAGACATGGCTTGAGGCTATGGACGACTGGTCTGAGCAGGAACCCTACGACCATCGGTATCAGTAGTACGACCTGAAACCAACACAAGAAAGCCTTCGCGGGATGAAAATTCTGCGGAGGTTTTCTTTTTGAAAACGGAGGGAACGAGATTCGGCAGACGAAGAAAGAGGAAGCGAATGGCAAATCCAAACACGGACGACGAACAACGTGAGAAGACGCCGACGCAACTTTCGGAAATGCTTTCGGAGATGCTTCCGCCAAAATTCACATTTTGGTTCGGAGCGCTGATGGCAATAATCAGCATCGCTGTTATAATCGTCAGAACGACAGCCGTCTTATCCGCAGGCGTCACCGCGTACAACATATACCACCTCGGAATACTTCCCGCGGCAGAGGACATCTCAAAGTTCATACCCGTAGTGAGCCTGTCTCTGGCTCTAACAATTCATGCAAGGAGACTCCGCATGACGATGGCAGACTATATCGAAGGGCTAACCAAAAAGAGAAGAGAAAAGGATGTGAAAAAAGGAGAAGCCATAGGCATCTCAAGAACCAAGGACTGGTACGAGCGCAAGTTTGAGGCCGAGAGAAAAGGCGAGCCATTCAACGAGCCGTTTCCCGGTGACGAGGAGTCGCACGACCGGCAGTAGTACGGCCTGATACCAACAAACACAAGCGAGACTCAGCATGACGATGGCAGACTATATCGAAGAGCTAACTAAAAAGAGAAGAGAAAAGGATGTGCGGAAAGGTCGCGCTGAGGTGCACGCCGAATGGCGCGCTTGGAATGAGCGCCGTCTGCAAGCCGAGGCGCGTGGCGAGCCGTTCGATGAGTCGATTCCCGGCGCCGAGGAGTCGCACGACCGTCAATAGCGCGACCTGAAACCAACACACGAGAGCCTCCGTAGGGTGAAAATCCTACGGAGGCTTTTTTGTTGAAAGCCAAACGGAACACAGAAAGGAGGATGACAAGAATGGAAGGGCGAGAGGAAGACCGGAACAGTGAAGGACAAGGCGCGACCGGCAGTGGACTGACCTTGTTCCCGTTCGTACAAGTCACGCCGCGATACATACTCTGGTTCACGGTCGTCATGATAGTATTGTCGATAGCAGTGCTCACAAACTCGGCAGTTCACTACTTTCGGGCGGGCTGGACTCTATATCAGGCGGTATTCAACACATTCAGGGACATCAGCACGAGCATACCCGTAGTAGCGGGAGGCGTCGCGCTGGCGCTCAACTCAAGGAGGATATGGATGTCGATTGCGACATATTTCGAGCAGAAGACGGAAGAACTCAAGAAAAAGCAGCGGGCTGAGGTGCATGCCGAATGGCGCGCTTGGAACGAGCGCCGTCTGCAAGCCGAGGCGCGCGGCGAGCCGTTCGATGAGCCGGTTCCCGGCGACAAGGAGTAAGACTACCGTCAGTAATACGGCTTGAAATCAACACATGAGAGCCTCCGTAGGGTGAAAATCCTACGGAGGCTTTTTAGTGTCACGGACAAAAGCAAGACACCGAAAAGACAAGACGGATAAGCCCTGCCGAAGGACTTTCTTCTTGAAATTCGAAATGTAGCAGCGCAATTGAAGGCTGGACAGAAGACGAAGGACTATGGTGGCAACTAACGTCAACACTGCGCGATATATCGAGCCACAGATAGAGGCTTCGCGCTTTTGGATGCAAGGCCCCTTCAGCCATGAACTACGGGTTCAGCCATTCCTAATAGGGAGTAGCGCCGGAGTGAGAAATCCTCACTCCCCGCCATTCAAGCTCCGAAGGTAAGCATCAACAATCTCCGCACCCGCCTCAAGGCGAGAAAGGAAGTCGATATGACTAAGGACACAAGGAACGCGTTCGAGGAGACATTGCAGCAGCGAATAGAGCGGCGCAGGCGCATCGTGCGCGAAGCGCAGGACGCTGCGCTCATCATCGCTCAACACACGACTAGAATCAGCGCATAGAAACTAACTATCCTGGAGTCCGAAAGGCTCGAGGTAAATCCGAAAGAATCAAAAGCCCCGTCAAGCACACCGCCGATGGGGTCTTTCTATTTCAAAGACTGTTAGGAGGAAGTTATGCGGAAGATATTCGGACTCGTGAGCATAATCGGCATCGCGCTGTGGTTCATGGGCTACCTGATTGCCCCAACCGATTTGGTGAAAGAGCTGCTACCCGAGGATATGCAGCCCCAGATCGGACTGCTGGGCACCGAAGACGCGGAGAAGACACCTGAAGTGGACGAAGCGACCGACCTGTACGAAGAGTGGCGCTTCAGAGTGGAAGTGCTATCGATACAGGATGGCGACACGCTGACCGTAGCATATCCGTCCGAGGACGACAGCGTAAGGATCAGGCTCGTAGGCATCGACACGCCGGAGTCGGACCAGCCGGGCGGCGCGGTTGCCAAGAAGTATCTCTCCGCCTCTATCGGCAGTGATGTGCTCATCGAGCCAGTGGACAGGGATAAGTACGGGCGACTGCTTGCGGTAGTTTGGGCGTCAGAACACGCGGAAGTGAGCGTGAACTACCGGCTGGTACGCGCGGGTATGGCGTACAGGTTCATGTCGGACGATCCTCAGTTGGCGGAGGCGGAAGCGGAAGCGCGTCAGGCAAGGTTAGGCGTCTGGGAGGATCCTAACGCCGTAAAACCATCCGAATGGCGTCAAATGAAGAGATGAGAATCTCAGGTCTAGCAATACAGCCCTCGACGGCAATACCAGCCGTCGGGGGCTTTTTCTTTCTGGAATCAGGCGTGTAGAACGGCGCGTAGTGAGGCGTGTAGAGCAACCCACATCGAGTATTCATACGGGAACGGCAAAAGCCGGGAAAGGATTTTCACAATGACTATCACGAGCGCAACCACCATCATCCTCAGCAACGACTTCAACATGAGCAAGTGGGTCAGCGACCTGCTGCTGCCGACGGACGAGGCGCAGGACTTCCAGACCGTAGAGAACATCATCGAGGTCATGGCGAGCTGGAACGCCGGTGAGATCGCCGACGCCATCGGCTCCATAATCGGCGCGGTCTGCATCGACCAGCGCGGTGAGGCAGACATGGAAGCCGCCAGGCTGTTCAGTGAGAGTAAGTCCATCCAGCGCGTAATCGGGCTGCGCCGCCGCAGTCGGCTGTTCACGCAGCGCAATCTCGGCAGAAACGGTCCGGCGCTGAAGGCGGTTAGGGAAGCGGTTAACATCGCCGAAGAGGTTCTGACACGGCGGGGACAGTTCACTGCGCTGTTCGACCGCTACCACGAGAGCGCTGAAGACGACATCATCTTGCAGGATGTGCCCGAAGTCGAGGATACGGAGAACTCCGCCGTTCAGAACGCCTACTTCGAGGGAGTCATGACAACCCATCAGGACAAGCGAACAAGGGCGCGCGCCTCCGATGTCGACTTGAAGAAGTGGAACGGCCTCTTTCGCGCGGGACGGAGCGACAAGCGCAACACGGGTCGCAACGCCGGCGACAAGTTGGCGAGCCGGGCGATGAACGCCTACCACCGCCGCCCGTCGATGCGCCGCGAATGCGGCATTGCATAGCCCCACGCCCCTGGGACGAACGGTAAGCCCCCGGTCGGGACACGCGCCGACGGGGGCTTTTCACATAAAAGCAATCTCAATTCTGTGAGACGACAATTAGTCAGGAAGGGAAAACGACACATGGCAACGAAGAACACTGCAGCGAACATACTCAACGCGAACATCAAGGGTTTCCTGGCGCACAAGCCTATTCTGGCAGCCAACGGCAAGATGGTCATAATGGACATCGGAGTGGAGAGCAACCCGCTCAAGCCCGTCTATTACGAAATCAAGGTCTTCGGCCCGTCCGCGCAAGCGGTTATGAAGTACCTCGACAGAGGCAGCATCGCCGAGGTAAGTGGCGCGCTGAACTTCTCTGCAAGGCAGGGCAAGGGGGGCAGACTCATCACAAAGATGTCCGTCTCCACGGACAGCGTGAAGTTCTGCAAGCGGGGCGAGAAGCATTTTGCAAGGCTCATCGCAGTCGGCAACCTGGGCGCGAACCCGCAGGGATCGAAGACTGCCAACGGCACGGAGGTCGCGAGCTTCGACGTGGCAGTGAACCGCACGGCGCGCGGTAAGGAACGCACGGACTGGATAGCGGTCGCAGCATTCGGGGGCTTGGGGACGGCCTGCCTCTCTTACCTCTACCGGGGAAGACAGGTGAAGGTCGTGGGGGCTATGCGGGTCGCTCGCTGGAAGGGACGCGACGGCAAAGAGAGGGCTGAGCTGTCGGTGCAAGCGGCCAGCGTGGACTTTCTCGCCCATTCCAAGAGGCGTGTCAACGATGGCGGCAGGGCAGCGGCAAGTGAGTCGGAAGTGGCAGTCGCCGTCTAATCGCGACGGCGAAGAGATGTCCTCGACGCCCGGCGCCGGGGACATTCACACTCGGATAAAGCGCGTATTCAGGCAAGTAGTGCAGATTGGAAGAGCGTTTATACCCAAATCACGAAGTGCGGCGTGTAGCATTGAAAGTAGTGCGGCATTGATTTAGGCGCGTAGAACGGACTTACATATCCAATACCAGACTCTCAACTCGCAAAGGCTGAAGAGCCAAGAAAGGAAAACCGAAATGAAGAATATCAGCATCATCGCCAAGGTGACCGGCAACGTCAACACCCGCCAGTTCGAGAGCGGAGCGATTGGCGGCAGAATGCCCGTGCTGGTGAGCGAGTCCTGGACCTCGCAGGACGGCGCCGAGCAGAAGCGCGAGACGCCTCTGACCGTCGAGGTCTGGAACAACCTCGCCTTGGCGTGCTCGAATAACCTCAAAGAGGGCGATAGCGTGTTCGTGGACGGGGACTTGGAGCTGCGCTCCTTCACCGACCGCGAGGGCAACTTCCGCGCGACGCTGGTGATTCGCGCTCGCTCCGTCACCTTCCTGGGACAGGTCGCGGGATCCTACCTGCGCGTGCGCGGCATCGGCAACTTGGGAAGGGACCCGGAGATGCGCTATACCGATAGCGGCGTAGCCGTGACCAACTTCAGCGTTGCCTTCAACCGCCGCTATACCGACAGCGCGGGTGAGCGCCAGGAGGACACGCAGTGGGCGGACGTCTCCACTTGGAACGGCACGGCTGAGAACTGCAACCAGTACCTGCGCCAGGGCAGCAAGGTCTATATCGAGGGTAACCGTGTGGAGGCGGACGTGTGGCAGACGAAGGAGGGCGAGGACCGCGCAAGCCTGCGTATCACGGCAGGATCGGTGCAGTTCCTTGACCGCGCTGCGAACGGCGTAACCGCCGGCGTCTCCTCCGGTGATGGCGAAGGGGACGAGATGCCCTGGTAGCATAAATCGACAGGTATGTCTTCTGATACAGCCCCCAACGTCTCTTTTCCCATTGGGAGAATTGCGTGGGGGCAATTTCGTCTATAATTGGGTCTTGAAAGGAGTGCCCAGATGACTACCACGGACATAGACGCACTAATACGGTTGGTGAGACAGAACACTGAGGCGAGGGACGCCCTCAGGCGTGAGTTGCTCACAGACGATCTGCTGAGTCTCCCAGAGCGGTTCAGTCAGTACACTCTCAGCGCGGATAGGCGACTGGACACGCTTCTGCAACACGCTGAGGCAACAAACCGGACTCTGGAAGCGTTGCTGCAGCACGCCGATGCCATCGGACAACAGATGAGGGGAATACAACACGACCTGAGCGAGATTCACGGCATAACGCAGCGTCAGCAAACGGACTTCTCGAACTTCCGAGGGGCATATGCCGAAAATACGGCGCGCAGAAAGGCGTCCCTCATTACACGGATGGTCGCCATGCGGCTAGGTAAGCGAGTTATCGCAAGCAAGCAACTTACTCGCGACAACTTGGCCGACATGATTATCGAGGCGCACGAATCATCCGACCTATCGGACATATCGGATGACACACTCACGAGTTTCCAAGACTCCGACATTATCATCGAGGCTAAAGAGAGAAGCCGGGCAGGCAACATCTTCTACATAGCAGTCGAAGCGTCGTACACCGGACATGAAGAAGATACCGACAGGGCTGTCGAACATGCCGAATTGCTGCGGCGTTTCACAGGGCAGGATGCGTACCCCGTTGTTGCCGGTGTGAGGATCGGCAACGACATCGTTGATGTTGTGAACGGCCACGGACAGGTATTCGTGCCTTGGTATCAATTGTCCGAAGGCGACCTTGACCCCTAGCAATTAACCAGCGGTTCAAACATAGATACCGTCAATGCAGATATGCATAGCCCCTGATTGGCACACCCGCCATCAGGGGCTTTCATTTTGCCGGCGCGTGGAATGGTGTGTAGGCAATCCAAATATACGGCTGAGTAAGAAGTCTCCAGTAAGGATTAAACGAAAGGATTACGGAATGAACAAGATAATTGCGATAGGCAACCTCGGCTCGGACGTGAGCATCAATGAGACGCCCAGCGGCGTCACCATAGGCAGTTTCGCCCTCGCCGTCAACGAGTCATGGACGGACAGTGGCGGCGAGAAGCAAGAGCGCACCACCTGGCTCAAGGTCAAGGTCTTCAACCAGCAGGCTCGCGCCTGCGCCGATCACCTGCAGAAGGGCAGCTCGGCGTTAGTCGAGGGACGCCTTGCCCTTGAGACTTGGACTAATCGGGGCGGACAGTTCCGCGCGGCCCTCGGCGTAACGGCGCTGCGCGTTAATTTTCTGGAGCGCGGCGGGTCATATATGACCTTTGTCGTCAGCGGCAATCTCGGTCGAGAACCTGAGATGCGCTACACGCCAGCCGGCACCGCGGTCACGAATCTCAGTCTTGCGTCCAACAGGCGCTGGACGGACCGCGACGGCAACAGGCAACAGGAGACCGACTGGTTCGGCATAAGCGCGTGGAACGGACTGGCTGAGAGCTGCAACCAGTATCTCGACAAGGGAAGCAAGGTACTGGTCGAGGCGAGGCCCGGGCTCGAACGCTGGACAGGCAACGACGGGCACGAGCGTGCGCGTATCAAGTTGCACGCCTTCAGCGTGGAATTCCTCGACGCACGCCGGCAGGGCGACGCGGGGCCTACTCAAGCAGCTCCTGCAGGCGATACGGGCTATGACGGATCAGAACATGAGGTGCCCTGGTAGGCGTGTAGCGATTGACGCCCCCGCTTACGCCCTATATGGGCTTACGGGGGCAAACTACGCATAGATGAAAGGGCGGATACGCCAACTATGGCAGTAGCAGGATGGGTTAGACATGAGCGTAATGTACACGAACAGCAGCCTCTTCGAGGTTGACGCCGAAGCGATAGTCAATCCCGTCAACTGCGTCGGCGTTTCCGGCGCGGGTATGGCGCGAGAGTTCGCACGGCGTTACGCGGCAAACGACAGGCTTTATCGAAATGCCTGCGCCGCCGGTCGCGTCCGCCCCGGGCGTGGATTGATAACCGAAACCGGAAGCGATAGCCTCAAGTACATCGTGAACTTCCCGACAAAGCGCCACTGGCGCGACTCCAGCCGCCTCGAGGACATACATCTGGGCCTACGCAACTTGCATCGGGAACTGCTGCGAAGGCATATCCGAAGCATTGCCATGCCGAGGATCGGCGCCGGTCTAGGCGGACTAATCTGGGCGGATGTGCGGGACATCATAGAGAGAGAATTCAAGTATGAACGGGCAATCAAAGTAACGATATGCGACCCAAAGTAAAGAAAAGGAGGACTCGATGGGCAACAGAGCAGTCTGCTCCCTGTGCAAGTTTTCCGTTCCTTGGGATCGGATTGGAATGGAGTTGATTCAACAGCATCTAAGGGATAGGCACGGCATCACGCCACCATACCCCGGCGCGAAATCGTGAAGCTCAATCGCCCTGGCGGAGACATAGGCAACCATGCCCGATGGCAGTTCAGCCGTCGGGCTTTATTTTTAGTGCGGCGCAGGGACGCCGAGAAAGGAAACGGAGATGACTGAGCAGAAGCGGATGAGGACGGCACGGGTCTTTGACCTGGCATTCATAGGGGAGGCCGAAGTGAACGATGGCGCTGGTGACTGCCTCGCGCTGGGTATCGGCGCATACGGGGAGACCATTGCGATAGTTGAGCAGCACAACGCGCCAACGCTTTCGTTGCTCCGCGACGAGATGGAGAGCAACCCTCTCAAGTTCGTGAGCATCATCAGGCTGACGGGGGAAAACATTGACGACAGGTCTGGGTTGGATGCCATCTCAGAAATGGCGGGCCGGCATGTGGACAACGCCATACAGGGCATCTACGCGGTTAGATATTTCGACGCGCAAGAGAACAAGGTGAATGTCAGGGTTGGCAAGAACGATCGACGCTATATCGACCGGCAACCTCGCTTCGCGCAGAAAGTCCGCCCAGACTTCTACTGCGTTTCCTGCCGTAACGCCGGCGGACGGAACTGCCACAGAAGCGTCGGCGTAGCCGACATGGAAGAATTGGTGGTCGGTGGTAGGACGATGACACTGGCAGACTGCTCCGAGTGTGGGAGCATCATGACGCGCACCGGCGGCATCCGTGCGCGCCGTGAGCGACACGGCGGGTTGTCGGAGCGCAGGCTGTTCTTTGAGCCGCCGCCGCAAGCGTACTGCTTCAGCTGCGAGCGCAGCGTCCGCATGATTTGGGTTAAGGCGGTTAGGCACTCGGACACGCAGCCGCGTCCATCATATCGGGGGAACTGCGCGAGTTGCCTGGCGATGGTGGGAACTCCCTGGCAGCGGACGCGCCTTATTCCCATCAAGGCAAAGACTGTTGAGAAGCTCGTTGCCGCGGCACGCAGTGGAGAGGATGCGCTATACGAGCGTCGTATCTTGGAGGCGGAGAAGCGACGCGCAGTCGAACGGGAAGAGATGAGCCAACTAGAAGCCTCAAGGATGCAGACTGCGATTGCGCGGTTGAAGCGCAGATACAGGGTGGAAGCGGCATAACCAATAGAGCCACTCTCAATCTCCTAATTTAAGCCCCTGGCATTTCGGTGCCGGGGGCTTTTCGCGTGTAAAGCGGCGCATAGGCGGACATTACAGAGGCTACGGAAAGGATAGCGTATGGCAAAGAAGAACCACAAAAATCAGGGGACACGTGGCAAGCGGACGCCCAAGCGGACGCCCAAGCAGACGCCGGAACAGAAGATTATGGAGTACATGCTGGGCATAAAGGAAGAGGTGCTGAACCGCGAGGTTATGCCTTGGGACTCCGGCAGATTCGAGCGCATGCCGTGCAACCCGTTCACAAAGCATCAGTACGGAGGGATGTTCAACCTGCTGATGTTGCAGTTCCGGGCATTCAGTGAAGGCTGGGATGACCCGCGCTTCGTGACCCGCGGCAAGGCAAAGGAAATCGGCGCGGACTTCAGGGGGCAGCGCATGACGCAGCTCTGGTATCCCGTACCGATAAAGGAAAAGAGTGAGGACACCGGTGAAGAAGAGGTGGTTGGAATCAGATACCGGCGCTTCTTCGTGTTCAACGTCAAGCAGTTCGCCAATCTCTCCGTTCTGAAGATACCGCCTCTGCCATCTTCGAACTGGGGTAAGACCGATGTCGTCAAGCGGCTCGACGCGGTCAAGGAGCACATGCTCACGAATTTCAAAAGGGCGCCGGCGGTCAGGGAGGAGTCTTTCATCCGCGCTCCCTATTATGCGCCGTCAACGCACGAGGTAGGGCTGCCGCCTACAAGGGACTACGCGAAGCCTGAGCGGTTCGCGCAGTCGATGATACACGAGCTGGTGCATGCGACAGGAGCTCCCAGCGAAATGGGACGCTTCAAGCGCGGCGAATTCGGTTCGCCTTGCGCTCCACAAGGCACGGAGTATGCCTACGAGGAGATGGTTACTCAGTTCGCCACCGCCTCGCTTCTGACGCAGTACGGCTTCGCGCATGAGCGTCGCACCAGCGCCGACTACATCCTGAACTGGTTCAAGGCGATAGAGGACAAGCCGGAGTTGCTGGGGCGGTCAATCAAGGATGCGATGGCGGTGGTGCGCTACATCACCAAGGACAATCCCCTACCTGAGGCGTGGGACTTTGAGGAGTACGAGGAAGTCAACAAGAGTTTGGCTGAAGCGGCGTAGATGTTTCGCATCACGCGGTGTCCTGCCGCAAGACGGCGGACAGGATACTTGAACTGAATCTGAGTCCCGAGGTCATAGCGCCTTCGGGACTCTTTTCTATTGGAGTAGGCGAATAGCGCGGCGCATAAGCGAATTTGAAGTCAGAGAAAGCATCAAGAGAAAGGACAGCCGGATAGATGACATACGCAAACGGAACGATAGAGGAAATGTCGCACGAGGACATGATCGACCTGTTGTTTGGCCCGAGAGAGGAGAAGGAAGACATGGCGCAGACGATTTCGGAGAAGATTGGACAACCGGAGGCACGGAAGGATAGCAAGTTGGAGCTGCTGCTCAGCAAGCCGGATGGCGCAGCTGTCAATGGCGAAGGCGCGGACACCGGCAAGACTAATGGCAGGGTTCTCTCGATGGACAGGCCGGACATCATCGTAGAGTTCATCATGAATATGAAGATGCGGATGTCCGCTATCGGCGTCTGCCAGCGCAGGCTTGGCTATGTGGCTGCCAAGACGCCGGAAAGCGACGAGATTCCCTCGCGCCACCGCGCTCTCATGGAGATGGGCAAGTTGCTGGAGCCTGTGGTGAAGCAGATGATGCGCCAGGACGGCTGGGTGATTACGGAAGAGGAAGCGGTGGAACTCGCGCAAGGTAGCTTGGCGCTTACGGGACATCCTGACGGCATAGCGCGGCACCCTGAGCTGAGTGGCGGGAAGATAGCGGTGCTGGAGATCAAGACGCGCTCTAGCGATGCCGCCCGCTACGCCTGGGACTTGGGCGTAGAGCGCTCCCACCCGGAGACGGTCTGGCAGGCGGCGCTCTACTCATACGCGCTGTTTGGCAAGGCCGAGGACGTGATAATCGCCACGATGGACCGCGACAGCGCCGAGTACAGGACCGAGCGCATACCGGCTGAGCGCGTTGAGCGGGCGTACCTGACGGCGATGAAGCGCATGAACGACATGGGCAGGATGCTCAAGACTCAGACACTTGCCCCACCTGAGTATCCCGCCGGGCACTGGAAGTGCCAGAGTTGCCCATTCCGCTCAAGATGCGGGAATCACATCGCTCCGGATGCCGAAAATGGCGATGGCGCGCTGACGGGCGAGGATCTGGTGCAACAGGTCAGCGTCTGGGCAGAAGCGAACGCCTCTGCAGCCAAAACCAGTTCGCCGGCGAGCAAGGCGAAGAAGGCGGCGTCCGACACCATAAAGGCGCACATGATAGCCACTCACAACCACGAGGACGAGGTGGCAATCGACGGTCAGACCTACATCCTGAAACTGTCCGAGACACAGGGCGTGGCTATAAACATGGAGGCGTTCAACGAGCTCGTAGCGCCGGATATCCGCGAGCAGGTCGTTGAGCCGACTCTCAGGCGCTCGATGCGCATAACTCCGGCGAAGCCGAAGAAAGCGCCTAAAGCCAAGGCTGGGGGCAATGCCGAGGCTCGTGGCAAGAAGTAAGAAGGAAAAGAAGGGCGGGCTTCTTGTCACCGAAGCCCGCCCTCCCAACCGAGAATACAGCCACTTCAGAACTACTAGAACAGGCTGTATTTCTCCATTGTAGCACAAGAGGAGTGCGTAATGGAATTTCACGACTTTCCGACCATAAGCCATACCGGGAAGTACGCGGTCGTATATGACATCGCCCGCGACAACGACGGCGGACTGTTCTATCTCTCTATGGTAGGAAGCCGCCAGATGACAGAAGGCATTGCGGCTGCGTTGCTGGACAGCGGGCATCGCAATAAGAACGTAGTGCAGTTGCACAAGCCGATTGTCGGCGAAAACGGTCGCTGGAAGATGACCACAACGGTGAAGATCGCCACCGAAACGATAGGCGCGATGAGGCGAGTTACGCGACGGGTGCAGAACGCCCGCGTCTGGCAGGTGGTGTTGTACTCAAAGCTCATGCAGTGGGACTACAACTATGCCCATGTGCAGATGAAGTCCGCAATCGAAAGCGAGGACATGAGCGACCACGCCAAGGCGCAGGAAGAACTCTCGCTCCGTAGATTCGTCCTCTACGGACACGCGGACGAAGAAGAAGCGGCTACGGCGAGACGCTGGTTTGCGTATATGCCCAGGCGAGTGAGCGAGCCTCTCCTGGAAGAGTGGGCGGAACCGCTATGGAAGTACTGCCTGAATGCGCGCAAGGGCATCAAGCCGCTCATAAGCCTCAGGGGACAAGCTTGGCTGTGCGAACCGGCCAGCGACTCGCTGAGAGAGGCGGTTGGCTATCTAGGACGCGCCGGCGAGCTACACGTGCCCGGCTCCTATGACGCGGCGGAGCTGCTTATGGAAGCGGCGGATTAGCTGATGGCAAGGAAAAGTGAACTGATAGTCATCTCACTGGGAGCGGGCGTGCAATCCAGTGTGATGACTCTGATGGCAGCGAGAGGGTTGATTCGCCCAATGCCGGATGTTGCGATATTCGCGGACACCGGCTGGGAACCGGCGCAGGTGTACGAACACCTCGACTGGCTAGAGGATCAGCTTCCATTCCCCGTGCTGCGCGTCAGCGCGGGAAACATCAGAGAGG
This sequence comes from uncultured Dehalococcoidia bacterium, assembly GCA_958295865.1. Taxonomy (GTDB): domain Bacteria; phylum Chloroflexota; class Dehalococcoidia; order Lucifugimonadales; family JADFKI01; genus Bin90. The sequence goes on along the minus strand of CATQHF010000005.1, from coordinate 299,562 downwards.
CCGTAGTGGGCGGCTTCTCTCATAAGAACAAGAAGAAAGACAGGCAATTCACGGTGCTTCCCGCATTTTCCAGCAGTGGCAGCATTTCCGTGCGGCAGTGCACCGGCGACTACAAGATAAAGCCGATAGTGCAGAGCGTGCGCGAACTGCTTGGCTACCGACCCGGCGAGCGTGTCAGTCGAGGAACGCGCGTCCAGCAGTGGTTGGGCATCAGCGCCGACGAGTGGGCGCGGTCGAAGGACAACCCGAGGTTCTACATCGAAAATCGCTATCCGCTCCTTGAACTGGAAATGGCTAGAGCGGACTGCCTTCTATGGTTCGCGCGGCATTACCCGGATCGCAAGCTGGCAAAGTCCGCCTGTATCGGCTGCCCGTTTCACAACGACGCCGAGTGGTGGGACATGAAGCGCAACCGCTCTGACGAGTTCGAGGACGCTTGCGAGATAGACGAGTTGCTCCGCGCGGGAGCGCCAAGGATGCAGCCTCGCGCCGGCGAGAAAGATGACGGACATCAGTACCTACATCACAGCGGTCGTCCGCTAAGGGAAGCCGTAAGTCGCGCGACTTACAAGGAGTCGGGGACGCTAGGGCTATTTGCATCGCGCGACAACTGGATCAACGAATGTGAGGGTATGTGCGGAGTTTGATCATCAGACGGCTGCACCCGCCGGCGGCAGAAATGTCCGCGGCGCGCAGCCGCGATTAGCCGTAATCCAAACTAAAACCGATAAGCCCCTCTCGGCAGATGTTCGAGAGGGGCTTTCTCTTATAGCTGCGCCACGGGTGCAGACGGGAAGAAAGGATACTTCAATGGCAACTCATTTTGAGCAGGACAATCCGGTTGATCTGACGCTTTTCCGCAAAGTTCGGGAGATGCGCCAGGAAGGCGGCATCGGGGATGACGACCGCATAGTGTTCTTCGACATTGATGAGCCGATCAGTCTGTTCAGCGCGTTCGGTCACGGCGCGGACGATGACGTATTCAACGGCATCGTAGCCGCAAACTTCCGCGCCCTGAACCCGGGATTGGGAGGCAGATAACGAGATGGAGATCGCAAGAAATCAGATCAACGGACTGATGAGGGGCGTCGGGCTTGCCCTAATACAGACACTCCCGACGCTTTCAGTGGTGTTGTGGATCACATCGGAGGCGTTCGGATGGGGCTTCTATGAGCTGCTGGGAACGCTGACGGACTCACAGCCCATCCGTCCGCTGTGGCAACTGTTCAGAGGCGATTAGCGCGGTCTGTAGTGCGGCGTGTAGCGCAAACCCGAAGTAGAGAAAGAGTTTCAAGGAGAAAGACATGACTGACAAGAATACGAATCACGAGTTCAAGACGGTCGACGGCGGACTGTCGTCCGAGGCGCTGGAGCTGTTGGGGCAGCCCCTGGATCCGACCATGGTTAGCCAGCGTGAGGGCGCCGGCGGCAAGCAGCTGTCGTACATCGAGGCGTGGATGGCGATCGACCAGGCGAACCGGATATTCGGCTATGGCAACTGGGGGTATCGCGTCCTCGGCGGACCCGATCTGCAACAGATTGACATCATGAATCCGTCAACCGGCGAGATTACCGCCAGGTACGAGTATTACACGGCTACGGTCGGCGTATATCTCGGCGAGCGGATGATATTCAGCGACGAGGGTTTCTGCGACTTGAAGGACCTGAAGCCCGACACCCCGAAGAACAGGATAGTCGGGATGCACGAAATGGCGCGCAAGGGCGCGATTTCCGACGGGATGAAGAGGGCGCTTCGCGGCTTCGGGCCACAGTTCGGCAATTCGCTCTATGGAGATAGCAACGAAGGAGTAGAAGCCGGCGGCCCTGCTTGCCCCAAGCATGGCCCGGGACGACATGTGCGCGAGAGCACACGCGGCAACGGCTACTACTGCACGAGACGCGACAACAGTAGTGAGAATGGGTACTGCGATCAGACTCCTGTCGAGCCGTCGGATGAAGTACCTAATGCGGACGGACCAGCGCCTGTCGCCACGCGGAGAGCCGCGAGAACACCCCAAGCGGCGCATGGACGTCAGCAGCCTCGCCCGACGAAGGCGATGCTCTTGCAGGAGTATTACGGCTACTGCGAGAAGTTGGGGTACGACGAGCAGGCCATCCGCGAGAATTATCTGCAGCGGTACGGGAAACGGCTGGAGGAGGCCAGCTTGAACGAATTGGGCGACCTTGTACAGAAGGCCGCCGCAATGGTGAAAGCCCGAGCGTCTGCCGCGTAGCCGGCGTCCGGATAGGCGGGCATACCTGCATACGCAGGTATGCCCAGGAGGACAACAGGTGTACACGCATTACTATACTATGGGAGAAAACTTGGACGACCTGAAGGTCAAGGAAATCGGACGGGACATCGCTACGGTCATCAGCCGCTGCGAGATTCCGATAGGAAACGGGGATGGCGAGCTTGAAAGCGTTCCTCAGATAAGCTCGCGCATAATCCAGTTCAACGGTATTGATGAGGACAGTGGCGACGGTTTCCTCTACCCGCCTCCCTTTGAGGAGAACAGGCGATTGGGTCTTGATGAGCGGTTTTCGTACTGCAAGACAAGCCGCCGCCGATACGACGCGGTAGTCTGTATTGCCTTGCTGATTCTGAAATACCACCTTGGCGACGGCGTCCGGATCGGTTCGGACGGAAGTCTGAAGGAAATCGAGTGGCGCAGAGCGATTGCGCTGCACGATCACATATTCAGAGACAGAGACGGCGAGAATCTCGCCGCTGAAATCAGGAAAGGATAAGCGCTATGGGACTGGACATCGGATTTGTAGAAGGCACGAACTGGAGCGCCCCTCAGCCGGGAAGCGCGCTGTGGGAGCGCCTCTGCCATTATGCCTGCACCCACAACGACGAGTCGCTGACGCTCAACGAGATCAGAAGCGCTTTCAGCAGCATGCTCGAGGAGAATGACAGCCTGAGCGCGGACGACCTTGAACAGGCCGGCGCATTCGTGCAGTGGTGCGAAGACTACTGGAAGCGGCGCGGCTACGAAGCTGAAGGCGGCATCTTCGTGTTGTTGAGCTACTAGCGATACGGAAGTTCACCGTGTGAGACGGTGAGCTATACATCGAAGAAATGATGAACCCAATTATGGTAGGATACAGTTAGTTAAGGAGGAGAACATTGACAACGACGAACGCGGAACAGCAGGAAACCGAAAGACAGGAAGAGCCGCCGGCGCAGTACGGCACTCTTCCGGAGCGAATGGCTGCCTTGGAGGCCACCCAGCGATTGCTCATAGAGGTCGTGCGCGAGAACGGGCGGCGGAGCGATGAGAACTATCGGGCGCTGGACGCCAAAATTGACAGACTGACATATCTCCTGCTTGGCGCTGCGGTAATGGCAGCCGCAGCGGTCATAGTACAGTTGATATTCTAGCGACGCTAGAAACCCTCTGTCATTCAACATTGAGAGCGAGGCTGTCGCTTTTAAGGCACAGATGCCACCTTCTATCCACTTTGTACGAAGTTAGACAGAGTGTATGACATGATGCTTTTCTGGAGCGTCGGTGTGGTCGGAACTGCACTGATAGCCCTTTGTACGCATCTCTTTGGTTAGCAACAAAACGGAATACTAGAAAGCCCCGTCCGGCGAAATCAGCCGGACGGGGCTTTTCTTTTGCATCGACAATGAAAGGACGAAAAAATGAGCAGACTCGGATCACAAGCGGACATGGAGTACGTGCCCTCGCATCCGCCCACCATTGCGGCTCTGGCGGGGCTTTTCAACAACTATGACAAGATTCGGAGCTTCGCGCCAATTCGACTGATAGACCCTTGCGCCGGCGAGGGAATCGCACTCCAGACGCTTGAGAAGGCGATTCGCCAAGAGTTCCGGAAGGGGATGAACTACTACCTGCCGAGGAAGATGATCGAGACCTACGGCGTGGAACTGGACAGGGAACGCGCCGGAAAGGCTCGCAAGGCGCTGGACGAGGTGATACAGGCAGACTATTCGAACACAGTGATTACGGATGAAGCGTTCAGCGTCATGCTCCTGAACCCTCCCTATGATTACGATCCTGACTACGAGCGCCTCGAACAGCGGTTTCTGGTGCGCTCTACGAAGCTGCTGGGAATTGGCGGGACACTGATATACATCGTGCCTCGGTACGTACTCGCCGTTAGCGCAGATTTCCTGTCGCGCAACTACGAGCGTTTCCGCATCTGGAAGGCGGACAATCCGGAAGCCGAGAAGTTTAACCAGGTGATGCTGGTGGCTAGGCGCAGCGGCGCACCTACGAATCGCGTGAAGAACGAGAGGCTGATTGTCGAGTACGCCAAGGGCAAGTGCGACTCGATGGGCGAAGAGAATACTTTCGAGTTCACCGGAGTGGACAATGAGGTCGATCGTTTCAGCGCCCTGCGGATCGACTATGACGACGTACTAGAGGAAGTCGCCCGCACCGGCTACGAGACGCGAAGAGAGTGGCGGGACATAATGAATCCACCGAGGCACGACATCGTGCAGCCACTGATGCCGCCGCGCACCGGACACATGGGGCTAATCATGTCTGGCGGGGGCGTCGGCGGCCTCGGCATCCATGTCGAGGACGAACAGAGCGGCGAGGAGTCCATATTCAGGGCTGCTTCAAGGAAAATCGTAGAGACGACAAACGAGAACGCCGAGGGTACGGTTCAGCGCATATCGGAGCGCCTGTCCAGCACCGCCGTCACGCTCGATCCCAAGACTTGGGAGTTTGAGGACGATGTGCAGCTCGGCGAGTTCGTGAGCAAGTGGCGCAAGCCGTTGGCGCAGTACATCAGCAAGGTCATGCCTCCGAAGTACACTCCACAGGCATTGCGCGAAGTCTTGGGAGGCGCGCCGGACTACCGCAGGCTGTTGCGTCAGCCGATGCCCGGCAATGGGCAGCGTCTCGCCATCGAGGGCGCGATGTTCTCCTTGATGAGCGGAGAGCCGGGCACCATAGTAGTCGGCGAGATGGGCACAGGCAAGACCTACATCAGCATGTCCGCCGCGTACCTTGCCGGCAAGCGGCGCATCTTCGTTGTCTGCCCTCCCACGCTCGTTTGGAAGTGGGAGGATGAGATCCTCAAGACCATACCCGGAGCCAGAGTCCATATCGTTGGACGCAGGGCGACCGGACCGAAGGGGAAGCAGGAATTCTACAAGCTATACCGCAACCCCATGAAGCAGCTGCGCTGGCTCGTTCACCGCTATAAGGACGATCGGCAGACGCCGGTGTTCGTCGTCATGGCGCACAGCACCGCGAAGATGTCCTACGGCCGCATTCCCGCGGTCAACTGGCGCTGGGGCTACCGCCCTCAGCCCGTGTACTCTGAGACGACCGGCGAGCAGAGTCATCCGAAATGGCGAGCATTCGTAGAGGAGTACGAGGTTGACACTGAAAACAGTTCTGACGGCGGTGAAGAGCAGATCGAGGCGGCACAGCCCGTTGACAGTGACGCCACTGAGGAACCCGTAACAGCGGAAGGCGCATCGAGCGATGAAGCGATCCTGTCGCAGGTACTCGAAACTGACGGTTCAGAAGCCGATGCAGGGGACGGAGACCGCAAGAAGGTCGAGCGCATGCATGTCCAAAGGATGTGCTGTCCTGAGTGTTGTCAACCACTCACGAATAACAAGGGCGAACCCGTTGAGTGGGACTGGCTGGCGAGACGAAGGCGAAGTTGCATCAACTCCATAACGGTCGGACGCAGTGAGTTCAAGGATAAAGATGGGCAGACTGCCTACGGCACTGTCAGCGAGCGTTGCGGCGCGCCCCTTTGGCAAGCGCTTACGAAGACCGCCGTCAGCGGCATCGACACAGGCTACCCCAGGCGCGACGAGCGACTGAGAGAGCGCATCTATCGACACTATCTCTACGGCACAGGTGTGGACGCGAAAGAGGCTCTATCCTACCGGGGACTCGGCTCTCATTCACAGGACTACGAACCTTCAATGGACGCAGTCACGGAAACCAGTCGTCGCGAGGTCTTCCGCACGAAACAGGAACCGCCGCGGCGCTTTGACCTTGCCGAGTACATCAAGAGATACCTGAGCGACTGGTGCGACCTCGTAATCGAGGATGAAGTCCACCAGTTCAAGGCGGGCAGCTCCGCTCAAGGCATGATGGCCAGGATGCTGGCGGAACTTGCGCCGCAGTCGATGAGTCTGACCGGTACGCTAATGGCGGGTTACGCCCGTGACCTGTTCAACCTTCTGTACGCCTTCGGCGGGCGGGACATCCGGCACGACTTCGCGCACGGTGAAGAGACGCGCTGGCGCAACGTCTTCGGCTTTGTTGAGAAGACCATCTACCTCGACGCGGAGAACGGCAAGCGCAGCCGCATTAGGAAGAACAAGGAACGCCCCAAGGATCTGCCCGGCGCTATGCCTGGCGTGCTGCGGTACATTCTGGGACAGTCGGTGTTCATTCGACTACTTGATGTGGCCGCGGGACTGCCCGACTTCAGCGAGCACTCCATCACCGTCGATCTGGACGACAAGCCGGACGCTATCACGGGTCATACCCAAAAGGACAACTACCAGCTGATGGAGCGGCGCATCCTCGAGGAGATCAAGAGTCTGACCTTCAGCAGCCCACGCGCGGCTCAGCAGCTCGTCAGCATTTTCGCCCAAGCCGTGCTCAGCTACCCGGACTGCTGCACCCAGGAAGAGGCGGCAAGGATTTTCAGCCCGGATGACGGGCACGCTCTCATAAGTCGCCCGCCGCTGTCGCAGGACAGGGTATATCCGAAGGAAGAGAAGCTGCTGGAGATAATCGAACGCGAGAAAGAAGCGGGGCGCAAGGTACTGGTGTTCTGCACACACACGCGCAAACGCGACGTGATGCCGCGTCTAGCCGACCTGATGGACACCAGAGGCATAAAGACACGCATCCTGCGCTCTGAAACCGTTGACGCCGATAAACGGATGGAGTGGCTGAAGGCCGAGTTGGACAGCGGGCTGGATGCCCTGATATGTCATCCGCAACTGGTGGAGACGGGCGTTGACATGCTCGAATTTCCAACAATCGTCTGGTACGAGGCTGACTATCACACCGCGCGCGTCAGGCAGGCTTCGAGACGCTCCTGGCGCATTGGGCAGACGGAGCCAGTCAGAGTATATTACCTGACCTACAAGGAGTCCAAGCAGACTCAAGCGCTATACCTCATCGCCAATAAGGTAGCGACTTCGCTTGCAGTCGAGGGCGACCTATCCAACGACGGACTTTCTGCTCTTGCCGGCGGAGACAGCATGGGGCGCTCGATAGCGCAGATGCTTGTCGACGGCGACATCGAGTTCGACGGCAGCTTCGAGGCCGGCATCAACATCGCCGGACTGGACTCGGACGCCGAGGGAGAGTTTCTGCTCGTTGAAGACGAGCGTGAGTGGGACCTTGACGGCTATGAGGTGGAGGGCGTGGATGGACTGACTCCGGATATGGCGGCGCAACTCATTACACACAGCCTGACACCGAAGGAAACTGTGGAATCCAAAACGCCGGAGGAGCGAGCTGAACCCGTTGATGAGCCAATGCCTCTGCTCGCGGCGCTTGAAACCGGCGGAGACGATGAGGCCTGCGTGGGCTGCCAGCAGTTCATCCTGAAGAACGAGCAAAGGCTTGTGACGTCGGCGTTCAAGGTTATCGGCTCCGGGGACGGCGTGAAAGCGGGCGCTCGGTATGTCTTCCACACCGCATGCTACCGGTCGTGGAAAGATACGACGCAACCTGAGGTTGACAACCCGTCTGACTCCGAAACCTTGCCCAAAACCGCGCCGGCGCCGACTGATTACGGCGCGGTCACGATGGACAAGTGGATGAGCGAATTCGATCTGACAACCGAAGATGTGATGCGCGGCAAGCCGAAGCGTTACAGGCAAAGGGAAACGCCGAAGGACGAACCTCCGCGGCTGTCCCTATTGGATATTCACTAAAAAGCATGCCGGCGGACGCTTCCGCGCCTACCGGCATTTGGAACAGAGTATATGCCCCCGTCGGGATGCCAATCCCCGCGGGGGCTTTCATTTTGGGAGAAGAAATATGACTGGCAGAACATTGAGCATCTGCGACTGGTGCAAAGAGCCGATACAGCCAGGCGCTCCGAAGGTGCAGACGGCAACTGTGGACGTGGACTTTGCGTATCAGCCGCGTGGGGTTCCGGTTGCGTCCAATATCCGCAACTACCACATAGACCGCGACTGCTACCGGCAAAGCCGCTATCAGAACCATCTGGCGGCATCGAAGGCTCCGACGCTACGCCGCGAGCCTATGAGCAAGGAAAGGATCAGCGAGGATGCGTACACCTGGGGCGAAGCGTTCGGACTGACGGCGGAGCAAGCGCTAACCGGGCAAGGTGAGAGACGGAGAAAACGAAGGCGAAGAATCAGGAGAGCAGCAAGATAAGGAGGTCTGAAGACAGTGATAGGGATTGATAAGCGAATGAAGAATTCGGAGATAAACCCTGCGGCCGTAGCCGTGCCGCTGAGAAGGATGCTGCGGCAGAGCCAGCATCGGGACAACGCAGACATCCTGGAGGCGCTGTCTCTACTGGGATACGACAACAGTGGTAGGGCAACAGGTCAGCCCAACGCGCCCATAATTGCGCGGGAGCCTGAGAAACTGTTCGAGCTGGTGCGAGAGGAACTCTACGGGCTGGGACAGGAACAGCTTCACATTGTGGCGCTGAGCCGGTTCTCTGAAGTCTTGGCGAAGCGAATGGTCTATCAAGGAACCGTGGACGGCATTCAGAAGCTGGAGGTGAAGGACGTCTTCCGTGACGCCCTGATCACCGGCGCTGCCTATATCGTGATGTTCCACAACCATCCGACCGGAAACATACAGCCCAGCCCACTCGACAGGCGCACGATGAAGGACATCTGCAAGAAGGGCAAGATCCTCGACATCGAGGTGCTTGACCACATCATCACCCACAACGACCGAGCTTTCAGCATGAGGCGGGCAAAGATGCTCCCGAAGCTGAACGGCAGAATATAATTGAAAGGAGAAAAGATGGTCGCACAAAGGGAGACCCATTACTACGGTATCGAGGAGAATGAGATGCTCTTCAGCAAGGAGTGGACGCGTCCCAGTGTCCTTGTCAGCATAACCGAGAAGGTGCAGACGGCCGGAGGCACGATGTACGTTACCGTCTCGGTGGGCGAGCATCGCCGCCCTATGGAGGTGTTCATCCGCATCGGGAAAATGGGAGAGACGGAGCATGCTCATCTGACCGGCCTCGGCAGGGTTATCTCGTATGCGCTGCAAGTGGGGGCGAATCCCGAAGGGCTCATCGACAGCCTTGAGGGAATCACCTCGGAGCCTGTATGGGACAACGGCGAGCTCATCCGCTCTGCTGAGGATGGCGTGGCGAAGGTGCTGCGCCGCGTGATCGAAGGACACTACGACAGCAGCCTCGGCGTGATTTCCGATGAACGGCCGGCAAGGGAGCCGACACCGTTACACGAGCCAACCCGTAGCCGCCCTTCCACCGCCTATGTGGGCGATAAGTGCCACGCATGCGGAGGCAGGGCGATATTCCAGGAGGGTTGTCTGACCTGCCTGGACTGCAACTTCAGCAAGTGTGAGTAGAGGTGAGGCGATGAAACACTACGCTACTATCGATGAGTTCTACGATGATCGCGGCGGACGGTATTCGGGAGAGTGCGATTTCGGTGTGTGGCACTGGGACGACTGCGGGATCTTCTCCGGAGGAACAACCGACGAGATTGATGTGGAACGGACCAGGTTCGCGGGGCAAGACCTACTGATGCTGAGAGCCGCGCGCAATAGCCGCATTCGGGTGTCGGTTGTTGACGAGACGGGCGACGTCTACGCTATTCGGTCGGGGCTCGGCGAAGACCGTGTAGTTCTTCTTGGCAACTTGGGGGTGACCAACTCCTGGAAATCGGGGCGGGGGGACAGGCGAGACATAGGGCCGGTTTACGAACGAGCTGAGCAACTCTTCGAGGGCTGGGCACATGCCAAGGGCCTCGGCCGAGGTCTTTCTTGGTTCATTGAGCGGATACCCAGAGACTAGGTTGCAACGGCAGCCGACTACAATTGAATAGATTTTCGATAGAGGGCAGTGGTTCATACCGCTGCCCTCTCTTCATTTATGGAATCAGGAGATAAGGAACATGACGAAAAAACAAAAACTGACGATGAGCATCAAGCTGCATTCGGCGCTATACGACAAGGGCACTCCGCTGATCTCGGACGAGGCTTATGACGCGATGGTGCTTGAGCTGCACATGCTTGACGGTGGAGCGAGCGCACAACCGGTCGCGCCCCCAACTGTTGGGAGTCCCGTTGGCGCGGGGAACCCGAAGGTGGCGCATCCGGCGCTGATGCTCAGTCTCAACAACGCCTTCAATGAGGCGCAGCGAGCGGAAGCCTGGCATGCCATAGTGCGGCAAGCGCCAAAGGCAGAGGGCGTTGCGGAACTTAAGATAGACGGGATGGCGCTGCGATTGGAGTATCTCAACGGGCAGCTCGTGAGCGCGGCCACTCGCGGCAACGGGGTCGTGGGCGAGAATGTCCTGTCTAGCGCAAAGATGATGGTAGACGTGCCCAAGCAGTTGCGCCAAGCGGTGCCGGGGCGCATCTCCGTCGTGGGTGAAGCTTACATGCCCAACTCCCATTTCACGCTGCTCAACGCAGAACGGCAGGATGCCGGTGAGGAGAGGTACGCGAGTCCGCGCAACACCGTAGCCGGCGGGCTACGACACTCGGACCCTGAAGAGACGCGGAAGCGAGGCATCAGGTTCTTCGCATACGGGCTGCTCAGTTCCGACCGTCCCAGGGGCTTGGAGCGACATTCTGATGTGATGGAATGGCTGTGTGAGCTTGGCTTTCGCGTGATAGAGCGCTCGATCGTGGGACTGAGGACCGAGGGCGATATTGACAGGGCTTTCGAGAAATTGTCTGCAATGAGCGCCAGAGTTGACTACGACTGCGATGGCGTGGTCGTGAAACTGGACAGCCTCGCGCAGCGGGAGATACTTGGGGCGGGAACATCAGCGCCCAACTGGGCATTCGCCTGCAAGTTTGCCCCGAAAGCGGAACGCACAAGACTGCTTGAAGTTTTCTTCACTGTGGGCAGAACGGGCGCTGTCACACCCGTTGGCGTTGTCAAGCCCGTGGTGATCGGCGATGTAACGGTGTCCCGGCTCACGCTGCACAATCGGGACATCATCGAGCGGCTAGACCTGCGGGTGGGCGACAGCATCCTCGTCAAGCGCGCAGGCGACGTCATACCCGCCGTCGATACGGTCTACGTAGAGGAACGGACAGGCGACGAACGCCACATAGCCTTCCCTGCCGAGTGCCCGGCTTGCGGCGCTGCCCTCACGCGAGCGAAGAACGAGGCTCGCATCTACTGCCCAAACAGAACACTCTGCCCGGGCCAAATCCAGCGCGCGCTCGAACATTTCGTCGGGCGGGACTACATGAACATCCAGGGCGTTGGTCCGAAGCAGATCGAGCAACTGATAAGCCAAGGGCTGGTAAAACAGATAGCCGACCTCTATCGGCTTAGGGCTGAGGGCGTGAGTTCGCTGAACGGCTTTCAGGCGAAAAAGACGGAGAATCTCATTCAGGAGATTGCGGGGTCGAAGAAGCGCCCCCTCAGTCGCCTTCTAGCGTCACTTGGCATCCGCGAGGTCGGCCGGTCGGCGTCCGTCAATCTGGCGGAACGCTTCGGCGACATGGATGCGCTTCTCGATGCTACTTACGAGGAGATACGCGACGTCAAGGGCTTCGGACCGACAATGGCGCGGTCTTTCTGCGATTACTTCGCAAACCCGAACAACCGGCAGCAGATCGAGATGCTGAAAAACCTTGGGGTGAATATGAAAGAACCGACGATGGTGGTTCCAGTCGCGCAGGAAAGTACGGTTCTGCCCCTTGTCGGCATGAATGTCTGCGCTACGGGCAAGCTCGCGGGGTACTCGCGGCAAGGCATCAACGCGCGAATAGAGGAGCTGGGCGGCAAGGCTCAGAGTTCGGTCACGAAGGCTACGGATCTACTGGTAGTCGGCGCTAGGGCGGGATCCAAGCTGGCGAAGGCCGAGAAACTAGGGATAAGGGTAGTCTCGGAAGCGGAATTCGAGGCTATCTACGGATAAAGAGTGCAGAATAGAGGAAGGCTATGACCAGACCATTGGGAAACACCAAGCATTGGCACGGTGTCGTGGAGCTGCGTAGCGGCAAATTCGACGTGTCGCCTGAATGCGAGAGTGTGGAGGACGCGGAAAAGTGGATATGGCTTACGAGGGCGGAGCGCGGAGGGGCATCTATGGCGGACTGGGTAATGAGGGACGGCGCTGCAGACGCTCCCGTGCTCACACGAAGTTAGGCTAAGCGAAAGTGGCTCGGCGGTTGTCAATCGGGGCAGCCGCCGCTAATATATTGGCATAAGGAGAATGCAATGCTTGACGCGACCGCCGTGATAATGATAATCGGCTTTATCGGTGTGATTGTCACTACGCTGGGCACTACGCTGGGTGCAATGTGGTGGCTGGACAGAAGGCTGCGGGCTGACCTGTCGGAGTTGAAGAAGGAAGTGAACACTAACAGCGAACGGCTGAATAATGTCGAAAGCGCGCTCGTTGGAGTGCAGACCGATCTTAAAGCCCATGGCGAGCGGCTTGACAGGATGGACGAACGCTTCGACAAGATGGAAGAGCGCTTCAACGAACGCCTCGACCGCCAGGAAGACCGTCAGGACGAACGCTTCGCCCGTCAGGATGGACGCCATCGTAGCTTGGAAGGCAAGGTGGACAGGGTACAGGGCAGTCTTGATGTGCTCATACACGGATACAGATACACCCCGGTCGTTGCGGAACGAGAACGCTCTGAACGGGAAGGGCAGGTTGGTGAGTCGATAGGCGACTGACTGATGTAACGCCCCACACAACTGAATATGACGCATGAACAGAGAGTCCCTGCTAGGCAATATGCCGGCAGGGACTTTTCTTTTGCCCGAACGCGGGAGTAGTGAACCGGAGGCGGCTAAGAGTATGAAACAAGAACATCGATGGGAAGTCGAGCAAGTAGGTGGGGGCAGGCGCGTGTACGGATGTCAGTCGGACGGATGCGGTGAGGTAGCCATCGTGCCGGTGGCGGGTTCCGCCGCGTGGTACGCCGACCCGAAGCAGCGATACCTCAATCGCGTCCTGAAGGACAAGAACTTGAGGCGACTTCAAGAAACGCCCACCTGCCCAGGAGCGGCGTACACAATGGACGAACTGCGAAGGCTAAAGCGGGAGCGCCGGCGGAGCCGACTATACAAGGTGGCGGTGAGCGGAAGGAAACGCCGGTTGAAGGCGGAAGCGGTCAGACAAGGAAGGTTCTTTTAGACAGGAGGGATGTCGAACAGGATGAAGAAGCGAATCGAGGTAGCAATTGGATACGACGATGTGCGTTTCTACGCCGACGGGAGGCTGTCATCTCCTGCGGAAACGCCGCAGCTGCGGGTTTTGGTATGCGGTGGACGCGACTTTGAGGAAGGCGCGCTGCTGGATGCCGCGCTTGGCGCTTTCAACATCGACATAATCATTCATGGCGCAGCTCGTGGCGCGGATTCGTTGGCGGCGGTGTTCGCCAACAAGAAGGGCATCCCGCAGTTGCCTTGTCCCGCCGACTGGGGTAGGCACGGATGGCGAGCGGGCTATATCCGCAATCTGGAGATGCTGAGCCATAAGCCGGATATCGTTGTGGCGTTCTCCGGTGGGCCGGGGACGGCTCACATGGTCTGCGAGGCGATGAAGGCGGGAATTACGGTTTATGAAATACGCGACTATAATGAAATCGGAGGTTAGAAAGATGGATAGAACAACCCCTTCGGCGGTCGAAGAATTCGTAAGGGGACTCCAAAACGACATCAGGCGCTCTCGCGGGCGTCTCGTCGGGCATGTCGAATACCTGAAGCCGCGCGAAGCTGAATATCGAGATACAGGGCATCCACTGCATTCGCAGGTGAAGAGGGCGCTGGCCGCCAAGGGAATAAGCAAGACTTACTCGCACCAGGCGGCTGCGATTGACGCTGCGCGCGCCGGACGGAATGTCGTTATATCCACCAGCACGGCGTCGGGCAAAAGCGCCTGCTACAATGTCCCGGTGCTTGAGAGGCTGCTGGAGAAGCCGGAGGCGCGCGCCCTTTACCTGTTCCCGACCAAGGCGCTGGGACACGACCAGGAGAGCGCGCTGAACGAATTGATACGCGCCGGGGACATGGGAATCAGATGCGACGCCTACGACGGTGACACGCCACAGGCTGCCAGACGCGAGATACGCGCCCGAAGCCAAGTGATAATCACGAACCCGGACATGCTTCAGCAATCCACCCTGCCGCATCACAGGTATTGGCAAGCGTTTCTCAGCAACCTTTCGTATGTGGTCATAGACGAGGCTCACTACTACCGGGGCGTCCTAGGGTCGCATGTGGCGATGATAGTCCGCCGATTGCGCCGCCTCACTCGCAGTCTCGGCGCTTCTCCGCAGTTCACTCTCTGCTCGGCGACCATTGCTAACGCGGATGAACACGCCACGCGGTTAGTGGGATTGCCGTTCGAGGTCATAGACTTCGACGGCTCGCCTTCGGGCGGAAGGATGTTTGTCCTGCTCGACAGCGACAGCGCGGATGAGGCTGACGGAGAGGCAAAGGGCATCAACATGCGCGCCGCTCACATCACCGCCGAACTAATGCGTAAGGGCGTCAAGACGCTGACTTTCGCGCAGAGCCGCGCCGGCGCGGAACGCATCACGCAGTACACTCAGGAAATGCTGTCCGGCACGGGTGGCAGACGACGGCGGCGTTACGCGCGTCCACGCCGAGACCTGGCGGACAAGATCCAGTCGTACAGGGCAGGCTATCTACCCGAGTATCGTAGAGAGACCGAAAGCAAACTGCGAAGCGGTGAACTGCTCGGCGTTGTGAGCACCAATGCGCTGGAGCTGGGAATCGACATAGGCGGCATAGACGCAACGGTGCTCGCGGGCTACCCGGGGACAATAGCGTCGAGCTGGCAGCAAGCGGGGCGCAGTGGGCGAAGCGGAGGGCGCAGCATGTCCCTTATGCTGCTACGGAGCAATCCGGTCGATCAGTTCTACGCCCGCTCGCCGGACGCGTTCTTCTCGGCGGCTCATGAGTCGGCGAGAATAAGCCTGGATAACGAGCACATCGTCGGCGCGCACCTGGAGTGCGCCGCGTGGGAACTGCCGCTTTCGCGGGACGACTTCGATACATTCGGAGAGTCCGTGCTCGTGCGGACGGCGAGAAGGTTAGTGGGCGAGGGTCGTCTCGTCGAGTGCGCCGATAGAAAGAGGCGACTTCCCGAAAACAGGGGTAACCCCTGCCTCGATGTGAACATTCGCTCAAGCAGCGGCAGTGAGCAGTACGGACTGCTTGACAGCCGCACCGAGAAGTTGCTTGAAGAGACGAACCGGATGTACGCGCTGCGCGAGCTGTACCCGGGCGCTATCTACACTCACAGGACGCAGCCTTACAGGGTTGATGAGTTCGATGACGAGGCTCGCGTCGCCTACCTGAGCAGAATTGCTCTCTACAATTACACGCAGCCGGTCATGGAGACTGACGTCGAACTGCTGAAGGATGGTAAGTTGCTGCTCGTCGGCAACCTGCCCCTCTGGCACGGGCCGGTGAGAATCAGGACGAAGGTGCAGGGCTACTACGAGCGAAGCCTGTACAGCCGCTACGACGACAATGTGCCGTACTACTCCGTTGAAATGCCGGCATTGGAATACGAAACGATGGCAATCTGGTTCGTCGGGCAGGAAAGGAGAAGCGAGGACGACATAGGGGCGCTCCACTCTATCGGGCATATTGGCGGTGGCGCTCTTGCGATGCTGGCGATGTGTGACCGCCGGGACCTCGGCGGCGCGGTTCTATTAGACCATCCGCAGCTGAAGCGACCGGCTGCGTTCATATATGAGCTGGACGCCGGTGGCATCGGGCTGGTTGACTTCGCATTGACGAAAGCCGATGTGTTCGTTGACAGGATGCACAGAATGGTAAGTTCGTGCGACTGCGACGCGGGCTGTCCGAACTGCGTAGAGTCTGCGTTTTGCAGCGACGACCTCGCGGAGCCGCCATCGAAGGAAGCGCTGCTGAGGTATCTGAACGCTCGAAGGTAGCGTTATATCAAGACAACTGAATAAACGGAACGGACGAGAAATGTCTGTGAGGGCAGCGGGATAATTCCGCTGCCCTTTCTTTTTGAAGAAAGGAACAGGATATGAACAATACGAACGATGCCGGCTTCGCCGCGGAATGGATGATGACACCAGAGCTATACGACGCCGCGGATCTGCGCGCGCTGCAGCCGATAGAGGAAGGAGTCGAGATACCCGTAGAGGTGCGTGAGCCGCTGTACGGCAGGCGGTATGAGTTCCGTGCCTCTATCGAGGATGAGGGAATAATGCTGTTCGTGCCGTATGACTATCACGGATGCTGTGCCGAGTTCATCGACCCGGACGAGGCGAACGAAGAAGCCTGGGAGGCCCTCGACGCGCTGCTCGGCTTCGATGTTCGGGAAGCCGCAATCGAAACGGGCATCGGTGGCAGCGTACCGCCGCTGTCGGGACTGGGCGCGGTCTCATACGCGGTTGTGCCGTTTGAGATGGCGCTGCTAGTCAGGCGGGCTATGCGGAAGGAAGGGTGATAAAATGGTGGAGAACAAGAGGCTCAAGCGCACATCCGAGGAGAAGGCGAAGTACGAAGATCTGGTCAGGCACTAGCTATAAGATGCTTCACGGCAAGCAGCGCGTACACGGCGCTGTGGTTAGGACAGGCGACTGGCAATACTGTCTCAATCCGCAGCGCTATACGACCGAGAGGACGGTGAAGGAAGATGAGCGACAAGACAGGCAGAGATGACAAGACGCCTAGGCGCGTCGGTGAACGCATTGTCGAGGTGATTCAGAGTGGTGATGCCTCGGAATTGAATGCTCTCAAAGAGGGACTGGACAGGCTGATCGCTGAGGCGGAAGCAAGGGAAGCGGCGGATATTGAATGCGAGGACAACACTGAAAGCTCATAATTGGGATCTCTCGTGAATGACAAAGCGCTTTCAGGCGTTTGATGACCCGGGTGATGATGGCGTCGCCCGGGTTTCTTGTTTTAAGAGTTGCGAGCGAGGCAAATATGAACGACAGCAAACAGATGCAATTGGGAATGATGCCGGCGGTCGAGCACGACTTGGCGGCTCGTCCGGAGCGCATTGGCAAGACGGCCGTTGAGTACACGCAGGCAAGGTCAATTCTGAACCGCGCCACCGGCTTTCTTAGTAGCTACGACTTCACTCTGAATCCATTCGCAGGATGCTCTTTCGGCTGCACCTACTGTTACGCCGTGCGCTTCTCCGGAAGGAATGACGCGGAGGACAGCTGGGGGCAATGGGTGGATGTGAAGGAGAATGCGGTGGGGCTAATCGGGAAGATTCCTGCGGGATCGCTGGACGGCAAGCGTATCTATATGAGTAGCGTCACCGACCCGTATCAGAGCATCGAGCGCCGAGCTCGGCTGACCCGAGGCATCCTTGAGGCGCTGGTGGAACGGCACAAGCCCAAGATGGTTGTGCAGACGCGCAGCCCGGACGTCACGCGAGACATAGATCTGTTCCACGCGCTGGTGGAGTGCGGCGGCAAGGTGCAGGTGAATATGACCGTCACAACCGACGACGAGGAACTGCGCCGGGCATTTGAGCCGGGATGCCCCTCGAACACGGTCAGGCTTAACGCGGTCGCCGAAGTACAGAAGGCAGGCATTCAGAGCTGCATCACGATGACACCTCTGCTTCTCGTAAGGAACGCAGCCGCATTCGCGGATGCACTACTCACCACCGGCGTGAAGCGGTTCATCACGCAGCCATTCCATGTCGGCAGCGCGCAGTTCGTGGCAGGTACGCGGCAGGCGGCGCTGCAGATGATGGCGGAACGCTTGGGATGTGGCGCTCAAGATGTGGTGCGGCAGCACATGCTTCATTACAACGCTGTCAGGGCGGAACTTATGGGACGGCTTCCCGGCTTAGGAGAAGGACGGGAGGGCTTCGCTCCTCCTTTCTGATGCGATTCGCGGGGCAGGTGGATTGAGGGGTTGCACATTGAACCCTCGGGCGCTTCTTGGCGTTCGAGGGTTCTTTGGATTTCACAAGAAAAACGGGCTTTTTTGCGTTGTAGGGGGCTGTGTTGGGTTAAGATTGAGATAGGGAAGTCAATGAGGCGTAGAATTATGAGCATTTTCTACGAAAAGCAGTCTTTTTTGCGTTTAGGGACTTGCTGGGCGCTGGTATATCTCACGGCAATGCTCCGCCGGACGAATTCCCGTCGGATTAGGATTCTATGCACAACTTACACAGGAGATACAGCTTGGCTGGCATAATTTATAAGGGACAGTTGATAGAACTGGTAGCAGAGAGTCTCGAATGCTCAAAGACAGAGGCTGCGACGGCCGTGAGCGCGGTCTTGGACAACATCGGAGAGGCGCTGCGCGAGAATGACCGGGTAACGCTTAGAGGCTTCGGCACATTCGAGGTAAGAGAAACTCCGGCGCGCAAGGTGAGGGCTATCGCAGGCGCGAATGCGGGCGAAATAATTGAACTGCCGGCAGGACACCGCGTTGCTTTCGTCGCAAGCAAGACGCTGACGGAAAGTGCCCGCAATGGCAGGGCGTAGCAGGGCAACGCGATGCAAGGTGAATTTCATGGTCTGCCCTGACCTGCGCCATTGTATGGGAGCGCCGTAGTGAACGCGGGGCGCATCCCCTATGACCCGCAGATAAACTATTGCCTAGGTAAATCAAAGTGTCTATAAGGTTCCCCCGCACATGCGGGGATAGTCCTCATGGTCTTGCATCGTAGCCCCCTAGCCTCTAGGTTCCCCCGCACATGCGGGGATAGTCCCACAATGGCGGTTGGATTAGTCTAATCGACAGAGGTTCCCCCGCACATGCGGGGATAGTCCGCATTTCTACGACGAGGACGTGGCTTCTCAACGGGTTCCCCCGCACATGCGGGGATAGTCCGTCCATGCACTGGCGAGGGTGCAGCAGTATCAGGGTTCCCCCGCACATGCGGGGATAGTCCTGCGGCCTCGCCAAAGCTGTCTTGGCTGAAATAGGTTCCCCCGCACACGCAGGGATAGACCGACTGGCGCAAGCCTTTCTTTCGTTTATCTTGGTTAACCATATCATCTCCGTTCCTCTCTGCGATAAGTCTATCTACCTCGACTCGGCAGTTCTAGGATGACGGCGTTTAATTGTCCAGTGTGCTGATATTACCATTAGTTTATTGCTGCCATGCATAGCTGTCGATGAGACCAGATTATGCGATTAAGAGAGGAACATTTTATGATTCTTAGCCCCTTCATTTGATATACTTGTCAGTAAGCTGCGGACACAAGCGGCTCTTGTTCCTAAAGACACTGAGGTGTAGAAGCCATGCCCAGATTGAAGATATTCGTGAGTTTTGAGTTCGATAAGGATAACGATCTCAAGAACAATTTTTTCGAGCAAGCCAAAGGGCATTCACCGCACCGAGTTTCAAACTGCTCTCTAAACGAGGCTTATCCGACCCAGGAGTGGAAGGCCAAGGCAAGATCCGCCATTCGCCAGTGCGATATTGTCATCGTGCTGGTGGGCCAGGACACTCACAACGCTCCTGGGGTCAAGATCGAAGTCGACATCGCCCGGCAGCTAAGAAAACCCGTATTTCAAGTCGTGCCTCGAAAGAGAACCTACAATGGCGTTCCTAGCGTTGATAAACTGATTCGATGGAAGTGGAAGACTATCAACGAGACGATAGACGAACTATGGAATTCGAGATAACTCGCATAGAGTATAGTAGCAGCCACACGAAACTGATTGAACGGATCAGAAGAGAGAGCCTTGGCTGTAATTTTCTGATGAACTCATAAAGCGAAGGATTGTACCATCGGGATATGTGCCCTTTTTATTGCGACTTTCAGGCTTCACTTCAAGTGAACCTTTGTCTTCCATCGGAGCCAGTGTCTTGTTCTTGAGGTGTCCAGTGTGAAATGCCGTTCTGTCCGATTTTACAAAACTGGTGACTTCTTCTATCGCTACCCATTCAGAACTGCCAAATTCCTTTAGCAAGTCCAATTCAAGTCTGTGGGTGTCCAATAGCCCGTCGCCTAGTGTCATTTGGTCTGCCTGATTGCCCCGGAAGAGGAAATCGCCAAGCGGAGCCTCTTTCCACATTGCCTGTTTCATCTTGTTGCAGCCGTCCAAGCTCTGCGTGCCAAAGAAGATTGCATACACGAGCTCTCTGTTCTCGTAGAGTTCGAAATGGAGGACATACTTCGCTCCTGCGTCTTTGAGTTGCGATCCGTAAAGATCGTAATAGAAATGCTTTCGTTCTTCGGTGTCAGCAATTGCTATACCCTGTCGCCAGTTTGAACAGCCAAAAAGTTCATCCAGATGAGGTTCGAACTTTGGGTTTGCTTTGAACCTATTGATTTCCCTGTACATAAATGAAATGTACACCTCTGACTTGGGATTGCTGAGAATGCGTCGGATAGTTCTCATAGGCGTATTGGAGACACCGAAGGGATCTATCATTACGAAAGAAGGCGCGAGCATTTGCTTCTGTTCATCAATGCGGTCGAGAGCTTGAGTAAGTGTCTCGTTGAAGGTCGAACGAAGTACCCAGTGCTTACAGTTCGCTGGCAGATTGGGGGCGATGTTATTCAGCACCCCCTTTAGATGTTCATAGCGGTTACGGTCATCTTCGATAAAGAGATAGACTATTTCACCTTCCATTCGATCCTTAGCGGCATGTTCCATCAATGCGCGCAATGCTATTACAGGCGATCCATCTTGTCCGCCTGAATACTCTCCAGGCCCTGCGAATGCGTCAATGAACAACACTCTGTCGTTAGTCATGCTCATGATAGGCAGCCATGCTTCCATGTAATTTTTCAGGACGCGATGCTTGCCTAATGTGTGATTATCCAGTTTCCATGTTGTGGTTCTCGGCGGCATTTCCGTTCCTATCTACTAGCCTGGATACTCCTGCCATGTGCGTCCATCCAAAATGGCATTAGCCCCTGATCTCTTGCCGTTCTTCCCCCCAAGCTGCTTGAGAAAGAAGGCTACGCCAGCATCAGCGGCTTGGTCACGCAGATCTCGGGCCCAATCCAGCGACATTGGACGAGCGCCAGGCCCACTCTCGCCTCCAACAATCAACCACTGTAATGTTCCATCCGTTAGCCAGGGCGTTAGATCTAGTCGGTCAAGCAACGGCTCGGCAGAAACGAAGCGTATGGCAGCGGGTAGGCGCGCCAAGACTTTCACTCTAATCGCATACTTCTGGCTTTCTACGGATGTGCCTATCCAAATGTTGTCAGGCCAACCATCCGGGAAGTCGTCCTGATGCTCCTGCCACCATTTGACGGCCAGCCCCGGCCTCTTGGTAAGGATCTGGAAGATGTGACCGTACTCGGATGAACTCTCGCGCATTACGGAAAATGTCTTCAGAACGAATTCGGGAGGAATGTCCGGATGGAACATGTCTGACATGCTGTTGACAAAGACATAGCGGAGCTTTTTCCAACGCATGGGGAGTCTTAAGCGTTCTGGCATCAAGCGGACGTCATTTGGAGTCGTTTCGTATCCCTCAACTCCCATCGCCCTCAGGCGCGGGTATAGAGCAAACATGTAGCAGTGATCGCATCCAGGCGATACACGGGTGCAGCCGGTAACGGGATTCCATGTTTCGTCTGTCCATTCGATTTTTGATGGCATGTTTGTCAACCATTCTGGCTGGATGCGAGCCTGAACTTCCACTCACTTTCAGTCGCATTTGACCGAAGCGTCTTGAGGTTCGCGGACACCCCTAGTCGATTGTTCCTAACTATAACACAGAATCAGAACAGACAACCCGACATCAGCCGTTGACGCTTCATCGCGGGCGCTCGTATCGTTGAATGATGACGCCCAAAATCATATCAGCGTTGCCCGTGCGCCAGTACGGGAGGCTCAAAGCGCCAACGGCGCAGCCGGGACTGCTGTCGCTTAGATTGGACTCGTACCGCGAGTTTCTGAAACACGGCATAGCGCAGTCCCTGAGCGACATGGCCGAGATAGGTGGGGATGAAGCCTATCGCCATTCATTGAGGCTCGACCGCCCGCAGCTCGAACCGCCGGAGCGCGGCGCGGCAGAATGCGTAGCGGATGGCCTGACATACGCCTCGCGGCTCATGGCGAGAGCCACGCTGGCGAACGCGGATAGCGGAGAGGTCGCCGAGCAGCGCCTTCTGCTCTGCCGAATGCCGCTGATGGACCCGTCAGGCGGCTTTATCGTCAACGGCGTCAGGCGAGTCATCATACACCAGATAGTTCGAGCGCCCGGAGTCTGGTTCGGCTTCGACCGCGAGCCGGTGTCGGGAAGACGGCTGGGAAGGGGACGCATAAGCCCGGCTCGCGGCACATGGATTGGCTTTGAGACGAACGAGCGCGATGAGTTGCGCGTGAGACTCAATGGCGGAAGCAGTCTGAGCGCGTTGACGATTCTGCGCCTGTTCGGTCTGGAGACCGACGAGGAACTGCTGGACACCTTCCTCGGCACGGACACCGATCTAAGCAGGCGCTTCATCCGCAACACGATAGCCGTAGGGGACTGTCGAAGCAGAGACGAAGCTCTGTTTCAGGTTTATGCCGAGGTCGCGCCCGGAGCCCCTCCCAATAGGGAGAGCGCCGAACGGCGCATCGAGCGCATCTTCTTCAGCCCGCAGCATTACAGCCTGTCGGAAGCAGGGCGACACATGCTCAACCGGCGCTTCGGAACTGACGAAACAAGCCTGCTGCTGACACGCGACGATCTGGTGCGGATAGTCGGGCATGTCATCAGAATATCTCAGGGACGCGCGGAGGCGGACGACATAGACAATCTGGCGAACAGGCGTGTGCGGACTGCCGCCGAGCTGGTACAGGCACAGTTTGAAACGGGGCTTTACGAGGTCGTCAGAGCGGCGCGTGAACGCCTCGATATGCGTGAGGCGCGCCCGAAGCGTCCAATCGATCTTCTGAACACCACACCGTTGATAAAGCGCCTCGATAGTTTCTTCAACGGCTCGAAGCTCTGTCAGGTGGTCGATGAGACGAATCCGCTTGCGGAACTGACGCACAAGCGGCGCGTCACATCACTCGGTCCCGGCGGATTGAACCGTCAGAACGCCGGCGTGGACCCCAGGGATGTGCATCACACGCACTACGGCAAATTATGCCCAATAGAAACCCCGGAGGGGCAGAACATCGGCTTGCTGTGCACCTTGACAATAGCGGCTCAAGTGGATCGACACGGGTTGCTCACAACGCCCGTGCGCCGCGTGAAGAAGGAAGTGTCGAGCCATCAGGCGGATCTTCTGGGGCGTGAACTGACGCGGGAAATCTCACATGAAGGGGAACTTCTCGCACCGGCGGGCCGGACTGCGACTCCGGAACTGGTGAAAACGCTCGCGGGGCTGCCCGCACGGATGCTGACCGTCCGTCCGTATGTGTCTTATGACCCGGAGGACATCGTGTACCTCAATGCCCACGAGGAAGCCGGCTTGACAATCGCTCAATGCGCGGCGCTGCTCGACCGTCTGAACCAGTTCACTGAAGAACAAGTCGCGGCAAGGCATGGTGAAGACTGGGTACTGACGCCGCCGGAGAGCCTAGACTACATCGATCTGAACCCGCGGCAGATTGTGAGCGCATCGACCTCGCTCATTCCGTTTCTGGAACATGATGACGCGAACCGCGCCTTGATGGGCTGCAACATGCAGCGACAAGCGGTCCCCCTGCTGCATCCGCAGACGGCTCTGGTCGCCACGGGTATGGAGATTGATGTAGCTCGCGATGGTGGCAGCCAGGTCAGGGCAACTTCAGACGGCACGGTGATGTCCGTCACCGCCGAACGCATCGATGTAATGCCTGACGACGGAGCCGGAGTGCAAGGCTTTGAGTTACGGAACGCCGGCCGCTCAAACAACTTTACTTGGATCGGCCAGAAGCCCATCGTCAACAAGTTCCAGCGAGTAGATGCTTGGCAGCCGATGGCGGACGGACCGGCGGCGAGTGAGGGTGAACTTGCGCTTGGGCAGCGCGTCCTCGTGGCATATATGAGCTGGGGCGGCTACAACTACGAGGACGCGATAATCGTCTCCGATCGTGTTGTGCGCGAAGGCAAGTTCCGGTCACGCATCCTGAAAAGGTATCGACTCGATGCGATGGACACTCCGCTAGGACCGGAGCAGATAACTCGGAATGTCCCCGACATCGCGGACTGGCGCAGAAAACTGCTTGGTGAAGACGGAGTCGTGCCCATAGGGGCCTATGTGAAACCGGGGCAGCTTCTCATTGGCAAGGCAACGCCCAAGCCGGTGCCGGCGGAATACGAGGGAAGGGAACGGACGCCTGAGGAAGCTCTGCTCTTCAAAGTCGTGGGCGAGACGGCTGATAACGTTCGCTACCAGGACAACTCGCTGCTTCTCCCTAAAGGTCAGCAAGGGCGGGTCATAAGCGTGAAGACCGTTCGGCGGAATGATAGGAGCGAGGCCGCGAGGATGCTGCCATCGAGCTGCCACACGCGAGTAGAGGTAGAAGTTGCCGGTACACGGGACCTTCAAGCCGGCGACAAGATGTCGGGCAGGCATGGAAACAAGGGCTGCGTGTCAATCGTGGCCCCGCAGCAAGATATGCCGTTCCTACCGGACGGCACTCCGATAGATGTGATCCTCTCGCCTCTGGGCGTGCCGTCCAGGATGAATCTTGGGCAACTGATGGAGGTGCATCTGGGCTGGGCGGCGCACAAGCTGGGCTTTCGCGCAAGGTCTCCCGTCTTCGATTCGGCGTCGTGGACACAGATCGAGCAGTGTCTCGCGCAAGCCTGGCTGGTGGAGCAAGCCGGTGGTCTGCCGGCCCAGCGGTTGCCCGCAGACGATGTGTTCACGGTGGACTGGGAGCGCGTGAAGGGCTGGACGGAAGCGCAGGGATACGACTACAAGCTTCTCTTTGGAGATGAGGCGGACAACGGAACATATCCCGGGCGCGTCTGCATGGAACTGTGGATGCGGCAGCACGGATTGGATCCGACGCGCTTCGACGGATACGAAGGATTGAGGGGTGAGGCGCTTAGGCTGGACAAGGAAGAGAACCTGTCAGCTCCGGTAATGGGCAAGCAGACGTTGCGGGACGGCAGAACGGGCGAGCCCTTCGACAGGCCGGTGACGGTTGGCTACAAGTACATGCTCAAGCTCATACACATGGTTGAGGACAAGATGCACTCGCGCTCGACCGGGACTTACTCGATGATCACCCAGCAGCCTCTGGGCGGCAAGTCAGCCGGCGGCGGGCAGCGTCTGGGAGAGATGGAGGTCTGGGCGCTAGAGGGGTACAGCGCGGCGCACGTCTTGCAGGAGATGATGACCGTAAAGTCGGATGACGTTGTGGGTAGGGAAGCGATGACGAGGGCGGTAATGTCTGATGGGAGGACGGGATTGGGTGAAGGAACAATTCTGAGACCTGGGCTACCGGACAGTTTTGAACTACTGCTGTCCGAGTTGAAGAGCTTAGGATTGAAGCCCGAGCTGCTACCGAGCAATTCGGAATATATGCCACAACCGCTTCCCAGGCCGGAGGAACTGTATGACGAAGTCGCAACTCATAATGGGGACTAGACGCTGCCTGTTCGTCACTCTGGTCGTTGTAACGCTATCTCTGGCAGGTTGCGGTAGCGATGATGAGAGTTCGCCCGGCGGCGGACAGTCCGACAGCGAACGCCTTGCGGCGCTCGAATCTCAGATGCAGTCCTTTCAGGACTACATCGTAGCCCAGGCGAAGAAGGAACGCGAAGGCAAGGGTGATGCCGCGGATGGGGCTGCGCCGGAAGCGCAATACACGCTGGAGAAAGGGAACGCCAGCGAAAATGAGCGCGAGATTGTGCTGTGGATGGCCGACTGTACGGCGAGAACCTATCTGAACCCGAACCTGCCGAAGGAAGTAGTTGACCGCGAGATTGCGGAGTCGGAGCGCAAGATGTGGGAGGCACTCGAAGCCGGACAGTACAACAGTTTTGAGGCGTTCATCGGAATGGCTTTCAACTTCTGTCAAGCAAGGATAGTCGAGGAGAACGAGGAATGATGTCAAGTCCTGCCAAGCCGACCATACGGGCAGGGCTGTTGCGGGCAGGGTTGCTTGCGGCGCTGATTTTGTTGCTGCTAACAGGATGTCAGTTCGCGCGCGGCGCAGAGGAGGAGGCGGACGCTTCTGAATCGCCTTCAACATCCTCCGCCTCGGAGAAGAAGGAAGAGGAAGTCAATGGGAACGGCGTAGAGAAAGCGGAGGACGCACAAGGAGTTAATCCTACGGAGACGCCAACGGACATCCCGACAATGACTCCACAGCCTACTGCAACGCCTTACGGCATAATCTTGGCGACCAGAACCAACACGCCGACGGTTACCCTCACGCCAACGGCTACTCCGACAGTTACGCCCACCGCGACTGCGACCGCCACATTCACAGCGACTGCTACATTCACGGCGACCGCGACTAGAACGCCAACAGCAACAAGGACACCTACCCCAACAAGGACTCCAACGGGCACGCCCACCGATACTCCTACTTCGACGCCCTTGCCAACGGCAACGGCGACCCCGACGGCTACGGGGACTGCCACGGCAACGGTTACTCCAACCATCACGCCAACGCCGACAAAGACGCCACCGCCATGCACACCCGCGCCCGGCGCGCAACTCGTCGGCTGCGACTTTTCAGGGAGGGACCTCCGTAGATTCGATCTGACGGGAGCAAACCTCACCAACGCCGACTTGAGAAGGGCAAACTTGAAGGATGCCATATTGAAGGATGCCTCCCTATCGGGCGCTCTCTTGGAACAGGTGAACCTGGCAAACGTTGATCTGAGCAGCGCCGACTTGTCCAGAGTAGTTTCGTTCGACAAAGCAGTCATGCACAACACGACGTGGCCGGAAGACGCCCTTCTTCTGGATGTGAGCTTCAATGCCGCCGATTTATCTCGTAGCACTTTTGGCGAAGGCACAGTGCTGGATGGGGCTTCTTTTGTGCTGGCTGCCTTATATCGGGTCAACTTCAACGGCGCTTCTCTGCGTAGAGTGAACTTTGAGGACGCGAACTTTAGCGATACCGACTTTACGGGAGCCAATTTGAGTGAAGCCAATCTGAAGGAAGCAAACATGACGAGGGTCGTCTTCGACAAGACGACCGATTTTAGCCAGGCTAATCTGCGTGAGACGATTTACGCCGGCATGACGCTCAGAGATATAGACTTCACTCAAGCCAAACTGGTTCGAGCGGAATTTACGGGCGCCATTCTGCTGGAGGTGTTGTTCGACAACGCCGACTTGCAGCGGGCGATATTTGAGCGCGCGCGCGTGGAAGACGGCAGATTCCGAAATGCCGACCTGCGAGACGCAGACTTCACCGATGCCGACCTGGAAGACGCTCTGCTGAGCGGCGCAGAGGTGCGGAACGCGAAATTCGTCAGAACCGACCTTACGGGCGCGGACTTCAACAGAGCAACCGGGACGCGCGACGCCGAATGGCGCGACACGATCTGTCCTGACGGGAGGAAGAGCGACGACTGCCCAACCGAAGGGGCAATGAATGTGCTTCGCTAATCGGTTATTGTTAGGGGCGTCCGCAATTGGCGGTATGTCGCGCTGTATCCAACGGAGAGTCGCTTCTGGACTTCTGTAGAGTTAGGCGCTGCTGACTTGATTTACGGCTCTGTGCGGCGGTTCTGGAGGGTTGCTCTGTGCCGGATGTTCCACTGCTTTCACCAACGTCCTCGTCCCCCGCGAGGCTTTTGAGATGTCAGATGCCAATTGCCGCAGCGCCGCTCGTAATACGCCCTCAGATATGTGCCGTAACTCAGCGCTCGCTGCACAGCGCGCTCGGCGTGGTCATGGTCATTGAAGACGACCTTTGCACAGCTGCCGCACCTAGGCCGCCCCCTCTCATCGACATAGGCGTCCGGCGACTGGCGGCGCGTGCCAGCGTTCGTCGTCCCCGTTATTTTCTGGAATGCGTAAATTACTAAGCCGACCAGAGAGATGACGACAAACACTAGCCCCCAATGGAGAATAAATTCCAGCATTTGAAAACCCCCTCGGGCATAATAGCCCCCTAAGGAACCTGACTTATGCCATCCACCGTATTCTTTGTCAAGGCAATCACAGCCGCACTGCTGCTGGCCATAATAGTGGGACTTGGACTGTTCGCATACAAGCTGCTGAAAAGCGATGCCCCGGAATCGCTGGCGCGCGTCTATCCGGAGTCGACACTCGCATTTGGCTGGCTCGCAACAAGCCCGACGGCATCGTCAGCGGGACATCTCAGGACCATACTGAACAGAGCTAACGAACTTGAGGAGCGTCAGAGCGACATCCAGAGCGAACTTTCCGAAGCCTTCAACGTGGACATCGGCAGAATCAGGGAGTGGTTGGGGGAGGAAGTCGCCTTTGGAATGGCAGCGGATGGGCGCTCCTTGACGCTGACAGCGCGGGTAAAGGACAGGGATAAAGCGGCAGTCACCGTACAGGAGATTGCCAATGAGACGGTGGCTATGCGGTCTGCGAAATACGAGCGAGCAGAGGATGGCGACTTTGAGGTGTGGTCCGTCGAGTCGGGCGCCCACGCTGTACCGACATTCGCGCTATCGGACAGATTATTCATAGTCGCCTCCAACACGCCTACCTACGAGTCCATCGTTCACACTATCGCCAACCCCGATTCGAGCCTATACGAAAGCGCAGCTTTCCAGTCGGCTCGTGAAAATATGCTCACTGATCGCTTTGCCTCGGTGTTCATCAAACCTGCGCCACTCCTCAACTCACTGTCTCCCGGACAGAGTTCGGGATTGGGAGGATTTTACGACATCGACATGCCGGAATGGGTCGTAGTCGCCGCAGGATGGCGCGACGAGGGCATCCTGTTCAATCTCGCACACCCTGATGAGGACGATGAAATCCTTGAACCGACCGCCTTCGCCGAAAATCCCGCGGCCCAAGTGCCTGTTGACACAAGCTTCTTGCTGGCCGTCGGATTCGACCCCGACATCGAAGACTGGCGCAGGGCGCTTGCTGAACAGCGCTTGCAGGTACCCTCCCAGACACCATCAGCGCCATTCGACACCCACATTCTTGGGAGGATGGTCGAGGGCAGTCTCGACAACACGGACCTCGTCTCCGCCCTGAATCTGGTCCTCGACAGCATGGGACTTGCGTTAGGCATAGATATGGAACGCGATATACTGGCGCATCTTCAAGGGGAGCTATTTCTGGCGCTCGGCTCTCTGCGAACGGACGACGCATATCCGCTCAGCAACGCCACAGTTGGCGTCTCTCTCAAGGATGAGGCGGAACAGACACTTGAAAGGTCCATAACCGTAGCGTTCGATAATCTGTCCCTTCTGGGGCTGAACTTGCAGCCTACGAACATCGAAGGCGCTATCACCTCATGGAAAATCGCCGAGAACGGGCGGGGCATCGAGCCGGTCGTCGCAATCACCGACGGCTGGTTGATACTGTCGGGATCCGACGAGACGGCGCGCTCAACCGCAATCGTGCAGGTCGGGGGCGGAGAGTCCCTGCTCTCCGACGATGCCTTCAGACAGGCGATCGAGCTGGTGGGTACGCCAACACACTTTCTCCTACATATTGACGCCCGTGAAGCCGTACCGCAGTGGCAGACTAAAGTTGACTTGTCCGACTCCGGCAGAAGCCTTGCGAGAGACGCGCTGGGCACGTTGACCATCAGCGATCCCGCTGGCGTGAAGGGGATACGCGAATACCGTGGCTTGCTCACGCTATTTCCCGAGTGACGGTGGCAGAGGTACGCATTGACAGGGCATGCCGGCAACTTGAATGCCAACAGGCCTGCATCAGCCCGCCATTGGCAAGGATGCGCTGTCCACGCAATCGGCGCATATGGGAGATATGCTCGCGTCCGGCGCGATCGCTAATCGCTAGGGAGAGTTCTGCGGTAGTCAGGCGCGGACATGCTGATAACCCGGCTGATTGAGCGATCGCAAAGACGAGAGGCTATCGCGCCGGATTCGGCGGTCATATCGATAAATGTCGTAACGACTGTGGGCATGCGAGCATCGTAGCGGTGAGAAAGTAGTTCCTGCAAAGTGGCGCGTGTCCACTCGGAGTCGTTCTCTGCGCCTAGGTCGTCCAACACGAGAACTTCGGCATCCGCGACCGCTCCGAAGAGAGCCTCGAATGAGTTCTGAGAAACGCCGGCATGAAAGCCGGATTGCAGGCGATACATCAGCTGCTGTACACGCGCGAAATACACATCATATCGCCCTAGAAGTTCGGCCGTGATTGCAACGGCAAGGTGTGTTTTCCCTACGCCGTGAGGTCCGCTCAGAACCAGCCAACCTTGCGGAGAATCAGCGAATGTGCGGGCAGCGTCCTGAGCGGCAGTCAGGGTATCGCATTCGCGGATTGTGCCATGCGGGTGGAATGTGTCGAAGCGCATTCGTTCAAGCGCGGATGGATGCGGTAAGCTCATACCGTGCCCACCGGCAGCCGCGGCGGTTATGCTCGTCGAAACGATATTTGATTCAGGCGCTTCTTCAAGTCTTACCCGTAGATGCGGCTCAAGGTCCTCCAAAGGACAGCTGAGGGTAAATACGGTGGGAAGGTTGCCATTGAATCTGTGATTGATGAGCTGGTGGAGCTTCTCCCGCGCCCAAGCGGTGCTGCTGTGACTACCGAGCGCGTCCAGTATGAGGACGTCAGCGTCGGCAACCCTCTGGTATATTTCGCTGAATGGCATCGGGTTGTCGGGGGCATAGCCGGAGCGCAGCTCGTCCAGCAAGTCCGATACTTCGACGAAGAGAACCGGACATCCAGAGGCTATCAGACGGTTGGCGATGGATGCCGCAAGATGCGTCTTGCCCGAACCGGCCGGCCCAGTGAAGATGAGCCAGCCGGACGGTTCTTGTGCGAAGGTTATAGCAGCGACTAGGGCTCGTTGGAATAGTTCGGCGTTGTCGGTGTTCGGCCTGTCCTCGTCAATAGATTCGAAGGTAAAGCGCTCCATCTGCTCCAGATTGCTGTACATGCGAAGTCTTCGTAGCCTATCAGCCTGAAGTGGTTGCTGTTGGCACACACAGGATTGAACTTTGCCGAAATCCGAATGTCCCACCGGCACCGTTGGAGTGAACCAGCCACGGTCGTTGCATGTCGGACAAGCTGCCACCTGCGGCTGAGCCGGCGCTTCCGGCGCAGGTCTATGGGCAGGCTGCGTATCATGGATTTCGCGCTGTGCCTTGATACGCCGCAGAATGCTGGCAAGTGATTCGCCCGTCATAGTTGTGTCCGTGATGAAACCCTTAATCATTAAGTACATAACTCTAAAACCAAAAAACTAGGTATAGAGTTAATGAGTTATTGGCAAATACACCGGCAGCGGCGCAACGGTGTATTTTAGAATGCCTCTATCAGGTATCATTAAGTCCGATTATCGTGGTGGCGTTTGAGTAGTCGCTCCTAGCCTCTATGAGAGGCTCACCAACCCTTGCGTCCACAATGTGTGCAGGCGCTGCGCGCCAGCGTGCGCCACTCACTCAAAGTCGCTCCATGTAAATATCTTTGGCAGTGAAGACACTGTCCGAGGGCATAGCAGTTCACTGCCAATACATACTCATCGCAGTGACATGACTGGTCATCTCTGCACCAGCAAGAAATGTAGTCATATTTGGACAATTCCAGGCGCGCTATGGGTGGGGTCGCCGGCAGGTGTCCTGACCAGAAAGCGGCGCGGAACGCGTCAAGCGACTCTTCTCGTGTAAACCCTCGGCCTATAATGTACGGGTTGGCCCACTTCGAGGGACGTCCCCCGTAGATGGTATTCGGGGGCTGACGGCTGCCCTTGCGTCTTGAACGTTGGATGCGTTGGAGCGCCATTATGCTCTACGAGCCTTTCTTCACATTAGCTGTCAAGTCCGTGTTTCTTATACACGCGATCGACTTCCGGAATCACAACGCGTAGGGCGAAGTCTCTGATAGGCACTCCTTCGAGCGCCGCCGCTACCTTGATTCTGTTATAAAGTTCTTCGGACACATCCATACTGAGCTTGTGATAGATGTCTCCTTCGGCATCAATGGTGCGTCGTGGACCTCTGGAAGACGGCGAACCGCTCGACCTGCGTCCACGCCTTTCCTCATTGCCTCCGGGCCGTCTCATGTTTATGGTCGTCATATCTTGTTCATTCTCCAGCGACGCTACCGCTCAAAGGTGGGAGGTTGCCATATACAAGCCGGTGTATCGCCTCAACCTCAGCTATGCCCTTTCGGTCAACCGGCCTGTACTCATCGACTAGCAATCCTGCCGGCACCGCCCGCCTGATTGAGGAGCGTTCTCGAATTACCAGTTCGGAATATCCCACTTCTTCGAATGTTCGCAGCGCTTCCGCCGCCGCCGACACGTCTCTTCCCGCATGATGGGTGGACGCGCGGTTTATCACTGAAAAGACTCTCAGGTCGTCGTTGATCTCAAGAGCCTCCGAAGCGAGTTCATCCAAGAGCTGTATCGTCCATACATCGAGACCGTTCGGCTGCACCGGGATTACTACGCAGTGAGCGACACGCAGCACCGCCTCGATAGCCGCTCCATCCCCTGAGCCTATATCCACTACAACATCGTCGTAACGCTTGGATAGATCCCTGATAGCGCGTCGCAGTCCTCTGTCGAATTGCCTTACGGTCTTCGGAGCGGAGATTTCCCGTTCAAGTCGGGATTCCACCCAAAGGGTTGCGCTTCCTTGTCTGTCCGCATCAACGAGCATTACATCTCTACCGGCGCAGGCGCGCCATCCAGAGAGATGCACCGCGAGGGACGTCTTGCCGCATCCGCCTTTTTCGCCTGCAACTGCAACAATCATATCGTCTCGCTCGTCGGTCAGGAATTGTACTTACTAAATAACTAGGCGCATAAATAGTAAGTAATGAATATAACTTAACGACTATGTGTAGAGGTGTCAAGTTACATGAGATTAAAGTTTCTTTGAGATCTGTGAGGAAATGCGAAGTGTATCCTCAAATTCCGGGCGCAGCGAAGACATTCCGGAGCCGCGGACAGTCCGTCACCGCTACTTGGGCTTGAAGCGCATAGAGGTGGAGAATGATATTAGCAACGCGACCAGGGAGCCTCCAATATGGATGGCGAAGAGGTCGAGCTTGGAATTGACGCTTCTGTCCCAGTGCGATATGCCTAGAAGCGGCAGGGTAATGTAACCGACTACGACGACAGCGATGTAAAAATACAACCAGGCGGCAATAAACACAATTCCCGACAATACCGAAAGTCCAACGCTGCTCCACGGGCCTCTCATATAGCCTATAACTAGCCCTACCAGAAGTGATGCGACGAACCCAATGAGTTCCAATGTCCACATCTGACTAGCTCACTTTCACCTTGCCACAAGGTTGGGTTAATCCGAACAGATCAAGTTGTGTCGGTATTGACGGTTGACACAAAGCACATTTGTTCGTTAAGATTTATCTTGCGCTATCCTGGTACGGAATGATAGTGGAGGAGATATGAGGATTGCCTGCGTACTCATCACACATATGAGAGCCAAAGCGGAACTGCAAAGACACACACACCTGAAAGACAGCCCGATAGCCGTGGTGGACAGGACAAATGGGAAGCCCCTGGTAGTTGACAGCTCCGCAGGGGCCTCCGCAAGGGCGGGAATGACTCTGGAACAGGCCATGTCCTACCACAACGGTCTCATTATACTCGATGCGGAAGAGCCGTACTATCGACGCGTATTCGGGAGTGTCATCGAGGCGCTGCTTCAGGTCGGCGACCGCGTTGAACCCGCCGAACTCGGCACAGCATACGCGCGCATCGACGGGCTGGAGCTTCTGTATGGCGGCGAAAAGGCGGTGGCGGCTGCGCTGCTTGACGCGGTTCCCATGCACTTAGGCGCGCGTGTCGGAGTGGGTGGCTCGAAGTTCGCTTCCTACATAGCGGCTCGAACCACTTCTGCGCCGGGCGTCGCTGTTTGCCCCTCGGATACCGTGGGATTCCTTGCGCCCTTGCCCATCAAACTTCTGCCACTATCCGACGAGCTGAAGAACTCGCTGCGCGGCTTCGGCGTTCACAGCATGGGCGAAGTAGCCTCTCTTTCCCGCGACATGCTGATCGACCGCTTCGGACGAGAGGGACGACTAGCGTGGGAACTGTGCCGTGGCATAGACGACCGTCCGGTAGTTCCAATCAAGCAGGAAGCGGCAATAGTGGAGTATGCTTCCTTGCCATTCGCATCGACATCCATCGAGCTGCTGCTCACAACGGTGGATATCCTGATGCAGCGCGCATATTCCAGACCGCAGCTCCGGCACAGACTCGCGAGTGCGGCCAATCTAACCTCCACGGTGACGGGCGGCATGCCGTGGACGCAATCCGTTCGCTTCAAGGATCCCGTAGGCGACTGGAAGAGCGCATCTCAGTTGGTCAAAGACCGAATCGAAGCGCATTCGCCGGACGCTCCCGTGGAAGACCTAACGCTGACGATAGGAGACATCAGGGCGGAGTCCGGCAGGCAACTTGGACTACTGGAAGATGTGAGAGACAGAAAGCCGGACCGGATAGCGGATATGGACAGGAAACTTCGGGCAAGAATGCAGAGCGTTCCCGTACTCCATCGCGTAGTGGAGGTCGCGCCATGGCATCCTGTGCCAGAGATGCGCGCTCTGAAGGTCCCGGTGGACCCAGCCCACTACGATGCCTTCACGCCTCTTCACTCACCGATTCCTGTAACGGTGCGGGAGGGTGAGGCGCGCCGTCCACTGGCAGTCCGATTGAACAAAGGCTGGCGGAAGATAGTCGGCATAGACGACTTGTGGCGCTTCGACCTGTGGTGGCTGCCGAAGCCGGTGGCGCGAAGCTACTTCAGCGTTACCGATGTCGGGGGACGTCGTCTTGTGCTGTTCAGGGACGAGAACGAAGACTGCTGGTACAGGCAGCCACTATCGGCAGCATAGGAGCGCGGTCGCATCATGCCGGCAGAATATGCAGAACTTCACTGCAAGAGCTTCTACTCGTTCGGACAAGGCGCGTCCCACATTCACGAGCTGCTCGCGCAGGCGTCAGAGTACGGCTATCCGGCTCTTGCCCTGACGGACACAAACCTGTGCGGCGCGCTGGAGTTCGCCCGTCTCGCCAACAGCTTGAAGATAAAGCCCATCAGCGGATGCGAGCTTACGCTGATTGACGACAGCCGCCTGACGCTGCTCGCTAGGACACGCGAAGGCTACGCCAACATCTCGCGGCTGCTTACATTGGCAAACGGATATGACCGCCGCGAGCCGCGCCTTGATCCGACCTATCTGTCCGCGCATGCCGAGGGAACGGCGCTTCTCACGGGTGGACGCGACAGTCTCTTGTCAGAACTTGTGCGCCATGAACGGCAATCCGAAGCGCTGAAGCAACTGCGGCGGTACAAGGACTGGTACGGACGGGACAGCGTGTACCTGGAACTCCAGCAAAACTTTTTGTGTGGGGATACGAAGCGCAACAGGGCAATGCTCGCGCTCGCCGGCGACACGGGCGTTTCCGTGGTCGCAACGAACGACGCGATCTATCATACGCCGCAGAGATATAAGCTCCAGCACGCGCTGGTCGCAGCCAAGCACAACACGACCATAGACCGCGCACTGCGCTACATCAGACCCAACGACCAGTCCTGCCTGAAGTCGGCGGAGCAAATGCGTCGGCTGTTCCGCCATTGCCCGGAGGCGCTTAAGAACACGCTGAACATCGCGGAGAGCTGCGACTTCAACCTAGACACCGACCTAGGATACCGGCTTCCCGACGTCGATGTCCCAGAAGGATACACGCCTCATAGTTACCTCAAGAGGTTGTCATACGAGGCGGCGCAGCGGCGTTACGGCGAAATCTCCGACAAGATCGAGGCAAGGCTGGACGATGAGTTCAGGCTAATTGAGATTCATGGAATGGCTGGCTTTCTGCTGCTATACCGTGAGATTGCGCTGATAGCACGGGAGATAATGCTGGAGCGCGGACTGGTGAGTCCGGAAGCGCCTCTGGAGAGCAGACCGCCCGGTAGAGGGCGCGGCTCATCCGTTGCGCTGCTCGTGGGCTATCTCATAGGCATAAGCCATATCGACCCGCTCATGTGGAACCTCAGTCTGGAGCGCTTTATCTCTGACGATGTGGGAACTCTGCCGGATATAGACTTGGACTTTCCCAGAGGCATCAGGGACGCGCTGATAGAGCGCGTTCACCGGCGCTTCGGTCCGGAGCATGCCGTACTGGCAGGCGCTATCGGCACATACAGGTTGAAGGGTGTCATACAGGATCTGGGCAAGGCGCTCGGACTTCCTCGTGAGCAGTTGAAGCTTCTGTCGAAGCAGGGACTATCGAGCGATGCCGCGCTTCTCGGCGAGGACATGCGGCAGCTGCCCGTCTTCAGGGACATGGCGGATGCGCCGGGCTGGAGGATGCTGGCTGAACTTGCGCCACAACTCATGGGCGCGCCCCGCTCGTTGGGACAACATGTGGGTGGAATGGTGCTGAGCAGCTCGCCCATCTCGGAGACTGTTCCTATCAGGGCGGGCGCGACGGACGGGCGTTACATCATGGACTGGAACAAAGACAGCGTTCAGGACGCCGGCTTCGCCAAGATAGACATCCTGTCCCTGCCGGTGCTCGATCAGATAGAAGAGGCGCTTGATATTATCGAGAAGCGCGTGGGGGCGCGTCCCGATATGAGCCGGATAGACCTCAAAGACGACACTGTGTACGATATGATAAACGAGGGCAGGAGCAAAGGCGTGTTCCTGCTGCAGTCTCCGGCGCAGCTCAAGATAGCGCAGCGCCTGCGCTCGCGTAATCTGCGCGACCTCGCTTATCAGGTCGCGCTCATACGCCCCGGCGTGGGCATGCAAGGGAGTGCCGTCTCGCAGTTCATAGACCGCTATCGACATGGCGTCGAGTGGGACTATGACCACCCATTAGAAGAGCGCGCCTTGAGACGCGGCTGGGGCATCATCGTGTGGCAGGAGCAGGTGGTGCAGCTAATTATGGATGTGGGAGGGATGAGCGCGGCACAGGCCGACGAGGTGCGTCGTACCTTCGCAAAGCCCAACAACGAGCATCTGATAGCGATGCACTGGCGGCGTTTTTGCGCCGGAGCGCAACGCAACGGCGTGTCAGAGGAGACGTCGAAGAAGATATTCGGCAAGATCAATGGGCATTACATGTTCCCGGAGTCCCACTCACATGCATTCTCCATCACCGCATACCAAGCCGCGTGGCTCAAGCGATACCATCCGACCGAGTTCTTCGTAGCGCTCATCAACAACCAGCCGATGGGCTTCTACCCTGTGGAGACGCTGAAGCAGGACGCTCGACGCTTCGGTGTGCCCTTCATGAATCCATGCGTCAATCGCTCGGAAGCCAAATGTATTCCGCAGGGCGAGTCTGTGCTGCTGGGGCTACGCTTCGTTAAGGATGTGGGCGAGTCCGGCGCGGAAATTGTCGTGCGGGAGCGGCAGCGCGGGGGTGCGTACATCGGAACGGGCGACTTTGTTCGGCGCACGGGACTGAAGCCGCATGCGGTAGAATCGCTTGTCATGTCGGGGGCGTTCGACAGCGTTACTACCAACCGAAGGCAGGCGCTATGGGAGGCGGGTCTGCATCCACGTCCGGGCAGGAACGGGCAAGCCGCGCTGCCCGGCTCTATGGACGCCAGCGTGCCGCGGCTTCCCGACTTTACGGAAGCGGAGAAGATGGCTGCCGAGTACGCCGTGATGGGGATTTACCCGCGCGGACACCTGATGCAGTTCGTTCGGCCCACTCTTGCGCCCGGAGTGTTGACCTGCGCTGAGGTTGAGAATCTGGACGAAGGCGCACCGGCGCTGGTCGCCGGCTGGCCTGTGGCGCGGCAGCATCCCAAGGGCAAGGACGGCACGATATTCGTGACCATTGAGGACGAGACCGGAGACACGCAGGTCATTCTGTGGCCGGATGTGTACCGACGCTATCGCAGGGAACTCGGCAGTCAGGTGGTGCTGATTGCGGGCGAAATCTCGCGCTGGGACGGCACCTCCAACACGATAGTATCCGAGGTGCGGGCGCTGCGCTCCGGTGTGCGGATGCCGCGTTCCCACGACTGGCGTTGATGAGCGCATCACCCAAATGCAGCCCGGAAATTCATGCCCGGAGAACTCTGGGGACTGCTAGAATACTGAAAACCGCAATTGGGAGAGAGAAAATGTGTGGACGCTTCGGACTATTTGCGGAGCTGGACGCCCTAGCCGAACAGTTCAACTTCGATCCGTCGATAATGCAGGACATCTACTCCCCGCGCTGGAACATCCCTCCGGCCGCGCCTGTGTTGAGTGTTCAGCGCTCATCAAACGATGAAGGGCAATCCGGCAAGAACACCGCAAGGTTGCTACGCTGGGGTATGACAGGCGCGTGGGGCGCAAATCGCACGAAGCCAAGCCGTCCGCTGTTCAACGCTCGCGCAGAGACGGTGCATAGGCTGCCGTCATTTCGGCAAGCGTTCAAGGAAAGCCGCTGCCTGATTCCCGCCAGCGGCTTCTACGAGTGGAAGAAGGATGATGCCGGCAATAGGACTCCGATGTGGTTTCACAGCCAGGACGGAGCATCAATCGCATTTGCCGGCATCCGGTCAACGGAGCGAACGCTTGATGGCGACATCGATGCCTGCGCCATAATCACCTGCGCGGCAAACGACCTGCTTGCGCCCGTTTACCATCGGATGCCTGTGATAGTGCCATCAAAAAGCTATGACCGGTGGCTCGGAGCGTATCAAGACTCGGACGCACTGCTCGTGCTGCTGCAGCCTCGGGAATGGGAAGATGTGTCGTATCATCCGGTATCCAGTGAAGTCAACCGCGCAGCGAACGACTATCCAACGCTGGTCGAGCGCGCAACTCGGGAAGTGCAGTTTGGCTTAATGGATATTGCAGCCTACTGAGATTTCCTCCAGAGATACGCAAGAATTACAGATTCAATCTCTGAAGGACTTTCGCTTCTACTGGGTGATATTACTTTCTTCTCGTGTGATACGAATCAAGAGGAAGAAGCCGGCTGGTTATCTGGATGTCTTCTTCTGCCGAGGCCTTTGCTATTATCGGCAGTCAATAGGGGAGCTAGTGCAAGGGAGATTGCCCAAAAATGTGGCGTCAGTGAAAGAATGGCTCAGTACAGGTTGAACGTCACAGGCGTGATCAGGCAGAATCGCGCACTCCAGAAAAAGAACCGGGCTTCACGATGAAGCGCCCGGCTCTTGAGAACACAGATGCGTACTGCTCCTGCTTCTAATTCTAG
The DNA here is from genome assembly GCA_958295865.1 of uncultured Dehalococcoidia bacterium. Taxonomy (GTDB): domain Bacteria; phylum Chloroflexota; class Dehalococcoidia; order Lucifugimonadales; family JADFKI01; genus Bin90. The sequence continues at coordinate 260,178 of CATQHF010000005.1, read as the reverse complement.
GATCTGGGTAAATCTTGGTGGAACTCAGTAACAAGTGTACCTTCTGTAACAAAAGATACGCTTTTGTTACATGTACCGCAGCAGCTCATACTTGAGATACTCCCATAAACTTGACGAGAAAGACTCGGAATGTAACAATCTATCGGAAGAATTGTTACACCGCCGAAAACTGGAGACACAATGACGACGGACGCGATAGCTCGCCGGCGAAAACCGCGCGGACTCCATCCCAAGAAATCCGCGCGGGCGCTTGAGAAATCCAAGTTGCCGGAGTATCTCGAAGCCGACGAAGTGAATGCCGTCATCCGTGCCGCGGGCGATCCTAGGGCGCGGCTGTTGATGCTAGAACAGTGGCGGGCTGGTCTCCGTGTATCCGAGGCGCTCGCGCTAGAAGTGGCGGACCTGTCGCTCAACGGTAACCGTCCTACTCTCAGGGTGCGGTCGGGCAAAGGCAAGAAGGCGAGGGTTGTGCCGGTTCACCCAGAGCTTGTGGCGGCGTTTCACATAGCATTGTCGTATGGCAGTGTGAGACAAGGAAGGATGATTGATGTTACGCGAGTTACCGCTTGGCGCTGGGTGCAGGCTGCGGTCAACCGGGCGGAGCAACTCGGCGCGATACCGGTAGGGAAGCAAGTCGGAACACACACCTTACGGCACAGCTATGCTAGGCACCTGCTAATGCACGGCGTACCCATCAACTATTTGTCGCGTTGGCTGGGACACAGCAGCATCCAGACGACGCTTATCTACCTGGAGCTTGTCCCGGACCCGATGGGGACGCTGGCGGCGGTGCCGTAGAATCAGATGGTGCGGCTAACATAGGACGGGCAAACGTTCAATAGTCCAAAAAATTCTTGCCGCAGGTATGTTAACGGTAACGGCAAATCTGCGGAAGCAATTCCCTTTAGAACTTTTGTATCTTATAATGAGTTATAGTCAAAAGGAGAACTTTAAAGATTTTGACTTTGTTGTCGGTAAAGCGTAAAATCGCACCAAAAGCAATGAATAAGCGCATCACGCTTCAGAGAGGAACACATGACGCGCGAAGAATTTGAAGCAATCAAACCTCGGATTTTGTGCATTCTAGAGCGTAAGCCTGCGCTTGCTCCACAGGAATTACTAGATGTATTGAAATCAGATGTCGAACTTCAACTCCAAGATTCCGGTGCCAGAAACGCCATATGGCGCTTGATAGACGATGGTGTCATACGCTTGAGTCTGGACCGAAAGTTTGAAGTAGCCGTCCCTCAGGACTAGCATCTTTGCTCTGCGATAGCTCACGCCGAAACCAACGCTTTCATTCTAATGACCGTGTTCCCGACCGACGAACTGAAGGCCAACGCGACAGAGATAGAGTCCTTTACGCGTCATCCTTCAGAAGGCTCGGAGGCGTCACCCAAGTGGCTGCGACTGGTGAGCGTCTGGTTTTCCGCAATAGACTGACTCACTCCTTGGAAGTTGCCCAGGTTGCCAGAAGACTTGCGGAGAACATAGTCAAGGATCAACCAGATGTGGTTGAATCATTAGGTGGGATTGATCCGGATGTCGTTGAGGCTGCTGCACTGGCCCATGATTTAGGACACCCTCCTTTTGGACACGTCGCAGAGAGAGAATTGGATGATCTCTTAAAACATGCCGGCAATAATGAGGGTTTTGAGGGTAATCCTCAGTCGTTTCGAATTGTCACCAAACTTGCTCTACGGCACCAAGATTTCCCTGGCCTGAACCTGACTCGTGCGACACTGAATGCACTCCTGAAGTATCCGTGGCAGCGAGGGACTAAAGGGTTTCGCGAACGAAAATGGGGGGCATATAGTTCCGAGCGTGAATTATTTGAATGGGCGCGGGAGTTGGGTCCTACGGGTGTGAAAAGCCCAGAAGCTGAGTTGATGGATTGGGCTGACGATATAGCCTACTCTGTCCATGACGTAGATGATTTTTACAGGGCGGGACTGATTCCCTTAGACCGTCTCTTGATTGATGACGAAGTGCGGGGTAGATTTATAGAAAGCATACTCAGGCGATGGGATGATGATCCTGGACGCGATAGCGACACCGTGCCAAGTTCTGAAGAGCTGAAAAGTGTGTTCGATAGTATAACTGTGTCAATTGCAGTAGCACACAAGCAACTTCTCCAACCATACACCGGGATTAGAGAACAAAGAGCTTCTCTACGCTCTTTGACAGCATCTCTGATCAGACGATACATAACAGATGCCATTTCACTTAGGGTTCCGCAAAGCACCGGACAGAGCTGCATCACAATTGTTCCACAACTTCAGACAGAAGTCGATATTCTGAAACAGTTGACTTGGGAGTATGTGATCACGGCCCCATCGTTATCCACGCAACAGTATGGTCAGCGTAGGCTTATTCGAGATCTCTTCAAAACATTAAAGAACGCCATATCTGAATCTAATTTTGGTGTCTTCCCTCCTAGGTATCGTGAATTTCTTGAAGACACACATACCAATTCTGCATCGGACAATTTGGCTCGTGAACGCACTCGTATAGTGTCCGACTATATTGCTGGAATGACAGAGCGCGAAGCTATTGAACTTCATCAACGTCTCACAGGTAGGGCTTTAGGATCTGTATTGGATCCCCTATCATCTTGAATTAATTGTATGAAGTAACCCAGACATCAAACAGAGGTCCTGCAAATAATGCAAGAGCGGCAGCGCATTGAGTAACAGTTCAATGTGAAAGGCTACCCCAGCAACCGCGCCATGGACGAGGATTTGCGGTGATGTCCCGTTACTTAATCTATCCGACATTTCGGCATAAGACATCGTAGTTTCGCTTTTGCTGTGTCTCATGATACACCTCAATACGAATGCTTCACCGCCATTGAGCATGTAATGAGTTCTTCTCGCGTGACAGATGCCAGTTCTCCTGCCAGGTATCTTGAAGATGGCTTAGTCCTGCTCATCTATGAAGGCAAGAAGATGCTGTATTTCGGTCTGCGACAAAGTACGATGGAGTTTTCGTCTGATCAGAGGATCTCGGATATGATAGTAGCACTTAATGAAAGTACGCCGATAGGCTGAGGAGATACTGATGACATTGAGGTTCATAACGTGGGATGTCGAGCATGGCAGTGCTGCTTACATCCGAACTCCCAACAGCAAACACGTGGCGGTGGATATGGGTGCCAGGACCGCTGGCAATGCGAGCTTCAGTCCTTTGGTGCATCTCATGAGGTCGGGAGTATCTCAGTTGGACTTGGTGATTATTACTCACCCTCACCTCGACCACATCGAAGACATACTCAACTTCGACAAACTTAGCCCGCGCTGTCTTGTTCGACCTGAACACCTAACGGAGAACGACATCTGGGCAGGGAACAGAAATGCTAGCCCAGAGACTCAGAGGATCATCAGAAAATACATTGAGATCGGCAACAAATACACGGCTCCTCCTCGCCCCTACTACAACCCATCGGAGCCAGCAAACAACGGTGGCGTCTCGTTCCAGCATTTCATACCCTGTCAGTCTTCGACGACGAATCTCAACAACCATAGCGTTGTAACAGTGATAAGCTACGCAGGTGTGAAAATTCTGTTGCCCGGCGATAACGAGAGCCCGTCTTGGGGCGAACTCTTGAAACGACCCGACTTCAAGCAAGCGATTTCTGGTGTTGATGTATTGGTCGCTCCTCATCATGGCCGCGAGTCAGGGTTTCACAGCGAGTTATTCAAGTACTTCAGACCTTACATCACGATCATCTCAGATGGACGTTTCGTGGATACAAGCGCCACCAATCGGTACTCGGCGGTCACCAAAGGATTTGAGGTCAGGAGTCGAAGCAGAGGAACTTCGCAGAAAAGGAAGTGCGTCACCACACGAAGCGACGGTGCCATTGAAGCAACAGTTGGCAGAGACTCGTCTGGCAGACCATTCCTTGATGTAACGGTGAACTGATAGACAGGCTTGGGAGCAAATGGACACTTTGGCTCATCACGCACTTCTCAGTTCCCTCGCTCCATCAGAGAGCTGCACATCTGAGAATCAAAACTTCACATGTATCGAGAATGGGCGCGACATTGGACTTGCTTTATCTGGAGGAGGCTTCCGTGCAACACTCTTTCACCTCGGTGCCGTGTGGAGACTCAATGAGGTGTCCCTACTGTCGAAAATCAACAGAATATCAGCTGTCTCAGGTGGGTCTATCCTATCCGGCCTGATGGCCGCTAGTTGGTCGCAGCTTCGCTTTGAAGACAGAGTGGTTACGAATTTCCGTGAAGAGATTGTAAAGCCAATATGGAGATTTTGCAGTCTTAACGTTGATGTGTGGGCCACACTTGGGAGTGTACTGCCGGGTGTCAATCTCCTCACACGCCATTATCAGAAGCACCTAGTTGGAAAGCTCACGCTCCAGGACATCCCATATAGCCCTGAATTCATCTTCAATGCGGCTCACCTAGAAACAGGTCGCAACTGGACATTCTCGAAGTCATGTATGCGGACTTACAGGTTGGGCATCATCGACCAGCCTGATATTCGGCTGTCAAAGGTCATTGCAGCCTCGTCAGCATTTCCTCCTGCGTTCTCTCCGGTGGTTCTCAGATTAGATCCGAACGACTTTCGGAAGTCTGAGTTCGCCGATTTATTCGACCGTGCTGAGTTGAAAAGGAAAGTCTCGCTTACCGATGGCGGAGTTTACGACAATCTCGGCGTACACTCAGTTCGGCACTGCAAGACACTGCTGGTCTCCGATGCGAGTAATCCTTTGGATGCCAAGGGCGGTTGGTCCGCACTAAGGGGTTTGGTCCACCGCTCGAAGCGTCCGATTGATATTGCCGTTGAGCAGACCAAGGCGCTCAGGCGACGCTACTTAATGGAGCAGCTCGTGAGTGGAGAGAAGCGCGGCGCACTATGGACTATCGGAACGGACATACGGAAATATCCCATAGAAAGCCCATTCGCTGTCTTAAATGAATGGCGACCTCAACTTGAATCAACCAGAACGCGCCTCGATTCATTCAGTGACGAGGAGAAGGCTAGATTGATCAATTGGGGCTACGTGCAATGTGACCTGTCAGTCAGGTCGTATTACCAAAAAGAGTTACCTCTGCCAAGCACATTGCCGTTTCCAGAATTCCACTTCACCAGACAGCCGGGTGGCGAGTAGATCACTGATTATCGTTATGTTCAAAGCGTCAAGCTGAGGTAGGGTGACTTGCTTCAAAGGGAATCATAGGCGTTATGAGTAGGCAAGACGATCGACGGAGCATCTGGCGTCAAGTTGCTGAGATTGTAGTGACCATCTTGGCTTCAGTGGTGGTGGCACTGTCCTTGTACGCCCCGTTGCTCTGGTTCATCACGTTTCTGGATCCTCAGAAGACTCCCTATGCCAGTGGGACACCCTTTATGCTCGCTCAGGTGGTGGCACTCTTCGGGGCATTTGGGTTGGCTGGAGGCTTCTCTGGCAATGTAGCCCCTAATCTCCGAAACAAGCTGTGTTACATGGGGGTTGTGTACATTGTATCCGCTTTTGGATTCAGCCTGCTGGGTATGGTGCTCCCATTCTTCGCATCTCTAGACGAGCGGACAGTCGGGTACTACTTCATGCTGAGTTCGAGCATCGGGGCCTTTGGAGTAGCTTGGGTCACCTTTGGTCTGGGTACTATTCTTTTTCTGCTAATCATTAGAAGTCTGATCGAAGACAAGGTGGATGAGGGAACGAAAGGATGTTCATCACCTTCCTGCAACAAGGATGAATGAGACACCGACGTGCCGAGATTCCCGATTCGATCCTGACTTAACTCCCCTCACAACCTGTCTACGATTTATGAGATATGCTAAGTAGAGACTGTAATCGGGCGGGTAATCGTGTCTCATTCCTATCCCAGCGACATAAGCCGAGAGCAATTTGCCAGGATGCTTCCCTTGTTGGAGGCGGCCCGCCGCAAGACCAAGCTCCGCACCGTGGACTTGTATGATGTTTTCTGTGGAGTGATTTATCTTCTGAAAAGCGGATGCCAGTGGTGAATGCTGCCCGCAGACTTCCCAAATTAGCGCACTTGCTACAAGTATTTCCGCAGTGGAGCGAGCGACCTATCCCGGCTAGTGAATCCATTCTGGAGCAAGTCCTAAAAAGAATCGGTTGGCGAGGTCCGACAAATCAATGGACGGACAGAGCAGACGACCTTCTGTATCGCGGACTCTCAGAGCGTCAAGAACACTGACAGCGCGGAGAACAAAGGCTATGACGCCGGCAAGAAGGTGTCGGGGATCAAGCGGCATATACCGTCAGTCGGTATCTCTGCGTCTTTCTTTTCGGCCTGTCCGGAATGGTCATTTCAATCAATCCCGCGTCGAGCCAGGGTTGCAGATAGGCGCGAGAAAAGTGACTGCGGTCATTCAGGGCGAGAGCGGTCATCAACTCTGCGCGGGTCAGGTCCCCTCGTAAGACCTCAATGATTCTTCTGATTTGTGGTGTGACATGAAGGGCGACTTATGGCTTGACATGGGAGGCACCGTTACTTCCCTGACGCGAGAAGTTCGCAGTTAGCCAATCAGGAGACACTTTGATCAGTGGCTCTGCGATTCTATTAAATTGAATCAGCATTAGCAATATTCCGTCTAACCCAATTTTACGAGAGAGCAACCGCTTTTATCATCTGGGCACACAAGATTCCGCATTGGCGAGAACTTACGATGCTGTCGTGCGACAAGGGCATTGGACATGTTGACGTATATCATCGTCGTCTCAATTTTCGTATGCCCCATTATGCGTTGCAGACTAAAGACATCGCCCCCGTTTAAGATGTACTGCATTCCAAAAGTGTGCCTTAAAGTATGCGGACCGAGTTTCGGAGGGAGAAAACCCGCTCTACGCATACAGCGCCGGACGATGTTCTGCAAGCCTGAAACCGTCATTGGCCCCCTCAATCCAATCCAAACTACCCCTTGGTCTCCCTGACGCTCCACCAAGGTCAGCACTTCCGGTGATATGGGTACTATCCGGTCGCCGGTCTTACCCGAGACACGAATTCCGTCGGATCTGGTAGTTTCTCTGGTCATCGAGGCAAGTTCGCCAACCCTGATGCCGGTATCCAGTAACACCGCGAGAATCGCATAGTCACGGCTGGTATCAGCGCAGGAGAGCAGCTGCCTGGTCTCGTCGGTGTTCAGGGTCCGCGGCAGTATTAGGCGACTTGTAGGCGGCGGAATATCCTGCATGATGTTCTCTGCGTAGCCCTTGACCGCCATCCAGCGCCAGAAGGTAAGAAGCCGACGCCAGAGGGACGCGAGTGAATCCGGCGCAAAGTTGGCATAGTGTCGGAACATCTTTTCAATGTCGCCTGATGTGGATGGTAGCTCTAATGGGTATAGGGCTGCCATTTTTGCTAATGCCCATTCATAGGCTTCGATGGTTTTTGAGGACACATTACGAGAGCGTCGCGTATCGAGGAAGAGGCGCGCTGCGTGCGCTGTCCGCATAATCAATCCCTATTATCTCTCTGTTTCTTCTGTGGCAACTAGGAAGGGATTTTACCGAATGTCGGGACGGCAGTTAAAGATGTTATTAGACCTTCTCAAATTGACTGAGCGTCTGCTTTACACGCAGAAGGTCAGAGGTTCGAGTCCTCTATCGCCCACCACTCCACCCTTGCGCTTCCCTTCAATTCCTGTCATTGCGTCATTGGAGATATGAGCAATGACACGCCCGCGATTTTCCATTATGATAGAGTGTGTGAGCGCCGCCGTGTTGGGCGGTCGTTTGCGGCGAATTGTCCGTGTACTTTCGCCGCCACTTGATAATCTAGGAGAATGAATTGCAGCAAATCGATACCGCACGAGGCACCGCCCAGCTGATAGTGGATAATGTCAAGCGAGTCATCATCGGCAAGGATCAGGCGATAGAGCTTGGCGTCATCGCGCTGATGTGCGAGGGACACGCGCTTATCGAGGATGTGCCCGGCGTCGGCAAGACGATGCTCGCGCGAAGCCTCGCGCGCTCCGCCGGCTGCACCTTCAAGCGCATCCAGTTCACGCCCGACCTGCTGCCCACCGATGTAACCGGCGTGTCCATCTTCAACCAGAAGAGCGGCGAGTTCGAGTTCAGGCAGGGCCCAATCATCGCCCAACTTGTGCTTGCGGACGAAATCAACCGCGCCACGCCAAAAACGCAGTCGGCTACGCTGGAGGCGATGGAGGAACGGCAGGTTACCGTCGAGGGCATAACCCATTCCGTGCCCGCGCCGTTCATGGTGATGGCGACGCAGAACCCCATCGAGTACGAGGGCACATTCCCGCTGCCGGAGGCGCAGCTCGACCGCTTCTTTGTTATGATTACGCTGGGCTATCCGTCCATCGAGGAGGAGATTGCCGTCATAGAAGGACAGCAGGTCGGACACCCCATCGAGACGCTGCAAGCCGTGGCGACCGCCGATGAGATTCAGCAGATGCAGCGCGCAGCGCGCGATGTGTATGTGGACGACCTCATCAAGCAGTACATCGTAACGATTATCAGCGCGACCAGGGGGCATGCGGACATAGCGCTGGGCGCATCCCCGCGCGGGTCGCTGTTCCTGTTCAGGGGCGCGCAGGCGCTCGCGCTCATTCGCGGGCGCGACTACGTGCTTCCCGACGATGTGAAGGAACTGATAGTGCCCATAATGCGGCATCGGATTATCGTCTCCGCCGCCGCTCGGATGCGCGGGGTTGACCCTGCCGATATAATGAACACAATCTCCGACGGAATACCCGTGCCGGGCGCTCAGGCGCAAGGCTGGTTCAGGAGCTGACGCTATCTTGGAATCTAAGGCTTACCTGCTGCGGCGCTTCTATCTCGTCGTTACATTGTGCGTCATCACCGTTCTGACGGGCGCCGCTACGGGCTTCGGCTTGTTCTATCGCCTTTTCTACATTCTGGGGCTGACGCTCATTCTGGGCTATGTGTGGAATGTGATTAGCCTGCGCTCGCTCGATGTCAGCGTCGATAGACGCTCCCGCCGCGTGCGCGTGGGCGACAATGTCGAAGAGCGCATCACCGTCCGCAATCTCAGCGCTCTGCCAAAGCCGACGCTCGAGGTGGAAGACATGACAGACCTGCCCGGCTACTCAAGCGGCATGGCGGTCAGCCTCCAGACGAAGGGCTTTCGCTCATGGCGAACGCAGATGCCCGCGCGACGGCGCGGCGTCTATACGCTGGGCCCGGTGCGCGTGTCCAACACGGACGCATTCGGCATATTCCGTCGTGAGCGCTTCTTCTGCGATACCGAGCAGCTCATCGTCTATCCGCGCACGCACTACATCCCTGAATTCGCCATACCCGCCGCCGACCTGAGCGGCGACAGCTCTACGCGGCGGCGCTCGCACGACCTCACGCCGCACGCATCCAGCGTCCGCGAGTACGCATTCGGCGACAGCATCAGCCGCGTCCACTGGGGCAGCACCGCAAAGCTCGGCAGGCTGATGTCCAAGGAGTTCGACCTAGGCCAGTCCAGCGATGTCTGGGTTCTGGTCGACCTGCACCGCGATGTGCAGGCAGGCGAACTCGATGAGAGCACCGACGAGTACGCCGTATCCATTGGCGCGTCGCTCAGCCGCAAGTATCTTGAGGCGGGGCTGCCCGTCGGCTTGATTTCGCAGGGCGACCGCCGCTATTTTCTGCCCGCCGACACCGGCACAGGGCAGTTCGACCGCATCCTGGAGTTCCTCGCCCTCAGCAAGGCGGAGGGCAGCATATCCTTGGAGACGCTGCTGCCGCAGGAAGAGCAGCTCTGGGGCTACCACAGCTCCCTGATAATCATCACGCCATCGAACCGCCCTGAGTGGGTTACGGCGTTGCGGGAGCTGATGCGCCGCCGCGTGCGCGTGGCGGTCGTGCTGCTTGACGGCGCATCGTTTGGCGGCTTCTTCAATACCGTAGATGTGATTCCCGAACTGTACATATCCGGCATCCCGCCGTATCTGGTGCAAAAAGGCGACGACATCCCCGTCGCCCTCAGCCGCGTCTATACCAGCGCGGAAATCGAAGCGTCACGGCAGTTCGGCGCAACGGAGGTACGCGTATGAGCGCCCAGCGCGCTACCCTCACCAACATTCTGCCGCCGCGCCGCGAGGCAACGCCGGAAGACCGCCATCGGCTGCTGCAACTCTATGATAAGGTGAATCCTAGTCAGGGCTGGGCAAGCTTCATCATCCTGCTCGTCGCGCTGATGATTATCGGCTTGTCGGTCTCCGATGGAAGCTGGGTGCCCACGCCCGGCCTGCAATCGCTGTTGTTCTGGTCGGCGGTGGCGGGGCTTGCGCTCGCCAAAGTCCGCATACCCGCGATATTCCTGCATCCGCTCGGGCTTGCGCTCGGCGCTGTGCTGGTCGTCTGGCGCGCAACGGAACTCGCCGAAGAAACGACCATCCCAATGATACTGCCGGAGATGTGGAACAGGCTTGATGTCTGGTACGAAGCCGCCACGACCGACGGCATATCAACCGACCTGCTGCCCTTCACCCTGGGCGTCCTGACTATGGCATGGCTGCTCGGGTATATCAGCTCGTTCTTCGTATTCCGCAGCAGCAACGCATGGGTCGCGGTGGTGTTCGGAGGCGTGGCAATCCTGACGAATCTCAGCTTCCTGCCGCAAACGCTGAACTTCTCATCGAAGTTCTTCATCTTCACGCTGCTGGGAATGCTGCTCATAGTGCGACTGAACGAGGTGCAGAACCAAGCGAAGTGGCGGCTTCGGGGCATTCGCTTCGAGATGGTGAACGGCTGGCTTACGATGCACTCGGCACTCTGGTTCGGGCTGGCGGTTATGCTGCTTGCGGCGATACTTCCTCTGCGCGTGTATGTATCGCGCGACCTCGCCGACCTGTGGAATACGGCGCGCGCGCCGGTGGCAAGCATGGAAGAGGATGTCGCGCGCCTGCTGGCGGGCATCCCGTCCCGCAAGAATGTGCCGGGCAGGTTCTTCGGCAAGACGCTGCCCTTCATAGGCGCAATCTCGTTCGGCGGCGAAGCCGTCTTCTGGGCAACCACCGAGTATCCGTCATACTGGCTGTCCAACACATACAGCGAATACACGCCGCAAGGCTGGAAGGCGGGCGAGACCACGAAGATTGAGGTCGGCCCCAACACCGTCCCGCCGCCCAATCCGGAGTGGCGCGAGCGCGTATCAGTCGAACAGTCGGTGCAGCTGAACTTTGACAGCGACAGTTTTCTGGCAGGGGGCAACCTAGACTGGCTCAGCCACGATGCCGTCATCGAGACCCTGCGCCCCAGGGATTTCGTGATTGATCTGCACAATCCGGCGTCCGACGCCGCGCTCCCGGCGGACATACAGCAGGTCGCCCAAACAATCAGGGACGCGGGCGAGCCTCCGCAGCGCTTCGTCGAGTCGTATATTTCACGGCTGCTGCCGGACGACATCGTGCTCAACAGCGTCGGATTCGTGGCGAACGAATACGACGGAGCGATGACGGTTCAGAACCTGAATGTAGAGCGTAAGCCATCCGGCGTTCCTGAGATTGTATCCTGGAAGTTCTCCGACCGACTGCCGGAAAACCACCCGTATGCCATGGTATCCTTCGTATCCTTGGCAACGGACGATGACCTGCGGCAAGCGGGCACCGCGTATGACTCGTTCATCACAGACCACTACCTGCAACTGCCGGAGTCGCTGCCGCAGCGCGTTCGTGACAAAGCCGTCGAACTGACGGCGGGCAAGGACAACCCGGTGGACAAGGCAAACGCCATCTCCGCTTACCTCAGGAGCGATGCCTTCACCTACTCGCAGGATATCGAAGCGCCGCCGCGCGACGCAGACGGCGTGGATTACTTCCTCTTTGAAACTCGCACAGGTTACAGCGACTACTTCGCGTCCTCCATGGTAGTGCTGCTGCGCGCGGTGGATGTCCCCGCGCGGCTCGCCGCCGGCTACGCGCCCGGCGAGTACGACCCCGAAACCGGCGTGCGCGTAGTGCGCGACCACGACAGCCACGGCTGGGTTCAAGTCTTCTTCCCCGAATACGGCTGGATCGACTTTGAGCCTACGCCCAGGTGGCCCATGCATGAGAGAAATCTGAATGCAGGGGGCATCGGCTCTGACATTTTGTCCTCCAGTGGCGGCTCAGGCGCAATCAACGACCCGTCTGAGTTCCTCGACCCGTTCAGCGAGATTGGTCTTCCCGTACCCGGCGGCTTGGGCGGCGGAGGTGAGTTCGGCAGCGGCATCTTCCTGGACATAGACCTGATTGCGGTCGCAACTCGCGGAGGCATCGTGATCGGAGGCGTCGCCGTCGTTTGGCTGCTGCTATACTGGATATGGAATCTGGGATTGCGCGGGCTGTCGCCCGTCGAGCGCGCCTATACCAGAATGAACAGGCTTGGCGCAATAGCGGGCTTGCGCCGCCGCGCCGACCAGACGCCTATGGAGTACGCTGCGATGCTGTCCGGCACGCTCGGCGAGTCAGCGCCCGCTGCTCAGCGTATCGCCTGGGAATTCGCCGCCACACGCTACACGGGCGGCAACGCCGCATCCGCGGAGGACGACGCCGACGACGGGCAAGAGATGGAGCAGGCATGGCGAAATATACGCGGCAGCCTGATAACACGCGCCTTCAGAAGACTGCTGCCGGGAGGAAACCAAGCATGACGAGCCTATACTACGATGTATTCGAGACTCCGGCGGGATGGATGGGCGTTGTGTCTTCCGACAAGGGCTTGCGGCACACCACGCTGCCGCAGGCGTTCCCCGAGGACTGCATCGAGCAATTGGGCAGCGTAATCGCCGACGCTTCCCCTTCGCCGTGGCGCTTCGACCAACTCAAGCGCAAGCTGGAGCGTTACTTCGAGGGCGAGGATGTCAGCTTCGAGGGCGAACCCATAGATGTGGACGACGCATCGCCGTTTCATCGCGCCGCATGGCAGGCATGCCGCACAGTTCCAAAGGGCGAGACGCGCACCTACAAGTGGCTTGCGGAGCAGGCGGGCAATCCGTTAGCGCCCAGAGCGGCAGGGCAAGCGATGGCAAAGAACCGCCTCGCCATCATCATACCCTGCCACCGCATAATCGCCAGCGACGGCAGCCTGCGCGGTTTCGGCAAGGGCAGAGAGCGCCTCGACCTCAAGCAGCGTCTGCTCGACCTGGAGAACTAGCGCACGCTGGCTTCGCCGGACTTGCCCAGCAGCCCCTGAAGCCGCTCGATTAGATCCGCGCCCATATCCACGCGCACCATGGGCCATTCCATCATGACGATGCGCCCGTCGGTGGCAATCTCCAGCGTAACCTCATAGTCGCCGCGATGCTCCATCAGGACGCTCTTGACATCGAACAGCATGCGCTTGTCGTGGTCAGGCTCGCTCTCGCGCAGGCGCAGCACCAGCCGCTGCCCCATGTCGGAACTCGGCGATGCGCCGCCGTTAACCACGCTCGTCGATGGTGCGGCTGCCCCATTCGCAGGCGGCATGCCATTCGATTCGCCCATCGGCGCTTGGGGAAGCGCGGAGGCTTTGGGCTTCTCTTCGGGCAAGCTCTTGGGCGCGTCCCTATCGCCGTCGGCATTCGGCGTCGGCACAACCTCCGTCGCGCCCGCATCATCGACGGGCTGAGCGTCCGAGTAGCCGCCCACAGCCTCCGCCACGGCGACGCTGCCGTTCTGCGCGGCGGCGGCAGTCCGCACCGGCGCACTCTCGGCTTGCGCGGACTTAGCCCTAGGGAGCGCCACGCGAGCCGCCGTCGCCTTGGGCTGTCCAACGGGAGAGCGCTGAGCCGGAACAGGCTGCTCATCCGCCGCTTGCGACGCGACCACCGGCGGCAGCGTAACCTCTTTGGCGTCCAGGCAGCTTAGACTCAGCTCGTCGTCGCGCTGTCGCACACTGCCGGTTACCGCTATCAGCTTGCCGTCCTCCCAGAGTTCTTCCGTCTCTTGGAGCTTTTCGTCCCAGATGAACACCTCGATTGCGCCGTCCATCAGCATGAGCGAGGCGATGGCAAAGGGTTTCTGCTCGCGTGTGTAGCGGCGCGTAACATCGGATACAAGCCCCGTAACCTTGATGCGCTTGCCGGCCATATTGGCATCGATGTCCTTGAGCATCAGGATGTTGTCCGCGTCGTGGTATCGCGCCAACAGATCCAGCAGCGCGTTGTTGGAGGTGGACACCCCCAGCAATTCCTGTTCCCACTGCCCCTTCTCCGCGTCGGAAGTGTTCAGCGCGGGAATGTCTATGCTTGCCAGTTCAGCGGGCATGGAGTCGCCCATCATGTCGAACATGGATGTCTGCTGCGAGTTGCGGAGATTCGATTCGCTTTGCGCCAGCGCCATGATGCGCTCCAAGACTTCAAGGATGCCGGAGCGGTCGCCGAATTCGTCGAACGCGCCCGCCCTGATGAGGCTCTCCAGCGACTTCTTGCCCACGCTGTTCAGTTCAGCCGACTGGCACATCTGCTCGATTGAGTCGAACTTGCCCGCTTCCTTGCGCGCCTCTACGAGCGGGATGATGGCAGACTCGCCAACGCCCTTGACTGCGGACAGCCCGAAGCGAATCCTGTGGCTGCCGTCCGCGCCGTCCTCTATGGAGTAGTCGGCTTGGCTGCGGTTGACGCTTGGCGGCAGCACCGGGATATTCAGCCTGCGACACTCGGCAACCGCCATCGCCACCTTCTCGGTGTTGTCCTTGTACGAGTTGAGCAGCGCCGTCATATACTCGGCGGTGAAATTCGCCTTGAGATATGCCGTCCAGTAGGATATTAAGCCGTAGCTGACGCTGTGCGCCTTGTTGAACGCATACCCGGCGAACGGCTCTATCAGGGCGAAAATCTGCTCCGCCATATCGCGGCTATACCCCTGCGCCAGCGCCCCGGACAGGAAACTCTGCTTCTCCTCCGCCATAATCTCGGGTATCTTCTTGCCCATCGCCTTGCGTACTATGTCCGCCTGCCCCAGCGAGTAGCCCGCGAATGTGCGCGCAATCTGAAGCACCTGGTCTTGATACACTATGACGCCATAAGTCTCTTCCAGGATTTCCTTGAGCGCGGGGTGCGGGTAGTTGGGAGCGGTGCGCTGGTGCTTGGAGTCGATGAAGGTGCCGATGTGCTCCATCGGGCCCGGGCGATACAGCGCAATCATCGCCGCGACATCGCTGAGCGAACTAGGCTTCAGTTCCTTGATGTAGCGTGTCATTCCACCGCCCTCGAGCTGGAACACGCCCACCGTGTCGCCGCGCGAAAGCAGGTCGAAGGTCGTCTTGTCGTCTAGCGGAATCTCCGTCAGGTCGAAGCTGAAACCCTTCGTCTTGATGATGAAGTCGCGCGCCCTTGCGAGAATGGCAAGGTTGGACAATCCCAGAAAGTCCATCTTGAGCAGCCCAAGGTCAGCGCACGGGTCCATCGCGTACTGTGTCATGGCGACGCCCGTGCCGTCCTCGCTCCCCCGCGTTGGCCTCTGGAGCGGCACGATGTCGTCGAGCGGTTCCTGCGATATGACGACGGCGGCGGCGTGCGTGCTCGTGTGCCGCGTCAAGCCCTCCATGCCCTTCGCCGTGTCAACCAGCTTGCGAACAGTATCATCGGCGTCGTAGATCTCTTTCATGTCCGGGTTCTGTTCGAGGGCGTCGTCAAGCGTGATGTTGAGGCGGGTGGGCACAAGCCGCGCTACGCGATCCACATCGCCGTATGGCATAGCCAGCGCGCGCCCGACATCACGAATTGCCGCCTTCGCCCCGAATGTGCCGAAGGTGATTATCTGCGCCACATGCCCCCTGCCGTACTTATCGACGACATAGTTGATGACCTCTTCGCGGCGGTCATCCTGAAAGTCCATATCTATGTCCGGCATTTCCTTGCGCTCCACATTCAAGAAGCGCTCGAAGACAAGGCGATACGGCAGCGGATTGACATCCGTAACGCCGAGGCAGTAGAGCGCGAGACTTGCGGCTGCGCTCCCCCGCACCGCAAAGAATATGTCGCGCTCATGCACGAACTTGGCTATGTCCCAGACGACCAGGAAATAGTCGGGGAACTGCGTCTGCTTTATGACCCCAAGCTCGTACTCCAGGCGCTCGCGCTCCGCATCGCCCGCGTTTTCTATGCGCCTGTGCAGACCCTCGAAGCAGATTTGAGCCAGATAATCGTCCGCGCTCATGCCGCCCGGCACGGGATACTCAGGCAGCCGCATCCGCGAAAAGTCAAGGTTCACATCGCACATCTCCGATATGCGCTGCGTGTTTGATATGGCGTCCGGCACTTCCAGCCAGAGCGCAGCCATCTCCTGCGGGCTGCGTAGGTAGTAGGAGTCCTCTTCCATCCGCAGGCGGCGCTCGTCCTCGACATTCGTATTCGTTTGGATGCAGATGAGGATGTCTTGCAACGGCGCATCCTCTTTGTGCGTATAGTGCGAGTCGTTCGTGGCGACGACGGGTATGTCGAGCTGGCGGTGCAGTTCCATCAGCCCTTGGTTTATCTGCGGCAAATCCGGCACATCGCCGTGGCTCATCAGCTCCAGGAAGTAGCGCCCGTCCAGCAGCTCCTTGTACCAAGCGGCGGCATCGCGCGCGCCGTCCATATCGCCCCGCATGATTGCTTTGGGTATTTCACCGCTGGGGCAGCCGGACAGCACTACCAGCCCTTCGCTGTGCTGCTCCAGTATCTCGCGGTCGATGCGCGGCTTGTAGTAAAAGCCTTCGAGATTAGCCTTAGACACCAGCTTGACGAGGTTGTCATAGCCGCGCTCGTTCTGAGAAAGCACCGTCATGTGATACGGGGACTTGTTGTTCGGGTTTCGCTCATGGCGGCTGTCGGGCGCGACATACATCTCGCAGCCAATGATTGGCTTGACCCCCGCGCTCTTCGCAATCTGATAGAAGTCGATTGCGCCGTACATGCCGCCGTGGTCGGTAATGGCAAGCGCATCCATGCCCAGCTCTTTCGTGCGATGCACGAGGGCATCCAGACGGCTAAGCCCGTCCAGCATACTGTACTCGGTATGAACATGCAGATGAGTGAACAAGCGCGCAAAACCTCCGTCTGTCTAACCCTTCCCAATGCCGTGATTATACCATCGCCCCCATACCCCATACTTGCGAATAATTGGCATTTAAGAGCAATTTTCAGCCACTTATGACAGAAGCAAAATACAAAAAGCCCCGAACGGGTTACCGTCCGGGGCTTTCGTTTATCCGCTGCTATTGTGCGCTATGCGGTCTAGTAGTCCATTGGAGGCATCGCGGGCGCTGCGGGCTGCTCTTCCTTGACATCGGTAATCAGGGATTCGGTCGTCAGCACCATGGAGGCGACGCTTGCCGCGTTCTCGATTGCAGCGCGCGTAACCTTCGCCGGGTCCATTATGCCGCGCTCCAGCAGGTGGCCGAACTCGCCAACCTCGGCGTCATAGCCCCAGTCGCCCTCTGCCTTGATGCTCTCGGAGAGGATGACTTCGCCGGACACGCCGGTATTCTCGGAGATGAGCTTCAGCGGCTGCTCCAACGCCTTGCGGAGGATGGTAACGCCGGTGGCTTCGTCGCCCGTGAGCACGATGCCATCGAGCGCGTCTCGCGCGCGGATGAGCGCAAGTCCGCCGCCGGGGACGATGCCCTCTTCGACGGCTGCGCGCGTGGCGGACAGAGCGTCCTCGACGCGCTGCTTCTTCTCCCGAAGCTCAACCTCAGTCGCCGCGCCAACCTTGATGATTGCAACGCCGCCGGAGAGCTTTGCCAGTCGCTCTTGCAGCTTCTCGCGGTCGAAGTCCGAGGTCGTCTCGTCAATCTGCGCCTTAATCTGGTTGATGCGCCCCGTTATGCTGTCGTCATCGCCGGCGCCGTCCACGAAGATGGTCTCTTCCTTGGAGGCAACGACTCGGCGCGCCCTGCCAAGGTCCTCTACGACTACGGAGTCGAGCTTGCGCCCTACCTCTTCGCTGATGACCTGGCCGCCCGTGAGGATAGCCATATCTTCGAGCATCGCCTTGCGCCTGTCACCAAAGCCCGGCGCCTTGACGGCGAGGCAGTTGAGCGTGCCGCGCAGCCTGTTCACGACCAGCGTCGCGAGCGCCTCACCCTCGATGTCCTCAGAGATGATGACGAGGTTCTTGCTGACCTGCAAAATCTTCTCCAGCGCGGGCAGCACATCGGAAACCGCGGACACCTTCTTGTCGGTGATGAGGATGTACGGGTCATCGATGGACGATTCCATCTTGTCCTGGTCGGTGATGAAGTAAGGGGAGATATAGCCCCTGTCAATCTGCATCCCCTCGACGAACTCCTGCTCGAAGTTCAGCCCCTTGGACTCGTCAACGGTGATGACGCCGTCCTTGCCGACGCGCTCCATCACATCCGCGATCAAGCCACCCATCTCGTCGTCGTGGGCGGACAGCGATGCGACCTGAGCTATCTGCGTCTTGCCCTCGACCGAGGTTGACATGCTGCCAACCTGGTCTCGAAGGGCGGCGACGCCCTTCTCAATGCCACGCTTCAGCGCCATCGGGTTCGCGCCCGCGGCGATGTTCTTGAAGCCTTCGTGGATGATTGCCTGCGCGAGCACGGTAGCGGTCGTTGTGCCGTCGCCCGCGACATCGTTGGTCTTGCTTGCGGCTTCCTTGAGCAGCTGAGCGCCCATATTCTCGAACGGGTCCTCAAGCTCAATCTCTTTGGCGATGGTAACGCCGTCGCTGCACACCTGCGGCGGTCCGAACTTCTTGTCCAGAACGACATTGCGCCCCTTGGGGCCAAGCGTAACGCCGACGGTGCTTGCCATCTGGTCTATGCCGCGCTTCATCGCTGCGCGGGCGTCCTCACTGAAAGTGAGCTGCTTTGGCATCGTTTAATCCTCCTGTGTGATGCAGTTGTGTTGATTCAAGTTTTACTTTTTGAACAGAATGTCGTCTTCTCGCAGTACGAGGTACTCGGTCTCGCCGTCCTTGTACTCCGTGCCGGCGTACTTGGAATACACGACCGTATCGCCCACTGCCAGTTCCATAGGAACGCGGCTGCCGTCGTCTGCCAGCCTGCCCGGCCCGACCGCCACGACCGCGCCCTCTTGCGGCTTTTCCTTCGCCGTATCCGGGATGTAGATACCGCCTGCGCTCACCTGCTCCTCTGCGTCAGAGGGCTGCACAACCACGCGGTTGCCGAGCGGCTTGAATGTCACTTGGGTTTCTGTCGCCATTATCCTCTAAACCTCCTGGTTTCTGATGTGAATCTTGCTTGCCTGACCGAAATCTCACGCGCCTATCGCCATCACGGGCAGTCCATAAATGACGGCGCATTAGCAGACTGACCTTGCGTCTGCTAATAACAAATATAGCGAAAATATTGCATGATTGTCAACGAATTATCCTTTTCAAGCAGATTGCACAAGTCCTTCTCGCTCGCTCACCCGTCATTCCCGCTTTCTCGGGAACCCATGAATTGGCAAGGCTCGACCATTGTAATTCCACTTATGCAATTTTCTCCTTTTCATCCCTTCGGCGACGGTCAAGTTAGGCTCTACACATCGACCATAATCTCCGCCTATCGCCTTGACCCAGCACGGCGGGAGTTCATATCATTACATATTGATGGACACCTCAGGCGGAATATCAGGCGCGACCAACGCGGCGGGCATTGCGAAAGCCTTGCTCGTCGGCGTGCGCCCGCGCCAGTGGTACAAGAACCTCATCATCTACCTCGCCTTTTTCTTCACGATAAACGAGGCATGGTCGCTCGATGCCGACATCGACGCGGCGCTTGCCATCCTCGGCGAGCTGACCCTCGCGTTCCTGATATTCTCTGCGCTGACGGGCGCGGTCTATCTGGTGAACGACATCCTCGACGCGGACGGCGACCGCCTGCACCCGCATAAGCGCCATCGCCCTATCGCATCCGGCCGCCTGCCAGTGCCAGCGGCGTGGGCAGGCGCAGCCGCGCTATCGGTAGTCGGCATCGGCTTCGCCTTTGCGCTGGAGCCGATGTTTGGCGTGGTGGCAGGCGCGTATGCGGTGTTGCAGGTGGCATACTCGCTGTTCCTGAAGCACATCGCGCTTGTGGATGTGTTCGCCATCAGTGGCGGCATCGTGCTGCGCGCGGTGGCGGGCGCTGTCATACTGCAAGTGCCCATATCGCCCTGGCTGTATCTCTGCACGGCGCTGGCTGCGCTGCTGCTCGCGCTCATCAAGAGGCGGAGCCAACTCGCCGCCGCAGGTGAAGACGCCGCAAGCCAGCGCCCGGCGCTGAGCCAATACACCATCGCATCGCTCGACCGGCTCATCAACATCACTGCCACGGCTTCATTCATCGCCTACTCGCTCTACACATTCACCGCGCCCAATCTGCCCGCCAACGACGCTATGATGCTCACTATACCCTTCGTCGCCTTCGGTTTGCTCCGCTATTTGATGCTTACCGACAGCGCAGGCGTCGGCGAGAACCCCGAAGACTTGCTCATAGGAGACCGCCCCCTAACCGTAACCCTCATCCTCTGGCTCACAAGCGCCGCCATCATCCTAGCCCTATTTCGCTCCTGACACGCGCCGCGCCTGCCCTGGATAGCATTTCTTTTTAGGCTGTTTGCCCACTATACCGCTCTGGATTCCTGCTTCCGCAGGAATGACGAACAGAAATTGCCACCCGAACGGAAACGTCACCGGCTCAGTTCCATATATCCATATTAGCCCCCGTATGATAAACTCGCCGACACTAATTTCATTCGTCGGGAGATAGCGATGGTTCCCCCTGATAGCCTATTCGGAGTAATCCCCACATGGGTGGGCGTGTATCTAGTATCTATCGCCGCCTTCGCCGCGGCGGGTTATTTTCTGTATCAGCGCGTGTTCAGGCTCGTGCTTCTGGGCAAGCCGGCAGGACGCTTCGACCGTCCTGTACATCGGCTGTTTGGCGCTCTCCCGTTCATCTTCGGACAGCGCAAAGTGCTCCAGCGCGTATCCATCCGCAGAGACCGCGCCGGACTGGCGCACTTCTTCATCTTCTGGGGTTTTCTGTCGTTCTCACTGAGCTACATCCTGTTCATATTTGGGGATTCTATATGGCATCCGCTCTCGTCCAAAATCCTGACTGAAACCGGCCTCAGGGCTTTCACCATCTACTTGGACATCCTGGCAGTCCTGTTTCTGGTCATACTCGCATGGGCGGCAATTCGTCGCTGGGTCGCCACGCCAAGCCGCCTGAAGTTCGACCTCACGCAGAAGAAAGAATCCGGTATCATCCTCGGGCTAATAGCCATGCTTATGATATTCACGCTGCTTGCCGAGGCGTTCTACATCGCCGGGGGCGGCACGGGCCCGCATGCGGCAGCGCCTGTGGGCGGCTTGCTTGGCAGCGCCTTCGGCGGCGCGGTAAGTCCCGATGCCGCCAATATCCTGCACGCCATATTCTGGTGGGCGCACCTCGCCATCATCCTGGGCTTCGCGGTCTATATCCCGCTGTCCAAGCACATGCACCTTGTCGGCGCGCCCATCAACTTCTTCACGCGCTCCCTGGAAGCTCGCGGCACGCTGCCAACCCCGACCGACCTGGAGACTGCCGAGGTGTTCGGAGCGCACCGGGTTCAGGACTTCACGCAGCGTCAATTGCTCGACGGCTACGCCTGCGCGGTTTGTGGGCGCTGCACCGACATCTGCCCCGCCAACATCAGCGGCAAGATTCTTTCGCCCATGCACATCGTGGAAAACCTGAAGGAGCACACGCTGGAGACCGCGCCCGGCATCATCGCGGGCGAGGACGAGCAGGCGGACAAGCCGCTGATAGGACGCTGGATTCAGGAAGAGGCGCTATGGGACTGCCTCACCTGCGGCGCATGCGTCGAAGAGTGCCCTGTCGGCGTCGAGCATGTCAGCACCATCGTCGATATGCGCCGCTACCTAGTGATGGAGCAAGCGGAGATGCCCGAAACGGCGATGAACGCCTTGCTGAGCATGGAGCAGCGCGGCCATCCCTGGCGCGGCACGACCTTCACGCGCACCGACTGGGCGGAAGGATTGGAGGTGCCTACGCTCGCCGACCATCCCGATGCCGAAGTGCTGTTCTGGGTCGGCTGCACCGCCGCGCTCGAGCAGCGCAGCCAGAGCGTCGCCCGCTCCATGGCGTCGGTGCTCAAGCGCGCCGGCGTGGATTTCGCCATACTCGGCAGCGAGGAGAACTGCACAGGCGACCCCGCGCGGCGCATGGGAAACGAGTATCTGTACCAGATTATGGCGCAGCAGAACATCGATACCTTCAACGGCTATAATGTCAAGAAGATTGTTACCATCTGCCCGCATTGCTTCAACACCATCAAGAACGAGTATCCGCACCTCGGCGGCGATTACGAGGTGCTGCATTACAGCGAGTTCGTAGCGGAGCTGATAGCCGATGGGCGCATCAAGCCGCTCGTGGAGATTAACACCACGCTCGCTTACCACGACTCATGCTATCTGGGGCGTCACAACGGCATCTACGAATCGCCGCGACAGATAGCCAATGCCATACCGGGGCTGAAGCTGGTCGAGATGGAGCGCTGCCGCAGCCAAGGCTTCTGCTGCGGCGCGGGCGGCGGGCACATGTGGGTCGAGGAGAGCCGAGGCAGCCGTGTCAACCACATACGAACCGACCAGTATCTCGAAACCGAAGCCGACACCGTAGGCGTATCATGCCCCTTCTGCCTGCAAATGTTCGAGGAAGGCATCGGCACAAAAGAAGCGCAAGACACCCACCAAGCCAAAGACCTGCTCGAAATACTGGACGAAAGCCTGGGCAGCCCCACGCAATCGGAGTAAAGCGCAAAATAATGCGCTATTATTGAGTTCGCTAGAGCCGGAAGTTGTCGCAAGCAAAGGATACGCCTATTGGCAACCGACGAAATGAAGGGTTTGATCGCCGAGCTGATGTCCAACCGATGGTATAAGCGGTTATACTTTGTACAGGTTGCGGCTTGGCTGACAATCACGACATTCTATGAGGTGGCATACGCGCCTGACGCGTCGCTGTTAAAACACATTATCGACGGCGGCGTAGCGATGTCGTTTCTGGCATACGGCTCTCTGGTATCCGCGATAATTGTGGTTGATGTCGTCAATGCGGTCTATGAAAGAGGTAAAGAGCTTATGGGCATACTCATCACACCTGCAAGAAACAAGTTCGAGGCGCAAGCAGAGGCGCGTGGGGAGAAGCGCGGAGAGGCGCGCGGTGAGAAACGGGGTGAGGCACGCGGAGAAAAGCGGGGTGAGGCGCGCGGGCGGCGGGACATGGCAGTGAGGTCGGCCGAGTGGTTCGCTCAGATGCAGCAGGCGCATAAGGAAGGCCGCGAGTTCCACAAGCCGCCGCCATGGGAGGAAGACGAGGACAAGACTAAGCGTTAAGGTCAAACACCTCTTCACATTGCCGCCCACCATTCACCCGGCCCCGCATCAGGCATAGGCGCTTGAAACTCACGCATCAGCGCATCCCAAGAGGTAAAGAGCTTATGGGCATACTCATCACACCTGCAAGAAACAAGTTCGAGGCGCAAGCAGAGGCACGCGGAGAAAAGCGGGGTGAGGCGCGCGGACGGCGGGACATGGCAGTGAGGTCGGCCAAATGGTTCGCTCAGATGCAGCAGGCACATAAAGAAGGCCGCGAGTTCCACGAGCCGCCGCCATGGGAAGAAGACGAGGACAGGGCTAAGCGTTAAGGTCAAACACCTCTTCCATCGCCGCCCACCATTCACCCGGACCCGCATCAGGCACCGGCGCTTGAAACTCGCGCATCAGCGCATCCCATTGGGCGGCGCGCGGCGATGCCTCCATATAGAGCGGAAAGTCGCGCTCCAGGTCGAACTCATCGGGCGCTTCAAGATACATGAACAGCCGATTGCCCCGTAAGAATATCTTCATCTTGGATATGCCAAGCGACCGCAGCCCATCCAGCACCTCATCCCACACCGCGCGGTGATAAGCCTTGTACCGCTCGATGGTGTCCGCGTCATCCCGCAAGTCAAGCGCCATCGCAAAAGACTTCATCGCTGCCTCCCTGCTACATCCCGCGCATTGCTACGGCGTTGGCGCGTTCTGCGGTAGAAGTCCCTCGTGCTTCAGCTCCGCCCACATGTCCGCCGGAATGGGATAGCCCACCATGTCGAAGTTCTCCTGCACTTCATCGGCAGAGACTGCGCCCGGTATCGTTGCCGCAACAGCCGGATGCGCCAAACCGAATTGCAGCGCGGCAGCCTTCAGCGGCACATCATGCCTATCGCACACCGCCTTTATCTTGCGCGCCAGTTCCAGCACTTCGGGCGGCGTCGTCTTGTAGAAGTAGGTCGTGCCGTCACCCAGGTCGGACGCCAGCACGCCGCTGTTGTAAGGTCCCCCGAGGATAATGCTCATCCCCTTCTCTTCGCACAGCGGCAGCAGGTCGTCCAGCCCGGAGTGATCGAGCAGCGTGTAGCGTCCCGCCAGCAGAAAGCAGTCGAAGTCCGCCTCGCGCCCAAACTGCGCTAGCGGCTCACAGAAGTTCATCCCCGCGCCTATCGCCCCGATGACGCCCTGCGAACGCAGTTCCGCCAGCGCGGGAAACGCCTCACTCACCGCTTGCTCATGAAAATCGTCCGGGTCGTGTATCAGCAGAATGTCGATGCGGTCAAGCTCCAGACGCCTGAGGCTCTCCTCGAACGAGCGCAGCACACCGGCGCGGCTGAAGTCGAACGCAACCTCCATCTGCGGCAGATCGCGGTAGATGTCGGCGTCGGGCGCGGCGTCCACCGGATTCAGCACGCGCCCAACCTTCGTCGACAGCACATAGCCGTCGCGCTCCACGCCGGAAAGCCCCTTCGCGTAGTAGCGCTCGCTCCTTCCCGAACCGTACAGCGGCGCGGTGTCGTAGTATCCTATGCCAAGCTCCAGCCCCTTGCCGATACTCTCCACGGAACGCTGTTCGGCGGCGTCCGCAGGCATCGAGCCGAAAGGAGCGCCGCCCACTCCCAAACGCGATACCATCAACCCCGTCGAGCCAATCTCCGCCTTATCCAGTGGGTTCATATTGCTCCCCTCCAGCTTGTATTCGCCATATATTAACGCAACCGCCCGCATAATCACAGAGGTTCATATTCGGAACGGCTTTGCGATGCACTTCCACGCTGTTATAATCGGCTTGCCTGCTAGAGTCCACTCCTAGGGAAAGGCAATGAAGTTTGCTGCGACCTTCAACTCTACTTGAATTAAGGAACGCCCCGCACCTTGCCGCGTTCCCGTATCGTGATTACCGGATGACATGGATGGCGAACATGTTCTCCGGAGCCGCGATGTGGACTTTCATCGTAGCAAGTTCTTGGTTCACTTTGAGCGAGTCGGACTCATCCGGTTGGGTGGGCATCATAACCTTCGCCTCGATGATCCCGTTTCTCCTCGTCTCCCCCATAGGCGGGCTGATGGCAGACCGCATCGACCGGCGCAGCCTCGCGCAGATAATGCTTCTCGCCGGCTTCATCACTACCGCGATTCTGGCTGTGCTGGTAATATCCGGGACTGTGGAGTTGTGGCATGTCGCTGTGCTCGCGTTCCTCGGCGGCGCGTTTCGCGCCATCCAGGAACCGACAGTTACGGCGCTTATTCCAAACCAGGTTCCGCGAAGCGTTCTGCTCAACGCAATTACGCTTAATGCCGCGACCCGCCATGGCGCGCGCTTCTTCGGACTCCTCATCGCCGCGCCGCTCATGGCTATCCCCACTGTCGGCGTTGCGGGCGTGCTGGTGCTTAGCGCGCTTCTAGCCGGAGTCAGCGCCATCCTGATGGCGCGGGTGAGAACGGAGTCTCGCGGCGAGGGGAGCATGGGACACGGGATGATGCAGGGCATGTGGGACGGGATTGTCTATATCCACACCAACAAAACCATCGCGCTGTTCATCGCGCTTGTCGCGCTCCATTGCGCGTTGGTGATGTCCTTCGAGTCGATCCTGCCCATATTCTCCAGGGAAAGCCTGGGAGCGAGCGACGGTTCGGTTCTGGGATACTTGGTAATGGGCTTCGGCGCAGGCTCCCTTGTCGGAACGCTGCTTCTGGCAGGCGTTCGCAATGAGAAGATGAAAGGGCAGCTGCTCATCTGGACAGGGCTGTTCAGCGGCATCACGCCGGTATTGCTGGCATTGTCGTTCAATGTCCCCTTTGGCGTATTGGCGAGCGCGGGAATGGGCGTGTCCCAGGCGACTTTTATGGCGCTTACCAGTGTTTATGTGCAGACTATCGCGCCGGACAGGCTGAGGGGCAGAATCTCCAGTCTGTACATACTTTACGCGGGAGGAATAATGTCATTCGCCAACTTGGGCTATGGCTTCGCCGCGGACTCGTTCTCCGCGCCTCCGATACTCCTCATCACCGGGCTTATATTCGTCGCGGTAGTCCTCGCTTTTGGAATGGGCCAGCCTATCTTCCGACAACTCTATCGCACCGGGCAAGTAGCGATAGCCTGATATGTTCATCCATATAGTCGCAGAAGAGGTGAAGCGCCGATGACCGTTAGAAAAGCCATCATACCCGCCGCAGGTTTCGGCACACGCTTTTTGCCGGTCACGCGCACCATTCCCAAAGTAATGCTGCCCGTGCTAAACGAACCCGCAATCCAGTTCTCGGTGCAAGAAGCGGCGCGCGCGGGCATCGAGCGCATCGTGTTCGTCATATCGCGCGGGCAGGAAGCCACCAACGATTATTTTCGTCCGGCGCCCGCCTTGGAGAGCGCGCTGGAAACGCGGGGCAACACGGAGCTGCTGAATGAGCAGCGCGGCATATCCTCTATGGTGCGAACCAGTTTCGTGTATCAGGATGAGCAATTAGGGCTGGGACACGCCGTGCTGATGGCGCGGGACGAGATTGGCGACGAGCCTTTCGCCGTTTTCCTGCCCGACGATATAATCTGGTCGGACTCACCCACAATTGGCGCGCTAATCGATGTATTCTCACAGCATGGCGGCAGCGTCATCGCCGTGAGGCAAGTCCCCGATGAAGCCATCCCAAGCCTCGGCGTGATAGACCCGGAGCCGCTGGGAGACAAGGTGTATCGCGTCAAGCGCATGGTCGAGAAGCCCCGCTTGGAGGACGCCCCTTCCAATCTCGCCATCGTCGGGCGCTATGTGCTGACGCCGCAGGTATTCGATGCGCTTGAGCGGGCGCGCCCCGGCGCAATCGGCGAAATCCAGCTGACCGACGCCATAGACGCCGTGCGCGCCGAGCAGGGCGCGTATGCCTACGAAATCACCGACGACCACTTCGATGTAGGAACGCCCATCGGCATGCTGAAGGCGTCGATATATGCTGCCATGAAGCGCGACGACATGGCTGACGAACTCAAAAGCTGGCTCAAGACAATGGTCAACAGCTGATGGCTATCGGTTGTCAGTCCATCCTTATCACAAACTCAAGGAGCTCGACATGGAAAAGGCTTTGCAAGGCATCCGAATAGTTGACCTAACACAATATGAAGCCGGCACATCCTGCACACAGATGCTCGCTTGGCTCGGCGCGGATGTCATCAAAGTCGAAGAGCCGACGCGCGGCGACCCCGGTCGCAAGATTAGCGGCGCGGAACTCGATTCCAACTACTTCCTGCACTTCAATTCCAACAAGCGAAGCGTAACGCTCAACCTCAAGTCGGAGCGTGGCAAGGATCTGCTGCTGGAACTGGTCAAGCAGGCGGACATCGTAGCCGAGAACCTGTCCCCCGGCGCGATAGAGCGCATGGGGCTGGACTACGACACATTCGCCGCCGTCAACCCGCGCATCATATTGGCGCGCATCAAGGGCTTCGGCACCTATGGGCCATACAGCGAATACAAGAGTTTCGACCCGGTGGCGCAGGCGGCGGGCGGCGCGTTCTGCTCCACCGGCGAAGTGGGTGGCCCTCCAATGAAGCCGGGCCTATCCATCGGCGACTCCGGCACAGGCATGCACGCCGTCGTCGGCATCCTGGCGGCGCTATGGCAGCGTCAGACCACCGGCAAGGGGCAGAAGGTAGAGGTCTCTATGCAGGATGCCATGGTCAACTTTGCGCGCACATGGGTAACGCGAGCCGAACAGGGCAAGGTATCGCCGCCACGCACCGGCAACAGCTTCGGCAACAGGCCCGGTGTAGGCACATTCCGCTGCGCCCCCGGCGGTGATGACGACTATGTCTATATGATAGCCTTCCCGGTGCGCGAATCCATGTGGCGCGCGCTTGCCGACGCGCTCGACAGGCCCGAACTGCTGGAAGATCCGCGCCTGCACGACCCTTCACGGTACAACGAGGTGGCAGATGAGATTAACGCCATCATAGAGTCGTGGACGATGCGGCACGACAAGTTTGAGGTCATGCGTGTGCTGGGCGAGATGGGCGTTCCTTGCAGCGCCTGCTTCAATGCCGTGGACATCTACGCCAACGAGCACCTGATAGAGCGCGATATGGTTGTGAGTGTCGACCATCCCACGCGCGGCAACTTCACCCTGCCCGGCTGCCCCATCAAGCTCTCCGCCTCGCCTGTCGACATCAAGGCCGCGCCCCTGCTGGGTGAGCACAACACCGAAATCCTCACCCCGTTCTTGAACGGCAGCGGCGAGTCGCTGGACGCGCTCAAAGAAAAGCAGATAATCTAGGCGCAGTAACACAGGAGTAATCTATCGATGAAAGCGTTGGTAATAACACCAATACAAGAAGAATTCGACGCTATGACCGCGGCGCTGGATGCGTCCGATCCCCCCGGCGAGCCGCTCACGGTGGGACGCTTGACGGCAATATCCTACGCAGGCGGCAAGCTCATCGTCGCGCAGGGTGGGCTGGGCAAGGCGCAGTTCGGCGTGCAAACGCAGCACCTCATCGACAACCTCGGCGACATCGGCGTGGTCGTGTGCGCTGGCACATGCGGACGGCTCGACGATACGCTGTCCCTCGGCGATGTCGTCGTCGGCACGCAGACCGTCGAACACGACTTCAACCGAGGCCAGACCCTGATACAAATGCCGCTGCCAACCTTCAGCGGCGATGATACGCTGATAGCCGCGCTCAAAGGCGTTTCAGAGCGCCGCGAATTGAACTTCAATCTCCACTTTGGCGGCGTCGCCAGCGGCGACGAGGGCATCGCCAGCTCCGAGCGCATCCGCGAAGTGCGCGAAAGCACGGGCGCGCTCGTAGTCGCCTGGGAAGGCGCAGGCGGCGCTCGCGCAGCCCAACTATCAGGCATCCCATTCCTGGAAATTCGCGGCATCTCAGACGGCGCGGGCGAGAACGCCATGCAAGAGTTCTGGGCTAACATACCCTTCGCCGTCGGCAACATCGCCGCAATCATCCGCGAACTCCCCGCTCTGCTCGAGTGAGTGGCTGCATGCGGGTGTCTTCTATTTGATGATACTTATAATCTGTGGACTTATTTTCATCATCGGTTCACATTTACCTTGTTATGAGTAGGCAATATCTGAAAACCCTAGGCAGAAACGTCCGTCAAATCAGATTAGACAAAGGCCTTTCCCAAGAAGCCTTGGCAGACTTATCTGGCTTACACAGGACATACTTAGGCGGAATAGAAAGGGGCGAAAGAAACGTGAGCCTTCTCAACATTGTACGCATATCCAAAGCTCTAGATGTCAATATCACCGAGTTGGTACGGGACATTGGCTAGTCAACCTATATCACCTTACGAAGGTGTGAGCGAAGAATGTTGGAAAGACAAGACTCGTGAACTCATTAACGAGCATCCTTTGGACGACAAAGATATTGTCGAAGCCGTCATCACCTCGGGAATACATCCTGAACACTAGGATTGGATTTGGGGAATATCAGATAGGAGTGGATATATTCCCAAGCCCTCAGATAATGGCGTTTCTGCTTCACGAGTTAATCCCACTTGAGCTTCAGCGTCGTCACCCAGGCATTTGGCGTCGGGATAACTCAACCGATGAAAAAGATGTCGTACATGTCCCGGATGACAATTACTCCTTTGAGATTAAGGCATCGTCCAGCCGAAACAACATCTTCGGGAATAGAAGCTACGCTCAACCGTCTCCGGTCGCCAAGAAACACAAAGCAGGATATTACCTTGCGGTAAATTTCGAAAAGTTCACTGATGAAACTGCAAGTCCCAGAGTTACAAAAATACGAATGGGTTGGCTTGACCACACAGATTGGATTGGACAGCGAGCAAGCACAGGGCAACAGGCTAGGCTGAACATAATTGCTCGCAACAATAAACTCCTCGAATTGTTTTCGGTGTCAGAGTAGTCTGCCTTGCTTTCTTCCCTGCTCTACATTCCGAATGCTGCGCTCCAGTCGTTCCACAGCAATGTCTATGTATTCGGACTTGATTTCGAACCCGACGGCATTTCTTCCATTTCCGATAGCCGCCTCAGCGGTGGTGCCAGAGCCGATAAATGGATCAAAAACAACCTCGCCCGGATTTGAACAAGCCTTAACAATACGGTCAATGACTGACAAGGGAAACTGAGCGGGATGCTTTGTACGCTCCGGAGAGGCACGCCGTCCCGTCAATCCTTGTCCAGTAGTTACCTTAGGAAACTGCCAGACATCGGTAGGGTTCTTACCCAAAGGATTCACACGAATTTTGCCGTTCTTCTTCTGGTTGGGATACTTAGTGTTGGGGTCCCGAACATCGTCTAGGTTAAATGTGTAATTGTCAGGCGATTTAACCAACCAGAGAAATTTCTCGTTCCTGGGAGAGAATATCCGCTTGGTGGCGACACCGGCTCCGTAATTCCACACAACTTCTTGCAGAAGAAAATACGGTATCCTATCCCATAGAAGATAAGCGATAGGCACTGCTCGTCCGCGCTCCGGCACTTCTGTATATCCTAGGTTAAGCCACAAAGCGCCAAATGGCTTGCACAGGCGATATGCCTGATTAATCCAATTCTCGCTCCAATCAATGTAGTTTGGCAGAGGCATGGTCGTTTCATATTCCTTGCCGATATTGTACGGCGGGCTAGTAATAGCCAAGTCGAAAACATTTTCAGGCAAACACGCCATAGCTTCCATCGCATCAACATGATACAACGACACCCCATGCGAGCTGAACGCTGGCTTTCCAAGCGCCTCTAGCATCTGATTAGTTGTGGACATACTCATTTTGAACCATCTACTGACACTTTGGTTGAACTTTTACGATACTTATAGTAGTCATTACAAGCCGGAATGTCAATCTTCATTTTCAGCATTTTGTTGCCCAGTATTCGTATGCGTGCTAAAATCTTTGCGAAACCGCAACCCGCTTTATCCACGCCTCGCCTTGTAGGCAATACAAGCAAAGGACGCACTCATGACACTCCCTGAAAGAATGAAGTTTGGCATCTTCATGGCGCCGTTCCATTGGAAGGGCGAGAACCCCACGCTGTCGCTGGAGCGCGACTTGGAGATTATCCAGTGGCTCGACCGGCTCGGCTACGACGAAGCATGGATTGGCGAGCACCACAGCGCGGGCTGGGAGATTATCGCCTCGCCGGAGCTGTTCATGGCGACGGCGGCAGAGCGCACCCGCAACATCAAGCTAGGCACAGGCGTCATCAGCCTGCCCTACCACCATCCGATGATGGTCGCCAACCGAATGGTGCTGCTCGACCACCTGACGCGCGGGCGCGCTATGCTAGGCGTGGGACCGGGCGCGCTGGTTACGGATGCCGCCATGCTAGGCATAGACCCCGTTGTGCAGCGTCGCCGCATGGACGAGTCTATGACCATGGTAATGCGCCTGCTGACCGAGACCGACCCCATCACCTACAAGTCCGAGTGGTTCAATCTCGTGGAGGCGCAGCTCCACCTCCGCCCATACACGAAGCCGCACTTCCCCATCGCCGTAGCAGCCGCGCAGTCGCCATCGGGCATGGTGCTTGCCGGCAAGCATGGCGCGGGCGTGCTCTCCGTCAGCGTAACCCGCGGCGAGAGCATCGCCACCAACCTCGCCGACTTCTGGAGCATCGCAGAGGAGACCGCCGCCGAGAACGGCAAGACGATGGACCGCAACGAGTGGCGGTTGGTGATGCATGTTCACCTCGCCGAGACCAAGAAAGAGGCGATGGAGCAGGCGCGCGTGAACGCCGGACGCTACCAGTACGACTACTTCGTCAAGACTCTCGGGCATCAGCTCAACTTCGATGTCAACAGCAACGCCGACCGCGACAAGATTATAGACATGATGACCGAGAACGGCGCATGGTGCGTCGGAACGCCCGACGACCTCATTGCCACCATAAAGCGGCTCGATGAAGAGAGCGGCGGCTTTGGCGGCTTCATGATTCAGGCAACCGAATGGGGCACGCGCGAACAGGTGTTGCATAGCTACGAACTCGTCGCCCGCTATGTCATGCCGCACTTCCAAGGCTCCATCGCCAGCCTCGACCAGTCTCAAGTCTGGTCCGAAAACAAGAAGGAAGAGCTTCTCGCGGCACGCGCCGTCGCCATGGAGCGCGCCCGCGCAGACTACACAGCCACCAGAAACTAACGCGCAAGTCGCAAACTGATTCAAGTGCCCTTGTCTATGAGGCATGGGCGCTTTGCTTGAAATAGGCATAAGCAAGTCCTCAATCTGCAACCCCAACCCGGAATGAGAAAGAAAGGTAATCAAGACAAATGCCACAGATGACTGGCGGACAGGCGTTAGCGAAGCAACTCTATCGTGAAGGCGTGCGCGTCATATTCGGGCTTCCCGGCGTGCAGCTCTACCATGCGCTCGATGCCCTCGCGCAAGAAACTGGCATCAGGTTCATCACCACGCGCCACGAACAGGCGACGGCGTACATGGCGGACGGCTACTCGCGATCAGGCGACGACATCGGCACCGCGCTTGTGGTGCCGGGTCCCGGCCTGCAAAACGCTTCGGCGGCTATCGGCACCGCCTACGCCGCATCTTCGCCTATCATGGTAGTCGCGGGTCAGGTCGAGCGCGACATGATTGGCAGCGACCGAGGCGTGCTGCACGAAGTCAACGACCAGCTCGACACCATCCGCCCCGTAACCAAGTGGGCGCAGCGCATCCTGGATCCGCGCGATGTCCCCGAAGCGGTGCATGAAGCCTTCTACCAGCTCAAATCGGGCAGGCCCCGCCCCGTCGAGATTGAGATTCCGCCGGAGACGCTCGCCGATGAAGCCGAGATAGAGTTGCTCGAACCCGTCAGCTACCAGCGCCCCGCCGCGAGCCAAGACAGCATCCAGGAAGGCGCGCGCATCATCGCCAACGCCGCGAACCCTCTGATATACGCGGGCGGCGGCGTCAACCTATCCGGCGCGAACGACGCCCTGCTCGAGCTTGCCGAATACCTGCAAGCGCCCGTCATCGAAACAGCAGAGGGCAAGGGCGCAATCTCTGACAGGCACTACCTTTCGCTAGGCGTGCCGCGCCGCATCGACCCGTACCACGACTACATGGCAGAGCACGACGCCATCCTCGTAGTCGGCAACAGAATTCAGACGCCGCAGATTCTGCGCGGGCAAAAAGTGGTGCAGATAGACATAGACGAAGCCGAATTGGGACGCAACTACGACAATACATTCGGCATCGCCGGCGACGCCAAGCTCACCCTTGAAGAGATGCTCAAGGCAATCTCCGCCATCAAGCCCGCGACGCCAAGCCGCCAAGCCGAGATTGAAGCAATGCGGCAGGAGTTCTTTGGCGCAGACCGCGAGCTTGAGCCGCTTCACTCGCTGTCCAATGCGGTGCGCGCCGCAATGCCCGACGACGGCATTCTAGTGGCGGGAATGACGCAGGTGGGCTATTACAGCCGCACGCGCTTCCCCGTATATGAGCCGAAGACCTACCTGACCTCATCCTATTTCGGCAATCTGGGCTTCGCGTATCCCTGCGCGCTCGGCGCGAAAGTGGCTTGCCCCGACAAGGCTGTCGTTGCCGTATCCGGCGACGGCGGCTTCATGTACAACGTGCAAGAGCTGGCGACCGCCGTGATGTACGGCATCAACGCCGTCGTCGTGGTCTTCAACGACAGCGCGTTCGGCAATGTGATGCGCGACCAGACCGACCGCTTCGAGGGGCGCGTCTATGGCTCTAAGCTCCACAACCCCGACTTCGTGAAACTCGCCGAGTCCTTCGGCGCGCGCGGCGTCCGCGTAAAGCAAGAAGACGCCGCAGAACTGCAAGCCGCCCTCGAAGAAGCGCTGCAAATCGAAGCCCCAACCCTCATCGAAGTCCCAATGGGCGTAATGCCCTACCCGTACTAGGCTCTGTTCGCACTTTGACTTTTCTTTGCGCCATTCCTGCTTTCACGGGAATGGCGCAAATGCCCACACAGCCTAATCCTCCGGCCGCACCAGGATCTTGATAGCCGTGCCTTGGCGCAGCCGCTCGAACGCGTCGAACACGCCCTCAAGCCCTACGACATCGCTGGTCAGCGGGCGCACATCCAGCGCCTTGCGCGCAAGCAGCCGTATCGCAATGTCGAACTCTTCCGCGTAGCTTGAGCTGCCCGTAACGGTCAGTTCCTTGCGGATGATGATGTCCGAGCGGAAGCTGACAGGCGAGGTTGCCACGCCGAGCAGCGCCAGAGCGCCGTGATGCGGCAGGATGTCCACCGCGGTATCCAGCGCGCCGGGCGCAGCGGAGCACTCGAATGCGTAGTCCGGGCGCTCGATGTCGCCGCCGAATATCGCGGCGGGATCGTCAGCGAGCGGGTCGATGGTCAAATCCGCGCCGACTTCCTCAGCCTTGGCGCGCCGCAGCTCACTCGGCTCCAGCACGATGATTTCGCTTGCGCCGCCAAGCCGCAAATGTATCACGGTCAGCAGTCCGATGGGTCCCGCGCCCACGACGACGGCGCGCCGTCCCACCTTGAACCCTGAGCGGGTTACGCCGCGCAGCGCCACCGCCACCGGCTCCACCCACGCGCCCTCGAGCATAGATACTTCATCCGGCAGCCGTCGTAGCTTGCCGGCCGGCAGGCTCACATAGGACGCCATACCGCCGTCGCTGCCTATGCCCGCCGTGCCGCCGATGTCGGGCGCGCTGCACAGGTTCGGCAGCCCGTCGCGACATTCGGGGCATGCGCCGCACACATTCCCTTTGGGATGCACCGCCGCCCTATCGCCAGCTCGCCAGCCCGCGACGCCCGGCCCCACCGACGCCACCTCGCCCGCGAACTCATGCCCAATCACCACATCGTCCGTATATCTGCCAAGCTCTACGGCATGCAAGTCCGTCCCGCATATACCGGAGTAGTGCGTCCTGAACAGCACCTCGCCCGCGTCCGGCTCAGGCATCGGGCGTTCCACCACCGCATAGCCGCCGTCTTCGTTAAACACAAGAGCGCGCATGATGAACCCTCCCTACTCAGTCGGTTGAACCAGTATCTTGATTGCCTCGCCCCGTTCAAGCCGCTCGAAAGCGTCGAGTACGCCCTCGAGAGGCACGATGTCACTGGTCAAAGCGCCTACATCAAGCCTCTTTGCCGCCAACAGGTCAATCGCAAGCTCAATCTCGTCGGTGTTGGATACGCTCGTCCTGATGTTCAATTCCTTTGTGATTGCGCCGAATGACGGCAGGGGAACGGGTTGCATCGGCACACCGACTAGGGTGAGTGTGCCATGCGGCTTGATTATCTCCACCGCCGCGCCGAGCGCGGAGGACGCAGCGGAGCACTCAAATACAAAGTCGGGCCGGGGCAGGCTGCTGCCGAAAATCGTCGCGGGGTCGTCGGTCAACGGGTCTATGGTCAAGTCCGCGCCGACCTCCGCCGCCTTGTCACGGCGCATTTTGCTCGGCTCCAGCACGGTGATACTGCTTGCTCCCGCATGCCTGAGCAGCATCGTGACGAGCAGACCGATTGGGCCTGAGCCGATTACGACGGCGCGCCGCCCGACTTTGAAACCCGACCTGCTGACGCTCCGCAACGCTATTGCGATAGGCTCTGCCCAAGCGCCTTCGAGCAGGGATACTTCGTCCGGCAGCCGTCGCAGCTTCCCAACCGGAAGTCGCGCGAATGGAGCCATTCCTCCGTCTATGACGATGCCGGCGCTTGCGCTGACGCTCGCATCGCTGCAAAGGTTGCGCCATCCCTCACGGCACTCGGGGCATGTTCCACAGGGGTTGCCCTTAGGATGCACCGCCGCCCGGTCGCCTGCCCGCCAGCCTTCCACGCCATGCCCGACGGACACGACCTCGCCCGCGAATTCGTGTCCGATGACTACATCGTGCGTATAGTTCCCAAGCAGAGGTGCATGCAAGTCCGTCCCGCATATACCGGAGTAGTGCGTCCTGAACAGCACCTCGCCCGGCTCAGGCTCCGGCATCGGGCGTTCCATCACCGCATATTCGCCGTCTTCGTTAAACACAAGAGCGCGCATCGCCAGTATCCTCCTTGCCCGTTAAAGGCGCTTGCACAGGCTATTACCTGCCCACAGCCTCGTGAATCTCACTCACGCTGTCCATGAACTGCTTCATGAGAATGGCAGGCGGCGCGGGCGCGACATGCGTATAGCCCACGCCCAGTTCCATAAGATCCCGCGCGTCCAGTGGCAGCGCCGCGTGGTTCATCGGTATTTGCAGCTTCGCCTTGCCGATAGCCTTGACCTGCGCCGCTATCTCGTTCACCTTGTCGCGCAGGCGCGAGTCGGTGGGGTCGGTTACGCCCAGCGCCTGCGACAAGTCCGTGGGCCCAATGGATACGAGGTCAACGCCGTCCAGCGCCGCGATAGCCTCCACGTCGTTGATACCCTTGTCGTCCTCGGTCATCACCGACAGGATTATCTCATCATTGGACTGCCGCACATGCTCGTTCCATGGCACCGAGCCGAAACGCGCCGCCCTAGTGCCGCCCGCGCCTCCACGCTCGCCCAGCGGCGGATAGCGCACCGCGTCCACCGCGCGCTTTGCGCCCTCCAGCCCATCGACATGCGGCACGATGATGCCCTCAGCGCCCATGTCCAGTATGCGGAGGATGAGCTTGGCGTCGTTGTCCGGCACGCGCACCATGGAGGTAACGCCCGCCAGATCGGACGCGCGTATCATCTCCTCCACCAGCGGCAGGTCGAACCCCGTATGCTCCATATCGATGAACGCCGCGTCAAACCCCGCGATGCCTATAATCTCCACCACCTGCGGGTCGGCTAAACTCACATACTTGCCCAGCGCCAGCTTGCCCTCGCGCATAAGCCCTTTGACACGATTCTGCCGCATAGAACGCTCCTTCCGATACTCGATTGCGATATGGCGAAAGTGTATTCGGCGGCGGGTAAGCCGTCAAGCAGCCCATACCGGCGACGGGGCAGCCCGTATCGGCGATTGCGACACACTACGGCGATAATGTGGCACAATACGCCTCCAGACGCTATCATTTACACAGCGCAACCGCACACCCAAGCATTGGAGGACATGGCAATGGCAACACTCGCAAGAGAAAAGTGCGTCGCATGCCGCCGGGACTCGCCGCGCGTTACCGACGCGGAAGTCGCCGAGCTTCACCCGCAGGTCGCAGACTGGACGATGACCGACGCCGACGGCATACCCCGCCTACACAGGACATTCAAGTTCCGCGACTTCGGCGGCGCGCTCGACTTTGCCACCCGGCTCGGCAAGTCAGCCGACGCGGAAGGACACCACCCGCGCATGACCGTCGAATGGGGCGGCGTGGGCGTCGACTGGTGGACGCATAAGATACGCGGCTTGCACCGCAACGACTTCATCATGGCGGCGAAGACCGACGCTATGTACGCCGACGCCTCAGCCGCGAGCGAGCGGCGATAGCGGTGTACGACGCGATAGTAATCGGCGCGGGCCCATGCGGCAACATGGCAGCGCTCCAACTTGCAAGCGCAGGCAGCAGCGTTGCCGTGTTAGACTGGCGCGCGAACATCGGCGATAAGCTCTGCACCGGCATCATCGGCAAGGAGTGCGCCGACCTGTTCCCGCCCGCGCCCGAACACATCCATAGCAAGGCGAACTCCGCGACCATCATCGCCCCGTCCGGCAAGCGCTACCACATCGAGCGCCCCACCACGCAGGCGTACATCGTCAACCGCGTCGCCTATGTCAACGCCGTCGCGGAGCGCGCGCGGCAAGCAGGCGCGGACTACATCCTCAACACCCGCGTCAGCGACATTCGCATCACCGACTCGCGCGCGGAGATAACCGCCGGCGCGGGCGAGGACAAGACTACCTACACAAGCCGCATCGTCATCATCGCGGCGGGCTTCGGCTCGCCACTGCTGCGTATGGTCGGCTTGGGCAGCAAGAGCGGCGGCGAATACCTAGTCGGCTGCCAAGTCGAGGCGCGCGCGCCCAGCCTGACCGAAATCGAAGTCCATCTTGGCAGCGACACCGCGCAAGAGTCATTCGCGTGGCTCGTGCCGCTCTCCAACTCCCACGCCCTAGTCGGCATGGCGCCGCGGCGGCGCGCCAACGGTCAGATGGACGCCTTCATCACCCGCCTCCGGACGGAAGGCAGCATTACCGACATCGCGGGCAAGCCACAGACATGGGGCATTCCCATCCGCCCAATATCGCGCAGCTACGCGCACCGCGTCCTCGTGGCGGGCGATGCCGCCGGACTCGTCAAGCCCACCACCGGCGGCGGCATATACTACGCCTTCCTGTCAGGGCGCATCGCGGCGGAAGCAGCCCATATAGCCATTACCAACGACAAATTCACCCCTAACGCCCTGCGCGGCTATGAACGCAGCTGGAAAGCCGTATTCGGCAGCGAACTGCGCGTTGGCTACTATGCCCGCCTGCTATTCGAGACCCTCAACGACAATCAGATTGAGCGCCTCATGGCAGAGTTCCTGTCAGACGACATCCTCGCGGAATACATCGGAGACGATGTCGCATTCGACTGGCACAGCAGACCCATTCTAAGAGCATTGCGCCACGCCAACATCCGCCGCCTCCTCACCACCCTAGGGCCAGCCGCAGCGCCTTTCGTAGCCCGCCTGCTGCAAGCGCGGTAGCATCACCACGATACAAGACTATCCCGTAACGGCACACCGAAAACTACGCAAGCATATCCGCGAGTATCGCCATCCGCATCACCAGCGCGTTCTCAGACTGGCGGTAGAACGCCAGCCGCTCGTCCTGCACCTCTACGGCGAAGTCGCCGCTCCGCTGCATCGGGTCCATTATCACGCAGTGCGGCTTCAGCCCCGCCATGAAGTCTTTGTCGATACGCAGGCTTAGCGCGCCCCGCGAGCGCAGCAGCCGCGCGTGCGCCAGCGTGCGCGGCGCGTTCAGGTATATCGCATCCGCCGTCCGCACCGCCTCCAATTCCCGCTCAATAGCGACGCGCATGCCCCGTTCCTCGCAGTAGTGCAGCACATCCGGGTCGACGCCCCCGCTCGCCGGTATCAGCGTAACGCCGATGTTCTCAAACAGCGCAAGCCCGCGCAGCAGCGCGTTCACATTGCGATGCTCCAGCCTGCCCACTACGGCGACGCTCGCGCCGTCTATGCCGCCAAGCTCGCGTCGCAGCGTGTACAGGTCGGCAAGCGCCTGCGTCGGGTGGTCGTCCGCGCTTCCTCCGTTGATGACCGTCAGCGCATCCGCGAACTCCGCGCGCTCTACCACGCCCAGCGCGCTGCTGCGAAGCACCACGACATCAATCCGCATGCTCGCCAGAATCTTGATGATGTTGTCGATGTGACTCGCGTTGGACACGGGGAAGAACTGGGAGGCGTCCTCAGTGTGATACACCTGCCCGCCCAGCAGTCCCATCGCGCGCTCGAACGAAGTCCGCGTCAGCAGGCTCGGCTCATAGAACAGCGAGTACAACGCCCGCCCGCCCAAGCGCTCGTCGATCGCCTTGCCATTTCGCAGCTCCTCGCACAGCGGAAACAGCTGCGACTCTATGAATGCCCTGTCAATCCGGCTAGTAGCAGTCAAATGGGGGTATTCCGGCATCGTTCTGATTTCACCCGTATCATGTACATCAGTGGTCATTCCACCCTTGAAAGTGTACAGCAACCATCCCCGCAATGCCATGAATAAGCGGGGGTGGAGAGGGCGTCAGGTTTTCAGGGTGTCAGGGGGGAGCGGAATTAGGAAAGAATTGGATTGTGTTTAGGTTTGGGGTACGATGTTTCGTGGCTTGATGGCAACCGCCGTTTGGGGGCGGTTGCTGAAGTAGCGAGGGGGACAAGGGTCAGGTTTTCAGGATGCCAGGGGGTGCCCATGCCATTACGAACGCCTCTCCTTGTCATGCCGAGAGTCCGCATCAGGGTCTGAATGGCGATACTCCCTTACAAACCCTGCAATCTATGTCGGCGAATTAGTCAACACTTACAATTCCCACCCCCATCCTGTCATCCCGAACACCCATCCCTGTCATTCCGAACGAAGTGAGGAATCCAAAATCTAATCTCACGGCTACATAGCCTTCAGCAACCACGCTTGCACTCCGTCTTGCCATCAAGCCACGAAACATCCCGCACACCAAACCTAAGCACAACCCAATTCCTAATTCGCACCGAAAGGCAGCGCACCACATGTCCCAAATGCCAATCTACACCCGCGTTCTAGTCGTCGCCCTCCGTCAGCGCCGCGCCGACGAACTCACCCAAATCCTCGAACGCAACGGCTGTCTGGTAACGACCACCACCGGCGTAACCGCCGCCCTCGACCTAGCGGGCTACTCCGACTTCGAGGCGCTCGTCATGGCCGAGGACATCTCCCCCGCCGACCGCGCCTATCTCCGCGCCCAGGTCGTCCGCAGACAGCCCGCCCCCGTGGTCATATCCAACCGCAGCTCCCGCTCCGTCATCATCCAGCTCACCCAAGCATTCAAGGAAGCCCAAGGCGCAGCCGACTAGGCTCTGTTGACATTTCGACTTTTCATCTCGTCATTCCTGCGAAAGAACGTTACCCTTGCGAAAGCAGGGGCAGGAATCCAGCGCCTTGAGATAGCCTAAAATATGCGAAAGTGCCTGCGTTCTGATGTTCTGGATTCCCGTTTTCACGGGAATGACACAAAAACCTATTAACCCTTCGTTAATCCTCTGTTCACATGCGCCCTGTATCCTGTTTGCAGTCGTCTTTTCACGCGGCAAGATACCGCAGCAGCATTGAATATCGGAGGAGGTAGAACTCAGAAACTATGCCTAAGTTGAGATTTTCCCCAAGCATAAGCGGCGCGAAGGGCGTCGCTGCCATATTAGCCCTCGCGCTCGCGCTCGTTGCGCTGGCTTGCGGCTCATCCCCCGCATCGGAACCTGGCGCGCCGTCAACTTCGTCAGATAACCTGAGCGGCACAATCGAAATCGACGGCTCAAGCACCGTGTTCCCGGTCAGCGAAGCCGTCGCCGAAGAGTTCCGCAAGCTGCATCCCGATGTGCGCGTCAATGTCGGCGTCTCCGGCACGGGCGGCGGCTTCAAGCGCTTCACCGTCGGCGAGACCGACATCAGCGACGCATCCCGCCCCATCAAGGACACGGAAGCTGCAACCGCAGTGGAGAACGGCATCGAATACTACCCGCTGCGCGTGGCGATAGACGGGCTGTCCGTGATAGTCAGCCCTGATAACGACTTCGTTGAGTGCCTCACCACCGACCAGCTCAAGATGATATGGGAGCCTGGCAGCACCGTAACCAACTGGAGCGATGTCAACCCCAACTGGCCCTCCGAGAAGATAGTGCTGTACGGCCCCGACACCGACTCCGGCACATTCGACTACTTCACCGAGGAGGTAATGGGCGAGGCGCAGCTGAGCCGCCCCGACTACACCGCGAGCGCGGACGACAATGTGCTGGTGCAGGGCGTAGCCGGCGGCAAGTATTCACTCGGCTACTTCGGGTTCGCCTACTATGCGGAGAACCGGGACAAGCTGAAGCTGGTGGATGTCGACTCCGGCAGCGGCTGCGTAACGCCCACATCGGAGTCGATAGAGAACGGCAGCTACTCGCCGCTGTCGCGCCCGCTGTTCATCTATGTGAGCAAGCAGAGCATGGAGCGCCCCGAGGTCAAGACATTCGTGGAGTTCTACTTGGACAACGCGGCGGACTTGGCGCAGGAAGTCGGCTACATCAAGCTCGGCGACGTCGAATACGCCGCCAACCGCGACCTGATTAAGTAGTCAAGCGCATCGGACAACCCTTCCAAAGAGCGATGGCGCGGTATGATACTCCCTCCCTCATACACGCCATCGCTTTGCCGCGCTCCATGATGCCGCCTGCACATGGATGTTAGCCCCGCTCCAGTATCCCCCGCGCCACCTCCCGCGCATCGTCCAGCGTATCCGTAAAGTGCTCATCAGGCACACGCCTCAGAGCATTGAGCGCCTTAAGCGTGGTGGCAGGAATACCGGCAAGCCCCATCACGATGCACTCGGTATCTTCCTCTATCGCGCTGTCGATCAAGCGCTCTATCACCAGCGCCGCGCTGTCGTCCATATACATGGTTTTGGAGAAGTCGAATATGACCACCTCATGCTCTTGGATGTCCACATTGATAGTGTTGGTGAGCTTGGCGGCAGACGCGACGGAAAATCTGCCCCTGAGCGCCACTAGCCCAACTCGCGCGGAGAAGGCATTCACATCAACTCTGCCTACCCGCCTTCCGAGGAAGGCGCGATCCAGCATTGGAACGGAGACCACGCTATCCAGCTCCATGCGCTCGAACTCCCGAAGGATTACGATTCCCGCCGTTATCAGCCCTATCGCCACTGCGGTAACTAGATCCAGGAACACCATAAGCCCGAGCGTGATGAGCATTACCAGCAGGTGTTCACGCTGAACCCGGCGGATGCGAGTTATGAAGCGCCAGTCGAGCAAGTCCCAGCCAATCTTCATCAGGATGCCCGCGAGAACCGCATGGGGGATAATCTCCACATACTTGCCCAGCCCCATCACCAGCGCGAGCAGGATTGCCGCGCGCAGCATCCCCGATATGCGTGTGCGTCCGCCGGCGTGTATATTCACCACCGTGCCCATGGCTGAGCCGGGCAGCCCCCCGACGAACCCCGCCGCCATGTTGCCGATGCCCTGACCCATCAACTCCCGGTTCGGATTATGGCGCGTTCGGGTCATAGAGTCGGCTACTAGGGAGGTCAGCAGGCTGTCGATGGAGCCGAGCAGCGCGATAGTCAGCGCCGGCTGAATGGAATGCGCCAGCGTCTCGGTGGAGATCTCGGGAAGATGGAAGGCTGGCAGTCCCGTCGGCACCGCTCCAATCACCGGCGCGTCTGTCAGCCACAGAATGCCCAGCAGCGTGCCGGCTATCAGCGCCGCCGGGGTAGCGGGCAGAAACTTCCTGAACCGATTCGGCCAAACCACGCTCACGGCCAGGGTAAAGACGGCAATGGCAAGCGCGCTGAAATTGACATTGCTTATCGCCTCCGGCAGCGCGCCCAACGATGCCAGGGGACCGATCATCGTCACGGGTGAGCCAAGGAAGGGCAGCGTGTGCAGCAGTATGATGATTACGCCGATGCCCGACATGAACCCGGCTATCACCGAATACGGCGTATAGGCTACAAAGCGCCCGATTCGCAGCGCGCCAAGAAGAATCTGCATCAGCCCGGCCATTATGGCTATCGTGAACGCCTCCGC
Organism: uncultured Dehalococcoidia bacterium; assembly: GCA_958295865.1. GTDB lineage: Bacteria > Chloroflexota > Dehalococcoidia > Lucifugimonadales > JADFKI01 > Bin90. The sequence continues at coordinate 216,782 of CATQHF010000005.1, read as the reverse complement.
GATGCCTTCCGCATGGGAGGCTATGATGACCGCCATTGCCACGGCTATTGGGCCGGTGGGGCCCGAAATCTGCGTCCGCGTGCCGCCGAACACGGCGGCGAAGAAACCCAGAGCGATAGCCCCGTACAAGCCCGCTATCGCGCCCAGCCCCGATATTTCCCCGAGCGCCAACGCCACCGGCAGCCCCACCACTGCTGCCGTAATCCCGCCAAACACATCCCCGCTGAAGGTTTGGAGGTCGTAGCGGATGTTAGGTATTCTCACCCTACCTTGTCCATCCATGCTACCCCCCCACCATTCAAGCGCGCCGGTGGCGTCTGCCCAGCAAATCTAATCGATGTTAAGCCCGCTCCAGCATCCCCCGCGCTATTTCCCGCGCATCGTCCAGCGTCTCCACAAAGTGATCCTCAGGCACCCGCTTCAAAGCATCGAGCGCCTCAAGCGTGGCGGCAGCCGGTCCGTCCAGTCCCATCACGATGCACTCGGTCTTCTCCGCTATCGCACGGTCGATTAACTGCTCTATCACCAGCGCCGCGCTGTCGTCCACATACAAGGTGTTGGAGAAGTCTAATATGACCACCTCATGCTCCTGGATGTCCACGCTGACAGTGTGGATGAGATTGGTGGAAGACGCAACCGAAAAACTCCCCCTGAGCGCCACTAGCCCAACTCGCGCGGAGAGGTCATCAACATCAGCGCCGCCTCCCCGTCCTCCAAAGAAGGTGCTGTCCAGCATTGGAACGGAGACCACGCTATCCAGCTCCATGCGCTCGAACTGCCGCGCGCTTGCCATTCCCGCCGCTACCAGACCTATCACCACTGCGGTAACCAGATCCACAAACACCGTGAGACCGAGCGTGATGAGCATCACCAGCAGGTGTTCGCGCTGAATCCGGTGGATGCGGGTTACGAAGCGCCAGGCTATGATGTCCCAGCCAATCTTCATCAGGATGCCGGCGAGAACCGCATGGGGGATAAGCTCCACATACCTGCCCAGAGCCAGCACCAGCGAGAGCAGGATTGCCGCGCGCAGCACCCCGGATACTCGTGTCCGCCCGCCGGCGCGTATGTTTGCCACCGTGCCAGTGGGAATACCCGCGCCCGGCAGTCCCCCGAGGAACCCCGCTGCCATGTTGCCGATGCCCTGACCCACCAACTCACGGTTCGGACTATGGCGCGTCCGGGTCATAGAGTCGGCTACCAGCGAGCTTAGCAGGCTGTTTATGGAGCCGAGCAGCGCGATAGTCAGCGCCGGCTGAACGGCGCGCAGCAGCACATTGGGGGAGAGGTCCAGCAGCTGGAAGGTTGGCAGCCCCGTCGGCACCGCTCCAATCACCGGCGCTTCGGTCAGCCACAGAACGCCCAGCAGCGTGCCGATTATCAGCGCCGCCATAGGCGGGGGCAGATACTTCCTGAGCCGCATTGGCCAATACACGCCCACGGCCAGGGTAACGATGCCGATGGCAAGCGCGCTGAGTGCGCCGGAACTAGTGATATTGAGCAGCGCCTCCGGCAAAGTGCTCAACGCTACCAGCGCCCCGCCCTGCGCGGCGGGCCAGCCAAGGATTGGCAAAGTTTGCAGCGATATGATGATGACGCCGATGCCGGACATGAACCCGGATATTACCGAATACGGCGTATAGGATACGAAGCGTCCGACTCGCAGCGCGCCAAGAAGAATCTGTATCACCCCCGCCATAACGATTATCGTGAACACCTCCGTAAGGCGGTTCTCAAGGCTGCCTTCCGCATGGGTGGCTAGGATGACCGCTATCGCTATGGCTATCGTGCCGGTGGGACCCGATACCTGCGTCCGTGTGCCGCCCAAAATTATTGCGAAGAAACCCAGAGCGATAGCCCCGTACAAGCCCGCAATCGCGCCCAGCCCCGATATTACCCCGAACGCCATCCCCAAGGGCAACCCTGCCACTGCCGCTATAATCGCGCCAAACATATCCCCTTTGAAGGTTTGGAGGTCGTAGCTGATTTCAGGCAATCTCATTTATCTCACCTCACCCTGTTCATCCATGTCACCCTTGGTTACACGCTCGGCAGTGGCGCGGCGTCGCCCGTCCGCTGCTGCCACATACGCAGCCGCGCCGCCATATCGATGACGCGGTCACGCTGCGCCGGGTCGTCGAACAGGTTCGTCATCTCATGCGGGTCGCTGTTCAGGTCGAACAGCTCGCCCTTGTCGCCCGCGCACAGCGCCAGCTTCCACCTGTCCGGCGTGATGATGCAGCGTCTTGGCAGCGCGTTCATGCGGTTGATTGCCGCGCTGCCCAGAAAGCGGTCGGGCAGCTCCTCGCTAGTCCCGTTCCACTGTATTACAACCTCGTTCTCGCCCAAGTCATCATCCCCGCGCAGCACGGGCGCGAGGCTCTTGCCATGCAGGTGCGACGGCGGGGTCTGCCCCAGCAGGTCTAGCAGCGTCGGCACTAGGTCGATGTGCCCCGCGCTGCCCTCCAGCGTCGTCTGCTCATCGCTCAGCCACGGCACGCGCATCGTCAGCGGCACGCGCGAAGCCTCCTCATAGAACGACCGCTTCTCCAGCATCCCATGGTCGCCCGCCATTTCGCCATGCTCGCTAGTGAACACCACAACCGTGTTGTCGGCGACGCCCGCCTTGTCCAGCGCGTCGGTAATCTTCTTCACCATGCGGTCAACCAGCGTAACATTGGCGAGGTAGTGCGCGCGCAGCGTGCGCCAGCCCGCTTCCTTAGTCAGATCCTGCCCCGATGCCGGGGTGTGCGCCATATACGGGTCGTCCGCCGGGTCGCCGCCCTCGTACATGTACTGCGTATAGTAGTTGCCGCGCACTCGGTTGTATAGCGAAACCCCCTCAGGACGCTGCAAGAAAGCGGGCCCAACGGGAAGCGTCTCCGGGTCGTACAGGTCGTTCAGCGGCCCGTTATACGGCGGATGCGGCTCGAAGGTGCTCACATACAGCACGAACGGGCGCTCGCTGTTGCGCTCGATGAAGCCCGCCGCTTGGTCTCCCAGGAACGATGCCATCTGAAACTCTTCAGGCAGTCGTGAGCGCGCCGCGGGCGAGAAGATGAACTTGCCCGGCATGCGCTCCAAGTCCGGCTCGAAGCCGTTGGCAACCAGATGATGCCAATATGTGCTGTACTCGTTGCGATACTCGCGCCGCGTGTACTCCGGCAGGTGTCCGTCCTCTGTACTCACCCACTCATCAAAGCCATGCTGCCGTATCACATCGTCCCCCAGATGCCACTTCCCGAAGTAGCCGCAATAGTATTCATCGGGCAGCATCTCCGCTATGACCGGCGTGTCGCGCGGCAGCACGAGCTGGTTCACGATGGGACCCGCCGCATGCGGATACAGCCCGGTCATGATGGAAGCGCGCGCGGGCGTGCATACCGGCTGAGTTACATAGGCGTTTTGGAACACGAAACTCTGCGCCGCCAGCGCGTTCAGGTTCGGCACATCCATCCAGTCGTTGCCGTAGCATGCCATCGTGTCCGCGCGCTGCTGGTCGCTGAATATGAACACAAGGTTTGGTCTGTCTGCCATTTTCTTATCTCCTGCTTGCCCTCTTTGATGTTCGGCGCGCGCCCGTCAGCGCGCCTTATAAGCCGTAATCTGACGCCCGTTGAGCGGTTGAACCGCGCGGTTGTTCGTGCCGCCGCCCGTTAGCGCCGCGAGTTGTGCCACCTGTTCCGCCGACATCTCTTGCGCTTCCGCCATCACCAGCCACGAAACCCCTTCCGTGTATGGGGACGTTGTCAGCGAACCCTCATAGGCGTAGTAGCCGTGATTTGCGGGCAGGTAGTCGGACGCCGCGAGCGGCGAAAGCGGCTCTGTGTCATCCTCGCCTTGTGCTGGCGCGGCATCGATTATCGCTTGGATAGCTGTGTTCGCCTTGTTCAGCCGATACAGAATGCCCACTACCGCGATTTCGCCGGCTTCCCCCTGATGTACAAGGTGCATCTCCAGCGCGAAACGCTCGCCGTCAACGGTGTGCTCGCTTGAGTTGTGCGTATGCGCCTCTATGAGCCGATATGCCTTTCCTCCTAAGCGTATGCCGCCGCCGTCTTCGTACTCGACCTTGATGAAGTTGCCGGTGTTGGTTATGTGGGCGGCAGCGCAGCCGTATGCGAACTCCAATCTCGGAGCGCCGCTTTCCGTGTATCCCGCAATGTCCACCGGCGATTGCCGCGCCGCCGCTTGTTCGCCTCCGCATGCCGCATTTGGAACCAGCGCAAAGAACAACAAGATAACTGGTATCTCCCGAAGGTTCAGTCTGCCTTTGGCGTTCATGTTCGCCCTTGCGTAGTGGTTGCGCTTACTTGAGAAATAGCCGCCCTATCGCACATTCCGCAGCCTCGGATCCAGCACATCGCGCAGCGAGTCGCCAAACAAGTTGACCGCCAGCACCACGAGGGTTATCGCCATCCCCGGCGCAATCGCTATGTGCGGCGCGAGGTCGAAGTTCACCTGCGCCCGCGTGAGCATGTTGCCCCACGACGGGATGGGCGGCTGTATGCCGATGCCCAGGAAGCTCAGCGCCGCCTCTGCCGTGATCGCCGCCCCAACGCTCACCGCTATCAGCACCATGGACACCGGAAGCGAGTTTGGCACGAGATGGCGGAAGATTATGCGCGTATCGGAGCTTCCCACGGCGCGCGCCGCCTCCACATACTGCATGCGGCTCAGCGTCAGCGCGCGCGAACGCACCACGCGCACCGAACTCGCGCTGTAGCTCACGGCGAGCGCCATGATGACCACCGGCACCGTGAACCCGAACGCGACCGTTATCGTCATTGCGACCACGATGCCCGGAAGAATGAGCACCGTGTCAACCAAGCGCTGCACTAGCAGGTCGAACATCTTGCCGAAGTACGCGCTCGCTATGCCGAGCACCGTGCCGAATGCGACGCCAATCAGCGGCGCCATGATGCCCACGAATATGGACACGCGCCCGCCGTGCAGCAGGCGGCTCACCACATCGCGCCCAAGCTCGTCGGTGCCGATCCAGAGCGTGCCTTCCTCCAGCGTCGCCTCCGAGAGCGGCGGCAGCAGTTGGCGCGCGACCGTCCTGTCGTATCTGAACGGCGAGATGATGTTCGCCAGCAGCACCATGACGATGATTATGAACAGCGCAAGCCCGCCGGCCGCGCCGGTGGGGTGGCTGCGGCTGAACTCGCCAAGCGCGCGCGCCACGCGCCTGAGCTTGCCTGCCGCGCTCTCCCGTTCCAGCATTACCCCCGTAGCGCTCTCTTGCAAGCTGCCCCTCCTCTGTCGGTGGCGTTTCCGTTCAGATGCCGCCGATTATGTTACTCGTCATTCCCGCGTGAGCGGAAATCCGATGCGTTAGCAAGGCGAAACCTTCCGAAAGGCTACGCTATCCCTGCGCGCTCAGGGAAATCTATTCGTAGCGGATACGCGGATCCAGCCACGCATACAGCAGGTCGATGACCAAAATCCAAAGCATCATGAACAGCGCGAGTATCAGCACGATGCCCTGCACCATGACGAAGTCGCGCGCGCTGGTGGCATCCACAATCTGCTGTCCCAGCCCCGGCAGCGTGAATATGCGCTCGATTATCACTGCGCCGTCCATCAGCGCGGCAACCAGCAGCCCCGCCATAGTGAGCACGGGTATGATGGCGTTGCCGAGCGCGTGGCGCAGTGTTACCACCCAAGGCCCCAGCCCTTTCGCTCGCGCGGTGCGGATGTAGTCGTCGCCGATTACCTCCAGCATCGTGGAGCGCGTCATCCTGCTTATGGTGGACGCGGAGCGGAAGCCTATCACCAGCGCGGGAAATATCAGCCGCTTCAGCGCGGTTATCGGCTCTTCGAATATGCTCACATGCTGGACGGGCGGAATCCAGTTGAAGAACTTGACGAGGAACAGCAGCATCAGTATGGCGACCCAGAAGTTGGGCATCGCAATGCCCGCCGCCGTTACCACCCTTATCGTCTGGTCGAGCCAGCTTCCGCGCCACAATGCCGACATAATGCCCAGCGGCAGCGACCACGCGAGCGCAATAACCACCGACAGGAACGCCAGCGTCGCCGTAACCTCTATCTTGCCCGCCAGCGCGTCCACCACCGGGCGGTCCGCGTAGCGCGAATAGCCCAGGTCGCCCCGCAGCGCGCCCTTGAGCCAGCGCCAATACTGCACATACAGCGGGTCGTTAAGCCCCCACGCCTCGCGCAGCTTCTCGATGTCCTCCACTGAGGCTACCGACTCCTCGCCCGATGTGATGAACAGCGCCTCGTCGCCCGGCAGCACGCGCAGCATGAAGAACAGTATCGTGGCAAGCAAGAACAGCGTCGGGATTATGAGGAGCAGCCGCCGGACGGTATATTTCCACACGGGTGAAGCTTCCTTTCCGGGATTTTATTCGAGCAAGTCGCCGTGATTAGAGCGCCAATGCCCTTCGCTTTGAACCGGCTCATGCTAGAAGAGCGTGGAGATTGAGCGCAATTCGGGAAAGTGTGCTAGTGTCAGTAGTGCGACATACGATTGCTATTCGGAATAAAAGGCAGTTTGATATGACAATGGCAGTGGAGCGAGTCGGCAAGCCGGAAGGCGCTTACGGACATCTTGCTGCCAAAGCGGATATTAAGAGGCTTGAAGGCAAGCTAGAGGCGATGGAGAACCGTCTGCTGCTCAAGCTTGTAGTGTTCATGGCGCTCATTTCGGGACTAACAATTGCAATCATGAGGTTCTTGGGATAGGACATCCCTGAGTTGAGGTTTGCAAAGCGGGGGCAAGTTTCGCTTGCCCCCGCTTCTATTTGTGAGCGTACTCTTATCTCTGCGGCGCGCCCTCGCTCAGCCACACATCATAAATCCGTGTCTGGATGAACTTCATAGCGGGTATCGGATCCCAGTTGTTCACATAGGGGTACGCCAACTTGTACTCGTTGAATCGCAGCGTCGGCACCTTGGGGATCCACTGCTCGCGCAGGATGGTGTCCAGATCCTTGAACTGCTGGTTGCGTTCGGGTCCGGGGAAGGTGCGCTTAATCTCACTCACCTTGTCCAGGAACTCCTGCGGCGGCTGCGCGTTGTGGTAGAACGCGCCCGCGCCCGGCATATAGAACAGGTCTATGAAGTTCACCGGGTTCGCCATAGCGACCGCGTGGCTGTCGAACATCACCTCGTAGTTGCCATCCTGACCCAGCGCGCGCAGTGGCGCGGTCTCAAAGGTCTCGATGTTCATCTTGATGCCGATGTCTTCGAGCTGCTGAACGATAATCTGCGCGCTGTCGTTGTTTGCGCCCGTGATGCCCGCGTTGGCGGTGAACTCCGTAACGCCGACCTCGGCGAACAGCCGCTTGGCCTCTTCGAGCGCCGCCTCGCGTGTGGCGGGTTCATAGCCGTAGTAGCTCTGCACTTCGCTCAGGTTAGGGTCTGCCGTGCCGAGGTAGCTCACCTGCACGAAGTTCGCGGGCAGCTCCGCGATTGGCGTTGACAGCGTCGCCTGTATCGGCGCGCGATGAACCGCCAGATACAGCGCCTTGCGCGCGCGAATGTCGTCGAATGGTGGCTTCTCGCCGTTCATCGAGATGTACATCACGCCCGGGCTGAACGCCGACTCCAGCACCACGCGGTCGCCAAGCGATTTTTTCACGCCCCAAGCCTTCGCCAAGTTCATCGGCGCGGCGAGGTCTATGCGCCCCGTCGCCAGCGCCGCCGCCTGCGTGTCCCAGTCGGTGAACTGGACGGTCGTAACCAAGTCGAGATACGGATAGGGCGAGCCGTCGGGCGCGTTGCGGAAGTAGTCCGGGTTCGCCTCAGAGAGCACGAAGCTGTCGCGCTCCGTGTCCTTGACGCGGAACGAGCCGGTGCCAATCAGCCGCTCCGGTGAGTTGATGCCGCCCTCCATCTCAACGATGTGCTTGGGCAGCATGATGTGCCAAGCGTCCGCGAGGTCTAGCAGAAAGTCCGCGCTCGGCTGCTTGAGCGACACCTTGAAGGTAGTGTCGTCTATCTTCTCGGTGCCCGCGATGTTCTTGAAGCCCCCGACGCGCGGCTGCGGTATGCCCTCGGGCGGGTTCGCCCAGCGGTCGAGCGTATAGGATATGTCCTCCACCGTGAGCGGGTTGCCGTCATGCCACTTCACGCCCTCGACAAGGTTCACGGTAATCTCGTCGACGGAGTCCGCGAACTCCCAGCTGTCCCCGAGGTCCGGTATGACATCGATGCCGTTGCGCGGGTTGAACTGCAATATGCCGCTGTAATGCCTGTTGAAATGCTCGGTGAAGTGCCACACGCCCGCCTGTGTCATATCCCACTTGGGCGGGAACACTCGCGGGCCCACGCCCCAGATGAGATGTCCGCCGCGCCTGACGCCATCGGCGCTTGTCATCGCGGCTGGCGCGGGCGCGCTGCGCGCGGCAGTCTTTGTCGGCTGTGCGATGGGCTGCGCCGGCGCGGGCAGCGCCGGCGACTGGAACGCCTGCTGCGCGGGAGCGGCCGGCGCGGGCGCTCTGGGCGCGGCCGGCTGCTGCGCCGGTTGTGCCGCTGCCGCCGGCGCGGGCGCGGCTTGTGCGGGCGCTTGAGGAGCCGGCGCCGCTACCGGCGCTTGCGTCGGCGCGGAACTGCACGCCAGCGCGATAGCCGCCAGCATCAGCGCGACCACAGCGATAATCGATGCCCTTAGCGTCATCATAGTTGACCTCTCCCCTCTCCAATGGTGTTTTCCGTCCAATCGCCAATACCCGAGCGGCTTGGCGGGTCAAGATTGCGTGAACTTTAAGCCAACATTCGCAACAAAGTCAAGACCGCGCGGCAAGACTCCCCTCTCCCATAGGGAGAGGGGGTAGAATGAGGGGACAAAATCCTGTCATCCATCCAATTTTTCAAGAAGATTGCATAAGATTTTCGCGCCCGTCCGCCCGTCATTCCCGCTTTCGCGGGTATCCGAAAATTGGAGACGCTCCACGATTGCAATTCTGTTATGCAATTTTCACCGAAGACTTGACACTTGCGTTCTAACCCTGTTAGACTGCGAACATTAGTTAGTCCCTTAGGGGTATCTTCGTTCGTATGGTTGCACAAGTTTAGAGGAGGAAAATATGACCACTCATCAGCGAAAATTGTCCGACCGCCAGAGTCGCATCCTGGAGTTCATCAAGGAGTTCATGCGTAATCACCAGTTCCCGCCAACGGTGCGCGACATCCAGGCGGGCTGCGAGATAAGCTCGACCTCTGTCGTCGACTACAACCTGCACATCTTGCAGCGGCACGGCTACCTGCGCCGCCTGCCGGAGGTTTCGCGCGGCATCGAACTGCTGGGCGAGCACGCCGCCGCGCGCACCAATGTCGCCACAATCCCCATCTACGGCAGCATCGCGGCGGGCGAGCCTCTGCACATCCCATCCGTCGCGTCCCGACACTCGGACGAGTTCGAGTCGATCGATGTGCCTAGCACGATGATCAGCGGCAAGGAAAACGCCTATGGCTTGCGCGTCAAGGGCGACTCCATGATTGACGCCTTCATCGCAGACGGCGACCTGGTTATCATGCAGCCCCTGGACATTCCGAACAGAGGCGACATGGTGGCTGCCGAGATTAAGGACCGCGAAGAGGTTACACTCAAGCGTTTCTTCCTCGAGGGCGATGTCGTGCGCTTGCAGCCCGAGAACCCCAGCATGGAGCCTATCCGCGTCGCAGCCGAGAACGTTCTCGTCCGCGGTCGCGTCGTGGGCGTAATCCGCTCGTTCTAGCCCCATAAGCTCCCTTCCCTGACCCTGCAACCGGGGTTAGGGAAGGGAAATCCTATACATCCCGGCGGCGTCCGCTCTGGCATACGGGCGTCTTTGGTGCGATAATCAATACAAGCGCAACCAGACATAGACCCCCGCACCCAAAGACAGCCCGATGACCCTTGACACCAGAGACCGCATCGTAGTCCCGATTACCGGGATGACCTGCGCCGCATGCGTCAGTCATGTGTCGCAGGCGTTGGAAGACATACCCGGCATCGCCGAAGTCAGCGTCAGCCTCGCCTCCGAGAAGGCTACCGTTGCGTTGCTTGGCGATGCCCCGCCCTTGGATGCCCTTCTCTATGCCGTAGAAGATGCGGGCTACGGCGTCGCCACCGAAAAGGTTACGCTTGCCGTCGGCGGCATGACTTGCGCCGCATGCGTCAGCCACATCGAGAACTCGCTCGCGGGCGTCGACGGCGTGGTGGCTGCCGGCGTCAATCTCGCCACCGAGCGCGCCGCCGTCGAGTACATCCCCGGACTCGCTGCCGTATCCGATATGCGCCACGCCGTCGAGGACGCCGGCTATTCGCTCATCAGCATCGTTGACGAGCGGGACGACGCGGCGACTCCACGCGATATTACCGTATTGCGCCGTAAGCTCGCCTTCAGTCTCCCCGTGTCCGCCATCATCATGGCGCTGATGTTCATCCCCGCTATTGGCGACCCGCTACCGTTCCGCTTGGATTACATCCTGCTCATCCTAGCCACGCCCGTTCAATTCTGGGCAGGGCGGCAGTTCTACCACGGCGCATGGGGCGCGCTCAAGCATCGCACCAGCAACATGAACACGCTGATTGCGGTCGGCACATCCGTCGCCTACTTTTACAGCGTCGCGGTAGTCTTTCTGGGCGGCAGTTTCTTCTTCAGCAGCGCGGACACTGCTACCTACTTCGACACATCGACCGCGATCATCGGCTTGGTGCTGCTAGGCAAGTACCTCGAGGCGCGAGCGAAGCAGCGCGCATCCGGCGCTATCCGCGCCATGATGGGCTTGCAGCCAACCACCGCGCAGGTTATAAGCGACGGAATCGAGACGCGGGTCGCCATAGACGACCTTGAGGTGGGCGATGAGGTAGTCGTGCGGCCCGGCGAGCGCATCCCCGTTGACGGCGATGTGCTTGTCGGCGCGTCCACCGTCGACGAGTCCATGCTCACCGGCGAGAGCGTGCCGGTGGACAAGTCGCGCGGCAGTCGGGTCTTTGGCGCTACGATTAACACCACCGGCAGCTTCACCTTCCGCGTGAGCAAAGTCGGGCGCAACACCATGCTCGCGCAGATTATTCGACTTGTCGAGGAGGCGCAGGCGTCCAAAGCGCCCGTGCAGCGACTGGCGGATACCATATCAGCCTACTTTGTGCCGGCGGTCATCGCGGTCGCGGCGCTGACCTTCATGTTCTGGCTGGCGCTTGGGCCATCCCCCTCCTATATCCATGCCACCCTCACGGCGGTTGCGGTGCTGATAATCGCATGCCCATGCGCGCTTGGGCTGGCGACCCCGGCGGCGATAATGGTAGGCACGGGCAAGGGCGCAGAGTTCGGCGTGCTAATCCGCAGCGCGGAGGCACTCGAACGCGCGCACAAGGTTCAGACGGTCGTTCTCGACAAGACCGGCACGCTCACGCTGGGCAGACCCTCCGTTGCCGATGTCGTAAGCGACGGCATGGCATCGGACGACCTGCTGCGGCTTGCGGCGTCCGCTGAGCGCGGCTCAGAGCACCCTTTGGGCAGAGCAATCGCGGACGCCGCCGCGGAGCGCGGTCTGATTCTCGAGCGTGTCAAGGATTTCAAGGCGCTGCCCGGCTTCGGCGTGTCTGCGACTTGCGACGGCATCCTCCTTCTGCTTGGCAATCTGGCACTGATGCGCGCCGAGGGCGTCCGGCTGAACGGCTATGACACCCAAGCGGAGGCGATGGCAGGGCAGGGCAGTACGCCCGTCTTCGTCGTGGCAGATGGCGATGTTGTCGGGCTAGTCGCCGTCGCCGATGCCGTCCGACCGGAAGCGCGGGACGCCGTGAGCCGTCTGAAGCAAGACGGGCTTGAGGTCGTAATGCTGACGGGCGACAACGAGCGCACTGCCCAAGCGGTCGCAAGGCAAGTCGGCATAGACCGCGTGGTGGCGGGCGTTCTGCCCGGCGACAAGGCGGCGCACATAAGCGCGCTGCAAGAGGACGGGCGGCTGGTGGCGATGGTGGGCGACGGCATCAACGATACCCCGGCCCTCGCGCAGGCGGATGTGAGCTTCGCCATTGGCGCGGGTGCTGACATAGCCGCGGAGACGGCGGACATCACGCTAGTCGGCGCAGACCTCCACGCCATATCCAGGGCAATCCGCCTGAGCAGGGCGACGATGCGCTCCATCCGGCAGAACCTCTTCTGGGCATTCGCCTACAATGTCGCGCTCATCCCAATCGCCGCGGGCGTCCTCTATCCCGTTTTCGCCAATGGAGGCGTTCCCGGCGCACTCGCGCCAATCTTGGGCGAGCACGGCTTCCTGAACCCCATACTCGCCGCCGCTGCTATGGCGATAAGCTCCGTAACCGTCCTTACCAACTCCCTGCGCCTTCGCCGTTTCAAATGAGAATGTTAGGAGACCACGATGCGAATCAACCTATTCAACCGAACCCCCGATCTCGCTGCCGACCCCGTGTGCGACATGCAGGTGGACATGAAGAAGCCAAACGGCGGCACATACGAGCATGAAGGCGTAACCTACTACTTCTGCGGCCCCGGCTGCAACCGCGCCTTCCAAAAGGAACCCCAAGCATACCTATCAGGCGAAAAGAAAATCCAAATGTAAGTCAGTCCCTCAATGTCGTTTCGACTTTCCATCTCGTCATTCCTGCTTTCGCAGGAATCCAGCGCTTTGAGATAGCCTATAATATACGAAAGGGACTGCATTCTGAGGTTCTGGATTCCCGTTTTCACGGGAATGACGCAAATGTCCGCACAACCTAGTCCCTTCCCCCTTGATGGGGGAAGGTTAGGATGGGGGTGAAAATGCTTGCCCATCGACGGCTAAACTGTACTAATGCAATTTTCTCATCCTGTCACCACCCGTTGACCTCATCGCCCACATGGATAATAATTGAAGTGCGCCCTTTGATGTGCCGAAGTGGCGGAATGGTAGACGCGGCGGTCTCAAAAACCGTTGGGAGTTAATCCCGTGTCGGTTCGACTCCGACCTTCGGCACCATCATCCCCTATATCCTCTCCGTCCATGTCAGCCCCGACCCTGACCGCTAACGCCTGATACCTAACACCCGTTGATGATATAATTCGTTGTGTCCGCAGCCGGGACTACACACGACGGAGCATTGCCCGCATGAAGATAGTTGACATCACCATCACCCAGCTCTTCTACCCGCACAGCGCGCCAATTCAGGACGCCACCATCCCCACGCCTCCACCCGGCGCGGGCGGCAGAGGCCAGCTCTTCGTCCACATACACACCGACGAGGGTGTGCAGGGACTTGGCATTGGCCAGTCGTCGCCCGGCGTGCGCCAAGTCATCGAGGACGGCTTTCGCAATCTGCTGATAGGCAAAGACCCGTTCAACATCGAGCAGCTGTGGAACGAGATGTTCTGGCATGTGCGCGGCTACGGGCGCAAGGGTATCGCCTTCTGCGCGCTGTCCGCCGTCGATATTGGCTTGTGGGATCTCAAGGCAAAGGCGCTGGGGCTGCCCCTCTTCAAGCTGCTAGGCCCCTACCGCGAGTCGGTGCCGATATACGGCAGCGGCGGCTGGACGAACTTCAGCGAGGACGAGCTGATACGCGAGATGGCGGGCTATGTCGAGCAGGGCATCCCGCGCGTCAAGATGAAGGTTGGCAAGGACTTCGGCCAGTCGGAGCGCGAGGACATCCTGCGCCTCGCCGCCGTCCGCAGGGCGCTCGGCGACAATGTCGCCATATACATAGACGCCAACAACGGCTACTACCCCAAGCAGGCTATCTACATGGCGCAGGAGTTCGAGCAGTATCAAGTCGGATGGTTTGAGGAGCCGCTCATTGCCGACGACATACAAGGGCTTGCGGAGGTGAGCCACGCCATAAATATCCCCGTCGCCACCGGCGAGCACGAGTACACCAAGCACGGCTTCCGCGATCTTATCGCCGCCGGCGGCGCTGACATCGTGCAGCCTGATGTCGGCAGGGTAGGCGGCGTTACCGAATGGCTGAAAGTAGCGCACATCGCGCACGCCTTCAACCTGCCCGTCGCTCCGCACGCCGTCCAGCTTGTGCATCTGCATCTTGCCTGCGCCACGCCGAACCTGAAGGTCGTCGAGTACATGAACACGGGCTTGGAGGGCGACCGCATCTGGTACACCGAGTTTCCGCAGCAGCACAACGGCATGTGGACGCCATATCACGACAAGCCGGGCTTGGGGCTGGAACTCGATCCCGCCGCCGTCGCGCAGTGGGCAGTATGAGCACATCAGAAACACTCGGAGGACGCCCCTCTGCGGCAGGGCAAGGGCAGCCCGCCCCGGTCAGGCGCTTTCGCATCCCCCGGATGCAAACCCTCGACTCCCTGAGTGCTTACCGCGACTTTCGCCTGCTGTGGATAGGCGACTTCTGCTCCAACAACGCCCTGTGGCTCCAAATGCTCACCGCCGGCTGGCTGGTGCGTAGCCTTACCGCCAATTCGCCATACTCCACCTTCTTCGTGGTAACGGTCGGCGGCATGGCTATGCTGCCCGGCTTGGCAACGGCGCCCATAGCGGGGACGCTTGGCGACCGTCTCGACCGTCGCAAGCTGGTTATCGGCGTCCAGGCCTTCATGGCATTGTTCGCCTTCCTGTTCGCCATAATGGTCGGTCAGCAGCTGGTGTCTGTGGTTCATGTCTATATCTATGTGTTCATCGGCGGTGTATGCCTGTCCATTACCCAGACCAACCGCATGGCGCTGATAGCCAACACCGTGCCGCGCGAGGCTATGGCAAACGCCTTCGCCACCAATATCCTCACCATACCCGGCACGCGCATGATCGGCCCCTTCGTCGGCGGCATCATGATAACCACGCTCGGCTTCTTCTGGAACTTCTCGCTGGAGGCGATACTTTACCTAGGCACGGTGATCGCCTACCTGCCGATGAAGACGCCATACTTGCAGCGCAGAAGCCAGCAGGCGAGCGCATCCTTCATCGCCGACCTGTTGGCAGGATTCACCTATGTGTGGAAAGACAAGAGGGTGCTGCTCTACATCACCCTGCTAGGCTTCATTCCAAATACAATCCTGGAGCCTGTGATGTTCCTGCTGCCCGTGTTCACAAGCGAGGTGCTCAAGCGCGGCGCGGATGTTGGCGGCTACCTCGTCGCCATAAACGGCTTCGGCGGGCTTGTGATGGCGTTCTTCATCGCTTCATTCGGCTTCATATTCCCCAAGGGCAAGATTATTCTCGTATCCGCAATCATAAGCTCCGTCGTCATCCTGCTGTTCGCTAACGCCTTCCTGCTTCCACTCGCCTTCCTGCTCATAATGCTGTTCGCGCCAAGTCAGACGGCTTTCAGAACCGCCACCGTAACCCTCATGACGCTGATAGCGCCCGATGAGATGCGGAGCAGGGTAATGAGCTTGATGCGTTACAGCATGGGGAGCGTAGTCATGTTCAGTCTGGTCGTTGGGTGGTTCGCGGGCATTACATCCGTGTCCATAGCCCTCACGGTGATGGGACTGCTGGGCATCGCGCTGGGCGGCGTCTTCTGGTTCTTCAGTCATCAGATACGCGAGCTGGACGCATAGCATAAGCATGAACCCAACCGACAGCACACGGGAGAGACCCACCGCCGGACTGAACGCGCGCGCTCAGCCGCGATTCAGCGCGCGCATCCCGCGTCTGCAAACCTTCGACTCCTTTGCATACCCCGATTACCGCCTGCTGTGGATAGGCAACTTCTTCTCCAACAATGCCCAGTGGCTCCAACTGCTCACGGTGGGCTGGCTCGTGCGCGGCTTGACCGCCGGCTCATCTACCTCGACCCTCTTCGTGGTAACGGTGGGAGGAATGAGCCTGCTGCCCGGCTTAATCATGGCGCCCATCGCCGGAACGCTTGGCGATCGCCTCGACCGCCGCAAGCTGGTTATCGCTATCCAGTGCTTCATGACGGTGTTCTCGTTCCTGTTCGCCGTAATGGTTGGGCAGCAGCTCGTTACCGTCTGGCATGCGTACATCTATGTCTTCGTAAGCGGCACCTGCGTCTCGATTAGCCAGAACAGCCGCATGGCGCTCGTGGCGAACACCGTGCCGCGCGAGGCGATGGCAAACGCCTTCGCCACCAATGTGCTCACCATACCCGGCACGCGCATGATTGGCCCCTTCGTCGGCGGTATCCTGATAACCACGCTCGGCTTCTTTTGGAACTTCTCGCTCGAAGCGATACTCTACCTCAGCACGGTGCTGGTGTTCCTGCCCATAAAGACGCCCTACGCGCCGCGCCGCAGGGTAAGGGCGGACGAGTCCTTCATGTCCGACCTGCTCGCCGGCTTCACCTATGTATGGAAGGACAAAAGGGTACTGCTCTACCTGACGATGCTCGGCTTCATCCCCAACACCATACTCCAGCCCGTGATGTTCCTGCTGCCTGTGTTCACCGACGAGATACTCAAGCGCGGCGCGGATGTGGGCGGCTACTTCCTCGCAATCAACGGCTTTGGCGGTCTTCTGATGGCGCTGTTCATCGCCTCATTCGGCTTCATATTCCCCAAGGGCAAGATTGTGCTTGTCTGCGCCATTGCCAGCGCCGTGTTCATCCTGCTGTTCTCCTACGCCGTCATCCTGCCCCTCGCCTTCCTGCTTATAATGCTGTTCGCAACGACCCAGACGGCGTTCAGAACCACCAACGGCACGCTGATGCAGCTGATTGTGTCCGACGACATGCGTAGCCGCGTCACCAGCCTTCAGCGATACAGCATGGGCGGCGTCATCGTGTCCAGCTTCGCCATCGGCTGGGTCGCCAGAATCACCTCCGTTTCCATCGCCCTCGCCGCGATGGGCATACTGAGCCTTGCGCTGGGGTTGGTCTTCTGGTTCTTCGCCCGACAGGTGCGCGAACTCGACGCATAATGACCTTTATCGCTTCCTTCTCGATGGGGGAAGTTAGCATGCAGGCGAAATCGGCAACTCACGGATTGCCTATGAAAGAGAGCGCAGATGCAGTATCGTACACTCGGCAAGGCCGGCATGAATGTCTCGCTCGCCAGCTTCGGCACGGGCGGGCCCAGCCAGTTTGGGCAGCACAAGGGCTTGGAGCAGCAGCAGCAGACGGCGCTAATTCGCCGCTGCTTGGACTTAGGCGTCAACCTGTTCGATACGCACGAGGGCTACGGCAGCAGCGAGCGGATTCTGGGCGAGGCGCTGCGAGGCGTTCCCAGGGACTCATACCATCTCGTAACGAAGTGGGCATATCATCGCAACGGGGGCGTCGGTCAGGATGCCGCCGCGCTCGCCGCGTCGGTCGAGCGCAGCCTCGAGAGGCTCGGCACGGAATACATAGATGTAATGATGCTTCACGGCATACTCGCGGCAGAGTACGACGCCGTCGTCGAGCGGTTCATGCCCACGCTGGAGCGTCTTCAGGAGCAGGGCAAAATCGGCTTCAAGGGCTTCAGCACGCGCTACATCGCCGATCCCGCCCAAGAGGTGCTGCCGGTGGCGCTGCGAACTCATCCCGCGCTGTGGGATGTCATCATGGTGAAGTACGGCATCCTCAACCAGATAGCCGCCAATGAAGCGCTGCCCCTCGCGCTGGAGCACAACATCGGTGTGCTGAACATGGCGTCCGTGCGTATCAAGCTGCCCAATCCAAGCCTGCTGGAAGAGCTGATAGCCGAGTGGAAGGACAAGGGCTATATCGCCCGTGAAAGCCTGCCCACGCGCGACCCGCTTGGCTGGCTTGTGCATAACGATGTTGACTCGGTGGTGAGCGCCGCCTACAAGTTCGCCGCCGACCACCCCGCAATCGGCAGCGTCATTACCGGCACATCCACAATCGCGCACCTCGACGCCAACATCGCCGCCTTGGAACGGCCGCGTCTGCCCAAAGCGGACAGCGCGCGGCTCAAGCGCCTGTTCGGACACATCGCGGAGTATGCCTGACTAGAGCATCACCACTGAGCGCAGCACCTCGCCCCGTTCCATCTTGTGGAAGGCTTCTTCTACATCGTCGAGCGCGATAGTCTCCGACACGAACCTGTCGAGGTCAAGCCTGCCTTGCATATACAGGTCGATGAACATAGGGAAGTCGCGCGTAGGCAAGCAGTCGCCATACCACGAGGACTTCAGCGCGCCGCCCCTGCCGAATATCTCAATCATCGGCAGCTCTATCCTCATCTGCGGGTCAGGCACGCCCACCATCACTACCACCCCGGCATGGTCGCGCGCATAGAAAGCCTGCTCGTATGTAACAGGATTGCCCACGGCTTCAATAGCCACATCGACGCCGTTGCCGCCAGTCAGCTCGCGTATAGCTTCCACCGCGTCCGCCTGCGTCGCATTGATGGTATGAGTCGCCCCGAACTCTTTTGCCCACTCCAGCTTGCGCTCATCGATGTCCACGCCGATTATGGTGTGCGCTCCGGCAAGCCGCGCGCCCGCAATCGCCGCGTCGCCGACGCCGCCGCAGCCGAACACCGCGACGGAGTCGCCGCGCGATACGCCGCCCGTGTTCACCGCCGCGCCCAGCCCCGCCATCACGCCGCAGCCCACAAGTCCGGCCGCCGCCGCCGATGCTTCAGGGTTGACCTTAACCGCTTGTCCCGCGTGAACCAAGGTCAGCTCCGCAAACGCGCCGATGCCCAGCGCGGGCGAGAGCGGGCTGCCGTCCGCGAGCGTCATCGGCTGCGATGCGTTGCCGCTGTCGAAGCAGTACCACGGACGCCCGCGCAGACATGAGCGGCAGTTGCCGCACGGCGCGCGCCAGGCGATGATAACGAAGTCGCCCGGCTCCACATTCGTTACGCCGTCGCCGACCTGCTCCACGATGCCCGCTGCCTCGTGACCAAGCAGAAACGGGAACTCATCGGTGATCGCGCCTTCTCGGTAGTGCAAGTCGGTATGGCATACGCCGCACGCCTGAACCTTGATGAGCGCCTCGCCCGGACCCGGATTTGGCACGACAATCGTCTCCACCGATACTGCCTTGCCCTTCGCGCCCGCGATGACGCCCTTAACCTGATTAGACATATCCTGCTGCCTCCAATCGCCGCCCACACACTGCGCCAATAGTCCGCGTGGTGGGTGCATGTGTTGTGTGTAATGTGCCGCAGACGACCGGGAGCCGCCCGCCAAATGAGACCCCAGCGAGAATATGTCAACGCTGCCGCCCCTGTCAACCCACTCTGCTCATATACGATAGCGTTCCCTTTCAGGTGGTTTGCTGCCATATCGCCCCTGGCTTCCCGCTTTCGCAAGAATGGCGAAAAGGTCTGCCACCCGAATGGAAACGCTATCTGCCCGCGCCCATCCCCTATATCCTGTTCATGGATGTTGGCTCTCGCCCCCGTTCACGATAAGCCTCTCGAACCTTACAAAGCCGTCTTGGGCCGCTCCTTTGTGGGATCGAAGAACGGCACTCGCACCACCTTGCCATCCACGATGCCGTCGTTTGGCAGAAGCGCCTTGACGCGAGTCCCCCGCTTCCAGTGCGAGCGCGGCATGACGGCAAGCGCTATGTTCGATTGCATATTCGGAGACCAGAAGGCGCTGGTAATGTAGCCCACATCGTCTCCGGAGTTGATGTCCTTTACCGGGTAGAAGCCCTCGTTGTACCAGACTATCGGCTCGCCGCCCATCTTCAGCCCTACCAGACGCTGCTTGACTCCCTCATCCTTGATTCTTGCCAGCGCCTCTTTTCCTATGAACTCTTCTTTGTTCAAGTCCACCTGCCAGCCAAGCCGAACCTCGAACGGGTTGTTCTCGATGTCCATGTCCTGGCCGTATGACAGTATGCCCGCCTCCAGTCGGCGCACATGGCTGGGGGCTATCACGCGCAAGTTGAACTCTTCCCCCTGCTCCATGATGTAGGGCCAAACATCATCCGCATAGAGCATGGCGTCGTGCAGATATATCTCGAACCCGACCTCCGCGGAGAAGCCTGTGCGTGAAATCGTAACCGCGCGCCCGTTCAGCGTCTCGTGAATCAGGTGGTAGTACGGGATTTCCCTGATGTGAGAGCCGAACATCTTCTCCATCAGCGCCGCCGACTTGGGCCCCTGTATCTGCACCGGCGACACATCGATCTCGTTGATGTCAACGTTGTACTTGGCGAAAGAGTTGACCCCTTGCGCCCATAGCAGAAGGTCGGAGTCGGAAATGCTGAACCAGAATTCATCGTCCGCAACCCGAAGCAGCACAGGGTCGTTGATGACGCCGCCGTGCTGGTTGCACAGAATCACATAGCGGGCTTGCATCGTCGGCACTACGCTGTGCACATCGCGGGTAATCAGCAGGTTCACGAAGTCCGCGGCATCGGGTCCCTTGACCTGTATCTGGCGCTCGACTGCCACATCCCACATGCTGACATGCTGGGTCAGGTACTTATACTCCTCGAACAGCCCGCCGTCTTCGGGCTTGATGTATGCGCGCGGGTGGTACATATGGTTGTAAGTCGTGTATGCCCAGCAGCCTGCCGCCTTTGACAGGTGCCACCATGGGGACTTTCTGATGCGGGTAGAGATGAGCATCTGAGCATCGCTGTTCCCGCTCTGCCGGAGGTTGATCGGCAAATGCCGCCGCTTGAGACCGTCAATCACTAGAGTTTGTGCCACCTGATGACCTCCAGTTATATGGCTCTTTCAGCCAATTCAACATGACGCTAACACGCAGTGGGTTGTATTAGTGCGCTTGTCTTTGTTGTCACCTCCTTTAATTCTGCTCCGAATTCGCGCTGCCGCTCTGGATGACGGCAACGCTGACACTGGCATCATGCCAGTTCCGCCGCCTTCAGAATCGCCGGTATGCGCGACTCCCATCCGATTGCCATAATGTGTACGCCGTCGCACATGCCGCGCACCTCTCGGATGAGCCGCGATGTGATTTGGATGCTTGTCGCCGCTCTGTCCTCGGCGGCGTCCATCTCGTCTATTATGCTCTGCGGCACGCTCACGCCCGGCAGCTTGTCGTTCAGAAAGCGCGCCATCCGCGCCGATTTCAGCACTATCATACCCGCCAGTACGGGAACGCCGAAGCGCCGCGCCGAGTCCATGAATCGCTCGAAGCCCGCCGCGTCATAGACTGCCTGCGTCTGAAAGAAAGCCGCTCCCAAGCGCGCCTTGTCCTCCATGCGCGCAAGCTCCTTGTCTATGTCGTCCGCGCCCGGATTAGCCACCGCTCCGGCGAACAGCGACGGCGAGCCCCTGAGTTCGTTGCCGTACATGTCGGCGCCGGCGTTCATCGCCGTGACCGCCTCCAGCAGCGTCTCAGCCTTGAGGTCGAAGACGCCTACCGCGTCGGGATGGTCGCCGCGTCCGGGCGGATCCCCGCTCATGCACAGGATGTTCGTAATGCCAAGCGCCGACGCCGCGAGTATCTCGCCTTCTAGGGCGATGCGGTTGCGGTCGCGCCCGGTTACTTGCAGGATGGGCTGCATGCCCCTGTCGAGCATCAGGTGCGCCGCCGCGATGGGCGCCATGGTCATATTCGCTCCGGCGGAGTCGGTGATGTTGAATGCGTCCACCATGCCGCTCAAGGCTTCGGCGTGCTTGAACAGGGCATCGAGGTCGGTGCCTTTGGGCGGGTTCAGCTCGGTGGTTACGGCGAACCTGCCGGAGTTCAACGCTTCGGAAAATGTCCGCACTGGATACTCCTTCGTCTCAGGCTATATCGAAGGTCGTCTCACCCTTCTCCAAGATTTTCTTCACATCCGTCGCAAAGTCCACAAGTTCGGACTGGTCCGGCACACCTGTTGAGTTTAGCTTCTCTTTGAACTTCTTGAATAGCCAGTCTTCCTCACGACCCTTGGGAAACTCGAAGAAATCCCGATTGAATCGCGGCAATTCACCGTGGCCAAAGTATCCTTTGCCGATGAGCGAGTACCCCTCCAGATTTTCGGTGTCCTTTCCGAGTACCTCACCGCTTTCGACATAGCGCTCCATGACCGGCTTCATCCCGTACCGCTGAACCGGGCAGACTATCATGCAGACGGCGCAACCATGGTAAGTAACCATTACCGGGCGGCAGCGCTCGTAGATGACCTTGTTCTTCCGAACGCCGCGCCACCATACCTTATCGCGCACAAGCGCCCTTCCCGGACAGCGGTTGACGCAGACTTGGCACTGCTGGCAGAACTTTTGGATACCGTAGTCTTCCGGCTTGTCGTAGGTCACCGGGGCGTCGGTCGTGACGAGCATCAGCCGCGACCGAGAGCCGAAGTGAGGCGACAGGAGTTGACCGTTCGCGCCGAGCTGCCCAAGTCCGGCTTCCACGAACAGGGGGATGTAAGGCCCACTGCAATCGCTTCCATCGTGAACCTGGGCATGGTAGCCCCTCGACCTCAGGTATTCGGCAAGCTTCAGACATAGCGCCTGCTGGGTTTCGTAGGTCTCAAAGCGCGCTTGGTCTGCGTCGGGGCTGGGCCCCGTCTGTGTCTTGCAGTAGTCCTGCTCAAGCGCCAGACAGATGGCGTGTTCATACTTTGCCCAGCGCTTCTTGCCCGCGTATGTGTAATGGCGGTCGTGCTTGGTGAACCCGACTTCGCCAAAGCCCATTTCGCGCGCCATTCGCCGAATGTCGTCCGTGAGATCTTCGCCCGGCGTAGGCGTTCCTGTGGGTTCTATGTCGCCTGAGACGAGGGCGGCCTCATACATCGGCTCCATACGCTCATCGTGAACCTTTCGGAAGTCGTCGATGTCGTGGGACTGCGTCACGACTGCCCACTGACGATCGGCGGACTTGTCTATTGCTTGCGTCTCCAACGGATACTCCCTGCTGAAGAAAGCCACATCCGCCGGATCCTGCGGAACGCCCGGGACGGTGGCGAGGTCTTCCGCGACGGGGATGTTCACATCAGGGTCTCCGTGGAGTCTGCCGGGTCTCGTTACCGTATGACTCAAGGGCTTGGTCATTTGACTCCTCCATTCGGCAACTGGTGGCGCGAAATATACGCCTTTTGGGTTCGCAAGACAACGCTTCAACAGGCTAAAATCTGCGATTTCCAGGGCGCGGCGCTTGGAGCGTCAGAAACTCCCGGCACACCGCCGCTTCGTGCCTCGATTTGGAACTCACCCCCTCATCTTACTGCCATCCGGGTCGTACAGAGGCTCTTTCGCCACCGTCGCCCGCAGACGCTCACCGAAATAGATAACATCGACGCTTGTTCCCGCATCAGCATACTCCATCGGCAGGTAGCCATACACGATACCGCGCCCAATCGAGTGTCCGTAGTTCGCGCTGGTAACATAGCCCAGCACGTTATTGCCGTCCATGATTGGCTCTTTGCCCATGACGACGGCGTTGGGGTCTTCCAGCGTCATGCAGCACAGTTTTCGGGTCATGCCCCGCGCGCGGATCTCCCTCAGCTCGTTCCTACCTACGAAATTGCCCTTTCGCATCCTCACGGCGAAGCCTATGCCCGCCTCATAAGGGTTGTAGTCGGTGTGTATGTCGTTGCCCCACAGCCGATAGCCCTTTTCCAGCCGCAGCGAATCGAATGCGCCTCCACCGGCGGCAATGACGCCGAGCGGCTGCCCCGCCTCCCACAGCACATCCCACAAGCGCAAGCCCTGTTCTGCGGGCGCGTATATCTCCCAGCCGAGTTCGCCTACATAGGAGATACGCAGCGCCAGAGCGGGCGTCTCGGCTATCGTTATCGGCTTCGCGCTCATGTACGGGAAGCCCTCATCGCTCACATCGTCCTCACAGACGCGGCTCAGCAAGTCGCGCGCCCTCGGCCCCCACAAGCCGATGCAGCACACCCCCGACGATATATCAGCCACTGCGACTGAGCCGTCGTCCGGCAGGTGCGCCCGAATCCAGCCCAAATCGTGCAATCCCATCGCTCCGCCCGTAACCACCATGAAGCGGTTCTCATCCAGCCGCGTTACTGTCAGGTCGCACTTGATTCCGCCGCTAGGCGTGAGCAGGGATGTGTAGGTGATAGCGCCGACGGGCTTGTTCATCTGGTTGGTGGCGAGGCGCTGGAGGGCATCCAGCGCACCGGGCCCCGTCAGCTCGAACTTGGCGAATGGGGTCAGGTCGAACATCGCAACCCGCTCACGAGTGGCGGCATGCTCTGCGGCGACTGTCGGCGACCATTCGCGCGCCTCCCAGCCGGAGCGCGATTCGCCCGTAACCGTGAGCGAGTCGAGCAAGCCGTCATTCGCGCCGTACCACTGCGGACGCTCCCAACCCGCGTTCTCGAAGAAGACGCCGCCAAGTTCCTGCTGGCGCGGGTAGAACGGCGTTACGCGGATGTTGCGCGGACTGGCAATCTGCTGGCGTGGGTGGATGATGTCGTACACCTCGCGGTACTGCTGCGCCGCCCGCGCTCGGATGTATGGGCGGGTGTGTGCGTGAGGATGGAAGCGCAGTATGTCGCCCTCCCTGAGGTCGTCGCTCGGCTCGCCGTTCACAATCCATTCGGCGACCGCCTTGCCAATGCCTCCGGCGTGCGTAATCCATACCGCCTGCGCCGACCAGAACCCCCGCACCTGCGGCGATTCGCCGAGCACGGGGAAGCCGTCCATGGTGAACGAGAATAAGCCGTTGAACTTGCGCGTCAGCCCCGCACCCTCGAGGCTGGGCAGCACTTCACCCGCCGCCGCCATCGCGCGCTGGAAGTGATGCGGCGTGAACGGCATCTCCGAGGGAGAGACCGGTGCTTCCTCATGGTCGAGAATATCGTTGGCGTCCACCACCAGCGGCTCGTGCCGATATGAGCCGATGCCGATGCCCTCACCGACTTGTCGAAAATAGACGGATTCGTCTTGGTGGCGCAGCAGCGGCAGCGATATTTCTTCGGTCGCGCTCGCCAACTCCGGCAGCGGCGTCGTAACCGCGTAGAGATGCTGCATCGGCGACAGAGGAATGGGCACGCCCGCTAACCCGCCAACCTTTGGCGCCCATATACCGGCGGCGGCGACTACCAGTTCCGTCTTGATGTCGCCGTGCGTGGTATGCACCGCCGCGATTCGCCCGTCGGCGATGTCGAAGCCGGTAACCTTCACATTGCCGTAGAAGGTCGCGCCGTTTCGCTCAGCCTCGCGCGCCATCGCCTCAGCCGGTCTGGTCGCCTTAGTATGGATGTCGGAGGGGACATACAGCGCGCCCAGAATACGCTCCGACAGCATCGGGAAGCGATCCCGCGCCTCACTTGGGCTAAGTACATGGGCATCCACGCCCCAGCTCATGCCGAATCCGGCTTTGCGCTTCAGGTCGGCGAATCGCTCCGGCGTCCACGCCACTTCAAGACTGCCCACGGTCTTGGCGCATGGCTCACCGTCGAGTTCCATCCGCTTCCACAAGTCCACGGTGTAGCGCGCAAAGCCCGTCATCGTCTTAGACGGGTTAATCTGAAATACTAGGCCCGGCGCGTGAGATGTCGAGCCGCCCGTCTCGAACAGCGGCCCCTGCTCGACGACGACGACATCGCGCCACCCGAGCTTCGTCAGGTGATACGCCACGCTGCAACCGGCGATTCCCGCGCCGATGATGACCGCCCTGGCATGCTTCAACAGCGTGAAGTCGGCCATTTCTCGTATGTCTCCAGCCACAGGTCATACGCAAAGCCAATTTGGGAAGCCGATATTACCATAAATATATCAGACATGGAAGATGGATTTGCCCCAAATTATCAGACTATTTCACCCTATCCGTTATGCCCAACCATGCCCATCATGCCCATGTATGTCAGTTCCCCAACGGGACTGGCGGCAAATCCAGAGTTTCGTAGTCGCTGGCGAACTCGCGTATCCTGATATGGCTGTCCAGAGGCACATCGTTGAAGATCTGACGGCTGTCCGTCGTCGGCCAATAGACTTCCAGCTCCTGGATGCGCTGCGCCTGTCCAAGCCCGATTTCCTGCGTCAGAGTCGATGCGCCGAAGCTGCCCCCGCTGCCAACGATGGAATATATGCTGCGGGTCGTGCCGTCGGGCATGGCGAGCGTCAGCTTGAGGCGCGCGCCTATTGCGGCGCGATTGGACTTTACGCCCACCGGCTTGACGGTGAGCCAGCGGTTTCCGTGTCCCGGATTCCTGTACAGCGCGTTCACGAAACCGTCGCCGGGGTAGAACCCACCCACTTGCACAAAGATGTCTTGGTCGCCGTCCCTGTCAATATCGCCGAAGGATACGCCGTGCCCCTTTTGCAGGTGTCCGAAGCCACCCGAAAAGGTGACATCGACGAAGCCCTTGCCCGCGTCGTTCCTGTACATGATGTTAGGCGCGAGCGCGTCATAGGACGGGTAGCCCGTTCCCAAGTAGAAGTCGGGGAAGCCGTCGTTGTCCAAGTCGCCGAAGTTCGCGCCCATCGCCAGATGAACCCTGTGCAAGCCCGCGTCTCGCGTAACATCGACGAAGCCGCCCACGCCATCGTTGCGGTAGAGACGAGGGCGAGCGCCGTCGTTGGGCAATCCCAGGTAGTCGGACGCCACATCGCCTATATCCGTGCCGTAGCCCGCGACGAACAGATCCAGCCAGCCGTCGTTGTCGTAGTCCCAGAACCATACGGCGAAGCTGTCCATCGGCTCGGTAATACCCATATCGGGGGCGATGTCCTTGAAAGCGCCGTCACCCTCGTTTCGGTACAGGCGGTTATCGTCGCCAAAGTTGGAGATGTATAGGTCGGCGTCGCCGTCGTTGTCGTAGTCGCCCCAGGCGCTGCCCTTGCAGAACCGCCAATTTGCGACGCCCGCCTCTGCCGTCACATCCGTGAACATCCCGTCGTCGTTGCGGAACAGGCGGCTTGGGAACACCAGTTGCGCCAATTCCACGCCGCTCTCGCGCATCGTCTCGCCGCATGAGAACAGGTCGAGATCGCCGTCGTTGTCGTAGTCGGCCCACGCCGCGCTCTGGCTGGGGTATGCGGGCTGCGCCAGCCCCACGGCATGGGTAACATCGGTGAAGGCGTTGTCGCCGTCGTTTCGCAGCAGCGACATCCGCATCTGCCCGCGCGCTCCCATCCAGCCGCCGCGCATAATCAGCAGGTCTATCCGGCCGTCGTTGTTGTAGTCGGTCTGCACGATATTCAGTCCGCCAAGTTGGCCGGCGAGTCCAGCTCGCTGCGTATAATCTGCGAACCCGCCGTCGCCCTCGTTGTGATAGTAGGCAATAGGCTGACAAGGATCCCAGGTGGAAGTCATCACATCTAGCAGCCCGTCGTTGTCGAAGTCCTCGATGACGCTGCCGCCTGCGGTGTTGACCGCGTATAAGCCCGCATACGGCGCTATCTCCTCGAACATGCCGATGTCGTAGTCCGATTCAAATGACGCCTCCGGCACCCTGAATTGGCTGGGGACGCCTTCAGGATATGTGCCCAAAGCCATGTGCGCCACATTGAGCAGCCACGCGGCGCGAATGTCCTCCGGCTCCATCTGTAGCAGCCGTGACAGGTATTCTATGGCATCGCTCGCGCCCCGCTTGTTGCGGTGAACCAGCGAGTCGTCCAGTGGCAACACGCATATCAGCCGCCCGTCAGGACTGACGCAATTATCCAGTTCACCCATCTTCATGCTGGCGATGGCGAGCTCTTCCAGCAGCTTGGCTTCGTGGCTAACCTCAGGCGGTTCGCGCAACTCCGCATCCAGCGCATCGGACAGCAGGCGAACCGCCTCCGCAGCCTCGCCAAAGCGCAGATGATCGCGCGCAAGCTCGCGCATGATGCTCGTGCGCCAGGAGCGCGTTGGATATGTGGGTCGCTCAATCTCCGCAAGCAACCTTTCGCGCTGCTGCGTTCCGAAGAAGGGATCGCTGCTGTTTCTCAGCGCGGAGCAGTACGCCGCGATGTCTGCGGGTGCGTCGGTATGCTCAAACTTGGGCGTCTGTGCGACGGTCGTTTCCGGCACGGGCGGGGAAAATCGGAGGGCGCAGGCAAGCGTAACAACCGCGATGCACGCCAACGCAAGAAACGATACTTGCCGACGCGCTTGGCTCATTCCCACCTCGAAACTTGCTTTTCGGCGATGCTCACAAGACCGCAAGGCATAATCAATTCTGAAGGTCTTCCCTTGGCATAGCGGCGGAAGCGGTCATGTTCAATCAGCGCGCCTTTGGCTGCCGGACACACACCCGGACGCACATAGAGGGAAGCTCCGACTTAACCCCGTGCGGGACGCCTTCGGCTCTGTCGCGTAATCCTGATGTTCCACCAGACAATCAGGGGTGTAATCACTACGGTAGGCAATATCCAGGGCAGCCATACCGGATTGGCATCTATATTGACGACCGTCACTGCGGTTACGGTGGCGATGGTTCCTCCCAGCATATTCGTAAGATGCCGCGAAATGCGCTTTGTGCCGGATGTGGGCGGACGCCGGTAAAACTGCAAATCGGCAAGTCCGAGCAGCAGCGCGAGCGCTCCAAAGGCGAGCATAGTTACCCATTGCGAATCGCCCGAAGTCGCCAGCGCCACCGCATAGCCCCACATGCCCAAGCCCGTCAGCATCATAATCGTGACGGCTGTCCAGTCCACAGGTTGAGGGCGTCCTGAGTAATTTCTGGCGAAGCGCCAGCCCGAGAATACCATGTAGAAGCTGAACCCGGCGATAAGAAGCAGGAACACATTGGAGGTCAGCAGCGCGAGAGGAAGAGCGGTAAGGAATACCACGGTCATCGCTGCGGCATAAACCTTGCCCGCCCTCTTGTGATTGACGCCGCCCTTCATCGTAATCAGAGCGACGGGCGCGGCGAGCAGGGCAATCGAGCCGGCGGCGATGTGTATGATAAGCAAGATAGAACCGACCATGCAGCCTCCGTTACTTGACTATGGCACAACTCTTGGCGTATCCGGGGGCGGTGGGGCATGCCACCCGCTCTTGCTGGGGCGTATCGCCGCTTTCGCAGCCACAGGATTATAGCAAACGCCCGTGTCATCAACAATTGCCACAACTCTCTTGGCAACGCCGCCATTATGGACTGACCGGCTGACCGATGATGCTATACTATTGCTTGCAGATGTATGCTTGTAAGGGTATGTATAGACATCTTTCGCCGATGCTGACGCGGCTTTGCGCTGCGCTGTCGCTGCTTATTGTCCTGCTGTGGCTTGCGGCGGGTTGCGCGGATGCCGCGCCCGTTGCGGAGTTCGCCGCGCCTGAACCGGCTGCGCGATCCACAGAGGCTGCCCCCGTCGTGGGACGCGGCGCGCGAACCGGGGCTGCGCCGCTCGAAGATATTGTCCCTTTCACCAATGTTGCGGATACCGCCTTGGGGGGAGACTTCCAGCTATGGAACGACCGCCCAGGCGTGGTGATTTTCGACTATGACCGTGACGGAGATATGGACTTCTATGTAACCTCGCAGCGTGGCGAGGCGAACCGCCTATATCGCAACAACGGCGATGCGACCTTCACCGATACCGCGGAGCAAGCAGGCGTCGATGCCTTACGCGGCAACAGCACCGGCGCCGTTGCCTGCGACATCGACAACGACGGCTTCCAAGACCTGTATGTCGGAGCCTGGGGCATACGCGACGACGGGCTGGGCTTTCGCTCGCCACAAGAGGGCAATGCGGACAGCCTGTTTCTCAACAACGGCGACGGAAGTTTCACCGACATTACGCGGACTGCGTTTGGCAATACCGTGAACAGGCGCTCGGCAACCGGAATTGCCTGCGCCGATGTCAACAACGACGGCTGGCTGGACATATATGTAGGCAATCTTCTCGACGACGATTTTCGTGTGTTCGCGGACTACCACCATCCCGGACACTACAACCGGCTTTACCTGAACAACGCAGACCGCACATTCACCGAAATGTCTATTACTGCGGGCGTCGAAGGGCCGCAGATAAAGATGGCGAACCCCGACGGCTCGCCCGTCATTCACGAGCACCCTGTCACGGGCACGACCTACGAGGGTTACAATCCTAACGACAATGTGGATAAGCTGGGCAGTCGCGTCGGAGATCCCACCGGGCAGACGCATGCAGTCATGTTCTTCGATTACGACGATGATAGGGACGCCGACTTGTGGGTAGCCAACGACGGCGACAGGATGCACCTGTTCCGCAACGACTCCACGCAAGACGATGTGCGGTTCACGCCTGTATCGCGCGCTATGGGCATAGACTTGGTAGGTTCGTGGATGGGGCTTGCGGTTGGAGACTACGATGGCGACGCGGATATGGATGTGTTCTCGACCAATGTGGGCTTTCATCCGCTGCTTCAAGACCCGGTGGAGAAGCCGCGCGGCAACTGCGAATACTCCGGAAGGTTCAGATGGGGAACATGCGCCCATTTTCTGCTGCGAAACGACGGCTCCGGTCGCTTCATAGATGCCGCGCGGTCAACCCGCGTAAAGCCCAGCCCCTGGCTGCCGCCCGCATCCCTCGATTCGTCTGCGCTGAACTCGGCGCACCATGTCCCGACCGGGCTGGCGGCGTATGACTTCGGGTTCGGCGCGACATTCTTCGATTACGACAACGACGGCTATCAGGATTTGTACTGGCTCGGTTCCACCCTCGGCAGGGGTGAGGGGCCCGGCGGTCAGGTCTTCCCCGGAGCCGGGCGTATGCTGCGGAGCGACGGCAATAGCGGGTTCGAGGACATCACCGTCCGCGCGCGCCTGCTGGACATCTCCAGAGTGAACTACGACGGGCTGGAAGACGACCAAGCGGCTATGAACGATCCCGTGAAACTCAGGATACGGCGCATAAGCGCCGGTCTTCATGAGAACGGCAAGGGCGTCGCTCACGGCGATCTGAACGGCGACGGCTACGCTGACCTTATTGCGACCAACAGCAGCGGTTTGCTGTTCTCCGGCCCATACGACCCGGCAACAGGCGAAGCGCCCACCCGAATGGCTCCGGGTCCGATGTTCGTGTGGCTGAACGGCGGCGGCGGCAGCCATTGGCTCACGCTGCGCTTGAAGGGACGCATGGCGGTCGACGGCACGGGCAGCAATGCGGACGGCATCGGCGCGCGCGTCTATGTCACCACTCGCGCGGGCGCGGGCGCGCAGCCCCATGTGCAGGTGCGGGAAGTGTTAGCAGGCTCCAGCTACCTGTCAATGGACAGCGTCGACTTGGAGTTTGGGCTGGGCAGCGCGGTGATAGTGGCAAAGATAGAAATCCTCTGGCCCAGCGGCAGAACCCAGATACTCCAAGGCGTGAAAGCCGGCCAAGTCCTCGAAGTGGTTGAGCCGGAGGGGTAGCGCTATCCGGTGCGGCGAAGTCGTGGGTCGAGCGTGTCGCGGAGGCCGTCGCCGACAAGGTTCGCGCCCAGAACCGTGAGCGACAGAAACAGGCCGGGGAAGAATATCGTCCATACGGCAAGCTGCATGAACAGCTTCGCGTCGCCCATCATGTTGCCCCAGCTCGGTATGTACGGCGGCACGCCCGCGCCCAGGAAGCTCAGCCCCGCTTCCACCAGTATGGCGAGAGCGAAGACAAAAGTCGCCTGCACGGTCAGGGGAGCGACTAGATTAGGGAAGATATGAACGGCAAGGATACGCAGCGGTCTCGCGCCGGCGGCAATCGCGCCCTCTACATACTGGCGTTCACGCAGGCTTAGCACAGAGCCGCGCACTATGCGAGCCACGCGCGGGGTTTCCACGACTGAGAGCGCGATGACCACATTCTGGAAGCTCGCGCCCAGCAGAGCCACCAGCGCAATCGCCAGCAGGAACGACGGAAACGCCATCAGCCCGTCCATAAAGCGCATGAGAATGTTGTCTGCCAACTTGTAGTAGCCGGAGACCACGCCGATGACCACGCCGACCATGATGGTTACGACCGTTACGGATGCGCCTATGGCAAGCGACAGTCGGCTGCCGTAGATAGTTCGTGAGAACACATCCCTGCCCACGCTGTCAGTGCCGAAGAACGCCTCTGCCGAGGGCGGCTT
This sequence comes from uncultured Dehalococcoidia bacterium, assembly GCA_958295865.1. GTDB lineage: Bacteria > Chloroflexota > Dehalococcoidia > Lucifugimonadales > JADFKI01 > Bin90. The sequence continues at coordinate 185,039 of CATQHF010000005.1, read as the reverse complement.
GAGCCTGTTCGCGGGGTCGAGCGCCTGCGGGTCCGTGGTGGAGATGATGGGCGCGAGCGCAGCCATCAGCACGGCGAGCGTGACGATACCCAGCCCCAGCGCCATGTTGGGGTTGCTTCGCAGCAGACGCTGGAAGGCGCGCAGCCGATGGCGGTTGCGCTCCAAAAACCCTCGCTGCGGTATTACGACTTCTATGCTCTGTTCTTCAACCGCCATTAGTATCGTATCCTGGGGTCGAGGTAGCCATAGATGAGGTCAACGACCAGATTGATTAGCACATACGCTACTGTAACCATCAGTATGACGCCCTGTATCACGGGGTAGTCGCGTCGCGTAACCGCGTCGACGATTAGCCGTCCGACGCCCGGAATGGCGAAGATGGCTTCGGTAACGACCAGCCCCGAAACCAGCCCCGCTATGCCGATGCCTATGATGGTTACTACCGGGATGGAGGCGTTCTTGAAGGCGTGGCGCATTAGCACGACATACTCACCCAGCCCCTTGGCGCGCGCGGTGCGAACATAGTCCTCTCGCAGCACCTCCAGCATGCTGGCGCGGGTCATTCGGGCTATGAGGGCGGCTGATATGAAGCCGACGGATATGGACGGCAGGGTTATGGACTTTATCCATGGGACGATACCCTCTGAGATGGGGACATAGCCGATTGCCGGGAACCAGTGCAGCTTGACCGAGAATACCCATATCAGATTTGCGCCCAGCCAGAAAGAGGGTATGGCAAGCCCCAAGACCGCAACCACCATCACCACGCGGTCAATCCAGGTGTTGGCTTTCCATGCGGCGAGAATGCCCAGGGGAATGGCGATTATTATTGCCACCAGCTGCGAGAACAGCGCGATGAAAAGCGTCGGCTCCAGGCGCTGGGCGATAAGTGTAGTTACCTTGAACTTGCTGAAGATGGACTCGCCCAAGTCGCCGCGAAGGATGTCCTTGAAGTAGATGACCAGCTGCTCTGCAAGGGGCCTGTCCAGCCCCATGTCGGCGCGTATGGCGGCAATCTGCTCGGGGGTAGCCTGATCGCCTGCCATCAGGCTGGCGGGGTCGCCCGGCGTGATATGTATGAGCGAAAAGGTAACAAGCGCGACCACCAGCAAGACGGGAATCATTGCGAAAAGCCGCTGGACTGTATAACGCGCCACTCGGTTACCTCTATCGGATGCTTAAAGCGGGAGCGCCGCAAGTTCTTGCCGCACTCCCGCTGCTTCTAGTCTAATGATGTCAAAGCGCCGGCTGAGCCATACGATGCCGGCACGTTACCTGTCCAACCACATGCCCTGCATCATGATGCGCTTGTGCGGCACATAGCCTTGCACATCCTCTTGCATCGCCACGACGAACTTGAACCAGCCGTACATTATCGTGGCGGGGTCTTCCTCAAAGTAGATCCGCTGAATCTCTTCGGTGATTGCCTTCGCCTCCTCGATGGAAGTGGAGGCTAGGAACTGATCTCTCAACTCGATTACGCGCTCGTTGTGGTAGCCGCCGTTCCATGTTTGCCCGATGGCGGAGTCGGTGATGGGGTCGAGCGGGCCTCCCCAGGTGTGATAGAAGTGCCAGTCGCCGTCTTCCACCGTCTCTCGCGCGTTGGCGGCTTCCTTGCGCGATATGACCGTAGCCCAGTCGCTTACTTGGAAATCGACCTCAGCGCCCAGCGCTTCCAGGATCTCCCTGGTTATCAGAGCGGAGGCGTAAAAGTCCGAGTAGTCGGTATTGGTAAGCAGCACCAGCTTGCCCGAAAAGCCCGTTTCGTCAAGGGCTTCCTGCCACAATTGGCGGGCTTTCTCCAGGTCAACCTCGTAATACTCCGTGTCGCCTACATTGCTTCCCCATTGCGCGCCGCAAGCCCAAAGGCAAGGACCCAGATCCCAGAGTTCAGGCACTCCGTAGGCGGCTTGCAGGTACTTCTCCGGATCGGTAGCGGCTTGGATAGCAAGGCGAGCCTTGGGGTTGGTCAGTGGGCTGTTGCGCTTGTTGGTGGCAAGCTGCGGCCTTGCCCACTGCGGAATCACCACCGCCTTGATGCCGGGAGAGTCGACGATGGTGGCGTAGAAGTCGTTAGGCAGCCCCTCCGCAAAGTCCGTCTGCTTCGTCTGAAGCGCGGCGAGCTTGGTGGCGGCGTCCGGCACTTCCAGGTTTATCACTTGATCGACATAGGCGATGCGCGCACCGGCGTCGCCGTTAGGCTCGTCCGAGCGCGGGTTGTAGTTCTCGTTCCTGTCCATCACTACACGGTTGCCGGGAATCCACTCAACATACTTGAATGGACCCGAGCCGTTGTAGTCGGTCATAATATCCGAAATCTCCAAGGGATCGACGACCTCTTTGGGCATCACATAGGTGGGCAGAGATGTCCAGAACGGGATCCACAGACCGAAGGGCGTGCCCGGCTTGAGCGTGAAAGTCTGGTCGTCCACCACTTCAAGCGTAGGTTCCTCGGCAAGATCCCAAAGGGTGCCGGGAAGGCCGGGCGTCGTCTTCCAGCGCAGGATCGACGCCGTAACATCCTCGCTGGTTACGGGGCTGCCGTCGTGAAACTCCAGCCCATCACGTAGGGAGAAGGTATATTCGGTAGCCTCTTCGTTCACCGACCATGTATCCACCATCTGCTCTTGGGCTACCCTGTCCAGATTCCAGCCGAATGGGTAGTCGTACCACTGATAGACGATAGAGTGGGTAACGAAGGATGTTTGTCTCGTGGGGTCGAGGTTCGCCACCGACGCCTGCGGCGTCCAGCGCAGAATGCCGCCTTGCTTGGGGCCCGTCTGGGGCTGCTCTTCCATTGCGATGCGAACCGGCGTAGCCACGGTTCTGCCCGTTGGCGGCGCAGGCTGGAACATCTGCGGCATAGCCGTTGCGGCCGGAGCGGCGGGCGCGGCTGGAGCGGGAGCGGCCGGCGCGGCGGGAGCTGCTGCCTGCTGCATCGCCTGCGCGGGGGCGGGCGCTACGGGCGCTGGCGCGACTTGCTGCGGCGCGGCGGGCGCAGCGGTCGGCGCGGGCGCGGAGCTGCACCCCAAGCCCATCAATAAAATCAAGACTGAGCCAATGCCCAGAAATACGGATAGACGCCTCATAATTCCTCCAGTTTCATGGCTTGTGCTATCTGATGTCAGTTGTATTTTTTAACGCAGTCAAGCATAACACGGCACTCTTAAATGTCAAATTGAAAGCATGAGAAAATTGCATTAGTCCCTTCCCCCATCAAGGGGGAAGGTTAGGATGGGGGTGAAAATGCTTGCCCATCGACAGCTAAACTGCACTAATGCAATTTTCTCGAAAGCATGAAATGAACTTCCGCCAAGAAACGATCCCATTCGTTAGAGTTGCTCCCGAATTGGCGGGTCTGCGCCGCTTCTTGTGCAGGTAAGAGCCGCCGCGCGGTTGGCGTATGCGAGGGCGTCTGACAGCGCCCTTTCGGTCATCATCGGCAGGCTGTGCGGGCTCAATAGCGCGGCATCGTCGAGGCGCGCGAGCAGCGCCGCCATGAAAGCATCGCCCGCGCCTACGCTGTCCTCCACATCTACGGGAACTCCGGGGCTGGCTACCGTCGTGTCGGCGGTCATGCCAATCGCGCCGTCAGTGCCGAGCGTAACCACAACTAACGACGGGCCTGCGCTGAGCCATCGCGCCGCCACCTCCGACGCATGCTCGCCGGGGTAGAGCCATGCGAGGTCATCGGCGCTTGCCTTGACCAGCGTGGATAATGGCAGCAAGCCCTCGATGCGCTGCCGGTATGCCGCGCGGTCGGGGAACAGCGCAGGCCGCACATTGGGGTCGAGCGAGATGACGCGAGCGCCACTCTCCCGCCGCATGAGCCTTTCATAAGTCCGCGCGCCGCTGCCCAGCACAAGCGAGCATGAGCCGAAGTGCAGCGCGGTTACATCGTCGGGCAGGGCGTCGGGAATATCGGCATCGGCAAGGTTCTGATCCGCCGTATTGTCGCCATAAAACGCGAAATCGTGCGCTCCCGTCGGCGCGGGGATGACGAAGGCAAGCGCGCTCGGTTCGCTGCCGCGCGCCAGCCAGCGCAAATCTACGCCGTTTTGCGACAGATATTCGCGCAGGATGTCCCCAAAGCGGTCGTGTGAGATCTTGCCGATGTACGCGGTTGGTTTGCCCAGCCGCGCCAGACCGATTGCGACATTGTAGGGTGAACCGCCCGGACGCAGCGCATACGCCTGTTCGCTGCCGCCCTTCATTGGCGTGAAGTCTATGAGCGCCTCGCCGCAAACGCCAATCACTGCCGCCGCCCCGCCGTAATGCCCGCAAGCGCCGCGAAGTTGTCCCGCAGCGCGGGGTAGAGCTGCCGGTAAGCATCGTACATCTCATCGTACTGCGCTACCGACGACGCATCGGGTTCGACGGATGTCCCGGGCTTGATGCAGGTTCGCGCGGCATCGTCAATAGAGCCGAACATGCCGATGCCGACAGCGGCAAGCAGCGCCGCGCCGTATGCCGCGCCGCCGGCGGGCCGCGCTGTGGCAATGGGCAAGCCGAACACATTGGCGAGTGTTTGCAGCCATAGCCGACTGCGCGCGCCGCCGCCGATGGCGCGCGCTTCGCTCGGCAAGCCGCCCTGCGCCCGCATAATTTCCAGCGAGTCGCGCATGGCAAAGCACACCCCCTCGATAACGGCGCGCGTCAGATGACCGCGCCCATGCGCCAGGCTCAAGCCAAAAAACACTCCGCGCGCGTTGGCGTCGTTGTGCGGTGTGCGCTCGCCGCTGAGGTACGGCAGGAATAGCAAGCCGTCGCTGCCCGGCGCGACCCGCCCCGCTTCGGCTGTCAGAGCGTCGTAAGACATATCGGGGGCGACCGTATCACGCAGCCATCGGAGTGCGCTGCCCGCCGACAGGACGACGCCCATCAGATACCACAGTCCCGGCGCGCAGTGGCAGAAGGTGTGCAGGCTCATGTCCGCTGCCACAAACGGCTCGCTCACAGGCAAGACTACCGCGCCCGATGTGCCGATGCTCGCCTGCATAACGCCCTCGCTGACGACGCCGCATCCGACTGCGCCCGCGGCGTTATCCGCGCCACCGCCAACGATGGGAACGCCGGACGCTATGCCCAACTCATCGGCAGCGCCGGGCGTAACGACGCCCGAAATCTCCGTAGATTCGACGACACGAGGGAGGATGCCCATGTCCGCATCCAGCGCATCCAACATCGGCTTTGACCAGACGCGGCGGCGCACATCATAGAACAGCGTTCCGGCGGCGTCCGACGGCTCGGTGGCGTAGTCCCCGCTCAGCCGATAGCGTATGTAGTCCTTGGGCAGCAGCAGCGCGCGCAAGCTGGCATAGTTGTCAGGCTCGTTCTGCTTCAGCCACAGCAGCTTGGGCGCGGTGAACCCCTCCAGCGGCAGGTTGCCGACCGTATCGTGAAGCCTACGCAAGCCTAGCATGTCGGTAATGTGACGACGCTGCGGCGCGGTGCGCGCGTCGTTCCAGAGCAGCGCGGGTCTGATAATCTCACCGTCGCCGTCGAGAAAGACGGAACTGTGCATCTGCCCGCTCAACCCTACGGCAGCGACTTCGATGTGATACCCGTTCCGCTCCGCAAGCCGCAACGCTTTGCGAACCGCCAGCCCCGTGTTGCGCCACCACATATCGGGGCGCTGCTCGGCCCAGCCGGGGCGCGGAATGCTGACGGACTGCTCCACCTCGGCGTCTGCCAGTACGCTGCCGTCGCCGCCGACCAGCATCGCTTTTACGGCAGTCGTGCCGACATCGATGCCGAGAACGGCTTGAGTGGTACGCGGCATGGCGGGCAATGTTTCACCCCCATCCTAACCTTCCCCCATCAAGGGGGAAGGGATACGGAAACGCTGCGATTAGAGCTGGCGCAGGCGCGGGTCGAAGTAGTCGCGCAGCCAGTCGCCGAGGAAGTTCAGCGACACCACGACGAGGGCGATTGCGATACCGGGTATGACGGCAATCCACCATGCGGAGTCGATGTAGTTTCTGCCGAATGAGACCATGCTGCCCCAGGCGGGCCTGGGCGGCGGGATGCCCACACCGAGGAAACTAAGCGTGGCTTCTGTTAGGATAATCTGCCCCGTTCCCAGGGTGGCGACGACGATGAGAGTGTTGGTTACACCGGGGAGCAGATGCTGAAAGATGATGCGTGGCGATGATGCGCCGGCAATTTTGGCGAGCGCGACATAGTCCATCTGCTTCAATTGCAGTATCTCGCCCCTGATTTGCCGCGCGGTCGTACCCCATGAGAATATGGCGATTATGATGAGCAGCGTGGTGAAACTTGCGCCGAACACTCCGACCATCACAAGAGCGGCCAAGATAAAAGGCAGAGCGTTCTGTAAGTCAACCAGCCGCATCAGCGTCTCATCCACATGCCCTCCGAAGTATCCTGAGGCAGCCCCTATCACCGCTCCCAAGGCGACGCTGAGCAGCATGGTAATGGCGGCAAAGCTGATAGACACTCGCGCGCCGTGAATTATGCGGCTGAAGATGTCCCGTCCCTGGTTATCCGTCCCAAATAGATGCTCCGTCGTTCCTCCGAAACCTATCGGCGGCTTGCTGCGCGCCCTCAGGTCGCCTTTCACAGGGTCGTAGGGCGCGATGAGCGGCGCCGCCACTGCCGCAAAGACGAGGATGATGAGTATCAGCGCGGGGATGTACGGCCATCGGCGGAACTTGGTATAAGCCCTCGAAATGAACGAGGGTTCGTCTATTTGAAGTAACGCTTCTTGTTGTTCCAGCTGCATGGCTCGTCTCTTATTCGTATCTAATGCGCGGGTCAACAAAGGCGTAAATCATGTCCAGTATGAACGCGAACACCACATACATAGCGGCAAAGAACAGCACCGAACCTTGCAATATCGGGAAATCGTTTGCATAAACGGCTTGCAAGGCGAGCCTTCCTAGGCCGGGCAGGGCGTAGATAGTCTCTGTCAAAACGGTGCCGGTGGCGAAGCCTGCCAGCAGCAGACCGCCGTAGGTCAACGGAGCTATCAGCGCGTTTCTGAAGGCGTGCTTCCAGACGAGGGTGAACTTGTCCACGCCCTTTGCTCTGGCGAGCTTGACGAACTCCGAGTCCATCACATCGAGCATCGCCGAGCGCGTGAGGCGCAGAAAGCCCGCCGAACCGAACCAGCCCAGAATGATGCTGGGCATGATGTAGTGGGAGAACCCGCCTTGTCCGGCTGCGGGCAGCCACTCCAGATTGACGGAGAATATCAGAATGAGGACGATTGCCAGCCAGAACGCGGGCACGGACTGTCCCAAAACGGCTATCGTCCTGCCAAGGTAGTCCCAGAAAGTGCTCCGATACACCCCTGATAGCACGCCCAGAGGGATGCCCACCAGCACGGCGAATATGAACCCGCCGCCGGTGAGTTTCAGCGTAAGGGGCATTCTATCGGTTACGGCAGTCCACACGGGGATGCCGGTGTCGATCGACTCGCCCCAGTCGCCGAGCAGAACATCGCGCAGCCAGTAGAGATACTGCAACGGCAGCGGCTTGTCCAGCCCCAGCTTTCTACCCCAGGCTTCCCATACCTCCGGGCCCACATGCGAGAAGGCGTTCAGATATAGGAGGCGCGGGTCTCCCGACATTCGGGACAGGGCAAAGACGATTACCGTGGCGAGAAGAATGGTTACGAGTGAATAGCCGACCCTTCGCAGCAGAAATCGTGTCATAGTCTCTCGTACTTCATAGTGGGTTCAGAAACGGTAGGTAGGTTTAAGAGTATCCCCTCCCTGCAACATGGGAGGGGATGTTTTCAGCTTGTGGGGGATGGCTTTTCACCCCCCCATCCTAGTCTTCCCTTGTCAAAGGGGAAGGGATTTTCACCTATTGTTTGAGGTTGATTGTTTCAAGGTTGTTGAACAGTCCGGTTATTTCCATCTGCCAGCCTTCTACGAAATCCGGATTGACCCAGACGGGGTTGTCCGCGTGGACTACACCCGTGGAGAGCATCCAGTGATAGAAGAAATCGGCTTCCTTGATGTTGGCGGCTATTCGCGCATCCCTATCAAGCGGGTTGGCTTCGACCTCGTTCACATAGGTCATCACTTCCAGAACCTCGAAGCCGGGGTTCCAGTCGCCTTCGCCAATAGTAGAGCCTTCACGCGCCGCCAATCTGGGCTGGTCCATCAGCAACAGAGGACCGCCGCAGCCGGGCCAGGCGCAGCAGGATGTCAAGCCGTTCCATTCGCGGTCAACCAAGCGGGGCCTGAACGCCTGATACGCCGTGCTATCCACCGTTACATCCAAGCCGATGTTAATCCACATCGTGGCGACTGCGTCGAACACCTCGAAGTTCACATTCGGAAGCTGCTGCACATAAATCTGAAACGCCGGGAAGTCCTCGACCGGAACGCCCGCCTCTTCGAGCATCGCCACCGCGCCGTCCGGGTCGTAAGGAATTATCCACTCATCCTTGTGCTCCGGCAGTGAGCTGGAGAAGAAGTTGATGTACTCGGGGAAGCCGTTGCCTAGCAGCACCTCTTCCACTATCAGTTCGCGGTCGATTGCCCTAGAAAGTGCATGGCGCACCATCCGCGCCGACTCCATGCGCGCGGGGTCGTTGGGATCGCCAATCCATGGATGTTCGTCATCAGGCTCGAAACCGGGGCGTGGCGTTACAGCCTGGCCATCGCGTCCCTGGTTGTCGTTCTCAGGATACTCGAACATCCAGAAGTTGCCGCTGTAAGTGACTGCCTGCGTTGCGCCTCCTTGGTTGTCGCTATTCGCTTCCATACCCGCTTCAAGCAGGTCTGGCAGGAAGCTGAACGGCACGGGGTCTATGATATGCACCGCGTCCGTCTTGATAAGCGCGACGCGCGTGGAGTCTTCCGGAATCTCCTTCACGCTGAGTTCGTCAAAGGACGCGGGAGTGTCCCAATAGTCGGTGAAGGTGCTGCCTATGAACTCGTCGTTGGGTGACCAGCTCTCCATTTGGAAGGGACCCGTGCCGACAGGGTTCTGGAATGCGTGGTCGCGTCCCTGCCCATCGATGTACTTACTGCTGTACACGAAGACCAGCCCGATTATCGCGCCCTCGAACTCTGATGTGAAACTCTTGAGGGGAAACTCGACCGTGTGCTGGTCAACCACGACATGAGGATTCTGGTACTCGTGCAGGTAGCCCACATTTCCGAATACCGATTCCTCGTTCTCCACGCCGGCATCTCCGAAGCTCCACTTGACATCCTCCGCGCCCATCTCACCCCAACCGTGATGGAACTGGACGCCCTGTCGGAGATTGACCGTTATCTTGGACAGGTCAGGCTCCACATCATAGGACTCCGCGAGATGCGGGTAGAACAGCAAGTCTTCCGCCTTGCGCTCTGTCAGGCTTTCCATCAAGCCGATGAGTCCGGGAATAGTGTCGCCCGTACCGCCGGATGCTTGGCCGGGCAGTCCCTGCGCGTTTCCAAGTGTACGCATTGCGACCCTCAGAGTTCCACCGCCGCCGGATTCAGCAGGCGCGGGAGCGGCGGGCGCGGTTGTGGCAGCGGGCGCCGGGGCTGCTGGCGCGGGCGCCGCCGTCGCCGGAGCAGCGGCAGGCGCTGACGATGCGGGCGCTGCCGTCTCCTCTGGTGCGCTGCCGCACGCGACCGCCAAAAGCGCGATTATGGCTACTGCGCCAATAAGCATTAGAGGCTTCAGTTTCATTCCATTCCCCCTTTATCTTCGTGGCTCTAGTCGTATTCAAAGATATTCTCCGACTACCCTGAATGCGACGCGGCTATTAAAGCATCAAGCAGGCGAATAGTCAATATGAACGCGGCAAATGGTAGCGTTTCCATCCAGGTGGCAAACCTTTTCGCCATTCCTGCGAAAGCAGGAATCCAGTGCGGTAAGCAGCAAAGCCATCTACAAGAAAACGCTGTATCGGCAAATCGGCAGAGATTTTGGTTGTCACTGCCCTGCGCTCATAATCACGGAATAGGCGACCCGTTCAGGTCAGAAAACCCTTGTCATCTAACTCACTAGCAACTATGGTTGTTTGTTCTAGCGGGGTTCAGGTGGTCTCAAATCCGCCGAATCCAACCGATACCAGTAAGTGGCCTCTGGGTCGTTGGCATCTACGAACCGCTCCACGTCGCTGTAGAGTCTGCCCTGAGTCTCCTTGTCCATTTCGTCGTCCATATTCACCCCTGCTACCACTGCATAAGCGCTCAGCCCAGTGACTGCGTGAACAATCTTGGCGTGGTCGGTAGCCTTGACAATATCCTCTTTCTCTACGGTGTAGGAGGCTTCTACCGCGATGTAGTATGCCGGCGCCGCATCGCGCGCGGCTTTCAAGTCCCTGACCTCTGCAATAATGTCAGGTTGCGGGAATGTCCTCCATGCCCTCTCCCGGAGATTTAGGGCTTCCACTAATTCGGCGTTGTCCGTAAGCCAATCCTCCAGTCTGCTGGATGAGACGCGATGTGTTTTCACCCGCCTCAAGCCGTGCTTGGAAGCGAACAGCCAAGCAATGTCGCGGTTATCCTTATACGCTGCTGTCTGGGCATGTGCGCCGCGGTAGCTGGACTGAGCTTTCACCTCATCTCTGAACGACGCGCCCAGCCCGTCTATGCTTCTCTTCATTTCCTTGATTTCCTCTTCAATGCTGTCCAGGCTGTCCAGCCGCCTATTCGTCGCTTTGGCGTGTTCCAAGAGCGCCGCGATGCCTTGCTCCAGCATGGTCAGACGGTTTGGAACTTCCAGCAATTCCGCCGTCAGCAATTCACGCCTCATCGCTGCGCGAAACTCCGAGTCTTCGCGCACGAGCCGCAGCAGGTCGTCAGTCGTATTGAGCGTGGCCATAGTTCTCTCCCTGCTTGATTATAGACTATCCATAAAAGGAGGAAGCGCCTTTATGCTCACGACGCCGGCTCGGTTATATCCAAAATTCGGTCGGCGGGCGTGTCTTCGATGACCTGCGTTCTCCCGCTTGGCCAGATGATTTCTATCTTCTCCACATTCTCGGCGTCAGCCAACCCGAACTCCAAGTCGATGCTGTCCATGGACAGGTAGCTGGAGCCTGCGCGAACCTCCTGCACCTGCGCGCGTCCCCCGGCTGTGAGATAGACGCGCGCGCCTATGCCGTCGGCGTTGCTGCCCGTGCCGTCCACAGCCATGCGTCCCTTCAGCCGAAGCGTCAGCCAGTGGTTGCCGTCGTTGCCGTTGAGCCAGACAAAGAGGGGCCCCGTCCTGGGCGCGGTGACAGGCGGCGCGCCGGGCAGCCCTGGTATGTATATGTCCCCGCTGCTGTTCGTGGCTATCAGGTCGACGAAGCCGTCACCGTCTAGGTCGCCGTGCGCCAAGCCCTTGCCGTTCTCGTGGTTCATCCTGTCGATTCCCCTGGCTTGCAGCGCGGCGGCATCGGTTCGCGCCCGCGCGTCGTCCTCCAGCCCGTCGTAGTTGACCCGCGCGATGTCCAGCAGACGCGCCCGCACGGTGATGTCCTCGAAGCCGCCGCTGCCGTCGCCGAGCATCATGCGCCCTGCCGCCGGGAAGATATGCCCGTTGGGCCCGCCGCCTCTGCCCATGGTTGAGCCGAACCAGTATAGATCCTGGTCGCCGTCATTCTCGTAGTCGAAGAAGGTCGCGCCAAAGCCGAAGTCGTAGGCGGCGATGCCCGTTGGTATCTGGTGGCCCGGGTGAATCGTCGCCGGGTTGAGAGAGATCGGCGGCATCCACTTGCTCGGCGCAACCATCGTGGAGCCTGCGACATCCACGAATTCGCCATCGCCGCCGTTGCGAAGCAGGAAGTGGGAGCAGGTGCCGGTTGCGAACCTGCCGAAGTATTCGCATGTGCCGCGCGGTATCTCGCGGGGCGGCTGTATCAGCGTGTGGAAGCCCACATTAGGCACGAACACATCCAGGTTGATGTCGCCGTCGAAGTCCCCGACCGCAAAGCCCATCCACGCGCCCGCCTTGTCTATGCCCATGCCGCGACCGACCGATGTGAACCTTATGCCCGATGCGTCGGAGTCGTTGCGATACAGATGCAGCCTGTCGGCATCGTTGGCAACCCACAGATCCGGGTCGCGGTCGTCGTCATAGTCGAAGAACAGCACGGCATGCGTCTGTCCCGTCGGCTCGCCCACGCGGTTGCCCCGCGCATCCATAGTCAGGGGGTTGTATCCCTCATAAGCCTCGCCCGTGTCCGGGTCTTCGTAGCTCACCGGCTCATCATCGGGATGGCGCATCCATATCTGTGGGCCGCGCACGCCCGCCGCCTCTGCCAGCTCGGTGAATGTGAGGTTGCCGTTGTTGATGTAAAGCAGGTTGTAGTGGCCCGGGTGGTTCAAATCCTCAAAGTGTCGGAAGTCCTGATCCATAAGGTTGCCGACAGCGAGGTCGAGCCAGCCGTCGCCGTTCACATCCGCGCAGGCGATGCCGGTCGCGGAGCGCGCGTTGACCTGTTCGCCGAATGCCGCCGCGGTAATGTCCTGAAATGTGCCGTCGCCCACATTGATGAGCAGCGCGTCCAGGTTGCCCTGCTGCGGCGAGCGAAAGCCCAGGTCGTCCGACGGGTCGCCCCACGCGCCGACATAGAGGTCTTGGAAGCCGTCGTTGTTCACATCGCAGGCTACCGCGCCGGTGCTGTGCGTGTCTTCCAGCGCAGCCCCCGCGGCATCGGCGACATCGCTGAAAGTGCCGTCGCCATTGTTGCGATAGAGTCGGTTTGTGTGCCCCGCCATCTGCGTAACATAGAAGTCCAGGTCGCCGTCGCGGTCATAGTCGAAGATGACCACGCCGGGCCTGTCGTTCCAGATGCCGAACCCATCCTCCAGCGCAGTCCCCGCGACATTGGTGAACGGCACGACCGCGCCCGGCGTTCGGCTTGCGTCGGCGTCGGCGTCTGTGTCGCGCAGCAGGCTTGGCAGCCCGCAGCCGGACGCAAACATCGGCAAGCCAAGCAGAATCAGCAGCGCCGAAAGTCGAAGTAGTCGTGTGTGCATAGGGAAGATGAGGTAGTTATTCACGCTCAAGTTGAGGGCGTCGGGTTGATATGCTGTGAATGAGCCGCCCGTATTTCAGTGCGGCAGCGCAATAGTCGCCGACAGGCTTGGCAATGTCAAGAAGTTGCGGCGCAGGCACGGCGCTTTGCGCGTGAATAGCGCGCGCCGCGTATATCACAACGCTCAATCTTGACTATTATCTTGAGTGATGATTTAATGGCGGCATCCTGACGGGGGTACGCCAAGCGCGCCTGAAAGCCCTCGTGAAATAAGCTATTCGCAGCGATTGAAGCGATCAATTAGTTCATAAGGGAGGCATATTTATGCTAGGTTTGCGGGCATCGAAGTCGGCAATATGGCTTCTAATCTGCGCTGTAACGGCTATGCTGGCGGCTGTCGCATGCGGCGCGGCCGAACCTCAAGTCGTCACGGTCGTCGAGACCGTCGTCGTCACAGAAGAAGTGGTCAAGGAAGTCCAGGTCGAAAAAGAGGTCGTCAAGGAGGTGGAGGTAGAAGTAGAGGTTGTCAAGGAAGTCATCAAAGAGGTGACCAAAGAGGTTCCAATCGAGCGCGTAGTGATAGCCACGCCAAGCCCGACCGATGAAATCTTCTATGTGCGACCGCTCGACCCGTTCCCCAAGTCCGGCGGCACATTCCGCGCCGGCGCGCATGGGCCACCCGCTCACTTCGACTGGTATGCTTCCGGCACCATCGCCAACCACGGCGTCCAGTCGCCCATGTATGACGCGCTTCTGCGCCGCGACCCGCGAACGTCGGATGTCCCGGTTATCCCGGATCTCGCGCACAGGTGGGACATATCCGACGATCAGCTAACCTTCACATTCGACATTCGTGAAGGCGTTAAGTTCCACGATGGAAGCGACCTTACATCAGAGGACATCAAGGCTACATACGACAGGATTATTTTTCCAAGAGAAGGGCTTGTCAGCCTGCGGAGGACGCTGTTCCCCAATGTATCCGCAGTGAACGCGCCTGACGACTACACCATCGAGTTCGAGCTCAGCGAGGCTCGAGCGCTTTCAAATATGATGGTCGCCTTCTCTACTGAATGGAATCTGATTAGCAAGAAGGAGACGCTTGAGGAGAACGACGGCAATCTGAGGAGCGTTGACGATCACCCCGGAACCGGGCCGTTCAAGTATGTGGAGCGAGACGATGACCGCTGGGTGCAGGAAAAGAATGTTGACTACTGGAGCCCGGACGCGCCCTACATCGACAGGATAGAGCACATCTGGCTTAAGGCTTGGACGCCTGAGAACACTGCGGCGCTGCTGGGCAATCAGACCGATTGGGCGATGTGGCTTGCCCCCAAGGACGGCAAGGACATCGGCAACAGGCCCGGGCTGAACAGCATACGCCAGCATCTTCTCATCTGGCACGGCATCCCACTGAACAATATGCGGAAGCCATTCGACGACAAGCGGGTTCGTCAGGCGTTTGCGCTGGTTCTGGACCAGCAGGCGCTGCTCGATGTTACCGCGGATGTGAAGGCAACCCTGTTCGGCGGCGGCTGGTTCACGGACGGCACGCCCTACGGTCTGCCACTGGAGGAACTGAAGCAGCGGAAGTATTTCCGCCATCCGACCGAAGCGGACATCGCCGAAGCGCGCGCGCTGCTGGCCGAGGCAGGCTATCCCAACGGTCAAGGCATTCCCAAGCTGGATCTCGCTACTCGCGAGACCATCAACCAGCGTCAGAGAGCGCCTGCCATCCAGGCGATGCTGAAGGAAGGCTTGAATGTTGACACCGAAATTCGAGTAATCGATGTGTCCGCGCATGGCGAAGAGATTAAGGCAGGCAACTACGACATCTCGGTCGAAGGCGGCGCTTGGGCGTTCATACCTGACCCGTCGTTCTACATCAAAGACCTTTTCGGACGATGCGGAGACACCCTCTGCGACGGCAACACCGCCTTCTATGATAACCCCGAACTGGACAAGATGCTCAGGGCTATGGAGATAGAGCTGGATCAGGCAAAGAAGATTGAAATGTCCAGGGATCTCGCCGCCTTCCTCGACCAAGAAATGCCCTGGATCCCTCTCGACACTACCGAGATTACTTACTGGGGCTACTGGGATCATGTGAAAGGCTTGATGCCGGCGAACAGTGACTTCTACGCGAACTACGAACTGCACAAGTGGGACTATGTCTGGCTGGACAGGTAGCGTCTTCGGGTAGTGTAAGGATAAAGCTCCCTCCCCATCTAGGGGAGGGTAATGATGCAATCCCCTCCCCCGCAGGGGGAGGGTTAGGGTGGGGGGCATAGAACCCCCACCCCCGTTAGCGGCGCAGGAGGGGATGATTGCGAAACTATATTTTGAAGCGTTTTCTTTACGCAATCCCCACCATTTTCGGCATCACGATCTTGATATTCGGCATAATGCGTATTCTTCCCGGCGACCCTTTGGGCGCGTACTACGGGATCGAGACCATCATCAAATGGACCCCGGAGCAGAAGGCTGAAATCCTGCGCGACCTCGGACTGGACAAGCCCATCGCGGTACAGTATGCCCTGTGGATGAGGGACATCGCCTCCGGCAAGCTCGGCGAGTCCTTTTTTCGCGGAGACCCCATCATCGAGATACTGGCTCAGCGCGGCCCCATAAGCGCTCAGATAGGGATTATTTCCGTCGCAATTTCCTGGATTATAGGGCTGCCCGTCGGAATTATCAGCGCGGTGCGTCCAAACTCTGTTTGGGACATGTGTACCAGTTTCTTCACGGTGCTGTTTCTCGCCATACCGGGATTCTGGTTTGGGCTGCTCGTCGTGGTCGCTTTCATCTCTTGGTTTCAATACAAAGCGCCAATCGTATCGGTGCAGTTCTGGGAAGACCCGTGGACGAATTTTCAGATAATAGTGGGGCCTGCGATTGTGCTTGGTCTCGGTCAAGCGGCGTTCATCGCTAGGATGGCTCGCTCCTCGCTGTTCGAGGTTCTCAGAGAAGACTATGTAAGAACTTCTCGCGCTAAAGGACTAATCGAGCGGCTCGTGATAGCGCGACACGCTATGCCGAACGCCTTGCTTCCCGTGCTCACGCTCAGCGGCGTACTTCTTGGCTTCGTGATGGGCGGCTCGGTCGCCGTCGAGCAGGCGTTCACCGTTCCGGGGCTGGGCAAAGCGCTGGTCGTCGCGGCAATCGACCGCGACTTCAATGTGGTGCAGAACATCGTGCTTTTCTATGCGGTCATCTTTGTGCTGGTCAACTTGTTCATTGACTTGCTATACGGATGGCTGGACCCAAGAATTCGCTTGAACTAGAGATGACCAACGGGCGAGTGCGCTCAATCATTAAAGCCATGTGAGGGTTCAATGGAATCGGTAGCCGTCCGCGGAGGCGTCAACGCAAACATATCCAGGTACTCCGATGCCGTTCGCGCATTCGCACGTCGCAGTCCATTTGCGGCTATATGGGGTTTGGTTGGGCTGATTCTGGTGCTGATGGCAGTCGGCGCGCCTGTCATATCTCCTAAAGACCCGCTTAAGACCGACTTCACCAAGATGAGCGCGCCTCCCGACAGCGCCAGCTATTTCGGCACGGACCAGATAGGAAGGGACCTGCTGAGCAGGATTTTGTACGGCGCGCGCATATCGCTTTTCGTGGCTTTGGCGTCGGTGTTGCTCGGCACGACCATCGGCGGCGTATGGGGCCTAGTGAGCGGCTATCTCGGCGGCTTGACCGACATGATAAGCCAGCGCTTTGTGGAGATAATCATGGCGCTCCCGGGCCTGATTCTTGCCTTCGCGCTCGTGCTTGTCATGGGCGCGGGAATGTGGACGATCATCGTCGCGATTGCCGTTACTCGCGTGCCTTTCGGCGCGAGAATTATCCGCTCGGTAGCGCTTTCGGTCAAAGAAACCGCTTATGTGGAGGCGGCGCGGGGCATTGGCGCTTCTCAGATAAGAATCATGGCGCGGCACGTCGCGCCGCAATGCTTTGCGCCATTCCTGATACTGTTCACCGTCCACCTAGGCACGGTCATCGTCATAGAGGCGTCGCTCAGCTTCCTCGGGCTTGGCGTCAGTCCGCCAACGCCTACTTGGGGCGGGATGCTCGGCGAGGCGTCAGCGCTGCTCTATCCGTTCTGGTGGCATGTCTTCTTCCCCGGCGTGTTCATCACGGTCACCGTCCTCGCGTTCAATCTGTTCGGCGATGGGCTGCGCGATGCGCTCGACCCCAGGCTGCGCGGCACGCTGTAACGCGCGAGCGTTGCAGTCCCGTATCTAGCCGTGAAAGCGCGGGATGACCTGCTCGCCCAGAATGCGGATAGTCTGCATGGCTTGCTCCGGTTCGTCGAGCGCGCAGCGGAACAGGATATGCGTAACGCCCATGCGCTCCAGCCGCTCCAGCGCGGCGATGCACTCTGCCGCGCTCCCGACTATGAGCGATTCCCGCATTTCCCGCATGCCGAAGCCTCGATAGCCATCCTCGAACAAAGTCTGCGCCTCGCTCAATGCCTCATCTCGCGTTCGCGCTAGGTGCAGGTCGCGCCGCGCCACCAGCTCACCGACCTGCTCACTGCGTCCAAACTCCGCGAGCGCGGCGCGGTAGAATTGCAGCCGTTCCTCGATGTAGTCCGGCGTCCAGCCGGGGCTGATGACCCAAGCGTCTGCCAACCGCGCGGCGCGGCGCACTGCGGGATCGGCGTTTGCGCCTATCCACATGGGCAGCGAGTTGCTAAGCGGCTTAGGATTGATCGACACGCCATCGAAACTATAATGCCTGCCGCTGTACGACACATCGTTATTCGCCCACAGCAGGCGCATTATCTCAAAGGTCTCCACGAAGCGCGACACGCGCAGCCTTTGGGGTGTCTGAAATGCGTCGTGCGCTTCCGGCTGGTGCCCTAGCCCGCTTATGACGGTCGTCCTGCCGCCGCTGATGATGTCCAGCGTGGCGAGTTGCTCCGCCAGCAGTATCGGATTGTAGAACGGCAGCAGGAACAGCGGTATCAGGCGCATGTCGCCCGTGTGCGCCGATAGGCGCGACATCGTTGGCAGTACCTGAAAGTAGTGGCTCTGCGTCACATGGTGGTCGCCCAGCGACAGCGACGCAAAGCCAAGCTTTGCCATAGCCTTGACCTGCTCCACGACGCCGTCCATCAGCGTCTTGGCGTCGCGGTCGATAGCGTAGCTTGTGGTTAAGGACATTCCAATTTGCATGTTTTTCTCCTGTATCAAGCCTGGATTGTGTCTATCACTGCTAACAAATATAATTGCTGCTGTGAATATGTCAAAGCGCCCCGTACTTACAACCATGCCGGATACGGACACGGAAACGCTGGAGCGCGCGCTGCGCGAGAGGCTGCCGCGCTATGCTGTGGTGCTGTATAACGACGACTACCACGCGATGGACTTCGTTGTAGAGGCGCTGGTGAACAGTGTGCCGGAGCTTATCGTCGAAGAAGCGATGGGCATCATGCTGGAGGCGCACAATTCCGGCAGCGCGGTCGTGATTGTGTGCATGCTCGAGCAGGCGGAGCTGTACCGCGACCGCATCCAAAGTTACGGGCTTGGCGTCGGCATCAGGCGGGCTTGACCTGACGCTGACAGGATGTTCAGCATGCAACCTTGTAGGCGTGGAACTCACGGAAGCCCGTTACGACCTTGATGTAGCCGCTCAGCGCTTCGTCCAGCGCGGGATCGCCCGTGTCGACGAGCAGAGGCCTGCCGCCTAGCCGCAATAGCTTGCTCCGTGTCGCCGCCACGATGATATTATCCCTTCCGATGCGTCGTATGAGGCGCGGGCTGAGCTGCTGATTGCCGCGCCCGATGATATAGCCCTGCCCGCCGATTGCCGTTACGATTATCTTGGCAGGTCGTCGCTCAGTCAGTCGCAGCAAGTCGCTCTCCGTCGCGTCTGTGGCGATCAGCCGCCCGTTCAGCACGGCATCCACGCCTAGCAGGGTGTTTGCTACCCCCAATGCGTCTGCGACGGCTTTGGTGGTCGTGCCTGGCCCAATGATATAGAGCGTGTCGTCAACCATGTCGGCGATGACCTGTTGGGCGATAGCCGCCAGCGCCTCTTGTTCGTCCGCCGCCGTCCCTGACTTTGTGGACTGAACCGCATGCGAGTCCTGAGGCACGCTGATATAGCCGTAGAGCGTTGCGGCAACGCTGCTGGTACGGAATGCGTCCTCGTCTATGTCCATCACCTCCGCATCGCTGACGCCGCTCAAGCCGCCCTGGAAGAAGCGCAGCGCAAGTTCGCCTGCCCTGCGCGGCGTGAGCGCGAACACGCCTGAGTGCATCTTCACGCCCGCCGGTATGCCGAGCGCGGGCAGCCGTTCACCGCGAACTGCGCTAGGGCGCAATGCGTCGCAGATGTCGCGCGCCGTGCCGTCGCCGCCCGCGAACAGCAGCAAGTCCACGCCGACGCGCTGCACCTCCGCGACGGCATGGCGTGTGTCCGCGCCTGTGGTCTTGCGCTTGTCTTTGGGCGCGCCGCCGACAAGCACAGGCGATATGCCGCACTCTCGCGCCGCATCCTCGCCCATCGCTCCGGCGCAGGTAACGAGCGTTGCGTCCGGCATTGCCTTGGCGATTATGGCAAGCGCTTCTGCGGCGCGCCTGTGCGCCTCCGGCTGCGCGCCGAGGGCAAGCGCCTGCCGCAGCGCATCAACGCCGTCTGTGCCCTTCAAGCCCACTCTGCCGCCCATCCCCGCGATTGGATTGACTATCAGCCCCAGTTTCTTCATAACGCTCCGTACCGGCTCTTGTTCCGTAAGCCTATTCTAGCGCAGCGGGACGCTTGCCGTAAGCGGATAAGTCGCGCGGCGCAATTGACAGGACGCCCGCTTGGATTTAGTCTGCTTATGGCATCAAAACCGAGCAGACTCAGAGGGCGCAGATGAACTACTATCACCTGACGAGCGACCAACTCGAATGGCAGCGACGCGTAGCCGAACTCGCGGAGCGCGAGATTGGCCCCAGAGCCGCCGAATACGACCGCAAGGCGCAGTTTCCAAAGGAATCCCTCGCCGCGCTAGGCGAGCTGGGATTGTGGGCGCTGCGCGTGGACAAGGAACATGGTGGACTCGGCGGCGACATGGTTACGACCTGTCTCATCGTCGAGGAGATTTCCAAGAAGTGCCCGTCAACCGCCATGTGCTACAAGATGCACCTGGAATCGGTGGAAGCCGTCAGCCGCATACCGACCGCGTTGCAGTTGCAGCGTTTCGTCGAGCCGCTGGCAAGGGGCGAGGTATTCGCGGCAGCCGCCGGCGGCGAGTCGCGCGGGCAGTCCGGCAGGGACTGGAGGCCCGTGTCAGCGCCGGATGTGCCGCTGCCAAGCGTAGAGGGCGGCCTTCGCCTCGACAACATTCGCAAATCCTATGTAACATCCGCGGGTCATGCGTCGCACTACATCATGTTCTGCCGCGTGGAGGGCGGTCGAACCGAAGGCCCGCCCGACCTTCTGATGATCGAGGCGGACAAGGTCGATTGGCAGACTGTGAGCGAATGGGACGGTCTCGGCATGCGGGGAAATTGCAGCGCCGCGATGGTGTTCGACGGCGTCGTGCCGGAAGAAAACCTGCTTGGCATCGAGCTTGAGGGCGAGAAAGAGCCGGTGATGGCGAGGTACATGATGCCGGTGCTAATTCTGACCTACGGCGCGGCGTATCTGGGCATAGCGTCCGGGGCATACGAATTGGCGTGCGTAGAGGGCAACAAGCGCTTTCCGAGCGGCGCGCGGCGTCTGGACAACCCCATCAATCAGCGCCGCATCGCCGAGATGAGCGCGCAAATCGAAGCGGCGCGGGCATTTCTGCATGTGGCGGCTTCCATGGCAGACGAGGGCAGAGCGCCGTCGCTGCTGCCGTACATTCAGGCGAAGGTCATCTGCTCCGAGCTCGCCGTGCGAGTTACGCAAGACCTGATGACGATGTTCGGCGGCACGGCGTTCGCCCGTGAGCTGCCGTTCGAACGCTACTTCCGCGACGCCAGGGCGGGCGTGGTCATGGGCTTGGCGAACGACCAAGCGTATGAAACCATCAACCAGTTGCTATTCCCCGCCGAGGACGCCGACTAGCTAACCTTCGTAAGCACGAAGCCCTTTTCGCCCGTAATTCGCTGGTCGTTCGGGCGCGCGATCACCACGCCCGCCAGCGAGTCGTCGATGAGGCTGCTGTTGAACTTCCAGGTTACTTCGATCGCCTCTTTCGGCAGCCCGCTTGTGATGAACACGACCTCGTCGTACTTCAAGCGGTTTGCGACCGTGAGATCCTGCGCCTGCCACTGGGTATTGCCCTCGATTGGCTCATCGAAGCGAATGCCCACCGATGGCGCTGCTGTGTCCACAGAGAGGGACACGCCACGCTCATCCTGCTCGCCGGGCAATACCATCACGCCCCTATATTCTTGCACCTGCTGATTGCTCATACTGATTTGCGCCGCTCCCTTGCTAAATTGCCGCCTGTCCGCGACTAAAAAGATGCTCCTCGAAGCCTGTACAGGATAGCGCAGGTAGCCCCGAACTACAACTTGCCGCCGATGAGATTATTTGACACTCCAAGCGACAGAGTGCTAAAATTGGCGAACCTTGGAGCGTTCCGATGATGCTGCAAGACGGGCGAATTAGCCGCGCGCTAAACCCCTAAAATCAGACCTGGGAGGGAGTCGTATGGCAAGTGAGCAGAAGGTCCAAATTCATAGAGGCCTTCGAGATGTGCATATAGACCGAACTAGGTCAAGTTTCATTGACGGCGATGTGGGCAAGCTCCTCTATCGAGGCTACAACATCGACGACCTTGCCACTAAGTCCACATTTGAAGAGACCATCTACCTTCTGCTGTACGGCGAGCTTCCCACGCATGAGCAGCTCGACGCTTTTGACTCTGAGTTGAAGGCAAACCGCGCGCTTCCCGAAGATGTGCTCAATGTAATCAGCCTCACGCAGAAGGCGCACCCGATGGACGTGCTCCGCACCGCCATATCCGCGCTGTCGGCGTTTGACCCGGATACGGAAGACAACTCCCAGGAAGCCACGCTGCGTAAGGGCATCAGGCTCACGGCGCAGGCGGCAACCATAGTCGCCGCGCACGCTCGCATACGCGAGGGCAAGCAGCCCATCGCGCCCAATAGCAGCCTCGACCACGCCGGCAACTTCCTGTACATGCTCTTCGGCGAAGACCCGGACCCGCGGGACGCCAAGCTCATGGATAAGGACTTCATCCTGCACGCCGAACACGGCATAAACGCCTCGTCTTTCGGCGCGCGAGTAACCGCATCGACGCAAGCCGACCTCCACTGCGCCGTTACAACGGGCGTGGGCGTACTCAAAGGCCCCTCGCACGGCGGCGCTGCCGAAGAAGTGATGAAGATGGCGCTGGAAATCGGCGACGAATCCAACGCCGCCGCGTATGTGGCTGACCTTCGCAGCAAGGGCGGCAGGGTCATGGGCTTCGGGCATCGCGTCTATAAGGCAATAGATCCCCGCTCCATACACTTGATGGACGACGCGCGCGAACTTGGCATGCGTAAGGGACAGCCCGGCTGGTACTCCATCCTAGAAGCGGTCGTCAAGGTGATGGAGCCTTACGCGCGGCGCGGTATCTGCCAGAATGTGGACTTCTTCTCCGGCGCTATCTACTACCTGCTGGACATTCCCGAAGACCTGTTCATCTCCATCTTCGCCATGGGACGCATCCCGGGCTGGACGGTGCAGGTCATGGAGCAGTTCGACAACAACATCCTGTTGCGCCCTAGACTGGTCTATGTCGGGGACATGGATGTCGAATATGTACCCATAGACCGGAGGTAAGCCTGCCGGGTATCTGAGAATATATCTCAAGCATTGAACGAAAGGACTGCGCCATGACGCAAGAATCTGTCGAAACTACCGAGTGCCTGCACCATTGGCAGATTGAAAGCCCAAACGGGCCCGTCAGCTCCGGCCAGTGCAAGCGGTGCGGTGAACGCCGCGAGTTCAATAACTCCATCCAGGGTTCAGGCTGGGACAGGCAGGGCTCGCACAACAGGCGACTGCGGCAGGCAAAGTCCGGTTCCTAGCATCGGTTCAACTTCAAAACGCAATCGCAGGGGCATCACTCGCTGATGTCCCTTTTGTTTTGCCGGGACGCTATGACAGCAACCACCGCAGCCGAGCAGGCGATAAGAGACCGCATCCGACGGCAGGGCAAAATCACCTTCGCCGAGTTCATGCGGCTGGCGCTGTATCATCCCGTTGACGGCTACTACACCGACGACAGTCCTTTCGGCGCGGCAGGCGACTACTACACCAGCCCGGCGGTGCATCCCGCCTTTGGCGCGCTGCTTGCCGTGCAGCTCTTCACCATGTGGCAATGCATGGGCGAGCCCGCGGACTTCACCGTTGTGGAGATGGGCGCTGGCGGCGGCATGCTCGCCAACGACATCCGCGCATACGCCGCTCGACTGCCGGACGGGTTCGCCGACAGACTGCGCTACATCAGCATAGACCGCTATGCGCCCACAGGTGCGCCCACCGATGCCAACGAAAGCGCGAGCGCGGCTGCCACGGAACGGCTACGCGCGACGAATGTGCCGTTGCGCGGTGTGCTGGGCTGCTTCATATCCAACGAGTTTGTCGACGCCTTTCCGGTGCATCGCTTCAAGATGTCGGGCGGGAAGGCGCTTGAAGTCTATGTTGCGCTCGACGACGCCGACGAGTTCGTGGAGGCGCTGGACAAGCCGTCAACGCCGCTGCTGACTGAGCGCCTGGATAGGCTGGGCTTTCGGCTTGCGGACGGACACAGCGGCGAGGTGAACCTGCATGTCAAGCCATGGCTCGGCGATGTTGCGCGCGCGCTTGGCAAGGGGTTCGTCATCACCATAGATTACGGCTATCAGGCGGCGGAGCTGTACTCACGGCGGCGGAAGTTCGGCACGCTCCAAACCTACTTTCGGCATACGGAAGGCAGCAGCCCGTATCAGCGTGTCGGCAGGCAAGACATCACCGCCCATGTGGATTTTTCGTCATTGCAATACGAGGGCAAGGTCGCGGGCTTACACACGCTCGCATACATGACGCAAGCCGAATTGCTGCGCGCGTTGGGCATGGATGAGTTGCTGCGTAGCGTGCGGACGATGCCGCTGAGCCAGCACGAGCGCAATGCCAATGTGATGGCGCTGCGCGAACTCGTGAACCCGGACGGACTTGGAGGCTTCAAGGCGCTGATTCAGGAGAAGGGGACGGGCGTAACGACGTATGCGTCGCTCATGCCGTCCGAACCTGTGCGCCGGGCACTGTCTCCGCCGATGCTTTCGAGCCGCCACATGCCGCTAATGGAAGGTCGCTATCCGCACACCGGCTGGGAAGCGCCGTCGCTGTGGGGTGAATGGCAGCCGGAAGTGCGCTAGTCCCGGCCGGCGACGTCGGATGCCGGGCGCGGCGAGCACTTGCGGGCTACGGTGATGAAGCCGGTGTGCGCCACCATGCGGTGCTCAGGCCTGACGCTGCGGTTGCTGATGTTCCAGGGGCGTTGCAGGACTTCCATCGTCTCCAGCATATCGAAGGTGCGCGCTGCCCGTAATGTTCTCACGAATTCGTGAACTTGCAGCACGGTGGGCGAGAAGCTGACGAATATGCCGCCCGGCAGCAGCGCTTCCGACGCATGCGGGACGACATGCCAAGGCTCCGGCAAGTCTAGCACGATGCGATCGAGTTCTCGCTCCTCGATGCTTTCATACACATCGCCGAGCTTGAGCGTAAGGTTCGATGTGTCGTGAAGCATCGAGCCTACATTCGCGCGCGTGCGGTCTATCATGTCCTGTCGCACATCATACGACACCAGCGAACCGCGCTCGCCGACGGCGCGCAGCAATGCCATCGTTACCGCGCCGCTGCCGCAGCCCGCTTCCAGCACATGCGCGCCGGGAAAGATGTCGCCATAGACCAGGATTGCGCCCAAGTCCTTGGGGTAGCCTACGGTGGCGATGCGCGGCATATCCAGCGCGAAGTCCGCCATCGTGGGCTTGACGGCGAGCAACACATGCCCCCGGTTCGTGGTCATCCATGAACCCGCTTCAGCGCCAATGGCGTCGTCGTGCGGAAATGCGCCGAGGTGCGACTCGAACTTCGCGCCCGCGCGCAGCAGCGTCAGATAGCGCCGCCCCCGACGGTCTATGATGAGGGCGTGGTCGCCCTCATGGAATACATGCCGCGCGGGGGCGTTGTCGTTCATTGTGATTCGCGCCTAAATCTTGTCGATTTCCGCAAGAATGTCCTTGGGATCGAGGGCGCGCGCGCTGTCATAGACGCGCTTGAAGCGGATGACGCCCTCCTTATCGACTATGAACACCGCGCGATTGGGCGCGCCGCGCTCATCGTTGAATATGCCATAAGCCTGCGTCATCGCGCCGTGCGGATGAAAGTCCGACAGCAGCGGGTAGGGCAGATTGCCCAGCGATGTTGAGTATGCGGTTTGCGCGGGGCGGGCGTCGCAGCTAATGCCCAGAACCTGGGCATTCTTCTCCTCGAAGTCAGCGTTGTAGCTGCGGAACGAGGAGACCTGATCCGTTCAACCGCCTGTGAACGAAAATATGTGAAACGACAGAACGACCGTCTTTTCGCCCTTGTAGTCGCTCAACGATACATTCTTCAGATCTTGCGCCGGCAGCGTAAAGTCCGGCGCGGACTGTCCTACATCAACCATACTATTGCTCCCTGTAAGTTTATGTATTCTTGATTCACTTGCTACTCTTTGGTATTTTGAGAAGCCTATTTCCGTTCCCTAAACCGATGTAGTATCCGCTCTCGATCTGTTTGGACCGGCCATCCTGACATCGCTCACGCCCTGCGTTTCTACTTCGCTCTGACGCTCTCGTATCTGGTGCGATTCTGCTTCCTGTTCTCCCTTTTTATGTTGTGTGTCAGACATTTCTATTGCAATAAGGCGGGCGAGTTCGATTCTACGCAAGTTCCCCTGCTTGGAAGCGTTTATTTCTGACATTGCCCTTGCGAAGACATAAGGAATTATAGCAAGAGCTACGCCTGCTGCCGCTGCAACTGCTTCTTGAGGCGCACCCTCTGCGGACATAGAGCCAAAAATGAAAACCAATGCGCCTAAAATTGATCCAATTAGCGGAAACCAAGCCCATTTGCCCATCGGTATCTCCATAATTTAGATGTTTTGTATTAGGCTCATTTGCCTACCCTGAGGCTTAGAGCGGGGATTCAGACGTTCTTCAAATACAATTCTTGACCAAGGATCAAGCAGAGAAAGTAGCCCAGTGATTTTTTCAGCTGTGAGAAAGCTGGCGCTGTATTTTGAGTGAACAGAAAATTCCTCACGCGCCAATGGGCTGACTTCAGAATCAACCAATGCCTGAAAGACAAACGCTACATGCCTAGATGCCAACAAAGATGACGGGTCAATTACCACACCGACATTCTCAAAGTTGTTGATTTCCTGAACTCCTAATTCTTC
Source organism: uncultured Dehalococcoidia bacterium (assembly GCA_958295865.1). Classification (GTDB taxonomy): domain Bacteria; phylum Chloroflexota; class Dehalococcoidia; order Lucifugimonadales; family JADFKI01; genus Bin90. Next base: position 158,667 of record CATQHF010000005.1, on the reverse strand, counting down.
TTCTAATTCTCGGGATAAAGTCAATAGAAGTAAACGTAGGAAGTCTGTGCCTTGTGGCTGCTCAACCCGGTCTATATGTCCTCCAAAAGTAAGCGTTATCTTGCTATTGAGGTCAGGTCTAGTAGATTTCACTCTTCGCTGAACACAGTATTCCCCAGATGAGTTTTTGATTATTCCGCAAGGAATTATTTGTACATCACTGTACGATTGTTCAGCAATTTCTCGCTCCACCCAAGTCGCATTGCTTGAAATATCGCGCAACTGAGGTTCAATGACATCCCAAGGGACAAACCAGCGGTAGTCCTGAAATAGACTTCTTGGAGCGACAAGTATTTCCCGTGTCTGGTTTTCGTTCATTCTGAAGAATTCCCTGACATCAGATCAATAGTCTTTTGAGTTACTTCAAAGGCAGTTGACTTTGGAGTACTGACTTGGGTATCGCCAGTGTCAATTAACTCGAAATTCTGAAATTGATCGGCATATTTCTCCCGAACGGTGTCGTATGCATTATTTAGACTCATCAGGAAATCCTGGTTCATTGCCCTTCCAGGTTCATCGATGAGTTTATCAGCATTTTCCCGCTTGAGTGATGTGGCAGGGTCAGTTTGAAACAAAAACACACAGTCAATAACGCTTCGCCACTTCTCGATCATCAGAAATTCTTGAACACGCTTGCAGTCGTCTGCTGTTACGTCTCTGCGTTGTTCAAGTAGTTCAAACCACGCTAGAGCATCAAACAAACCTCTATCAAGGATGGCAATATGATACCTTTCAGGACTAGTTAGTCCTTCTAATACATGAGTCAGAGCATACGATGCAGACCATGTATTAAAGGCAAGTAAATCGTCTCTGAGGAAACGAGGTGTACGCCGGGAAGCACCCTCAGTGGGAGCCAATACTCTGAAGCCAACTCGCCGGAAGAAGTGGGAAACTATGTCAATACATGTGCTCTTCCCACTTTTGGGAGTTCCAGAGAACTCAATAAAATAAGGTCTCTCTGGCTCGTTTTCTTCCAAGGCATTTAGGATATCCTCAGCGCGTAAGCGTAAATTGTCTGTATCGAGATTGTCTGAAGATATGGACATATAAGAAACCTCCTAATCGATTCTACTGCAATAATACAGACAAACATTCTGTTATGCAAGGTCTATCTGGGCAGAGGGAATGCCAATTTTTGATTTAGCGCCTCCACCGCAAATCCGGCCGCCTCGCCGCTCGTGCCTCGTCCAGCCGCGTGTTGGGCGTATCATGCGGGGCGTCGTGGAGCAGATCGGGGTTGTCCCGCGCTTCCTGCGCTATCGTCTGCATCACCTCTATGAAGCCGTCGAGCGTCTCCTTGCTCTCAGTTTCGGTTGGCTCTATCATCAGCGCCTCTTCCACGATGAGCGGGAAGTACATCGTGGGCGGGTGTATGCCGTAGTCTATGATGCGCTTAGCGACATCCAGCGCGCTGACCCCATGCTCGCGTTTCAGGTTGCGCGCCGAGAACACAACCTCGTGCATGCAGCTGCGCTCATACGGCAGGTCGTAGTCGGATTTGAGTTGGCTGAGGATGTAGTTGGCATTGACCACGGCGTCGCGGCTTATGTTGGCGATGCCCTCATCGCCCAGCGTCGTGATATAGGCATACGCGCGAACCAGCGCGCCAAAGTTGCCGTGAAACGCGCCCATCCTGCCGATGGTCTTTGGCGGCGCGTCGAGCGTGTAACATTCGCCGCCGTCGTCATTCACGCTGCGCTTGACCACGGGCGTGGGCATATATGGCAGAAGTCGTTCACCGACGATAACGGGACCTGCGCCGGGCCCCCCGCCGCCATGCGGCTGCGTGAAGGTCTTATGCAGGTTGGAGTGCATCAGGTCGAAGCCTAGATCGCCGAGCTTGACGCGCCCAAGCAGCGCATTGAGGTTCGCGCCATCGCCATAGACTATACCGCCCGCGTCGCGCACGACTTGAACCACCTCAAGGATGTTGGCGTCGAACAGCCCCAATGTGCTGGGCAGCGTAATCATCAAGCCCGCGAGGTCGTCGCCGACCGAATACCGCAGCGCCTCAAGGTCTGTGTTGCCCTCGGCGTCCGATGGCAGCGTGATGACCTCGAAGCCGCACATGCTGGCGGTGGCGGGATTGGTGCCGTGCGCGCTGTCGGGGATGAGCACCTTATTGCGGGCGGCGTCGCCACGCTCCATGTGATACGCGCGCGCCATCAGCATGCCCGCCAGCTCGCCATCCGCGCCCGCCATGGGCGCGAGGCAGCATCCCGCCATTCCCGTCATCTCGATAAGCCGCTGCTGCAACTCCCACATCAGCCGCAGCGCGCCCTGCACGGTCGCGTCGGGCTGCAACGGGTGTATCTCCGCGAAGCCCGGCATAGACGCAATCTCATCGTTGAGCTTGGGGTTGTACTTCATCGTGCAGCTGCCGAGCGGGTAGAAGTTGTGGTCTATGGAGAAGTTGAGCTGGCTGAGCTGCGAGAAGTAGCGCACGAGTTCATTCTCGCTCACTTCCGGGAAATCGAGCGTGTCGCGCAGCAACCCCTCATCCGGCATCGGCTGATATGGCACATCGCTCTGTGGCAGAGTCGCGCCGATTCTGCCGCTCACGCTGCGATCCATCAGCAGGCGGCGGCGGTCTTGCGATAATCTTTCTAGCAGGGTGGTCATGCCGATGCGCCTATCTCCGCGAGCGCGGCAGCGAAGGCGTCAATCTCCTCGCGTGTGTTGACCTCTGTGGCGCAGACGAGCATGCCGTTCGCCACGCGGTCGCTTATGTCCAAGCCCCCGATAATCTTGTAGTCGAGCAGGCGCGAATTCAGTTGCGACGGCGGCATCGGGCATTGTACGGCGAACTCTTGAAAGAAGACGCCGCCATCCGCGAGCGCATAGCCGGGAATGTCGGCTATCAGCGATGCCAGATAATGCGACTTCTGGTAGGTCAGTTCGGCGGTTTGGCGCATGCCCGCCCTGCCGTTGGCAGCCATATAGACGGTCGTCATCAGGGCGATGAGCGCGACCGATGTGCAGATGTTGGAGGTGGCGCGCTCGCGGCGTATGTGCTGCTCGCGCGTCTGAAGCGTCAGCACATACGCGGTTCGTCCCTGCGTGTCCAGCGTTTTGCCCACGATGCGCCCGGGCATCTGGCGGATGTAGTCCTGCTTGCAGGCGAACATGCCGACATAAGGCCCGCCGAATGTGGGCGGCACGCCGAGCGCCTGCCCTTCCGATGCCACGATGTCCGCGCCGTATTCGCCGGGCGGCGTGAACAGCGCCATAGACAACGCATCGGCGTATGCGACGAACAGCGCGCCGGCCGCATGCGCGCGGTCGGCAAATGACCGCATATCTTGGATGCTGCCCAGAAAATTGGGCTGCTGCGCTACGAGGCAAGCGGTGTCCTCGGTGAGCGTAGGGCTGTCAGACGATACGACATCTATGACGATGCCCTGCGCTTCCGTGTAAGTGCGAAGTACGCTGATGTACGCGGGCGATACCGAATCCAGCACGGCGACGCGGTTGCGCCGCGTGATGCGCGCCGCCATGAGCGCGGCTTCTGCGAGCGATGTTGAGCCGTCGTACATGCCCGCGTTGGCGACATCCATGCCGGTGAGCTGGGCGCAGAGCGTCTGAAACTCAAACTCGGTCTGGAGCGTTCCCTGCGATATTTCGGGCTGATAGGGCGTGTATGCGGTCATGAACTCGCTGCGGCTCGTGAGCTGGCGCACAATCGCAGGGATGTGATGCCTATACGCGCCCGCGCCGAGGAAGCAAGCATACTCGCCCGGCGTCTTGTTCATGGACGCAAGCGCGGCGAAATAACGCTTGAGGTCGAACTCGGACATGGGCGGCGGCAGGTCGAGCGGCGGGTTGCGATGCCCCTCAGGTATGTCGGCAAAAAGCTCTTCGACCGAGTCAACGCCGATGGCATCGAGCATCTGCCGCCTGTCGGCGTCGGTGTTCGGCGAATATGGTGAGTGGAAGTTCTCTTGGTTGGTCATAGGGCGCATGTGGTTGAAGCGGGGCGGCGTGGTCGAGAAAACCTAAGTTTAGCTCTGCGACTCCAGCATCGCCTGATATTCGGCGTAGGTCATAAGATTGTCGAGCTGCGCGGCGTCGGCGAGCGTTACGCGCACCATCCAGCCCGAATCGAACGGACTGTCGTTGACCAGTTCGGGGCTGTCGATGATAGATTCGTTGCGCGCCATGACGGTGCCCGACACGGGTGAATACAGGTCTGATACCGCCTTTACGGACTCTATCTCGCCCATCTTCTCGAACTGCGTCAATTCCGCGCCTGGCTCCGGCAGCTCGACGAACACGACATCACCTAGGCTGTCGGCGGCGAAGTCGGTTATGCCCACGACCCCGGAGCCGTCCGATTCCATGCGAACCCACTCATGTTCCTCTGAGTACTTGAGGGCGTCAGGCGTCATAATCGCTTTCTCCGTGATTAAAATGAGAATGGGAGGCTGGTAACTTCGGCGTCAACGAGGCGTCCGCGAATGTCGATTTGGAGGCGTGTACCCACCGCCGAATAATCAGCAGGAACATACCCCAAGCCTATGTTTCTGTCAAGCGAGTGAGACGGGCTGCCACTTGTAACCTCGCCTATCTCACGACCGTCGTGGCAGATGGCGTGTCCGTGCCGCGCTATGCCCCGTCCCGTCATGAGGAAGCCGACAAGTTTCCTTTCGACGCTGTTCTCGCGCACACGCAGCAATGCGTCGCGCGCGAGGTATCCGCGTCTGTCCGGCCTGACAAAACGATCCAGTCCCGCCTCGTAGGGATTGGTGTCCACGCTCATGTCGTTGCCATGCAGCAGCAGCCCCGCCTCAAGGCGCAGCACATCGCGCGCGCCCAGCCCACAGGACGCCGCGCCTTCATCGACCAGCAGCATCCAAATGCGGGCGGCATCCTCGGCAGGCATTATAGCCTCAAAGCCGTCCTCGCCCGTATAGCCCGTGTGCGCCAGCAGCGCGTCCGTGCCGTCAATCTGCGTCTGTATCGTATTAAAGGGAAGGACGGATGAGATGTCGTCCGCGGTGATCTTGTTCAGCATCGGTATCGCCTTTGGCCCCTGAACCGCAATCATCGCCGTCTCCGCCGTGACATTGGTCACGCTGACAGTATCGGGTTTCGTGTTCCAGCGATTCAGCCAGTCGGTTACGACAGCAGTGTTCGCGGCATTCGGCACAAGCAGAAAGTCTTCCGCCCCGTTGCGATAGACGATGCAGTCGTCGATGATGCCGCCGTCCTCGTTGCAGATGAGGCAGTAGCGCGCTCGCCCGGCGCGCATGGAAATCGCCCCCACGCTGAGCACGCGGCTGAGCAGGGGAGCAGCCCCGCTGCCCCGTATCTCCAGCCGCCCCATGTGCGACACATCGAACAGCCCCACATTAGAGCGCACGGCGCGCGCCTCTCGCAAGATGCTGTCGTACTGTATCGGCATCTCCCAGCCGCCAAACGGCACAATGCGCGCGCCAAGCGATATATGCGTGTCGTAAAGGGCAGTGCGGCGAAGGTTTTCAGAAGTTGACATAGAACGCTCAGGCTATACAGGATGCTTGGGATGTAATCGCGTGGATATTATAGCGCATTTGGGCAAGCCTAACAGGGCTGATTGATATGCATGGTCTTTCAATTGTCACCCCGAACTCCCTCAATTGTCACCCCGAACGGAGTGAGGGGTCTAAAATCCTTGCCATATCAGGCGTGGCGCTGGCAAGAACTCTATATTCCTCGCTACGCTCAGAATGATATTCGGAAGAAATGCCCTAGTAATCGAAAGACCCTGGATTGATACGAACAAGCCGGTGAGTTATGGTACAATCCAAATGAAAACCCGATGCGAAAGGGAACGAAATGGCTGTCTGGGTGATTAGGGCTGGCAGGATGGGCGAAAACGAAGAATTCGCCCTCAACAACGGCGTGTATAGCATAGGTTTTGATCTCTATCAGAGCGTCACCGATTTTACCGACTATGAAGCGTTGCGTAATCACATTCAAGATACGCAATTTCCCGATAGCATAAATCGCGCCGCAGCATCCGCCTCTCAGCTTTGGCATTTCGCCCACGAATTCAAAATAGGCGAAATGATAGTGTTGCCGCGCAGACAACCTAAGGTAATAGCCGTTGGCAAGATAGTAGGGGATTATGTGTACGAGCCAAGCGACTACAAAGCGCCATTGCCGCACACTCGCAAGGTCGAATGGCAGGTTCAGGATGTGCCACGTACTAATTTTGACTTGGACTTGTTGCGCTCATTTAACGCAAACCAAACAGTGTTTCGCATTGGGCGCAGCAGGGCGGATGAGCGTATCGACGGAATTGTGGACGCTTACTTGGGTAATGACCAAAATGAAAAGGTGGTTGGTGCGCCTGAGCCGATTACAACTAATGAACCCCCCGATGAGTATGACGACGTTCTTGTGTTGGACCTAGAACAGGACATCAGAGATCGCATTATCGGGCGTATCCGTCAGAGGTATCACGGACATGACTTGGAAACTTTGGTGGAAGAAATCCTCAAGGCGGAGGGTTATGCCACATTGAAGACAGAGGCGGGACCTGATGGCGGCGTGGACATACTTGCGGGAAGCGGCGCATTGGGGTTCGACAGTCCAAAGTTGTGTGTGCAGGTGAAGTCGGGCGGCTCACTTGTGGGGATAGCGGACTACAATCGCTTGCAAGGAAATGTGCATGGTTTCAATGCTGACTACGGCTTGCTAGTTAGTTCGACCGGCTTCACACAACCCGTCCGTAGAGAAAACAGACGACGGTTCTTTGAGATACGCCTTTGGGGGCCTGATGAGTTGGTGGATAAGTTGCTGGATACTTATGACCGCCTGCCGCAGTCAATTCGCGCGGACGTTCCGCTAGAGAATAGGCTGGTGTGGCTAGGCTCTGAAGATTGAAGGAATAAAATAGCGGTCAGCCACTTCAAGCATAGTTGGCTGACCGCCGTATTTTGCGCGAACTCTATCCGTTACAGCCCCGCCGTCGCCTCCTTGAACTGCCGTATCGCCTCCATATGCGCCGCCGGGTCGGCCAAGTCGGCGCGCATCGTGTTCAGCGACACATGCGTCGCCCCGAGCGCCTTCCAGTCCTCCGCTTCCTTTGCCCACTCGTCGGGCCCGCCGATGCTCGCGGACACCCAGCCTTCCAGCCCAATGCTGCCGATGTCGCGCTCCGCTTCCGCGGCGTAGGCATGCAGCTTATCGACTAGATGCTTGGCGCGGTCGTCGGGGCGTCCTGTGAGTATCCAGCCGTCGCCGATGCCGACAATGCGCCGCACCGTGCGATCGGAACTGCCGCCGAGCCATACGGGGATGGGACGCTGCACTGGCAAGGGCAGGATGCCCGCGTCGGTTATCTTGTGCCACCTGCCTTCATAAGTTATCAGTTCGTTCGTCCAGAGCTGGCGCATCACATCAATCTGTTCTTCTGAGCGGCTGCCCCTATTGTTCCATGTCTCGCCCAGCGCCTCGAACTCGACCGGGTTCCAGCCCACGCCGATGCCCAGCCGCAAGCGTCCCTCGCTCAGCACATCCACCACCGCCGCTTGCTTGGCGACGAGCGCGGTCTGTCGCTGCGGCAGGATGATGATGCCGGTGGCAAGTTCCACCCTGCTGGTTACGGCTGCGAGATAGCCGAAGAGCACGAAAGGCTCATGGAACATGTCGTCGTGGCGGTATGGCCCCGTCAGCTCGGTATGCGTCTCCGCGTTTGCGCCGAGCACATGGTCGAATGCGAGCAGGAAGTCAAAGCCCAGCGACTCCGTCGCCTGCGCGTATTCACGGATTGCGCCCGTGTCGATGCCGATTTCAGTCTGTGGAAATATCGCTCCAACCTTCACTTGTCAAGCCTCCTGTTGAGTATGGCGGTAGTGTAACATAACGAAGAAGATTGCATTAGTCCCTCCCCCTTGATAGAGGAAGGTCATTAGTCCCTTCCCCCTTTGGGGGAAGGTTAGGATGGGGGTGAAAATGCTTGCCCATCGACGGCTAAACTGTACTAATGCAATTTTCTCCATAACGAACTAGGATCTGACATTGATGTACAGGATAGGAGAAAATTGCGTTAGCCCTTCCCCCTTTGGGGGAAGGTTAGGATGGGGGTGAAAATGCTTGCCCATCGACGGCTAAACTGCGCTAATGCAATTTTCTCAGGATAGACAGGACGGATATGACATGGCGAAGTATGACCTCATATTGAGCGGAGGAATGGCGCTGGACCCGGCGAATGGGTTCGAGGGCGTAGCGGATATTGGCATCAAGGCGGGAATGATTGCGCGGGTTGCGCCGGAGCTCGACCCGTTCGATGGCGACGAGGTTGTGGATGTGTCCGGTCGCTGGGTGATGCCGGGGCAGATCGACACGCACGCGCATGTGGCGGGGCTGTCGCGCAACTGGGATCCGGCGCTGGGCTATGCGATGCTCGCGCGGGCGGGCACGACTACCGTGCTGGATATGGGCGGCACGGGGTACAGTCTGGTCGACGGCATCAAGCGCAAGGGCGCCGGGCTGAATGTCGCCGGGCTGTTCGCGCTCATCCCTGGCGCGACTATGCCGGCGGCGGAGCCGTCTCCGCCGGAAGCGCGCGACATCGTCGCGGGCGCGCTGCGGCAGGGCTGCATCGGCGTCAAGATACTCGGCGGCTACCATCCCTTCAGCCCGCAGACGACATCGGACATCATCCACGCTTGCAACGACCAGCTCGCCTATGTCGCCTTTCACATCGGCACCCGCGAATCCGGCAGCCACTTGGGAGGTGTGCGGGAGATACCGCGGCTGGTGGGCAAGGGGCGGCTTCATGTGTGTCATGTGAACTCATACTGCCGGGGTGTGATTGAGGACGCGGACGCGGAGTGCGACGAGGCGCTGGGCATACTGGAAGAAATGCGCTCTCAGCTGAACTCCGAGGCGTACCACGCCATACAGAACGGCACGAGCGGCAGCTGCGACTTCGAAGGGAATGTGCAGGCGAATGTGCCGCGCAACTGCCTGGCGATGCGCGGCTATGCGCCCACGCGCGAGGGGATGGGGCAGGCGATACTGGACGGCTACGCATCGGTCATCGGGCAGCGCGGCGGGCATGTGGTGTATCTGAAGGGCAGGGAAGCGCTGACGCTGTACGAGCGCGCGAATACGCAGGTGGGCATGAGTTTCCCTGTGAACCTGCCGTCAACCGCGTTCAAGCTGACGACTGCGAAGAACGCGGCGGGCGAATTCATCGTGGACGCGGTAAGCACGGACGGCGGCTGCCATCCGCGCAATGTAGCGATACAGTCGAGCATGGCGCTGGTAGCGTTCGGCGCGCTGACGCCGCTGGAGATGGCGACGAAGCTGTCGCTGACGCCCGCGCGTATGCTTGGACTGGCGAACAAGGGACACTTCAGCGAGGGAGCTGACGCCGACATCACGATAATCAATCCGAACACGAACCAGCCCACAATGAGTTTCGTGGCGGGCAAGCCCATCATGGTCGAAGGTCAGGTCGTCGGCAGCGGCGGCACGCTGCTGGTGACGGCGAAGGGACGTCGCGCGGCCGACGCGAGCGGGCTACCCTATCAGGTCGTAGATATGGCTAAAAGTCGGCTGTATGCCGGGGCTTGACAGAGCCGGCATCAGCCACAAAGTACAAAGTTGGAGTGATACGGATGGCGATTTGGCGTGTCGCCAAGAATTGCCCAGCATGTCGGGGTGTGATATACTGCGCTGGATATTGAGTAAATCCGTTTGAGGTAGTCTAGGAAGGCATATATGCAAGAAACCGTACCGGTCGCAACACAGCCGAGCGTTGTGATTCAGCAACAGCGTCCCATGGATAGCGCGCCGACGAATATCACGATGAAGTCGCTGCTAGAGGCGGGCGTCCACTTCGGACATCAGAAGCGACGCTGGAATCCGAAGATGCGGCGCTACATATTCACCCACCGCAACGGCATACACATCATCGACTTGCAAAAGACGCTGCGGATGCTGGAAGAAGCCGCGAGTTTCGTCAGCGATGTGGCGGCCGACGGCAAGAAGATCCTGATGGTGGGAACGAAGAAGCAGGCGCAGGACACTATCGTCAATGAGTCGGAACGCGCGAACGCCTTCCACATCACGACGCGCTGGCTCGGCGGCACGCTCACGAACTTCAAAACCATCCAGTCGCGCATCGACTACCTCGTCGACTTGGAGACGCGGCAAGCCAAGGGCGAATTCGTGAGCTACACGAAGAAGGAATCCCTGAAAAGGGAAGCCTCTATCGCCCGCCTGAACAGGTATCTTGGCGGCATCAAAGAGATGACGGAAATGCCGGGCGTGCTGTTCGTCATCGATGTGGGCAAAGAGGCGATTGCGGTCGCGGAGGCGCGGCGCGTGGGCATTCCCATCGTTGCGCTGGTGGATTCGGACTGCGATCCCGACCTGATAGACTACCCCATTCCGGGCAACGACGACGCCATCCGTTCCATCAGACTCATCACCGGGCGAATTACGAACGCCATAGTCGAGGGAACGAACAGGCATACGGCGTTCGAATACGAAGAGATGGGCGAAGCCGCCGCCGAGCGCGAAAATGGAACGCTTGGCGAAACGCCGCCGGCCGCAGCGGAAGCGCCCGCGGCGACAGCAAACGCAACAACTGAATAAATCACATATCTTAGGAGTAGAGTTGGAACTCAGCGTAGCCACTATAAAAGAACTCAGAGAACGCACAAGCGCGGGCATTATGGATTGCAAGCGCGCACTGGAAGAGTCCGGAGGCGACCTGGACAGAGCGGAGGAGATCCTCGCCAAGCAGGGCATAGCCAGCGCGGTGAAGAAAGCGTCACGCTCCACCGAAGAGGGTATCGTCGAGTCGTACATACACAGCGGCGGGCGCATCGGCGTCTTGCTGGAGGTGAACTGCGAGACGGATTTCGTCGCTCGCACGGACGACTTCAAGGAACTGGCGCACGACATAGCGATGCAGGTCGCCGCGATGTCGCCCTCCTATGTGGACGGCGGCGAAGTGCCGGAAGGCGAAGACGCCGACAGCCCGGAGACCGTCCTCATGCAGCAGCCCTTCATCAAAGATCCGACTAAATCCATACAGGATCTGGTGAACGAGGGCATAGGCAAGCTGGGCGAAAACATCCGCGTGCGAAGGTTCACCCGTTTCTCGCTGGGAGAGTGACGCGCTCTTGCAATACGGCGGCGCAAAGTACGACCGGGTGCTGCTAAAGCTGAGTGGCGAATCGTTCACAGGCGAGCGCGGCTATGGCACCGATTCCGATGCCGTAGCCTATATGGCGCAGCAGATAAAGACGATTTGCGATCTTGGCGTGCAGACCGGGATTGTGGTTGGCGGGGGCAACATCCTTCGGGGATGGGAAGCGGAATCGCGGGGCATGGATCGCTCGACCGCCGACTACGCCGGGATGCTCGCCACTATAATCAATTCGCTCGCCCTGCAAGACGCGCTTGAACGGCATCATGGCTTGCCGGTGCGAACGCAGAGCGCGATAACCGTGCAGCAGATAGCCGAGCCGTACATTCGGCGGCGCGCCATACGCCACTTGGAAAAGGGGCGCGTAGTCATATTCGCGGGCGGCACCGGCAATCCCTTCATGACGACCGACACCGCCGCCGCGCTGCGCTCGGTGGAGATCGAAGCCAAAGTGTTGCTGATGGCAAAGAACAATGTTGACGGCATATACGACGCCGACCCTAGGCTCGTGCCGGATGCCGCCAAGATTAAGTTCCTGACGCATCAAGAAGCGTTAGAGCGACGGCTGGGCGTGATGGACTCGACCGCGCTCTCGCTGTGTATGGACAACGACCTGCCAATAATCGTGTTTGACCTGTTCGAAACCGGAAGCATCGAAAAAATAATCGCAGGCGATAGGCTGGTAGGGTCTGTGGTTGCTTCTGCGCCCGCGCTCTGAAGCCTTGCGCTGTCCGGAGGAGTGCAATTATGGATACACCTGAAGAAGTTCTGCTTGACGCCGACGCACGAATGCGAAAGTCCGTCGACGCATTGCAGCGCGAATTGAACACCATTCGCACGGGGCGCGCGTCCCCCGCCCTCGTCGAGACGCTGACCGTTGACTACTACGGCGTGCAAACGCCGATGAACCAGCTCGCTTCCATCTCCGTGCCGGAAGCGCGTGTGCTGATGATACAGCCCTGGGATAAGCAGTCGATCAAGGATGTTGAGCGCAGCATCATGACATCTGACCTGGGCCTGATGCCGAACAACGACGGCACGGCGATACGCCTAAACATCCCCGTGCTGACCGAGGAACGGCGCAAGGAACTCGTCAGGCTAGTCGGGCGCAAGGTAGAGGATGGTCTGGTGTCGCTGCGGAATATCCGACGGGACAGCGTGGCAAACTTCCGCGCGATGGAGAAGAACAAGGATCTGTCCCAGGATGAGAGCCGCCGCGCGCAGGAACAACTTCAAAACATCACGAACGCCTTCTCTGACCAGATGAACGCGATGAAGCAGGGCAAAGAAACAGAAGTGATGGAAGTGTGAGGCGTCCAGCCTCCGAAAGCGTCTCCAATCGGGTGGTTCGATAGGCTTGCCGAAATGGAAACGCTACCGAGTGGAATTGATTACTTCCGCAAGCACACCCGAACAGACGCAAGCAGCCGGAGCAGTGCCTCGCCATGTAGCAGTCATCATGGACGGCAACGGGCGCTGGGCTGCGACGCATGGCAAAAGCCGCAGCGACGGCCATCGAGCGGGCAGCGAGAACCTGCGCCGCGTAATCCGCGCGTTTGGCAAGCGCGGCGTCCGCTACCTCACCCTGTACGCGTTCTCCACCGAGAACTGGGATCGCCCCGACGATGAAGTCAGAGCGCTCTTCAAGATTCTCAACGATGTCATACAGAGCGAGGTCGACGAGCTGCATCGTGAAGGGGTGCGACTGCGTCATTTGGGCAGGCTCGACAGGCTTTCGCCGACGCTCCGCCGCGCGATATGCCGAAGCATCGAACTGACGAAGGACAACTCCGGCATGACCGTGTGCGTCGCCCTCGACTACGGCGGCAGAGCGGAGATAGTGGAGGCGGCGCGCTCCATGATTGCGGACGATGTGAAGCCGGAAGATGTCAGCGAAGATCTGTTCCGCCGCTATATGTACACGAATGGAATGCCTGACCCTGACCTCATCATACGCACTTCCGGCGAGCAGCGCCTGAGCAACTTCCTGATATGGCAGGCCGCCTACGCCGAATACTACTTCACGCCGGTGTACTGGCCCGACTTCGATGAGGCTGAGGTGGCGAAAGCGCTCGATGTATATGCCAGTCGTCACAGGCGCTTCGGCAAGGTTTGACGGGCGTCAGCCTGCGCGCAGAGGGGCAGCATGACCAACCGAATAGTCAGCGCCTCCATTGGCTTGCCCATACTGCTCGCCGCCGTATGGCTCGGCTCGCCATGGTTCTCCGCCTTTGTGTTCATCGTGGCTATCATCGCCGCTCTGGAACTGACGCGCCTTGCCGCCCTCTGGGGCGACAAGTTCCACTTCGCAATCCCCGTAATCCTGTCCGCGCTGTTCATCGCGGGCGTACAAGGCTGGGTGGTGGACGATGAGATCCCGCTTACACCCTACTACCATTTCGCCGCAATCGCCGTGTTCGCGCTGGTGGCGCGCCGCCTGTCGATCAGCAGAAACGAGGCGCGTCCTTATCCCGCATTTGGCATCGCGCTGGCAACCTCCCTATATGTAGGCGGCTTGCTCTCATACGCGCTCCTGCTGCGCGACTTGGAGCAGGGCATGGAGTGGACGCTGCTGCTGCTCATAGCGGTGTTTGCCACCGACACGACGGCGTTCTTCATAGGACGCGCCATAGGCAAGACGCCGCTTGCGCCGAGCGTAAGCCCGAACAAGACGCGGGAAGGCGCGATTGCGGGACTGGTAGGGGCTGTGTTTGCGAGCGTCTTCGCTGTCAACCTGCTGGATATAGACGCTATAATATGGGAAGCGCTGGTTCTGGGCTTGATAATCGGCGCGATGGCGCAGTTTGGCGACCTCGTGGAATCAAGCATGAAACGCAAGGCGGGCGTCAAGGACTCGGGGATACTGATGCCGGGACACGGGGGCATCCTCGACAGGATCGATTCAATTGTTTTCACCCTGCCAGCAGTGTATTATTTCGTAATATGGGAAGTGCAACAAAAGGGCTTGCTGTCCTAGGCTCCACCGGCTCGGTAGGCAGACAGACGCTGGACATCGTGCGCTCATACCCTGACGACTTCAATGTCGTGGGGCTTGCGGCAGGGAGAAATCACGCGCTGCTGAAGCGGCAAATTCGTGAGTTCCGGCCCGCGCTGGCGTCGTGTCAGGGCAGCCCGTCGGAGAAGGCGTTTCTCGGCGACTACGGTTGCGCCGACTGCGACATGGAGAACCTGGCGGTCAGCGCGGATGTGGACATCGTGGTTGCGGCGACAACGGGCGATGTCGCCGTGCCTGCCACTTTCGCGGGCATCGAGGCGGGCAAGCACATCGCGCTGGCGAACAAGGAGGCGGTGGTAATCTCTGGAGAACTGCTCACGCAGGCGGCGCGCGAGCGCGATGTAGCCCTGCTGCCGCTGGACAGCGAGCCTAACGCCATCTGGCAATGCCTGCGCGGTGAAGAAAAACCCGTTTCCAGGCTTATCATCACGGCGTCGGGCGGAGCGTTCCGCGACACACCGATTGATAAACTCCCGGACGTTACCCATGAACAGGCGTTGCAGCATCCCACCTGGCGCATGGGCGCGAAGATAACCGTCGATTCGGCGACGATGATGAACAAGGCGTTCGAGGTGATAGAGGCGCACTGGCTGTTTGGCGTGCCCTGGGACGACATCGAGGTGGTCATCCATCCGCAGAGCATGATTCACTCCATGGTGGAGTTCGTGGACGGCTCGGTAAAGGCGCAGATAAGCCCGCCGGACATGCGCCTGCCGATACAGTACGCGCTGTTCTACCCGCGCCGCGTCCCCAACGACAGCGTAACCCGCTTCGACCCCGTGGCGACGGGCGCGCTCAGTTTCGAGCGCCTGGAGCCGGAGCGATACCCCTGCTTCGGCTTGGCTATCCAAGTGGCGCGTCGGGGCGGCACATGGGCGGCTGCGCTCTGCGGCGCGGACGACGCGGCGGTCGCGCTCTTTCTGGACGGCAAAATTAGCTTTATGGAAATTCCCGCGCTGATTGCGGAATCGCTGCGCGGACATAGAAACATCGAAGAACCGTCGTTGCAAGATACGATGGATGCCGCCGACGCCGCAAGACAGCGCGCGAATGGCACGGTGGAGGTGTAGGCGCATGTTTGGACTTCCGGCCTGGCTGATGGTGTTCCCCGTGCTTGGCTTCCTCATCTTCATCCATGAGATGGGTCACTTTCTGACTGCCAAGTGGTTCGGCATCACGGTCAAAGAATTCGGGTTCGGCTTCCCCCCGCGACTCATCGGCTTCCGATTTTCGCCGGGCGGCACTATCTACTCGATAAACTGGATTCCCCTAGGCGGCTTCGTTCGCATGGTCGGCGAGCATGGCGAGGGCATCGAAGAGGGCGCGTATGTGCGCCAAAAGCCTGACAAAAATGTCATCCTCGTGCGCGGTCGCCACGACCTCCCCGACTTCTATGGCTTGTTCGCCGTGCCGCGCACCGCATCGCAAGAGGACATCCGCAAGGCATACGTCGACCTTGTGGAACTCATCAATCTGAGGGAACCGGAGCGGCGTCATTCCATGCTCCATACCTTGCAGATTGCGTATAGCGAGCTGTCCAATCCTGAGAAGCGCGCGAAGTACGATGAGCTGATAAAAGATGTAGAGATGGAGCCGGCAGAGCCGCCCGACTACTACGGCTTGATGGAGGTGAAGCAGGACGCCAATCAAGAACAGCTTCAAGCGGCTTACGAGGAACTGCTTCAAATCATCGAGAAGAAGAGGCCGGAAAATCGCGGACGGCTTACGCGCTATGTAGAGCATGTATATGCGGTGCTGTCCGACCCCGAAAGGCGCGAGGCTTACGACCGCCGCCTGCGGGACGCCGCGCCGAATGAGGTCAGTTTCGCCAAGCAAAGCGTACTGAAGCGCGTGGTTGTGCTGTGCGCCGGGTCGTTCATGAACCTGCTGCTGCCGGTCATCATATTCACCGCGCTGTTCGCCCTGCCGCACGATGTCACCACCGGCAGAGTGATAATCACGGCGGTCGCGCCCGGCTCCCCGGCCGAACGGGTGGGCATAACATCAGGCGATACGATAGTCGCCGTGAACGGGGAAGAACTAGACACGCACGCCGACCTGATTCAAGAGGTGATGTCCAGCCTCGGCTCGCCGACGGAGTTGACCATACAGCGCGGCACATTCATCACGGGCGAGTCGGTGCCGCAGTACACATCCGGCAGAGAAGAGATTGTAACGCTTGTGCCGCGCGTAAGGCCCCCTGATCTGACGGTGGTTGAGCATGTATCCGACCCGGAGCGTGAGGTGTCGCTCGCCGATGCGCGGCGCTACGAAGCCAATTTTCAGATTGGCGACACGCTGACGCAGGGCGCGATGGGCGTGATGATTGGCACGGTGGACACGCAGATGGTCGAGCGCAACTTCTCGCTGCTCCAGGCTGTGCCGATGTCTTTTCAGCAGATGTGGGATGTGCTGACCCTAACGCGCAGCAGCATAGTGCGCTGGGTATCGGGCGGCCCCGACCCCGGACTGTCCGGCCCTGTGGGCATAGCGCGCGTAACCGGGCAGGTGGCGCAGATAGGCATCTCGCCCCTGCTGCAACTGACGGCAATCATCAGCATCAGCCTGGGCATCATAAACCTGCTGCCCATCCCCGCGCTGGACGGCGGCAGGCTGATGTTCGTCATCATCGAGTTCTTGCGCGGCGGCAAGCCCATTTCGCCAAGACGCGAGGGCATGGCGCATCTGGTAGGCTTTCTGGTGCTGATTGGTCTCATCGTGGTGGTGAGCTACTTCGATATTATTCGCCTGATAAACGGCGACAGCGTGATTCCGTAGCGGATTTGGAGCAGCGCCCATGCACAAGCGACGGGTGACCAAGCCCATATATGTCGGCGATGTCAAGGTTGGCGGCGACGCGCCCATCAGCGTGCAGTCTATGACCAAGACGGATACGCGCGATGTCGCCGCCACTGTGCGGCAAATTCGTGAAGTAGAGGACGCGGGCGGGGAGATTATTCGCTGCGCCGTCCCCGACATGGAGGCGGCAAAGGCGCTCGCCGCCATCAAAAAGCAGATAAACATTCCGCTCATCGCCGATATTCACTTCCACTATCAACTTGCGCTGGAATCGCTCAAGAGCGGCGTTGACTGCCTCAGGCTGAACCCCGGCAACATCCGCGACCGCGAGAAGGTCGAAGCCGTAGTGCTCGAGGCTAAGGCGCGGCAAGTGCCTATTCGCATCGGCGTGAACTTCGGCAGCCTGCCGCCTGTGGGCGGGATTGGCATGACGCGCGGGCTTTCACGCCACACCGACGGCGTGAATATGCTGCCCAAGGCAGACGAGGCGTCCCAGGGCGAGTACACGGTAGTCGATCACATGGTAGAGACCGGCCTGTGGGAGATTGGCATCCTCGAAGACCTCGACTTCGACCTCATCAAGATTTCGCTGAAAGCATTCGACATAGACACCACCGTGGAGGCGTACAAGCGGCTTGCCAAGATGGTGCCGTATCCGTTCCACCTGGGCATAACGGAGGCAGGCACGGCAAAGGCGGGCAGCATCCGCAGCGCAATCGGGCTGGGCATGCTGCTGTATCAGGGTATTGGCGACACTATCCGCGTGTCGCTGAGCGATGATCCGCGCGAAGAGATATACACGGGTATGGAGATTTTGAAGGCGCTGGAACTCCGCAAGGAAGGCACGACGCTGGTGGCGTGTCCGAGTTGCGGCAGGGCTGATGTAGATGTGCGCGCGCTCGCCAACGATGTCGATGAGCTGCTGAGGCGCATCAAGACGCCCATCAAGGTGGCAGTCATGGGCTGCGAAGTGAACGGACCCGGCGAAGCGAAGGACGCCGACGTCGGCATCGCCGCCGGCGCCGGCCGCGCCATCATCTTCCGCAAAGGCAAGAAGGCTAGAATCGTGGACGAGGCAGACATGCTCCACGCCCTAATGGAAGAAGTAAAGCAAGTCGAGTCCGAGATGACAGCGGTCACCCTAGGATAAAAGGCATTGAGATCGTCTAGGTTCTGTGGACATCTTGACCTTCCATCCCGTCATTCCTGCGAAAGCAGGAATCCAGTGTGATAGAGCGCCGGAACCGCCCAAAAGGAAACGCTGCCACCTATGAGATAGATTCTAACAATGACGGACAGGCTATTTCTCCCGTCCGCATTATCTTGAAAAGCAGGTTATAACCGATGCGAATGTCCAGGATGTTTGGGAAGACGCTGCGGCAAGAGCCGGCCGAGGCCGAGCTCGCAAGCCACCGGCTTATGCTGCGCGCGGGCATGATTTATCAAGTATCGTCCGGGGTGTACAGCTACATGCCCCTAGCGCTGCGCGCTCTACGCAAGATTGAGCGCATAATCCGCGAAGAGATAGACGCTGCGGGCGGTCAGGAAGTGCAGATGTCCGCGTTGCAGCCGCAAGAACTCTGGGACGAGTCCGGGCGCAGCGCGGCAATGGGCAGCGAGCTCTTCAAGCTGCGCGACCGCCGCGAGCGTCCGCTCGTGCTTGCGCCCACCCATGAAGAGCTGCTGACCTACATGGTCAAGGCGAATGTCAACAGCTACCGCGACCTGCCCCTCATCATCTACCAGATTCAAACAAAGTTCCGCGATGAGCCGCGACCGCGTGGCGGCTTGATCCGAGTGCGCGAGTTCGACATGAAGGACGCTTACAGCTTCGACGTCGATGCCGCCGGACTCGATGCCAGCTACGAGGCGATGGCGCAAGCGTATCGGAATATATTCAGTCGCTGCGGCTTGCAGACCATAGAAGTGGAGGCGGACAGCGGCGCTATCGGCGGCAAAGACTCCAGCGAGTTCATTCTAGTCGCGGACGCGGGCGAGGACACCATCATGCTCTGCCCGTCAGCCGATTATGCCGCCAACGCGGAAAAGGCGGTGTTCGTCAAGCCGCAACAGGACGCCGAGCCGCTCTTGCCCCTTGAAGAAGCGCACACGCCCGGCGTCAAGACGATCGACGAGCTTTGCGAATATCTCGATGTGCCAGCGAGCAAGACGCTGAAGGCGGTGTTCTACGTCGCTTCGGGCGAGTTGCTGTTCGTGGTCATTCGCGGCGACCTCGAAGTGAACGAAGTGAAGCTCTCGAATGCGCTCGGAGGCGCGCCCGACTTGCGGCTTGCCACGCCGGAAGAGGTGCGCGCGCGCGGCATTGCCGCCGGCTCCGCCTCCCCCGTCCACCTGGACGGCGTGAAGGTCATCGCCGACGATTCCGTTGATATGGGTTCCAACTTTGTCGCGGGCGCGAACAAAGACGACTACCACCTGCGGAACGCCAACCACCATCGGGACTTTGAGGCTGACATCGTCGCCGACATCGCGCTGGCGCAGGAAGGGTACGCATGCCAAAGCTGCGGCGCGGCGCTCACGGTGCGGCGCGGCATCGAGGTGGGGCATATATTCAAGCTGGGAACGCGGTACAGCGATGTGCTGGACGCTCATTATCCCGACGAAAACGGCGCGGCGCACCCTATTCAGATGGGCTGCTACGGCATCGGCGTCGGGCGGCTGCTGGGCGCTGCCATCGAGCAGAACCACGATGAGCGTGGGATAGCCTTGCCCGCAGGCATCGCGCCCTACGATGTGTCGCTGGTGGCGCTCAACATGCAGAACGACAGCGTAGCGTCGGCAGCCGAAGCCCTGTACGGCGAACTGCTGGATGCCGGGGTGGATGTGCTGCTGGACGACCGCAACGAGTCGGCTGGCGTCAAGTTCAACGACGCCGACCTCATTGGCTTGCCGATTCGCCTAGTCGTCAGCCTACGCAACATCCGCGAGGATGTGGTAGAGGTGAAGCGGCGTTCCTCGCCTGACGCCGAGTCGGTTGCCGCGAGCGAGGTGGTCGCCAGGGTCAAGGCGATGCTTGCGGGCTGACCCTGCTGGCGGCTAGGGAACTACATCTTGCAGGAAGGCGCGCACCGCCGCCTCATACCTCCGCCTGTCGCCGTTCCATGAGCGCGCGTGCTCCACGCCCTCGAAGCCGACATAGCGCACGATGTCCGGGCGGGCGCGCATCAGGGCGCGGCTCGTGTGCGGCGGCACCAGACTGTCCGCCTCCCCATGAAGCAGCAGGATGGGCGCTTGCAGCTCCGCCGCCCGCCTCAGGTAGTTCATCCGCTCCCAGTCTATGCCGAAGCGCAGGCCGGCGAATGCCCTGGCGTAAGGTATGATGAAGCTTGGGTAGCCCCTTATCCTTGCGCCGTACTCCAGCGTTGCGCGAAAGTCCAGCAGCGGCGAGTCCATCACCACGCCGCGCACCTTGCCCGCAAGCTCCGACTCATAGAGCATCTTCAGGCACATGCCGCCGCCCATGCTGTATCCGTAGAGGACTATGCGCTCCGCGCCGTTGTTCAGCGCGTACTGCGCGGCTGCCTCCATATCGCGCCATTCGGTCATGCCGAGCCAGTGCCAGCGGTCGTGGCTTCTGGGCGCGCCCTCGTCGTTGCGATAGGTGATGGCGAGCGTGGGCAAGCCCGCTTCCGCGAGTGCGGGGATGATACGCAGCGCCTCGTCAGGGTGAGCGCCGCGCCCGTGCGCGAAGACGACCCAGGTGCTGCCCTTGCCGGGGATGAACCATGCGGGGCATTCGCCTAGCTCAGACTGGTAGCGAACCTCGTCGTAGGCGATGCCGTGCGCGGTCTGCGGATTGTCGGGGTAGGCGTAGATGTCAAGGCGCGCAGGCTCAGCCGCGCGTATCCTCGCCGTCAAGGGCGTGTACTCGCGGACTGTATATCCATCGCCCCGCTCCAGGATGTCCCCCACCTGTCCGTAGCCGTCGGCGGTGATGATGCCGAAGACGCCGTCGTGCCGCAAGTCCATCGCGCCTGCCGCATCGCTCGCTGCGCGCAAGGTGATGCGCTCGTCGCCGTCGCTGCTGGCAATCAAGTCGAAGGGCGGCGGCGTGTGGCGCGACAATAGGCTGCTGTCGCGTATGAGGTTAGAGAGGTGTACGCCGTAGGCAATGGCAGCCGCCAGCAGAAGCGTTACGCCGACTAGAACGCCGACTGCTATTTCCATCTAGGTTCTCCCGCAGCGCGATTTTCACCCAAGGGCAGGTTTCGGGCTATCTCCGGGGCATGCCTGACCTTCTCCCGTGAGGGAAAGGGGACAAGCGCGCGGGCAATCCGCGCCGCCGCCGTGTATCATGCTAACGCGAAAGAGTGGCAAGGTTCAAACATGCCACGCGCACCCTGCGACTATATCCACAAGGAGGCGCATTATGAGCGGAATATGGCCTGACGAGCTGCGCTGCGTAGTCATGCTGAGCTTCGATGTCGATGGCGTATCCGGCGCAATCAACCAGAACCCGGACAGCGCGCGGCTGCCCAGCTTCATGTCCATGCGCGAGTACGGCCCAAGCGTCGCGACGCCGCGCATCCTCGACCTGCTGGACGACTACGGCATCAAGGCGAGCTTCTACATCCCCGGCTATGTCGCCGAGACGCACGAGGATCTGGTGCGGGACATACGGCGGCGAGGCCACGAGATCGGGCATCACGGCTACATGCACGAGCCGCCGGCGACGCTGACGCGCGAGCAAGAAGCCGCCGTGCTGGACAAGGGCATCGGCATACTGGAACGCATCACCGGCGAAAAGCCGCTTGGCTATCGCTCGCCAAGCTGGGAGCTGAGCGAGGACTCGCTCGCTTTGCTGGCAGAGCGCGGCTTCGTCTATGACTCCAGTCTGATGGGCAACGACATACCCTACAAAGTGGACGCCGACGGGCGCGACATCGTGGAAGTGCCGGTTCACTGGGAGCTTGACGATGTGCCGTACTTCAACTACTCGCCCGCGCTTGGCGTCCGCAATGTGATGGCGGACCCGGAGCAAGTCTATCGCGCTTGGTCGGCGGCATTCGAGGGGATGCACCACTACGGACGCTCGTTCGTCCTCACAATGCACCCGTTCACCATCGGCAGACCGGGCCGCCTGCGAATGCTCGAACGCCTCATTCAGTACATCCAAACCTTCCCCAATGTAGCATTCATGCGAACGATAGATGTCGCGCGCTGGTTCGCGGAATAGAGCATCTGCTGGTATGTTCAAATTTGGTGATAGAGGATAGGACTTACGCGGTTGGATTATTGAGAATATGATAGAAGTCAAATCGAGTGCGTAACGAGTAAAGTATATGAACTCTCCCAAGTGCGATGACTGCGACTACATAAACTTTATGATTGCCGCTCAGAGAGGGCCTTCAGTTGCACCGAAGCCACTCGCTGTCAGCCCACACAAGACAAGGCTGCATCTCACGATGCGTTCGCTCGTCTGCTCACGCGACAGCCTCTCGACACGGAGGCGCTGTGGCGAGAAACGCAAGAGATGGTTGACCTCGATGGCGGTCTGCTGGCGCTGGACGACTCCACCTTGGGCAAGCCCTATGCGAAGCGCATCGAACTGGTGACTCGCCACTGAAGCGGCAAGTATCGCATGTGGTGATGGGCATAAATCTGATAAGTCAGGTCAGGTCAGGTCTGCGCGGGGTCAGATAAACCATATCGGCTTCTCGCCGCGTACTTGATGTTTCCATTTTCTGCCGAATGAAACACCCTTAATTACGCGGTCAACATTGTCGTCGCATCATTGCATCATTCAAGGCATCAACTCTTGAATCAATGGGTTGATCTGTGCCGTAGGCAATGGCCCGGAACATGTCGGCGTCGGCGCAGCGGGAGGGGATGGCGCAGTTCGCCGGCCGGAAGCGCCGCCCTACTCGAATATGTCCCGCACCGGCATACTCCAGCCTTCCACGACGCCGCTGATGTCCAGCGTGTCGTCAACGGTCAGCAATACGACATCGTTGCGAGAGAAGTGAACGCGCGCGGTTCGGTTGCGGGGGTTGATGACGATGACGGCTTGCGTTCCCGCGTCGAGGTAATCCCCCACCTTTTCATCCACATCCGTATATGTGTCGCCGGGCGAAATCACCTCTATCGCCACATCGGGCGCGCCGGGGAAGTAGCCGCGCCTGCCGCGCCCCAGATGCACACGCTCACGGCGCACAAAGGCGGCGTCGGGCGCGCGCACATGGTCGGGGTCGGACTCCAGCATGAAGCCGGTGTCGGCGATATAAATTACGCCAAGCCTGTTTGTAAATACATGCACGGCGAGGGGGGTGGTTGTCCTCGCGGCGAATTCTCCATGGTCGGGGCTTGAGGGCGCTATCTTTCGCAGCTCTCCGCGCACGAGTTCGTAGCGAAAGCCGTCGTCAGGCATGGCCAGCAGTTCATCCGCAGTCATTAGTTTCTGTGTGGTAGTCATCGCTTAGTCCTGCGGTCGTATCCGCTACACGTCGAGGTTCTGGACTTCTAGGGCGTGTGCCTGGATGAAGTTGCGGCGCGGCTCTACTACATTGCCCATCAGAACGGAGAACATCTCGTCGGCGGTGGCGGCGTCGGCGATGGAGACCTGCAATAGGGTGCGCTTCTCCGGGTCCATCGTGGTCTCCCAGAGCTGATCGGCGTTCATCTCGCCCAAGCCCTTGTATCGCTGAAGGTTGATGTTGCGCCTGCCGTTGAGCTGCGCCATTATGCCTTCGCGCTCGCCCTCGCTGTAAGCGTAGTGCGACTGCCGCCCCGCGCTAATCTTGTAGAGCGGCGGCTGCGCGATGTAGAGGTGGCCATACTCGATAAGCTCCTTCATGTGTCGGAAGAAGAAGGTGAGCATGAGGGTGCGGATGTGCGAGCCGTCCACATCGGCGTCGGTCATAATGATGACCCGATGGTATCGCAGCTTGCTGAGATCTATGGCGTCGTCCAAGCCCGCGCCGATGGCGGTAATCATGGAGCGTATGGCGTCGTGGGCGAGTATCTTGTCGGCGCGCGCCTTCTCCACATTCAGAATCTTGCCCCAGAGCGGCAGGATTGCCTGCGTCCTGCGGTCGCGCCCCATCTTGGCGGTGCCGCCGGCCGAGTCGCCCTCGACGAGGTATATTTCGCAGAACTCCGGGTTTTTTTCGGAGCAGTCGGCGAGCTTGCCGGGCAGTCCGCCGCCGTCCATGGCGTTCTTGCGGATGATGAGGTCTCGCGCCTTGCGCGCGGCGTCGCGGGCGCGCTGCGCCGTGAGGCACTTCTCGATGATGCGCTTGGCGTCCTGCGGGTTGTCTTCGAGATAATACTGGAGCGCCTCGGCGACCACGCTTTCGACCTGCGTCCTGACCTCCGGGTTGCCCAGTCTGGTCTTGGTCTGCCCCTCGAACTGCGGCTCGGTCAGCTTCACGCTGATGACTGCCGCCAAGCCCTCGCGCACATCCTCACCGGCGAGGTTGGACTCGTTATCCTTGATGTGGTTCTGCTTGCGCCCGTAGTCGTTGATGATGCGCGTCAAGGCGCTGCGAAAGCCGGTGATGTGCGAGCCGCCATCAATGGTGTTGATGCAGTTGGCGAACGAGTGGACGAACTCGGTGAAGCTGTCGTTGTACTGCATCGCCACTTCGACGATGGTGTTGTCCACCTGCTTCTCAACATAGATGGGTTCGGCATGCACCACCACGCGCTTCTGGTTCAGGCTACGCACGAAGCTGGAAATGCCGCCGTCGAAGTAGTAAGTTACTTCGTTGTTGGGCCAAAGGTTTTCGTGGGCGAACCAGTCGCTGCGGAAGTGAATCTCCAGCCCCTTGTTCAGGTATGCCATCTCCTTGAAACGCTGGGCGAGCATGGCAAAGTCATACGCGAAGTCCTCGAATATGTCGATGTCGGGCTTGAACAGGACTGCGGTGCCGGTTTTGCGGCGGCTGCCCCAGGGGAGCTGCTCGGATATCAGCTCGGACTGACCGCGCCCGCGCGAGAACTTTTGCCGGTAGAGCAGCCCGTCGCGGCTGACCTCGACTTCAAGGTCTTCGGATAGAGCGTTGACCACGGAAGCGCCGACGCCGTGCAGTCCGCCGGATACGGTGTACGCCTTGCCGCCGAACTTGCCGCCGGCGTGCAGGGTTGTCATGACCGTCTCCACGGCGGTCATGCCGGTCGTAGGATGCACATCGACGGGGATGCCGCGCCCGTCGTCCTCGATTCGCACGCTGCCGTCCGGCTGAATGTGAATAGCGACGCGCGAGGCAAAGCCGGCCATAAACTCGTCCACGCTGTTGTCCACAATCTCATAGATGAGGTGGTGGAGTCCGCGCTGGTCGGTGCTGCCGATGTACATGCCCGGGCGCTTGCGGACGGCTTCCATGCCCTCAAGCACCTGAATATCGTCGGCGGTGTACATATCAACTTCTTTAGCCGTCGCCATATTTCACTCCTGAAGGTTCGGTATAAGACTCAGCCCGGAAATCGTCCGGTAATGCGTATTCGCGGATACGGAGCGCACCCGCCTATGCTGTGGCATCTCAAAGTACGCGAAATGCGGGGTACGAGGGCGCAAAAAAGCGTCAACGATGGGATAAATCCCCAATTACAAGTGGACAACAGAGGGCGGGATTTAGCAAGGTATCCTTTGGGTTCATTTTAGCATTTTTTGTCCCATAAATCAAACATTATAAAGATATATGTTCTGTGAAAATGGCATAGACAACATCAATATGTGGGATAGACAGCGTTAGGATTGGCGGTGGGCGAGGGCGCTGACAATCTCCAGGCCGACGCGGTTGGCGACCTCCGCGGTGATGGCTGCGGGCCCTTCATAGTGAGGCGCGACCTCCACGATGTCAGCGCCGACAAGCTCCACCGAGGACACGATGGTTCGCACCGCCTTGAGCAGCTGCGCGGATGTCAAGCCGCCGGGTTCGGGCGTGCCCGTGGCGGGCGCGAATGCGGGGTCTAGCACATCAATATCAACGGACAGATATATGACCTCCGGGCCGTCGAGCGCCTCGCTTATGGCGTCCTCCAGCACAGCGTCAAAGCCCCGCCGCTCAATCTCCGCCATCAGATGCCAGCGCATCCCCTGCTCGCGCATCCAGTCGAAGAGTTCTCGCTCGGGCCAATAGCCGCGCAGCCCTATCTGAATGAAATTGCCTCCGGGAATAGCGCCGCTCTCCAGCAGACGGCGCATGGGGTTGGAGTGCGAAATGAGCACGCCGCCGTAGCCCGCCGGGCCGGTGTCCGCGTGGGCGTCGAAGTGTATCATTCCGACCCTGCCGTAGCCGTGATGCTGCGCGACGGCTGTCGCGCCGGGCAGCGTGATGGAGTGGTCGCCGCCGAGAATGAGCGGTATCGCGCCCGCTTGCAGCGCCTGCATAGTCTTCAGCCGAATCGCCTCATGGCTCTGCTCAAGTGAGCTTGGCGGACACACCGCGTCGCCAAAGTCCACCACCTTGACTTGCCGCGTGGGATACAGGTCGAACTCCATGTGATACAGCATGTCATTGGGGCTGCCGGCGTAGCCCGCCTGCCTGATGGCGCGCGGCCCGAAGCGCGCCCCCGGACGGTTCACCACGCCCATATCCACAGGCGCGCCAATCACGGCTACATCGGGTTTCATCTCCGTAAGCTCAGCCTGCGACAGCGCAAACGGTGAATGGAGATATGTAGGAATGCCCATAAAAGCGGGCTGATGCTGTGGTCCGCGCAGGTCCGGCATGGCTGCCTCCGTAGTCTTGTAGAAGGTGTGAAGCGTGTGCCTGATACTACTCAGTTACGAGTGTGTTCCATCTTTCTTTCAATGCGAAATTGATGGATGCGTCGGATTCAAGGTTCGTCACATACGCATCCACAAACTCACTTGGCTCACCAATCAATCGCAGGTAATAGAGCAATGTACGGTCAACGCCATTGACGATAAACTGACAACCTTTAGCCCCCCTAGAATCTCATTCAGAACGCGGCTTTTTGCGGAATGGCAATACTCTGGGCTGATGTCGATGCCTATGCAATTTCTGCCCTCCAGAGCGGCTGCGACCATCGTCGAGCCGCTGCCAAGATAAGGGTCAAGCACCAATCCATTCTCCGGACACAACAGGCGAATCAACTCGCGCACGACGCTCACAGGGAATATCGCAGGATGTCCGTTGCCGGGAAGGCTTTCGACCGGGCTTTCGATAACATCGCGCTTAAGTCTATTGCCGGAGATGCGAATGATAGTAAAGCCATCGCGCTCGATGTGCATCTTGCGACCGCCATCCTGCCCACCATAGGCAGGCGCGTGGATTCCACGTATTTTCATCCGAAAACTGTGTATCTTGCCATCTTTGACTTCTTTGATAACTTCGTCAAGCGCATAGTGGGCAGCCCGCTGTTCAGATTCGGTCAAGTCCGAATTGCTTATGAGAGAACGATAGCGACTGCCTAATTTCGGGGATGGCTTACGATGCGGCGACGGCTGGCTTGGCTGAAATGCCGGTCTGTCGTAGTAGTAATCCTTGCCAACAACGAAGTGGAAGAACGGTTCGGCGCTTCTGGTCAAACGTCTGCTGAATTGATGCGGCGTGGGATTTCGCTTGACCCAAGTTATATCGTTGACCAGTCTTAAATTGCACTCATCAAGCACCCTTGCGGCGAACCTATAAGGGACTAGCAGCAGGCTTCCATCCGCGATTTTATCCCCCATGTTGTACACGATGTTTCCGGTAGGTTTCACTACATTCATCACTTGCTTGAACGCCCCCAGGATATTGTCGAGGTAATCGGAGACGGTATCTTCGTTTCCCAATCCGAGGGAGGAGTATTCACGCTGGGCGAAATATGGAGGTGAGGTTATTACCAAGTCAACCGAAAGGGGAGTGATGTCTGATAGCGATGTTCGATTGTCGTCGCATAGGACCTGGTGCCGCGAATCCCCCGCGTCAAGAACCGAACCCAAATTAGGGCAAAAGTCGTTGTACGAGGCGTCCTTCCACGAAAGACTTGAACATCTTGCATCCGTCCGTCGTTCAGGCATGGCACGCCCCTCAGCAATTCATGGCAGGGATTTTAGCTATACTAGTAAATTAAACAAACTAATGTGCTTATGTCAAGGGTTTTAAGGGCGATTTAGCGGATGGCAGGCTACTTCGCGCAACAGGTCTTTCATTATTGCGGCGGTCATTCTATAATCTGCTTTACTGGACGCATACATTGAAGCGGATTGAGCGAAGCCGCCAGCGCATAGCGGCGGATTACAAGAGTAAATGAGGTGAGCATGGACGCGCAAGAGGCATTTCTGCGGGCATGGGGCAAGTATCCGACAGGGGTGTCAGTAGTTACATCCATAGAGCCGGACGGGCATGTTCACGGCATGGCGGCGAACGGGATCAACTCGGTGTCGCTGGATCCGCTGCTGGTGCTCGTGTGCGTCGGACACAACCGCAACTCATACCCGCTCATCAAGGAGGCGGGGCGCTTCGCCATCAACATCCTGAGCGATGAGCAGCAGGCGATCGCCCAGCACTACGCAAGCCCGGCAGAATCGCGCAGCGCGGACTTCGATGTGTCGTTCACCTTCACCCCAAGCGGCTCAGCGTTCATCGACGGCAGCATCGCCTCGATGGACTGCCGCATCGTGCATGAGCAGGTCGCGGGCGACCATACCATCTTCATCGGCGAGGTGGAGCGGATAGAGGTGGGCGAAGGCGAGGCTTTGGGATACTGCGAGGGCAAGTTCGCGCGCATAGTGAGCGGCGTGTAGATATGCGCCATACACTCGCCCAACTGGATGCCTTGAGCCTTGAAGAGGCGCAAGCCCTGCCCTTCGAGGAACGGGACGCGCTGCTGGACCTGATTATCGCCGACGGGCGCAAGCAGACCACGACGCTAGACTCATACCGAACCGGGCTGTACGGGGACTACTTCGAGGAAGACCTGCTGCGGATGCTGAAGGTGCGCGCCATCAAGGTGTTCGCCAGGGGAACTACGGCGTCCGGCTTTGACGGGGAGATTGTGGGCGACACCGACGAGGCGCAGTATCGCGCTACCTTCCGCCACTTGCAGACTACCCTTGAGGCGGCGGACAGCAGCTTCAGCCGCGTGGTCACGCTGGTCATCTTCCTGACCGATATGCACAAGTGGTCGCTGCTGAACGAAGTGTATCGGGAGTTCATACCGAACCCGCCGTGCAGGGCTGTCATCGGGACGACGGGGCTGGCGCAGCCGCCGCTGCGAATCGAGATTGTGAACTGCATCGCTTACCGGGTGGCGTCGTAGGCTCTTTCAGTCGCTACTTGCCGAGGTAGGCGAAGCTGGCGGATAGGTTGTCGAAGACCTGCTCATGCGGCGGGATCTCCATGATTGCCGCGCCCGCGTAGCCCTTGCCTTGAAGCGAGTCCATCATACGCAGGCAGTCCACATCGCCGCTATCGACTGTGGGAAGCGCCTCGCCGGAGCGCGTCTGCTTGAAGTGTGCAAGTTTCACCATGTCCGGCGGCAGCGCGGCAACCTCGCCTACCGGGTCGCTTTCGGCGTCTATGCGGAGTTGGTTCGTTGGATCGGGGCATAAGCCAAGCAATTCGCCCTGTTCCGCGGGCAGCGTGTCCCTGACTGCCCGCACCAGCATCGCAAGGCTGCGGATGGGCTGGCCTGAGTTTTCGATGGAGAGGGTTACGCCCCGCCCTGCGGCTTCCCGCACCAGATTAGCGATGCTCATAGCGGTTTCGGGGATGTCCTCAGGCGTCTGCCAGAGTGAATCAAAGCGCGACGGGTCAACCATACGCAGATGCGGCGCATCGGGCGACACCGCAACGGCAGCATCCAGCATGGACTGGAACATCGCGGACTTGGGTTGCGCGTCCTCCGACAGACAGGGATATGCGACAGCAAGATTGAAGGACAGCGTCGGATACTGCGCGACGAGCGCCTTCAGGTTGTCCATATTAGGCTGCCAGTCGTCGCCCTCGCCGGATTCGCAGTCGCCGAGGCATGTCTGCCGCAGCTCGATGTGCATCGCGCCGCGCGTCGCCGCTTCGCCAACCAGTGAGGCGATAGGCTCGCTCTCAAGGCGTTCGCGCCACGAGTTGGTTATTGCTCCAAGCTTCATGGGAAGCTCCTCATTGTTTCAGTTGGACGGCTTGCGGTTTCCCCTCACCCTGATAGATAGGGGAATTATGCTTCGTACTTTCTGCCAAGTTCTTCTTCCCAGCGCAGGTAGTTCATCATGTCCGCAAAGCTGCGATCGGTGCCGGCGGGCAGCATATCGGCAGGCGCCGACATGACGCCGGTAAGCCCCTGCTCCACGGCGACGCCCGCCTTCTGCCAAGCGTTCATGCCGCCATCCAGCACGGCAACATCGGAGTAGCCGCTATCGACGAGCGTGGCGGCGGCGAATGCGGAGCCGATGCCGTCGGCGCAGGTCACGACTACGGGCGAACCCTTATCGGGGGCGACATCGGCAATCTCAACTTCGAGCCAGCCGCGCGGTGTCCATCGGGAGCCGGGGACATGCGCCTCGGCGAACTGCTGGCTTGTGCCAACGAAGATGATGGCGGCGTCGGACGCTGACGGTATATGCGCCGCCGCCAGCGCGCGAACCTTGCCGCGCGCCTCGTCCAGACCGAGCGGCTGCGACTGCGAATGTCCTTGTTCAAGCGAATGTCCGCCGCGCTGCCATTCCGATATGCCGCCGCGCACGGCGTACACCTGCTCGTGTCCCATCTGCCGATACCAAGAGGCGGTGATGGCGGCGCGGGCGCGTCCGTCGCAGCAGAAGACGATAGGGCAGTTCTTCACGACCGCTACCTCGTCGGAGCGCTGCACGGCTTGACCGCCCGCGAACCAGCGAAAGCCGGGGATATGCCCGTCGGCGTACTCCGCCGAAGTCCGCACATCCACCAGATACACCGTCTCATCGGAGCGGCGCGCCATCAGCGCCCGCAAGCCGTCGGCGTCGAGGTAGCGAACGCCATCCTCGGCGGCGATGCGGTCGGCGTAGGCTTCGGCGGCGGCGATGCCCTCGTCGGTCAGCGTGGGCAGCTCGACGCGGTCAGCGCCTGCCTCCAGCCCATAGCCCGCCAGAGACCAGCCGGCTGTGCCGTTCTTCAAGCCCACGACATTGGGCAGCCCCATACGCTGCAAGACGCGCGTACCGATGATGCTGCGAGTGCGTCCGGCGCAGTTTATGACAACGGTGGCGTCATCGTTCAGGTCTTTGGTGATGTCAGTGATTCTGAGCGCAAGCTCAGCGCCGGGGACACTGCGCCCGCCGGGAATGCAGAGCCGCTGATACTCTTCGGGCGTGCGCGTGTCGAGAATGACAAGATCATCGCCGCGCTCGATGCGCTCGCGCAGCTCTACGGCGTCGATTTCCGGCACGCCATGCACCACCTCAACGCGCTCGCCGAAGTCCTTGCTAGGCACATTGACGCCCCACTCTGTCGGATACTCCTGCGTTACCCAGCGGTTGATGCCGCCGTCCAGCGCCGACACATCGGAGTAGCCTATGCGCTCCAGTGTGGCGGCGGCGAGGGTTGCCCGGCGCGCGTCATCGTCGCACAGCACGACGGGCGTGGCGATGTGCGGCACGGCGGCGGCTATCTGCGCCTCCAAGTCGCCGCGCGGTATCAGGCTCGCGCCCGGGATGTGCGCGTTGTTGTACTCGCCCGGGTCGCGCACATCTATGAGCGCGAACTGCGAATTGCCCTTCAGCAGGGCATCGAGGGATTGCGGGGATATTGTCGCTGGCATCGGTTCATCACCCTGTAGAATGAGTTCTGATTAGCAGTTGCTGAAGCGGGTGGTTGCGAAGTGCTTGATTGCGCCCGATTCGAGGTCGTAGCTGCTGCGCTCCAAGCCGCGCAGGTCGTTGCCATAGACATGGATCTCGACGGTTGGGCGGTCGGTGTGATTGTCCATCTGGTGTATCTCGTCGACATCGGGAATTAGCAGCGAAACATCGCCGGGCTTGACGAGATTGACGCGGTCGCGCTCCAGCACGGCGTAATCGTCGCGCTCGCCGTCGTCCATGCGCCGAAAGCGCGTCTCCGTGATGCCGTTGCCAACTACGCCTATCATGCCCCAGGTGCGATGGTCGTGCGGCCCAATGTGGTCACCCGGTCCCCAGACGACGGATGTAACCAGCAAGCCGTTGTCGCCGTAGTGCAGCAAGTATGTGCCGTGGTTCTTGCCGACTGCCGGCACGCTGTACTCTTGCGGTATCGCGGAGGCGTTGTTTATCAGCCGCTCCAGGTAGATTGAACCCCTATCGAACAGCGTCCCCTGATCGGGCTGCTCATCGACCAGCCTGGACATGTCATAGATGAACTCATCGAGGGCGTACTTAACGGTGGTCATAGTGTGCGAACCTCCTGTGAATTATGCGTTAAGGATAGCGAAGGTGAGCGCATTAGACAAGCGGCAGAATAATTTGGACAGCGTTTTCATTCAGGTGGCAAACCTTTTCGTCATCCCTGCCCACTCACCCGTCATTCCTGCCCACTCACCCGTCATTCCTGCGAAAGCAGGAATCCAGTAATTTGAGCAAGACTTACGCACTTGGATATGAATTCCTACCCGAGATTGACCTGTTTCAAGTACGAAATCGCGCTCAACTGCGTGTAAGTCCTATTCCCAATTGGAGAATGTCCCTTCCCCCTTTGGGGGAAGGTTAGGATGGGGGCGAAAACGCCTGCCCATCGACGGCTAAACCGTACCAATGCAATTTTCTCATCAGGACTTACGCACTTGAATATGAACTTCTACCCGAGATTGACCCGTTTCAAGTACGAAATCGCGCTCAACTGCGTAAGTCCTATGCCGTTTTCACGAGAATGACGCAAATGTCCACGCAACCTAATCGGTTTGCCGATGACGCCCGCATCGCTTGGGCTGACCTCGGGACAAAGGTCAAGGAACTTCCTTGATGCGGTAGATTGCGGTTTTGCCGTTGTCGAACACCTTCTCCAGCGCGCCGCCCAGAGCGTCGTCGAACTTGCTCATGCCGCCGGGGAAGTAAATGCGCTCCAGCTGCCCAAGGTAGATGTACTCGACGCCGTACTTCCGCATAAGCGCCAGCGCGCGCTGCGCGTCCTGAGTCTGATATATCGTCTCCACATCGTTAATCCGAAGAGGCACATTCCGGCGATAGCCAAGCCGCTGCTGCTCCTGGTGCCACTGCCAGCCGATGACGCTAGGCAGCCCGGTGTACACCGACACTCTGCCGCCCCAGCGGTATGACGGCGTTACCGCCTCCAGCACGACGGGCGCGCCCTCTACATTGTGGTTGAGCCACCGGATACCCTCATAGTCCGCCGCAAGGTCAACTATATTCCCCGCTTGCTCACGGTATCCGGCGGTTTCGATGAATGCCGCGCCGTCGAGCGTCAGGGGCGTAACATTGCCCTCGAAGCGGTCGCGCAGCCTGTCGCGCGTACCCATCACAGGGTATATGGACGCGCTGATAATCAGGATAGCCAGCGCTCCGAGCCATGCCCGTCTGACAAGCGCAATGCGCGGGAGGAAGCTGCGCCGTATGCGAAACAGCCGCCACAGCAGATACGCCGACGCGATGCCGAGCATTACCCAAACCTGCAAGTAGAACTTGAAGATGCTGTTCAGGCGGTCTATGTCGCCCTCCACGCGGAAGAAGTCCAGCCCGATGACGAGGCAGAACGACACGAGCGCGAGTATCAGCACAAAGCCTAGTTGGGCAATATCGGGCCTGTCCCGAAGCAGTACGCCCACGCTTGCGACGGCGATAAGTACGGCAAGCGCGACGACGAAAGGCACGGCGCTGCCCGCGACGCCGGTGAATGTAGCCGTCAGCGCAAGCCCCACAAGCAGCGCGCCCGCAATCAGCCCGATGAGCCATACGACGCTGACGGATTCGCCGTCGTCGCCGTCGATCACGGCGCGCAGGCGCGCGAGCTTGCGCCACAGAGCCGCGCTCCGGCTCCGAGCGCCGTCGGCAAGTTCATCTACCGCGAATGTTCCCACGATGAACACGAACAGCCCCGAAATGGCGAGGAACTGCCATAGCGTCGTGGTGTTGGTGGTGGCTTGCAGGCTATTGTAGAAGGTTTCGCCTGCCAGATGGTACGGCAGAAACGCCGCGAAGCCCACGCCCGCCACGAATATGGACTTGACGCCCGCCCTGACCAGCACAACCAGCCCCAATCCGCCGTGCGCCAGGAACTCGGCGAATAGTATCGCGGCTGAGGCGACTATCAAGTATGTCGGCAAATCCCAAGTGTTCAGTGGCGCGAGCGAGCCGATGGCGATGCCGAGAAAGGCAAGGCGCGGTATCCCCCCCATCCTTTCGGCAAGCGCATGCCAAGCTCTAACCTTCCCCCCTTGCGGTAGATGGGACTTCGTTCCATCTGCGGCGCCGAATACAATGGCAAGGGACAGCCCCATCGCAAGCAGCGTAAAGGGTATCGCCATCATGTGGGCGTGCAAGTCGGCGAACAAAAAGGTGAAGAAGGGGAACTCAGTTATCTCAAAGCCGGGCGGGTCCGGGGGCATCATGCGGCTGCTCCGCCAGAAGTCGAACTCGCCGAAAGGCTGTCCTCGCAGCGCATCCGTGATACCCTGCCCCACCTGTACCGCGCCGTCGAGATTGCCCAGCACGGTTACGAACATGACGCCGCACAAGCCCACAAGTATCGGCGTCCAATGAAAGCATTTTCGCGGCGGCAGCCTGTGGCGCGCGGATTCCACGAGGTTGTACACCATGGTATATGCGCCGCCAACGGTCAGCGCGAAGAATGTGGGGACGGCGAGGTTGAAGGCAATCGTGGGCGCGATTGCGGTCGCCCTAATGAGCATCGCCGTCAGGAACTGCCCCCAGTAGTAATAGTTGAGGTAGCCGCCCGCGAACCATGGGTCATACGGCGGCATGATGCTCGAGCGCAGCACAGCGTTGAGATACGCGAAGTCCATCGGCTTTTCGCCGCCCCTGAACGGATGCCAAAGGTCCGGGTTCGCCATACGCACCAGCACGAATACCAAGAACGCCGCCAGAAATACCAGCTCCGCAACCAGCAGCGTTGCCCATCGCTGTCGCGCAAAGCCGCAAATCTCCCGCCATCTGATCGTAAGGACGGCAAGCGACGCCAGCGCAATCAGCCCCATCGCAAGCGCGATGGATGCGCGCGAGAACGCCAGCCATTGCAGGCTGGCAAGCAGCCACACGACCAGCCCCACAAGCAGGATGCCCAGCGCCTTAGCGAACAGAAAGCCCCTGTCCGGCAATGGCCGAAAGATGATGAAGGTCAGCGGCAGCGTGATTAGGGCGATGAGCTCCAGCGCGCCGAGCCATGCCAGAACGGGCAGGCGGTTTGTCAGGCTATCGGGGTGAATGATGTCTGTCCACGAATCGCCCTGCCGCTGTATCGCCGCATCCTCCGGCGAATACACCAAGCCCGGCTCAGGCTCGGCGCGCAGCCCTGCCAGCGCGTCCGCAGGCGCATTCCGCTCTATCAATCTCTGTATCTCTGCCGACTCCAGCCGCCCCGTGTTCTCGAATATCAATACTCTCGGATGGTCGTACACCGTAAAGCTCTCGTCCGCATAGCCCAGACGCGGCGCATGCGGCGGCGCATCGCGCGTCGGCGACATGGGCGACAAGGCAGCGTACCTCCATTCGGGCGCGGGCAATCCGGGACGCCCTAGCGTGTCATCCTCGAATTGGACGCCGAACAGCGACGGGTAAGACGTCTCCTCATTCGCCAGCGTGTAGCCAAGCCGATTGGAGAACAGCAGTCGGTAGTATTCGGCAGTGATGGGGTAACGCTCAGGCAGGCGCGGAATCGTGCCGTACAACCGATTGCTGAATAACACAAGATAGTCCGCATCGGCAAGCATCTCGGCGATTAGCGCGGTCTTGCCGGCGCGGTCGTCCTCATACATCGGCAGGTCGAAGAACTCGAAGTCGGCGCGCAGGTTCGGCAGCGACTCCTCCCAGTGCTCCTTGAGTATAAACGCGCCGTCGGGCGCACTGGCGTTCAGCCACTCGGCAGCGCGCACCGCCGTATGCTTTTGTGAGTACACGCCGTTGATGTACGCGAATGCGTAGAACGCCGTTGCCACCAGCACAAGCGCAATGGCAACCCCCGCCAACGGGCGCAAAGTCTTTCTATACGGGGCGGCTCTGTCCCATAGCGCAATCAGCATGCGCGCGCCGAATAGCGTCAGCAAGGGCGCTATGGGCAGCATATAGCGCATGAACTTCACATGGAACGCGCCCGTCAAAATAAAGTACGGCACAACCCAGCACAGCAGCAGCGCTTCGATCTGCGTATCCTTGGAACGCGCGGGCAGCGTCGCAAGCAGCGCAAGCAGCGCAATCGCCGCCGCCGCGCCCATAGCGATAACGTCTTGCGACACGAGCAGGATCGCCGCCGGCAGCGCCCAGCCGACCAGCAGATACGCCGCGCCCAGCCTCAGCGGCATGCCGCGCAGCGACGCATACAGCAGCCCGCCCCACGCCACAATACCCAGCGGTAAGCCGTAGCCCCAGACCGTAAGCTGGCGGATGTGATACAGATACGGCGTCGTGTCCGCGTACTGGCGAGTATATGGATAATCGCGGATGCCGCGTATCATCTCCGACTGCTCGCTCACATGGCTGTAAAATGTGCTCCAGTCCAGCAGCGTGTAGGGCTGAGCGAGCATAAGGGCGATTATCATAACCGCGCTGCCGCCCACAAGCGCCCAGAGCGCATCCTTGAACCGCCGCTCGAAAGCGGCTTCAGACGGCTTGCCGTTCAATCCGAAGGCGAATAACAGGTGCGCTATGACAAACGGCGCGATTATGGGGAGTTGGCTCGCCTTCGTCGCAAGCCCAAGCCCAACGAGCGCGCCCGCCAGCAGCGAATCGCGCATCCTGCCGTCGCGCGCTGTCCTGACCATGAAGTACAGCGCGGCAACGGCAAGCATCGCCTGAAGGGTGTCCACCGCGAAGAAGTGGCTGAGCTGAATGTGAATGACGGCAAGCGCGGTCAGCGCCGCCGCGAGCAGCCCCGTCCTGCGGTCGAATACCATAGCGGCGATGCCGAACACCGCAACGATTGTCGCTATGTCCGCCAAGCCGGAGACGGCGCGCCCTATCAGCCGTATGTCCGCCCCGCCGTCCCCAAGCAAAGGCGCGGCGAGTGTCTGCACAATCTTCAGGACATACAGCGGAAAGCTGCCGTAGTTGAACCAGCCGGGATTCCAGGCGCTCCGCTCGGCGTCGAGAAGCAGCCCAATATCACCAAGAGCGGGCGGCGATATGTCGATTACGGTGTACAGTATCGCGCGCTCGTCGGGATGCGGCGTGTACGAGAAGCCGTCGTCCCAAGCCAAGCCATAGAAGCGCAAAGCGACCGCAAGCGCGAGTATGGCAATCAGCAGGACGCGGCAAGTCAACAGGCGTCTTACCGAAGAGATAAGTGAAGTCGATGGCTGCGCGGCATTGGAGTGAGGTGTGTTGTCAGCAGCGTCCATAGGCGTAGATTGGGGTTGCGCTCTAATTGCGATTTTGCACGACGACAGTGCCGAGCATCTTGTCGTGGAGTGTCTGCATCTTCTTAGCCCCGTCCCACAGCGGCCAGAGGTGATCCACCAATAGGGCGACGCCTAGGGTCTGAGATGTGAGAAAGCCCATCAGCAGAAACTTGATGACAAACTCGCGCACGAATGTATAGCCCCAGCCCGAAGGTTCGCCATTGTCCCTGATTACCCGAATGCCCACAA
Organism: uncultured Dehalococcoidia bacterium; assembly: GCA_958295865.1. Classification (GTDB taxonomy): domain Bacteria; phylum Chloroflexota; class Dehalococcoidia; order Lucifugimonadales; family JADFKI01; genus Bin90. Next base: position 120,967 of record CATQHF010000005.1, on the reverse strand, counting down.
CCTGCTTGCCCGGCGTCTGCCCTCGCCCCAGCGCGAACAGCCACCAGACGATATAAAAAGCCATCAGCGCCAGAAACAGCGCCAGCGCCGCCCATAAGATTATCGGCACATTTGCGGAAATGTTGTCGCTCCAGTCGCCAAAATACCAAGCGAAAAGCCACAAGAACAGCGCCATTAGTACCAATAGCACAAGCGCGAACATCAGTGGCGTCACAAATAAGGCATCAAGCAGCCAAGCCCCTACCCTCTGACCGTATGTTGCAAGCGTCCAGTCCGCTTCCTGCTGTTCGCCATCCTCGGAAGTCAGGTTCTGCTGCCGCATCTATCCACCCTTATGGCAAGCGAACACGGGGCAGCCCTAAAACCGCCCCGTGCCATCGCCTCCGAATGTCATTCCGAGCCTTCCAGTCCTGTCATTCCGGGCTGACAATTGAAAGACCCCGCTAAATCATCGGCTTATGCCGAGAAAGCCTAGAGCACATGGTACAGCAGCAGATGCTCGCGCAGCACATCGTTGGCGAAGTCGTTCTCCTCATCGCGCAGCACCGAGTGGATGTGATTCGAATCGTTCTGCCGGTTGTCGTACTCCACAACGAAGTTGCCGCCGTGGATGCGGTAGTAGTGCTTGGTGAAGCGCTCCATCCCGCCGCCCCATGCGAAGTAGAAGTCATCCAGCCCCTGCTCGCGTATGGCGGTCATCTTGTCCTGCGCCACATCGTCGCGGATTGTGGACACATACTCGCTGATGATTGACATCATCATCTCGCGCTGAGCGCCGTTCATCTGCGAGCCGGGCAGCCCCTCTTGCTGCGGAAAGACGGCGCGGGACGAGTTGTAGGTCAGGATGTCGTAGGGCGCTTCCGCATAGATTACCGCGCGCCGCTGCTGCTCGGAACTCAGCCCGTTCACAAGCTCCATCGCCAGATCTTCCCTGTCGCCGAGGATTCGCAGCCCCTTGTCAGGCCCATTCAGCACCTCCGCCGGGTTGGAGCCGAAGAAGAAGGGCGTCGCCGAGATTACCTTGTCCTCCCAGATGCTGTAATGCAGGGATACATGATGCCCCTCCACCCGCCATGCCCAGGGCCCATCAGAGCCGCGCGGGTCGCCGAACACCGTGAAGTAGTAGAGTTCAGGATCGCGTCGGAAGCTGATTACGCCGTTATCCTTCTCTATCTTGCCCAGCGTGGTTTCGAGGTCGATAATCTGCGCCGCCTGCTTGTAGGCGCGCTCGGTCAAGCCGCTCTCCATGATGGCGTATGCGAGCTTGCGCTGATTGTCGTCCATGTCGCGCAGCGCCAGCCCGTGCCTGTTCAGCGGCGGGTAATACCAGAAGACGCGCTCGCCGTCCATATACTCATAGGTCGCCTTCGCCTTCTGCTCCGGCGAAAGGCTGTCCAGCCAGTTACCCGCTGCCTCCGCCATCTGCGCCGTCGCGTGCGAATGGCTATGTCCGTTCGAATGCGTGTGTTCCGCTGTCATATCTGCTCCTTTTCCTCTGATAACTCTGCCGCTAATATACCACGATTATCGCCGCCATTCATCCGTCTTTCATCAATTCAAGAAAATTGCATTAGGTTCTGTGGACATTTCGTTTTTTCATCCCGTCATTCCTGCGAAAGCAGGAATCCAGTGCTTTTGGATTGCCTGAAATATGCGAAAATGCCTACATTCTGAGATTCTGGATTCCCGTTTTCACGGGAATGACGCAAATGTCCATATAACCTAGTCCCTTCCCCCAAAGGGGGAAGGTTAGGATGGGGGCGAAAACGCTCGCCCATCAACGGCTAAACCGTACCAATGCAATTTACTCATCAATTCAAGAAAATTGCATTAGGTAGTGTGGACATTTCATTTCAGCCAGATTAGGGTTGCCGCAATTTGTAGGAAACTCAGGTATGTATCAGCGAACTTGTCGTAACGAGAGAACACTCTGCGAAAGTGCTTCACCTTGTTGAACAGACACTCAACCAAGTGCCGCTCCTTGTATATGTGCTCGTCATACCAATACTGCCTCTTGCGGTTGGATTTAGGCGGTATTACAGCCGTTGCGCCACTCTGTGCGACATACTTGCGGAACGCATCCGAATCGTACCCTTTATCCGCTATGACTCGCTCGCACTCCACATCCTCCACCAGCGCCTCAGCCTGCTTGATGTCGTGTTCCTGACCCGCTGTCAAGATGAACCTCAACGGATTGCCTAGAGCGTCAACGCTCGCATGCACTTTCGTGCTGAACCCGCCTCTGCTTCTGCCTAACGCCTGCGCGTCTTGCCCCCCTTTTCAGAAGACGCGCCCGCAGCGCAAGGATGCGCGCGCACTATCGTGCTGTCTATTATCAGATTCTCCTTGTCAGGATCTTCTATGAAGTGCAGATACATCCGCTCCCAGACTCCGCTTTGCTTCCAGCGCGTGAACCGCCTGAATACGCTGTTGGACTTGCCGAACTTCTCCGGCAGGTCTCTCCACGGCGCGCCCGTTCTGTTAATCCAGACGACGGCTTCTATGAATTTCCTGCATTCTGCCTCGTCTTTGACATACACCCCCGGGTCGGAGCGTAGAAAGTCGCGTATCCTCATCCATTTAGCGGTAGTTAGTCTTGTGTTAGGCATGCCTTTAACATAGCATATATCTCAATTGTCCACAGAACCTAGTCCCTTCCCCCTTGATCGGGAAAGGTTGCCTGCTGTCAAGCGCAATCCGACGGCGTGATTGTCCCTTCCCCCTTTGGGGGAAGGTTAGGATGGGGGCGAAAATGCCCGCCCATCGACGGCTAAACCGTACCAATGCAATTTTCTCATCAGGACTTACGCACTTGAATATGAACTCCTACCCGAGATTGACCTGTTTCAAGTACGAAATCGCGCTCAACTGCGTAAGTCCTAATAGCAACAAAACCATCTGAAAGGAAACGCTGCCCCATCAATTCCCGGCCCTGACCTTTTCAAGGACTTCTATAAGCCTATACGCATACATCGACGCATCCGCCGGCGGGTTGCCGTTCCATGGGTCATACCGCTCAATCCTGAGCCTGTACTCGTAGCCCGCCTCATGCTCAAACCCCTCTATGGATTGGTAGAAGAGGCCGCCGTCAACCACCATGCACATCTGAGGCGCTACGCCCTGACATTCCTTCAACTCAGGCCCTACGGTTACTTCCATGACTTCAGTATCGCCCTCAGGTTCGACGGTCGCTTCCACGACCTCCGGGGTGTCATCAGGCACGACCGTCGCTTCCACGACTTCCGGGGTGCTATCAGGCACGACCGTCGCTTCCACGACTTCCGGGGTGTCATCAGGCACGACGGTCACCCCCGGGGTTTCAGCGTCGCCGCCACACGCTGCCGCGCCTAAGCAGGCGGCGGCCAACGCCCCAAGCAAGATGATAGCAATCGCGCGTGCAAGCAAGCCGTCCATCATTCTGCGCTCCTCATAGGTTAAGCCTTCGTCAGCCTTTGCAGCGTTCTCAGGTCGTCGGGCGGCGTCTCGCCGGAATTGCTGATGTTCGTGTGCGACACCTCGCCCACATAGATATTCTTCGCAGAGTCGATGCAGATGCCGTGCGGCGATATGAACTGCCCCACTTCAACCCCGTAGCCGTTCCCCAGCCGCGCAAGCGTATTGCCGCGCCGGTCCAGCACGGACACGCGCGGCCCGATATTAGGCACATTGCGCTGCACGCCCATGCCCCAGCCGAGTTCGCCGACATAGATGTGCTGCTCCGGCGAAATATACAGCGCGCAGGGGCGATGCACATTGGGCCACTGCTCTTCAAAGCGCCCGTTGGCGTCGAATATCTGAATGCGGTGGTTCTCCCTGTCCGCGACATATACATAGCCGTCGGCGTCGGTAACGATGTTGTGCGTGATGCTGAACTCCCCGGGGTCGGTGCCGGGCGCGCCCCACGAGAACAGCAGCTTGCCATCTGGCGAATACTTATGCACGCGCGAGTTGCCGTAGCCGTCGGACACATAGATGTCGCCGGTCTTTGGATCGAGCGCGGTGTGCGTGCAGCGATTGAACGGATCGCCACTGAACAACGGCGCAGGCTCGCCCGGGATGCCAAGCGTCATAAGCACCTCGCCGTCGAGCGTGCACTGGCGGACGGTATGATCGCCGTCGTCGCTGCAATACAGGGTATCGTCGGGGCCCAGGCTGACGCCGTGCGCCCTGCTGAACACGCCCTCGCCCCACGACTTGACGAAGTTGCCGTCCTTGTCAAACACTATCATAGGATGTTCGCCGCGATTGAAGACATACACATTGTCATTGCCGTCCACCGTGACGGCGGCAACCTCCCGCCAGTCATAGCCCGGCGGCATAGTGTGCCAGTTCGGTTCTACGCGGTAAGTGAAATCTCCGCTTCCAAGTGTGCAATCATCCGGCATCGTTCCTATCCTCCTGAGATTATTCTCTGCCAAGCCATCTATCGTCATTCGGGCTGCTCGTCTGTCAGCGCCAGTACGCGCTCCACGAATAGGCGCGCCAAACGGCGGTTCACATCCAACTCATCATCTTCCATGAAGTCGTGGTAGAAATTCGCATGAAACTTTTCCGCCACCGATACGCCCAGACTGAAGCGCTCATCTTCCAGCGCATCCGCAAGCCTAATCGCTGCCTGTCTGATAGCGTAGTTGCTTCCATAACGCCACCCGCGCTGCTGCGCGATTGCCATGACCGCATGCGCCGCCGCCCCCCACATCTTCCCCGAACCTTGCAGCGCATCGCCCTCGGCAAAGTATGTGTCAGACTTGACCAGAAAATCCCGCGCCGTCCGAACATGCTCTTCCTGTATCATTGAACCCTTCCATGGCTGATTCGACGCATCCGGCGCTATGGCAGCCGCGCCGCTACGCTGCGACTTATAAGGGCGCTGGCTCGCCCGACTGTTCCTCCATAAGCATCAGTATGCGCTCCACAAACTCGCGCACGATAGGGCGATTGTTTTCAATCTGAAAGTCTTCCATGAAGCCATGATAGTAGTTGGCATGGAACTGCTCGGCAAGGCTGAACTCCAAGCGCAGCGCCCTGTCATCATGCTCTTCCGCAATACGACTAACCGCCCGTATCATCGCTTTATGGCTTCCATACTGCCACCCGCGCTGCTGCGCGATTGCCATGACCGCATGCGCCGCCGCGCCCCACATCTTTTCCGAACCTTGCAGCGCATCGCCCTCAGCAAAGTATGTGTCGGACTTGACCAGAAAATCCCGCGCCGTCTGAACATGCTCTTCCTGAATCATTGAACCCTTCCATGGCTGATTCGACGCATCCGGCGCTATGACAGCCGCGCCGCCACGCCGCAACTTAACTCGTATGCCGATTATACACTCTCGCGCCCGACTGTACATGCAAACTTCGGCGTCAGGCATTGAATAGCGCGGCGGTAAAGCGTATCTTATAGGCAGTGCCGAAATACGGAACATAAGGCGGACATCAGAAGCGCAGGAGGGCAGCGCATGGCAGAGAACCAAGACGGCCGCATACTATCATTGCATGTTTGCGTCGGACACTTTGAGCCGATGAAGGACACCGACAGCGTAGAACTCATCACCGGGTTCGGCATCGAGGGCGACCGCCACGCCTCCGACCATCCCTCGCGCAGACGGCGGCAGGTGCTGCTGATGGACAAGGAGACGCTGGACTCTTTCGGGCTGGAACAGGGACAGATACGCGAGAATATCACCACAAGCGGCATCGACCTAGCCGCGCTGCCGACGGGTCAGCGGCTATCGCTGGGCGACGACGTGGTGCTGGAGATTACGGGCGACTGCGAGCCTTGCGCCTTCATCGAGGGCATACGCGACGGGCTGCGCGCGGAGATGGAGGGCAAGCGCGGCATGCTCACCTATGTTACGCAGGGCGGCGCGGTCAAAGTCGGCGACGCGATAGCGCCCGCCTAATTGACAAGGAGGACGCGCGATGATTAAAGGAATGCACCATACCGGCTTTGTCGTGAGCGACCTCGACGCATCGGTGCGCTTCTACCAAGATGTGGTGGGAATGACACTGATAGGCAGGCGCGAGCGCGACGGCAGCCCCATATCGCAGATCCTCGGCTACGAAGGCACGCACATAAAGATAGCCGAGTTTCACTACGGCAACGGGCATCTGCTCGAGCTTATCGAGTATGTCCACCCGCCCGGCTCCGACGCCCATATCCAAGAGCGCAACTCATTCGGCGCATCGCACATCGCTTTCGAGGTAGAGGACATCTCCGCGGCGTATGAGTGGCTCATAGGCAACGGCGCGCAGAAGCTGAACCCGCCCATCGAGATTGTCGAGGGCAAGAGCGGTTGCTACCTGCAAGACCCCGATGGCAATTGGGTGGAGCTGCTGGAACTAGGCTAGAGCCTACCCGGATAGACAGAATAGTTATCAGTTATCAGTTATCAGCGCCCCCATCCTAACCCTCCGCAAGGGGTAAAGGATATTGAGAAAATTGCATTAGTCCCTTCCCCCTTGATGGGGGAAGGTTTCAAGTCTGGCGAGCGAGTCGGTCGCGCCAATTGTCCCTTCCCCCTCTGGGGGAAGGTTAGGATGGGGGCGAAAAATGCCCGCCCATCGACGGCTAAACTATACCAATGCAATTTTCTCGTTTGACACCCCTTGCGGCATGGCGGGCAAGCGAATAAGATTAGTAGCGTTATGGCAGACCCTAAACTGGAATTCACCCACTTGAGCAGGCTTGTCCCGGATTCGGTCGGCGAACCGGGCAAGCGCACCTTTCGCATCCTAGCGGACAGCGAGAGCAGCAACGCCGTGCTGTGGCTGGAAAAGGAACACCTGCTTGAGCTTGCGCTCGGCATCCAGCAGCTCATCGCCAACCTGCCGGAGAACGCGGGCAGGGACGGCTCCATCCCGCCTGAGCGCCAAGCGCCGGGCTTAACGCGGCTGGAGTTCAGGATAGGCAAGCTCGCCCTGGGACACGACGGCAACAACGGGATGTTCCTCATAGACGCCTACGACTTTGAGGATGCCGACCAAGAATCGGCAACCATCCGAATATGGATGGACCGCGAGCAGCTGGAAACCTTCTCCGATGAAGCGCTCCAGGTGTGCGCGGCGGGCAGGCCGCTATGTCCGCTCTGCGACAGGCCCATCGACCCCTCGGGACACGCATGCCCCCGTGTCAACGGGCACGCCAAGATTACCGAGTCCGACTAGACGCCTCGCCCCTGAGCAAGGCGCGCCTCCCTGCTCCGCTCGCCGGGGCATCCGAGTGACTGATACGCTTGCCTTCCCGAAGACGACAACGCAGACGCCAACCCCAGCGCTCAGACGCTGTTCCCATTCAGATGACGGAGGCGCAGGCTATCCCGCTGCTGGAGTCTGCGGAAGTCATCGGCGGCTACCGCATGCCCTACGGCTCCAACTACACCTTCCTGGTGCATCTGGACGCGGGTGAGGGCAAGTGCATCCGCGCCATCTACAAGCCGCGCGACGGCGAGCGCCCGCTCTACGACTACCCCAGCGGCACGCTCTACCTGCGCGAGCGCGCCACCTTCGCGCTCAGCCGCGCGCTCGGCTGGCCCAATGTGCCACATACGCTAGTTCGAGAAGGCCCTTATGGCATCGGCTCCATGCAGATGTATATCGAATGCGACCCGGACATCACCTACTTCAACCTCATCGAGCAGAACGCCGACGAGCTGGCAAAGTTCGCCGTGTTCGACGTCGTGGTGAACAACGGCGACCGAAAAGCCGGACACTGCCTGCTAGACGATGCGGGCGACATCTGGAGCATCGACCATGGGCTGACCTTTCACCCGATGTTCAAGTTACGCACCGTGATGGTGGAGTTCTGGGGCAAGCCCATACCGGAGGCGCTCGCAAGCGACCTCGAGGCGCTGCTCGCCACGCTGCAATCGCCCACCGACGAGCTGCCCTGCCTGCTCGGAGAGCTAATTGAGCCCAAGGAGATGCGCGCGCTCACGCGGCGTCTGGACATCATGCTGCAACAGCGCAAGCTGCCCATGCTAGATCCCTACCGCAATGTCCCCTGGCCCTGGGTATAGGAAAGACGACTAGGTTCTGTGGACATTTCGTTTTTTCATCCCGTCATTCCTGCGAAAGAACGTCACCCCTGCGGAAGCAGGGGCAGGAATCCAGCACTTCCACTGCTGTCATCCTGAACACGCCGCAACAATCTTCCCGTCATTCCGAACGGAGTGAGGCATCTCAAATCCTAGTCTGCCGGCTACCTAGACTTCAGTAACCACCCTTGCACTCTGGCTTGCTATTCGGTTGCGAAATGCCTCGAACCGCAAGCCTCAACACAACCCAATTCTTAATTCCTGCCCATATAAGCCCAGAAGGAAAAAACAACTCCGTTCGCGGGTTATGCGGTGTGGCGGTTGTATCTCTCGATCTCGCAGGCGAACCAGAGCGCAAGCGCGCCGCCGCGCTCGTCCCATCCGAACACCGCGGGCCTGTCGAGATACTCGCGCGTGCTGGTCTGCACGCCTGTGCCGGTGCACACATCCACCAGCCCGCCCTCATCGTCGATACGCTCCGATACGCCCTGCCAAGCCAGCGTCAGCGCATCCTCGAAGGACGAATCGAGCCATCCAAGCCGCATGCCGCGCGCCATAGCGTAGCCAATCATGCAGGTCGCGGTCATCTCCTGATACGAGCCGGGAAAGTCTATCAGCTGCCGCCACATGCCCGATGGCTGCTGATAGTCCAGCAGTGCGGTCAGATGGCTCGCATGCTGCGCCGCCAGCGCGTCGCGCTCCGCGTGGTCGGACGGCATATAAGTCAGCGTCTCCGCGTAGCCAAGCGCCGCAAAGCCGTTGCCCCTGCCCCAAAACCATTCGGCATCGCGGCAGTGCCAGAACAGCCCGTTATCCTGCTGCACATTGGCGTCCAGCAAAAAGCGCGCCTGTATGTCCATGTAGCTCACATCCCCGGTTATCTTATGCGCGCGTCCAAGCACAGCCCCGCCGAAGAACATATCCTCGACGCGATAGTCGTCGTCCGAGGCGGGCGGAATGCCGCCCACACTCGCGGGGCGAAAGCGCTCATCGGCAACGCGCAGCAGCAGGTCGTTGTAGCGGCTCTGCCCCGTCGCGGCTGCGAGTTCGTCCGCCCAGACGAGTCCGGCGAGATTAGCGCCGCCGCTGTTCTCGCCAAACACCTCCGTTGGCGTGCTTGCCGCGTAGCCCTTGACTATCCGCTCGATGTCCGCGACCGGGCTTTCGCCGTCAGGATCAAGCTCCGCGAGCCTCAGCCTGCCGCTCAGCGCCACCCCCTGCGTGTATATCACCGGATTGAGCTCATGCCCATACGACGCCGCGAGAACACGCGCCACTTGGATTGGAGTGCGGCGGCGGCGGCTGTCCAGCGTGCGGCGCGCCGGCGAGGACAGAAGCGCCGACTCCTGCGCGAATATGCGCCACAGATTGCCAAGCTCAGCTTCGACCCTGTCGGCGGGGCAGGTCAATGTGAGCGCGGGAATGGGCGCAAGCTTGTTAGGCGTTCCATCCGACAGCGCGCGCGCCAATGAGCTGTCCGTAGTCATCGGATAGGCGTTCAGAGCGTTCGCAATGCGCTCGATAGGCCCAGCGTACTCCCAGCGCACGCCGTAAGCCTCGCGCACTTCAAGCGCAACATCGGGCGCGTGAAAGCCAATCCAGCGCCAGAGATAGCGCGCCTCAGGGTTGTTCCGGTCGTCATAGTATCTGCCGCTCGGAGGGTAGCCCTCGGCCGGATTGCCGCCCGCGCCGTTGCTCAGCGGCGTTCTCTGCGCCAGCCCGTCCGGGTTGCCGCAAGGTATCGCGCTCAACGCCACATCGCGCTGAAGCGACTCGCCGATGCTCGCGTAAGACTCCAGCGCCCGAAAGCCGTTTTCCACGCCCTCGGCCCTGCCCGACAGCCCGCTCAACAGCAGCACGCGGGTGCGGCTCGTGTCAGGAACATACGCGTCGGCATGCAGCAGCGCCGGTATCTGCCGCTCAGAGCGAGTTACGCCGCAGGCATCGAGCGTCCACAAGTCAGGATATTCGCTGGCAAGAGCAAGGCATCGTTCGGTCAAATCCATTTATCACTCCCTTTCAGTGGGCGAGCAGTAGATTTCGTTCAGAGCATGGCATGGTGAAGCGAACTATGGGACACACATAAAACCCGTATTCGTTGGCAGGGGAACTTCCTGACCATCTTCAATACAAGTCTCAATCCATAGACGCTGTGCATCCGCAACATTCCGCACGGCTTCATTCGGGTCAGCGCCATCGGACACGCAACCGGGCAAGTCCGGCAGCCGAGCTACCCAATCGCCCTCTTCGCTGTCATACACAAGTTGAATCGGATACGGCAGGTTCATGTAGTAATCAACATCCCTGACTGAAGAAAGGGGTAAAACCATAATCAACCGTCTCCTTTTGATGAGCTAAAGACCAAGTTCGTTGATAATGTTAAGAGCATCCAAGACATAACGCCGTTTCATTGGATTCTGGCGTGGGAATGTCAGCCGTATCCATGTGTTGGGATAAGTCGCTACATAATGGCTACCCCTCGCCGAACGAACTCTGAATCCGTGGTCTTCGTAAATCCTGACGAGATCATTGAAGCGCACATTCCCAGGGTTTTGCCGCGCTCGCCGTAATCGTCTTTCCTTTGGTGGCATCTCCCAGCAGCATCCTCTCAGTAGTCAGGATGCAAAGATAATATCACACACATTCAGGGCGCGGGCAGGCGGTTGATAAGCGCGGCGAGGAAGCCCGCGCCGAAGCCGTTGTCTATGTTGACCACGCCGATGCCGGTAGCGCAGCTGTTCAGCATCGCAAGCAAAGCGGCAAGCCCGTCGAAGCTCGCGCCGTAGCCGATACTTGTAGGCACCGCGATGACCGGCACCTGCACCAGCCCGCCGACCACCGACGGCAGCGCGCCCTCCATGCCCGCCACCGCAACCACGACTCGCGCGCGCTGGAGCGCGGGCAGCTGCGCCAATAGACGATGTATGCCAGCCACGCCCACATCGAACACATGCTCCACCTCGCAGCCCATCACCTCCGCAGTCACAACCGCCTCGCTCGCTACGGGCAAGTCAGAAGTGCCGGCGCACACCACCAGCACGCCGGGCGTCTGCTTGCGCTCGGCTTGCGGTCTGTGATCGACCACGATGCACCGCGCCATCTCTTCATAGCGGGCATCGTGTACCTTCTCGGCGACGGCATCATAAGCTTGCTGCGAGGCGCGCGTCACAAGCAGGCGGTCCGACCGCTCCAGCAGCGCCTCGGATATGGACGCAATCTGTTCAGGCGACTTGCCCTGACCGAAAATGACCTCAGGGAAGCCCTTACGCAGGGCGCGGTGATGGTCAACCTTGGCAAAGTCCAGATCCTCGAACGGCATGTCTATAAGGCGCGAAATGACATCATCCTCGCTGATGCCATCGCCCTTGAAATCCCGCAGCATGGCGCGCAAGCGCGTCTCGTCTATCGTCGTCCTCCCATTAGCGTTCATCCTTCGCCAAGCCCCTAGATAAACTCAGGACATGCTCAGTACGAACGGGATAATATGCCCAAGCGCGCGAGTGAAATACCACCGCGCGGCAAACTACGTCTCACGCATTATAATGCGCCCGCCGACTTTGCGTAAAGTTTAGGCTCTGCTCACATTTTGACTTTTCATCTTTTCGTTCGTGGTGAGCCTGTCGAACCACCCGTCCCACTCGTCATTCCCGCGAAAGCAGTAATCCAGTACGATATAGCAACAACCACCCGAAAAAAACGCCATCGCCCCAACACCGCCGGTTGTGCTATTCGGCAATGCGTTGTAAGTTGTAACCTAGCGGCGAAGCATAGGCGTCTGAAAGGAAGGAACGAGAAATGTCAACCATAAGCATCGATCACATAGCGATGCCAACGGCGAACGCGGAGCGGCTCATCGAGTTCTACAAGCGGATCGGCTTCACCATCAACGACGAAGCCGAATGGCGCGCGGGCAAGGCGCACATCTTCTCCATACAGGTGGGCAACTCCAAGATAAACGTGCATCCGGAAGGCTACACTGCGAGCCTGCGCGGCCCGACCGCGGTGCCGGGAAGCGCGGACATCTGCTTCGTATGGGACGGCACAGCCGCCGAATGCGAGCGGATGCTGCGCGACGCCGGCGTGGAGATAATATCCGGCCCGGGCCCACGGCGCGGCGCGCTAAGGCACACGCCCGCCGTCAGCCTGTACGCCCGCGACCCTGACGACAATCTGCTCGAATGGATGGTATATGAGTAGATAGTACATGAATAAAGGAGGTTCATCATGGGACGACTGGACGGCAAGGTTGCGCTCATAAGCGGGGGCGCGCGCGGACAAGGCGCTGCCGAGGCGATGCTGTTCGCCAAGGAAGGCGCAAAGGTAGTCATAGGCGACATCCTCGACGACGAGGGCAGACAGACTGAAGCGCAAATAGCCGAACTCGGAGGCGACGCCACCTACATCCACCTCGATGTAACCAGCGCCGCCGATTGGGACGCCGCCGTACAGACCGCGCTCGACCGCTACGGCAGGCTGGACATTCTGGTGAACAACGCCGGCATCGGCGGGCAGCGCGTCACGCTGGAAGACACCACTATGGAGCATTGGGACAGGACGCTCGACATCAACGGCAAGGGCGTCTTCCTAGGCACCAAGGCGGCGATACCCGCCCTGCGAGACGCCGGCGGCGGCTCCATCATCAACATATCCTCTATCGCGGGCATCATCGGCAGCAGGCTCGGCAACCCCGCTTATGGGGCAAGCAAAGGCGCAGTCCGCCTACTCACCAAATCAACGGCAATCCAGCACGCCGCCGACAACATCCGCTGCAACTCCGTACACCCCGGCATGATAGTAACCGCCATGACCGAGGAGATACTCGCCGACCCCGAACGCCGCCAATTCTACGACGACAACATCCCGCTCGGCAGATTCGGAACCGTCGACGACATCGCCAACGGCGTCCTCTTCCTAGCGTCCGACGACTCCTCATTCGTAACCGGCAGCGAGCTAGTCATAGACGGCGGCTTAATCGCCCAATAGCAAAACCCAACAGCAAAAGAAGGTGCCTTTTATTTTCGTTCGTGGTGAGCCTTGTCGAACCACCCTTCCGCTGACAGGGATAGGTAGCGTCAGGTAAGAGATTTTCGCATTCCTAGGGGCGACCGCCAGTCGCCCTTATCCCACCTCGTCATTCCCATTCACTCACTGGTCATTCCCGCGAAAGAAAGTCACCCCTGCGAAAGCAGGGGCAAGAATCCAGCGCCTCCAACACTACCATCCCAAACGCACCCCAGCAATCTCCCCTTTGATTCCAAATGCCTCCCTCTGTCATCCCGAACCCCCTCCCCCTGTCATTCCGAACGCAGTGAGGAATCAAAAATCCTAACCCGCTACCATCCCCAAAATATCACAGCAATCTCCCCCGCCATTCCTGCGAAAGAACGTCACCCCTGCGAAAGCAGGGGCAGGAATCCAGTGCCTCCAACACCACACCAAACACACCCCAGCAATTTTCTCTGTCATTCCGAGCGCCCCTCCCCCTGTCATTCCGAACGCAGTGAGGAATCAAAAATCCTAACCCGCTACCATCCCCAAAATATCACAGCAATCTCCCCCGCCATTCCTGCGAAAGCAGGAATCCAGTGCCTCCAATATCACACCATCCCAAACACACCCCAGCAATCCCCCCGTCATCCCGAACGCAGCAAGCCTATTATTATTTCCGTTCGTGGTGAGCCTGTCGAACCACCCGTCCCCCCCAATTCTTAATTCCTAATTCTCAATTTTTAATTGAAAACCCCCCTTGACACCACCCAAACCCTCACCTATACTATCCGCAAGAACATAAGTTGCATAACAAGTACGAACAACCTAGCACCTAGTCCCTGACAATCCAAAATCCCAACCCCTGAAATCCTGACCACCCGACACCCTGAAAACCTTGGGAAAAACCAATGAACCAACCAACCCCCATAAACCCACACCAGCAGGACAGCCAGGACAGCCATGCCCAACATGACCACCTGGACAAAAAACACTGCCAGACCGCCATTGAGCACCTCCAGCACCTAGTCCACCAAGAAACAGACAACGGCAGAACCATCATACGCAGCATCGTCTCCATCATGACCGGCGACGACCAAGACAGCACGCCCCACCACAGGCTCCAAGCCGCCCGCCTGCTCCTCAAACTCGGCTTCCAAGAAGCCGAAGCCCTCATCAACAGCCTCAGCTCCAAGATGGAACGGCAGGCACAGAAAGAAGACGCCCAGGGAGAAAACGGCCCCACGCAAGCAGTCAGCCCCGAACACGAAAGGCTGAACAAAAAGCTAGTAGCCCGCATCCGCGTAGAGACCGGCGAAGGCGCAAGCATAGTCAGGATACTCAACGAAGTGCTGGAAGGGCGCGACCGAGACGCCAAGCCAAGGGACAGGATAGAAGCCGCCAAAGTCCTGCTCAGTTGGGGTTTCGGCAACCCCTCCACCCCCGACCCGGAGTTCATGTCCTACTACTCCCCCTGCCACCCCGACTGCATCTGCGCCTGCCGCGACCTAGACGAAGACCACCCGGCGGTAGTCGAGAGCCACGCGCCGGTAACCGAAGCGCACATGAAAGAAGTAGCCGAGGCAGAGCGAATAGAAGAAAAAGCAGCCGAAAGCGCCCGTCAAATCTCCCAGGGACACACCGACTACCTATCAGAGATAAGCCACCTGCCCGGCAACAAAAAGCCCCGCCGCCCCGAACGCCACCCACCCTTCCGCTGACAGCAGCGGCGGGGCAAGCGCCCCCGATCATGTAGGGGCGACTGCCAGTCGCCCCCATCGCCCCGCCGCCAGACATCCCAAACACAGCGCCTCAACCCGCTGTCATCCCAATATCTCACTCCGTCATCCCGAACCCCCTCCCCCTGTCATTCCGAACGCAGTGAGGAATCAAAAATCCTAGTTCACCGGACACATAAACTTCAGCAACCGCCCTCAAACATCGGTTGTCGTCGGGCCACGATACATCGCACACCAAGCCTAAACACAACCCAATTCTTAATTCCTAATTCTTAATTCCGCCCCCCCTTATAATCCTCGCGCGGTGGGCTGAATATGTCCAGCGCCATAGACCAGCCGTCAGAGCCGACAAGCCCATGCTCCACGCCGCCCGGTATCACATAGGCGTCGCCCTGTTTGACCGTCCTAACCTCGCCGCCAATGGTGAACTCAAACTCGCCCTGAAGCACGATGCCCGCCTGCTCGTTGGGGTGCGTGTGCATCGGCACCACCGCGTTGGGCGCAATCTCAACCATGCTCATCATAATCTTATCGCCCCACATCGGGCGCAAAGTCACGCCGGGGGCAAGCTCCCTGCGCTTCACTTGCGAAGGATCTATGAAGTAGTCCATGTAACCTCCTATCTTATAGGGGCGACCGCCGGTCACTCCGATAACAGCGCTCGCCCTAACCGCTCGGCTGCTTGCCATCACCCTGCTAAATCAATTCTTGCCCTTGTAGGGGCAACCCTCGGCACCCTGAAAACCTGACCACTTGACACACTGGCAGGGTCTTTCAATTGTCACCCCGAACAGAGTGAGGGGTCTAAAATCCTTGCCATATTGGGCGTGTCGCTGGCAGGGACTTTTGATTCCTCACTCCGTTCGGAATGACGGGTATGGGTGTTCGGAATGACATTGGTGGAAGGCTCAGAATGACAGGGAAAATTGCTGCGTCGTGTTCGGGATGGCAGAGGTGGGCGCTCGGAATGACAGAGGGAGGAATGCCCTGACAATTGAAACACCCCATTATAGGCGCAACCCCAATTCTTAATTCCTAATTTTTAATTCTTAATTCCCACCTCGCGCCCGATTGTCGGCAATCGACAGGCAGGCGCTGATGATGCTGTTCGCCGGAGTGGGAACGCCCACCTCCTCGCCGATGCGCGCCACCGCGCCGTTGATGAGCGACACTTCGAGCGGATTGCCCGCCATGAGATCAGTGTACATGGACGAGATTAGCCCGCCCTTCTCCTCATGAAAGCCTGCCATCACCGAATCCACTATATCGTCATCAAGCGCGACGCCACTCGCCTGCCCCACTTTCAGCGCCTCGCTCATCACCTGCCGCGTCATCGCAAGCGTCTGCGGCGTCTCCAGCACCTCGCTGAACGACGCTCTGGTGATGCAGGTCATCCCGCTGAGCGCGCAGATGTAGATGAGCTTGCTCCAGAGGGCGGTGAGTATGCCCGACGAAAGCTCCGTCTCGATGCCCGCGCCGTTCAGCGCATCGGCGACGGCTTGCGCTCGCTCCGACAGTTCGCCGCTCTCCTCGCCCAGCACGATGCGGGGCGGACTGCCGCGCTGCGCCACCACGCCCGGCGATGTGCGCTCGGCGTCTATGTACGCAGCGCCCAGCAGCACGCTGCTGCCGCCGAACCGCGCGCCAATCTGGTCGCCGCCGCCGATGCCGTTCTGCAATGTCAGGATAGTCGTGCCTTCTCCGACCGCGGGCGACATGTCGGCGATTGCCTGCTCGTTGTGGTATCCCTTGACGCAGAACAGCGCCAAGTCGGCAGTCCAAGCGCCATCAAGCGCATCCACCGCTTCGGGATGCACGGTGAAGTCGCCGAATGTCGCAGACTCCACGCGCAAGCCGCGCTCGCGTATCGCCTCGAGGTTGTCGCCGCGCGCCATGAAGACGACATCCGCGCCGCCGCGCGCCAGCAACCCGCCGTAGCAGCCGCCAATCGCGCCCGTGCCCATAATCAGGATTTTCATGCTCACCATCCCATCGAGCCAGTTTCAGCGCCCGCCTAGAACATCTGATATAATGGACTCACGGAACAAATTTATGCCTTCAACTCTATCAGCACATTCTTATAGCGCGTGTCCCTGTCGTTCACTACGCGATGAACCCTGTGGTCGCCATGGAAGCGCCATGTGCCGACTTCGGACGGGCTGTCTTCCCGCGTCCCGTCGTCATACTCCACGACCAGCCCCGCGCCCTCGACCACTACGGTCACATAGTCGCGCTCGTGCATGTGCCAATCGCTCGCCTCGCCCGGCTCCACAACCAGATTCCAGACCTTCACCCTGTCGTTCTCGAACAGGACATGGCTGGCGATTTCGCCAAGAGGCTTGTTTTGTGCCGACATATTTCACCTCGCCTTCGCGCTTAATCCTGCAACTCTATGATGGCGTTGCTGTACAGCCCCGCGCCCACATTGGTCACGCGATGCACGGCGTCCTTCTGCCCCTTGACCACCTGCCCAAGCCTGAGCTTGCTGACCGATGTAGTGCCGTCCGCGTACTCCGTCTTGAGGGTGCCGGGGCGCGTCACGATGAACACATAGCGCCTGCTGTGATGGTGCCAAGCGCTGGACTGGCCCGGCTCCAGCACGAGATCCCACACGCTTATGTCGCCGTCTTCAAACTGAAACTCCGTGCCAATGTCGCCCATTTCTCTGTCAGACATAGACAATCATCTACTTCCTTTCCGCCGCCAAGCCAATATCGATGATATTGGAAGCGTCGCTGTCAAATCCTAGTCCTCTCTCCTTGAGGCTGGCAAATCGCTGGTTGCCGATTACAACATGGTCGAGCAGCTTGATGCCCATCATATCGGCGCATGTGTTAATCTGGCGCGTTACCAGAACATCCTCCGCGCTCGGAGTCGGGTCGCCGGACGGGTGATTGTGCGCCACGATGATGTTCGGGCAGTTCTCCCTGACGGCGGGGCGAATCACCTCCGCGACGCGCACAACCGCCGAGTTCACATTGCCCTTGTAAATCTCGTGCGTCGCCAGCACCTCGTTCTTGGTGTTCAGCAGCAGCACGCGCAGATGCTCTTGGTCGAGGAAGCTCATCTCGGCGCTGAGCAGATTGGCTACATCCTGAGGCGAGCGAATCACCGCCCTGTCCTCCGGCTGGAGCGATGCGAGCCGCCGCCCAAGCTCGAGCGCCGCCAGTATCTGGCACGCCTTGGCGTCGCTGATGCCGCGCAGGTCGCACAGCTCGCCGTATGTCGCGCGCGCCACGCCGCCAAGTCCGCCATAGGTGGCAAGCACCCGCTGCGACAGGTTCAGCACGCTCTCGCCGGTCGATCCCACGCGCAGCAGGATGGCGATAAGCTCGGCGTTGCTCAGATGGCTAGGCCCATATCGCTGGAGACGCTCACGCGGCCGCTCATCCTGCGGCAGGTCGCGGATCATCGTGCTGTATTGCTGTTCAGCCTCAAGGCTCATTGCCATACCTCATTTGCGTTGCGTGTAGTTTAACCCGTAGCGGCGTGAAGTTCCACAACCCTTGACACCCCATCTGTACAAAATACAATATCCGAGGGTAACATGTATGGGCAGGACACAGGATATACGAGATTGGAGTAATCGGGAGAAGCGATGATAAACCGCGACCGTCTGGTAAAGACATTCACAGAGCTTGTGCGGATTGACAGCCCTTCGGGAGAAGAGGAGGCGGTGGCACAGGACTTGACGCGCCGCCTCGAGGACTTGGGTTTCAGCGTGCAGCGCGACGCCTATGGCAACCTGATAGCCAAGAAGAAGGACGAGGACGAGGGAGCAGAGCCGCTCTTGCTATCGGCGCACATGGACACGGTGGAGCCGGGACGCGGCGTTCAGCCCAAGGTCGTGGGCGACCGCATCGAGTCGGACGGGACGACGATTCTGGGCGGCGACTGCAAGTGCGGCGTCGCCGCCATCATGGAGGCGCTGGAATCGGCGCATGAGGACGGCGTGGCGCACAAGAGCATCGAGGTCGCGTTCACGCGCGAGGAAGAGATTGGTCTCGTAGGCGCGCGCAACCTTGACTTCTCCATGCTCGACGCCAAGGAAGCCATCGTGTTCGACGGCGAAGGCCCGGTGTCGCAGATTACATCGTCAAGCCCGACATACATCGGCTTCGACATCGAAGTTACGGGGCGCTCGGCGCACGCCGGCGTAGAGCCTGAGAAGGGGCTGTCCGCGATACGCATCGCCGCGGAGCTGATAACGCGACTGCCGCAGGGACGCCTCGACGATGAGACGACCTTTAATGTGGGCACAATCGAGGGCGGCTCGGTTCGCAACACGGTCGCGGAGACGACCATCATTCACGGCGAGTTCCGAAGCCGCAACATCGAGACGCTGGACGACATCCGCGTGCAAATCTCGGAGGCGCTGGATGATGTGCGGCAGATGTTCCCCGAAGCGAAGCTCGATGACCATCTGCACACCGAGTTCGAGACCTACACGCTGGACGACGATGACGCTGCCACGGCGCGAGTTACCGGCGCGCTGCGCGGGCTGGGGCTAGAGCCGGACTTTCGACCTTCCGGCGGCGGCACCGACGGCAATGTGTTCCGGCTGAGGGGCATGAGCGCGGTGGTCGTGGGCATGGCGGACCACGGCATGCACACGGTCAGGGAGTATGTGGTCATACCGGAGCTGGTGGACACGGCGCACCTATGCGAGGCGCTGATAAGAGGGCAGGACTAAGCGCATGAAGGTCAGGCTGGCGTATGGGCGCGACGGGCTGGAAGTGGAGCTGCCGGACGAGCGCACGACGGTCATAGAGCCGACTTATGTGCCGGGATTGCCGGATGTGAATGGCGCAATCCTGACCGCACTGCGTAATCCCATCGGCGCGCCACCGCTGCGGCAGCTGGTCAAGCCCACGCAGAGCGTAGCCATATCGGTGTGCGACATCACGCGCCCGATGCCGAGCAATCTGCTGCTGCCGCTGCTGCTGGGCGAACTGCGGCATGTGCCGCCCGAAAACATCACCATCCTCATCGCGACGGGTACGCACCGCGCCAATACCGACGCGGAGATAGCGCGGATGCTTGGCGATGAAATAGCCGGCAAGTACAGGGTGGTCAATCACGACGGCTTCGACGAGAGCGCGCTGGAGCGTATAGGCAGCACGAAGGGGGGCATCGAGGTTCGGCTCAACCGGCGCTGGGTGGAGAGCGACATACGCATAACGACGGGGTTCGTGGAGCCGCACTTCTTCGCGGGCTTCAGCGGCGGCCCAAAGATGGTCGCGCCGGGGCTTGCCGGTTTCGGGACGATAATGCGGCTGCACGACGCGGCTATGATAGCGCATCCTGAGGCTCGCTTTGGCGTTACGGCGGGCAACCCGATCCATGACGCTATCAGGGAGATTGCGCGGATGTCGGGCGTCGATTTCTCGGTCGATGTAACGATAAACCGCGAACAGCGGATTACCAGCGTATATGCGGGCGAGCTGTTCGGCGTCCATACGGCGGCGCGCGCGGTCGCCAAGCGGCTGGCGATGCAGCCCGTGGATGAGGCTTTCGATGTGGCGCTGACAACGAACAGCGGCTACCCGCTCGACCAGAACCTGTATCAAGCGGTGAAGGGGATGTCAGCGGCGGCGCAGGTGGTGAGGGACGGCGGGCGGATTATCTGCGCGGCGGAGTGCTCGGAGGGCGTGCCGGAGCATGGGCAGTATCGCCATATACTCGCATCGCGCGGCAGCCCGTCGGAGCTGCTGGAGATGATAAGCGAACCTGGCTATGAGAGGCATGACCAGTGGCAGGCGCAGATACAGGCGCAGATTCAGATGAAGGCTGCGGTCTATATCAAGTCGGGGTTTTTGACGGCGCAGCAGGCTGCGGAGGCGCATTTGAAGCCGGTGGAGAGCATAGAGGACGCAATTGCCGAGTGCGGAGCGGACGCGCGGATATGTGTACTGCCGGAGGGGCCGCAGACGATACCGTATATCGCCGGGGGCTGACATCGCTGGACGGGGTGGAGGCGGGGGGCGCAGCAGGGCGAGGTGGAGGCGGGGGGCGCAGCAGGGCGAGGAATTATGCTCGGCATGCCAGATAGCGTTCCCGTTCAGATGATTTTGTCGCTTTACCGCACTGGATTCCTGCTTTCGCAGGAATGACGAAAAGGATTGCCACCTGAATGGAAACGCTATCGGAATGACATGGAGCCGAGCGCGTCTTGGATGTTAGCTGACGGCTACCACCGCTCCTGCGCCTTCGAGCTTTGCCTTAATCTCTTCGGCTTCGTCCTTGTTGATGGCTTCCCTGACAGCCACGGGAGCACTCTCCACGAGTTCCTTCGCCTCTTTAAGTCCGAGCGTGGTGAGTTCGCGGACAGCCTTGATGACCTGGATCTTCTGTGGGCCAATCTCCTGGATGGTCACGTCGAACTCGGTCTTCTCCTCTTCGGCGGCGGCTTCGGCGGTGCCGGCCACGCCCTGCACGGTTGCCATCTGCACGGGGGCGGCGGCGCTGACGCCGAATTCGTCCTCAAGCGACTTTACGAGCTCGGACAGTTCCAGCACGGATAGTCCCTTGATTGCGTCCAGTATCTCTTCTTTGGTCGTCATTGAAAAACCTCCCTGATATTGTTTTTACTCCGCGGGTTGTTCCTGAAGATTGTCTATGTGTCCTTGCAGCACGCGGGCTAGGCCGCTGATGGGGCCGTTGAGTACATTCACCAAGCCGGACACGGGGGACTGCATGCGCGCCAGCAGCAGAGCGACAAGGTCGTCTTTGGCGGGCAGGCTGGCGAGTTGCTGCACCTGCGCGGGGTCTAGCACCCTGCCTTCCAGCACAGCGCCGCGTATTTCCAATGGCACTCGGGTCTGGCGAATGAAGTCGGAGAGCACCTTGGCGGGGTCTGTCGGCTCGCCGTAGCCAAAGGCGATGGCGCTCGGTCCCTGGATTATCTCTTTCAGTTCAGGCTTGCCGGAGCCGTCGGCGGCGAGATAGGCGAGCGTGTTCTTGACCACCTTGTAGCGGATTTCCTTCTCTCGCAGTGCGCGCCTGAGAGCGGTGATGTCCGTTACGGGCAGCCCGGAGTAGTCGGTCGAAATGACTATGGTCGCGCCATCCAGCCATTCCTGGATGTCCTGAACGGCTTTTACTTTTCTGTCTGTCGGCAATTTCTTACCCCAATCATCTTGTTGTTCTTGCTCAGATGCCGCGTCAAAACCAATGCTGTCCAATGGCGACAAAAAGCCCTGAGGCGTGCAGACTCAGGGCATCATGCGTACACTATCCGCAATGGCGAGTGATGCGTCATTCGCGGCATGCCTAAACGGGCTGGCGTATTATCTCCGAGTATCGGAGGCCCGCAGTCTGCGGCAGTTAATCTATTCTACTCTAAGAGCGCTTGCGCTTGCAACATCGACCTTGACGCTGGGTCCCATAGTGGTGGTGAGATAGGCGGTCTTGATGTACTGCCCTTTCACACCGCTTGGGCGCGCCCTGACGATGTTGTCCATCAGCGCGGTGAGGTTGTCCATCAGCTGGTCGACTTCAAAGCTCGCCTTGCCTATGGGAGCATGAATCAGCGAGGTGCGGTCAACGCGGTACTCTACCCTGCCCAGCTTTGACTCGCGGATGGTGCGGGGCAGTTCCTCGGGCTGAACGACGGTTCCGGTGCGCGGATTGGGCATCAAGCCTCTGCGACCCAAGTAGCGCCCGAGCCTGCCGATTCTGCCCATCATGTCGGGGGTTGCTATGGATACATCGAAATCTACCCAGCCGTCCTCGACGCGCTTGATGAGATCGTCAGAGCCGACGAAATCCGCGCCCGCCTCTTCAGCGATGGTGACTGCTTCGCCCTGCGTGAACACGGTTACGCGGACATTCTTGCCGACGCCGTGGGGGAGCAGCGCGACGCCACGGATCATCTGGTCGGCGTGGCGTGGATCGGCTCCGGTGCGGAGGTGCAGTTCGACCGTCTCGTCGAACTTGGCGGTGGCGTTGCTCTTGGCGAGCGAGACCGCTTCCTCCGGCTGATACTCAAAGTCTTTTTCGATTGCGGTTGCGGCGTTGGTGTGCCGCTTTCCATGTTTAGCCATCGTAATGTCCTATTCGAGCTAACGCTGCACTTCAATGCCCATGCTGCGCGCCGTGCCTTCGATTATGCGTATAGCGCCTTCGAGGTCGGCGGCGTTGAGGTCAGCCATTTTCATCTCGGCGATTTCGCGCACCCTGTCTCTGGGGATACGGGCGACCTTTTCGGCGAGCGGATTGCCGCTGCCCTTTTCGACGCCAGCGGCTTTCCTGAGTAGGTCGGATGCGGGTGGGCTTTTAGTTATGAAGTTGAAGGAGCGATCTTCAAAGACGGTTATCTCCACCGGAACGATACTGCCTGCCTGTGAAGCGGTGCGCTCGTTGTATTCCTTCACGAAGCCCATGATGTTGACGCCGTGCTGCCCTAGCGCGGGGCCGACGGGCGGCGCGGGCGTTGCCTTGCCAGCGGCAATCTGGAGCTTGATTACCGTCATTACTTTCTTTGCCAAATCTTTGTCCTTTGAATACGGGAGTTATGCACTGTGCCCCCATCTTAGCCTTCTTCGGCGGGGGAGGAACAAGAGTACGGCTCTGTTCTATGTTTCGCTGCTAGGCGCGTTCCACCTGGAGGAAGTCCAGCTCGACCGGGGTTTCGCGTCCGAAGAAGGATACGAGCACCTTGAGCTTGGTTCTGTCGGCGTGTACCTCGTCCACGACGCCCATGAAGTCGACGAAGGGGCCGTCGGTGATACGGACTGCCTGTCCCTGAGTGAAGCCGACACGCACGCGCGGCTGGTCGGTGTCCTTGAAGGCGAGAATTGTGACTTCCTCGCGCTCATCCAGCGGCACGGGTCTGGGGCGGGCTTCTCTGTCATCCTCGGCAGATACGAAGCCGGTCACGCCGGGAGTATTGCGGACGATGTGCCAACTCTCATCGTCCATGCACATGTGAACGAAGATGTAGCCGGGGAAGACGCGCTGCGAAACCGTCTTACGCTGACCGCCCTGAATCTCAACTTCGTCTTCCTTTGGCACGAAGACTTCAAGAATCCTGTCGCCCATGTCCATGTTGGCGACGCGCTGTTCAAGGTTTTGCTTTACGCGGTTTTCGTGGCCGGAGTATGCGTGCAGCACATACCAGCGAGGGATTTCGGTTTCGTCAATTTTGTTCATGGTGTGTGCTAGTTCCCCAGGATGATGTCGAACAGGCTGGAAAATCCCAAGTCGACGATGCCAAGAAATACGCCGACGGCCGCCGCCACCGCGATGACCATCACGGAGAGGCGGAAGGTTTCTTCGCGCGAGGGCCAGGTTACTCTGCGAAGTTCGGAAACTATGTCTCCGACGGCGGAGAGTCTGGCAGCCCTGCGCGATGCGCGGCCTCCGATGCGTCTAGGAGTGCTGGGATTCGTAGCCATGTCTGCCTACCTGACTTCCCTGTGTAGAGTATGCACTCTGCACCTGGGACAGAACTTCTTCAACTCGACGCGCTGAGGGTCGTTGCGGCGGTTCTTGGTCGAGTGGTAGGTGCGTTCACGGCAATCTACGCAGCCGAGATTGATGATGATGCGATTTTCCGCCCTTCGAGCCATTTTTTTCGTCCTCAAAAGAGGCAGCGATTACTTATAGGTGAATGGATGCTATTTTCAGTCACCTAAATGGGGAAGCGCCACCTTCCAAGAAACGGGGCTGTGATGAGCCACCACAGCCCCTGATAATTGCAATTGCGTTAGTCGTTGATTCTGGTTATGACGCCGGAGCCTACTGTGCGTCCGCCCTCGCGTACCGCGAAGCGGAGCTGCTCGTCGGCAGCGACGGGCGTGATGAGCTTGACATTCATCTCGATGTTGTCGCCGGGCATGACCATTTCGGTGCCACCGGGCAGTTGGATCTCGCCGGTTACATCGGTTGTGCGAATGAAGAACTGGGGCTTGTAGCCGTTGAAGAACGGCGTATGGCGTCCGCCCTCGTCCTTGCTGAGCACATAGACTTGCGCTTCGTAGTCCTTGTGCGGCAGGATGCTGCCGGGAGCGGCGAGCACCTGGCCGCGCTCAACCTCGTCGCGGTCCACGCCACGCAGCAGCACGCCAACGGCATCGCCCGGCTCTGCCTCGTCCATAAGCTTGTGGAACATTTCCACGCCGGTTACGGTGGTTGTGGTCGTATCTTTGATGCCGACAATCTCAACCTGGTCGCCGACCTTGACCAATCCCTTTTCGACTCGCCCGGTTACGACGGTGCCGCGCCCCTTGATGCTGAACACGTCCTCGATAGGCATCAGGAAGGGCTGGTCTCTGGGCCTCTCCGGCATCGGGATATACTCGTCAACGGCGTCCATAAGATCCCAGACGCCCTTGCCCCACTCGGAGTCGCGTCCGGTCTCTTCGGCTTCAAGAGCGTTGAGCGCGCTTACGCGGACGATGGGAATCTCATCACCGTCGAAGCCGTATTCGGAGAGAAGCTCACGAAGTTCCAGCTCCACAAGTTCGAGAAGCTCTTCGTCGTCCATCGCGTCAACCTTGTTGAGGGCGACAACCATGGCGGGCACTTCCACCTGTCGGGCGAGCAGGATGTGCTCGCGCGTCTGGGGCATAGCGCCGTCGGGCGCGCTGACGACGAGGATTGCGCCGTCCATTTGCGCCGCGCCGGTAATCATGTTCTTGATGTAGTCGGCGTGTCCGGGGCAGTCCACATGGGCGTAGTGGCGAGTGTCGGTCTCGTACTCCACATGCTGGATGGCGATGGTAACGCCGCGCTCCTTCTCTTCGGGGGCGTTGTCGATGCTGTCGAAAGCCCTGAAGTCGGCGAGTCCGGCGGAGCTCAGCACCTTGGTGATCGCAGCAGTGAGCGTGGTCTTGCCGTGGTCAACATGTCCAATCGTGCCGACATTGATATGCGGTTTAGTTCGCTGGAACCTTTGCTTAGCCATTTCCTGTTCTTTTCCTCCAGTTGTGGAGCCCACAAGCAGACTCGAACTGCTGACCTCGTTCTTACCAAGAACGCGCTCTACCGACTGAGCTATGTGGGCCAATTTTGATTTTGTGATGCCTGAATTTTCGGAGAACTTACCATTTGGATGGTGGAGGGAGCAGGATTCGAACCTGCGTAGCCCGTCGGGCGCCAGATTTACAGTCTGGTGGATTTAGCCACTCTCCCATCCCTCCAGGAGGTTGCGGGGCAACTATTTTCAGTCTATCACAGGCGTTCGTCTAATCCAAGTATAAGCCCCGCGTCGGACGCCAAGCCCGCGCCAACGATGTCCTTTGCGACAGAGAAAAGCCCCAGAGGGGACTCGAACCCACTAACCTGCCGATTACAAGTCGGCTGCGCTGCCAGTTGCGCCACTGGGGCACCGTTACGAACGCTTGCGACCCTAACGCAAAATCAGGTTAGCAGACTGACGGCAGGCGCTAACCCAAATTCATAATATATTGTAACCAAGGGAATAATAGCGGTCAAGATTATTTGGGCGGGGGTTAACGGGATATACGGGGTTGGGTGGTTCGACAAGCTCACCACAAACGGGAAACTGGATTCCCGCGAAAGCGGGAATGACGGGTTAGAGAGGCGGGAATGGCAGGGGGCGGGCTAAAGGCTTATGCAAGTTTTTTGGGCGGGGCTAACGGGATATGCAGGATTGGGTGGTTCGCCCTTCGGCAGGGTCAGGACGCTCACCACGAACGGGGAAATCGGCTTACCACGAACGAGAAATCGGCTTACTGTGAACGGGGAAATCGGCTCAGCATGAATTGCAAACAAGCTCACATCGTAAGGGGGCGGCTCATATCATAGGGAGCGGTTTATTGTGCTACGGGTGCAGGAGGCGATGCTCGGCTTCGCGCTGTACGCGGCTGTACACTTCTTGCAGAGGCAAGCCGTGTTCCAGGGCGCTGCGGCGGGCGTCCTCGTACTCCGGGGATAGGGCTATGATGCTGCCGTCCAGCCGCTTCAGCTTGACGGCAACGCTGCCGAGCGAAGTGTCGATACTCACTATTTCACGCTCGGCCTCGATGCGCTCAAGCGGACGCACACGCACGCCGAGCGTGGATGTCTGCCGCATCACGATGTCCACCGCTTCGGCTTCTTTGTCGGCTGACACTATGACGCTGAGCATCACTGCGGGGCGGTTCTTCTTCATCTGAATTGGAGTGAACCAGACATCGCGCGCGCCCATCTCAAACAGGCGCTCCTGCACATATCCCAACATCTCGCCGCTCATGTCGTCTATGTTGGTTTCAATGAGCTTTACGCCCGCGCTGTAAGCGGCAGTCGTTTCGCTGCCAAGCCACAGCGCGAGGGCATTGGGATACTGCTCGGGGTCGCGCGTACCCAGCCCGTAGCCGATGCGGTCGACGCTGATTTTGGGGTGTGTAAATGTCGCCAGCGTGGTGAGTATCGCAGCGCCGGTGGGCGTTACCATCTCGCCCGTGTTGTGGGCATTGCCCGGCGGCGCGGCAATGGGCGCGTTCGCCATAGCGAACAGGGCGGCGGTGGCGGGCGCAGGCACCGGCAATAGTCCGTGCTGCGTCCTGACGACGCCTGAGCCGCTGGGGAACGGGGAGCAATAGATACGCTCGACGCCGAGCATTTCCAAGCCGGCGACGGCGCCGACGACATCGACCAGGGTGTCCAGAGTGCCGAGTTCGTGCAGGTGCGTTTCGCCCGGAGCGGTACCGTGCACTTTCGCCTCTGCCTCACCAATACGACTGAAAACGGCGCTCGATAGGCGCACAACACTGTCGGACAGCCCGGAGGCTTGGACTATATCCATGAAGTCTTGAATGGTGTGATTTCCGCGACCGCGCTCATCAAGGTCGACGACCAGATGCGTTCCCTCAAGACCGCCGCGCCGCGCCCGCTGCGTCGTGAGCGCGTAGCCGTCCGTGTCCAGTTTGGCGAGCGCGCCTCGCAGATCGTCCGGTGACAGCCCGGCATCCAGCAGCGCGCCGAGTATCATGTCGCCGCTCGCGCCGCCAATACACTGAAAATATGCGCTAGTCAAGGGGATGCCTCCTAATGGGGCTAACAGGGATGGGCAGGATAGACGGGGTGATATGTCGTCATGCGACTGCTTCGCTGATGCGTCGTGTCATCGGCAAGCACATGTTAATCGCCTGTGCCAGCGTGTCAACTCTTTCGTAGTGAAGTGTCTCAGGGGCGGAGGTTCTATCGTCAGTGTTGGCGGGTACAAGGCACTTGCGGAAGCCTAGCCGCGACGCTTCCTTGACGCGCCGTTCGGTCTGGGGGGCGCGACGAATCTCGCCGCTTAGTCCTACTTCGCCGACTGCCGCCAAGTCCACGCCGACGGGGACATTGCGGAAGCTGGATGCGATGGCGAGCGCGACGCCAAGGTCGGCGGCAGGCTCAGAAATTTTAAGCCCGCCGGTTACATTCACAATCACATCATAGCCAGACAGCGGGATGCCCGCGCGCGTAATCACCGAGCAGACCAGCAGTAGGCGATGAGCATCGAAGCCGGTGGCGACGCGGCGGGGCGTGGGGATTGTGGATGGCGCAGTTAGGGCTTGAATCTCCACAAGCAGCGCACGATTGCCCTCGAGCACGGGCACGACGACAGAGCCAACCGCGTGTCTGGGCCTGTCGAGCAGGAAGCTCTCGGACGGGTCTTTCACATCGCGCAAGCCCGCGCCTGTCATTTCGAGGACGCCGACTTCGTTAGTAGAGCCGAAACGGTTCTTGACGCCGCGCAGCAGACGCCATGAGTTCACGGCGTCGCCTTCCATATAAAGGGCGACATCTACCATGTGTTCAAGCACACGCGGCCCCGCGATGTCGCCGCCCTTAGTTACATGGCCGGTCAGAATCAGTGGAACATTGTTCGCTTTGCCCCACTCAAGCAGCCTGCGCGCGCACTCGCGAATTTGCGCTACATTGCCGGGCTGCGAGGATAGCGAAGGGTCGTACATCGTTTGGATGGAGTCTATGACCGCGAGCGCGGGGCGCTGCTCATCAAGGCATGCCAGCGTCTCCTCGATGTTCGTCTGCGTCAAGATGTAGAGGCTCTTGCCGCTGATGCCGAGCCGATCGGCGCGCATCTTGACCTGAGAGACTGATTCCTCGCCCGTAACATAGAGCACGGAGGCGCGCTCGTCTGCGACTTCCGCGGCGACTTGAAGCAGCAGCGTTGACTTGCCTATGCCCGGGTCGCCGGCGAGAAGCACGAGGGAGCCGGGCACGATGCCACCGCCGAGCACGCGGTTGACTTCGTCCGAGGACAGCGGCATGCGGGGCGACTCTTCGACGGAGGCGTCGGCGAGGTGGACGGCGGCTTGCGTATCGGAGCGCAGCCAGCCGTAACGCCCGGCATCACGCCGCTCGATGATGGTGTTCCAGGCGCTGCAACCCCTGCACTGCCCTTCCCACTTGAGGCTTACGCTCTCGCAGGATGTGCAGACAAACTCTGTCTTTGGCTTGACTTTCAGCATCGCACGCATCTCCTTGGGGAACTAAAAGCGATGAACGGGATGGATGGGACATTGATGTTACATTTGTTCTTGCTTCGTGCTGAACATACTAGAACATATCAGAACTCAAGTCAATAGGCTTTTGTGAATTAGGGTCTTTCGATTATCAGGGCATCATTCTCGCTGTCATTCCTCGCTCCGCTTGGAATCCAAAAATCCTGTCAGCCCGTTCGGGGTGACAACTGAAAGACCTTGAAAATGTGACAGAATTTCCTTTCGGGTGGTTTTGTTGCTACATCGCACTGGATTCCTGCTTTCGCAGGGATGACGAAAATGGTTGTAACCGGAGATACGCCGCGCCGAATATGATAGTATGCGACGAAGATATCGAGGGAAGCAGACTGGGGCGCGGTTGGGATGAGATTGCCAAGGGTTTATAGTTCGACCTGACACTAGACATAGATTGATAAGATGGCGCTGTACGCCGAGGGAGGCGGGCAATGAGTTCGACGGAACATGAAGGATTCATGAGAATCGCGCTGGAAGAGGCGCAGAGGGCGGCTGACGAAGGGAATGTCGGGGTTGGTTCCGTGATTGTGAGGGATGGGGATTTGGTGGCTCGTGGGCGCAATCTTGTGCCTACCACGCACGACCCTACGGCGCACGCCGAGACGGTGGCGCTCCGGGCGGCGGCGTCGGTTTTGGGCACTGACGACATGTCGGGGGCAACGCTGTACACGACATTCGAGCCGTGTCCGATGTGCTGCGGGGCGCTAATGAACGCGAACATAGCGGAGCTGGTGATGGGCGGCAGGCCGACCCCGGAAGAAACGCGGTGGGGGAACTATACGCTTGAGCGGCTGCTGGAAATGGCGGAGTGGGGCGACCGCATGAAGGTCGTAACCGGCGTGCTGGTCGAGGATTGCCTGAGTATCAGACTGCCATAAGAACAGCATGTCATTGTCACATACGGCATGGGCTTGAGGAATAGAAGGAGCTAACGAAGTGCGATTTGGAGCGTTTTGGCAGGTGCCGGGGTTCGTAGGTTCTTCCGTGCCGCGCCGCCACTGGGAGACGATCGAGCAGATAGCATTAGCGGACAAGCTCGGATTTGAGACGGCGTGGCTCGCCGAGTCGGTCTTCTTTCCGGGACGACCGTTGTCCAATCCGCTGATGGTGGCGTCCGCGGCGGCGCAGCATGCGCCACAAATACGGTTCGGGACACTGGCGGCGCAGTTTCCACTGCACCACCCCATTCACATGGCGACGCAAGCCGCGACCTGCGACATACTAACGAATGGAAGGCTCGATCTCTGCCTCGGCGGGCGCTGGGGTTCTCCTGCCGGTCAGGCTTTTGGGCAAGCGTCGGACACCAGCGGCGAAGAGAGCCGCGGGCGAGTAGCCGAGGGCATCGAGCTGCTGAAAGCCGCGTGGACTCAGGAGCGCGCAAACTTCAAGGGTGAGTTCTGGGGGATGAACGATTTGCTGGTGATGCCGAAGCCGCAACAGCAGCCGTATCCGCCGCTGCTACTCGCCGCCAACAGCGATGAGACCTTCCCATACGCCGCCAATCTTGGGCTGGGTGTAATCGGCACGACTCTCAGCCAGCCGATGCCACGCATGATAGACCGACTTCGAGAATTCGATGAAGCAAAGCCTGATGGGGGATCCGTCCATTCGCAGCCGTTCCATGTGAACATTTCGTTCTTTGTGGCAGAGACGAGGGAGAAGGCTCACAGCCTGATGGCGCGGAACTGGCGCGACGAGGATGTGGTCAACACGGTTCCGGACGCGACGGCGTCGGCTGTGGGAACCTCGCGCCACAGCTTCACTAGCGGCGTCGGGGGCTGGGCTACATGGAACTTCCAGGATGCGCTAAAGTACTCTATCTACGACGATCCCAACGGGTGCGCCGAACGGCTGAGAAAGCTCGGCGAGGCTCTTCCCGGAATGGCGCAGTGCATCCTCGAGTTCAATCGCCGGGGGCGTCTGACGAATGATGAAGTGAAAGAGTCCATGCAGCTTTTCGCTGACGCGGTCATGCCGGAGTTGAGATGAAAGACAGTATCGGTACGCGCGACAATCCCACGACGGAAGAGAATCGCAAGCAGGGCACGCTCGAATGGCAGCTTCGCAATGTGCGGTTTGACGACCCGGTTACTCTTGCGTCTTTTCCCCTCGTGAGGCATCTGAGGTCGTCAGCGATAGAGGGGTATGTATCCAAGACGAGCGCATATCCGGGTGAGTCGCTTGACATCAAGGTGAGCATGGAGCCGGAGGGCGAGTTCACGATAGACTTCTACCGGCTAGGGTGGTATGGCGGGCTGGGCGGCAGGCACATGGGGCGGACTGGCCCGTATCGCGGCGGCACGCAGCCGGTGCCGATGATGTCAGTTCAGCGGCTGCGCGAATGCACTTGGGAAACGAGCGCAACGCTGACAATCCCTGACGACTGGCATAGCGGCGTGTACTTGGCGAAGCTGTCGCGCGATGAGCCTTACGGCGTTCAGAGTTACGCAACCTTTGTAGTCAAGTCAAGGCGCAAGGCGGACATCCTGTGCCAAGCAAGCGATATAACATGGCAGGCTTATAACAAGTGGCCCGGCAACGATTCAATCTACACGGACGGGACGCCGAATGTGTGGTATCAGGGAACGGAAGTGAGAGCAAGCTTCGATCGGCCATACGCCAAATACTGCCAGATAATGGATGCGCCGCTCTCGTTAGGCTCAGGCGAGTTCCTGCTTTGGGAGCATCCGATGGCGTTCTGGCTGGAGCGGCAAGGCTACGATGTGGCTTACTGCTCCAATCTGGACTTGCACCTCGATCCAAAGGTATTGGACAACTGCAAGGCGTTCGTCTCGGTGGGACACGATGAATACTGGTCGCGCGAGATGTTCGACAATGTGCTGAAGGCGAGGGACGACGGGATGAGCATCGCCTTCTTGTCCGGCAACTCCGTCTATTGGGAGATAGAGTTCCACGAAAGCGATGTTGCGGATGCGCCCTGCCGCGTGTTTTCGCGCAAGCAACTTTTTGAGGATGAAGACAGGCTGATGGGCGTGAAAAGCTACGGACCGGGGTATGGCGACTGGACGGTAACGAACCCACAGCACTGGATATTCGAAGGGATGGGGCTACGGCAGGGCGACAGCATTCCGGCGATTGTGGGCTGGGAGTATCACGGCAGCCCGGCGGATATTCCGGGGCTGGAAGTCGTGGCAAGCAGTGAGCTTTTTCAGGGCAACAAGTCGCCGAAGGAGCCGGCGCATTCCGCCGTAGTCTATCCGTGCGAGCGCGGAAACTGGGTGTTCAACGCGGGTACTATCTGGTGGCCAGAGGGGTTGTCGTGTCCGCCGGGGCATATACCCGCGCGCTTGGCTATCAACTCCGTCAGCGTGGGCAGCAGCCCCGGAACCTTTGGAGTCAATCCGATGGCGCAGACGATAACCGCCAATGCGCTGGACAGGATGATTGCCGATTCGCCGCGTCTGCGTAGCCACGAATGAACTGGATAACGCTGTCTCTTGGCAGCGCACTGACCTTCGCGGTCGTGTCCGCGCTGGACAAAGTGCTGATTCAAAGGTTCATGCCGACGCCGAGGGTGTTCATCGTTCTGACGGGCGTGTGCCAGCTTGCGCTGGCGTTCCTGGTGCTTCCGCTTGCCGAATTCGGCGGATACGGCATAGGGACTACGCTCATATCATACGCGTCGGGGTTACTGGCAGGCATCTACCTGCTAATCATGTTCTGGGTGATGCGAAGGCAGGATGTGTCCAGGGTCGTGCCCATTACCTCCACGCACACGATATTCGTGGCGATACTAGCGCAGGTATTCCTGGGCGAGAGCGTGAGCGCGCTCGCGTGGGCAGGCATAGTCGTTACGATGGGCGGCGCGGCGTTGATGTCCTTTGGCCCCACCACCTACCCGCACCAGCGCAACGAAAGCCAGCTGCTGCCGTTCGCACTGCTGATGGTGTCGAGCCTATCGTTTGGCTTGAGCCAGTATCTCAGCAAGGTGGTGGCGAGCGATATAGATATATGGTCGCTGTTCGTGTGGCGCGGCATCGGCATGGCGAGCGCGTGCATCGGCTTGATGATAAGGCGGGACATGATTCCCGACCTCATGAGGACGATTCGCAATCCGGCGGCTATGGGGTTAACCGTGCTCACCGAGGGCATTCTGGTGCTGGTGGCAGTCACATTGCAGTTGTCGGCGATATTCTCAGGCCCGGTGTCGCTGGTGGTTACGGTTATGGCTATAAGACCGCTGTTCGTGTTCATCTTGGGGATAGGGCTGAGCCTAGGGGTGTCGAGGGTATTGAACGAACCGCTTCAGGGCAAGATTCTGGCGGTGAAGCTGGCGGCGATTGTTATGACAGTGGGCGGGGTTGTGGCGGTGACTATCAAGTGAATGACGGTGGGTAGTCGCATGCGAGAAGCCCGGCTGACATGGAATGTCAAGCCGGGCTTCCGCTAATGAGTCGGTGATGTGCGGGAACTACTCTAGGCGATAGGGATTGCCTCTTTGGCGTGGACGACCAAGCCGTCCTCGTCATCGTTGAGGTCAACAAAAGCGGTGTCGCCCGGACTCAACTCCCCGGCGATAATGGCGTCGGAAAGCTTGTCTTCGAGGTGGTCTTGGATAAGGCGGCGCATTGGCCTTGCGCCGAACTGCGGGTCGTATCCGTTATCGGAGAGCCAGTCGCGCGCCGCATCGGAGATCTCCATCGTTATGCCTTGCTCGATGAGTTCGCCGGCGACATCGTTCAACTGAAGCTTCACTATCTCCCGCATGTGGTCGCGGGCGAGCGCATGGAACACGACCTGGCCGTCAATCCTGTTCAGGAACTCAGGGCGGAAGAAGCGCTTAACCTCGTCGAGGACGTTGTTTTTCATGCGCTGATACGCCTGCTCGTCCGTCCTGCCGGACTCGCCCCTAGCGGAGAAACCGATGGAGCGGTCTTGCTGAATGAGGTTGGAGCCGATGTTGCTGGTCATGGCTATGACGGTGTTGCGGAAATCGACCTTGCGCCCTTTGGCATCGGTCAGATGACCGTCGTCGAATATCTGGAGCAAGATGTTGAACACCTCGGGGTGCGCCTTTTCAATCTCGTCGAGCAGGATGACGCTGTAAGAGCGGCGGCGCACGGCTTCAGTGAGCTGACCGCCCTCGTCGTAGCCGATGTATCCCGGAGGCGCGCCGACGAGCCGCGCGACGGTGTGCCTGTCCATGAACTCGGACATGTCAATCCGAATCATGGAGTCTTCGCTGCCGAACATGAACTCGGCGAGCTTCTGAACGAGGTAAGTTTTGCCCACGCCTGTGGGGCCTAGGAACAGGAACACACCTGTCGGGCGCTTGGGGTTCTTGAGGCCGGCTCTTGCACGGCGCACTGCTTTGGATATTGTCGTTATCGCCTCATCCTGTCCCGATACCTGGTCGTGGAGCGTTTCTTCCATGTGCACCAGGCGCTGGGACTCGGTGGATGCCAGCCGCGCGACGGGTATGCCCGTCCACATGTTCACCACTTCGGCGATGTCTTCCTCAGTGACGATTGGGCTTTGGCTGCTGCGCTCGCTCTCCCAGTCGGACTGGAGAACTTCCATCTTCTCTTCAAGGTTCATCTCGCGCTCGCGCAGTTCGGCGGCCTGCTCGTACTGGCGCGTTGAGATTGCTTCGTCCTTCTCCCTGCGAACACGCTCCAGCATGTTCGTTACTTCGGTCAGGGACAGGGGTTGTTCGGAGTTGTTTATGCGAACCCTGGAAGCGGCTTCGTCTATGAGGTCGATCGCCTTGTCGGGCAGAGAGCGGTCTGATATGAACCGCGCCGCCATGTTCGCCGCCGCTTTCAGGGCATCGTAGGAGATTTCGAGCTTGTGATGATCTTCATACTCGCCCTTGATGCCTTCAAGTATCTCAACGGCCTCATCGACCGTAGGCTCACTTACATGCACCGGCTGGAACCTGCGCTCAAGCGCCGAATCGCGCTCCAGGTACTTGCGATACTCGTCGGGTGTGGTTGCGCCTATCGTCTGCAAATCGCCCCTAGCGAGGGACGGCTTCAAGATGTTGGCAGCATCGACCGCGCCTTCGGCAGCGCCCGCGCCGACCATAGTATGCACCTCATCGATGAACAGGATGCACTTGCCGGATTCGGTTATCTCTTTGACGACCTTCTTCAGTCGCTCCTCGAACTCGCCGCGATACTTGGTGCCGGCGACGAGGGAACCCATGTCAAGCGTTACCAGCCTCTTGCCCTGCAAGGTTGAAGGCACTTCGTTCTTGGCGATGCGCTGCGCCAAGCCTTCCACGATGGCGGTTTTGCCGACGCCGGGTTCGCCTACGAGAACGGGGTTGTTCTTCGTGCGCCGGCTGAGAATCTGGGTTACGCGCTGGATTTCGTTGCTTCTGCCTACCATTGGGTCGAGCTTGCCCTCGCGCGCCTGCTTGGTAAGGTCGATGCCCAACTCGTCCAGCACGGGGGTCTTGCTCGTGTTCTTGCCGCGCCTGCCGCTGCCCTGAGGACTTTGCGACGACTGCGAGAGGATACGGCTGGTTTCGCCGCGTATCTTGTCCAAGTTGATGCCGAGGCTTTCGAGGACACCGGCGGCGACGCCTTCACCCTCGCGCATCAGCCCAATCAGGAGATGCTCAGTGCCAATGTAGTGATGATTGAGTCGGCGCGCCTCATCGACCGCCAATTCGATGACCTTCTTGGCGCGAGGAGTGAGGCCGATTTCGCCCGGAGTGGAGCGTTCGCCGCGCCCGATGATGAATTCGACGGCGGAGCGCACCTTGTGCAACTCGACACCGAGGTTCGAGAGCACCCTTGCGGCTACACCGTCCGTCTCGCGGACAAGACCGAGCAGGATATGCTCCGTCCCGATGTAGTTGTGGTTGAAGCGCTGCGCTTCCTCTTGCGCCAGCGATAACACCCTACGCGCTCTTTCAGTGAACTTCTCAAATCTGCTTGCCATTTCACATCTCCTAAACGGAGTTTGGATAGCCGAAAGATTCTCAGGGGCACCTATTGAAAGTTCAAAAACGGATTTTCCAATGTCTGCTTCAGGCTCAAGCCAAGCCTTCGGCGCTCGGGTTCGATTCGCAGAACCTTCAGCCGCACATCTTCGCCTTCCTGCACGACCTCTCGCGGATGCCCAATTACGCGGTCGGAGAGCTCGGAGATGTGTATCAAGCCTTCGATGTTGCCCTCGACGCGAGCGAACGCGCCAAAGTTCGTAAGCTTGGTAATCTGCGCGTCGACGATGTCGTCAACATGCAGACGCTCGTGGATAGTCTCCCATGGTTCCGGCTCAAGCCGCCGCAGGCTGAGGGCAATCTTCCTGTTTTCGATGTCCACCCTGAGGACATACACCCTGAGCTTGTCGCCGATTGAAACCACATCTTCGGGCCTTGCTACGGGTCCCCAGGACATTTCGGAGATATGCACCAGCCCATCCGCGCCGCCAAGGTCAACGAAAGCGCCAAAGTTGCTGATGCCCGTGACGGTTCCGTCGCGGATTTCGCCGACTTGAAGCTCCTGCACGAGGCGAGCTTTCTGAGCATCGCGCCACTCCTGCACCGCCTGACGCTCGGAGAAGATGGCGCGGTTGCGGCTGCGGTTAATCTCAAGGATCTTCAGCTGAAGCGTCTTGCCAATCTCTTCCGTCTGGCGCTGGGCGCGCCGCGCCTCCATCTCAGGGTCTTCTTCGGTTTCCGACCTGTCCCTGAAGATGTCCCTGGGAACGCTCACCAGCTGGGACATGGGGACGAAGCCTTGCACCTTGCGAACATCTACGATAGCGCCGCCCTTGTTGAAGCCCATGATGTTGCCTTCGACGGTTTCGTTGTCCTCGATGCACTTTTCAAGCTCGCGCCAGCCGGTTTCGCCAAGCGCGCGGTCGATGGACAGAATCGCGGCGTTGTCAGCGGATTCGGGGCGGAGCACATAGGTGATAATCTCGTCGCCTACGCTGATGCTCTGCGCGTCTTCGTGGCTCAGCGTCCTCATTTCACGCTGCTGGACGATGCCTTCGGACTTGTGGCCGATGTTGACAAGGATGCCGTCGCCGTCGATACGCATCACGACGCCTTCGACTACATCGCCTCGGCGGAGGGGCTTCATAGGCTCCATGGAGTCCAGAAGCTGCCCCATGTCCTGCATTTCAGACGATCCTCCATGCTCGGAATCGTCTTCGTCATCGAAGGACAAGTCGTCTTCATCCAGGAGATCATCTTCGTCCATCAGCGGCGCGGCTATTTCTGCGGTCGCAGACGGCTGCGCCGCCGGGGCAGGAACGGGTTCAGGGTCTGCGACGGGTTCGGGCGCGGATTGAGTTAGCTGCGGTGAAGCGGCGGCAGGCGCGGTTTCAGAGGCTATATCCGCGCCGGAAATCGGCACAGTCGGGGTTGGCTGCTCAGAAGTCGTGCCCAATGGGGCATCGGCATCCCGGGCGCTGGTGGCGTCGGATACAATGACGGGGTCGTCTGAGGAGGATTC
This sequence comes from uncultured Dehalococcoidia bacterium, assembly GCA_958295865.1. Taxonomy (GTDB): domain Bacteria; phylum Chloroflexota; class Dehalococcoidia; order Lucifugimonadales; family JADFKI01; genus Bin90. Next base: position 83,300 of record CATQHF010000005.1, on the reverse strand, counting down.
GGTTGTCACGGCTCTACAGGCCTTTCTTATTATTTGGCTATATTCAGTATTATATGCCCAACGCCTGAATGTGTAAAGATGCGAATGGATACGAATAAGTCAGGATAGTATCTGCGACAGGAATAGCTTGGTGCGCTCGCTCTTCGGATTGTCGAAAAACTCGTTGGCCGTATTCTCCTCGACGATGCGCCCTTCGTCGAACATTATGATGCGGTCGGCGACCTCTCTCGCAAAGCCTATCTCGTGCGTTACAATCAGCATGGTCATCCCGGAATGGGCAAGTTCGCGCATAACATCCAGCACTTCGTTAATCATCTCCGGGTCGAGCGCGGATGTAGGTTCATCGAACAGCATTACCCTGGGCTGCATAGCGAGGGCGCGCGCAATGGCGACTCGCTGCTGCTGACCGCCCGAAAGTTCGGCAGGATACTTGTCAGCCTGGTCATAGATGCCCACCCGTTCGAGAAGCTCGCCCGCCACCTGCTCAGCCTGCGCGCGAGGCCACTTCCTCACCTTGATAGGCGCAAGCGTGATGTTGTCCATCACGGTGATGTGCGGAAACAGGTTGAACTGCTGGAACACCATGCCCACTTCGCTGCGGATAGCGTCTATATTGCGAACATCCTCCGAAAGCTCGATGCCGTCGACGATGATGTCGCCGGTCTGATGCTCTTCAAGTCGGTTGATGGTGCGGATGAATGTGGACTTGCCGGAGCCGGATGGCCCCACTATCACGATTTTTTCGCCCTGCTTCACGGTGGCATTGACATCTTTCAGCGCTTGAAAAGCGCCATACCACTTGTTCACATTGCGGCAGATGATAATATCCTCATCCACCGCTGTCGTTCTGTTATCCATCGTCCCCTCCATTCCTCCGCTTTCGCGAGGGCAGGCTTCCGACCATTGATGTATTCTATCGCCGACCTACGCCCAGATGATGCTCTACACGCCTGCTCACATAGGACATTCCGTAGGTGAACACCCAGAATACGAGCGCCACGAACACGAACAGCTCGCGCGAGCTGGCGCGATATTCGGGCGTGCCCAAGATGAACGCCTTGCCGACCTCCACGATGTCCAGCATGCCGATGATATAGACGAGGCTCGTATCCTTAAACAGCCCGATGAACTGGCCGACTATGGCGGGAATGACATTGCGTATAGCCTGCGGCAGTTCGATGAGCATGGTGGTCTGCCAGCCGGCAAGCCCCAGCGCGCGCGCGGCTTCCGCCTGTCCGGGATGCAGCGCCTGAAGCCCGCCTCGGATGTTCTCCGCCATATACGCGGCGCTGAACAGCGTAATCACCACTCCCGCGCGGAACAGCGAGTTCTGCGGGAAGTCCTCCGGGAACGCGAGCGGCACTAGCGTCTGGGACATGAACAGCAGCGTAATCAGCGGCACGCCGCGAAACACTTCGATGAAGAACACGCACAGCGTCTTGACCACCGGCAAGTGGCTGCGGCGTCCCAGCGCGAGCGCAACTCCAATGGGCAGGCTGATGGTGATGCCCCCCACCGCAAGCAGCAGGTTTATCATCAGACCGCCCCAGTAGATGACGGAAACGGGCTGAAGTCCGGGCACTCCCGGTATCCCGCGCAGCAAAATCAGAGTCAGCAGGAACGCCGCCACGCCCAGGATAGTAACCCTTTGCGCGCTGCCCAGCGGCGTGTACCGCGCCAGCGCCCAGCCAATCAGCAGCGCCGGAAGGTTGGCGGCAAGCAGCAGCCGCACATCCAACCCCATGGTCTCCATAGAGTACGGCAGCAGAGCAAACGCCGCCGCGACTATCCCGACCGCGAGGGCAATGTTGCGGGTAACGCCGCCGCCCGCGATGCCCCAGGCCATGCCCATTAGCGTCGTTACCATCAGCAGCGATGCCTGCGGTCGCCAGAAGCAGTTCTGCCCCGGACATGCGGCTTCGGTGTTGTACTGCCCTATTATGAAGCGCCCTCCGAGCTTCACGATGACAGTCCAGTCTGCGCCCGCAACGACCCATTTCAGCCCGAACCACAAGCCAAGCGCAATCAGAGCGGCGGATACGAGCGTCAGAACGCTGTTGTACCAGTTGGCAAACAGGTTGCGTTGCGCCCAGCCGATTACGCCAACCTCCGAGCGCGGAGGCGGCAGGGACGCTGTGGGGTTAGCAGCCATAGCCTTATCCTCCGGTGAAGCCGACGCGCCGGTTGTACAGATTGCCAATCAACGACCAAGTGAGGCTCATAGCAAGGTAAGAAGCCATTATCATCAAGAAGATAGACACCGCGGGGGCGGTCTGCGTCATCGTCAGCGCAACGCTGGTCAGGTCGCTGTAACCCACTGCTCCGCCCAGGCTGCTGTTCTTAGTCAGGTTCAGGCACTGGCTGATTAGCGGCGGTATTATGACTCGCAGCGCCTGCGGAAAGGTTACACTGCGAAGCGTTTCCATCGGGGACAGCCCAAGAGCGCGCGCCGCCTCGGTCTGACCACGGCTAACCGATTGTATGCCGGCGCGCACGATTTCGGCGATGAACGAGGCGGTGTATATCACCAGTCCTAGCAGCAGCACCAGCAAGCCCGCGCGCACCGTGAAGCCACCCGAAATCCGCATGAACTGCCCTTCCGGCTCGGGAGACGAAAGGACGAAGGGAGCTCCCCCCGCCACCATTCCGATGACCATCCATGACAGCACGCCGATGAGTATCGCGGTCGCCCAGCCCGCTATCAGCGGATATGATGCCTGTCCGGTCTGCGTCTCGCGGCGGTTCAGCCGGCGATTGACGATGAAGCCCACCACGACCGCCACCACCGCAAGCGCAATCCAAGCAGTAGAAGCTGCCGCGTCCGTCGGGCTTAGCCATAGCATGGATACGCCGCTGTTGCTGATGTAAATCTTGCCCGCGATACTATAGGCTTCGCTTTCGACAGGCAGGGTGAGTATGATGAAAAACCAGAAGAGCAGCTGCACGAGCAGCGGCACATTGCGGAAGAACTCGATATAGGCCAGCGCCAGCTTTGATACCAGCCAGTTGCCGGACAGGCGCGCGACGCCGATGAATATGCCCAAAAGCGTTGCCAGTATGACACCCGCAATCGAGACTATCAGCGTGTTCGTGATGGCGACTACAAGCGCGTACAAGAATGTGTCAGACGACTCGTAGGGAATGAAATGCTCGCCGATGGGCGTCTGGTATTCGCGCGACAGGAAGCTGAAGCCATAAGGGATGTCCCTGTCCTGTACGGCGTTTGCGATGTTGGCGAAGAACCAGACGACCAGCGCGACCACCAGCACGCCGGACACGATCTGCGCCGCCCACTGGATGACCTGAACATGACGCCAGATCGGAATGCCCTGGTAGGTGAGGCCTCTTATATTATCAGTAGCCATAAACGAGCCTGTGGCGGAGGTTGTAGATGTGGGTTGAACCACCGCGCCCGATTTTAGCACATTGTCCGTAGTTTGCACATTGCCGACAAGACGGAAACTCTATCCAATATGGGACAAACCGGATGGACGGAATAGAGAGGACACAAGAAAGGACACTAAAAAAGAGCGTCCGGTGGAATGCCGGACGCTCTCTATCTTACGCTCTACACTACCCGCTCGCGGGTGAGCTTGGGTTCACTACCGCAGGGGCGCGGCGTAAACCTGGCCTCCCTTGGGGCAGTCGCCGCAGGGGGCGGCGTTCCAAAGGGCGTTGCGGCTGCCCTCGCGCTCCAGTCCGAGCGGCGTCAGGTGGCGGTCATAAATCTCGCCATAATTGCCAACGGCGCGAATCACATCCTGAGCTACCGTCTCGCTCAGCCCCAGAGTCTCCTGGCCAAATCCGCCTTCCAGACCGAACAGGCGGTCAACGGCGGTGTCGCCGGTAACGGCTGTCGGAACATTGGAAGAGGTTATCTCATACGCCTCAGCGTAGATGAGAATTGCCATAACTGCCGATACGATGTCATACCACTGCTCATCGCCGTGCGGCACAACCGGACCGAGCGGCTCTTCAGAGATGGTGCCCGCGAGAATCGTATGGTCACCAGAGTTGTCAAAGCCCTCGCGTGTGCTCACCAGACCTGATCGGTCGGTCGTGAGCGAGTCGCACTGACCGGCGAGATATGCCTCATTCGCCGACACATTGTCAGGCACTACTACATACTCGAAGTTCATGTTGTTCTGGTTGTCGAAGTCCTGAACATTCAGCTCTGTCGTCGTGCCTTGCTGCACGCATATCGTCGCGCCCTGAAGCTCCATCATGCTGGAAACGTTGAGCGACTTGGGAACCATGAAACCCTGCCCGTCGTAGAACATGGTGGGCGTGAAGTTGCCCCACTGGGCGTCTCTGCTGCTCGTCCAGGTGGTGTTGCGTGACATGAGGTCAACTTCGCCGGACTGCATCGTGGGGCCACGCTCTGCGGCGACGGTGGGACGGAACTCTACGGAGTCGGCGTTGCCAAGCACTGCGGCGGCTACCGCGCGGCACAGGTCTATGTCGAAGCCTGCCGTGTTGCCGCTGGCGTCAATCGCGCCGAAACCGGCGAGGCTGTTGTTGCTCGCGCAAATCAGATTGCCGCGCGCCTTGACCGTCTCAAGACGGCTGGCGCCGGAGTCCTCCGCCATCATCCCCTGGGCTTCTTCCATCATCGCTTCGGCTTCCGCCATCATCGTCTCGGCTTCCGCCATCATCATCGCGGATGCTTCCGACGGCTCCGACGCCTGCTGCTGGCAAGCGACGAGCGCCAGAATACCGGCGACTATCAACATTATCAACAAACTTATCCGAAGGCTCATCTTACTTCTCTCCTTATACTGACTTGATTGGCCTGCCTAAAATCCTACGCGCCGTTAAATTGCACACAAGCGTCCGACTATCGCTATTGAGAAAAGGTTCGTGGGATGCGGATTCCGCTGCGTAGCAACCGCTTTACAAGAAGAAAAGCCCTCTGGCAGTGACCTATTTTCCCACAACCTTACGGGTGCAGTATCGTCGGCGCTGAGATGTTTCACTTCCGTGTTCGGGATGGGAACGGGTGGGGCCATCTAGCCAGAACCACCAAAGGACTTAATTCACCAGAGATAATATCAAAGCGTCTTTTCTGCTGTCAACGAATTGAGGGGTTAATTTGGCGGTTATCGCGGTTATCATGGATGTATCAGGACGACGGGGATGAGGCTTTGTTGCCCAACGCTGGCAATCCAATCTATAATCGCTATGAACTTCAATGCTGAAACTCATGAGGAACTGAGGAACGAAATCAATTGAACGCAGAGCGCAGCCATCCCTTCAGCCTTGCGATTGACGGACCCGCCGCGTGTGGCAAGAGCGCGGCAGGCAGAGCGGTGGCGCGCAGGCTAGGCGTTCGCTTCCTGGACACCGGAACTATGTATCGCGCAATCGCCTGGGCATCAATCCTGCATCGGATCAACCCGACGGATACGGCTGCGCTGACCGAATTGGCGGAGTCGGCGGATATTCGGCTTGCTGCCCACGCGGACGGCGACAGACTGATGCTCGACGGCACGGACATCACCGACAATCTCAGGCTGTCGGAGGTGGACGGCATCGTATCCCAGGTCTCCGCGGTGAGCGGCGTGCGGAGGGCGCTTGTGGCGCAGCAGCGCGCAATCGCCTGCCGGGGCGCAATCGTCATGTCCGGGCGCGACATCGGCACGGTGGTGCTGCCGAATGCCAGCGTCAAGGTTTTCCTGACGGCATCGGCTGAGGTGCGCGCCGCGCGGCGTCATGCCGAGATGCGGCAGGAGCAAGAAGCATCCGATTATAAGCAGGTGCTGGATGGGCTGCGACGGCGCGACCGCATAGACAGCAAGCGCGACGATTCACCGCTGCGCCAAGCCGACGATGCCGTAATGATTTGCAGCGACGACATAACACTCGAGGAAGTCGTGATCAAGATACTCGGGCTGGCGCAGCAATGCTGACCGACTGGGCATATCTCATCTGCGTCCCGTTGCAGCGGCTGGCGCTGCGCCTCTTTGCCGACTGGAAGGTGAACGGCGTTGAAAATGTGCCGCCAATGGGGCCGCTCATCATCATCGCCAACCACCAGAGCAACCTCGACCCGCCTCTGCTGAGCGCGAGCGTTCCGCGCCGAGTGTATTTCCTCGCCAAGTCGGGGCTGTTCATGGGGCATGCCGTAACATGGTTTCTGAATTCATACGGCGCATATCCGGTCAGGCGGGAAGGCGGCGACATCCGCGCGTATCGCTGGATTATCAGCCAACTCAGAGCGGGCAAGCCGGTTGTGCTGTTCCCGGAGGGCACACGCTCACGCTACGGCATGAGCAAGGCAAAGCCCGGCATCGCGCAGATTGCGTTGCAGTCGCAGGCGTCTATCCTGCCCATCGGCATAGTAGGCACGCATCGCCTGGGCACATGGATGCGCGTGTTCAACCCCACCGGCAAGATTACGGTGAACATCGGCCAGGTATTCTCCCTGCCGCCCATCGAGGGCAGGCCCAGCAAGGAACTGCTGGAATCCATATCGGATATGATAATGGAGCGCGTGGCGATGCAGGTGCCCGACGACATTCGCGGGGTGTACGGGCGCGGCGTGTACGGAAAAGACAAGGCTGTCTAGGAAGCCTGACGGCTTAGGTGAGAGTATGTGCGGAATCATCGGCTACATAGGCGACAGAGCGGCCGCGCCCATAATCATGGATGGGCTGAGCAGCCTCGAATATCGCGGCTACGACAGCGCGGGCATCGTGGTGCTGGACGGCGACGGCATGCCGCAGCTGTACAAATCGGCAGGCAAGCTATCCAGACTAAAGAGCATCCTCGCCAGCGGACTGCCTGAGGGCAACAGCGGAGTCGGGCATACACGCTGGGCGACGCACGGCGGCCCGACCGACTTCAACGCTCACCCACATACCGACTGCACCGGCGATGTGATGGTCGTACACAACGGCATATTCGAGAACTACATGGAATTGAAGCGGGAGCTTACCGCCAACGGGCATGTTTTCAGCTCGCAGACGGATGCGGAGTGCATCCCGCATCTCATAGAGTCGTACATTCAAGAGGGCTGCTCGCTGGAGGACGCCGCGCGCGCCGCCGCGCAGCGCATCAGCGGCGCAAACGCGGTCGTAGCGCTCTCGCGCAAAGAGCCTGACAAGATAGTGTCGTTCAAGCTGGGGAACGCCGGAGGCATCGTCATCGGCTACGGCGAGCAAGAGATGCTGCTTGCCAGCGACATATCGGCGCTGCTGCCGCATGCGCGCAATGTGGCGTATCTTGCCGTCGGCGAGATGGCTACCGTTACGCGCGAGCGCGCCGAATACACGCGCATAGACGGCGCGCCCGTCGCCAAGACCACCTCCTACCTGCCATACGACGCCCTGACAGCCAGCAAGGGCGAGTACAAGCACTTCATGCTGAAGGAGATTCATGAGCAGCCTGACGCGGTGCTAGACGCGCTGCGCGGGCGGGTGCAATTCGACCCTCCCGGCATTGCCCTGCCCGATTTCGTCTTCTCCGACGATGAGGTAAGGCGCTTCAACAAGGCAATCATCATCGGAATGGGCACCAGCATGCATGCGGGCATGGTCGGACGCATGTGGATAGAGTCGCTGGCAGGCATAGCCTGCGAAGTGGATAACTCCTCAGAGTTTCGCTACCGCGACGCAGTGCTGGACGACCGCACCCTAGTCATATCCATATCGCAGTCCGGAGAGACTGCCGACACGCTAGGCGCGATGGACGAGGCGAAGCGGCGGGGGGCGCGGCAGCTGACGCTGTGCAACTACGAGGGGACGCAATCCACGCGCGTCGCCGACGGAGCGCTGCCTATTCGCGCCGGGCTGGAGATTAGCGTCGCCGGCACGAAAACATTCACCTGCTCGCTGGCAACGCTGTACACGCTTGCCGTATATCTCGGCGTCAAGCGCGGCACAATAGAGCGTGAGCGGCTGGCGGACATCGCGCGGGAGCTGGCGCACCTGCCGGAGATGCTCGGGCAGCTCGTCTCGGAGCAGTCGCAGTATGAGCGGCTGGCGCGCAAGTACGCGCGGCGCGCTAATTTTCTGTTCCTGGGGCGCGGCAAGAACTATCCGCTTGCGATGGAGGGCGCGCTCAAACTCAAAGAGATAAGCTACATCCACGCGGAAGGCTACCCGGCGGGCGAGATGAAGCATGGGCCCATATCGCTCATCGATGAAGAGATGCCCGTCGTGGCGCTCGTTCCGCAGGATAACCTGTACGACAAGATGCTCAGCAATGTGAACGAGGTCAAGGCGCGAGGCGGCGCGGTCATCGCCGTCGCCACGGAGGGCGATGAGCATATCCGCGACAGCGCAGACCATGCCATATACATCCCCAAGGCGTCTGCGAACATCACGCCGATTCTCGCCGCCATACCGATGCAGCTGCTCGCGTATCACATCGCGGTGCGGCGAGGCTGCGATGTTGACCAGCCGCGCAATCTCGCCAAGTCGGTTACCGTCGAGTAGGCGGGCGCTGACAGGCTGGACAAAAATACTTGGTTTTGTCGGCGCGCGCCGTTGAAGATAGCGCGAGCGTGTGTTAGTTTGATGTTAGCAATTAGAGGTGGCAAATGTTACCGCACATATCCAAATTCGGCATCTACCTGAACCCTAGCGAACACAAGGTAGTACGCATAACCTCCCCTTACTGGTTTCCGGAAGAACCCGACTGGGTTTATGTAACCGGCGAGGTCAACGATACGCTGCTGAACATTCGGCAGATTATCAGGGACAAAGAGTTGGCAGAAGAGCCGGACTCGGTTACTTGGGGCAGGATACCCCTTAAAGACTGAACAAGCAGATCTGGAGAGGCCGCCTTTGACGCAGCAGTCACTTACACTAGAGGCGGTTGCCTACATCGTCAGCAAGGCGCGCCGCGCCGTCCCACCGGCTCTGCGCTACCCGGCGTACCGAGCTTACTGGTTCGGAACTCTGGCGTCGGTCAGCGGCTTTCAGATGCTCACATTCAGCCTTCTGTGGGTGACTTATGAGTTGACTAACTCGCCGCTCTTTCTGGGTTATGTGGGCGCGGTCAACGCGATACCCGCGATTGCGCTGAACCTGTTTGGCGGCGTGTTCGCCGACATGTTCGACAAAAGGCGGCTCATAATAGCCTGCCAGCTCGTGACCGCGTCGCTCATCTTCATCCTCGCGCTGATGACGATGTTCGATGTGCTGCACATCTACTACCTTTTGCTCATCGCGTTCCTGTCAGGCGCAGTGAACGCCTTCGACCAGCCCGCGCGTCAGGCGCTCTATCCGCACCTCATCGACCGCTCTGCGATTATGAGCGCCGTCTCCCTGAACTCCGCCATCTGGCAGGGTACGCGCATAGTCGCGCCCGCGATTGCGGGCGGCATCATCGCGTATCTCGGCACTTCCATATCTTTCTTCATCTCCGGGGCAGGCTTCGTTACGATGGCGCTGGTTACGATTGGGCTGAAAATACCCGAAATACAGCGAGGCGGCAGCGGAAATCCGGCGCGCGACATGCTGGACGGCTTGAAGTTCATCCTGAGCAATTCGGCATTCTCGTTCCTCATAGCGATGACCTTCTTCAACAGCTTCTTCGGCATGGCTTACATCTTCATGATGCCAATCTTTTCGGTTGACATTCTGAAAGTTGGCGCGGACGGACAGGGCGTGCTTATGGGCGTGAGCGGAGCGGGCGCTCTGGCGACGACGATGATACTAGGCTCGGTTGGCAACTTCAGGCAGAAGGGGCTGATGCTCATCGGCGGCGCGACCGCCTTCGGACTGGCGCTAATGCTGTTCGGTCTGGTGGCTCAGGCATACCCCTCCTACTACTTGGTCATGGGCATCATGCTGTTCATCGGCATCTTCAACTCCATCTACATGATCTCCATAATGAGCTCCTTGCAGATGATGGTGCCGAACAGCATGCGCGGGCGCGTGATGGGCTTCTACGGCATGACCTGGAGCATCATGCCCCTAGGCGGGATGCAGGGGAACTGGATAGCCAACTACTTGGGCGCTCCCATAGCGGTGATGATAGGCGGGTTCGCGGTAGCCGGCTTCGCCGTGGGTCCGGCGATGCTCAACAAGCAGGTGCGGAACATAGGCACGCTGGTGAGTCAGGTGGAGCAGGTCATGGCAGCAAGCCGCCAGCCGGCCCGACCCACAGCGCCAACGGGGGATTAAGCGTAAGCATCGCATAATGGACAGAAGCAGAAGTAATCTGGATATCGTTACCACGCCGACTTTCGATTGGCTCGCAAGCCGTGCAAAATCCTGCAACTCACGCCTGCTAGTCGGCTGTCCTTATGTCAATAATGCCGTTATCACTCTGACCGAAGCAGTTTCTAGCGATGTATCGCGCACCCTGATTACCAAGACCGACTTGCGAGATTTCGCTATGGGAGCATCAGATCTCAACAGCCTTTGCGCGCTCGCAAAAGACGGCGTGATTATTCGCAGCCTATCTGACTTACACGCCAAGATATATGTCTTTGACGACGATTCCGCGCTCGTTACATCGGCAAACGCCACTTATCGCGGCATGTATCACAATCGAGAGTGCGGCTTAGCTACCAACGATAGGCAGATAGTAGAACGGCTTGCTCAGTCCCTGTTGGGAGGATTGGGCGCAAGCAAGTCACCCACACAAATGGGGATCAGGGAACTTGAATCCTTGCGAACTCCGTTAAATGCTATCAAAGTGTTCATACCTAAACCTCCGCGAGTAGGCGACGATACTGGAGACGAACCTCCCTCGATGAACGATGCGACATTCTCATTGTCCAGTGAGAGCGATTTGTTGTCGGGCTTCAAAGGTTGGCTTAATCTCACCTTGCGCGGGGTTCTGGAAGTGACGGAAAGCGAGTTCGACATTCAGGAATTGTATGATGTATGCAGCCCAATCGCAGCGGCAGAATATCCAAACAACCGACATGTTCGCCAGAAATTAAGCGAACAACTCCAGAAACTGCGCGACTTGGGACTTGTCGAGTTCGTCAAGCGAGGACACTATCGCCGCACACTAAACTAATCTCTATGTTGACACACGCTGACTGACATGCTGAAACGATAGAATCGGGGTTAATGGTGCAATTCACAGATTTACACTACCTAACAATAAGCGATGCCGCATCCCTCATCGAATCAAAGCAACTCTCCCCCGTCGAACTGGTCGCGGCACACCTCGAGCGCATCGAGCAGACGGATGGGCGGCTAAACTCGTTTATCACGCTGCTGGCAGATGAGGCGATGGCGGCGGCAGCGGAGGCTGAAGGCGCTATTCGGAGGGGCGAGTATCGCGGAGCGCTGCACGGCATACCCATCGGGCTGAAGGACCTTTACTACACGAAGGGCGTGCGCACGACTGTCGGATCGAAGATTATGCGGGAGTTCGTGCCGGACTATGACGCCGCTGTAACCGAACGCTTTCGGGATGCGGGCGCTGTGCTGATGGGCAAGCTGCAAATGCATGAGTTCGCGTTGGGCGCGACCAGCGAGAATCCGCACGACGGCCCGGCGCATAACCCCTGGGATATAACGCGCATTACGGGCGGGTCGAGCGGCGGCTCAGGCTCGGCGGTCGCCGCGGGGCAGTGCATGGCGGCGCTTGGGAGTGATACGGGCGGCTCCGTTCGCATTCCGGCGTCGGCGTGCGGCATCGTAGGGCTGAAACCGACATTCGGCAGGGTGAGCAGGATCGGCGTGTTCCCATTGGCGAACAGCCTGGACACGGTTGGGCCTATGACACGCACGGTCAGGGACACGGCTATCGTGATGAATGCCATCGCCGGCTACGACAGCCGTGATGCGTCGTCAGCAAACCGTCCCGACGAGGATTTTACGCGACTGCTGGGGCAAGACATATCGGGCATGCGCGTCGGGCTGCCGCAGGATTACTTCTACGATGTCATAGACGACGAGGTGCGCGGCGCGGTTCAGCAGGCGGCGCGGATACTGGAAGGGCTGGGCGCGCATGTGGAGGAGTGCTCCATCCCCGCGCTCAACGACTCCATAAGCATCTCCGGCACAATCCTGCTGACAGAGGCGGCGGAGATACACCTGGACAACCTGCGCGAACGGGCGGACGACTTCGGCGTGGATGTGCGCGGGCGGCTGGAAGAGGGCGCGATGACGCCCGCGGTCAGCTACATCGCGGCGCAGCGGGCGCGCGCCGAGTTCAATCGCAAGATTGCGGAGGCGATGAAGACCTACGACATCTTGCTTGCGCCGACTACCGCGATTGGCGCTCCGAGGATAGGCGATAGCGTGGTGGATGTCGGCGGCGTCAGCGAGGCGAAGCTGGCGATTATGCCGCGCCTGACTCGTCCGCATAACATCTGCGGCATCCCTACGGTATCCGTGCCATGCGGCTTCACATCGGAAGGGCTGCCCATCGGGATGCAGCTCGCGGCGCGCGCGTTCGAGGATGCGGTCGCGCTCCAAGTCGCCTACGCCTACGAACAGGCGACGGAGTGGCACACACGGCGGCCGGCGATATAGGGGAAGTGCGGAGCGTCCTCCGACAGACTCATAACGAACGGAGTCGGGTCAAACGGGGATGGATAGAATAAGGGCTGGTAGTGTATGATTTGGCGCGTTGGTTTGGATTATCAGATAATCGGTATCAGGCAAGCGTAGGAGTAGGCTATTGAGTTCACAGGCAGTTCAGCAAGGGCTATCGCTATACGACGCGGCGCGCGCTATGGGCGTCAAATTCGCCAATGAGAATGCGCCGCAGGACAAATTCGTCAACGCCAATGGAATGCGCTTCCATTACCTCGAATGGGGCAACCCGGACAATCCGCCCATGCTGCTGCTGCACGGGTTCGCGCAGACATGCCATTCGTGGGATTTCGTGGCGCTGGGGTTCAGCGACGATTATCGCGTCATCGTGCTCGACCAGCGCGGGCATGGCGATAGCGATTGGGCGGCGGACGGCGACTATTCGCCTGAAACGCAGCAGCAGGACATATCGGGGGTCGTGGAGCAGTTGAGGCTGAACGATTTCGTGCTGATGGGGCTTTCCATGGGCGGCAGGAACTCATTCACATACGCCGCGAACAACCCCGACAGGGTCAGGGCGCTGGTCATCGTTGACGCCGCGCCGCAGAATATGCAGCAGGGCACGCAGAATATCCGCAGCTTCGTGCAGCAGGACGATGAGCTGGACTCGGTTGACGCCTTCGTGGAGCGCGTGCTGAAGTACAACCCGCGCCGCGACCCTCAGCAGGTCCGTGGCAGCATCATGCACAACCTCAAGGAATTGCCCAACGGCAAGTGGACATGGAAGTACGATCGGGCGCTGCGTAGGCCCGGGCGTCGCATGGGCAGCGACGCGGAGACCGAGAAACGGCTTTGGGGCTATCTGGAATCGCTGCAATGCCCTACTCTGCTGGCGCGCGGCGGCGCGAGCGACATTGTGGCGATGGACACCGCCGACAGGATGCACCAAGCGATACCGAACAGCCGTCTGGCGACTATCGAAGGCGCGGGGCACCTCGTCATGGGCGATAGTCCGTCCGGCTTCCAGAGCGCGGTCAACGATTTTCTAGCCTCACTGGAAAACTGACGCTGAGGGCTGACAACGCTGTACGGCATGGGAAAGATGGGGGCGCGGCGAAAGGCGTGAGATTAGTGTATTCATTGCGTCGGATATTGGCATTGTGCTACACTTGCTGGTGAGAAGAAGGAAAATCATAAAAGACAGGGGAACTCCCGGGAGAAGGGATTGAATAAGGCTGAAAAGCAAGCCGTAATCGCAGAGCATCGCACCCACGAGAACGACTCAGGTTCTACCGAATTACAGGTAGCAGTACTCACGACTCGCATACTCCAGCTCACGCAGCACCTCAGAGTCCACAAGCACGACGAGTCAACACGCCGCGGCCTCTTGATGATGGTCGGTCGACGGCGGAGATTGCTCAGATACCTCAACAGGGAAGACGTAGGCCGCTATAGGGCGCTTATCGCCAAGCTCGGCCTGAGAAGGTAGCTCTACAAAGGTTTTGTAGGGGCTGACTCTCTTTTTTCTCACGTTCCCCGTGGAGGATTGTTATCTAATGCTGAACTCGTTTGAACACACCTATGAAGCCGGCACGCTCGTGATGGAGAGCGGCCAACTAGCGCTGCAAGCCAACGGCTCGGTGCTGGTAAAGCAGGGCGATTGCGCCTTGCTGGTTACTGCCACGATGTCCAAACCGCGCGCGGGCATCGATTTTTTCCCACTGACCATCGATGTGGAAGAGCGCCTCTACTCCAGGGGCAAGATACCGGGCAGCTTCTTCCGGCGCGAAGGGCGTCCGAGTACGCACGGCATCCTTATGGCGCGGCTGACGGACAGACAGCTACGCCCTCTGTTTCCCAGCGACTTCCGCAATGAAGTGCAGATTGTCGCCACACCGCTGTCCATAGATATGGAGACTCCGTTCGAGACGCTGGTAATGACGGCGGCATCGGCGGCGCTGAGCATATCGGACATCCCGTTCTCCGGCCCCATCGCAGCCACGCGCATCGGATATATCCATGGCGAACTGGTGGTGAATCCGTCATACGCCCAACTGGAAGAGAGCGAACTGGACCTCGTGGTGTCAAGTTCGCGCGAGGGCGTAACGATGATGGAGGCGGGCGCGAACGAACTGCCGGAAGAGGTGGTTTTCGACGCCATCCAGCGCGCCCACGAAGTTAACCTGGGGTTCATCGACTTCCAGGACGAAATGGTGGACGCCATCGGCAAGTCCAAATCGGTGGACTACGACTCGTTCGCCTACCCTGCGGAGCTTGACGACAAGCTGGCGGCAATTCTTGGCAGCGGGCTGACGGATGCGTTCGCGTCATCGACCGGCAAGGTTGACCTGTACGAGCAACTGGACAAGATGCGCGCGGATGTCGCGGCAGAACTTGGCGATGACTACGAAGCCAACCATCTGCGCGACGCATTCGAGATACAGCTTGAACACGCCTTCAAGCGAAATGTGCTGGAGGGCGGCAAGCGCCCCGACGGACGAGGCAGACGCGAGATTCGCCCCATATCCAGCACGGTTGGACTGCTGCCACGCGCGCACGGCAGCGGGCTGTTCAATCGCGGCGAGACGCAGATCCTCGGCGTGGCGACGCTCGGCTCGGTGGGCGACGCGCAGAGGCTGGACACTCTGACGCCCGAAGAGACCAAGCGCTTCATGCTGCACTACAACTTCCCGCCTTACTCGGTCGGCGAGGTGCGGCGCATCGGTTCTCCGGGGCGGCGCGAGGTCGGTCACGGAGCGCTTGCGGAGCGCGCGATTGCGCCGGTTCTGCCAAGCCAGGAAGAGTTTCCCTATACGCTGCGAATCGTGTGCGAGGCGCTGGGGTCGAACGGCAGCACCTCGATGGCGAGCGTGTGCGCGGGGACGCTGGCGCTGATGGACGCGGGCGTGCCGATAAAGTCGCCTGTCGCGGGCATATCCATCGGACTCATAGATGGCGAGGATGGCGAGTACGCGACCATCACCGACATACAAGGGATGGAAGACCATGTTGGCGACATGGACTTCAAGGTCGCGGGTACGCGCGAAGGCATCACCGCGATTCAGCTCGACATCAAGGTGAACAGCATCAGCTTCGCTGTGGTGCAGGACGCGCTGGAGCAGGCGAAGGAAGCGCGCCTGTTCATCCTCGACAATATGCAGGATACAATCGGCGACACACGCCAAGAGCTCAGCCCGTTCGCGCCGCGGATGCTGCAAATCAACGTTCCCGTGGACAAGATAGGCACTGTGATAGGGCCGGGCGGCAAGACGATACGGGGCATCACCGAAGAAACTGGCGCGACCATCGACATTCAGGAAGACGGCACGGTTATCATCGGTTCGGCTGACGGCGCTGCCGCGAAGAAGGCGGTGCAGATGGTGGATGACCTCACGCGCGAGGTCAAGGTCGGCGACATCTTCACTGGCAAGGTTAGCCGCATAATGGACTTCGGCGCATTCGTGACCGTCCTGCCGGGCAAGGATGGGCTTGTGCATATCAGCGAGTTGTCCGATGAGCGCGTCCCGTCTGTGGGTGAAACCGTCGAAATCGGGCAGGAGTTGACCGTAGCCGTCATACAGATTGACGACCTCGGGCGAGTCAACCTGTCAAGGCGCGCGCTGCTCACTGACGAAGAGATCGACCCAGCAGGCAGGGAGCCTGTCGGCGGCGGTCGTCCGGCGCGCACGGGCGGCTATCGGCGCGACGGCGGTCGCGGTCGCAACGATAGAGGCGGCAGAGACAGGGGCGGATTCCGCGGCGGTCGAGATAGGGAGCGTGGAGGCGACCGCGGCGGCAGAGGCGGCTATCGCCGCTAACAAGCTCCACTTTTGGCGAACGCCGCTTTCATCGTAAGGCTTCGCGGCATTCCATACGGCTTATCATCAAGCGCCGGGTAATCGACAAGTTGGATTACCCGGCGTTTTTGCATTTGGCGAGAAACAAGGAATTGACGCCGAAGGAGTGAGTTCCGATATGTCCACCACACGGCAGGGCAGCGGTTCCGGCCCCGTATCGGAACGCGCGCGGATAACTAGCCTCGACCTGATACGCGGGGTTGCCGTTCTGGGCATCCTGCTGATGAACGCGGTATCGTTCAAGTTCGGCACGGCGCCCTACCTAAATCTGAGCGCCGGCGGCTCGGAGACATGGCTCGACTGGACGGTGGGCGTATTCGGCGAGATCTTCGTCGACCAGAAGTTCATGGGGCTGTTCTCGCTGCTGTTCGGCGCGGGAATGATACTCTTCATAGACCGTGCCTCCGCAAGAGGCAGGCGCGCGGTCTTGCTGAACATGTGGCGCAACGCGCTGCTGCTGGCAATCGGCGTGCTGCATTTCATGCTCTGGGACGGAGATGTACTGATGGTTTATGCCATCTCGTCCGTCTTTCTGCTTGCCTTGCGGAAATTGCCGAACAAGGCGCTCATTTCCGTTGGCGCTGCCGTGTTCGCGTTGTCCGTAGCGTGCTCATTGCTGGCTCAATACATCACC
The DNA here is from genome assembly GCA_958295865.1 of uncultured Dehalococcoidia bacterium. Lineage (GTDB taxonomy): Bacteria > Chloroflexota > Dehalococcoidia > Lucifugimonadales > JADFKI01 > Bin90. Next base: position 66,357 of record CATQHF010000005.1, on the reverse strand, counting down.
GATACGACTGGAGCATCCTTATCAGGCATTTGGACGCCGGGCGAGATTGAAACAGAAGACGGGATAGGTATTTTCGTGCTGCTGGGCTACTTCCTGCGTGGACTCGGCTTGATTCTCATCGGCGCGGGGCTGTACCGCACTGGATTTATGAATGGCGATCTGTCCACAAAGACCTACCGCGCCACCGCCATAATCGGGCTTGCCATTGGACTGACGCTCGCCACTTTGGGAGTGCTCGTAACGGCGGTGAACGGCTACTCGAGAGAAGTGGCGTTCATCGGGCAGATTCCGAACACGCTGGGGACAATTCCCGCCTCACTCGGATATATGAGCCTCATCATCCTGTGGAATCAGCGCGCGGACGATTGGCTCAAGCGACGGCTGCGGGCAGCGGGCAGGATGGCGCTGACGAATTACTTGACGCAGACTATTCTGGGCGTTCTCGTGCTCACTGCGCTGCTTGGCGATGCTAATGTGAACCGTGCGGCAATCCTGCTGTTCGTCTTCGCGGTGTGGGCGTTGCAGCTATGGTGGTCGCAAGCATGGCTGGGACGCTTCCTATTCGGGCCGGCGGAATGGGTATGGCGAGTTGCAACATATCGCAGAGGTCAGCCGCTGCGCCGCGCGTGATACCGTAGGCTGACATCGATAGAACGGGATTATCGAGATAGATAAAGATGTCTGCATTTTCTCTATTCCCTGAAATTGTGGTAAATTGATGCAATCCTGTAAGTGAATGGAGTTCGCATAATGGCTATCAAAATTGTCGTACACGGCGTTATGGGCAAGATGGGACAGCAGGTGCTGGAGACCGTAACCGGCACGCTGGGGATGCAGCCGGTCGGAGCGGCCGACATCATGGCAAGCGAGGGCACTATGGCGCTGCCCGACGGGCTGGGGGAGATACCCATATCCGGCACGCTGGCGGATGTGCTGGACGGGACGGACGCGGATGTGGTCGTTGATTTCACGAATGCGGACGGCGCGGCGTCGGTGCTACGCACGGCGGCTCCCCGCAAGGTGAACATCGTCATCGGCTCAACGGGCATCACCGACCCTATCTATCGGGAAGCCGAAAGTCTAGCCAACGAGCACGATGTAGGCATCATCATCGCGCCGAACTTTGCGATGGGCGCTGTGCTGATGATTGCGCTGGCAAAACAGGCGTCGCGTTTCTTCGACTACGCCGACCTGACGGAGATGCACCACGAAGCGAAGATAGACTCGCCATCCGGCACTGCGCTCGCCATCGCCAACGCCGCGCTGGAGGGCAAGCCGGGAGGCTTCATCGCGCCGCAGTCCGAAAAAGAGCTGATAGAGGGCGCGCGCGGCGCAACGCACCAAGGCGTCAGCGTCCACAGCGCGCGGATGCCGGGGCGCGTGGCGCACCATGAGCTCGTGTTCGGCGCGCTGGGGCAGACGCTCACCATCCGCCACGACTCGGTCAACCGCGAAAGCTTCATGCCGGGCGTCACCCTAGCCATCAACGAAGTCGTCAACCGCAAGGGGCTGACCGTGGGGCTGGACAAGATTATGGGGCTGTGATGCAAGGGCAAACATACTATGATGGACGGAAGAGAAGAGCGTGAAAGCATTTGGGGCATAGACCGCAAAGACCGCGTCTGGTTTCAACTGCTCACGCTCATAGGCGGCACAATCATCTCAACCACATTAGCGGCTTTGGAACTCATCTACCGCTCAGCCGAAGCCACGCCGAACACTGTGGCGCAAAACATCGTTATAAGCATCGGAACCGGCTTCGTAGCCGCAGGCTTTATCGCCTGGAGCATTCTGCAAGCAAAGGAGCTCGCAATGGCAATTGCAGACTGGATTAGAGAGCGCACCGAAAGAAACAGAGAACGAAATAGACGCCTGCTCATCCAGCAGGGACTCCAGCGAGGGATCCAGCAGGGGATCCAGCAGGGGATACGACAAGGGCGACTGGAAGGGCGGCTCGAGGGCTACTCGATGGGATATGAGGACGCGACCAAAGGCAAGCCGCCTCAGCCGCCAAAGACCGCTTCCGGCGAGCGCGACGACCTCGAATAACCGCATCATGATACACCCCATAATCCTGCAATCAACGAAGTCGCCAACCGCTCAGCCGAAGCCACGCCGAACACTGTGGCGCAAAACATCGTTATAAGCATCGGAACCGGCTTCGTAGCCGCAGGCTTTATCGCCTGGAGCATTCTGCAAGCAAAGGAGCTCGCAATGGCAATTGCAGACTGGATTAGAGAGCGCACCGAAAGAAACAGAGAACAAAACAGACGCCTGCTCATCCAGCAGGGGAGACGGCAGGGACGACTAGAAGGGCGACTTGAGGGCTACTCAATGGGATATGAGGACGCCGCCAAAGGCAAGCCTCCTCAGCCTCCAAAGAACGCCTCCGACGAGCGCGACGACCTCGAATAACCGCATCGTGATACACCCCATAATCCTGCAATCAACGAAGCCGCCAACCGCAAGCGCCTGACGGTGGGACTGGACAAGATTATGGGGCTGTAACAACGGCTGACAGGGATGGAAAGAATTGAATCGCGTGGTCGTTTGGATTGCGTCAGTTAAGTACCCAGCCCGCGTTCATCTAGTAGCGCTTCAAGTTGTGCATAGGTAAGGCCAGTTTCACGGCAAATTTTTCTGACAACTGACTTTGAGCTACTAGCTACCTTGTCCGTGCCAAAAGGCTCATGACTCTTGCCTTGGAGTGCCCTGACACCCTTACGGGTGTTCGGCAAACTCCGATGTCTCTGACTTAGTATTTCCTTGACACGCTCAAACACATCTGACATTCTGCTAGGCTCATTATCCTTGGAATTAGAGGGTGTGTAAGTTGTCTGGGCTTCTTTATCCAGAATGAGCATAGAGTATAGGCTGAGTATAGGCTGCCCGTCAAGTATGGAATCCAAATCGACATTCGGATTTTTAACGAAGACGAGCGGTTCGCAAACGGGATTGTCCCTGAAATACAGATCCCAAGACGCTTGGCGAAAGGCTTGCACTAGTTCAGGACGTGCATACCGTTTCGCCACTATCGAAAAGCGTCACATGTTGGCGGTGATATTTCGCCAACAATTTTCTATAACCAGCCAAAGATGCCTCGCTTTCCTTTCTTGCCTCCGGCACCTAAAATAACCGCCGCTGTCCGATGATGTTCCCTATCAATGGCACTGTCAAGAGGCGTTTTTCCACCATCGTCTTTTGCGTTGACATCTGCGCCGGCGTCGATAAGCGTCAACGCCGTTTCAGTGTACCCCCTCCTTGCCGCATGGTGCAGAGGCGTATCATCCAAAGATGTTCTTGCGTTAATGTCAGCGCCGGCGTCGATAAGCGCCGCGACAATTTCGGAATGACCTTCAAATGCTGCTCCATGCAAAGGTGTGCCGCCATAGTTGTCTTTTGCGTTAACATCCGCGCCGTTTGAGATAAGTGCCAGGACTATTTCAGTGCGCCCATTCCTTGCCGCTACATGCAAGGGGGTGTGTGTATAGAAATCCAATCTCGATGATCTGCCTCTTGCGTTGATGTCAGCGCCGGCGTCGATAAGCGCCAGTACCGTTTTAGTATGCCCCCGCGCTGCTGTTCTATGCAAAGGTGTGCCGCCATAGTTGTCTTTTGCGTTGACATCCGCGCCGTTTGAGATAAGTGCCAGAACTGTTTCAGTATGTCCCCTCCCTGCCGCTATATGTAGAGGCGTCTCATCCAAGGATTTTCTTGCGTTGATGTCAGCGCCGGCGTTGATAAGCGCCAACGCCGTTTCAGTATGCCCCCTCCTTGCCGCTACGTGCAGAGGCGTATCGCCAGAGGCGTCTTTTGCGTTGACATCCGCGCCGCTCAAAATGAGCGTTCGCATTAGTTCATTATCAAGGCCCCTGACTGCCTGAAACAGGCGATTGGATAATTGCCGCTCTGCCTGCTCTTTCCGTTCCTGCTCCGCACGCGCCCGGGCTTGCGCCTGCCGTTCCCATTCGAGGTATTCTTGTCGTTCTCTTTCTGCCCGCTCTTCTTCCTCGCGTCGTATGCGTTCTTCGCGGATACGATGCTGCGCTGAAATAGCATCGGCAGTTAATCTATGACCATTTTCCCTAGCGTAGTCCGCTGGCGTCCTACCGTGGTCGTCTTTTGCGTTGACCTCTGCGCCTCTTGAGATAAGTGCCAACGCCGTCTCAGTATGATCACTCCAGGCCGCTCGATGCAGAGGCGTCTCATCCAAAGATCCTCTTGCGTTGATGTTAGCGCCAGCATCGATAAGCGCCAACGCCGCTTCGGTGTGACCATTGAATGCCGCTCGATGCAGAGGTGTTGTCCCCAACATCGATGTCGCATTGATGTCAGCGCCGGCGTCGATAAGCGCCAACGCCGTTTCAGTATGACCACTACTTGCCGCTTCATGCAGAGGCGTATCGTCCGAAGATCTTCTTGCGTGGATGTCAGCGCCAGCATTGATAAGCGCCAGGACTATTTCAGTGTGACCACTCCAAGCCGCTCCATGCAGAGGCGTCCCCGCAGAGTTTCTTGCGTTAATGTCAGCGCCAGCGTTGATAAGCGCCAACACCGTTTCAGTGTAACCCATCTCTGCCGCTGCATGCAGAGGCGTCTCGTCACGACGGTTTCTCGCGTTGATGTCAGTGCCAGCGTTGATAAGCGCCAACGCAGTTTCAGTGTGACCGCTCCATGCCGCTGCATGCAGAGGCGTCGCGTCCGAAGAGTTTCTTGCGTTGATGTCAGCGCCAGCGTTGATAAGCGCAATGACTATTTCAGTGCGCCCACTCCTTGCTGCTACATGCAAGGGGGTGTGTGTATACAAAGCGTATCTGAATGATCTGCCTATTGCGTTGATGTCAGCGCCGGCGTTGATAAGTGCCAAGACTATTTCAGTATGCCCACTCGCTGCTGCTCGATGCAGAGGCGTCCAACCCGAAGACTTTCTTGCGTTGACGTCAGCGCCAGAGTCGATAAGCGCCAAGACTATTTCAGTGTGACCACTCTGTGCCGCTCCATGCAGAGGCGTCTCATCCGAAGCGTTTCTTGCGTTGACGTCAGCGCCAGCGTCGATAAGCGCCAAGATTATTTCAGTGTGACCACTCCCTGCCGCTTCATACAAAGGCGTCGCGTCCGAAGCGTTTCTTGCGTTGACGTCAGCGCCAGCGTCGATAAGCGCCAAGACTATTTCAGTGTGACCGCTCTGTGCCGCTTCATACAAAGGCGTCCGATCCAAATAGTTTCTTGCGTTGATGTCAGCGCCGGCGTCAATAAGTGCCAACACCGTTTCAGTGTGACCCATCTGTGCCGCTTCATACAGAGGCGTCTCGTCCAAAGATCTTCTTGCGTTGATGTCAGCACCGAGAGAAATGAGTGCCAAAACCATTTCAGTGTTGCCCCCCGTGGCTGCGTCGAAAAGATCCTTGGTTCGTTCTTTCTGTTCCTGCTCCGCACGTGCTCGTGCTTGCGCCTGTCGTTCCCATTCGAGGTATTCTTGTCGTTCTCTTTCTGCCCGCTCTTCTTCCTCGCGCCGTATGCGTTCTTCGCGGACACGATGCTGAGCAGAAATAGCATCAGAAGTTAATCCATGACCCCATTCCTTAGCCAAGTCTGCTGCCGTCCTACCGTGGCCGTCTTTTGCGTTGATCTCTGCTCCTCTTGAGATAAGCGTCAGTGCCGTTTCGGTGTGACCATTGAATGCCGCTAAGTGCAGAGGCGTCATACCCAAAGATGTTCTCGCGTTGATGTCAGCGCCGGCGTTGATTAGCGCCAACGCCGTTTCAATGTACCCCCTCAATGCCGCTACGTGCAGAGGCGTCTCATCCGAAGATTTTCTCGCGTTGATGTCAGCGCCGGCGTTGATTAGCGCCAACGCCGTTTCAGTGTGACCACCCATTGCCGCTTTATGCAGAGGCATTCCGAATGTTGATGCCGCATTGATGTCAGCGCCGGCATTGATAAGCGCCAACGCCGTTTCAATGTACCCCATCAATGCCGCTATATGCAGGGGCATTCCTAGTATTGATGTCGCATTGACATCAGCGCCGGCGGAAATGAGCGCCCACAACATTTCAGTACTGCCGGAATTTGCCGCATGATGCAAGGGTGTGCAGTCCAATCCGCCTATCGCGTTGACATTCGCGCCGTTGTCTATAAGTTCTAACATCATTTCGATGCTTACGCCGACCGCTACATGCAAAGGCGTATCGCCGGAGTCGTCTTTTACATTGACATCAGCGCCGCCTGAAATGAGCATCCGCATCAGTTCAACATCAAGGTCCCTGACTGCCTGAAACAGGCGATTGGATAATTGCCGCTTGGCCTGCTCTTCCCGTTCTCGCTCCCGCTCCGCCTGCGCTTCCCGCTCGCGCCGTTGCCGTTCGGCACGCGCGCGGCGGTCTCGTTCCGCCTGCGCTTCCCGTTCTCGCCGTTGCCGCTCGGCGCGTGCCTGTGCTTGCGCTTGTCGTTCCCGTTCCGCTTGCTCTTGCCGTTCCTGTTGTCTGCGGCGGTCGGACTGCGAATGTGAATTGCGCTGACGGTCATGGTCGTAGGCCGCGCGCTTGGCGGGGTCGCGCAGGACTTCGTAGGCTCTGTTCAGCCGCACGGTGATGTCGTGCGCTTCCGATGTCTTGTTCACATCGGGGTGATACTTCCGAACCAGCCGTCTATACGCCGCTTCTATCACTTCCGGCTCGGCGGCGTGGTGGACTTGCAGGATTTCGTATAGGTCTTCGGTGTTTTTCATGGCTCTAATCTAACATCAATGGACGGGACATGGCGCAATTTCAGCCCCTGTAAATGCGGGTTTTGTCCGGTTGGTTAATCGGATAGGTCGCTGGCTGTTTGAGCCATCTCTCGCGGCCGTACTCGTTCCTCAATATCCTTTCCCGATTCTATCTCTGCCACGCGCAACTCAAACGCCTTCTGGAGGTTCAGCCAGAATTGGGGCGTCGTACCCAAATAGCGAGACAGCCGTAGAGCGGTGTCGGCGGTTATTCCGCGCTGCCCGTTCAGAATCGCGGTAACGCGGTTGGGCGGGACTGCCAGGGCGATTGCCAGCGCATTGGCTGACATGCCGAGTTCTTGAAGTTCTTCACCTAGTATTTCCCCCGGATGCACTGGACGCATGCCGCTGCGAACACTCATCTTCAACTCCTTGTCAATATAACGCCTTACGTAATGCGTAAAGAATCTTTCCTTACACTACTATGTCTTTGATAGGAGTGGCAACAAAATAGAACTCACCCCGAGGTTCTGTAATCGTCTTCATTAGAGCCAGGGCATTTCGATTGTCATTCCGAGCAATTTTTCCTTTCATTCCGAGCGCCTCCCTCTGTCATTCCGAACGGACTGAGGAATCGAAAAGCGTCGCGTAAAACAACCCTGTCCACTACAGACATTTTAGACTTTTCACCCATTCAAAGTGACAGCCGAAAGATCCCGGTTAGTGCGGTTTATCTGGATTTGGCGCGGTGAAAGCGTTATCATGTGGAGGTTGAATTACATACTTTCTTGTCGGAGGTTATCATCATCGTGAACCCTTGCAGCATTGCGGTAGTTGGCGCGACGGGCGCGGTTGGGCGCGTGTTTCTGGATGTGCTTGAGGAGCGCGACTTTCCCGTATCCGACATTCGCCTCTGCGCTTCGGAGCGCTCGGTCGGCAGGAAGCTGAAGTGCATGGGCGAGGAGATCGCCGTCGAGCTGGCTACCCCGCAGCTCTTCAGCGAGGTTGACTTCGTGTTCATCTCCGCGAGCGGCGATGTCAGCCGCGCGCTCGCGCCTGTAGCCGCCAAGCGGGGCGCGCTCGTAATCGACGACAGTTCGGCGTTTCGCATGGATACGGATGTGCCGCTTGTGGTGCCGGAGGTGAACGGCGCGGATGTGGCAGACCACAAGGGCATCATATCCATCCCCAACTGCTCCACCACGCCCCTGGTCATGACGCTGAAGCCACTGATGGAGGTCAACCCGGTCAGGCGCGTCATCGCTGACACCTACCAGTCGGTATCCGGCACCGGCGCGGCGGCGGTCGAGGAATTGCGCGCGCAATCCAAGCGGCTGACCGACGACGCAAGCCTTACATACGACGACCTTACGCCCGATGCCTACCCGCACCCAATCGCGTTCAACGCCTTGCCCCACATAGAGCCGTTCTTGGAGAACGGCTATACCAACGAAGAGATGAAGATGGTCAACGAGACGCGCAAGATTTTGCATGCGCCCGACATCGCGGTGTCGGCGACATGCGTGCGCGTGCCGGTGATGCTCAGCCACAGCGAGGCGCTGCACATCGAGTTCGACAATCCCATCAGCCCCGACGAAGTGCGCGACATCCTGAGCGAGTTTCCGGGCATGAAGGTGGTGGACGACCCGCTCGCAAATGTGTATCCTATGCCCATCGAGGCGGCGGGGCGCGACGAGGTGTTCGTCGGACGAATTCGGCAGGATGTATCGCATCCCAACGGCATCGCAATGTGGGTCGTTACCGACAACCTACGCAAGGGCGCGGCGACCAACGCCTTGCAGATTGCGGAGGAGGTGCTGGAGCGCGACCTGCTGCCGAAGCGGGCGGCGGTCAGCGGGTAAGACCGGCGCAGATTAAGGAGGGCAAAGAATATGGCAGAACTAGGCAGACTCATAACCGCTATGATTACTCCCTTCGATGAGGAAGGCGCGGTCGATTACGCTGAGGCGGGACGCCTCGCCTCGGCGCTGGTGGACTCCGGCAGCGACGGGCTTGTCGTCACCGGCACGACAGGCGAGACGCCCACGCTCTCATTCGACGAGAAGTTGGGGATGTACGAAGCAACGAAGAACGCGGTGGGCGACAGAGCTGCGATAATCGCCGGCACGACCGGCTACAACACCGCCGACGGCGTGGCGCTCAGCAGGGAAGCCGAAGCAATCGGTGTGGACGGCATCCTGATGACGGTGCCGTCGTACAACAAGCCGCCGCAAGAAGGACTGTATCAGCACTTCAAGACCATCGCGGGCAGCGTCGACCTCCCCTGCGTGCTCTATAATGTGCCAGGCCGCACCAGCCTGAACATGACCGCCGAAACGACGGTGCGCCTGAGCGACATAGACAACATCGTGGGCACCAAAGAGGCAAGCAGCGACCCGGTGCAGATTACGAAGATAATCCGCGATACCGACGACGAGTTCAAGGTCTGGAGCGGCAACGACGATGAGACATTCCCTATCATGTGCGCGGGCGGCTACGGCATCGTGAGCGTGGCATCGCACCTCGTCGGCAGCCAGATTAAGGCTATGATGGGCATGATTTTGGAAGGCGACATCGAGAGCGCAGCCGCCGAGCATCTACGGCTGTTCGACATCTTCAAGATACTGTTCATCGTGTCCAACCCCATCCCGGTGAAGTACTGCGTGGGTAAGGCGGGCTTCAGCGTGGGGCAGCCGCGCCTGCCGCTCATACCGCCCGACGAAGACACCGCTGCCGCCATCGACGCGGTAGTGTCGCGGTACAGCATAGACCTGCCGATAGCAGTCGCGGGCGACGACTAAGGCTAGGCCGCGCTTGATACTCAAGAACTAATCGGTTAGCCTTTCCGTAATTGCTCCCCGCCCGCCGGATATGGTTTGTCCACACTCCCCCGGGCGGGTGTTCCTTCTTGTGCTGCGCGGTGGTTTGCGAGGGTTCCGTGGATAGAATCTTAAAATTGGCGCCTCGGCTGGTTACCGGAGCGTTCTTGATACAAACTCTGATCGTCGCCTTTTTGATATACCAAATGATAGACGGCAGGGACCCGCGCGTGTTGACAATGGGAATCATAGTGATTAGCCTGTACGCCATTTCGGGATTTACCACCTATTTATTGAACAAGGAGTGGATTATGACACTGGGCGTATTCGAGCGCATTCGGGAAAGGCGAAGAATGGCAATGGCGGCGGCAGTGGCGGAGAAGTACAAGGGAATAGACCTGTTCGAAACTCCCGAAGCGAGGGAGATACCGACCGCCCATTACCGCTGTGGGAATGAGAGTTGCTACAGCAGCAACGAAGCCGACAAGATGTATTGGATCGCCTCCCCGCCCCTGTCGCCTAACTGGTACTGTGTCAGATGCACGGAGGCGATGAGGGACATGGACAAGTCCGACCGCCTGAATCTGGATGTGTTCTTGACCGTGCTGGACTACGAGGCGGGTCAGATAGACAAGAAGTAATCTATCCGACTATACATGAGCGGCTTTGCCATGGCGGTGTCTGCGGCTTTCGCATGAAACCCTACGCCGACGCCACATCGATGACGGGGCGCACCATAATCGTTTCGTGGCGGTGTGGTCCCGTGGAGATTAGGTCGATGGGGCAGCCGATGACCTCTTGCAGGCGCTCCACATAGGCGCGCGCATCCTTGGGAAGCTGCTCGTAGTTGGTTACGCTCGCGGTGGGGCTGTCCCAGCCGGGCATCTCTTCGTAGATTGGCTTGCAGCGCTCCAGCGCCGCCACGCCGCCGGGGAACTCGTCCACGACATTGCCGTCGAGTTCGTAGTGCGTGCATATCCTCACGGAATCGAAGCCGTCGAGCACATCCAGGCGCGTCAGGATAGCGGAGGTGTAGCCGTTCACTTCTACGCTGTAACGCGCCGCAACGCCGTCGAACCAGCCCACGCGCCTAGGTCTGCCGGTGGTAACGCCAAACTCCTGCGCGAGGTCGCGGATTGCCTCGCCTGTGTCGTCGAGCAGTTCGGTGGGCAGAGGTCCCCCGCCAACGCGCGTGGAGTACGCCTTGAATACGCCGGTGATGCCCGCGATGTGCACCGGGGACATGCCCAGCCCGATGCATGCGCCGCCCACGGTGGGGTTCGAGGAAGTAACGAACGGATATGTGCCATGGTCCAGGTCGAGCAGCGCGCCCTGCGCGCCCTCTAACACGATATTCTTGTTCGCTTTCAGAGCGTTGTGGACTATCTTCTCAACCGGAGCAATCATGGGAGCCATCCGCTCCGCCCACTGACGGCACTTGTCGAAGACCTCGCGCTCTGACACGGGCGAGCCGCCATAGACCTTGGTTATCACCGCGTTGGTGTGCTCCATGATGCGCGAGAGACGCGGCAGCAGCGCCTCCACATCCAGCAGGTCCGCGGCGCGAATGCCCGTGCGCGCCGCCTTGTCGGCGTATGTGGGGCCAATGCCCTTGCCCGTGGTGCCGATGGGGCTGTTTCCGCGCGCCCGCTCCGCAAGCATGTCAAGAGCGACATGGTAGGGCATGATTATGTGCGCGCGGTCGCTGACGACCAGCCTGCCGTCAATGTCGATGCCGCGCTCTCGAAGGCTGTCTATCTCATCGAGCAGCACATCGGGGTCGATGACCACGCCGTTGCCGATGACATTGATCGTCTCCGGCCAGAAGACGCCGCAGGGGATGAGGTGAAAACTGAACTCCCCATCCTCGTTGACTACGGTATGCCCGGCGTTGTTGCCGCCGGAGAACCGCGCCACGATGTCGGCGTCGCGCGCCAGCACATCGATTATCTTACCCTTTCCCTCGTCGCCCCATTGAGCGCCCAGAACGGCGTAGGCAGGCATGCCTTCTCCCCTTTGCAATGCGTAGAAAATCGTTGTTCAGGCTGGTCTTAACGGCAAAACATGGCGCTTCCGACGGCGCACTCTTCTTGCCGCCGGGCGCACCATGCGATTGTGCATTCACCAGACCTAAGCCGACTGAGTATAGCAGATGAGGCGCAGATGTGAAAGTGATTGACGGCGACGCGGCGTCACCGCAAGGCGCTGATATGGGGCATACGGCGTCAAGTTTAATACATCGGCGCTCGCAGACGATAGCGAGGGAAATCATAATTGACCTTTGCGGATATGTTGGATATGTTTAGATATATTCAATGCCAAGTCTGTTCCGTGTGGTCTTTGGAGAAATGGTCATAAAATCGCGCCGCCCCACCAGCGTAAGAAGACGCGAAATCATAGACGCCGCTCGTCGTGTGATAACTGAACACGGTATGCAATCGCTGACGATAGGCAATCTCGCTCGCGCTGTGGGCGTGAGCGAGGGCGCGATATACCGCCATTTTCGCGGCAAGAAGCGAATCATGGCGGGGCTGATAGAGGACATCGACATCAGGCTTTCGAAGCGCATGGACTTAATAGATGGCGACCCCGATTCCGGTCTTAGAAAACTTGAACAGGTGCTGCATCACAATGTAGCGCCCTCAACGCTGACCGGAGTGTCATTTCTGGTCATCGCAGAGGTGCTGATGAACGGCGACGATGAACTGCGACAGCTCATGCAGGCATCGATAGACAAACACCTGGCGATGATAGAGGCGCAGCTGACGGTAGGCGTGCAGAAGGGCGAGGTCGGTTCGGAGGTTGACCTGAAAGCCGCATCCTTGCAGTTCTACGGCCTGATCCAGGCGGTCAATACGCTGAACCACTTCGGCAGCGAAGAGCTTCCCGTCGGCGACAGCCGCAAACTCTGGCAGATATTCAACGGCGGTGTCTCCGGCCGTTAGCCGCCCCGCGCAAATCCGGCCGTTAGCGGCGGCATAATTGACCTTTGCGCCCTCAAGATGTATATTGGCTTGTGAAAGTTTTTGCATGCGAGCGTTCACTTACTTATTGAGTGAAGTATAAGAACTTAACGAAACGACAGTAGAATTCCGAAAGGAGATAAGGAGATAACATGTTAACTCGTAGTAGGGTAAGGCAATTTGCCCTAATTGCCGCTCTGATGTCGATAGTCGCACTGGTGGCTGTCGGCTGTTCTTCCGCGCCCGAACCCGCCCCGGGGCTTGACGAGGCTCAGCTTCGCAGCATCGTGGCGGATGCCGTGGCGCAGTCGGCCCCCGCGCCGCAGCCACAGGTTACCGCAGGGGAAATCCAGTCCATGGTTGAATCGTCCATGCAGTCGGCAATGATGGACGCGGGCGGTTCCGATGTATCGGCTGAACAGATTCAGGCGATGGTGCAGGCCGCAGTTGAGGGCGCAGCTTCCGAGGGAGCGACGCCCGAGCAGATTCAGGCAATGGTCGAAAACGCAGTCAACGCCGCGACCGCCGACGCCGTTACCGGCGCCGATGTTCAGTCTGCGATAACGATGGCCGTTAGCGAGTCGCAAGCAAGCATGATGACCAGCGAGGACATCCAGTCCGCCGTCCAGAAGGCGACCGAAGGTCAGATAACCGCCGCTCAGGTGCAGCAGATTGTTGACAGGGCGGTCGCCACTCCCGTACCGGCAATGGCGATGGGGGACGAGCCTACATTTGGCGGCATTATCCGCATGGGTTGGATAGACCAGGGTACACTGGACCCCATGCTCGCCGGTTTGTCCCAAGGGCAGGCGCCTTACGGCGAACTCACCTACGACAACGCCACCATGTACTGGTACGACGGAGAGGTTACGCCCTGGGCAGTAGAGTCGTGGTCTTCCACGGATGACCTTTCCCAGTACACTCTCAAGGTGCGTGACGGCATCACCTTCCATAGCGGAGACGCGCTCACATCCGCCGACATCAAGTTCACGCTCGACCGTATCAGAGCAGAGGATTCTGCATCTCCTCTAAAGGGGCAGATCTCCTATATCGATACGATTGATACGCCGGACGACAGCACGGTCGTGCTGAACTTGGGCGCGCCCAACGCATTCCTTTTGGGAGACCTGACAGACTACCACGCGCGCATAGTTCGGAATGGAGTGGCGAATGACGCGCTCACCGACGCGGCGCATGGCTCGGGGCCGTACACCCTTGAGGAGCACAACCCCACAGAGCGCACCGTATTCCACAAGTACCCCGACTACTGGCGTGAGGGCAGGCCTTACGCCGATCAGATTATCTTCTTCTACATGCCTGAGCAGGTTACGCGCACCGAGGCGCTCAAGACCGGCGCGATAGATGTAGTGCCTGCGCCTATAATCTCGACGCTAGGCTCTTTCGCGGGCAACCCCGAAATCCGCATCGCCGAAACTCCGTCCGCCGGCGTGATCGTCATAGACATGCACACCGCCTACTCGCATCTTCAAGGCGATGAAGATAATTGGGCGAAGTTCCAGGGCTTGTCGGATTCCATATTCGCGGACAAGAACCTGCGAAAGGCGATGCAGTACGCGGTAGATCGTAACTTCATAGTTGACGCGGTGCAGTTCGGTCGCGGCTCGCCCGCCAACGACCATCCGGTCGGCGTCAACGACCAGTATTACTGGGACGCGCAGCCCATCGTCACGCAGGACATCGGCAAAGCCAAAGAATATCTTGCAGCCGCCGGATATCCGGACGGCGTAGATGTGGTTCTGAATACCGCCACGATAGGCCAGATGCAGGAAACTGCGCTGGCGTTCAAGGAGTCCGTGGCCGCGGCGGGCATCAATGTAGAGGTAACATCGCACGACGCGTCCACATACTGGGAGGCGCAGTGGATGTCCCCCTGCTGCCCGTTCGTGACCAGCCAATGGGGTGCCAGGCCGGCCAACGCCGCGATAGATGTGCAGCTCAGAAGCAGCACCGTCTGGAACGAGTCATTCTACAACAACCCTCGTCTCGACGAACTGCTCGACCTCGCCGCATCTTCGCCTGACTTGGATGAACGCAAAGCGTACTTCCAAGAGATGCAGGAAATCCTAATCGAGGATGTGCCTGTGCTGTATCTCATGTACACGCCGGTAATCATCGCGCACCGCGACAATGTGGGCGGCGTCCAGGCGCACGCCGCGCTCGCCCATTGGCTTATGGAAGAGTGGTATGTGAAGTAACACCTCAAACTTACCGCAGAGTCCCTTCCCCTTTGACGGGGAGGGGACTGATGGGAGTGACGCGACAAGCCGCATCACTTCGACATTCCGAACGGAGCGCAGCGAAGTGAGGAATCTGAAACATCTGCACGGTTGCGTCGCAACGATTTTAGATTCCTCGCCATGCTCGGAATGACAAAAATGACCGATTACTGAAATACGCCCTTCGACGGGCTCGGGGCGAACCGCTTTTTTCTATACCTCATAGACAGAATTGGCAACGGATACGACATGGCACGCTTCCTTATATTCCGACTGACTCTCATCGTGGTAACGCTGCTGGCGGTCTCCATAGCCATCTTTTCCCTGATTGAGTTCACCCCTGGCGACGCGGCGTCCACAATGCTTGGGCAAGGCGCGACGCCGGACAACCTCAAAGCGCTGCGAGAGCGTCTTGGACTGGACAAGCCACCCCATATCCGATACCTCGACTGGATTGGCGGCGCGCTGCGCGGCGACCTCGGCAAAGCGGCGACCGGCAAGGATGTCTCCGAAATCATTGGCGGGCGACTATTCAATTCCGCCCTCCTCGCCGTTGGCGGGTTCGCCATAGCTGTCCCACTTGGTCTGATTATGGGCGTACTGGTGGGCGTCAAGTCGGACACCTTATGGGATCGCTTTCTCACTTTCGGCGGCTTAGTAACCATATCGCTGCCGGAGTTCGTCACCGGGATTGTCCTTGTGCTTGTGCTGTCGTCCACGCTTGGATGGCTGCCATCATCCAGCATTATGCTGCCCGGCGAAACAATCATCGGAAACCCGCATGTGCTGATAATGCCCATTCTCACCGTCACGGGCGCTCTGTTCGCGTACATACTGAGGATGGCGCGCGCCAATGTGATTGAAGTAATGGGCAGCAACTATGTTCGCACGGCGATCCTGAAAGGTCTGCCCATGCGTACCGTGGTCATCAGGCACGTCCTGCCGAATGCCATGCTGCCCACCATAACCGTTATAGCAAACAACGTCGGCTGGCTGTTCGGCGGCCTCATCATCGTAGAGAACCTGTTCGCCTATCCCGGTATGGGCAGCCTGCTCATAACCTCCATCAATACACGGGACATACGGATGCTTCAATCGACTGCGATGGTGATAGCGGCGGTGTACGCCTTCAGCAATCTTGCCGCTGACTTAGCCTATGGTTGGCTCAATCCCAGGGTGAGGTTGGCGTAATGGCAGTTCGAGATTCTACACTGCAATCAGAGATTGACAGCAGCGGGCAGGCGTCTGCCCTCCTCCGCGCCAAGAACGCCGTCGCAAGCGGACTTGCGCTCATCCTCCGCACCAACACCGGACGCATTGCGTTCGTCATAATTCTCGTTCACCTCATAGTAGCGCTCACAGGCCCCTGGATAACGCCTTACCCGCCCACCGAGTACGACCTGCCCGCCCGCTTCAGCGGCCCCACCGCCGAACACTGGCTCGGCACCGACGACAAGGGGCGCGATGTACTGAGCAGAGTGCTTGCCGGCTCCCGCTCCATAGTCTGGATAGCCACCTTGGGCACCGTACTCGGCGTAACGCTCGGCACCATAGTCGGCTTAACCAGCGGCTACTTCGGCGGCAGGACTGACCAGACGATAATGCGATTCGTGGACTGGTTCCTCGCCATCCCCTCTCTCCTGCTCGCCATTCTCATAATCAATATGAGCAGGCAATGGTTCAGTGGCATAGACGAATCATGGCTAGTCATCCTCACCATCGGCGTGTCGTTCATGCCCAACAACAGCCGAGTCATAAGGAGCGCCGCGCTCACAATCAAGCCGCTTGAATTCGTGCAGAGCGCCAGGCTCAGAGGCGAACCCACGCTGTATATCATGTTCCGCGAGATACTACCGAATATCCTTCCCGTCGTCGCGGTCGAAGCCACGATACGCCTGAGCTTTGCGCTGCTGCTCACCGCCGGACTAGGCTTCCTAGGCCTCGGGGTGCAGCCGCCATCGTCCGATTGGGGGCTAATGGTCAGCGAGAACTTCCCCCATATCGGAGTCGTGCCACTGGCAGCGCTCGCGCCCGGCATCGCCATGGCGTCCCTCGTCGTGGGTATAAATCTGCTTGCGGATGGCATACGACAGGCTCAGAACTTGCCCGAAACCGGAGAGTGATAATTTTGAACCACGCCGACAACTCGAACGCACCACTCATACAGCTGGAAAACCTGGGGGTGACTTTCCTTACGCCCCGAGGCGCGTTCCGCGCCGTTCGCAGCGCATCGCTCGAAATCGCGCGTGGGGAGGTGCTCGGGCTGGTCGGAGAGTCAGGCTGCGGCAAGTCCACAGTCGCGTTCGCCATGATGAACTACCTTCCGGGCACGGCGCAGGTCGAGGGCGCAGTGCGATTCGAGGGGATGGACATATCCGAGTTCAGCGAAGCGGAACTGCGCGAACTCAGGGGCAACCGCATAGCGATGGTCTATCAGGACCCAATCACTTCACTCAACCCCTCCATGAGAGTGGGTCCGCAGATAGAAGAGGTCCTCAAGCAGCATCTCGACATGGACTCCGAGACCGCTCAACGGCGCGTAGTCGAGCTTTTCGAGAGCGTCGGTCTCGCAGATCCCGGACGCATAGGCAGACGCTATCCGCACCAGTTGAGCGGCGGCATGCAGCAGCGCGTGGTCATAGCGATGGCGCTCGCCTGCGATCCCCATCTGCTGATTATGGACGAGCCGACTACCGGCTTGGATGTCACCACGGAAGCGACCATTCTCGACCTGATAGTCGAACTCAAGGACAGGGTAAATGCCGGCATACTCTATGTGAGCCACAACCTAGGCGTCATTGCAAGAGTGGCGGACAGAGTGGCGGTTATGTACGCGGGCGAGATAGTGGAGGAAGCGACGGTCAGCGAACTGTTCAACAGCCCCAGCCATCCCTACACTGCCGGGCTGTTGTCCTGCGTGCCGCAACCTCCGGGGGACGACGGCGTAGAGCTTCAGCTCAGAAGCATACCAGGCTCGGTGTTCGACGCGCAGATCGCACAGACCGATTCCTGCCTATTCGCCTCACGCTGTCCCCTAGCGAAGGACGCATGCGTCCAGGCATCGCCGCCGCCGGCCCAAGTATCCAACGGCCATTTCGCTAGGTGCTTCTATCACGCGGATGTCGATGAAGACCTATGGGGTGAGTTGCGTGAAAGGCTGGCGAAGCCCGACGCGGACAGCGCCGCGCCGGTACTCAACGCGAAAGACCTTCGCAAGTTCTACGGCGGCGGGCGCAAGAAATATATCTTGTTCGGCCCTCCCGTGCGCCAGCCGGTGCGCGCGCTGGTCGATGTGGATATGCGCGTCGAAGGCGGGCACACCCTCGGAATCGTCGGCGAGAGCGGCTCAGGGAAGAGCACTGCGGCGCGCGCCATCGTTGGACTGGAGGCGCGGGATGGCGGCGTACTTCAACTGCGCGGTGAAGCCCTCGAAGGCGATGTTGAAGACCGCACCGAAGACCAGCGATCTTCCATGCGCATGGTTTTCCAGAATCCGACTGCGTCGCTCAACCCCAAGCTGCCCATAAAGCACGCGATTACCAGGGCGCTCAGAAAGTTCGCGGGCGCGGGCCGCGCGGAGAGCCAAGAACGCGCCGAGCAGCTTATGAACGCTGTGGGGCTAGATCCGCTCTACCTTGACAGACGCCCATCCGAACTGAGCGGCGGACAGCAGCAGAGGGTCGCGCTTGCCAGCGCATTTGCCGCCAACCCCGACCTCGTGGTCGCGGACGAAGCGGTATCCGCGCTCGATGTGTCCGTGCAGGCGCAGGTGCTCAACCTTCTCGATCAGCACCAGCGCGACACCGGAAACTCTTATGTCTTCATAACCCACGACCTAGGCGTCGTGCGCTATGTCTCCGACGATATTCTGGTGCTGTATGCGGGGCATGTCGCGGAGTACGGCCCATCCAAAGCGGTGCTGTCCTCGCCATCCCACCCGTACACCGAAGCGCTGCTCTCCGCTGCGCCCGTGCCCGACCCCGACGCCGAACCCACTCACATACGCCTGGAAGGCTCGGTGCCAACGCTGCGCTCCGCGTTCAAAGGATGCTTCTTCGCCGGCAGATGTCCCAGGAAGATAGGCGACATCTGCGACACCGACCCGCCCCCGGAACAGCGCGGCGCGGATGGCAACGGCCACCTGATTAACTGCCACATCCCGTCTGACGAGCTGGAGCGACTCCAGCGCGCGAGCAACGGTCACCGTCCGGTTGCAACCGCCTGAGCTTGTACCCTATCCTGTACAGGCGAGGACATTTTCATAAGCGGTTCAGACGAGTGAAAGTTCGGCTTCCAACTCGCCGATGGCGCCGTCCATTGCGCCCACGATTTCATCTATGTCATCCGCCGTTATGCAGAGCGGAGGGCCAAGCGTAACCTTGTTGGCGCTGAAGCGCATGATGATGCCGCGCTCATGCATCTTGCCGGTCATTCGCTTGCTGACTTGGAGATTGTCATCGAAGGGCGCTTTCGTCTTGCGATCGCTGACCAACTCCATGCCGAGCAGCAAGCCAATACCGCGCACATCGCCAATCGATGGATGCCGCGCCTTCAGATCTTCCAGCCGCTCCAAGAAGTACGCGCCCATGCGCGCCGAGTTGTCCACCAGCTCGTCGCGCTCGATAATCTCGATGTTCTTGAGGGCGGTCGCGGCGGTTACCGGATGCCCGCCAAAGGTAAGTGCCTGACGGAAGACGTTATCCTCGCCGGCGAAAGCGTCGGCGACATCAGTGGCGACAATCGTGGCGGCGAGCGGCAGGTAGCTGCTGGTTATGCCCTTGGCGACGCTCATAATGTCGGGAACGACGCCGTAATGCTCCATAGCGAACATCTTGCCCGTGCGTCCGAAGCCCGTAACCACCTCGTCGGCAATGAGCAGTACGCCGTAACGGTCGCAGATCTCGTGCGCCATCTGCCAGTATTCATCGGCGGGCGCAGCCAAGCCCGACGCAATCGGCTCCCCGATGAACGCCGCCACGGTGTCGGGACTGTGCAGCAGAATCAGGTCTTCGACTGCCCTAGCGGAGCGCTCGGCGCACTCTTCCGGTGTGCGACTGTCGAACTCGCAGCGGTAGAAGTTGGGCTGCGGCGCATAGAGCATGCCGGGCATCGCGGGTTCGTAGTCGCTCATGCCGGAACTCGCGCCCATCCACATGACACCGGCGGTCGCGCCGTGATACGAGCCGCGCCTGCTGATTATCTTGTAGCGCCCGTTATCGCCGCGCCGCTTGTGATACGCCCTGGCAATCTTGACCGCCGTTTCGTTCGCCTCTGAGCCGCCGCTCACGGGCCAAACGCGCTCCAAGTTGGCGGGCGCAAGCTCGCCCAGCTTCTCCACAAGCCGAATCAGGGGCACGGTGGTCGTGCCTTGCGGGAAGTAGGTCAGCTTCCGCATCTGCTCCAGCATGGCGTCGGCAATCTCGGTATGCCCGTAGCCCGCGTTGACCGATGCGTAGCCGCCGTGCGCGTCAATCCAGGTATCGCCCTCCGCATCGGTAACGCGCACGCCATCACCCTTGAGCATGATGGCAGGCCCGCCCTCTTCTGCCATAGTTACCCAGTCGGCGTTGTGCATCCACAGATGATCGAGAGCGGCTTGTCTGATTGCGTTGGCGTCGGTGGTCGTTACCATGTCGTTCTCCATTATCTTGCAATCCAACAGGATGGACAGGACAGATTGGATATAGCGTGCCTTATCCCGTTATGTCATTCGGGAGATGCCCATTTCGCCTTCGAGTTCCCAGAGCGACAGGTCTATGGCGTGAACGATTTCGTCCACTTCCTCGCGCGTTATGCACAGAGGCGGGCCTATGTTCAGGATATTGCTGTTGATGCGGAAAATCAGGCCATGCCGCCTGAACTTCTCGTTCAGACGCTCAGGCACTTTGGCGTCGGCAGGGAAGCCTGCCTTCGTATCGCGGTCGCTCACAAGCTCGACCGCGAGCAGCAGCCCCAAGCCGCGCACATCGCCGACGAGCGGGTGGTCTATCGCCAAGCCTTCGAGCTGCTCCTTGAAATAAGCGCCCACCTGAGCGGAGTTCTCCACTAGGTCTTCATTCTCGATTATCTCTATGTTCTTCAGCGACGCGGCGGCGGAAACGGGATGTCCGGCGGCGGTGAACACATGGCGCAGGAGATTATGCTCGCCGGCGAAAGCGTCGGCGATCTCCTCCCTCACTATCGCAGCCGCCATGGGCAGGTAGCTGCTGACGATGCCCTTAGCGACGGTCATGATGTCTGGGACGACATCCCAATGTTCGGACGCGAACATCTTGCCCGTGCGCCCAAAGCCGCATATCACCTCGTCGGCGATGAGCAGTACGCCGTACTTGTCGCAAATCTGCCGCAGCATGGGCAGGTACTCGTCGCCCGGCACGACCGCGCCCTGCGGTATTGCGACCGGCTCGGCGATGACGGCTGCGACCGTCTGCGGCCCGTGAAACTCGATCAGACGCTCCACGGCTTCGGCGCAGCGCACGGCGCATTCGGACGGCGTCTCGCCGCCTTGCGCGCACCTGTACGGATTCGGCTGTGGCGCATGCACCATGCCCGGGTATATCGGCTCATAGTCGTGGCGCGGCTGGTAGGGGCTGCCGCCGAGCCAGAGCACGCCGGCGGTCATGCCGTGATACGAACCGATGCGGCTAATGACCTTATAGCGTCCCGGCTCGCCCAACCGCTTGTGATAGGCGCGGGCGATTTTCAGGGCAGTCTCATTCGCCTCAGAGCCGCCGCTGACCGGGAACACGCGCGAGAGGCTGCCGGGCGTGATTTCAGCGAGCTTGGCGGCGAGATTTGCCATCGGAACAGTCGTCGTGCCTTGCGGGAAGTAGTGCAGACTTGCCATCTGCTCATACGCCGCTTCGCCAATCTCGGCGCGTCCATAGCCCACATTCACGGAATTGTAGCCGCCATTGACATCAATCCATGACCTGCCCTCCGCATCCGTAACGCGCACGCCCTGCCCGCTCTCGATAATCTGTGGCTCGCCCTCCTCCGCCATCTGCGTCCAATCGCGGTTGTGCATCCACAGGTATCGGAGCGAGGCTCTACGCAGCGTTTCATTGTCAGAGATGGTGGTCATATCACAGACTCCCGACTAATGCTTATTCCAATGCCCCAAGTGTACCCCGCGCATCGGCGCGAGGCAAGGCGGGATGATGAATATGTCAGTGTTTCAATTGGGGAGCGGCAACAAGAAGCGTCAAAGGGCGGGTTGACGCGATGGTGATACTGGCGAATATGCTAGGGTAGAAGAAGTGGCGCGCACCATTGCAAACAAGGCGGGCTGGACCGACTAGGAGGATAGCATGATTCTATATCCCGCGCTGATAGACGGCGAAGAAGGCGCTTATGGCGTGGTATTCCCGGACATCCCCGGCGTTAGCGCGATGGGGCATACTGTGGACGAGGCGCTTATGAATGCCGAAGACGCGCTTCGAGACTATGCTATCGAGATGGAGCGAGATGGCGATGAACTTGCGTTGCCCAGCTCGTCACAGTCCATAGAAGCGCCCGTTGGCAATCAACTGGTCTCCATACCACTGACACCCCTTCAGCCAAGACGCTACCATAGCGTTCAGGCTTAGCGCACGGCCCCGATGCAACGCGGCATCCGCCGTTCTGCCAGCAAGCGGGACCTGACTGAGGCTTATTCCAACGCCCCAAGTGTACCCCGCGCATCGGCGCGAGGCAAGGCGGGGGTAATCTCACGCGTACCCACTTTGAGGGTGAGGAATGCCAAAGTATTTGAGCGGAGGGTCAAGCATAGCAAGATAGTATTCCAGCCCCAGATGCAGCACGCCAAGTCGTCCCCAAGAACAGACCTTTCGCCTGAACGACGCGCTCGCTCGCATTCCCACAAGTATGAGCGCAACGCAGGCTATCGCAACTCCTAGCAGCAGACGCCCAAGACGCCCCGATGTGGTAACGGTGGTAGAGTCCATATCGAAGCGCTGCTTCCCATCCTTGAAATACTGCTCCGGCTGCATACGCTTGCGATACATCTTCACCGCCATCTTCGCATCGGACAGCGATGTCGCCAGATACCACGCGCTCCGGTGTCCCCTTCCCCAGAACAGCACGAGGTTGGTTGTAACCGCGCCATCCCTGCGATACTTCACCCGCCGAAGCAGCACATAGCGCTGCCGTCGCAAGCGATAGTCGCGCAGCTTGCCCCTGAACTCACCGCTCTGTACTATGGCATCCCCTTTGAGGCGAACGATGTACTCCACCGGATAGCCGCTTAGCGCGGGCAGCCTTTGCAGAAACAGCAGCAGGCTCGCCCTGCCAAAGCCCCTGTCCGCGACTATCAGCGGGCGAACTGTAACGGGCAAGTGCGTTACCAGCCTGCGGATGAACATCTCTTCAAGTCTGTTCTGTGAGGGGTTCAGTTCCTCCGGGCGCGCTACCCAGTTCAGCAGAGGAAGCCCGCGCCTTCTGAAGCACACTGCCGCGAACAGACCGTTGAAGCCTCTGCCAAGGTCAGACCAGTCTATCATTATGGGCGTCAGTCCCTTGATGCGCGCCGCGCGGATGATGTGCGGCATCATCTTAGCCTGTGTGGACAGAGGATCGAACTTGTCGTTAGACAGGAAGCGGAACAGACGCTTCTTGCTGTGGCGATGCGAGTGGCTGACCGGGAGCGCAGAGCATGCTACGGCTCTTGCGAGTATGGCGAGTGAGAGTCCTCTGCGGCTGAGTATGGCGCTGGTCAGCAGCGCTAGGTTGACTCTTCTGGTGGCTCTGAGTTCCGGGACGGCGTGGTAGAGAAACAGGTTGACGATGGTGTACCATCTCATTGGTCGGACTCCTCAGGTGGGTCTTGTTCAACCCTTATATTTACCTGAGTGTCCGACCTTTTTCTATACCTTGTTCAAAAGTGGGTACGCGTGAGGGGGGTAATCTGTTGATGTTAGGTGGAGGTTTTAGCTACAAGGCGGACTAAGGAGAGAGGATGATGGTATATCACACCAATACACTCGTCGAAGTAGGAGGAATCCGCGTGACCCGAATGCGATTGTCGAGATATTAGGTATTAAGATGGAAGATGAGCCTATTTAGCGCATATCAACGACGGCATAGTATTATGCCGCCACGCGAAAGGCATTAGATCAGAGGAAGTTCATGTATGCTTTCTACAATTAGGCGAGACGGCCTCCCCCGTTTGTCAAAATTCTGAACCCCTTCGACATGTACAGGCGTTTCTCCCGCTAAGTAATTGACGACTTGACGCAGGATCATGTCGCGTCTGACGGAAGGAATGACGCAAAACAGGTCAGGTTTGCCGTTAGGTCTTTGCCTTAAAATGAAAGTGCCTTTATCAATGTCGACAGACCTGAACTTTCCTTCTTCGATTACTTTTATATTTGAGACTTCCCGAAGGGCGTGCTTTATTTTATCAGCAGATGAATACGACAAAGTGTATTCATGTTCAGCATCTACTAGATTTCCCGAGAATGAGACGCGCTGAACAACTCCGTAGCGAGTGGGAGTCATACGCTCAACTTGAAGCAGCAAAAGCTGTGCAAGATACTCATCTTCAATGAGATGCTGAAAGGCGTTAACTTGAGCATCGGAAGATACCCATCTGACTGTATCTAGTATCAGTCTCAGACCGCGCTCAACAGATTCACGCTCATATTTATCGGACACTGACTCCGTGCCGGGCAGATTCAATCTGATTTGCACACTCCCACTAGATACGCCTCCAAGCTGAAAGTCTGTCGCGCGATACACCCAGCTATCGAAGCGTCCAGGCGGCGCAGGCTGGTTTGTAGCCAGATACCACGAAACCGATTGCAGCGCAGTGCGTATGTTAGTGAGTATCGACGCTATTACGTTGGACGGCACTGTACCGAGGCCAACTTCCGGGCCTTGCAGCGCCATCACCAAGTCGCAGGTTTCTTCGGTGTCAAAGCCAAGGTTCGCGTCTAGTTCGGACCTGAGTCTGAGAATCTCCTGATACTGAATGAGCGCTATCATATCAAGTACATCGGGAGATCCAAGGGCCGTTTCGCGCATGGTTAATAATCCATGCTCCAGCCGTCCGATCTGGTCAATCGTGACTTTAGAATTCCCTGCATGATGTGTATTCTGCTTCAGCATAGTGAAAATCCCAGTCTGAGCAAGCCTCTTTCTTTTCCTTCTTCGGTCTCGGTCTTTTCATGTTTGAAAAAGTCTATCCAGACCGCCAAGTGTGCTTGATTCGCCGCAGGGAACGCATGGCATCCGAACCTTCCTTGGGTATAAGTTACATCATAACTGTGCGATCTGAGCAAGCCTCCCAATGCGGCATTGTAGGTCGCATTTTCTTTCAGAACCAGTATTAAATCGATGTCCCCCGGTTCAGGCTTGGATGTGACGAAACTCCCGTCGATGATGGAGTAGTCTAAGAATCCGGAGGCGTTCCAAATGTTCAGGAACTCTTCCAAGCCGTTGATTAGTTCGTTCCGTTTGGGTGTGAAGCCCAAAACAGTTCGAATTTCTTGGAGAGATGTGTCATGCAACCCAAGCGGCAAAAGACCGTGTTCATCGAAATGCGGTATCAAGTCTGTCCCAGCGCCTCCTAAGTACAGGCGGATTTTAGCAAGATTTGGAATGTTGCACAACACCGTTGCCCCTAATCCGGCAACGGCGTCGTCTCAGCCACAACCGCCTGACGCCCTGAAAGCCACCTTCGTCAGGGTTGCCGTGCAAGGCTATTTTGCATTGCTGCAAGTGTTCCTCACCGTCACGCCCCTGCGCCTCCAAGCTCGTTACAGTCCATAGAAACGCCCGTTGGCAATCAACTAGCCTCCATACCACTGACACGCCTTTCAGCCAAGCCGCTACCGCAGCATTCGGGCTTAGCGCACGGCCCCGACGCAAAGCGGCATCCGGCTAGGCAATGTGATGCGCTCAAATTGCGTTCGTGTCGTGGGTGAAAATGTAGCCTGAAAGGGAATGGGATTACAGGCTCTATTTGACATCAACCTTGGACTCGAAGTGTACCCCGCGCATCGGCGCGAGGCAAGGCGGGATGATGAATATGTCAGTGTTTCAGTTGGGAACGGCAACAAGAAGCGTCAAAGGGCGGGTTGACGCGATAATGATACTGGCGAGTATGCTAGAGTAGAACTCGACACGCGGCGCATGCTAATATCTAATCACAATGGAGACAAATACAAGGCTGGTAAGGCGGCAACTGGTTCAGGATGGCTGGTATCTCGATAGGCATGGTTCAAGCCACGACATATACAGGCATCCGCGCATCGCGGGTATCATAACTTTGCCCCGACACCGTGTATTGTCCATTGGAGTGGCGCGCACCATTGCAAACAAGGCGGGCTGGACCGACTAGGAGGATAGCATGATTCTATATCCCGCGCTGATAGACGGCGAAGAAGGCGCTTATGGCGTGGTATTCCCGGACATCCCCGGCGTTGGCGCGATGGGGCATACTATGAACGAGGCGCTTATGAATGCCAAAGACGCGCTTCGAGACTATGCTATCGAGACGGAGCGAGATGGCGATGAACTTGCGCCTCCGAGCTCGGCACAGTCCATAGAAGCGCCCGTTGGCAATCAACTGGTCTCCATACCGCTGACACGCCTTCAACTCGATGTCCGAGCTTAGCCAAAATGAGCATACGGGCAAGCGCGCCATTCGGCTATGCCTTGTCATTTTTGTCACCAGTTGTTACTTCCCTCATTAGTCTTCCGGGCGACAGGACAAGGATTTGGTTTCCATTCGCCTGTTGAATGTCCTTTACCGTGAAGATTGCGGTAGGTACTTGCTTTTCTTCTTCACCCAAAAATCTGTTCCCAGCCCATCTTGGTGTTAAGTAAGTGCGAATATGATAGGGAACGTCTTCGAATTTCACGAACACTGTATCACCATTTACCACAGGCAATTCCTTGGCAATGATGTACGCATGCGCTACAACTCCGTCTTTCTGTTTTTTAGGAGGAATGCAGACGATATTGGCGTAAGGATCTGTTTCGACTCCTAGCGGTTCTGTGCCTATTGCCGCATGCACAGTTCCTAGAATGTACTGATTGTTCAATCTCTGCATCTTGGCATGATGTACATCATCTCTTACACGTCCAGCGTATCTTACACGTCCAGGGTATTGATGCGAGCGCAACTTCCTTGCAAATCGTTCTATAAACCTCTTGCCAGATGGCGTGAGGCTGTATATCTTGCCGTCTTCTCTATCTGCCTTTCTGATGTATCCTTCATAATTCAAGGATTCCAGCGCAGCCCCATACCAAAGTCCTGATAAACTCAGATGGCTATTCCAAACATCCGCCCCTTCCTCTTTTGGAATCAATCTAATGGACTGAGACACGTCGCCATCTTTTCGTATCAAAGTTCCTATGCGATTACTCATAATCGCTTTCAGTATATCCCGCTCCTCTTCACTCATCTTCTTGTACTTCTGTCTATCTGAGAAGAATGAGGCCAAATCCAGGAATTTTGTAACGGCCAATACGGCAAGAACGGCCAACAATATATTGGCAATGTCCCCTAGCACAGGCAACAATTTAATCAACCGTTCGATCAACCATTCAAGCACCGCGGACTCCTCTTGAATATAGCAACCGCCGCATGTCTATTCGCATGGCTTAATCCGGCAACGGCGTGGTCTCAGCCACAATCGCCTGCCGCCACTCCTTGACGCCCTGCCAGCCACCTTCATCAGAGTTGCCGTGCAAGGCTATTTCGCATTGCAGCAAGCGTCCCTCACCGTCACGCCCCTGCACCTCTGACACGCCTTCAGCCGAGACGCTACCATAGCGTTCAGGCTTAGCGCACGGCACCGATGCAACGCGGCATCCGCCGTTCTGCCAGCAAGCGGGAGTGGACAGGATAAAGGGGATGATTGTATTCGCGCCCGTCTATTGTAAGCCATCTAATTTTGCTATTATGGTCATGATCATACTATATTACTATCAATATAGAGATTATGTTACATAGAGGAGGTCAGACATGAAATGTTGTTGGTTGTGTGATGTAGTGATTACACCAGAAAATAATTCAAAAGAACATATCATTCCACAAGCCATAGGCGGCCGAAAGACTGTCAGCGGCTTCATCTGCAAGCGGTGCAACAACAAAACTGGGGCCAAATGGGACTCCAGTTTGTTAAAGTTTCTCGAATTCATAACGGTGTTTGTCAATCCGTCGCGCACAGATGGCAAAAGAACACCCGCAGTCAACGCGACCGGGGATGATGGGCTGGAATACCTAGTACATCCACGGTCTATCGAAAATCCTTTAGTGCCGGTAATGAAGCATCCCCACGTCGTAGAAAAGTCTATAGGTGAAGACAGAGGCATCATAGAAGTAACATCAGGGTCTGAAGCGGAGACAAGGGCTATCTTGGAAAAGATGAAAAAGAGAAAATATCCCGATATTGATGTGGATGAAGAAATGGCAAATGCAACTCGAACTAAAAGTTATCCCAGATTGACCCACAATATCGAATTTAATCGCAATTGCAGAAAATCGATTGTGAAGACCGCTTTGGCTCTGGCGTGTAGCAACGGGGTCAGAAGAGAAGATTGCCAATACGCAATTGATTACCTGCAAAGGCCAAATTCCGCTGATTATGAAATTGTGTTCTTCGGTGGTAAGCAGATTATACCTACTCCTAAGGATTGGCATTCCATATTCACGATGCAAGTAGAAAATCGCCTTGTGAGTCAGGTGAGTTATTACAACGGATTTCACTTTCTCATCATCTTGTCGCAGGATTATGTAGGCGAGTTCGTAGCTATGTCCTACGCTGTTGACCCTGTTAGCGGCATGGAGATAGACAGGGGCAACTGGCTTGAAGTCTTCGGCATAGATGACGATGATTTGTAGCCATCGGTGGATAAGGCGACAGGGATAGGATTTACGCAGTTGAGCGCGATTTCATACTTGAAACGGGTCAAACTCAGGTAGGATTCATACTCAAGTGCGTAAGTCCTGAGGGAACATCACCACTAATCCGGCAACGGCGTCGTCTCAGCCACAATCGCCTGCCGCCACTCCCTGACGCCATTAAAGCCACCTCGATCAGGATCGCCATGCAAGGCTATTTCGCATCTTAGTAAGTCTCTCTCGCCGTCCCGTCCTTGTGTCTCCCAGTAGTCGACGCGGGCTTGCAACCACTTTTCTAAGTTGTCCAAGACACTTGTAACGGCATCAAGCCGTTCCTTCGTATATGTGCGCTCAAGTGGTTGTTCCTTGTGCCAGTATTTGCGGACACAAGCATCACGTCCAGTTCCTTCGGCATTACGATAACCGTCTTGGTCAAAGCGACAATCAAAGCCTACATACCTGCCGCCCCCCACCTGTGTCTATGCTAACACCTTTGCATCACACAAGATTCCTCACTCCGTTCGGAATGAGACTTGAAACGTCAAATACATACCCTTGTCAGCCCCGACGGGGGAAAGAGCATCGTCCCTTCCCGTCCTGTGCATGGGTGTCATCCGCCGGTTGCTGCCAGCGCCGCGTCGATGGCTTCCTTGAATATCGCGTAGTCCGCGCCGCGCACTATCTCGCCGTTGATGAACACGGTTGGCGTGGAGGTTAGGCCGATGCTTTCCGCATAGTCGCTGTCGCCGCGCACTCTGTCGAGGTAGCGGCGTTCTGTCAGGCAGGTGGCGAACTGCCCTGAGTCCAGCCCGAGATTGCCCGCGAATTTCAGCAGGTTGTCGTAGCTGTAGCCGCCCTCATTGCCTGTCCAGTTCTCGAATAGCGCGTCGTGGTAGTCCCAGAAGCGGCCTTGCTCATCGGCGCATTCGACGGCTTCGCCCGCCCAGACGGATTCTCTGCTGATAAACGCGAAGTGGCGATATATGAAGCGCACCTTGCCGACATCGACATATTCGTCTTTTATCGCTCGCCCTGTCACGAGGGCGAAGTTGCGGCAGTGCACTCACATGAAGTCGGAGAACTCCACGACGGTTACAGGCGCGTTGGGGTCGCCTAGTATGTGCGCGTAGGAGGGGAGCTCGATGCTGAACGCCAGATGCTCCTGCTCTATCCGCTCCGCGAGCGCGAGCGCCCTGTCCAGCGCCAAGCCGATCCGCACAAGTAGCTGAGCGTAAGTCTGGCGCAGTTCCTGAAGTTCCTGCTTCTTGGCGTCGAGATACGCCGCCGTCGCTTCCTGATTGGCGAGTTCCTGCTCAGCCTGCACTACGGCGTCTGCCGCTTGCTGTATCAGGCTCTCGGTGTAGATAAGCACCTGAATGCTCACCTCGCCCTGCTGCTGAACTATGTCTTGCAATTCGTCAACGGCGACGCCGACATCATCGATAGGCACGGGCGTTGCGTCCGGCTCGTCGGGCAGGTCAATCGGCTGAGTTTCGCCTTCAGGCTCAGTCTGATTGAGCGCGATATTTTCGCACAGGTTAGCGTCCAGACCCAGCGATGAGCAAAGGTCGCTGCGCTTGTCGTGCCATCGCTGGTTGACGGTGGCCGCAGATGCGTTTGTGCGCGTGGATGCTTGGGTTGACTGGTTCGGAGCAGGCGTTGCGCTTTCGGACACTGACGCCACTGGCGCAGATTGAGACATAGCCGCCTGCGAACCGCCGCCTGCCGCTTGCGTCGCCTGCGCTGCCGTCGGCGTAACCTCTGTGCCGTCAGGCAGCACATACACAACCTTCTCCGTGGTGCAAGCCGCCACAACCATAAGCAACGCCACTGCCGCCGCGACAACTCCCGCGATTAGGGTGGGTTTCATCTATGCGTCCTTTCAGTCCGTCCAATGAGGGATTGAAGATATTCTTAGCCGTATCCATTATACATAGCGCGATGTCGTTCTGAACGATTGGCATATTGAGGCGACAGCGCTCGCCCAACAAGATATGACGCCCACAAGTGCGATATACTTGATGGGCGAACATCAGGATACTTGGAGGCATCAATGCACATCGGTTCATTCTTATTTCCCGTAAGCCACCACGCTCACAATGACGGCGCGGTCATAGACAGCACGCTCCAAGAGGTTGAGCTGGCAGAGCGCATCGGCTTGGATGCCGTCTGGCTTGCGGAACACCACTTCGACGGCGCGGTCGCATACGCCGACCCGCTGGTGTTCGGCGCGGCGATAGCGGCGCGCACCAAGCGCATCAAGATTGGCTTTGCCGTCGTGGAAATGGCGCTGCACCACCCGATACGGCTCGCGGTGCAGACTGCCCTGCTGGACAACCTCAGCCACGGCAGGCTAATCGTGGGCACCGGGCGCGGTTCGGCGTTCAACCACTACGAATACATCGGATTTGGGCTGAGCATGGAGGACGGCTTAGAGCGCCTCGACGAGTCCGAAGAGCTGCTGGTAAAGGCATGGACTGCGAATGAGCTGAAGCACGAGGGCGAACACTGGCAGGTCAAGTTTCCCATACTGCGCCCGCCGCCCTACCAGAAGCCGCACCCGCCGCTGGTGCGCGCATGCATCAGCGAGGCTTCCGCAATCGCAATGGCGAAGATTGGCAGGCCCGTTATGCTGGGCATCATGCCCGTGCAGACGGTCGGCAACCGCTTGGCAGCGTACCGCGACACGATGCTGGCTTCCGGCTTCGACGAGCAGACGGCGGAAGCGACGCTCAACCGCTGCTGGGCGTCGCGGAATGTGCTCGTGGCAGACACTTACGCTGAGGCGCGCGACGCCGCAGAGTACCACTTCGCGCGCGAACGGAAGCACTTCAGGGCGGCGCGCGAGATGTTCAATCCGGGCGGCTTCACCCTCCATAGCGGCAGCGGCATGACATCAGCCTCCGAAGACCTCTCCATGTCGTTCATCATGGGAACGCCCAATCAAGTGGCTGACGAGATTGCGGCAATGGACGACGCGGGCGTCCGCAACCTGATGCTAAAGTTCAACACAGGCGAGATGGACACACTGAGAGCGCAGGCATCCATGAAACTCTTCGGCGACAAGGTAATGCCCCTGCTGCAACGGCGCTGACCGAGGCGGCCGTCTCGTCCCTACAAGACCGCGGCGGCGATGCTTTCGAGATTGGCGAGCGATTCGTCCTCAGGCGCAGTCTCCAGACGCACCATAACACGGCCCGCGCCCGCCTCTTGCAGCTGCTCTATCAACTCGCGGTCGGCGGGCTGTCCGAACACGGACACGCTGATTGAAGACGGATCCCTGCCCGCGGCATCCGCAAGCTCCGCGATAGCGGCGCATCCCTGCCGCACTTGCTCAGGCGTAACGCGATTAGGCATCCAGCCGTCGCCGTAGTCAACCACGCGCCTGAACACATTGCGCGCCATGCCGCCCAGCAGCACGGGCGGGTGCGGGCGCTGCGTCGGGCGCGGGAACGAATACACCGGCGGAAAGTCGTAATAATCGCCGTGATACTCGCTCTCCACCTTCGTCCACAGCTCCTTCATCGCCAGGATAGCCTCGCGCGTCTGCGTCCAGCGGTGATCGAAGTCGCCGCCCATTATCTCCGTTTCCTCACGATGCCAGCCCGCGCCTATGCCGAACAGGAAACGCCCCTTAGAGTACATGTCCAGCGTCGCTATCTCTTTCGCCAGCAGCAACGGGTTGCGCTCCGGCACAAGGCAGATGCCGGTGCCCAGCTTTATCGTGCTCGTTACCGCGGACGCCCTCGCCAGCGCGACGAACGGGTCGACGATGTCCGCGTACACCCTCGGAATTACGCCATCGGCAGAGCCGGGCCAGGGCGAGCTGGCGTTGACCGGCAGTATGGGGTGCTCAGGCACCCAGAGCGAATCGAAGCCAAGCTCCTCAGCCCGCTTAGCTACAACGGCAATATCAACGGAGTAGTCGGTCGGAAAGGTCGAGATACCAATATCCATGAATGCAGCGCCTCCTCAAAGTTTCGCCCATTATACGCTGAATTGCCCCGCCACTGCCACAAGACGAACGCGATACCGTCATTTGCGCTAAACTAGGGACATGAGGCTGACTCGACAGGCTAACGGAGTAGAGCGGTTGGAAGTCATCCCGGGTATTCACTCAGTCCCCGGCACCCGCGTGTCGCGCATATACCTGATTGAGGACGAAGAGCTGACGCTGGTGGATACGGGCATGCCCTGGAGCGCGGAGCGTGTCTTCAAGTACATCGAAAGCATCGGCAGGCGTCCCGACGAACTGAGCCGCATCCTGATGACGCACAACCACCCGGACCATACCGGCAGCGCGCGCAACATCAGCCGGCGCAGTGGCGCGCAGGTCGTCGCCCACCGACGGGACGCGGCATATCGCGGCGGCGCGTACAGCATCAGTTACATGAGCAGGTTCAAGCCCCCGAACGTGCCGTTGCCCTTCCTGCGGCACACGCCCGTCCATCGATTGCTTGTAGAGAGCGAGGTCATACCTGTCGCCGGGGGCCTCCGAGTCATCCACACGCCGGGACACACACCCGGCAGCGTGTGCTACCTGCTGGAACGCGAAGGACTGCTATTCAGCGGCGACACCATATTCAGCGACCATGGGCGCGTGAGCCGCTCCATGCCCTTCCCCGGCAGCGACATGACGCAGTATCGGCAATCACTCGAACGCCTCGCCGACATGCGCTTCGACATCCTGTGCGGCGGGCACGGCTCGCCGCTCGTCGGAGACGCCTCCAAGATGCTGCGCGTGCTGCTGGAGAAAAAGCCGCAATTGCCAACATGGAGCGAGTTCATATTCAAGCGCATGCCCGCCCGATTGCTGCGCCGCAAGAGATTCAGCGCAGAGGACTAGGTTCTGCCGACATTTCGACTTTTCACCTCGTCATTCCTGCTTTCGCAGGAATCCGGTGCATCCAAGGGCGTAAATGGCGCAAATGTCCACACGACCTAAGTCCACACAACCTAATCAGTGGCTTGCTGCTGTTCGAGCAGCCTGAGCAGTTCGTGCACGGCAGCGTGGGCGTAGGCGACATACTCGCCGGGCGGCAAGTCAAGCTCCGCCATCTCGTCCGTCTGCTCCACGCCGCCCATATCGAACGGCCCGGGTATCATCCGCAGCACCAGCTCCCGCAGCGCGCCGTCAGGACAGACGACCACGCAGCCATTCTCAGGGTTAGACACGCCGCTAGGTTCGATCTCGACCGCCTGAATGGAGGTCAAGCCCATGAAATCGGGGAACGGCTCCAGCACCGCCGCAATCTCCACAAGCAGCTTGTTGAGTTCGATAGCCGCGCGCTCCATCACCGCGTCCGCGACCGCGCGCTTTACCAGCGGGTCAATCCATGTGTCATCATTCATTCACTCATTACCTGCATTCACTCAGCGCCTGATTTAGCGTTTCCATTCAAGTGGCAAACCTTTTCGTCATTCCTGCTCACCCACCCGCCATTCCTGCGAAAGCAGGAATCCAGTGCGATATAGCAGCAAAATCATCTGAACGGAAACACCACTATTTTCGCCCGCATTACTTTAACTGCGGTCGCATTTCCCGTATAATGTCCATTGAGCATGCACCTATGGCAACGTAGCTCAGGGGCAGAGCGGACGCTTCATAAGCGTTAGGTCGGTGGTTCGAACCCACCCGTTGCCACCACTCATCCTATCCTCAGGGTGAAGCGCGCCCGATTCCCACAAGCGTCGATGTTCATCGACGCTGAACGACCGCCTTGTATTTGCGGTGTCATGCCGCGTATCCCTTTTCCACATTCTATACGCGCGCGCCGAACAACGGCAATGCGTCCTGCCCGCACTTTCATTCATATCCCGCCCGCCGTGATATACTAGGCATAATCCAATTTTCGCCGACAAGTTCACAGAGAGGGATATATGAGCGAACAGAGATTCACCGTCTATTACATAGGACGCTGGCAGAGCGAGGACTTGAGCGACACGCGCGCCGCGCTGGAAGAAGTCGGCGCAAGCCTTGAACTCGTGGAGTCGATGCACGATGAGGACGAAATCATCGCGCATGTGCGGGACGCCGACGGCATCATCACCTCGGAGACGCCGATGACGCGGCGCGTACTGGAATCGCTGACGCAGTGCAAGGTCGTGCTGCGAACGGGCGTCGGATACGATGTGATCGATGTGGAGGCTGCCACCGAGCAGGGCATAGCAGTCGTCAACATCCCGGACCTGTGGACGCGCGAGGTCGCCAATCAAGCGATGTCACTGTTGCTGGCGTTGAACCGCCGCGTAGTGAACCTGCACAGCGACATACGCTCGAACACATGGACGCCGCGCCCGCCCTACGCCGTCGGCGCGCTGCACGGCGAAACAATCGGCATCCTGGGGCTTGGGCGCATTGGCAGCGCAATGGCGCAGCGCGCCAAGGGCTTCGAACTGAATGTAATCGCGCACGACCCCTATATTTCCGACGAGGCGTTCGAGGAACGCGGCGTAACATCGGTATCGTTCGACGGGCTGATGTCGCAATCGGATTACATATCGGTTCACACGCCGCTTACCGACGAAACGCGGCACATCATCAGCGAAAACGCGCTGCGCCTGATGAAGCCCAACGCCTATCTCATCAACACCTCGCGCGGTCCCGTCGTAGATGAAGCCGCGCTCATCAAGGCTCTGCAAGAGGGATGGATTGCGGGCGCGGGTCTGGATGTGCTCGAAAAGGAACCGCCCGCAAGCGATAACCCGCTGCTGGCTATGGACAACGTCGTGCTGTCGCCGCACTCCGGCCATACTTCGGTCTTGTCGCTCCAACTACGCACCGGACGCTACGGCGAGGAAGTCGCCGCCGTGCTGGACGGCAAGATGCCCCGCAACCTAGTCAACCCACAAGTACGCGAGCGCCTGCACCTAGTATAGTATTTGGTAGTTGGCTAATGTCGGCTACCCAATACAAAAACAAGGCTCGATGCAAACATACGGAGGCTACCATGTCAGAACTAGGCACACTCGCGGCGACCGTCGGTGAGCTTCTCAAGCAAAACGGACAAACGATAAGCGTGTCGGAGTCATCGTGCGGCGGGCTGTTGTCGGCGGCGCTCGTGGCGGTGCCCGGCGCGTCTGCATACTACCTCGGCGGCGCGATAATCTACACCCGCGTCGGGCAGGCGGGCTTGCTGCGCGTTCCCGACGAGGCGATGGAAGGGCAGCGCGCCAGCACGGAATACTACGCCGCCCTGAACGCCCGCACACTGCGCGAGATACTCGGCACGACATGGGCGCTGAGCGAAACCGGAGCGAGCGGCCCAACCGGCAATCGCTACGGAGACGATGCCGGGCATGCGTGCATCGCCGTATCCGGCCCGATAGAGCGCGCCATCACCATCGAGACGCGCAGCGCCGACCGTGAAGCCAACATGTGGGCATTCGCAAAGGCGGCTTTCGATCTTATGGAGCAGTGCCTGCGCGAAGCCGGCTGATTCCCGCCTCAGTCGGCGGCAACCCTCGACGGCAGCTTTGGCTGGCGCACGCCGTAATTCAGCAGCGCCGCGGCGATATACGATACCACCGCGACCACGAACATGGCGGTGTAGTCGCCCGTGATGTTGACCAGCAGCGCGCCCAGCGTGGGCCCAAGTCCCATGGCGGCGGTGCGGAATGGCCCCGTCAGCCCTGTTAGCGCGCCGAATGACCTGCGCCCAAAGTACTCCCCAATCATCATGCTGCCCACCACCGGAATGCCGCCCGACGCTATGCCCCATGCTACCGACACATAAAAGCCCACGCTCCCGGCGTCCACGAACACAAACAGCAGCGTAGGAACGCTCGTCGCCAGCAGCACGGCGATTGTCAGCCGCCTGATGGTAAATCTGTCGGACAGATGCCCCCATAGCGGCACGGACATGCCCCCCAGCAGTACGCTGAGCATGAGCGCGCCAGCAGCGAGCGAGTGCGCCATGCCGCTATCGGTCAGGAAGGGCACAAGCTGGAATGTTACCGCCGCCGTCGTCGACACCGCGAGAAACTCAGCCCATACGATATACCAGAACGACGGCACGAATATCACTTCGCGCAGCCGCCAATCGAACTCGCGCGCGGGCATAGACGCCGCGCCGGTATTCGCTCTTGGAGCATGTGCCACCGAATCGCCGTCCGGGAGCAGCCCGATGTCCTCCGGGCGCTTACGCATTATCACGAACAGCGGAATGGAGAGCGGCAGCGCGATGATGCCCAGTGTGCGATATGCCGCTTGCCAACTCAGCGCGCCTGCGACCAGCGTGATTATCAGCAGATTCAGCGACTCGCCGCCGATGCGGTTGAGCGCGGTGATGCCGAGCGCCAAGTTGCGCTTGCGCCGAAAAAAGTTCACGGCGACCGTGCGCGGCACCACATTCTGCAAATTCGGCCCCGCGAATGACCGCGCGATGATGTACGCCAGACAGAACTGCCACACCGAATTGACGCCGCCGAGCGCGAAGAAGCAGGCGCTGACCGCCAGCGCAGCAGCAAGCATCATGTAGCGCGGGCCATAGCGGTCGACGAGCTTGCCTACGAAGGGCATAGTCAGCCCGGATGTCCATGTTGCCGCTGTCGCGGCGAACGCAATCGTCGTGCGCTCCCAGCCCATATCTCTGGCTATCAAGTCCTGCACGCCGCCCAGCACCGTCTGAGCGACGCCGGTGGCGATGAACGCGCCCAGCGCCGCCGTTCCAAGCACAAGCCAGCCATAGTAGAAGCGCGGGCGGGGATGCCAACCGAGAATTTCTTGCAGGATGAGAACTCACTCGCGTACAGGAACTTGACGAAAACTACACGCCGCATATTCTAACATTGATGGACGGAACGAGGGCTAACATGGATAGGCAAGATATAGCCTTGCCGTTGCGCTTGGCGAAGGTTGACGCTATATTATTGGCGCAATCTTACGGAGGTATGGCGCAATTATGGCATCGGCAGACATTGAAGCACAGGTAGTTTCTACGCTGAACGGGCTTAGCATCCCGCACGAACTCATTCGCATCGACCCTGATTTCGCGGACACGGCGGAGTTCTGCGAAAAGTACGGCTACACGCTCGAAGGCAGCGGCAACACCATCATCGTGGCATCCAAGCGCGGCGCGAAGAAGTATTGCGCCTGCATCGTGCAGGGTTCGGCGCGCCTCGATGTGAACAAGACGGTTAAGCGGCTGATGGGCGTGTCGCGCGCATCGTTCGCCTCCGCCGAAGAGACGATGGAACTCACCGGCATGATGATTGGCGGCGTAACCGCATTCGCCCTGCCGGAGGACTTGCCGGTGTACGCCGACGAGAAACTGCTGGCGCAAGAGTATGTCATACTCGGCTCCGGCAGCCGCTCTTCAAAGATAAAGATAGCCCCCGAGGACATCGGCAAGATACCCGGCGCGCAATTCATCGACGGGCTGTCCATGTAGGCGTAGAACCAACGGGATATGCAGGACGGATATAAGCCGTTCCCGCTCGCTCACCCGTCATTCCCGCGAAAGCGGGAATCCAGAAATCGGCGATGCTCGACCATTGTTATTCTGCTTATGCAATTTTCTCCTGGATACAGAAAGGCTATGAGCGAACAAGATATTCCAAGCGAAGCGCAGGTACTGGACTGGATGACATCGCTCAGCCCCCCGTATTTGACTAACATCAAGCACGCGGAATACACTTAACCCGATGCAAGCGCATCCCCTTGATTCGGCGGCATCCGCCCCATATACCCTACCCGGCCCTAAAACCGCACACGACGGCAGAGGAGTGCATGCATGAACTACGACGAAATGGCACTTGAGCTTCACGCCAGAAATCGAGGGAAGCTAGGCGTTCACTCCAAGGTCGAACTCAAGACCATCGACGATATGTCAACGGCATACACCCCCGGAGTCGCGGCGGTATGCAGAGAGATAGCGCGTGACCGCAGCAAGGTCTATGAACTCACCTGCAAGGGCAACATGGTCGCCGTCGTAAGCGACGGCTCCGCGGTGCTGGGACTAGGCAACATCGGAGCGGAAGGCTCTATGCCCGTCATGGAGGGCAAGGCGCTGCTGTTCAAGGAGCTGGCAGACATAGACGCGCTGCCAATCTGCATCGACGCGCACGAAGCCGACGAAATCATCGCCATCGTGCGCGCCATAGCCCCGACTTTCGGCGGAATAAACCTAGAGGACATCGCCGCGCCCAAGTGCTTTGAGGTGGAAGAGGCGCTGCAAGACCTGGGCATCCCCGTCTTCCACGACGACCAGCACGGCACGGCGGTCGTCGTCCTCGCCGCAATGGTCAACGCCCTGCGCGTGGTCAACAAGGAGTTCTCCGATGTCAAGGTCGTCTTCAGTGGCGCGGGCGCGAGCGGAATCGCCTGCTGCAAAATCCTCCAAGTGATGGGCGTTGAGGACATCATTATGGTTGACACGCGCGGCATAATCTACAAGGGGCGCGACAACCTAACGCCCATCAAGCAGGAGATAGCGGAAACGACAAACCAAGATGGCGCAAAGGGCGACATCCGCGACGCTATCAAGGGCGCGGATGTGTTCATTGGCTTGTCCATCGCAAACCTGCTGACCGCGGACGACATCAGCACGATGCGCGATAACGCCATCGTGCTGGCAATGGCAAACCCCGACCCTGAGATTATGCCGGAAGAGGCGTTGCGGGGCGGGGCGGCAGTCGTCGGCACCGGCAGAAGCGACCTCCCCAACCAGATAAACAATGTGCTCGCCTTCCCGGGCATCCTGCGCGGCGCTCTCGATGTGCGCGCCGAACGCATCACAACCCAAATGAAAGTCGCCGCCGGCTTCGCTATATCAGACCTCGTGCCTGAGCCGACGCCCGACGAGATTATCCCCTACGCGCTCAATACCGAAGTCGTCCCCGCTGTCGCCAAAGCCGTCGGCGACGCATGGCAGCAGGACGACGCTTCAAGATAACGACTATAAGCAAACAACACTTGTCCGTCAGAGGAGAAACCAATGTCAGATACACAAAGCAGAGTCAGCTACCTCGCAGTCGAGGGCGCTGACGAGTTGCTAACACCGGAGTTCCTCGATTATGTGGTCGAGGCTTGCGACAAGTTCGCAAGCCGAGTGCAGGATGTGCGAGACAGGCGAGAAGCGCTATTGCGTAAGGCGCTCGATGACGGCATAATGCCCAACTTCCTGCCCGACTCCGATGCAGGCGGCGATTGGCAGGTGCCGGAAGTTCCCGGCGAC
This sequence comes from uncultured Dehalococcoidia bacterium, assembly GCA_958295865.1. Classification (GTDB taxonomy): domain Bacteria; phylum Chloroflexota; class Dehalococcoidia; order Lucifugimonadales; family JADFKI01; genus Bin90. The sequence continues at coordinate 26,603 of CATQHF010000005.1, read as the reverse complement.
CTGCGGCAGCCGGGCATCGAGATTTCGGGGCCCGTGTCCATCACAAACATGGCAATCAACGCCGTCAATCCGGGACCTGAGGGCGAACGCGCAGTCGGATACCTCGACGACGACGAGGACTCCGGCGGGCATCGCCTGATAGACACACTGAGCGCCGCTCGCAATCGGCTCGGCATCACGCAGCGCACGCTGTCCTTCCACAACCCCGCGCGCAACCGCACCTACACCATCGCGGACGGCGACACCCCCTTCTTCATGCACCGCGAGCGTGGACTGCACCTAGACGAGGCAGACTTCACGGTGGACGGCAAGCCTATCCCCGCCACCATCTTGAGCATGGCGCTCACATTCGCTTACGGCGGCAAGGCGCAGGCAGAGCGCGGGCAGGGGCTGTACTTCTACCTGCCGAAGGTCGAGGTCGTCGAGGAAGCGACCCTCTACCGCGATTTCTTCGACTTCAGCCGCGAGCGGCTTGGCTACCCGGACGACGCCGTGATACGCGCCATCTTCTTGGTGGAATCGCTGCCCGCCGTCTATATCATGGAAGACCTGCTCCACGCCATGGGACCGTATGCCGCGGGACTGAACGCCGCGCGCTGGGATCTGAAGGCGAGCATCTTGGAGTACATCATGAACGACCCCAGCCTAGTCTGGCCCGACAGGTTCGGCGTTGACATCAAGACCACCGACTTCATGGCGAACATCTTCCGCCGACTGGTGGCGGTATGCCTGAAGCGCGGCGCGGTGCCCATCGGCGGCATGGCGACGGCATTGCCCAGCCGCGACGAAGAGGTGAATGATGTGGCGGCGGCATCCATCCGCGCCGATAAGGTATGGGAAGCTGAGCAGGGCTTCCTGCGCGGCTGGGTTGCCCACATATTCCACATGAAGACGGCGAGCGACCCCTTCAAGGAGCGCATCACCGACGACTGGCAGCCGTCGGAAGGCATGGACGACCCCGACAACTACCCGGTGAAAATCACACGCCCGGAAGGTCCAATCACCACCGAGGGCACGCGGCGCAACGCGCGGATGATTATCGAGTATGTCGAAGGCTGGCTGACGGGGCGCGGCGCAAAGGGCATCGACAGCCTGGAAGGCAAGCCCGGCGTGCATCCCGCGCTGATGGAAGACCTCGCCACCGGGCGCATATCAGTAGCGCAGATGGCTCAGCGCATCAGACACGGCGCAATCGCCGAGGACACCGAGCAGGCGCACGACCTCGCCCTCGCAAAGCGGCTGATGCAGGACGAACTGGCAGACATCCTCGAGTGCCGCAAGGCTGCCGTCCCCCCGGACGATGAAGCCGCCCACGCCGCCTACCACGAGCAAGCCGAGCGCTACAACAAGGCATACAAAGTCTCCCTGCGCTGGATCAAAAACTACACCGAACTAAACTTCCGCAGCCTAGGCACATACACCCACGCCGACTTCGACCAAATAGCCCAAGAAGAAGACGCTTTCTAGCAGAATGGAAACCGATGGTTGAATATCTCGCGGGCGAAGCGATAGGCTCCAACACGCTGTACTATGGAGATTGCCTTGACTGGATGGGCAATTGGGATGACGCTTGCGTTGATTTGATCTACCTTGACCCGCCATTTAACAGCAATGCGAATTACAACATAATATTCGGAACAGAGAACGGCGTCTCTGCCCAAGTGAGAGCATTCCAGGACACATGGATTTGGGATGCGGCAGCGCAAATACGGGTTGACGATTTGAGCCGGGCAACGGCACACTCAGCCAGCAATGCGATTAGGGCGCTTCACGCCCTTCTAGGCCCCAGTGGAATGTTGGCGTACCTTTCCTATATGGCGCAGCGACTTGCCGTGATGCACCGCATCCTGAAGCCGACCGGAAGCATATACTTACATTGCGATTCCACGGCAAGTCATTACCTGAAGGCGTTGATGGACGCAATCTTCGGGACGCGAAACTATCTCAATCACATTACTTGGCGGCGTGCCACATCTCACAACGACGCCAGCCGTTACGGACGAGTTACAGACCACATCCTCTTTTACGCCAAGGAGCAAAGAGCATTCTACTGGAATGGTGACGCAGTCAGAGTAGCGAGAAGCGCTAGCGATACGGAGCAGTCCTACTCACGCACAGACGATTTTGGGCGATACAGGTCTGATAACTTAACAGGGGCAGGCACATCCGAAGGTGAAAGCGGTCAGGTGTGGTCAGGCTATGACCCTACTTCCCGCGGGCGGCATTGGGCACCACCCAAAAGCAGTGGCTACGCGCGCTTTATAGAAGAACACTTCATTTCAGGCTATCAACAAATTGAAGGCGTTCTGGACAGACTTGACGCTCTGGACAAAGCGGAACTGATTCACCATCCTACAAGAGGCTTCTGGCCGGGATTAAAGAGATACGCAGCGGCGGATAGAGGCACTCCTCCGCAAGATCTGGTTTTGGAGCCGACGGGGTTCACCAATTTTAGCGCCAGAAGAGGCAACGGGGAGTATCGAGGCTACCCTACGCAAAAGCCTGAAGCGCTGTTGGAACGGTTGATACTGGCGTCAAGCCGAGAGAACGACCTAGTCCTCGACCCGTTCTGCGGTGGCGGAACGACTATGGCAGCCGCGGAAAAACTCGGGCGAAAATGGGTTGGTATCGACATCACCGCTCAAGCGATAGACATTGCGTCTGAGCGTCTCAGAATGCAATCAGGGATAGATTTCCCCGTGCAGGGTATTCCCACATCCATCGCCAGCGCGCGCAGATTCGCAAGCGCCAATCCAACAGACTTTGAAGCTTGGGCTATAACGCGCATAGCCGGACTTGTGCCCAACGAGGTTCGTACAGGCGACCACGGCATAGATGGACGGGGACGCCTGCTCCAAAAGCCGGATGGCAGCCAATCTGACCTTGTAATCGCTCAAGTCAAAGGCGGCGCATTTGTGTTGGGACAGCTGAGGGATTTTCTCCACACCGTAGAAAGAGAGCGCGCAGCAATGGGGGTGTTCATCACAGTTGCTCCGGTAAACTCAGCCGAAGCCCGTGCGGAATGCGCCCAACAGGGTCAAGTCTCTTTTGGCGCATACACATATCCTAAAGTACAACTCTGGTCAATTCAGGATCTGTTTGAGGATACGCCACGTCTTCCATTGCTGCCTCCCCTCGCAAACCCTTACACTGGCAAACCCATGCAAGGGACGCTTCTGGCATAATAGCATAAGAGGCAAACATCCATTACGAGTTGAAGAACGCTACTTCACTGAGTTCGGTGAAGTAGTCGCAGGCCTGCTCAACAGACATCGCTAATGCTATGGTATTGGCGCTCAATGCCCATCAGAATGAGTGCAGCGAGGATTTTTGCCCCCTACCGCACTATCTGGAACGGCGGCATCATATTGGGAAGCTCGACCTCCAGCAGCACGGGAGCGTTGGCTTGGAACGCCTGCCGCAGCGCGTCGCCTATGCCCTCCGGCTCGGCTTTCATCCCGCGCACGCCGAATGCTTCCGCCAGCTTCAGAAAGTCGGGGTTGTTCAGGTCCGTGCCGATGAAGCGCTCCCCGTACTGGTGCGTCTGATCCCACATGGACGCGCCGTAGGCATGGTTGTTGAACACCACCGCCACGACATCGATGCCGTATCGCGCCGCCGTGGAAAGCTCTTGCAGGTTGTACATGAACCCGCCGTCGCCGCAGAGCGCGACCACCCGCTTGTCGGGCTGTCCCACCTTCGCCCCCAGCGCCGTCGGATATGCGTAGCCCAGCGTGCCGAAGTACGAGGATGTAAGGTAGGTGCGCGGCACATTCACCGGATACCCGACATGACTCCAGTAGCCGATGTTGGTCATGCCGCTGACCACAATATCGTCGTCATCGAGCGCGCCGCGAATGTCGCCTATAATCCGCATCTGCTCGGACGCAAGCTCCGTCAACTCATCGGCGGCAGCCTTCTTGTAGCCCGCAATCTCCCGCCGTCGCGACTCTTTCGGCGCGCTTATCGCGCGAAGCTGCTCTAGCAGCCGGCGCAGGGCTTGCTTGGCGTCAGCAACGATGCCCACCTCGGTAGGCAAGTTCTTGCCGATTTCGGAAGCGTCGGCGTCTATGTGAACGATGTCCGGGGTATTATCAGGCGAAAATGTCCTGAACAGCAGGCGCGTTCCCACAGCAAGCAGCGCGTCGCACTCCGGCAGAACCTCCTTGACCGGCTCCACCATCGCATAGTTCACGCCCACCATAAGCTCATGGTCGGCGGGAATGATACCCTTGCCCTGCTGCGTCGTCATAACCGCCGCTTGCAAAAACTCCGCCACCTCCCGCAGCTCATCTGACGCGCCGGATATGACGCTGCCCCCGCCCGCGATGATAGCCGGCCTCTTGGCGCGCGCCAGAATCTCCGCCGCCCTTCGAATGTCCGCCGGGCTGCCCACATCTGCCGGATACCCCTCAGGCTCGATGATGTCGGCGTCGCCCAAGGCGGCGAGCGTATCGGGCGGCACTTCCAGCTCCACGGGCCTGGGACGCCCGGTGCTCAACTGGCGAAAGGCTTCATGCACCGCCTCGGGAATCGCTCCCACTTCCGTAACGCGATGGTTCCACTTGGTAATAGGCTTGAACACATCAAGCTGGTCTTCGACTTCGTGAAGCTGCCCTTGTCGCTTGCCCAAGGCGTCGCTGGCAATCTGCCCCGAAATAAGCAGCACGGGGGAAGAGCTTGCGTATGAAGTTCCGAGTCCGGCGGTAGCGTTGAGCGCGCCGGGGCCCGGCACGACCATAGCAACGCCCACCTTGCCGGTAACCTTGGCATAGCCGTCAGCCATATATGTGGTTGCCTGCTCATGGCGAGTATGCACGAGCCGAATGTCGCTCTGAAGCTCATGCAGCGCGTCGAAAGCCGCCATTATCTGCACGCCCGGCAGCGTGAACACGGTGTCCACGCCCTCCGAGCGCAGCTGTCGCGTGAGAGCCTGCGCCCCGGTCATCTGTGGCATGTTTCGTCCTTCTGCGAGGCGAGGCTATTCCACCGAGTTCAGCGGATTCACCGTTACGCGGCTAAGGGTAGTGTCGCCCGTGTTGCGGAACTGGTGATTCACATTCGGCGGCACCAGCACGGCATCGCCCTTCTTGATGGGGTATTCCGTGCCTTCGACCCAGAGCACGCCCTCGCCCTCTGTGATGAACGCCTGATGCTCCCACTCGTGGATGTGTCCGGGGCTTGTGCCTCCCGGCGGATGCTGCACATACAGCATCACATAGTTAGGCGCTCCGTCCTCCGGTCCCAGGATAGGGTTGCTTCTGCCTTCGTAGTTCTTGATGACGGGTTCCATATCTGCCTTCCTTTCAGGGTTGTCAGGTTTCAGCAATCAGTTCTCAGTTTGGGACGAACGGGCAAGTTCGGGCATAAAGCGCCATCGTCTAGTCGAAATCCTGCGCGATGGCGAGCGGCGGTTCGCCGTTCCATACGCGCCGCATGTTCCGATAGGCGAACTCCGCGCGGCGAAACCATGTATTCCATGTCGTACCCGCGATGTGCGGCGTTACCACCACATTATCCATTTGGAGCAGCGGATTAGCGGGGTCAACCGGCTCTTGCTCGAACACATCCAGCCCCGCGCCCGCAATTCTGTCCCCTTGCAGCGCCTCTATCAGCGCCGCCTCATCCACGACCGGCCCGCGACTGGTGTTGATTACCACTGCCGTCGGCTTCATCATCGCAAGACGCTCACGATTGACGATGTGATGCGTCTGCGGCGTCAGAGGCGTATGGCAGGTTAAGATGTCTGAACTGCGGAACAACTCATCCAGGCTCACCCGCCGCACATCCAACTCGCGCTCCCGTTCCTCCGACAGCGGGTATAAGTCGTAGTATTGCACATCGGCGTCGAAGCCCTGCACTCGGCGGGCGACCTGACGCCCGATGTTCCCGATGCCCAGCACTCCAACGAGCTTGTCCGCCATTTCAAAGGTGTTCGTGCCGCTGACGGGCGCGCTCCAGCGCCCCTGTCGCGTCGCCGGATCGGTGTGCATCTGCCGCTTGTACAGCGACAGCATCAGCAGCACGGCATGGTCGGCAACCGCCCACGAGTTCGCGCCGCCGTTGTTGGCGCACGGCACTTCGAGCGCAGCCATCAGAGGAAGGTTCATGCTGTCGTATCCGGCGGCGAGCAGCTGCACCATACGCGCCTTGTTCGCGGCGCGCAGCACTTCATCGCCCAGCGGCGCGCGATACACCATGATGAAGTCGGCGTCGCTGACGATTGCCTTCTGCTCGTCCATGGGCATGTCGCGGTGCACGACCTCCGTCGTCCAGCCGTCGGGCGTGTATGGCGTAATGACATCCACAACCTCGGACGGCAACCCGTGAAGGAACGCTACTTTAGCGCCTGTCATATCGCATCCTACCCGCCATACATCTTGCGGAGTTGATCCTTGAGCTTGTCAACGGTGAAATCGTCCGCTTGGCACAGGCTAATCATCTCGCGCTCCCTGTCCTCAACCCGCTTCACGGCGGCGGGAACATCGGCGGCGATGTCCTGAGGGATGCTCATAACGCCGTGCTGATCGCCCATGATGATGTCGCCCATATTCACATTCAACCCGCCAACGGTAACCGGCACCCCAACATCGATGAGGTGCACATACGCATGCGACACAAGCACATCGGTCGCAAAGGCGTTGAAGCCCAATTCGCGCATCTCATCGAGGTCGCGCACGCCGCCGTCCGTAACGGTGCCGACGCAGCCGAGCGCGCCGTGAATGTTCGCCTGCACCTCGCCCCAGAACGAGCCGATAACATTGGGATAATCGATGTCCTTGAGCACCAGAACTCGCGGCTCCGGAACGCTCAGAATGGTGTCCACCCAGTCGATGCGCGACACGCTCATATTGGCGCTTGGCGGCATATTCGCCGAGATTACGCCCGTTACCGCGTATCCAATCATGTGTCCCATGTCCGGGAATATGGACTTGACGGCGGGCAGCATAAAGCCTTCCGTGCGCGGCATAACATCGAACGTCTCGATGGCGTTGGCAATGGAGCAGGACGGAATCTGTCGCAACTCTTCCAACTGTTCTGAACTCAAGCTAGGCACAAGCAACCTCCTGATGTCATATTGAGGGTATTGGAACGCCTCAAATCATACCACAGACCAGCAACATCTGGCATACGGCGACGCCCTGACCGCAAGCGCCTACTCTTCGATGATTATAAAACTACTGCTAATCTCCGCCCGCCCGCCTATCGTCGCGCCGATAGAGCAATACTTCTCCTCGGAGAGTTCTATCGCTCGCCGCACGGCAGACTCGCGCAGCCCGCGCCCGCGCACCGTGTATTCGAGCCTTACGGCAACCCATGTCCATGGCGCATCGGGCAGCTGCTCACCCGAAACGCTGATTTCAAGCCCGGTCACATCCTGACGCTGCCGTCGGAGGATGTTCACAACATCGATGCCGCTGCAACTCCCTAGGCTTGTCAGCAGCAGGTCGCCCGGCATCATCCCGTCAAACGCCTCGCCCTCATCCTGAGGGGCGTCCACCGTCAGCGTATGATTGTGGGCATCGCTGGATACGAACTTGAAGCCGCCGTGCCATCCCAGCCGCACACTGCTTGTTGGCCTGTCTGCCATCACCCCGACCTCCTAACCACTAGGTTCTGCTGACATTTCGACTTTTCAGCTCGTCATTCCTGCTTACTCACCCGTCATTCCTGCGAAAGAACGTCACCCCTGCGGAAGCAGGGGCAGGAATCCAGTAATTTGAGATAGCCTAGAATATGCGAAAGTGCCTACATTCTGATGTTCTGGATTCCCGTTTTCACGGGAATGACGCAAATGTCCACGCAACCTAAAGTAGGCATTTCGACTGCCATCGCCCCAACCCGAACATTCACTCAGGCATGCCGCCGTCTATCCAGCGCTCTATCTCCTGAATCTCGTCTTCCTTGAGAAACGGACCGCCCATCGGCATCTTCGGAATGCTGCCCAGCCCGCGCCGCAAAGATACGACAAGCGCCGTCTCTGAGGCAGGCACGCCCGGCTCGATGAACTGCATGCCCATCGCCTCATCCTCGGCAAGCTCTTGCGGCGTGTCCCAATAGTAGCCGTGTATGCCCGGCAAGCCGCGCCGCTTCTCCCTCCCCTCCCAGCGCTGCATGATGTCAGTCAAAATCTGCTGTACTCTAGGCCAGCGCACAATGTCGTCGCTCATTTACGCCCTCCTTTGTTGGACAAGAAGACCTTATATCAGGCGCAATGTTACCACGCCGCATACCGCCGTCAAACCGAAGCGCGCTGACATCCATGGACAGCGCATTATGAACGCGCAGGCTGCACCAGCTCGATGAGCACATCGTCCGGCCCCTCGATGTATGCCAAACGAGTGCCGCCCGCCACCTCGGTTATCGGCAAGACGACGCGGACACCCGCCGCTTCCAGCTTGGCTATGTCAGCGTCTATGTCGTCCACATCGAACCCGAAATGCTCCAGACCAAGCCGGTTCAACTCGGCGACCGCCCTTTCGTCGGACGAACCCTCAGGCTTCGACGAGATATTGAGCCTGACAGGACCGCCCGCGTCCATGCTTACCGTTATCGTGCCGGGCATCACCTCTCTCGCCGAGAGAAGCTTCGCGCCGAAGTGTTTCTCATACCACGCCGCCGACGCATGCGGATCCGCCGCCCTTATGTGAACATGATTGATAGAGTACGCCATCTGAATACCCCCTTCTATGATATGCAAAGCACATACTAACATGGATGAACAAGATACACAGGATAAGGTCGCAAGACGCCGCGCCGCCACAGCAACCACTTGACCACACGCGCGCATTAGACTGATAATGTTGCGATACAAATCAAAGCAAACACATCGCCCCAACCGGGCGCTACGACATGGAAAGGAGCCGGAAATGGCAGATATTGGATTCGTGGGACTTGGCATCATGGGCAAGCCCATGGTCAGAAACCTGATGAAGGCGGGCAACACCGTAACCGTGTACGACATCGTTGGCACGGCGGTTGAAGAAATGGCGACTGAAGGCGCAATACCCGCGTCATCGTCAAGCGAGGTGGCGGCGAAGAACCCGCTCATCATCACGATGGTTCCCGACTCAGCAGACGCCGAAGCCGCCATCCTGGGCGCGAACGGCGTGCTTGAGGGCGCATCGTCCGGCTCAGTCGTAATCGACATGAGTTCAATCGCGCCCGCATCATCGCAAAAGATTGCCGACGGCTGCGAGGCTCAGGGCGTCGACTTCCTCGACGCGCCCGTCAGCGGCGGCGAGCCGGGCGCAATCTCCGGCACGCTCGCCATCATGGTCGGCGGCAAGAAGGATGTGTTCGACGAGCATGTCGATGTATTCGCGCCGATGGGCAACTCCACCTACTGCGGCGGCTACGGCGCGGGCAACACCACCAAACTCGCCAACCAGATTATCGTAGCCATCAACATCGCCGCTGCCAGTGAAGCGCTTGTGCTTGCGAAGAAGGCGGGACTCGACCCCAATGTAGTCTTCGAGGCAATCAAGGGCGGGCTGGCGGGCAGCAATGTGCTGAACGCCAAAGCCCCGATGATGATTGAGGGCAACTTCACCCCCGGCTTCCGCATCAGCCTGCACCAGAAAGACCTCAACAACGCCTTGCAGACGGCGCGCGAACTCAGCGTCCCTCTGCCCTTCACCGCCTTGGCGCAGCAGGTCATCGGCTCGCTGATGAACGAAGGCAAGGGCAACGCCGACCACTCCGCCATAGCCAACTTCATCGAGGACATGGCAGACACCAAAATCAGCGGCTAGGAACACTAGGTTGTGTGGACATTCTGAAGTTCCACCCCGTCATTCCTGCGAAAGAACGTCACCCTTGCGAAAGCAGGGGCAGGAATCCAGTGTTTCGAGACAACCTAAAATATGCGAAAGTGACTACATTCTGAGGTTCTGGATTCCCGTGAAAACGGGAATGACGCAAATGCCCACACAACCTAACATGGATGAATGGAACGAAAGCATAGAGGGAGTGTGAAAGATGGTCACCACTGCCCGCCGCCTCACATACGAGGACTATGCGAACACGCCCGACGATGAGCGATACGAATTGATAGACGGAGCGTTGATTATGGTGCCGGGCCCAAATATGCCCCACCAAAGAAACCAGTCCAAGCTAGGGTCCCGAATGGCAGTATTCGCGGAGGACAATGACTTGGGCGTCGTCTTCTTTTCGGATACGGATGTCGTACTCTCACACACCGACGTAGTGAAGCCGGACCTGCTCTTCGTCTCCAAAGAGCGCCAGGACATCATCACCCTTGCCAACATCCGGGGCGCGCCCGACCTCATCATCGAAATCCTATCCCCCTCAACATCACGCCGCGACTGGAACGACAAGCGGGAACTCTACGCTGAACGCGGCGTCAGAGAATATCTAGTGATAGACCCGTCCAACAAAATCGTATGGCAGCTGGCGCTAAGAGACGGCGCGCTGAAAATCGTACACACCTACTACGAAGGCGATACCATCGCATCGTCCGTACTAGAAGGCTTCACCATCGCCGTGAACGACATATTTTAGGTAGCACGCATGGCTAATCCACTCCATAACCACATCGACACACTGACAAACTGATATGAAAATCATCGTCCTGAACGGCCCCAACCTCAATATGCTGGGCAAGCGCGAGCAGTCGTACTACGGCGTGAAGACGCTGGCCGACATCGAAGAATCGGTGGCGGCACGGGCGCGCGAGCTTGAGGTGGAAACCGAGTTCTACCAGTCCAACCATGAGGGCGCGCTAGTGGACTACTTGCAGACGCTGACGCCCGATGTCGAGGGCATCGTGGTCAACGCTGGCGCAATCACGCACTACGGGCTGTCGCTGCGCGATGCGCTCATCGACTCGCGGCTGCCCATCGTGGAGGTGCACCTGTCGAACATCCACGCCCGCGAGGCGTTCCGACGCCACTCCGTCATCGCCGACATCGCGCAGGGGCAAATCGCCGGGCTAGGCTGGCAGGGCTACCTATTCGCACTCGAATATCTTGCAACTCATCTTAGACGAGAAGGACTTACATGAGCCTGAAACTTCAAAAACTGCGCCAACGAATCGAACAAGAAGAACTCGACGCCATTCTCATATCGTCGCCGGAGAACCGACGCTACATGTCCGGTTTCACCGGCTCCGCCGGCTGGCTGCTCATATCGCGCGACGACGCCACCCTTGCCACCGACTTCCGCTATGTCGAGCAGGCGGGCAACCAAGCCCCCGACTTTCACATAAAGCGCATTCAGCGCGGGCTGGGCTGGTTCCCCGAATGGACGGCAGAACACGGCGTCAAGCGCATCGGCTTTGAGAGCGCCGATGTAACCGTTTCGGTTCACGAGGCGTTCCTCAAGGCGGCGGCAGAGGAAGAGCCTACCAACCATCCCGAACTCTTGCCGACAAAGGGCATCGTCGAGGAACTCAGAGTCTATAAGGACGCCGACGAACTCGCGCTGCTGACGAAGGCTATCGAGATTGCGGATGAGGCGATAGACGAGGTCGCGCCGCAGATAGAGCCGGGCATCACCGAAGAAGCGGTCGCCTGGGAGCTGGAGAAGGCGATGCGCGAGCGCGGCGCGGAGATGATTTCCTTCGACACCATCGTGGGCGCGGGCCCCAACGGCGCGCTGCCCCATCATCGAGCCGACGAGAGCGTCATCAAGCAGGGCGACGCCATCGTCATAGACATGGGCGCGAAGTATGAGGGCTATTGCAGCGACTTGACGCGCACCGTGTTCGTCGGCGAACCCGATGACAAGTTCCGCAAGATATACGACATCGTGCTGCAAGCGCAGCTCGCCGCCGAAGAACAAGTTACGGCAGGAATGAGCGGCAAGGACGCCGACGCCATCGCGCGCGACATCATCGCCGACGCCGGACACGGCGACGACTTCGGCCACAGCCTTGGACACGGCGTAGGCCTGGCAGTCCACGAGTTCCCCCACCTCGGCCCAACGGCGGAAGAAGACACCCTTGAAGACGGCATGGTTTTCACCATCGAGCCGGGAATATACCTGCCGGGCTGGGGCGGCGTCCGCATCGAGGACATCGTCGTGCTGGAAAACGGGCGCGCCCGCGTAATAAGCAAAGCAAAGAAGCTATAAAAGCGTTAGGCTAACATTGAGGCTAATATGAACACAGACAGGATGGACAAGATATGACAGTGAACTATGGCGGGCTGCGGAAGGGCATGGCAATCGAGATGGACGACGCGCCCTACATCGTTCTCGAGTACGAGCAGCGCAAGATGCAGCAGCGCGCCCCCACGATGCGAATCAAGTTCCGCGAGCTGACCACAGGACGGCAGGTCGAGCGTTCCTTCTCCGGATACGACGTCGACTTCAAGATCGCCCAAGTGGAACGGCGCTCAGCCGAGTACATCTACCAGGACGATAACCTCTACTACTTCATGGACACCGAAACCTACGACCAGTTCCCGCTGTCCGACGATCAGATAGCCGACGCCTTGCGCTTCCTGGTCGAGCAGATTGAAGTTGACCTCGTGCTCTACCGCGAATCGCCCGTCGCGATAGAGCTGCCCATCACGGTCAACCTGGAAGTAACCGAGACCGTGCCCGGCGTGCGCGGCGACACGGCGCAGGGCGGCACCAAGCCCGCAACCCTCCAGACCGGCCTGGTCGTGCAAGTGCCGCTGTTCGTGAACCAAGGAGAGAAAATCAAGGTGGACACGCGCACGGGCCAATACCTTTCGCGCGTATAGCCCAATGCCGACAATCTACTCCGTTTCACAACTCTCGTCATACACCAAGCAGACGCTGGAACGCGACCGCCTGCTCCAAGACATGTGGGTCAGCGGGGAAGTCGCCAACCTTGCGCGCCCCGGCTCCGGCCACTCGTACTTCAGCCTGCGCGACGGCAAAGCCACCCTGCGCTGCGTGATGTTTCGCAACTCGCGCGGCGCTAATTACCTCGACAACGGCGCCGCGATAATCCTGCACGGCCGCATCTCCATATACGAGCAGCGCGGCGACCTGCAAGTCATCGCGGACATCGCGCAGCCTGAGGGCATCGGCGAACTTCAGATGAAGCTAGAGCAGCTCAAGCTCCAACTGGAGCAGGAAGGGCTGTTCGAGCAATCCCGCAAGCGCGCACTGCCGCGCTTTCCAACGAAGATAGGCGTAGTTACATCGCCAAGCGGCTCGGTATGGCACGACATCCGCAATGTGATACGCAGGCGCTATCCGCTCGTCGAGCTTGCGCTTGCGCCCGCCCCCGTGCAGGGCGAGGACGCCGCGCCCCTAATCGCTGATGCGATCGCCGCCGCCGCCAGCGAACCCGATGTGGACATCGTCATCGTGGCGCGCGGCGGCGGCTCGCTCGAAGACCTCTGGGCGTTCAACGAAGAAGAAGTAGCAAGGGCGATATACGCCTGCGCCGTGCCTGTGGTGAGCGCCGTCGGCCACGAGACCGACTACACCATCGCCGATCTGGTGGCAGACCTGCGCGCGCCAACGCCATCGGCGGCGGCAGAACTGGTAGCGCCGGACAAGGCGGAACTGATGGCGTTCGCGGTCGGCGCGGCGCAGAGCCTGGACGCAAGCATATCGCGACGACTCACGGCGGGCATCGACGCCACAAGGCAGCTCGACAGGCGGCTGCAAAACGCCATCCCCGACCTCGACAGGATGCGGATGCACATAGACGACCGCCTCACAACCGCGCGCCGACTGCTCACGCACATGCTGACGCTGAACTCTGAGCGCGCGCAAGGCTTGAAGCTGCGCCTCGACTCGCTCAGCCCGCACGACACCCTGCGGCGCGGCTATGCCATAGTGCAGCGGCGCGGCGACGGCGGCGTAGTCAGCGCGCACACACAAGTTGACAGCGGCGATGTCGTAGATATTACCCTTACGCGCGGCATCATCGAGGCGCAAGTCATATCCACCGAACAGGACATCAGGAGCGACGATGACGGACACTAACGCCAACGAGCAAGACAAAGAACTTGGCGAACTGACCTTCGAGCAGGCGTTGGAGCGTCTGGACGGCACGGTCCAGGCGCTGGAGTCGGGCGGGCTGTCGCTCGAAGAGGCAACCCACCTCTATGAAGAGGGGATAAAGCTCGCGCGCATGTGCAGCGAGGCGCTCGCATCCGCGGAACTCCGCATCACGCGCATACGCACGGCGCACGGCGAGCAGATGCGCTTCCTCGCCGAAGGCGCGGCAGACTACGAGACTACGCCTTGCTGAAGGCGCTCCGCAAGGGTGCGCGCACCGTGAGCGGTCGCCTCCGCGCGCAAGGCGTCCGCACCACCGCGCTCTGGGCATACGCCAGGGGCATCCCATACATCACGGGCGTGCCACTGTTGGCATACAGCCGCGTAACGCCGTCCCTCTATGTCGGCCCGCAGCACCGCGAGAACGGCAAGCGCGCGCTGCTTCAGGCGGGCATCACGCACACCGTCAACATGCGCTCCGAGTTCGACGACGCGGCGCATGGGCTGACGCTCGATGCCACGCCCACGCGCGAAAACCACTGCCACCTGCCGACGCCCGACGACCATGCGCCACCGCCCGCGCATCTCAGCGCGGGCGTAGCCTTCATAGGCGGCGCAATAGAGGATGGCGGCAAGGTCTATATCCACTGCTCCGCCGGAGTGGGACGCGCGCCAACGATGGCGGCGGCTTACCTAATCAGTCGTGGGTATAGCCTGGAAGCCGCCCTCGCCCTCATACGAACCGCGCGCCCATTCATAAGGCTGACGCCGACGCAGATGACGGCGTTAGCGCAATTTGAAAGCGGCGTCAGTTCGCCAACTTGCGGTTCGGCAAACCCACCACGAACGGCATAGTCAGGGCAGGCATGCGGCGCGTGGCAGAAAATCTCCGTCTATGCGTCCGCCGAACACACCCAGATGAACTGCCCCACCTGATAGCCGACAACCACATCCTTGTCCATGCAGTTGAACGAAATAATGCCTGTGGAGGTGTTTATCTCGTTGATATGTATCGGGTTGCCGGGGATGACCTGATTTTGAACGAGATGCTCCAGCAGCGCCTCATCGTCCACCGGGATCTTGTCAATCTCCAGACTCTGACCCGCCTCTGCCTCGTTCAGTCGGAACGATGTTTTCTTGTGAGCATACTTCGTCCCGGGTATGGGATACCCGAACGGCGATGTCGTGGGCATGCCCAGCTTATCCATGATTCGCTCTTCGAGGTAGGGCGAGATGGCATGCTCAAGCAGGTGCGCCTCGACGTGAGCGCGGTGCAGCTCCACATCGAACATATCCACGACCATGCGCTCGGCAAGGCGATGCCGCCGCACTATGCTCTCGGCGTGCCGCGTGCCCTTTCTCGTTAGCGAAAGCTGCTTCTTGGAGTCAACCGCAAGCATCCCTTCGCGTTCCAAGCGGCGAATCATGCCGCCCACAGTGGGCAGAGAAGTGCCAAGCCCCTCGCCCTCCGGCAGCATCTTCAGATGCTCCGCGAGCTGCGTGAGCGTAACCACCGTATCCTCTTCATTCAGCCGATAGATGGACAGCAAGTAGTTCTCCGCCGTCATGGAAAGGCGCTGTCGAGACGGCGGCAGCGTGTTGGATTTGGACTTGGATTTTGCCATAAAGATACCCCAACCGGCATGCCGGTACGGTTAGAGATTATCACCCCACAACGCGCCAAGTCAATCATGCGGGTATCGAGCGCAAAGCCTTTCAATCATCAGCGCACCATTCCCATCCCACCCCAAGCCCCCGACACAACCCAATTCCCATACCTGTCATTCCGAGCGTCCCCCCTGTCATTCCGAACGGAGTGAGGAATTAAAAATCCTCGCCACCAACACGCCTGATATGCCAAGCATTTCAGCCCCCTCACCCCCTTCAAGGTAACAATTGAAAGTTCAGCGTAACAATTGAAAGACCTTGGCGCAGGACTGACACGCCCATTTAGCGACATACATAGGCGCAAGTCCTTGGTTATTCGACAAGCCGTATCTTCCCCTCCCATAGATGCTGATAGCCACCGCCCACAGGCACATACTGTCCCGTGCGAATTGCGGCGATGTCGTAGTCGGGGAGCGGAACTGTCGCCAAGCAGGTATCGCCGAATGTCTCGGCATGCTGCTCAAATCTGAAGTCGAGATTATCAAACCCGTGCTGCTTGCGATGTTCGGGCAAGTCCTCTACATCAATCGGCTCAACATGGAAAAAGAAGGTTGGGGCAGTGTCAGCGGCGGCGCATTGGCGCTTTGCGTAGATGAGCTCGTTTTCGGTGAGATAAACATCGTAGTTGGAGCTGATGGCGAGCGCATCGTCGCCGACTAGACGCGCAAGATAGTCGCCTGCCGTCATCACCTCGACCCGGATGGGCAATGCCGCATCGTGGGGCAGCACGACGGCGGTTGTGCATAGCCCGGTTTGCGTCTGATGCCACGATTTGGCGATAGGCTGGTTCGCTTTGCTACTCCAGCGCCATACCGCCAACTCATGCGGTTCGCAGTCTTGCGTGAATGCCTGCGCCAGTCGTCCGTCCACAATCAGCCCTACGCCATTGGATTCGTAGTGGAAGTGCGGCTTCATACGCTCCCAGAACCACGCGGCGTCAAAATCATCCGTCAACTCATAGACACTGAGATTGAATTGCCGCCGCTTACGGGAGGCTTGCTCACTGAAGGTTAGCGATCCTTCAAAAATCAGATCGCTGACACCCCTATTCGATAGATTGGCAAAGTGAGTTATTCCCAGAGCTCGGTAGAGCGGTTTGAATTCACCGTCTTTCCAGTCGGCATATCCATCCGTATCCATATTCGTGGCGTGATAATAGTCGTAGGAATTGACCAGTCCGTCCAGATTCACCACAGGAAAGCGCGAGAAGTAGCCGATAACGCCGGCGTCCCATGCCCCAAGTATGCTGTCATCGGGAAGCGCTCTATTCGCAACCAGCGTGCCCGTATAGCCGCCAACCTTCAAATTATCGAGGTATGACTCGCTTTTCAGGTCAACATACTTGAACGGCGCGCCGAAACCCGTCATCGTCAGCAGTAAGACCGCGCCGACAATGACAATCGTCAGGCTCAATACATTGGCTGCGCGTAGCGACTTGGGCGCAACGAAGCGTCGGACGAAGTGAATGGCGACATAGCACCTGACGGGTATAATCAATGCCATCATCAGATACGCCGGGACGAAATACCAAGCATCATCGCCCCAGTGGGGATGCATGGTGAGAACGCTTTGCGCGAACTTGGCAAGATGACCCATCGCCAGACTGAACACGCCTAGCAGAAAGACCAGCATTAGCCGATCATCACGGCTGCGGGAGCGGCGGGCGAACCGCCAGACCAGCAGCAGGTAGGCGCAGACCTCCAAGGCAACCAGCAGTTCGTAGTCGAAGGCGGGGAGTCGCAATGTGTCCTGAAAGTTCTGGAGCAGGCTGTATCCGCCTTCCTCGTTCCACCGCGCCTGCGACCATGCCCGCTTGGTGGCTGCGCTAACGGGGATAATGCCGCCAAAGACAAGTTGGTTGTAGGCGAAATAGACTAGAATGCCGGCGACGGCGGCAAGCAGCGACGGCAGCGCTTGCAGTCGGGACAGGGTGTGTGTCAACTCGCGCCATGATTTGCCGCAAGGCTTATCGCGCCATGACAACTCAATGAGACACAGCGCGCCGGTTGCGGCAAGCGATATGGCGATGTACTCCAGGCGCACCCAGGGGAGGGTGAAGGCGACCGCCGCAAGCGGCCACTTCCAGCGCGACGGGTTACGCGCATAGAGCGTCAGCGCAACACAGAGCGCGCCCAGCATAAACAACGCCAGCGCCGCCTCCAGCCCCGTTATCAGGGCGCGAATGCCGTAAAGCGTCGGCACGCAAAGCATCGGCAGTAGCGCGAAAAGCAGGATCCAGGGGAGGCGCGCCAGTCGCGCGGCAGCGGCGACGAGCGCCACGCCGCCCGTAACCAGCATTATCTCGAACGCCTTGATGCCGAATAGCGCGGCTTCCTTGTCCAGCGCCCAGTAGAAGGGCGTGATGGCAAACAGCCAAAGGGGATGGTAGCCGTTGGTGCGGGTGATGCCTCTGTCGAAGGTGGAGAACTCACCATGGGCGAGGTTGTAGGCTATCTGAAAGTAGTAGAATGCGTCGTCGTAGTTGACATCGCGGATAAGGTTGATGAGGTCGAAGCGGGTGAGCATATATGCGGCGAACCCCGCGCCATAAGCGAGGATTGCCGCGAGGAACAGCGCGAACAGCGCGTTCCGCAGTCGGGAAGAGCGAAATATCCCCACAGTACCCATGTTCTGGTAAAGGGCGGTCAGCGCCTGCCAGAGGCTATTGAGTGGGGTTCTGAGTTGTCTTTCTGTCAAGAAATCGGCTTCCGGTCAATTGGGAATCAGGTCGTGCGGCAACTCGCGCGATTCGCGCAGCATAGCAGACGCAACTATACGCAGCCCGCCCGGTATTACTCGCACAACCTTCTAATCGTCGCAACCCACAGCCGCGCCGCATTCCCATTCTACAACAGCCTCCCCCACCACCGACAAGGATTAGGCATCCGATTTCACATTCGTAGGAATAACCACCAGCCGTCCCTAGGGGGCCGTCCCCCAATCCCGTCATTCCCGCGAAAGCAGGAGTCCACGCGGTTGATACGCCCCCAGATTGTAATGCCAGTACATTGGGAATTAAGAATTAAGAATTGGGTTGTGTTCAGGCTTGGTGTGCGATGTTTCGTGGTCTGATGGCAACCGATACTGAAGTTTAGGGGCGGTTGCTGAAGGCATGGGTGTTCGGCAGATTGGGATTTTTGATTCCTCACTGCGTTCGGAATGACAGAGGGAAGAGGTTCGGGATGACAGCGGGTTGAGGCGCTGTGTTTGGGATGTCTGGCGGCGGGGCGATGGGGGCGACTGCCAGTCGCGCCCCTACATTGGTTGGGGGTGTTTGCCCCGCCGCTGCTGTCAGCGGAAGGGTGGGTGGCGTTCGGGGCGGCGGGGCTTTTTGTTGCCGGGGAGGTGGCTTATCTCGGATAGGTAGTCGGTGTGTCCCTGGGAGATTTGCCTTGCGCTTTCGGCTGCTTTCTCTTCTATTCGCTCTGCTTCGGCTACTTCTTTCATGTGCGCTTCGGATACAGGCGCGTGGCTCTCGACTACGGCCGGGTGGTCTTCGTCGAGGTCGCGGCAGGCGCAGATGCAGTCGGGGTGGCAGGGGGAGTAGTAGGACATGAACTCAGGGTCGGGGGTGGAGGGGTTGCCGAAGCCCCAACTGAGCAGCACTTTGGCGGCTTCTATCCTGTCCCTTGGCTTGGCGTCTCGGTCGCGTCCTTCCAGCACTTCGTTCAGTATTCTGACTATGCTTGCGCCTTCGCCGGTCTCAACGCGGATGCGGGCGACGAGCTTCTTGTTCAGTCTTTCGTGTTCGGGGCTGACTGCTTGCATGGGGCCGTTCTCCCCTTGGGCGTCTGCCTTCTTTGCCTGCCGTTCCATCTTGGAGCTGAGGCTGTTGATGAGGGCTTCGGCTTCTTGGAAGCCAAGTTTGAGCAGCAGGCGGGCGGCTTGCAGTCTGTGATGGGGCGTGGAGTCTAGGTCGTCGCCGGTCATGATGGAGACGATGCTGCGTATGATGGTTCTGCCGTTGTCGGTTTCTTGGTGGACTAGGTGCTGGAGGTGTTCTATGGCGCTCTGGCAGTGTTTTTTGTCCAGGTGGTCATGTTGGGCATGACTGTCCTGGCTGTCCTGTTGGTGCTGGTTTATGGGGGTTGGTTGGTTCATTGGTTTTTCCCAGGGGTTTCAGATTGTCAGGGATTAGGTGTTAGGTTGTTCGTACTTGTTATGCAACTTATGTTCTTGCGGATAGTATAGGTGAGGGTTTGTGTGGTGTCAAGGGTGATTTTCAATTAAGAGAAAATTGCATTGGTACGGTTTAGCCGTCGATGGGCAGGTGTTTTCGCCCCCATCCTAACCTTCCCCCAGAGGGGGAAGGGACTGATGCAGGGGATTGGGGTTGGTGGTGTATGGGGATTTTTGATTCCTCACTCCGTTCGGAATGACAGGGGAGGGGGTTCGGGATGATAGAGGGAGGCATTTGGAATCAAAGGGGAGGTTGCTGTGGTGTGTTTGGGATGGCAGCATTTGAGGCGCTGGATTCCTGCCCTTGCTTTCGCGGAGGTGACGGGATGAAAAGTCAGCGGGAATGACGCAAATGCCCACACAACCTAGTTTGCGGACAAACAGACTTCAGCGACTGCCTTCAAACTCCGGTTGCCATCAGGCCGCGAAACATCGCACCGCAAGCCTAAACACAACCCAAATTTTAATTCCTAATTTTTAATTCAATCCCCAATGTCGCCCCTTGTGTTAAGATGATGCTGCAACCCACATAAACACAAGGAGACGCTTGAGCATGGTACTCGCAGACCCATCGGTAAGGCTAACGGCGGTCAATCATCTGACCTATAATGTGATAGACAAGGAGCGCGCCACTCGCTTTTGGGTGGACATTCTCGGCGTCAAGGAGATACCCAAGGCGGTGGACGGCGAGCATATCATCTGGCTGCAACTGCCCAGCGGTACGATGGTGCATCTCATCGAGAACGCCGACGGCATATCCGAGCCGTCGCATCACGGCGCGTTCGAGGTGGATGACATCGATACCGCCTATGAGATGCTCAAAGAGAAGGGCGTCAAGATTGAGAGCGCCGAAATCGGCACGCGCAACGACGGGCAGCGCGTATTCTTCATCTCCGACACCGAGGGCAACCGCATCGAGATCTGCACGAAATCGGGCTTCGACGTGCTAGTCTAGGCGGCGGTCACGCCCGTCCCCGCTTTATACGAAAGCGAGCGCCCTAGCCGGATTGCCAACCGTAATCGCCTCTATCACGCTGTCTGAAAACCCTTTGCGCCGCATCCTGGGGACGATGTTCTCTAGGATGTGCCCGTAGCCGTGTCCGCCGTAGCGCGCAAGTCGATGGTTCGTGCAGATGTCCTGCGCGATGACCACCTTGTCCGCATATCCGGCGTCCGTGATGCGCTTGATGAAGTCCAGCCGCTGCGCGTCGCTCGGCATGTCCAGCTCGGCGAGTGGGTAGTACGATCCTTCGCTGCCGAACAGGTCCCATTCGAGGTAGCAGCCCGACGCTGCGATGCTTTCGATAGCGGCGAACTCGAACACCGTGCGGTCTAGGTGTCCCATAATCACGCGCGAAATGTCAGCGCCGCCCGCTGCCAGCGCTTCCAATATCTCCGCGGGGGCGTCCGGATGCCGTCCGGGGTGAATCAGTATAGCCGCGCCCGTCTCCTGCTGCGCGATTGCCGCCGCCGCCAGCGACTTGCGCTCATTCGCGGTCAGCGGCCAGGTGCAGCCCACCTCCCCGATGATGCCCGCCTTGATGCCGCTGCCGTCCACCCCGTCCGTGATGTCCCCGACAATCCGCTCTGCCAGCTCATCCACGCCGCGCGCGTTCATGTCGTCGGGATGCACCGCGTCCACATAGAAGCCCGCGCCCATGATCACATGAACGCCCGACTCGCGCGAAATCCGCTCCAGCGCATGCGCGTCGCGCCCGATGCCTATCGTCGTCGCGTCCACGATCGCGCCGCCGCCCGCGTCCTTGTACAGCGAGACCTCCGCGATAGCCGTGTCCACATCCAGCAGGGTAAGGTTCGCGTGGCAGCTGTAATGGTTGTGCCGCACCCATCCCAGGTTCTCCAGCGTGATGGGCGCATCCGACAGGTCGCGCGCCGAGTCCTGCGCCGGCCTATACATGAACGAGAAGTCGATGTACAGGTGCTCATGCGTACTCGTAGCCCCCAGCTCTTCCGGCGCGATGGTCCCGAGAACCGTCTGAACCATTCCCCGCGTATGACTTGCTGCCAAAGCGCACCTCCCTAATTGGCGTAGTTCAGTGGCTAACCACCTGCTCCAACCCTATCCCATCATCTGTATCCTGTCCATCCCGCGCCGCTACTCTATGCGCCGAAACGCCGGATACGCGAACGCGAATGCCAGTATCAGCAGTGACAGCATCGCGCCGCTTATCGTGAGCGCGTTCGCCGTGCCGATGTACTCCGCAATCGTCCCGAAGGGCAGCGCGCCGATTGGCATAAGCCCAAATGTCATCATCATGATGCTCATCACGCGCCCGCGCATCTCAGGCGCTGCCCAGAGCTGCGTCAAGGTCATGTTCAGCGACATGTACACCGCGCTTATCAGCCCGATTAGCAGCAGGAACGGCACGGCGACGAGGAATATCATGGAGTTCGCCAGCCCGACGAGGGTGATGCCCCATACTACGCCCAGCCCAAGCAGCAGCAGCCCGCGCCTGCTGAACTTGCGGATTGCGGCAAGTCCCAATGTGCCAGCCAGCGCGCCCACGCCCATCATCGTCATCAGTATGCCCAAGTCGGACGAGTTCACATTCAGAGCTTCCCGCGCCCACACGGGCAGCAGCGCGAACAGCGTGAACCCGAACAGCGAGGGCAGGAACGCCATCAGTATCAGCCCCCGCAGGTTCACATCGCCCCACACATACCGCAGCCCTTCATATATGTCCTTGCCTATGCTCTTCCTCGCGGATTTCGCCCGCACCGTGTTCGTTTTGACCATCAGCAGCGACAGCGCGGACAGCACATAGATTATCGAGATGAGGTAGAAGACGCCCGATGTCTGTATGAAGATAATCAGAAATCCCGCTATCGCCGGCCCGATTATGCGCGTCAGGTTCATCGCCGAGTTGTTGAGCGCGACCGCGTTCATCAGCTTGTTCTCCGGCACGATGTCCGAGATTATCGCCTGGCGGCTCGGCATGTTTATCGCCATCATGGAGCCGTTGACGACGCCGATGATGAGCACCGCGCCGAACCATATAGTCCCGCTCGCGTCCATCATCGCCAACACGAATGTCATCACCGCGTTCGCGCTCTGACTGATGATTATCAGGTTCTTCTTGGGCAGGCGATCCGCGAGCGCGCCGCCCACCAGCGACACTATCGTCATAGGCGCGGCGAACGACACCATGACCAGCACGAGCGCGAGCGGCGAGTCGTTCTCCAGCCGCAGCACCAGCCAGCCCCGCGTAATCATCTGCATGTTCATCGCCATGAATGATATGAAGGAGCCAATCCATATCCATCGGAAATCGCGGATTTGCAGCGTCTCAAAGATAGGCGAGGCGAGTATGGAGTTGCCGCGCCGACGCCTCGCGGGAGCGGGCGCCGGTGGTGTAGTAGCGGGCGCGGCGGGCGATGCCGCGATTCGCGCTCTTATTGCTTCCTGAGCCAAGTTCTCTTGTCCTTATCCGCTATGTCCTTGCGAACCCCGATCAGGTCGCACAAGCCTTTTCCGCTCGCTCACCCGTCATTCCCGTCTCGCTCACCCGTCATCCCCGCGAAAGCGGGAATCCGGTACGATGTAGCGACAAAATCATCTGAAAGAAGACGCTATCGAACCCAAATACCCCTTGACATTCCGCGTGGGCGCGCTAAACTAGAACAAATGACAGAGTGCATGGTTCTATGTCTGTGCCGAAAAAGCATTTGAGCATCGCGCCATGTTACGGCAGCCGAATGGCAATTCCTCGGTTCGACGCGGTATGGATAGCGCTTTCATTCAGATGGTTTGTTGCTACATAACACTGGATTTCTGCGAAAGCAGGAATGACGAAAGGGTTTGCCACCTAGATTGAGACGCCATCTGCGATATATGCAATGTAATTCAGGCATTGTTGTGCAGTATAAAGACATGGTTCATTTCCTAGCAAGCAATATAGCATAATTGTTAATATCAGTTGCGCCAATATGCCGCAAGCCGCTGTGACACAGGACGATTGAATGACCAAGTTCGTAACCTTTGGCGAAACAATGGGACAATACAACGCCGACTTCACCGGCGTCTATGACCCTGAAGGCGCGTATATGCTCGACTGCGCCGGCGCGGAATCCAATGTCGCCGTCGGCTTGCGAAAGCTCGGCGTCCCCGACGTCGAAGCCGTCTGGGTCAGCAGGCTAGGCGACGATGAAGCGGGGCGGTTCGTTCTGACCGAATTGCGGGGTCGCATTACGCTCAGGGCAGAACAATTCGCGGGCGAAAAGACGGGCATCTCATACTTGAACCACCACGCCGACGGCGAGCACTTCAAGACCTACTTCCGCAAAGACAGCGCGGCGAGCCGTCTGACCTTCGCCTATGTCGAGCCGCACCTGCGCGATGCCGACATCCTGCATGTAACCGGCATCACTCCCGCGCTCAGCCCCACCTGCCACTACGCCGTTATGTCCGCGCTTGAACACGCCGACGCCAAAGGCATACCTGTCAGCTTCGACCTCAACTACCGCGAACAGCTCTGGCAGCCGTCGGACGCCGCCAAGGTGTTCGAGCGCATGGCAGCCTTCGCCTCTATATTCAAGCTTGGACACGATGAGGCGGAACTGATATGGGATAAGGGATGGAGCGCGCAAGACTACGCCAAGCGCTTTCAGCAGCTGAACGGCGGCGTAGTAGTGGTAACGCGCGGCATGGACGGCGCGGTAGCGTTCGACGGCAGCAATTTCATCGCGCACGATGGTTATGCCGTCGATGTGGTTGACCCCGTAGGCGCTGGCGATGCCTTCGTCGCGGGCTTGCTCGGCGGCATATTGGAGCGCGCCGACATGAAGGCGTTCCTGAATATGGAAGCGGACGCGCGCAACCCCATACTCACGCACGCCCTACGGGTCGCCAATGTCTGCGGCGCGCTCACATGCACGCGGCACGGCGACACTGCCGCCATGCCCTCCATGCCGGAGGTGCGCCAATTCCTAGCCGACTAGCTGCCCCGCCACCTGCGGCAGCGCCTCATTCGCCCGCGCCATCACCTGCTCGGCGTTCAGGCTGCCCATCGGGTGCCCGATGACCGCGTACTCGTAGCCCGGCATCGCCAGCAGGTTGGTCATAGCCCGCGCCTGCGTGTTGAACGGCTTCGTTACCAGCACAGAGCAAGGTATGCCCATCTTCTCGAGCGCCGCTGCGTCCTGCATACAGCAGGATGTGCAGCTCCCTCATTCAGCGGTCGCGGTTATCACCACATCGCACCGCTCGGCAAGGTCGGCAATCATCTGCGCGGGCGCGGGAACTCGATGCGATCCCTTGTTTGCCTCGACCACTTCCTTGACCGCGTACTGCCGCTTCAGCATGTCCGCTACATCGCGCAGCAGCAGTTCGGAGTTCGGCTTGTTGTTCGACAGCAGCCCGACGACCAGCCCGTCCAGGCTGTCGGGTCTCGGCGCTATGCCGCCGCTCTTGTGTGTGCTTCCGCCGCGCGGGTCGAGTGTAACCAGTTCGTTCTCTTGCGTCATAACGCCGTCTCCCTAAGTCTGAATCCGCTTCGTTATAGATATGACATCGCCCCATGCCCCGACGAGCATGGCGAAAGGACCCGCATCGCCACCGGCTCCCACGACCGTTATCTCGTCAGCGCTGGCAACGACAGGAATGCGCTTGTCTAGGTCATCGCCCTCGAACAGCGTGATGCGGCGGTGCTTCTCGTTCAGCTCGCGCCCCGTGCGAGCGCCGCGCTCGAAGACGAACTCCTTGATGCGCCGCTTGCTCCAGCCGGCGGCGCGGATGTACTCCATCAGCTCAGGGCTGAGCGCGAGCGCGAACTCCGAGTGCCGCTCGCCCAGCACAACGGAGGCGTCGCCCACGATGGCTAGAAAGCCCTCCGGCGCGCTCTCGTTCTGAGTGTTCACCTGTACGGGCGAGTTCGCGGCGAACACCGTGACCGTGCTGTCAGCCTCCGCGTAGCCCTTCTCCACGCGCAGCGGCTCCCAGGGAATTATGTCGTCGTCCTCCGCGAAGCAGAACGAATACTTGCCCGGATGCCCGAAGGTGCTCTTGTCCATGCGGTGCGGCACAGAGCCGTACACATTTATCTTGATAAGCCCCATCGCCCGCCCTATGGTGGCGTTCGCGCGGAAGCCGTGTCCCATCGCCACCGTGCCGGAGTTGATGCCAATCCGCTTGGCGATGTCTCCGCTTACGATTACCAGCACGCCCACGCCGTTGGTCGAGGTGCTGTTGGCATGGAAGTTGAACGGTGGCTCCGACACGGCTTGCACCGCCGCTACAATGACCGGCATGTACTCAGGCTTGCAGCCCGCCATGACCGCGTTGATGGCGACCTTCTCGGCGGTGAACGCCACGCCGCGCACACCCTCTTCGGCGATGATGTCCGACGCCGCAAGCCCCGCATAGTCTAGCATCGCGCGCACCTTGGCTTCCGTCGGCGGCACGACCGGCAAGCCGTCGCCCATGCCCTCGGACATGTAGTATTCCTGGGCATCCTCATAGCCCGCGTGTCTAACCCTTGTTGAAGTAAGCCTGCTCATATACTTCTCAATCCCCGGCGGCGTTCCATTCCAGTGGCAGTTCTTGGTCGTCGTTCCCGCGACAGCAAGAATACGCCGTCCCTTCCTACATGCCTGTCAGCCATCCCCGTTAGCCCTCGACGCCAATCTTGTCCTTGATGAACTCGCCCATCCGCTCCATCGCTTGCTGCCCTTCCGGCAAGAACGGCGCGAACCAAGGCCAGATATGAACCATGTCGTCCCACTGCTCCAGCGTACTGTCCACGCCCTCAGCCTCAGCCTTCTCGTGCAGTCGCACGGCGTCGTCGAGC
>CATQHF010000004.1 GCA_958295865.1 uncultured Dehalococcoidia bacterium | reverse complement strand
GCTCTAGCACTGCCATTATGCGCCTCCTTCACGAGAAAATTGCATTAGTACAGTTTAGCCGTCGATGGGCGGGCATTTTCACCCCCATCCTAACCTTCCCCCAGAGGGGGAAGGGACTAATGCAATCTTCTTCCTTCACATAGGTTGCTGTCTATATTGTACAGACAGACGAACTATCGCGCCAATGCTCGTTGGGTATTCTCAATATGTATTGGTATTACAATCCGGGCGGCGTATCAACCGCACTGGATTCCTGCGAAAGCAGGAATGACGATTTGATAATCAGCGAATTTTGATCGTATGACGCAGACATTTTTTCAAATTGATGCCGCTATCTGGCTGAAAGCAAAGGGGATGCCCACAGTTAAGCGGGCATCCCTAATTCTTGTTATGTTGAGTAGCCTTACTTCGAGATGAAGTCGAACTGCTCGTATTTGCCGCTTGTCGTCTCCACCGGGTCGATGCCGAGCCAGCGGTCGGCTATCGTGGAGTAGGTGCTGCGGAAGTCGTTGCTGAAGTGCAGGTCGCCTTCCAGCTGCTTGTCGTCGTCCAGCGACGGGAAGTCGCCGTACATGCCGCCGTTGACATCGCCGCCAATGACGAAGGCAACGCCGCCTGAGCCGTGGTCTGTGCCTGCGCCGTTGTCCTTGATGCGCCTGCCGAACTCGGAGAAGAGCAGCACTACCACATCCTTGTCCATGTCGTGCTCTTTCATGTCGTCCATGAAGTCGCCGACCGCGCCGGATACATCCTGCCAGAGCTTGGCGTGGCTGGTGAGCTCGGACGCATGGGTGTCGAAGCTGCCATGCTGCGTGTAGTACACGCGCGTACCCAGCCCGGCGGTCATCACCTGCGCGATGGACTTCATGTTTTCGGCGATGGGATTGTCGGCGTACTCCACGCCGGATCTGTATCGCTGCGGCGCGACTCGCAGGACGTCCGCGCCCCTCAGCGCGTCCGTGCCGGTCTGCGAGATGAAGTTGGCGATGACGTCCTTGCCTGAGCCGCCGTACATCTGCGTGAACGCTTCCAGCGCCATGTTGCGCGCCGCCTCGTCCTTGATGTCCGGGAACAGCCCATAGGTCTCGAGGTTGCCCACCGATGCGACCGGCACGCCCTTGGCGTACAGCGCGCGCGGCAGTCCGCGACCGAAGTTGACGCCGGTGAGTACATTTTCAGCCTTCGGGTCCAGCTCGCGGATAGCCCTGCCGAGCCAGCCCTCTTCGCCTACCTGCTCGCTCTCCGCGGTGTGCCACACATCCATGGAGCGGAAGTGCGAGCGGTTGGGGTTCGGGTAGCCGACGCCGTTTATCAGCGCAACCTTGCCATCGTCCCAGAGGCTCTTGATGGGCGCAAGCGCGGGGTTCAGCCCCAGCTTGTCGTCCAGCTTCAGCACATTTTCCTGCGGGATGTTCACGAAGGGCCTGTTGTCGTAATACTGCCCGTCGTTGTACGGAATGACCGTGTTCAGGGCATCGTTGCCGCCCGAAAGTTGCAAAACTACCACCGTCTTGCTGTGTCCGTTGCCGTTAGTCCCCATGTCTTCTCTCCTATTCGACTGCTGATGCCCTATGAACTTCTTTCTCATTGTCCATATATTCGCCTAATTTTTGGTTTTAGTCAACCCATGCGCGGTTAAATGAGAAAATTGCATTAGTACAGTTTAGCCGTCGATGGGCAAGCATTTTCACCCCCATCCTAACCTTCCCCCAAAGGGGGAAGGGACTAATGCAATTTTCTCACTCAAATCTTACTGGCTACCCTTGGCATTAGGACGCCACGCGATACACTTGTATGCGGTGGCGGTTGCTTTCGGTTACGAACAGCCTGCCCTTGCCGTCGAGCTTGACGGACATAGGCGACCAGAAGAACTTTTCTATGTGGGACGATACCTCGTGCGGGTCGTCGGCGTCGAAGAACTCTATGTCGCGTTCAAGGTCTGCGCGCGTTCTTGCCTCGCCCTCTTCGCGGTTGATGCTCAGGAAGTTCACCGCCCACGGAGAAAGCGTAGCCTCGCCGCGCAGCAGTTGGACGAATGCGCCGTCGTCGTCGAACGCCTGCACTCGCTCGTTGCCCCAGTCGGCGACATAGACATTGCCGTCGGCGTCCACCGCGACGCTCGCGGGCTTGACGAGCTGCCCTTCGCCGCGCCCCGGCTCGCCATAAGCCGCCGCGAACTCGCCGTCCGCCGTGAAGCGCGCGATGCGGTCATTGCCCCAATCGGCGACATACACATCTCCGCCCGGCGCGACGGTTACGCCCCAGGGCATGGACAGAGCGCCTTCGCCTATTACTGCTAGAAGGACGCCGCCGGATGTGAACTTTTGCACGCGGTTGTTGTAGGTGTCGCTCACATAGATGTTGTCGTCGGAGTCGATGGCGATGCCGCAAGGCCCGTCGAGTTCGCCCGCGCCGCTGCCGTGCGTTCCCCAGACACGAATGAAGTTGCCGTCCGCGTCGAAGGTGGTTACGCGGTGCAGGTATTCATCGGTCAGGTAGATGTGCCCTTGGCTGTTCTTCGCGCCGGAGGTGAGCCAGATGAACTGCCCGTCGCCCTCTCCGTAAGAGCCGAATGTGCCGTAATACTCGCTCTCGATGTCGCAGACGGTGACGCGCACGCCCCTGTCCACGCTTTCCAGCGAGCGGTTGACGACATACAGCCGCCCGTTGTCGCCAATCACGGTATCCGCCGGATAGTAGAAGCCGCGCCCCTCCATCACGGAAAGCCCAAGCGTGAGGTCGTATTGGAGGAGGTCGGTCTTAGTGAGTGTGGTCATTGCAAGTTCCTTTGGGTGAGTGAGAAAATTGCATTAGTACGGTTAGCCGTCGATGGGCAATCATTTTCACCCCCATCCTAACCTTCCCCCAGAGGGGGAAGGGACGTTAAAGACCTTCCCCCATCAAGGGGGGAAGGGACTAATGCAATTTTCTCGGTGAGTATGTCCTTATTGATGGTCCCTGTTCTCCGTCCTGTCATTCCGCGCTTCGTTCAGAATGACAAGTGAGGGCGTTGTGTTCAGCGTCTAGTCGCTCGTTGCTGACAGGCTGAAAACTGACCGGCTGACTAGCTTCGCTGAAACTCTTGCGTTGCCGTTGCCAAGCGCAGCAGGCTGCCCACTTTTTCGCGGGTGCGCTCTGCGCCCGTCCGCTCGGCGAAGCGCTCCAGCACCTCGCGCGTCTCGTCTGACGCTTCGATGACGCCGAGCTGGTCGAGGCATGCGTCCACAAGGCGCGCGGGCGAGGTGGCGTAGTCGTCTGCCATCACGCCGTCTATCATCGCCTTGACGCCCGCCTTGCTCGCGTCGCCGAACTGCTCGGAGGCGAAGTTGACGCGCTCGACGAGGGTGCCGGTATCCACCCACTCCATGCCCTGATGCCAGCCCTCGACGCTGGGCGGGTTGTTGAGCATCTGCCCCATGAAGTTCATCTGCAATGCCCTGTCCATGATTTCGCGGCGCGGCCTGTCGAATTCGCCCGTGAGCCGCAGGACGCCCGCCACAAGCTCGGCGGGGCTTTTCACCTTGTCGTAGCGTATGCCCTCGTCCTTGAAGAAGTCGGAGGTGAACAGCGTTCGCAGCATCGCCTTGATGTCGTAGCCGCTGTCGAAGTAGGCGTCCACCAGCGTTTGAATCGCCTCGGCGTCGCGCGGCGGCGTGTAGGGCCAAGCGGGCACGGGCGGTTCGTCGGCGACGAAGAAGTGGTACATGTGGCGCGCGATGAACTGCGCGGTCGAATGCTGCTGGCAGATGATGTCCACGATGTCTTCGCCGTTGAAGTTGCCCGTCTGCCCTAGGAAGGTCTTTTCGCCTTCGTCGTGGTCTTCGGCGCGGTAGTCGAAGTGCCACGAAATCCTGCCATAAGGCCAGTCGGAATCGCGCTCCGAGCGCAGCACCATGTACTCGGTGTTGCCAATCGTCCAGCCGGTAAAGGCGCGCGACGCTTCTTGAATGTCGTCTTCCGAGTAGTGGCCTACGCCCATGCTGAACAGCTCCAGCAGTTCGCGCCCGTAGTTCTCGTTGATTGCGCCCTTGTGGTTGTCGTAGTTATCCAGCCAGACAATCATCGCCGGGTCTTTGGACAGCTCTACGAGCAGGTCTTTGAAGTTGCCCATGCCGTGCTTGCGGAACATGCGGATCTGGTTCCACAGCACCTTGCCGTGTATCACCTTCGGGTAGCCGGTGGCGAAGATGCCGTGCCAGAACAGGCACATCTTCTCTTGCAGCTGCGCCTCTGATGTGACCATGCGATACAGCCAGTTCTCGCCGGACGCGCGGGGACCCATCATGCCCGACTGTTCGTGATGGAAGCGGCGCACCATGTAGTCGCCCAGCCAAGCCGCGTTTTCGGCGGGGGCGAGCAGTTCCTCGATTGCGGCGTCGTAGCCTTTCGCCTCGAGCGTTTCAAGCTCGGCGCGAGTTGCGCCAAATCCGGCGCGGCGCATCAGGTGCGCCAGCAGTTCGAGGTCTCTCTTCGTATCTACAACCATAGCGAACGCCTCCTTGTATCATTGTTGTTATGACTATGTTAATGTGCCTATGGCATCTGTCGCTGTGCGAGGCGGGCAATCCGCTGCCCGGCATAACGCTAAGACCGAAAGCGGCAGATGGCGACAGGGTAGGATTGGCGGAATTATATCATAATTATCCGCGCTGTCATGCACGGCGCGGTTGAGGTGTTTGGCATTAGCGGCAGGGCAGAGGGCGGCGCTCAAAATCGGCTGTATTACGGCTGGGTCATCGTGTTCGTCATGGCGACGGCGGGCGCGGTGAGCATGGCTATGGGTTCGCTCAATTTCGGGCTGTTCATCAAGCCGATGGGCGACTCGCTGATGATTGGGCGCGCGTGGTTCGGCTGGGCGCAGACGGCTCGGCAGGCGTCCAGCGCCGTAACTAGCCCCGCGGTCGGCATGCTGATAGACCGCTACGGCTCGCGCGTGATGCTGCCGGTCGCCGGGCTGGTTACGGGCTTAGCCATGATTGCGCTTGCGTTCATGACGGACGCCTGGCACCTTGTCGCGCTCTACGCCCTGATGGGGCTGGTGGGCATGAGCGGACCCGGCGCGCTCGTAACATCGGTGCCTGTGCTGAAGTGGTTCGTGCGCGAGCGCGGCAGGGCGATCGCCTATATGGGCGTGGGCATCCCCATCGGCGCTATCATCTTCGTTCCGCTGACGCAGATTTTCATCGACCTGTGGGGATGGGAGACGACTTGGATAGTATTGGCGCTCATCGGCATGGGCGTAATCGTGCCGCTCGCCGCCATATTCGTTAGGCGTCAGCCGGAGGACATGGGCATGCTACCCGACGGCGACAGCACTGCGCCCGAACCGGCGTCAAGCGAGGGTGAATCGTCCGCATCTTCGCCAATAGCCGCCGGGTATGAAATATCCTGGAGCGTCAGGGACGCGACGCGTTCGCTCACATTCTGGAATCTGGTCATCGTGTTCAGCATGGTCTCGCTTGCGGTCGGCACGGTGGCGGTGCATCGCATCCCCGACTTTGCCGACAGAGGGTTCAATACATCGCTGATTTCTTATGCGACTGCCGTTGACGCCGTGTTCGCGGGCGCGGCGACATTCGTGTTCGGCAGGCTGGTCAGGCGCGTTCCGGCGCGAGCGCTAGGCGCGGTGGGCTTTGCATTGCTGGCAATCGCAAGCGTAATGACCATCTACGCGGTCAACGACTTCATCATGTTCACCTCTATGTCCGTATTCGGCTGCGGCATCGGCGGGATGATGTTCTTGCAGAACTTCATCTGGGCGGACTACTTCGGGCGTGAGAATGTGGGGAGCATTCGCGGAATAGCGATGCCGATAAACTTGGTCGTTGGCGGTATCGGCGCGCCGCTCGCCGGCTATGTGCATGATTACAACGGCTCTTACGATGTCATGTGGTGGATTGGCGTTGCGCTCATGGCATGCTCTGCCGTCATGCTGCTGTTCACCAACGCGCCGACTAGCAAGGCTGTTGCGGAGACTGCGCCGCCGTGACGATGGCTTGGAGTTGGGAGATAATTGAACATTCTGTCTGTGTTCTAGGTCTGCCCTTGAACGCGCTTGTGCCATATCCACCGCTTCCTTCGAGTAGTCAAGCATGTGGATAAGGCGCATAAGCGTGTCATCTTCCGTCATATATCAACTCTTTGCCGTATGAGGATACGAGAAGCCAGTTACTCAATTCCGCTCTAGTCTTGAGGCGCACGTCCATGCCCAGAATCTCTTTCAGTTCGTCCTGCATGGCGTGGAGTTTCTTTGACTTTGCCTCTTGCTCATGTCCGTGCTTGAAAGATACATATATGTCACTGTCGCCAAGTTCGTAAATATCGCGCGTCTCCGCCTCGAAAGCCATCAGCCTGCGGATGTGATGGAGTTCGCAGAACTTGGCTATCGTGTCTTGCGACATCGTTATCTCTACGTTCATGCCTCCTCCTTTCGCCTGAGATTGCGCCGTATCATCGGGCGTCACGGTACAGCAACTCTGTTGGGTAAAACGCCACAAGAAGCCAATTGCTTAGTTCATGACGGGTTTTGAGGCGCACTTCTACGCCCAGAATATCTTTCAATTCGTCCTGCATAGCGTGGAGTTTCTTGGATTTTGGCTCTTGCTCATGTCCGTGCTTGAAAGATACATATATGTCGTTGTCGTCAAGATTGTGCATGTCGCGCGTATCCGCGTCGAAAATTGCCAGCCTCTTGATATGGTTGCGCCGGCAGAACTCAGCGATTGCCTTCTTGGGAATGCCGTCGAGACCGTTGCGCTCGCAGAACTCTATGACGGCGTTCTCTTTGATTGCGGGTTCGCTTGGCATCGTCATGCCGCTTTACCTCGTTTGCCGCGCCATACCGAATTGCATGCTGTCGGCTTGGGTTGCCACCGCTGCCATTGTAGCAAAGATTTTGAGTGAGCCGACTTATCCTCTAATCCTGGAGAAGATTGCATTAGTACAGTTTAACCGTGGATGGGCGAGCGTTTTCACCCCCATCCTAACCTTCCCCCAAAGGGGGAAGGGACTAATGCAATTTTCTCAATCCTGCCCATCACGTTAGACGGGGAACACCAGTATCGTTAGGTCGCTGAACTCCGCTTCTTCTGCCGCCAGCTCGCCAAGCGTGTACTCGCGGATGCTCTCGTCCGGCAGCGACAGCCGTTGCAGCGCGCGCAATTGCGTATTTGCAGCGATGCCCTCTTGCAGCAGCAGCGCGGCGATTGCGGCGGGCATCAGGTCGAATGGGCGCGGCAGCACGATGATGTTGCGGCGGCGGCGCTTCAGCCGCTCGACGAGTTCCTGCAATCCCGCCTCGTGTCCGTCTCGCGCGTGCAGCGTGATGAATATGGATGCTTCCATCGCAAGCCCGAGCCGCGCGCACGCCACTTGCACCGAGCTGACGCCGGGGATGAGTTGCACATCGGCGCGACGGCGCACGCGGTCGAGCAGTTCTTTCGCCGAAAAGTTGAGGTCGCCCCAGGCGCACACCACGCAGAGCTTGCCAGACTCCGCATGCGCCGCAAGTTGTTCCAGCACATCTTCTTGGTCGCGGTAGCGCATCGGCAGCGCCTCGCCGCTAATCCAGCGGCGCACCGGCTTCAGCACCGTCTCGAACCCGGCTACATAGTCGGCGCTGCGGATGGCGTCGCGCGCCTTCAGCGTCAGCAGATCCGGGTCGCCTGGGCCTACGCCCACGATGGTTATTTTCGCCACAATGATGCCTCCTGCGCCTTATCCGATGTTGCGATGGGTATGACGCCGCCGCTCACGATGCGCCGGTTGTATATCCGCTCGATGCCGAACAGGTTCTCCCAGGCGCGCGAAACGGCGTTCTCCGCGAGCGCGGCGTCGTCCGTAAAGAGCAAGCCCAGCACGGTGCCGCTGTGCGCGGCGTTGACGCCCACCGCGCCCACATCGTCCGCGAGTTGCAGCACGGCGTCGAGGTGCGGCTTGTACAGCAGCTTCTGGTTGGCGACCGCGCTGCGCGTCGCGCCCGCGCCGATGTCCGCCGCGCTGCCGTTGTGAATGCCCCGCGCGATGAGCGCGAGCGCATCGCTGAATACAGGCTGCAAGCGTTGAAGCGCGCCGTCCCTGTTCACGCCGTTGAAGGCGAGCGTATCTATATTGCCGCCAAAGTCCAGCGCGACCACACGCATCGGCGGCGCTGCGCCAAGCGTCTGCGCCACTTTGCCGCGCTTGTGGTCGAACTTGGCGATGCCGGGCAGCATCACGCCGTCGCTCGGTTCTATTCGCAGCGCGATTTGCGCTATGTCAGTCGGCGACATTTCGGCTTCTGCGCCGAGAGCGGCAGCGGTAGCCGCGATTGCCGCCGATACGTCGGCGGTGCTGCTCGCCATGCCCTTGCCGCGCGGCAGTGGGCTGGACAGGCTCAAATGCGCGTCCATATCACGCCGTCCGAAGTGCGCCAGCGTCAACTCCACCGCGCGGCGCGACTTTGGCGCATCGACCGGCGCGCGCACGCGACCATCGCCCGCTGACAGCGCCACCGTAGCGGTTGCGTACATGTCGATGGGGCAGCTCACCAGAAAATAGTCGCCGTCCAGCATGCCCTGCGCCAGTTCGCCGCAGCTGCCGGGCGCTCGCGCCGTCGCTCTTGCGACCACCTTTGCCGTCTGTGTCATTCGTTACGCCGTATCCATTTCGCTTATGTGCCGAGCGCCGAGCGCCTTGAGTTCCAGCGCAAGCCCTGCCGCCATAAGATACACCTTGTCGGCGCGCGATGCCACAAGCGAGTTCACGCGCCCCAGCGCATCGCGGTATGCGCGCCCCAGCGATGACGACGGCACGATGCCAAGCCCAACCTCGTTTGTGACGACAATCCACCGCGCTCCGCTCGCGTCCGAAGCGCAGAGGTCGAGCAGCGTCCGCGCGGCGGCGATGATGCGCGTTTCGGCGTCAGCATCGGCTTCGCGCTCCAGCAGCAGGTTGCTCACCCACATCGTCAAGCAGTCCACGACGACGGTGTCGTAGGCGCGCGGCTTATGCTCAAGATGCGACCGTATAGCGTCCGCAAGTTGTAGCGGTTCTTCCAGCGTGTCCCAGCGCTTGGGGCGATTGAGTTGGTGGGCGGCTATGCGTCGCGCCATATCCTCGTCGAGCGCCTCAGCGGTGGCGACGAATAGAACGCGCTCGCCTCGCTTTGCCAGCCGCTCGGCTAATGCGCTCTTGCCGGAGCGCGCGCCGCCCGTTATCAGGATGAGTTCTGCCGCCATGCCTGTCGCCTACACGCCGCTTCTGACATTGGCGCTGCCGCTGCGCCCGCCAATCCCTGCCATAGCATATACCGCGTCCATGTCCACGCTGCAGCGCACCAGTGCGGCGAGCTTGTCGTACTCGGCATCCAGGTCGAGGATTGCGCCGTCGGGCAGCGTGATGTTCTTGCGCCGCGCCAACTGCATTAGCAGCGCGCGGCGCAGGCTGTGGTTGTGGAATAGCCCGTGCATATATGTGCCTAGCGTCAGCCCGTCGGCGTCGAGCGCGCCGTCCGGCGAGTCGGTCGCGCTGCCCGACCGCTCTATGATGCGGAAAGGCGCTGCGGCGTCGCCGTATGTGCGCCCCATGTGTATCTCGTAGCCGCTTATGGCACCGCCATCGCAGCCGGCCAGCAATCCCCTTGCCAGCGCTACCCTGCCGCGTACTTGATGCGTCGTCTTGGTCGCCGCAAAGGTGGTCGTGAGCGGCAGCAGCCCCAGCCCCGCCGTCTCCGCGTCGGTGGATTCTATGCCGTCGGGGTCGAGGATGCGCTCGCCCAGCATCTGGTAGCCGCCGCAGATGCCGATGATGGGAGCGCCGCCGCGCCGCCGTTCCAGCACGGCATCGGCGATACCGCTCCGGCGCATCCATTCGAGGTCGGCGACGGTCGTCTTGGAGCCGGGCAGCACAATCAGGTCGGGCGCGCCGATGTCGTCCACGCCGCTGATGTAGCGCAGGCGCACGCGCGGCTC
The DNA here is from genome assembly GCA_958295865.1 of uncultured Dehalococcoidia bacterium. Taxonomy (GTDB): domain Bacteria; phylum Chloroflexota; class Dehalococcoidia; order Lucifugimonadales; family JADFKI01; genus Bin90. The sequence goes on along the minus strand of CATQHF010000004.1, from coordinate 718,229 downwards.
TTGTCGCAGCGGGTCGAAGTCATCGAAGTTGGCGATGTGCGGCAGCCTCACCACCGCGATGTCCAGGCAATCCCCGTCTTGCCCGCCGCGCCGCGCCCGTCCCGCTTGCGTATATTGAGCATCCAGCCCGAGCGAGTCCTCTTCCGGGATGTGAATATCATCGAACCATGGCACGACTCCGGCAACGCTCACGCCGGTGCGCTCTCGCAGCATCTCAAAGCCGGAATCCAGCAGGGACGCATCGCCGCGGAACTTGTTGATGACGAACGCTTTCACTAACGCTTGCTCTTCGGGTTCGAGCAGCGCCATGGTGCCTACCAGCGAGGCGAACACGCCGCCGCGGTCTATGTCGCCCACGATGATGACCGGAGCGTTGGCGTAACGCGCCACCCGCATGTTGACAATCTCATGCTCTTTGAGATTGATCTCGGCGGGACTGCCCGCGCCCTCGATTACTACGATGTCGTAATGCCGGCGCAGCGTGTCGAGCGCTTGCGTAACGAGCGGCCAGAGGCGCAGCTTCATCTCGTAGTATTCACGCGCGGAGGCGACGCGCATAGGCTTGCCCATCACCACCACTTGCGAGCGCCGTCTTCCTTCCGGCTTGAGCAGAATCGGGTTCATCTCCACGGTGGGCGCGACCCTTGCGGCTTCCGCTTGCACCGCTTGCGCCCTGCCGAACTCGCCGCCGTCCGGCGTGACGAATGAGTTCAGCGACATGTTCTGCGCCTTGAACGGAGCGACGCGCAGCCCGTCCTGCGCGAAGATGCGGCACAGCGCGGTCGCCATTAGCGACTTGCCCGCGTGCGATGTGGTGCCTTGCACCATCAGCGTCTTGCCTTGACCGTTGGCTTTAGCTGGCAAAGACATCCTTGATGACATCCCCCAGATGGCTTGTGTCGTTCAGCAGTTCCAGCGCCGCGCCGCCGTCGAAGATGTTCACGACGGTTATCCCGCAGTTCGACAGGCGCAGCCGCCACATGTATTCCGGCGGCATGCCCATAAGCGACACGATGAGCGCCCGAAGCGAACCGCCGTGCGCCACAACCAGAATGTTGCCCTCGCTGTCGGCGTGCGCCCCTGTCAGGCTGTCGGCGGCGGCGCTCAGCCGGTCGTAAAGCTGCTGATCGCTCTCGCCGCCCGGCGGCGCGAACACGATGTCCTCATCGAATAGCCGCCGAAACAGCGAGGGGTGGCGCTCTTCTACCTCCGCGAAGGTCATGCCTTCCCAATCGCCGAAACCCTTTTCGCGCAGCGATTCCATCTTGGTCAGCGGCATGTCCCTTGCGCTCACTATCGCTTCGGCGGTCGCCACCACGCGACTCAGGTCGCTGGAATACGCAGCCTCGAACTCTAGCGGCTGAAGGCGCGTTCCCGTGAGCGCCGCCTGCGCGCGTCCTCTGGCGTTCAACGGCGTATCCGCTTGTCCCTGCGCGCGCCCCGTGTTGTTCCACTCCGTTTCGCCGTGCCTGACCAGAAACCATCTGCTGTTAGTCACGATTTTCTAATACCTCTCGCAAGGCGGCGACCAGCCGCTTGCAGTCATTCAGCGTTCTCATTCCAATCCTGATATATTCGGGCAGCCCGAATGACGCGCAGTCCCGCACGCCGATGCGATGACGCTTCAGTAGCGTGTGGCGCAGCGCTCCGGCATTGCCCACTTTGACCAGCACGAAATTGGCGTCCGACGGCGTATATCGCAGCCCTAGCGCGTCCAGCTCATCGGTGAGATAGCGCTTGGCTGCGCGCGCCGCGTTCCTGCCGTTCCGCGCATGACCGCCGTCCGCGAGCGCGGCGATGCCCGCCGCCTGCGCCAGACCGTTCACGCTCCAACTGTACTGATAAGCCCTCACATGTCGCGCGACATCGGGCGGCGCAAGCATATAGCCAAGCCGCAACGCCGTCAATGCGTAGTCCTTCGTCATGGAGCGCAGCAATGCGACATTGCCCAGATCCAAAAGCGGCAGCGAGTTCCATTGCGCTTCTACGAACGGGAGATACGCCTCGTCCAATAGCAGCAGCCCGCCGTCCGGCAGCGCATCGGCAACGCGGCGCACATCGTCCGCGCTCATGTATCGCCCCGTCGGGTTGTTCGGGTTGCACAGGAACGCCACCGACGGCGATTGCTCCGTGATTTGTCTTGCGGCGTCCGCGATGTCCCATGCGAACCCGGTCGCCTCACTTGCGGCGATATTGAGTGTCCGCGCTCCTTGCATGCGGCATGCTGCCTCATACTCGCCGAATGACGGCGTGAAGATTACCGCGCGTTCCCCGGCATCGAGATACGCCCGCGCCGTCAGATGTATCAGTTCCGTCGAGCCGTTGCCCACCAGGATTTGCGCCGCCGAGACCCCAAGCCGCGCCGCCAACGCCTCACGCAGCGCGATGCACTCCGTATCCGGGTATGCGGCTAGATTGACGCGGCTCATCGCCTGCATCATGCCGCGCGGCGCGCCCAGCGGATTGACGCTTGCGCTGAAGTCGAGCACATCGTCCGTCCGCAGCCCCAGCGAGCGCAGTTCCGCAATGTTCGTCCCGCCGTGTACCGGACGGTTCATCCTCATTACCCGTTCATCGTGAGCCGATACTTTTGCCGTTCGTGGTGAAGCCCGTCCAACTATGCCACCCCACTTCAGCCTATCGACCCGCCTGCTGCTGTCGCAGGCGCTCGACCTCTTCCAGCAGCTCGAGCTCACGCGCCTCGGCAGCAAGGCGGGCTTCCCGTTCCGTATCGGCGCGTTCAGCGGCTTCTTTCGGGGTTTCGTAGAAAATATCGGGCAGTGTTCTATTGACCCACGCATTGGTGATTTTCTTGTTCTTCTCGCGGTTCTTCTCCATGAAAGCGCCTCCAAAATCGGTTGTCGCGCTGTGCGCGAATACATCATAGCATAGGGCGCGGCGTGACCAAGGTCTTGTCATCGTCATTCCGAGCGCAGCTCCGTTCGTGGTGAAGCCCGTCTAACCATGCCATCTCGCTTCAGCCTATTGACCCGCCTGCTGCTGTCGCAGGCGCTCAACCTCTTCCAGCAGCGCGCGCTCACGCGCCTCGGCCGCAAGCCGCGCTTCCCGCTCGGCAAGTCGGGCTTGTTGCTCAGTCAGTCGCGCCTGCCGCTCGGCAAGTCGGCCCTCTCGCTCGGCAAGTCGGCCCTCTCGCTCGGCAAATCGCGCTTCCCGTTCTACCTCGCGCTTTTCTATCGTCCTGCCGGTTACAGGATCGAGCACATCGAACTCTTGCCCATCCCAATAAAACTCGACATCCAGCAGTTCGCTGTATGCCCTGACTGAGCCGTCGTCCCCAATGTGCAACGCATAAGGCAGATACTCATCCTCAACCAGTCGCTCACCGGCGAGCGGCTGACCGTACAGCTCGCCCCCGGTTGCGTCAAATCGCCAGTATTCGGCTATGCCCAGCCGCTCGTATAGGTCGCGCTTATGTCCGAGGTCGTTTGACGCCGTGCTTGGCGATGCCACTTCCATAACGAAGTCAGGCGCTTTGCCCGTTTCCCATATCCAGAAATTGGGCAGGTTCTCTAGGATTGCCCTTTCGTCGACATCAAAGGCGATGTAGCAGTCGGGAGCGACGCGCCGGTTGCCGTTTTCGCGGTTGTACATTATGAAGCCACCGCCCGACACGAACACATCGGGGCGGTCTTCATAACGCTCAAAGAGCATACCTGAAATTCGGAATACGGCTGGCCACTGCTCCATGTCGTCCTCTATTCGCTCCGGGTCTTCGTAGAAGATGTCGGGGAGCGTCCTTGTAATGAACGCATTGGTAATTGTTCTGGTCGTTGCCATAGTGAGCCTCCGCATCCCTCACTGACTTTTCTGCTTTTTTCCATCCATCCTGCCCATCATCATTTGGAGCGCAGTTCCGCAATGTTCGTCTCGCCGTGTACCGGACGGTTCATCCTCATTATCCGTGTCATCGTGAGCCGATACTTATTGCCGTTCGTGGTGAAGCCCGTCCAACCGCGCCATCCCGATTCAGCCTATCGCCCCGCCTGCTGCTGTCGCAGGCGCTCGACCTCTTCCAGCAGCGCGCGCTCACGCGCCTCGGCAGCAAGGCGGGCTTCCCGCTCGGCAAGTCGGCCCTCTCGCTCGGCAAATCGCGCTTCCCGTTCTACCTCGCGCTTTTCTATCGTCCTGCCGGTTACAGGATCGAGCACATCGAACTCTTTCCCATCCCAGTAAAACTCGACATCCAGCAGTTCGCTGTACGCTCTGACTGAGCCGTCGTCCCCAATGTGCAACGCATAAGGCAGATACTCATCCTCAACCAGTCGCTCACCGGCGAGCGGCTGACCGTACAGCTCACCCCCGGTTGCGTCAAACCGCCAGTATTCGGCTATGCCCAGCCGCTCGTACAGATCGCGCTTATGTCCGAGGTCGTTTGACGCCGTGCTTGGCGATGCCACTTCCATAACGAAGTCAGGCGCTTTGCCCGTTTCCCATATCCAGAAATTGGGCAGGTTCTCTAGGATTGCCCTCTTGTCCACATCGAAGGCGATGTAGCAGTCGGGAGCGACGCGCTGGTTGCCGTTTTCGCGGTTGTACATTATGAAGCCACCGCCCGACACGAAGACATCGGGGCGGTCTTCATAACGCTCAAAGAGCATACCTGATAATCGGAATACGGCTGGCCACTGCTCCATGTCGTCCTCTATTCGCTCCGGGTCTTCGTAGAAGATGTCGGGGAGCGTCCTTGTAATGAACGCATTGGTAATTGTTCTGGTCGTTGTCATAGTGAGCCTCCGCATCCCTCACTGACTTTTCTGCATCCTGTTCCATCCATCCTGCCCATCGTCATTTGGAGCGCAGTTCCGCAATGTTCGTCCCGCCGTGTACCGGACGGTTCATCCTCATTACCCGTTCATCGTGAGCCGATACTTATTGCCGTTCGTGGTGAAGCCCGTCCAACCGCGCCACCTCACTTCAGCCTATCGACCCGCCTGCTGCTGTCGCAGGCGTTCGACCTCTTCCAGCAGCGCGCGCTCACGCGCCTCGGCAGCAAGGCGGGCTTCTCGCTCGGCAAGTCGGGCCTCTCGCTCGGCAAATCGCGCTTCCCGTTCCACCTCGCGCTTCTCTATCGTCCTGCCGGTTACAGGATCGAGCACATCGAATTCTTTCCCATCCCAGTAAAACTCGACATCCAGCAGCTCGCTGTACGCCCTGACTGAGCCGTCGTCCCCAATGTGCAACGGATAAGGCAGATACTCATCCTCAACCAGTCGCTCACCGGCGAGCGGCTGACCGTACAGCTCACCCCCGGTTGCGTCAAATCGCCAGTATTCGGCTATGCCCAGCCGCTCGTACAGGTCGCGCTTATGTCCGAGGTCGTTTGACGCCGTGCTTGGCGATGCCACTTCCATGACGAAGTCAGGCGCTTTGCCCGTTTCCCATATCCAGAAATTGGGCAGGTTTTCTAGGATTGCCCTCTCGTCGACATCGAAGGCGATGTAGCAGTCGGGAGCGACGCGCTGGTTGCCGTTTTCGCGGTTGTACATTATGAAGCCACCGCCGGACACGAACACATCGGGGCGGTCTTCATAACGCTCAAAGAGCATACCTGATAATCGGAATACGGCTGGCCACTGCTCCATGTCGTCCTCTATTCGCTCCGGGTCTTCGTAGAAGATGTCGGGGAGCGTCCTTGTAATGAACGCATTGGTAATTGTTCTGGTCGTTGTCATAGTGAGCCTCCGCATCCCTCACTGACTTTTCTGCTTCTTGTCCCTGCATTATACATTACCGCGAAAGCCCCCAATTCATCTATCCATCCCATCTATGGAGTTAGCCTCCGCGAAGCAACGCAACTATGCCCACAGCGACCAATACGCCTAGCCCCGCCACGATGTACGCCAGCCGGGACGCTCTGCCAATATCCGCCGCCGCAGGCTCGCGGAAGCCTTGCCCAATGCGATAATGTCCCGGCTTTTCCAGCGCTATGCCCAGAAGCCCGGCCATCGCTGCGATTGTCCAGCCCGCGTTTGGGCTTGCCGTGAGGCGATGCTCACGAATTGCGGCGCGCCAGCCTTCCCGCACGCCGCGCCCCGACGCCGCGCCCGCTATGAGCAGCAGCGCCGCGGAGATGCGCGCCGGCAGCAGATTGAACAAGTCGTCCAGCCGAGCGGACGCCTTGCCGAGGTATTCGTACTGCCCACGATAGCCTATCATGCTGTCCAGCGTGTTCAGCGCGCGGTAGGCGAACGCGCCCGGCAGTCCCAGCAGCGCGAACGCAAGCCAGGGCGCTATGAAGCTGTCCGTCGTGTTCTCGGCGACCGACTCTATCGCGGCGGCTGCGACCATTGGCTTGGGCAGCTCGGCGGCATCGCGGCTGACCAGACTGCGTAGGTTGTGGCGCGCCAAAGACAAGTCGTCGTCCTCTATGCCGCGCTGCGTGTCCCTTGCCGCGCGCCCAAGTCCCCGCACCGCGAAGGTCGTCTTCAGCAGCGCCGCGCCCCCAATCAGATAGGGCAGGTCGCCGAGTTCGCGCAGCCCGATGAGCGCAAGCCACGCCAAGCCGCCGAATGCGACTGGCACGATGATGGCTATGCCCGCGCCAATCACCAGCGCCGCCTTATCGCCGCGTCCTGCTCCCAGACGCTCCAGCGCGGAGATTGCCTTGCCCATCCAGACGACCGGATGAATGGAGTTCGGCGGCTCCGGCAGCGCGAAATCCAGCGCGAGCGCAAGCAGCAGTACGCCAACATCTATGTGCCAGTCGGGATGGTAGGGCAGCCAATTCATCGCAAACTGAACCACAGCGTATCCAGCAGCGGTGAGCGAATGTCAAAGGACGATGCGCTAATCAGCAGCAGCGCAAGCAGCAGCAGCACGGCCTCCGCTACTTCATTCACCGCGCCGTATATGTCGCCCGTGACGCCGCCCAGCAGCCGCGTCGCCCATGTGCCGATAGCCCATGCCACCGCGCATGCCGCCGCCAGCAGCGCAACGCCCGCAGCGCCCGCGAGCGCGACGCTTATGACCAGCGTGAATATGAAGCCAAGCGCCAACTGCCACCGAAATCGTCGTTCTCCGGCATGGAAGAACGCAGCGCCAAGCCCGTTGCGCCGCGCGTAGGGGTAAAGCTCCATCGTGAGCAGCATCGCGCAGCGCGACAGGCACGGGAGCAGCAGCAGCAGCGGCAGCCTGTCCGCGCCTGTTGTGGGAAGTCCGGCAATCGCCGCCACCTTCAACAGCAGCAGGCACACCACGCCGACTACGGCGAACGCGCCCACATTCGGGTCGCGCAATATGGCAAGGCGGCGCTCGCGGTCGAACCCGCCCAGCAGCGCATCGCAGGAGTCCATGAATCCGTCGAGGTGCAGCGCGCGCGTCAGCGCCACAAGGGTTATGACAAGCAGTATCGACCACAGGAGAATAGTGGAGATTGGGAAGTCGTAGTAGGTCGCAGCGTCGCGCGCTAGGCTTGGGAAGCCTGCTCCCACCAGCAGCATTATGAGGACATCCATGCAGGCGAGGACTGCTCCAATCAGCAGCCCTACGAGGGGAAACCAGCCGCGCGACGATGCCAGCGAGTCGGGTGCGTCCGACGGCGCAAGCGGCAGGATTGTCAGGAAGCCGATGGCAGAGCGCAGCCCGTTCATCAGCCGCCTATCGGCGCTTCAACCTCGTTGTCGTCGCGGTCGGATACGCCCGCCTCGCCGAAGGTTGCCATATCCGTCAGGCATGCCGCGGCCGCTTCCACGATGGGCATTGCCAGCACCGCGCCGCTGCCCTCGCCCAGGCGCATGTCCAGTTCAAGCAGTGGCAGCAGGTTCAGGTGCGATAGCACGATGCCGTGCCCCTTTTCGGCGGAGCGGTGCGAGGCAATCATATAGTCGCGCGTCGTCGGGCAGAGCGCTTGGGCAATCAGCATCGCCGCGCCCGATATGAAGCCGTCCACGATGACGGCGCGCCGCATGCTCGCCGCGCCCAGCGCCACGCCCGCAAGCACGCCAATCTCAAAGCCGCCCAGCTTTGCCAGCACATCCAGCCCGTCATTGGCGTCGGGCATGTTGACATCCAGCGCGCGCTGAACCACCGTCGCCTTGTGCGCCAGCTCATCGGCGCTGCGCCCCGTTCCCGCGCCCGTCGTGTCCTGCGGCGACGCGCCGGTAATCGCCGCGGTGATTGCGCTCGACGCCGTTGTGTTGCCGATGCCCATCTCGCCCGCCGCAATCAGGTCCGCGCCCGATTCGGCGGCTTCGACGGCGACATTCACGCCCGCCATCACGCTTTGCTCAGCCTGCTCGCGCGACATCGCCGCGGATTGCGTAATGTCTGCCGTGCCTCTGCCGATGCGCGCGGAACGCAGTTCAGGATGGTCGGGCAGGTCTGCGGCTACACCGGCGTCGACGATAATCTGCCGCACGCCCAGCCGCCTTGCCATCACGCTCACAGCCGCGCCGCCCGACAGGAAGTTCAATACCATCTGCGCCGTAACTTCTTGCGGGTACGCCGTTACGCCTTGCGCCACAACCCCATGGTCGCCCGCCGCGACGATGACCGCCTTGCCGCCAATCGTCGGGCGCTCATTGCCGAAAATGCCCGCCAACTGCACGGAAACATCTTCGAGTCTGCCGAGGCTGCCCGGCGGCTTGGTAAGGTTGCGCTGCCGCCCAAGCGCGCGCCGCATCGCCTCCGCATTCGCGGGCCGGATACTCGCTATGACTTCGGACAGTTTGCCGTACATCGTATCCTGTTCCTGCTTTGATGCTTTAAGTCGTTCAGGGTGCCAAGGCAAAGTCATCGCTGGAATAAGCGCGATAGCCTATACCATGTACTCGATTTCCAGCTTGGAGCCTTGGTTGCTCGCCGGCGTGAACACGACGCGGCTTTCGTATGCGCCCTGCTTCTTCCACAGCCGCCACATGGCATCGCATGCCATACGCATCCGCATTGTGCGCGTGGTCACTACGCTGGCGTGCAGCTGCTTGGCGGTAATGCGCCTGCTGCCGTCGCCGCCCTCACGCGCTTCGTCCAGCATACGCGCGAGCGCATCATCAAAGTCTTGGTCGTAGTATTCGTACTGTTCTACCATCCCGTCCTATCCGTCCTGTGTTAGCCCTATGCCCTCAAAACTCCAGCCCCGGCTGCGCCTTGATGCCCTGCTCGCGGTAGGGGTGCTTTATCTCGCGCATCTCTGTCACCAAGTCCGCGAACTCCACAAGCGCGTCAGGCGCGTATCTGCCCGTGATGATGACATGCAGCATGTGCGGCTTCCGCTTTAGTGTTTCGATGACATCCTCGACCGGAATCCAGCCGTAGTGCAGGGGATAGGTGAACTCGTCGAGGACGATGACATCGTGTTCGCCGGAGAGTATGGCTTGCTTGCAGTTCTCCCACTGCGCGCGCCCAAGTTCCTGCGTGCTCTCCATGTTTTTCGTCCGCCAGGTGAAGCCGTCGCCCATTGCCGTCATGGGTATGCCCACCTTTTCGGCGGCGCGGCTCTCGCCAAAGCGCGAACCCGTATGCTTGAGGAACTGGAACATCTCCACGCGCATATTGCGGCCCCAGGCGCGGAACAGCACGCCAAGCGCCGCCGTCGTCTTGCCCTTGCCGTTGCCGGTGTTCACCACGACCAGCCCCTTCTTGATGCGAGGCCCCTTTACCGGCTGATGCTCTCCGGTTTCAGCGGCTTGCTCTGTCATGACCGCCTCCATGTTATTTCAATCACTATTATCAGACGACTATCACCGCGCAGCCGCAACTGATTAGAACCATTCTTTCTTGCCATTGAAGCGCTTCGGGCGCGTTCCATTCCGAGCCAACAAACGCATAGAGAGCGCCATCGTCGCCGGAAATAACCCCTCTATTCTCTTGGATAGAGTAACTGAGCACTCGCCCTTTCATCGTTGATTCCTTCCGTCAATGGATGCGCTAACCGATTCCCGCGCCAGCAGGTAGGCGAAACTTGCCGCCATCAACCCCCATGTCAGCAGGTGGCCTATCAGCGTAAGGTTGTTGAAGCGCAGGAACAGCCCGGCTGGCGCTTGCACGGGGTCGGGATTGCCGGGAATCAGCAGGAATATCAGCAGCAGGAAGCCGCTATACACCAGCGCCGCGAGCGCGTACAGCCGCCGCCGCGTTACCGCCGCCGCCGCGCTGCTGTTAATCTCGTTCAGCGCGAGTATCACGCCGGCGACGCCAAGCGCAGACAGGATGTAGAACAGCAGCTGAAACACCTGCCTGAATATGAGTGTGTTCGCGCTGCCCACGCCCGGCGGCATGAACGGGAACTTCACGGATACGAGGAACGACAGCGCCCAGAACCCGAGCAGCCCGGCGATGAGCGCCATGGCGGGCGGCGCAGAATCCGGCAGCGCCCAGCGCAGCAGCCCGTATATGCCTGCGAATGCCAGCCCGAACACCGCGCCCAGCACGACCATGCCGACCACCATGCCGACGCGCTGCGCTCCCAGCGAGACGAGCGGCGGCTCTTCGACGGGCTGTGCGCCGGCGGGCAGCGACGCAGCCGCCCGCTCGCCTTCGAGCGCGATAGCGCGCTCAATCAGCGGCACGGTGAAGATGTTGTGGTACACGCCCACAATCAGCCCCGCCACGACGCCTACCAGCACGGCGCGCAAAATCGTCCGCTGCATAATCTGTTCTCCCTGTGGATTACGCGCAAACCATCAGCAGCCGGTCAACGGCCAACTACGATTGCCGATGCCTGAGACCTGGCGCTTGAAGCCGATTAGTGGCACATCAGCGCGACATGCCGCGCATGGTGGAAGAATTCGTGCGCGTAGTTCAGAACCGCGCCCTTGTCGCCGACGAATGCGGCAGCGTGGACGCCGCCATCGACATAGCCCACCGCGTACAGCAGCAGCGCCGCGCCGCCAAGCCACGGAACTACCCCCATAGCCTTGCGTGACAGGATCCCGCCTTCTCTTGCCAATGTCGTCATGGTTTGTCCTCCCTATACTTCCTGATGACCGAAGCCATACTATCACACTTACGCATCTTGCGCCCGTCTAATCTCTAACCGAGAAAATTGCATTAGTACAGTTTAGCCGTCGATGGGCAAGCGTTTTCACCCCCATCCTAACCTTCCCCCATCAAGGGGGAAGGGACTAATGCAATTTTCTCTCTAACCGTTCTCATCCAGGGATGTTAGCCCCTGCCGCACTGCCGCCCGTATCGCGTCCGCGCGCAGCTCAGTCAGCGGGATATACTCGCCGCCTAGCGCATCCGCGACCCGCTCCACCAGCCCGAAGCGATTTGAGCGCGGCGCGGGGTCCAGCACGATGGAGTGAACCTTGTCCTGCTTGAGCTCCTCGCATAGGCGCAGCGTCTCATCGAACGGATCGCCGCCCGCTATGCCCACATTCGCGCGGCAGTCGGACACGATGGCGAGCAGAGGCGGCGTATCCGGGCTGCGCTGTCGCTGCTGCCTGATGAGCCGCTGCGCGTCGGCGAGCGCCTGCGCCATAGGCGTTCTGCCGCCGGTCGGCAGGTTGTCCAGCCGCTGCTGCGCCAGCTTCGGGCTGTCCGTCGGCGGCAGGACTACTTCCGACTTGACGCCGCGAAACGCTATCATCGCCACGCGGTCGCGGCGCTGGTAGGCGTCCATCAGCAGAGATATGACCGCGCCCTTTGTGGCGACCATGCGCTGCTGCGCGCCCATGGAGCCGCTGGAGTCCACCAGGAACACAACGAGGTTGCCCACCTGCGACTCGCGGACCTTCTGCCGCAAGTCCCACGACTCCACCTTGAGCGCGAGGTTGCTGTCCGTATATGCGCCGCGCCTAATCTGAAACGGAGACGCGGCGCGAACCGTGGCGTCCACCGCGAGGTCAGTAACCCTGCCCTCAGGCATTGCCGCGCCGACATAGCGGCCGCGATGGTCGCGCACGCGGCTAGTCGTGCGCCGACCGTGGCTCGCCCGCGCTCGTCTGTCGAGCGCATCCAGGTTCAGCGGCTTTACCTGAAACGACTCCCCCGTGCCGAACACATCCTCATTCGCGCCCGATTGCGGCTGTTCTTCGTCATCCGGCGGCAGTTCCGGCGGCGTGGCGTCGCCCATGTCCGGCTGAGGCGCGTTTGGCGGCGGCGAGTTCAGGATTTCCTGCGCCATCTCATTGAGACGCTCGTTGTTAAGCTCAGGGTCGTCGAAAGGCTGCCGTCTCATTCGGTGCAGCAGCGCCATCTCCGCGACCTTCAGCACATCCTCAGGAGTAACTCTCGTTCTGCCTTCGTAAGCCGCGAGCGTCTGCGCCGCCTTGTATATCACGATGTCGGCGCGCAGCCCGTCGACTTCATGCTCGGCGCACAGCCGCGCGATGAAAACCAGGATGCCGTCTTCGACCGTCACCGAGGGCAGCAGCGTCTTGGCGTCCGCGATGCGCTTGCGCTCAGTCGCCTCCGCTTGCGCCCATCCGTCTTGAAACGCCTCGGCGTCGCTTTCGTAGGCGATGCGTCGGCGTATCACATCCGCCCGCCGCTCTGCGTCGCGGATGTGGTCTATCTCCACCGCAAGCCCGAAGCGGTCTATGAACTGCGGGCGCAGGTCGCCTTCCTCCGGGTTCATAGTTCCGATGAGCAAGAATTGTGCCGGATGCGCGAAAGAGATGCCCTCGCGCTCCACGAAGTTGCGCCCCATCGCCGCCGAGTCCAGCAGCACATCCACTACATGGTCGTTCAGCAGGTTCACCTCGTCGATGTACAGGATGCCGCGATGCGCCGACGCCAGCAAGCCCGGCTCGAAGCGTCGACTGCCCTCGCGTATCGCCGCCTCGATGTCCAGCGTTCCAACGACCGCCTCTTCGGTCGCGCTCACCGGCAGCTCTACAAGGCGCACCTGCCGCGCGACTACGCGCCGCCGCTCGCCCGCGCAGAAGTCGCACCCGGCAAAGGGCGCGTCCGGCTCGCAGCTGTAAGGGCAGCCCGTAACTACGCCGATTTCGGGCAGCAGCGCCGCCAGCGACCGCGCCGCCGTCGATTTCGCCGTGCCTTTCTCGCCTCGAATAAGCACGCCTCCAATCGCCGGATTGATGGCGTTCAGAATCAGCGCGAGCTTCATCCGATCCTGCCCGACGATGGCGGAGAACGGGAAGTTTTTGTCCTGTGAGTTATCGTTGAGTTGAGCCATAAAAGATTGTTACTCAGCACCTTCTGGCAGATTGTTGACTATGTTTTCTACACGGTGATCGAAGATTTTCTTGAACTTGATAAGATAGTCAAACATCCATTTTCTCACTTCTTCTGTGAGGTTGTTGTCAGACTTATCTATGGACACCGCTATATTTCCTTGGGAAGTCTTCCATACGATTTTAGTATTCGTGTCTATTTCTAAGTCCAGATCCTTCTCTATCTGCTCCGCGTCCTGACGCAAAGCGTCGAAAACTTGCTTCTTCGTATTCTTATCACTCATTGATATAAATACTCTCGGATTGTTTCCGACATCAGCATTGTATGTCAGCCCCGGCACATCGGATACGAATCTCTGTATCCAAGTGGTTGTAGCGCTTTGGCTTTTGGTGAAACCTGCTTCTCGCAACCTGTCCACCAATGGCTGATAGAACTCTTTGCGTTTAGAACCATCCGCGCCTTGCAGGCTAGATCTTCTCTCATTGGGAGATACCACAGGAATAAATTCAGGGGCAGGGAGCGAATTCCCGATACGCACGGCGCGCAATTCGACGCCATATATTTCAATTTCATCCGGCGCCCAACTATTCAACCATTCTAGCGTTGCGCGATGTCCGTCTCTGAAACTAGGCGTTACCCATATCAGGGTTAGGACATCGTATCCTGCCGCATAGGTGAGCAGTTGGCCAAGGTGGGTGTGGTCAGTCGGCTCAAGTTGGTTCTCGATAGCAACTTTTGCGCCATTCCCATCGGTCGCTAGTATGTCCAATGAGAAATCGCCGACCCGTGCCTCGATATGCTCTAATTTGAGGTCTATCTGCAATGCATCACCCAACAGCGCCAGATTGTCAGCAAGCCATGGCGTAAAGTCCCGCCTTTCCTGTTCCCAAACTTTCCGCACATCCACCACTTCCAGCTTTCCCAATTCCTGAACTGCCATATCCCGCCATCCTTGACTCATCCCTTATAACATCCACTCACTCCCCCAACTGACCGCCTGACCACCTACTACCCCTACCCCTAAAATCAACGCTCTAGCCGACATTCTTCAGGAAGCTTTGGACAGGCGGCAGCACTAGGTCGCTGCGTTCCATTGCCTGAGAGTGGTCTAGGTCGGGCAGGGAGACCCAGGTCACGTTGGGCATGCGCTTGGCGCACTTCTCCGCGCCGACGTGCAAGCCGTCGGCATCGCCCGCGTACACAAGGCAGGGCATGGTCATAGTCGGCAGAACATGGGACAGGTCAGGGCGGTTCTTGAGTCCCAAGGACGCGCCTATGATGGCTTGAGGGTCGTTTGCGAGCAGCTGCGCCTTTCGCTCGGATGAGATAGGCTCCTCGCTATTGTTCTCCATGTTGGCGATGTACGCATCCATTCCGCCGCTTTTGATAAGATCCACGGCAGATTCCAGCCCTTCGCCGTCTAGCGGGTATGGGTGCATCCCGCCGATGATGAGGGAGTGGAAGCGGTCGGCGAAGGACTCGGCGATGCCGAAGCCGATGCTGCCGCCCATGGAGTAGCCCATGTAATGCGCTCTGTCGATGCTTTCGGCGTCCAGCACGGCTATGACATCGGAAGCCATCGCCTTGCGGTCGTAAGCGTCGGCGTCGTAGGGCTTGTCGCTGTCGCCATGGCCGCGCGCGTCGATTAGCAGAAGCCGATAGTCGTTCTTCAGCGCGTCGACAAATCCGAAAGAGTACCACCGCGAGATGCTGCTGGTAAGCCCGTGCTGAAGCACAAGAGGCGTCCCCGCGCCCTCGACATGGTAGTGTATGCGAACTCCGTTGTTGTCAATGTATGGCATTTATATTCACCTATATCCTGTTAGCCCCATCCCAAACTGAAAGCCTGAAAGCCTGACGCCCTACCCCGCTTCCTGCCGTTCTTCCAGCAGCGCCTCGGTTCTCAGATACACCCGGCGCAGTTCGTTTAGCGTCTCTTCGGGCGCGTCCTCCCACATGCCGCGGTCGGCGGCTTCCATCAGCCGCTCGGCGATGGCGCGCAATGCCCAGGGGTTGCTCTGCTCGAAGAACTGCTGCATATCCGGGTTGAGCGCGTACTGCTCTGTGACTTCCTGATACATCCAGTCGTCTATAATCTGCGCGGTGGCGTCGTAGCCGAAGATGTAGTCCACCGTCGCCGCAAGCTCGAACGCGCCCTTGTAGCCGTGCCGCTTCATGGAGTCCATCCACTTGGGGTTGACCACGCGGGAGCGGAACACCCGCCGCGCCTCTTCTTTGAGGTCGCGCGTTCTCAGCAGCGTCGGATCCGAGGAGTCGCCGAAGAACTGGCGCGGGTTCTCGCCCGCCAGCGCGCGCACCGTGGCAATCATCCCGCCGTGAAACTGCATGTAGTCGTCCGAGTCGAAGATGTCGTGTTCGCGGTTGTCCTGGTTCTTCGTCGCAACATCGATCGCCGCGAACCGCCGCCGAAACTCGCGCACCGCGCTTACGCCGTGCTGCCGCCTGCCGTAGGCGTAAGAACCCCACGCCGTATAGACATTCGCCAAGTCTTCGTCCGACTGCCAGCTTCCATCGTCTATCGCCTGCAAGATGCCCGCGCCGTAACTGCCCGGCTTGCTGCCGAAGATCCTGTACAGCGATTCGTCCTGCGCCTCTTGTTCGGCAACGCCGCCGGCGCGCTTCTCCGCAAGCTCGGCGGCGTAATGCTTCATGATGAAGTTCCGCTCTGCCGGTTCGTCCAGCGCCGCGACCCTGTGAAAAGCGTCGTCCATCATCAGGATGAGATTTTGGAAGGCGTCGCGGAAGAAGCCGCTTATCCGCACCGTAACATCTATGCGCGGGCGTCCCAGCTCGTCGAGCGGTATCACTTCCAGCCCGCTCACCCGCCTGCTTTCTTCCTGCCATGTCGGGCGCACCCCGATGAGCGCCAAAATCTGCGCGATGTCGTCGCCGTGCGTCCGCATCGCGGAAGTTCCCCAGACGCTGATGCCCACCGACTCCGGATATTCGCCTTCATCGGACAGATACCGTTCCACCAGCGAGTCGGCGAGTTCCTTGCCAATCTGCCACGATGTTTCCGACGGGATGCTGCGCGGATCCATGGAGTAGAAGTTGCGCCCGGTGGGAAGCACGCCCGCCATGCCTCGGGTGGGCGCGCCCGCGGGGCCCGGCGATATGAACCGCCCGTCGAACCCGCGCAGCAGCGCGTCTATCTCATCCGTCGTCCGCGTCAGCGCCGGATAGATGCTCTCGCACACATATCGCAGAACATCGGGAACTTCCCCGCTCTCATGGAGCGCATCCGCGACGATGCGCTCGATACTCGCGCCGTCGAACCCTACTTCATGGAGCCGCTCGTACAGGGCGCGCGCGATTGCTTCGAGCCGTTCCACGACATCGCCGGCGCTGCGTATCGGTTCGCTGCCGTTCACGCCGCCAAGCGCATCGGGCAGCGCGCCGGACTGCACGGGCGCGCCCCTGTCCCTCAGCAGCGCGGCGTAGTCCAGCCCCAGCGCATCCCCTATCGCATGCCTTAGGCCCGGCACATCGCCGTTGTTCAGCCGCGTCAGCGCGAGCAGCAGTCCGATGAGCATCTCAGACTGCGGCGCTTCGCCCAGCGTGTGCAGCCCGTCGCGTATCTGCGCGTCCTTCAGCTCGCAGATGTAGCCGTCTATGTGCAGGATGAAGTCGTCGAAGTCGTCCGGTATCTCGTCCACGCCCAGGTCTTCGTTCAGCCGCGCCTTTTGCACGACCTCCCATATCTGCTGCCGCAGCATCGGCAGCTTCTGCGGGTCCATCCCCTGCGCCCGCGCGTACTCGTCCATCAGCTGCTCGCAGCGCGTGATGTCGCCGTAGCTGTCGGCGGTCGTCATGGCGGGGACGAGATGGTCGACGATGACCGCGTGCGTGCGCCGCTTCGCCTGCGTGCCTTCGCCGGGGTTGTTGATGATGAACGGGTAGAAGTGCGGCATGTCCGGCAGGCACACCTCCGGCAGGCATGAGCGCGACAGCCCGACGCCCTTGCCCGGCGTCCATTCCAGAGTCCCGTGCTTGCCCAGATGCACCACGGCGTCCGCGCCGAATCCGTCCCTCAGCCAGCGATAGAAGGCGATGTAGTGGTGCGTGGGCATAAGCTCAGGGCTGTGGTAGATGGCGATGGGATTTTCGCCGAACCCGCGCGGCGGCTGTATCCCAACGAACACATTGCCAAGCCGCAATCCCGCCATGAACAGGTCGCCGTCGTCGGTATAGACGGTTCCCGGCGGCTCGCCCCAATCCGATCTCATAGAGTCTTGTACATCTTGGGGCAAGCCGTTGAACTGCGCCGCGTACTCATCGGCGGACACGCGCCCCTCGGCGTTTCGCATCTGCTCAGGCGTCAGAAAGTCGGCGTCGTAGGTGCAGCGCTCGATGAGCCGCCGCATGAGCTCGTCGCCGTCTGCGGGTATGTCCTCCACGCGATAGCCCGCATCGCGCATCGCGCTCAGCAGGTTGATCGCGGACGCGGGCGTATCCAGCCCGACCGCGTTGCCGAGCCGTGACGCCTTTGTGGGGTAGTTGCTCAGCACAATGGCGATTTTGCGCTCGGATACAGGCGTATGCCCCAGCCGCGCAAACCGCGCCGCCAGTCCCGCCACCGACTCCGTCTGCTCTATATTCGGCACATACCGCCTCAGCTCACCGCCCAATGCGCCCTCATCAGCGCCGAGATTGTCGGAGGACGATACCGCTTCCTTGAATGAGACAGGCACGGTGATGATGCGCCCGTCCAGCTCCGGCAGCGCGACATTCATGGCGATGTCGAGCGGGCTAAGCCCGATGTCGCGCTCATGCCATGCCGCCTGCGGCTCTGTGGATACGATGGCTTGCAGTATCGGCACATCCAGCCGTTCCAGTACGCGAATGTCCCAATTCGCATCCACCGGGTTCGCGCCTGCGCCATTGCCGGGTTGCAGTCCAGGCTGGTGGCTCATGGCGAAACTCTGCGTGCAGACCACAACATCCACCGTCGCATCGCCGTTCCCGTTCATCAGGTACTTGCGGAATACCGCGCCGTCGTCCTCGCGCAGGCTGGAACAGAACACCGGCAGCGCGTTGCACCCCTGCCGTTCCAGCGCATCCACCATCGCGTCCACGAACTCTATGTTACGGCTGACCCAGTGGGCGCGGTAGAACAGCAGCGCTGCCGTTGGCTTGTCCGCATCGCAGTACAGCCGCCGATACTCGCCCAAGGGGACGGCATCCGGCCTGCCCTTGCGATACACCCCGTCCTGCGGCAGCGGCGCGGGCGGCTCATAGCCATGCTCGCTGCCGAGCGTCTCGTCGCTCAGAAATCGCAGCAGGTTGGCGAGGTTGCCCACTCCGCCATGGTTCAGATACTCGAACGCCGTCTGCGCGACGATGGCGGGCGTAGTGGAACGCCGCTCGAACACCGCATCGCGCGTAGGCTCGCCGGAGCACGCCACCAGAGGGATGCCCAGCCTGCGGCACTCCGCCTCCAGCCGCACGAAAGACTCGCCCATCGCCTTGTCCCCGCCCAGCAGTCGGGCAAGAACCAGACTCGCGCTAGGCAGCATCTCCCCCAGAAATCGCTCGAACGCCTCATCATACTGCGCCAGCGCGAACGGATTCACCGCCACGGTATCGCTCAACCCCGGCGGCAAATCGCCCCGCGCGCCCTCGAGCGCCAATATATCCGTATCCGAAGTGGTCAAAAATACAATCATCTGCCGCAAACCGATGCCCTTCCCCAGTCAGCCCTGTCAAAACAAAACGCCCCGACACCATCATGGTCGGAGCGTAAAGCGAAACCTGCCGCCGCGCTGCGTAGGCAGGCATTGGAAGCGCTCCCACCGGCGAGAAGCCAACTTCCAACGCACAGGACAGGTATCCTGACTTGCGGTTCATCGCGCTTGCGGCGTCTTCCCGGTCTCTTGCGTCAAGACACCGATGGCAACCGCCGCAACGCTACCCGCTCACAGTGGCGCGGCCGTGGGGGCTTTTCACCCCCTTCCCTGCGAACCCGTGCGTTAGATATTCAACCTATATTAAAGTGCCTGCAAACCCATGCGCCAATCTATCACCGCCGCATAGGGCTGTCAATACCGATGCGCGGCTCGAGAAAATTGTATCAGTACAGTTTAGCCGTCGATGGGCGGGCATTTTCGCCCCCATCCTAACCTTCCCCCATCAAGGGGTAAGGGACTTTAACCACCCAAAAGGAAACGCTACCGCGCCGCTCGAGAAAATTGTATCAGTACAGTTTAGCCGTCGACGGGCAAGCATTTTCGCCCCCATCCTAACCTTCCCCCAAAGGGGGAAGGGACTTGCGCTATCTCCACAAAGCGCGCCAACCTGTGTTAAGGTAATCCTCAAATTACACGAATGGGCAACGCCGCGCCTTATTAGGAGACAGTGAATATGACAGACTTGGTATTGCGTACAGCCGTTGGCAGCTATGGACATACGACGCCGTTGATGGACGGCAGCGTTGCCTCTGATATGTTCGACTTGGAGCATATAGAGGTGTCTCCGATTACCAGCGTCTTCCGGCGCATGGTGCGCGGCTTGGAGTTTGATGTCGCGGAGATGGCGCTCTCTACATACTTCTGCGCCCGCGCGCACGGCAAGCGCTTCACCGCGCTCCCCGTGTTCCTCACTCGCGCCTTCTATCATGGCGGGCTGGTTCACAACACGCGCAGCGGCATACGGACGCCCAAAGACTTGGAGGGGCGGAAGGTGGGCTTGCGGAGCTACACCCTGACCCCGGGCGTTTGGACTAGGGGGCTTTTGCAGACCGAGTACGGCGTGGACTTGGACGCGGTGACATGGGTGCTGTCCGGCGATGAGCATGTCGCCGAGTTCGTCGCGCCGTCCAATGTCGTGTCCTCGCCTAACGACGACCTAGCCGCGATGCTGCTTTCGGGCGAGATAGACGCCGCCATAGGCGCTGCGCCAATCGACTCGCCGGACATACAGCCGCTGTTCCCAGAGGCGCATCAAGCGGATGACGCTTGGCATCGCAAGACCGGCCTCTATCCGATAAGCCATCTCCTGGTGGTCAAGGACGACTTGCTGGAATCCAACCCGGACCTTGCCCCTGAGCTGTTCAGCGTGTTCGATGAAGCTAAGACGCCCTATATCCAGCGTCTGCGCTCCGGGGATGCTTCCAGCCCCGACGACAAGGCGCTGCTGCAAATGGCGGAGATAGTGGGGGACGATCCCATACCATACGGCTATGAGGACTCCCGCGATACGCTGGAAACCTTCATCGGCTTCAATGTGGAGCAGGGGATAATTCCGCAGGCGGTTGACTCCGCGGATCTGTTCCCTTCGGCTACGCTGTCATTGGTCTAGCCACGCCTCGGATGTCATGCGCGTATTATGCCAGCGAGAAAATTGCGTTAGTACAGATTAGCCGTGGATGGGCGAGCGTTTTCACCCCCATCCTAACCTTCCCCCAAAGGGGGAAGGGACTAATGCAATCTTCTTGATACCAGCTCCAAGCGGATGGCTGCGACCTGCCTGCCGCCTAGGTCGAACGGCTCGCGCGGGCGCGGCTTTCCGAATCCGATGGACTGGAATAGGGACTGCTTTTCTTCGTCCTCGACGGACACGGCGGCATGGATGGACGACGCCTTCTTGTCGACGCCCCAGCCAATCGCCGCTTGAGCCAACTCCGCCCAGGAATGCAGGTAAGCCTTGTGAGTGAAGCCGTCGACAAGGCATGCCCCGTCGCTGCCGATGCGAGCCGTCGATAGCCCAACCAGCTGCCCCCGCTCTGCGCCGGCGCAGAACCATGCGCCTTGTCCAGCCTTGGTTAGAGCCTCGTACCGCCGATATAGTCCGAGGCATGAGTCTTGCACAGCGTAGCGGGTGGAGTGCATGGCTGCGTTGGCGTCCAGCACTTGCCAATCGTGCGGGGACACGAGCAGGGGTATCATCGGTATCCTGTCGGCGGGTGAGGGCGTCCTCACGGTGGCTTGCCCTATGTCGCGGAAGTAGTCCACAAGGAACTCTTCGGGGGAGTTGCCGTTTAAGACATTGACCATCAGGTTCGCGCCCGCCAGCTTGCGCCATCCAAGCCGGAAGTAGATTCTGGCTGCGTCGGGGTTGCCGGTGCCTAGGAAGAGCGCCTGCCCTCCCCGCGCCTCGAAATCGTCCCTTGCCTGACGGGAGAGTTCGGTTGCGATGCCGGAGCGACGGATATTCGGGTTGGTTGCCACTTCGCCAAGCCCGCCCAGGATGGGCAGATCCCTTGATGCCGCTACCAAGCATGCCCCCGCCAGCTTGCCGTCCCGCCTTACGGCGTACACCGTGATGAGGCTGCGCGCGCCCTCATGCCCCAGAAGGACATCGGGCGTTACATCGAGTTGCCCTTCGAAGATTGGCAGCCAGAAGTCAAAGAGTTCATCCACAAGGTGGGCTTGCAAGGGCGCGTCAAGTCTCAAATCGTCTCCTTCTACTCTTAATTCCTGAGAAACTTGCATTAGTATAGTTTAGCCGTCGATGGACAAGCATTTTCGCCCCCATCCTAACCTTCCCCCAAAGGGGGAAGGGATAATTGGCGCGACCGACTCGCCCCCCACCCTAACCTTCCCACATCAAGAGGGAAGGGACAATTGGCGCGACCGACTCGCCCCCCATCCTAACATTTCCCCATCAAGGGGGAAGGGACTAATGCAATTTTCTCAATTCCCAATTCTTATCCAACTTCGGGTTATAATACCACTGACCACGATTCCTAGTGAGGTGCGACGATATGACTCTTCGACGGCAGGCGAGCGACATTGACCCAGGGATGCTGAATGCGCTGAAGTGGCGGTGCATTGGACCGCCAAGGGGCGGGCGCGTAGTGGCGGTGGCGGGCGATCCGGTTGACGCCGGCACGTTCTACTTTGGCGCGTGCGCGGGCGGGGTGTGGAAGACTTATGACGGCGGGACATATTGGGAGAATGTGTCGGACGGGTATTTCGATACGGCATCGGTGGGCGCGATAGCGGTGTCCGACTCTGAGCCGAGCGTGGTGTACGCCGGAATGGGCGAGGCTTGCATACGGCTTGATGTGACTCACGGGAACGGGGTGTACAGATCCAACGACGGCGGGCATTCCTGGGTTCATCTGGGGCTGGAAGACACGCGGCACATCTCGCGGGTTCGGGTTCACCCGACGAACCCGGACATCGTGTTCGTGGCGGCGCTGGGGCATGCCTTCGGCGCGAATGAGGAGCGCGGCGTGTTCAGGTCCAAGGACGGCGGGCAGAATTGGGAGCGCGTGCTGTTCAAGAGCGAGAACGCGGGCGCGGGCGACTTGAGCATGGATCCGACCAATCCGCGCCTGATGTTCGCGGCGATATGGCAGGCGCGCCGCAACTTCTGGAACATGTCCAGCGGCGGGCCTGACAGCGGACTTTGGCGCAGCACGGACGGCGGCGACACATGGCAGGATGTCTCCAACAATCCGGGCTTGCCCGACATGCCATTCGGCAGGATAGGCGTTGCGGTGTCTCCGGCAAAGCCGGGCAGAATATACGCCACCGTAGAGGCCGGCGAACCGGGCGTGTTCAGGTCGGACGACTACGGGGATACATGGGAGCTCGTGTCGGACAACCGCGACCTTCAGGGCCGCCCCTGGTACTATCAGCACATATTCGCCGATCCGCAGGACGCCGATACCGTCTGGGTTCTGAACTATTCGGCGTGGAAGTCCAGCGACGGCGGCAGGACTTGGGTGGAGGTGAACACGCCGCACGGGGACAATCACGACCTTTGGATAGACCCGCGAAACCCCCGCCGGATGATAGAGGGGAATGACGGCGGCGCGTGTGTCAGCTACAACGGCGGGGATACATTCTCCACGATATACAACCAGATGACGGCGCAGTTCTACCATGTGACGACCGATACGCAATTCCCCTATCGCGTATATGGGACGCAGCAGGACAACAGCGCGATTAGCGTGCCGTCGGGGTCGCACAAGGGCGCGATTCCATGGGGCGACTGCTACACGGTCGGCAGTTCGGAGAGCGGCTACATAGTCGTCGACCCGACCAACCCGAATGTGGTCATATCGGGCGCTATCGGCTCTTCGCCCGGCGGTGGCGGCAATATGCTGCGCTACGACCATTCGACGGGGCAGGTGCGAATCATCACCGTTTGGCCTGAGATGAACACCGGCTACGGGCCGGTCGATGCGCGCTATAGGTTCCAGTGGACTTATCCGATTCAGTTCTCGCCGCACGACCCGGGTATCCTGTACGCGGCGGGGAACATCGTATTCAGGTCGCATGACCAAGGCGGGAGCTGGGAGGCTATCAGCCCGGATCTGACGAGAAACGACCCGGACAAGCTCCAGCCGTCGGGCGGGGATGTGACCGGGGACGCATCGGGCGCGGAGACCTACTGCACCGTGTTCTCGTTCCTCGAATCGCCGCACGAGAAGGGCGTGTTCTGGGCAGGCTCGGACGATGGGCTTGTGCATATATCCAAGGACGGCGGCGCGAATTGGGAGAATGTTACGCCCGCCGAACTGGAGGAATGGACGCGGGTTGACATGATAGAGGTATCGCCGCACGACCCGGCGACCGCGTATCTTGCCGCCACGCGCTACAAGTTCGATGACAACAGGCCGTTCCTGTTCAAGACATCGGACTACGGCGCGAGCTGGAAGTCCATCACGGGCGACCTGCCGCAAGACGACTTTACGCGCTGCATCCGCGAGGACACAGAGCGTCCGGGGCTGCTGTATGTGGGGACGGAGACGGGGATATATGTGTCCTTCGACGATGGCGAAAGCTGGCGCTCTATGCGCGGCAATCTGCCGGTCGTGCCGGTGTATGACCTCGCAATCAAGGACGACGACCTGGTGGCGGCGACGCATGGGCGCAGCTTCTGGATTATGGACGGCCTGAGCCAGCTGAGGCAGGTGTCCGGCGAGTTCGCGGATGAGCCGATGCACTTGATAGAGCCTGCGACGAAGATACGGTTGGCAGCGCCGTTTCGGGGGCGGAATGGCAGCGCCACCAAGAACTATCAGCTCGCGCTGGGCGCGGCGGTCGCGTTCGTGGATACGAAGGGCGAGCACGGCGAGTTCCAGCGCAAGCTGCTGGATGCGGGCGAGAACCCGCCCGGCGGCGTGCGCGTGTGGTACTGGCTCAAGGAAAAGCCGCAAGATGAGGTTACGCTGACCTTCATGGACGCCGACGGCGTGGAAATCAAGAGCTACTCGAGCGCGCGGCGGGACGAGGGCGACGAGTCGGACGATCCGCGAGCGCCGGCAGAGGCGAGGATGAACCGCTTCGACTGGAACATGCGCTATCCGGGCGCGCGCACGGTGCCCGGCGACAAGACGACGGAGGGCGTAGGGCGCGGGCCGCTTGCGCCGCCGGGCCGCTATCAGGTCAGGCTGAGCGTGGGCGAGCAGTCGCAGTCGCAGGACTTTGAGATGGTGAAGGATCCGCGCGTGGAGGCGACTCAGGAGGACTTCGACGCGCAGTTCGAGCTTCTGCTTCGCATCCGCGATAAGCTTTCGGAGACGCATGACAACATCAATCGGCTGCGAAGCGCGCGGTCGCAGGTGGACGAGTGGGCGCTGCGCGCGGAGGGAACGGCGGTCGAGGATGCCGTCACCGACGCGGCGGACGCGATCAAGGCGAAGCTGAACGAGATCGAGGGCGCGCTGATACAGACCGAGTATAAGGGCGCGCGCGACAGGCTGCACCTGCCAATCAAGTTGAACGCCAAGCTTGCGGGGCTGACGCCGGTGGTGTCGGCCGGGGACTTCAAGCCGCCTCAGCAGGCGCATGATGTGTTCGCGCACTTCGGCGAGCTGCTGGACGCCCAATTCGCCGCGCTGCAAAATGTCATGGACGACGACCTCGATGAGTTTCAGAACTTGCTTGCGGAGCTGGAGGTGCCGGCTATCGTTCCTAGGGCTTAGGGCGGGAATTAAGAATTAAAAATTAGGAATTAAGAATTGGGGTTGTGTTTAGGGTTGGTGTGCGGTGTTTCGCAGGCCGATGGCGACCGATACCGAAGTTTGGGTGCGGTTGTTGAAGGCTGTGTGTTTCGGCGGATTGGGATTTTTGATTCCTCACGCTGTTCGGAATGACAATGAAAGGCGTTCGGGATAGGGTTCGGGATGACAGCGGGTTGAGGCGCTGTGTTTGGGATGTCTGGCGGCGGGGCGATGGGGGCGACTGGCAGTCGCCCCTACATTGGTTGGGGGCGCTTGCCCCGCCGCTGTTGTCAGCGGAAGGGTGGGTGGCGTTCGGGGCGGCGGGGCTTTTTGTTGCCGGGGAGGTGGCTTATCTCGGATAGGTAGTCGGTGTGTCCCTGGGAGATTTGCCTCGCGCTTTCTGCTGCTTTCTCTTCTATTCGCTCTGCTTCGGCTACTTCTTTCATGTGGGCTTCCGATACAGGCGCGTGGCTCTCGACTACCGCCGGGTGGTCTTCGTCTAGGTCGCGGCAGGCGCATAGACAGTCGGGGTGGCAGGGGGAGTAGTAGGACATGAACTCAGGGTCGGGGGTGGACGGGTTGCCGAAGCCCCAACTGAGCAGCACTTTGGCGGCTTCTATCCTGTCCCTTGGCTTGGCGTCTCGGTCGCGTCCTTCCAGCACTTCGTTGAGTATCCTGACTATGCTTGCGCCTTCTCCGGTCTCTACGCGGATGCGGGCGACGAGTTTTTTGTTCAGCCTTTCGTGTTCGGGGCTGACTGCTTGTGTGGGGCCGTTCTCTCCCTGGGCGTCTTCTTTCTTTGCCTGCCGTTCCATCTTGGAGCTGAGGCTGTTGATGAGGGCTTCGGCTTCTTGGAAGCCTAGTTTGAGCAGCAGGCGGGCGGCTTGGAGTCTGTGATGGGGCATGCTGTCCTGGTCGTCGCCGGTCATGATGGAGACGATGCTGCGTATGATGGTTCTGCCGTTGTCTGTTTCTTGGTGGACTAGGTGCTGGAGGTGCTCGATGGCAGTCTGGCAGTGCCTGTTGTCCAGGTGGTCATGTTGGGCATGACTGTCCTGGTTGTCCTGTTGGTGTTGGTTTATGGGGGTTGGTTGGTTCATTGGTTATTCCCAAGGGTTTCAGGGTGTCAGGATTTCAGATTGTCAGGGATTAGGGCGTTAGGTTGTTCGTGCTTGTTATGCAACTTATGTTCTTACGGATAGTATAGGTGAGGGTTTGTGTGGTGTCAAGGGGGGTTTTCAATTAAGAATTGAGAATTAGGAATTAAGAATGAGGGGGACGGGTGGTTCGCCCTTCGGCAGGCTCAGGAGGCTCACCACGAACGAATTGGGGATGAGATGAATGGATGGATGGGATGGCGGTTGGGATTGGGGGGTTGGTTGTGTGCGGGGATTTTTGATTCCTCACTGCGTTCGGAATGACAGAGAAAGATGGTCGGGATGACATGGAGGTCGATTGGCAAGCGTTTTCGCCCCCATCCTAACCTTCCCCCAAAGGGGGAAGGGACAATCACGCCCTCGGATTGCGCTTGACAGCAGGCAACCTTCCTCCATCAAGGGGGAAGGGACTGATTCAAGTTTCTCTTTGGGAATTCATGAAAAGGTGGTTCGACAGGCTCACCACGAACGGAAGGGGGTGGGGCGACGGGGCGGTTGCTCTTGCGGGTGCGGGAATCGGATGGCTAATTCTTGTCGGTGGAGGGAGAGGGTGTTGTAGAATGGGGGTGCGGCGCGGCTTTGGGTTGGAGGGTTGTGCGGGTGGCATTGGGCGGATTGCGCGCAATTGGGGTTGCTGGGCTGCGCGAATGACGCTAGTTCGCTGAGCTGATATGAAGGGGACTTTGCTGCGTATGCTGAATAGCATGCGGCGGGCACTGACGCGCGCTACTAGAACATCGGTACGGGGGGGGGTATTTCGCTCTCCTCTGTGGCGTTCTTGGGAACGGCTGGTTCTTGCGGCGTTCGTGTGCCTGCTGGTGGCGGCGGCATTGCTGGGCGGCGGTCTCGTGTTCCTGCGGCAAGCAAGTTACGGACCGCAGCTGCCATGGGATGGGGTCAACTACATCACGGTTGCGCGCAATCTCTTAGCGGGCAATGGCTTTGTCGATCTGTATCATGAACCTCTGACGCTCTGGCCGCCGCTGTATCCGGCGATGCTCGCGGGCGGGGGGTTGTTGGGGATCGATCCGTACTCCCTCGCGGGTCCGCTCAATGCCGTCATCTTCGGTCTGACCGTTCTGGTTGCGGGCTGGTGGCTGCGGCGTTATATGCGCTCGCGGATTCTGTGGCTGTGGGGCTGCTTATCCATCGCGCTTGCCCTCCCGCTCGTCGAAATGGCGTCCCAAGCCATGAGCGAATCGGCGTTCATTCTGTTCGTAACGCTCTCGCTGACGCAGCTTGACGCCCACCTGAAGGGCGGCAGCCGCGCACCTCTAATATGGGCGGCGGCTTTCGGCGCGCTTGCATGTCTGACCCGCTACATGGGCGCATCCTTGATACTGGCGGCGATCCCGATGCTGCTTGCGGCGCGGGTTGCGCTGCCGGAGAAGGTGAAGCGCGTCGCCGTCTATGCGCTGATTGCCGCCGCGCCGCTGTGTCTGTGGATGCTGCGGAACTTTCTGCTTGTCGGCTACACGACCGGCAGAAGAGACCGGACTTTCGACTCATTTTCCTTCATCGTGGACGAGGCTTTGCAAATCGCGTCTTCGGGGTGGTGGCTCATGGGGTTGACCGTTCCGCTTCTGTTTGCGCTTGTGATTGCCGCCTGTCATGCGTTCATCCGCCGCTCAGACCGAAAAAGCGACGCTTCTTCGGATGTTGCATGGCGTCCGTTGCGCGTATTCGGCGGTTTTGCGCTGGCGTACCTAACACTGCTCGCCGCCGCGATAATATCGGGGGATGACACACTGAATGGATTGCAGTGGAGATACCTCACTCCGGTGTATATTCCGCTTCTGTTAGCGGCGCTGCTGCTGCTGGACGGCGTCCTAGGATATGTGGGGATCGTCCTACGCAGACGGGGGGTTCCATCTATCACGGGAAGGACTCTTGCCGTCGTCCTGATGCTGGCGCTGTCCGTGCAATTGGCTTGGCTGGTTGCGCTGAATGGGCGCGAGTTGCAGGCTTGGAACGCCGGTGAGCGACAAGAGTATGCCGCGCCGTGGTGGAGTAATTCGGAGAGCGCGCAGTACATTTCGGAGGCGGCTCTGAGCGGCAAGACCCTGAGCAACAATTTGGCTTTCACGAGTTTCTACGCCAACGGTTCGGCGCGCCATTACTCGCTGCCGTGTGAACCGGATAGACTGCGCTCCGCATTGTTGGACGCAATTGGAAGCGGAGAGGTGCATGTCATATACTACTTCCAGGGCTGGCGGGAGAGTGGATGCTCTCCGCAGCAGTACGACGAGATGGAAAGCGCCTTGTTTCGGGATCCCTTGCTGGAGCCGGTGGCGGAGCTTGCCAATGGAGCCATATTCAGAGTGAACGCCAATTTTGACAGCGCGCGCGCGCGTCAGTCCGCCTACGAGACGCTCGTGTCCGGCGAACCGGCGGTCCGTGCCGACTTTGACATATACATCAACGACAACACTCTGGTATATGTCGGGGAGCCGTGCGCCCGCGCCGACACGAGGGCGTCGTTCTTTCTGCATCTGGTTCCCGCTGATGTGGCTGACTTGCCCGACGACCGCAAGCGGCACGGCTTCACCAACATGGACTTCGACTTCAGCGGGCGTGGCACGGTATTCGACGGCAAATGTATAGCGGCGATAGCTCTCCCGGAGTATGACATAGCCGAAATCCGCACGGGCCAGTATGCGCGTGTAGGTGACGGCTTTGAGCGTCTATGGGAGGGGGAGATACGGCTTGTCGAGTAGTCGAAGGGCTTTCGCCTACGGGTGTCGCCGAATGGGTGTGTCAGGCCCGCGCCCAGGGTCTTTCAATTGTTACGCCGAACTTTCGATTGGCACCTTGAAGGGAGCGAGGGGGTCTAAAATCGTTGTCATATTGGGCGTATTGGTGGCGGGGATTTTTGATTCCTCACTGCGCTGCGCTGCGTTCGGAATGACAGGGGAAGGGGGCGCTTGGGATGACAAGGGGAGGCGCTGGGGATGGCGGTGTTGGAGGCGCTGGATTCCTGCCCATGCTTTCGCAGGGGTGACGTTCTTTCGCAGTGATGACGGGTGAGGGAGTGGGGGTGATGGGGTGAAAGGTCGGAATGTCGGCAGAGCTTAGGCGCACTTACAGGTTTGCCACCTGAATGGAAACGCTAGCGAACTGAAGGCGCTGTTGACACACTACCAACCGTTGCCAATAATGAGTTATAGGAGATGGATTTGCCTTAATGCTGCCGATTTGGGTACGAACAACATCGGTCGCCATATTCGTGGTATCGTTCATTGCGGGGATGGGGCTGGTTTCGTGGTACGAAGTCGGGGAAGTACGCAATGACACGACACTGGCGACATTCATCGCCATTGTGGTCAAGGGCGAAGCGGTCTCGGTAGTGTCTGCCGCCGTCGCGGGCGCATTCGAAGGAGGCGTTTATATCGTGGTTATCGCTTATGAGATGGTCAAGAGAAGTTTCAACAGGGGACGCGCCCAAGCATACGCTGACGCCGGCAGGAAGGTGGATGCTTGGTACAAGCGCATGCAGGAAGCGCGTGAACGGGGTGAGGAGTTCAACGAACCGCCGCCTCGATTCGAAGATGAACAAGAACAAGGACAGGACTAATGCTCAACGCTTCCTCTATATCGCAGACGGGGGCGGCATCGGTGGGGCGGCGGGCATACCTTCTATTCGCCGACGGGCATACAGATTCCGCACGGGGTAGTTAGGCTGTGTGGACATTTGCGTCATTCCCGTAAAAACGGGAATCCAGAACCTCATAATGCAGGCACTTTCGCATATTTCAGGCTATCTCAAAACACTGGATTTCTGCCCCTGCTTCCGCAGGGGTGACTTTCTTTCGCAGGAATGACGAGATTAAAAGTCGAAATGTCAACAGAACCTAATCTCTATGCCCTCGGCAGTCAGGCGCGAATGGGTTTGATGGAGGCGCTTATATCGTGGTTATCGCTTATGAGATGGTCAAGAGAAGTTTCAACAGGGGACGCGCCCAAGCATTCGCTGACGCCAGAAGGCAGAACGCCGCTTGGTATAAGCGCATGCAAGAAGCGAAGGCGCGGGGTGAGGAGTTCGACGAACCGCCGCCTCGATTCGAAGATGAACAAGAACAGGGCTAATGCTCAAGGCTTGCTTTATCGCGCAGGCGGGGGCACGGGCGGCATTGGCGGAGCGGCGGGGATGCTCCCGTTCTCCGACGGGAATACCAGTTTCCGCACAGGGTAGTTAATCTCTATGCCTTCGGCGGTCAGGCGCGAATGGATTACCTTCACGAGGTCGCTCGTCAGGTAGAAGCTGCCCAGCCTGTCGGTTGCCTGTATGAATACCCAGAAGGTGATGTTGGAGTCGCCAAACTCTTCGAAGCCGAACCACGGCTCGTCGTCTTTCACCGCATGCTCGGAGCCGTTCACCAGCTCTTGCGCCGCCTCGAGCACCACGCTTTCGACTACATGCAGGTCTGAATCGTAGCTTACGCCGCAATAGACCATCACACTGATCGCCGGCGACGGGCTGTAGTAGTTGGTAACGATGCTGTTAGCCATCTGGGAGTTGGGGATTATCACCAAGTTGTTGAACATCGAGCGAATCTTGGTGCTGCGCCAGCCTACCTCCACGACATATCCGGAGGGGCCGCCTTGAAGCTCGATATAGTCGCCGATATTGAGCTCGCCTTCGGTCACGACATAGGTGCCGGCGAAGAAGTTGGCGAGCGTGGGCTGCACTGCCAGCGCGACCGCAAGTCCCCCGATGCCAAGTCCGGCGAGTATCGGGCTTATCGGGATGTTCAGCACGGACAGCGCCATGAGTATAGCCAGCGAATACACTGCCAGGGGCAGGATGCGCTTTAGCGGCGGCAATAGCCTGTCGTCAAGCTGCGTCTCCGTCAGCGCCGCCATGCTCTGGATGTACCAGCTCAGAATCGCGTCCAGCAGGCGGTAGATGAGATATGCCACTTCAAGGATGACCACCACGAGCCAGGCGCGGCGCAGCAGGGCGTCCCAGCCTAATATGAGGGCATAGCGCGGGTTGTCGAGGGTGGTGAGGATTAGCAGGGCGATGAACAGTCCCGACAGCGCGATGAACAGCACGAGGGGTCCGCGCAGCGCGTTCAGCACCTCTACGCCCAGCGTCCCCGGCACTCGGCGCGCCCAGCGTCCCAAGACCATCC
Organism: uncultured Dehalococcoidia bacterium; assembly: GCA_958295865.1. Classification (GTDB taxonomy): domain Bacteria; phylum Chloroflexota; class Dehalococcoidia; order Lucifugimonadales; family JADFKI01; genus Bin90. The sequence continues at coordinate 686,922 of CATQHF010000004.1, read as the reverse complement.
GCATGACGACATTCGCAACGCCAGACGCAATCAGGAACACCGCGAACACTATCGCGGCGCTCAATGGGCCCCATAGGTCGGACTGGCTAATAAACGGCGGCAACATCTATATCCTTTCCATTCCTTCGGCTACGCTCAGGGCAGGCTCCGTTCATGGATGAAAACTATTTCACGGCTACCAACTCGCGTATCCCTTCGAGCGTCCCTTCGCCTATCCCGTCCACCTCAAGCAGCGCGTCCACGCTGTCGAAGCCGCCGTTAGTCTCTCGGTAGCTCACGATTGCTTGCGCCTTTACTTCACCGATGCCGGGTAAGCTCTGAAGCAGCTCTACGTCGGCGATGTTCAGGTCGATTGCGCCATCGGCGCGCTGCCCCGCCTGCGCGCGCGATGCGGATTCGGCGGCGCGGCTTGAGCCTGCCAAGCCATTGGAGGGCGAGAAAGCCGCGCCCCGCTCTGGAATATGCCAATGGTCTTCGTCGCGCACGAGCGCCGCGAGATTGACGGCGGTCAGCTCAGCCTCAGCCGTCGCGCCGCCCGCAAGCAGGATGATGTTCGCCAAGCGGCTGCCATCGTTGACCAGATACACGCCCGGGTTCACCACAGCGCCCGTGATGTACACGCCCACCCGCGTTTCGGAGGGCGTCGGCGTTTCAGCGGGCGCGGGTGTGGCGGTCGGCGCTACCGTGACCACTTGTATGTCGCCCGATGCCCTTGGCCAAACCGTCATCACGACCCCTCCCGCAACCGCGAGCACGACCAGCACGCCCAGCGCGATGTGAGTGGAGTTCAGCTTCATACACGAGTCATCCGCTTGCGGTCAGGTCATCACCGGCTTTCGGCGATGTCATTCCGCGCTTCGTCCGGAATCTAAAGCCGTCATTCAAGCAGCACAAATATGACGCAACCACGCGCATGGTGTCAAGGATAGCGTTTCCTTTCAGATGTTTTTGTTGCTATATCCACTGGATTCCCGCTTTCGCAGGAATGACGAAAAGGCTTGCCGCCTAAATGGGAACGCCATCGGCGTCACGCGCCGCCAAACTAATTGTATCCGTTCCGTCGGCTGCGCTCAGGGCAGGCTCTGTTCATCTATGTTAGTCCTAGGTTAGCCTCAGCGCCGTTTCTTGACCCTATTCCGAACCAATACCTATAATTGATGCCAGCCGTCGCGACTTTGCGGCATTTTTCTCTACTCATACAAATCTTCCATCAATACCTGAAAGGCCAAAAGATGCCCGATAACGCCAGCGTCAGCCATGTGGAATCAGTGAGAGACGCCGCCCTTGCGGAGCTTGCCGCCGCCGATACAGCCGAGCAGATAGAGGCTTGGCGCATCGCCTGGCTGGGACGGCGCGGACGGCTGACGCAGGTGCTGCGCGGCGTCGGCGGCCTCTCGCCCGACGAGCGCCGCAGCGTGGGCAGCGCAGCCAATCGCGTCAAGTCGCTGCTTGAGCAAGCCCGCGCCGAGCGCCAAGATGCCGTCGCGCGCGCCAAGTCCGACGCCGATGACTTCACGGACGCGATCGATGTTACGCTGCCCGGATGGCCGACGCCCGTCGGCGGGCTGCACCCCACGACGCAGATGATTCGAGAGATATGCGACGCCTTCGGCTCCATGGGCTTCGATGTCGTGGAGGGGCCGGAAGTCGAATGGGACCTGTACAACTTTGAGATGCTCAACATCCCGAAGGGGCATGCCGCCCGCGATATGTGGGCGACGCTGTGGGTTGACCAGCCTGACGAGGATGACGACTACCCGATGCTGATGCGTACGCAGACATCGCCGATGCAGATTCGCACCATGCAGGAGCGCAAGCCGCCCATCCGCGTCATCGTGCCCGGCAAGTGCTATCGCTACGAAGCCACCGACGCCACCCACGAATGGCACTTCTATCAGGTCGAGGGCTTGGCGGTGGACAGGGGCATCACCTTCGCCGACCTCAAGGGCACGCTCTACGAGTTCGCCCGCCGCATCTTCGGCGAAGAACGGCAGGTGCGCTTCCGCTGCGACTACTTCCCATTCGTCGAGCCGGGCGTGGACATGTCCATCTCCAACTTCAAGGACCCGCAGACCGGCAAGCGCCCCATCAACCGCGATGAAGACTGGATAGAAATTCTCGGCGCCGGCATGGTGCATCCGAAGGTGCTTGAAGGCGTCGGCCTGGATCCGCAAATCTACACGGGCTTCGCGTTCGGCATGGGGCCCGAGCGCATCTCCATGCTGAAGTACGGCATAGAGGATATACGGCTGTTTTACTCCAACGACCTGCGCTTCCTCAACCAGTTCTAAATCAGTCATCGGTCACCAGTTGTCAGTTTCCTATTATCAACAGGCGCGGAAGAGAAGAAGTAAGGGCGCGAGCCAAGGTTTGCTGATGTTGTGGGCGTGGGTTTGCTGATGGATAAGCCTGTTGTCGGCAGAGTGGATTAGGGAGCGGCAATACAAAGAGGTTTTGCTTGGATAACACATCGTCGGGACTATTCGAATCCAACTCCGGGTGGCCAAACACATACCTGCTCATGCTGGGGATATTCGCCGTCGCCAATGCGACGATATTCGTCTTGGATACGACGCTCTGGCATGGCAGCGTAAATATGGTAGTCTATTACCACAGACTGGTAGATTACTTCGGAGGGGCTGCCCCCTTCTCGATTCTAAAAGCGGCATTGGCAACGGAAGGATGGAGGTCAATAATGCTTCTGTCAGAGAGAATCAGGCACAGACTTAGACAACAGGGACGCGCGGAGGGACTTGAAGAAGGACGTGCGGAAGGGCGCGAAGAAGGGCGTGAGGTGGGACACGAAGAAGGGCGCGAGGTGGGGCGCGCGGAAGAACGCCGTGAATACGCAAGCGCGATAACCGCGTGGTATGAGCGCCAGCAGCGGGCGCTTGAACGCGGCGAGAAGTTCGACGAACCGCCTCCGGGCGTCAATCGCTAATCATGCGCCGCTTTCTATGCAAGCGCCGACTAACAGACCGACTGCGGCAGGCTATTACCACAGACTGGTAGATTACTTCGGAGGGGCTGCCCCCCTTCTCGATTCTAAAAGCGGCATTGGCAACGGAAGGATGGAGGTCGATAATGCTTCTGTCAGAAAGAATCAGACACAGGCTTAAACAACAGGGGCGCGCGGAAGGACGCCGAGAATTCGCAAGATCATTAGCCGCGTGGTATGAGCGGCAGCAGCGGGCGCTTGAACGCGGCGAGAAGTTCGACGAACCGCCTCCGGGCGTCAGCCGCTAATCATGCGCTTGCCTTCTACCGAAATGCCGACTAAACGACTGACAAGGAACTTCCCCACATGCGCGTACCTCTATCGTGGCTCAAGAATTACATTCCCATCGGCATACCGGCCGCTGACCTGGCGCACCGCCTCACCATGGCGGGCAATGAGGTCGGCGATGCGGAGATTGTCGGCGCAGACCTCGACCAAGAAAACCTCGTCGTAGGTCGCGTGCTCAGCGTCGATCCGCACCCCAACGCCGACCGCCTGCGCCTGCCGACTGTTGACATAGGCAACGGCGAGACTGCTACCGTCGTATGCGGCGCGCCCAATGTCGCGGCGGGGCAGAATATCGCCTTTGCCAAAGAGGGCGCTATGCTCTTCAGCCCCCGCTCCGGCAAACCTGAGCGACTCAAAGCCGCCACCATTCGCGGCGTGCGCTCGGCGGGAATGGTCTGCTCCACCCTCGAGCTTGGGCTGGGCGAAGACCACGATGGCATCCTTGTGCTCGACGACGATGCGCCCGTTGGCGTTCCGCTCGCCGAGTATCTTGGCGACGCCGTGCTGGATGTGGAAGTTACGCCCAACCGCCCCGATTGCCTGTCCATCCTTGGCATCGCACATGAAGTCGCCGCGCTCACTGGCGCTGCCGCAACGGAACCGAACCTGTCCTATCACGAGGACGAAACATCCATCGAGTCGCAGGCGCGCATCGAAATCGCTGACCCGGACTTGTGCTACCGCTACACGGCGTCGCTGATACACGGCATCCGCATCGCCGAGTCGCCTCGCTGGATGCAGGACGCACTTATCAAGGCGGGCTTGCGTCCCATCAACAACATCGTGGACATAACGAACTATGTGATGCTGGAGTATGGGCAGCCGCTCCACGCCTTTGACTTCGGCAAGGTGCGCGACGACACGATAATCGTGCGCGCAGCCCGCCCCGATGAGACGCTGATAACGCTCGACGGCGAGAAGCGCGCGCTACAACCGCCTATGCTCGTCATCGCCGATACGCGGGACGCCATCGGACTTGCGGGCGTGATGGGCGGCGCGAACACCGAGATTGACGACACCACGACCGCCGTGCTGCTGGAGTCCGCCAACTTCAACGCCATCAACACCCGCGGCACCCGCCTCGCGCTGCGAATGGACAGCGAGGCGTCCTATCGGTTTGAGCGCGGCATCCGCGCCGAGCTTGCGCCCCGCGCGCTTCGCCGCGCAACGCAGCTGATGACGCAGCTCGCGGGCGGTACGGCGGCAAAGGGCATCCTGGACATCTACCCCAGTCCCGCGCCCGCGCCCTCCGTGAAAATCAGCCGCCGACGCATCCGCCAGCTCCTCGGCGTGGACTATACGATGGGGCGCGTGGAGCGGACACTCACATCGCTCGGCTTCGACCGCGACCGCGCGCCTGAGAGCCTCATGCCCACAATGGACGCTTTCGTGTCCGGCAGTACGCCATCAGCCGACAGCGTTATATGGATGAAGCCTCCCTACTGGCGCTCCGACATCACCATCGAGGACGACATCGTGGAAGAGCTGGCGCGTATCATCGGCTACGACAGCATCCCCACGACGATGCTGTCCACGCCCATACCGCACGGACAGCCGCAGCCGCAGCGCCTACTGCGCGAGCGCGTCAAGGACTTGCTCACCGCCACCGGCATGCGCGAGACTATTTCGTACTCGCTGGTCAGCGCCGACATGCTGGAGCGCGTCGGGATAGCCAGCGATGACGCCAGTACGCTTCGCATCGCCAATCCCATGAGCAGCGAGTTCACCCACCTGCGGACAAGCCTGCGCGCCAGCGTGCTCAACACCCTCGCCAACAATCGCCGCGTGTCGCAGACTGAGGGCATCCGCATATACGAAATCGGCAGCGTCTATCCGCCAAAGGAGGAAGCCCGCGAGCGCGACCTGCCCAACGAGCGCGAGATGCTGGTCGGCACGCTCTGCGGCGCGCGCTTCCCCACATCATGGAACGCTCCGCACGGCGACATGGGCTTCTACGACGCCAAGGGGATACTGGAGGCCGTCTTCGCGGAGCTGCGCGTCGATGTGCGCTATGAAGCGCATGACAGCGACGCTATCTTGCGGCGCGGCAGGACGGCGCGCATCCTCTGCGGCGACGCGACCATTGGCGTCATCGGCGAGGTCGGCGCTGACACGCTCCGTCGCTTCGACCTAGACGGCGCGCGCGCCGCCATGTTCGAGGTGGATCTGGAGGCGTTGCGAGCCGCCCTGCCCCAAGACGCCCGCCAGCACGAACCCGCGAACCGCTACCCGCAGTCATACCGCGATGTCGCCCTCATCGTTGACGCCGAAGTAACCTCCGCGCGCATCCAGGCAATCATCGAGCGCCACAGGATGGTCGCGCGCAGCATCCCGTTCGACATCTACGCGGGCGCGGGCGTCCCCGAAGGCAAGCGCTCCCTCGCATACCGCATCGTATTCCAGTCGCCGCGCGGCACGCTCACATCCGAGCAGGTGGACGGCTACCAGTCCAACATCCTCCAGCAACTCCGCCGCGAACTCGGCGTCCAACTCCGCGACTGACCACAGGGAGGCAATCATGACGACAGCCACAGCGCTGATGACCGCAGACGAACTGCTGGTTATGCCGGACGACGGCTTTCATCGCTACGAACTGATAAAGGGAGAGCTGATAACTATGCCGCCCGCAGGATACGAACACGGCGTAATCGGATTTGATTTTGGGGCTGAAATCCGACAGTTTGTGAAAGCGAACGACCTGGGGCGGGTGTCCAACTCGGATACCGGGTTCATCATCAGCACGGACCCCGACACGGTGCGCGCGCCCGATGTATCGTTCGTGCGGAAGGAACGCATTCCGCCGGATGGGTTGCCCAAGGGCTACTTTCCGGGCGCGCCCGACCTTGCCATCGAGGTAATATCGCCTTCGGACTCATACACGGAAGTCACCGAGAAAGTCGCCCAACTCATCGAAGCGGGAACTCATCTCGTCGTCCTGATAGACCCGCGCACAAGAACCGTCGAGTTGCACCATCGAAGCGGTGGGATAGATAGACTGACGGAAGCCGACACCCTGACATTGGGCGAGGCGCTGCCGGGGTTCGAGTGTCCTGTGGCGGAGTTGTTTGTGTGATGTATGAGAGGCAGTCGGGAATATCCACATAGGACGGAGGAGTTGCCAATCTATGATGAGGGTGATCAATAGTACCACTTAGCGTTGCGTCAAAGGGAAAGATAGCGATGACAACAAAGAACATGGGAACTCCGGCAAACCCCGAAGGACTGCCGCATTGGACGGGCAAGTCCCTGCTGGGAGTAGAATTACGCAAGGCGCTCAAGGAAGATAGAGCCGTAATGGTGGGATTCTTTGAGAAGTGTGACAAATGCGATCAGTCTCAACGGGACGATCCCGCGCCGACCTTTGAAAATCTTCTTGAGGGCGTCGTTGCCGTGGGGATAGAGGAGGATTACGGCAATTATCGGCCTGACATCATCCTACATAGAGACAATGCGCCACCTCGCATTATAGAAGTAGTGGATACATCCGAACCTCAGCCTAGAAAGTTAGCGTTTTACCGTAAGGAAGGCGTCGATGCCTTCAAGGTTGATGTTCATACTCGCGAGGATGCTTTGGGTTTGGCTTATAGCCGTTCCTTGAGGCTGATTGATGCGGTTGTAGTCAACGATTGCCGCTGGCGGCAGCGCAAGAGGCTGCGCGAATTGATGGAAGCTCTTGACGCCGCGCCTGATGCGACCTTTGGCGTCAAGCAAATGGGATCGCGTTCATTTACAGAAGCCTGGGCTAAAATCGACCCTGCCTCTTACAAGGACTATATCCGGGCGCTGGAGAAGAATAGGGAATACTTTGAGATCGATGGGATGCGTGTCTCGAGTTCGGATGTTAAGGTTGACCTACCCCCCGATGTGTCCGAAAAGGTAGAAAGGGCAGCGCGCCGTCTTCCGACTCAAAAATATGTGGTAGCCGGCAAAACCGTCAGTAGAGACGACCTGCTGAGTGTGATGTCAGCAATGAGATTGTTCGCGGGTACGCTTCCTTACCCGCACAGCAGAGAAATTGCCATACATACTTTATTTGAGATGCAGGCGGTCATGAGACATCAGAATGGCAAAGACCATGAGGGCGGCAGTGAGGTCAGGGAACTGGTAGATTGGCCTATCGGGATAAAGCTGCTATATGAATCTGCCCGCAACTCACACGGCGATGTATTGTTCTATTATGAGCGTATATTCTTTCCCCAGAGCGCGCGCGCCCGTTTTCTTTCAGGACAATGATTACTATACACTCGCAATTAAACGAAATCTCCAACCGAAAACTGACCACCTGATTCCTGACATATACTACTATGCCCTACCAAACCCTCAACGGCATCCGCGTCATCGACGCCTCCACTGGTATCGCAGGGCCATATTGCGGCAAGATGCTTGCCGACTATGGCGCTGAGGTCATTAAGATCGAGCTGCCCGCAGCGCCCGACTCGTCGCGCGCGGTGGGGGCGTTTCCGGGCGGCGTCTCGCATCCCGAAAAGAGCGCGCTGTTCCTGCATCTGAACGCGGGCAAGAAGGGCGTCACTCTCGACCCTTCCACGCACGACGGCAAGCGGATGTTCATGGAACTCGCCCGCCAAAGCGACATCGTCATGGAGAGCTTTCGTCCGGGGCAGATGGCGGAATGGGGCGTCGGCTATCACGACCTGAGGCAAGTCCGCGCTGACATCGTGATGACTTCCGTAACTCCCTACGGGCAGTCGGGCCCTCACAAGGACTACCAGTTCACGGAGCTGACCATCTTCGCGGCGGGCGGCGGGATGCACCGCGAGGGGTTGCCGGAGCGCGAACCGCTGCGCTATGGCGCGGAGATAGCGCAGTATTTCAGTGGCACAACGGCTGCCGCCGCTACTATGATCGCCACTTTCGGCGTGGTCATGAGCGGGGAAGGCGAGTGGATAGACATCTCTATACAGGAGTGCATGGCAGGCCATCCGCACCAGATTGGACGCCGCGCGCCTTGGATATACGGCAGCGAGCCTGACTTCCGCAAGCCGCCGCGACTTGCCGCCGCAGGCATGCGCGAACCTTACGCCGTCGGCACATTCCGATGCAAGGACGGCTTCGTCAGCTTTCTGCCGCTCGGCTCGCGCATGTGGCCACAGCTGGCGCGCATGATCGACCGCCCCGACCTCATAGACGATCCGCGCTTTCAGTCAGCCGACGACCGCACTGACCGCCGCGAGGAGCTGGAAGGGGTGTTTCAGGCGTGGTTCGACGACCACACCCGCGAGCAGGTATTCGCCGCCGGACAGCGTGAAGGCTTGCCCTGCGCGCCGATCATGGATGCGGAGGAGGCGCTCGTCAACGAGCAGTTCCGCGCACGCGACTATTTCGTCGATCTGATGCACCCGGACGCGGGCAGCCTCACATACACGGGCTTGCCCTTTCGCCTTTCCGACATGTCCGCAACTCCCAACACAGCCGCTCCGCGCCTGGGGCAGCATAACCCCGAAATCTATGCCAGCCTGCTGAACATCACTGCCGCTGAACTTGCCCAACTGCAAGCAAAAGGTGTAGTTTAGTGGTTAGCAGAACCTAGCCTTTTGAGAGAAAGCATGAAGAAACCACCGCTCGCAGGCATTCGCGCGCTGGAGCTCGCCGAGATTTGGGCGGGGCCGTTCTGCGGCGTGCTGCTCGGCGACATGGGCGCGGAGGTCATCAAGGTCGAGGCGTTGCAGCGCATCGCGCGGGGACCCATTCGTCCCGCGCCCAATACGCCCGGCTATCCCGACTATGACCCCGGCGCACGCCCGTGGAATAGGCAGGGCAACTTCAATGCCACCAACCGCAACAAGCTCGGCTTGACGCTTGACTTGACCAGTGAGCAGGGCGTCGATGCCTTCAAGCGGCTGGTGAACATCAGCGACATCGTGTTCACCAACTACGCATTCGGCGTTATGGACAGGCTCGGCGTTGGGCAGGAAGTCCTTCGCAAGATTAAGCCCGACCTCATCGTGCTGTTCACGCCCGGCTACGGCAACACCGGGCCCTACAAGCGGCATCGCAGCATGGGCATGGCGATAGACGCGATGACCGGACATTCCGCTCTGCGCGGCTATCCTGACCTGGATCTGTCGCACAACTCGCTTGTGCATCACCCCGACGCCGTAGCCGCCGTAACCGCGACATTCGCAATCTGCGCCGCGCTGCACTACCGCGCCCGCACCGGCAAGGGGCAGTTCATAGACATGTCGCAAGCGGAGGCATTCATGCCGCACCTCGGCGAGGTTTTCTTGGAGAACCAGATGAGCGGCAGGCGGCGTGAGCGGCGCGGGAACAGCCACCCGCGCATGTCCCCGCACGGCTGCTACCGCTGCGCGGGCGATGACGCATGGGTAGCCATTGCGGTACGTAGCCGGCGCGAATGGCAGAGCCTTTGCGATGTCATCGGACAGCCGCGGCTGAGCGCAGACCCGCGCTTCGCATCCCTAGACGAACGCATCGCCAACCGCGACGCCCTGGATGCCATCATCGGCGAGTGGACTTCACGGCGCGACCGCCATGACATCAGCGCGCAGTTGCAGGCGGCAGGCGTTCCTGCCGCCCCCGTCCTCGACTGCGGCGCGGACACCTACGACGATCCGCACCTGCAAGCGCGCCAGTATTTTCAGCTCGTTACTCACGCCGACGCTGGCACATATCCTATGAGCGGGCCCGTCTGGAGTCTTTTGTCCCAAGCCGATGACGATACCCGGCTTCCCAATCGCCATGAACCGGCCCCCACGCTCGGCGAACATAACGGGCTGCTGCTGGGCGATCTGCTGGGCTATACCTCCGATACGCTGAGATCACTTGAGCGCGCCAATACCATAGGCACGACGCCCATCCAAGGCGCGGACATGGGCGGCGTCCGCCGCTTCGCCCGCGAACAGACCGCATCTAATCGGTGATGAATGAGGTCGTGAGGGCAACATAACGGCTGCCCTTATCCGCAAATGTCAGTATCGTGTTCATCCATGTCTGCCCCGTTAGCCTTTGTTGGTAGCGTTTCCTTTCAGATGGTTTTACTGCTATATCGCACTGGATTCCTGCTTTCGCAGGAATGACGAAAAGGTTTGTTGCTTGAAAGGAAACGCTATCGCCCTCTCTTCAATTCTTGACACCACAATCAGCTATATGTATAAACTTTGATAAACACTCTTACAAGAATAAACCCTATCACAGGTCAGGTGGCATCCCATGAAACTAATTTACGCAGTCGCAATCATTCTCGTAACAGCATTCGCGCTCTTCCTGCCCTTGAACCACGACATTGCCAGCGCTCAGACAACTTGCGTACAATCGCTAACCGGCGCAGTCACCAACGGCGCTTGGACGAGCGACTGCGTATCGGAGAACGACGCCGACATCGGCACCTTCTACGCCCGCTTCTATACCTTTACGCTGGACGAGCCTGCCGATGTAACGATAACGCTGACATCGGACATAGACACATACCTCTATCTGCTGAGTGGCACGGGCAAGGATGGCGCGGCGGTGCGCCATACTGCCGAGCCTGACGGCACGAGTTCGCGTATCCAAGAGACGCTGCAAGCGGGCGACTACACGATAGAGGCGACGACCTACTACATCCGAGAAACGGGCGACTTTACGCTGACCACAAGCGGCATAGGCGGCGCTACGACGCCGTCGCCGTCCCCCACGCCGCCAGCGCCGTCCCCCACGCCAGCGCCATCGCCGTCACCTACACCGGCGCCGTCGCCTACGCCGCCGCCGTCGCCATCACCCACGCCGTCGCCACCGCCGACGCCGTCCGAGTGCGTGGACACGCTTGGCGGCGCGAGCGCGACTGTCGACGGCGCTTGGGCAAGCAACTGCTTGTCCCAGAACAGATCCGATGATGGCGAATACTACGCTCGATACTACACATTCACCCTCGACCGTCAGCAGGATGTCATCATATCGCTTACATCGCGCACGGACGCCTACCTGTTCCTGCTTGACGGCAGTGGCATGAATGGCGATGTGCTCGCTGAGAACGACGACTATGAGGGCAGGAACTCGCGCATTCGCGCAACTCTGGGAGCCGGCGCTTACACTATTGAAGCCACCACCTACGCCGCGGGCGCGATCGGCGACTTCACGCTTGCTATCAGACGCCCCGACTTGGAGGCGCTGACCGCGCTCTACAACGCCACGGACGGCGCGAATTGGGTGGACAATGCCAACTGGCTGACCAACGCGCCGCTGTCGGAGTGGCACGGCATCACGACCGACGATCAAGGGCGCATAACCGAAATCTACCTCATTGGCAACGGACTGACAGGCACGATACCGCCGGAAGTGGGCGATCTCGCGCATCTGGAAGGGCTGTATCTCGCCAGAAACGAACTGTCAGGCGCGATACCGGCGCAGCTTGGCGACCTGTCCGCGCTGCAAAGGCTGATGCTCTTCGACAACAAGCTGAGCGGCTTGATACCCGCGCAGCTTGGCTTTCTGTCCGACCTCGAGCAGCTGAACCTGGGGCGCAACGAGCTGAGCGGCGAGATTCCCGCGCCGCTCGGACGCCTGTCCAACCTACAAGGTCTGCACCTCACTAGGAACCGGCTGAGCGGTGAGATTCCCGACGAGCTGGGCGAACTCGCCAGCCTGCGGACGCTCGCGCTCGGCTCAAATGAGCTGAGCGGCGAGGTTCCTAGGGAACTGGCAGACATGTCCAGCCTGACGCATCTCTACCTCTGGGGCAACGACTTGACCGGCTATGAGTTCATGCCGCGCTTGGGCGAACTTAGCAACTTGCAGTTCCTGGACATCGGCGGCAACCGCATCGAGGGCAGCCTAGCGCTGCCGCAACTGGCGCAACTGGACAACCTGAGCGGCTTGGGCATCCATGGCAGCGAGTTGACCGACGCCGAGCTTCTGCCGTACATAGGCAGCCTTCAGGGACTGGAGTTCCTGAACATCAGCGGCAACCGCTTGTCGGACGCGCAGACGCTGGCGCGGCTGGCGAACATAACCACGCTCCAACGGCTGGCAATCCATGGCAATCGGTTCAGCGGCGAGCTGCCCCGCGCTATGACGCAGCTCAGCCTGATGCGGATATTCTACTTCCACGACAACGCCGGGCTGTGCGCCCCCGCAGACGCCGAGTTCCAGCAGTGGCTGCAAGCCGTCAACGACTTCCAGGGCGACATCTGCACCGGCACGCCCGCGCAATCGCCTATACCCAACCAAGCGCCCACGCCCAACAACGCGGGCGCGGACCAACTCGCAAGCGTCCCGGATAGTTCGGGCGGCCCTGATTCGATCAACGAAAGCTGAGATCTGTGAATTAAGAATTAAGAATTGAAAATTAAGAATTGGGGAGGCGGCAGTCAATTTGAATGTGACTTCGATGCTCTGGATTCCTGCTTTCGCAGGAATGACGGGGTTGAAAATTCAAGATGTTCGCACGAACCTAGCCGAATAGATGAAACGCTGACTAAACCAACAGGACACTGGTATGAGTACACACCGACAACACACGCATGGACATAGCCATCGTCACTATGGGGAAGCGATGCTAAGCGTAGAGGATGCTCTTGAGCGCATATTGGCGCACTTCCACAGGCTGGATGCGGAAGATACGCCGTTGCTGCATGCGCTGGGGCAGACGCTCGCCGCCGACGCCGTAGCGCGCCATGACATCCCGCCGCTCGACAATTCCGCGATGGACGGGTACGCGATTCAGGCGGCAGATGCGCGCGGCGCGTCCGCGGACACGCCCGTAACGCTGCGGGTGGACGGCGCGGTTGCCGCGGGAGAGTTGCCAACCGTCGCCGTAACTCCGGGCGCAGCCGTGCGTATCATGACGGGCGCGCCCGTGCCGGATGGCGCTGACGCCGTCGTTCCCTTCGAGGACACCGACGAGATGCAGCGCAGAGCGGACGGCGCAAGCCTGAATGAGATAGCCATACGCTACGAGGTGGGGGCGGGCGACGACATTCGCCCGGCGGGTCAAGATGTGCGTAAGGGACAATGCGTGCTGGGAGCGGGCGCGCTGCTGCGCCCGGCTGAGATAGGCGTGCTGGCATCGCTCGGCTATGACACGGTGAGCGTGGTGCGCCGCCCCGTCGTGGCGATACTTGCCACCGGAAACGAGCTGCTGGAGCCGGGCGACGCCTACGAGCCGGGCAAGATATACAACAGCAATACATACAGCATCGCGGCGAGCGTGGCGCGCTATGGCGGCATCCCCAAGCTGATTGGCATCGCGCGCGACGACCTGCCTTCTATGAACGCCAGCCTGCGCGAGGGGTTGGACTCGGACATGCTCGTAACTTCGGCGGGCGTGTCTAAGGGCGACTACGATATGGTGAAGGATGTGCTGTCGCAGCACGGCGAGATAGACTTCTGGTCGGTGCGGATGCGTCCCGCCAAGCCGCTCGCCTTCGGAGCGCTGAACGCCGACGGCGGCAGGAAGGTGCCGCTGCTTGGACTGCCGGGCAACCCTGTCAGCGCGCTGGTCGCATTCGAGCAGTTCGGCAGGGCGGCAATTCGCCGCATGCTCGGCAAGCCCGACGCCGCCAACCCCACGGTGAGCGCGATCCTAGACGAGCCGATATACAACAACGACAGCCGCCGAGTGTTCGCCCGCGCTATAATACGCCGCGAGAATGGCGTCTATCGCGCCGCGCTCACAGGCGACCAAAGCTCCAATCTGCTCACATCCATGGCGCGCGCGAATGGCTTGGCAATCTGCCCCGAAGATCTGTCCGTCAAGCAAGCGGGCGAAACCGTGCAAGTGCAGATGCTGGATTGGACGGAAGAAACTTTTTGAACCATTTCGTCCCTTCGCCTTTGGGTAGAGGGACGGAGTGACGCCAATACACCGCAAAAAAAGAGCCGCTACCCCATAGTCGGCAAACGCTAAACCGCATGGAGGAAAAGCTTGACCACTGAAGACTACGACACAACCGACGGCTACGCCCGGTTCGCCATATCGGAGGAGCACGCCGCGAGCATCAACGCCGCGCTCCCCGTGATGATTGCCAGCAGGATGGGCTACCTGGATCGGCAGGCGCTGGAAGAAGAGCCGACCGCCGCCGCCGACATCCAGTCCTACATAGACCTCATCGTGGAGCGCAGCAGCAAGGAAGCGGACTACCTATTGCCGGACACGCCGCTCAAGGAGGCGCTCTTCCGGCTCATTCTGGCAAACGGCAACAAGCCGATGACAGCCAGCCAAATAAGCGCGACGCTCTCCGAGCGCTGGGCAATGTCCCCCTATCCCCGCAACCTGTCCACTTTCGTCATCAACCGCCTCCTAGAAAACAGCGGCAACTACTGCATAGTCGCCATCGAAGAACCCGCCGACGGATAGGCGGTAGGTGAATGACGGTATCAAGCAACGGACGCAAACAAGCCCATTGCTCTCCGAGCGCATAGATAACATGGACATCGCAAGCTTTGTGGTGGGCATGTTAGGGTTGATTGTGTCGTCATTAGGCTTTGCCTTTGCCTTATGGCAAATTAGAAAGACTCGCTCCGCGGCGGAAAGCGCGGAACGCGCGGCAACCGAGGCGCGCGAAGCCGTATTGCATGTGACATCGGTGTCTGATCTGTCGCAAATCACCGTTCAGATGGAGCTCATAAGAGAACTCCATCGAAACGACGAGTGGACAAGGGCGATTGACAGGTACATTTCTTTGCGTCGCCTGCTCACTGAAGCGCGGTCGCGCTTGCCGGAGGAAGCGCACGGTATATTGAATGTTGCTATAATACGCTTGCAAGAAATGGAAAAGAATGTGAACAACGCCCTTGACAAAGGCAATCCGATTTCCTCTGCCGCTCTTAACAACGAACTCGTGGACATACAGCAATCGTTGGATGAGATACGAGTGTGGCTTGAAAATCGGATGTCCGGCGTGTCAGATGCAGGAGGGCAGCAACTATGACAATGGTCGATGAAAAAAGCGTGATCGATGAAAAGCTGTCTCATCTGGTAGGCGCACTTCTCCGAAAGACCGGAGAAGGCAAAGTGTCATGGAAGCCCACCGTGAATGACGGCGAATTTCTGGCGGGCTTCAAGCGGTATGTCGTTTCGATAAGACAAAGCGTCCTGCGGTTCGAAGATGATATAAGCCAGCAGGAGTATCTCATCGAGCTATCCTTGCTGAACCAAGACGGGAAAGTAATGGAGACGAAGGCTTCTTCATCTAAGCAGGGTTCAATATGGGCCCCCAGCCTGTCAAACGACTACGAGTATCTGCACGAACTCTTCATACTAGCCCGGCGGTCAGCCTATAATGTGGCAGAAGGACTAGACAGCCTGCTCAAAGAGCTGGAGAGCAGATAGCGCCGCCCAATCCGTCCTGTCCATCCTCTTTATCTATGTGAACCGTTCTGCGCGGCGACCATCTTTTGCGTGAACTCTGCAAGGGTGCTCAGCGCGCGTTCTAGCGGGGCTTCCCAATCAGCGCCAAGCGCGTCCATCGGCAGCCGAATTTGGGTGTTGCCAATCTCCGCGCGCCTGCCCAGAACGCGCTGCATCGCCCGCCGCGCGCCGCCAATATCGCCGCCGAAGCGCAGCACCACGCGCTCGCGTTCTCGCCGCACGGACTCTAACCCCGTCTGCTTGGCGTACAGGCGCAGCCGCGTAACATACAGCAGGTTAGCCGCCTGCCATGGCAATGGCCCGAACCTGTCGCGCAACTCATCCTCAATCTCGCCTATCCTCGACTTGACCGCATCCCCTTCATTTTCTTTATCTCCCGCTATGGGTGAGGGCGCGTCCAGCATCACGATTCGCTGGTACATTCGCAGGCGCGCGGGCAAGTCCGCGATGTAGTCTTCCGGTATGCTCGCCGGTATCCCAATATCAATTGTCGGCTCCGGCGCTTCCGTCGCCATCGCCTCGTCTGATGCTACGCTGCCGTCAAT
The DNA here is from genome assembly GCA_958295865.1 of uncultured Dehalococcoidia bacterium. Classification (GTDB taxonomy): domain Bacteria; phylum Chloroflexota; class Dehalococcoidia; order Lucifugimonadales; family JADFKI01; genus Bin90. Next base: position 670,766 of record CATQHF010000004.1, on the reverse strand, counting down.
CGGCGCGGCGGACGCGGCAGGCAACACGCCGGCGTCGTTGTGCTGCGCCCGCGCGCGCAGTTCCTCGACCGCGTTAGACAGCAGGCGCGTGTAGAGGTCGAACCCGACGGCGTGGATATTGCCGCTCTGTTCCGCGCCCAGGATGTTGCCCGCGCCGCGTATCTCCAAGTCCTTCATCGCAATGCGGAAGCCCGCGCCCAGCTCGGAAGCGTCCAGCATCGCGCGCAGCCGCTTCTCGGCAGGCTCGGTCAGGCTAGCGGAGGGCGGCACCAGCAGGTAGCAGTACGCCCGCCGCGCGCTGCGTCCCACGCGCCCGCGAAGCTGGTAGAGCTGCGACAGCCCCAGCGTGTCCGCGCGGTTGATGATGAGGGTGTTCACATTCGGAATATCCAGCCCCGACTCGATGATGGTCGTGCATACCAGCACATCCATATTGCCGTCCGCGAAATCTACCATCACCTCTTCCAGCTCGCCCTCCGGCATCTGCCCGTGCGCCACGCCCATTCGCGCCTCCGGCACGAGGCGCGCCAAGTAGCGCGACATGTAATCTATGTTATACACGCGGTTGTGCAAGAAATAGACCTGCCCCTGACGGTCGATCTCTCGCAGTATCGCCTCGCGGATGAGCGCGTCGCTGAACTCGGACACATAGGTCTTGACGGGCAGGCGTTCTTCGGGCGGCGTCTCCATCGTGCTCATGTCGCGCACCCCGGCGAGCGCCATGTGCAGGCTGCGCGGAATCGGCGTTGCCGTCAGGGTCAGCACATCCACCTCCGCGCGCATCCGCTTCAGGCGTTCCTTGTGCGCCACGCCGAACCGCTGCTCTTCGTCCACGATGACCAGCCCAAGCTCTTTGAAGCGCACATCGTTCTGTATGAGCCGGTGCGTGCCGATGCAGATGTCCACCTGCCCCTCGCCAAGCCGTTCAACCACGCTGCGCTGTTCCTGCGCGGTGCGGAAGCGGCTGAGCACTTCCACCCGCGTGGGGAACGCGCTCAAGCGCTGCGAGAAGGTGGCGTAGTGCTGCTGAGCCAGCACCGTCGTGGGCACCAGCACGGCGACTTGCTTGCCGTCCATCACCGCCTTGAACGCCGCGCGCAGCGCAATCTCGGTCTTGCCGTAGCCCACATCGCCGCATACCAGCCTGTCCATGGGCTTGGACGACTCCATATCGGCTTTCACTTCCGCGATGGTGTCGCGCTGGTCGGGCGTCTCCTCGAACGGGAACGATTCTTCCAGTTCCGCCTGCCAGTGAGCATCCGGCACGAAAGAATAGCCTTTTGCCAGTTCGCGCGCCGCGTAGAGCGCGAGCAGTTCGGACGCCATCTCGCGGGTGGAGCGCTCGGCGCGCTGCTTGGCGCGCCGCCATTCCTGCGTCCCCAGTCGCGTCAGGCTCGGCGGCCTGTCCATCGGCGCGATGTACGGAGTAACGCGGTCGAGATGTTCCAGCGGCACATATAGCTTATCGTCGTTCGCGTACTCGATGGATAGATATTCGCGGTCATCGTCGCCGTCGTCGGGCTTGACGCCCCGCACCGTGCCAGCGAATCTGCCGATGCCGTGCTCCACATGCACGACATAGTCGCCTGGGGACAGCTCGGACAGGAACTCATCGCGCGCCGCCTTCACCGACCGCCTGCGCGTGCGCCGCTGCTTGGCGACGCCGAATATCTCCATGTCGCTGAACACCACCAGCCGCCTGTCGCCGAGCGGCAGCACGAAGCCGTCGCTCAAGCCGCCCGCCGCCGATTGCAGCAGCGTTACGCTGCCGGCGGCGGGCAGGCTATCCATGTTGTCCGACAGGGAGGCGTCAACGCCCGCGCCCGCGAAAATCTCGGACAGCCGCCGCGCATGGCTGCTCACCGCAACCACGGTCGCGTCGTCCTCAGCCGACAGCTCCCAGACATCATCGACGAACCTGTCCAGATTGCCAAAGTAGCTCGTCGCCCCTAAAAACGGCAGCACGACGCCAACTCTTTCCTTCTCGATGGAGGATTTTCGCGTGTCCTTCCCTTCCAAGGGGACACCAAAGGGGGATTGAGGCGGCGCAAAATCATCGTCCCAAGGCGACACGACCGGCGAACTCACTCGCAAGTCCATCCTCCGCGAAAAGCGCTCAAACTGCGTCTCGACCTTGCTCCATGCCAGATATGACGACGGAAAATTGCGCGGCAGTTCGCCCCGCGCCTCTTTCGTCTCGCGCAGCTGATGACCCCGTTCCTCCATCTCCCAGGCGGCATCCGCAATCTCATCGGGCTTGTACGCAATGAGTATGCCGCCGTCCGCGAAGTAGTCGGCAAGTCCGCCGCGATTGAAGAAGCCCGCATAGAAGCCTTGTTCCTCGACCTCCTGCCCTTCCATCAGCAGATCCAGCTCCTCGCGGATGCGCTCTTGAAACTTGGGGGCGCAGTTGCCCATATCGATGAACGCGGTCAGCCGCTCTAGGTCGTCATAAGGCGTCAGGGCGGGCAGAATCTCATGCGCGGGAGTAACGCGCACCGACTCCACCACCTCGCCGGAGCGCTGCGTAGTCGGGTCGAACATGCGGATGCTGTCGATTTCGCTGCCCCAAAGCTCGATGCGCGAGGGCATATCGGCGGCGACCGGGAATATGTCCACGATACCCCCGCGTCTGCTGACTACGCCCGGCGCGTACACCGCCGACTCGAAGCGATAGCCAAGCCGCCGCCAAATATCAAGCAGTTCCCCAAGCTCAATCTGCTCGCCACGCCGCAATGTATGGCTGCCGTCCACCATCGTTTTGCGCGCCAGCGTCCGCTGCATCAGCGCCCCCGCCGAGGCGACCACCATCGGCGCGCTCCGCTTCTCAATCGTCCCTTTGTCCTGCGGAGAGAGGCTAGGATGGGGGGAAATGTCCCTTGCATCCTGTCCGTCGATGTTAGCGCCGTCGGCTGCAAGCGCGGCAAGCACCCTGACGCGCTGATGCACCGTCTCCATGTCGGAATCCAGGCGCTCGAAGGGCAGAATCTCGGACTCCGGAAAATGCAGCAGCCCGTCATCATCGCCGCACCATGCGACAAGCTGCTCATGCAGTCTGCGCGCATCCTCAGGGCGCGGCGCAACCAGCAGCGTTGGCGCATCCAAGTCCCGCCGCAGCGCCGCAAGCGTGAACGGCGCAGCCTTCGACGGCAGTTCCACGCTCAGCCCGTTCGCGTTTCCACGCAGCGCAGTTCGCAGCCCGCGATACTCTGCCACTTCATCCATCAACCCCCGCAAAACCCCAATCGTCATAAAATCCCTTCCTATCGAATTCTGTCTATTCCTACCCTGTTAGGTTCTGTGGACATTTCCGCCCAATGGAAGCATTGGGGAACGCCGGATTCCCGTTTTCGCGGGAATGACAGGGTGAACACAACCTAGCTCCCGTTCCGTTCAACGCACACAAAGGCTTCCCCAACATCCACGCGGTCGGGCAAGCCTGCAACTATTGTATCACCACAACCGCCGCAAAAAACTTTGGTAGAGTATTAAAAACATGTTCAAAAACCGTATTGACACTGATATAATTTTGCCTATTCACCCGCCCATCATTCCATACGCCCCGCCAACCCGTACAAAAACATGGAGGATGTTTGATGGAAGCATACTGCCTCAAGTGCCGCGCATCCCGTGAAGTCAAAGACCCTGAAGAAGTGACGCTCAAGAATGGTCGCCCCGCGACACGAGGCAAATGCACGGTCTGCGACGCCTCCGTCTTCCGCATCGGCAAATCTGCCTAATTCCCACCTCGAAATCGTGCCCGTTCCCCCACCTGCGGCATGAACGACCCGTAGGGGGCAGCCATAAAGCTTGCTTCATCGAGGCTGTCCGTTATCTTTTCCGTCCATGGCATCTGCCGCGATACCTGAACAGGGTCTTTCAATTGTCACCCCGAACGGGGTGAGGGGTCTAAAATCCTTGCCATATCAAGCGTGTCGCTGGCAAGGATTTTAGATTTCTCGCTACGCTCGAAATGACAGGGAAAGGCGCTCAAAATGACAAGGAAAATTGAGCAGATTGACAAGGGTAGGCGCTCGGAATGACAGGGGAAATTGATCAGGTTGACAGGGGTAGGCGCTCGGAATGATAGGGGAAATTGCTCGGAATGACAGTTAGAACGATGCCCTGACAATTGAAAGTTCCTAGATACCTGAAATTGGCAATTCACAAATGCGGCGAGTTTGTGATATATTACACATATGAAACTGATTGACATTTCAGCGCCGACATGCTGATACGCAACGGGTTGCTTATCGCCAGCGCCGCGCTCATGCTGGCAACGCTGTTCATGGTCTTCCTCTGGGTGCCGACTGAGGTTAACCTCGGTGTATCCCAGCGCATCTTTTACTTCCATGTTCCGCTCGGCTGGCTGGGCATGATTTCCATCGTAGTGGTCGCAGTGGGCAGCATCGTACACCTGATAACCGGGAGCGAGTGGTGGGACAACCTCGCATATAGCGCGGCGGAGTTGGGGGTCGTATTCGCGAGTCTCATCCTGGTTACGGGCGTCATCTGGGCGCGGGGGGATTTGGGCTGGTGGTGGACTTGGGACGCCAAGCTGACGACGACGCTGGTGCTGTGGTTCATCTATGTGGGCTATCTGATGGTGCGCGCATACTCTCCGAAGGGATCGCAGGGTACGCGCGTGGCGTCCGTGGTCGCGCTGTTTGGCGCAATCGACGCGCCCATCATCTACATGGCGACCGTCTGGTGGAGTTCCGCCCACCCGGAGCTGAATATCGGACCTGTCGCAAGCGACCGCGACGCCATCGGCTCCACCAAAATCTACATGACGCTGCTGGTCTCCGTATTAACCTTCACGGTATTCTACGCATACCTGCTGATGGAGCGCTTCGCGCTGCGGCGCAGCGAATCGGCGCTAGACCGACTGCATCAAGCGTTCAGCATTCAGTAATCAGTTTTCGGATTGGGAGTTCGCGCGTGCGAATGTTTGGGAAACAAATACGGCGAACGGTCGTAACAGTGATGGTCGCGCTTCTGCTCGCGCTTGCGGCAGGAGTGGCTATGCCCGAAGGGGCGGCGAGCGCATACGATAGCGCGCCTGCGCCTGTTGCCACCGATACGGCTGCGGACGCGCCGGCGCAGCAACGGCGCGGCGAGGCGGAACTGCCCTGGCTATTCGCCGTCTATGCCATCACCTGGGCGGCATTCTTCGGCTATGTGTTCATGATGTCTCGCAGACAGCGCGAGATGCAGCGCGAAATCGACATCCTGAAGCGCGCCCTGGATGCTAAAATGGATGACGATACGGACGCTCGATGAGCGTGAATAGACTGCTCCGATAGGGTTCCATATATGAACTTGAAACTTGTCGTCGCCGCCATTGTCATGCTCGGTGCGCTGGGCTACTTCGCGTTCATGGCGTTCCAGAGCGCGACCGTGTACTCATACAGCGTCAGCGAGCTTACCGCGCTTGGGCCTACGCCCGAAGGCAAGCTCGTGCGCGTCAACGGCAAGCTCATCGGCGACTCGTTCGAGCGGCCGGAAGCATCCACGCTCGCCCATTTCATACTCACGGACGAAGAAGACGAAGGCGAAGTCGTAGCGGCGCGCTACGACGGCGTGCTTCCCGATCTGTTCTTCAACCCGCACTCCGAGATCATCCTTGAGGGCAGCTACGGCTCCGACGGCGTATTCGTCAGCCAGAATGTGCTCGTCAAGTGCCCTTCCAAGTACATCGAAGCCGAAGATGAAGACGCTTACGACCAGTCCGACTATCCAACGGAACAGGGCAGTTAGGGTTATTGCCCAGCGCCTAGACATGTCAAGGGCTTTTTGCCAAAATGACGGTACGGCATTTTTGTAGATAGGCAAAGTAGTGGGGGTGTTGTGGCGAGCGGCGACAGGGATGAACGCGAGGGATTGCTTACTACGATACGCGCTAGGCGTAAGTGGTACTTAGCTCTCTATTTCTTACTTATAGGTAGTTGGCTCATCATTGACATGATGACTGACTTTAATCTCGCTGATTCCTTGTCTCGGCGTATCCTAGATGCTATTGTTACTGTGAACTCGGTGGCAGTTGGGGCATTAGTTACAACCATATTCTTGATTGATGTTGTTTTTGACGGTTGCCGCTATTTGATTGGGAAAGGTGGTGAGATTATGGGATTGTTGTTTTCTCCGGTGAAGAACAGGTTTGTTGCTGAGGGAGAGAAGATTGCAGTCGCTCGCTTGGAAGCGTGGCTTGCCTCCAACCCTGAGATTCAGAAAATGGTGGACAAGGGGGAAGTGACGCCACCCCCAACGCTGAACGGCAAGAATGACCGGCGATGAACCGTTAGCGCTTTACATCGCTCGAACAAGAAAGCCCCGCTCTCCATTGCTCGAACAAGAAAGCCCCGCTCTCCATTGCTGGACATGTAAAGGGGTTTTTGGCGAAATGACGGTACGGCGTCTTTGTCGATAGGCAAAAAGTAGTGGGAGTGTTGTGGCGAGTGGCAACAGGGATGAACGCGAGGGATTGCTTACTACGATACGCGCCAGGCGTAAGTGGTACTAGGGTGGTGAGATTATGGGATTGTTGTTTTCTCCGGTGAAGAACAGGTTTGTTGCTGAGGGGGAAAAGATAGGGGAGATGCGAAGGCATGCCGATTGGAATGCGTGGCTTGCCTCTAACCCTGAGATTCAGAAGATGGTGGACAAGGGGGAAGTGACGCCACCCCCAACGCTGAACGGCAAGAATGACCGACGATGAACCGTTAGCGCTTTACATCGCTCGAACAAGAAAGCCCCGCTCTCCATTGCTAGACAGGTCAAGGGTTTTTGCGAAAATGCCAGTACAGCGTTCTTGTAGATAGGCAAAGTAGTGGGAGTGTTGTGGCGAGCGGCGACAGGGATGAACGCGAGGGATTGCTTACTACGATACGCGCTAGGCGTAAGTGGTACTTAGGTCTCTATTTCTTACAGATGTGCGGTTGGCTCATCCTAGTCGTTGTCGATGCGGCGAGTGATGTCAAGTCCACAGATGCCGTAAGTCAGCGAGTCCTTGATGTCGCTGTCACTATGGCGTTCATAGGGCAGGGGACATTGGTTGCGACCATATTCTTGATTGATGTTGTTTTTGACGGTTGCCGCTATTTGATTGGGAAAGGTGGTGAGATTATGGGGCTGCTATTTTCTCCGGTGAAGAACAGGTTTGTTGCTGAGGGAATTGCTGAGGGGATTGCTCAAGGAGTTGCTGAGGGGGAGCAGAGGGCAGACGCTCGATTGGAAGCGTGGCTTGCCTCTAATCCTGAGATTCAGAAAATGGTGGACAAGGGGGAAGTGACGCCACCCCCCAAGTTGAACGGCAAGAATGGCCGGCGATGAACCGTTAGCGCTTTACATCGCTCGAACAAGAAAGCCCCGCTCTCCATTGCTGGACAGGTCAAGGGCTTTTTGCCAAAATGACGGTACGGCGTCTTTGTCGATAGGCAAAATAGTAGGAGTGTTGTGGCGAGCGGCGACAGGGATGAACGCGAGGGCTTGCTTACTACGATACGCGCTAGGCGTAAGTGGTACTTAGGTCTCTATTTCTTACAGATATGTGGTTGGCTCATCCTGGTCGTTGTCGATGCGGCGAGTGATGTCAAGTCCACAGCTACCGTAAGTCAGCGAGTCCTTGCTGCTGCTGTCACTATGGCGTTCATAGGGCAGGGGACATTGGTTGCGACCATATTCTTGATTGATGTTGTCTTTGATGGTGGTCGCTATTTGATTGGGAAAGGTAGTGAGATTATGGGATTGTTGTTTTCTCCGGTGAAGAACAGGTTTGTTACTGAGGGGGAAGAGAGAGGGGAGATGCGAAGGCATGCCGATTGGAATGCGTGGCTTGCCTCTAATCCTGAGATTCAGAAAATGGTGGACAAGGGGGAAGTGACACCACCCCCCAAGTTGAACGGCAAGAATGGCCGGCGATGAACAGTTAGCGCTTTACATCGCTTGAACAAGAAAGCCCCGCGTCCTGATATTGGAGCGGGGCTTGGCTTTGTCCTTACAGACGACTAGCGGTCTGCCTTGACTTGGAAGTACAGCGTTGCCTTGCTAACCGTAGCGTCCTATAAGCGCGTGGCAATGTGGGGCGGCATAGGCGCTAATCCTGGTCAGTGGTGATTGCGCCGTCGATGTAGAGCAGTTGCAGCGCTTGCGCCGCCGCTTGTTCGGCTTGCAGGGCTGTGGTCGTATCCATGCCCTGGCACAGGTGGGCTATGGCTTCGGAATCTGTGCATTTGCCGTCCAAGCGGCTCAGCAGCCGGGATACCAGCGTACTGCATGGGATGCCCTCTTGGTGGGCGTCCGTAACGAGTCCGACGCCCCAGACGAAGCGGTCGTCGGCAAGAACGGGCTGTCGCTGCAAGCGCACGCCAGCCGCCAAGCGCAAAGGGACGCCGGAGGGCAATCCCCGTTCGCGGCGGCGTTGGCGTTCCGACTCAACGGCTGCCACGCTGTCGCCGAAAGCGGACGGGAGCATGCCTCGTGACAGGGCGACGCGCTCGTAGCCTCGCGCGGGCTGGCCGGCGACGAGCTGGATGAAGGACTGGCGGGGCGTGAGGGTGGGGTCGTCGTCCAGCAGACGGCGCGTCTCCCAGAAGTAAGAATCGGCGGTGCGGTTGCTGGAATAGAAGAGGCGCGCCAAGTCGCGGAAGTGGCCGTATTCCCTGTAATATATCTGCTCGTACATCTGCCCGGCCGGGCCGGCAATCGTGGGGTCTTCCAGGGCGGAGACGACTACGACGGAGGCGAGGGCGGCATAGGTCAGGGCGAGATGAACGCCGGACGAGAACAGAGGGTCGACGAAGCAGCCGGCATCGCCGACGAGAATGTAACCGGGGCCGTACAGGGATTGGGAGCGGTAGGACCAATCCCGCACGACCTCAGGGCCGGATACCATAGCGGCAGATTTCAGCAAGCCCGCCAGATGAGGGGCGGCGGCAATCTGAGATTCTAGGAATCGGCGCGCGCCAAACTTGCGGATGCCCCGCTGACCGGCCTCCGCATCCACCACGACGCCGACGCTTGCCCAGCCTTCGCGCAGGGGGATGTGCCACAGCCAGCCGTCGGGTTGGGATTCGATGAAGATGTTGCCGTCGTCGGGCGGCGGCAGGCGCTTACCGCCTTGGTAGTAGCCGTATATCGCCAAGTTGCGAAAGAAATCGTCCCATTCGCGGAGGCGCAATTGGCGCGAGAGGACGCCGCTCTGACCGCTGGCATCGACTACGAAACCGGCGGCAAGCTCTATCTCGGCGGATGAACCGTCCGTCGGGCGACAGCGGACGGCGGCGGCAAAGCCGTCATCGTCGAACACCACCCTAGTTGCCTGCCAGCCTTGCCGCACCTGCACTCCGGAGCGGCGGGCGTTGTCGAGCAGGATGGAGTCGAAGTCGGGACGCCAAACCTGATAGGAATGGGGATTGCTGGCGTGGGTTTCGCTGAAGCGCCAGCTCCAAGGTTCGCGCTCGACGCCCCAAATCATGGTTGCGCCAGGCTTGACTATGAAGCCGGCCTGGCGCACTTCGTCCATTACGCCCAGCTTGCTCAAAATGGGGATGCTGCCGGGTAGCAGGGATTCGCCGACATGCGCGCGGGGGAAGACTTCTCGCTCCAGCAAGATGACTTCCAGCCCCATACGGGCGAGTAGAGCGCTGACGCATGAGCCGGCGGGACCGCCGCCGATGACTATGATGGGCTTATCAAGCGACATAGTGGCGAACCGCTAGTTGACCGTCTGCCCTATGCCTCAAAGCCCGCGGCGCGGTGCGTCCCGTCGCAGAAGGGCTTGTTCGATGAGTCCCCGCAGCGGCACAGGAACACCATTCCGCTGTCCCCGTCAATCGTAATCTCGTTGCCTTCGGCGTCAACCAGCTTTATCTCGCCCTGCACCATGTAGGGGCCATTCTTCCTTGTCGTAACCGTCGTGTCTGCCATTGTTCTCTCCTTTGTCCTTTCTCGCTGCTTGTCCATTTTCGTCTCGATGGGCTGGGCTGATAGGGGTGTTCATCCGTCAATCCTGGCTATCCGTGTTAGCGCTCCGGGCGTTCAACGCTTTGATAAGCGCAGGAATCACTTCGGCGTAATCTCCCAATATGCCGAAGTCCGCCGCCTGGAATATCGGAGCGCGCGCGCTGTTGTTTATGGCTACGACCGTGCCCGCCTTGCCTATGCCGACGGTGTGGTTGAACACGCCGCTCAGCGCAACCGCGACATACAGGTTCGGGGACACCGACTTGCCGGATAGCCCTATCTGGTACTGGCGCGGCAGCCATCCTAGTTCGGTAACATCGCGCGTCGCGCCCAAGGGCGCGCCAAGCGCCTCGGCGAGCGCGCGCACCTGCGGCAGGTTTTCGGGACCACCGATGCCCTTGCCCACGCCCACTATTGTATTAGCGTTGTCAAGTTCCGCGCCCTCCGCTGATTCGTCCACTACGCGCTCGATAGTCTGCGCGCGCGCCTCGCCTAGCGTGTCGAGCGGTATGTGCCACACTATCGGATCTATGCCGTTATCGGGCGCGACGGGCGTCAGCAAGCCGGGGCGCACCGTCGCCATGTACGGCAGCGTACTCGATAGTATCGGCGCGACGATGTTGCCGCCAAACGCCGGCTTCAGCTGCACCAGCCGCCCTTCATCGTCCACTTCCAAGCCGATGCAGTCGCCCGTCAGCCCTAGCGACAGCCTGCCCGCCAGCCGCGCCGCAAGTTCCCTGCCGTCTATCGTCGAGCCGAGCAGCACCGCATACGGGCGATGCTCGCGTATCGCGCCCGCCAGCGCGTCGGTGTAGAGTTCGGCATCATATCGCAGCAGGCGCGCGTCCTCGGCAAGGCGCACGGTGTCAGCGCCATAGGCGGTGAGCGTGGCGGCGTGATGCGCCACATCGTCGCCAAGCAGCACAGCCTCGACGCAGGTATGCAGCATGTCCGCGAGTTCGCAGGCGCGACCAAGCAGTTCCAGCGTAACCGGGCGCAGCCGTCCGGCCAGCGTCTCAGCCACTACCCAGATAGCCCCGACTTGCCCAGGCTCGCGACGCGCCCCGCGCTGAGCCAACGCAGTGCCGACATCGCCGCCGCCCTGAAAGACGCCGCGCTCGTCCAAGTATGCCATCAGCTCGGCGACCGCATCGGATACAGGCTTGTCCCGCGCCAGTATGCGATCACGCTGCGGCTCGACGCCGTATATTTCGCTGACGAATGTGGGCGAACCCGTGATGCCGAACATGGAGGGGTCATCGCTCAGGTCGGCAGCGGTGAGCGTGGCAATGGGCTTGTCCAGCGCCGCCTGCCGCGCGGCGCGCCTGGGGTAAATCTCAGGGGCGACATCCTCGGTCACGGTGATGAGCGCGGGCAGCTCGCAGCGCACTACATCATGCCCTTCGTCAGTAACGCGATGCGCCGTAAGCGCCGCGCCGCCGAGTTCCAGATAGCGCGCGCCGCTCACTTGCGGCAGGTCGAGCATTTCGGCTATCTCAGCGCCCACTTGTCCCGTCTCCGCGTCGACGCTGTTGCGTCCGCAGATGATGAGGTCGAACTCATCGCGCGCCAGCGCCATGGACAGGGCGCGCGCGGTCGCCAGGGTGTCGCTGCCCGCGAACGCGCGGTCGTTGAGGTGCACCGCGCTATCCGCGCCCATCGCCAGGCACTGCACGAGCGCGTCTCGCGCCTGCGGCGGCCCCATCGTATAGACGACGACCGTGGCATCGTGCGCCCGCTTCAGGTTGACGGCAAGCGACATCGCCAGCACATCGAACGGGTTGACCTCGCTAGGCACGCCGTCGCGCACGACTCGCCGCGTCTCGTTGTCGAACTTCAGCAGCGAGACGACGGGAACTTGTTTTATGCAGACGGCGATTTTCATAGAGGGAACCGGGAGGGGCTGATATGGGTGGATATGATGGAAGGGAAGGTAACTTATCTTGTTCGTCCGTGTAAATACTTGACCGCTAGAACTTATCTCATAATAGCCGATTGCGATTTTCAGAGTTAAACGGCTGCGTTGTTTATGCTTGGCTGTGCCTTCAATGCTCTGGATTCCCGCCCCTGCTTTCGCAGGGGTGACGTTCTTTCGCGGGAATGACGGGTGAGCGGTCGGGAATGACATTTGTATTTATGAGATGGCTTCTAGCCGTTGATGTTCTTACGCACCCTGTCGGCGAAGCCTGCCGGGGCAGCCTGAACCGGCATTCCACGCAACGCGGCTATGGTGTCGCGCAGCGTGCGGAAGAACGCCTCGCACAGCGGGCAGGCTCTCAGATGGGCGCGAACCTTCCGCTTCATCGCGGCATCGAGTTCGCCGTCGATATACTCCGACGAGTGTATGCGCGTCTCTTCGCAGGGCCACGGCAGTTTGCCGCGTCCCAATAGGCGGAGTATGCGTGATCTAAGGGGCATCATCAGCTTTTTGCCTAACGCTCAATCCCAAGCAGATTGCAGTATATCAGCAAACTGATATAGCGCAAACCGACTATTCTGTTCAATTAGGGTCTTGCAATTGTCAGGGCATCGTTCCCACTGCCATTCCGCGCACCCATCCTTGTCATTCCAAGCGTTCATCCCTGTCGTTCCGGGCAATTTTTCTTGTCATTCCAAGGCGTAGCGAGGAATCTAAAGTTCCTGCCAGCGACGCGCCTGACATGGGAAGGATTTTAGACCCCTCACTTCGTTCGGGGTGACAATTGAAAGTCGGGGTGACGATTGAAAGACCCTGCTGTTCACCCATGCTAATTCTTATGACATGCTTTTACTTTCAGATGGTTTTGCCGCTATGCCGCACCGGATTCTTGCCCCTGCTTTGGCAAGGGTGACTTTCTTTCGCAGGAATGACGAAAAGGCTTGTCACCTGAACGGAAACGCTATCTTCTCAGAGAAAATTGCATTAGGTTGTGTGGACATTTGTGTCATCCCCGCCCGCTCACCCGTCATTCCCGTGAAAACGGGAATCCAGAATCTCAGAATGTAGGTATTTTCGCATATTTCAGGCAATCCAAAAGCACTGGATTCCTGCTTTCGCAGGAATGACGGGATGAAAATCGAAATGTCCACATAACCTAGTACGGTTTAGCCGTCGATGGGCAAGCATTTTCACCCCCATCCTAACCTTCCCCCAAAGGGGGAAGGGACAATCACATCTGCGGCGTCCTCGCCTCGCCGACGAACCTTCCCCCTTGATGGGGGAAGGGACTAATGCAATTTTCTCATCTTCTCATAACATGCTTTTACTTATTGGATGCTGTGACATACAATTGGATGCGAGCCATGACTGACCGAAACGAAGCGCCTCAGAGCGAAGCAGCGCCTATGGAGTTCGACGACATCGTTGAGATGTATTCGGACTTCGTGTACAACGTCGCCTATAGGATGATGGGCAATCCGCACGACGCCGAGGAGGTGGCGCAGGATGCCTTTCTGTCGGCGTATCGCGCCTTCGGACGCTTTCGCGGCGAGTCGCGCGTTACCACTTGGCTGTATCGAATCACCACGAACGCGGCGCTCATGCGGATTCGGCGCGAAAAGCGCGCGCGAAGCCTCCGATGGGTCGGCATCGAGAACTTGGAAGTGCCAAGCTGGGAGAACGCGCCGGAGCCGTCCGCGCTGGTGTCCGAGCTTGGCGACAAGATACAGGAGGGCATAGCGCGCTTGCAGCCGGAGTTGCGCGCCGCGGTGGTGCTGCGCGATGTCGCGGGGCTGTCGAGCGCGGAAGCCGCCGAGGCGCTGGAGATCACCGTGTCGTCGCTCAAGTCGCGGCTGCACCGCGCCCGCGTGCTTCTCCGCCAGCACCTCGCCGAATACGCGCCTAGCAGATAGGCGGCATGCCCATATCTATGGACATGGCGCGCTCGCACCACGCCGCAGCCGCAAGCAGCCCAACCTCGTCGAAATGCGCCGCGACCAGCTGGATGCCGAGCGGCATGCCGCTTGCGCTCAACCCCGATGGCAGCGTGATTTCGGGGAAGCCGCCGAAAGTCCAGGGCGACTGGAACTTTGGATCGCCGGTCGTCTCGCGGCTTGGGGGCGCAGGCGCGGGCGTGGATGGCATCAGCAGCGTGTCATAGCCGTGAAGCGCGGCATGCGCGGCCCGCCTGAAATCGCGCTGCAAGCGCTTTGCCTTCAAGTATGTCAGCGCGGGTGTGGCAAGTCCTTGCTCAACGACGCCGCGCACATTCGGCGAGTAGTCGTCCGGACGCAGCGCGAAGTTGCGCTCATGCACTTGCGCTCCTTCCACCGCCATCAGCGTGCGCTGCGCCAGCAGAACCTCGTCGAAGTTGGTAGGCAGCGATACTTCGCTCACCACAGCGCCCGCTTTCCTCAGCAGTTCGACGACATTTTCGGTATGTTCCCTAGTCTCGTCATCGCACTGCTCCATGAAGAACTGCGTCACCATGCCGATGCGCGGCGGCTTGGCAGATGACGTTGCCGCCCGCGAATAGTCGGCGACGGGTTGCCGCGAAGAGTCCGTATCGCTGATGTCATGCCCGGCGAGCGCGTCCAACATGAGCGCGGCATCCGCAACGCCGCGCGTGATAGGGCCCATCGTGTCCAGCGACTCTGCCACCGGATACACGCCTTGCCTGCTGACACGCCCGAATGTGGGCTTCAAGCCTACGACTCCGTTATAGGCGGACGGGCGCACAATGGAGCCTCCGGTCTGGGAGCCTAGCGATGCGGGGAACATCCCCACTGCCGCGCCCACAGCCGAGCCGCTGCTGGAACCGCCGGGCGTGTGCGCCGCGTTCCATGGACTGACCGTCGGCGCGGGGTCGCCGCACGCGAACTCGGTCGTGACCGTCTTGCCCATGATGATTGCGCCCGCGCGCTTCAGCAGCGCCACGCCGGTGGCGTCATAGTCGGGCACGAACTCCGCGAATATGGGCGAGCCGCAGGTCGTCAGGACGCCGCGCGTATAGTAGATGTCCTTGATGCCCACCGGCACGCCATGCAGAGCGCCGCGCGCGCCTTCGGTCGCAAGTTCCCTGTCGCGCGCTCGCGCGGCCGCAAGCGCGGCGTCCCCGTCCAGCGTAACCCACACCTTCAATGAATCTTCCAGCGCCGCGCACCGCGCCAGCAGCGCCTCCATCAGCTCCACCGCGGACAGCGCGCCGCCGCGTATTCCTTCCGCAGCCTCAGCCACGCCAAGTTGATATAGTTCACTCATCGCATCATCCTTTCAGGTTGGCGTATCGATCGGTTTCTCCGTAGGGGCAGGCTTTGCGCCTATCCGTTCACTCGTCCCAGCCGTTCAGTTCGAGAAAATTGCTCGGAATGACAGCGAGAACGATGCCTTGACAATTGGAAGCCTCTAATTGCATCCTATTTATCCTGTATATCCATGTCAGCCCCCTGATATACTGGCAAACTGACTACCCCCAAGGAGTATATTATGCCTCAACTGAACAGGCGGCAACTGAACGAGTTTCTGACGGGTGGAAGCCATCTGATGAAGCTGGCGACGCTCACGGCGGAGGGCGGGCCGTATGTTACGCCCGTCTGGTATGACTACGACGGCGAGGCGTTCTATATCGCGGGCAGGCGCACGGCGAATTGGGCGGCGCACATTCGCGGCGACGAGCGCGTATCGTTTTGCATAGATACCTGCGACGCGCCATATACGCGCGTGGTCGTGGAGGGGACGGCGGAGATTGTCGATGGCGCATGGCTGGGCGAGTGGAAGCACTGGGCGGTGCGCTACTTGGGCGACGAGGCGGGCAGCCGCTACTACGAAGACACCAAGCACATGCCGCGCGCCTACATCCGCATAACGCCGCGCAAGCTCACATCTTGGGCAGGCCCCGGCTGGCATCCGCGCTATCAGGAATAGCGCGTGAGCGCCTTAGGGCTTATCTCATAGATAGGCTGATTGCGATTTCAGAGATAAACGGCAGCGTTGTTTATACTTGGGTGTGTCTTCGATGCTCTGGATTCCCGCTTTCGCGGGAATGACGGGTGAGTGAGCGGAAATGATGGGTGAGTGGGCGGGAATGACATTCGTATCTATGAGACGGATTCTAAGCATATAGATGAAAGGGAGGCGATGCCTATGAATGCGGTCAGAATTATAGTCGGGGCGGCGCTTGTGATAATCGCCGCAATCGTTGGGCTGTATTTCGTTATCGGCCAGCTTGGTTTTCTGCCCAACTGGTGGCTTCAAATTGACTATCTGATGGCGCTTGCGGTGGTTCTTGGGCTGGTATTCGCATCCCTGCGAAAGCGCGACATCCAAGCCGCAGGCTTAGACCGCATAATC
Organism: uncultured Dehalococcoidia bacterium; assembly: GCA_958295865.1. Lineage (GTDB taxonomy): Bacteria > Chloroflexota > Dehalococcoidia > Lucifugimonadales > JADFKI01 > Bin90. The sequence goes on along the minus strand of CATQHF010000004.1, from coordinate 654,535 downwards.
ACCCGCCCCTACCTTGAAACCAATATCCTGTTCTATGGCTTCCTGTTCGTTGGAATGCTGTTCTTCTGGAACTGGTTCGACTTGCTTGTCAAGGCAGGCGAGCAGGAAGGCGTACATCATCGTATTATATGGATTATCGTCGATGCGAGCCTGCCCCTGCTTTCGGGCGCTATGGGGATGTTCCTGATTCGAGGCGGCAGCGATAGATAACACACCGGACAACGCTGAGCGAATTCTTGGACATAAGTTATTGAAAGGAGCGTGAACTCTAATATGGTCAGACAGATTATCGGTGTCATCCTGATGGTCATCGCGGCTATCGTAGCAATCCACACAATCGCGGATCCGCTGTATCACACATCTACGGAGGCGCGGCCATACAGCCCGCTTTGGGACTACATAAATCCGCTCATGGCGCTGGCTATCGTAGCAGGGCTAGTGATGGGCTTCCTTCGCAAGCGCATCGTCGACAGTGAAGGCGGCGTTACATGGGACAGGCTCGCGGCGAGCGCGCTGTTCTACGGCTTCATCTTCGTGGGCATCCTGTTCTTCCTGAGCTGGTTCAACCTCTTCAACGATGACTACACGGCGATAGGGCCGGACGCCGCCGCCGTAATCTGGGCTATCGTGGACGGGTTGCTGCCTGTACTGGTAGGCGCAATGGGCATGCGGGTGTTCAAGGGCGTCGGGGGGTAGAACTTATCTCACAAATAGCCTGAATACGATTTTCAGAGTTAAGCGGCAGCGTCGTTTATACTCGGATGTGCGTTCTACGCTCTGGGTTCCCGCCCCTGCTTCCGCAAGGATGACGCTCTTTCGCGGGAATGATGGGGAGTGAGCGGGAATGTTTTTTGTATTTATGAGAAGGCTCTAGCCTACCCTGAGCTTGCCGAATGGAATTGCCTATCGTCAGTTATGGAAAGGAGCGCGCCCGGATATGGTCAGACAGATTATCGGTGTCATCCTGATGGTCATCGCGGCTATCGTAGCAATCCATACAATCGTCGAGCCGCTGTATCACACCTCTACCGAGGCGCGGCCATACAGCCCGCTTTGGGACTACATAGATCCGCTTTCGGCGCTGGCTGTCGTGACAGGTCTAGCGCTGGGCTTCCTTCACAAGCGCCGCGTCGATAGTGAAGGCGGCGTTACATGGGACAGACTCGCGACGAGTACGCTGTTCTACGGCTTCATATTCGTGGGCATCTCGTTCTTCCTGAGCTGGTTCAACCTTCACAGCCCTCGATACACGGCGATAGGGCCGGACGCCGCCGCCGTAATCTGGCTTATCAGCGACAGCTTGCTGCCGATACTGGCGGGGTCTATGGGCATGCGAGTGTTCAAGGGCGTCGGGGGCTGACGACGGCAACCGATGCCCTCGATGGGAGAAGGCTAGGTTGAGTGGATACTTGCGTCATTCCCGTGAAAACGGGAATCCAGAACTTCAGGTGCAGGTACTTTCGCATATTTCAGGCTATCTCAAAGCGCTGGATTCCTGCCCCTGCTTCCGCAGGGGTGACGTTCTTTCGCAGGAATGGCGGGTGAGTGAGCAGGAATGACGCGATGAAAAGCCGAATTGTCCACAGAGCCTAGAAGGTCAGCGACACCTTCAGCGCGCCGTCCTCGCGCGACTCGGCTAGGTCGAACGCCTCTTGCACACGCTCCACCGGGAACTGGTGCGTTACGAAGGGCGCCATGTCTATCTCGCCCTTCGTGATGAAGTCAACCGCGAGCTGGAAGGCGGGCAAGCCCGGCTCGTCCTGCGCGCCGAAGGTGGAGTGAATATCTATGCGCTTGCGGAAGAAGGTGTCCCAGTCGAAGGGTACGCGCTCCATCGTGGGCGGCAAGCCAAAGACGGCGATCCTGCCCAGCGGCTTGACCATCTTCAGCGTCTGGTTCAGCGTCTCCACGCTGCCGCATGCCTCTATGACGACATCCGCGCCCTCACCGTCGGTGAGATCCAGCACGGCGTCTATGGCGCGGTTGCCCGTAACATCTATGGCGTGGTCAACGCCCATTCGCCTGCCATGCTCACGCCGCGCCTCCACCGGCTCGACGGCGATGATGCGGTGCGCGCCCAGCCGTCGCAACATGAAGTCGTGAAACAGCCCGACCGAACCCTGCCCAAGGATGGCGACCGTCTTGCCGAGCAGGGGCGGCAGCTTGCGCGCTCCGAACACCACCGTTCCCAATTGCTGAGCCATCAGCAGGTGCGCCGGCGGCACATCATCCGGGAGCTTCAGCAGGAACTGCTCCTCGATCATCTGGTAGCCGGCGAACACCTTCGACTTCCAGATGTTCGGCGCGGTCAGCACCAGATCGCCCTCCGAGAACGAAGTATCGCCGGGGTCTATCACCTCGCCCACGCCCTCGTGTCCCGGGTAGCCGTGCGGCAGCGGGAACTCGTGCGCGTTCCAGCCCATATAGACGATATGCAGGTCGCTGCCGCATATAGAGCCGAGCATCGTGCGAACCAGCGCGTGGCCCGGCTCCATCGCAGGTATAGGCACATCGTCGCATCGCAGCTCTCGCAGCCCCGTCGCCACCGCCGCCGGCATCATAGTCATAGTAAAGTCCTTCAGTCGGTCAATGAGTTAGTCGGTTTGCCAAACTCCGGCAGTTCGTCGAGCGGAATGCCGCGCTCTTTTGCCCAAGCCCGCAGCTGTTCGGTGTGCTCAAGGCGGGCTTGCTCAGCGCCTTGCTCCCGGCCTTGCTCCAATCCTATTGCCTTGCCCTGTTCTAGCTGCCTTCTCTTGATAATCTGTGCCAGTACCATGATTGCCTCCACAAAAAGCGCAATGACTATCGCATTTATCGCTGCGCCGTCGCCACCGCCGCCGGCATCATAGTTATAGTAAAGTCCTTCAGTCGGTCGATGAGTTAGTCGGTTTGCCAAACTCCGGCAGTTCGTCGAGCGGAATGCCGCGCTCTTTTGCCCAAACCCGCAGCTGTTCGGTGTGCTCAAGGCGGGCTTGCTCAGCGCCTTGCTCCAGTCCTATTGCCTTGCCCTGTTCTAGCTGCCTTCTCTTGATAATCTGTGCCAGTACCATGATTGCCTCCACAAAAAGCGCAATGACTATCGCATTTACCGCTGCGCCAATTCCGGTAGGTCCAGCTCCCCTGATGACTTCCAGCAGTGTAACGAAAACGGGAGCGTCCGCGCGCTGCTGAACTTGATAATAAGCGTCAGTCGCAATACCCGCTACACACTGAACCCAGAATATAACGAAGTACACGCCAAGCATTGCGGGAGACACAGACCATATAGACACCCTTCGTTCAGCCAGTCGTTCGGTTGTGTCCATTACTGGCTGCACTCCGCTGTCCGCATCCGTTTTTATAGTGTAGCAAAACAGGGCGATTGTCAACTACTCGGGCGGGCAGCGGACGGGCGGAGTGTTTGCTCATGCCTCGTGTCCTTTCCGCATTACCCATTACTATGTCTGATACAATCACAGACATAAATCTGCCAGAGATTTTGAAGGGAAGGGGTAGCCGTGTCAAATTGCCGTTCATGGTGAGCTTGGTCGAACCACACCCTTCGACAGGCTCAGGGCGAACGGAGTCTATACTCCTAAAACTCGCCAAGAAACAGGATGGAATGACGAATGGCTCTAGCTGCGGCATATATCGCGCTGGCGGTGATACTCGCCGGCGCGGCGCTTCATGTGTTCGCGGAGCGAGCAAGTGCCTCTTCATGCCTTCCACCGCGTCCGCCGCTTGAGGCGCTCGAACACGCCGACGCGGTGTTCGGCGGAGAAGTCGTAGCGATGAGATTGCTTCTGCCCGCCTCACGGCAAGGTGGCAGTTGGTCATCAACCGACCCTGTTCTGGTGGAGTTTCTGGTAAGCGAAGTATGGAAAGGACAGCCTTATGAAACTATGTTCGTCACCACTCGGCGGGGCAGCCGGCGGGGTGGCTTCGATTTCAAAGTCGGGCAGCGTTATTTGGTGTACGCTCAGGATGGTGAGGTGTGGTTGTGCGGTAGAACAAAGCATATACGCGCGGCTGCCGAAGATTTCGAGGTTCTGGGTAAAGGCACAGCGCCTGCGCCTGGCACAAGTGAACTTCTCCCCGAGTTCAGACAAGATTGGCTGTGGCGCAACCTGACTACTAACCAGATGTATGTGCTCGCGCAGATACTGGCGTTCGGCTTGCTAGGCGCGCTCACTTGGTTCGCTTGGCGCAGGCGCGCATGACACTAAATACTAAGGAATGATATGACACGACCCGCAATCACAATCGGCATAGGCGCGGTGTTCGGCTTGCTCGCCGTGATGGCGGGGGCGGCGGGCACACATGCGCTTCGGGATGCGCTGGACGCGGACGCCATGCGTATCTTCGAGACGGCGGCGCGCTTTCAGATGTACCACGCGCTCGCGCTGCTTGCGACGGGGCTGCTGGCAATGCGCCGGCAGACGCGCGCGCTCACGGTCGCCGCCGCGCTCTTCACGCTGGGCACGCTGCTGTTCAGCGGCAGCCTGTACATCCTCGCGCTGAGCGGCATCGGCATATTCGGGGCGGTCGCGCCCATAGGCGGCGCGTGCCTTATGGCGGGGTGGGCGTCGCTGGCCTTCGCCGCATTCCGAACAAGATAATCCCTTCCCACCCGCTTTCACGGAGGCAGGCTCCGTTCGTCCATGTTAGCCCGCCGTCTGTTATGATATGCCAAATATCAGACAGGAGGACAAAGTATGCCAAATAGCGCAGATATGAAGCAGCGGATACGGGACGGGGAGATTCTCATCGGTGTGTCGGCGCCGCTGACGGCGACCAAGAGCGAGATGGAGGACATCATGGGGAAGGACGACTACGCATTCGTTCATACCGACAGCCAGCACTCGGCGTTCAACGAGGAGACGCTGGTGCAGTTCTGCGGCATAGCCGCCGAGTTGGACATTCCGGTGCAGTTCCGCATCAAGCACACGCGCCACGCTTATCTCATCGGCAATCTGCTCGACTTGGGGCCGGCGGGCATCGAGGTGCCGCAGGTGGAGGATATGGCGGTAGCGCAGGAAGCGGTGGACTACTTCTACTATCCGCAGTTCGGCAAGCGGAGCTGGGGCGGCGCGGCGCGCTGGAAGGTGCAGGGACGCGAGGACAGGCTGGAGTATGCCGAGTGGTGGAACAGCCACGGTTGGCTCTGCCTACAAATGGAATCGATTTTGGCGACGAGCAATGCGCGCCTGCTGGCTATGGAGGGCGTGGACTGCCTGACATGGGGGCCGAACGACCTGCTGGGAGACATCGAGGCGCACCCGAAGCACCCGTTCCGCACGGTGGACGACTGCGTGAAGCATGTGCTCAAGCAACTGGAGGGCAGCACAACGCGCGTGTCGTTCAGAAGCTACGACCCCGCGCTGCGAAACAAGTACATCGACATGGGCGTGACCATCCTGATGGAAAGCCCGAAGCCTTAACGAGGCTGACACAGATGGGCAGGATGTAGAGGGCATTTTCCAAGTCAATTCTGTCCATCCTTCAGGTTCCTTTCAATTGTCACCCCGAACTCTTCCAATTGTCACTCCGAATGGAGTGAGGAGTCTAAAATCCTTGATATATCAGGCGTGTCGCTGGCAGGAACTTGAGATTCCTCACTCCGCTGCGCTGCGTTCGGAATGACAGAGGTGGGCGCTCGGAATGACAAGGGTGTTTGTACTTGGATGTGCCTTTGATGTTCTGGATTCCCGCGAAAGCGGGAATGACGAGTGAGTGGCGGGAAAGACAAGTGTGGACGCTCGTAGGCGGGAATGACAGGGATGGACGCTCGGAATGACAGTTAGAACGATGCCCTGACAATTGAAAGATCCTAATCCATCCCATTCATCCATGCGAGATTTCTGGAGAAGATGATGACTGACAGAATTAGCGTTGGCAATGCCGAGATTGTGTTCGCGCTGGATATGATTCCGCCCGCGCGACCGCCGGATGCTTTCTTCGAGGGCGTGAGCGCCACCGACTGGGAGCCGTATCAGGACATCCTGGAGGACGGGCAGATACAGCTCTACTACGGGCATTTCTTCGTGCGCTCTATGGGCAAGACGGTGATGGTGGACACGGGCATGGGGCCGGGTCCGCATCCTGACCGGGGCAATCTCACCGGCGACCTGCTGAACCAACTCAGGGCGCAGGGCGTCAGCCCGCAGGACATCGACATCGTGGCGCACACGCACTTGCACGCCGACCATGTGGGCTGGAACATAGACCACAGCGGCGACTCGCCCGCGCCGTACTTCCCCAATGCGCGCTACCTCGTGCCGCGCCTCGACTGGGAGCACTTCACGCAGCCGCAGCGCCTCGCCGACGCGCCGCAGGTGCGGGACAGCGTGCTGCCGCTCGAGCGGCTCGGGCTTATGGACCTGGTGGATGAGGGACACGCAATCACGGAGGAGATGACCACGCTGGACACGCCCGGACACACGCCGGGGCATCAGGTCATCCTCATCAGCTCGCAGGGCGAGCGGGCGATGATAGTCGGCGACGCCATACACAGCAGCGTGCAGATACAGGAACCCGACTGGTGCGCGGGGGTTGACACCAGTAAGCCGGACAGTCGCCGCAGCCGCCACGCCCTATTGCAGCGCGCCGAGGACGAAGACTATGTGATTGCGGCGGGGCACTTCCACCCGGAGCAGCACATCGGCAAGGTCATCCGCTCGCAGGGACGCCGCTACTGGCAGGCGCTGTGAGGTAGATGAGAGGATATACCTGAAGCGCGGTGATTGGTGGTTATGGAAGCCAAGGTACGGCATCTTGAGATGATACGGGGCGCTATAAGCGAGGCGGCGGGCAATTCCCTACGCATAAAGGGTTTTGCGATGCTGCTGCTTGCTGGCACAATTGCGTTTCTGCTTAAAGACGGTGTGAGCGTAAGTATCATACCTACGACTTTTGCTGTCATTTTGTGGACTTTCGTGGCGATTCTCTTCTCAATAGACGCTTACTTCATTCGACAATCAGACATACTCAGAATTTTGTATAATCAAGTTCGTAAGCGTCCTGAAGGCAACATAGATTTCTCTATGGATTTAACCCAATATCGGCATGATTCACCAGAACAGCGAAGCGAAGAATCTTCACTGTATCTTATAACGACTTTAGCGTTCTACATAAGCATATTAGCAATTTTGTTTATTGGCGCACTGCCTTCAGAAATACGATGATCCCTCAGGAGGAAAATTATGACATACTCACCTGAGATAGTGAGCATGTTCGTTGTCGCCATTGCCGTGTTATCTGCCGGTGTTATCGCTTTTCGATGGACACGGAAAATAAAAGATGGTATCGCAACGTCTTTACTGACACTCGTGCTTACCCTGCCATTTCTGCTCTGGTATCTTGACGTACTATAAATCAAGGAGATAAGTCCTGATGGCAATAATGGTTACCGGCGGCACGGGCTTTATCGGCAGGCGCATCGTGCGGGAGCTTGCGGAGCGCGGCGAGGATGTCGTCTGCTTCGATCTTGCGCCTCCGCCCGCGCAGCAAGACGGCGTGGCGTATTACCGCGGCGATATAACGCAGCTGCCCCAGCTGCTGGAAGCCTGCAACACGCACGGCGTAAGCAGGATTATCCACCTGGCGGCGCTGCTGCCGCCGGACACCGAAGACCGCCCGCACTTCGGCATGCTCGTGAACATCGTGGGAACGAACAATGTCTTCGAGGCGGCGCGATGGTGCGGCATCGAGCGCGTGGTCTATGCGAGCTCCATCGCCGTCTATGGCACGCAGGAGACCTTCGGCGAGCGTCCGGTCGACGAGGACGACCTGCCCGCGCCCGCCAATGTCTATGGCATGACCAAGGCGACCAACGACTTCGCCGCCGCGCGCTACCGCGACCTGTACGGGCTAGACCTGCGCGGCATCCGTATATGCACCGTGTTCGGGCATGGGCGCGTTACCGGCATGACGGGCATGATTGGCGGGCTGATGGTGTCGCTGCCGGCGGTGGGCAAGCCCATCGACCTGCCGTTCCACCGCGACGAGCTTTCGCCGATGATACACGCCGAGGACGCCGCGCAGATATTCGTGCGCGCCGCACTCGCCGAGCGGCTGAACCATCCCGTCTATATCAGCGGCGGCCACCTGTGCAGCGTGGGCGACATGATCGACATCGTGCGCGACATCATCCCGGACGCGCGGATTACCACCGGCGAGCGGCGCGTGCCGCATATCTACCTCGTGGATAACAGCCGCATGCTCGCGGACATCGGCTACGAGATCGCGCCGCTGGATGTGCGTATCCAAGAGCATATCGACGACGCCCGCAACGAGGCGGGGCAGGGCTGACATGGATGCGCGGAATAGACGAGATAAGTTCCTCTCCGTCCGGGGGATGGTCAGGGTGGGGGCAAAATCCCCTCTACCCTGTTCATCCATGTTAGTTCTTGGAGAATAGATTGCTGCCATCGCTGCTGATTTCGGTGCCGGAGGGCGTCATCGACCTGGGATGGGGGCATCCGTCGGCATGGCTGCACCCGGTCGATGCGCTGCGCCGCGCGGCGGAGCGCGTGCTGGCGGACGGCGCGCCCGTTCCGCTCCAGTACGGCGCGACGCAGGGCTATGGCCCACTGCTGCGCTCGCTCGCTGCGTTCCTGTCGGCGCAAGATTCCTACACCTCGCCCGTCTTGCCCCAAGAACTGTTTCTGACGGCAGGCGCATCGCAAGCCATCGACCACATCACGACCTTGTTCACGCAGACGGGCGACGCCGTTTTCGTGGAAGAGCCGACCTACTATCTGATACAGCAGATATTCGAGGATCACGACTTGGATGTCGTGGGCGTTCCCACCGACGGCGACGGGCTGCGGATGGATGCGCTGGAGTCGATGCTGGAGTCGGCGCGCACCGTCCCGAAGATACTATATGTCATCCCGACTTACCAGAACCCGAGCGGCAGCGTGCTGCCCGCCGAGCGACGCCGCAATCTGGTCGCGCTGGCGCGACGATACGGCTTCTTGGTGATCGCGGATGAGGTCTATCAGCTGATGCACTACGGCAAGCCGCCGCCGCCGCCCATCGCATCGTTCGACGACTCGGATTCGGGTTGCGTGTTGTCGCTCGGCTCATTCTCGAAGATACTCGCTCCGGGGCTGCGTACAGGCTGGATGCAGGCGCGCCCGGCGCTGACGCAGCGCTTCGCCAACGCGGGCTTGACGGTAAGCGGCGGCGGACTGAACCACTTCACATCAACGCTCGTCCACGCCGTACTGGAGCAAGGCTTGCTGCAAGAGAACATCGCGCACTTGCGCCGCACATACCGCGAGCGCGTGGCAGCGATGAGCGCCGCGCTCCGCGAGCATCTGGGCGATGCGGTGGAGTTCGTACCGCCCGGCGGCGGCTACTTCTTCTGGATTGCCTTCAACGACGGCACGAATACGGACGCGCTGCTGCCCATCGCGCAGCGGCACGGGGTATCCTACCGCCCCGGCACCGCGTTCTCAGCCACAGGCGCATTCTCGAACGCCATGCGGCTCAGCTTCGCGCTCTACGATTCGGACAGCCTGGAAGAGGGCGTGCGGCGACTGGCATCAGCGCACCGAAATCTGCATGGATATGTAGGCGTGTAGTTCCCAAGGGTTGAGACGGACATGCTGCCACTGAACGCTTATGCTTACGATGCGGTACGATGCCGCGCCTCCGTGCTAAAAAAGAGGGGATAGCAGCCATCCTGCGCCAAATATACACGGAATGAACATAACATTCGCAGACGCATACGCGAAAGGCATTACGAATACGCGCTCAGGGAGGATGTCCGCCGGCGGTTTATCCGTATCTGCGATTGCATTGGAGCGCCTGTGAAGCGATGCTCTGATCGATAGTATCCAGGTGGGCATTCCGACGGCTACGGGAATAAGCGCGATGGGAAAGAAGTATATCTCAGTCCATTCGGTGTTCAGCAACCTGAGTACAGCCGCAACCATGGCTGCATTCGCAACTATTGTACCTACCCATAGTGAATACAACCACCAGACGCAATCCCGTTCGACTGCTTCATACGAAAAGCGCCTGTTTCGCATTCGTTGGACTAGGAAGCGCCAAGGCGCGAAAAGCAGCGCGGAGTACAAAGCTCCGATGAGTGCATAACGTAAGGCGTTTAATCCTTCCTTGCGAGCAATTAGAGCGCATATCAAGCCGGCGAATGGTGACCAGATGATGCACAAGAACTGGAAAGTCCACACGCTAATGATGATGAATAAACAAGAAATGAATAACATAGATACCAAAAGGACGCCAAGTATCTCTATTATCATTGGTATCATCGAAAAAATCCCTTTTCCTCCCCTATCTATCGTCCGCTCTTATTCATCTGCGTCTTCAACGAAACGAGGATTACTTCGCACATCTCTGTCAAATACGGTATGATGCCGCGCCGCCGTGCTAAAAAAGGGGGGATAACAACTCTATCAAACCGAACAATACCAGCACTAGCAGCGGAATGAATACTACATTCATGAAAGCGTATGCGAAAGGCATGATGTAAGCCTGTCCAGGCAGGATGCCCACTCCCAATTTATTGGATTCTTCACTTTCGGCGCAACGCCTACGAAGCAAGGCTCTGCGCGATAGTTTCCACGGGAGTACGCCAATTGCTAATGCAACAAGCGCAGGTGTGAAGATCAACCAGTCCCATACCCATAGGGTATCTCCGATTCCTCCCCCTACACGAATAGCGCCAACAAGGATTATGATGTTGGCAATTATCACACCGACCCAAAATGTGTACAGCAAATTATAGCCCAAAGTGATGGTCTTATCTGATAGCGGTCTGTTCTGCATTCGTCGTATCAGACAGAGCCAAGGCGCAAAAAGGAGCACTGAACAGATTGCTCCAGCAAGCATATAGCGCCATACACTTAGATTTCTCTTAAGAGCAACTATCCCACATATTACGGCGGCGCAAGGCGACCAGACTATACATAATACCTGGAAAAGTAAGGCTACTGCGCCAGTTGATACTAGGTTGTGGTGGCATTTGCGTCATTCCCGTGAAAGGCATTCAGAACCGCGAAACGGGGGATTTTGCGCCATTACGCCCATTGGAAGCGCTGGATTCCTGCTTTCGCAGGAATGACGAAAAGGTTTGACACCTGAATGGAAACGCTACTCGGTGTATTCCATCTTTCGCGGGGTTACGCCGCCGGACGCATATACGCCGCGCTGATGGGATTGCGTCCATGACAACTGTGGTAGGATATGCGTATAACAAGCGGTAGAAGGGACTACGCAATGATAAAGCATCTATTGGTGCAGGTTGAGGAATTGCCCGAGGGTGGCTTTATGGCTACCAGCCAAGACTTGCCCGACCTCATCGCCTACGCAGCGACTGCTTCCGAAGCTCTTGAGACTGCCAAGGATGTCGCGCAGAAGTTGGTAGATTCTTATCTTGAACATGGCGATGCGGTGACCTGCTAACGCCGTTCGCGGTTGCGTATCACACCCCGTCGTGGGCACGTCGACTGGCGTCTAAAGCAGCTGACTGACTAGCACTGCGACTATGCCCGCGATGGTGGTGATTTGTAATCCCACCAGTACGCGAAGCCAGTTGTCTATGTTGTCAAGACGCTTGGTGATTTGCGAGACTTCGCCTTCAAGTCTGGCAACCCGCGCTTCCAGTCCTTCGGCAATCATGGCAACGGTACTCCCTTTTGTTGTGAATAGCGCCATGTAATTTGATAGTCGATTCGGGTCAGCTTCGCCGCCGCTCCCTGCTGCGTATCATGTAGAGGGCTTCGTCGACGTTTATGCGGCCTATGGGGCCGGAGGCGTAGAGGGATCCTAGGACTATGCCGCCGCGCCCTAGCAGGAACTCGGCGGGCTGGATGAAGCCGCCGCGCAGGTCTGACCACCATGCGCCGAGGGTCGCGGCGTCGGACTGGGTGACGCCGTAGGCTATGGGGAATTGCGCGCCGGATTGCTGCTGCATCGCTCGCGCGTTTTCGAGGGTGTCAACGCTGGCGGCGATTACGCTGCATCCGAGCGCTTCAAGTTCCGCGCTCTTGGCTTCCCATTCGGCTAACTGCCGAGCGCAATAGGGTCACCAGTGGCCGCGATAGAAGAGCAGCGCGAGGTAGCGCGTGGGCATCTCGTCAGGCAGGCGCAGGGCGCTGCCGTCTATCAGGTTGAGCGCGAAGGATGGGAGTTTTTGTCCTTGCTGAAGTTTCGACATGCGCTTGCAAACCTGCCTGTGGTCAAGGCTTGACCGGATTCCCACTATCGCAGGAATGACGGAATAAAGTCAGGAATAGCGGATAAAGTTCAGGGATGACAGAACAAGGTTATGGGATGACGACAGTTAGTTTTCGTCGCCGTCTATGCCTTCTTCGATGTCGTCGTCGTCCTCGTCGGTGGGGTCTTCGAGGCGCTCGCCGACTTCGTGCAGGAACTGCGCGACGCCGGGCGAGAGGGATATAGGCTCTTCTTCCTCGGGTTCGGGCGGCGCGGCGTGCGTGCGGTCGTAGTAGGTTTCGAGCTGCTGGATGAGGGAGCGCACCTCTGAGTTGTTCTGCACGGCGCGGTTAATCTCGCCGTACTGCTGCTCGCCGCGCGTCGGGTCGGCGAGCGACTGGGGGAAGCCGTACATGGAGCAGAGCACGCTCATGAGGCGCGCCGCGCCCATGTGGTCCTCGTCGAGCTGAACATACTGAGGCAGGTGCGCCATCAGGCTGACGGAGGGCGTCTCCTGCCGTACCAGCGACTCGTGCACGAGGTTGACGATGCTGGTTGGTCCTTGGTAGCCGCTGCCGCGCGCCGAAATCAGACCGCTTGCGCGCCGCTCTTGCGCGGGCGTGAGGCTGCCGGTTATCAGCACGGGGCGCGTGTGCGGCACGGAGTCGTACATGCCACCGATGCGGCAGTATTCGGACACGCCGAAGTGCCGCAGCAAGTCAACGATGGCGTCGCAGTAGTCTTCGCCCATGGCGTGCGGCTCGCGGATGTGCAGGAAGAGGTAGTCGTACTCGCCGGCGTGGGCGTAGTGCACGATGGTGTTGGGCGTGGTGAAGACACGCCGTCCCTGCACGGTTCGCATGCGCGGGCGGTAGCGAGTGTAGTCGAAGAACATGCCGGGCTTTGCCAGCCGTCCAAGCTCCTGCGCTCCGAGGTGGCGTTCCAGGCGGTTCAGCACCAGCGTGCCAACGCGCCCTACATCCACCCAGGGGCGCAACATCGCTATGGCGCGAACATTGCGCAACTCGGGCACTGGCTCTCGTATTTCAAATGCGCCAATTCTCATTTAACTATCTTGGCAGAATACGACACTTTGTTCAAGTCTTTTTCGGGGGTAGTTGTCAGGTATCGGGCAAGATTATGGGATTTTACATGGACGGGCGGGATGGATAGGATAGGGAGAAGTCAGTTTTATGAGAGGTGCAGATATGGATGTTAGCGGAAAAACGGCAGTGGTTACGGGTGGCGGTCGCGGCATTGGGCGCGGCATATCGCTGGCGCTGGCGCGCAACGGCGCGGATGTAGCGGTCGCGGACATCATCGTGGAGAACGCGCGCGGCGTTGCCGATGAGGTGGGGGCGCTGGGAAGGTGGGGGCTGGCGCTTAGCCTCGATGTTACGAGCCAGCAGTCGGTGGACGATATGACGGCGCGGGCGCTCGGTGAGTTCGGCGCAATCGATATTCTGGTGAACAACGCGGGCGTCATCGGCGCTGCTGGCTGGGAGAGCCGCGAGACGCCGGATGAACGGGATTGGGACTTCATATTCGAGATAAATGTGAAGGGCATAGCGCGAGTGACGGACGCCATAGCGCCGCGCATGCGGGAGCGCAGGTCGGGCAAGATAATCAATATCGCGTCCATCGCGGGACGGCAGGGCAGTTCGCGCAACCCGCCCTATAACGTCTCCAAGGCGGGTGTGATAAGCCTGACGCAAGCGCAGGCGCAGGCGCTCGCTCCGCATAACATCAATGTGAACGCCATCTGCCCGGGGCTGCTGTGGACGCCGATGTGGGAGCGCATCACGGCGCGCGACGCGATGACGCCGAACCCTCAGGGCAAGACGCAGCGGCAGCTCTTCGAGGCGCATGTGCAAGCGCAGATACCGCTGGGCAGGGAGCAGACGCCCGACGACATCGGCAACCTAGCGGCGTTCCTGGCGAGCGAGTACGCGATGAACATCACCGGGCAGGCGATAAATGTGAGCGGCGGATTGCTGATGAACTGATTGGCGAGCCGCCCAACCGGATTGTCAGACCCGGAGTATGTCGCATTAGAAAGCGTTTCCTTTTAGATGGTTCTGGCACTTTGCTACACTGGATTTATGCCCCTGCTTTCGCAGGAATAGCGGATAATCTTGCCATCTGAATAGAAACGCTGCCGTCATATTGCCGGGACTTCTTGAGGAACGAATCTTGTGCATATCGTATTAGACGCAAATATAATAATTAAGGAAGGTTTTGGAAACAGTGGCAGCTTTCGGGAGTTGCTGTCCACGCTAGACGCCTTGCAATACAATCTCTATGTTCCCAAGCTGGTGATAGAAGAAGTGGTTGCCAGATTCGAGCGGAGACTTGAGCGTGAAACGCAAAACGTAGTGGATGGACTGAAAAAACTTTCAAGCCATTTGGGCAGAGAGTTGGCTTCTCCGATCGATGCGCTGGACATAGGGGAGGAATCCGCTCAGTTTCGCCGTGGGCTGGAAACACAACTAGACATCCCGAATTGCAGTGTTTTGGAATATCCTGACACATTACACGAAGAACTTGTAAAGCGCGCAACAACACGACGAAAACCATTCAATGAAAGCGGTTCGGGTTACCGTGATGCCTTGATTTGGGAAAGCGTACTCAGGCTGGCAACCACAACGAGTTCCCAAGTCGCGCTTGTCACTGCTGACAAAGCCTTCTATCATGCTGAAAAAAGAAACATTCTTCACAGCGACTTGGTAGATGACCTGGATACTCTTGGATTGCACAGAGACAAGATAATCCTTGTTCGTTCATTGGGCGATTTTTTCAGCGCGTACATTCAGCCAAATATGTCGGAGGTTGCTAGAGATGACCTACTTCGTACAATGGGGCAGCCCGGAATTTGAGGAAGCCGTGCAACTGGCTATTCAGGAAGCCTATGTCGGAGTGGAGTGGTCTTCTGAAGAATTAAATCTGCCAGTGGAATATGAGACTATCCACTTGGATATAGTGGAGGACATATCCGACATAGATGTGGCAGACGCGCGAAAGATGCCCGACGGCAGGTTCTTGATAACGGTTGAAGCGAGCCTTGACTGCAACTTCGACGTCTTCATCTTCAAGCCGGACTATCCACTCGTCGAAGATGACCCCAGATTGTTCATCTTCGACCCTTCTTGGAACAAGCACTACATGCGTGCTGAGATTGCATTGCAATTTCAGAGCAGCATAACCCTAGTGCTCGATACTTCAGACGCCGAACAACGCAAAATAGAGGTGCTCTACATAACGCCGAAAATCCCGGACGACGAGCGTCTGGAGTTGGGAAGGCGGCACAGGTATCGTCGTTGAAGGTATCGCCGTTGATATGACCGCACACGAAGACATCACCATCACGGACGCTGAGCAGCTGCGCGGGCTGCTGCGTCGCTCGACGACTTTTCGGCGCTGCGTATTCGATGACGCGGAGCTGCTTGACTTCGACGCTGATGAGATGCGGTTGGAGGAGTGCTCGCTGCGGCGCGTGAACTTCTTCAATCTGGCATGCGACGGCTTGAGTATCGAGAACTCCGACTTGCAGGGCGCGCGGTTCGACAAGGCGGACATTCGGGAGGCGACGCTGACGGGGTGCGAGTTCACATCGGCGACTTTCCGCGACGCGCGGCTGAACCTGAGCCGCATCGAGAACTGCGACATGAGCCTGTGCAACCTGGACGGCGCGAATCTGTTCGCCGCCGACCTGACGGGTTCGCGCTTCCGCACGGTGGATTTCAGCCAGACGCGGCTGGACGGCGTAACAGCCCGAGACACCGACTTCAGCATGGCGACGCTGCGCTTCAAGCGCTTTGTGGACGGCAGGCTGAAGGGCGTGAACTTCACGGAGGCTGACTTGTCGGGCAGCGACTTCAGCGGCGCGGTGTTGTTCTCGCCAAGCACAACGGGGTTGAGCCCTGCTTCCTTTCGCTCATCGTTGATTAGGGCAAGCATATACCGCTTCTCGTCGATGTGCCGCATATCAGGGCTTGGATTGGCTCTATTCGTTGTTATGGGTGTAGGCATACGCGCTGTGGCTCCGGCCGGTAGTGGTGTCTTGGTCGCCGCGGGCGGCGTGCGCGTTGGCATCGTCACGACCACAGGCGCAGGCGTCGGCTCTGACGAAGCCGGAAAGCGGCGAATGTCGTCAGTGGTAACACTTCCCGATACCATCACGATTGCGCCAATCACCGCCGCAATCACCAAGCCCCAGAGTACGACCTTGCCGCAGCCACCTCTACCCGCGTTAGCTGTTGACGTTGGGCGTGAGCGCCCGCCCCCGCCTTCATTGCACTCAACACAAGTGCAGGCAGCAGGGTGCTTACCCCGATACCATGTCCTATCCTCTATCGGCATAGATTCCCATGTTCACAGCGATTCGCAATAATAGTTGGCATACTATCTTTCCCAATCTCTACGAAATAGTTCAACCGCGTATTAGGGCGCATCGCCCCTACGACCGCACAAGCCTCAGCGCCATCTTCACCGGCATGAAGACAATCAGCGCCAAGCCGCCCCACAGCAGCAGTTCCGCCCACCACAAATCAAGGTTTAGCTGAGAGATGGACGATGCCCAGCTCAGGACAAATCCTATCCAGACTACGAAATCGAGTGTGAACGACACCTTCTTGCCGATGCGGAGCGCCAAGTTCCGTATCAGGGGAATTATGCTTGCCACCGCCAAGAAGAGCGACAGCGCGAAAAACCCAACGATTATCAGGAAGATCGCAAATCCCGCGTAGTGCGGAACTTCGAGGACGAAGAAGCTGATAGCGCCTTCCGAGCCTTGCCATTGCTGCGTCAGCATCAGCGCGCCCGCGAAGGCGACCAATGCGTTGCTGAACAGCCACTCTTCCTTGCATTCTGCGTTTGTCATCGCCATCGTTCACCTATTCCGTTCCATCCATGGCAGCCTCGTCTTACATCGGATAGCGTTTCCGTTCAGGCGGCAAGCCTTTTCGTCATTCCCGCGAAAGCAGGAAGCCGGTGCGGCATAGCAACAAAACCACCCGATAGGAAACGCCATCCCGCTACGCCAGCAGCCTCGCCAGTTCCTCCCCGTGGCTCAGCATCGGATAATGCCCCGCGTCCATCTCATGCCAGTCGGCGTTCAGCTTCTCAGCCGTGCGCCTCTGGTGCGCTTCCGGCGGGTTCGCGCTCAGGCGGCAGCGTATCACCCGCGTCCCGTGCCATTCCTGCGCCCAGAACGCATCCAGCTCGCCCGGCGCGTCCGACGCCTCGACCGGATGCGGCGTGGCGCGCTCCACCGCCCAGGCGCGCAGCTCCGGCTCCAAGTCGGCGAACAGGCGCTCCTCCAGCTCGGCGCGCGTCGGCCCCCGCGTCAGCTCGGTCGTGGGCATCGGCGGCGTGTTCGGGTCGCGCTGCACGATTTCCGTAACGCGCTCCCCCGGCTGCGGCGCGAGGGCGTCCACGAACGCCAGCCTGCTTATGCGCTCCCGCGCCAGCTCTGCCGTCTTGCATATCACCAGCCCGCCCGTGCTTGTGCCAACCAGCGCTACATCGCGCAAGTCCTCATAGAACATCATGTCCGCCACCTCCCGCGCCTGCGCCGCGATGGTGATGCCCGGGCGTATCAGCCGGCTGCGCTCGCCGCACCCGTCCAGCGTGGGCGCGTACACCGCATGCCCCTGCCGCCGCAGCGCCTCAGCCGTAGGCTTCCAAATCCACCCGCCTTGAAACGAACCATGCACCAGTACGAAAGTTGCCATCATCTATCTCCCTTCTCATATCTTTTGCCTATCCGTTCGCTCACCCGTCATTCCCGCGAAAGCGGGAATCCAGCATCTCAGAATGTAGGTATTTTCGCATACTCTAGGCTATCTCAAAGCGCTGGATTCCTGCGAAAGCAAGAATGACGGGATTAAAAGCCAAAATGTTCACAGAACCTATTCGTCGGTCATCAGTGGTCAGCCGGTTTATCAGTCTTTCAGGCGGGACAGCCCTTGCATTGAGTTGAAACCCCGTCCTTTCTCCCGTTCGTGGTGAGCATGTCGAACCACACCTGCCCTTCGACAAGCTCAGGGCGAGCGGGACATTACTATCATCAACCGTCTGAACTGACATTCCTGACCGCCTCTATACCAGATGCTCCAGCATGGACAGCGGCGTAGTCGCCAGTACGCCCCCGTCCACCGGCAGCGTAACGCCCGTAATCCAGCGCGCTTCATCGCTCGCCAGAAACAGCGCCGCCCAAGCGATGTCCCACGCGCTGCCCTCGATGCCCAATGGCGTGCTGCGCCGTCGCAGGTCGCGCCCCTCATCCGACAGCCTGCCCGCGACCATCGGGGTGTAGAGCGGCCCCGGCGCGATGCAGTTCACGCGCACGCCGTCCCGCCCGTGATGCACCGACATCTGCGTCGTCAGCGCGATGACGCCGCCCTTGGATACGGCGTAGGGAATGCTCGCGCCGCTGCTGCCCGCGCGTATCCCCGCGATGGACGATATGTTGATGATGGAGCCGCCGCCCGACTCCACCATGCGCGGCACCGCGTACTTGCTCGTGAACACCATGCTCCGCACATTCGTCGCCATCACGCGGTCGAAGTCGTCCCGCTCCACTTCCAGCACCGTGCCCGGACTGCCTATGCCCACATTGTTGAACAGCACATCCAGCCTGCCGTACCGCGCCGCCGCTTCGTCCGCGATTCGCGCGCAGTCCGCTTCCTGTGTTACATCCGCTTGCAGCACGGACGCAGCGCCGCCCGCCTGCGCGATGGACGCCCGCGTGTCCTCGGCGCGCTCCGCGATAGCGTCCACCAGCAGCACGCTCGCGCCCTCACGCGCGAACAGCGTAGCCGCCGCCTTGCCCACGCCCACGCCAGGCCCGCGCGAACCCGCACCCGTAACAATCGCCACCTTCCCCGCCAACCGACCACCTTCATTAGCCATGTCTTCTCTCCTTGAATAACCCCGCCAAGAATAACCCCGCCAACCCCGTCCGTCTGTATTAGACTTCAGTACAGGATACAATAGCGTGGGTTTATCCGCCCCAATCATGTTAAAGTCCCATGAAGTCTGAACAATTCGCGGGCAATCGTATGGCAGCAGCGACCACAACACAAGCAACCACGCTGATAACCGGCGCGGAAGCGCTCGGCATCCGCTTGTCGGACGCGCAGACGCGGCAATTCGCGCGATACCATGCCGAACTCGCGCGCTGGAACGAGCGTGTGAACCTCACGGCGATAACCGATTGGCAGGCGGCGCAGTCGCTGCACTACCTCGACTCGCTGTCAGTCGCGCTTGCACTGCCGCGCGAAATGCGTCAGTCGGGCGCGTTCATAGACATCGGCAGCGGCGGCGGCTTCCCCGGCCTGCCACTGAAGCTGGCGTTCCCCGGTATGCGCGGCACGCTCGTAGAAGCCACCGCCAAGAAGACGGCGTTCCTGTCGCATGTATGCGAGACGCTGGACTTGCCGAATGTGTCGGTGCGCGCGGGGAGGGCGGAGACGCTCGCCCACGACGGGGAGCTGCGCGAGGCGTTCGACATCACGCTTGCCAGATCCGTCGCGGAGGTGGCGGCGCTCGCCGAACTGACGCTGCCCTTCGCGCGCATAGGCGGCTTGGTCGTGCTGCACAAGAAATCGGACATCGCCGACGAGCTGGAGCGGGCGCTCGGCGCGATAGAAACGCTGGGCGGCGGGCTGCGCCAAGTCCTGCCCGTGACGATACCCGGCTTGCCCGACGACCGCGCGCTAGTGGCGCTGGAAAAGGTGCGCCCCACGCCGACGCGGTATCCACGCCGCCCGGGTATCCCCGCCAAAAGTCCGATTGGCGCAACCGCCCGTCCTGAGCGCGCTCAGCGACGGAACAAGCGACGCAAGACGCAGGACAAAAGAACCCGCTAACACAAACTCAAACCGCCCAACACGCCCGACACCTGAATATGAATCAACCTCCCTCACAAAACCCGAATTACGAGACGCGCGGCGCGGCCGTCGTCAGGCGGCGCTTCTTCTCGCTGCCAACGCTGCTGCTGTTCCTGATACTTCTCGCCTTCGTCTTCTTCGTGGTAACGCGCTTCGACCTCGACTGGCAAGCGACCTTTGCCACCATAAGCCGCATGAACCCCTGGCTCTACCTCATCGGCTTCGCGCTCTACTATGCCACCTTCCTATTGCGCGGACAGCGCTGGCGCGTACTCGCGCGCAACACCGGAGAGCTGGAAGCCATCCCCGACGCTCGCCTGCCCACCGCGCTCGCCGCGTCCTCATACATAATCATCGGCTGGTTCGTCAACTCCATCACTTGGCTGAGGCTCGGCGACGGCTACCGCGCATGGCTGTTCGCGCGGGGCAGCGGCGGCAGCTTCTCATGGAGCCTCGGCACGCTGCTCGCCGAGCGTGTCCTGGATGTCGCCGCCATGCTCGTCATACTCGTGATGAGCGCGCTGCTGCTGTCCACCACCGACTTGTCCGCCGTATCCGTAACCGTCGTGCAGGTAACGCTCGCGGTCGTCGTCCTCTCGCTCGGCGCGCTGCTGGCGATGAAGGCGTGGGGCAGCCGCTTCGCCCGCTTCCTGCCTGCGCGCTTGGAGCAAGAGTTCCACCGCTTTCAGAGCGGCACATTGGGCAGCATGAAGCAGATGCCCACCGTATTCGCGCTAGGCGGCAGCGCATGGGCGCTGGAAGTCGCGCGCCTCTACTTCGTCGTGCAGGCGCTGGGACTGGACGCCCCCGTCTCCCTGATAGCCATCGCCGCCCTCGGCGCGGCAATCCTGAGCACCGTCCCCATACCCGGCGGCGTGGGCGTCGTGGAATCCGGCATCATCGGCATCCTGCTGCTGAGCCTCGGGCAGAACGACGCCGTATCCGTCGCCCTCGTCGACCGCTCCATAACCTTCATCAGCGTCATCGCCATAGGCGGCGCGGTCTTCCTCGCCAGCCAAGTCCGCCGTCCCCGCCGCAAAACCCCCGAACACACATGACATATCCCCATCGACGGCATGGAGTTTATTCAATCGTTGACCACCATGATTATCGCCGAAGAAAGAGCAATCAAGATGAACAGATTGGCATTATTGGCGGCAACTCTGATGACAATCGCGGCTGGACTATCCGTCCTCGCTTGTAGCGCATCGCCGAACTCGCCTGCCCTAACCGCCACACAATCGGCGGCTACCGCTCAGTCGGCACGAGCGGAAGCAACCCAAACCAATCCTGAACCGCCGCCTACACCGCAGCCGCCACCTACGCCACAACTACCGGCTACGCCCAGACCTCCGGACACGCCCATACCTGTGCCTACGGTGGGCAAAGTGCGTGTGGGTTTTAGTGCATTCTATGTCACCGCAGATTCGCTGAGCGAACTTACGGCTAAATCCTCCGTCATAGTGATAGGGACTGTCCCCAACAGCGAACCCGACGCAGCGCGCGTTCAAGATCCGTCGAGCGGCGACTCGACGAGTTCGATAGCGAATGTGTATGCAGTCGGCAGCGGCTACAATGTCCAAGTGGAACGCTATTTGAAGGGAAGCGGCGGCAATACAATCCCGGTCATTCAGTTCTATGGGCTAGACTACACCGACCGAGGACAAGCCAAGCAAGCGCGCGACGAGAATGAAAATCTGCTTCTGGGCAAGGGCAATAGATACCTACTCTTCTTGAGGGAAAATGGCACCTATCGGGGCTACTGGATAGGCACCGCGCATCCGTATAAGTTTCTGCTGGCGGGCGGACGGGCAATATCGGAAAGTCCTGTCGGAGACCCGGACGGCGCTTTCCCGGAGCGCTCGGAGTCTGAATTCATCAATCTCGTCGAGTCGCTAATCGCGGGCAGCTCGGGCGAGTCGCTGATTTCGGGCAGCCCCTAACCGAGGCAATACACCAAACACTATCAGGCGCGCCCTAGAAGCCGTTGAAATGCCGCCTGACTCAGCTACTGGCCCTCGGACAGGTTGGAGTTTCTGCACCCGCTCTGATAACCTTCAATTCCAATTCCCAGGAGGCGTTTGTGAATATCAGAAAGCTTATGCCGGTAAAGCAATTCAACCCGCTCATGATAGCGAAAACGGCGCCGGGATGGCGGGAAGCCATAAGTTCATTTCTCCCCATATACGGCATTTTTCTGGTGGCTGCCGTCGTACAAAGGTTCATCATAGCTACGCCTCTGTACGATAACATAATTATGGTCGCTATCGTTAGGGCAGCCATAATAATGTTGGGCGTGTATGCGCTGTTGGCGCCCGTGTGCTGTGGACTCGTATTCAGGCTTCGCGACGGAAACGGCCTGAAAGCTACCCTGCTCGCGGCTATCCTCTACTATCCTATAATCGTCTTGGCATTATCCGTTTTTTTCGCCTTGCATGTTACCAACCTCCTGAGTTCCGAAGTATCATTCGATCAGCTCAGGGGAATAGGTATATTTCCGCTTGGAATGGGGTTGCTAATGTGCGTTCTGGTAATTATTGAGTACCATTTTGGAGAGAAACCCGATTTGACCGCAACACCAGCCAAGCGCGCCTATCCCCCGTATGATATAGGCGTCTCGGTACTATCCGCGATAGCGCTCTACGCCCTATTCTTCATGTAGGGCACATTTTCACCCCGTCATTCCCGCCCGCTCACCCGCCATTCCTGTGAAAGCAGGAATCCAGCGCCTTGAGAATAGCCTAGAATATGCGAAAGTACCTACATTCTGACTGAGGTTCTGGATTCCCGTTTTCACGGGAATGACGCAAATGCCCACACACCCTAAGCGCGCCGTCTATATGAGATAGAAGAAAATACCCCCGCGAATGACCTGATGAACGAGGAACAGAAAGCCATGATGACCCGAACAGAGTGGGTTAAGTCCCTATCCTTATATTTCATTATAGCCCTTATCGGATGGTGGATGATCCGATACTCCGACTCCAACAAGTATCTACTGAACAAGTATCTACTGGTGGCTTTCCTAGTCGGAGCTGTCGTCGTCGATTTGATTATTCGTGTCTATCTCCATCGCACACGAAACAAGCCGAACAAACTCACAAGGTTTTTGCGTACAGACACGATGCCGAAGACGATCACCCGGAGGGAACTTTGGGAGCAAGTCGCGCTTGCTACAATTTTCTATCTATTCCTCTCCGTCGGAGGCGCTTTGTTTTTGATTGTAGCCGGCTTCGAATCTCTCATAACGCCAATTATTGTGGCCGGAATAGCATTTTTCATCCTTGTGCCACAAAGATACTGCTTCATACGACGGCGCTATCGGCAAATCGAGGTTCAAAATGAATCTGGCACACAGCATCTACTGGAATTCGACGCGGATATGAAAAGCATATACGGGTCGAAGCTGCTGTCCGCCCTCTATGTTGGGCTGGTAATGATTGTATTCATTGGTCTGGCAAGCTGGCTAAACCTGAGATGACCTCAAGGCATACGGGCATGAGCAAGCGATTGGCATTTATCGCAAAGAACAAAGGTCTTTTAGCGATTGTCGCTGTCTTTCTTTTCATCGTAGGCGACTTTCTTTGGGAGTTGATAAGCGCGGAGAGATACGGCTTAGCGGCAGTATTTTTGATTGCGACAGCGGTTTTTGTTAGCGCTTTCGTCGCCGCTCACAGAGAAACCAAGCATCCACCCAAAGAAGCATCCTATCCCATGAAACTTCTGAAACTTTGGGATATGCCGCAGGAAACTACGCGAACGGGACTCTGGACGAGGGCTGGTTTCATAATACTGATGGGCATAGCGCTGTACCTCAGCCTGAATGACTCGTGGATGGATGATGATGGCAAGATAAATCTCGCTCTTTTTGTTACGGATGTAATGCGGGTGCTGTTCTGGCTCCCGCTACTGTACTGGGTTTTTCGGAGGCAGTATAACCTTGTGCCATCGAACCAATCCGAGGGCAGCAAACCGCGACTGGAAAAATCCGACTACCCGAGAAAGTTATCAGCGCGGGAAAAATTGGTATCCGTATCCGCCATAGCTGTCGCCATAGTGTCGTTGTTGGTAATTGGAATGTGGCTGACTTGAAAAACAATGCGGCAGCGTAAAGTCACCCCTATCCTGACCATCCGCCCCGCTCTATAAAATTAAAAAATGATGAGTATTCAATCTTGACATAAGCCTAAAATGGGCGTAAACTCGCCCAAGCATCCAAAAATCTGCGGGAGGGAGTCATAACAGATGCTTAAAGAAGTTCCGAAGAAGCGCGTAAGCCATGTCGTTAAGAGGCCGGGGAGACTCCACGGGCTTCCCGATGTAGAGATACCTGTCGCCGATGACCTGGCGACAGTGCCGGGCATACCAAAGCGGGACGAGGATGTCTCATTCTACAGCCGGGTTTACCCCGTAGAGTCGCAGAACATCGAGAAAGCCGCCGACCGCGAATGGGTCTGGTCGGTCTATACCGAGGAAGTGCTCAAGTACCGCGAGCGCCACGACGAGATTAACCAGCCCCTAGTGGACGCCTCGCTGCTTACCGGCGACATCGCGCCCACGGCAGCCCCCGAGGTCGGCAAGGACATGACCGCCGACATCCACCTCAAGGCGCGTGAGCTTGGCTTCGGCGAAGTCGGCTTCACCAAGTTCGACCACAAGTACGCCTACGCCAGCAAGAAGCGCTGGGTCAAGTACGAGCACACCATCTGCCTCGCGCTTGAGCAGGACTACTACCAGACACAGACGATACCCAGCCTCGAGGCTGAGTTCGCCCACTTCGGCACCTATGAGATTGAAGGCGCGCTCGCGCTCGACCTCGCCGACTACATCCGCAGCCTCGGCTACCACGCCCAGGTGCACAGCCCCAACGACAATAGCGGCGTCTATATTCCCATGTTCGTCGCCGCCGGCCTAGGCCAGCTCGGCGCGAACGGCCAGCTGCTTTCGCCGCACTTCGGCTCTAGGGCGCGACTGGCTATGATTACCACCGACGCCCCCGTAACCTACGACGAGCCTATCGACTACGGCTTGCACAACTTCTGCCAGATCTGTCAGGTTTGCGTGAACCGCTGCCCCGGTCGCGCCCTCGTCAAGGAAAAGGTCTGGTGGCGCGGCGCGGAAAAGAACAAGCTCATCTACGAACGTTGCCGCCCCGTCATGGCGCGCTACGACGGCTGCGGCGTCTGCATGAAGGTCTGCCCCATCCAAAAGTACGGCGCGCCGTCCGTCATGCAGCACTATGTTGACACCGGCGAGGTGCTCGGCAAAGGCACGCACAATCTCGAAGGCTACGAGATTCCCGAAAAGGGCTACTTCGGCCCCGGCAGCCTGCCGCAGTTCAACCGCCAGTTCTTTGAGATTCCTCACGGCCGCAGGGAAGAGTGGCTCTTCGAGGAGTTCAAGGAGAAGATCGAGAACGAAATGCTCCCCACAGAGGAGATTATGGACTTCGCGGTCGAGCTGAAGAAGATCCTCGACGAAGGCGGCACCACCCGCGGCGACGAGTAGCGGCTAGGCCAATCCCTTCTTGGGCAAAACAGGGGCAGGCCCCGCGCCTGCCCTGATAGCAAGCGAAGGAATGGAGGACGAATGCCCCGGTTAGGGGCATCCTCTATACCCTGTTGAGTCAGAGGAAAAAAGAATGTTCCAGAGGCCACAGATAGAGGCGCTGTTCGCCGAACTCAAAAGCGAATGGCAGGGCAAGCGCGATTTCGAGCAGATACACCGTGATGTTGATCTCGGCATCGCCTACTACGACGCCGGCAAGTCGCTCGCGGGCTTGGACGACCGCGCAGTCGCCCTCATCGAGAAGCACAAGCCTGAGTAGCAAAGCCACTCACGAATCGGGTTATTGAATATAGGGGTACGCAATTGCGCGTACCCCTATTTTATGTTGAGTTGACTGAGAAATCACGCACTAGCATGAAACAGGAATCGCAAACCACCGCCTCCCGCCCGTTTGCCGCGCTGCTGCTGGTGACCGGACTGGTCGCGCTCTTCATCCTGGGCTATCGCCTGCTTGCGAACAGAAGTGAAGCCGCGCCCGACGCACTCGAACTTCGACAGCCGCCGCCGCGCCCCCTGGATCGTCCCATAGATATGTCCCGCGCGAAGCGACTGCTGCGACTCGCCATCATCCATCCATTCATAACCTCCGTGCTGGTGGTGGCGCTGGCAGTCCTGCTCACGCTCGCCTACCTGCAAATCGCCAGCAGCGCCGACGCCGAAGTCCTCGCGCGCCAGCCGCCATCCGAGTACGACGAGCACTTTAACTACGGGCAGATGCAAGCTATGTGGCACTTCGCCATGTGCGACGCCATGCTCTTCTCCACAAAACCCGAAGACGAAATCGAGAAGGTCAAGGAGCGCATCGCCGTCGCCGTGGAATACACTGGCCCAAGCGGCACCAGCCACCCGGACGCCTACAAGCCGCGCATCCGCAGCGCGTCCGAAATCGCTGAAACAATCCGCCTAGCCAGCGAATTCTACGAGCGCGTCAACTGCAAGTGAACGCTTTCCCTTAATTCCAGGGCAGAAGGATGGTTCGCCCTTCGGCTGGCTCAGGACAACGAATTGGAGGCGGTGAGGGGTGTTCGCTCCGTTGCCGCTGCAACCCACAAGTTATCGGGGCGACTGCCGCCGCCGCTGTCAGCGGAAGGGTGGGTGGCGTTCGGGGCGGCGGGGCTTTTTGTTGCCGGGCAGGTGGCTTATCTCTGATAGGTAGTCGGTGTGTCCCTGGGAGATTTGCCTTGCGCTCTCTGCCGCTTTTTCTTCTATTCGCTCTGCTTCGGCTACTTCTTTCATGTGCGCTTCGGATACAGGCGCATGGCTCTCGACTACGGCGGGGTGGTCTTCATCCAAGTCGCGGCAGGCGCAGATGCAGTCGGGGTGGCAGGGGGAGTAGTAGGACATGAACTCAGGGTCGGGGGTGGACGGGTTGCCGAAGCCCCAGCTGAGCAGGACTTTGGCGGCTTCTATCCTGTCCCTTGGCTTGGCGTCTCGGTCGCGTCCTTCCAGCACTTCGTTCAGGATTCTGACTATGCTCGCGCCTTCGCCGGTCTCCACTCGGATGCGGGCGACGAGCTTTTTGTTCAGCCTTTCGTGTTCGGGGCTGACTGCCTGGGTGGGGCCGTTCTCTCCTTGGGCGTCTTCTTTCTGTGCCTGCCGTTCCATCTTGGAGCTGAGGCTGTTGATGAGTGCTTCGGCTTCTTGGAAGCCTAGTTTTAGCAGCAGGCGGGCGGCTTGGAGTCTGTGGTGGGGCGTGGAGTCTTGGTCGTCGCCGGTCATGATGGAGACGATGCTGCGTATGATGGTTCTGCCGTTGTCTGTTTCTTGGTGGACTAGGTGCTGGAGGTGCTCGATGGCGGTCGCGCAATGCCTGTTGTCCAGGTGGTCATGTTGGGCATGACTGTCCTGGCTGTCCTGTTGGTGCTGGTTTATGGGGGTTGGTTGGTTCATTGGTTTTTCCCAAGGTTTTCAGGGTTTTGGATTGTCAGGGATTAGGTGTTAGGTTGTTCGTGCTTGATATACAACTTATGTTCTTGCAGGTAGTATAGGTGAGGGTTTGGGTGGTGTCAAGGGTGATTTTCAATTAAAAATTAAAAATTAGGAATTAAGAATTGGGGGACGGGTGGTTCGACAGGCTCACCACGAACGAATTGGGGATGAGATGGATGGATGGGATGGCGGTTGGGATTGTGGGTTGGTTGTGTGCGGGGATTTTTGATTCCTCACTGCGTTCGGAATGACAGAGAAAGATGGTCGGGATGACATGGAGGTCGATTGGCAAGCGTTTTCGCCCCCATCCTAACCTTCCCCCTCTGGGGGAAGGGACAATCACGCCGTCGGATTGCGCTTGACAGCAGGCAACCTTCCTCCATCAAGGGGGAAGGGGCTAATGCAATTTTCTCTTTGGGAATTCATGAAAGGGTGGTTCGACAGGCTCACCACGAACGGAAAAGAAGATGCTCACTGCGAACGGGGAGTAGGTGGGGGTGACGGGGCGGTTGTTCTTGCGGGTGCGGGAATCGGATGGCTAATTCTTGTCGGTGGAGGGGGTGGCTGTTGTAGAATGGGGGTGCGGCGCGGCTGTGGGTTGGGATGGTTGGAGGGTTGTGCGGGTGGCATTGTGCGGGCTGTGTGTAATTGGGGCTGCTGCGCTGGGGGAATGACGCTAGTTTGCTGACATGAAGGGGACTTTGCTGCGTATGCTGAATAGCATGCGGCGGGCGCTGACTGCTCGTTATCAGAACATCGGTACGACGGGGGGGGGTATTTCGCCTCCTCCATGGTGTTCTTCGGAACGGCTGGTTCTTGCGGCGTGCGTGTGCCTGCTGCTGTTGGCGGCGGGGTTGCGCTTCTATGACCTGCCGGGGGATTCTATACGGCCTGACGAAGCGATTGCCGCCAATAATTCGGGTGGCGCCCTCTCGGAAGTAATCCCCAATACCCGCTACAGGAACTCATCGCCTATACTTTATCCCTTGGCGCTGTGGGCGGTGCAGAAAGTCCGGAGCACGCCCTTCAGCGTCCGCGTTCTTCCGGCGACGGCAAGCGTTCTGACTGTCGCCGTGATGCTCTTTTTGCTGCCGCGCCTTGGGGTCACTCGGTGGGCGGCGTTTCTGGCTGCCCTGCTCGCCACGTTTTCCGTCCAAGCAATATGGCACGCTCAGGATGCGCGCGAATACTCCATCGACGCGCTGCTTGCCGCGCTGATGATAGCGGGGCTGCTGTGGTATCTGCGGGACGGCAGGAAGGCTCTGCTTTGCGTTGCGCTGTTTCTCGCGCCGCTGCTTCAGTACGGCTTGGTTCTGTTCGGCGTCGCGGTCATTGCCGCCGCTGTGGTTCTGTCGCCCACGACTTTGGCAGAGCCTGAATGGAACGCATACCCGAGCCGAATTCGTAATTGGCTCAAGTCGCGCATCGCGCTGCTCTTGCCCGCAGCGTGCTTTCTTGCGGGAAGTATCATCAGCTACTTGATGACTGTGCGCTATCACTTAGAGAACGAGAGCTTCGGCTCGGATGGCTATCTGTCAGCGTATTACTATCAGGGAGAATTGGGGGCGCTCCCTATCTTTGAGTTCTCGGTTGATGGGATTTGGGGTTTGCTGACCTATCATTTGCCGGGGTTCTTGGCGATAGCCGCGCTTGCCGCGCTCGCGCTCCTCCTCGTCACGCCGTTTATCAGAAGGTTTCAGGGAAATCTTCAAGTCAGCGCCATCGCAGTCTTATTTGCGTTGTGCATCGCGGTTTCCGCCGCTGCCGCCGTGCTGGGGATATATCCGCTTGGGTACACTCACATTGGTATCTATCTGGGGCCGGTCATATTTCTTGCCGCCGGCGTCTCCGTCCATTGGGTAATCGATAGTCTGTCCACGCTGACGCGCCGAGCGTGGGTGGCTCCGGCGCTTGCCGTCGCGGTCGCCGGCGCAATTGTGCTTGCCGGAGTCGGCGACATAAGGCAGTATAGTTTGTACAAGACAAATCAAAACATTCATTCCATTCGTGCCGTGCTGAAAGAACCGGGATGGGAAGAGGATATGGTTTATTTTTACGGGAGAGTAATCCCAATCATGCAATTCTATCAAGGAAAAGAAGGAAGACCGGCAAATTACTACTATGGAACCTCTCCGTGCAGGGACTCCTTCGAACCGTGTCTTCGTGAGATGGCAAATTCATTAGTCTCGCTTCCCACTGTCCCAAATAGAATCTTCTTCGTCCATGATAGGAAAGAGGCACTGGCGAAATTAGAACTACTGGAAGAGCAAATTCTAGCCGAGCCAGTCATTACTGACGGACGGTTCGCTCTCTTTCTGATTGCGGACGCCAAAGAGTTCAAAGAGTCGGTCGAAGCGGCGGAGCGTTCCGCTTATGAGGCGCTGGTATCCGGCGAACCAGTCATCCGCGCCGACTTTGACATCTACATCAGCGACAACACGCTGACCTACGCTAAGGAGCCGTGCGACCGCGCGGACACGGATGCGAGCTTCTTTCTGCACTTGGTTCCCGCTGATGTGGCTGACCTACCCGACGACCGCAAGCAGTACGGCTTTGACAACCGCGACTTCAGATTCGACGGGCGCGGCGCGATATTCGAGGGCACATGTGTGGTGAGAGTCCCTCTCCCCGACTACGACATCGCCGCAATTCGCACGGGACAGTATGTGCAAGTGGACGGCGGCTTCGATAATCTTTGGGAGGTGGAGTCCATTCGGGGCGAGGCGATGTCGGTGGACGACTATATCGCGCGTCTTGCCGACAACGATGCGCCCGTCATCAGCTCCAACTTCGATGTGTATCTCATCGAAAACGGGCTTATCTACGCCAAAGAGCAGTGCGTCGAGGCTGACACCGCCGCAACCTTCTTCTTGCACATCGACCCGATTGATGTAGAAGACCTGCCCGACGACCGCAAGCAACACGGGTTTGACAACTTGGACTTCATCTTCGATCAGCCTGGCAAGATAGTCGATGGGGACTGCGTGGCGACCGTTCCCCTGCCCGACTACGACATCGGCGCAATCCGCACGGGGCAGTTTGTGCTTGTGAATGGCGGCTTTCAGCATCTGTGGGAGGGGGAGATACGCCTAACTGAATAGGGTTGCGTGGGCATTTGCGTCATTTCCGTGAGAATGGGAATGGAGTTTCAGGATATAGGCGCTTTCGCATATTGTAGGCTATCTCAAGGCTCTGGATGCCTGCGAAAGCAGGAATGACCGGGGGAGGGAGGGGGGATGATGGAAGGGCTTGGTATCTGAATGGGGAGGCTGTTGGCTTAGAGAAAATTGCATTAGTACGGATTAGCCGTCGATGGGCGGGCGTTTTCGCCCCCATCCTAACCTTCCCCCAAAGGGGGAAGGGACAATCACGCCGTCGGATTGCGCTTGACAGCAGGCAACCTTCCTACATCAAGGGGGAAGGGACTTTCTCCAATTAAGAATTAGGAATTAAGAATTGGTTAGGGTTGGTGTGCGATGTTTGGCGGGCTGATGGCGAGCCGGAGCGCTAGGGTGGTTGTTGAGGTTTAGGTGTTTGGTGGATTGGGATTTTTGATTCCTCACGCTGTTCGGAATGACAGGGAGAGGGGCGTTCGGGATGGCAATGAAAATTGCTCGGAATGATGGGATGGGAGGCTCGGAATGGCGGGGGTGTTTGTGCTTGGGTGTGCTTTTGAGGCTCTGGATTCCTTGCCCTGCTTTCGCAGGGGTGATGTTCTTTCGCAGGAATGACGGGGTGGGGGCGAGTGGGAGTGCGCTCGGAGGGGTGGTTCGACAGGCTCACCACGGACGGAAAAGAAGATGCTCACTGCGAACGGGAAGGGGTGGGGGTGACGGGGCGGTTGCTCTTGCGGGTGCGGGAATCGGATGGCTAATTCTTGTCGGTGGAGGGGGTGGCTGTTGTAGAATGGGGGTGCGGCGCGGCTTTGGGTTGGGACGGGAGGGTTGTGCGGGTGGCATTGGGCGGGCTGCGCGCAGGGGCTGCTGCCGCTGCGGGAATGACGCTAGTTCGCTGACAGAAAGGAAATCTTGTTGCATATACTGAATAGCCTCCGGCGGGCGCTGACGCGCGTCATTAGAACATCGGTACAAGGAAGGACATTTCGCTCTTCGTATTGCCGTTCAATATCGACGGCGTTCCGTTTCGCATTGTGGGCTATCGCGTTTGTCCTGCTTGGAGTTCTGGCAGCCGCCTGCTCCGATAGTCCGGCGATGACCGCCGTTCCCACGCCAGCGCCTACCGCCACAGGCACGAATGTCCCTAGCCCGACACTCACTCCCACCGTAACGGCAGTTCCTTCGCCAACGCCTACACTCACCGCAACTGCTGTTCCCGCGCCAACGCCTACTGCCACCGCAGCGGCTGTTCCTTCGCCAATGCCTACTGCCACCGCAACGGCTGTTCCTTCGCCAACGCCTAATACGGTAGCGTCGCCTGATCCTGAAGAAGAGCCGGCGCTTATGACGCATCTATACCCTTTCGATATTGAATTTGTCGCGCTTGAGGGCTTCACCGGGGCAGGTGGAGCTATTGAAAGCATCTACGAGGACCTACTGGTAGTTACGCCGAAGGGAAGGTTTGCCCTGGTCTTCCACGACGGGAGCGTGGAATATCTGGACGGCAATGTCCCGATGAATGCACAGTCTCTCGTGGACCATGAGGATTACAACAATCATTTCAATCCGGGGGACTTTCGAGTTGCCGATATTCTGCTGAAGGAACTTGGAGAAGGGCGTTACGAGTTGTTCGCGACGCATCATTACTTTACCGGCGAGTGCATCCGGTTCAGGTTGTCGTCCACGACGCTTCTGCGAGATGAAGCGAGCGTCACGGTCATGCCGGACTGGAGGACTATCTTCGAAGCAGAACCTTGCCTGCCTGTTTCTTGGTTCACAGGGCATCAGTCAGGCGGGAAAATGTTGACGGACGGCGCCGACCATCTGCTGGTGATAATTGGGACGCACGGAACAGATAGTTGGGGGGCGCGGCCGACTTTCGACTCCACCACGCAGCTGGGCAAGTTCGTCCGTATTGCCATCGAAACGGGAGAGGTGGAGACGCTGGCTATCGGTTTTCGCAACTCACAAGGGATGGTGAGAGATGCGGACGGCAATATCTGGGCGACGGATCACGGACCGCAAGGCGGCGACGAGTTGAACCTGCTGGAACGGGGAGGCAATTATGGCTGGCCCGTGGCCTCCTACGGGGTTCAATATGGCCGTCAGATTCCCCCAACTATGGAGGATGAGAATGTGGGACGGCACGGCGGCTTTGTGCGTCCGGTCTTTTCCTGGGTACCGTCGCCAGCCATCTCCGCCATCGCCGTCAACGATGAGGAGCATCTTCCCTTGTGGAAAGACGACCTGCTGGTTGCTTCGTTCGTCAACGGCTTGCTCTTTCGAGTCCGCCGTCACGGGGCGGATGTGCAGTATGTGGAGAATATCAAACTCGGCTATCGGATACGAGACATTGCGATTATGCCGGATGGACGCATAGCCTTGCTGCGCGATGGAGGGTTCGTCTATTTTCTGAGCCGTTCTCTGAGGTACTGTGATGAAGCGTCTCGGGAGCGGGACGATGTGTACTCCATCAACTGCGATCCCGTCGTCGCATCTCCAACGCCGAACCCGCCGGATACGGAAGCCACAGCCACGCCCACGCCGTTGGCAACTGAAGCCACGGCTACGCCCACACCGGCGGCAACTGAAGCCACGGGTACGGATGAAACTGTGGGCAGGCAGCTATTCGGCTTGCACTGCGGCAGCTGCCACGAACTGGACGCCGAAAAGCATGGTCCCGGTCCTCACCTTGTTAGCGTCATTGGAAGGGCGGCGGGCGAGGTCGGCGGCTTTAGCTTCTCGGAGGCGTTGCGTTCGTCGGATGTCGTCTGGACGCGGGACGGCATCACGCAGTTTCTCACTGACCCGCAGGGGTTTGCCCCAGGCACATCTATGTCGTCATCGAGCATTACGGAACAGGAAGCCCGCGCCATCGCCGACTATATCGCAGGCGTCGCCGTAATGCCTGACGACGCGCCCAATACAGTCGGAGACGGCCAACCGGCAATCCGCTCCGATTACGATGTGCATCTCACCGACAACAAGCTCATCTACACCAAAGAGCAGTGCGCCGAGGACGACACCGAGGCGTCCTTCTTCCTCCACATCGACCCGATTGAT
Source organism: uncultured Dehalococcoidia bacterium (assembly GCA_958295865.1). Lineage (GTDB taxonomy): Bacteria > Chloroflexota > Dehalococcoidia > Lucifugimonadales > JADFKI01 > Bin90. The sequence continues at coordinate 620,799 of CATQHF010000004.1, read as the reverse complement.
GTAGAGGACCTACCCGACCATCGCAAGCAGCACGGCTTCGACAACCTGGACTTCGGCTTTGAGTGGCAGGGCGAGATACTCGATGGGAACTGCGTGGCGACCGTTCCCCTGCCCGACTACGACATCGCCGCAATTCGCACGGGGCAGTTTGTGCAGGTGGATGGCGGCTTCAAGCATCTGTGGGAGGGGGAGATACGCCTAACTGAATAGGGTTGCGTGGGCATTTGCGTCATTTCCGTGAGAATGGGAATGGAGTTTCAGGATGTAGGCGCTTTCGCATGTTGTAGGCTATCTCAAGGCTCTGGATGCCTGCGAAAGCAGGAATGACCGGGGGAGGGAGGGGGGATGATGGAAGGGCTTGGTATCTGAATGGGGAGGCTGTTGGCTTAGAGAAAATTGCATTAGTACGGTTTAGTCGTCGATGGGCGGGCGTTTTCGCCCCCATCCTAACCTTCCCCCAGAGGGGGAAGGGAGATCCACATCTGCGGCGTCCTCGCCTTGCCGACGAACTTTCCCTCATCAAGGGGGGAAGGGACAATCACATCTGCGGCGTCCTCGCCTTGCCGACGAACTTCCCCCCATCAAGGGGGAAGGGAGATCCACATCTGCGGCGTCCTCGCCTTGCCGACGAACTTTCCCCCATCAATGGGGGAAGGGACAATCACATCTGCGGCGTCCTCGCCTTGCCGACGAACTTTTCCCTATCAAGGGGGAAGGGACTAATGCAATTTTCTCGGCTTAAATACGCCCGCTTGCATCCTTTATTTGCTTGTGCTAATTTTCAGCGTGAATGGGAGTTGCCATTTTGCGAGTTTGACACAGGATGCATGCCATGCCCTCCGACGACCAGTTCACTCTGATTACTGCCGACCGGGTTATAGACGCTAGGGGCGGGCTGCCGCTGGAACGCGGCGCGGTTTTGATGGAGGGTTCTAAAATCGCGGCTGTGGGTCGGGCGGAGGATGTTCGCGCTCCTGAGGGCGCGGCGGTAGCGGTCAGCGATTATCCGGGCTGTACTATTCTGCCGGGCATGGTGGATTGCCACACTCATCACAACGGCTTTGGCGACGGGCGGCTTGGCGATGACTTGGCGCTGCTGCCGGATGAGGTGCTTACGCTTCAGTCGGCGAGAAACGCCCGCGTCAGCCTGTATTCGGGCGTAACCACAATCCGCGAGAATGGGCCTAAGAATGCCACCATGTTCAGGCTGCGCGATTCCATAGACGCCGGACTTACGATTGGTCCCAGGATGGTTCTTTGCGGCCGTCCGGTCGCTATCATCGGCGGGCACATGGGCTACTTCGGCGGCGAGGCGACGGGACCAATCGAGACTCGCGCTCTGACTAGGCAGCTGATAAAGGAGGGCGCGGACTATATCAAGATAGTCGCTACGGGAGGAACGACCCGAACATCGTTCCCAACTCTCCCGTCGTTTAATGTGGACGAACTCAGGGCTGTTACGGATGAGGCGCGCAAGTTCGGCAAGCTGACCGCGACACACTCCGCGTCCTTGGCGGGAATAGCGAATTCGCTGGATGCGGGCGTGGACATGATAATTCACTGCTACTACCGCGAGCGCGACGGCTCGGACAATTTCAGGGAGGACATCGCGGAGCGCATCGGTCAGCAGGGCGCATTTGTCAATCCTACGCTGCAAGTCAGCCGCGCTACGGCATGGGAGCTGGCGCACAAGCGGGAGGCGCAGGGGCTGAGCGCGGATGAACGGGCGCAGCTGGACGAGGCGCGCGCCAACCTGGAGGTGCGCCTCGAGCACACGCGCCGCATGATAGAGATGGGCTTGAAGGTCATCACCGGCTCCGATTCCTCTTGGAGCAGCTATCGGCTCGGCAATACCGTCTATGAGACCGAGCTTCTTGTGCATGCCGGATACACTCCGATGCAGGGGATTCTTTCCGTAACAAGCCGGGCAGCGGCGGCGCTGGACATGGCGGACAAGGTGGGGACGCTCGAACCCGGCAAGGAAGCCGATGTCTTGGTGGTGCGCGGCAACCCCGCCCGGGACATCGATGACCTCTGGAATGTGGCTGATGTGTTCTTCGCGGGCCGAAAGCTGGAGCGCGGCTCAGACGAATCACTTGCAGCCGTGCGCCAGCCGCGGGCGCAAGGCGTCTGAATATAAGACACACACACCATCACAAGTCAAGTCGGAGATTGCAGATGCCAGCAAGCGAAGCGCAATTCACAATGCTAAAAGCCGCCCGACTGGTTGACGGCGTCGCCGACTTCGCGCATGAGCGGGCTGCCGTCCTTCTGGAAGGCTCTACAATCCGACAGATTGGCACTGCTGAGACGGTGCATGCCCCGGAAGGCGTGCCCGTTCGGGAGATCGACTACGGTGACGCAACTATCATGCCCGGCTTGGTGGACTGCCATGTTCACCTGAACGGCATCGGCGACGGGCGCGCGGGCGATGAGCTTGCCACGCTGCCCGACGAGGTGCTGACCGTTCAAGCCGCTCAGAATGCGCGCCGACACCTGTATTCCGGCGTTACCACGCTTCGGGACTGCGGCGCGAAACACCGCACTACTTTCATGCTGCGCCAAGCCGTTGAAATGGGCATCGTTCCATCGCCGCGCCTGCTGCTCGCGGGCAGGCCGGTGGCGATTATAGGCGGGCATCTCAGCTACTTTGGCATACAGGCGACGGGCGTCGATGAGTGCCGCGCTGCCGTTCGCCAGCTCATCAAGGAGGGCGCTGACTTCATAAAGATAACCGCAACAGGCGGCAGCACGCGCACAAGCCATCCGCTTAGACCTTCGTTCGATGTCGAAGAACTGAGAGCGATTTGCGACGAGGCGCACAGGTTCGGCAAGCACGCCGCCGCGCACTGCGCCTCATCGCAGGGCATGCTCAACGCGCTCGACGCCGGAATAGACACCATCATTCACGGCGTTCACAAAGAACCCGACGGCTCAGACACCTATCGCCCCGACATTGCTGAGCGTATCGCGGAGCAGGGCGTTTTCGTTAATCCCACCATTGGCGCGTCGGTGGCGCGAATTCGCGCGCTGGAGAGCGCGTCGGAGGGCGCGGAGAACATCACCGCCGCGCAGCAGGGCGAACTCGACGGCTTGCGCCATGCGTCCGAGGTACGAATGGACCACTTCGCGCGCATGCGAGATGCCGGAGTGACTATGGCGGCCGGCTCCGATTCGGCTTGGGGATACTACCGTATGGGCGACTTTCAGACGGAAATCGAGGCGCACGCGATGGCGGGAATGTCCGGCATGGAGGCGATAGTGTCCGCTACGCGCGACGCCGCCAGGTCGTGCTGGGCAGAGTCGCTTGTGGGCGCGCTCCAACCTGGTATGCAGGCGGACATACTCGTGGTCGACGGCGATCCGACGGACGATGTAGCCGTGCTTAGGCGGGTCGCGGATGTGTTCATCGCGGGCGAAAGGGTGGATCGCCAAAATCTCTTGTAGCGCGGCGGCTCCAATCGCGCCCCAATTCTCGGAACCGGCGGGGCTTGCGCGGGTCTGTATAATTGGCGGCATGGACGCAGGGACGGAAGAACATTTTACAATCGATGAGCATATCCCCGAGGGGGCGGAGGTGAACCATGAAGTACGACATCATCGTAGTGGGGGGCGGCTCTGCCGGATGCGCCATCGCCACCCGCCTGTCCGAAGACCCGGAGCGCTCGGTGCTGCTGCTGGAGGCAGGGCCGGACTATCCCGACTTCGAGCGCCTGCCGGATGACCTCAAGCTCGGCAACAATGTGTGGCTGTCCGCTTATGGGCCTCACAACTGGGGATACACCGCGCAGCTGACGCAGGAGCAGAACGAGCTGATTATCCCAAGGGGCAAGGCGACCGGCGGCTCCAGCGCGGTGAACGGGCAGGTCTTGTTTCGGGGCATCCCGGAGGACTACGACCGTTGGGCAGAGTGGGGCAACGACGAATGGGGCTTCACTGAGGTGCTGCCATACTTCAACAAGATGGAGACTGACCTCGACTTTGGCGGCGACGACTTCCATGGCTCCAATGGCCCCGTGCCGGTGCGCCGTCCCCCGCGCGACGAGTGGATGCCCCATGCCGTGGCATTCGAGCAGGCCTGCGTCGCCGAGGGCTTTCGCATCGATGAAGACCAGAACCATCCCGAATCCACAGGCGTTTCGCCGCGCGCGCGCAACAATATAGACGGCGTGAGGATGAGCAATGCCATCAACTACCTGAACATGGCGCGCCACCGCCTGAACCTGACTATTCGGGGCAATGTTACGGCGCGGCGCATCCTGTTCGACGGCAAGCGCGCGGTGGGCATCGAAGCGGAGAGCGGCGGCGAGGTTTTCACCGTGGAGGCGAACGAGATTGTCGTTAGCAGCGGCGCGATAGCCTCGCCCCAGCTTCTGATGCTATCCGGCATAGGACCTGCCGAGCATCTGGGCAGCTTCGGCATCGAGGTCGTCCATGACCTGCCCGGCGTGGGCAAGAACTTGCGTGACCATCCCGCTGCCGCCGCCATATACCGGGCGGTCGGCGATCCGCCGGACTTGCAAGCGCCCACGATTCAGGTCGGGCTGCGCTACACGGTCGAGGGGTCAGACCTTCGCAATGATATGCAGCTTAGCCCGATGCTCATGACCAGCGAGCACCGCCCGGCGCATGTGGCTGTCGACGAGGATCTGAACTACATCGGCATAAGCGCCAGCTTGCAGTTGGCGCTTGGCAAGGGCGAGTTGACCTTGCAGTCCACCGATCCGCATGTGCAGCCGCGCCTGAACTACAACTACTATCAGGAGGAGGAGGACTTGCGGCGCATGAGGGAGGCGATACGGCTAGGCGTCCGCATTGCCGAGCATTCCGGCTTCTCGGACTTGCTGCTGGAGCGGCTCATGCCCACCGACGAAGAGTTGCGCTCGGACGAAGCCTTGGACGACTGGCTCAGGCGCAACTCCGGAACATCTCACCATGTATCCGGCACTTGCAAGATGGGGCCCGACTCCGATCCTATGGCGGTGGTCGACCAGTTCCTCAAGGTGAAAGGCGTACAGGGGTTGAGGGTAGCCGACGCCTCGATAATGCCCGACTGCATCCGCGCCAACACCAACGCCACCACCATAATGATCGGAGAAAAGGTCGCCGACTTCATAAGAGAAGGCCGCTAGGGCTGCGTCTGAACCGTAGCGAGGAAAGCCCCGCGTTCCGAGATTGGATGCGGGGTTTTTTGTATAGGACTTACGCAGTTGAGCGCGATTTCGTACTTGAAACGGGTCAATCTCAGGTAGGATTCATATTCAAGTGCGTAAGTCTTGTTGGCTTCTCATTCCCTGCTAGACATGTCAAGGGTTTTTTGCCAAAATGACAGCACGGTGTCTTTGTAGATAGGCAAAAAGTAGTGGGAGTGTTGTGGCGAGCGACAATAAGGATGAACGCGAGGGCTTGCTTACTACGATACGCGCTAGGCGTAAGTGGTACTTAGGTCTCTATTTCTTACAGATGTGCGGTTGGCTCATCCTAGTCGTTGTCGATGCGGCGAGTGATGTCAAGTCCACAGATACCGTAAGTCAGCGAGTCCTCGATGCCGCTGTCACTATGGCGTTCATAGGGCAGGGGACATTGGTTGCGACCATATTCTTGATTGATGTTGTCTTTGACGGTGGTCGCTATTTGATTGGGAAAGGTGGTGAGATTATGGGATTGTTGTTTTCTCCGGTGAAGAACAGGTTTGTTGCTGAGGGTGAAAGGATAGGCGAAAAGAGGGGTGAGAAGATAGGCGAAAAGCGGGGTGAAAAACGGGGTGAAAAGAGGGGAGAAAAAAGAGGGGAAATGCGAAGGCATGCCGATTGGAATGCGTGGGTTTCCTCTAACCCTGATATTCAGAAGATGGTGGACAAGGGGGAAGTGACACCACCTCCAAAGTTGGACGACGAGGATGACCGGGGATGAGCCGTTAGCCCTTTACATCGTCGACGCTGGCGATTGCCCGCGCCGCTAGCTGCGTCCGGCGTGGGGGCGCTTTATCAAGTCAGCGAGTCCTCGATGCCGCTGTCACTATGGCGTTCATAGGGCAGGGGACATTGGTTGCGACCATATTCTTGATTGATGTTGTCTTTGACGGTGGTCGCTATTTGATTGGGAAAGGTGGTGAGATTATGGGATTGTTGTTTTCTCCGGTGAAGAACAGGTTTGTTGCTGAGGGGGAAAGGATAGGCGAAAAGAGGGGTGAGAAGAGGGGTGAAAGGATAGGCGAAAAGAGGGGAGAAAAGATAGGGGAGAAAAGAGGGGAAATGCGAAGGCATGCCGATTGGAATGCGTGGGTTTCCTCTAACCCTGATATTCAGAAAATGGTGGACAAAGGGGAAGTGACACCACCTCCAAAGTTGGACGACGAGGATGACCGGGGATGAGCCGTTAGACCTTTACATCGTCAGCGGGGGCGCTTCATGCTCGCTGCCTGCTCCGCGGTCATGCCTGCGAAACGCTGAGGGCGGTAATGCCGCAGCATCGCGTCTGCCGCAATGCCGTCGCATATTTCTTGCGCCGCCAGTTGGCTCAGCGCGGGCGCGAGCGTAACGCCGCTGTGCGTCAGCGCGATGTACAGGTTGGGGGACTCTTCCGCGAACCCGAGCGCCGGGTAGCCGTCTAGGGGCATGGGACGCCAGCCCACCGGCACGGGTATCGCCTCGGCTCCGGCAAGGCCGGGCAGGTAGCGACAGGCGCGCGCCAGCAGGTCGTCGGCGTGAGCTTGGCTGTCGTCCTCGGCGAGGCTTTCTTGGTCGCCTTCGCCAATCATCATCCTGCCGTCGGCGCACTGGCGCATGTGAATCTCTTGCAGGGCGTCGCTGAGCGGGGGCGCATAGACGACCGGCACATTCGGCAGCAGGGGCGGCATCGGCGTGGTGCGGATGACAATTCCCGGGCTTTTCGCTTGCGGCACATTCACGCCGGCAAGCGCAGCAAGCGTCGTGGTATCCGCGCCGGCTGCCAGCACGACTGCGTCGCACTCTATATCGCCGCCTGTCGTCTCCACCGCGGCAACGCGACCGTCGCCGCGCAATTCAAAGCCTATCACCTCAGTGCCGCTGTGAACCGCGGCTTCCCGCTCGGCAAGCCGCCGCAAGCAGGCATCGACCACCAGCTGCGGCTCTATCTGACCTTCATTTTCGCTGTACTCGGCGGCGGCCACCGCGCCGACATCCAGGGACGGCTCCAGCTCCGACAGCTCGGCGGCGCTGACAAGGCGAGTCGGATAGCCCCACGATTGCAGCTGCCGCACTTGCGATACCAGCCGATCAGCGTCAGCCGCTTCCGTCGCCCAGGATACTTTGCCGCCCCAGCGCAGCCCGATGCTCGCGCTATCGCCATCGTCCGACAGCGCGGCGGCAAAGCGCTGCCACATATCCAGGGAGCGGCGGTTCAGGTTGTGGTAGGCGATGGGCTGCTTCGCGCCCGCGTTTATCCAGGCGAAACTGTGGCTGGACGCGCCGCTGCCTGCCTCCGCCTTCTCGATAAGCGTGACGCGAACGCCGCGCATGGCAATTCGCCAAGCGATGCTCGCGCCCACGATGCCGGCGCCGATGACGGCGACGTGGCGCGGGCCGCTGTGGCTGTGTCCAATCCGCATACGACGCTCCTTGACACGGACATGTGAGGGCCCGGCTTGTTCAGATTTCCCCGGCGGTCGAGCCGGCCGACAGCATTGCGACTGCTCCCCACAGCAGCACGACGACGCCCACGACCAAGCCCCCTGACAACACCGCGACTACTCCGCACACCAGCGCGACGGCGCCCACAAGCAGGGATGCCACCAAAGTCGGCATCGCCCGCGCGTCCAACCATGCCCATCTGAGGCTATTCCCGAACTTAGCGTTCACCGGTTCAGAACTCCCATATCCTGCCCATTTATCTTCTCGTCAGCGTCCTTGAAGGGACAATATAATTGCAGCACAAGGCAACATTACATACAATCCATACGGCGGTCTTGTTTCAACTTTTTGCACAATTCTAATATCTTGCATAGATTTAATACAAGAAACGGCGAGGTGATATGCGCTCTACACAGCGGTCAATAATCATAGTCGCATTTGACGGACTACAGCCGGCGCAGGCGACGCCCGCGCTTATGCCCAACCTTGCGGCGTTTGCTAATGACGGCGTTGCCTTCGACAACCATCACGCCGTCTATCCCTCAGTAACTCGCATCAACGCCGCCAGCATGGTGACCGGGCGTCATCCGGGCGGGCATGGCATCGCGGCGAATATGCTGGTGATGCGCGATTTCGACCCGTACAATGCGTTCTCCGCGATGGAGCCGACACTCGCCAAGGTTGCGCTCAAGACGCCGGTGATGCTGTCGCCCACGCTCGCAGACACGCTTTCGCGGCACGGACGCGAGTATGTCGCCGTAGGCACTGGCACTAGCGGCAACGCCTATCTGCACAACCCCAACGCCGCGCGCGTCGGCGGCGCTACGATACACCCCGACTTCTGCCTGCCGCCCGCGCTGCACAGCGAGATTACGCGGCGGTTCGGCGATTGGCCCGGGGAGGGCGAGACGAACGCCGACAGGCTCGCGCGCGCCGTGGACATAATGACCGAGTATGTGCTTGCGGAGCGCAAGCCGGCGGTGTCGTTTCTGTGGTTTTCCGAGCCTGACCACGCGCAGCATGCACACGGCGTCGGAGCGGCGGTGAGCGCGCGCGCGCTGCGTGAGGCGGATGAGCAGTTCGGCAGGCTGCTGTCTTGGCTGAGCGCCAACGGAATGGACGCCGATACCGATGTGATGGTCGTCTCCGACCATGGCTATTCCACGATACGCGAGGTCGTAGATATAGAAACGCTGCTGCGCGATGCGGGCTTCCCGCCCGGCGACGAGGCGGGTGGAGTTACGGTAGCCACTAACGGCGGCTCCACGCTCTTCTACGCGCACGGCAGCGATGCGACAACGGCAGACAGGCTTGCGTCGTGGCTTATGGGGCAGCGCTGGTGCGGCGCGATAGTCGCCTCCGACGCGGTGGGGCGCATCGAGGGCGCGCTGCCCGCATCGCTGATTGGCGTGCAGGGTCGGCGCGCGCCGGACCTTGCGATGTCGTTCCGATGGGATTCGCGCGCTAATGACGCAGGTTTCCTCGGCTATGTCTTCTCCACGGGCGGGGGCGCGGAACTCGGTCAGCACGGCTCTATGAGCCGCCATGAGATGCGGAATGCGCTTTTTGCGCGGGGCGGCGGCTTCAAGCGCGGCGCGCGCGTTCAAAGTCCCACCGGGAACATAGACCTCGCGCCGACTATACTTGAACTGCTTGGCATGTCCGGGGAGGCGATGGACGGGCGCGTCCTCAGCGAGGCGCTGGCGGATGGGGGCGCGATGGACTGGCAGACGACTACTCACCGCGCCGAGCGTCGCTTCGATGACGGCACATATCGTCAGAGCGTCACCGTCTCCACCGTCGGCAATACGACCTATGTGGACGAGGGCAATGCCGATTTCAGCCCGTCGTAACGGATGAGAATATCGGCGGCGAGGGGTTTTCCCTTGTCATTGTCATTCCTGCTTCCGCAGGAATCCAGCGCTTTGAGATAGCCTAAAATATGCGAAAGTACCTACATTCTGAAGTTCTGGATTCCCGTTTTCACGGGAATGACGGGTGAACGGGCGGGAATGACGGGTGAGCGGGCGGGAATGACGGGTGAGCGGGCGGGAATGGCGGGAATGTCCACGCAACGAAGGAAGGACACACAAATTGTTTGGCAAGACTATCGATTACAGGCTGCTTCGGCTGTTCGTGCATGACAGGCACCCCGAATCGGAGGAGCTTCATCAGCTTGAGCGTGACCTGAACATGGAATACGCGAAGGCTCGCTTCGAAAAATGGAACCGCCGCCTGGACAACCAAATCCCCATCGATCCGGCTATGCGCTACTTGGATATGGGGTGCGGCATGGGCGAGATGGCCTTGGAGCTGGCGCGGCGCGGGTGCGAACATGTGACGGGTATCGATAAAGACTCGTATTACATCGAAACCGCAAAGCGCTGTGCCGAGGAGGCGCAGCTGCGGGACAAAGTCACATTCGAGTGCATGAATGTTCATGATATGCCGAACGATAAGAAGTACGACATCGTACTTTCGCACGAAATGTTCGAGCATGTGGAACGCCCGCGCGATTGCCTCCGCCGTATCGATGACATTCTAAAAAACACAAGCATGGGTTCGGGAGGGGGTAAAATAATTCTAGCGTTTGGCCCACTGTTTCATTCACCCATCGGAGACCACTTGAACCGTTTCTTCAGATTCCGCATACCCTGGGTGGCGGTCCTGTTTTCGGAAGACGCGCTTATGCGTCTCAGGCGCGAGTTCTGGCGACCTGTGGCAGACGAGGCACATTCGTTCGAAGATACGCGGGAAGGAATGAACAAGATGAAGTTTTCGGAGTTTCTTCGTTATGTCGAAGAGATAGGATGGATAACGGAGCGGTTGGTGGTGAACCCGCAGTTGAAACGCTGGCATCCGCTCTGGCGACTTTCCAACTTGTTGCTGCGCGTGCCGTTGCTGCGCGACTACTTTGCGGTTTCCGTATATGCGATTTACCGGCAGCCATAGACGGCAAGGCTCCACTGCGCGGCGGCATGGTAGCGTCGATTTAGGATGCGACGCTCGGATTGCCGACGGCCGCGAGCCTATGGTGGCGATGCGCGGGCTGACTAAGCGCTATGAGGAAGGGGATGAGTCGCGCTTTGTGATTCGGCGCGCGGATGCGGATATTTGGCGCGGGGAGTTTGTGGCTTTGGCGGGGCCTAGCGGTTCGGGCAAGACTACCTTGCTAAATCTTATCAGCGGCATCGATACTCCGACGGGCGGCGATGTCCTGATCGACTCTGTGCCTATTACCGGGCTGTCGGAGAGGGAGCGCACACTGTTCAGGCGCAAGAATATCGGGTTTGTCTTCCAGTTCTTCAATCTTATCCCGACGCTGAATATCATGGAGAACCTGCTCTTGCCGCTCCAGCTGAACGGCTATGCCGCTGATGGCGCGCGCGCTAGGGTGGAGGCAATGCTGGAGCAGGTCGGCATGCGAGATCGCGCGGGCAGCTACCCGGACAGGCTATCGGGCGGAGAGCAGCAAAGGGTGGCAATCGCCCGCGCGCTTGTACATGACCCGCCGCTCATTCTCGCGGATGAACCCACCGGCAATCTCGACGCCGATACCGGAATGTCGGTCATGTCGCTTCTGGACAGGCTGGTTCGCGGTGGCGGCAAGACGATGGTCGTCGTCTCTCACAGCGACGCCGTCGTTAGCATGGCGACCCGTGTCCTGACGATGGAAGACGGGCGTCTGGTGGAACGAACCGCGCGATGAGCAAGCTGCTATGGCTGTCCAGCATGCGCTACCTCTTGAATCGACCTTGGCAGATGGCGCTTTCGGTCTTGGGCATAACGCTGGGCGTCGCCATTGTCGTTGCCATAGACTTGGGAAATCAGAGCGCTAAGCGCGCGTTCAGCATCTCCGGCGATGCCGTCGCGGGCAAGGCGACGCACCAGATTATCGGCGGGCCGGGCGGGCTTCCTGAGCATATCTATTCTACGCTGCGGGTGGATATGGGGGTGAAAGCCACCGCTCCGGTCGTCGAGGGCTACGCCTATCTGCGCGACAATCGGACGCTTCGTATTCTGGGCGTCGACCCGTTCGCCGACTCGCGGTTTCGCCCATACACGGGTGGCGGCTCTTATGTCGGGGCGTCGAACGCTCCCGTAAGATACACCGCCGCTCTGCTTGCCAAGCCTGCCACCGCCCTGATGTCGGTGGAGACTGCCGCATCCCTCGCTTTGAGCGCGGGCGATGTCATAATGCCGGAGATAGCGGGCGTCGGGCGCGAAATCACAATCGTCGGGCTGGTTACGCCGCACAACGATTTGAGCAGGGAGTCGCTGCGAGACCTGCTCATAATGGACATATCCACGGCGCAGGAGCTGACCGAATTCGAGGGGCGGCTAAGCCGCATCGACGTCATCGTTCCGCCGGGCGAACAGGGCGAGCTGCCGGAACGCATACGCTCCGCGCTGCCGCCCGAGGCCGCGCTGGTCAGCGCGGCGTCCAACTCCGAAACCATCGAGCAGTTGACCGCATCCTTCGACGACAACCTGTTCATGATAAGCCTGCTGGGGCTAATCGTGGGCGGGTTTCTCATCTACAACACGATGACATTCTCGGTAGTGCGCCGCCGCCCCGTCATAGGGGCATTGCGGGCGCTGGGCGTTACGAGGCGGCAGATATTCGCGCTCGTACTCGGCGAGGCGCTGCTCATCGGACTTATTAGCTCGGTAATAGGCGTACTGCTTGGGATACTGATTGGGCGCGGCATCTTGCGTATCATAACGCAGACTATCAGCGACTTGTTCTTCGTGGTGTCCATTCAGGACCTCACTATTCCCATGTGGTCGCTGGCAAAGGGCGGGCTGCTGGGCGTCGCGGCGACGCTGCTGGCGGCATTCGTGCCCGCGCTGGAAGCGACCGGCGTTCCTGCGGGCAAGGCGTTGTCCCGCTCGCACCTTGAGGCGCGCTTCAAGAGCGTCGTGCCGTTCACTTCGGGCATTGGCTTCAGCATGATAGTCGTGGGCGCGGCGCTGATATTTCTGCCCGGCGGCGCGCTGATGCTTACCTTCGTCGGGCTTGCCGCGCTTGTTCTTGGCTGCGCGATACTCACGCCCGCGTGCGTGGTTTTGTTCAGCAGGCTGCTCGCCCCCGTCTTGGGCAAAGTCTTCGGCGCGATGGGGGCGATGGCGGCGCGCGGCATAGTCGCCTCGCTCAGCCGCACAGCCGTCGCTATCGCGGCGCTGGCCGTAGCCATATCCATCACCATATCCATAGATACAATGGTGCGGAGCTTTCGCGGCACGGTGGAGCAGTGGCTGGACAACTCGCTCAGCTCGGACATATACATATCTCCGGCGTCGCTGCGCTCGGATGGGACGAACACGGGGCTTGCGCCGCACGTGCTGGAGGATATACGGGCGATTGAGGGCGTGGAGAGCGTCAGCACCGTTCGCAACGCGCGCGTACACTCGCCGGACGGCGATGTGGAACTGCTGGCGCTTGGCACTCGCTACGACAATTTTATTCGCTACAACTCGTTCAAGGAGGGCAGCCCCGCGCTCATCTGGGACGACCTGCAAAGCGGCGACGCCGTAGCCGTGTCCGAGCCTTACGCCTATCATAACGATAAGGATGTCGGCTCGACGGTTCGGCTGTCCACATCCGAGGGCGATAGGGATTTTCGGATTGCGGGCATCTACTACGATTACCGCAACTCGGTCAACGGCAGGGTGATGATGAGCCGCAGCGCGTATCAACGCTTTTGGGACGACGACAGGTTCTCAGGGATTGGCGTCAACGCTGCCGACGGCGTCGGCTTGGACGACCTCACAGCGTCGATTGAGCGCGCCATTGGCGGCGACAGAGAAGTTGAGATTCGCTCTAATGCCGAATTGAAGGCGGCTGCGCTGGCGGTATTCGACAGAAGCTTCGCCATCACATCCGTCGTGCGAGCGCTGTCCGTTTCGGTGGCATTCGTGGGCGTGCTGAGCGCGCTGATGGCGATGCAGATGGAGCGATCCATGGAGTTCGGCACGCTGCGCGCCATCGGCTTCACGCCAAGGCAGGTGTGGCTCATGTTCACATCGCAGACCGGGCTGATGGGCGTAATCGCGGGCGTGCTGTCCTTGCCGTTGGGACTGATAGAGGCGGCGGCGCTGATATTCGTGGTCAATCGCAGGTCGTTTGGCTGGTCGATGGACATGGAAATCTACCCCATTGTGATGCTTCAAGCGGTCGTAATCGCCGCTGTCGCCGCGCTTCTGGCATCCGTCTATCCCGCCATCGTCATGTCTCGCGCATCGCCCGCCCACGCGCTCCGTGAAGAATAGAAGCGATCCCGTAAATCAATTCATGAGAAAATTGCATTAGTATAGTTTAGCCGTCGATGGGCAAGCGTTTTCGCCCCCATCCTAACCTTCCCCCAAAGGGGGAAGGGACAATTGGCGCGACCGACTCGCTCGCCAGACTGGTAGCCTTCCCCCATCAAGGGGGAAGGGACTTTCTCCAATTAAGAATAGGACTTACGCAGTTGAGCGCGATTTCGTACTTGAAACGGGTCAATCTCGGGTAGGATTCATATTCAAGTGCGTAAGTCCTGTTAGTATAGTTTAGCCGTCGATGGGTAAGCATTTTCGCCCCCATCCTAACCTTCCCCCAAAGGGGGAAGGGACAATTGGCGCGACCGACTCGCTCGCCAGACTGGTAGCCTTCCCCCATCAAGGGGGAAGGGACTGATGCAATTTTCTCAATTCCTAATTCCTAATTGATGCAAATGCGCCTTTCAGTTATAGCGATAAGCCTAGTGATAATCGTCGCCTTGCTAGGCGGCGGCGTCTATATGCTCGCCCGCCCCGGAGGCGCTGGCGAATTGGGGGCGAGTCTCTCCGTCGCCGATGCCCTGAGTATCGAGGGCGACGGCTTCAAGCAGGTGACCGCGCCGCGCCCGTTCGACTTTCCGCGAGACCATGGGCCACACCCGGATTACGCTATCGAATGGTGGTACTACACCGGCAACTTGGACACGCCCACCGGACGCCATTTCGGTTATGAGCTCACATTCTTCAGGATAGGCGTAACGCCCGATGAGGTGGAGCGCAGTTCGGAATGGGCGACGCGGCAGATATATTCGGCGCACTTCGCGCTTACCGATGTGGAGAACGATGAGTTCTACGCCTTCGAGCGATACAGCCGTGACGCGCTCGGCTTGGCGGGAGCGGTCGGCGCGCCCTTCCGTGTCTGGCTGGAGGACTGGTCTGCCGTGGGCGAGGACGAGGACACCCTGCCGATGCGACTTCACGCCGCCCAAGATGGCGTTGAAATTGATCTTGTCTTGGACAGCGTAAAGGGCATCGTGCTGAATGGCGACGCAGGGTTCAGTCGCAAGAGCGGCACGTCAGGGGCGGCGTCCTACTACTACTCTATGACGCGCATGCCCACAAGCGGCGCGGTGATCCTGAACGGCAGGTCGCACTCTGTTAGCGGTATGAGCTGGCTGGATAGGGAGTGGAGTTCAACGCGGCTTTCGGATGAGCATATCGGCTGGGACTGGTTCGCGCTTCAGCTGTCCGATGGGCGCGATATTATGTACGGCAGGCTTCGTCCCAGGGATAGCGACGGGGATGCCTTTGAGCTTGGCACGATAGTCGCCGCAAACGGCGCGTACACGCCCATTCGCCCGGGGGATGTGCGTGTAGATGCGCTGGAGCGGTGGCAGAGCGGGCACGGTGGGACTTACCCATCACGCTGGCGCTTGCGGATACCGGCAGAGGGCTTGGATATTGAGGTTACGCCGTACATCAGCGACCAAGAGCTGGATACTCTGGTTCGCTATTGGGAGGGCGCGGTTCGCATCCAAGGCACATCGAGGGGGCAGCCTATCGGCGGCAGCGGCTATGTGGAGCTGACCGGATACGCGGATCAGCCTTCGTTCAGGAATTGAACCGCCGCGTCCGCATCCAGCAGGGGATACACATCGAACTCGGCGGGTATCATCTCCGCCCATTCGGTTAGCAGCCTGTGAAGCGCCTCGTTGGAATCGACGTCGAAGAGCGCGACGGCTCCGCGTCCGGGGCGCGCGAACACGAAGCGCGCTATGCCGCGGTCGAGCTTGTCCTGCGCCCAGGGCCAGTATTGCTTTCGCTGCTCGCGCACCTCCGAGGGGCGCGTTGGATGTGGGTTGCTTATCGCAAGAAACAGCATTGCGTCATTTCCTTCCGTCTGTTTGGTATCGGTCGTTTCGCTTGATCTATGCCGGACGCTTGGGCCAGGTCGGTTCATGATAGCCTAGCGGCACAGCGGGGCGCGCCCAATAGGGCTGCGTCTCCGAAAGCTGCGCTACGGGGCGCAGGTGGCTTAGCCTGCCTCCTGGAACATCGCTGACCGTCGACCAGCGCGCTATCTCTTCCGTCGTGAAGTCTTCCGGCACTTCGCGCAGCTCGGCTTCCGCTACCTGACCTTGCTGCACAAGCCAGCGTCCCGTCTGCGCCAGCGAGATGCTGACTAGCCAGCTGCCGCCCTCGCGCGCGCGCCGCGCCAGCGCCACCGCCGCGCCGAATGCCATCAGATAGCCGGTGAGGTAGTCTATCGCGGACACCGGATAGAATTGAGGGCCCGGCTGCGCGCCCGGGAACAGCTTCCCCTGCCTATCGGTTATGCCGCTCACGGTTTGCACGACGGTGTCGAAGCCGCGCCGCGCCGCCCAAGGGCCCGCCCGCCCGAATGCTGACAGCGATACATAGACGATACCCGGTCTTATGCTTGCCAGAGCTTCGGGCGACAGACCGCGCCGCGCGAGTGTTCCCGGCCGGTATCCCTGAGAAAACACATCGGCTTCGCTTGCCAGATCCAGTAGCCTAGCGACATCTTGCTCTTGTCGTAGGTCAAGATGGGCGTTGAGCTTGCCGTGCCCTGTGTCGTATTCCTGCGCCGTGATGCTGGGCAGGTGGGGCGCGGTAATCTTCATCACATCCGCGCCGTGTTCGGCGAGGGTGCGCGCGCAGGTTGGGCCTGCCAGCACGCGCGTTAGGTCGAGAACGCGCACTCCGGACAGGGGCCTGTCGCCTTCCGGCAGGGCTTGCGGCGGGCTGTCGCCTATCTTTTCTATCTCCATCAGGGGCAGCGCGGCGACGGCGGCGGCTTGAGGATGGCGCGCCCACTCTTCCATAGAGCGCACCATTCCGCCCGCGCCATTCGCCGCTATAATCGCCTCTTCCAGTTGCAGGGCGTCCCAGCCCGCTACCGCGCGGCGCACCGCCTCGCCGTCCTCCTCCACGCCCAGCACGCTTAACGCGGCGTCCCGATGGTTGGGAAAGTTGCAGTGGAGGTAGCTCCAGCGCCCGTTCTTGGCGGGGTACACGCCCATCAGGGAGTGCCGCTCGGCGGCGGCCGGCTTGCCGTCCAGCGTCATGTATCGGCTGCTACGCAGTGAGGCGGTCGCCTGTCGGGTGTCGATCCTGACACTCTGAGCGCGCCCCGTCCGCAGCTTCCAGATGTCGGAGATGGCAAGCCCAACCGCAGCCAGGCTTGCCGCCGCCGTGTCCCCAATGCGGAACGGCGTCCGCAAAATCGGATCCGTTCCCCCGTAAATCTCCACATCGGCGGCGCGCTCAGCATCCCAGCCCGCGATGGAAAGCAGCGTAGATAGAGCTTTGTCATTCACGCTTGATACTCCGTTTCTGTTCGGTGAGTTTTGTGTTCTCGATTATTTGGCTTCGGTTAGGTTGTGTGGATATTTGCGTTATTCCCGTGAAAACGGGAAGCCAGAACATCAGAAGGTAGGCACTTTCGCATATTTTAGGCTATCTCATGGCGCTGGATTCCTGCCTCTGCTTCCGCAAGGGTGACGTTCTTTCGCAGGAATGGCGGTGAGTGAGCAGGAATGATGAGATGAAAGGTCGAATTGTCCATAGAACCTAGTCAACACTTACAATCCTGAAAATCTGACACCTGACATCCTATTCCTAATTCCCAGCCGCCGATGCGTTCGTGGACTGTGCCGCCCGGCAGCAAAGCGCTTTTCATTAGACTGATGGAGGCTGCGGCGATTGTCTGGCTTGCGGGCAATGGGTGCGCGGCGAGGGCGCGCATGGCGCGCTGCCTGTTCGCGCGCGATGCTCTGTGGTTCATTCTGCCGATGGTCAGGTGCGGGCTGAACGGCTGCTTTTCGGCTGCGAACCCGACGGCTGCAAGCGCTTCGTCCACGCCGCGTTGCAGTTCTATGAGCGGGCGCAAGTCGCCCGCGACGCCGACCCAGAGGACGCGCGCTCTGGCAGGGTTGGGGAACGCGCCGGGCGCGCCGAGCGTCAGGCTGAAGGGCGCATGCCGCGCCGCGACGCTCGCCATCGCGTCGGCAATCTGTGAAACCTTGCCAGCGCCGATGTTGCCGAGGAACTTCAGCGTCAGGTGAACGCCCTCGGGACGTACCAGCCGCAGCCCCTCGATTCGCTCGCGACGAAGCGCCTCGCTCGCGGCGGCGATGTGCGCTTTTACGCTGTCATCGAGTTCTATGGCGACAAAGGCGCGTATGGTTGCCTCTTTTTTCGTACACACTTAACGCTCTGACTGCCGTTCACCGCGAGATTTGGATTGCGCGCTTTGGAGCCAATTGCGGTGGCGTTCGCGCTTGCGGCGCTCTTTGTTGGACCACCATTTGAATCTGACCAGCAGGTTGACCACAATAGGGGTAATGGGATCAAATGGAGGGTCTCCCCATTCCAAGTCCTTATCCCAAACCCACTTGGGCATCCGGTCGTCAGCCTTGCGCCGCTTCATCGCATCACCGAACGAACTCAATGGGCATACATCGGGCATACATCCCGTTATGGTGGGTGTAATCAAGCCCGCCGTCGGCACGCCTATTCGTGATTGCAATCGTGCTATCGGGCATTTCCCCGATTATTGCAAGGCACGAGATATTCGTCAATATCGGTATTCTCAATGAGAAAATTGCATTGGTATAGTTTAGCCGTCGATGGGCAAGCGTTTTTGCCCCCATCCTAACCTTCCCCCAAAGGGGGAAGGGACTTTCTCCAAAATTAAGAATAGGACTTACGCAGTTGAGCGCGATTTCGTACTTGAAACGGGTCAATCTCGGGTAGGAGTTCATATTCAAGTGCGTAAGTCCTGATGAGAAAATTGCATTGGTATAGTTTAGCCGTCGATGGGCGAGCATTTTCGCCCCCATCCTAACCTTCCCCCAAAGGGGGAAGGGACAATTGGCGCGACCGACTCGCTCGCCAGACTGGAAACCGTCCCCCTTGATGGGGGAAGGGACTAATGCAATTTTCTCTTGTTGATAGAGGAAATATGCTTAAGCGACTGTTCGCAAGGATATGGGGGTGGCGACTCACCCGGTTAACTTTGGGCATCCTCAAGTGGTGCTTGATTGCCACTCTAACGGTGCTAGAAAGCACATTGTCGTTCATCTTTCCAACCGCGCCGTACAGTTCAATGGGGGTGATGAAGATGCAAGAGATGTCGCGGGAGGCGGAGAAGATGCGAGAGGTGTCGGACAGGGAGCGCATGGG
Source organism: uncultured Dehalococcoidia bacterium (assembly GCA_958295865.1). GTDB lineage: Bacteria > Chloroflexota > Dehalococcoidia > Lucifugimonadales > JADFKI01 > Bin90. The sequence goes on along the minus strand of CATQHF010000004.1, from coordinate 601,717 downwards.
AAAGTGGTAGGGTCGTTTAGGGCGGCGTCCACTTTGGCGCTCAGTCGCAATTCTCCTTGAGATTGCGGCGCAGGTCGCGCAGTTCTTCATACCAGCTTATGAGCGTGTCGAGCGAGTAGGCGGCGTTTGCGGGGCTGGGGTTGGGTACGAGGAACACTCGTGAGCGTCCGATTGTGCGCGGCTGTAAGCCTAATTCCAAGGTCGGCGCGCTGACGCCTTCCGCATGCCGCAGGTAGTTGCGATATGCGACCGCGCCATGAAAGCAGACGATGAGCGGCTCGAACCGCTCTATCTTGGATTTTAGCACGGGCGCCCATTTGCGATAGTCGGCGGCGCGCAGGTCGGACGCGCCGCGCGTCGGACGCTTCACGATGTCGGTCAAGCCTATGCCCTGTTCCGGCATCTTGTGGTCGGTGGTGTAGTCTAGCGGAGCGCTGAGCAGCCCGGAGCGGTTTATGGCGCGCCAGAAGCGATTGCGCGGCGACGCGAAGTAGTGCCCCACCTCTACCGAGCGCAGGCTGGGGTTTAGACCGACCAGCACGATGTCCAGGTTCGGCCGCAAGTAGTCCGGCAGGGTATTCATGGCTAGTACGGCAGTTGCGTATCGGGGTTCTCTTGGATGTATCGCACCTGTCGCACGCTGAAGTCTTCTTGGAGCTGGATGGTCAACCCGCCGTCAACTACGAGCGCGTGTCCCGTGATGAATGACGCCTCATCGGAGCATAGGAAGGCGACGGCGTTGGCGATGTCCGAGGGCAGCCCCGTTCGCCTGAGCGGATACTGATCCTCGAAGTAGCGCAGTCCTGACGGGTTTTCGTCCCAGCGCTCTTGCTGTCGCTCGGTGACGATGTGTCCCGGGCAGATGGCGTTCACGCGGACGCCGTCGGGTCCGAAGTCTATCGCCATCTGCTTGGTGATGCCTATGACGGCGGACTTGCCCGCTTCGTAGATGAGCTTGCGCGGCGCCATGAGCAGCCCATGCACCGACGAGATGTTGACGATGCTGCCGCCGCCGCTTGCGCGCATGTGCGGCACGGCGTACTTTGTGGCGAGGAAGTGCGCCTTCACCAGCGTCGCCATGCCCGCGTCCCACGCCCGCTCGCTCACGCTGAGGGCGTCGCCGTCCGCTTCGTACGTCGGGCTGTAAGCGTTGTTGACCAGGATGTCGAGCCTGCCCCAGCGCTCTACGGCGCTTTGCACCATCGCCGCTATGTCATCGTGGCTGGCGACATCGGCGGCGATCGCTTCGGCGACATTGCCCGCGCCGCGAATGTTCTCGGCGTTGGCTTCAGCCGCAGCGAGGTTGATGTCGGCAATCAGCACGCTCGCGCCTTGCTCGGCGAGCAGGCGCGCCGTCGCCCCGCCGATGCCTGCCGCGCCGCCCGTTACGATGGCTGCGCGACCCGCGAATTTGGTCATATCGAACCTCCTATGTGGGGCTAACGGGATGGACGGATAAACGGGATTGAGGATGGTCATGATTGTAATGCTTTGAGCGTCCGACTGGAAGGCGCGCGCTTTGCGACGCGATTGTCTGCTAGAATAGCCGTAATCTTGGTAACGACCTGTCAGAGTTCGGATGACGCGATGCGTCAGGGGGAGCGCTATGAAGTGGAGTTCATCTATATCGGAAGAGGCGACGCTTGCCGGGGCGTTCGATGAGTGCGCGCGCAAAATCGAGGGTGAGCTTGGCGAACTGCCTCCGCACATGGTAGTCGCCTTCGTATCGCCGCACTATGCGCCGGAATATGAGGCGGTGACGGCGCTTGTGGCGGAGCGGTTCGGCGATGCGCTGCTTGTGGGTTGCAGCGGCGGCGGCGTGATTGGCGCGGCGACGGAGGTGGAGAACCGCCCCGGCTTCGCGCTGACGGCGGCGCATCTGCCCGGCGTGCGGCTGACGCCGTTTCATATCCAGTATGAAGCGCTGCCCGACGGCGACGCTCCACCCCATGAATGGGGCGCGCTGGTGGGCATGCCCATCGGCTCGGAGTCGCACTTCCTCATACTCGCCGACCCGTACAGCATGCGCGGCGAACAGCTGTTGATGGGGCTGGACTACGCCTTTCCGCACAGCGTCAAGATTGGCGGGTTGGCGAGCGGCGCGCACCATGAGGGCGGCAACGCGCTGTATCTCGGCAATGAGACGCACAAGAGCGGCGTGGTGGGCTTGGCGTTCGAGGGCGATGTGCAGATAGATACGGTGGTCGCGCAGGGCTGCCGTCCCATCGGCGACTTCATGCACATCACTTCTTGTCGGCGCAACATTCTGCTGGAAGTGGACGGGCGCACGCCGTTTGAGATCTTGAAAGAGATATTTCTCACGCTGAACGAGCGCGACCGCGGACTGGCGCAACATTCGCTCTTTCTCGGCGTGGTGATGGATGAGCTGAACGATAATCCGCAGCTCGGCGACTTCCTCATACGCAACATCGTGGGCGTGGACGCGCAGCACGGCGCTCTTGCGGTGGGCGAGCTGCTCAAGGAAGGGCAGACGGTTCAGTTCCATCTGCGCGACGCCGAAACATCGTCGCAAGACCTGAGCGCGCTGCTGGAGCAGTACATGTCAGGGCAGCCGGATGACGGGCCGCAAGGGGCGGGCGCGCTGCTGTTCCAGTGCCTTGGGCGCGGCTCATACCTGTACGGCAAGCCGGACCACGACACCGATATGTTCAGCGAGATGGTCGGGCCGGTGCCGCTGACCGGCTTCTTCTGCAACGGCGAGATCGGTCAGGTGGGCGAGTCCACATTTCTTCACGGCTACACGAGCTCGTTCGGGATATTTCGCCCGAAGCATCACCGGCAAAGCGTTTAGTTAGGTTTCCGTTCCAGCGAATCTATTGTAATCAGTCTGTGCGAAAGTCCGTGAAACAGCACATAGGGTTGCAGAAGTGGATTTATGAAGCGATAGCGATAGCGTCTCCTGACGCCTTGCTTTTGGAGTACGGGTCCTCTTTCCGGTTTGCAGAACTGCTCTAAGTGGCGGGCAAATGCAGCAACTCGGTATGGCTTGCCCATTATCCGAGACATAGGCTCGCTAACATCCCTTGCCGTAAAGAAGCCTAGTTCATCCGTAGGCGCTAAAGCGCATGATAGGAGTACCTGCTTGAACAAGTTGTCTTTCCGGGAACTGGATGTTGCGGATGTGTAGCTGTCCAATGTGCTTTGTTGCGCTTGATGAACTGCCAGCCGTATCGAGTGTTCCGCATCAGCTTCTATTACTTGCAGACGCTCTTGCCCAACGGCAAGCCTTGCGGCTATCAAGCCTAGCAGGTGTGTGTAATGCGGAAGTCCTTGTGAAAGAAAGGTAATGAGGAATCTTGCGGTGTCCGCGATTTCCATACCTACCTGAACAAGCCCATTATCCAAAATATCGGCTAGTTCCTCCATTGACATCCTTGGCATATGTACTTGAACTAGGCATCTGTCGATTGACTGGTGTTCGGCAATCAGTTCATCTACCGTGTCGGCTACGCCAACAAGTATGATGGTCGCATTGACCGAATGATCTGACAGAGCCTTAATCGTGTCTGCCATCAGGCGAGAGACGGAACCGTCTTCAAGTCGGTCATATTCGTCTATCACTAATAACGGGTGCCCACCTACCCTCTGAAGAAGATACCTTATATCTTCCGGACTAGGGTCATCCTGTAGCAGGAGGTCTAAAGTTTCGCTGGTGGTGACATTATGAGGCGCGAAACCCATGCTAGGCGATTCCATCGATATCTGGATTTCCCTGAGCGCCTTCCTCCAGATGCTCGAAAAGTTGTCCGTTGAATCGCAGTTCACCTTTGAGACAATCAGGTCATCTATTCCGGCGTTTCTTAGGAATTCGGGAAAGACATTCGCAAGTGATGTCTTACCTACGCCTCGCTCTCCAAACAACACCGTGTGAAGTCCTCGTTGGCTCACGGAATCTGAGATTTCTTCCAGTTGAGATCTGCGACCGGCAAATAGAGTAGCGTGGCTAACAGGCGTAGCAGGACTGAAGACACTGCCTAGACGCAACGCAAGGGTGTGCATGTCCTCTTGAGAAGGTTGTATATCTGTGTTCAACCTGGCTCCTTAGTACAAGTAAATATGCGATAACTCATAATATAGGTTACAACGCTGCGTATTTGGTGTAAATGAGTTGCATACGCTGTCTTTTGCTGGCTTACTTCTCGGTATAACATTCAAGCCGCAGCAGGCGCGCGGCGTTTGCGCATCGCATGGCGTCTTGCTCTTGCGGCGTGAGCGCGGAGGCGGCTATTTCTTGGAGCAGGCGGCGCGGGCGCAGTAGGGCGTAGTCGCTGCCGAACAGCAGCTTGTCAGCGCCGACGAGCGATGCCACGGATGAATAGACGCGCGGCGTGTACAGGTATGGCGACGCCGCGCTGTCGAAATAGACATTTCGCAGCGCATCGGCGACCTCCGGCATGAGCGCGTAGAACGGCAGTCCGCCGCCCCAGTGGGCGCACACTATTGTTGCCGACGGGAAGTTGCCGATGAAGCGCATCAGGACTTGCGGCGTTACGCTGCCCTTGCCGGCGTACAGGTGTCCCACCGGCTCGGATGAGTGCGTGGTTACGATGAGGCTGCGCTCTTGCGCGACTGCCATCAAGCCTGCCATGGCGCGCTTGTCGGCTAGGTCGAATCGCTGCGTATCCGGGTGCAGCTCGCCAATGCCGCGCAGCCCCGCGTCGGCGCAGCGCGCGGCTTCTTGCTCCGCGGCATCGCCCCATGCCGGGTTTATGCCCGCGAAGCCGACTATGCGCCCGCGCCAGCGTTGACTTGCCTCGATGATGTAGTCGTTCGCTTCGCGCGCCGCGCCGTGGTCTGCCCAGCCTATGCCCATCGCGACGGCGACATCTACGCCGTCTTTGTCCATAATGCCGATGAGGTCTTCGGCGCTTGCCATGCGCGCCTTGGGGTCGGCGTAGAGCGCGGCGAATGTCGCGTCGCGGCGAGTGTAGCGGTCGCGGCGCTCTCGCATCTCCGGCGGGAAGATGTGCGTGTGAAAGTCGATAATCATCTGGGGTAGGCCGGTCAGTCGGTTTTCAGCAAGTGTGTAAGTCCTGATGAGAAAATTGCATTGGTATAGTTTAGCCGTCGATGGGAGAGCGTTTTCGCCCCCATCCTAACCTTCCCCCAAAGGGGGAAGGGACTTTCTCCAATTAAGAATAGGGCTTTTACGCAGTTGAGCGCGATTTCGTACTTGAAACAGGTTAATCTCGGGTGGGAGTTCATATTCAAGTGCGTAAGTCCTGACCACGAACTTGTTGGAGTTCGGCAAGCTCGCAAGACTTATCATGAGCGGAGATAGATGTACACTCCGATGAACGGAGGCGCTGTGATGGGCATGAGGGTTGGGATGTTATTGGATTCTGCGGAAGTGGGGGTATGAGAAGGCGAATATCAGGGTCAGAGCGGTCAGGATCATGCCGCTTATGCTCAGCGCCTGCCCGGTGCCGATTACTTCCGCGAACTCGCCGAAGGGTATCGCGCCGATGGGCATTAGGCCGAATGTCATCATGAACAGGCTCATCACGCGCCCGCGCTTTTCGGGCTCGGCGTATATCTGCGAGAGCGTCATGTTCAGCGACATGTACAGCGAGCTGAGCAGCCCGTACACAATCAGGAAGAACACCGCCGACACGAATTCGGCGGCGAAGGCGACGCCCACGACCGACATGCCCCAGAACACGCTGATGACGATTAGTATCGTCCCGCGCCTGTTGAGGTTTCGCATCGACGCCAGCCCAATCGTGCCGACTAGAGCGCCTATGCCCATAACCGCCATCAGGTAGCCGAGGTCGAATGAGGTTACATTCAGCTGCTCGCGCGCCCATGCGGGCATGAGGGCGAACAGCGTGTAGCCGAACATCGCGGGCATGAATGCCATGATAATCAGCCCGCGCAGGGTGGCATCGCCCAGGGCGTAGCTCAAGCCTTCCTTGATGTCGCCTATGACGCTCTTGCGGGCGGCGGCAGGCACGACGCCCTTGTTCTTGAGGCGCACGACCGACAGTGCGGAGAACACATACACGATTGAGACGAGGTAGAAGACCAGCGCGGTGCTGAAGAAGGCGATGAGAATGCCGGCGAGGGCGGGCCCGAATGTGCGCGTCAGGTTCATGGAGGTGTTGTTCAGCGCGACGGCGTTCATGACGCGATGGCGCGGCACAATCTCTGAGATGATTGCCTGTCGGCTAGGCATGTTGAGGGCGAACATGGAGCCGTTGAGCACGCCGAGCACCAGCAGCGCGCCCAGCCAGATAGTGCCGGTGGCGTCCATCATGCCCACGGTGAGGGTGAGGACGGCGTTGCCCAGCTGACTGCCTATGATGAGGTACTTCTTTGGCACTCTGTCTGAGAGAGCGCCGCCGAGCAGGGAGATAATCGCCATCGGCGCGGCGAATGACACCATCGCCCAGGTGAGCGCGGACGGCGAGTCGTTTTCGAGGCGCAGCACCAGCCAGCCGCGCGTTATCATCTGCATGTTCATCGCCGTGAAGGAGGCGAACGAACCAAGCCAAATCCAGCGAAAATCGGCGAGCAGCAGGATTTCGACGATAGGGGACTGCTTAAGTTTTGCCGCGAGGGGCAGTGAGCCGACTGCCGCGACCGCTGCCGGCGCCCCCAATGTGCTCTGTGCCAAATCTGTTCCTTAGTCGGGCGGCGGGTGTTTCAAGGCATGCCGCCGCCACGTTGCATCCAAGCAGACGATAGCATTATGCCTTGATGCCGTCAATAATTTCGGGGGGCGCGTTAAGGTTTTTCAATCGTCGAGAAAATTGCATTAGTACGGTTTAGCCGTCGATGGGCAAGTATTTTCGCCCCCATCCTAACCTTCCCCCAAAGGGGGAAGGGACTAGGTTCTGTGGACATTTGCGTCATTCCCGTGAAAACGGGAATCCAGAACATCGGAATGTAGTCACTTTCGCATATTCTAGGCTATCTCAAAGCACTGGATTCCTGCTTTCGCAGGAATGACGAGATGAAAAGCCGAATTGTCCATAGAACCTACTGCAATTTTCTCAATCGTCAAGGCATCGCTCTCACTGTCATTCCGCGCCTTCCCTAAATGTCATTTCGAGTGCAGCGAGAAATCTAAAATCCTTGCCAGCGACACGCCCGATATGGCAAGGATTTTAGACCCCTCACTCCGTTCGGGGTGACAATTGAAAGGGTTCGGGTTTTCAATTGAAAGACCTCAGGGGGCGCTGCTGCCAGTAGCGCGCCTGTCGGGGGTTTGGTTTTCAACGGGGTGAGGGTTGGCATAGGTGTACGGGATGGGATTTGAGGCGGGTTACATCTGAAAGACTTCGAAGCCGACGGCGTAGTCGCAGCCCGCGCGCTCGCCGGTGGCTGCGGCGTTGAATGCTAGGAATGTCTCCGGGTCGAAGTCCACGCCGAGGTTGGCGATATAGACGTAGTGTTCTTCGAGTGATTCGATGCCCTTTTCTATGAAATCGGTTACATCTACGGCGTGGGTTGAGCCTGTCGCGCCGCCGGTCATCACGAAGCGCACGCCGTTCCATGGTTCGCTGCCTTCGTCCAGCAGTTCGGGGAATATCCAGCGGTTGCCTGCGTCGCGCGCCGCGTCCAGCGTCGCCAGGCCGACGGCGCGATGGTCTGCCATGTTGAAGTTGCCGCCTGCCCAGCGCAGATCGAAGTTGTTGGTGAGCACCACGTCGGGACGATGCTTGCGGATTGCGCGCGCTAGGTCGCGGCGCAGGGGCAAGCCGTACTCTATGACGCCGTCGGTGTAGTTCAGGAACTCTACGGTGCCCACGCCGACGACGGCGGCGCTCGCGATCTCTTCCTGCTCGCGCAATGGGCCCGCCTCTTGCGGCTCAATTTTGTCTATGCCGGCCTCGCCGCTGGTTACCATCAGGTAGATGACGCGCTTGCCCTGAGAAGTCCAGCGGGCTATCGCGCTCGCCGCGCCATATTCCAAGTCGTCGGGGTGCGCGGCGATGGCGAGTAGGCAGTCCCAATCTTCGGGCAGGGCTAGTAGGTTGTCGGATTGCATTGGTTAGTTCCTTTAGGTTGTCAACCGTATATTTTAGGTTATCTCAAAGCGCCGGATTCCTGCCCTTGCTTCCGCAGGGGTGACTTTCTTTCGCAGGAATGACGAAGGAGTTACCGCGTGAATGGAACGCTGCCGTTGTCTGTCGGCATACCGGCTAGCTCAGCAGGGGCTTGACTTTGTTGGTGAACCTGTCCATGCCGCCGAGTGTGTCGTCTAGGGAGTCGGCGGGGAAGTTCAGCATTAGGTGGTTGATGCCCATTTGCTCTAGGCGGTCGATGTCGGCGGCGACTTGGGCGGGGTCGCCGGTGAGCAGGCGTCGCTCGCCGTCGGCGTCCTGCGCGCCTGTGTCGCTGTACCAGTTGACGCTGTATGCGAAGTCGAGCGTGGCGGCGTCTCTGCCGGCGGCTTCGGCGTTGGCTCGCACGCGGCTCATGTAGGCGGCGAGTTGGTCGAATGTGCCGACCGGGAAGCGCGGGTTGCTGCATATCGGATACCATGCGTCGCCGAGTTGGGCGGCGCGACGCAGCGCGGGCGGGCTTTCGCCGCCAATCCATAGCGGCGGGTGCGGCTGCTGCACGGGCTTGGGGGCGAAGCTGATGTCTGAGAAGGCGCAGTATTTGCCCTCAAAGGACGGGTTGTCGCTTGTCCATAGCTCTTTGAACGCCGCTAGGTATTCGTTGCTCACCGCGCCGCGCTCCTCATAAGGCGGCGCGCCGATTGCCTCGAACTCCTCGCGCATCCAGCCGACGCCACAGCCGACTATGAGCCGCCCGTTGGAGAGCACGTCTATGGTCGCCAGAATCTTTGCCGTCAGCACGGGGCTGCGGTGCGGCAGCACCATGACGGATGTGAGCAGCTTTATGGTGGATGTGATGCCCGCGAGGTAGCTGATGGTGGCGAGCTGCTCCATGTACTCGCCGGATGTCGAGCTGACGAACTCCCCGCTTTCGTTGTACGGATAGATGGAATCTATGGCTGTGGGTACGACGATATGGTCGCTGACGGTCAGGATGTCAAAGCCCATTTGCTCGCCCTGCCGCGCCAGCGTGATGATGTTGTCCAGCGATGCCAAGGGGCCGCGGCTGGGCACTCCAAATCCGAACTCCATGTGATACCTCCTGATTATTGGGGCGTGTCTGTGGCTTCCGCGCCTATGACGCAAGCCTAATGATTGGTGTGTGGGGATGTCAACATTCGTCGGACATTCAGGAACTGCGGTTGCGCTGGTGTGCGCCGATGAAGCCGATGACTACGCGCTGCGACGGCTCGTCCCAGTCGAAGGCGATTCGTATGATGTTGTTGTCCCGTCTCGAGATGCCTCTGCCGATATGCTTTCGCAGTTCATAAGTGACGCCGTCCACGGTTGTGGTGTACCACTCGCGGTTGGTATTCACGGTGATGTCGGTCTGGTTGGGCTTGTATTCCCAGCTGCCGCAGGTGTTCCGCAGGGATTCGTTCAGGTCCTTGATTCTGATTTCGCCGGTCTTCGTCGGGCGGTAGGTTCTCGCAAGCCAGTCTAGCGCGTCCCAGATTTCTTTGGGGCGGTTGTAGTTGTAGTCGGGATCGGATTTCTTGTTGAGGTGGATCAATAGGCTGTCGCTGTGTCGTGTCTTTGCGAGTTCGATGGCATGCTTCACGCTTTCGATTTCAGAGGGGATGGCGCCGGGGGTGGGCGAGCCTTTGCTGCTCATTTCGGTTTCGTACATGTTGCGCCAGTAGATTTCCTGCGCTTCGCTTATTCGCAGTCTCTCCTTGAAGTCTGCCGCTTCCTCGGCGAGTATCTGCTTGTCGGCGTCGAGTCCCTGCACTTCGCCTTTGAGCGCATAGTTGGCGTCATACAGGGCGTCGTTCGCCTGCTCTAGCGCGCGCTTCCCGTCTTCCAGCGCTGCGGTTGTCTGCTCCAGCGCGCGCTTCCTGTCTTCCAGCGTGGCGGTCGCCTGCTTGAGCGCGTTGATTTCGTCTTGCAGCTTGGCGACGGTTTCGTCATCGGCGCTTGGCGCGGCGTCTGCGGGTTGCTGCGCCGTATGCGCTTCAGGGGCGGCGTCCGAGTCGAGCGCGGGCGGCGCGGGCGCGTCTTCGGCTTGGCTTGCGGGCGGCGCGGCCTTGTCGGGCGCGACGCCTGCGGGCGGGTTGTCGTCGGGGGTGACGGGCGCTTGCATCAGCTCGTTCATGGCGTTGAGCAGGCGCTCGATGGTTTCTTCGCATTCGTGGCGCATATACCGGCGCTCGCGCTCTTCGGCGAGGTTGTCCGCCTGCTCTCTGACCGGCCGGTATGCTACGAGCGCGAGTTCCAGCCGGTCATGCAGGCGCGTCAACTCAGCGAGGTTGTCCAATTTGGCGATGGCGTCGGCGTCCCATTCGTCCGATTGCCAGTTGAAGAAAGCCAGCTCAGGCTCGAAATCACTGTGAAGGCGCTTCAGGTCGTCCAGCAGGCTATTCGCGCGGCTGTTCTTTTTCTCGGCGATGAGTTCGGCAAGCATCTCCGCAAAGAGCGGAATCTCGTCGTTCCATTCGGGATCGCCGGCGGGCGTCTCGCGCAGGATGCTCAGGGTTCTGTCCAGGACGATGGCGACGGGGGGGTCATCGTCCTCGCTGATGGGACCGTCATTCAGTATCCCTCTGCCTATTTCTGCTATCAGATGCGCCGTATAGAGCATCATCAATTCCGTGTCCGACTGGGTGAACTCGTCGTCGCTTTCGGCGATCTGCTCCACCTGTTCCGTCCATATCTCCGGGTGGGCGTCGGCGTCGAGTTGGTCTTGCAGGTCTAGGAAGCGTGCGCGTACCGCATCATGCAGGGCGGGGAGAGTTTCAGACCATACATTGAGGACGATGAACTTGAACTGTGGGTAGCGGTTCATTCGCTCTACTATATGGGATTGGAGCAAGGGGCGCGGCGCTTTGAACGGGTCTTGAAAGCCTCTGATGCCGCCTCCCCTGCGAATAGCGCCTTCAAAATGGGAGCGTGTTTCCTTGGAAAGTTTGCCTAGCGATGAGAGGGTGTCGCGCACTATCTTATTTCGGTAGTCGGGTGTCATGAGTTCTTCGATTCGGTCTGCCATCGTTCAACCTCCGCTTGGTTCGGTTCGGGTTTTCTCATAGGGCTATCGTTATCATATCAAGATATGGCGCAATGGCAAATACGGGAAGCCGCTTTTCTTCCTTTTGCTAACGCCAATGCGCCGTGAGTGGGTGATGTACAATAGATTTGCGCTTTGGGCATTGGGGATCCGGTGAGTGGAGGCGCGGGCGAAAAATCTGAGGAATGGGGGAGTTTTGAATGAAGGCGGTTTATATTACTGAGCATGGCGGGGTTGATGCGCTGACTTACGGCGAGCTGCCGGAGCCTGCGGTTGGGGCGAACGATGTCAAGGTGCGGGTGCGCGCGTGCGCTCTGAACAGGCTGGATGTCTATACGCGGGCGGGGGCGCGCGGCACGCGGATACGCTTTGGGGGGCAGCCGCATGTGCTTGGCGGCGATGTGGCGGGCGATGTGGCGGAGACGGGCGGCGAGGTGATGCACATAAAGGCGGGGGACAGGGTCGTGGTCAATCCGCGCATTACTTGCAATCAGTGTCGCTTCTGCCTCGCAGGCGAGGAGGAGCTTTGCGGCAGCGCGGGGATGCTCGGCTCTACGCTCAGCGGCGGCTATGCGGAGTATGTGAGAGCGCCGGCTGCCAATGTCGTGCCGATACCGGAATCCCTGTCGTATGAGCAGGCGGCGTCGCTGCCGACGGTGTTTCTGCCTTGCTGGACAATTCTAATTCGCAGGGCGCGACTGAAGGCGTGGGAGACGCTGCTAATTCCGTCGGCGTCCAGCGGCGTTGGCACGGCGGGCATACAGGTCGCCAAGAATGTCATAGGCGCAAAGGTCATCACCACCACCAGCAGCCAAGAGAAGGCGCAGAAGGCGCGGGAGTTGGGCGCGGATGCGGTCATCGACTATACGACGGAGGATGTCGCGGAGCGCGTGAAGCAGATTACGGGCGGGCAGGGCGTAGATGTCGTGCTCGACCATGTGGGCGCGGACTTCTATCCGGCGGCGATAAGGTCGCTTGCGATGGGCGGACGCTATGGCATTTGCGGCGTGACGAGCGGATACAGGGCGGAGTTGCAGATGGGGCTGATGTTCCTGCGCTACCATACGGTATTTGGCGTGTTCATGGGGCGGAAGGATGACCTGCGGCAGATAGTGGAGCTTGCTGGGCGCGGCGTAATTCGCGGCGTGATACACGAGACGTTCGCGCTTGAGGACGCTGCGAAGGCGCATGAGACGATGGAGGCGCTGAACTTCTTCGGCAAGCTGGTGCTGACGATGGAGTAGGGCGTCGGGCGGTCAGAAGAAACCATCCCACATGGGGCGGGATTTTGCGGTGATGGACAGGGTAGGCTCTTCGCGGGTTATCGCAGCAGAATTGCGTGGTCGAGCATAATGTGTCCCCATTCCCCGGTTTCGTAGTCGAAGAGCTGCAACCGCAGCGTCTTGCCGGCGAATTCGGCGAGCGGATAGATGACCGTTCTGAACGCCTCCGTATTCCGTCCGCGCCAGACCGACGCCACATCGCCGTCGACCAGAAGCCGCACGCCCACGCCGGCGCCCTTCCCGCCTGCGATGAGGAATGCTAGATAATGGTCAGCGTCTGCGATGAACGGCGGCGAGGTCGCGCTGCCTGTTGGATTATCCCCTTCGGTAGGGTGATAGCTGGTCAAGAAGCCGGAGCCGATATTGCCGCTAATACGCTCCTGCCCTCGGTACTGCTCGAAGTCGGCGTGATTTGTAACCGCATCGCCTTCTGCGCGCCACCCGTCCATGCCGCTTTCAAAGTTGCCGATAAACCGATCGCCAATGGACAGGCTGCCGTCGCCGTGGAGAAACCGGTTGTCGGATATGTCGGTTGGATGTTCGCTCACAAGAGCGCTCTTGAAGCGCAAGGCTTGTCCCGCAAAGCTGCTGAGCGCCCATTGAGGGTCTGTTGAGTCGAAGGGCATCCATAAGTTTGGGCCGAACGATACCGCGTATTGCGCGCGGGCAAGGGCTTTCTCCGCAGTATCGGCCGACTGGTGAACATAGATGTTCACCCCGCGCTCTTCCAGGTAGCCGTGCGGCGGCTCTCGGTCGTGCGCTATATTGCGCTCGCTGTTAGGCTTTGTGACTGGGTTGCGCGCCACCGTAGCGTCCGTTAAGCCATGCCTATCGATGACTGTCAAATCTTGCAGATGGTAGAACCGGATGCCTAGCGAACCACTTGACATAATCGCGTCGTGCGGAATTACTCCGCGCTCCATGGCCTCATAGGGCTGATACTGCCGAAGCCGTACATCCGCAAACTCACGATGCTCCACGAACCGCATACCCACAGAATTCTGGACGATGCTCCCGCGCAGGTCGTTGGATATGGCTGTGAGCGCGGACATCCCGGGCGCAGCCAGCAGCCAGCCGGCGTTCCGTTCGTCTAGCTCTGTGTGAACTCGCCAAATGCGCTCGTCAATCTTTGCGCTCTCGAACAGCAGGGCGGCTTGCATAGCCCCGGCGTAGAAGGCGACCGGAACGAACAGCAGCAGCGCGCATAGGTGCGACCATATCGGGCTTGCCGAATGTGGCTGCGCTGAGCCTGCCGAAAGGTGAAGCCGAAATACCCCCCTCCTCCTTCGTACAAGCATTCGTATTGTGGGCGCCTTGTCCCCAATCAGGCCGCCAATGCGCGCGATGCCGTCGGCGGCGGGGATGGCGAGCAGGGGCCAGTAGAAGTCCAGCGGGCGGAACTCGAAGTGGTCGCCGCCGATACGCATTAGGTATAACATGTGCGCCGCGATGATGAGCAGTATCAGGGCATAGATGCCGTCGCGCGCATCCCGCAAGCGCGCGCGCATCGCATACCACGCCAATGGCAGCAGGAGATACAGCCCCGTTTCCAGCGCAGCCGCCCCCAGATACTTGAACCCGGACTCGTACCACGGGCGCACATGCTTGGCGTAGTAGGTGTTCGGCAGCCATTCGCCATAGTAGGCGTAGCGAAACAGGAAGTGCGCTCCGACTATCAGCGCGACCGGCGCAATCAGGCATAGCAGCGCGCGCCAGTCTATGCGCCTTGCCATGGTAGCGATTGCGTCTTTGATGCCGATGCCCTGCGGTTCGGCGGCGTGGCGCAATGCGCTCAACGCCGCCGGAAGTTGCAGCGCGCCGAACCACGCGAAGCAGCACGCCGCAATCAACGGACCTTCCGGGCGCGTCAGCGACGCAAGCGCAAGGCTGAGCGACGCCGCGAGCAAGCCCCAGCGCCGATTGCGATATAGGCTCAGGCATACGACGGCAGCCACGATGAAGAAGGTGAACTGGCGCGTCTCCAAGCCGCCGCCCGATGTCCACACGGCGAAGGTGGCGCTGCCGCACACAAGCCCAAGCGCCATCCAAGACACAAGCGCGCGATGGCGCAATTCGGGCAGGCGCGCCGTCCACCATAGCATCAGCGCGAGCGTTCCCGCCGTGAACAGGACGGACAGCCAAGGCGCGGCGTGTTCGGGACGCCAGCCCAGCGCGCCCCATATAGCGGCAAGCTCTATTATCCACAGGAAGTTGGAGTAGCCCTCCACGCGCTCGCCAACATTGAACACCAGCCCGTGCCCGTTCAGCAGGTTGCGGACATAGCGGAAGCTGATGAAGGCGTCGTCGGTCAGAAACCACGATACGCTTGCCATCCACCCCAGCAGCGCAAGCCACGGCAGATACGCCGCGCCGAGCGCGATGCGGTTCGGGTTGTTAAGCAAGCGGCGCAAGCGCGCAACGGGCGGGGTGGGTGTGTCCGATGTTTCAGTCATATTATAAGGGCGGTTAGCCTTTGAGTTGTCAGTCTGTCAGTAGAAACCATCCCACATGGGACGGGATATTTTCGGATTATCGCAGCAGAATTGCGTGGTCGAGCATAATGTGTCCCCACCTCCCGGTTTCGTCGTCGAAGAGCTGCAACCGCAGCGTCTTGCCGGCGAATTCGGCGAGCGGAAGGCTGACCGTTCTGAACGCCTCCGTATTCCGTCCGCGCCAGACCGACGCCTCATCGCCGTCGACCAGAAGCCGCACGCCCACGCCGTCGCCCTTTCCGCCTGCGATGAGGAATGCCAGATAATGGTCAGCGTCTGCGATGAACGGCGGCGAGGTCGCGCTGCCTGTTGGATTATCCCCTTCGGTAGGGTGATAGCTGGTCAAGAAGCCGGAGCCGATATTGCCGCTAATACGCTGCTGCCCTCGGTACTGCTCGAAGTCGGCGTGATTTGTAACCGCATCGCCTTCCGCGCGCCACCCGTCCATGCCGCTTTCAAAGTTGCCGATAAACCGATCGCCAATGTACAGGCTGCCGTCGTCGTGGATAAGCCGGTTGTCGGATATGTCGGTTGGATGTTCGTTCACAAGACCCCTCTCGAAGCGCAAGGCTTGCCCCGCAAAGCTGCTGAGCGCCCATTGATGGTCTGCTGAGTCGAAGGGCATCCACAAGTTTGGGCCGAACGATACCGCGTATTGCGCTGTATCGAGGGCTTGCTCCGCGGTATCGGCCGACGGGTGAACATCTATGTTCACCCCGCGCTCTTCCAGGTAGCCGGGCGGCCGCCGTCGGTCGTGCGCCATAACGCGCTCGCTGTTAGGCTTTGTGACTGGGTTGCGCGCCACCGTAGCGTCCGTTAAGCCAAGCGTATCGATGGCTGTCAAATCTTGCAGATGGTAGAACCGGATGCCTATCGAATCACCTGCCATAACCGCGTCGTGCGGAATTACTCCGCGCTCCATGTCCTCATAGGGCTGATACCGCCCAATCTGTTGATCCGCAAACTCACGATGCTCCACGAAGCGCAGCCCCACAAAACGCCGGCTGATGCTCCCGCGCAGGTCGTTGGATATGGCTGTGAGCGCGGACATCCCGGGCGCAGCCAGCAGCCAGCCGGCGTTCCGTTCGTCTAGTTCTATGTGAATTATCACAATGCGCTCGTCAATCTTTGCGCCCTCGAACAGCAGGGCGGCTTGCATAGCTCCGGCGTAGAAGGCGACCGGAACGAACAGCAGCAGCGCGCATAGGTGCGCCCATATCGGGCTTGCCGAATGTGGCTGCGCTGAGCCTGCCGAAAGATGAAGCCGAAATACCCCCCCCCGTACAATCGTTCGTATTGTGGGCGCCTTGTCCGCAATCAGACCGCCAATGCGCGCGATGCCGTCGGCGGCGGGGATGGCGAGCAGGGGCCAGTAGAAGTCCAGCGGGCGGAACTCGAAGTGGTCGCCGCCGATACGCATTAGGTATAACATGTGCAGCACGATGATGAGCAGTATCAGGGCATAGATGCCGTCGCGCGCATCCCGCCAGCGCGCCCGCATCGCATACCACGCCAATGGCAGCAGGAGATACAGCCCCGTCTCCAGCGCAGCCGCCCATAGATACTTGAACCCGGACTCGTACCAGGGGCGCACATGCTTGGCGTAGTAGGTGTTCGGCAGCCATTCGCCGTAGTAGGCGTAGCGAAACAGGAAGTGCGCTCCGACTATCAGCGCGACCGGCGCAATCAGGCAACTCAGCCCCCGCCAGTCTATGCGCCTTGCCATGGTATCGATTGCGTCTTTGATGCCGATGCCCTGCGGTTCGGCGGCGCGGCGCAATGCGCTCAGCGCCGCCGGAAGTTGCAGCGCGCCGAACCACGCGAAGCAGCACGCCGCTATCAACGGACCCTCCGGGCGCGTCAGCGACGCAAGCGCAAGGCTGAGCGACGCCGTGAGCAAGCCCCAGCGCCGATTGCGATACAGGCTCAGGAATACGACTGCCAGGACTATGAAGAAGGTGAACTGGCGCGTCTCCAAGCCGCCGCCCGATGTCCACACGGCGAAGGTGGCGCTGCCGCACACAAGCCCAAGCGCCATCCAAGACACAAGCGCGCGATGGCGCAGGCTAGGCAGGCGCGCCGCCCACCATAGCATCAGCGCGAGCGTTCCCGCCGTGAACAGGACGGACAGCCAGGGCGCGGCGTGTTCGGGACGCCAGCCCAGCGCGCCCCATATAGCGGCAAGCTCTATTATCCACAGGAAGTTGGAGTAGCCCTCCACGCGCTCGCCGACATTGAACACCAGCCCGTGCCCGTTCAGCAGATTGCGGACATAGCGGAAGCTGATGAAGGCGTCGTCGGTCAGAAACCACGATACGCTTGCCATCCACCCCAGCAGCGCAAGCCACGGCAGATACGCCGCGCCGAGCGCGATGCGGTTCGGGCTCAGCAAGCGGCGCAAGCTCGCAACGGGCGAGGCGGGTGTGTCCGATGTTTCAGTCATATTATAAGGGCGGTTAGCCTTTGAGTTGTCAGTCTGTCAGTAGAAACCATCCTACATGGGGCGGGATTTTGCGGTGATGAGCAGGGTGGGCTCTTCGCGGATTATCGCAGCAGAATTGCGTGGTCGAGCATAATGTGTCCCAGCCACCCGGTTTCGTCGTCGAAGAGCTGCAACCGCAGCGTCTTGCCGGCGACTTCGGCGAGCGGATGGCTGACCGTTCTGAACTCATCCGTATCCCGTCCGCGCCAGACCGACGCCTCATCGCCGTCGACCAGAAGCCGCACGCCCACGCCGTCGCCCTTTCCGCCCGCGATGAGGAATGCTAGATAATGGTCAGCGTCTGCGATGAACGGCGGCGAGGTCGCGCTGCCTGTTGAGTTATCCCCTTCGGTAGGGTGATAGCTGGTCAAGAAGCCGGAGCCGATATTGCCGCTAATACGCTTCTGCCCTCGGTACTGCTCGAAGTCGGCGTGATTTGTAACCGCATCGCCTTTCGTGCGCCACCCGTCCAAGCCGCTTTCAAAGTTGCCGATAAACCGCTCGCCAATGGACAGGCTGCCGTCGCCGTGGAGAAGCCGGTTATCGGATATGTCGGTTGGATGTTCGCTCGCAAGAGCGCTCTTGAAGCGCAAGGCTTGCCCCGCAAAGCTGCTGAGCGCCCATTGAGAGTCTGTTGATTCGAAGGGCATCCACAAGTTTGGGCCGAACGATACCGCGTATTGCGCTGTATCGAGGGCTTGCTCCGCAGTATCGGCCGACGGGTGAACATCTATGTTCACCCCGCGCTCATCCAAGTAGCCGGGCGGCGGCTCTCGGTCGTGCGCCATAGCGCGCTCGCTGTTAGGCTTTGTGACTGGGTTGCGCGCCACCGTAGCGTCCGTTAAGCCAAGCGTATCGATGGCTGTCAAATCTTGCAGATGGTAGTACCGGATGCCTATCGAACCAGATGCCATAACCGCGTCGTGCGGAATTACTCCGCGCTCTATGTCCTCATAGGGCTGATACTGCCGAAGCTGTGAATCCGCAAACTCACGATGCTCCACGAAGCGCAGCCCCACAAAACGCCGGCTGATGCTCCAGCGCAGGTCGTTGGATCCGGCTGTGAGCGCGGACATCCCGGGCGCAGCCAGCAGCCAGCCGGCGTTCTGTTCGTCTAGCTCTGTGTGAATTTTCTTAATGCGCTCGTCAATCTTTGCGCCCTCGAACAGCAGGGCGGCTTGCATAGCCCCGGCGTAGAAGGCGACCGGAACGAACAGCAGCAGCGCGCATAGGTGCGACCATATCGGGCTTGCCGAATGTGGCTGCGCTGAGCCTGCCGAAAGGTGAAGCCGAAATACCCCCCTCCTCCTTCGTACAAGCATTCGTATTGTGGGCGCCTTGTCCCCAATCAGGCCGCCAATGCGCGCGATGCCGTCGGCGGCGGGGATGGCGAGCAGGGGCCAGTAGAAGTCCAGCGGGCGGAACTCGAAGTGGTCGCCGCCGATACGCATTAGGTATAACATGTGCAGCACGATGCAGAGCAGTATCAAGGCGTAGATGCCGTCGCGCGTATCCCGCCAGCGCGCGCGCATCGCATACCACGCCAACGGCAGCAGGAGATACAGCCCCGTTTCCAGCGCAGCCGCCCCCAGATACCTGAATCCGGACTCGTACCACGGACGCACATGCTTGGCGTAGTAGGTGTTCGGCAGCCATTCGCCATAGTAGGCGTAGCGAAACAGGAAGTGCGCCCCGACTATCAGCGCGACCGGCGCAATCAGGCATAGCAGCGCGCGCCAGTCTATGCGCCTTGCCATGGTAGCGATTGCGCCTCCGACGCCGATGCCCTGCGGTTCGGCGGCGCGGCGCAATGCGCTCAGCGCCGCCGGAAGTTGCAGCGCGCCGAACCACGCGAAGCAGCACGCCGCTATCAACGGACCCTCCGGGCGCGTCAGCGACGCAAGCGCAAGGCTGAGCGACGCCGCGAGCAAGCCCCAGCGCCGATTGCGATATAGGCTCAGGAATACGACGGCAGCCACGATGAGGAAGGTGAACTGGCGCGTCTCCAAGCCGCCGCCCGATGTCCACACGGCGAAGGTGGCGCTGCCGCACACAAGCCCCAGCGCCATCCAAGACACAAGCGCGCGATGGCGCAGGCTAGGCAGGCGCGCCGTCCACCACAGCATCAGCGCGAGCGTTCCCGCCGTGAACAGGACGGACAGCCAAGGCGCGGCGTGTTCGGGACGCCAGCCCAGCGCGCCCCATATAGCGGCAAGCTCCATTATCCACAGGAAGTTGGAGTAGCCCTCCACGCGCTCGCCGACATTGAACACCAGCCCGTGCCCGTTCAGCAGATTGCGGACATAGCGGAAGCTGATGAAGGCGTCGTCGGTCAGAAACCACGATACGCTTGCCATCCACCCCAGCAGCTCAAGCCACGGCAGATACGCCGCGCCGAGCGCGATGCGGTTTGGGTTGTTAAGCAAGCGGCGCAAGCGCGCAACGGACGAGGCGGGTGTGTCCGATGTTTCGGTCATATTGTAAGAGCGGTTAGCCTTTGAGTTGTCAGTCTGTCAGTAGATTATGCGGCTGCCGTCGCTCGGCTGAAGCCGTGAAACACCGGAGAAAGTTGCATAAGTATAGTTTAGCAGTCGATGGGCAAGCATTTCCACCCCCATCCTAACCTTCCCCCATAAGGGGGAAGGGACATCCACATCTGCGGCGTCCTCGCCTCACCGACGAACCTTCCCCCTTGATGGGGGAAGGGACTAATGCAATTTTCTCAAACACTGACAGACTGACGAACTACTTGCTACACATTCGTCGCCGGCTCGCGGACGGGGAGGGCTGAGCGCACCTCGGGGTTGACGAGGGACATGGGGAAGTTGCCTTTGAGCACGCGCGCCGTCTCCTGTCCGACACGGATGGGCGATGCGGTGCGCGAGTTGTTGGATGAGCCGGCCGAGTGCGGCGTGACGATAACATTGTCCATTGCCAGCAGCGGGTTGTCGGCAGGGGTCGGCTCTTCCTCGAACACATCGAGCCCCGCGCCCGCAATCTCGCCGTTGCGGAGCGCCTCGATGAGCGCGGCTTCGTCCACGGTTGGGCCTCGGCAGGTGTTGATGAAGTACGCTGAGGGCTTCATCGCCTTGAAGAACGGCTCGCCGACGAGCTTGCGGGTCTCGTCGTTGAGCGGCGTGTGCATGGATACGAAGTCGGAGTCGGCGGCGAGTTCTTCGAGCGAGCCTACGGGCTTTACGCGGTACTCTTTCGTAATCCAAGGGGGGCAGTATGGGTCGTAGGTGATGATGTCCATGCCGAGCGCCTGCGCCTTGCGCGCTACGGCACGGGCGATGTTGCCGAATGCGACTAGCCCAAGGGTCTGCCCGTCGATGGGCGCCATGGGCATTATGGCGTTGCGCGTCTCCGCGCCCCACTTGCCCTCGCGCACCAGATTGTGCAGGATGGTCAGCTTCTTGGCGCAAGCCATGAGCATCAGGATGGCGTGGTTGGACACCTCTTCGGTGCAGAAGCCCGCGCTGTTGATAATCATGATGCTGTTGTCGGTGGCGGCGTTGTGGTCTATGTGGTTGAAGCCGTGGCTGCCGACGATGATCGCCTGCGCCGTGTCTATCTCCTCTATGACCTCACGCGGCATCTCTACGCCGCCGTTCAGGATGACATCCGCGCCCTTGCAAGCCTCGATAATCTCGCCCTGCGTCTCCACGATGCTGATGTCAATCTCGTAGTCCAGCCCCTCCAGCCCGTTCTCTATGAGGGTGGTGTCGGGTTCCGCTCGTCCTATGTAGGCTACCTTGTGTTCTGCCATTCGTTTTGTCTCCTTTGCTCTGTTTGAATTGCTGACTAATGTGGTCGCTTTCGCATATTTTAGGCTATCTCAAAATGCTGGATTCCTGCCCCTGCTTCCGCAGGGGTGACTTTCTTTCGCAGGAATGACGAGATGAAGAGCCGAAACGCCGTTGTATTTCGTCGGCGCTGCGGACGCTGTGCGCTGCCATGCGCGCCACTAGCGCGTCGTCTCGCAGGTCTTGGGGCTTGATGCGCGTCATGTATTCGCGGGCTACTTTGTAGCGCTGGGAGTGGATGTCCACCATTCGCACGCGCGTCTTGCCGGTAGCGGGGTCGTGTATGTCGTCGAACGGCATGACGCTGAGTTTCGCGCCTTCGAGGTAGATTAGCCCGCCGTTGGCGATTTTTTCGTCCGCCTTGTCCGCCTCGTCCGTCGGTTCGGAGAGTAGCAGCCGCGCCGCGCCATAGCCGAGCGCGCGCGTATAGTCTATGTCGAAGGATATGGGCGAGGCGCAGCGCAGTTCGTAGCCGATGGTTACATCAACCATGGCGATGCTCTTGCCGGCGTCGGCGAAGCGCCGCTGCACTTGCTGCCGCATGATTGCCGACAGCGGCAGTTCGCCGAGCCGAATGTGGCCATGCGGGTCGCGCGCGATTGCCGTGCCTGCCAGATTGCCAATCTCGTCGGGCGAAAAGCGCTCCGCGACGCCCTCGGAGATTACGGCGATGCCGTCATCGCGCCCCTCGGCGGCTTTGCGCTTCAGCATAGCGCCCTCGACCAGCCGCACGACGTCGTCTATGGCGATGACGGGGTTCGGGAACTCCTCCGGGATGATTGTGAGCGCCGCGCCCGCGGCGTTGCCGATGCCGAGCGCGAGATGTCCCGCCTTGCGTCCCATCACGATGACGACGTACCAGCGGTTGGTCGTGCGGCTGTCCCGCCTGAGGTTCTGCACAAGCTCCGTGCCTAGATGCCGCGCCGTCTCGAAGCCGAAGGTTGGGATGTCGCCGGGCAGCGGCAGGTCGTTGTCTATCGTCTTGGGGATGTGCGCCACGCGGATCTTGCCCTCGGACGCCCGCGCCACTTCTGCCGACGACAGTGCAGTGTCCTCGCCGCCGATGGAAGCGAGGCGCGTTATGCCAATCTCTTGCAGCGCGCGCACTACATTTCGCAGGTGCGCGGGGTTGCGCGTGGGGTTGGCGCGCGAGGTTCGCAGGATGGAGCCGCCCTCGGATTGGATGAACGCTACATCGGCGGGCGTGAGTGGCATGACATGCTCTGCGCTGCCCTCCATCAGGTGGCTGAAGCCGTCCATGATGCCGTACACGCGCATGCCGTTGTTCATCGCTTCTATCGCGCATGCGCTGATGGCGCTGTTGATGCCCGGAGCCGGGCCGCCGCCGACAAGGATGCCAAGTCCCATATTTTCAGGGTTCATCGTCTCTCCTTTCGCCTTTGGCTCCGCTCTTGAACGACATTCGGCTGAAGTGAGAAAATTGCATTAGTACAGTTTAGCCGTCGATGGGCAAGCATTTTCACCCCCATCCTAACCTTCCCCCATCAGGGGGGAAGGGACTAATGCAATTTTATCGCTGCCTTTCCCCCGTCAGGGGGGAGGGACTAATGCAATTTTATCGCTACCTTTCCCCCGTCAAGGGAGAAGGGACTATGAAGTCATGGCTTCTGGCGCAACCGAATGGCGAAAGGTTATAATGAAAGCGGTCTGTTTGCAATGATTAGCGGTTGGTTGAGAAAATTGCAGATGGGCAAGCATTTTCACCCCCATCCTAACCTTCCCCCAAAGGGGGAAGGGACTAATGCAATTTTATCGCTACCTTTCCCTCATCAAGGAGGAAGGGACTATGAAATATCGGATAGCGTTTCCTGTCGGATGATTTTGCCGCTATATGGCGCTGGATTCCTGCCCCTGCTTTCGCAGGGGTGACGTTCTTTCGCAGGAATGACGCTCTTTCGCGGGAGTGACGAAAAGGTTGCCACCTGAATGGATGTCTTAAAGTACAATAGCGCGGCGTGGGACAGGAATGTGGAGCGCGGCATCGAGTGGACGCTGCCGGTGAGCGCGGATGCGATTGCCGCCGCCAAGCAGGGGCGTCTGGGCGTCTGGCTGACCGACAAGACGCCGGTGCCGTCCGACTGGTTCGAGGGCATCGCGGGCAAGGATGCGCTCTGCCTGTCGTCGGGCGGTGGGCAGCAAGCGCCGCTTCTCGCGGCGGCAGGCTACGATGTAACCTCATACGACAATTCGGAGCGGCAATTGGCGCAGGATCGCTTCGTCGCGGATCGTGAGGGGCTGGCGCTCCGCACGGCGCGGGGTGATATGGCTGACCTGTCGGCGTTCGCGGATGCCAGCTTCGACTTGGTGTTTCACCCCATATCCAATCTCTTCGCCCAAAGCGTGCTTCCGGTATGGCGCGAAGTCTATCGCGTGCTGCGTCCCGGCGGCGTGCTGATGGTCGGCTTCGTCAATCCGTTTGAGTTCATCTTCGACCGGGAGCGCATCGAAAGGGGCGAGTTCGTGGTCAGGCACACGCTGCCGTACTCCGATATTGCGAGCCTGCCGCAAGATGAGCTGCAACGGCTGATGGATGAGGGCGGCGCGCTGGAGTTCGGGCATACGCTGACCGACCAGATAGGCGGGCAGATCGACGCGGGCTTCGTCATCACCGGCTTCTATGAGGACAAGCGCCTGTCGAACGCTCATAACCCCAATGATCCGGAGTTCCTGCTCTCCAAGTACACCCCCGTCTATATCGCAACGCGCGCCTTGAAGCCGTCATAGGGTTGGCGTCATGCATCCGTTGTCGCTGGCGATTCGGGTAGGCGTGGCAAGCGCGGCTCTCATCGTGTCAATAGGCGTGATGGTGGGCGCGGTGGATATGCCCGGCGTTGACGGCTTGGCGGCGCTGCTGGCGCGCGCGTCGGCGTATGTGATTGGCCTGCTGGGCGTTCCGGCGTCGCCGGACGGCGCGGTCATCGATGTCAATGGCTTTGTCGGAGTCATCGTGGCTCAGTGTACTGCCGTTGATGTATTGATAGTGTTCAGCGCCGCCGTGCTCGTTTGGCCGGTGTCTATCAGGGCGCGCCTGTGGGGATTGCTGCTGGGCGCGGTCGCGCTGTCCGCGCTGAACTTTGCGCGCATCGTAAGTCTGCTGCTTATGGGGGCAGCCTTCCCTGAGTACATTGATACGGCGCACACGGTCGTATGGCAGCCTGCTATGCTGTTGGCTGCGTCCGCGCTGTGGCTGCTGTGGCTGCGATGGGCGTCCAACGGCAAGCGCGCGATAGACACCGGCGCGACGGGTTGACGGCGCTTGCCGTTGTGTGGATGCTCGCAAGTTTCTGAAGGAGAAACGCTTATGGACAAGGCGCTGGAGGGCGTGAAGATACTGGACTTGACGCATGTGCAGGCGGGGCCGTCCTGTACACAGCTGCTCGGATTTCTGGGCGCGGATGTCATCAAGCTGGAGGATGTATGGGGCGGCGACTCCACCAGAAAGGATCTGGGACACCGCCCGGACTCGGACAGCTTCTACTTTCTGATATTCAACAACAACAAGCGCGCCGTGAGCATCAACCTCAAGACGGAGCGGGGCAAGGATCTGTTCACGGGACTGCTGAAGTGGGCGGATGTACTGGTGGAAAACTACTCGCTGGGGATGCTCGACCGGCTGGGCTTCGGCTGGGATGTGATGCATGAGATTAACCCCGGTCTGGTCTATGCGGCAATCAAGGGCTTTGGAAGCTATGGGCCTTATGCTGAGTACAAGGGCTGGGAGATGGTGGCGCAGGCGGTAGGCGGCGCGATGGCGACTACGGGCTATCCGGACAGGCCGCCGGTCTATCTGTCGCCGGGCGTGGGCGACTCCGGCAGCGGGCTGCATGCGGCAATCGGCATTCTGGCGGCGCTGCGAAAGCGCGACCTGACCGGCAAGGGGCAGCGCGTAGAGGTGGCGATGCAGGATGCCGTGGTCAACCTGATGAGGATGCAGCTTACTTCGGCGCTGGGACTGCAACGGCCGGAGGCGCGACGCGGGCATAGCGCGGGCAGAGGCTTGGCGCTTGTGTATCCCTGCGCGCCGGGCGGCGCGGACGACTACATCATGATATTTCCGCGCGGCGAGATGTGGGATTTGCTGCTTGCCGCGATTGGCAGGGAGGATCTTATAGGCGACGCGCGCTTCGCCGACTACGATTCGGTGGCGGCGCACGCCGATGAGATCGAGGCGATAATATCGGAGTGGACGCGCAAGCGCACGAAGCGGGAGGCGATGCGAATTCTGGCGGGCGCGGGCGTGCTGGCGGGCGCGACGATGAACTCGTATGACCTGCTTGAGGATGAGCAGCTCATAGAGCGCGATATGGTGGTGAATGTGGAGGACGATGCGCGCGGAGATTACACGATGATAGGCTGTCCCATCAAGCTTTTGGATGAAGAGATGACGGTCAGGCGCGCGCCGCGCTATGGCGAGCACAATGAAGAAGTGCTGACGACGATACTGGATTGCACGCCGGAAGAGGTGCGGCGGCTGAGAGAGCAGGGCGTGATAGGCTGACTGGCGGGGGCTAACATCAATGGGCAGGATATTTGCCTGTATCCCTTCGGCTGCGCTCATGGCAGGTTCCGGTCTTCTCCCAGAGAGGGCTGACAGGAATATGTATTAGACTATTACGCTTGTTCCAGTAAGGACTTTTTCTTGTCACCCTGAACGGAGTGAAGGGTCTAAAATCGCTATGGTAAGGCAAGGATGGCTTGTGGATGGCGATTTTTGATTCCTCACTCCGTTCGGAATGACAGGGATGGAAGGTTCGGAATGACATTGTGGAATGCTCTGAATGACAGCACGGGAGCTGCCCATTTCATGCTTTACACACCCTTGTCAGCCTCAAGAGGGGAAAAGACTAATTCGTGGGTTTTCCTATCGTTGCTCTGCTGAGAATTCGCCAGTAGATGGATTCCGGCAGCATCCGCGCGGCTAAGGTGCCGGCGCGGGCGTCTATGCCAACGGGATTGCGGAAGTTCGGCGACGGCGATGCGATGACTTTATGCACGACCTTGGCGACGCGCACCGGGTTGCCGCCGAAGTGGTCGAAAGCGTCGTGGTTGCTGTGATAGCGCGCGATGTGCTTGGCATAGACTAGGTTTTCGTCGTCCGCTTCATGGCTCCGCATAGCGTTGTCCGAGAAGTTGGTGCGGAACAAGCCCGGCTCTACCATAGCGACGCGCACGCCGAAGGGCTGCACTTCAATCTTCAGCGACTCGCTGATGCCCTCCAGCGCGAACTTGCTGGATACATACGCGCCGTTGAAGGGCGTGCCGATGCGCCCCAGCACGGAGCTGACATTGACGATTGTGCCGCGCCGTCGTTCTATCATCGATGGCAGCGTTGCTCGCATCAGGCGCACGGCAGCGAAGAAGTTCGTCTCGAACTGGTTTTTGAGTTCGGCGTCCGACAGGGTCTCCACCGGGCCCCAAAGACCGAAGCCCGCGTTGTTCACCAGCGCGTCGAATGCGCCGTGCCGCTCGATGAGCGCGGGCAAGATGCGCGATACGGCAGCGTCCGAATTGATGTCGAGCTCCACGCCGATGACGGAGACGCCGCGCGCCGCCGCTTCCTCTCGCAGCCCGTCGAGGCGTGATAGCTCGCGGCTTGTGGCAAGCGTCTTGTAGCCGCGCTCGGCGAGATACAGCGCGGTTGCCCTGCCGATGCCGGCGGATGCGCCGGTGATGAGTACACTGCCCGCGCTGCCGGTGTCGCTTGCGCTACTTATGTCGCGCCGGTTGGCTTTGGCGCGTCTGCGTAATAGGACGAACAAGTTCTTACTCCAATCTGTGGTTTGCGCTCTTGTGAGTGAGCATGCTTTGCTTATCTTTCGTCTATCTGTCGGGCGGCGTTGATGGTCATGCGTTCCTGCGCGACCGTGCGTAGTAGTTCGCCGAATAGGGACGATGAGGATGCGAGCGCCAGAAAATCGTCTCCGCTCATAACCAGCAGCTCGACGTGTCCGTGTGCCCTGGCTGAGGACGAGTGTCCCTCCTCTCGCAGCAGCGACATTTCGCCGAAGTAGTCGCCGCCGCTCAGCGTGGCGACGGGCGATTCCTGTCCCTCATGCTCGCGCAGGATTTCGACCTCGCCGCTGAGCACGACATAGAACTCCTGGGCGATGTCCCCTTGCCGATAGATGTATTCCCCCGTCTCGAAGTGGTGTCGTGATGTGCCATGCGTGCGGTCGATGTCCACCTTTACGATGTCGCCCGGGAATATCAGGTCGAGCGTCCAGTCGGTTGCCACGCGCAGCTTGCGCTCGATGCGCGGCAGCTGCATGAGGTAGAAGGTGCGGTACATCCACCATGCGAGGAAGCCGGATACTTCAAGCCCGAAGGCTTCGGTCGCGGCGGCGTATCCGCCCAGAGGCACGAACACGCCCTTGCTCTTGTGCTTGAAGGGCTTCGTGGGTTTGCCGCGAATCTTCGCTAGTATATTCTGCGCCGCGCGCTTTGCCTGTTGCAGCGCGAATTGCGCCGTGGGCGGGCATGCGCCGCCGCTCAGCGTATCCGGCACGAGCGCGCAGTCGCCGATTGCCCATAGGTCTGCGCTTCCCTTGACGGCGAGCGTCTCGTCGACGACGAGGCGGCCGCGCTCGCGCTCACAGGGCAGGTCGGTGAGAATCGGGTTGGGCGATGCGCCGATGGTGGCGACCAGCGTCCTTGTGGGGATGAAGACTTCGCCAGCCAGTATCGCGGTCTGCGCGGTCGCCCCCATGAGTTCGGCGTGGAGATGAATGTATATGCCGCGCTTCTCCAGCAGCTTGTGGCTGAAGTTGGCAAGCCGCTCGCCAAGTTCGGGCAGGATGCGCGCGGAGCGATGCAGCAGGATTATTCTGAACTCGTCGGCGCTGACATTGCGGTAGTTCCTGCTTGCCACGCGCAGGAACTCGTTAATCTCAGACACTACCTCGACGCCGGTATAGCCGCCGCCGGCGACGACGAAAGTGAGCAGTTGGCGTTTCTCGAACTCGTCTTCCTCGACATCGGCGGCTTCTAGCATGCTGAGAAGGTGGTTTCGCAGTCGGAATGCGTCGCCCAATGTCTTGAAGGTGAGCGCGTGTTCTTGTACGCCGGAGAAGCGCGATAGGTCGGTCGCGCTGCCCACGGCGGATATTAGGTGGTCGTAGTGGATGTAGTTGAGGCGCGTGTGTCCGGGATAGCGAATTGCGACCTTGCGGCTGTCGGTATCTACGGACTCAATCTCGGCTTGGTGAAACTGCGCGTGCGGCACAAGTCGGCGCAGCGGGCTGACGACATTGAGGGGGCCGATGCTTCCCGATATGACTTCCGCAAGCATGGGCTGGAATAGGAAGAAGTTCTCGCGGCTGATTAGCGTAAGCTCGATTTCGCCGCGCCTTGCGGCGCGCTGCAACTCAAGCGCGGCGTGGACGCCGCCGTATCCGCCGCCGAGAATGACGACCGAGGGGACTGCGCCCTTGCATTCAGCGCGTCGAATGCTTGAAAACATAGCACCTCATCAATCGGCTGAGGAAGATTATATCAACCTGCGAGAAAATTGCATTAGTACGGTTTAGCCGTCGATGGGCAAGCATTTTCACCCCCATCTTCGCCCCCATCCTAACCTTCCCCCAAAGGGGGAAGGGACAATTGGCGCGACCGACTCGCTCGCCAGACTGGAAACCTTCCCCATCAAAGGGGAAGGGACTAATGCAATTTTCTCAACCCGCATTGGTCACGGAGCGGCGCATGAAGTCCGACCTCGGTGGTAATGCCGAGGTCGATTAGTCTTATCTTCTAGGTGGCAGTGGAGGGCGCGGCGGTGGCGGCGGGGGTGGTAAGTTGGGAGGCCTGGGCGGTGGACGCCTATCGTCTTTCTGTATCAGCCCTCTAATGAGCATACTTCTCCCTCAGAACTTCCGACGCCTCCGATGCGCTTATCTCGTTCGTCTTTTCATCCAAATCCACATCAATCCGCACCGCGAAGGTGTTGAACTTGCGAATAAGCTCGCGTTGACGCGCGCGCGCCTCGTCCTCGTCGATTGCGAAAGACTCGATGTCCAGCCATAGGTCAGCCCATTGCGCGTTTAGCAGCGCGCAATCGACGCTTACCCAACTTAGCGCCACCGCATCCCCGGCGTAGTTTGAGGTCGCATCCCAAATTACTAGTATGGTTATGGCGATGCCTAGTCCTACGATTAGGGCAAGGAATACGGTTGCCCACATTCCCGATACGCCCGTGCTGATGTAGCTCACCGATATAGTCGCTTCAACCAGCACTGAAGCGAGAGTCGCAAACCTCGTCAGTTTGTGACGGCGTCTGTACGAATCCGACAACGAGCCATAGTACCGAGAATACCGCTCGGCGTCCCACATGTCTTGCCAGATAGCGTTTCTAGTCTGGTCTGTAACCATGCCTTCACATGCCTATGAATGAGAAACTAAAATTCGTCGCCGATTAGTCATAACTCACTATAGCACGAATATAAGAACATCGCGCTTTTATGTCAAGCGTGCAAGAATATCTTTGAGGGCAAAATGTTCATCTATCGCAACCCTAGCCTTTTTCCGTCCATTGCTGCAAGCGATGTAATATAATCGAGAAAATTGCATTAGTACAGTTTAGCAGTCGATGGGCAAGCATTTTTGCCCCCATCCTAACCTTCCCCCAAAGGGGGAAGGGACTGATGTAATTTTCTTCACCTTCTCCCATCAAGGGGGAAGGGACTAATGAGATTTTCTCTATAATCGGGTGCAGATGCTTGGGGTTAGCGCAGACTTGTAGGCGGGAGACGAATGGATAGGCAAATGATAATATCGGTCATAGGCGAGAGCAACGCGCGTCCGCACATCGCGGCGCTGGCTGAGCAGGTGGGCGTAGAGCTTGCGGAGCGCGGCGTCGCTATCGTGTGCGGCGGGCTTGGCGGCGTGATGGAGGCGGCTTGCAAGGGCGCGAAGTCGGCGGGAGGCACGACTATCGGCATTCTGCCGGGCGACAGCCCGTTGGCTGCCAACGACTATATCGACATCCCCATCATAACCGGCATGGGCTACGCGCGCAATTCCGTTGTGGTCAAGACGGGCATGGCGGTCGTCGCGGTGGGCGGCGCTTACGGCACGCTGTCGGAGATAGGGCATGCGCTTGGGGACGGCGCTCCGGTCATCGGGCTTCAGACTTGGGAACTTACGCGCGGCGTCGAACCCGACAGCAGCATCATACGCGCGTCGGACGCCGCCGACGCCGCTGAGAAAGCCATAGCCGCCGCCAATGCGCGGCTTGCGGTTATAGCCGCAGGCAAATCTACTATTCCTGAGATATACGATAGATGAGGATATTATGACGACTATTTCGGATGTGAAGGCAAGAGAAGTTCTCGATTCGCGGGGCAACCCGACGGTCGAGGTGGATGTCGCGCTGTCGGACGGCGTCGTTGGGCGCGCGCTGGTGCCGTCGGGCGCAAGCACGGGCGCTAATGAGGCGCTGGAGTTGCGCGACGGCGACGCATCGCGCTTTCGAGGGCGGGGCGTGCGCCTGCCACTGGCGAACATCGAGGAGCATATCAAGCCCGCCGTGCTGGGGCTGTCGGCGCTGGAACAGGAGGCGCTGGACAACCTGCTAATCGAGCTAGACGGCACGCAGCACAAGACGCGCATAGGCGCTAACGCCATCCTCGGCGTGTCCATGGCGGTGGCGCGCGCCGCGGCGCAGAGCGAGAACAAGCCGCTGTATGAGCATATCGGCAGGGACGGCGCATTTACGCTGCCCGTGCCGATGCTGAACATCATCAACGGCGGCAGACACGCCGAGAACTCGACCGACTTCCAGGAGTTCATGGTCGTGCCGATGGGCTTCGACACCTTCAAGCAGGCGCTTCAGGCGGGCGTTGAGATTTATCACGCCCTGTCGGATGCGCTGCGCGATCGCGCGCTTGGCACGGCGGTCGGCGACGAGGGCGGCTTCGCGCCGCCGCTCCAGACTAATCGGCAGGCGCTCGACCTGGTGATGGAAGCGATAGAGCGCGCCGGATACCGTCCCGGCGTGCAGTGCTTCATCGCGCTGGATGTGGCGGCGTCCGAACTGCGGCTGCGAAACAATGCGCGCCGATACAGCCTGCGCCGCGAAGAGACGAACTACTCTGCCGGCCGTCTGATAGACATCTACAAGAACTGGATTCAGGACTATCCAATCATCAGCATCGAGGACGGCATTGCCGAAGACGACTGGGAGAACTGGTGCCTGATGGTCGATTCTATCGGGGACAGCGTGCAGATTGTAGGGGATGACCTGTACACCACGAATACCGAGCGCATCCGTGAGGGCATGGAGATCAACGCCAGCAACGCGGTGCTGATAAAGCTGAACCAGATTGGCACCGTAACGGAGACGCTGAACGCTATCAAGATGACGCAGGATGCGGGCTGGGGCGTGGTCGTCAGCCACCGCTCCGGCGAAACTGAGGACACGACGATAGCAGATCTCGCGGTTGGCACGAACGCGGGGCAGATTAAATCGGGCGCGCCCGCGCGCGGCGAGCGCACCGCCAAGTACAACCGTCTGCTCCGCATCGAGGAAGAGTTGGGCAGCAAGGCGCGGTTCGCGGGGCGGCAAGTCTATGAGCGGCTGCTGAGCAATCGCTAGGTGAAATCGGAAACGCTATCAGGGCATACGGGCGCAATGGAGGCACGAATTGGCAACTACATACTCTTGCATAACGGACGAACAGGCGGAGATGATCCGCAATGCGCCTCTCTTTTTCGTGGGAACGGCGGATTTCGGGGCGGGGAACGCTCATAATGCGGTGGACGCCGTGAATGTTTCGCCCAAGGGCGGCGTGCCTCTGCACATCATCAGCCCGAACCGAGTGGCGTATCTCGATTACACGGGAAGCGGCAATGAAACCGCGCGACATTCGGAAGCGGGAAGCCCCGTAACCATAATGCTCTGCGCTTTTGAGGCGGAGAACGCCGGAATAGTGCGCCTCTACGGGCATGCGCGCTCGATGCCGACGGAGTATTCCCCACTGGCAAGCATGCTGCTGGAACAGCCCGCCGACGAAATCAGCCTGCCGCTGCGACAGGTGATCGATGTGTCGGTGGAGAAGACGAGCACAAGCTGCGGATACGGCGTCCCCGTGATGTCCTTCGAGCATGAGCGCACGGTTGGCGATAGGGGGCGTCTGTACAAGGGACAGCCCGTGCCGCAAAGAGGTTGAGGTAATCCGGCGAGGCAGCCACGATAGACGATAGTTTGCATGAATGTAATCGCCTTGAACGAATATCGGGGAGCGGTGGATTGAAGATGTCCCAAGTCTATGAAATTGCCAACGACTATGTTGAGAGCTACGCCGCGCTCAATCCGGTGAGCGCTACCTCCATGGGTGTGCCGGGGCACGACGCCATGATGTCGGACTATTCGCCGCAGGGCGCTGATGCCAACGCCGCGCTGAACCGGCGCGCCGTCGCCGCGCTGAACGCCGCCGCCGTGGAGGGCGAGCGCGACCGCATAGCCAAGGATGCGATGCTGGACGACCTGCGAACCGGCATCGACGCTCACACTGCCGGGGAACATCTGCGAAGCCTGCGCGTGCTGGGCAGTCCGTTCCAGGGGATTCGCATGGTCTTCGACCTGATGCCGCGCGACACGGAAGAGGACTGGCGCAACATCGCGGCGCGGCTTGCGCTGATTCCGCAAGGGCTGGACGGCTACCGCCAGAGCCTGCTTGAGGGGCTGCGCCAATCCAAGCCGAGCAGTCGCCGCCAAGTCGCCGGATGCGCGCAGCAGGCGCAGGTCTGGACGGGCGCTGACGGTTCAGGGTCATTCTTTCACGGGCTGCTGGACGCATTCGACGAGGTGGGGTTGGCGTCGGACGCGCTGCGACGGGATATTGCCGACGGCGCGGATGCCGCCGCGCGCGCCTATACCGACATGGGGCGCTTTCTGCTGGATGAGTATATGCGCGGCGCGACAGAGCGGGACGGCGTGGGCGCGGAGCGATATTCGCTGTCGTCGCGCGCGTTCAACGGTACTGATATGGACTTCAGCGAGACCTACGATTGGGGCTGGGAGCAGCTGCGATGGGTGGAGAGCGAGATGGCGAAGACGGCAGAGAAGATCCTGCCCGGCGCCGGCGTCGATGCCGCGAAGCAGTTGCTGGAGACCGACCCGGCGCGCGCTATCGAGGGCGTGGACGCATTTCAGCGCTGGATGCAGGAGATTCAGGACGCGACCATCGCCGAACTGAACGGGACACACTTTGAGATTCCGGAGCCGGTGCGGCGCATCGAGGCGATGATTGCGCCGCCGGGTGGCGCGCTTGCGATGTACTACACCGCGCCGTCCGAGGACTTCAGCCGTCCCGGACGCACATGGTATCCGACCGGCGGCAGGACGCGGTTTCCGCTGTGGGGCGAGCCGTCCATCGCTTACCATGAGGGCGTGCCGGGGCATCACTTCGAGCGCGGCACCGCCAAGTATCTCACGAAAGACTTGTCGCGCTTTCAGACGGTTATGGGTGGCACATCGGGCTACATCGAGGGTTGGGCGCTGTACGCCGAGCGGCTGATGGGAGAACTCGGATACTTCGAGAACCCCGACTACTACCTCGGCATGCTGCGCGCGCAGGCGCTTCGCAGTGTGCGCGTGATTATAGACATCGGCATGCATCTGGGGCTTGAGATACCCGCCGACTCGGACTTTCATCCGGGCGAGGCATGGACGCCGGCGCTTGGGCTGGAGTTCATACGGCAGCGCAGCCACTTTCCGGCGGACTTCGTGGCGAGCGAGGTTGACCGCTACCTTGGGATGCCGGGGCAGGCAATATCGTACAAGGTCGGCGAGCGCGAGTGGCTGTCGGCGCGTGAGGACGCAAAGCGGCGCGATGGAGCCGACTTCGACCTGAAAGAGTTCCATACCCGCGCGCTCGACCTTGGACCTATGGGGCTAGCGCAGATGCGGCGTGAAATGGCGCGTGTTTAGCATTCCGTCGCCTTGAGAAAATTGCATTGGTACGGTTTAGCCGTCGATGGGCAAGCATTTTCGCCCCCATCCTAACCTTCCCCCAAAGGGGGAAGGGACAATCACATCTGCGGCGTCCTCGCCTCGCCGACGAACCTTCTCCCATCAGGGGGGGAAGGGACTAATGCAATTTTCTCGTTGCCTTTAATTGTAGTCGGTGTATCGCACAAGATATAATTAGATGGTGAAACGTAGGCCGAATGCACACATGAAGGGGGGTTCGCTCGCTATGACTACTCGCGTGGGCATCAACGGTTTCGGGCGCATCGGCAGACAGGCGCTGCGGGCTATCATGGAGCGTCATGCCGACAAGTTGGAGGTTGTCGCCATCAACGGCAACTATACGGCGGAGACCAACGCGCACCTTTTCAAGTACGACTCCACTTATGGCATCTATCCGGGCGCGGTGGAAGCGACCGACAAGGGCATCGCCATAGACGGGAATGAGATAAGCGCCTCTATGGAGCGCGATCCCGCCAACCTGTCGTGGGGAGACGAGGGCGTGGACATCGTGATCGAATGCACGGGCGCGTTCACCAATGGGGGGAGCTGCGCGCAGCATCTCGAGTCGGGCGCGAAGAAGGTCATCATCTCCGCCGCGGCTCAAAACGAGGACATCACCCTCGTTCTGGGCGTGAACGAGCATCGCTACGACTCGCAGAAGCACAACATCGTGTCCAACGCCTCCTGCACTACTAACTGCATCGCGCCAATGGCGAAGGTGCTCAACGACAATTTCGGCGTGGAGCAGGGGTTGATGACCACCATTCACGCCTACACAAACGACCAGAGGATGCTGGACGGGGGACACTCGGACTTGCGGCGCGCGCGCGCGGGCGCGGTGAACATCATCCCTACCACAACGGGCGCGGCAAGAGCTGTCGGCATCGTGCTGCCGGAGCTCAAGGGCAGGCTGAACGGCATGGCAATGCGCGTTCCGACGCCCGCCGGCTCGGTGACCGACTTCGTCGCGACGCTGGAACATCCCGCGTCCTCCGACGAAGTGAACGATGCCTTCAAGAAAGCCGCCGCCAACGGGCTGAACGGCGTGCTGGAGTACAGCGAAGCCCCGCTGGTGAGCAGCGACATCGTGAAGAACCCGCATAGCTGCATCTTGGACGCCCTTTCCACGATGACGGTCGGCTGCAACATGGTCAAGGTAGTCGGCTGGTATGATAACGAATGGGGATACAGCTGCCGCACCGCGGACCTGGCGGCGTTTCTGGTGGACAAGGGCATTGAGTAATCGGGTGGGCTAATGAGCGCTTTCTTTGAACTTCCCCAGGTGGATGCCTGCGTGTTCTGCGAGATGATGGCGGGACGGGTGGACAAGGGGCTAGTGGAAGAGACGCCGCAAACGCTCACGATAGTGAACCACAGGCAGTTTGAGATTGGGCAAGTATTGGTAATCCCGCGCCGCCACGCTCCGACGCTGCTTGACCTGACCGATGAGGAGTCCGACGCGGTGATGCGGGCGGCGCGCCGAGTGGCTGCCGCGCTGGTGTCGGCGTATGCGCCGGACGGCATCACGCTATACCAGAACAATGGCGTCGCGAGCCTTCAAGAGGTGCCGCACTTTCACATGCATGTGGTGCCGCGGCGCAAGGGGAGCGACTGGGGCGACGGCCCGCCGCACATCGCCGCGCTGGAGGGCGACTCGCCGCAACTGCGCGAGCGGGTACAAGTCGACATCGATACCGAACATGAGATAGCGGCGCATATAAGGGCGGAACTATGAGCGATATAGAGCAGGTCAGGGAGCGCATCCAACTTGTGCGCGATTTGTCGAATGAACTCGCGGCGTACTTGCACACGCTGCCGGATAATATATGGCGCGAGCCGGATGTCTATGCCAGCGCCTGCGAGGGCTGGAAGATTGCGGATGTCATCACGCACCTGATTCTCGGCGCGAACATATTCGGTCTCAGCATCACGAACGCGGTCAGGGGCGTTACGCAGCCGCCTATGGGCTGGACGCCGCCGTCCACGCGCGAACAGGGCGTAGAGCGGTTGGTAGAAACGCGAAACGCCATCCATGAAGACCTGTTCTATGATTTCAACGCGAGCTGCAAGCGGTTCAACACGCTGCTTGTGGAACTGGAAGCGGACGCCTACGCGCTTCCCACTTGGCATCCGTATTTCGTAATCAGCGTCGATCGTCTCATAGACATTCGCGCGTCCGAGCTGGCGGTGCATTCCTGGGACATCCGCTATCCCATAGACCGCAGCGCAAAGCTCAGCGAGCGCGCAAAGCCGTTCATGCTGGAATTCGTGTGGCGCTGGCTGCGCTCAGGCTTTCAGAAGGGCGAGCCGCTCGACGCCCCTGTGCGCTATCGGTTCGACCTGACCGACGCGGATGGCGGATACGATGTAACCGTGTATGGCGACAACTTCAAGCATGCGCCTTCGGACGACGCGCCGGCGGATGTTACCTTCGGATGCGACGCCGACACCTACATTCTGTTCTGCTTTGGCAGGCTTCAGCTGCGGCGTTCGGTTCGGCGCGGGCGTATCACGCTGACGGGAGATGAGGCGTTGGCGGCGCAGTTCACCGAGCGGTTCAAGGGCGTGTAGTTGCCCTTCGACGCCTCGACGCCGTACTATTTTTTCCTGTGGGGCAGAGGATTCGCAGGCAGCAGCCTCTGCACACGGGCGTTTTGCGGCAGGCTTGCTTGCTGTGCTGCACAATCAGCGCGTGATATTCGGCGAACATCTCATCGTCACGCGGCAGATGGTCGATGAACAGCCGTTGATATGCGGAGTACGACTTCGACTTGGGCGCGATGCCGAGGCGCTGCGCGAGCCTGCGCGTGTAGGCGTCTATGACGAATGAGGGCTTGCCGAGCGCGTATAGCAGGATGGCGTCCGCCGTCTCCTCGCCGATGCCCTTCAAGCCCAGCAGCTCTTTTCGCAGCCGCGCGCCGTCAGCGTACCATATCATCGCGTCGATATTGTCGTCGTAGGCGTCGCCAAGAAACTGCGCGAGCGCCTTGAGCGTGGCTGCCTTGGCGTTGTAGTAGCCGCTGGAATATATCAGCGTCGCCAGCGTCGGAGTGTCTATGCCGCGTATGGCGGCAGGCGACAGCAAATCGGCTTCCTTGAGGTTTGCGATAGCGCGCTCCACATTCGTCCACGCCGTCGCCTGCGTGAGCACCGCGCCAACCATCATCTCGAACGGCGTGTCGGCGGGCCACCATTCCTGATAGCCGTAGCGCTCTGCCATGCGGTTGAAGATGTATGCCAGGTGGTAGTCTAGGTCTAGGTCTGGATTTGACATGGATATACAGATGGGAAGGATATGAGAAAATTGCATTAGTACAGTTTAGCCGTCGATGGGCAAGCATTTTCGCCCTCATCCTAACCTTCCCCCTTGATGGGGGAAGGGACTAATGCAAGTTTATCAGGATATGATAAGGGCTTGTCGCCTGTGTGTGGTGATATTAAACTGAAAAGGGTGGCAATATCAATACGGGTCGCAAGCGGAACGGGGAGCATTCAGTAGAACGGGGGGCTTTCGATGGTCACCCTGAACTCTTTTGTCACCCCGAATCCTTTTGATTGCCGCCCCGAACTCTTTCAATTGTCACCCCGAACGGAGTGAGGGGTCTAAAATCGTTGTCATATCGGGCGTGTTGGTGGCAGGAACTTTAGATTCCTCACTCCGTTCGGAATGACAGAGGGAAGGCATAACGAGTTAGATTTGAGGCTTTTCTTGACTCAAAATGTGATTTTGCACGCCAACAGAGCATAATGACGATTTAGATGCAATTGCCCTGGTAGCAAGGGCCTTTTCATTGTAATTAGAACCGCAAAATTATATTATATCGTGGTTATCATGCTTGAAAATCTTTGATTATAGAGCGTGTTTCTTGTGTTGGATAAGGATTTATTTAAGATGGCAACGGCAACTGCGACTAACTTCAATCAGAAGTTAGAAGATGCGTATCAATTGAATGATAGCCGATTGTGCGTCGGCTTGGATCCTGATTTGGATTTGATTTCACATGACAAGGTAATCGAACTCAATGAAGTCCTGATAGACGCAACAGCGGATTTGGCTTGCGCGTACAAGCCGAACTTGGCTATCTACGAGTCATTGGGCAATCAGGGCTATAAAGTCTTGGAGTCCACCCTGTCCCACATAAAGGACAGATGCCCCGCAGTCCCTATCATCGGGGACGCAAAGAGGGGGGACATCGGACTTTGCGGCAACGCCTACGCTAAAACCATCCTTGATTACGGCTTTGACGCCGTAACGGTCAATCCTTACATGGGTTCTGACGCCTTGAAGCCGTTCTTGGACAATGAAGGACTTGGCGTGTTCATCCTGTGCAGAACTTCCAACCCAAGCGGCATGGAACTTCAAGATTTGCGGTTGGAATCGGGCAAACTCTTGTATGAGCATGTCGCGGAACTGGCAGAAACTCAATGGAACGGGAACGATAATGTTGGATTGGTGGTAGGCGCAACTTACCCGGGGGAGATTCGCCGAGTAAGGGAGATTTGCCCGCAGATGCCTTTCCTGATTCCGGGCGTGGGCGCGCAAGGCGGCGACATTGGGCAGACGGTATCCAGCGCCATGAATGGCGATGGACGCGGGTTCGTGATAAACGCTTCACGCCAAATAATGTATTCCGCCAAAGACGCTAGCGGCAAACTTTCTTTGGATGAAGCCGCGAGTCAACGGATACGGCAAGCCGCGCTGAAGATACGAGATGAAATCAACCACGAAGTTAAAATGGAGCTTGAACTTTCCGCCACCGTCTAACCTCGCGGGCTAAACGGATTTACCTAATCGGAAATTATAGATGCTGCCAAGATGAACGCAATTTAGCGCGGTCTTGGCAGTTTCGCTTAATGACACAAGGACGAAGCATGGTAACGGCGTTCGAGATCGGCGACATGGTGCGCTTGAAGAAGCGGCATCCCTGCGGCGAGTTCGACTGGCGCGTCGTGCGCGTGGGCGCGGACATCGGCATAGTTTGCGTAGGCTGCGCGCGCCGCGTTACTATGCCGCGCTCCGCGCTGGGCCGGCGCATGAAGGGGCAGCCGTTCAAGCCCTCGACGCCGGCGCGGTAAGCGCCGCGCTTGCGCCTCAAACTCGCTGCCGGGACTGTTCATGCGCGGAAGCGCTGAGCGACTGACAGGGTTCAAATGTAATGTTACTTGCGTCCTGCATGCGTTGACACCCGTATGGCTTGTGCTTACAATATGTTCACATCGGGAGCGGACTTATTGGAGGGGGATGGTCTTATGCTGGAACTGGTCATTGATGGCATACGGGTCAGTCTTATGAACTACCAGCGAGTGGTTATCCTTCGAGTGAAGGACACCGACAAGTACCTGCCAATATGGATTGGGCCGACAGAAGCCGACGCCATCGCTCTCAAGCTCCAGAATGTCAATGTTCCCAGGCCCCTCACGCATGACCTGCTGTCCGAGGTCATATCCTCGCTGGACGCCACCGTTGACAGGATTGTGGTCTCCGACCTTTCCGACGACACATTCTACGCGAAGATTGTGCTTCAGACGAACGGCTCCACAATGGAGGTGGACTCGCGCCCAAGCGACGCCATCGCGCTCGCCGTCCGCACCGAGTCGCCTATCTTCGCTGAGAACGCCGTCGTGGAGAAGGCGGCGATACAGCTCGACGCCGAGACAGGCAAGGCGGTTACGCCGGAGGACGAAGAGACGGGGCAGCCGCGCCCGGTGAGCGAGGAAGAGATGAAGAGCCTGTCCGCGTTCGAGGGCTTTGTCAGTTCGCTCGACCTCGAAGACTTGGGGCAGGGCGACGCGCCGCGCAGGTAGCGGCGCGAGCTGACACGGATACACAAGACATTGCGTCAATATCAATGCTGTAACGACTCCGCTGACATCGGCGGGGTCGTTTGCTTTATGGCTTGTACAGGTATTCTCAACTATTGGTGTTACAATCTGGGCGGCGTGTCAACCGCACCGGATTCCTGCGAAAGCAGGAATGACGATTTGATAATCAGCGCGCGCTGAGAATATCCGTGTAACATAAAATTTACATTCGCGGAATGATTGTGATATACTACACAAGCACTCGGAGGCGGCGCGATTGAACGCCAACAGAATAGCGATGGCGCTGCGGCTTCTGGGCATCGGATGGTATGTCGCCGTCTGCATCGGAGGCGGGACATACGGCGGCTTTCTGCTTGACCGTCAGCTCGGATGGAGTCCACTGCTCACACTGCTGGGACTTGGACTTGGCATCGCGGTCGCGGTCGTTGGAATGGTTCGGATGATTTTAGCGGCGCTTCCCGCGAAATCGGACGCTGATACTGAACGAAGGTAGAAGGATAGTGTCGAGCCTGCTTAGCAACCCTAAGACGCTGGCAATACTCATAATCGCGTTGATCGCGTTCGTGGTCAGTCTATTGGGCGGAGCGTTGGGCAATGCGTTCGGGCTTGGCTTTCTGAGCGCGCCGCTCGCGCATATTCAAATTCCCGCCGAACCCGTCATAGCGGGCGACATCTTCCCCGGCTTCAAGCTCACGAACACGATGGTGACGGCATGGATTACCATCGTCGCGCTGCTGGTCATCTCTTTCTTCGCCACGCGGCGCATGAGCGAAGTGCCGCGCGGCATGCAGAACCTCATCGAGGTTGTCATCGAGTTCTTCCTCGACCTTACGGAGCGCATCGCGGGCGCTGAAAGAGCGCGACGCTTCTTTCCCCTCATTATGACCATCTTCCTGTTCATAGTGCTCTCCAACTGGATTGGCATCCTGCCCGGCTTCGGCACCATCGGCAGGATAGAGTCGCCGGAAGAGATTATCCACCATAGGGAAGAAGCCGCGGAGGCGGCAGGCGCGCATGTGAACCTGAACGACATCCACATGCAGGTGTTCGAGGGTGAGGGCGGCTTTGGCTACCTGAGCTTCGGCTCGCTGGGCGAGGACATCACCGCCGCGGAGTGGGAAGAGCAGCAGCACAGCGCAGGCGAGGGCAAGCAAGCCGGACTGCTTGTGCCGTTCCTGCGGAGCGCGAACACCGATGTGAATACCACGCTGTCCATTGCGCTGATAGCGATGGTCATGGTGCATTTCTGGGGCTTCTCCACGCTGGGCATCTTCGGACATCTTGGCAAGTTCATAAACTTCAAAGAGGGCCCTATCGGGTTTTTCGTGGGGATACTCGAAGGCATAGGCGAGTTTGCGAAAATCGTCAGCTTCACCTTTCGTCTGTTCGGCAACATCTTTGCCGGCGAGGTGCTGCTGATAGCGATGGCATTCCTGTTCCCGCTCATCGGCATAATACCGTTCCTTGGGCTGGAGCTGTTCGTGGGGGCTATCCAGGGGTTCATTTTCGCCATGCTCACGCTGGTCTTTGCGGTGATGG
Organism: uncultured Dehalococcoidia bacterium; assembly: GCA_958295865.1. Taxonomy (GTDB): domain Bacteria; phylum Chloroflexota; class Dehalococcoidia; order Lucifugimonadales; family JADFKI01; genus Bin90. The sequence goes on along the minus strand of CATQHF010000004.1, from coordinate 560,210 downwards.
CGACGACCGCGCACGGCGGCGATGAGCATCATTAGTCTTGAAATGTGCAGTACCTGAAAAGTACAGGGTGCACAGAAAACTATGTGAAGGAGTAGTGAAAAATGGATGAGTTTCAGAGTTTGGGCGCTGGGCTTGCGATAGGTCTTGGCGCTATCGGTCCCGGCATTGGCATTGGGCTGCTGGCTGCGAAGGCGATGGAGTCCATCGGGCGCAATCCCGATGCCGCCGGCGCGGTTCAGCAGAACATGATTCTGGCTATCGCGTTCGCCGAGGCTATCGCCATCTACGCGCTGGTCGTGGCAATCATCATCAAGTTCGTATAGCGTATCGTTCTCCGGCCCGGGCGGGTGTATGCCCGCGCCGGGTCGAGACCGAAGTAGAGGAGAAAGCATGGAAGCCTTGGGAATTAACCTACCCGGACTGGTTACGCATCTGATCAGTTTCCTGGTACTGCTTTTCGTGCTGAAGAAGTTCCTGTACGGGCCCATCGTGGAGATGCTCGACCGACGCTCGGAGCGAATCAGGGAGAGCCTTGAAGCGGCGGAACTCGCTAGGCAGGAGTCCGCGGCGTCTCAGGAAGAGGTGCAGGCGCAGCTCGAAGCCGCCCGCGCGGAGGGGCAGCAGCTCATCGCTTCGGCAAGAGAGGTCGCCGACCGCTTCCGCGAAGAAGAGACCGCCAAGGTCAGGCAGGAGATCGAGGCCGAGCGTTCCAGGGCAGAGGCGAATATCCAGCGCGAGCGCGACGCCGCTATCGAGCAGCTCCGCACCGAGTTCGCGGGCTTGGCGATAACGGCTGCCGAGCGTGTGGTGGAGCGTTCCCTCGACCAGTCGGTGCATCAGGAAATCATCGACCGCGTACTGGAAGAGAGCGACAGTCAGATAAGCCGCAACTAGCAGATTGAAGTGTGCCGTCGTCGGTGGCAGAGTAATGTTGATTGCCAATCCACCCGCAGACGGCGTTGGATGAGAAGAGTAGTATGGCAAAGGGCGCTTCCGCACGCAGATACGCTCAGGCGGTTTTCGCCATAGCGCTGGAACGGTCAGAGCTGGACAGATGGCTCGACGACCTGGCGCTGCTCGCCGACGCGATGGAAAACGACGAGTTCGCCAACTTCCTCGACGCGCCGCAGCTGACGCTGAGCCAGAAGACGAGCCTGATTGAAGAGTCGCTTGGCGACTCAGTCAGCAGGCTTGCGCTGAACCTCATCTCGCTGCTTGCGTCCCGCAGTTCCGCGCGGCTTGTGGCGAGCATAGCAGAGGCGTATCAAAGGATGCTGGACGACCACAACGGCATCGAGCGCGCCGAGATTGTGTCCGCCGTCCCCCTGGACGCCCGGCAGCAAGCGCGCATCGAGGACATGCTTCAGGGCATCGTGGGCAAAGAGATTACGACGACGGCGCGGGTTGAGTCGCACATATTGGGCGGCTTCGTGGCGCGCGTCGGCGACAAGGTGATAGACGGCAGCACGCGAACCAGACTGGACGAGTTGAGGCGCGAGCTGGCGCAAGGCGGCTGACGCGGGGGCAAACTTGAATAGGCAGGGCAGTTCTGAATTACCCTGCGCCGAGTTTGCCGAAGCGCTTGCCACGAACGGCTAATCGAGTTCATCACGGAGGAGCTGCATGGCAGTCAGAGGACAAGATATTGCTTCGGTAATCAAGCGCCAGATAGAAGAGTTCGGGCGAGACCTGAGCATGGTAGATGTCGGCGCGGTTATTGAGGTCGGCGACGGCATCGCGCAGGTTCATGGCTTGTCCGGCGTCGCTTACAGCGAGCTGCTCGAGTTCGAGGGCGGCGTGATGGGCATGGCGCTCAACCTCGAAGAGGACAGCGTCGGCTCTGTGATTCTCGGCGACCCGCTCGCCGTTAAGGAAGGCTCCGAGGTCAGAAGCACCGGGCGCGTCGTGGTCGTGCCGGTGGGCGACGAGCTCGTCGGGCGCGTCGTGGACGCTCTGGGACAGCCGATTGACGGCAAGGGACCGCTTGGCACGAGCAAGACGCGCGAGGTCGAGGTTGTCGCCCCCAATGTGGCAATCCGAAGCTCCGTTGACACCCCCGTGCAGACGGGCATCAAGGCTATCGACGCCATGATACCGGTTGGACGCGGGCAGCGCGAGCTTATCATCGGCGACCGCTCCACGGGCAAGTCGGCGATTGCGCTGGACAGCATCATCAACCAGAAGGGCGGCGACCTTGTTTGCATCTATGTCGCCATCGGTCAGAAGGTGGGCAAGGTAGCCCAGACGGTTGGGCTGCTGGAAGAGTACGGCGCGATGGAGCACACTATTGTCGTCGCCGCCAACGCCTCCGACCCCGCGCCGATGCAGTATCTCGCCCCATACTCCGGCTGCGCGATGGCAGAGGAGTTCATGTGGCAGGGCAAGGACGCCCTCATCATCTACGACGACCTGTCCAAGCACGCTTGGGCATATCGCCAGATGTCGCTGCTGCTGCGCCGCCCGCCCGGTCGTGAGGCATACCCCGGCGATGTGTTCTACCTGCACAGCCGACTGCTTGAGCGCGCGGCGAAGCTGGACGACGAGAACGGCGGCGGCTCCATAACCGCCCTGCCCATCATCGAGACGCTCGCGGGCGATGTGTCGGCGTATGTGCCGACTAATGTAATCTCCATCACCGACGGCCAGATATATCTTGAACCCGAGCTGTTCAACTCAGGCATCAGGCCTGCGGTGAACGCCGGTCTGTCGGTGTCGCGCGTGGGCAGCGCGGCGCAAACTCGCGCGATAAGAGGCGTGGCGGGCAGCCTCCGCCTCGACCTCGCTCAGTACCGCGAACTGGTTACATTCGCTCAGTTCGGCACGGCTGACCTCGACGCGGCGACGCGCCAGCAGCTTGAGCGTGGACAGCGCGCGACCGAAATCCTCAAGCAAGGGCAGAACTCGCCCCTGCCGATGGAGCATCAAGCCGCTATCCTGTACGCGCTCGCAAACGGCTACCTGGACGATGTGGAGATTGAGAAGGTGCAGGCATTTGAAGCGGCGTTCCTGAGCTACTTCGCGTCCAATCAGCGCGACCTGCTCGCCGAAATCGCGGCTCAAGGCGATGTCTCCGGCGACACCGAAGAGGCGCTGAAGAACGCGATTGATGAGTTCAAGGCGAATGTGCCGTATTAGGAGTTCGGGTATAATACAAAATGGCTTTGGATGTTTCGGTTACTGAGTATCGTCATTCAGTAACATCCCATGAAATTGGACTCACACGGGACAGATACACTACTTCGATACTGCGGCAGAATTATGTTCCGTCGTGGTTCTCGAATCCAACCCATTGGCAATGGCAAGTTGACTTAAATGCGGGGCTGGGATTTCAACATTATGTTGCCAAATACTCCGAAGTTACCACACAAGAACCGTGGAGCGACATAGAATTGTTTTTTCAGATGTCAATATGAGACGTGAGAGGTTGGATCCAGTTGACCTGATGCTTCTCGGCAGAATGGATGAAGCCGCCAAGATGTACTTGAACCTTTATCTGGAAGCAATAGAAGAAGGAGATCGATACATAGGGCCTGACTTGCTGTCGAAGTTGCATTTCTGTTTGGCGGGAAAAGAGACGGAGTTTAGGCGTGTGCCGGAAGATACTACTTTGGAAGTAGAGCAGATGGTACTGAGTGAACTGCGTAACCGAGGCATGGGCTTGGATGAGCAGATCGTTATGGATGACATTGCGATAGCTAAGAACAATGTAGTGGCAGCCAGAGAAAACTCTGAACGGCTGTCCCGCAGATGGATTTAAGGGCTGAAACATGGCAAGCGTAAGACAGATTAGGCGGCGTATTCGCAGCGTCGAGAATACGGCGAAGATAACCAAGGCGATGTCCATGATTGCGGCGTCCAAGATGCGGCGCACGCAGGAAGCCGCGCTGCGCGGCAGGCCGTACTCGGACCTGATGCAGACGCTTCTGGCGCACCTCGCCGCGCAGATACAGGACGACGAAGAGCATCACCCCCTGCTGGTCGAGCGGATGCCGCGCCGTAATATCGGGCTTGTTACCATCACGCCGGACAGAGGGCTGACGGGCGGCTTGAACTCCAACATCAACCGAGCCGCGGGGCAGTTCGTCGTGGAACAGGACGCCGCCGTCAAGGTCATCGCGCTGGGCAAGAAGGGCAGGGACTTCATGGTCAGGACGGGCCAGGATGTCCAAGCCGTCTTCACGGATGTTCCCGACCGCCCCGGCTTGGATGAGGTTACTCCGGTCGCGCGCATGGTCATAGATTCGTTCACCAACGAAGAGGTGGACGCCGTGTATATCGCATACGCGCAGTTCGTGAACACGACGCTCCAGCGCCCGGTCGTGGAGCAGCTGCTTCCCGTGGTGCCTGCTGAGCTGGAAGTATCGCAGGCGGCGGGCTATATCTACGAGCCGAGCGAAGCGCCCGTGCTGGCGGCGCTGCTCCCTAGATATGTCGAAATGCAGCTCTACCACTATCTGCTTGAAGGCATCGCCAGCGAGCAGTCCGCGCGCATGGTTGCGATGCGAAACGCCACTGACAACGCCAATGTGATGGTGGACGACCTCACGCTGGTCATGAACAAGGCGCGTCAGGAAACGATAACGAAGGAACTGCTGGACATCGTTGGCGGCGTAGCGGCGATAGAAGCCTAGCGCGGGTTGTCAGTTTCAGCGGTCAGTAATCGGTGGATTGAAGCTGCCGCCAATCGGCGGCGACTGCCTCCCGACAACTGAATACTAATATCCGATAACTTCATTGGAGGAATAATGGCAACGGGAAAAGTAACCCAAGTCATCGGCACTGTGGTGGATGTTGAGTTTCCGTCAGACGGCATGCCGTCAATCTACAACGCGCTGGAGACCAGCATCGGCGACGAGCGACTGGTGCTCGAGGTCGAGCAGCACATAGGCAACAACTGGGTTCGCTGCCTGGCGCTCGGCGCGACTGAAGGGCTTGTGCGCGGCGTTGACGCCGTTGATACCGGACAGCCTATCGCCGTTCCTGTGGGCGACCCCACGCTAGGCAGGCTGTTCAACGCGCTCGGCGAAACGCTGGACAATCTGGAAGAGGTGGAGTCTGCCGACACCTGGCCCATCCATCGCAAGCCTCCTACCTTTGAGGACCAGGCGACGCAGGTCGAGATTCTGGAAACCGGCATCAAGGTGATGGACCTGATAACGCCGTTCACCAAGGGCGGCAAGGTTGGCGCATACGGCGGCGCGGGCGTGGGCAAAACGGTCATCATCCAGGAACTCATCCGCAACATCAGCGAGGAACATGAGGGCGTTTCCGTGTTCGCGGGCGTAGGCGAGCGCTCACGCGAGGGCAACGACCTGTGGCGCGAGATGCAGGAATCGGGCGTGCTGAGCAATACCGTGCTGGTGTTCGGCCAGATGAACGAGCCGCCCGGAATTCGCGCCCGCGTGGGGCTGACAGGCCTGACTATGGCGGAGTTCTTCAAGGAAGAGCGCGGCCAGGATGTGCTGCTGTTCGTCGACAACATATATCGCTATATTCTGGCGGGAATGGAAGTTTCGGCTCTGCTCGGCAGGATGCCCTCGGCTGTCGGATACCAGCCCACGCTCGGAACTGAGATGGGCGACCTAGAAGAGCGCATCACATCGTCCCGCAACGGCTCCATCACATCGTTTCAGGCGATCTATGTGCCTGCTGACGACTACACCGACCCTGGCATCGTAACCACCTTTGGACACCTCGACGCCGTCGTCGCCCTTGAGCGCGCGCTCGCATCCCAGGGGCTGTATCCCGCCGTTGACCCGCTCACCTCGTCCTCGCGCATCCTCGAACCCGCCGTAGTCGGTCAGGAACACTACGATGTCGCTCGCGGCGTCCAGCAGGTGCTCCAGCGTTACCAGGACTTGCAGGACATCATCGCAATTCTGGGCATCGAAGAGCTTTCGGACGAAGACCGCCAGATTGTGGTGCGAGCGCGCAAGATTCAGCGCTTTCTCACGCAGCCCATGTTCGTGGCGGAGGTGTTCACCGGGTCGCCGGGCCGCTATGTGCCTATCAGGGAGACGGTGCGCGGCTTCAGGGAGATTCTCGACGGCCAGCACGACGAGTTGCCTGAGCAGGCGTTCTACATGGTCGGCACTATCGACGAAGCCGTCGAGCGCGCCGAGCGGATGGCTGCGCTGACCTAGCCCGCCCCGTTTGAATTAGTGGGAGTGCCGAATGGCTACAATGCGACTGGAAATAGTAACCGCCGAGCGCCTCGTCTATTCTGAGGATGTGGAGATGCTTGTCGCGCCCGGCATAGACGGGCAATTGGGCATCCTGCCCAACCACGCCCCTCTGCTGACGGCGTTGCAGCCGGGCGAGATTCGCGTCGACAAGGACGGCGGCGAGTCCTATATGGCGGTGAGCGGCGGCTTCCTCGAGGTGCTGGCGAACAAGGTTACGATACTTGCCGACACCGCGGAGCGCGCCGAAGAGATCGACATCGAGCGCGCCGAAGAAGCGGTGCGACGCGCTCAGGAACGCATCGAGAATCGCACATCCGACATGGACTTGCAGCGCGCCGTATTCTCGCTCAGACGCCAGCAGGCGCGCCTCTTGGCGGCGAACCGCCGCAGGCGACGACGCGGCGATATGTCACCCCCACAGCAGCCGTAGCGGGCGCTCACCGGCTTTGTTCCCGCGAACCGATTGAAAGAGATAAAAGCAGGGGAGGCTTCCATAGCCTCCCCTGCTTTCTGTATAAGTGACGAAAGAGCGACGGAGCGAAAAAGTCAGGTGAGGTGGCGAAGGTAGAAGGTCATGGATTGCAGCGACAGCACGGGATCGATGTTGCGTATGACGATGTTCATCGGCACATTAGCCGCCACCGGCGCATAGTTCAGGATGCCCTTGATGTTGTTTTCCACCAGCTCGTTGATGACGTTCTGCGCCTGCTGCGCGGGCACCGCGACGATGCCGATGGTAATCTTCTTGTCGCAGACCGTCTCGCTCAGCTCTGACATCGGCTGCACATCGAACGCGCCAATCTTGTTGCCCACCTGCGACTGGTCGCCGTCGAACGCCGCCACTATGCGGAAGTTATCCCGATGGAAGCCGGGATAGTTGATTATCGCCCTGCCGAGCCGCCCGACGCCCACGAGACAAGCGCGCCATTCGCGGTCCAGCCCTAGGATTTCTTGCAGCTCGTTCAGCAGGAAGCGCACATTGTAGCCCCTGCCTTGCTTGCCGAAGCGCCCGAAGTAACTCAAGTCCTTGCGGATTTGCGCCGGCGTCATCTGCAACAGGCTGCCAAGCTGCTGAGAACTGACCACCTCGGCGGATTCCGACATGAGCTGCGACAGCGCCCTTACATACAGCGGCAACCTTAAAACTACTACTTCAGGGACTTCTACAGAGTCCATAGACCTCCACAACCTTATGCTTGCTGACCGATACTTCTTGCCCGATACTTGTTGATATGCGCGCTTGTGGGAAATAGCACAATCCAACAACGGCTATTCTATTATCAACCCTTGTTTTCGTCAAACGCAGCGGGAGTTGACGCCTCGAGAAAATTGCATTAGCCCCTTCCCCTTTGATGAGGGAAGGTTCGTCGGCGAGGCGAGGACGCCGCAGATGTGATTGTCCCTTCCCCCTTTGGGGGAAGGTTAGGATGGGGGCGAAAATGCTTGCCCATCGACGGCTAAACTGTACTAATGCAATTTTCTCACGCTTCGTCGTTCGGTTGACAAGCAAGGGCAGGGTTGTTAGAGTTGAACGCAATATGCCGCAATGTGCGTTCCACAATATCTGCGCCTGTATGAACGACCGCTAGGGGTCGGGCAGGCAGGCTTTTGCCGTATATTAGGCACACCCCGCTCGATTGATTGACACGAGCGGGGTTTTTTGTTTGCCGCGCATTGCCGGGTTCAACCTGAATAATACTCAATCCGAAAAGAGAGGGCAGAGAATGACTCAAACGCAGTGGAAGCCTCGATCCAAGGGCATAATCGAGATACTTCCGGAAGAGATTAGCGATTTTGAGACGCAGGTGGCGCGCTTCCGCGCGGGCGAGTGGTCGGAGACCGACTTCATGGCGTTCCGGCTGCGGCAGGGCGTGTACGGCCAGCGACAGGCGGAAGCGCAGATGTTCCGCATCAAGTGCCCGTTCGGTGGGCTGAACGCCGACCAGATGGACGCTCTCGGCGTACTCGCGGAGCGGTACGCTCCCCTGAAGAAGGGGCATGTCACCACGCGCGAGAACTTCCAGTTCCATCACATCAGGCTTGAAGACGCGCCCGCCATTATGCGGCTCATCGGCGATGTCGGGCTGAGCACGCGCGAGGCTTGCGGCAACACCGTTCGCAATGTAACCGGCTGCGCCGTTGCGGGCGTGTGCGCCAACGAGCCCTTCGATGTTACGCCGTATGCCGCCGCCTACGCGCGCTACTTCGTGCGCCACCCGTTCAGCCAGTCGCTGCCCCGCAAGGTCAAGAGCGCATTCTCCGGCTGCGACAACGACTGCGCCATCACGCCTATTCACGATGTCGGCTTCCTGCCGCGCGTTCAGGACGGCAAGAAGGGCTTCAAGATGGTAGTCGGCGGCGGCACATCCATCATGCCGCGCATCGCGCCCACCCTGTACGAATTCCTGCCGGTAGAAGACTACCTCAAGGTTACGGAAGCGCTGCTGCGTATCTTCCACCGCACGAACGAACTTCGCCGCAACCGCATGAAGGCGCGCATCAAGTTCTACATCGCCCGCATCGGCATCGATGAGTTCAGGCAGGAGCTCGAGGAAGAGTTGCAGCAGTCCTGGGCGCAGCGCTCATTCGACCCCACTGACCTGATGTTCGTCGAGGACGAGACGCAGGACGCGCCGCCCCTGAATGGCAACTACGCCGCGTTCGGCAGCGAGCCGGAGTTTTCGCATTGGATGAACAGCAATGTGCAGACGCAGCGACAGGACGGCTACAACGCCGTAACCGTGCGGCTGCCGCTGGGCGACATCGATGACAAGCAGTTCCACCAGCTCGCCGACATGTCGCGGAAGTACGCCGGTGGGCGCGCCCGCATCACGCATCAGCAGAACCTGACCTTCCGCTGGGTGCCGGAGAAGGCACTGTATGAGGTCTGGCAGCAGCTGAGCGACATCGGCTTCGGAGGCGCGGGCGCGCACGAGATTACCGACATCGTGTCCTGCCCCGGCACCGACAGCTGCAAGCTCGGCATAACCTCGTCCATGGGGCTGGGCAGGGCGATAACCGATGCGGTCGATGAGGTGGACAAGTCCGACCCGCTGGTGCGGCAGATGCACATCAAGATGAGCGGCTGCCCGAACGGTTGCGGACAGCATCACATCGCGGACATCGGCTTCCACGGCGCGGCGGCCAAGGGACCCGGCGGCCAAGTGCCCGCATACGAGCTCTTCCTCGGCGGCAGCTACGACGGGAACGACCCGCGCTTCGGGCAGCGAGTCAAGACCAAGATACCCGCCAAGCGCGCCCCGGAGGCTCTTAAGCAGATCATCGCCGACTACGAGGGCAGCCACGCCGACGGCGAGGTGTTCAAGGACTATGTGCTGCGCGTCGGCACAGGGCATTACGAGTCGATGCTCGCCGGGTTCAAGGAACTGCCCGAGCTGAACAGAGAGTCCCTAGACCAGTACATAGACTGGGACAAGACCGTCAAGTACATCCTAGAGCGCGGCGAAGGCGAGTGCGCCGTATAGCGCATCCTCAAGCCTGAAAATGGGGGGGCGTTCAATTGTCGGGGCATCGTTCTCGCTGCCATTCCGAACGCCCGCCCTTGTCGTTCCGGGCGCTCACTCCCTCTGTCGTCCCGAGCGCCCTCCCCCTGTCATTCCGAGCGCAGTGAGGAATCTAAAATCCTTGCCACCAACACCCCTGACATAGCAAGGATTTTATACCCCCTCACTCCATTCGTCCCATATCAGCCCTACGATTCTCGATGGCATGCGGTCGTCCTTCGCTATTTGTGGGCTTTACCGACGAGCGGACGGCTTTGCCTTTGCGCCAGATTTGGGACGCAGGCGCATTAGTCTAGGAAGTATGCCGTTGCGCCCGACGCCGAGGAACTCGGCGTAGGTTTCGCGTAGCTGACCTTCAAAGCTTTTGTATCCCCAATGATGCTGGTGGCTGACTTTGTTTGCCCAATCGTTCAGGTCTAGCAATTTCTTAGGCAGTCTTCTTACGAATTTTGGGTCTTCGCTTATCGTGTTCAGGAACTCGTCAAAGTACGGCGATTTAACTAGCGGCGCGAGATCGGGTTCTTTCTGGTTGTCCTCAATGACTTGCCGGACTTTCTGCAAGTCGGCTATGTTCTTCAATCCACTCGCTGCTTTGGCTTGAAGAAACTCGCGGTAGGGTTTCCAGAGCGATTCGACCATGATTGCTCGCGCCGCGTGGCGAAGATGGTCGAATATGATTGGACGCCTGCCGTGTTGGTTCTCATACTCCCTGTCGGCTGAGATTAGGGATGCGCGCGCCTTTTCAGGCAGCGTGTCCCATGTTTCAGGGAAGAAGTAGAGGCGCAGGCGGTCTTCGATTTGATCGTCCTTGTATCGACGCAGTTCTTTGATACGGTCACCGTTGCTCATCTTGTTCAGCACGATACCGTGGGCGATTGCCCATGATTCGCTGACGGTTTCTTGCTTCGGTATGTGCTTGGATTCGACGGGAGTGGACAGCAGATGCCAAGTCTTGCCGAAAAATCGGCAATGGTCGGCAAGTCGCGTCCAGTTCGTATCTCTCGAGTCCCCGTCAATCAGAGCGTCGAACGCTTTGACAGCCCTTTTGAGATGGAACACATCGTAAGGGAAAGTCAAAGAAGGACGCAGAGGCTCCACATCATCGTCTTCATCGTTTTCAAGTAGCGAATCCACTATCTCCCGGTCGTCTAGCCAATCGTCGGGAAGTTCATTCTCACAACCCCAGTTGCGGATGTTTTCGTTTAACTCTTCGAAAAGAGCCACCGTTTTGCGATAGAGATTCAATGCTTCTTCGTATTCATCCAGATCGAAATGCCTGCGTGCTCGCATAGACCAAATCAGAGCTTCGGCAATTTTTGTGGAGAGTGCGGCAATTCGCGGATATTCGGCTTGTTCATAGAAGGGAGGGATGCTTTCAGTTTCGGGCATGTTGATTATACGCAGAGCGTCGTCAATCCATTCCCGTTGTCGTTCCGACTGCCGTTCCTCTACAAGCCGTGTTAGCAGGACAAGTCCAACCGAGAGGTGAACGAAGATTGCGGCGTCCTTGTCCAGTATGTAACCGTCAGGCTCTTTCGCCATCTTCGTCAATATAGGCATCTTCTTCAGTATATTGGGAAGCCGCCTCAGGTAATCCTTCTGATTTTCCATGATAGCGTCAACATCGTCTTCGCTCATATCGCCTCTTCTCATGAGCTCAATAGCGCTCAGGGGCTGCCAGCAGACTATCCAACTATCCTCAACGCTGGGGGAGGAATACTCGAACTTGTCGAGAACGCTTTCATAAGCGCGGCGTTCGACTTGGATTTCGGTGGATCTTGCGGCTTGGCGTTCTTCGCGGCGTTCTTCAGCGGCTCGGCGTTCTTCGTCGGTTAGTTCATCCTCTTCTTTATCTAAAAGATCGAACACAGAATGATCTGGGCTGGAGAGGGGGCGGAGTAGGATATCAATGACAGCAATGACAGCGCGTTCCTCATCTGTCATCAGGGAGTAGCCTTTGGCGCCCACCTCACCCCTGGATGCGCCTTGCAGAAAATAGAGCGTGCCGGATAGAGAGATGTGCGGGTTTTGGTAGTAGTAGATGTCGTGAAGCATGACTTTCCCTTGTAATTCGGATAGCTTACGGTTCACCCTATATCTATTCTACCTAAACACTTCCGCATTGTCTTGCGGTTGGTATTCTCAACATGCGCTGATTATCAAATCGTCATTCCTGCGAAAGCGGAAATCCGGCGCTTCCAATGGGCGTAAATGGGCAGAGGTTCGCGGTGACGCCTGAAACTAAACTCCCACTTTCACGGGAATGGCGCAAATGTCAGCAGCGCCTAGTTGACATTGCACGCAAGCGCGCGCCTGTCCTTATCCTTACTGCGATTTCGTTGCTGTCAGTCGTTGGCGCAGTCGTTTTCTTGTTCAGTTTCGGGCGTTCCTCGGATGCTGAAACAAAGGCTTATTGGCCGTCCTTGACGATGGTGTACGAAATCGATGGTGAGGTGTGGAATGGGCAAACGGTTAGGGAAACCCACCGCTTGGAATATCGCTCAGCCTCAGACTGGACGGACACGGTAATAGATTCTGACCCAATAGAATCCCTTGCGCTCGGAACGATAACGCTGACTGGTTCATATATGCGTAGAGACGGCGATCAGGTCAAGATGTACGACGTAGTCACCGATGACACCGACATATATTCATCTGAAAATACGGTAATTCCGAATGCGTTCCTTGCCCCACTCCACATTTTTGAGTATGAGAACCTTGAATTGAGCCTAGTCAAGACTGCGACAACAGCCACAATCTGCTACCAAGCCGCATGCGAAGACAATGTCGACGGCTTGGCTTTCGACATGAATGGCTTGGAATGGGTAGTATTGGATGATGAAAGGTGGGGTATCGCGCTCAAGGTTGGGGACAAGTTCCTCGTCAAGCAATTGACTTTGGACATTCCCAAAGAATGATGCGCGCTCCGCACTCCACCTCGAACATTCACTAGGTTATGTGAACATTTCGATTTTTCATCCCGTCATTCCTGCGAAAGAACGTCACCCCTACGAAAGCAGGGGCAGGAAGCCAGCGCTTTTGGATTGCCTGAATATGCGAAAATACCTACATCCTGAGATTCTGGATTCCCGTTTTCACGGGAATGACGGGTGAGCGGGCGGGAATGACGCAAATGTCCACACAACCTAGGTTCTGTGAACATTTTGACCTTCTATCTCGTCATTCCCGCGAAAGCAGGATCCCACGCGGTTGATGCGCCGCAGAAGATGCCGAAGCGAATTGTTGACGGCTGTGAAGGCATGGGTTACATGTTGACTTTGTTGATTATCACTGAAAGGTTCAAGCCATGCCCATGAATAATCCGCCACCCCCGGGGCTGTCCATCCGCTACGACTGCCTGGAGCCGCTCGGTCTCAGCGTAACCGACGCAGCCGCGCATCTAGGGGTCAGTCGCAAGCATCTGTCTGATGTCATCGACGGCAACTCCGGGATCTCCCCGGAGATGGCGGTGCGCTTGGACAAGGCTTTCGGCGGTGGCGCTTCGGCGTGGTATCAGTTGCAGGCGGCTTATGATCTCGCCCAAGTAATGAAGAGGGCAGATAGTATAGAGGTCAATCGGGTCGCATAATGAGATAGAGTTTCCGTATATGCAGCAAGCCTATTCGTCATTCCTGCGAAAGAGGGAATCCGGAGCATTGAAGGCACACCCAAGTATAGACAACGCTGCCGTTTAACCCTGAAAATCGCAATCGGTCTATCTATGAGATAAGTTCTAAGCAAAAGGGGCAGGCACAAATGCCTGCCCCTACGCATGCGTGTCATCACGAACGGAATGTCAGCGCTTGAAGCGGCGCGTGAGCTTGTCCTTCAGGGAAGTAAAGAGATTGGTCGGCTCGTCTTCGACATATCGCCCGCGCCACTTCTTGGGCGGATACTTTCTTGACGGCTTCACGAAGAACAAGCCGTAGGCGATGATGAAGATGATAAGCCCTGCCCACGCCAGCACCCCGAACAGCGACGGCAAGAACGGGCGCAGTAATATCGCCGCCAGTATCAGCGCCAATGCCGTGAGCATTATACGCCCCGGCGAGATGCCCCAAGCGTTGTTGTTCAGCGACTGGCGCGCATACTGCCGCACGAGACCGCGCAGGCTCTGCCGCGAGCGTGGCTGTGGCAGCGGCGCTTCCGCCTCCGCTTGCCTCAATATGTCCTCAATCTCCTGCTCATACTGATCAGGCATTCCGCTACCCTATACACTGCAAAGTATCAACCCCTATCTTTTGCATCCTAAACAACAATTCTGGGCGTGTCAATATCGCTTCAGTTCGCAGATGCCTGCGCGCTTGCCCCGCCTGATTGTTTTCTACGGCACAAGGGACGTGCTATAATCAATTAAGCGTGAGCAGATGCTTTTCAGGAGACTTTTGTGCGAATTACTCAAGGGGAAATTGTTGACCTCCAGACTGTGCTTCACATCGAGATGGAAGACGCGGACATTGCGCCGTATCTCGATATCGGCTTTCGCAAGGTTCGCCCGCATATCACCTATCCGGGCTTCCGCAAGGGCCGCGTGCCGCGCCACATCGTAATGCAGTTCGTGGGGCGTGAGGCGCTGCTCAACGAGGTGCTGGACACGATGCTGCCCGAGGTTACTGGCAGGGCGATGGACGCGCAGGAGCTTGTGCCCGGCGGAATGCCCAACATGGAAGTGCTCGACCTCGATCCCGTAACCTTCAAGGCGACCGTGCCGCTGAAGCCCGAAGTGGATCTTGGCGACTACCGGGACATTCGCGTGGAGACGAACATCGCTGAAGTTGGAGAAGAAGATGTCCAACAAAGGCTGGAACAACTGCAAAATAGTATAGCATCATGGGAACCCGTTGAGCGCGCCATTGAGATGGGCGACATGGTAACTATGACCGCTACCGGCACGGTGGGCGACGAGACCATTCTGGACGAAACGGACACGGTGTATCTACTCGCGGAGGACACTGAACTTCCATTCCCCGGATTTTCCGAGGCGCTGGTGGGCGCTGAATTGGACACGCCAAAAGAGTTCGAGCTGGTGGTTGCGGATGACTACCCCGATATTGATATGATAGGCAAGACCGTTCAAGTATCGGTCACGGTGAGCGATGTCAAGGAACACATCCTGCCTGAGCTGGACGAAGAGTTCGCCAAGGGTATTGGCGAGGGCTACGACTCGCTGGAAGAGTTGCGCGAACAGATTGAGAGCGAACTCAAGACCGAGTCTGAGAATACCGCGGAACATGATCTGCGAATTTCCGCCGTGGAGAGCCTGCTTGAGGGCGCTTCCGTGCTGATTGCGCCGGTGATTATCGACAATGAAGTCAACCACCTGCTGAACGAGCAGGGGCAGGCGCTCGCCCGCATGAACATCCGCATGGGCGACTATCTGCGCGCCGTGGGCAGCTCGGAAGATGAGATGCGCGCGCAGCTGCGCGAAGAAGCGGTTGGGCGCATCAAGCGCGCCGTCGCGCTGGAGAAGCTCGGCGTCCTGGAAGGCATAGAGGTCTCCGATGAGCAGGTAGAAGAGCGCATCCAGACCGTCATCGAGCGGAACCGCGAACAGAACCCCGATGCTTCTGAACTGCCGGAGATAACCGACGAGATACGAGCGTCCATTCGTCGGATGCTGCACTTGGAGATGGTGGAGGAACGGCTTCTCGCCATCGTTAAGGGCGAAGCTCCCGAGCTTGCCAAAGCCGACGACCAAGGCGAAGCTTCCGAACTTACGGATGCCGACGACCGGCCCGAAGCCGAAGCGGACGACGAAACCGAAAAATAGAAGAACTTACATCAAGACATATAGCGAACCCCTCATACTGAAGGAGAACAGACGATGTTGTACAGGCCTGAAGATTTGAACGCAAGCGCCTTGCCGCAGGTCGGTGTGCCTGAGAACATCATCCCGATGGTGGTGGAATCGGGGCCCAGGGGCGAGCGCGCTTATGACATCTACTCCATGCTGCTCAAAGAGCGCATAGTCTATCTGGGCACGCCAATCAACGACCAGGTTGCCAACGCCATCATCGCGCAGCTGCTTTTCCTCGACAGGGAAGACCCCGAGCGCGATGTGAGCCTCTACATCAACTCGCCCGGCGGCGTGATATACGCCGGGCTTGCGATATACGACACGATGCGGCTGATTCGCCCCGATGTGTCCACCATCTGCGTGGGCTTGGCGGCGAGCATGGGCACCGTGCTGCTGTGCGCGGGCGCTAAGAGCAAGCGATTCGCTCTGCCCGACTCCACCATCCACATGCACCAGGCGATGGGCGGCGCGCAGGGACAGGCGAGCGATGTCGAAATTGCGGCGCGCGAAATCCTGCGCTTGCAGGACAAGATCCGCACCATCCTAGCCGAAAGCACCGGCCAGCCCTACGAGAAAATCGCGCAGGACACCGACCGCGACCATTACATGAGCGCGGAACAGGCGCAGGAATACGGGCTGGTTGACGAAGTCCTTACATCCTCGAGTGGATCGTAGTCGGAGCTTGACGCGATGTAGCCCATCGCTCGCTGACTCCGATAATTGATGACAAGGGAGTCTTCGCATTATGACAAGCCGTAATGATTACCTGTGTTCCTTCTGCGGGAAGCCGCAGGCTCAAGTCAAGCGTCTCATCGCAGGCCCCGACAGGGTATTCATTTGCGACGAATGCGTATTGCTGTGCGACCAGATTATCGCCGAGGACGGACCCGCCCAACCCAAGGGCGTCTCCAACCCGATGGCGAACGGGCTTAACCCAAAGTTCATCTACCAGCACCTGGAAGAGTATGTCATTGGGCAAGACCGCGCGAAGAAGATACTCAGCGTCGCCGTCTATAACCACTACAAGCGCGTCAGCGCCACCCCTGGACACTCGGATGTCGAGATTCAGAAGGCGAACATCCTGACGCTCGGCCCCTCCGGCTCCGGCAAGACGCACATAGCCCAGACGCTCGCGCGCATCCTGGATGTCCCGTTTGCCATTGCCGACGCCACATCGCTGACCGAAGCCGGCTATGTCGGCGAGGATGTCGAGAACATACTGCTGCGCCTGATACAAGCATCCGACTTTGATGTGGCGCGCGCCGAACAGGGCATAATCTACATAGACGAAATAGACAAGATCGCCCGCAAGAGCAACAACCCGTCCATTACGCGCGATGTGTCGGGCGAGGGCGTGCAGCAGGCGCTGCTCAAGATAATCGAGGGCTGCGTCGCCAATGTGCCGCCCCAGGGCGGGCGCAAGCATCCTCATCAGGACTTCCTGCAAATTCGCACCGACAACATACTATTCATGTGCGGCGGCGCGTTCGAGGGCATGGAAGACATCATCAACAAGCGCGTCTTCAAGGACAAGCACACCATCGGCTTCAAGGGCGCGGCGTCAAACACTTTGAGCATGCGGGCCGGAGACAGCGTCCTTCACCATGTCAATCCCGACGACCTGATGGAGTACGGCTTCATCCCCGAGTTCGTCGGACGTCTGCCGGTCATCGCCAGCCTCGACGCCCTCGACAAGCCCGCCCTCATCAAGGTGCTCACCGAGCCGAAGAACGCCCTAGTGCGCCAGTACGAATCGCTCTTTAGCATGGATGATGTCGAGTTGGTGTTCACCGCCGCCGCGCTGGACGCCGCCGCGGAGCAGGCGCTGAAGCACAAGACCGGCGCGCGCGGACTCCGCACGATTTTGGAGCAGACGCTGCTCGATGTGATGTACGAGCTGCCCAGCATGTCCGGCGTGACCCATTGCATCATCGACGCCGACGCCATCGTGGGCAAGACGCCCGCCACCCTGAAGATGGGCAACGGCGACATAGTGCCGATGCCAATCATGGAAAAGAAGTCCGCATAGTCCGCTAACGCGCGCACAAGTTCGTTTCGCCGTTCACTCGCCCTTTGTCTTGGCTTCCGCCGATCCCATCGCGCCCTGAGCGCACGCCTCGCGCTCTGACGGGCGACACCCGACCGCCTCACTTCGCGCCCTCATCGCTGCGCTCACACCGTCGAGCCGCTAGATTGTGTGAGCATTTTGAAATCTTACCCCGTCATTCCTGCGAAAGAACGTCACCCCCTGCGGAAGCAGGGGCAGGAATCCCAGGGCTTCCAATCGGCGTGAATAGCGCGAAATTCGCCCCCTTTCGCGGCTCTGAACTCCCGTTTTCACGGGAATGGCGTAAATGCCAACAGAGCCGACACTCGCTCGCATCTGTGCCACAGGTTATTGAACTTTTCTAATTTTGTGTTTAGTATTTACACAAAACAGATCAGTTCATTGCAGCGACTGAAAGGCTACCCTCATGCGTAATGCAACACCCTTGCCCGGCGCGCTCGACAAGCCCCTCAACGACTTTGTAAGCGCGCATGTAGCGCCGTCATCCAGCCGCGTGCCGCCCATCTACCGCGAAGCGACCACCTGCTACGCCTACATGTGCCCCTACGCCTATGGCTGCACCGAGAAGACGGGACGCCCGGCGCAGGTGCTGATGCGCCGCTGCATGCGCTACAAGCCCGAGGATCTGCGTATTCGCGCCGGCATATCCGATTACGCGCTCGACCTGCTGGCTAAGCGGCGCAAGTCCGGCGAGAGCTTCGCGGCAGAGACGACCGCCATCCTGGACGAACTGCGCCCCAACGGCCCGCTGCGAAAGAGCGCCTAGCGCCATATCTAGCCCGGCGGCTATGAAAGCAGTTGCACGCCGCCCCGATGCACGCCGAAGCGCGCCATGCGCGCCATCCAAGGCGGCGCGATGACTTGGGCATCCGCCGTCGTTATCAGCGTCTGATGATAACGACTCGCGCGCTCCAGCACCTGCTCACGGCGCACCGCGTCCAACTCCGATAGCACATCGTCGAGCAGTATGACGGGCTGCTGACCGCGCCGACTTTCGAGATACGCCGCCTCTGCCAACTTCATCGCCAATACCACGGTTCGCGTCTGCCCGCGCGATGCGAACGCCGCCACATCCATGCCGTCAAGCGTCAAGCGCAGGTCATCGCGGTGAGGTCCCGTTACCGTTGTGCCTCGCGCGATTTCCTGCCTGCGCCGCTCCGCCAGCTTCGCGCGCATCAGCTCCGCCGCTGCATCCTCGGATGCGTCGCCGCGCAATGCCACATTGGGGCTGTACATCATAGCCAAATCCTCGCCAACGCCGCTCAAGGCGGCATAAGTGGGAGCCGCGCCCTCCGATAGCATCCGCAGCGTGCTTTGGCGCTGCGACATGATGCGCTTGCCCTCTTTGACCAGCTCACCATCCCAGAACGCAAGCTCATCGGCGCGCGCTGAGCCGTCGCGTATCTGACGCAAAAGGTGGTTGCGCTGCCGCAGTACGCGGTCGTAACGCTGTATCGCGCCGAGATACTCGCGGTCTGTCTGCGAAATCAGTATGTTCAGATAGCGGCGGCGCACGCTTGGCGAGCCGTACACTATGTCCAAGTCTTCCGCGCTGAACATCGCGGCGTTCAGATGCCCCACCAGCGCCGACGCGCGACGCGGCGCGCCGTTCACGCGAAAGTATTTCTGCGTCGTCAGCGCCGAACGCCCCCGCTCCGCGGCGCTGTCGGCGGCATGCGCTTCATCTGCGACCGCAGGCGTCGTAGCGCTGCGAAAGTTTATCTGCAAGTTGACGGGATCGCCGTCGCGCTCCACCTTTGCCGCGACCTGTGTGTAGAACTCGCCCTCGCCGTTGCTGCGCCGTATCAACTCGCGGTCGCTTGACGCGCGCGGCGAGCGAGCGACCGCGAGCATGTAGATCGCCTCGAGCAGATTGCTCTTGCCCTCGCCGTTGCCGCCCTGAAACAGCGTCATGCCCGGCTGCAAGTCCAGCTCCAGCCGCTCATAGTTGCGGAAGTTGGTCAGGCTGATGTGCGAGATATAGATGTCGCCCCTCGCTGTCGTGAGTTCGCCCTATGGCTGATGAATTGGATTTTATCACACAGGTTCAGCCGCCTATGTATCCGTCATCGCTTGGCGCATGCTGGAAACCGATGCGCGGATGTTGTTAGAATTGTAAGCGGGACGCATTTGGAGGGCATCGGACACGATGCCAGCGAATATCAGCGAAGCGAAGCCTAACCTCTCCACATGGCTAGACAACCCGAATGTACTATGAAAGAAGATTGCGTAAGCCTTCCCGATCGCTCACCCGTCATTCCCGCGAAAGCGGGAATCCAGAGATTTGGCAGGGCTTGGCAATTATAATTCCACTTATGCGACTTTCTCACTTTGATTGCGAGGGTATCCGATGAAATGGCTTGCGCTCGCGGGCGGCGTTGGCGGCGCGAAGCTCGCGCTTGGGTTGTCCAAAGCGCTGCCGCCGTCGCAGCTCACCATCGTCGTGAACACGGGCGACGATGAGATATTCCATGGCTTGCATGTGTCGCCGGATGTTGACACGGTGATGTACGCGCTGGCGGGGCTGTCCAATCCCGAAACCGGCTGGGGCATCGCAGGCGAGACCTTTCACGCCCTGGATAGGCTGCGAGTGTACGGCGCTGACACCTGGTTCAACCTCGGCGACCGCGACCTGGCGACGCACATACGCAGAACCGAACTGCTGCGGCAAGGGCTTACCCTATCGGATGTAACTCAATCGCTCAGCAGCGCGCTCGGCATCGCGCACCCCATCGCGCCTATGAGCGACGACCCCATCCGCACGATGCTGCTAACCGACATTGGCGAGTTGCCGATGCAAACCTACTTCGTGAAGCATCGCTGCGAGCCGACCGTGAGCAAGATTCGTTTCGATGGCGCTGAGTCTGCGCGAGCTGCGCCCCCGTTCGCCCGCGCGCTGGATGACAGCGACGCGCTCGTGTTCTGTCCGTCGAACCCCTTCGTCAGCGTCGCGCCCATCCTTGCCGTGCCGGGCGTGCGCCGCGCTATCGAAGGCTTTGAGGGCATGCGCGTAGCCGTCAGCCCAATCGTCGGCGGGCAGGCAATCAAGGGACCCGCCGCCAAGATGCTGCAAGAGCTGAGCCTTGATGTATCCTGTGTGGGAGTGGCGCGGCAGTATGAGGGGCTGTGCGACATATTCGTAATCGACGATGTGGACGGCGACAAGGCGGCAGACATCGAGGCGCTGGGCATGCGCGCCGTCGTAACGGATACGATAATGACGAGCGACGCGGACAAGGCGCGCCTTGCGGAACACCTATGCGGGCTGCTGTCATGAGCGCGCGCCGTATCGTCGCAATCGTGCCGATGAAGCCTCTGCGCCGGACGAAGACGCGCCTCGCCGGTGTGCTGTCGGAGGATGAGCGCGCCCGACTGAGCCTGGGAATGCTCCGCCGGGTGGTGGCAGCGGCGCAATCTGCGCTCGGCGCTGTCTGGGTAGTGGGCGGCGATGATGCCGTGCGCCAGGCTGTGGAACGACTAGGCGCAGTCTGGCACGAAGACCCTGGCAAAGACTTGAACGACACCTTGACTCTTGCCTTTCGGCAGGCATGCGGCGGTGGACTGACACCTCTATACTTGCCTGCCGACCTGCCCTTCCTGACTGCCGATGATGTACACAAGGCGGCGCAGACATCCGGCGGCGGTGAGACGCTCATGCTCGCTCCGGCGCGGCAGGACGGCGGAACCAACGCAATCCTGATACCCTGCCATGCGCCATTCTCCACGGCGCTCGGAGTGGACAGCTTCAGACGGCACAAGCAACAGGCGGCATCGCTCGGCATCCCCTATACTATATGCTTGAGCGATGGGCTGGAGCTGGACTTGGACACGCCCGACGATCTTGCGCTATGCGGCGAACTTGAACCGGGTTTCGCCGACAAAATTGTGTCCGTGTCCATGGAGACAACCGAATTACACGCTCCAGGGGGTTAGACGAGTGAGGCGATTAGCGATAGGCTTGGGAATTTTCACCCTACTAGCCGGCCCCTACTTTATGGGATTGGCTGGCTTTGTAGTATCACTACTTGTCGCCACGCTGTTATTCGCCTCACTGCGCCGGATGATAAAGAGCGTCGAGAAGCCTCTGCCTAGCAGACGCTCAGGGCGGGACACGCGGATTGTGTCCGTGTCCATGGAGACAACCGTTGGCAATGTAGGCGATGTAAAGGACTGACAGTGCTGAAACTTGGAATACTACTCCCCACGCGCGGACTGGTGATGAGCGGCGATGAGCCGCCGAGCATAGAGCCGCTGCTGTCCATGGCAGAGGCGGCGGAACAAGCGGGGCTTGATTCGGTCTGGGTAGGCGACAGCCTGACCGCTAAGCCGCGCCTGGAACCGCTGACTACGCTTGCGGCGGTGGCGATGCGAACGCGGCGCGTCAGGCTAGGCACGGCAGTTCTGCTTGCGGCGCTGCGCCATCCCGTCGCGCTCGCGCAGGCATCCGCAACCGTCGATGCCATTTCAGGCGGGCGTCTTGTGCTGGGCGCGGGCGTCGGCGGCGCATTCAACGACGCCCAGCGTCAGGAATGGCACAATGTAGGCGTACATCCGTCCCGACGCGCCGGCCGATTTGAGGAAGTGGTGGAGATAACCAATCGCCTGACGCGGGGCGAGCAGGTTACATTCCAAGGGCGGCACTTCGACTTGGACGCGGTGAGCGTGCGCCCGCCCGCGCTCCAACCCGACGGCATTCCCTTCCTCGTAGCATGCCACTGGCGCGCCGGACGCGACCGGCAGTTCAAGCGCGCCGCCAAGCTGGGCGCGGGCTTTATGTCCATATCCGACCACCCTGACGAATACGCGCGCGTCGTGGACAAGGTGCGCGGCTACGCTCACGAACTCGGCGGCGACGCCGACAAGCCGGAAGCCTCGTTCTACATGACCGTGAACCTGAACAAGGATGAGTCCGCCGCCGCCGCTGAAGCCGACAAGTTCCTGCATCAATACTACTCGGCGAACATCTGGGGCGACCGTTGGGGCCCATTCGGCAATCCGGAGCGAGTGGTAGAGCGCATCCACCAGTATCACGAGGCCGGCGCGCAGACAGTCATAGTGCGCTTCGCATCGTTCGATCAAGAACGACAACTAGACGCTTTCCTGAATGAGGTAACATCAATCAATGACAAATGACATACTAATCGAGCGAGACGCCGGTGTTGCGACGGTGATATTCAACAGACCCGACCAGCGCAACGCCATAGACTACGCCGGCTGGCTCGAATTGCAGCGCA
Source organism: uncultured Dehalococcoidia bacterium (assembly GCA_958295865.1). Lineage (GTDB taxonomy): Bacteria > Chloroflexota > Dehalococcoidia > Lucifugimonadales > JADFKI01 > Bin90. The sequence continues at coordinate 537,402 of CATQHF010000004.1, read as the reverse complement.
TTGCGATTGAGCTGGAGCGCGATGACAGCGTGCGCGTGGTCGTGCTCACCGGCGCGGGCGACAGGGCATTCTCGGCGGGCGCTGACATCAAGGACTTCGAGCGATACCGCATCAACTCACGCATCGCAAAGGTCTATGCGGACGCATTCGACGGCGCAATGGATACGGTCGAGGCGATGTCCAAGCCCACCATATCCATGATTCAAGGCTTCTGCGTGGGCGGAGGCTGTGAGCTTTCTATGGCGACAGACATACGCATCGCAGCCGACAACAGTCGCTTCGGCATTCCGATAGCGCGGCTCGGCATTCTAGTCGGATACGGCGAGATGCGGCGGCTGGTGAACCTCGTCGGCCCCGGCAACGCCTCATATATCCTGCTCAGCGGCAGGCTCATCGACGCCCGCGAAGCGCACCGCATCGGCCTGATTACCACGCTGGTCAGCGCGGACGAGCTGCGCGAGCACACCTACACGCTGGCGCGCGAGATGGCAGAACTCGCGCCTCTAAGCCACAAGCGCAACAAGCTCATCCGCGACATCACGCTGAGCAATCCCTCGGGCAAAGGGCTGTCGCAAGAGGAACAGGACTTGCCCTTCACCAACTTCGACAGTGCAGACTTCCACGAGGGCCGCGCCGCCTTCATAGAGCGCCGCAAACCCGTATTCACGGGCGAGTAGCTAGGGACTTTCAAATGTCAAAGCACCATTCTAACCGCAATTCCGGGCAATTTCCCTTGCCATTCCGAACGCAGTGAGGAATCTCAAATCCCTGCCACCAACACGCCTAATATAGCAAAGATTTTAGACCCCTCACTCCGTTCGGGGTGACAATTGAAAGACCCTGGCAACTATAATCAACACTCGTCGTTCAACTCCGAAAATCGCAATCAGTCTATCTATGAGATAAGATCTGGAGAGGATTGTATGCAGAAATCGAACGGGAAACTGCCCCTTGAGGGCATCAAGGTAATAGACTTCAGCCAGATTCTGGCAGGTCCGTTCTGCACGATGCTGCTGGCGGATATGGGCGCTGATGTCATCAAGATAGAGAAACCCAACGGCGGCGACGATACGCGCCGCTATGGGCCTCCGTTCATCGAGGGCGAGTCGGCGGCGTTTCTGACGCTGAACCGCAACAAGCGCAGCATCGTGCTCGACCTCAAGAGCGAGCAGGGCATCGGCGTCGTTCGCGGCATGCTTTCGGACGCCGAAGTCATGATTCACAATTTTCGCCCCGGCGTGGTGGATCGCATGGGACTTGGCTATGAGCAGGTGCGGCAGATTAACCCTGCCATCGTCTATTGCACGGTGTCTGGATTTGGGACGACAGGCCCATACAGCCAGCGCGCCGGCTTTGACCTTGTGGCGCAGGGCATGAGCGGGCTGATGAGCATCAACGGCTTCCCGGACGCGCCGCCCGCCAAGATTGGCGTGCCTATGGCAGACCTGAACACCGGCATGTTCTGCGCCTACGGCGTGCTGACGGCGTACATCAACAGGCTGACGACAGGGCAGGGGCAGCATGTTGACGCCTCGCTGGTGGAATCGGGCATAGCCTATACGCTGTACGAGTCGGCGACCTACTTTGCGACAGGTGAGGTGGCAGGCCCCCTCGGTTCGGCGCACCGCATGATTGCGCCCTACCAAGCGTTTGCCACAGAGGACGGCTATATCAATATCGGCGCTGCCAATCAGAACAACTGGGAGCGCATGTGCCGCGCGGTGGGGCGCGAAGACCTGCTCGACGACGAGCGTTTCGCGTCCAACCCGGAGCGCATGGTGAACATCGGCGCGCTCACGCCCATAATGGAAGCGACCTTCCGCACGCGGACGACAAGCCACTGGGTAAGGCTGCTGGAGGACGCGGGCGTTCCCTGCGGCCCCATATACGACATAGAGCAGGTCTATGCCGACCCGCATGTGCAGTCGCGGGATATGGCGGTCGCGCTGGAGCATCCCAAGGCGGGAAGCATCCGCAACATCGGCGTCGCCGTCAAGCTATCGGATACCCCCGGCTCGGTGCGAACGCCTGCGCCGCTGCTCGGTCAGCACACCGACGAAGTGCTGGCTCAGTTCGGATACGCGGACACGGACATCGCCGCCCTCCGTGATAGCGGCGCGCTGGGCGGCAGTTAGCGGAAGCCATCTCATAAACACAAAGGACAAAGCCAAGCCCCGCTCCATTCTCAGGACGCGGGGCTTTCTTGTTTGAACGATGTAAAGGTCTAGCGGTTCATCGCCGGTTATCCTTGCCGTTCGATTTTGGAGGCGGCTTCACTTTACCCTCATCTATCAATTCCTGTATCTCAGGGCTAGACGCAAGCCACGCTTCCCATTCTTGCCGCCCTAGTCTTTTCCCCTTCTGCTAATCTCTGCGCCCGATACCGCGCTTCAGGCGCAATATCAGTCATCACTGAAAAAGCGATATACTGATGCACGGATAAACTTGCGCGCGAGGTGTGCAATGGCAGCAACCACGACGACGAAGCTCATGACAGCCGAAGAACTGCTGCAAATGCCCAAGGACGGCTATCGCTATGAGTTGATGAGAGGAGCGCTCAGGAAGATGGCGCCGGTGGGACACATGGGCGGGTTTTACGAACTGCGTATCAGCTCACTGCTTGGCGTATATGTCGATGCGAACCGGCTTGGCAGGGCGTACAGCTCGAACACGGGGTTTTTGCTGGAACGGGATCCCGATTATGTGCTTGCGCCGGATGCGTCGTTTGTGCGCCGCGAGCGCGTGGAGGAAGTTGGCGAAAGTTATGGCTACTTCCCCGGCGCGCCCGACTTTGTGGCCGAGGTCATCTCGCCAAGCGACCGCTATGCCGATGTGGAAGACAAGGTTGCGGAGTGGCTTAGCGCGGGCGCGCGCATGGTCGTCGTGGTCAATCCGCGCAGCCGCACGGTGAAGGTTCACACGCCTGATACGGTCGTAACGCTTACGGAAGCGGACACGCTCGACGGCGGCGATGCAGTCCCCGGCTGGCAATTGCCCATCGCGGACATATTCGCCTGAAAACTCCCATGATGCGCGGGACGGGTTTTCAGCAGGTCAGCTATATGATCGCTCGTTCTCGCTACATCAGGTTCCAGCGCGGGTATTCGGCGGCTTCTTCGCGCAGCTTGTCGGCGATCCAATCGCGGACACTCGCATCGGTGTAGAATGTTGGACGCAGCAGCTCGGACTCGGAGGCTATCAGCCCTTCGCTCAGCGCGGTCTGCGCCACTGCCGTGTTGGGCAGTACGCGAGCGCCCACTCGCAGCACGGAGAACGCAGCCTCCACGCGCTTGAGGAATGCCAGCTTCTGCTCTACCGTGTCCATTACCTCGCCCGGCTCACCAAAGGCGATGTTCATAGTGAAGGGAAGCTCAGCGTCCCGACAGAGCGCTGCCATACGCTCCAGCGCCGCCAGCCTGTCGAGCAGTCCTTCGCCACCACGCCCGCCCTCAGCCATCAGCGCAAGCGAGCAGCCCGACGCCTTCATCAGCCGCATGAGTTCGGCGTCCGCATCGGGGGCAGGGCGAATGTAGCTGTTCCAGCGGACTCTCAGCCCGGCGTCTATGATGGCGCGGCAGGTCGCCTTTGCATGCTCGGCGGGTATGTTGAAGCCGCTGTCGATGAAGAATACCTTGCGGATGCCGAAATCGTCGTCGAGCGCGCGGATTTCGTCCACGACTTCGCCCGGCTCGCGGATGCGCCAATCGCCGCCGTCGTAGTCCGCGCCCGGCGTGGGATAGTATGCCTGCGCCAGCTTGGTGACGACGCCCACGCCGAACCCTGAGCCGTTGTAGGCGCGCATATCTAGCAGGTCTAGGCGCGGCGACCTGTGGAAGTTCGATGTGAATCTGCCCTCACTCACGACAATCGCGCCGTCGTTGGCGTCATCACGATAGACGATGCCCGGTATGTCGCGGTAGTCCGCGCCCGCCTCCAATCGTTCGACCAGCGTTGCGAATGCCTCGGCAGCGTCGCCTGCGATGCCCAAATCCGCGCCAACATAGTCGAGGCACTCGGCGGGCATGATGCTGAACGCGGGGCCTCCGACGAGCGCCTTCGCATCGCTGAGCAGGCGGATGCGCTCGATGATGTCGCGCACGCCCGGCAGATTCCATACAGGATTGAGGCAACTTTGGTTGTCGAGGTTGCGGATGGAGAGGCCGATGAGGTCGGGCTTGAACTCGCTCACGGCGTCGGCGACTTCGGCGACGGCGTCATCGGCGAACATCAGGTCAAGCACCTTGAGCGTGTGGCGTTCCTCATCCACGCTGGCGGCGAGGTATGCCAAGCCGATGGGCACGGGGCGCACTACCATGCGGTCCATAAAGCGATCTGCGCGGTTGGTGGCGATGAGCAATACTCTCACGGCGGCCCCTTTCGAGTTTGTCAGTGGTTAGGTGTCTGGGCATTTGCGTCATTCCCGTGAAAACGGGGATACAGAACCTCAGGATGTAGTCATTTTCGCATATTTTAGGCTATCTTAAAATACTGGATTCCTGCTTTCGCAAGAATGACGGGTGAGGGGGGCAAGGATGATGGGTGAGCGGGCAGGAATAGCGGGTAAGGGTGGCAAGAATGATGGGTGAGTGAGCGAGAATGACGAGATTAAAAGTCAAATTGTCCACAGAACCTAGTTCATTCACGGGACAACCCTTATCGGCTAGGCGAATATGTCGGCGATGGGCAATTGCCAGCCGGGGACTACATCGCCGCCGTCGAGCGTGTCGGCTTCCGTGAGCGTAACGACATCCGTCAGTGAGCGATGCACTTTCACCGTTCTGCCGCGCGGATTCACGACGACGACCATCTGCGCGCTCGCGTTGAGCCATTCGGCGACTTTTTCTTCGACTTCGGTGTAGCGGTCGCTCGGAGAAATCACCTCGACAACGAGGTCGGGAGCGCCGGGGAAGTAGCCGACGGTATCGCCGACAGCCTCCACGCGCTCTTGCCGAACGAAGGAAGCATCGGACGCAAGTACCGTGTCGGGGTTAGTCGCCAGCGCAAAGCCGCCGTCTGCGCCATACACTCTACCTAGTCGGTTTGCCCTGACAAACGCCCATAACTCCGCGCCGATACTCAGTCCATAGAATGAAGACATGTGCCCGGCCGGCGCCATCTTTATCAGCGCTCCTTTCACAAGTTCGTGCCGAAAGCCGTCGTCCGGCATGTCCAGCAGTTCTTCGGCTGTCATGGGTTTTGTCGCGGTCGCAGCCATTTCACACCTAGCCAAAGGCGGGTCTGTCAGTATGTCGCCGTGTCAGTATATCATTTCAGGCAGGGGAAGAAATCACTTGCGGCGCGTTCTGCCGCGCAGTGTCATGAGCGCGAGTGTGCCGCTGAGCGCGCCGATGACGATTATGGCGGCTATGCCCTTGAGCAGCGCCTCGATGTCCCAGCCGACCGTGATGAGGGAGCGCAATGCTTCCAGCAAGTATGTTACCGGGTTGAAGATGGTGATTGTGGCGAGCCAGCCGGTCATCGCCTCACGCGGCATGAACACCGTCGTCAGGAACACGAACGGGAAGAACAGCAGGAAGGTGGAGTTGACCGCCGCCGGGTTGCCTGTCTTGAACGCAACCGCGTATGGGAAGCCGGTGTACGCAAGCCCCCACAGTCCCGAAAGCAGCACGAACAGCAGCAATCCTATGACGCCGGACTCGAACCTGACGCCCACGATGAAGCCCATGAGAACGACGGGTATGGTCAGCGCAACCACCAGCACGAAATCGGCGACCGTGAAGCCAAGCAGCAGCGACAAGCGATGTACGGGCGTGAGCGACAGGCGGTCGAAGTAGCCCGTCTGTATGTCTGTTACCATCGTTACGGCGCGCGAAACGCCTGTTACGGCGAAGATGATGCCCACCGGCAGCTGAAACGCCTTGTAGTCGATGCCGGGGATGCGCTCGGCGACATCCTGCAATGCGCCGATGTTGATAGCGTAGAAGAACACCGGAATCAGCAGCGCCGGATATATCGCCTCCGGGTCGCGCGGAATCCCTTTCAGCGCTCTGATTGCGACCGTTACTACATCGCGCAAGAAGCCGGCGCGTCTGGCGCGTATTTGCGTGCCGGTAATTACTGCTTGGCTCAATTGGTATCTCCTTCGGAGGTCTTTCTGTATTATTGCGCTTCTTGTTCCATGCGAGCGCCGGCGACGCTGAGGAACACATCGTCCAGCGTGGGTGTGCGTAGCGTCAGCTCGCTCACTTGTACCTGCCGCTCGTTCAGCGCGAGCGCGACGCTGCTGATGTGCGCCGCGCCGTTGACGACCTGAATGATGATCTCACTGCCGGATGCGTCCACATCTACGACGCCTTCCAAGTTGGCGACGGCTGCCTTTGCCGCCTCCGCTTGTCCGTCCACCTGCACGATGATGACATCGTTGCCGAGCGAGCGCTTCAGCTCGGCGGGCGTGCCCTCCGCCATCAGGCTACCCTGGTTGATGATGCCCACGCGGTCGGCGAGGGCGTCCGCCTCTTCGAGGTATTGCGTAGTCAGGAATATCGTTACCGACAACTCTTCGTTGATGCGCCGCACTTCTTCCCAGACACGAGCGCGGCTGATGGGGTCAAGCCCCGTTGTCGGCTCGTCCAAGAAGAGCACTTCCGGGTTGTGAATGAGCGACGCCGCGAGGTCTAGCCGCCGTTTCATGCCGCCTGAGTATGTGCCGATAAAGCGATCGAGGGCGTCGCCGATGTCGATAAGCCCGGATAGTTCGTCCATGCGGGTGTCCAACTCGCGCCGGTTGAGACCGTACAGCCTGCCCTGCAAGCGCAGCATCTCGCGCCCCGTCTGCTTGAGGTCGAGCGCGGCTTCTTGGAGCGCAGCGCCGATACGCAACCTGACCTCGTTCGCGTCCCCGACTACATCGCGGCCCGCTACCGTGGCGCTGCCCGCCGTCGGCAGCAGCAAGGTGATGAGCATACGCACCAGCGTCGTCTTGCCTGCCCCGTTGGGGCCAAGAAAGCCGTATATTTCGCCCTTCGATATGTTCAGGTCTATGGCGTCGACCGCCTTCACATCGCCGAAGTTTCGTCCTATGCCCCGTGTCTGAACTGCATATTCCATATATCTATGTGTCCTCTTTGCATTGCCGCGCGTATATCACCATATAAGCATATCTGCACGAATGTTCTTGATTTACACTATCAAAGATAGCAATGACAGCCGCTCGCGTCAACCATTTTCAGAGTCAACTTATCCCGCATATTTTGTCCATCGGTGTTAGTCATAGTCAGCCGTGTTACACTGGCAGGCAACGAGTCGAAATAGTCAAAGGAGGGATGTATGCGGGTCAACAATGCGGTAACTAAGATGAAAGCGGGGGAGATGGCATACGGTTGCGGCTTTTCGTTCGCATCGCCGACGCTCATCGAGCTTGCGGGACGCGCCGGCTTCGACTTCGTGTCGTTCGACAGCGAGCATGGGCCCTTCACGATAGATATGCTGGACGACCTATGCCGCTTCGCGGATATGGCGGGGCTGACGCCGATGGCGCGCGTGCCGGACATCGAGCATCCGACTATCTTGCGCTTTCTGGACAGGGGCATCATGGGCATAACGGGGCCGCACATCGTCAACGGCGAGCGGGCTAGGCAGCTCGCCGACGCATGCCGCTATGTGCCGCGCGGACATCGCAGCTTTGGATCAGGACGCGGCGCATACTTCGGCGACTTCCCATCGGGCGCGGAGTATATTGCGCACACCAATGACAATATCCTGGTCATCGCCCAGCTCGAGGACATAGAAGTCTTGGACAACATAGACGATATTCTGGCAGTGGAGGGGATAGACCTGTTCGCATCGGGCGCGCAGGACATCGCGCAGTCGATGGGGTTGCAGGGACAGCCGAACCATCCGGATGTGCAGCAGTTCGAGGCTACGGTGCGGGACGCGGTTCACGCCGCGGGCAGGCAGATGGCGGATGATGTGATGACATCCATGCGCGCCGACCGCCTGTTCCTGGACGGGGCGCGCGCGTTTCTTCGAGCGGGTTAGGTTGGGTGGATATTTGCGCCATTCCTGTGAGAATGGGAATCCAGAACGCCAGGATGTAGGCGCTTTCGTATATTCTGGGCTATCTCAAATTACTGGATTCCTGCCCCTGCTTTCGCAGGGGTGACGTTCTTTCGCAGGAATGACGGGTGAGTGAGCAGGAATGATGATATGAAAAGCCGAAATGTCCACAGAGCCTAGTCAAAAATCTCTGACATGGGCATGCGCCAGCCAGGGACTACATCGCCGCCGTCCAGCGTGTCCGCTTCCGTCAGCGCTACGACATCTGTGGGCGAGCGGTACATCTTTGCGGTGCGCGTGCGAGATTCCAGCAAAATCACCATTAGCGTTCCCGCCTCGAGGTAATCGACAACCTTCTTTTCCACATCCGAGTAGCGGTCGCTGGGAGAAATCACCTCGATAGCAAGGGCGGGCGGCTCAGGCCAAAGGCTATCGGGGCGTCCTATTCGCTCTACCCGCTCGCGCCGGACGAAACCGATGTCAGGGACGCGCACATGGGCAGGGTTTGACGCCAGCAGAAACCCCGCATCCGCGATGTACACTTTGCCAAGCCCGTTTCGCCTCACATGGGGAATGAGAGTCCCCGCGACATAAGCGGCGATTTCTCCATGATAATTTTTGGTGGGAGCCGTCCTTATCAGCTCCCCCCTCACCAGTTCGCAGCGAAAGCCGTCGTCCGGCAAATCCAGCAGCTCATCGGCTGTCATACGCTGCGTTGTGGTCGCCATCTCGCACCTCACGGGTGAGTTGATTGTTATGCCGTTGGCTGCTTTGTCCTTGTCCTGAGCCTGTTGAGGGGATGAGGGCATATATCCTGTCAGCCGCTTGTGCGCTGATATACTTGTATTCTGTGGCGGTTGCCTTCGGTTATGTACACCCTTCCGGCGTCGTCGAGCTTGACCGACATGGGTGCCCAGAAGAGCTTTTCTATGTGCGCCGATTGCGCGTGCGGGTCGTCGGGGTCGGGCAAGTCTATATTCGGCTCCAGGTTCGCCTTTGCCCGCGCCGCGCCTTCTTCCCTGTTAATCGCCAGGAAGTTCGCCGCCCACTTCGACAATCCCGCCTGACCGCGCAGTTTTTGGAGGAACGCGCCATCGGCGTCGAAGACCTGCACCCGCTCATTGCCCCAGTCGGACACATACATGCAGCCGCGCTCATCTATCGCCACGCCGGAGGGGCGCAGCAACTCGCCGTCGCCCTTGCCTGAGCTGCCGTAAGCGGCGACGAACTCGCCGTCGGGCGAAAAGCGCTGTATGCGGTCGTTGCCCCAGTCCGCTATGTACAGGTCGCCGTCGGGCGCAGCCGTTACTCCCCAGGGCATGTTGAACTCGCCCTCGCCGCTGCCGCTCGAACCGAACGCGAGAATGAACTTGCCTTCGGGCGTGAACTTCTGCACGCGGTCGTTGTGCGTGTCCGCGATATAGATGTTGTCGTGGGCGTCGGCGGCGATGCCCGACGGCCCGCTGAATTGCGCTTCGCCGTAGCCCCGCACGCCCCACGCGCGGATGAAGCCGCCGCCGTGGTCGAATACGCTGACGCGATGGGTGTAGTCATCGGTAACATAGATTCGCCCCCGGCCATCTTCGGTTATGCACATGGGCGAGATGAGATTGCCGTCGCCTTGCCCGTGATGCCCGAATGTGCCGTAGTATTCGCTGTCTAGGTCGAGCATGGTTACGCGGACGCCGCGCTCGCCCAAGTCGCGCGCGCGGTTCGCCACATAGAGCCTCCCATTGCTCGCGGCTACCATGTCGGTGGGATACTCGAAGCCGCGCCCCTCCATGGCGATGAAGCCCAGAGTCAAAGAGTATTCAAGCATATTCGCGCCTGTCGTCGCTTCGCTGATCACCGTGTACACCTCAACCTTACAATCGCTGAAACTCCTTGGACGCGGCAGTCAGCCTCAGCATCTGCGCGACATTCTGCCGCGAATCGCCGTCGCGCTCCGCGAGCGTGAGCAGCGCCGCGCGCGTCTCCTCGGATACGGAGAGCGCGCCCATCTGCTCTAGGCAGCGGCTGACAATCCGCTCCGAATGTGGAGCGTCGTCGTCGCCGGCGACTATGCTGTCCACCATAGCCTTGACGCCCGGCTTGTCCATATCGCCCAGCTGCTCGGAAGCAAAGTTTATCCGCTCCATCAGCGTGCCGGTGTCGATCCATTCTACGCCTTGATGCCAGCCTTCGACGCTGGGCGGGTTGTTAAGCTCCTGCCCCATCCAGTTTATCTGCCTGAACCTCGTTATCATCTCGCGGTTTGGCGTGTCGAACTCCCTGGTCATACGCAGGATGCCCACCGCGAACTCGGCCGGCCCCTTAATCTTCTCATAGCGAACCCCCTCTGACTTGAAGAAGTCGGAGTTGAGAAGTACGCGCAGCATGGCGGTGATGTCATAGCCGCTATCGAAGTATGCCTTGGCGAGCGTGTCGATCGCGGCGGCATCCCTTGGGGGCGTGTAGGGCCAGGCGGGCACCGGCGGCTCATCCGCAACGAAGAAGTGGTACATGTGCCGCGCGATGAAGCGGGCGGTCGCTTCCTGACGGCATATTATGTCTATGATGTCCTCGCCGTTGAAGTTCCCCGTGTGGTTGAGGAAGGTCTTCTCGCCGTCGTCGTGGTCCTCGGCGCGATACTCGAAGTGGTAGTCTATGCGCCCATAGGGCCAGTCGGAATCGCGCGCGGAGCGCACCATCATGTATTCGGTATTCCCAATCGTCCAGCCCGTGAACGCCCTGGCGCACTCTTTGATGTCGTCCTCCGAGTAGTTGCCCACGCCCATCGAGAACAGTTCCAGCAGCTCGCGGCCCCAGTTCTCGTTGATAGCGCCATTGTGGTTGTCCTGGTTGTCCAGCCAGACTATCATCGCCGGGTTCTTCGCAAGCTCCATCAGCAAGGCGTCGAACCTGCCCATGCCGCAGCGCCTGAACATGCTCACCTGATCCGAAAGCACCCTGCCGTTGATGACCTTTGGCATGCCCGTGGCGAAAATCCCGTGCCAGAAGAGTGTCATCTTCTCCTGCAAGGGCGCGGTGGAAGTGACCATGCGGTATATCCAGTTTCTGGCTGACCCGGGATGATTTATCATGCCCGACGCCTCATGGTCGAAGCGCCGCACCATGAAGTCGCCCACCCAATCGGCATCGCCGGGATTCAGCAGCCGCTCCACGGTAGCCTCGTAGCCCCGCGCGGCGCAATCTTCAATCTCGTCGAGCGTCGCGCCAAATCCCGCGCGGCGCATCAGGTGCGCCATAAGCTCAATGTCTTGTTTGCCCATTGCATTACCTCCAAGAATACCTGCGAATACCTGCCAACCCGCGCCTTAAACCGCATGCTACAAATAGGGTGGTATCCAGTCAATCCCTGTCAGTTTCTAGGCGAATATGTCGGCGACGGTCATTCGCCAGCCGGGAAGTACATCGCCGCCGTCCAGCGTGTCCGCTTCCTTCAGAAACGCGACATCAGTATGTGAGCGATGCGCCATCACGCTCTTGTTGTGAGCGTCCACCACAACGACCATACCCGCCCCCGCTTCCAGCCAGTCCGAAACCTTGTCCGTCACATAATAGTATGTGTCGCAAGTGGTGACGCACTCAACGGCAATGTCCGGCGCTCCCGGAAAATAAGCCTCCGGGTCTTCGACATTCGTCCGCTCACGGCTGATAAAGCCTACGCTTGGAACTCGAACATGGTCGGGGGAACTTTTGATATGGTATCCAACTCCGGCGCTAAGCGCTACGCCCAAGTCGTTCTGAACTACATAGTCTGACAGACTGAGACAAATCTTCGTTCCCGCTAGACCCTCATTCCACCAAGCATATCGGCGTCTTGCCACCTTCCCGGCAATCAGTTCAAGCCTGCAACCGTCATCGGGTATCGCCATGAACTCTTTCGCGGTAAGCAGATTTGTTGTAGTCGGTGACGTCGCCATCTCACACCTTTATCAGCGTTCAAGATGATGTATGCTGCGCCCATGATACACTACTCACACACCAGTCAACCCTAACCCTTGACATACTGACAGACAGGCTAGCCGACTAAACGACAGAGGAGGCAATACAATGGGCAGACTCGACGGCAAAGTGGCGTTCATAAGCGGCGGCGCGCGCGGCATGGGCGCGGCAGAGGCACGCCTCTTCTCGCGGGAAGGCGCAAAGGTGGCTATCGGCGACATCCTCGACGACGAGGGGCGTGAGGTGGAAGCCGCGATAAACGAGAGCGGCGGCGATTGCCTCTATATCCACCTCGATGTAACCAGTGAAGCGAACTGGCAGGACGCCGTCGCCGCGACCGTATCGCGCTTCGGCGCGCTGCATATCCTCGTCAACAACGCTGGCATCGGAGGCGTCGGCGGTTTGGTGGAAGACACCAGCGTGGAGGCGTGGCAGCGCGTGATGGACATCAATGGCAAGGGCGTATTCCTAGGCACGAAGGCAGCCATCCCTGAGATGCGAAAGGCGGGCGGCGGCTCCATCATCAATATCTCGTCGCAGCTCGGCATCGTCGCCACCGACAACACCAGCGCGCAGTATCACGCATCCAAGGGCGCGGTTCGCATACTCACCAAGTCCACCGCCATCCAGTACGCCGGCGAGGGCATCCGCGCCAACTCAGTGCATCCCGGACCAGTCGTAACGCCAATGACGGAGCGGCGGCGCGCCGATCCCGAAACCTACGCCGTCATGCGCTCCCGCATCCCGCTCGGCAGATTCGCCGAACCTGTGGAAGTCGCCAACGCCGTGCTGTATCTGGCAAGCGATGAGTCGTCGTATGTTACTGGCAGCGAGGTTGTGGTCGATGGGGGATGGGTGGCGCAGTAACAAGAACCAACATCCATGAAAGGATAGGAAAGTATCGTCATGCAAATCACCGACATCAAGACCTTTCTGATACACCCCGGCAGAGCAAAAAACCTCTGCTTCGTGAAGATTGAGACGGATGAGGGCATATATGGCTGGGGCGAGTGCTATACGCAGTCGGACCGCGACTTGCAGATTACGGCGCACATCGACCAGATCAGACGCTACCTCATCGGGCGCGACCCCACGAACATCAAGCACTTCATGCAGATGGCGTTCGACGACTTCGCGGGCAGGCGCGGCGCGATGGACTACTATTGCGCCATCAGCGGCTTGGAGCATGCCATGTGGGACATCGCGGGCAAGGCTTACGGCGCGCCCGTGCATAAGCTCATCGGCGGCGCGTGCCGCGACAAGATTCGCGTCTATGCCAACGGCTGGAGCGGCGGCAATCCAACGCCCGACGCGCTTGCGGAACGGGCGTCAGAGGTCATCGAGGCGGGTTTCACCGCGCTCAAGTTCGACCCCATTCCCGGACCTTGGCGCACTTATGTCAGCAAGGATGTTGAGCGCGCCGCAGTGGAGAATGTCCGCGCCGTGCGCGAAGCAGTCGGCCCCGATGTGGACATCCTCGTGGAGATGCACCGCCGCCTCGCGCCCATGCATGCCGTCCGCATCGCCCACGACATCGAGCAGTTCCGCCCCTTCTGGTACGAAGAACCCGTGCTTGCCGAGAACATCCCCGCGCTCGCGTCCGTGCGCCAGAAGATAAACATTCCGGTCGTTACAGGCGAGGAGCTTTACACCAAGTTCGAGTTCCGCGAGGTCTTCGAGAAGCAAGCCGCCGACATCCTCAATCCCGATGTGTGCAATGTGGGCGGCATCCTGGAACTCAAGGAGATTGCGGCAATGGCAGAGCCGTACTTCGTCGTCATATCGCCGCACAACTTCAACAGCACCACAGTTGGCTTGGCAGCGACCATACAGGTGTCGGCGGCAATCCCCAACTTTCTGATAACCGAATACTTCGTGAATCTGGAGGAACTCGGCAAGGACATCGCCAAGACGCCCTTCGAGGTGCGGGACGGCTACATCCAACTGCCCGACGCGCCGGGCCTCGGCATCGACCTAGACGAAGAGCGCCTCGCCGCCTACCCGTACAAGCCCTTTCCCGCAAGGTCGCCCGCGCAGTATTGGGAGGAGGGGCCATAGAGAATTACGGGAGAACAATCGCCCTGAGATTTCCATTTCTCTGAATGCGGTACACGAATGGGCGCGGAGTGTCCTCTGCGACTTGGATGATACGATCGAAGCTACATACGAAGCGACGGAATATATTCCACTTGCTGTCACTCGCGCCTTTCAAATAAAAGCAGCCAACATTATGTCGCTTGATTGCCTCGAGTTCGGGCGCGTTGGTGTGCATTCGTTGGTCCTGAGTAACGACGAACCATCCCGATTTGCCTACATCGGAGAGCCAAGCATCGTCTCCCAACTCAGGGGCGCTTGCGGCAGACGGGTATTCTTCTTGATAGAATCTGATGTTGACCCCGGGCGGGGACAGCATACGCAGCGCGCGTGGAATCGTAGTGCCGATATTCTTGTCCCAAAACAGAGTTGTCACGATGCCTTGATTTGCCCGTTCAAGTGTGTTGGGTTCTCGAACTTGAGCGCATCCAAAACGGCGGTTTCACTTATGACAAAGTCACTAGCGATTTCGGCAGGCGTTTCCCCCACTTCATACCGCCCCGCTATAACCTGCGTGGGTATGCCTTTTACGGTCGGAACACCGAAAGATATTCTCGGATCTATAACGACTTGGGGCGCGCGTCCTCTCAGCCGCCATCTCACCACAACCTCGTATTCGTAATCGAATCGGGAAAACAACTCCGCTGCCCATTCGTCTTGGGAAGATAGCCCATTGGATTCGTATAATGCGACTGCCGCCGACAATTCCGGCAAGTAGCGCTCATCCTGTTCCGTCAGCAGACGGTAAGAAAAGCGCTCTGTTTTGAACTGACGAGATACGAATGGATAGTCAGTTTCCATATAATCGGCGATTTGGTCGTGCGTATCTCTTATTCGCCGCAAGGGAATGCCCACATTCTTGAAGAATGCGACAAACGCGATTTCGATGAGTTCCAAGTAAGATAGCCGTGTGTACGGAGCCCGTCTAGGAACGTCGGGCGATGCCGTCCTTTCCCAAGCGTAAATGGCATTGTGATGGATGCCGGCGTACTTTGCGGCGTCTGATACCCGATAAGCGGGCAGGCGCAATCTATCCATCCACGGCGCATCCTCTGAAGTGTGAGTTACGGTAGCCATGATTTGCCCAACCTGGCATCAGCGCTTTCGATAGTTGACAATTCTTATCGAAAACATAACATAATGAGCGAATATGCTACAAGTCGCCTTTATGTTAGCAGCCAACACAACGCCAAGACGCCCTTCGAGGTGCGGGATGGCTACATTCAACTGCCCGACGCGCCCGGCCTGGGCATCGACCTAGACGAAGAGCGCCTCGCCGCCTACCCGTACAAGCCCTTCCCCGCAAGGTCGCCGGCGCAGTATTGGGAGGAGGGGCCGTAGCTAACATCGATTTACAGGATGGATGGGATTGTCTTGATTTGCTCACTCTGTCAATTCTGTCCATTCATATTGTCAACTGACACTTGACAGGCGACACCACACTGCCTTAGAGTGTCGGCATGATAGCCTCGTTCAGAAGTCGCAGGCTCGAAGCGCTCTACAACGGCAATGAAGGTCGCGTAGCCCCGCAGCACTTGCGAAAATTGAAGCGCATTCTTGGCGTACTTGACACAAGTCGCACTCCGAAGGATATGGACATGCCCGGCTTTCGTCTGCATTCGCTGTCGGGCGAACTCAGCGGACATTACGCAGTATGGGTATCGGCGAATTGGCGAGTAACCTTTAGGTTTGATGACGGCGACGCGGTTGATGTTGATTACACTGATTACCACTGAGGAAGTGATGCGATGCCTATGCACAGTCCGCCCCATCCGGGCGAAATCGTGAAGTACGAATGTCTTGAGCCGCTGGGCTTGACGGTAACGCGGGCGGCGGAGGGTTTGGGTGTAACACGCCAAGCGCTTTCCAACCTGCTGAATGAAAAGTCGGGCATGTCGGTTGACATGGCTATTCGGCTGTCTCAGGCGTTCGGTTCTACGCCGGAGACTTGGCTGAACTTGCAGACGGCTTACGACCTGTGGCAGGCGCGAGAACAAGCAGGGCAAATCAAAGTGGAGCGGTTCGTGGCGTCGGCTTGAGAGCGCTGACAGGACGGACAGAATGAGTAGGATAAGATAGGAGTGTGTCATGGAAGAAACCAAGATATGGGCAGTCGACGGCACTTCGGCGGCGCAACTTATCACCAACAACCGGATGGAGACCGAGGGACTGCTTGAGGATATTCTTACCGCGAACCCGGAGATGCTTGAAGGTGGCTTGCAACTGGTGGGACGGCAGACTTCAACGGCGGGCGGCCCGCTCGACCTGCTCGGCGTGGACAGCGATGGCAGACTGGTCGTGTTCGAGTTGAAGCGTGGCAGACTCAATCGTGAGGCGGTCGCACAGGTCATTGACTACGCTTCTTCACTGAACGCTATGGATGAAGAAACCCTATACAAGCACATATCCGAGCGATCCGGCAGCCTTGGCATACAAAAGATTGAGAACTTTGGTGAGTGGTTTAGCAGCATCTGGGCTGAAGGGGACATCGATTCGCTTCTGCCTCCACGCATGGTTCTGGTGGGACTTGGCGTAGATAATACGACTGAGCGCATGGTGAAATATCTTGCGGGCGGCACTATCGACATTGCGCTGTTGACCTTTCAAGGCTTTGTCAACAGCGATGGCAAGACGTTGCTTTCCAGAAATGTAGAAGTGGAAAGAGCTGATACGGCTGTCAGCACACCGCGAAAGCCCCAATCACGCAATCGAAGATCACCGTTTGTTGAACGCGCCCAAGCGCTAACCTCAGAGGTTCGAGATGTGCTAAGTGGCGTAGAGAATATGTTCAAGAGCCAGACAAGGGGATATACGAATTCCTATGCCAACACACGGATGAATTTCAACCTAGACTACTCAGCGCTTAACATGGGCACTTTTATACGTGCAGCCACACTCTTCATTGAGATTGACGAGAGCGGGCATGGTGTCAAAGTTGGTTTTCACCCTCTATCTATACGCCTTGCGTCAATGTGCGAGTTCGAGAAAATCAAGAACGAAGGCTTTGAATACGAAAAGGCAGACGCACAAGCTCTAGTACAATTCGAGGACATCAACTACGAGATTAAGTTTCCGCTGCACTCGCTGGAAGAATGGAACGCTCATAAAGAGCAACTTACGGCGCTAACGCGAAAGGTCTGGGAAGGATACGACGCGGCTAAGACGAAGGCATTGCCTGGAGAATAAACGGTAAGCAACCTCCCCACCCATCCTGTCCATCTGTGTTATGTTAATGCTCACACTATCAGGAGGCATTGCCATGCCCGAATCCATTGCCATCGACGACTTTCGCGCACTCACGCGGCGCGCGGGCCTTGACCTCACCGACGGCGAGCTTGAGCATCTCAAGCCGATGTACGACCATTACCTTGAGCCGATTGCTCGCATGAACGCCCTCGAACTCGACGCCGAAGACTTGGCGGTCGTGTACTCGCCGGGCTGGGATCCGGAGGTGTAGCGATGACGACTGAACTGCACTACCTCACCATCGGCGAGGCGGGCGAACTGCTGGCAAGCGGGCAGATTTCGCCCGTCGAGCTTACCCGCGCGTTTCTGGGGCGCATCGACGCGCTCGACGATACGCTGGAATGCTACATAACCGTGCTGCGCGACGACGCTATGGCGGACGCGCGGCAGGCGGAAGCCGAAATCCTGCGCGGCGACTATCGCGGGCCGATGCACGGCATCCCCATCGCGCTGAAAGACTTGTACGACACGGCGGGCGTCCGCACTACGGCAAGCTCCAAGGTGATGGCAGACCGCGTTCCGGCTGAGGACGCCACCACTACGGCGCGCCTGAGGGCGGCGGGCGCGGTGCTGCTGGGCAAGCTGGCGATGCACGAGTTCGCGCTCGGCGGCCCCGACCCGACCAACGGCTTCCCTCTGGCGCGCAACCCGTGGAACCTCGACCATATCCCCGGCGGCTCAAGCAGCGGCTCCGGCGCGGGCATCGCGGCGGGGTTGTGCATGGGGACGCTCGGCTCTTGCACGGGCGGCTCGATACGGGGACCGGCGGCATTCTGCGGCATCGCGGGCATCAAGGCGACCTACGGGCGCGTCAGCCGCTACGGTGTCGTGCCTCTCAGCTGGACGCTTGACCACTGCGGGCCTATGACCTGGACGGTCGAGGACTCCGCCATCATGCTGCAAGCCATCGCGGGCTATGACCCCAAAGACCCGACGACCAGCCAAGCGCCCGTCCCTGACTATTCGGCGTCGCTGGTAGAGGACATTAGCGGCTTGCGAATTGGCGTGCCGCGCCACTTCTTCTTTGCGGACGCCCCCACGATAGACAAGGACACCCTCGCCGCCGTGAACGACGCGCTGAAGGTCATGGAGGACTTGGGCGCGCATGTGGAAGAGGTGAGCGTTCCGATGCTGGAGCACGCGGGCGCGGCGCAGCCCGTCATCATGCTGAGCGAGGCATTCGCCTACCATCAGAACAACCTGCGCTCCAAGCCGGAGCTATTCGGCGAGATGGTCAGGGCGCGCTTCCGAACCGGCGGGCTGTTCTCGTCAGGCGACTATGTGCAGGCGCAGCGCGTCAGGAATGTGCTCAAGCGCGAGTTCGCCGATGTGCTGAGGAGGGTTGATGTAGTGGCGTCGCCCACGATGTCCAATCCCGCGCCGCGCTTCGACGAGATGGACGCTATGACGACATCGCGCGTTCCCAGCTTCACCGGGCCTTACAACCTCACAGGGATGCCCGCCATATCGGTGCCTTGCGGCTTCACGACGGCGGGGTTGCCCGTCGGCTTGCAAATCGCGGGCAAGCCATTCGACGAGCCGACCGTCTTCCGCGCCGCCTACGCCTACGAGCAGCGCGCGCGCCTGTTTGAAACTAGGCCGCCTATGTAGAGTAGTTTGCATCTACTTCGCCCGCCCTTATTAGCTCCCTACGGCTGCTCCAGCAGTTGCAGTAGGTTGCCGTCCGGGTCCTCGAATGTGGCGACCCAGCCGCCCCAATGCTCGCGCTCCGGCGGTCTGATGAAGCGCACGCCCGCTGCGGCAAGACGCTTGTGCAGCATGTGGATGTCCGATGTTGCGAGGTTGACCATGATGCGCTGCGGCTCGGCGTTCTTGCCCCGCACTTCGGAGTGCGCGCCGATGCTGAAGCGCATATCGCCCCACTCGAACGCGACGAAGTGCGGACGCTCCGAATGCACGGGCAGCCCCAGCGTGTCGCGGTAGAACGCCGCCATCGCCGCCATGCGCTCTGTCCAGATTATCACGCCCGCCACGCCGTCAATCATCGCGCGTTCTCATCCCTTCCATCTTGTACATCCATGTAAATCATCTCAATTTGCCTGTAAATCTTGCCGTCTATGTGTATAATAGAAAGTCAGAGATAGTGGTGGAGGTGGCCGAAAGCTTACTGAGGGTCTCTGGAAAGGAGGTTGCTGCATTGGCTAGTAGTATCAGGAGGTGCTCCAGGTAGGTGTTCCCCGGAGCATCTTCTACACCGGAGAGGGGCTTTCCCGCGAGTCGGGGAGGCTCCTCTCTTTTTATTCCCTTCCCTCGAAGAAGCGGCGCGGGTTGTCCACCATAATCTTGTTGATGTCGTCGTCGGACGCGCCTAGCTCTTGCAGGCGCGGCAGTACGCGGCGCGTGATGAACAGGTAGCCGTCGGGGTTGTTCTTGTCCCGCGCCTCTCGCGCCTCACGCAGCGCAATCAGCAACGCCACCGACCAGTCGTGTCCCAGCATGATTCGGTGCGCGAACCCCGCCTCGATGAGCTTGTACGCCGTTTGCGTGCGCGCCTCCCAGTCGAGCGCCTCAGGCCTGCCGGGGTAGCGGTCAAGCCCAATCCATACGCCCTTTTCCAGCAAGCCGATGAGGTAATCGGTATCATCCGTGTCGTTGCTGTGTCCGATATAGACGCGGTTCAGGTCGACGCCCTCGTCTTCGAATATGGCGACCTGCTGCTCGCCGACGCGCTCAGGCGCCCATGTGTGCGTGGAGATAGGCACATCCGTCGCCTTCTGCGCTCGCGCGGCCGCGCGCAGGATAATCTCGCCTTCCGGCGTAACGCCGCCCATGTCGTTGGCGACCTTGATGATGCCCGCCTTGATGTCCGTGCCTTCGATGCCCTCTTCGATTTCGCGGATGTACAGCGGCGCGATGTCGTCGGGCGTCGCCGTCCAAAACACGCGCGGGATGTCGCGCCATGTGCCAGTCGCGCAGACGATATTGACGCCTGAGCCGCGCGACACCTCTTGGATGAGCCGAATATCGCGCCCCAGGTCGATAGTCGTTACATCGATGATACTTCGCAGACCCTCATCATGCGCCGCCTTCAGGTCGTTGATGCCGCGCTCAATCGTGCCAGCGCGATCGATGAACTCCGGGTATATCTGCTGTATGCCCGCAGAAGTTACCAGCACATGCTCATGCGACAGCGTGAACCCCAAATCCGCCGTGTCCATCGGCCCCAATACCGAGTTGATAGTCGCCATGTCGATAAACCCTCCATGAAGCTACAAGTTATCTCACGCTGGATTCCCGTTTTCGCGGGAATGACGGGATGGAAGTCCGCACGACCTAACCGCTGACCACCGGGTTGCTCAGTGTGCCGATGCCGCTTATCTCTACTTCGCAGGTATCGCCCGGCTTCATGTTCTGCGTTGCGCCGTCCGTTCCCATCCATATCATATCGCCCGGATATAGCGTGAGATAGCGAGTCATCGCGCTGATGTAGGTCGCCACGCCGAACACCATGTTGTTGGTCGCAAAGTCTGACACGACCTCGCCGTTCAGCCGCACGACGGTTCGCAGCGAATCGAGATCGACATCGGTCTCAATCCACGGGCCCATCGGCTTGAAGGTGTCGCTGTTCTTGGCGCGCCAGAGCGTGCGGTCGCCCGCCTGCCAAGTGCGCTCGCTTACATCGTTGCCGATGGTGTAGCCCAGCACGCACGACAGCGCGTCCGCTTCCGATAGGTTCTTTGCCTCTTTGCCGATGACGACTACAAGCTCGCCCTCATACTGAAACCGCTCGGTGGCGTCGGCAGGCTTCACGATAGGTTCGCCGTGCGCGATGAGCGCGTTGTTGGCGCGATAGCCGATGTCCGGCTTCTGCGGAATGTCCGGCTCGCGTCCGAGCAGCGCCGCCGCCTCGCGCACATGCTCTTCGTAGTTGACGCCCGCCGCGTAGAATGTCTTCGGCTCGAACGGAATCAGCAGCCGCACATCTGCCAGCGCCTGCCGCTTGCCCGTGCGCTCATAGCCGTCGAACGGGCTGCCGCTGACCTCCTCGACATCATCGCCCTCCACAATGCCAAATACGGCTTCGCCATCGCCTTCATATCTTACCCAGCGCATCGCAAATCTCCTGTGAAATCCCCATCCCCCGCTTTCACAGAGGACGGCTTTGTTCATTCATGCCAAACACTTCAGCCACCAGCTCATACGACCGCACCCTGTCGCTGAAATCGTAGCATATCGTGACGATGCCGATGTCGTCGGTGGCGTAAGCTTCGGCAAGCGCCTCTATCTTCTCCTTGACCTGCTCCGGCGCGCCGTCGATGTAGCTCTGCTTCATCTTCGACAGGTACGCCCACTCGTCGGGGCGGTACTCATACGCCAGCGCCTCTTCGATTGGCGGCACGCCCTCGCGCACGCCCTGCACCGAGCGCACGCGCGACAGGTTGCGGCTCGCGCCAATGCGCTGCGCGTCTTCTTCCGTATCGGCGCACAGCACTTGCAGCGCGACATTGACCTTCGGCTCGGCGAGATATTCGGACGGCTTGAAGTTCTGCCGATACATCTCCGCGATGGTAGGTCCGTGCTCCGTTGCCAGCCCGAAGAAGTGCGCGAAGCTGAAGGGCAAGCCCATCTCCGCCGCCATAGCCGCGCTGTCGGCGCGCGAACCCAGCAGCCACACATCGGGCGCGGTCGATTCCCCGGGCCCCGCGTGCAGCGACGCGAAGGGATGCTCGGCATCGACGCTGTCGTGCAGGAAGTTCAGCAGATCGCCCACAATTCTGGGATAGTGCCGCACATCCAGCTGCGGGCGCGGATATGAGAGCGCGGCGGCGGTAATCTGGTCGCTGCCGGGCGCGCGCCCGATGCCCAGGTCTATCCTGCCGGGGAAGAGCGTCTCCAGCATGCGGAACACCTCGGCGACCTTGAACGCGCTGTAATGCGGCAGCATCACGCCGCCGCTGCCCACGCGAATGCTCTGCGTCCTCGCGGCAATCTGCCCGATGAGAATCTCCGGGCTTGTTCCCGCGAAGTTCGCCAGGTTATGATGCTCCGCCACCCAGAAGCGGCGGTAGCCCAGCGCCTCCACGGCGCGCGCGAGCTCAATGGTTTCGGTCAGCGCATCGCGCGCCGTCCCGCCCTTCCGCACAGGCGACTGGTCAACCACGCTAAGCCGTATATCAGAGTTCATAAGTGTGTCAATCCGTCAGTCTGTCAGTATTTCTCTTCTTCGCAACTCTGTCCTAAGATACTCCATCGTGCGGTTGCCCTTGATGGCGTTGCAGGTATGACAGAGCAGTTGCAGGTTGCCCACGGCGTCCAAACCGCCCCTCGAACGCGGGACGATGTGGTCTATCGTTAGCACATGCAAAGGCAATTCATACTCGCAGCCGATGCACCTGCCCATCTGACTTCTGTACAAAAGGTCTTTTTCAGACTTGATGTCAAGCGGATGTAGGAGAGTAAGGTCGGTTCTCCGCGTTGGCTCAGTTAGTATAAAGGGCGTCCAGTCCTCCCAGCCGCTGCCGTCGCCGTCATCCAGCGGTATCTGCAATTCGCGCCTTGCCCTGTCCCGTAGAACCTCCGCCGCCTGTGGGAGTATATCAATCCCAATCCATTGACGCCCTAATTTCTCGGCGGCAATGCAAGCGGTGGCGCAGCCGCAGAACGGGTCGAGCACAAGGTCGCCGGGGTTGGAGGATGCCGCGACGATGCGCTCTAACAGCGCGAGCGGCTTTTGCGTCTTCCACTCCGTCCGTTCACCCGCGTGCGCGCCCACAGGCGAAATGTCCGTGATGATGTCCTGGATGGGTACGCCTTCACCTTCGTCTTCATATCGCTTTTGCCTAGGCACTCTGCCTTGTGAGGGCCAGTAAATCAGTCCTGCTTCGTCAAGAAGGTCAAGTTTTTCTTGTGTAGTCAGATCGTCCAAATCCGTTCTGTCAGAATACGCATTTTGGAGCGCTTTTTGAGGAACCGCCCAATGTCTTCCAACATCGGTCGGATTTATCCCGCGCCACTCCCTTCCCGAATGACCCATAGTCGTTCCCGCGCCTGTAAGCGACACCAGTTGATACCTGCCCCGCTCATCTTCATATCTGTAATAGGTTTCCAAGTATTCGGGTGAGTATTCCTGAAAAGTTCTATTCCACCGATGCCTGCTCGGACCCGTATAGAACAATATCACATCGTGGATTGGACCCCACCTTCTAGCGCCTCCATGCGAACCCGTCCTTTTCCATGTAATCTCGTTCTGAAAGTTATTGTCTCCGAACAGAGCGTCCATGATGGTTTTAAGATAGTGTGAGGCAGTCGGGTCGCAGTGCAAGTATATGCTGCCCGTCGATTTCAGGACGCGATGCAACTCCAGCAGGCGCACGCTCATGAAAGTCAGATAGCCTGCCATGCTCTCGCCGTGCGCCAGTTTTGCTCCATTGATGAGGTGAAACAGCGCGGGCATACGAAGCTCAATCTCATCCAGCCACTCTTCCTTCATGTCATCCAGCGTCCACACATCATCAAACTCCGCGCCCCGCGCCTCACTGTCCAGCGGCGCGGCGTATGTGCGATTGGAGTTGAACGGCGGGTCGAGATAGATGAGGTCGACGCACTCTGAGTTGATGCCCCGCAGAATGTCCAAGTTGTCACCCGTGAATATGGTGCGGCTCGGCACATTGCAGGCGTTAGCCATGACGAATCCCCTCTGCGAATAGTAGCCCCAATGGTAGCACAGGCGACTGGTCAACCACGCTAAGCCGTATATCAGAGTTCATCAGTGTGTCATTCATCAGTCGGTCAGTATTTCTCTTCTTCGCAACTCTGTTCTTAGATACTCCATCGTGCGGTTGCCCTTGATGGCGTTACAAGTATGACAGAGCAGTTGCAGGTTGCCCACGGCGTCCAAACCGCCCCTCGAACGCGGGACGATGTGGTCTATCGTCAGCACATGCAAGGGCAATTCATACTCGCAGCCGATGCACCTGCCCATCTGACTTCTGTACAAAAGGTCTTTTTCAGACTTGATGTCAAGCGGATGGAGGAGAGTAAGGTCGGTTCTCCGCGTTGGCTCAGTTAGTATGAAGGGCGTCCAGTCCTCCCAACCGCTGCCGTCGCCGTCATCCAGCGGTATCTGCAATTCGCGCCTTGCCCTGTCCCGTAGAACCTCCGCCGCCTGTGGGAGTATATCAATCCCAATCCATTGACGCCCTAACTTCTCGGCGGCAATGCAAGCGGTGGCGCAGCCGCAGAACGGGTCGAGCACAAGGTCGCCGGGGTTGGAGGATGCCGCAATGATGCGCTCTAACAGCGCGAGCGGCTTTTGCGTCTTCCATCCTGTTCGCTCTCTTGCATGTGGACCCACAGGTGAAATATCAATCCATAGAGCGGTTGGAACTTGCCCCGGGTTGCTTTCTAAGTAACGCTTAAGGGCGGGCATGCCGTTATTAGGTGGATGATATATCAACTCAACATCGTCCAAGGCGTCTAGTCGAGCAAGCGGACTTACGATTTCTCTGTATCCTGGAATAAAGTTCTCTTCAATCCAGGCGGCGTAGTGACCTCTCAGAGGGGCATTCCACTGCCTGCCACTCTTATTCGGATCATGCCCCCGCCAAAGCCGACCTGTCTCACCTGTACCTATCCTCGGAGCAGTGAGGTCGCTAAGGCGATATACACCGCGCGCATCCTCATATCGGTAGAACTGTTCTACATACTCAGGGTCGAGCGGAATGCGAATGTCGTCGGCATTTATCATGCCGCGGCGACTGTAAAACAGGATGTAATCTTGGACTCGTCCGAATCTGCGAGAATCATTGTGTGCCGAAGTCCGCTTCCAAATGATTCCTGCCCTGTAATTCCGCCATCCAAACAGCGCATCCATTATACTTTTCAGATAATGCGCTGCCGTGTCGTCGCAGTGCAAGTATATGCTGCCCGTCGATTTTAGGACGCGATGCAACTCCAGCAGGCGCACGCTCATGAAAGTCAGATAGCCTGCCATGCTCTCGCCGTGCGCCAGCTTCGCCCCATTGATGAGGTGAAACAGCGCGGGCATTCGAATCTCAATCTCATCCAGCCACTCTTCCTTCATATCGTCTAGCGTCCACACATCATCGAACTCCGCGCCCCGCGCCTCACTGTCCAGCGGCGCGGCGTATGTGCGATTGGAGTTGAACGGCGGGTCCAGATAGATGAGGTCGACGCACTCTGAGTTGATGCCCCGCAGGATGTCCAAGTTGTCGCCCGTGAATATGGTGCGGCTCGGCACATTGCAGGCGTTAGCCATGACGAATCCCCTCTGCGAATAGTAGCCCCAATGGTAGCACATCCGCACTTGCTAATTGCACAAAACCGAGGGCGGCCTTGATGACCGCCCCCCACTGACCGACTGACACGCTGACTAACTGGCAGACTACCCCTAAAACGCCTCCAGCGTGTGGCTCTTCCAGCGGTTGATGGCGGCTTGTCCGCGCGGGCTGACGGCGCGCTGCACTTGCACATTGATGAGCGCGGGGCGCTCCAGCTTCAGGCAGCGTTCCAGCGCGGGCTGCAACTCCTCAGGGTTCTCCACCACCTCACCATGCCCGCCAAGACCGCGCACCACCTGGTCGTAGCGCGTGGGCAGCAGGTCGGTCGCAACCGGCTTGCCGTACACGCCGAGCTGAATCTGACGGTCGATGCCCCACGCCGAATCGTTGCCCATCACGCACACAATCGGCAGATGATGCCTGACCGCGGTGTCGAACTCCATGCCGTTGAAGCCGAACGCGCCGTCGCCGCTGAACGCGATTACGCGCCTGTCCGGGTGCGCGAGCTTTGCCGCAAGCGCGGTCGGTATCGTGTGTCCCAGCATCCCCGACGGCGACACATAAAGCCAGCTCTTCGGCATGCGCGCCGGCAGGTACGCCCGCCCGAAGTGGCAGTAGTCGCCGCCGTCGAATACGAGATAGTCGTCGGGCGTGAGCGTCTGCATCACGGCGCGATGCACATACATCGCATGCATCGGCGCTTCCGGCGCTGCGAGCGCCTCCAGATGCTCGCGCCACTCTGTGCGCTCGGCGCGCAGCTCCCCAATCCAGTCCAGTTCGGCCCACGAATGCTTTGCCGCCTCTGCCGTGAGCTGCCGCAGCGTCGCATCCACATCGCCGGCGATTCCCACCGCGACGCCGCGATTGCGCCCAATCTCCGCTGCCGACGGGTCAACCTGGATGATGGCGGCATCCGCGCCAATCGTGGGCGACATCGCGTATCCGATAATCAAGTCTTGCTTGCGTCCGAGCATCAGAACGACATCCGCCTGCCGAATCTTGCGCGCCGCTTGGCTCAGCCCCTGGTCGAAGAACCCCATGCAGTACGGATGCTCATCCGATACGATGCCGCGCGCGTCGCCCTCGGTGAGCAGCGGCAGCCGCGTGGTTTCGATGAACTCGCGCAGCGCCTCGCCGGAGCGCGAGTATGCCGCCGCGCTGCCCGCGACGATGAGCGGGCGCTCGGCATCGCGCAGAATCGCCACCGCCCGCGTGATGTCATCCTTCGATGCCTGCGACGCTCCGATGCCGCGATACTCGCTTGGCGCGTAGAACGCCACCTCATCCTCGCGCACGCGCTGCTGCTGGATGTCCACCGGAATCGTCAGATGCACAGGACCGCGCCGCCCGCTGTACGCCACGCGGAGCGCGTGAGCGATCATATCCGGGATGCGCCGCGTGTCAGTAACCATCCACGCGCCCTTTGTAATCGGGCGCGCCATGCCCACCTGATCAATTTCCTGCATCGCGCCTCTGCCCAGCTCGCTCAGTTCAGCGGAGCCGCTTATGGACAGCAGCGGGCTTTCGGAGTGCATCGCGTTCGCCAGCGCGGGTATGGCGTTGGAGAAGCCCGGAGTCGTGTACATAGCCACGCCCGGCTCGCCCGTGATGCGCCCCCATGCGTCCGCCATGTGCGCCGCCGCTTGCTCGTGTCGCGTGTCCACGAACCGAAAGCCCATATCCGCCATCGTGTCCAGCGCGGGCAGCACATGGTCGCCCGCAATCGTGAACACATTCTTCACGCCCTCAAGCGCAAGCGCCCTGCCAATCAGCTCGCTCCCGCTAACCATATCCGAACCCGATGTAGTCATTCAATCCTCCGAAAGTTTTTGTTCTCATGCGTCATTTCCGCTCGCCAGTTGGCAAGGCAATTGTAGTCGCTATTCATAAACCTTGCCAACTACTGCAACGCACCGTTCATATCCGTTCCTCATATTATGATACAATGCAGTTCCGATGAACTCAGAACAACCAGATAATCCAGAACCTAAAAACATTTTTGAGGAAGTGGAAACGCTCGCTAATGAGCGTCAACGGCCTGTGCTCCTTCTCAACGGGCCGATGGACGATTTCCACACAGAGTTTGGAATCATCACAGCTCCGATATTCGGCAAATATAAGCAGTTGTCGGTTATCTTGAACTCGCCGGGAGGTTCCGCAACTGCTACTTACAAAATGATTTTGGCTCTGCGTCGATATGTGGATGACATTGAGGTTCTGGTGCCACGCCAAGCGAAAAGCGCCGCAACATTTTTCTGTCTTGGCGCCGATACAGTCTATATGGGTACCGAAGGTGAATTGGGACCTCTTGACCCACAGGTGCTAGATAGAACAGGAAGTGTTAGACAAGTTTCTGCGCTAGAAACTTTCAAGGGATTAGAGCAGCTACTTGATCATTCGTTGGAAGCTTTCGACACAATTGTCAAATTATTGTTAGTACGAACTCATCTGGATGTTCCTATCGCGCTCAAACATACAGAACCTCTATTTGCTGCCATCGTGTCATCTCTATACCAGAATGTTGACTTGCACGAATTAGGCGAATCTAGGCGGTATCTAGCCGAAATTGAGGAATACGCAGTTCGTGTGATGACACGCTGGAGTTACAAAAATGAAGATGCGGACAAAGTACAGCAGATAGTTCGCAGGTTAGTCTGGGAATATCCTTCTCACGGATTTGTGATTGATTTGGAAGAAGCTCAAGAGATAGGGTTGAATGCCAAACCCTTGAGTTTCGGATCCGAGGAAATCAGTAAGCGAATCTTGGATAGTGAAGATTCATATCCTCTGGTTGGCTTCCCTGACACACCCAATAATAGACGAAACGCCCCAGATTACAAAATACCAACAGCAGAAGAAAGGGAGAGTGAGGAGGATGGTAACGAAACGGAAGGGTAAGGCATCGGAGGGAACAAGCATAACAAAGTCGCGTCCAAGGATAGACCTCAACGAATCCCGCCGCGCTGCCCAAAACGCAATGGACGCCATGCGTAAAAACCGTATCAAGTACGGACGCCCCTCAATGTCGCGCCGTACCTCCATACGAACTAACAGGCGTAGCGTCTAATCCGGCGCAATCAAACCATAAGCAACGGTACACTCACAGCGGGCAGGACACTCATCTTGCCCGCTCTTTCTTTGTGCAAGACGCAAGCGATTGCAAATGGTAAGACGCAAAAATACCCAAAACGAACGCTAGAATATCAGTGCGGTTTGGCAAAATCTCTGATAGGATCGATATAGTTGCACTTGCCGTTAGTGTACAAAAAATCTACGCGAAACTCTGGAGTTCCGCCTTGTTCCCACAGCACACCTCGCCTTCTGATGATGTATGGGTTGCCTTCGACCTGGAGACGACGGGATTGGACGCCGACAGGGACGCCATCATCGAGATTGGCGCGGTGAAGTTCCAGGGCGGCAGGACGCTGGACACATTTCAGACATTCGTCAATCCACAGCGTCGCATCAGCCCCTTCATCGCCTCGCTCACCGGCATACGGCAGCGCGACCTCGACCGCGCCGACACAATCGAGCGCGTCGCGGCGTCGTTCATCGCGTTCTTGGGCGCGTCGCCGCTCATCGCGCACAGCGCCGACTTCGACTTGGGCTTCCTGCGGGCAAACGGCATAGAGTTGACAAATCCCGTTGTGGACACCTACGACCTCGCCTATGTGCTGCGCCCCGACATGCCAAGCTACGCCCTTGAGAGCATGGCGCGGGGCTTGCGGCTCGACCACGACAAGCCTCATCGCGCACTCGACGACGCCACCGCAAACATGGAGCTGTTCCTGACGCTGCTCAAGGACGCCCACGAACTCGACTCAATGACGCTTGGCGCAATGCAGCGACTGGCGCAGCGCTCCGACTGGTCGCTCGGATACCTGCTCGACGGACTAACCGACAACCCGCGCATCGGACGGATGGACGGCGCGGACGGTGGGGAAAGTATCGGCATCAACGGGCTGGACATGCGGCAGATTGGCGGCAGGCTGCATGCGGGCGGCGCGCTGCGCGAGAACGAGCGCATAACTCATATAGATACCGATATGGTGGCGTCCATGCTCAGCGACGGCGGTGCGCTCTCCGAGTCCCTAGACGGCTTCGAGTCGCGCTCGGAACAGGTTGAGATGGCGCAGGCGGTGGCAAACGCCATCAATCGCGGCGAGCGCATCATCGTCGAGGCGGGCACCGGCGTCGGCAAGTCGCTCGCGTATCTGCTGCCCGCCGCGCTCTACGCCCTGGCGAACGGCAAGCGCGTCGTCATATCTACCAACACCATCAACCTGCAAGAGCAGCTTCTCAAGAAGGATGTGCCCATTCTCGTGAAGGCGCTGGAGTCTGTCGAGGGCGGCAGCGATGGGCTGCGCTTCACGCCGCTCAAGGGGCGCGCTAACTACCTGTGCCTGCGCCGCTGGAACACCATGAGCGCCGCCGACACGACCAGCGAGAGCGAGGCGCGCATGCTTGCCAAGACGATGGTCTGGCTGCAATCCACCGCGAGCGGCGACCGCGCCGAGATTAACCTTGGACACCCGACAGCCGCCATGCCCTGGGAACGGCTGTCGGCGCAGAATGCGAGAGGCTGCATGCGCGGCGAAAGCGTCTGCTTCCTGCGCTCAGCGCGCGAACGCGCCGCCGCCTCGCATCTCGTCATCGTCAACCACGCGCTGCTGCTCTCCAACGCCACCGCCGGCGGCACGCTCATTCCCGACTACGATGTGCTCATCATAGACGAAGCGCACCACTTGGAAGAGGAAGCCACAAACCATCTCGGCTTCGACCTTAGCCAGGGTGGTTTTGAGGAACACCTGCAATCGATGAGCGGCGACGGCGGGCTGCCCAATCAGGCGAACACCGCCTTCCGCACGGCGAACGTCGCCGATAGCCGCCGCGCCGCCGTGCGCCGTGCCACCGACGAAATCGGCGCGCTGCTGCCACGCATGCGGCAGAGCCTGGCGCAGCTCTTCGCCATGCTGAACAACATCATCGAAGGCGCTGTGCCGAATGGCAGGCGCAACCCCGCCTACGAGGAAAAGATTCGCGTTACCGCCGCAACCCGCGCGCAGCCCAGCTGGTCAGAACTGGAAATTGGCTGGGAGAACGCCGACCTAGCGCTCGCCGAACTCAACAGGCAGATTGCGAATCTGACGCGGGCGCTCGACGACCTTGACGCCGCCGGCCTGCTCGACTACGAATCGCTGATGAACGACATTGCCGCCGCCGAGCAGACCAACGCAGACTTGCGTCGGCAGCTCAAAGAGTTCGTCGTCGACCCGGACGCCAATACCATCTACTGGCTCACGCTGTCGGCGCGACGGCGCGAGCTTTCACTGCACGCCGCGCCCCTGCATGTAGCCGAGAAGCTGGACGAGTTGCTGTTCTCGCAATCCCGCAGCGTGGTCATGACCAGCGCAACGCTCAGCACAGACCGGAGCTTCGCGCACATCATCGAGCGCACCGGCTTCGAGGACGCCGACGAACTGCTGCTCGGCTCGCCGTTCGATTATCCCAGCGCCGCTGTGATGTGTCTGCCCAGAGACATGCCGGAGCCGCGCTCATGGGCATATCAGGATGCGCTGGAAGCCGCAGTCAAAGACGCCGCAATCGCCGCCGACGGGCGCACAATGGCGCTGTTCACCTCATACGCGGCGCTTAGGCAGACCGCCAACGGCATCCGCGACGACCTAAAGGCGCGCGGCGTCGAAGTCCTCCAGCAAGGCGCGGACGGGCCGCCCGCTCAAGTCGTGCGCCGCTTCATGCAGAACCCGCGCGCCGTGCTGCTCGGCACCTCGAGCTTCTGGGAAGGCGTCGATCTCCCCGGGGACGCGCTCAGCGTCCTCATAGTCGCCCGCCTGCCCTTCAACGTGCCCACCGATCCGGTCTTTCAGGCGCGCTCCGAACTCTACGACAACGCCTTCATGCAGTACGCCGTTCCGCAGGCAATCCTCCGTCTGCGGCAGGGCTTCGGTCGCCTCATACGCACCAAGACCGACCGAGGCGCAGTCATCCTCCTCGACAGGCGCATCACCGCAAGCCGCTACGGTTCGGCGTTCATACGCTCGCTGCCCCCCGCCCGCCGCGTCGATTGCAATCGCTATGAACTGCCCGACATCATCCGCAATCACCTATCATCAGCCGTCCCCGCTACCCGAGGGAGAAGGCTAGTGTGAGGGGCTTGCGCCGTCCCCATCCAGCGCTTGTGGTGAAACATATACTGGTTCGCGTATCCCGCATGCGTCCCGAACCGCTCGTGCGCCCATTGCCGCATCTCTCGCTTCTGCTTCTCCGTGGGCGAAGCCTTCTTGCCGTTGCTGTTCAGGGGCGGCGGCGCTGGCGCGTCCGGATACCAGTCCCGCATCGCCTTCACTATCCACACATCCACCGGAAACGCCTGCGGCTTGTCCAGCGAGAACAGCATCACGCAGTTCGCCACCTTGTCCGCAACCCCGCGCAGCTTGACTAGCTCTGCCAGCGCATCATCGAAATCGGCTTCTCGCAGCGCATACAGGTCGGGCCCGTCGCCGTCCGCAATCCCCGCCGCCGCCGCTATGACATTCGGCGCGCGAAACCCGAGCTTCAAGTCCCGCAGCGCCTGCTCACCCGCATGCACAAGCATCCTCGGCGTGGGGAACGCGCGCCTTTCGCAAGTCGCCTCCGAATTCGCCTCGCCGTCATCATGCGGCGGCAGCCTATGGCGAAGCAGCGATTCGCCGTAATTCGCCGCCATGTCCTCCACATTCGCCGTAATGCGCGGGATGTTGTTGTTCGCAGAGCAGATGAACGACACGAGGCACTCCCAAGGTTCCTGACGCAGCACCCGCAGCCCCCGATGCTGCCGCACGGCATCCGCCAGATGCTCATCCTCGCTCAGCGCCGCATATACCTCCTCCATGTCGTCATCCAGCCGAAGATAATCTGCAATCGGCTGCGCCAAAAACGCCTCATCGTCCGGCGCGCTCATAAACTCTATGCCCTCGTCAACCCTCCGCATCCTGACCGTATTCCCGAATATCACCCCGCAAAACCAGCCATCGCCCTCATCGCGCCACCGAAACGCCTGCCCACCGCACAAAGTGCCTCTCAGGTCGTAGGGCGCAGTGAACGGAATCAGCATATCCAAACCTTCTTTCGTGCGTGTGAGTGTCAACTAAAAGGCGATTATACCAGCAACCTCAAGCATACCTCCGCCGCTCACCCCGTCCGCGTTAGGGTATTCTCAACACGCGGTTGATACGCCGCCCAGACTGTAATGCCAATACATACTGAGAATACCACAGGTCTGATTGCCTTGATGATGGGAGTAGGCTATGCTATCCTAAAATCGGGCCGGGGAGTAGCGCAGTTTGGTAGCGCACCTGCATGGGGTGCAGGGGGTCGCTGGTTCGAATCCAGTCTCCCCGACCATGGGCATGCCTCTGTTTGAAGGCTGGCGTCTTTTATCATACGATAAGGATGCCAGCCTTTGCTTTTGGGCTGAAATAAGAAGCAGGATTGTGAGGAGACCATGCCGTATCCATCCGCTCTTGTCACCTTATCTCCCGCTGAAAGCGCTCCAACCGTGAGGGCGTCTTGTATCTGACCTGCCAGGTTCGCTGACTTCTCCCAGCGCGTCCGTCCAACTGCCGAGCATACCCATCGCACTCCCCTCATCGCCCCGCCGCGCCTTCCATTTGGAGATGCTACCATCGACGGGGCGCGGGACTATCCCCGCGTGTGCGGGGGAACCGCATGTCGTGCGCCTGGACGACCTAATCATAACCGCTTTCTGCCTGATTGACGACATGCTCAAAGAGATACTGGCAAACCGACGACTCAGACAGCGAGGCACTATGCCCCTGCTCGCCGACAGCGAAGTTCTCGCTACGGAAGTCGCTGGCGAGTACCCGGAACTCAGCAAGGACAAAGCCATATACGACTACTTCCGCAGACACTACTCACACCTGTTTCCGGCTATGGCGGAAGGTGCATCGCACCACATTCACGGGGCCGGCTGCGAACCTGCGCGAAGTCAAAAGGCGCATCTGGCAGCGGATGCTCCAAGACTTGCCCAAAGATGAGGGTGTGATACTGGGGATCGCAACTACTGGAGTCCGCGCCTGCGAGA
Organism: uncultured Dehalococcoidia bacterium; assembly: GCA_958295865.1. GTDB lineage: Bacteria > Chloroflexota > Dehalococcoidia > Lucifugimonadales > JADFKI01 > Bin90. Next base: position 503,733 of record CATQHF010000004.1, on the reverse strand, counting down.
AGAGCCTGCGAAACATCGCACCCAAGCCTGAACACAACCCAATTCCTAATTCCCGCATTGTGCTACAATAACATGCCGTAAAACTCACACGAACAGGAACGATTCGCAATGGCTGTGGAAACAGAAGCGACCGTCGAGGACTACACCGCGCAGGCGCTAAAATTCCTCGCGCAGTCCGACGCCGAATTCGCCGTAGGCGACACGCGCCAAGCCTCTGAAAATCTGTACGGCGCTGCCACCCAAGCGGCGATTGCCGCCGCCAAGCAGCGCGGCTGGAGATACCGATCGCGCCGCGACAACAAGAACGCCACCACGCGACTGGCAAGCGAACTCCATGACGACCTGCTGCTCGCGGGCTTTCTGGCGGCAGAAAAGTTTCACATCAACTTCCACCACGGCGGCATGGAGGATTATGAAATCGCCGATGACCGCCCTGTCGTGCATCGCTATGTGCATCGCATGATGACGCTCATCAACGACTACGAGATGAACGGCACGAATAGCCGGGACGAGCGCCCCCAATAAACCCCGTCTATCCCAATTTACGCAAAACCAAAACCCCAACACCCGACACCCAAAACCCCAGCAAGGAGTACCGCAACGAATGGACATGCAAAAACTTGGTCTATCGCAGCGCACCGTGATAGGCAAGAAAGTCAAGCAACTTCGCAGGCAGGGCATCCTGCCCGTGCACATGTACGGCAGTGGCACAGACTCACAGGCGCTGCAAGGCGAGGCCGGCGCGCTGCGGCGTCTGCTTCCGCAAGTCGGCACGAACATCCCCGTGTCGGTGGAAGTCGACGGCTCAGACGGCGAAAACATCTGCTTCATACGCGAGGTGCAGCGACACCCCGTCACCGAAGATGTCCTGCACATAGACTTCATCCGCGTGGATGTAACCCAGACCATCAGCGCCGAAGTGCCCATCACCCTAACCGGCGCAGCCCCCGCCACCCAGCAGGGCGGCACGCTCTTGCAGCCGCTAACCAGCCTGCTCGTCGAGGCGCTCCCTATGAACATCCCCGCCGCCATCGAAGCCGACATATCCGGCCTCGACGACTTCGAGAAGTCCATCGTCGTCAGCGACCTGAGCATCGGCGCGAATGTAACCGTGCTCACCGACAGCGACGAGTTCGTTGCCCGTGTCAGCCCGCCGCGCGTCGAGGTTGACGAGTTCGGAATTGCCGACGAAGACGCCGAAGAAGGCGAAGAGCCGGGCGAAGGCGACGAGGAGTCCGAAGGCTAACCCCCTCACATCACCCTGTGCGGCGCGAGCGCGGCGAAGTTCGGCGTGAACCCAAACCCCGGCCTGTCCGGCGCAAGCACATGCCCGTCGGCAACCTCCAGCGGCTCCTCGAACACCTTCCCATGCATCGGGTCGAACGCCTGCGAGTAATACTCCAGTATCAGCCCGTTGGGAATCGCCGCCGCCAGGTGGATGTGAACCTCCTGCTTGCCGTGCGGCGCTATCGGCAGGTCGTGCGCCGACGCCAGCGCCGCCACCTTCACGAACTCCGTCACGCCGCCCATAATCAGCGCGTCCGGCTGTATGATGGCGGCGCAGCGATTGTTAATCAGGTCGCGGAAGCCGTAGCGCGTATATTCGTTCTCGCCCGTGGCTATCGGAATGGAAGTCGCGCGGCTGATGAGCCGATGCCCCTCATAATCGTCCGGATTCACCGGCTCCTCGAACCAATACACATCGTAGCGCTCCGCCTTGCGCGCAAGCTCAATAGCCTCGTAATAGCGATACGCGCAATTGGCGTCCATCAGCACCTTAACATCAGGCCCCACCGCCTCGCGCACCGCGCGGATGCGCTCCACATCCTCATTGATGGGCGCGCCGCCAATCTTCATCTTCACCGCCCGCGAACCCAGCTCCACCGCCGTCTCCATCTCCGCCGCCAGCTCGCGCAGCCCCTTGCCCTCCTCATAGTAGCCGCCCGCGATATAGACCGGAATGCGGTCGGTGTACGCGCCCAGCAGCTTATGCACCGAGCGGTTCGCCGCCTTGCCCTTGATGTCCCACAGCGCGATGTCGATGCCGCTTATCGCGCGCGTGGACACGCCCCGCCTGCCCACCAGCTTCGGCTGCCACATCTCATCCCACAGCCGCTCATTGTCGAACGGGTCCTGACCTACCACGAACTGCTTCATGTTGCTGAACACGCCCATCGTCAGCTCATCCGTAACATGCTCGCCGCCCATATAGCCGTAGCCCGTGATGCCCTCATCCGTCTCCAACTTAATCAGATTCAGCGCCACCGTCGGATAGGTATAGCGCCCATTGCGTATCGGCACAGGCCGCTTCCACCGATATATCTCCATCGTCGCATCCGTAATCTTCACCTTATGCCTCCTGTCAAATCAAATTTTTCTTCCCGTCGTCATCCCTGCCAACCTAGCCCTCGTCCAAGAGCGCGCCCACCGCATCGACCGCCCCAATCACGAACAGGCTGTCGCCCGCATACAGCACGCTGTCCCTATGCGGAGTAGCTATCGTATCGCCCTGAGCGCGCTCCAGCGCAATCGCCTCCACATTGACATCATTCGTCAGGTCGCCCACAGTCATGCCCTCGTCCCACGCAATCGGAATCTCCGCGAAGCGCAAGCGCTCTTCCGCGTCGGGCGCATGGTCGAACATGGAATCCACGAAATCCACCGCAAGCGGGCGCACCGCCGACATTGCGATGCGCCTGCCCCCAATCTCCATCGGCGACACCACCTTATCCGCGCCCGCGCGCTTGAGCTTCTCCGCGTTGGCTATGTCCGCCGTCCGCGCCACAACCAGCAGCTCGTCATTCAGCCCGCGCGCCGACAGCGTGATATACACATTGTCGCTGTCGTTGCCCGTCGCCGCGACCAGCCCTCGCGCATGCTCCACCCCCGCCGCGCGCAGCACATCATCCTCGGCGGCGTTCCCCTGTATGCAAAGATAGCCCAGCTCCCGCACCTCCTCGATGACATCGAGACTGGCGTCAATCACGATGAACTCCGCGCCCTCAGCCGCGAACGCCCGCGCAACCTCCCTCCCCACGCGCCCAAACCCGCACAGCAGATAGTGATGCCGCATCCTTGACAATGTGCCTCTCATCCTGCGCCTCCGCACAAATCCATAAAACACCTCCTCCTCGACTATCCGCCGCATCAGCTCCGTCAGGAAGTACAGCATCGCCGCCACGCCGCCAATCGCCATGAAAATGGTGAACACGCGCCCCGCCGTCGAAAGTGGATGCACCTCATGAAAGCCGACAGTCGTGAAAGTGATGACCGTCATATACAGCGCATCCAGCCAGTCCCAGCCCTCCAGCAGCATATATCCGCCCGTCCCGACAAGCACCAGGACGACCAGAATACCGACTCCAACGCTGCCACGCTTGAACATCCCGCCTACGCGCTCCTTTCGCTTTCCCCCCAACATCATACAACACACAGCAAACAAGAACGCACAGCCGCCCCCCGCGCAATGCTATAATCCTGACATCCCCTACATTGACGCACAAGGACTAACCCAATGATAAAAACCAAGTACGCCGTCGCGATATTGGCGATACTGGCGCTCACCCTGCTATTGAGCGGCGAATTAGCAAGCGCGCATGGCGCCCCCACCCCCGCACAGTGCCCCGCCGATTGCCAAACGCTTCTGGCGGTAAAAGACACCCTCGTCGGCAGCGGCGACGCGCGGCTGAACTGGGATGCGGAACTTCCCCTGATTGACTGGACCGGCGTCTCCATAGATTCCGCCGGGCGCGTAACAAGTCTGCGCCTCGTCGGTCGAGATTTGAGAGGCAGCATACCGCCGAAGTTGAGCGACCTATCCAACTTGCGGTCTTTGGATCTCAGCGGCAACCGGCTGACAGGCGGCATACCGCCTAAGTTGGGCAGCCTATCCAACTTGCGGTCTTTGAATCTCGGTTACAATCTGTTGAGTGGCAGCATGCCATCGGAGTTGGGCAACCCATCCAACCTGCGAGCGCTGTTTATCAACAACAACAGGTTGACGGGAACACTCCCGCCTAGCCTTACGACGCTAGAAGATATATGGCTGTTAGCCTTTGATGGCAACGCGGGGCTTTGCGCGCCACTCGACGAGGCGTTTCGCGCATGGCTCGCCGACATCTACTTTGTCGGCCCGAATTGTGCCGGCCCCGCAGAAGCGCCTGTGCTTCACGGACCCGCAGAAGTATCCGTTGCGGAAAATTCGCCGCGAAGCACAATCATCGCTTCCTACTCCGCGACCGCCTCCAACGATGTCATCGTTTCATACGCTCTGCGCGGCGCGGACGCAAAGTCGTTCACGATAGACAAGGCGACCGGCGACTTGGCAACGCTGGAATCCCTCGACTACGAGAGCAGCGCTCCATGCCCGCGCGCCGGTTGCGAAGTAACCGTTATCGCCAGCGACAGCGACGCCCATACGCCTGACGCATCTTTGAATGTGACGATAACCGTTACAGATGATATAAACGACTCCGTCACCACGATGAGTACGCAAAAAGCGAACCCCGTGCCCGGGTATGTCGCGGGCGACCCGAACATGGCGCTGGCAGATGTGAAGACCACCGCAGCCGGTCAGACGGCAGTGCCGGAGCGCCCCGAAGACCTGCCCGCAACCACAGGCGCGGCTCCCGTGAACTTTGTGGCTACATCGTGGGCGAACTGGGGAACTGTGCTTCGCATCGAGGCAACAAGTGTGTCGCCCGACCCAAATTGCGGCAATGGCAACCAATGCGTCATTATAATCGTCGAAGCGGACGGTTCCGATGACATACTGAAGCTGGAGGCTTACAGAAGCAATTATCAAGAGAATCTCTTTATCACGGCGGTGATGCCCGTCTCAGGTGAGGGCGACATGGTGGAGACGATAGTCGGCAGCGACAACGCCGATGAGATTGCCCCCTTGTACAAACACCCTGCCGACGGCGGCGTGCCACGTCTAAAGGTTGACGAAAACGATTTGATAACGATTGACTTCGGCTTAGTGCGCGGCGTCGTTCGTATCGATAACGAAGCGCCGAACTTTTTCAATTTCAGGCCCGAGCACGGAGAGACGGTCGATGACGGCTATGTGGACTACTACTTCACCGTAACCGATGGCAGGTCGGGTTTTCCCATCCCCGAAGACCTGCCGAATGACGGCGACGATGAATACATCGCGGTGGTCGCCCTCATAAGCGACGAGCAGTGCCAGACGCCAATCAGGTATGAGACGAACGGTGAACCCGTCTGGAACGACGACTACTTCCTCATAAAAGACTTGCACGCGGAATCGGAAATCGCCTGCCGGGACGGCGCGACAACCGAAATACGGGAAATCGTTGATGACAACGATTTCGAGAAGATCGACCACGGACTCGATGTCGAGACGACGGTATTCCTGCCAGCGAACGGCAAGCGCTTTGTAACCTTCATCGCCTGCGACGCGGCTGGCAACTGCGCTGCCTACGATCCGGATGTGAGCGACCATACGGTAACTCTGTCCGAGATTACAATCGAGACTAGGATCGATCCCGACGAGTGCATTCAGCGGATCACCGCCGCCGCCGCCTTCAGCGCCTCTTGGACAAGCGAAAGCGACTGCGTATCCGAGAATAGCCCCGACGGCAGCGCCTACTACGCCCGTTTCTACACCTTCACGCTGAGCGAGCCTGCCGATGTAACCATAATGCTGACATCGGAAATCAACACATACCTCTACCTGATGAGCGGCGCGGGCAAAGACGGCGAAGCGCTGTACGAGAGCGGCGACTTCATCGGCTTTGGCACGAACTCGCTCATAGAGGCAACCCTCGCCCCCGGCGAATACACCATAGAAGCGACCACCTACGACAGCGGCGTGGAGGGCGACTTCACGCTAACCGTAAGCGGCATAGTCGTGCTGCCACCCGCAAGCCCCGACAGGGAGGCGCTGAAAGCGCTCTACGACGCTACGGGCGGCGCGAACTGGACGGATAGCATAAATTGGCTGAGCGATGCCCCGCTGTCCGAATGGCACGGCATAACCACCGACGACAACGGCAGCGTCAGCAGAATAAACCTCGAAGGCGACAACCTGACCGGAACTATACCGTCGGAGTTCGTCGACTTGACTTTTCTGGAATGGGTCAATATCAGTCATAACCAACTGACCGGCGAACTTCCGCAGAGCCTGACGAACCTGACACTGCTGGAGCATTTCTACTTTGACAACAATGCGGGGCTTTGCGCGCCCGTCGATGCCGCATTCCAAGCATGGGCGCAATCCATTGCCGACTTTCGGGGCGACGCCTGCGGCACATAGGCACGCCGCCGCTGCCATCAGGACAGCCCTTGACGCAGAATAAAGCCCCTAGCGCCGAAACTCAATCCGCTTGAACGCCTCCGCGTACTGCATCCCCTTGCCGATGGCGCGCTCCCTGCGCCATTCGCGCATCCGCTCGTGCGCCCACGCCTCATCGCGCCCGCCCATCTGCGACTTATGCTCCATCAGCGCCGCAACCGATGTGTCCATGTGCTGCGTAACATCTATGTACAGGTCCGGCTCCGGATGCCCCATAATCCACACTTCTGCGACCTTGTGCGGCTCGAAGCCCGCTTCCAGCAGCTCCGGGAAGGTCATGTGGTCGCGCGCGGTGGGAAACACCGCTTGCAGCGTCGCCTCGCCCGCCGCCATGTGGTCGGGATGTCCCACCCCCCAGCCGCCGTTCAGACTACGCATCGGATACATCGTGATTACCACATCCGGCTTATATCGCCGTATCTCGCGCGCTATATCCTTGCGAAGCTCCAGCGTCGGCTCGAGCATGCTGTCCTCATAGTCCAAGAACACCACATCCTTCAAGCCCAGCGCCTTGCCCGCGTTCTGCTGCTCGGCGCGCCGCATGCTCGCAAGCTCCTGTTGCGTTATCTCGCGGTCGCTGCTGCCCTTGCTGCCGTCCGTGCACATCACATACACCATCTCCCACCCCTCCGCGCACATCTTCGCCACCGTCCCCGAACACCCGAACTCCGCATCGTCCGCGTGCGCCACCACCACCATCCCCCGACAAAAATCCTTGTCCACCATATCCATATTTTCGCCCCGCCTGTGTCATATTCCTGCTAAAGTCAACAACCAGTGTATCCAACACCCCAATCATCCGTCCACCAATTCTTGAATCAACTCGCTAAAATCCCTTCCCTCATCTTGTCCCTGAATGTCAGCCTCTGGTTTGACAGCGCACAAGCATCCCCGTAACATTTGGATACTATCCGATGGAGGTAATACGACATGGACATATCACAGGTCAAGGCGCTCACATTCGACGTATTCGGCACCGTCGTGGACTGGCGCAGCAGCATCATTCGCGAGGGCGAGAAGCTCGCCAAGGCAAAGGGGCTGGATGTGGACTGGCCCGTCTTTGCCGACAGGTGGCGCGGCGGCTACGGCCCCTCTATGGAGCGCGTCCGCAGCGGCGATCTGCCCTGGACGAACATCGACGCTCTGCACCGCATGATCCTTGACGAACTGCTCGACGAGTTCGGCATCGCCGGGCTGTCCGAGGACGAGAAGCAAGACTTCAACAAGGCGTGGCATCGCCTCGACCCATGGCCAGACTCCGCGCCCGGCCTGACGCGCCTGAAGCAAGGCTATGTCATCGCCACGCTCTCCAACGGCAATGTCGCGCTGCTCACCAACATGGCGAAGTGGGGCGGGCTGCCCTGGGACTGCATCCTCTCCGCCGAGCTCTTCAAGCGCTACAAGCGCGACCCGAAAGTCTATCAGGGCGCGGCGGCGTTGCTAGGCTTGCCCAACGAGCAGGTCATGATGGTCGCGGCCCACAAGTTCGACCTCAAATCCGCGCAAGAAGCAGGCCTAAAGACCGCCTTCGTCCCGCGCCCCGGCGAGCACGGCCCCGATGTCGAAGTCGACGCCACCAACGAAGACTGGCTCGACATCTACGCCACCGACTTCAACGACCTAGCAACCAAGCTCGGCGTCTAGCAAGCAAAAACAAATCTCATCTCCCTTTGACCTTTAATCTCGTCATTCCTGCGAAAGCAGGAATCCGGTGATTTGAGATAGCCTAAAATATGCGAAAGTGACTACATTCCGATGTTCTGGATTCCCGTTTTCACGGGAATGACGCAATTGTTCACAAAACCCAGCCAACTAAGCGAACAAGTCCCATCTCCCTTTGAGAGAGGGTTAGGGCTTCATGACACAACAAAAGTCGCCCGACAAGTACAGCATACAGACCGCTGATCCCATGTGGCTGCGCGCCGAAGCCGACCGCGTATGCCGCTTCTTCGCGGAACGCCTGCGCGAGACGGAAATCGTCCAAGAAGTCCGCTTCACCTACGAGGTGCATGGCGTGACGGCATGGGTGATAGCCGACCCGCCCGACGCGGATTACAGATCTGAGGATCCCATAATCCATGCCGTAGGCGAGGCAATCGACTTGCAGAAAGTACCGCTGTTCGACTTCCGCATCATCAACTTGAGAAAGATACCAAAAGGCAATCCGTTGGAATACTACATTCCTTCCGAAGCCGAAACACTGTGGAAGCGCAATGTAACAATCCTGGCGTAGATAATCAGGATTAAATTGATGCAAGGTTGGAACGCTTGGAGTAATGAAAACCACTTGGTATTTTGAGCACAGAGTTTTAGTTCGCCGTCCCGAATTGAGAATGGACTGGATTCAGTCTGTGTTGGACAATCCTGTACAGGTTCAGACAGAAGATAATGGACGCATCCGACGCTGGGGCTTCATTGGCGAGCGAAATCGTTATCTGCGAGTCATCACAGAACCGGACGGAGAAACGGTACACAACGCATTTTTTTGACCGTCGTTTTCGTCCGAACAATTAGGAAACTTGACATGGAAATACAATACGACCGCGCCAGCGATATGCTTTACATCGGGCTGCGCTCACGCCCAAGCGTCGAATCCGAAGAGGTCGTTCCCGGCATCGTCCTCGACTACGACAAGGACAACGGCGTAGTCGGCATCGAGATTACCGACAGCAGCAAACTCGCCGACCTCACCCGCTTGGAAGTGCAAGGCTTGACGACCGCTTTGCTGAAGCAGCCCGCGCGCTGAAACACCGACAATACCGACCACCTGAAAAACTAAATCCCGGAGGCTTCACATGGGCAGACTTGACGACAAGGTAGTTATCGTAACCGGCGCGAGCCGCGGCATCGGCAAGGACATCGCCGTGCTCTTCGCCGCCGAGGGCGGCAAGGTCATCTGCGCCGCGCGCACCGTCGAGGAGGGTACGCACCCACTCGAAGGCTCGCTCAACACCACCATCCAGGAGATACGCGACGCCGGTGGCGAGGCGACCGCCGTCGCCGCCAACATATCCCTGCCCGAAGACTGCGAGGCGCTCGTGCAGGCGGCGCGCGACGCCTACGGCCCCGTCGATGTGCTAGTCAACAACGCCGCACTCACATACTTCATCCCCGTCAAGGACTACCCGCTCAACCGCTGGATGCGCTCTTGGGCGGTCAACTTCCACGCCCCCTTCATCCTGAGCCAGCTCGTCCTTGAGGACATGATACCCGGGAACGGCGGCAGCATCGTCAACATATCCTCAGGCGCAGCCATCGGCCCCGGGCGCGGCCCATACTTCGATGTGCCACCCAACAGCGGCGGCACCTGCTACGGCGCGGAGAAAGCCGCGCTGGAACGCTTCACGCAAGGCTTGGCGCAGGAAGTCTATCAGTACAACATCGCGGTATCCGCAGTATCGCCCTCGCTCGTCGTGCCCACGCCCGGCACCGTCTTCCACAATCTCGTCAGCGGCATAGACGACCCGCGCGGCGAACACCCTGAGCTTATGGCAAAGGCAGCCCTGCTGCTCGCATCCGAATCGCTCGACAATGTCACCGGCCGCGTCACATACAGCCAGCAGATACTCAAGGAATACGGCTGGATAGACGAAGCCAAAGGCACAGGCACCCCCTCCGGCCGCGAAGGCAGCGGATACAGCCTGATATAGTCCGGCTCCAAAATCCTCCAGCCCTCTCCCAGAGGGCTGGAGCCTGCCCCGAGCTTTTGCCGAAAGGGTGAGGGCAAGAATACCTTCCATACCGCCCATGAACGTCAGTCTCGTTCCCTACACTCGACTGACTAACCGACATACGACTAACACAAGGAGCGAAAATGCCAGACACCACAAACGCATCGCCCATGCCGATGCACAACGACAAACCATTCTACGGCTACCATGTGGATGCCATTCAGGAACAATACGCTCAACGGGCAGCGCCGAGCGTCGTCTCGTTCTTTATGGAGCGCCTCACGCCGGGCATGAGCGTGCTCGACTGCGGCTGCGGACCCGGCACGATAACCCAGGGCATCGCGCGCGCCGTCGCCCCGGGCAATGTCATCGGCTGCGACCTGGAACCCGGCATGGTCGCCCGCGCCGCCGCCCTCGCCGAGGACGCGGATCTGCCCAACCTCAGCTTCCAGGTCGGCAACATCCTAGACCTGCCCTTCGAGGACAACACCTTCGACGCCGTGGTTTCCTGCGCCGTCACCGAACACCTCAGCGAGCCTGTCAAGGCGATGAGCGAACTCGGCCGCGTCGTCAAGCCCGGCGGCATCGTGGGCATAACTCGCACAGACTGGAGCGCCACGCTCGTATCGCCCCCCTGCGATGCGCTCACCCGTTTCTTCGACCTATTCGAGCGCGGCTTCCATCTTCAGGGCGGCACGATGAACGGCGGCAAGCACCTCGGCGGCATGCTGCGCGACGCAGGCTTGACCGTCGTCGACCTCTTCCCCGCATTCGGCAGCGCGCACACCCCCGAAGCCGTTGACAACATGGTCGGCGGCTGGGCAGAGTGGATAGAAAACCTGCCCCTCTTCGACAGGATAATCGAAGAAGGCATGGTTGACCGCGCCACGCTCGACGCCATGTGCGCCGAGATGCGCGAATGGGCAGCCCAGCCCGGCGCATTCGCCGCAACCGCCGGCTGCCGCGCCATCGCCCGCAAAGACTAATTTTGTCCCTTATCCTGTCAGCCTTATCAGGGTCTTTTCATTATCGCTGTCAAACTCCAATCCGTTCATGGTGAGCATGTCGAACCACCCTTCAACATGCTCACCACGCGCCCACCTCCAATGTCATTCCGAACCCCATTCCACTGTCATTCCGAACGCCCCTCTCCCTGTCATTCCGAACCCTACTCCCCTGTCATTCCGAACGGAGTGAGGAATCTGAAATCCTAACCCACAGCCATCCCTAACATGACGCAGCAATTTTCTCCGTCATTCCTGCTTTCGCAGGAATCCGGCGCTTTGAGATAGCCCTGAAATATGCGAAAATGACTACATTCTGATATTCTGAGAAAACTGCATTAGTCCCTTCCCCCTTGATGGGGGAAGGTTCGTCGGCGAGGCGAGGACGCCGCAGATGTGGATGTCCCTTCCCCCCTTGATGGATGAAGGTTAGGATGAGGATGAAAATGTTTGCCCATCGACGGCTAAACTGCGCTAATGCAATTTTCTCATATTCTGGATTCCCATTTTCACGGGAATGACGCAAATGCCCACACAACCTAGATAACGCAGTTACGCCGTCCCCTGATTAGCGTAACCCCGCTCCGAAAAGCATGACCCCACCCAACACCCCCACCCTGAACAGCCTTAGGCGGGCTATCTCCGCGCGTTTGCAGAACATAAGTACAGGGGAAGGTGCGGAGATCCTAGGCGGCCGCGTTTCCGCCTTCGGCTACCTCTGCATCTGCGTGAGCCTGATGTTCTTAGGCTGGCTCATAATTGCTCAGCCTTGGAACTACCTGGCGCTGATACGAGAAGACTACTGGGTGGAGAATCTCACCGCCGCGCTGTTTCTGCTGACGGGCGTCCTGCTGTTCTTCACGGCTGCGGCGGAGCGCAGTTTGTGGCGGAGTTGCGTCTATATCCTCGGCGGTATCGTGCTGGTGTTCGCCGCCGGCGAAGAACTCAGCTGGGGACAGCGCATATTCGGCTTCGCCACGCCCGACTTCCTAATAGGCGTGAATCGTCAGCACGAGTTCAATGTCCACAACATCAACTACGCTCTCTTTCCCAAAATCTATCGATATGGAGGGCTGGCGCTGTGCATTATAGCCTGCGTCGCCTTCTTTTGCCGCAAACATTCGCTCTTTGCCATCCCATTGCCATCGATATTGCTAGTGTTGGGTTTTATTGTGATGGCGTCCCATCGAGACGGCACAAGATTTGATTGGATGCCGTATTTCATCTTCATCGCGCCGAAATATCTGCTGCTGCTGCTTTTGGGCATCTTCGCCTTGTTGCGCGGACAAGCCGCATTGTTCATCACCGCCACTTCTACCGCAGTCGTAGTGTTAGCCGTTTCGTACATGGACGGGCACAATAGATACTTGGGCAAGCAGGAGATGAGAGAGTATATGATCAGCGTCTTCTGCGTCTTCTACGCTCTCGAGCTGCTGCTGGCTCAGGGAGCGGCGCGGCACAAGCTAGCGGCATTGTTCGGCGGCGTAAGCGCGATGTGCATGCGGACAGGGATTGCGCTGCCGTTCCGCCGCAAACGCTCACCGGACGCAAGCCCAAGTATGGATTTCTTGCCACTCCACCTGTTGGCGATATGCTTCATTGTAATCGTTTGCGGCATCGGGTTGATTCTCTCGCAGTATTCCAGCGCTAGAGCAGAAGCAGCCACAATCGAAACAGTGTACCGCTCCATAGCGTCAGGCGCTTACGGCGAACCCGCAATCCGTTCCGACTTCGATGTCTATTTGACAGACGACCGGCTCATCTACTACAAGGAGGATTGCACATTCACGGATACAAGGGCGAGGTTCTTTCTACGCATCACTCCCGTCAGCGTGGACGCACTCCCCGACGACATAGGGCAGCGCTGGTTTGGCACGCAGGTTTTCTACCTTGACTGGCACGGGAGGCGGTTCGACGGGAAGTGCCTAGGCAGCGTCCCACTCCCGGAATACGCCATCGCTCACATCCATATAGGACAGTACAACTACTTCGAGAGACCGGGCTGGGACGAGATCATCGTGGTGGATAGCGGCGCGCTTGAAGCGCTGTACGAGTCAATCGCGTCCGACGAACCGAAAGCCCGCTCGACATTCGACATCTATCTTGCGGAGAACACGCTCACCTACACCAAGCAGCCATGCGCCCCTGCCGACGTCAAAGCGAAGTTCTTCCTGCATATCATCCCCGCCGACATGAACGACCTGCCCGGCTACCGCAAGCAGTCCGGATTCGACAATCTGGACTTTGACTTTGACAGCCCCGGCATCCCCGGTATCGTGTTCGACGGGAAGTGCATGGCGACTATCCCGCTCCCCGAATACGCCATCAACCACATTAGAACAGGACAGTACACCCCTGACGAGGGGCAACTCTGGAAGGTGGAGTTCCCCTCCAGCGGTAGCGCCAAAGATGCCGCCATCGAGAAAAGATACCAGTCAATCGTGTCCGGCGACATCGGCGAACCCACAGCCCGCTCGACATTCGACATCTATCTTGCGGAGAACCTGCTGAGCTACGCCAAGCAGCCATGCGCCCCCGCCGACACCGAAGCGCGCTTCTTCCTGCATATCATCCCTGCCGACATGGATGACCTGCCCACAGACCGCAAGCAATACGAGTTCGACAATCTGGATTTTGACTTTGGCAACTCTGGCATAATGTTCGACGGGAAGTGCATAGTGACCGTCCCGCTCCCCGAATACGCCATCACCCACATCAGAACGGGACAGTACACCCCTGACGAGGGGCAACTCTGGAAGGCAGAGTTCCCCTTCCAAGACTAAAGACATCCCAAAGTCGCCGCCACCCCGTCCTGTGAGAAATTGCATTAGTCCCTTCCCCCCATCTAGGGTGAAGGTTAGGATGGGGGTGAAAATGCTTGCCCATCGACGGCTAAACTGCGCTAATGCAATTTTCTCGTCCCATTGAGCGCAATTTTCAGACGACATATTTCGGTGTTATACTGACACCGACATTTTAGATGACACAGTTCGACTTTTCACCCCGTCATTCCTGCTTTCGCAGGCATCCGGCGCTTTGAAATAGCCCTAAAATATGCGAAAATGCCTACATTCTGATACTCTGAAAAAATTGCATTAGTCCCTGCCCCTTGATGGGGGAAGGTTAGGATGGGGGGAAATGCTTGCCCATCGACGGCTAAACTGTACCAATGCAACTTTCTCGAAGATGAGATTGGATTGCACGCCTGATAGTCAAGCGTGATATAATTGCGTGTACGCACTTTTGCGTAACAGCGCACAACACACAGATACAGGAGCATAGCGTGGTAGCTCAGCGACTACGGGACTACGAGATTGTAATGATTCTCACGCCTGAGGCTAACGAAGGCGAAATCGAAGCGGCGATAGAGCGCGTCAGCGCATTCATCGCCGACCGCGGCGGCAGCGTCAGCGAGCGCGAAATCTGGGGACTCAGACGCCTCGCATACCCAATCAACAAGTTCATGGAAGGTATCTACATCCTCGCCAAGTTCAGCCTTGACGCCGACGATGTGCTAGACCTCGACCGCAGCCTCAACACATCCGAGGACATCATCAGACATCTCGTTACCAAGCTCTAGCCTTGTCCAAGCCCCATGAATCAAGAGGGTTATATCTATGCTTAACAAATTGCTAATTATAGGTAATGTGGGCAGAGACCCCGAGATGCGATACACGCCTAACGGCAACGCCGTAACCTCGTTCAGCGTCGCTGTCAACAGGACTTACACACCGGCCGGCGGCGAGCGCCAACAGGAGACGGAGTGGTTCAATGTCTCAGCCTGGAACCGCTTGGCTGAAGTCTGCAACAACTATGTCACCAAAGGCATGAAAGTCTATGTCGAGGGCAGCCTCAGGAGTCGTTCTTGGATAGGTCAAGATGGCCAGACGCGCTTTAGCAACGAGATATTTGCAAATACCGTCCAATTCCTTGACCGTCCCCAGGCCGGCGGCGGCCCCCCGGGCGAACCCGGCGGCTACGGCGGCGGCGGTTATGGTGGCGGTGGTGGTGGCTACGGCGCTTCCGGCGGCTATGGCGGTGCCCCACCCGAAGACCCATCAGACGCCGACGACCTCCCTTGGTAATTTCAGCTCCAATCATAGCGACGCCGGAGAACTCCAATGGTTGCCGATACCGACATAATTGACGAACCTCGTATATGGCGCGTCATCGAGCGTCTTGAAGACGCCGTGCTGGCTACACGCGAAGAACAGAGCGCCATGAACTCCCGCATGGACGCTATGAACACGCGCATAGACGCCATGAATATCCGCACGGACGCTGTGCGCGACGAGCAGAGCGCCACGAATGTTCACCTGGACACTATCCGCAACGAACTAATCGCCACGAACACGCGCATAAACACTATAAATATCCGCATTGACACTTTGCGCGACGAGCAAATCATCATGAACTCTCGTCTGGACGCTGTGCACAAAGAACAAAGTGTCATGAACTCCCGCTTGGACGCTATGAATGTCCGCATAGATGATATGCGCGAAAAGCAAAGCGCCATGAACTCCCGCATGGATGCCTTGAATATCCACATGGACGCTATGCGCGAAGAACAGAGCTCCACAAACGCCCGTTTAGACGCCATGAATGTCCGCATTGATGCGATGCGCGAAGAACAAATCACCATGAAATCCAGCATGGACGCTGTGAACTCCCGCCTGGATGATATGCGCGAAGGACAAAGCGCCATGAAATCCAGCACGGATAATATGCGTGAAGAGCAAATCACCATGAAATCCAGCATGGACGCTATGAAATCCAGCATGGATACTATGCGCGAAGAACAAAGCGCTACCAACTCCCGCCTAGATACCATGCGCGAAGAACAAAGCGCCACCAACGCCCGCACGGAATCCCGCCTAGATACCATGCGCGAAGAACAGAGCTCCACGAACTCCCGCATGGATACTACGAAATCCAGCATGGACGCTATGAAGTCTAGCATGGATACTATGCGCGAAGAACAAAGCGCCACGAACTCCCGCACGGAATCCCGCATGGATGCACTCGAAGCCAGGGTGACCGCGCGCATCGACAGGCTGTTCTACGCCATCATCGGCGGCTCGATCGCGGTCGTAGCGGCATTGCTGGTGCATGGCTTCATGAGCAGGTGAGCGAAAAACAACGACACCCCCGTCTATACGGAACACCACCGACCGACCGACAAACCGACCAAATAAATGAGGTAAGCCCATGACCACACAACAAACCGGCAGTCCGGCTCCCGCAGCGCCCCGACCCTCCGGCGGCCCCGGCGCGCCCCGTCCCGCATCCGGCGGCAGGCCCCCGTACAGAGGCGGCGGCGGACAGGGAGGCTTCCAGCGCAGGCGCGGCAGGCCCCGCTACTACGCCCGCCGCAAGATATGCACCTTCTGCGTGGACAAGGTGAAGCACATCGACTACAAGGACATCGGCAGGATGCGGCGCTTCATATCTGACCGCTACAAGATGGAATCGCGGCGCAAGACCGGCGTGTGCTCCAAGCACCAGCGCGCCCTCTCCCGCGCCATCAAGCGCGCCCGCATAATCGCGCTCATCCCGTTCAGCCCCGACCACAAGATGCCCGGCGGCGGCTACGCCGCATAGTTTAGCCTCTGAGGAATCTGACAAGTGGTAAATGACCCATCCCAAGCGGACGACGCCGTCCGAACCGACCGCCGCCGCGAAAATACCCGCATCCAGCAGCTTCAGCGCAGACGCCGCCTCGCATTCGGCGTCATCGGCGTGCTGTTGCTCGTCGTAGTCGGCATACTCTTCGCCGGCTATGTCATAATCTTCGTGCGCCCGCCGCAAGAGCGCGTCGTCAGCGTCAACGATGTAACCTACACGCGCGGCGACATGGTGAAGATGCTCCGCATCCGCCAGCGCCTCCTAGAAGACTCAGGTCAGCGCGTCGACACCAGCAGCGACATCTTTCAGGCGCTCCAGCTCATCGTCGAGAACGAGATTATCAGCCAGTCCGCGCCAAGCATCGGCATCACCGTCTCCGACGAAGAGGTTGACCAGCAGATTCAGGCGACCATCATCTTCCAGGCCGGCGGAAGTCTGATAGGCAAGTCCGAAGAGCAGCTCGACCGCGAGTTCAGGGAACTCTACTCGAACTTCCTGAATACGTCGCAGATAGGCGAGGCAGAGCACCGCGACATCGTGCGCCGCTCGCTGCTGCGCGAGAAGGTGCGCCAGTATGTCGGCGAAAACCTGCCCACCGTCGTCAAGCAGTACCATGTCTATCGTCTCGCGGTGAACCACGACGATGAGATAGACATCCTGCAGACGAAGTACAACGACTATGTGAAGGCGAGCGACGACCCGCTGCTGCTGCACGAGGCGTTCAAGGCGATTACGCGCGAGTTCTCGCGTGACGAGCCGGAGCGCGTGCGGCTCGGCGGCGAAATCGGCTGGCTGCCCCTAGGCGTGCTTGAAGACTACGACGATGTAATCGCCAACCTGGAAGTCGGCAAGCTTAGCGACCCCATCCCCAACAAGGATCAGCGGCAGCAAGGCTTCATCTTCATGGTCTCACAGATCGACGAGCTGCGCGAACTCAGCCCCACCAACGCCGACGCCCTCAAGACCCGCGCCCTAGAGCGCTGGATAAACGAGCAGCGCCGCGAACACGATGTCTATGCCGTCTTCAACTCCGACATATACGCATGGATAATCCAGCAACTCGGCATATCCACCGCCATAACCCCGTCGCCACAACCCGCCAGCCCCTTCCAGCAACTCATAGGCGGCAGCTAACGCCCCAGCCTACTCGACATGGTGGCTACTTTATGAGGCGGCGGCGCATGAAGCGCGAGGCGAACCAGAGGCCGGCGAGCGTGAACGCCACCAGTTCAAGCGTCCAGAGGAGCATCCAAGGCGTGAGGTCGCCGGCGACCAGCCCGCGTACGAGGGCGGCGGCAGGCGTGAGCGGCAGCGCCCAAGCGAGGTTCTGCACTATCTGCGGCAGCCTGTCCAGGGGGAAGAACACGCCGCTCACCCAGAACATGGGCAGGATTAAGAGCGTGAAGAAGTTGTTCATCGCGCCTATCGTGGACGCGGTCGCGGTCATCACCATGCTTATCGAGGCGAAGGTCAGCCCGATGAGATATGCGACTGGCAGCGCAAGTATCGCCCAGGGCGATTCGAGCAAGCCGAACAGCGTGGCTACGAGCATCACGGCAATTGCGGACATCAGCGCCCGCGTCGCCCCCCACATCACCTCGCCCACCACGATGTCCTCCGGTCCAAGGGGCGTGAACAGGATGGACTCATAGATATGGTGCGTCTCCATGCGGATGTACGCGCCATAGGTGGCGTCGAATGTCGCATGGAACATGGCGTAGGCGGCGATGACGCCAGGCGCGAGAAAGTGCGGGTAGCTGACGCCCTCGCCGATGTTGGAGATGTACGCGCCTAGACCGAACCCGACGCCGATGAGCAGTATGAACGGCTCAACGGCGATGCCCCCGATTTCAAGATGCCAAGCGCGGCGAAAGGCGTCGCGGTTGCGCTGCCATACGCGGAAGCCGCCCCATACGGGCGATTGCTGGATTATCGAGGTCAGGCTCGTCATTGTCGTCACTCTTCGCGGAGATTTCTGCCGGTTAGCCGCAGGAATAGGTCTTCGAGGTTGCCCGGGCGCTGGATGATTTCGTAGCCGTTGAGCGATGCGTCGTCCTGCAAGGCTGCGCCGCTGTCGCCGTAGAAGTAGAGCGAGTCGCCGCCGTACTCGAAATTCATGCCGTCGCTGGTGAGCCGCTGCACGACGCCCGTCATGTGCGCGGGGCTGACGCGCAGCTCAACGACCTGTTCGCCGACATGCTCGCGCACCAGCGCGCGCGGCACGCCCTCCACGAGGATGCTGCCACGATCCATCACCACGAGCCGGTCGCAAAGATGGGCGGCTTCGTCCATGTAGTGAGTGGTCAGCAGGATAGTGATGCCCTGCGACTTGAGCATGGTGAGCTTCTCCCAGACGAGCAGACGCGCCTGCGGATCCAGTCCGGTCGTCGGCTCGTCGAGCACGAGTATCTTGGGCGTGTGGAGCATGGCGCGCGCAATGAGCAGCCTGCGGCGCATGCCGCCGGAAAGCGCGTCCAGCATCTGGTGCGCCTTCTCCTCCAGCTGAAACAGCGTGAGCGACTCCCAAGCGCGTTCCCGCGCGAGCTCGCGCGGCATATTGAAGTATCGAGCATAAGTCAGCAGGTTCTGGAGTACGCTCAGGTCCGGGTCGAGGCTGTCGGACTGCGACACGATGCCGAGCGCGAACTTGATGCCGCGCTGGTCGCCGCGAACATCCTTGCCGTCCACGAACAGGTCGCCGCCGCTGACGGGCGAGACGCACGAGAGCATCTTCATCGTGGAAGTCTTGCCCGCGCCGTTGGGACCGAGGAAGCCGAAGCACTCGCCCTCGGCAATGTCGAAGCTGATACCGTCAACCGCTGTGAATTCGTCGAATCTCTTCGTGATGTTGTGGGCGTGAATAGCCGTCTTTTGCCGCAATTTTCCGTCCGATATTGGATTTGCGCCCCCCGTGAGCGAGCGCGGTCATTCCATTGTAGCAATAATTCGGCGTGTCGGTGGTATTCTCAACACGCGCCTATTATCAAATCGTCATTCCCGTAAAAGCGGGAATCCACGCGGTTGATACGCCGCCCGGATTATAATGCCAATACATACTGAGAATACCGTGTCGTTTGGGCGATTTTTCAGCAATAATATCTTGTACAATAATTCATCAAGGCTGAAGAAAACCCCTGCGGATTGTAGGTGGTTTATGACTAAGAAATCGCGTTTGAAGTCGCTGCTGCTTCTGAGCGCGCTGCTTCCAGTCGCATGCTTCGCGGGCAATCCATCCGTGCCGGACGATCCGCCGCCGGATGGTGCGCCGTCGGACAAGCATCCTGTGGATCCGTCAGAGATGGGAGCGGATCTAGGTTTTGGCGCGGTGGCAGAGGTAGGCGAAGATTACATCCTGTTTGTGGACGAGGACGGACACGAGCAAGAGGTGTTGAAGGGATGGCCCGACCCTCCTCCGAAAGAGCCGCCGGTGGCACAGATAGTCGGCATAGACGAGACGGGTAAAGAGTCATTCGCTGAAGGGATCCTTCACAATACCACATGGCCCCACATCGACGACCCACCTGACAGTTGGGCAGAGGGTTATATCCCTACGATTGCTGTGCCGGACGCCATAGGCGTGAACCGGCGCACAGTGCGCCTTCTGACGAAATCAGTGCCTATGTTTGTTGATGTCGCCGGTTTCAAAGAACCGCGCATCCCCGGCAAAGTCTATTCGGCAGAAGAGGTGACTGATCGCCGCAATTATGAATACATACGCTCACATCGCAATCCGGGCGAGCGCGTCTCAGAGGACGGCTATATCGAATACTACCAGATACCATCAGAAGTGTTAGGCTGCCCATACATCCGAGTGAGCGTTCGATGGAACATGCCGCCACCCTTGAAGGATGGCAAAATGGTCATTTCGGAAGATTATATTCAGCCTCCAAACGCCCACTGGCTATTCTACATAGCCGACAAGTAATCGGCAGCCGTCTCATGAATGCAGATGTCCACAGCGCCTAGTCGATGAAGTTGGAAATGGCTGATGCGATAGCAGCCGCGGCGACCATCCCGCCGAGCATCATGCCCACCATCCACTTCACGAGCCGAGCTTCCATTGCCATCATCCTCGTTTCCAGTTGAGCGAGGTCGGCTTTGGTAGCATAATGCTGCAATGTAGTATGAAGTTCTTCACGCAGTTCTCTTCTGGTGATTGGCTGATCGTCTGGCGTCATCTAACCTTCTCCCGTCGGTATAGCGCATGGCGTGTACGGATTACACATTCCCACTCTACATCAACATCAACGGACAAGACAATGCCTAATTCCTGAGAAAATTGCATTAGTCCCTTCCCCCTTGATGGGGGAAGGTTAGGATGGGGGTGAAAATGCTTGCCCATCGACGACTAAACTGTGCTAATGCAATTTTCTCTAATTCCTCCCACCACCCTTATCCCCGTCCTCCAGCAGCTCATGCAGCGACACTATCTGAATATGGGTTTCGCCGTGGTGACGCTGCCGCAGGATTAGGTGATTGGCTTTGACCTCTGCCATCTTGAGACCGTCGTGCTCGCATCGGATTGCCTGGGTTTTGTTGGAACGCATGGGGGGACTCCTATTGAAATTTCATCCTGTCATTCCTGCGAAAGCAGGAATCCAGCGCTTTGGGATAGCCTAAAATATGCGAAAGCGCCTGCATCATCATGTTCTGGCTTCCCGTTTTCACGGGAATGGCGCAAATGTCCACACAACCTAACCCCCAATCGGCGGCAGGTTCATTTCACTGCGGACTTCGTCGACGGTCATGATGCCTGACTGAACATAGATGCGGCGGCGCTTTGCCTTGTTTTCTTCGCTGTCCTTCAAGGCTTCCACGCCGCTCAAGTCAAACTCGACCGTCAAGGCATCGTCGCCGAAATGGGGCAGCAAGTAGCGATGCAGCGCCTCTTGGTAGAAGGCGAGCTGCGCGGCGATGGTGTCTTCCCAGAACAGGCGGCGCGCCGTGCTGAAGTTGGAGAAGGTCGTGTTTTCCAAGTCGCCAATCATCACCTTGGGAACGCCGAACACGCGCGTTACATCCTCCAGGCTCCAGCGCAGGCTCTCGATGTACTCCATATCGCGCGGGCTGAAGCCGAGGTTGGACGCCTTCATGCCGGGGCTGAGCAGCGCGGGACGGCGCGTCTTGTCCACCCCTTGGAAGCGCGACTCCCAGCGTTCGTAGAAGGCGCTGACTTCAGGATCCGTGGGGAACTGCTCCAGCTCGATAATGATTCCGGGCGTGCTGTCATTCTGCAAAAGCTTGCGATTGGCGCGCAGGGCGTCGATGCCCATGTCGGCGGACAGGCGCAGAGGCGCTATCGGCGACAAGCCCGCGTACTCGTCGAGCGGGTTGAAGTAGCGCATCCAAACGATGTCTTCCGGCAGATACGGAACGGGCTTACCCGCGGCGCCGGCATAGACGAACCCTTTGATATAACATTCGGCGTCGGGAATGAGGCGCATCTTGTCGGGGCGCAGGGGCCAAATCTCGGCGATGACCCCGCGCTCGTCGCGCTCCAAGCCCCAGAACGCCGCGCCCCAGAGCGATAGGTAGGTCTCCGTTGCGCGCCAGAGGTCGCCCCTGCTCCAGAACGGGTTGGGCGAGTCCAGCAGGCGTTGAAGCGGATGCTCCGCGCCCACGAGTTCGCCGCCCGCCCTCGCGCTCGCGCCGGACAGACGCTCTTCAACAAACTCAGGGCGAACGGAAAAGTCGCGGCGGCGTTGGGACGGCGCGCGGCGCATCACGCGCAGCGGCAAGCGCGCGATGGCGTCCTGCCGCACCTTGATAGCGGCGTACACGAAGGCGGAGCGCGGGTAATACTCGCCAAAAGCGGGTTGCGCCCAACCTGCGGGGCTGCCGGCCGCGCCGCCGAATGTGCGGGCAATAGCGTCGTCTAGGCTTGCCCCGGGGATGCCATTCTGCGCGGGTTGGCGCTGGCGCAGTGCCGATGACAGCGCTCTTATAGACTTCATGATGCTCATTGGATACCTCCAAGAAAGTTTGTCAGCGTTTCGGTTTGAGATTCTGGATTCCCGTTTTCACGGGAATGACGCAAATGTCCATGCAACCTAGACCCAGATTTTGATGACGCCTTCCTTCTTTCTGCGCTCGATGGCGAAGGTCATGGCGAGGGCGTCCGCCTCGTCTAGCGTTTCGGGCATCTCACGCTTGCTTTGCAACTCGATGCGCCCCTTGCTGTCGAGATCGTACTCGCGGCTGGAAATCTGCCCGATGAGATTGTCGTCGTTGGGCGTGCTAATATCGCCTTCCATGTATCGCTCGCGCATCGCCCACCAGGCTTCGGCGTTGCGGTTGGCGAAGCGGTCATAGCGCCTCGCTGTGTGGCTTCCGTTGAACTCCTCGATGCGCGCGGTCTTCAAACCTATCTCGCGCACCCTGTCGGTCACGCCGCCGCCCAAGCCCGCATCGTCTATCACCAGCACATCCACCCCCTCTTGATCGCAGTAGGCTTTGAGGCGATTGGCGACCTGCATGGTGTCGTTGCCGCGCGCGCGATAGGCGATTGTGGCAACAGCCCCTTGCCGTCGCATTACGACCGTCTGCGCGTGTCCCTTGCGCGCCACATCGCAGGCGACGACGATTTCGCCCTCCGGTTCAAGCTCGCGGTTCGCCGCCGCCGTCGCCGCGCGCAGCGGCACTATCGCGGTATCCAGGTTGTCCGGGAACTCGCCAAGCACGCCGCCGATATACATGGGCGTGTCCTCGCCCCAGTCCGCCTTGCGATCCTCCACATCCTGCCGCGTCATCATCCCGGGATAGACAATCCGCCCTTCCTTCACATTCGGCGTATCGTCCGCGCCAATCTGTATCGTCTGCCACAAGTGGCGCTGGCGATGGTGCGAATCGTAGAAGATGCCGTAGGTCAGGAACGGGTTGCCGGTCATGAGCAGCAGCGACGGATTGAGCCGCTTGATGGCGTTGATGTAGTCGTTGGGGACGGCGTGCGCCTCCGTGATGATGGCGAGCAGATTAGGCGAGTGGTGGCCCAGTATCTTGTATGGCGAATTGGAGGTGAAGCCGAGCGCGTAAGTCTGAGCGTCGATTTCGTATCGCGCCGTGCCGCGCATCTTGCCCGGCAGCTCGTCCATCGCCTTGCCATACGCATGGCGGACTTCGTTCCAAACGATGTCGTTCACCTGTCGCAGCGTGGGCCCGGTGACGACCGCCTTCGCGGGCGAGTGGCTATGCACCCACCAGAGCAGAATGCGCGCGGCAGTCCAGTCCTTGCCTGAGCCATGGCAGCCAACGACCGACACGCGTCGCGCGTCGCCGTCCACGGCGTTGAGTATCTCTTGCTGCTTGGAATACGGGTCTTCGCCGAGCACTTCGCGCACGAACTCAAGCGCGGACATGCCGCCGTGTCGCGCGTCCGCGCTATCGGTGCTGTTATGGTCGTCTGTGGCTTCGTTGTATTGCACTTGTCCCCCCGTCCTGCTGATTTTGGGCAAAAGAAAAAGGACGAACCCGCGCGGGTCCGTCCCTCGATGCTCCCCAATATAGGACAAATGTTTGTTTGTGTCAAGAGTAGATTCGTGGATTTGCGAGAAAATTGCATTAGGCTATGTGGACATTTCGATTTTCATCCCGTCATTCCTGCGAAAGCAGGAATCCAGCGCTTTTGGATTGCCTGAAATATGCGAAAATACCTACATTCTGAGATTCTGGATTCCCGTTTTCACGGGAATGACGGGTGAGCGGGCGGGGATGACAAAAATGTCCACACAACTTAGTCCCTTCCCCCAAAGGGGGAAGGTTAGGATGGGGGCGAAAACGCTCTCCCATCGACGGCTAAACCGTACCAATGCAATTTTCTCTATGTCTTTCAATTGTCAAGGCATCGTTCCCACTGTAATGCTTTCGCCCCCACCCCTTGCCATTCTGAGCGTCTCCCCCTTGTCATTTCGAGCTCCACTCTTACACCCCGAACACCCACCCCTGTTCATTCCGAGCCTTCCACTCTTGTCATTTCGAGCTTCCCACTCTTGTCATTTCGAGCGCAGCGAGAAATCTAAAATCCCCGCCACCAACACGCCCGATATAGCAAGCATTTAGCCCCCTCACTCCGTTCCAAGCGACAATTGAAAAACCTTGCAGGCGCTTCATAGATTTGCGGCATGGGCTTGCCTCTGATAGCATTTATGGGATTGGCTTGGCGCTCACATAGATGGACGGGATGGCGAAGATTATCACCCCCCGACATACACCTTACTATTAAAGGGTAGGGAACACCGGATTTTCGCTTTCGCAAGAATGACGGAGAGCGCCGACCGACTAACACACTGACAAACTTACACGGAGGTGCGAATATGCCTCAAGAAATTAACTTGCAGTCTGTAACGCGGGACGATGTAATGCGGATAAGCCGCTGGCTCGACGACGACGAAGTATCCGAGTCGTGGTTCGGGCGCTATGCCTATGGCGATCCGGCGCATCTGGGCTATCATCCGAATGAGATGGACGATGTGTCGGATGAGGAATGGGAGGATGTGTTCGACAATCCTGAGCACCGAATCCTGTCCATATACAGCCCGGACGCCGGACACATCGGGGAGATTCACATTGCGATAGAGGAGTCGCTGGGGGACGGGCAGCTGTCGGTGCTGATAGGGCGCAAAGACCTATGGCATCACGGCTACGGATCGGCGGCGGCGCGGCGCGCGCTGGAGACGGCGTTCATCGAGTACGGACTATACCGCGTCTGGGTGGACATACCCGAATACAACACGGCGGCGCGGCACATGTTCGCGCACCTCGGCTTTCAGCATGAAGGCACGCTGCGAAAGAGCCGCCCGCACGAGGGCTCGCGCTTCGACTCGGTGGTGATGGGGCTGCTGGCAAACGAATATGTCCCCCTGGATGTCAACGCCATCCGAGAAATCCCAAGGGTGTAACGGCGCTGACAGGACGGACGGAACAGGGAAGATTTGCCCCCTTCCTGAGTGGGAACGGACTGAAGACAAGCGGTTGGGAGGTATGTGAGTGCTGTATGACGCGCAAGCCGGCGACCTGACGCTGGTTGCCAGTGGCGACACGATGATTACGCGGCGTCTGCGAGTGTTCCGCGAGGACGGCTTCATGCGCTTGGCGAAGATGTTCCGCGACGCCGATGTGGGGTTCACCAACCTGGAAATGCTCATGCACGACTATGAGCACTCCCCGGGAATGGCGGGCGGCACATTCACGGCGTCCGACCCGAAGAACCTAGCCGAACTCGAATGGATGGGCGTCAACCTCGTGTCGTGCGCGAACAACCACAGCTACGACTACGGCGAGGGCGGCGTCCTCACGAACCTGTCGCACCTGCGCCAGTCTGAGCTTACGCATGCCGGCACCGGGCGCAACCTGAGCGAGGCGCGCGCCCCCGCGTATCTGGACACCGCGAACGGACGCGTCGCGCTCATATCGGCGTCCTCCACATTCGCGGAAGCCGGACGCGCCCTCGACCAGCGCCCGGACATCCTCGGACGGCCGGGCTTGAACCCGTTGCGCTTCACCACTACGCACACCCTCGACCGCCCGGCGTTCGACGCCCTGCGCCGCATCAACAAGGAGCTGGGGCTGGAAGCGCAGCGCAACGCCCTGCGAAACTTCCGACATCCGGGCGCGATACCGGAGGACACCGACAGCCGCATCATCTTCATGAACAATCTGTTCGCGCTGGGCGAAGAGTTCAAGGTGAGTACTCGCCTGAACACGCCCGACTTGGAAGGCAACCTAAAGTGGGTGCGAGACGCGCGCCGCATGGCGGATTGGGTGATGGTGTCCGTACACTGCCACGAGAGCGGAGCGCATCGCGACGAGCCGCCGCAGTTCCTCGTGGACTTCGCGCGCGCCTGCATAGACGAGGGCGCGGATATGTTCATCGGACACGGCCCCCATGTTACGCGCGGCATAGAGATATACAAGGACCGCCCGATAATGTACAGCCTCGGCAACTTCATCTTTCAGAACGACACGGTGCGCTGGCAGCCGTCGTACAACTACGAGAGCGTGAAGCTGGGCGCGGAAGCCACGCCTGCCGACTTCTACGACGCGCGCAGCGACCACGACAAGCGCGGCTTTCCCGGCGATGCAGTGTATTGGGAGAGCGTGGTGGCGCGCTGCGGGTTCAAGCGCGAGTCGCTCCACAGCCTGACATTGCATCCCATCGATCTGGGACACGACAAGCGGCGCTCACAGCGCGGCAGACCCCTGCTCGCGGGCGCAAGCGCAAGCCGCCGCGCCCTGGAACGCATCAAGCGCCTGTCCAAGCCGCTAGGAACCGAAGTCCGCATCGAAAAGGGCGTCGGAAAAGTGCGCTTATAGAAGCGATGGACGAACCTAGACGATGTACTCCGGCCCAATGATGGCTGCCGCCTTGTCTCTGTCTTGGTCTTCCACGCTCAGCACGATATGCGCGTGATCGCCGTGCCGATTCAGAATATGCAGGCTCTGTATATTGATGCCAGCGTCCTTGAACCTGACCGCTACCTTCGCCAGCGCGCCCGGCTCATCGCGCAGCCTGACGATGAGCGACTCGCCTATCACCGCCCTGAAGCCCGCATCCGCAAGCGCTCGCAGCGTAGCGTCGGGCGCGTCCGTCATAAGTATGACCAGCCCGCTGTCCGATGCGGCATTGATGGACTCTATGTTGATGCTATGCTCCGCAAGCGCGGCGCTGATGTCGGCTATCACGCCGACCTCATTCCTGGCGGTAACGATGATGCGGTTCACTAACGTGCCTCCTGTGGCTGGCGCGCGCGCTCATCTTGCACGCATTCGGCTGCGATCTTGTCTATCATCTCACGGGTTACATGGGGCATCGTGATGATGTGCGCGATGTCCTCATAAGAGGCGAGCTGCCACTTGGCTATGATCTGCGGCGACGGCTTGGGAAACACCACCGTGACCGAGTTCTTGTTGCGCCACGCCGGAATGTCGAGCGCGTTGAAGCGGTCGACGGCGTAGCGAGCGGTATCCAGCATATCCGCTACCAAGCCGCGAAAGCCCTCGATGCCGTAGCGCTGGAAGGCAAGCCATATCATCAGGGGCGTGATGGCGTTGCGCGAGCCGGTGAGGGTCGTGTCCATCACGCCCACATACTCGATTGAGCGCGATATGCGCGCCACATAAGCGCTTCTGGTGAGCACGACGCCGCAGGGCAGGGGTGAGCCGATGAGCTTATGCCCGCTTATGGACAGGCTGTCAAACCCTTGATCGAAGGCATAAGGCTGCGGTTCGTCCACGAATGGCAGGATCATGCCGCTCAGCGCCGCGTCCCCATGGATATACGACTCGGTGATGGCGAGCTGCTTCAAGATGTCGCGCACCTTGCCTATATCGTCCACCGCGCCCTTCATCGTCGTGCCGATGTTCGCCATGAAGATGACCGGCGCATCGCGGTTGATGCGGATGGTTTCGTACAGGTCTTCATAGTCTATCTCGCCGCTCGGCTGGCTCTTTATCATGATGCTGCGAGCCTTCAGGACGCGCATAATCTTGACCACGCTGTAATGCGTATCCTCAGAGAAATAGACGACGCCCTCGGGGAAGAGCTCGCGCGCGAGGAACAGCCCGTACATATTGCCCTCGGTGCCGCCGTTCGTCACATAACCCCATGCGTCCTCTTCCGGAAGCCTCAGAAGGCGCGCGAACTGCGTGATGACCTCGCGCTCGATTTCATGCGTATTGCTGGAAAAGTTGCTGCCGCGAAACGGATCGCCGACATTGTTGAGAACGAGTTGCAGAAAGGGCGTCAGCGCGGAATAGTCGAAGTTCTGGTTGCATGGATAGCCCGCGAAGTGCGCGGCGCGGTACTCCAAATCGCGCGCCAAGTCGTCCAGACGCGCCTGCGTTTTCGGTTCGGGAGTGTACATGGCAGAGACTCCTCACATGGATAAACATGCCTGACATGCATTAACATGATAGAAGGGAAGGGATTAGCCTAGCAACTCAAAAAAATCCATTCCGTCTATCTTTATTGTTATCCTTGTACCTATAATTGTCAACGCCTATCAAGGAGTAGTGAACTTTGGCTCTATACCTAACCGAACAAGATGTCAACGAAGCGCTGACGATGGACTTGGCGCTGGAGTGCGTAGAAGAGGCGTTTCGGCTGATTGCCGAGGGCGCGGCAACCAACAGCCCGCGCTCGCGGATTCGCCTGCCAGCCGGCGGCCTGTTCAACTTCATGTGCGCCGCCGCCCCGGGCGCGGGCGTCATGGGACTGAAGGCTTACGGCGTCGCCCCCGGCAACCCCGTCAAGTTCTATGTCCAGCTCTTCAGCACGGAGAGCGGCGAACTGCTTTCGGTCATGGAAGCCGGCGACCTGGGGCAGGTTCGCACCGGCGCGGCAAGCGGCGTCGCCGCCAAGTACATGGCGCGCGATGATGCGGCAAGCGTGGGCATCATCGGCTCCGGCTATCAGGCGCGCACGCAGCTCGAAGCCGTGTGCAAGGTGCGCCCCGTCACAAGCGCGCGCGTATTCAGCCGCAGCGCGGAGCGCAGAACCGCGTTCGCCGACGAGATGAGCGCGCGGCTGGGCATCGAGATCTACCCCGTCGGAAGCGGTGAAGAGTGCGTAGCGGGCGCGGATGTCGTGATAACCATGACCAGCGCCGGGCGTCCCGTGCTAAACGGCGCATGGCTGGACAAGGGAACGCATATCAACGCCGCGGGCGCGAACCACTGGATGCGGCGCGAACTCGACGGCGACGCCGTCCGCCGCTCCGCCGTCATCGTCACCGACGACATCGAGCAGGCAAAGATGGAATGCGGCGACCTGATATATCCCGCCGAGCTAGGCTCAATCCGATGGGAGCAGGTAAAAAGCCTCGCCGATGTAGTCGGCGGCGCGGCGGCAGGGCGCATATTCGCCGATGACATTACCCTCTTCGAATCGCAGGGACTGGCAGTGCAGGACATCACCACCGGGATACGGATATATCAGATAGCGCTGGAGCGCGGACTTGGCGTTCAACTGCCCTAGTTCGGCTAGACAGCCATTCCCGTTATGATGATATGCGGATACATTCGCCCCCACATACCATTATGCCAGCGCCTTCTTGTAGGGGCGATCGGCCGGTCGCCCTCACAAGTCCCCCGCCCTAAACCCTTGCCGAAGGAATAAAGATAGTTGAACACATCAGCCCTCGAAATAAGACCGCTGGAACAATCCGAAATCCCCCTGCTCGACGCCCACCTCGACCCCGAGCGGCTTGCGGGCAGGCATCACCAACGCTTCACGCAGCAGCGAGACGGGCGTCTCACCTACCTCATAGCCTGGCTTGACGGCGTCCCCGTAGGGCACACAATGGTACGCTGGACAGGCGCGACAGACGCCTTCATCGCCCAGCGCATCGCCAATTGCGCCCACATCGAAGACCTCTTCGTCATGCCCCGCTATCGCTCGCAAGGCATCGGCACACAGATACTCAACCGCGCCGAGCGCATCGCCGCCAAGCGCGGCTTCACCCTAATAGGCCTAGCCGTCGGCACAGACAACCCCCGCGCCCGCGCCCTATACGAGCGCCGCCGCTACGCCGACACCGGCATAGGCACATTCCAAATAGGCGGCACCTACCAAGACATCCAAGGCAAAAAACGCCACTGGCGCGAAACCTGCCAATACCTCACCAAGCCCCTCACCGCCACTCCGTACCAACCCCAATCCCCAACACAACCCTAACCATCACCCCGTCCCATCCATCCACACCAACCCCATACTCCGCCCACAGCAAGCCTACCTCCCGTTCACAGCAAGCATCTTTTTATCGTTCGTGGTGAGCTTGTCGAACCACCCACCCTAGATTCTACTGATACTTCCACTTTTCATCCCGCTATTCCTGTTCTCCCACCCCGTCATTCCTGCGAAAGAAAGTCACCCCTGCGAAAGCAGGGGCAGGAATCCAGAGCCTCAAATGCCACCATCGCAAACACACGCCAGCAATTTTCATTGTCATTCCGAACCTCTCTCCCCTTGCCATTCCGAACCTCCCTCCCCCTGTCATTCCGAACGGAGTGAGGAATCAAAAATCCCCATACACCACCAACCCCAATCCCCAACGCAGCCCTAACCATCACCCCATTCTATCCACCCATGCCAGCCCTATATTCCATTCGCAGCAAGCCTACCCTCCCCGTTCGCAGTGAGCATCTTTTTTCGTTTCGTGGTGAGCATCTTTTTTATCGTTCGTGGTGAGCTTGTCGAACCACCCGTCCCCTCATTCACTCGCCAATTCCCCCAGAGAAAATTGCATCAGTCCCTTCCCTTGCATTAGTCCCTTCCCCCTTGATGGAGGAAGGTTGCCTGCTGTCAAGCGCAATCCGACCGCGTGATTGTCCCTTCCCCCTCTGGGGGAAGGTTAGGATGGGGGCAAAAACGCCTGCCCATCAACGGCTAAACCGTACCAATGCAATTTTCTCCCCCCAAAAATCACCCTTGACACCACCCAAACGCTCACCTATACTATTCGCAAGAACATAAGTTGCATAACAAGCACGAACAACCTAACACCCTAATCCCTGACAACCCAAAACCCTGAAATCCAGACACCCTAAAACCCTTGGGAAAAACCAATGAACCAACCAACCCCCATAAACCAACACCAACAGGACAGCCAGGACAGTCATGCCCAACATGACCACCTGGACAACAGGCACTGCGCGACCGCCATCGAGCACCTCCAGCACCTAGTCCACCAAGAAACCGACAACGGCAGAACCATCATACGCAGCATCGTCTCCATCATGACCGGCGACGACCAAGACAGCATGCCCCATCACAGACTGCAAGCCGCCCGCCTGCTGCTCAAACTAGGCTTCCAAGAAGCCGAGGCGCTCATCAACAGCCTCAGTTCCAAGATGGAACGGCAAGCAAAGAAAGAAGACGCCCAGGGAGAAAACGGCCCTACGCAAGCAGTCAGCCCCGAACACGAAAGGCTGAACAAAAAGCTCGTCGCCCGCATCCGAGTCGAGACCGGCGAAGGCGCAAGCATAGTCAGGATACTCAACGAAGTGCTGGAAGGACGCGACCGAGACGCCAAGCCAAGGGACAGGATAGAAGCCGCGAAGGTTCTATTGAGCTGGGGCTTCGGCAACCCCTCCACCCCCGACCCTGAGTTCATGTCCTACTACTCCCCCTGCCACCCCGACTGCATCTGCGCCTGCCGCGACCTAGACGAAGACCACCCGGCGGTAGTAGAGAGCCACGCGCCAGTATCGGAAGCGCACATGAAAGAAGTAGCCGAAGCAGAGCGAATAGAAGAAAAGGCAGCCGAGAGCGCAAGGCAAATCTCCCAGGGACACACCGACTACCTATCCGAAATAAGCCACCTGCCCGGCAACAAAAAGCCTCGCCGTCCCGAACGCCACCCACCCTTCCGCTGACAGAGGTAGGGGGCAGACATCGGATAGCAACGGCATAAACTCTTTCCGTTCGTGGTGAGCCTGTCGAACCACCCTTCCGCCCCCTACCACCCCCTCATTTCGAGTGTAGCGAGAAATCAAAAATCCTAATTTCTGTGGACATTTTGAATTTGCGTCCCGTCATTCCTGCGAAAGAACGTCACCCCTGCGGAAGCAGGGGCAGGAATCCAGCGCCTAAAATGCCACCATCCCGAACATGACACAGCAATTTTCTCTGTCATTCCGAACAGCGTGAGGAATCAAAAATCCTAGCCCGCCGAACACCTATGCCTTCAGCAACCGCCCCCAAACTTCGGTATCGGTTGCCATCGGCCCGCGCAACACCGCACCCCAACCCCAAACACAACCCAATTCTTAATTCTTAATTTCTAATTCTTAATTGCTCCCCCCGTCATTCCGAACGGAGTGAGGAATCAAAAATCCCAATCTGCCGAACACCTATGCCTTCAGCAACCGCCCTCGAACCTCGGTTCCGGTTGCCATCAGCCCGCGAAACATCGCACACCAACCCTAACCACAACCCAATTCTTAATTCTTAATTTCTAATTCTCAATTCCCCCCTATCAGTGGAGGATGAGGCTATTGTAAAATGAGAACACGGCACAGCCGTGAGCTGCCACAATTAGAAGGTTGTGCAAGTAACATTGGGAAGACCGCGCGCAATCACGTCTGCCATCCTGCGCGAATCACGCGAATTCGCTGACACAAAGGAAACCTTGCTGCATATACTCAATGGCCTCTGGCGGTCGCTGACCGCCCGTTATCAGAGCATCAGTGCAATGAAAGGCATTTCGTCCCCCCGACTGCGAAACGCCCTGTTCGCGCTGTTTATCGCGGCAATCTTCGCTTATGGCGCGGCTTTCGCCGCATACATGCTCACCCGCTTCAACCTCTTCAACCTTATCCGCGATGTCAACTACGACGACGGATTCTACTACTTTCAGATAGCCTACAATCTCGCCGAGGGCAAGTTCTCCACATTCGACGGCGGCATCACCCGCACCAACGGCTACCATCCCCTCTGGCTGTTTCTTATCACGCCCTTCTATTGGGCGCTAGACAAGGAAGCC
This sequence comes from uncultured Dehalococcoidia bacterium, assembly GCA_958295865.1. Classification (GTDB taxonomy): domain Bacteria; phylum Chloroflexota; class Dehalococcoidia; order Lucifugimonadales; family JADFKI01; genus Bin90. Next base: position 470,636 of record CATQHF010000004.1, on the reverse strand, counting down.
GCGCTATTCGCAATCAAGGCGTTCGAGATAATGCTGATCGCCGGCGGCGTGGCGCTCATCGCCGTTGCCGCGCGACTAGCGCGCCTACCCTGGATCCTGCTGTTCGCCCTGCTGCCCACGCTTTACGGCATTCACGCCCTGATAATAGGGCTGGAGGCGGCGCTGGCGCTGTGCATGCTGGGCGCGCTCTTCTTGTCCCTGATGCTCTATGCGCGCAACCCTGCCCGCTGGAAGTGGCTGCTCGCCGCCGTCGCCTTCGCCCTCCCCTGGATGCGCTTGGAGTACATCGCAATCTCACTCGCGGCAACCGGCGCGCTGTGCCTCATGGAGTTGTCATGGCGCGATAAACCCTTCGGCGCATCATGGCGCGAGTTGATGCACACCCTATCCCGACTGCAAGCGCTGCCGTCGCTGTTCGCCGCCGGCGCCGGCATTCTGGTCTATTTCGCTTACAACCAACTGGTCTTTGGCGGCGTCATCCCGGTGAACGCCGTCACCAAGCGGGCATGGGCGCAAACTTGGTGGAACGAAGAAGGCGGATACAGCCTTACCCGAAGCTTTCAGAACTTATTGCAACTTGAAGTCTTCGGCTACGGGGCGCCGGTAGCGCTGGCAATCTGCGCCTGCTTCCTGATAATCTGGTGGTTCGCCCGCCGCTCCCGCAGCCGTGATGACTGGCTGGCGCTGGTCTTTCTGCTGTGCGTGTTCAGTCTGGCAGCCGGTCATCTTGCCAAGTTCGCCCAAACCGTCCTCTTGGGGCATCCTTATCGGGGAAATCATGTTTGGTATTTCGTCCCGGCATACCTGATGATGGCGCTGATGATCCCGGTCGGTTGCTATGTTGTCATTTACTTCGTCCGACGCTTCATCGCTCCGTATTGGCGTATCGTCGCCAATGTGTCAAGCGTCGGGATCTTTGTCGCCGGCGCGGCTCTCCTGCTTGCAAATGTGAGTTTTACTGAACCTTTCAAGTGGGTTGACCAGAAGAGCAAGCGAACCAGCCAGGAATGGGAGTCAACTACTTACTTGGGCGTGCAAGTTATGAACCGCCTGCTTCCTGAAGATAGCGTGATTGGGTCGTGGGACGCCGGTGTGATAGGTTACTTTTCGCAGTATCCGGTGGTGAATCTGGACGGACTGGTGAACTCATACGACTATTTTCGTCGATACGCACATAGACAGGAGGGCTATGAAGAAGGCCCAAATGAGTTCGGGATAACCCACTACGCCAACATCATGCACTCCGACGCTTATATTGATAGAACCCTATTCAAGAGTGTTGGGTGGCGTAGTCCGCGTAGTGGAGTGGTACGAAGGTTTGGGCTTATTCTGGCAAAGCCGTTGGAGAGTGTAGAGTTCGATAGCGCTTCATGGTTTTGGGAACAAATGCAACCGCACTTCCACTACGAATCCGACGGCGTAGGGCTGATTGTGGACGGCCGACAGGCGCAGGCGTTCGCGCAAGACTGCGAACCGGATGAGTTGGTGGTATGCTCGTGGGGCGGTCAAGCGGACGGATCTATCGCCGCAGCGTGGCAGCAGGCGCAAACCGGGCTATGCACAGCCGCCGTCATGCTGCCGCGCGATGCGGTATTGCCCATTCGGGTGGAGGCGATGTTGGCAGACGACTATATCGCGCGTCTTGCCGACAACGATGCGTCCGTCATCCGCTCCGACTTCGATGTGTATCTTACCGAGAACTCCCTCATATACATAAAGCGCCAATGTGCCGCCGCCGCCGCCGACACTGCCCCACAATTCTTTCTCCACATCGACCCGCTCAGCAGAGGCGACCTTCCCTTCCACCGCAAACTGCACGGCTATGACAAATTGGACTTTGATTTCAATGAGCGTGGCATGATGTTCGGCGGGGGATGTATGGCGACCGTTCCGCTCCCCGACTACGACATCGCCGCAATTCGCACGGGGCAGTATGTGCAGGTGGACGGTGGCTATCAGCATCTATGGGAGGGGGAGATCAACCTGGATGCGGCACAGCCTATTCGGGTCGATCTTGCGCGTCTAGTCGGCAACGATGCGCCCGCCATCCGCTCCGACTTCGATGTGTATCTCATCGAAAACCGCCTCATATACCTCAAGGAGCAGTGCGCCATGCACGACACTGCCCCAACCTTCTTCCTCCACATCGACCCAATTGATGTAGAAGATCTACCCGCCGACCGTAAGCAGTACGGCTTCGACAACCTCGACTTCGGCTTTGAGCGGCACGCAACATTCGGGGATAACTGCATGGCGACCGTCCCGCTCCCCGACTACGACATCGCCGCAATTCGCACGGGGCAGCATGTGCGGGTGAATGGCGGCTTCCAGCATCTATGGGAAGGCGAAATCAACCTGACTGAATAGCCGCGTTTCCATTCAGTCGGCAAACCTTTGCGTCAGTCCCGCGAAAGAAAATCACCCCACCTTATCCCGCCGCCGCACGATGGCAAACGGAATCAGCGCCGCCAGAAACAGCGCAAGCAGAACCGGCGCGACATACTCATAGCGCGCATTGCTCACGCCGCCTTGAAGCCTGTCGGCAAGCGTAGTGCGCGGCAGCTCGGAAAGCCGCAAGTTGACGCGCCTGCCCCGCTCGATGTCCGCCGCCTCGATGAGCTGATACGGGCGCTCCCCGATGCTCACCGCTCCCGGCGCGCCGATGTCCTCGCTCGTCACTCGCAGCACCTCATCCGGCGAAAGCACCCGCAGGCTGTCCGCCCCGAACGGAAAAGACTTCGTGAAAGTCGCCTCCGTCCCGTCGTATGGAAAGCTGTATGTGAACATGATGTCGTGGCTGCCCGGCGGCACGCTGCCCAGCACCGCGAAGCCCCTGTCCACCTGCACGATGTCCGCCCCAAGCAATCGCGTGTCCACCTGCAACCCCTCCGCGCCCGGCGGCAGCCCGAACCGCAGCAAGTTCATCGGCCCCCCCGTTCCGGGCACGAAGGTGAACTCCGAGTCGTTGATAATCTTCACGATCTCCATCGCCGCGATGCTCTGGGTCGTGCGGTCCGCGTCCGCGAACAGCAGCGACGCCGACCCGACCCGTATCACCGCTTGGTCATACACCGCGTCATAGACCTCAAGGGTTACGGGCGGCGGCGTCCCATTCGCAAGGCTGACCTCCGTGCCATACAGCGCATCCTGATAGCGCACCGACACCGCATAGATGAGCGACGCCTCGAACGCGATGCCATCGAAGCGAAAGCGTCCGTCATCGTCCGTATCCGTCTCCCTGCTGTCGTAGCTCTCGGCTCCCTGCATGTGCAGCGTAACCGCCAGCCCCGCCACGCCGGCGCTCTCCGAAGTGCCATTCACCACCTGCCCCTCCACCGACACCGGCGCGCCCTGAGCCGCCACAGTCGCACCCACAGCAACCATCAGCGCGCACGCCATCGCAAGCAGCGTCATCACCACGCCGCCAGCCCGAACCCAAAGCCTAAAATCATTCATAATCACCCCATAAAGTTACCAGTTTTCAACCCTCAGTGGCTAGGTTGTGTGGACATTCGGGTCGGAGCGCAGAAAGTCGCGTATCTTCATCCATTTAGCGGTAGTTAGTCTTGTGTTAGGCATGCCTTTAACATAGCATATATCTCAATTATCCACACAACCTAGTACGAGCACGCCCTAATTAAGCGATACACAATCGAGAACGAAACATCAACGCTGTACGCAAGGAGTTCGCAAATGGTACGCTTGGAAGGAAAAGTAGCCGTGATTACGGGGGCAACCGGCGGTATCGGAAGCGCAGCCGCCACGCTATTCGCCGAGGAAGGCGCGCGGGTGGCGCTGGTTGACCTCGACGAAGCCGCGCTCCAAGAAACGGCGCGCTCAATCGGCGAGGACAAGGCAAGCTACACCGTAGCCGATGTTACCCGGCCGGAACAGACCCAGGCATACATCGACGCTGCCGTGAACCGATGGGGCGGCATCGACATTCTGCTGGCAAACGCGGGAATTGAGGGGACGCTATCCCCCATCACCGACTATCCCATCGAAGTTTTCGACCGCGTGATGGCGGTCAATGTGCGCGGGGTGTGGTTGGGAATCAAGTACGCGCTCCCCGTGATGCGCGCGGGCGGCAGGGGCAGCATCGTCATCACCTCATCTACTGCGGGCATCGGCGGCAGTCCTGAAATGTCGGCATACAACACCAGCAAGCATGCGGTGATTGGCTTGATGCGCTCCGCCGCTCTGGAGGGCGCGCCGTCCGGCGTCAGGGTCAACACCGTCAATCCCGCGCCCATCGAAACCCGCATGATGCGTTCGCTCGAAGAGATGCGCGTGGCGGCGCTCGACGACGCAAAGGTAACTGTCGAGGTGACGAAGCGGTCATACGCAGACCGCATACCCTTGCAACGATACGGAAACCCGGAAGAGGTGGCGCGGATGATGCTGTTCCTCGCCAGTGACGAAAGCAGCTTCTGCACCGGGGGCGTCTATATGGTGGATGGCGGGAGGTCGGCGGGCAGCCGTTAGCCCCCCACATCAAGACAGGTTCGTTGCGGTCAGGGAGTCCGCAAGCCTGTTCACCTCTTCCACAGGGAAGACCTTAGGCCCCACGACGGAACACTTGAGGGACGCGGCGGCGACAGCGAACTTTACAGACCTTTCAAAGTCACTTCCGTTCAATCGGCTGCTGATGAAGGCTGCCGAGAATGTCGCTCCCGCGCCGCAAGTATCCACGACGTCCAGAGTGGGCGCTTCGATGTGAATGACAGCGCCCGCTTCCATGCCGACGACTCCCTTGGATGCCATAGTAACCAGCGCGGTGGAAGCGCCGCTTTCCGTGAGCAACCTCGCCACCCGCTCCGCGTCCCCGCCGAGTTGGGAGGCGTCAGTAACCGCTTGGCACACGTCGGCGTATGGCGCTAACGACATAAGCATTTCCGCGTCCTGATGGCAATGTTCCATGTTGATGAACACCGGAACATCCAGCTGCCACGCTTGGCGCATGGCGCGTTCGATGTGCGGCGTATCGTACCAATCCACATAAAGCATGCTCGCGCCGCGCAAGGACGACAGGTTGGCATCGCCCAGCGTGGCGAGCAGTTCGGGGCTGCGCTTCCAATAGTAAGTCCTGCCACCGCCGGAGTCGGAGATATTAATCTCAAAGGGGGTTTCGATATCCTGCCTCAGCTCGAAATTGCCTCCAACCCCCATCGCTCTGAGCATATCGACCGTCTTGCGCCCTGCGTCGTCATCGCCCAGCGCGCTTCCTATCAAATCCACCTCTACCCCCAGCCCCGCGAGAAGCCCCGCCACGATAGCGGCGTCGTCCGAGACGAACTCCGCGCCCTCAGTCCAGATCGCGCCCGTATTCCAAGGCGGCAACTCGTCGACCACCAGCACCCTCGCGGGCGTTATCATGCCAAAGCAGACGACTCTGCGCCCCGTTGCCCTATGGCGTCTTCGCCGCTTTGAGATTAAGCGCATAGTTCAGATTACTCACGACTACGGATTGCCGACGGAAAGTTCACAGAGGTCATTATACCACCACCATTGGACTTTTCGGCATACTCCATTTGCCGCTCACGACTGCGGGTGACATATTTCTGCGACATTTCATTGCTATCGTGTGCAGCATCACAAATACTTCACTAGGGAGGTGAAACGATGATTTGGAAGAAATTGACGACCAAAAAGATCCTGGCAGGCGCGGCTCTGGGGGCAATGCTCTCCGGGGCGATAATCACCGGCTGCACTTTCGGCTCGGAATTCGGAGAAGACCGCGATTCCGACCGCGTAACGGTGAGCAAGGACGTCTCCGAGCGCGAACGCGGCGAATCCGGCGGCGAGCACAGCGGCGGACGCGAAGGCAGCGAGTCCGGGAGCGAGCACAGCGATGGACGCGAACGCAGCGAATCCGGCAACGAAAAGACGGAAGGCGGCGACAAGGAACACGGCTCTACTGGTGAAAGCGGCAGCGAATCCGGCAGTGAAAAGACGGAAGGCGGCGGCAAGGAACACGGCTCTAGTAGCGAAAGCCGCAGCGAATCTGGCGGTGAGCATGGCGGCAGCGGCAGCGAAGAAGCCAGCGCCAATATGTTGTCGCCCGATGAGACCTTCGACGCAGTTCGCGGCGGCGCGCGGCTTATCCTGAGCTACGACGCCGCAAGCAACTTATTTGAAGGCAGTGTGGAGAACACGACCAGCGGCGTCCTGGATAGGGTCAGAATAGAAGTGCATCTCTCCAACGGAACGGAACTCGGACCTACGCCGCCGACAGCCCTTGCTCCGGGCGAAGTGTTAGCCATCATCTTGCAGTCGACGCCGGATTCGTTCGACGGATGGGTAGCGCATGCCGAGGTTGGCAGCAGCGAATCTGGCGGCGAACACGGCAGCGGCAGCGAGTCGGGCAGTGAAAGCAGCGGCGAATCGCACGGCGCGGAGGCAAACGAAGCCGCCATGTCCAGCCCTATCATTCCGCTCGATCAGTCGTGGAACGGCGTTCTCGGCGGGCTGGCAGTTTTCATGCAATACGACGCGGCAACCCAATCTGTGCGCGGAACGGTGCAAAACACACTCCCACAGACACTCTGCTATGTACAAGCCGAACCTCACCTGAAGTCGGGAACGACGACCGTAGGCGAGCTTGGGCCAGAGAAGCTGGGCGACCTGAACCCTGGGGATCAGGTAACATCAAGCCTGTCAGTCGCCGACGAACCGAACCTTGCCGGGGTTTCCTACGACGGCTATGTCATCCACATGGAAGTGTTCGACTGCGGCGGCGCTGGCCCCGTCCCTCACACAGGCGGGGAAGGCAGCGAATCGGGCGGCGGCGAGTCTTCTGGTGAAAGCGGCAGTGAATCCGGCGGCGAAGAGGGCAGCGCCAATATGCTGACGCCCGATGAGACCTTCGACGCAGTTCGCGGCGGCGCGCGGCTTATCCTGAGCTACGACGCCGCAAGCAACTTATTTGAAGGCACTGTGGAGAACACGACCAACGGCGTCCTGGATAGGGTCAGAATAGAAGTGCATCTCTCCAACGGAACGGAACTCGGACCTACGCCGCCGATAGCCCTTGCTCCGGGTGAGGTGTTAGCCATCATCTTGCAGTCGACGCCAGATTCGTTCGACGGATGGATAGCGCATGCCGAAGTTGGCGGCGGCGAATCCGGTGGCGAACATGGCAGCGAGTCAGGCGGTGAGCGGCGCGGCGAACACGGCGGGCGCGGTGAGCGCGGCGGCGGCTAGGGCAAATCGGATTCGACCGAGGAAAGTTGACGAAACTTCAAATGAGATAACATAACCCGTAGGCATAAACCCGTAGATAGACGCTGTGGTTCGTTTAAGCCACAGCGTCTAGTACGGCTCATTAGAGGACTGGCGATGAGCGGCACGGTATTGATAATCGAAGACGACACGAGGATAGCCAACTGGATCAAGGTGTATTTCGAGCGCGCCGGCTTCTCCGCCGAGGTTACTCATGACGGTGAATCCGGCCTGACCTTGGCGCGCAATACAATTCCTGACCTGATAATCCTAGACCTGAACCTTCCCCGTCTCGATGGCGTGGAGTTGTGCAAAATCCTGCGTCGAGAGTCGGAAGTTCCGATAATCATGCTCACGGCAAGGGAAGCGCACGCCGAGCGCATCATCGGACTGGACAGCGGAGCCGACGATTACATCGTCAAGCCCTTCGACCCCGGAGAGGTCATCGCGCGCGCCGAAGCCGTGCTCCGTCGTGTCAAGGGCAAGGTTCAGCAGGTTCTGACACGCGGCGGCATCACGCTGAACGAAACCACTCAGAGCGTAGCGGTCGCCGGAGAACCCGTAGTTTTGAGCCAAGCGCAAACCGCTCTGCTGTCAACATTCATGCGGCATCCCAACCAGGTGCTCACCCGCGATCAGCTAATCTCGCTGACCTTCAATAACGACTTCGACGGGTTCGACCGCGCCGTCGACAGCCAGATAGCCCGACTGCGAAAGCAGCTCAGCCGACACGGCATCCAGCCCATCCAGACTATCTACGGCGCAGGCTACAAGTTCATCACGGAGGAAGAATGATGTCGCTGCGCTGGCGAATAATGGGGCTGACCTTCTTTGTCATCGTTCTCACCGTCCTAATCAGCGTCGGCGTGGGCTACTACGCGACGCAGTCCCGCCTGAGCGCGTTCGTGTATGAGATAGGCAATGACGAGGCGAACCGACTAGCCCAAAACCTGAGCCGTGAATACACCGGCGCAAGCGGCTGGCAAACTGTGGACAAACCGCTGTCCGAAGCCGGATACATCTACGGCGGCGTTACGCGGAGGGAGCGATCCGAAGAACACGATGGCGCATCCTCAGAAGGCTTCCACGAAGACGCAATTCGCGTCGTCGTCATCGGCATCGATGGCTATGTGGTTAAGGACAACCTATCCCAGCTGCCAGCCGGAAGCGCAGCCCCCGACCTGAACGGGCATCGCGGAACGGTATTCGATTTGACCGCAAACCGACCCGTAGGCTATGTCTATATGGATGTGAACCGCGAGTTCCTATCCACCGAGTCGCATGGATTTCTCAACACGCTCCTGTACATCACCGTCATCGGCGGAGCGCTGACAGCCGGCGCCGTCGCGCTGCTGGCAGCCTGGCTATCCAGGCGCATCACCGCGCCCGTGACCGCCTTGACGGAAGCAACTCAGGCAATCGCTCAGGGAGATACGACCCAATTGCCGGTCACATCCTCCGACGAGTTGGGACGGATGAGCTCGGCTTTCAACCGAATGACCTCCACTTTGGAATCTCAGCGCAAACTACGCAGGCGGCTGATAAACGATGTATCCCACGAGCTGAACACGCCCCTGAGCGTCATACAGCTGGAGGCAAAGGGGCTAAGCGACGGACTTCAGACACCCGAAAGCGCGTCCGAGCACATCATCCAGGAAGTGGATAGGCTGCGCGGGCTGGTGAGCGACCTGAACTCGCTTGCCGAAACCGACTACGGCGAGTTGGGGCTTACACTCGAGGCATGTTCGATTTACGACCTGCTCATTACGGAAGCAGACCGATGGCAGCCGCAATCTCATGCTCGACAGGTCGAATTGTCGCTGCAAGTATCCGACGACCTCCCCGACATCGACCTCGATAGGACGCGCATGAGCCAAGCATTGGGGAATGTCCTGAACAACGCCATTCATTGCGCCCAACCCGGCGGGAATGTCGCGCTGCAAGCGGAATTAGAGGGCGCAGAGGCGCTGATTATCTCCGTCATCGACGACGGCATCGGCATCCACGCCGCCGACCTTCCCCATATATTCGACCGCTTCTATCGTACTGACCGCTCGCGCAGCCTCGGCATAGGCGGCACCGGGCTGGGACTGGCTATCTCCAAAGCCATAGTCGAAGCGCACGGCGGCACGATTGCCGTAACAAGCGACGGCCCCGGACAAGGCGCAGCCGTAACCTTTCGCCTTCCGTTGGATAAGTGAAGCGCAACCCGCGATCCCGACTTGTCCAAAGGGCATATTGACAGGCTGAAATCTGTATAATAGACCGCAATTCAGACTTCACATCAAGCACAGGAGAAAGACACATGGATCTCGAACTGCAAGGCAAGACCGCCCTGATAACCGGCGGCAGCAAGGGCATAGGCAAGGCAATCGCCATCGCGCTGGCGCAAGAAGGCGTGGACATAGCCATCGCCGCCCGCTCACAGGATACATTGGACGAAGCGGCAGCGGAGATAAGGACGGCTACGGGGCGAAAGGTGGTCGCCATATCAGCCGATGCCACAAGCTGGGATGATGTCCAAAGGATGGTAGAGACGACCGTCGCCGAACTCGGCGGAGTGGATATTCTGGTCAACAGCGCGGCGATGGTCGGCGGGCAGGTGCGCGGCACCATCGACGAGGCGGACGAGAAAGACCTGATAGAAGACCTAGACACCAAGGTCGTGGGATACTTCAGAAGCATCAAGGCGGTCGTGCCATATATGCGCGCGAAGAAGTGGGGGCGCGTCATAAGCATCGGCGGCGTGTCCGCGCGCCAGTCCACGATATACGGGCTTCGCAACGCGGCGGTAGTCCACATGACCAAGACGCTCTCCGATCAGCTCGGCCCCGACGGAATTACCCTCAATGTCGTTCACCCCGGACTGACGCTCACGGACACTATAAACGAGCGGCTGGACAACCAGGCTGCCCAGCAAGGCGTATCGCGCGATGAAATCAACGCCCAAGTGGGGCAGAATGTCGCCATACGCAGACCGATAGCGCCCGAGGAACTCGCGTGGCTCACGGCGTATCTGGCATCCCCCAAAGCGGAGTGCATCACCGGCGAGGTGATAGCGGCGGGCGGTGGAGCCGTCGGAGCCGTCCACCAGTAGGACATTCAGAGTATTCCACAATGTCATTTCGAGCATCCACTCCTGTCATTTCGAGCGCAGCGAGAAATCAAAAATCGTCGCCCACAATCCATCCTCACCTTGCATAACGATTTCAGCCCCTAACTCCGTCCGCGGTAACAATACTCCGTCCAAGGCGACAACTGAGAAAATTGCATTAGTCCCTTCCCCCTTGATGGGGGAAGGTTAGGATGGGGGTGAAAATGCTTGCCCATCGACGGCTAAACTGTACTAATGCAATTTTCTCGACAACTGAAAGCCCCTGACCGTTGAACGAAATATAGTGCATAATGAAAGGAGGTGAACGGAAGAATACCGGCGGCGTGATACTGGTAAGCGCATCGGTTAGTTAGCGGTCGTTTAGACGCCCGGCATAAGCAAAATGTCGGCAGGAGGAAGAGCCATGACGACACATTCGATTGTTGACCGGCTTCACAGCGGAGAGATGCTACTCTTAGACGGGGGAACCGGCTCCGAGCTCCAGCGGCGCGGCGCGGATGTCCTCAAGGATGCCGACGATCAGGTGATGGCTTGGTCGGCAACGGCGAATATCGAGTATGCCGATGTAGTGCGGCAGGTTCACTCCGACTACCTGCGCGTCGGCGCGGACATCATCATCAGCAACAACTTCTGGACGACGCCCACTCGACTTGAAAGAATTGGCGAGCGCGACAACTGGCGCAAGTACGCTACGGCGGCTATCGGCAACGCGGTGCAGGCGCGCGACGCGATGCGCCCCGATGCCTATGTCGCAGGCGGCATCGCCGCGCCAACTCTGCAAGAAGGACTCACCCCAGGACAACAACCCGCCTCCGACACTCAGCATCTGGGCGTCGAGGCGCACAGGAAGGAATGGGCAGACCACGCCAAACTCTTGGCAGACGAGGGCGCGGATGTCATCCTTGCCGAGTTCATCGCATTCATAGAGGACGCCGTCGTCGCGGTGGACGCTTGCGCCGAGGCAGGGCTGCCCGTACTCCTCGGAGTGCGCGAAATCAGGCGCGACGGCACGATGAGATTTGGCGAAAGCCTCGCCGACCTTGCCCGCGCGCTAGAAGGCTATCCGGTCGATGTCGTAATGCTCATGTGCAGCAATCCGGAGAGCATATCCGTCGGCCTTCCGATACTCAGAGAGGCTTTCGACGGCACCGTCGGGGCATACGCCAACCTCGGATACAACCCGACCGCTCCCCTAGCGAACAAGAGGAGTTCCAAGAGCAAAGAGCCGGGCGAGAGCGCGGACATCATTCGGAACACCGAATACTACCCCTCCCGCATGGCGGAGTTCGCCGGGGTGTGGAAGGACATGGGCGCTCAGATAATCGGCGGATGCTGCGCCTCCGGCCCTGAACACATCGCAGCGATGCAGCCGGTAGTCAAGGGCGGCTAGGGAACTTATAGACAGGAGGCAAGATGCCCATCATCGATCACAACAACGCGCAGGAAGTACCATGGAGGCCGAACTATCGCAAGTGGCTAATCACGCAGGAAGGGGATGGCACGACTTCCACGGAAGCCGCAATCAGCGAGGTCGGCGTCGGCGCGGGCGCGCCATTGCACACGCACGAGGACGATGAGCTGATTGTGGTGCTGAGCGGCTCTCTGAGCGTCCGATACGGGGACGAGACGCATGAGGTGGGCGCGGATCACACAATCGTAGTGCCTCCCAATGTGCCGCATGGGTTCACGGCGATTGGCGACGGCCCCGCAAGGATAATCGGGATGTTTCCGGCAAAAGACCCGTTCATGCGGACGCGCTTCCTAGAAGGCGAGCCGCCGGAGTCGCACATCTGAGGATCTGCTCAGACCAGCCCTTCGGCAACCGCCGCATCTTCGATTATCTCCCATCCCTCTTCGACGCCTGCGACGAAACTGTCGCAGGCTTCTCCTTCCAGCACCGCCCTTTCCACCTCATCAGTCCCGGTAATGGAGAGGAACGCCGCCTCGATCTGCGCCGCCAACTGCGAGTCCATATCTCCCTGGGCGGTAAAGCAGCAGTGGCTATATGCGGGGCTTGCCCAGAACGCTCGCACCGGATATTCGGATAGGCTGCCATCCTCAGCCATCATGTCCAGCGTTCTCCGGCTGACCGCTCCGGCATCGAACTCGCCGGATGCCACGCGCTCCACCACATCGCGCTCGTCCGACCCGCTCCGTGATTGCCGTTCCTCATAGAAACTGATAGCCGAAAGGTCTTTGTCAGGGTTCAGCCCGGACTGCTTCAGAACATAGTACGGCACCAGGCCGGCCTGCTCGGAACTGCGACTGCCAAATGCGAACCGTTTGCCAAGCAGGTCCTCGACAGTCATGATGTCTGACTCTGAGCCGGTGATAAACTGCGTAACAAAGTCGATGTCCACATCGCGCATTGCGATGACCCGACACGGCATCTCCAGCAGGCGCTTAATCTTGACATAGCCGAGTGGCCCATTCCACGCCAGATCGATGTCGCCCTTCACAAAGGCATCCACCATCGCGTCGTAGTCCGAATACAGAACCCAATCCAGGGCGATTCCCCTTCGGCGGAAAAGTTCCTCCAGTCCCTGAAATACATCAAAATGAGACGCCGTAGCCGACCCGCCTAGCCTGACCATCTTAACTCCCCCTGTGATTATTAGCCCCAGCCGGTTCGTATGGAAGCATCGCGCTTGCGGACAAGTTACATTCGCAAGGGTTTGCCGCGCATTCCACCGCACAATGTATCGGCGCGAGTTAGGTCAGCTTGCCGTACACCTCCGGCAAGGTCTCTTCCAGGCGCTCGAAGCCCCGCCATCCTCCGTAGCGTGGAGTGAGCGCGGCGACCGTCAGCGCGGACGCCTCCTGTTCGTTCCTGCCCTCTGCGATAGCGGACTTGAGACTGCCCACGAGATCGTGAATGAAATCTCTCGCCTCCGCCAGCGCGGAATGTTCTCCGACGGGTCCGTGTCCGGAGACGAACCGCTCGATTGGCAGATCGACCAGACGGTCGTCGGTGTCCGGCCACTCCTCCGGGTAGCTATCGCCCAAATAGGGGACGCCGCCATCCTGCGCGACATCCCCGCAGAAGACGATGCCCTCGTTCGGCAAGTGGATGTGAGTATCGCCGCTCGTGTGCGCCCTGCCCAAGTACCTGAGATACAGTTCCCGCCCGCCGAAGTAGAGCCGCATGCCCGTCTCGAATGTGAGATTGGGAGGCGTAATCGTTACCAATCCGGCTTCTTCAGACCAAGGATCGCCGGAACTCAATATCTTCTCGAGCCATTGGTTATTCCACTCCACATCCACCATCTCGTTGTAGCAGTTTTCGTGCCCGATGATAGTGGCTTCCGGGAACTCCTCGTTGCCCCATGCGTGATCCCAGTGCGAATGGGTATCCACCAGATACTGAATCGGCTTGTCGGTAATGTGCCTGACATCCCGTATCAAGTCGCGCGCGAATGAAGGGACGCGCAGCGAGTCTATTACCAGCACGCCCTCATCGCCCACGATGATGCCGGCATTGGTAAGCCCCTCGTGCAGCCGCGCGAAAACGCCCGTTTCGAGTTCTATAAGTTCCGTTCCCGGTGTAGTGGTCATTAGGATACTCCTTCTACGAACCTGACTTGTCAGCCGATAGAGTTCGCTTCTTGGGAACTTGCCTGTTAGTCCGTAATTCTTTAGTTTTGTGGATATTTGAGATATATGCTATATCAAAGGCATGACGAAACACATACTAAGTTCTATCTACGGGCATTTGCGTCATTCCCGTGAAAACGAGAAGCCGGAACCTCAGAACACAGGCATATCCACATATTTTAGGCTATCTCAAAACGCCGAATTCCCGCGAAAGCGGGAATGACGGAGGGAGAGGGGGGGCGCGACGGCTACAATACCGCCTAGTCCGAGCTTCCTATTGCGATGCCAGAATTGTCAGATACCAGACGAGCATCGTCATAGCAATCAGCAGAATTAAGACTGAACGGAAGTAGCCGATGGCGATGATGCCGCCCAGCAAATCCCGCGCTACGCCCAAGCAAAGAAGAACGGTCTTCAGGTACAGCCTCATCGTATAGAGATAGAGAAGTTCCCCCATTATCGCAAACTGCTCTGCCATGAGTTTCATCTGTCCCATATCAGGCTCTTCCCTCTTGCAGTCTTCGGCGATTACGCCGCCTGTTGGTGGAGCTGGGGGGACTCGAACCCCCTACCTCTTCAATGCCATTGAAGCGCTCTCCCAGATGAGCTACAGCCCCACCCGCGCTGGCAAGCCGTCGGGCGGCTCGCTAGAGGCAAGCATAAATATAGCAGACACCCCGCGCGTCCGCAAGAAATCCCGCGCCCGCGTTTCCTCACCGATGATATACAGTCCCATCGCCCCTGATACCCTGTCATTCCGAACGGAGTGAGGAATCAAAAATCCTAGCCCGCCGAACATATAAATTTCAGCAACCACCCCTTTGCACTCCGTCTTGCCATCAAGCCACGAAACATCCCCCCAAACCTCAACATAACCCGCTTCTTAATTCCTACCCCTGGCACCCCCGCGCAGGCACAAAGCGCGCGCGCCACGCCCACGCCATCACTACTTGATTTAGTCCCTCCGAGCAGGCACAAATCGCCTCATCTATTATTCGCACTATTATTGATATGTAAAGTCAGCCCCTTGTAGGCGCGAAACGCGCCCTTTGCAGCTCCTCCGTCGTAACCGGCGACTGCAAAAGCAGCTCGTCATACAGCGACGGCGGCGGCTCCAAGTCGCGCAGCGCCGGTATGACCTGCTCGCCCATCAGCCGTATGGAGCGCATCAGCTTCTCATGCTCTATGCCGCCGAACATCATCCAGTTGCTGATGTGCGTCGCGCCCGCGTCCGCCGCGCGCCGAAACTTCTCGATGACCGTCTCCGGGCTGCCGAAATACAGCCTGTCAAGAAACGCCTCGTCGCTCAGTTCACCCTCGAACGGGCTTGCGTCGACATTGCCGTTGTTCACATCGTGGCGGTTCAAGCCGCGCTGCGCCCTCGTCTGCCAGCGCACATACGGCAGCGCTTCGTATGCCTCTTCATCCGTGGGCGCGACATGCGTCATGCACTGCAACGCCAGCGAGGGACGCCGCGCCGACTTGCCCAAATCCTTGCGCGCGTGTACATAAGTCGCCAACTGCTTACGCACGCCGTCCATTCCCAGCGCGCTTGACGACAGCGGCAGCATGTCAAGCCGCGCCGCAAGCTGCATGGACTCCACGCTCGTACCCGAAATCCACAGCGGTGGGTGCGGCTTCTGCTTGGGCTTCGGGAACACCGTTACCGGATGCTCTATGCGGACATGCTCGCCCTCATAAGTGAACGACTCGTCCGACGTCCACGCCTTCAGCAGCACCTCCAGCGTCTCCTGGAACTTGCCGCGCGACTCGCCGAGCGCGCTGCCGAAGCCTGCCATCTCATAACCCTGATAGCCGCGCCCGATGCCGCACATCAGCCTGCCGTCTATCAGATTGTCCAGCACCGCCAACTCTTCGGCGAGGCGCAGCGGCTGCCAGACGGGAAGGATGACCGACGCCGTGCCTATCTTGATGCGTCGCGTGCGCTGCCCGATGTAGAGCGCCTGCATCAGCGGCGCGGGCGAATTGCCGTAGTTCGTGAAGTGGTGCTCCGCGATGAGGCAGTAGTCGAAGCCAAGTTCCTCCGAATACTGCACCTGCTGAACGCCCTCCTCGAAGAGCGTCTTCCAGTTCCGCATCGTCGGGTTGGGCCATTCAAGAAACAAGCCGAATTTCAATTCTTTCTTCCTTTATACTCCGCCGTATCTGCCGTGATTCGCACAAGTGTTGACCGGGTTATGCGAACATGAGATATATGCTATGTTAAAGACATTCTGAAAACAAGGATAATCGAAGTCCAGATGCAGGGTCTTTATCAGGCGTGTTACCGGCAGGGTCTTTCAATTGGTGTGACCACCGCCGATGTCACCGACCGCGTCGGAGCGTTGGCGATGTTCGACCGACGAGGGGAGACCTCAAGCATGTGCAGAAGGTACTTGTGGATGGGGGTTATGCGGAGAAGCCCTTTGCCAGTGAGGTGCGAAGCTGTTAGGAGCTTCTGTGGAAGTGGTGAAGCGCAGCGAACTTCATACCCTCGTGGTTCTTCCGAAGCGATGGATAGTGGAGCGATCCTTTGTCTGTCTGGGAAAGTGTCGCCGACTCTGGAAGAACTGCGAAAGAAAGCTCAATACCAGTCTGCAAATGGTGGCGCTTGCCTTCGCCGCGCTAATCCTGAAAAGATCGTGAACAGGCCCTTAAAATGGGAGAATATAAAGATTGCACACGAAGGTTGTCCTACATTTTACCAGGGCAATTGCCCTGTGAGGGCTGGAGAGGGCTGATATGGAGGGAGGGGATAGGGTGGGAGTGGTTAGTTGCGCGCGCCGCTGCGGGTGGCGAGGCGTCCGCCGGCGAAGCCGAGGATTAAGCCAATGGCAGTTTTGAGCATCCAGTCTCCAATGTTCAGCAGCCTGTCTTGTGCGGGCGTCATGTCGGCCGCAGAGACGGGTGTAAGCAATGACAAAATGCCCAGACCCGTAAGGGCTACCGCAAATAGGATACCAAGTATCGCCCTTACGGGGATTTCTCTATTGCCGTTAGCGCTCACGGGCGTACCTTATCAGCCTACTCGTTGCGAGGGTTTGCATCCCTTGGCGGGGATTTGCGGTCAACATTGAGCCAAGAGACGCTTATCATGCCATACCAGTCGGCTATGCTCAAAACGCTTAATGTGAAAAGCGCCAGAGCGAGTATCAGCATAATAAGCCCCATTATCGGCGCAATTGTGTTCACATCCATGTTATCCGCTCCTTTCTGCGACTAATATAACACGGATGAACAAGGGATGTTGTCGGTTCAGTTCACAGAAATCCCGTTCATCGGTTCTGTCGTAGTCGTATCAGAGGCGATACGCCCGCGCTGCGGTGTCGTGGAAGAGGGCGGCTTTTTCGCCGGGGGAGAAGTCGGCGACGATGCGCTTGAAGGAGTTCCACATGACATTGTAGGAGTAGGACGCCTTGTCGACGGGGAAGTTGCTCTCGAACATGGAGCGCTCGACGCCGAACTGCTTGATGACATAGAGGTAGTAGGGTGCGGTTGCTTCGGCAAGCTCGACGGAGCCGGGCGGCGTGTCGCGCTCGTGCCAGCCGTTGCCGTAGTTGGACATGCCGCAGCCGCCGACCTTCACGAAGACATTCTCGTTCCGCGCGACTTCGGCGATGCTGCGCTTCCAGATTTCCATAATCTCGCCGCGCCTGCCGGCGTAGGGGCCGACGCCGAGCGGCGCGCCGATGTGGTCGAGGATGATTATGGTGTCAGGGAATGAGCGCGCGAGGTCTGCGAGTTCGGGCAGCTGCGGATGGAACAGCCATGCGTCGAAGCTGAGGTCGAGCTTGCCTAGCTGCGCGAAGCCTTCGCGGAACTTGGGCGTCATCATCACGCCGGGTCCCTGGTCGCGGTATGCGGGGATTACGGGGCTGGGGTCGTGCGATGTGCCGTGCCGTATGCCGCGAAACCTGCCCTTGCCCAACTCTATGTGCGCCTCAAGCACCTCTGCCACCGGCTCGCCGAGCGTCAGGTCGGCGTGGCTGGCGATGCCGGCGTTGATGTTAGTGCGCGTGTCGGGGCGCGCCGCCGCTTCCTCCGCGACCGCCGCCACGAACTCGGTCTCGCCGAGCGGCTTCAGATGCTCGGGGCCGTCGGTGCGATACATCGACGAGCATTCGAGGAATACGGTGCTGACGATGTTGTGGCCGGATGTGAGGTCGCGCAGCAGGTCGTCGAGCATGTAGTCGTTGCCGGGGCGCTCCCAGAGGTGGTGATGCGGGTCGCATATCGGCAGGTCGGGGTCGATGGTGTCTTCGACGGTGAGTTGCAGCCAGTCGTTGCGTGGGGTGACCATGGGGCGCCTCCTGTGGGGTTGTCGGTTATTAGCGGACAGTTGGGCGGTTCGCTGACAAATCAAGGGCTTGGCGCATGAACTTGTCCGGGAGTGCATCCGCAGTTGGGTATTTCTTGCGGCGGTGTCCGCTTTCGAGGTTTGCTAAGCATAGCGCGCTGCCGTTCGAACCGCATAGTAGCACAACCGAGCGTCCACGACCGTTTGGGATATGGACGGCAAGCTCGCCGTCCGGCGTGGGATACACCTCAAGGTGCAGAGTAGTAATCTTGTGCAACTCTTTCAGCAGACGCTCGGCGTTGTCCATTGCGGAGTTGAATGGTATCGGAAAGCCTTCTTCGCGGGCGTAGTCGGATGCTTCGCGCAGGTCAGACAAGGCGACACTTAGAGGGTGTTTCCAAAGGTTGATCAAGAAGGGGCCAATCGTCTGAGCATCAGATGCATCATCGCTATGCGAATCCAAGCTTCGCTGCTACTTGGCAAGGCTTCATAATCCTTGCTTAATCGACGATACCGTCCCAACCAGGCCAGTGTTCGTTCTACTACCCATCTGCGCGGCAACACGACAAACTCACGACTACCCCTAGGACGCCTCACTATCTCAAGGACATAGCCCGTATGCTCCCGAACCCATTGAACCAGTTCCCCCCCATAGCCGCCATCCGCCCAGATGAGCCTTATTTCGGGGAAGCGGACTGGCCAACTTGTCGATGACCACTTTAGCCCCGTCCCTGTCCTGGATGTCCGCAGGATGCGCCACTACACCCAAGAGCAGGCCCATAGTATCCACAACTATGTGTCGCTTTCGTCCTTTAATCTTCTTGCCGGCGTCATAGCCGCAGGGCCCCCTTTTCCTGTCGTCTTCACCGACTGGCTGTCTATAATGGCTGCTGTGGGAGTTGGACTTCTGCCTTCATCTTCACGCACAAGTGGGCGCAAGCTGTCATGCACTCGCTCCCAAGTGCCGTCGTCAGACCAACGGCGGAAGTATTTGTATGCTGTCTGCCAAGGTGGCAAGTCGTGTGGGATCATCCGCCAGGAGCATCCGCTGCGAAGCACATACAGGATGGCATTGAGTATTTCGCGCAGGTCAACGCTGCGCGGTCTGCCTCCCGGCTTGGCTTCCGGCAGCAGCGGCGACAGAAGTTCCCACTGCTCATCGGTTAGGTCGCTTGGATATAGTTTGCGTGTCATTCACAAATGTTAGCACATGTCTTATGCTTTGGAAACACCCCATGAGAGATTTTTTCGCGCTTTATTCTGCGTTCTTCCAGTTTTCTTTCCACCCAGTTGGATATGACCTTCGCAAGTCGTCCTCCTTCCGCGAGTATGTATGAAGTCGAAGCGGACAATATCGGAATCGTTCCCGCTCGTCCGAGAATCTTCATGGTCGTTTCGGCGGCGGCGTCATCCATTACCACGACGACTTCATATCAGACTATCAGAGATATGCCAACGACGAACTGGATGGTGAACAGCAGAAAATATGCCGTCAGCCATCCTTCTGACACGCTCCATATAGATGTTCGTTTCAGCGGATTATCTCTGGCGTATGAACTTTTGGATGCGCTGGCCCTCCAGCACCTCGCCCACATAGATGTCGCCGTGCGAGTCTATCGCCATGCCGTGCGGGGCGTAGAAGAGGCCGGGGGCCTGGCTGTGCTCGTTGCCCCAGCGGGCGAGCAGATTGCCCTCGCCGTCTATGATGCTGACGCGGTGCTGGAGCTCGGGCACATATATCTCGCCCTCGGGGCCGAACGCGACGGATGTAGGCTGCTGGAAGCCCGTCCACATGAACTGGAACTCGCCGTCCTCGTCGAAGACCTGGATGCGGTGGTTCTCGCGGTCGGCGACGACGACCCTGTTCTCGGAGTCGACGCCGATGCCGTGCGGCAGGTGGAAGTCGCCGGGGTTGTCCTTGCCGGGCAAGCCCCAGGAGTTCATGAGCGAGCCGCTGGAGTTGTAGTGATGCACGCGGCAGTTGCTATATCCGTCGGATATGAACAGGTCGCCGTAGCTGCCGATTGCAATGCCGGTGGGCATGTTGAACGGGCCGCCGGGCTTCTCGACGAGGAAGCGCTGGCTCTGCTCGCCGGTGTCCGAAGGGCTGTCGCGCGTGCCGAGCGTGAGCAGCAGGTTGCCCTCCGCGTCCCGCTTTTCGACGACATGCGAATCTCTGTCAGCCAGATAGACGTTGCCGTCGTCGTCCACGCAGATGCCGTGCGGCTCCCTGTGCTGCAAGTCCCACGAGTCCAAGTAGTTGCCCTCGCGGTCGAAGATGACGAGGTTGTGCGTGCCGCGATTATAGACGAACACATTGTCCGACTTGTCCACCGCGACATCGGCAACCTGCTTGTACTCGAAGCCCTCGGGCAGAGCGCCCCAGCCTTCTGCAACCTCATAGATGTAGTCTCCGCTACCAAATGTCATGACTCTATGACCTCCCAATCAGTCTTGGTTCTTGGCAATGAGTGTTTGCACGCTAATATACGGCGTGAGGGTAGAGCGGTCAAGCGTGAAGGCTGGAGAGGGCAATCGCATCTTATTGTGTGAGGATTTTCAGCAGATACTTTTCGTCCCAGCCCGCCCTCTTGCGCTTGGCTTCTATGCCTACCTTCACGCTTTTGTCCCACCTCTGTGAGCTTGTGCCGCTTCGTCCTGTCAACTCGCGGGTATTCCAAATGCGAGAACTGTTCTGTCAAAGAGGTGGATGCGCCGTTCATGTCTGCACTCCTGTCAGAGAGTGAACTCTATGCTGCACCCTTTCTCAAACTGATTTAGATGCGATTGCCCGCTTCTTACGGCGTACCGTCCGCGAAATTGGGTATGTGTGGTAGGATAAGCAGACTTAAACGATTCGCCGTTATTGTCTTTCGATGGTGCAGAAACAGGCATGAACATCTATACGATAGGGCATAGCAACCACAGGTGGGAGGCTTTCGCCGACCTGCTAAAGCGGCACGACATCGAGCTGCTTGTGGATACGCGGTCGAGGCCTGTGAGCCGTTTTGCGCCGTTCGCCAATGCGCGAACACTGCCAGGGCTGCTGGAAGAGGTTGGCATCGATTACGAGTTTATGGGCGGCGCGCTGGGCGGGAAGCCGGCAGACAAGCGGTTTTATGACGCGAAGGGCAAGCCGAACTATCGCATGATGCGGGACATGGACGAGTTCCAAGAGGCGGTCAGCCAGCTGGCGAGCATGGCATCGCGGCGTCAGACGGCCGTCTTATGCTCGGAGGAAGATCCGTCACAGTGTCATCGGCTGCTGCTATTGGGTCCGTCGCTCGAAGAGAACGGCTGTGAGTTGATGCACATCAGGGGCGATGGACAAGTTCAGCGCACGGGTCAGTTGGCGGTGAGCAAGAAGTATGGACAGCAGCTTCAGGGCGCATTTCGGATATAGAACATGAACATCTACACTATCGGCTTTACGAAAAAGACGGCGCAAGATTTCTTTGAGAAGTTGCAGAGCGCGGACGCCAAGTATCTGCTGGATACGCGGCTGAACAATAATTCCCAGTTGGCAGGGTTCACCAAGAAGGGCAACATAGAATACTTCATCGAGAAGTTGACCGATATGGAGTATCACGAACTGCCTATACTCGCGCCGTTTAGCGAAATCTTAAAGCAGTATCGCAGCGATGGCGACTGGCAGGCGTATGAGGACAAGTACAATCGGATGCTGGTCGAGCGCGAGGTAGCGCAGACAATCGACCCTTCGCTGTTCGCAGACGGCGCTGTTCTGCTTTGCAGCGAACCGACGGCCGAGAGGTGCCATAGGCGGTTGGCGGCGGAGTTTCTGCGAAACGAAATCTTCAAGGAATCAAGCATCGTGCATCTATAAGGTGTCTTGATATGGTCAAGAAGCGACTGGTGATTACCGACCTCACCTATATGTGGGACGATGAGATTTGCATAGGCGGCGTTGACCGCGACGGCAATTGCATTCGTCCGGTTACGCCGGAGGGAGTGCGCCGAAGTCACATATTCCGCGACGGCGAGCTGATAGCGTATCCTAGCGCGCTGGTAGAGTTCGACTTGTCGCCCGTATCGGTCGTGCTGCCGCCGCACATAGAGGACTGGTACTTCGATCCGTCGGAAACACTGAACATCGTAGATTGTACCGATGCTCAGTGGGAGAATATCCTGCGACAGAGTTGCTTTGACAGCGTGGATGAGATATTTGACGGGCATTTGGAAGGGGACAGGCGTGTTGCGCCAGAGAGCGACACTCGCTCGCTTGGGACTTTGTGCGCGCCAAGAGTGACGGATGTATGGGTGGATGACAAGTATGGCAGACGGCAGTTCCGACTAGATTTCGAGGACGGCAGCGGTATATGGCACAACGGTTATCCCGTGAATGACCTCGCGTTTCGCACATTCTTGGAAGACAGGATTGATGCGACGGGCGACAATCGCAAGGCGGCTGACGCAGTGCTCCAAGCGTTGCAGGCGACTGATCGTCTGTATCTGCGTATAGGGCTGGCGCGCCCGAGACCTATGGGCAACTATCCTCCGGCATGCTGGACGCAGGTTACGGGCGTCTATACTTTCCCGGACTATCTGGAAGGCAGGACATTCGCGGACTTTTGACCGTATTTTTCTCACATCAAGGGGAAGGGATTTTCGGCAAAGGTTTTTGAGGTGAGCGATTTAGTTGTTGGCAGGTTTCGATGTAGTCATCGACTGCTTCCTCAAAGGAGATACGCAGTTCTGCGACTGATTCGCCATGAAAGCCTACGACATCGCTGATGCCGGCAATGTTGCCCACAAAGCAACCGTCATCGTCGCTATAATCAAACTGAGCGTCGTATCCTTTGTAGTGCATCGCTGTGTTCATGGTGATATTCCTGCCTGTTCTAGAAACCGTCGGGCGTCACGCACTTGGTAAGGCTTTGCTTCTCTCTGCGGATGTGGAGATTGAGCGCCGTCGTTAGAAGAGGGGGGCTTGGGGGGAGTTGGGGTTGTGCTTGGTGTAGTCGAAGCCTAGGTGGTCGTAGGCGCGGCGGGTGGCTACGCGGCCGCGCGGGGTCTTGTCGAGGAAGCCGAGCTG
Organism: uncultured Dehalococcoidia bacterium; assembly: GCA_958295865.1. Taxonomy (GTDB): domain Bacteria; phylum Chloroflexota; class Dehalococcoidia; order Lucifugimonadales; family JADFKI01; genus Bin90. The sequence goes on along the minus strand of CATQHF010000004.1, from coordinate 447,356 downwards.
TAAGAGGTATGGCTCGTACACGTCTTCGATGGTGTCGGAGTCTTCGCTGATGGATGCGGCGATGGTGTCTAGGCCGACGGGGCCGCCCTCGAACTTTTCGATGATGGAGAGCATCATGCGGCGGTCTGTGCCGTCGAGTCCTTGCGCGTCGACTTCGAGCTGCGATAGGGCGTCTTTGGCGACGGCGGCGGTGATGATGCCGTCGGCGATGACCTGGGCGTAGTCGCGCACGCGGCGCAGCAGGCGGTTGGCGATGCGGGGCGTGCCGCGCGCGCGGCGGGCAATCTCGGTTACGCCCTGCTTGTCGGTCTCAATCTCCAGGATGCGGGCGGAGCGCTCGACGATGGTTGCCATGGCGTCTTCGTCGTAGAAGTCGAGGCGGTGTATGTTGCCGAAGCGGTCGCGCAGGGGCGGGCTGAGCATGCCGTAGCGGGTGGTCGCGCCGATGAGGGTGAAGGGCTTGATTGCGAGGTTCATGCTGCGCGCCTTGAGTCCCTTGTCTATGACCCAGGACACGAAGTAGTCTTCCATGGCGGGGTATAGGACTTCCTCGACGGTGCGGCTGAGGCGGTGGATTTCGTCTATGAAGAGGATGTCGCCTTCTTGCATCTGCGTTAGGGTGGCAACCATGTCGCCGGGGCGCTCGATGGCTGGGCCGGAGGTGGTCTTGATGCGCGCGCCCATCTCGACTGCCATGATGTTGGCGAGTGTGGTCTTGCCGAGGCCGGGGGGGCCGTAGAGCAGCACATGGTCGAGCGGTTCGCCGCGCTGCTGCGCCGCCTTGACGCTGATGGCGAGCAGGTTTTTGACGGCGGACTGGCCGATGTAGTCGACGATGCGGCGCGGCCGCAGGCTGGTGTCCAGCGAGTGGTCGAATTCGTGGGGCGCGCCTGATACGATGCGTTGGGTCATGGTTCAATTGTCACGGGGGACATTGGGGTTGTTATCAATCTATCATGTCAGGCGTGTTGGCGCACGCGGGATATTGATGCTTGGACATAGTGGTCGTCGATGTCGCAGCCGGCGAATGTTCTGCCCTCTTGGATTGCGGCTATGGCGGTGGTGCCGCTGCCTAGGAAGGGGTCGATGACCAGATCGCCGGGGTTGCTGTGCTTGCGGATGAGTTCGCGGAATAGGTCTAGCGGCTTTTGGGTGGGGTGTATGCGGTTGCCGCCGTGTCTAGGGATGGGGTGGCTGTAATTGCCGCTGTCGTATCTGCTGTGGAAGGTGGGACTGCCGCCCTTGACGCCTAGCACGGCGGTTTCGCGGCTGTTGGACAGGTAGATGTTTTTGCTGTTGAGGGGCACGGGGTTGGTCTTGTTCCAGACGATGAGGCGCAGCATCTTGAAGCCGGCGTCGGTGAGCGCGTCGTAGAGGTGGGTGGTTTTCCATACATCGTACCAGACGATTGCGGTGCCGCCTTTACGCAGGACGCGGTAGGTCTCGGCGGCGAATTGGGGCAGGTCGATTTGCTCGTGGTCCCACTCGCCGAAGTCCATGGAGACGGCGAAACGGTGTATGCCGTTTTTGACATTGGCAAAGCCGGTCTTCCTGCTGATGGCGTATGGCGGGTCGGTGAGCAGCAGGTCGACGGAGTCTTTGTCGAGAGCGCGCAGGAAGTCGCGGTAGTCGCTGCGCTCGATTCTGACGGGAGTGCGGGTTGACATCGGCAGATTGCCTTTCGGCAGGCTCAGGCAGGGATGGATAGAACTTGTGTTCATTCTATTGGGTTGGGCATGGTGTGTCAAGCGGGTTTTTACAATTAAAAATTAAAAATTAAGAATTGAAAATTGGGGAAAGTCGGTAGGATTTACTCATCAATAGACTGATTGCGATTTTCAGGGTTGAAGGGCAGCGTTGTTTATGCTTGGATGCGCCTTCAATGCTCTGGATTCCTGCTTTCGCAGGAATGACGGGTGAAGGCCCATTCAGTCTTTTGAAGCAGTGGCTGGGCTTTCATTTGGTAGAGTTTCTTTTCGGGTGGTTCGACAGGCTCACCACGAACGGGGTACAAGCTCGGTGCGAACGGGGCGGGTTTCTTTTGACAAGCTCAGGGCGGACGGGGAATGATGGGTTGCAGTATAATTGGAGGGGATGGAGGTTGGGGGTGGTTGATGTACAAGGATGTTCCGTAGGATAGGGGGATGGTATGGTGAGTTGGGATGAAGGGGATTCGGCGGTGTATCGGGCGCTGGCGGAGGTTGCGGTGCCGGGGCGTGATGAGCAGCTGGCGACTATGTTGTGTCTGCTGCCGTTTGGCAGGGATGAGGCGTTCAGAATCGTGGATGTGGGCTGCGGCGAGGGTATCTTTTCACATGCCGCGCTGACAGCGTTTCCGCGGGCGTCGGTAGTGGCGCTGGACGGGTCGGCGTCGATGCGCGAGCATGCGGAGGCGCTTCTGGGGTCGTTTGGGGAGCGCGCCGAGGTGCGGGGGTTCACGCTTGAGTCGACGGAGTGGATGGATGCGGCGGACGATGCGGACTGCGTGGTGTCGTCGCTTGCGCTGCATCACCTGACGGCGGAGGGCAAGCAGACGCTGTTCGGACAGGCGTATCGCAGGCTGGGCGAGCGCGGCGCGCTGATGGTAGTGGATGTGGTATTGCCACAGCGCGCCGAGGCGTGGCGGCTGTACGCCGACGCATACGACGATGTGTGCAGGCGGCAGTCCATCGAGCGGACGGGGGACGATAGGTTTTTCGCAAGGCTGGCGGAAGAGAAGTGGAACTACTTCCGCTATCCTGACGATGCGGAAACGCCGTCGCCGCTGTCGCATCAGCTTGTGTGGCTTATGGAGGCGGGTTTCGAGGGGGTGGATTGCTTCTGGCTGCAAGCGGGGCATGCGGTGTTCGGGGGGTATAAGGGCGGCGGGACGGCGGCGCAGGATGCGTTGCCGCGGGGAGATGCGCTTGGCGCGGTGCGTGGAGCGATGGATGTGAACATAGGGATGACAGGGTAGATAGGATCGATAGGATAACGCGATGGAGGTTAGAGAATGTCGGGCTACTTTTTGAGTGAGGATGAGCTGCTGCTGAAGAGCGCGGTGCGGGATTTCGCGGACAGGGAGATTGCGACGCGAGCGGCGGAGTATGACGAGAATGGGGAGTTTCCGCACGATAATTTCAGGGGACTAGCGGATTTGGGGCTGCTGGGGCTGACTATCGATGAGGAGTATGGCGGGAGCGGGGGCACTTTTCGGCAGTTGGCTATCGCGGTGGAGGAGGTAGCGCGCGCGTGCGCGGCTACGAGCACTTCGTACATCGCGCACCTGTCGCTGTGCGCGCAGTTCATCCACATGTGGGGTACGGAGGGGCAGAAGCAGCAGTTTCTGCCGCGACTTGCGAGCGGTGAGCATATCGGGGCGTTCGCGCTGACTGAGCCGGGTTCGGGCAGCGACGCCGCCGCTATGCGGACTACGGCGACGCGCTCCAACGGGGGCTACCTGCTGAATGGGAGCAAGACTTTTATCACGAACGCGCCGGAGGCGGCGACTTTCGTGGTGCTGGCGACGCACGACCGCAGCCTGAGAACGCGGGGGATTGACGCGCTGATACTGGAGGGGGACAGCGCGGGGCTGAGCGTGAATCCGCTGAAGGGCAAGATGGGGATGCGGGCGTCGTCCATCGCGGAGGTGGTGTTCGAGGATTGCGCGGTGTCCGAGGAAAACCGCATGGGCGCTGAGGGCGAGGGCTTCCGCGAGACGATGCATGTGCTGAACTCCAGCCGCATATCCATCGCGGCGCAGTGCGTAGGAATCGCGCAGGCGGCATACGAGGCGGCAGTGAGCCATGTGAAGCAGCGCGAGGCGTTTGGGCAGAAGTTGGCGGAGTTGCAGGCGATTCAGTGGATGATAGCGGATATGGCGACGCAGATAGACGCTGCGCGCTTGCTGGTGATGCGGGTGGCGTCTATGCGTGATGCGGGGATGCCGATAGTGAAGGAGGCGTCGATGGCGAAGCTGTACGCCTCACGGGTTGCGGTGGAGGCGGCGGACAAGTCGGTGCAGATGCACGGCGGGGCGGGGTATCTCGCGCCGACGCCTGCGGAGCGGTATTACCGGGACGCGAAGGTTACGGAGATATATGAGGGGACATCGGAGATACAGCGACTGGTGATTGCGCGGAGTATCTTGGTGGATGGGTTGGTCTAGCGGGATGGGGGACAAAAGGCTATGCGGAAGAATCTGACGATAATGCTTATGAGCGGGTGGAGGGATTAAGATGACGCGATGGGCATCTTGCGAGGCGGTGGAGAGTCATCCCGAAAAGCTGGGAGGCGCTTTGATATTTCGAGGCACGCGCGTCCCGGTGTCGGCGCTTTTCGAGAATCTCAAGGATGGCGCTTCTGTCAAAGAGTTTCTGGAGTGGTTTCCGGGGGTTGAGGCGTGGCAGGTGCGGGCGGTCTTGGATCCTGATGCTTTTGACTTTATTACAGGGTCATATAGAATACCTACATGACTTGCGTGGAGAGGTTTCATTATGCGAAAGAAGTTGACCGTCTCGCTCGATGCGGAAGTGTACGATGCGCTCTATGACGTCGTCGGGCGGGGGAATATAAGCAAGTTCATCGAAAATCTGGTGCGTCCGCGCGTCATTCCCGTCGATATGTCAGAGCTTGAGGCGGACTATCGCGCGAAGGCGGAAGAGGAGGCGCGATTGGGGCATGCGCTGTACGAGAACGAGGCGTGGGAGGAATGGAAGGAGTGGTATGGTCCGAATGGCAGCCTATCCGACGCTGACTCAGAGAACGAGGGATATGAAGCCGAATCTGGGGAATTGGCAGAGGCTACTTTCAAGGATGGGTTGATTCATGAAGCGCGGTGAAGTGTGGTGGACTGACTTTGACCCCTCCATTAGGCAGTGAGATACGCAAGGTAAGACCTGCCATTATTGTCAGCAGCGACATATCTAACGACGCTTTGAGCCATGTACTGGTCGTTCCGCTGACTACCAATGTGAACCGCATATATCGCAGCGAAGCCTATATCCTGATGAATGGCAGACCCAATAAAGCAGTGGCAGATCAGATGAGAACTGTTAGCAAGTTGCGCCTGAGTAATCGTTTTGGGCGCTTGTCTGACCAGGACATGCAAAAAGTCGAGCAGGTCATAAGGGTTCAACTGGGATTGGCAGCATAACAAATATCAAAGTGAAGGACGGAAAATGTCAGACAAGTTCAGCAGGATGTTCGCGGGGTATTCGGAGGGGTTGCGGTATGAGGATGTGCCGCCGGAGTCGGCGCATGAGGTGAAGCGGCGGATTCTGGACAGCGTCGGAGTGAGCATGGCGGCGTTTTCGGAGGATGCTCCGAAGGCGGCGCGCGCTTATGCTTATGACTTCGCGCTGCCGTCCGGGGCGACGGTGTGGGGCGCGCCGGTGCGGGTTACGCCGGAGGCGGCGACTTTCGCCAATGGGCTGATGACGCGCTACCTGGACTTCAACGACACTTACCTTTCGCTGGAGCCGCTGCATCCTAGCGATATGATACCGGGCATCATGGCGCTGTGCGAGTGGGGCGGCAAGCCGGTGCGGGACATCTTCACGGCGACGGCGGCAGCCTATGAGGTGTCGGTGAACTTGTGCGACGCGGCCAGCGTGCGCGCGCACCAATGGGATCATGTGGTTTATACGGGCATCGGGGCGGCGTGCGGCGCGGGCAGACTGCTGGGGCAGTCGGCGGAACAGATCGAGCATACGCTCTCCATTGCGAGCGTACCGCATGCGTCTATGCGGCAGACACGCGCGGGGGAGCTTTCCATGTGGAAGGGCGCGGCGGCGGCGAACTCGGTGCGGAACGCGGTGTTCGCAAGTCTTGTGTCGCAGCGCGGGCTGACGGGGCCGTATCAGCCGTTCGCGGGCGAGATGGGGTTTTTTGCCCAGCTGCTTGGAGGCGAGCCGTTCGATGAGGGCGCGCTGAAATCGGTTGCGGAGGGGGCTGCGCCCACACGAATACAGGACACCTACATCAAGAAGTGGCCGGTGGAGTATCACGCGCAGAGCGCGGTTGACGCCGCGGTCGAGCTTCGAGATGAGCTTGGGGGCGACATCAACCTGATTGAGTCGATTCACTTGGATACCTTCAAGGTGTCTTATGAGATTATCGCCAAGGATCCTGAGAAGTGGGCGCCTAAGACACGGGAGACCGCGGATCACTCGCTGATGTACATCGTGGCGGCGGCGCTGCTGGACGGGACGGTTACGAAGCATTCGTTCTCGCAGCAGATGCTGGACAGCGCCGACATCAAGGCGCTGCTGGGCAAGACGACGCTGGAAGAGGATGATGCGCTTACGGAGGGCTATCCGGAGGGCATTCCGAACCGCATCACCATCAAGACGAAGGACGGCGGCACGCTGTCGCGCGAGGTGAGTTTTCCGCGCGGGCATGCTATGAATAAGATGAGCGATGCGGAGGTAGAGCAGAAGTTTCTGCTGAATGTGGAGGATGTGTGGACGGCTGAACAGGCGCGGCGCGTGATTGATCTGGTTTGGCACATCGATGAGCAGCCGAGCCTGGATGCGCTGATGGAGGCGATGCGGATATGACCTGGATGCTGGAGCAGGCGTCGGGGCAAAGCCAAGGGGTTCGGCTGCGGGAGCTGCTGGAGTCGGGCGAGCCGTTGAGCGTGCCGGGGGTGTTCAATCCGCTGACGGCGATTATCGCGCGCAAGGTGGGCTTCGATGCGCTGTACTTTTCGGGGGCGGCGTTCTCGGCGAGCTTGGGCATACCGGACATTGGGTTGTTCACGCTCGCGGAGCTTACGGACGCGGTGCGATGGATGGCGCGGGCGTCGGGGCTGCCGTTCATCGTGGACGCCGATACGGGCTTTGGCGAGGCTATCAATGTAATTCGCACTGTGAAAGATCTGGAGGCGGCGGGCGCGGCGGCTATCCAGATAGAGGATCAGGTGCTGCCGAAGCGCTGCGGTCATCTGGACGGCAAGACGGTGGTGTCGACGGATGCGTTCGTGGAGAAGATAGCGGCGGCGGCGCAGGCGCGCAAGGATATGCTGATTATCGCGCGGACGGATGTGAGGGCGATTGAGGGCATAGAGGCGGCTATCGAGCGGGGGCGGCTGTGCAAGGAGGCGGGGGCTGACATCATATTCCCGGAGGCGATGCAGTCGCCGGACGAGTTCAGGATGTACGCGGACGCTGTGGGGGGCGACCTGCTGGCGAATATGACGGAGTTCGGCAAGTCGCCGTATCTGTCGGTGGACGAGTTCGCGGCGCTGGGGTATAACATCGTGATATTCCCGGTGACGACGCTGCGGGCGGCGGCGAGGACGACGGAGGACTTGCTGATTGACCTGAAGCGCACAGGGACGCAGGTGGATTGGCTGGGGCGGATGCAGACGCGGGCGGAACTGTATGAGCTGATAGAGTATGATGCGTATGCGGAGGTGGACGACGCGCTGGCGCTTGGAGGTGGGGGCAACGACGGTTGACAATGAAGAAAGAAGCGGATGGCAACGGACACTGACGAGTCTGCCGAATTACACAAAGTTTAGGTCTTTACAGGAGAACGCAAAATGACTTCACCCGAATACAGCCCTGGGCTTGAGGGCGTGATTGCTACGGAGACTTCGGTTTCCTATCTCGATGTGGACATCGAGCAGATACTGGTGCGCGGCTATGACCTGATTGAGTTGGCGCAGAACCTTTGCTATACGGATGTGGCGTATCTGGTGATATATGGGGAACTGCCGACGCCGGATCAGGCTCAGGCGTTTTGCGACAGGCTGGCGGCGGATGCTGAGATACCGGATGAGCTGTATCGGCTGTTCGAGCTGATGCCGAAGTCCACGGTTGCGATGGATGCGCTGCGAACGGGGCTGTCGTTCCTCGCCGGGTATGAGGATCCCGCGCTGCTGCATGACAATTCGCACGAGGCGAACCTGGAGAAGGGCATACGGCTGCTGGCAAAGACGCCGACGATTGCGGTCAACTCATACCGCGCGCTGAACGGAATGCCTTTGGTGCGTCCCAATCCTGATCTCGCATATATGGAGAACTTCCTGTATATGCTGAGGGGGGAGCGACCGGACGCGGAGTCGCTGGATGCGTTCGACCGCATCCACATGTGCTACATAGAGCATGAGATGCCGAACTCGACTTTCGCGGCGCGGGTGATAGCGTCCACGCTGTCGGACATGTACGGGGCGATGGTGGGCGCGGTGGCGTCTTTGAAGGGGCCGCTGCACGGCGGCGCGAACGAGGCGGCGATAGAGTTTCTGATGGACATCAACGGGGAGGGTGGGCCTTCGCATGCGGAGTCTTACACGATGGGGAAGCTGGAGCGGCGCGAGCGCATCATGGGCTTCGGGCATCGGGTGTATATGCGGAAGTACGATCCGCGCGCGCGCTTTCTGATGGACTATATCCCGCGCCTCGCGGAGCGCATCCCGGAGGGGCAAGACCTGTCATCCATCTACTCGACGGTGGAGGCGGTGATGTACCGCGAGAAGGGGCTGTATCCGAACACGGACTATCCCATCGGGCTGCTGTACTACCTGCTGGGGATACCGATTCCGCTGTACACGCCGATATTTCTCGCGTCTCGGACGGCGGGGAATGTGGCGCATGTGCTGGAGCAGCACGACGACAACCGCCTGTTCCGCCCGCGCGTGATATACGGCGGCGGGCGGGGGCTGACGCCGCCGGATAAGCCGATTTCGCCGATGTAGGAGTCTGTCAGTTAGTCAGTGAGCTGACATCGGTAGGCAGGATTAACAGGATAGTTTAGGTGGGATAAGTAGGGGCGGCTTTGTGCCGCCCCTACTTCATTATTCTGCCTGAGAGGACAGGCTTCTGCGGAGATAGAGCCATAGGGTGATTGATGCTATCAGTATGAGGATAATGGCGTAAAACTTGGCGGCGGTCAGGTCGAAGCCTTGTACAACTCCTATGAAGAACGCAAGGATGAAAAGGGCGAGCATCGCCAGTAGAGAGACAATGACGACGGGCAATTGGCGTAAGGTGGGTCTGAATGTCATGAAGGCAACCGGACCAGAAAATAAGCCCGCAATCAAAGATACAGTTGTTGTGGCTTCATCGAACGTGCCCTGTGAGTAGCCACCGCCAGTCGAGCCGGTGAATAATAGAGACATTCCAATAGATACGGCAATAGCAGAGCAGGCTAGGCTGACAACACCAATGACCGTTCCTGCATCCACCGCTCCTGGGGAACGTCTTGCTCTTGGCGCCGATAGGATTAGGCCAAGGACAAGAGCAAGTACCAGGATAGGTACCGTGGCTTCTCTGAAGAACATCAGCAAACATACTATTACTATGGCAGCGCCGATTGGTATGCCTTTGTACAGCCAACGCCTCTTAGCCACTTTGCTGGAGATCTGTTGGCCTCCGAACCGATGACTCGCTTGGCGCTTCCTGCCCATATATTGCCCACTCGCCACATCGCTAAAGTGTAGGAGCATCAGCGCAAATGCCGTTCCCAAAATAGACATCGCCGTCGCAGCCAACCATAAGGACCCGTCGGCGAGTAAGACTCTGACTTTGTTCCTTAATGAGAAATCTGTTGGCTCAAATCCAGCCACAGCCACTTGCCTCCAATTCCCATCACTGTCGCCTACAACTACTCCCTGCGCCTCTGTTGACACGACGACATTGCCAGACCGCGAATCGTAAATCAGATTAAGGGGTCTTGGTGAGGGGCAATTATAGGGGCAACGGCGATCTAAGTGGTTTTGAAATCGTACATCGGCGTCCTTTTGCAGATACGATGGAGAATAGGCTATTTCCCTAGCGCCGCCAGTAGAGAGAACGATCTCTAATCCTTGTATAGCGTACTCACCTCGTGGGGTCTGCACTGCGCCTTCGCCCCAGACGACTGCCGATCTGTCAAAGTCTGCAGAAAGTTCCTGCCAAGTTAGACCGCCATCCTTGCTCACATAAGGAACCCAAGACAGGTCATGAACGAGGGTTTCTGCGTCCAGATGTCCCACGAGTCTGCTTGATTGAACCGGAGAAGGCGTCGCCACCGTAGCGAAGGCGGCGACGCCCGCCATAAGCAGGGCTAGACGAGCGCGCAGGGTATCCGAATGAGTGGGGCGGCGCGTCCATGCCCACAGCGCGATGCCTAATCCAAAGGGAATGACCAGCGAATCGGTCGGGTCGAATGGCGAGCCAATCGACGCGCCGCTGAGCATAAGCAGCCCTTGTATAATCAGGTCGTGCAACGGCTCGAAGGTGTTGAATGTGGCGTAGAGGGTTGGCAGTCCGATGTAGGCAATGATGAATGCGGTTCGCTGTGCCAAGTGGTTGCGGCGCGTGAACAGCGACAGGATGAATGCGAGCAGTGGGGATGCGAATATGACCCACGCGAGGTCACTGAGCTTGCCGGTCGTCCATGGATTTGGCCAGAGCGCCTTGAACACAAGGTCGTTGACTAGCAGCGTGGCGAGCGCGGCTATGGTCACGGGGTGCGTGAGCGCGGAGGCACAGCGTTGGTGGAAGGTAGTGCTCAAGCGGATACTCCAATCAGGGGACACTTGCTATTGGAGGAAGATGGTTAGCGCACTCTATGGGATTGGCGGTTCTATCGTGACGGGTTGGTTGAAGTTGGAGTAGGTTACGGTCATGCTGAATTCGGCTTTGCCGCCGATGTCTGCCGCGCCTAGTGATCTGCCCGCCAAGCCTGCGGAGTCTTGCTCGTCAACCGTGGTTTCGCCCGCCATGGTCAAGCGGCGTATGAGGTTGTCCTCTATGCCTATCCACATCTCCACATAGAGGTTGTCGTAGGCGCTGCCGAGTACGCTGTCGCGCAGGTTTGCCTTGACATGCCGCGTTTGCACGCCGTCCAGCGTCTCGTCTTTCACGACTTGGATGTCGCTGTATCGTGAGATGTCGGCGGGCGGCAGCGCCAAGTCGTAGGGATCGGGCAAGCCGGTATAGATGAGGGGGTATCTCTCCCAGACGCCCGTTTCGGGATTGGTGATGTAGGCGTCATCGCCTATCGTGATGATGCTCAGTTCGAGCGCCACGAAGCCGAGCGACAGCAGCAACTTGCCGTCGGAGCGGTCGGGCGACTGGAAGTCTGCGGTGAAGCGAACCGGGAACTCAGAGCCGAAAGTCTGCTCGTCCATCCTGAAGCTTGCTTCGGTCTGAACGACCTTGAAGGCGGCGTCCACATCGGCGTGGAAGGTTTTCAGCGCGCGCATGCCGGTGACCGCGGCGTCTATGATGGCGTCGGGAGTGTCGTCCTGCGGCGCGGCGGGGCTGGTGGCGGCTGCTACCGTCGGAGTGGATGTTGGCGAGGGCGTCGCCGTGGGCGCAGGCGTTGGGGGCGGGGTTGGCGTGGCGGTTGGGTGTGGAGTCGGCGTTGGGCGCGGCGTGGCGGTCGGGGATGGTGACGGCAGTGGCGGGCTGCTCTCCGCAAGCGGGTCGCAAGCGATGAGCAGCAGGGACAGCGCGATGAGGATGACGAATAGGCGTAAGCGCATGGTCACATCATACTTGGATGGATGGACGGAATAAAGGGGATGGGGGCAGGGCAATCGCATCTAAATCGTCATTATGTTCTGTTGAAATGGAAATCACATCGCCTTCCGCTTGTCAGTCCGAGCGCCCCCCGATGTCATCCCGAACCTCTTTCTCTGTCATTCCGAACGCAGTGAAGAATCTAAAGTTCCTGCCACCAACACGCCCGATATAGCAAGCATCTTAGACCCCTCACTCCGTTCGGGGTGACAATTGAAAATCCCTGGGCAAATCAACGAACCCATAATGCATGAACATTGATGAACAAATCTGATTTATGGATCAAAACACCAATTTTCAGTAGGATTTGCCCTTGAAATTTAGATGCGATTGCCCTGACCTCGCGGCGCGTCTCCGCACAAGATACCTGAAAATATGCTAAACTGGCTTGACAGCGACATCTTGCATAGCAACAGGGAGACTTGTTGGAACCATCACCAAAAGAATCGCATCCGATATACTTAGCCATACTCAGCGCTTATGGTTTTTATCACAGTCGTCGCTATGGGGATGTCTGACAGTTGCCCCGATGGATGCTCCAATTGGCTTGAAGTCGTTGAAGCGGGTACTGCGAAAGGCGTACTCTACGGAACAGCCATAATCAGCCTCATGGAGGTGACACGCATCATGGTCATACTCCCCTCGGACTATCTCACACACAAATTCATAGAACCGCTGAAACAGAGCCTCCGAAACGAAGGCGAAGCCAGGATGCATGCCAGAATTATGGACTGGATGCGTCGCAAACAGGAAGCCGAGCGCGAGGGCAGAGAATTCGATGACCCCATGCCCGGCCCAGGGCGCAACGGCAGAAAAGCAAAGCAATAGCGGGCGACGCCTTTCGCTCACGGCTGCTCGACAGCCCCCTCGTCCCCCAGCACGCGCGCCCTCACGCGCTCGCTTTCGCTCTCTATCTGCGTCAGCAGCGCCTCCTCCTCCTCCTGCTCAAGCTCCATCGCCCGCATCACGACCGCCGCCTCCCGCATGTACTGGCGGCGCAGCCAGCGATAATCCTCTTCCGCCAGGCTGCCGATAGCATACTCCAGCTCCGCGCTGCGTATGCCGTCTAGCGCCGCGTCCCAGCGCCGTTGCAGCGTCGCCATTGGCGAGCTTTCGTCATCCAGCCACTCCCTGCTCGCGCCGCGCCGCAGGAACGGGTATGCGATGACGATGGCGGGTATCAGCGCGAGCGCCACTGCGATAAGAACAAGCATAGCGGTTACGCCCTCGCCGCCTGCGCGCCGCCCGGCATACGCACCACGGCAGGCGCGGGCTGCCGCGACGGCCACAGCCCCACCAGTATGCCCAGCGCCATCACCGGACCCGACGCCCACATCCACCAGACCATCGGGTTTATCAGCACGCGGAACACCGCTTCATCGTCGCTGCCGAACTCCGACGGCACGATGTAGAAATCCTCGATTGGCGTGCTGCGAATAGCCCCCTTCGTCGAGGCGATGCGGAACACCGGATAGAACGCGCGGTTCGCCTCCATCCTGCCGCTGAACTCGCCGCCCTTATACACATCGAACGCCGCCATCGACTGCGCGCTATCCGGCTGCATCGTGTGCGTTGCGCCGACATAGACGAAGGCGTAGTCGCCGAGCGTCGCCACATCGCCCGGCTTCATGGATATGTCGCGCTGCACGCTGAAGAACGACGACGCGATGATGCCCACCGCCAGCATCGCTATGCCCAGATGCACGATGTAGCCGCCATATCGCGGGCGGTTGCCCGTCAGCAGATTGAGGAACGCAGCCGGATAAGCCTCCCCGCGCCGATGCCGCGAGCGAGTGCCGCGCAGCCATTCGCTCAGGATGCCGCCAACCGCCAGCGCCACCGACGCGAACGCCACCAGCGCCACCGGCTGCCGCACCCCCACGATGAGCAGCGCGACGATAGTCAGCAGCGCGGCGACGAGCGGCGCGCGCAGCGCCCGTATCAGACTGCGGCTCGTCGAGCGTCGCCACGGCAGCAGCGGCCCAACTCCCATCAGCATCACGATGACCAGCAGCAGCGGCCCGTTCACTCGGTCGAAGAACGGACGCCCGACGGTGATGACCGTGCCCTCCGCCGCCTCGCTGAACACCGGGAATATCGTGCCCCACAGCGTTACGAACGCGACCGCCAGAAACAGAATGTTCTGTCCCAAAAACGCGCTCTCGCGTGAAACCACCGCCTCCAGTCGCGCACGGCTCTTCAGCGAGTCGTAGCGCCACAGGAACACCGCGATGGACACCAGCAGCGTCCCCGCCATGAACGCCAGGAACAGCCAGCCCATCGTGCTCTGCGCGAACGAGTGCACCGACGGCACCGGCCCGCCCCGGTTGATGAACATCCCCATCTGCGCCAGCGTGAACCCCACGATGATGAGCGCCATATTCCACATCCGAAACATCCCCCGCCGCTTCTGCACCATGATGGAATGCACGAAGGCGGTCATCGCCAACCATGGCATCAGCGCCGAGTTCTCCACCGGGTCCCACGCCCAATATCCGCCCCAGCCGAGTATCGTGTACGCCCACCAGCTCCCAAGCAGCAGCCCCATCGTCAGCACAAGCCACGACACCATCCCCCAAAACCTGCCCAGGTCCACCCACTCGTCGCGCCCGCCGCGCCGCGCCGCAAGCGCCCCTATTGCGATGCTGAACGGCACTGCCACCAGCACCAGCCCGGCCATTTGCAGCGGCGGATGTATGAACATCCCGAAGTGTATCAGCAGCGGGTTGATGCCCTGCCCATCGATGGGCGCGACCGCCAGCCGCTCCAGCGGGTTCGCCAGAAAGAGCATTATGGCGAGAAAGAACGCCAGTATCAGCGCCATGACGCCCAGCGCATACGGCGTCGTGTGCGGCAGCCGCTTGCGTATCGTCAGCACCGCCAACGCGGACACCGACGCCAGTACCAGCGCAAGATACAGCAGCGACCCCGCGTTGCCCGCGTAGAACGCCACCCATGTATAGACATGCGGCATCGCCAGATTGCTGTTCTCCGTCACATAGCGCACCGAAAAGTCGCGCGTTACGAACGCGTACACCAGCGCCGCCGTGGACACCAGCAGCAGCGGCGGCACAGAGTAGAACCCATAGCGCGCGCTTGCCGTCAGCTCCGGTATGCGCTGCCACGCCCCCACGAACGACGCCATCACCGCATACGCTGTAACCATCAGCGCAACCACCAGCGCAATCTGCCCCGCGTCAACCATATAAGTCCCTCACGATATGCCTCTTGTCCCTTGATGAAACGAGAAAGTTAGGATGGGCGCGATTCATCCTGTCCGTCCGTGTCGGTTTCCCGTATGGACGCCTCAACCCGCGCATAGTAGTCTTGCAAATCGGCGTCTGTCGCGTCATCATCGAGTTCGCCGCCGCGCTCGACCTCCGGCCTCCGCCGCATGTGCCGCACAGCCAGCGCGAACGCCACGACCCCAACCGCAACCCCCAGCGACGCAACTGTCCACACCGCAAGCCCTATCCCCTCAGTTGGCGGCTCCAGCAGTACGCTTGGCCCATAGCGCTCCACGAAGAAGGCGCGCACCCGCTCGTCCGACCAGCCCGCCGCCAGCTTCTCCCGCACGATGCCCCGCATCTGCGCCGCGAGCGCCACCTGCGACTGGTCGATAGACTCCCCCGGACACACCGGGCACATAATCGACCGGTTCAGCGCCTGCGCCCGCTGCTCCATCTCTGGCACATCCTCTCGCGCATCGGCGCACGCCATCACCGCGATGCCGACGAAGATGGACAAGATGATGAGGATGAAGCGGTTGTGTTTGCTCACTGATTGCCGCCCAACTGACATACTGACGACTAACTGCCCTGTTGCAGCCGCCGCAACTGCTCCCTAAGCATCGCTGCCTCGGCTTCCGCTTCTGCACGCGCATCATCCGCGGCTTTGGCGCGGGCAGCCTCGACTTCAGCGCGGGCTGCCTCGGCTCTGGCGCGGGCTTCGGCTTCTGCACGAGCGTCAGCCTCGGCTCTGGCGCGCGCCGCCTCGGCTTCTGCGCGGGCTTCGGCTTCTGCACGCGCGTCAGCCTCGGCTTCAGCGCGGGCTGCCTCGGCTTCTGCGCGAACTTCGGCTTCTGCGCGAGCGTCATCCAGCTCCACCGACGTGAGCAGGAACTCGCCGCTGTACGGGTTGCGAAGGCGCAGTTCGCCGTCGTCCCAGCATATATGCAAGTCCAGCACGGCGCTGTATCCCCACAGCAGGCCGTCAGCCCCTTCGCGTATCTCCAACCGCTCGTACTCGCCATCGACCAGCGTATCGCCCGCCAACGGAGCGTCGTGAAAACGCCCGCCGGTGTGGTCGAAGCGCCAGTATTCCTGCACGCCATAACCCGCGTATCCCTCGCGCTTCACCGTGTAGTCCCGCCTGCCCGTGCTGCGAGACGCTACCTCCAGCACAAAGTCCGGCGGCTTGCCCACCTCGCTTATCACATAGCCGTTGCGCGCCACAATGCCTTTGGGATTGACACCCAAAGCCACCACGCAGTCGGGCGCAAGTCGCTCGGCATCGTTAGTCGCCTCATGCCGCAGGTATCCGTCTCCGCAAATCAGCACATCGTCCCGATGTCCGAAGTGAGGCTTCAATATGCTGGAGAACGCTATTATCCTTTCAGACTGTTGCATATCCGGCTCTCTTGGTGGGTCGGGCAGCGGCTCAAGGTGAGAATAGTCGGCGACTTGCGGCTTGAACTTGCTTTGAGTAGTCATTGTTTGCCTCTCTTGTTAAGCGCTGACATACTGACGACTAACTGCCCTGTTGCAGCCGCCGCAACTGCTCCCTAATCATGGCTGCCTTGGCTTTAGCAGCTTCGGTGCGAGCTTTCGCATCTTTGACACGGGCTTCTGCTTCAGCGCGAGCGTTAGCCGCGGCTTCTGCGCGTGCTTCCGCTTCCTCGCGCGCGTCATCCAACTCCACCGGCGTGGGTAGGAACTTGCCGCTGTACGGGTTACGAAAGCGCAGTTCGCCGTCGTCCCAGCATATATCCAAGCCCAGCACGGCGCTGCGTCCCCACAGCAAGCCGTCAGCCCCTTCGTATATCTTCAACCGCTCATACTCGCCATCGACCAGCGTATCGCCCGCCAACGGAGCGTCGTGAAAACGCCCGCCGGTGTGGTCGAAGCGCCAGTATTCTTGCACACCATAACCCGCGTAGTCCTCGCGCTTCACCGTGTAGTTCCGCCGTCCTGTGCTGCGAGTCGCTATCTCCAGCACAAAGTCCGGCGGCTTGCCCACCTCGCTTATCACATAGCCGTTGCGCGCCACTATGCCTTTGGGGTTGACACCCAAAGCCACCACGCAGTCGGGCGCAAGTTGTTCGGCATCGTTAGTCGCCTCATGCCGCAAGTATCCTCCTCCGCAAATCAGCACATCGTCCCGACGAGCAAAGTGCAAGTCCAGCGCCCAGTCAAATGCTTTGATACCCATGCGCCGTTGCATATCCGGCTCTCTTGGCGGATCGGGCAGCGGCTCAAGGTGAGAATAGTCGGCGATTTGCGGCTTGAGCCTGATTTGAGTGGTCATGGCTTGCCTCTCTTGTTAAGCGGTGATGCCGAACTCTATGAAATCATAGCACAAACTACACCCCGCCCGCGCCTTTTGGTATAATTGCGGCGGCACATCCGAAAGCAACTCACGGGGGCAGTATGAGTATCCTCTATGTCGTATCCGACCGCCGGGGCGCGGGCAAGACCGCGCTGTGCGCGTCATTGGCGAATCTGCTGCGCGCGCAGTCCAAATCGGTCGCGGTTTTCAAGCCCGTCGCGAATGGCGACTCCGACCCCGACGCATCCATATACGCAGCGCTGCTCGGCGCGGACACGCGGGGCTGGCATCTCAACAACCCCGCCGACGCCGATGAAATCGCCGGCATCGCCCGGCGACTGGACGCCGACAACGACATCGTCATCGTCGAGGCGTCCAACTCGCTGACGACCGAGCAGTCCTTCCGCATCGCCGACGCCATGGACGCCCGCGTGCTAGTCGTCGCCGGCTACACCGCATCGCTGTCATCCGGCGCGGTGCTGGCTGTCGGCGCGCCTTACGGCAGCAGACTCGCCGGCTACATCATCAACGGCGTAACCCGCTACATGGGCACTGAAACGCGCTCCAATCTCATCCCCGCCATCTCGTCGCAGGCATCGACAAGGGGTGCGCGAGTGCTTGGCGTCATACCGGAGGACAGGCGCCTGCTCGGTGTCAGCGCAGAGCAGCTCGCCGCGCACCTCGACGGCGAATTCATCGGCGAAGAGAGCGACACTGACGGCTTGGTGGAATATCTGATGGTCGGCGGATTGAGCCTCGACCCGGGCGAATACTACTACGGCATCCACGACAACCGCGCCGCCATCGTGCGCGGCGACAGGCCCGACTTGCAGATGTCCGCCCTCACCGCGCCCGGACGCACCGCTTGCCTCGTCGCTACCGGCGGCATCGTGCCTATCGAATATGTGCGCTACGAAGCAGAGCAGGAGGAGACGCCCATCATCCTAGTCGAGTCCGACACGCTCGACACGATGGCAAAACTCGACACCCTGCTGGACAGCAGCCGCTTCGACCACCCCAGCAAGCTCCGCCGCTTCACCGAACTCCTGTCCGAGCGCCTCGACCTGCAAGCCCTGCTGCCATAGCCCCCACAAGAATAAACGCAAATGGACAGGATGAATGGGACATACAGCCCCAAAAATATCCTGTCCATCATTGTCAGTCATAGCGGCATCCTGTTCTCTCCGAACTTGTCGAAGAGCGCTTGCCGCTTGAAGTCTCGAAGACTGACCGCTTATCCTGCGTTAGCTATAGCCGCCCGTATAGCGCGCCCGGCATACACTCCGGTCAGATGCGCCCGATACTCGGCCGACGCATGCACGTCGTCGTTGAACTCTATCCCGTTGCCCGCGCTGCCCGCCGCCGCGATGATGGTTGCATCGTCCAGGCTGCTGCCCACCAGCGCCGCCTCAGCGTCGCTCGCTCGCACCGCCTTCGCGCCCGCCCCCGTAACGCCGATGCTCGCGCCTGAGCAGTTGCCCTCGCCGTCCAGCGTAACCACCGCCGCCACGCCCACGATAGCATAGTGCGACGCCTTGTTGCCGAACTTGGCGTAAGCCGAGCCGCTGTTCGCCGCAAGCGCCGGTATCCGTATCTCATTCAGTATCTCATTAGGTTCGAGCGCGGTCGTCAGCAGGTCGACGAAAAAGTCGTCCGCGCTGATGGTGCGATGATCGCCCGTCGAACTTGTAATCAGCTCGGCATTGAGCGCGATTGCGACCGCAGGCAGGTCGCCCGCCGGGTCCGCGTGCGCCAGCGAGCCGCCGATGGTGCCCATATTCCGCACCTGCGCGTCAGCCACCTGCCCCGCCGCGTCCGCAAGCATCGGCGCGCCGCTCCGCACCAACTCCGACGCCTGAAGCTCGGCGTATGTCGTCATCGCGCCGATAGCCAGCCCACCGCCGTCCGCCTCCCGTATGTACGACAGCCCCTCAATCTTCCCCAAGTCTATGAGTACCCCCGGCTCCGCGAGCCGCAACTTCATCAGTGGGATAAGGCTGTGGCCGCCTGCCAGCAGCTTTGCGTCATCGCCGTGCTCAGCCAGCAGGCTTGCAGCCTCGGCGACGCTTGTGGGCGCGTGATATGAAAATGCGCTAGTAACCATTTCAGCCTCCTCAAATAGTGTCCCTTCCCCTCGCGGAAGAAGTTCCCCTGAATCCCTTCCAACAAAGGAGGAAGGCTAATGTAAGGGTTAGGGCAAAAATCCTGTCCATCGATGTCAGCCCCGCCCCATACCCGCTAGGACGAGAGCTTCTCCGCCGCGTACTGCACCGCGTTCACGATGTTGTGATAGCCCGTGCAGCGACACAGATTGCCCGCAAGCCCCTCGCGTATCTCTTCTTCCGACGGGTTCGGATTCTTCGCCAGCAGGTCATAGGACATCATAATCATGCCCGGCGTGCAGAAGCCGCACTGAAGCCCGTGCTTCTCCCAAAAGCCTTCCTGTACCGCGTGCAGCTCGCCGTTAGTCGCAAGCCCCTCCACAGTCGTAACCTTGCCGCCGTCCGCCTGCACCGCGAACACCGTGCATGACTTGACCGCGTTGCCATTCAGAATCACCGTGCACGCGCCGCAATTGCTCGTATCGCAGCCCACATGCGTCCCCGTCATGTTCAGCGTCTCGCGCAGATACTGCACAAGCAGCAGCCGCGCCTCCACTTCACTCGTATAGGATGTGCCGTTGACCTCTACGCTAATTGACTGACCCATTGTGAACACCTCCCAAAACAATAGACCCTGTAAGGGCAGGAACTGTGCCTGCCCTTGATGTTGCAGCGGCAGCCTGCCATATAGCCGAAGCGTCTCGCATCGCCCCAGCGGATTTTTCGGCGATTATATCAGGATATACCAAGATGGGCTACCCGCCGAAATTAGGAAAACTTGCATTAGCATTTCTTGTATTAGTCCCTAGGGAGCATTGCATATCTGCAACAAGAAGAGCCCTGCTCATATTGAGCAGGGCTCTTCTTGTTGCATTTAGCTATTATTTCAGAAAACTTCTATGCCTGCCCAGATCATGAAATCCTGATAGATATCGGACATGCCTTGATCAGCGCAATCATTTCTCAGATAAGTGAGGTCATACTCTTCCTCATCCGTGTCAAGAACCAGCATCTTTCCGTCCACGTTGTACGACCTCGACGAACTTTTCATCTGTTGAGCATTCTTCTCCCTCAAATACTCCAGAAGACGAGTTTTCGATACTTTCAGTGGGGCGTCATTAGGCGGCAATTTCGAGGTTCTCCAGTTTCCCTGTCACATTAGGAAGTCGACTTTTTACTCGCCTTGCATTTGGCTTCTCAGTAACGGACACGTCCTCGTAGTTCCCATGGTACTCGTCGAGCCAATGCCACTTCAACTCTGATTTGTCCAGCCACTGGACCAGGTCCCCCATCTCTCTGTGCCCGCTGACCCAAGATGCGAACATATTCTTGACCTTATCCAGTGCTGCCGTGTGGTCATCACCGTATCCAGTCAGGCCAAGTGCGTCAATTCGTGCCGCATGCCGATTTACGACATCACTGTAAAGCATCGATGGCGATACGATCACCACTACCTTGCGAATCTCCTGCATACCTACTCCTTTCATTCATTTGTCCAGACTAGCTAACTGGACAAATAAAGGCATGCGGCTCGCTCAGAATGATCAACCTCATCGAATGAGCCATTTCCCCCTCCTTCATTGTTCTTCAGAACACATTCCCTAGCACAGAATAGCAGTATATAGCAGCATATGACATAGCGTCAAGGATTCGAATTGCATCAAAAATCATGTTACCGAGGGAGGACATGAAGAGAAGCAGCGTGAAGGGGAATACACAGAGACGATGAAGCGACGCTATCGGGGAGCGTCAAGGACGCAGAAAGGACGGCTTTTAGACGAGTTCGTAGAGGTCACAGGGTATCATCGCAAGTCAGCGGTGCGCGTGCTTTGCAGTGTGGGAACGAACAGCACAGGGGTATCGAGAAGTATCAAAACAGGCGCTCTTCCGAATCGTCATCGTCCATGAACCACTCCGCGGGCATCGGTTCGACGATGCTGCTGCCGGTTCGGATACTCGCCTTATTGCGCCCAAAGTCCAGGTTCGGTTTCGCGTGGTAGGGCAGCAGCCGCGAGACCGGCCGACCGTCCTTAGTAATCACGACCTCACCCCCACTCGCAGCCACCTCATCCATGATTTTGAGGCAATTCGCCTTGAACTCTGACGCCGTGACAAATCTTGCTTTGCCTATGACCATAGTCCCACCCCTCACCTCGAAGATACCGCCAACTATACCATAGCCGACCGCGCCCATGATTGCGCCATGCACCACCATCACAGCCATGTGCTAAAATGATGCGACACCATCACATATCCCCTATACCTATCCATCGATATTAGCCCCGTCTTGAGCAATGAGAGGAGTCGCAGATTGAAAGTTGAAGCCGCTTTCACATTTGACGCTGACCGCGAAAAGGTCTGGAACATGCTGCTGTCCCCCGACATCCTCGCCGACTGCATCCCGGGCTGCCGAAGTTTCGAGCCGGCCGGCGAAGACGCCTATAAGGTGGACATGCGCGTGGGCGTCGCCGCCGTGCGCGGCAACTACAGCGGCAGCGTAACCATCGCCGACAAGGAACGCCTGCAATCGTACAGGATGGTCGTGAGCGGCAGAGGCGCGGGCGGCAGTGTGCGCGGCGAGGGCGTACTCACATTCGCCGACATTGAAGGCGGCACGCAAGTCAGCATCGAAGGCGACGCCCAGGTAACCGGCGTAGTAGCCCGCGTAGGACAGCGCCTCATGGGCAACGCCTCCCGCATGCTCATCAACCAGTTCTTCACCTGCCTAAAGTCCAAGATCGAACCCTAAATCGCCTAGTCATTTCGAGCCTTTCGCCCCTGTCATTTCGAGCGAAGCGAGAAATCTGAAATCGCCATCCACAAGCCATCCTTGCCATACCACAGCGATTTAGTCCCTTCACACCGTTCACGACGACAAACAAAAATCCCTGTTAGAATAAGCGCAACAGCCCGTACCGCAACAAACACATACCCCTATCAACCACCCTGCGACCGGCCCGTCGCCCTTACCCCGTGATGGGAGAATGTTAGAGCCTGTCCATCCCCGCCCTGAGCTTGTCTAAGGGCTGGACTGCCCAAGAAACCGGCATGAAAATCCCGCCCACCGATGCTAGACTTTTTAGGATGCTGAAAATGACACACCAATACATCCAAACCCAGCAAATCGGCGGCGTCCTCGTCATCACCATGGACGACGCCCCCACCCGAAACGCCATAGGCGACGAGATGGCGGCAGAAATCAACGCCGAGATTGAGCGCCTCGAAGCCTCCCCCACGCTGCGCGCCCTCGTGCTTACCGGGCGCGACCCATCGTTCTGCTCCGGCGCGAATGTCAAGCGCATGAACCGGGCAAACGAAGAGCGCTCCGATGCGCCCATCCCCGACGACCTCACACCTTGGGAGCACCTTGAACAGCAGTGGGAAGCGGCGGCATCCGGCGAGAGCTACATGGACGGCGTGCGCTTCCTCCCCCTCACCCTGCACAACATGCAGAAACCGACCATCGCCGCCGTCAACGGCTACGCCATGGGGCTGGGCATGGGCATTGCGCTATCCTGCGACATCCGCATCGCATCCGAAAACGCCCGCTTCTCAGAGACCTTCATTCGGCGCGGACTCATCCCCGCGGACGGCTCTTGCTGGCAGCTGCCGCGCATGATAGGCATCAGCAACACCTTCATCCTGCAATACACCGGCGACAGCGTTGACGCCAACGAAGCCCACCGACTCGGCATGGTCAGCAAGGTAGCCCCGCACAACCAACTCATGGACGCCACCCTCGAACTCGCCCACCGCATCGCCGACGGCCCCACCTACTCCATGGCAATGATAAAGCGCCTAGTCCACAAGTCCCTGCACACCGACCTAGCCGAAAGCCTGCGCCTTGCAGGTCCCGCGCAGAACATCGCCCGCCGCACCGCCGACCACAAAGAAGGCGTCCAAGCCTTCGTAGAAAAGCGCCAACCCCGCTACATCGGCAGATAGCAGTCAGCATGACAGACAGCACACCCGTCGCCATAGCCACATACCCCAACGAGATGGAAGCGCAACTAGCAGCCCAGCTTCTCGAAGAAAACGGCATTGGCGCTTATGTCCAGCCGTTGGGCTTCGGCTACGGCGGCATCGGCGTAACCCAGTTCATCCCCCACCGCGTGCTAGTTTTTCAGCACAACCTCCAGCGCGCCGAGCAAATACTCAGCGCCCCACAACAACCAGACTATGACTGAACATCCACTCCCCCATTAGCCCACAAACCGGCTGACAAACATAGCCACAAACAACGCCCCGCCTATGCCTATCATCGCGTACAGCAGCCGGTCAACTCGCGTTTCTAGGCGGTCGAGGCGCTCCAGTATCATGTCCTGCTTGCCCTCAAGCTGTCCTATGGCACGCCACACTTCCGTCGCATCAACCTGCTGGCGCTGTTCTTCGGTATTGGTAGTCATGTACCCTCCTTCATACGAGTCATCCTATCAGAAAATGCCCCCTCTGTCTTACCCATCCCGTCGGAGGTATTCTCAACACGCGCTGATTACCAAATCGTCATTCCCGCGAAAGCGGGAATCCAGAGCATCGAAAGCACATCCAAGTACAAACAACCCTACCACTCCGAGCGCCCACCCCTGCTATCCCAAACACACCGCAGCAATCTTTCCTGCATTCCGCTCACCCGCCCCTGCCATTCCCGAGCGCCTTCTTCCCCCTGCCATTCCGAACGCAGTGAGGAATCAAAAATCCCCGCCACAACACGCCTAATACTGCAACGATCTTATTCTCCTCACCCCGTTCAAGGTGACAATTGAAAGACCATGCGGCGGCACAAGAAGATTGCATAAGCCTTTCCTGCCCACTCACCCGTCATTCCCGCGAAAGCGGGAATCCAGAGCATCGAAAGCACATCCAAGTACAAACAACCCTACCATCCCAAACGCCCACCCCTGCCATACCAAACACCCCGAAGCAATCTTCCCTGTTAATCCGAACTTCTCCCCTCTGTCATTCCGAACGCAGTGAGGAATCAAAAATCCCCGCCACCAACACGCCCGACATGACAAGGATTTCAGCCCCTCACTCCCATTCGGCGTAACAACTGAAAGACCCTGCGCGTCCTTCGTTCTCCGTTCGTGGTGAGCGTCCTCAGCCTGTCGAAGAGCGAACCACCACAACCCCCATCGCCTCGATCCCGTGAGTCCCTAGAAGTCACCCTGCCATTCCCGCGAAAGAAAGTCCCCCCATGCGGAAGCAGGAATCCAGCGCTCTCAACGGGCGTAAATGGCGCAAAATCCGCCCCGCTTCCCTGCTATAAGTCCCCGTTTCCACAGGAATGGCGCAAATGTCAACCACACCTGACAATCAGATACACGAATAGGACTTACGCAGTTGAGCGCGATTTCGTACTTGAAGCAGGTCAATCCCAAGTATGAGTTCACATTCAAGTGCCCAAGTCCTGACGAAAAACAAAACTACCCATCCCTGCCGGCATCCCGCACAGCCCTCATAAACCACCGCATCGTCGCCTCGAACGCCCCCGGAAACTCTTGGTAGAACCAGTGCCCGCCGCCCTCAAGTTCCGCCAGCCGCGCTATCGGCGCGGTGTCCGCTATCGCCTCCCGCATCCTCACCGCCACCTCATGCGTCAGCAGCCCGCTCTGCCGCCCGCGCACAATCAGCGTCGGCACACGCACGCTCCGCCACTCCGCCCACAAGTCAGGGCGCTCATAAGCCGCCAGCAGTCGCCTATCCCGCTTCCACGCCCGCCCGCCCCCATCGAGCGCATAAGTCATATACCGCGCCTGATGCCGCAGCATCTCATCCGTAGATTGCGGCTGCCGATCCCGCAGCCTCTCCACAACCGCATCCAACGACGCCCACTCGTCCGATTCGCTGTTATACCTCGCGAACATCCCCCGCGAGTCAGGATTGACCGCATCCGGGTCGATGTCCACCACCACCAGCGCCAGCGCCAGCTCCGGGTGTTCGGCGGCGAATGTGAAGGCATAGCGCCCGCCCGCCGAATGCCCGACCAGTACGATGTCCCGCAACCCCAGATGCGCCACCAGCCCTTCGAGGTCGGCGATATAGTCGCGGAAGCCGTATGCGCCCGATGCCGCATGCGCGCTGTCCCCATGCCCCCTGCTGTCCAGCGCCACCACGCGATACTCCGAGCGCAAGCTGCGCGCAAAGAAATCCCAGCTCCGCGCGCAGTCCTGCAACCCGTGCAGCAGCGCCATCACCGGCGCATCAGGCGACGCCGCGCCCCAGTCGAGATAGTGCAGGCGCACCCCGTCGGCGTCGAAGAACCTGTCAGCGGGCTGAAAATCCTGAATCTCCATGTCTAATCAGCTTCTGGGCAGGTAGCGCTTGGGAAACTTGGCTACCACCGAATATAGAACATCCACCATATTGGCAAGCCGCACCCGCGCCACCTGTGAGCAGAGCTGATACGCCGTCAGCCGCTCGATGCCGTATGCCGATTCCAGCCACATCACAAGCTCATAGAACGCGATGCGCGCCGCGTCCTCCATAGGGCGCGCGCTGCCAATCGTCATCAGAAAATCTGCCGACTCCACCCTAGGCGTGGCGATTGCCTGACCCTTGATGAGATCAACCGTCAGAGTGCCCCTCGTCGGAATCTCCGTAGCCACTCCGCACACCTCCGCATCGCCCTGCGCCGCATGCCCGTCGCCCACATGCAGCAGCGCGCCCGGCACATTCACCGGCAGATGGATGGTATTACCCGGGCACACATCGGCGGCGTCCATATTCCCGCCGTGAAACCCCGGCGCGAGCGACGAGATAGCCTCAAGCTCCGGCGCTGTGCCGATAGTCCCATAGAACGGCTCATAAGGTATCGCCGCTATGTCCAAATCCTCTGAGAAGGTAATCTCGCCGTCGCGAATGGGATGCAGCATCACGCGCGGCGGCAGCGGCGGATTCAGCGTGCGCGTGAACACCGTGCCGCAAAGCCCCCCAAACTCCGGAATCAGCGCGCTCACCCCATAATCGCGCGTAACCTCGATAGTATGGATTGTAACCGCAAGCGTATCGCCCTTCTCAGCGCCCTCCACATAGATGGGACCAGTCAGGGGATTCACATAAGGCAGGGTGATTATCTTCGTGATGTCGGCGTCCGGCGAATCTATCCTGTTCTCGAAAGCATCCGCCGTCTCCACCACAAAAGTCTCACCCGGCGCAACCCTGCCCACAGGCTGCTTATAAGCCCCAATCACATAGGAAAAATCCCCTGGGTCATTGACTATTGTTCTCAAGGTAATCCTTGTCCTATCTCCGTCCCCTCTGCGAATCTGCCGAGATGCGTTGGCACAGCCATTCTCGGCTTACTCATACAGAAGCCTGGCCTCGAAAACTTATACCGTTAGCCTTTCAATGTATTGGGAGTTCAGCCCAAAACCCCACTTTGGTATGAACCGCTCTTTGACAATCAGAGACCACACCAACGCGCTTACCCGCGTGAACCTCGCTCTGATGGACAAACGGCGCTTGCCCAGCATAAGGATATAAACCATTGAAGCTATAGGTGGCAGAACCATGATCAACCCTAGCGCCAATGAAACCAATCCCACAAGTGCGATATTTGTGTCTAATGTGGGGAAGTCAAAGGCAATAAGACCGAGCCAAGTAAAGATAAACATTAACCCGGATGTGGTGAAGCCTACGCTATAGATGAGTAGAGCTACAAGAAATGCAATAAACAACTCCGTTTTCTTGCTAACGGATGCCTGCTGCTTATGTTCTGGCATGCCGTATATCCTCACAGCATGTCCATACACACGCGCCAGAGAAAATCTCACCGCCATGTCTATCAGAGCATACGACACATACCATGCAAGACACCCAATTACAACCACCCCTACCCATTCATTGGGAGGATACTGATTTATCCACAACACAACAAACCAGGCAGTCGCCCAAATCAACGCCTGCACAATGTGCAATACCGAAAATCTCCTAGTTATCGACTTTCTCATCATCATCCTCCACATCGCTGGGCGAACCTACACTCGTTCTTAAGACTCGCCAGACATCATGGATGCCTATTAACATCATAGCCAAACCTACGACAACAAAATACCCAAATGTCATGAAGGACAGCACTTGCCCTGTGTTATCCCCAACATTGAATACTTCAATCGCAAATTGCAGTATGCGGTTGACAGCAAGGCTGATAACAATCAATCCGATAAGAGTCAGCCCAACAATAACCGCCTGAGCAAGTATAGTGAGACAACTCTTTGCAACGGCGCGTATTGTAGGGTCAAACATATTCAAGGGACGCTCTACGCCGAGCCGCCCGCTCCAACCACCTCTTCATCCACCAGCGTCTGCACCTCTTCATCCGAATAGCCCAGGATGTCGCCCAGCAACTCCCGCGTATGCTGCCCCACCGTGGGCGCTGAACCCACCACCATCGGCGTGCGGCTGAACTTGATGGACTTGCCGCTCACCCACATCGTCCCCGCCACCGGGTCCGGCACTTCCATCATAATCTCGCGCTCATGCAGCTGCGGCTCATTCGCGGCTTGCTCCGTCGTGTTCACCGGCGCGCAGGGAATGCTATGCTCCGAAAGCTCAGCCACTGCTTGCTGCGTGGTGCGCTGCTTCAGCCAGTCGCCAATCGCGACCTCCAGCACATCGCCATTCTCGGTTCGCAGGTCGCGGTTCTCGAAGCGCGCGTCCGTCAGCCACTCCGGCTTGCCCAGCGCGTCGCATATCCGCAGCCACATATTATCGTTGCCCGCCGCGAGTATCACATAGCCGTCCGCCGTTTCGTACATCCCCCCGAAAGGCGTTCCACCGCCGCCAACTGCCGAATCCGCGCGCGTCGTCTCCACGCCCCCGCCCAGATACGCCGAAATAGGGATTTCGTTCACCGTGAACCCCGTATCCGCGAGGCACACCTCCAGCGCCTGCCCCTCGCCCGATATTTCGCGCTCCCGCAGCGCCGCAAGCGCCCCGATGCACGCATGCAGCGCCGTGATGCGGTCTATCAGCGGGAAGTATGTCTTGATTGGCGGCAGGTCGCCATACCCCGTCAGCGACATCAGCCCCCCCATCGCCTGCCCTATCGGATCGAACCCCACCTTCTCGCGGTTCGGCCCATACTGCCCATAAGCCGACACATTTATCATGATGATCTTGGGGTTCAGCTCCTTCAGCGTCTCATACCCAAAGCCCATGATGTCGATAGTCCCGGGCCGAAAGTTCTGCAAGAGTATGTCCGACACCTTCACCAAGTCGCGCAGCACTTCCTTGCCCTTGTCCGTGCGAAGGTTGATGGCGAGGCTCTTCTTGCCGCTGTTATACTGCACCCAGTACGCCGACTGCCCCCGCACGCGAGGCCCATTCGCGCGGCTCTCATCCCCCCGCACCGACTCCACCTTGATCACCTCGGCACCCATTCGCGCGAACATCAGCGCGCAGCGCGGCCCCGCCTGATACCGCCCCAAATCCAGCACCCGAATCCCCTCCAGCGGCGTCTTCATCTTCCCATTCTCAGCAGCCATCAAAAAATCCTTTCCATCCATGCTAGTCCAACAACCTCTGGCATCCTCGACCCGCTACGAAAAAACCTGCCGCGCAACGCCCGCAATCACAACCGCCAATATCGCCAAAGACACCCAGCGTTGCAAGCGCAACTCCGCCTTCAATTCGGCAATATCCGCCTTTGTAGCCGAGTGCTCATAAGCCCCTTCAAGTCGGCTAGGTTGTGTTGACACTTTGAAATTTCACCCGTCATTCCTGCGAAAGAACGTCACCCTTGCGGAAGCAGGGGCAGGAATCCGGCGCGATACAGCAGCAAAACCCGCTGAAAGAAAACGCTGCCATAGACTTATGCGTCCTTGCGCCCCTTGCGCTCGATGAACTCCGCGAACCCTTCCTCCACCGGCGTCGGACTCAGCTTGCCCCGCTGCGCCTGCGCCTCATTGTCGTGCATCCAGCGCCAGCTCTCGCCCACATCGTCCACCATCAGCTCCTTGATGCCCTGCACCATGCGCGCATCGTTGGCGGCAATCAGCTTCGCCAACTCCATCGCCTTAGGCATAAGCTCACTCGCGCTGACAAGATGGTTCAGCAGCCCGATGCGATACGCCTCCTCCGCCTCCACCACGCGCGCGCTGAACAGCAGCTCCTTAGCCTTAGGCCACCCCACCTGCATCGGCAGGCTCCATGTCGAGTTCACGCGACCGTAAGACGCCGCCAAGAAGCGGAAGCGCGAGCGCTCGCACCCCACGCGAATGTCGAAACTCGACGCCATCACCGCGCCCCCGCCGTATGACAGCCCGTTCAGCGCCCCAATCGTCGGCTTCGTGCATGTCGCCACATGCCAAGCGTATTCGGCGCGGTTCGGGTCCGGCGGCGGCGGATTCTCCGCGTCCCGCACCTGCTCATGTATGTCCGCACCCGCCGAGAACGCGCGCTCGCCCGTCCCCGTGAATATCACCGCCTTCACATCGGCGTCCGCCTCCATATCGCTGATAGCGGCATCGACCTCCCGGTACAGCCGCTTGCTCAGCGCATTCAGCACCTTCGGCCTATTCAGCCGTATGACGCCAACGCCCTCATCCTTCGTTACAACAATATCCTCGTAGCTCACGCTTTCGCCCCCAGACTGCCAGATATAGCCCGATGTCAACAGGCGTTAGTATATTCCCAACCAAATATCCTGTCCATCCTATCCCCCCTGTCCGCCCTAATCCATGGACATGAGCCGCCGCTCAGTCCAGCGGAATAGCCACCGACACCCGCGTCTCATCCCCCACCGCCTTAGTCGTATGCCCCTGACCCGTCAGATCCTCCGCCAGCATCATGTCGCCCGGCCCCAGCGTATAGACCGTGCCGTCCCCAAGCCCAATCTCCACATTCCCCGCCAGCGTGATGATGTACTGTCGGCGCGGCGCGGGATGCCAATCGATGAAATACCCGCTTTCCTGCCGTCGCACCACAATACCCGTAGCGTCCTGAACCTCCGGCGGCTCATACCCCTCATCCATGTGCGACTGCCCATCCTCACCCGTATAAAGCCTGTAAAACATGCGAACCCCTCCCTCTTTTCATCTAATCATTCCTGCGTCCATCCCTATCATCCCGCTCCGTCCACCCCTGTCATTCCGAGCGCAGCGAGGAATCTAAAATCGTTGAATCACGGGCAGATAAATCTCTCGGATACTTCACCCCCCTACGCTAGTTCAAAACGACAGAGGACATTTCGTTTTTGCATCCTGTCATTCCTGCGAAAGAACGTCACCCCTGCGGAAGCAGGGGCAGGAATCCAGTACTTTGAGACAGCCCAAAATATACGAACTACCCCGTCATCCCAAGCGTCCCTTTCGGTCGATAATCGTTGCGGAGCAATTATACACGCCGCCCGCTACTCCAGAGCGGGCAGCCCCTCCGCGCTCGCGGCGCGTTCAAGCGCATTGTCCAGCGTCGCAAGCGGCGCATGAAGCCGCAACGCCAGCTCCAAATAGGTGGCATCGTAGAATGACAACCTGTGCGCCCTAGCCAAAGCAAAGGCAACTTCTAGGTCGGAAAAGCCATCGATATTGGCGGACAATTCTCCTATAAATCGTATGCGCTGATCTGCATCGGCTGCGGTGATGCGTCCCTGTCGCTCTGCCACGAGCAACACGTTTCTCACTTCCAGATGCCATATCGGCGGCACAAAGATCTCATATTGAGAGAAATGCGCCAATACAAATGCGGCTTTTGGCTCAACGATCTCGTCAAGAAACCAGTTGAGCGTCATAGACGCATCCAGAATTATAGTGCCTAGAAGCGGTGCCCTTCGTGGCGCAGATCCAGAATCTCCTGTGTGGTCATCTTTGTCATTTTCCAAGTAGCCCGCCTTCGCATGAGTTCTTCCCCCACTTCCTTACGCAGTTCCCGCTCGCGCTCCTCGTCCGGAGGCGTCAAGTGCGCGACCTTCTTGCCGTGCCGCGTAATGACGATGGTATCGCCTTTCTCCACGCATCGAAGCAACTCCAGCAGCCTGTCCTCCGCTTCCGCCGCGTGCACATATCGCAATGTCCTGACCTTTTTATCCTGTCCGTCCATGTCAGCCTCCCTCATCTTCCAGCGCCGCCTTCGCCTTCCCCGCGATAGCCGCATACTCCCCCAGCACATCATTGCTCAGCAGCGCCGTCGGCTTGGAAGTGTCGCGGTACTCCGGGCGCAGTTCCAGCTTGCCCAGAAACTCCAGCCCCAGCTCGCCCGCCAACTCCTCGCCCGCCCCGCTGCCGAATATCTCGCCCGAAAAGTTCTCCACCACGCCCAGCACCTTCACCTGCAACTTGCGTATCATGTTGATAGAGCGCTTGGCGTCTATCTTGGCAAGTTCCTGCGGCGTCGTAACCACGATGAACCCGTCCAAATCCAGCGTCTGCATCACCGTCAACGGCGCGTCCGAAGTCCCCGGCGGCAAGTCGATGACCAGATAGTCCAGAGTTCCCCAATCCGTCGTTTGCAGCAGCTGGTTTATGGCGTTATGCACCATAGGCCCCCGCCAGATGATAGCCTCTTCCTCATTCTGCTGGAAGAAACCCATGGACATCACCTTCACGCCAAACCGCTCCGACGGCAGCATCTTATTGCCCTCGCCCACCTGCGGGCGCTCCGCGACCTTCATCGCGCGCACCACATTCGGGCAATCTATATCCACATCCAAGATACCCACGCTGTGCCCCTCATGCGCGAGCGTAGCCGCCAGATTCACCGCCACGGTCGTCTTGCCCACGCCCCCCTTGCCGCTATACACGCCAATCTTACGCCCAATCTGAGCCAGCGCGTCCGCCACCTGTCGCTTCTGCTCGAACTGGCGCTTCATCGCCTCGATACGCTGCCGCGCCTGCGCCGCCTGCTGCGGATTCATAGTCATAGAAACTTCCTTAATATGTCAGTCTTCCCTGTTGAAATCTCACACCCCGTCATTCCCGCGAAAGCGGGAATCCAGAAATCGGCAATGCTAGACCATCATTTTCGGTAAGGGCACCCGCCCGGTCGCCCGTCCCCCGCTAAATCAACCCTCTACCCCTTGCGCCTCACAGGGATATGTATTGATGTTTCAAACCTCACTCCAAGCGCAGCGCCCCGGCCTACTGCCATTCCGAACGCCGCACATCCCAACCCCCCGTCATTCCAAGCGCAACGCAGCAATTTTCCCTGTCATTCCGAACGCAGTGAGGAATCTAAAATCCCAGATCCTGCGGACATCCTGAAATCTCACACCCCGTCACTCCCGCTTTCGCAGGAATCCGGAAATCTGCGACGCTCGACCATCCCTCAGTCATCCACCCTTCCGGTAGGGGCGACCGCCCGGCCTCCCCTACCCGCCCTCAGCACAACCGAAAGGCATGTCCTAGCCAGCCAAAGAGATGGGCATAAATGGCGCAAAATCCACCCCGCCCATCCCTGTCAGCCCGTCCTAATCCAGCCCCAGCAGCTTCTTGCCCTCATCCGTGATCTCATCCGGCGTCCACGGCGGATCGAACACCAAGTCAACATTGATGTCATCCACCCCCTCCATCTCCGCCAGCCGCCACTCCGCCTGCTGCGCGATATACGGCCCCATCCCGCAGCCCGCGAAAGTCAGCGTCATCTTCACATCGATGTTCCCCTCCACCAACGACACATCCCGCACCAGCCCCAAGTCAACGATATTCACCGGGATCTCCGGGTCATACACATCCCTCAGCGCCTCATACACATCATCCAGCGTTACCGATACCGTAGTCATAGCGACCCTCCATTCTTCACTTGCTCCCTAAAACGCCATTGTATCACGCCATACACAAGCCAACCACCAGCCCTATCAGTAAGAAGACCGCACAAGCCGAGAAAATCGCATAAGTCCCTTCCCCCTTGACGGGGGAAAGTTCGTCAGCGAGGCGAGGACGCCGCAGATGTGATTGTCCCTTCCCCCTTTGGGGGAAGGTTAGGATGGGGGCGAAAATGCCCGCCCATCAACGGCTAAACCGTACCAACCCAATCTCCCCCCCAAATCACCCTTGACACCACCCAAACCCTCACCTATACTATCCGCAAGAACATAAGTTGCATAACAAGTACGAACAACCTATCACCTAATCCCTGACTACTTGAAACCCTGAAACCCTTGGGAAAAACCAATGAACCAACCAACCCCCATAAACCAACACCAGCAGGACAACCAGGACAGTCATGCCCAACATGACCACCTGGACAACAGGCACTGCCAGAGCGCCGTCGAGCACCTCCAGCATCTCGTCCACCAAGAAACCGACAACGGCAGAACCATCATACGCAGCATCGTCTCCATCATGACCGGCGACGACCTCGACTCCACGCCCCACCACAGACTGCAAGCCGCCCGCCTGCTCCTCAAGCTCGGCTTCCAAGAAGCCGAAGCCCTCATCAACAGCCTCAGCTCCAAGATGGAACGGCAGGCAAAGAAAGAAGACGCCCAGGGAGAAAACGGCCCCACGCAAGCAGTCAGCCCCGAACACGAAAGGCTGAACAAGAAGCTCGTCGCCCGCATCCGCGTAGAGACCGGAGAAGGCGCGAGCATCGTCAGGATACTCAACGAGGTACTGGAAGGACGCGACCGCGACGCCAAGCCAAGGGACAGGATAGAAGCCGCCAAAGTGCTGCTCAGCTGGGGTTTCGGCAACCCCTCCACCCCCGACCCGGAGTTCATGTCCTACTACTCCCCCTGCCACCCCGACTGCATCTGCGCCTGCCGAGACCTAGACGAAGACCACCCGGCGGTAGTAGAGAGCCACGCGCCTGTATCCGAAGCGCACATGAAAGAAGTAGCCGAGGCAGAGCGAATAGAAGAGAAAGCAGCCGAAAGCGCCCGGCAAATCTCCCAGGGACACACCGACTACCTATCAGAGATAAGTCACCTACCCGGCAACAAAAAGCCCCGCCGTCCCGAACGCCACCCACCCTTCCGCTGACAGCAGTAGGTAAGGGTAGACAGGGGGCAGGCATTGGATAGCAACGGCATAAACTCTTTCCGTTCGTGGTGAGCCTGTCGAACCACCCTTCCGCCCCCTACCACCCCGTCATTCCGAGTGTAGCGAGAAATCAAAAATCCTAATCTCTGTGGACATTTTGAATTTGCGTCCCGTCATTCCTGCAAAAGAAAGTCACCCCTGCGAAAGCAGGGGCAGGAATCCAGCCCCTAAAATGCCACCATCCCGAACATGACGCAGCAATTTTCTCTGTCATTCCTGTAAGTGGTATGTAATTCGCCAACAGATTGGTATAACTTAACAGAACCAATCTGGAGGCACAAATGCGAGATAACAGAGACGATCACACGCTGGAACGCAACTACATCCAGAAGTGGCAGTTCCTCATCGGTGAGTACGAGCTGGTCAAGAAGAAGAAGCATCCTCACTTCCGCTTCGTGCAGGACTTCTACAACTTCCACGGCGTCAGTCGCCAGACATTCATCAAGTACTACAACCGATACCTTCAGTCGCAAGACCCGAAGGCGCTGCTGCCGCAGAAGCGCGGTCCCAAGTGGAAGAGCCGCCGCACGCTGCCGCACATAGAGCGGAAGGTGATCGAGCAGCGCATCAAGGGTATCAACCGCTACGAGATATGTGCCATACTGAAGCCGGAGCTGGGGGACGCCACGCCCTCGCCGTCCACGATATACGCCATAAGCAAGAGGCACGGTCTCAACAGGCTCACCCCCAAGATGAAGCAGAACAGGCGAAAGATAATCAGCGAGCGCGCGGGGCAGTTGGGACACCTCGACTTGCACCACCTGAGCCGCGACCTGATAGTGAGCGACAATCGGCGCTACTACCTGGTGGCGCTCATAGACGGCTGCACGCGCTTGGCGTGGGCAGAGCTGGTGAAGGACAAGAAGAGCTTGAGCGTGATGTTCGCCGCGCTCAAGAGCCTCAATGTGCTGAATGCGGAGTACGGGGTGCGCTTCGAGGCGATGATGACCGACAATGGCAAGGAGGTGGCGTCGCGCAACAATGTGGAGGGGCATCCGTTTGAGCGGATGCTGAGTGAGCTTGGGATCAAGCATCGCTACATCCGTCCGTATAGGCCGCAGACTAACGGCAAGGTGGAGCGCTTGTGGAGGACGCTGAACGAAGACCTGATAGAGTACACGACCTTCGACTCGGTGGAGCACTTTCGCAGTGAGCTGACGCAGTATCTGCTGTACTACAATACCGAGCGTCCGCATCAGGGTCTGAACGGCAACACTCCCTTACAAACCATGCAATCTCTGTCGGCGAATTAGCCAACACTTACAATTCCGAACAGCGTGAGGAATCAAAAATCCTAACCTCACGGCTACATAGCCTTCAGCAACCGCCCTCAAACATCGGTTGCCATCAAGCCACGAAACATCCCACACCAAGCCTAAACAAAACCCAATTCCTAATTTTTAATTCTTAATTTTCAACTCTCAACTCGCCAACACCTTCCGCAGGTCGATGATCTGGTCGCGCAGCAGCGCCGCCTTCTCAAACTCCAGCTGCCGCGACGCCACCTTCATCTGCGACTCCAAATCCTTGATGAGCCGCGTGATGTCGTCCTTCGGTATATCGCTATGCGTAACATACGGCGTCGCCGCCTCTGCCACCGCCTTCACGCGCTCCGTGATGTCGTGGATATTCTTGCGGATGCCCCGCGGCGTGATGCCGTGCTCCCGGTTGTACGCCTCTTGGATGGCGCGCCGTCGCTCCGTCTCCTCGATAGCCTGCTTCATAGAGTCCGTAACCCTGTCCGCGTACATGATGACGCTCCCCTCCACATGCCGCGCCGCCCTCCCTACCGTCTGCACCAGCGCCGTCAGCGAGCGCAAATACCCTTCCTTATCCGCGTCCAGGATGGCGACAAGGCTGACCTCCGGCAAGTCTATCCCCTCCCGCAGCAAGTTGATCCCCACCACCACATCATAGACCCCAAGCCGCAAGTCGCGCAGTATCTCGCTCCGCTCCAGCGTGTCTATCTCCGAGTGCAAGTAGTGAACCTTCACCCCCATCTCCCGCAGATAGTCCGACAGCTCCTCCGCCATGCGCTTCGTCAGCGTCGTGATGAGACAGCGCTGACCCTTCGCCACCCGCTCCCGTATCTGATACAGCAGGTCGTCTATCTGCCCCGTCGTCGGCTTCACCTCGATAACCGGGTCCAGCAGCCCCGTCGGGCGTATCACCTGCTCTATCATCGCCTGCGTATGCTCATGCTCATAAGGCCCAGGCGTCGCCGACACATACACCACTTGGTTCACATGCTCTTGGAACTCATCGAAGTTCAGCGGGCGGTTATCCAGCGCCGACGGCAGCCGAAAGCCAAACTCCACCAGCGTCTCCTTGCGCGACTGGTCGCCCCGATACATCCCCCGCACCTGCGGCAGCGTCATGTGCGACTCGTCCACGAACAGCAAGTAATCCTCAGGGAAGTAATCCATCAGCGTGTACGGCGTACTGCCCGGCGCGCGCCGCGCCAGATGCCGCGAGTAGTTCTCCACGCCCGCGCAATACCCCGTCTCCTGCATCATCTCGATGTCATACCGCGTCCGCGACTCCAGCCGCTCCGCCTCCAGCAGCTTCCCCTGCTCCTTCAACTCCGCGACGCACTGCGCCAGCTCCACCTCGATGTCCTCGATGGCGAGGTTCATCTTGTCCTGCGATGTAACGAAGTGCTTCGCCGGATATATCTCCACATCCTCGCGCTCCCCCAGCAGCTCACCCGTCAGCGGATCCACAACCACGATGCGGTCAACCTCGTCCCCCCAGAACTCGATGCGTATCCCCAGCTCTTCGTATGCGGGCAATATCTCCATCGTATCGCCGCGCACGCGGAAATTGCCCCGCGCGAAGTCCATGTCATTGCGCTCATACTGCATATCCACCAGCTGCCGTATCAGCAGCCTACGGTTGCGCTGCTCCCCCCGCCGCACATACGCCACGAAACTCTGATACTCCTCCGGCGACCCCAGACCGAATATGCACGACACCGACGCCACAATCAGCGTATCCCGCCGCGTCAGCAGCGCCCGCGTAGCCGCATGCCGCAGCTTGTCCAATTCCTCATTGATGTCCGCGTCCTTCTCGATATAGGTATCCGTGCGCGGCACATACGCCTCCGGCTGATAGTAGTCATAGTAGCTCACGAAGTACTCGACCGAGTTCTTCGGAAAAAACTCCCTGAACTCCGTTGCCAGCTGCGCCGCCAGCGTCTTATTGTGCGCGATAACCAGCGTCGGACGCTGCACCTTCTCGATGACACCCGCCATCGTGAAAGTCTTGCCGCTACCCGTAACCCCCATCAGCGTCTGATGCGTCAGCCCCTCATCAAGCCCCGCCACAGCCTTAGCGATAGCCTGCGGCTGATCCCCCGTAGGCACAAACTCCGACACAATCTCAAACTCAGGCATAAACTCGCCTCACCCACTTGCCAAAACTCTTACCCCAACCATAATACCAGAATACCCTGCGACAACTACGCCGAAGTGATTTCTTCTATGAGCGCTCCACCGCCATCCATTGCATCAAAAGTAACTCGACTGCCCCAGAGCAACCCCATGCCCAGCAAAGGCGCACTGCCGGATTGGATGACGACCACTTCTTGTGCGCGTTCGTGCCACAATAAAGTGCCGGAGTATGCGTTCATAGAGGTTCTTTCACCGTTTGCCAGTGTGAAAAAGCGTCTGCCTAACGAGGATAGTCCCAATCTGCGAATGGCGTTGAGTGGAAGCGAAAGGTCGCCTGTGAACCCAGTGTCCAAATAAGCCTCCAATGGCCATAGGCGTCCACTGCTGTCTGTAATTCCGCAGGTAACCAGTATCGCCTTATCTCTGGTTACCCTACCCCTAATCATCATGTGCCGCTTGCAAGCGCGTCCATCGGTAGGCTGTGGGATAGCCAACCCGCACCGCCCATGTCACCCCGCCGGGATGTCGGTTTAGCAGGCGTTTGGTGGCGTCGGCGTCCCGCTCGCCAATCTCGTAGTCGCCGCTGTAAATCTCGATAACCACGAACTTGCCCTTTTCGTGCGGCTCTACCAGGTGGCGTATCCGCTCCCGATATATGGCTTCCCCGCGAGATTCGATGTCCGCTGGGATGAGTGTCTTGTCCGGCATTGCGCCTTCTCCCTCCGTGGCGGAAAACCATGTTCTGCTGATATTCCGAGCAATTTTCCCTGTCATCCCGAACCTTCCCCCCTGTCATTTCGAGCGAAGCGAGAAATCTAAAATCGCTGTCCACAAGCCATCCATGCCTTGCCACAGCGCTATAGCCCCCTCACCCCCGTCCAAGGCGACAACCGAAAACCCCCGCTCAGCAACGCCAACCTTTGAGAAAATTGCATTAGTCCCTTCCCCTTTGACGGGGGAAGGTTCGTCGGCGAGGCGAGAACGCCGCAGATGTGATTGTCCCTTCCCTCTTAATGAGGGAAGGTTCGTCGGCGAGGCGAGGACACGCAGATGTAATTGTCCCTTCCCCCTCTGGGGGAAGGTTAGGATGGGGGTGAATAGGATGGAGGCGAAAACGCTCGCCCATCGACGGCTAAACTATACTAACGCAACTTTCCCAACCCTTGACAGCCCCTCCACAAAAGCCTACCATAAGAACACCAGTTCACGCAGGCGTCGCAACACAATGCCCCCCGCATATCCTGACAATTCTACAACCCGCCCCATCCAAGCCACGAATACCTATGCGGAATCGGTAGAGTTTCCTTTTGGGTGGTGTAAAGTCCCTTCCCCCAAAGGGGGAAGGTTAGGATGGGGGTGAGAAACTTGGTCAGACCACCTGATTGGAAACGCTATCTGCGGAATCTGACATCACCGAATCGCCGTCCGCCCGACCTCACTCCGGCTGCGGCCCATACCTGTTCTCACCCGCTTCGCTGCCAAGCGCCAGGAGAACTACCATCACGATACCGCCGATAAAGGGAATGAAACCGACCAGAAGCCACCAGGCGCTGCGCCCCGTATCGTGAAGGCGACGGACAGTCACCCCAAAACTCGGAAGAAGCACGGCAAGCGTGTACACCACCAATAAGACGATAAATATCGCAAATGAAACGACGAAAGCCGCGCTGATAAGTACAATCGAGATGAGATTCGAGAATGGCACGAACCACCAGTACTCCGGGCGGTTAGCGCGCCCATCGAAAACTCCGTACTTTTGAAGCGCCTGCTTATATGTGTTTATCGCTGTCATCACACCTCCTCATCGGGCCCCGCGGGAATTCAGCATGCGGCTATGTTATGGATTAGGCATTCATATAAGCGAGCATAACCCACAAACGCTTTTAGTTATACGAAACATCCGTACACTATTCGCCGAAAATCAGAGGCAGAAGGATGGAGTTGCCTAAAAACGCCCTCACCGCAGCAACCCCCGCAACCGCTTAGACTTAGCGATATGCTGCAACAAAGCGAGTATTCTCATTTGCCACAATGCCGCATAGACGCCGAGAGGAGAAGAAATGACAACCGTCAACGCAGCGAACACCACCCCCGACGAGCTGCTGAAACAGGCGCAGAAGGCGATCGAGCTAGAATCCGCTCCGTCTGAACTGGCGAAGACACTGCCGCCGCTGCTGATGTCGATAGCGAACGGGGCGATAGCAAAGGTAGCGCCCGATGAACAGCCTGAACAAGCCGCGCGCCGCCTATCGGCAGAACGGAACAACCACCACATCAAAGCCGCATATAACGCCCTTCTGTGGTACTACGAGGACAGCCTGGATCCGTCGCCGCGCAGTTCCTACGACGACCCTCTCATCAGGCTCAATCTGGTGGATGTCACCGAAGACCTGCTGAAGATGCTGAAAGAAAGCAATGACAACGCCTAATCCTGTCGTTCAGGATTATGTACGCTCGGCGCAGTTTCATCTGAACAACGCATTCGGCATGTACATGCAGGTGAGAGAGCAGCAGTACGAATCCGCTTTCGTCGAACTGGCTTATACGGCATCACAGATTTGGGATACCGGCATCGATTTGCTGTCCACCATCATGTTGCTTGACGGCCTGACAGGACTCGGCACTTCAACCTCTCGCTACAATTACCTAAGATATACCTTGAATAA
Source organism: uncultured Dehalococcoidia bacterium (assembly GCA_958295865.1). Taxonomy (GTDB): domain Bacteria; phylum Chloroflexota; class Dehalococcoidia; order Lucifugimonadales; family JADFKI01; genus Bin90. The sequence continues at coordinate 407,182 of CATQHF010000004.1, read as the reverse complement.
CCGCTATCCTGATATTGGACTACGAACTGACTGGCGTTATCTGGCGTCATTGCACGGCTTTCAGCATAACCTAGACTTGCCGGAGCCGCGATTTGTAGAAGCGTGTCATCAAAGCGGCGAGTTAATCTTCAACCTCAACGGCATGCTTCCCGAATATCTTCGGTTGGCGGACGAAAACTATCGCTGGCTGCGCGATGTGAGCTAGCCGCCCTCACCGCAGCAAGCCCGACAGCCGCTTAGACTTATCGATATGCTGCAACAAAGCGAGCCTTCTCATTTGCCATAATGCCGCATAGACGCCGAGAGGAAAAGAAATGACAACCGTCAACGCAGCGAACACCACTCCCGACGAGCTGCTGAAACAGGCGCAGAAGGCGGTCGAGCTAGAATCCGCTCCGGCCGAACTGGCGAAGACACTGCCGCCGCTACTGATGTCGGTAGCGAACAAGGCGATAGCAGAAGTAGCGCCGAAGACCTGCTGAAAATGCTGGCTAAAGATGCCAAAAGAAGGCAATGACAACGCCTAGGGCGCGTTGGCAATGATGTACAAAGCATTTCTTGATTTGAAAAGGCAACCTAATCTGCCAGCGAATTACCGAACCTTTACAATTACATCGCGCCTCCGCCTCACGACTATTCGGCAGTTTCCCCCCGCCGCAGTCGCTCCAACTCCGCCGCCATCGCCCGCACCTTCGCCTCTGCTGCCACCGACCGAGCCTCTGCCGCCAAGCGTGCGTCACTCTCTTCACTAAGCGTCCTCATGTCCTCGCCGCTTACGGAGTCGCGCACACGAAACATATCCCCGTCCCATCGAAAGTCAAGGTCCAGCAGGGCGCTGTGCGACCAGACCGCGCCATCGGAATCGGTGTGCAGTTCATATCGCTGATATTCGCCGTCAACCAGCCGTTCACCCACCAACGGGCTGCCGTACAGACTGCCGCCCGTGGCGTCGAAGCGCCAGTACTCCTGAATGCCCAGCCGCGCGTAAAGGTCGCGCTTGTGTCCAAGGTCATTGGACGCCGTGCTTTCCGATGCCACCTCCGCCACAAAGTCGGGCGGCTTGCCCGCTTCCCAGATGAGGTATGCGTTCCTATCCCGAATAGCGGCGGCGGCAACCCCGAACGCCACGAGACAATCCGGCACAACCCGCGCATTAAGATTTGTACGGTCATAGCAGAGGAAGCCCGCCGCGCCCGATACAAGCACATCGGCACGATGGCGGAAATGGCTACGCAGCGCGCCCACTATGTACTCTATCGTCAATTCCTGCTGCATAGCGTCCTCCACCGGCTCCGGGTCTTCGATGAAGCTCCAGTCCGGAAAGGTAGTCGTGGTTGTGGTGGTTGTGGTGGTCAAGTCAGTCGCTGCCATCACCAAGCCCCTTCCTTCTGCCAATCAGGGTTTCATCCATTCTGTCCACTCGCCGGAAGATACAATCATTACAGGCATCGTACCATGCAGCGGGCGGCGGTTGACCGCCAGGACAATTGCATCTAAATCGTCATTATGTTCTGTTGGAATGAAAATCACATTTGAGTCAAGAAAAGCCGCAATTCTAACTCGCTACGCCTTCCCCCTGCCATCCCAAGCGCCCACCCCTGCCATTCCAAAGCCTTCCCTCAATGTCATTCCGAGCGCCCATCCCTGTCATTCCAAAGCCTTCCCTCAATAGCCTTCCCTCAATGTCATTCCGAGCGCCCATCCCTGTCATCCCGAACGCCCTTCTCTGTCATTCCGAAACCCCACCCTTGTCATTCCGAAACGCAGTGAGGAATCTAAAATCCCCGCCACCAACACGCCCAATATAGCAAGGACTTCAACCCCCTCACCCCGTCCAGGATGACAACCGAAAACCCCCCGCTCAGCAATGCCAACCCTTGAGAAAATCGCATCAGTCCCTCCCCCTGCATTAGTCCCTTCCCCCTCTGGGGGAAGGTTAGGATGGGGGCGAAAACGCTCGCCCATCGACGGCTAAGCCGTACTAATGCAATTTTCTCAGCAGCATACCAACCCTTGACAACCCCTCCACGAAAGCGTACTACCCGAACACCAGTTCACGCTGGTATCTCTACCAGTAACTGCCCTCTTCGGCATCGTGAATTATCACCGAGTATTCCCTGAACTTAATCACGATAATTCCTTGAATTCGGGGGAAGGCCTCGGCCCATAGTCGTTATACTTCCCACTATCACTAGGCACCAACATAAATCCGAGCATTATCAATGCACCCAGGAAAGGTATTGGTATTAACCTAACCAAAAGAACCCATGCGCTCTTGCCGCTGTCATGAAGCCTGCGAACCGTTACAGCCCAACAAGGAACAAGTGTAGCGACATAATACAAAAGAAAGACGACAACTGCGACATCTTCGTCACCAATAATAGCAAGTGGTATAGCAATCGATGCAAATATGACGATTATATGTACCAGCATAAACCACCAGTACTCCGGGCGGTTAGCGCGCCCATCGAAAACCGCATACTTTCGCAGAACCTGAATATATGCGTTTATCGCTACCATAGCGACTCCTTATCGGGTCCCGCAAAGGTTCGGCATGCGGCTATGTTATGGATTGGGCATCGATACAGACGAGTATAACCCACAAACGCATATCAGCCATACGGAACACCCGCCCACTATTCGCCGATAATCAGAGCAGAGCGATGGTTGCCCTCAAAACGCCCTCACCGCAGCAGCCCCGGCAGCCGCTTCAGGCTGTCGATGTCCCGCGCCGATGCGTGGTGATCTATGTGCGGCAGCGCCGCTTGCAGGCTGCGCGTAAGCGGCTCATAGTCGGCAGAACCCAGCAGCGGGTTGAGCCACACGACGCGATGCACGCGCCGCCGCATCCGCCGCGCCTCAGCCGCCAAGCGTTCCGGCTCCCCCGTATCCCAGCCGTCGCTGAGCAGGAACACCGTCGTATAGCGGCTCAGGATATGCTCGTGCCGCGTGTTCACATGCGCCAGCGCCGCCCCTATGTGCGTACCGCCCGACCAATGCCCCACCACGCGCCCGATGCGCCCCAGCGCCTCGCTGAACGACGGCGCGCTCAACTCCCGCGTCACCCGCGTCGCCGATGTGCTGAACGCGAAGGTCTCCACCCGCTTCGTGTGCTGCGACACCGCGAAGATGAGCTGCAACAGCAGCTGTACATGCCGCTCCATAGAGCCGCTCACATCCAGCATCACCAGCAGGCGCGGCGTTCGTGGCACGCGCCGCTTGCGTGGCAGCAAGAGCATATCGCCCCCCCTGCTCATATTGACGCGAAACGCCGCCCGCAGGTCCGGGCTGCCCTTGCGCGGATGTCGCTTGCGCCGCCGCCCCGGCCGAGACGCCATCGCCCGTATCATGCGCGCCGCGATGCGCGACAGCTCCGAAAGCTCATCTGCCCGCAGTACGCTCAAGTCCGGCTGCCGAGCCGCCGCGCGGCTGCTCGTCCCCGTCCGCAGCATCTGAACCAGCGTATTCTCCGCGCTTGCATCCTCCTCCGGCATCACCGCCACGCTCGGCGCGCGCCGGAACTCCTTCGCCCCGCCAACAAGGTCGTCATCAGAGTCGATGCGCGGACGCACCGGCATCGCCTCGAAGTTCCAAAACCGCTCGAACAGCGAGTCATAGATGGGGATGTCATCGCGCCTCGACAGCAGCAGCGACCGCAGCGACCAATAGACCCGCCCCCTGTCCATCATATCCACCGCGTTCATCGCCCGCATCACATCTGCCGTCTCCGTCGGCCCAATCAGCAGCCCATGCGAACGCAGCGACCGGCAAAAGTGCGTCAAATGCGCCGTAAAGTCGTAGGGAAGTCGGTCGGTGTGAGAGTTCATCAGCAGGTCGGATGGACAGAGCCAACTATTGTCAGTGCAGCCGTATCAGGTCAGGAGGAAGGGGCACGCCGTGGCTATTGGCTTCTCTATGACCACTTCGCCCCTGTGATTAGTCGCTTCGCCAGCTTCAGCAACGTCCTCGAGGTAGGCTTCGGCGGCGTCCTTGAGGGAAGCCAGGGCTTCAGCCTGCGTATATCCCCATACGGCGCATCCGGGCAGCAAGTCTATCCAAGCGCTCCAGCGACCGGATTCGTCTTGTTCCAGTTGGGCTTTGTACGCGGGCATATCTCACCGCATCGAGTAGATTGGCTGATGATTAGGCAAGCACCAAACGGCATGGAAGGGATACATGGGAGTAATCCACCCCGCATATCCCCTCCATCCAAGTCAAATCCGTTACTCCATCCGCGAGCCGCCCCATGCGCGCGACACGCCCGCGGCCGTCGGCTCCACGATGACATTCACCACGGCAGGCTTGCCGCTTGCGAAGGCGCGCTCAAGCGCCGGGCGAATCTCGTCCGGGTCGGTCACCTCTTCGCCGTGCGCGCCAAGCTCGCGCGCCATGCCGTCGTAGTTCGTGAACCCAAGCTCACGCCCCGGCTTGCGGCGGTCAGGCGTCCGCGCCGTCCAGCCCGCGTTGTTGCTGATGACCGTCACCACCGGCAGGTTGAAGCGCACGCAGGTGTCTATCTCCATCGCGTTCATGCCCATAGAGCCGTCGCCGTGCAGCACCAGCACCTGCTTATCCGGCTTCGCTATCTGCGCGCCGATGCCGTAGGGCAGCCCAACGCCCATCGTGCCCGTTACGCCGGAGTTCAGCCGATGCCCCGGCACATAAGTCGGCAGCGACTGACGCCCGAAGTGCAGAATCTCGTTGCCGTCAACGCACAGGATGGCGTCGCGGTCGAGGAAGTCGCGTATCTCCTTGCACAGCCGCAGCGGGTGTATCGGCGTCTGCTCCGAGTTCAGCAACGCCGCCTGCTGATTGGCGCGGCGGTCGTTGTCCTCTTGCAGGCGCGTAATCCACGGCGATTCCAGCCGCCCGCCGAAATCCTCCGGTCGCGCCTCTATCTCGCTGACCATCTGCCCCAGCACCGATTTTGCGTCGCCCACGATGCCCAAGTCAACATCGCGGTTGTGCGCTATCTCGCTCGCCTCGATGTCGATCTGCACCACCTTAGCGCTGCCGAAGCGCTGCCCGTAGTTGATCATCCAGTTCATGCGTGTGCCAATGACGAGCACCAGGTCGGCCTCGCGCAATGCCGTGCTGCGCGCGCCCTGGAAGGATACGGAATGGTCTTCGGGCACGACGCCGCGCGACATCGGCGCGGTGTAGAACGGCGTGCTCGTCAGATCGACCAGCCGCTCAAGCTCCGGCGCCGCGCCCGAGAAGAACACGCCGCCGCCCGCGAATATGACCGGGCGCTCCGACGCTGCCAGCATGTCCACCGCCTCGCTCACGGCGGCGGCATCGCCGGCCGGCACGGACTTGCGCGCCGCGCGCGTGGGCGTAACCGCCGCATCCTCTTCTATCTCTTCGTACAGCACATCCGCGCCGCAGTCGATATAGACGGGGCCCGGCCGCCCGCTCATCGACTGCCGATATGCCGTGCTGACGATTTCAGGATAGCGCGCCGCCATAGTGGGCCTGTGCCAATACTTGCAAATCGGCTCCATGATGCGTTCCTGATCAACCTCTTGGAAGGTGTCCCTACCAATCTCGTGAACCGCGCTCGCGCCGCCCAGGATGACCATTGGCGAGCAGTCGATGGATGCCGCGTACACGCCCGTCAGCAGGTTGAGCGTGCCGGGCCCGCTCGCCGCCGTGCACACGCCCGGCTTGCCCGTAACCCGCGCGTAGGCATGCGCCGCGAACGCCGCCGCCTGCTCATGGCGGAAGTCGATAGTCTCGATGCCGAAATCCTGACACCCCATCACGATGTCGAAGTCAGGCCCCCCCATCAGATAGAAGAGCTTCTCCACGCCCTCTTCCTTTAGCGTCTTGGCGATGAGATAGCTGCCCGTAACCTTTGCCATATCAATACTCCTGTGCGCTGTATATGTGTTGGCGGTAGATGCGGCGCGGGAAAAGCCACGCCGAACATGGCGCAAGGTTATCATATCGCGGCGCACTGCGCCAAATGAGCATGAAGGCAATGCGAAAAGCCCCTGCCTAGCGTCGCCGGCAGGGGCTTTGTCCGCTGTGCTGCGTATTCCCGCTTATGGAATCGGCGGCGGATCTTCGTCGAAATGCTCGCCACGCGCCAGCGCGTCCTTGTAGCGCTGATACCAGTCCCGCATGCGCCGGTCGAAGTCTAGCATGCGCTCCCTTGCCTCAGCCCTGACTTCTTCTCTGCCTTCTCTTCTTCCCCTAGCAAAGCCTCTTTCATACGCCTTGTCCTGAGGAGCCGTTATCAGTATTCCCATCACATACCTCTACCTCCCTATGTCCACTATTTAGCGTCGCCTGCAAGGGTTTGTCTAATGTGGTTGCGTATTCGCGGTTATGGAAGCCGCGGCAGCTCTTCGTCGAAATGCTCGCCGCGCGCCCGCGCGTCCTTGTAGCGCCGATACCAGGCCTGCACGCGTTCCCTTTCCTCAGCCGCGCCCTCTTCTCGACCTTGCCTTTTCCCCCTAGCCAAGCCTCTTTCATACGCCCTGTCCTGAGGAGCCGTTATCAGTATTCCCATCAGATACCTCCCTATGTCCACTATTACTACGCTCGTGATAATCGAAAGATAGCATACATCGTCTATCTTCAGCACGGAAGCTATCAGAAGATCGACGGCGTTGGAGTGCCCGCCGGTTACCCATTCACGCCATACTATCCCCGCGCTCATGGGGACGACCTGAATGGCGAATACGGAGAGATAGACCCAGCGCAGTCTTTCGTATATCCCGAACATCTATAAGTTTGCCCTCAGCGTCCATGCATTATACACGCCTTCCGAGCTTGTTCGGTTGTCCGTTGCGGTCATATCAACCGCGCTCATCGTACAGCGCCTCCCCCCGATGCAGCCGCAGCGCGATGTTGAAGGTCTGCTGCACCGCGCGCGATGTCGGAGCGTGCGCCGCCAGAAAGCGCGACAGCGCCACCAGCACGATGCGCCCCGCGTTCGTGCCGCGCCTCTCCTCGTGCTGCTTTATCGCCGCATCGACTATCTGGAACATGTGGAAGCCCGACTCTTCGCGCAGCATCGCATGTCCCAGGCTGGCGATGATGCCTTCGGGCGTCGCTCCCCCGCTGATGTAGTCTGATACCACCTTCGCCGACGGCTCCACTTGCTGCTGCACATTCATGCCATCGAGTAGCCGCGAGCGCAAGGCTTCGCCGTCCACCGCCCCGTTCGCCAGCGGCGCGGGCGTTCGCTGCGCGGGCATATTCAGGAACCTGTCCAGATAGACACTCATCGCCGTGTCCAGCGTCGCCCTGAGAAGCTCCAATGACGGCGCGCGCTTTAGCGCCTGGTGCAGCGCGTTCGCCGCCGTCAGCGTGTTGTGCAGCGTGTCCCAGTCGTTGAACTCGTTGGAAGTGTGGAAGCGCGCCATTCGCATGAAGGCGGCGTATGCCACCGCGGAGCCAAGCTGCGCCTCGCTTGCCCCCCGGCGCACAGCCTCTACCATAGCGTCCAGCGTCGCGGCCGGGTCATCCTCCAATATAATGCCCGCCAGCGCATCCTCATCGTCCCAATCGCCGCGCCGACTTGCGCCCTCCGCGTATGCCGCGCCGAGCGCCTCTCTTGCCCTCCATACCATGGACGAGATGTCAATCGGATTGCGCCATGAGCTGAGTTCCTCGCTGCGCCGCACGCCCGCCATGCCTTGAACAAGGCTTGTGAGTATCTGCCCCGCATGCTCCCAGCCCAGATGGTCCAGCAGCTCGAACGCTTTGTTGGCGAAGTCCAGCGTATGCCCGCCGTCAACATAGATATGGTCGGTGATGGCGGCGAATATCATGTCCGCGACGGTCTGTTCGGGTATGCCTATCTCTATCGCCGTGCGTAGGCAGCGCTCCGCTCCGTCCGAGTCGCGCACATCGATGAAGTTGCGGAACCACAGCTTAAACACCTCGGGCCTAGTCTCGCCCGTCGGCAGCGGATCCAGCAGAAAGCGCGGCGGCATCCCCGCATTGTCCCGCGCCACATGCAGCAGCCCCTGATACATCGCCAGAGGGCGGTCTTCCACTTCCAGATACGGCAGCATACTCGCGCTGCAAGTCAGCATCGTCATCGCCTGCCCCCAGCCCGCCGCCGAGTAGGTCGTGCCGAACCTTGCGCCAATCCCTAGCGGAACGCGATAGTCCGCCCGCGCCGCATCCAGCCCTAGCGCCGACTTGGCGATTACAAGGCGGATGTTATCCTCCAGCGCGTCCTCCAGCCGCTTCGACCAGCGCCCTATCGGGTCAGACTCCGGCGGCGACGGATTCACCCACACCTCGCCGTCCGACACCGATACAGGAAACGAGCGCACATCGTCCGCGAACGGGTCGAAAGTGCCGCCGCTCGACAGGTCGAAGCGCGCGTGATGCCAGTGGCAGGTCAGGATGCCGTCCTTCACCGTCCCCCTGTCCAGCGGAAAGCCCATGTGCGGGCATCGGTTGTCCACCGCATACACCTTGCCATCGTGCGCGAACACCGCGATAGTATGCCCCCCGCCCGTAACCACCGTACAGCCCCGCGCCTTCAATTCCTCCAAAGTCCCAACCCGAATATGTGCCTGAGTCGCAGTAGCCATAGCGCCCTCCTTATTCGTATGCTTATGTCAACTTTTCGTCATGTAACCAATGTAGCAGAGGATTGCGCCGGGCGCACGGGCATCACACCTCAGTGTCATAGACTATCTTCCCGTCCCTCCATGTCGGCACTGAGCCCGTCGTCTCTATCGCCCGCTTGCGAGCCTTCACCGCCGCCCGCCGCAGCGCCGCCTCCGCGCCTATGAAATGCGCCGGCCGCTCCTTATTCGCGTCCTTCCGCCCCTCGTCATTATGCTTGTCCATTATCTGCTCCCTTCTTCGATTATCCTCGGAAAACTTCCGGCGGCGTCATACAGCGCCCATTCATCTACCATATCCCGGTATATCTGCCGAAAGTTGCGCCAGCCCGCATGGAATCGGCGGCGCACTACCTCCGGCGGCACATCGTGACCACCCTCAACCACTCTATTCCGCACACGCGCCACCGCCACCTCTGGGGTAGGCAGACGCAGAAAGTATAGCCGCACACTATATCCTTGTGCCTGCCAGCTCGGAATCAGGCGCGCATAGCCCCGCCCGCTCAGCGTGGTCTCGAAGGCGAAGCTCTCCCCACGCCTGACATACTTGTCTATCATCCGCAGCATCAGCCTGCCCGCCTCCACAGCCGAACGCTCCGGCTGAAACGGGTTCAGCCCCGCCGCGATAAGGTCCGCGTTCACAAAAGTCGGGCAATCCCCCTCATTGAGCAGGAACTCAGTTGCGAAAGTCGTCTTGCCCGCCCCATTTGGACCGGCGATTATCAGGATGTGCTTGGATGTGGACATGTGCGCCATTGTACTATATTGGAGTACAATAAAATCATCGTTAGGGTGTCGTATCCCATTGGGCTATACCGACGCGGGAGGTACTCTCCGATGCGGGAGGGCAGCCCTCTTTGCTATGCCGGTTCATGTTGCCGTATTTGACACTCTAATAGAACTATTGTTGCGTTCCGTGTGTTATAATCCACGACAAGAACCTGCCTGTAATGGCATACTTTGAAAAAATGTTATAAAAATGACTGATTCCATAGTACATATGTATATTCATGTATGTTACGATAGAACAAATGACATTCCGACTGGGATTTCTAGTTTTCATGTTGAAAGGAGAAACATCATGGCGAATCAAGGAAGCGTCAATTGGGAGGGGGCATCTGGGAGAGCATATACTTATTGCATTTACCCGATTGGAGAGAACTGGAACTATGTACCCGGCAATTATATTTTTGCCAAACAAGTTCAAGGGATATGGTACGCTGTCTATGTCGGTCAGACTCAAAACCTGCGAGATAGGCTACCTTCCCACGAAAAACTCCCTTGTGTTTACATGAATGGCGGCACACATATCCACGCTCATGTAAATGATGATGAACAGGCTCGGCTGAATGAAGAAACTGACCTACTCCGCAGAGGTCCAACTCCTTGTAATGGATAGGATCCATTATCCGAAAGGTTAGGATGTTCTGACCTATTTGCCGTCATTATATGCGGAAGACGCATGCTACAATGCGCCAAATTCGTTTAATGCCCTGCTAGTTGAGGTAATGATCTATGGCCACGAGTGTATTCGCTACCACACGAGACCTTCCTGCGACCAATTCTTCTCAGTATGAATGGCCTTTGCCGCTCAATCAGAAGAATCAACAGGATGGACTTGATTTGCTCGCAAAGTTAGAGCCACACTCGATTCCTTTGTGCATTTTTGACCCGCAATATCGCGGGATACTGGACAAAATGCGCTACGGAAATGAAGGAGTCTCGCGTGGGCGTAAGCGTTCTATGCTTTCCCAGATGAGTGAGACAACCATCGTTCAGTTCATCAACGGTATCTCTGATGCACTGATGCCATCTGGCCATCTTTTCTTATGGGTGGACAAGTTCCATCTATGCACTGGTGTCAGGGGTTGGCTTGAAAACAACGGGCTAGAAATCGTTGACTTAGTAACATGGAACAAAAAACGAATGGGGATGGGCTGACTGAGCTGACTACTGTTCCTGTCCATTAGGTTCTGTGGACATTTCGATTTTTCATCCCGTCATTCCTGCGAAAGAACGTCACCCCTGCGGAAGCAGGGGCAGGAATCCAGTGCTTTTGGATTGCCTGAAATATGCGAAAGTACCCACATTCCGAGATCATGGATTCCCGTTTTCACGGGAATGACGGGTGAGCGGGCGGGAATGACGCAAATGTCCACACAGCCTAGTCAGTAGGTCAGTGTGTCGGTATGTCAACGGGCATTCCCGCGCACTGACTTTATAGGAGAATGTTAGACATGGAAACGATAGTTGCACTTGTGTTAGGGCTGATTTTCGGCGGTATCGTCGGCGCTCTGGTTATGTTGGCGGTAAAGAGCAAAGGGAGCGATGGGGAAGCAGAACTTCGTTCCAAGCTTGAAGTCGTCACTAGCAGCCTTGAAGAAGCCAATCGCATCTCCGACGAACATAAGCGGGACGCCGATGAGCAGCGCGCGCAAGTCGTCGAGCATGGCAAAGAAATCATCCGGCTTCAAACCCGATTTGAGGATACTCAAAGCCAATATGAAAGCATCGAGTCTGATAATGCCGCGCTGAAGGAACAAGTCGAACAATGGCGCAAACAGGCTGGCGAGAACGACAATGAGAGCGTGAAACTCCGCGCGGACCTAGACGCTGCCAACAAGCGACTCGCAGAACGCACAGACATTGAAAAGGTTCTAGGCGATCGGTTCAAGGTCTTGGCGAACGACGCGCTCGCCAAAAATAGCGATGTGTTCGCCAAGACTGCCGATGAGAAAATCGGCGTTTTGCTCACGCAAGCCAAGACCGACTTTTCACATAGCAAAGATGCGGTGCAGGAGTTAGTCAAGCCGCTCTCCGATGAACTCAAGCGTATCGAGGAAGCCCGCAACAAATCACATGGCAGCTTGGCGCAGCAAATCACCGCGCTTATGGAGAACAACACCAAGCTGGGCGATGAGGCGCGCAATCTGGCGTCTGCGTTGAAGCGTCCCGAAGTGCGCGGCTCTTGGGGCGAGATGCAACTCCGCCGCGTGGTTGAACTGGCGGGTATGTCGAACTACTGCGACTATGAAGAGCAGGTCAGCGTTACATCCGCCGACGGCGGCCGCGACCGCCCCGATATGGTCGTGCGTATGCCTAACGAGCGCACCATCGTCGTGGATGCCAAAGCGCCGATGAGCGCGTACCTCACCGCGGTCGAGTCAGATAACCCTGAAGAACGCAACAAGGCGATACAGCAGCACGCCAAGCAGGTCAGGGAGCGAGCGAACAACTTGGCTCAAAAGTCTTATCAGCAGATGTTCGACAGGTCCCCCGACTTTGTGGTGATGTTCCTGCCCGGTGAATATCTGCTGTCTGCGGCGTTGGAAAACGACCATGAACTGATAGACTGGGCGATGCAGCGAAATGTCATCATCGCTACACCCAACACGCTCATGGCGCTGCTGAAAGCGGTTGCGATGGGATGGCGCGAAGCGCAAATTGAGGAAGAAGCTGCGAAAGTCGCCGCTTTGGGACAAGAATTGCATAACAGGCTGTACACATTTGGCACACACATGGAGAAGATGAGGGGTTCTTTGCATCAGACGGTACAGCACTTCAACAGGGGCGTCGGATCTCTCGAATCAAGGGTGTTCGCGTCTGCGCGCAGATTCAAGGAACACGGCATTTCATCGCCTAATGAGTTGCCGACAATCCCGGAAATAGAGCAAAACGTGCGCGAACTCAGAGCGCTCCCGACGGCTAACATCGGAGCTGATGACTAACGCCGGGAAATTGAAGACTTGCCCAACCATATCCATCAAAGTGAACGATGCTCAAAATAAACTCAATCGCCATACCCTTGCCGGAAGACCGCATATACATGCAAGATGTGGACGCGATAGAGGTAGAAGTCTGGTGCGGACCCGCGCCCACCAACGAGCGGGCAGCAGTGTTCACGCTATCGGTGGACTGCCAAGATGTGATAGCAGGGTTCACGACCACTGATTTTGATGACGGCGACCATACGGGCGATGACGACTGCGAAACATGCTACGATAGCGGCTGGGTCAACGACGAGTACGAAGCCGACTGCTACCGATTCGACGCCATCGCTATGGACGCTTTCGAAGATAGCCTAGCCGACATACCCGAGCTTCGGATGTTCGGCAAGAACGCCGAGCGCTGCATAGAAAGCGACTTTTGGATGATAAGCGCGACACGAGCCGAAGGCTTCTAACGCTGACCGACTGACAGATCGATACACCCACTAGCCGCCCCACTGCCCAACCGGAGGCTTCACCATGACAACCGCCGGAGCCAAAGCATCGTCCGCGCCTGCCGCCGTCGATGAGCGCCCTTGGTACGACCTCATCGACGACCCCGAACCGCCTGAGGACGCGATGCAGGAATTCAGAATCCTACATGTCGTGGTATCCGCCCTCCTGGCGCGCTATGATGACGACCCTACTACACTTGTCGCAAAACGGAGCAACCTCGTGTACGACTCGGCAGTGCCTGGCTCAGTCGTCGCGCCCGACGCCTTTGTAGTCTTCGGAGTGGACGCCCAAACCATAGAGTTTTACCGCCGCAGCTACCGCATCGACGAGTGGGGACCTCCGCCCGCGTTCGTGCTTGAAGCGGCGTCCGAAAGCACGGCGACGAGGGACCTCGGCGAAAAGCGTGAGATATACGCGCGGATGGGCGCGCAAGAATACTGGCGGCTGGACAGGGCGGGCAAATACTACGGTGAACCGCTTGTAGGCGAGCGCCTGATTGACGGCGAGTATGCGCGCTATGCGTTGCACACGGAATCCAACGGAGATATATGGTCGCGCAGCGAGGTATTGGGCGTGGACTTCTACTATCGTGTAGAAGACGGCATAGGTAGGTTCTTGCTGCGAGACAGCAAGCCGGGCGAGTGGCTGAACACCCTGAGCGAAGAGATTGCCGCGCACGCCGAAACGGAAGCCGCGCGCCAGGATGAGCGACAGCTGCGCCAAGCCGCCGAAGCGCGAGCGCAGGATGAACGGCAGTTGCGCCAATCGGCAGAAGCGCGAGCGCGGGAAGCCGAAGCGCGAAATCAAGAACTCCAAGCAGAGCTGGAACGCCTGCGCCGTCAGCAATGACAAACGCTATCATCTTCATGCCGACAAACTGATATACTGACACTTGAAAATCGATGACTAACAACCATAAGGAGAAAACATTGAACGGCTACGAGGCAATGGCAAAAATCCTAAAGGCGGAGGGCGTAGAGTGGCTGTCGTGCTTCCCGGCGCAACCGCTGATTGACGCATGCTCCCGCGAGGGCATACGCCCTATCCTGTGCAGGCAGGAGCGCGCGGGCGTCAACATGGCAGACGGCTTCAGCCGCATCCACAACGGCAAGAAGATTGGCGTCTTCACGATGCAGACCGGCCCCGGCGCTGAGAACGCCTTCGGCGGCGTGGCGCAGGGCTACGCCGACTCCGTGCCGTTCCTCGCCATTCCCGGCGGCAACCCCGCGCCCCGGCAGGGCGTCCACCCCAACTTCGAGTCGGTGCCCAACTATCAGGGCATTACCAAGTGGGCGGCGCTCATCAACATGCCCGAGCGCATCCCCGAAATGGTCGGGCGCGCCATGACGCACCTGAAGCACGGCAGGCTTGGCCCCGTGCTGCTGGAGTTCCCCGGCGATGTCGCCGCCGCCGAGTTCCCGGGCGAGCTTAACTACAAGCCCGTCGCAGTTCACAAGTCCGGCGCATCCCCCGAAGATGTGCGCGATGTGGTAACTGCCATGCTCGGCGCGAGCGCCCCCGTCATCAATGCGGGGCAGGGCGTACTCTACGCCGAAGCCACCCCCGAACTCATCGAGTTCGCCGAGCTTACCAACATCCCCGTGATGACCACCCTCGCCGGCAAGAGCGCCTTCCCGGAGACGCACCCCCTCGCGCTTGGCACGGGCGCATCGTCCGGCACGCTTATGTGCGCGCGCTTCCTGGAGAACGCGGACTTCGTGGCTGGCATCGGCACGAGCTTCACCATCTCCAACTTCAACGCGCCCATGCCCGGCGGCGTAACCCTCGCGCATATCACCAGCTGCGCCGAGGACATCAACAAGGACTACCGCGCGGACTTCGGCGCAGTCGGCGACGCCAAGGTCGTATTGCGCCAGATGATCGAGGAAGCCAAGAGTCAGCTCGGCGCTGAGGGGCGCGGCGATGTCAACGGCGTTCGCGACGAAATCAAGAAGATTCGCGACGAATACATGGCAGAGTGGGGGCCCAACTTCGTATCCGACGAGGTGCCCATCAGCCCCTACCGCGTCTTCAACGAGATGATGGCGAATGTGGACATCGCCAACACAATCGTAACCCACGACTCCGGCTATCCGCGTGAGCAGATTGTGCCCTTCTGGCCCGTCCAGACGCCGCGCGGCTACATCGGCTGGGGCAAGTCGACGCAGCTCGGCTACGGCTTGGGCTTGGCGCTCGGCGCGAAGATGGCTGCGCCCGACAAGACGGTCATCAACATCATGGGCGACGCCGCGTTCGGCATGTCGGGCTTGGACATCGAGACCGCCGCGCGCTCCAACATCGGCACGCTCACCATCATCCTCAACAACGGCGTGATGACCCACTACTACGACCACTTCCCCCACGCCACCGAGCATTGGGGCAGCAACAAGCTAGGCGGCGAGTACGCCAAGGTCGCGGAAGGCTTGGGCGCTTATGCCGAGCGCGTGGATTCCCCCGACGAGGTGAGCCCCGCCATAAAGCGCGCCCTCGAAGCCACGCAGAACAACCAGCCCGCCGTCCTGGAGATGATGACCAAGGAAGAGGAGAATATCTCCCGCTACTGGCGCTAGACCCTAGCGCAGGTGCCTGAGAATTGCGCTCTAAACGGAGGGGCGGCTCAATGCCCGCCCCTCTTGATGGAAGTATTCGGGAGGCGTCCCATTGAAGGAATCACACCCCCTGATGTATAAGTTCGTTCCCATAGCAATCCTGTTGCTGCTGCTGACGGCAGCGGCATACGCCTGCGCCACGCGGAGCGGCGATGAACCCGTTGACGCCGGCGAGTCCGAAACGGCAGCGGAAGTCTCGCGCATCCAAAAGGTGAAGGACAGAGGCAATCTTGCCTGCGCCACGCAGACCGACCTGCCCGGCTTCGGCTATCTCGACTCCGAGGGCAACGCGCGCGGGTTCGATGTAGATCTCTGCCGCGCGGTCGCTGCCGCCATATTCGGCGACCCCGGAGCGGTGCATATTCGGCACATCACCTACGCTGAAAGAAGCGCGATCCTCCAAGCCGGCGAGATAGACCTCTTGGCTCGCACCACCACTTGGACGGTCACCCACGAGTCACGATGGGGCGACTTCACCGTCATCATGTTCTACGACGGTCAGAGCTTCATGGTGCGTAAGACGCTCGGCGTCTCCAGCGCCTTGGAGTTGAACGGCGCTTCCGTCTGCGTAGCCGAAGGAACTGCGACGAAGTTGAACCTAGAGGACTACTTCCGGCAGAACGGCATGACGCTGGAAACCGTCAGCTACGAAGAAACGGCGGAGACCTACGACGCCTATCAGCAAGGGCAGTGCGACGCAACCACTATCGACAGGTCGCAGCTGGTGGCGGCTCGCAGCGGATTTGAAGACCCCGACGCGCACATAATCCTGCCGGAGATCATATCCAAAGAGCCGCTCGCGCCTCTGGTTCCGCGCGGCAACCCCAAATGGGCTGCGCTGGTCAGAGCGGTCTTCTATGTCCTGATTAACGCCGAAGAGCTGGGCGTAACCCAAGCCAATGTGGAAACGATGCGGAACAGCGACGACATTCGCGTCAGGCGGATGCTGGGATCGGAAGGCGCTTTCGGGCAGGAAGCCCTGGGACTGAAGGACGACTTCGCCGTCGATGTGATAAAAGGCGTGGGCAACTACGGCGAAATATACGACCGCTACATGGGACCCGAAGGCGAATCCTTCACGCTTCCGCGCGGACTTAACAACCTTTGGAGCAACGGCGGCATCCTATACGCTCCGCCCGTCCGCTAGACCTGCGCCCGGACATCAAAAGAGGGGATGGGCTATCATCTTTGCCCATCCCCCTTTTTCGTCTGCGCTGCTTCCCGCCTCTAAGTCAGATGCTTGCCGATGAAGTCGAACAGCTTATTCCAGCCGTCCACCGCCTGCTCCTGCCTGTACGCGCCGCGGTCGAAGTAGAAGAAGCCGTGTCCCGCGCCCTCGTACATGTGGAACTCGTAGTCCTTGCCCGCGTCCTTGAGCGCCTGCTCGTGCTGCGCCACCTGCTCAGGTGTCGGACTCATGTCGTCCGCGCCGAACAGCCCCAGCAGCGGACACGACAGGTCTGCGGTATAGTCTATCGGCGCGACCGGCTGCTGCGGTGTCAGGTCGTCCGGTCCTTGCACCACGCGCCCGCCCCAGCACTCCACCGCCGCGTCGAACGATGTCGAGCGGCAGGCGCACAGGAAGACATGCCGCCCCCCGGAGCATGTGCCGAACACGCCCACCTTGCCGTTGGAGTACGGCAGCGAGCGGATGTAGTCCGCGGCGGCTGACATGTCGGCGACAACCTGGTCGTCCGGTGCGCCGCCCTCGCCGCGCGCCTTCGCCGCCACATCGTCCGGCGTGCCATGCCCGAAGCGGTGGTAGAGGTCCGGCGAGATTGCCAGATAGCCGTGATGCGCGAACTTGCGCGTGAAGTCGCGGTACAGCTCATCCCAGCCCGGCAGGTGGTGAATCAGCACCATCGCCGGGAACGGCCCATCGCCCAGCGGCCGCGCGAAGTAGGTGTTGATCGCATCGCCATTGTCGCCGCTGATAGTGATCGTCTCCGCAATCATCCCTTCATACATATCCGTAGTGTAGTTATGCGGCATCTACGCCTCCTTGTGTGTTTGGTGTGTATATCGTACTGCGAGCCGCGTATTCGCTGCGGCTTCACAGGCTAATCCGAAACAAGACGCCCCTATGGTAATGCCTAACCCGATTTGGCGCAAATGAGCCGCCGCTCGCTTCACGAAGATGTACGGGATGATGCCCATATCGGCGGGTGTTGGGAACACAGGGATTCAGGGCGCGCCGCATCCGCTTTCGTGATGTACAATGTGAAAGTTGATAACACATACGGACGGGAGGCAAGCCGATGCGTATAGCGCGCTTTTCATGGAACGAGCGGATACAATGGGGCATCGTCGAGGGCGACGAACTGCGCGCCCTTGATGGCGACCTATACGACAGCCCGCGCGCCGGGCGGCGGCTGTGCGCCCTGTCAGATGCGCGCCTGCTCGCCCCCATAGACGCCCACGCCAACAAGGTCGTGGCAATCGCGGCGAACTACGGCGACAAGGCGGGACGCGACGGCCCCGGCATCTTCATGAAGCAGCCCGGAACCGTCATAGGCACGGGCGACCCCATCATCTACCCGCGCATCGGTCGCAGCATCATCCACGAAGCCGAAGTCGGCATAGTCATCGGCAAGCGGGCGCGGCATGTCAGCGTCGATGATGCGCTCGACTATGTGCTGGGCTACACCGGCGTCAACGATGTGAGCGCGGCAGAACTCGCCAACAGCGACATAGGGGCAGGCATGAGCCTGCGCTGGAAGCACTTCGACACCTTCTGCCCGCTAGGCCCAGTAATCGCCACCGACATAGACGGCGACAACCTCCGCATCCGATGTCGCGTCAACGGGCAGACCCAGGTCGACGGCAACAGCGCCGATATGCTCTGGGGCGTCGCCGAGCTGGTGAGCTGGGTATCCGATGTGATGACGCTACACCCCGGCGACATCATCCCCAGCGGCTGCCCGTCCGTCGACGAAATCAATATCGGCGATATGGTCGAGGTCGAAGTAGAAGGCATCGGCATCCTCCGCAATCCCGTCATAGCGGACAGCGACTAAGTTGTGGTAGTATTCTTGCCATCGAAAGAACAAAACGCCGAAGCAGAACGCGGGCTTGCCGACAGGTGGGACAGCACAGCGTAAGCAAACGTGGGCGAATTCATACCTGCCGACAAAGTTTTCGGCGAACTCCGCTAGTGGCTGATCACAAATGCTGAGCAGAAAGTTGTCTCGTAATATCTGGATAGAGAGCGATAGTACGCCTCAACGATTGCCGGCCCGCCATGACCTTACTATGTCTCGAATAAGAGGGTTTCTCATTCCGCGCACGGTGCATTGCACGATGTGAACTTTTGGGCCGGGTGATGTATGCTCATTGAAGGAGTAACACCCATGAAAAGCGCCGTCGTTTATGGTTTGTCGTTTTACCGACGGCTGGTCTTCCGTACCCAGTTCCTCACGAGCGTCGAGCGTCACCGTCGCAGTCCACAACCCCTTCTCCATCAGTACTCGACTAGCGCCCTCGTCAGCCCTGATGCGCTCTGCGTAACTAGCCTTTGGGAACAACGCCCCAAAGATCCGAGTCGAACCTGATTCATCCACGCCTTGCAGAAAGAAGTCAACATCTCGAGGCCGGAGATTCACACCCAACGCATTGGTTAGCCTTGTAAAGTCTTCGCCACGCAGACGCACGGCCCGAATGCCTTCTTTGCGAAGTTGGTCATTGCTGTTCAGGTACTCTTCGATGAACATCTCCCAGGCGTCTCCGCTTGCCCTTCGATAGCTCTGAGCAGGCTCTCGCTGCTCCGGGAAGCTTATGTGAAGATTTTCAATATATTCATCTTGGATTAGCTTCCAAATGTCCCTCTTATTCACTGTCGAGTCTTTGTTGATCGCATAAGTGAGCGCGACATGAATCGCCCACGCCCTGACGCCCGGCTTGCGTTCAGCTTGCCAAAGCGTGAGCAATAGCGCTCGGACTTCGCTTGCAATGTCGTTCATTTCTGAAACACCAGAATGGTCTCGCGATTGATAGCGGCACCAAACTTCCGCATCTTAGGTAATCGCTTTGAAGGCAATTTGCGATAGAATACATCCATCAACGGCACCCCTATATTTTCCATCAAGTCAGTCGTAATTGCGCCATTGTCAAAAATGGTATCACGCAACACGCGCTGTCCTATCACGATGACGATAGGACCTTTAGTAACACGCGCCATCTCCGCAAGCGCCGATTGATAATCAGCATAAAAAGAAACGGCTTCATTGACGGAATTAGGAAATTCGCTGATTGCGTTCAAAGCTCTTTCAAGGGTTGGAGATTTCGGGGCAGTTCGTATTCTTTTCCCCCAACCCAGGGTCTTATCCTTCGACTTCTTGATATGCTCATTGGAATATCCAAGCCATCTAAGCATGTTTCTGGAAAACTGTGTATAAGAAACTCCGTTCCTTTCGTCTCCGTAAGGAGGAGAGCAAACGATCGCTGAACATTCGTCGTCGTCTAGCGAAATGGCTTGAACATCGCCTATTCGAATATCGGTGAATATCCCTTGTGGAAGGTCGCCCACAACAACAGAGGCTTGCCTCACGCGCTTCTGAAACCTTTGGATAGGATCCACTTTGAAATTGTCTATCTCGGAAGGCGTCATGCGCCGAAGCCTGATTTCATTTCTATATGTCAGACTCACATCTCTTACGGTCGCCGAGAACACAGAAAGAAAAAATGAGCGCAACGGGCTGTGGCAATCAACATTCTTTTCTATGGAACGCCGGAGGGCATCAAGCAAGGGTGGGTGTTCTTCCTTGAACCAGTAACCCAAAGTTCTGTCCAAAATCGGAGTTCCATGCGAGAAATCCAGAGTATCGATAATGTTGTTAGCAGTTTCGTTTGCCTGAACTTGGTCTATATGGGTGGTCTTGGCATTGGAGATAAGCACTGCCAATTCATTGACATCACGGCCCACCGCCAGGCGTCCGCTGTACACTGCTTCTACTAGAACGGCTCCACCCCCACAGAACGGATCGAAGACTATGCCTTTTGGCGGGGCATAGCTTTCGATCAATTTTCTGGCGAGCTGCGGAATCATCGCTGCGACATAAGTGTGTATGCCGTGCGTGCCGTATTGGGTATTGCATCCTCTGAAGCCCCAATCATCAGGCGGTTCTGATTCTGATATAGAGCGCATTTCTCGCGAAGGCACTGCAAGCGTCACAATCCACTCCTAGGTCGTCATATCATTCTCGTCCGTCGACAAAATGGCACATATCTATACAATCGTCCAGCTGAATAGATATGTCTAGGCAACGTGGCGTCGACTTTCGTTATTGTTTAGCCAAGATAGTACAGACATTCTATCAGTGGCAAGCGTCACAAGCAAGCCTCGTTACGCCTTCCCCGCGATGAAGTCTGCCATTCGCTCGCCTATCATCATCGTGGTTACATTCGTGTTCGCGCGGATGCAGTCGGGCATTACGGAGGCGTCCACCACGCGCAAGCCTTCTATACCGTGTACGCTCCCGTGCTGATCAACCACCGCCATAGCGTCCGACGACGGCCCCATCTTGCATGTGCCTGATATGTGATGTCCGGTCGTCGCCTCGCGCATCATCCAGTCGTCGAGCGCGTCGTCCGATTCCAGATCCGAGTCGAGCGGCTCGATGCGGCTCTCGATGATGTCCTTGAACGCATCGTCCTCGCCTAGCTTCATGACGAGGTGGACGCCCTCGCGCATCCGCTGTCGGTCGAACTCCTCCGCGAAGTAGTTGTAGTTGAGGAACGGCTGCACGCTGGGATCGGTGGATGTGAGCTTCAGCTCGCCCGCGCCCAGCGCGAGGTAGAGCGCGACCACCGCGCGGATGCCCAGCGGCTCCATGCGCCCGCCACCGCGATTGACGCGCTCGGTGGCGAACGACTGGAATATGACAATCATGTCGTTCCGCAGGTCGCTGCCCTCGGCGGTATAGCGCAGCACGAGCTGGTTGCGCGGCGCGAGTCCGTCCAGCGGGAAGCCTTCTTTCGTCTTCCATGTAACCCAGACGATGGGATGGTCGCGCAGGTTCTGCCCCACGCCCGGCAGGTCGTGAACTAGCGGTATGCCCATATCGGCGAGGTGCGCCGCGGGCCCCACGCCCGAAAGCATCAGTATCTGCGGCGAGCATACCGCGCCCGCGCTCAGCACTATCTCATCGGCGAACACCTCGAAGGTTTCGCCGCCGGACTCCACCTGCACGCCCACCGCCTTCTTGCCCTCGAACAGGATGCGCTGCGTGGCGCAGTTGGCGCGAATCGTCAGGTTCAGCCGATGCCGCGACATTCCGAGGTAGCCTATGTTCGTGCTCCAGCGTATGCCCTGCGGGTTGTTGAACGGCGTCGGGCTGATGCCTGTCGAGTCCGGGTTGTTCAGGTCCGGGCTTTCGGAGTAGCCCGCCGCCTCGCATGCCGCGTAGAACGCCTGCTGCGCGGGCAGCCACTCGTCCGGCTTGAAGCGGCGCGCGATGATAGGCCCGTCCCTGCCATGGAAGTCGTCGGAGAAGTCGGTGTCCGTCTCCAGCTTGCGGAAGTACGGCATCAGCTTGTCGAACGACCAGTCGTCGTTGCCCATCGCCGCCCAAGCGTCGTAGTCCTCCGGCACGCCGCGCAGGAACATCTGACCGTTGATGGCGCTTGAGCCGCCCGTAACCTTGCCGCGCGGCACCATCATAGGCTCTGCGCGCTCCGTAGGCTGCCCCCAGAACTGCCAATTGTGGTCGCTGACCATGACATCGGTGCCGGTGGCATAGCCGTAGCGCACCTCATCCGGCAGCTGCTCGATCTCCGCATAGTCAGGCCCCGCCTCCAGCAGCAGCACCGACTTGCTCGCATCTTCGCTCAGGCGCGCGGCAACGATAGCCCCCGCCGAACCCGCGCCAATGACGATAGTGTCGTACTTCATGAGTGTGCCTCCAGCATGATGATGTGTTCGCGGCGACGGTATATGCGCCGCGCGCTACTTGTTGTCTATTATGAACCTGTCGATAATCTCATCCTTGCTGCGCTCGCGCGCCAGCCGCGCAAAGGACAGCGAGTCCGGCAGCACGATACCGCCGGAGAACACCAGCTTCATGGCATCCTCCACTGATAGGTCGGTCTCTATCAGGTCGTCTTCCATCACCAGCGCCAGGTTGCCCGATGTCGGGTTGGGGACTGTGGGGATATACACGATGACCATGGATTGCGGCTGTTCGTCATTGTCCGCAGACATCTTGTCCCTAAAGGCTTGTCCCGTCACAAAGCCCAGAGACACGACGCCCGGCTGCGTCCATTCGAGGAACACCGCGCGAGTGAAGCTGAACTGAGATGTCATGGAGGTGGTGGCTTGGCGCGCTACTCCGAAAATTGTCCCGACGACAGGGATGTACCTGAAGAATGTGTCCTTGAAGTCCATCACATTCCTGCCGAACCGCGTGGAAATCAGCAGCCCTACCAGATAGAAAATTATGCACCCCGTGACAATCCCAATTCCCGGTATGCTGCCCAGAGGCGGCCAGATATTGGATGCCAAGGGTATGACGAACCTGTCTGCCCAACCTACGATGACTGTAACAACGACTATGGTGACCAGCAGCGGCACCATCTCGACCAGTCCGCCCACGGTTTTTCCCTGCACATGTTCTCCAATGCGCCGGAATATACCTGTCTTAGGCGCCTCTTCATCGATTGGATTGGGAGCGGAGTTCTGATTATCTGCGGCTGCCATTCGTTACCTCGCGTAGCGTGTTAATATGAGTGGGACTTACGCAGTTGAGCGCGATTTCGTACTTGAAACAGGTGCAATCTCGGGTAGGAGTTCATATTCAAGTGCGTAAGTCCTGATGAGATAATTATGCTTGGTTTCCGGTATCAGTATTTGTAGATGTGATTCCTGATCTCGAATTCGGCGTCCTGCTGGGAGAATATCTCCCAATCAACCCGCCTGATGGTCAGGTAGGAGTCTGCCAGCATCTTCCCCATGGCTCCGGTCAGAGTAGCATCTTCTTCCAGCGCGCGGGTGGCTTCCGGCAGGGATTGGGGAAGTCGCCGTATGCCCCGGCTCTCCAACTCTTCCTGCGTCAGCAGCGTTGGATCCATGTCAACCCTCTGTTCCTCATTGGGCATAATTTTACGCTCCACGCCGTCCAGACCGGCGGCAATCACTCCGCCCAAGGCGATGTAGGGGTTGGAGCTGGAGTCCGCCGGCCTGAACTCCAAGTTCGTGGATGCCATCTCCGATCCCCAGAACAGGGACGGTATCCGCAGCGCCGCCTCCCTGTTGTCCGCGCCGTAGCAGGTGAACGCCGTACTCCAAGAGCCGGGCGAAAGCCGTCGGTAGCTGTTCATGCTCGGGCATGTCAGCGCCACCAGCCCCGGCAGGTGTTCCATTATACCGCCTATGAAATGGTATGCCAGTTCGCTGAGGTTCTGCTCGTCGTTGGCGTCGAAGAAGAGGTTCGTCTCGCCGTCCTTGTCCCAAGCGCTGAAGTGGATGTGACAGCCGTTGCCCGCTTGTTCGGGAAAGGGCTTGGGGGCGAAGGATGCGAATAGCCCGTGCCTGTATGCCACATTTCGCACCGTCTCGCGGTAGATGAGGTGGTTGTCGGCGGCGCGCAGCGCGGGGGCGTGCCGTATGCTCAGCTCATGCTGCCCATGTCCCAGCTCTGTGTGGTACTGCTCTATCCCAATGCCCTGCGCTTCCAGAGCCTCTATCACATCGTCGACCACATCTTGCGCGAAGGTCATGCCCACGCTGGAGTTGTCCAGGCTTTCGTCGCAAGGCACGAAGTCGTCTCCTTCTTTTCTCGTCAGATACCACTCCGGCTCCATAGCGACTTGAAAGGTCAGCCCCATCGCTTCCGCCTTATCCAGCATCCGCTTGAGGAAGCCCCTCGGACAGGCTTCCCATGGACGGCGGGACATGGTTATCGAATCACACAGCATCAATGCCCGTTTGGGCGCATAGGGCAAGATGGTGAAGGTGTCGGTATCGGGTATCAGTCTGAACTCGCCGGCCGGCCCCATTCCCTCCACTATTTGCAGCTGGTCCATATCACCCATCGCCTGCATTGCGGTGGTCACGCCGATGCCCGAGCTGAGCCTGCTTTCCAAGCCCGATATGTGCGTGGATTTGCCTCGGATGATTCCGCCGTTGTCGCACCAGAAGAATGATACGAGTTTCACGCCGGCGTCTTTGGCTTGCCGGACGATTTCGTTATGCTCCATTATTTCCCCTTTCGAATATAGTCTGCGATGCGCTCCCCTATCATCATAGTCGTTACATTAGTGTTGGCGCGGGGAGTGTCTGGCATGATGGAGGCGTCGGCGACGCGCAGCCCCTCTATACCATGCACGCGCCCATGCTGGTCCACGACTGCCTTCGAGTCGCTTGCCGGCCCCATGCGGCATGTGCTCGTCAGGTGCTGCCCGGTCGTAACCTCGCGCAGCATCCATGCGTCGAGCGCGTCGTCGGATTCCAGGTCAGAATCGAGCGGCTCCAGCCGTTCCTTGACCATCACGGCAAGGTCGGGATGCTTGAATGTATCCACCGCAAGCCGCACCACCTCGCGCATCCGTCGCCTGTCCTCAGGATCTTCCAGCAGGTGGTAGTCGAGGAAGGGCTGCTCATGCGGGTCCAGCGATGTCAGCGTAATCCTGCCCTTGCTGGCGGCTAGATATACTGAGCCTGTGATGCGGATGCCCAGCGACTCCATGCGGTCGCCGCCGCGATTGATGCGCTCGGATGCGAACGACTGCATCCACATCATCATGTCGTTGGGACGCTCCGAGCCGGTGGCGGTGTAGCGCAGCCCCACCTGAAGGCGCGGCGCAAGCCCGTCCAGATCCACATCGTCGTTCACGCTGGCGGTGATGAAGATGAGCGGATGGTCGCTGAAGTTCCTGCCCACGCCGGGCAGGTCGTGGACTACGGATATGCCCATCTCTTGCAGATGGTCGGCGGGGCCGACGCCGGAGAGCATCAGCAGCTGCGGGTTGGCGATGGCGCCGCTGCTGATCACAATCTGGTCTGCTTCTGCGATGAAGCGCTCGCCGCCGCTCTCCACCTCGACGCCCGTAACCCGTTTGCCGTCGAACAGCAGGCGATGCGCCATGCAGCCCGCTCTGATAGTGAGGTTCAGCCGATGGCGCGCTTGGCTCAGGTAGCCCACGCTCGTACTCCAGCGTATGCCATTCGGGTTGTTGCACGGGAAGGGGCCTACGCCGTGCGCGTCCGGCGAGTTCAAGTCCTCGATTGCGGGAAAGCCGGCGTCTATGCAAGCGGTGTAGAAGGCGGTCTGCGCCGGCAGCCAGGTCTCGCGCTTGAAGCGGTGGCAGATGATCGGCCCGTCAGCGCCGTGGAAGTCGTCCGAGAAGTCGATGTCCGTCTCCAGGTTGCGGAAGAAGGGCAGCACATTCTCGAACTTCCAGTCGTCGTTGCCATAAGCCGCCCAGTCGTCGAAGTCGTGCGTCAAGCCGCGCAGGAACACCTGCCCGTTGATGGCGCTGGTGCCGCCCGTAACCTTGCCCCTCGGCACGAGCATCGGCTCGGCGACATCGTTGCCCTTGCCCATGAACTGCCAGTTGTGGGCGTCGCTAACCATGATGTCCGTGCCGGTGGCATAGCCGAACTTCAGCTCATCGGGCAGCGCATCGAGGTCAGGATAGTCCGGCCCCGCCTCCAGCAGCAGCACTGAGCGGTCGGGGTCTTCGGAGAGCCTTGAGGCGACGACGCCTCCGCCGGAGCCTGCGCCTATGACGATGACATCGTACTTCACGACTCTTCTCCTCCTTCTGCTAGACTGCCGTCATTGTTGTCGTTAATATACGCCCGATTTTCTGAAAGTCAATGCGAACTGCTTTTCCCCATGACAATGCAGGAAACTCTGGGAACATTTGTGAACAGAGGGGATAAATAGGGCGGACATGGGGTAAAATATCCGATATACCCTTTATACCATGTCCATTCTTTGTTTGGATTCGTTACGGAGAAAACAGTCGTGAAAAGAGTTATGACCATAGCAGGCTCCGATTCCGGCGGCGGAGCGGGGATACAAGCCGACCTGAAGGCGTTCGCCGCGAACGGCGTGCATGGCACATCCGCCATCACCGCGATTACGGCGCAGAACACCGTGCGCGTTGCCGATGTGCTGGCGCTGCCGCCGACTCTAGTGGCAAGCCAGATTGACGCCATCATAGAAGACATAGGCGTGGATGCGGTCAAGACGGGGATGCTGCCCAACGCCGCCATCATCGATATGGTGGCGCGGAAGGTCGCGGAACACGGCATCGCCGCGCTCGTCGTCGATCCGGTGATGGTAACGAGCAGCGGCGCAAGGCTGCTCGAGGACGATGCGGTGGATGCCATACGCGGCGCGCTAATGCCGCTCGCCACGCTGGTTACGCCGAACACGCGCGAAGCCGCCGTGCTTACGGGCAGCGCGGTCGAGACGCCGGACGACATGCGCCGCGCCGCCCGCTCCCTCGCCGAATCGACCGGCGCGCGCGCCGTGCTTGTCAAGGGAGGCCACCTCGACGGCCCAGCCACCGACGTGCTATACGACGGCAGCGAGTTCGCCGAGTTCACCGAGCGGCGCATCGACACCACGAGCAATCACGGCACAGGCTGCACGCTGGCATCCACCATCGCCGCCAATCTCGCCAAGGGCGCTGACCTGCGCGCTGCCGTCGCCAGCGCCAAGGCGTATGTGACCAACGCCATGCGCGCCGCCACGCCCATCGGCGCGGGGCATGGCCCCCTGAACCACTTCTATATGCTGGGGGCTGACCGGGAATGACATGGATGAGAAAATTGCATTAGTCCCTTCCCCCATCAAGGGGGAAGGTTAGGATGGGGGTGAAAATGCTTGTCCATCGACGGCTAAACTGTACTAATGCAATTTTCTCAGAGGTAGAGACCTGATTGACTAATCGCAATACGGACAACCCGCCCTGGGAGGTCTGAAATGGCAACGATTACAACTCGGCGCATGACGACAGCCGAAGAACTGATGACGATGCCGGACGACGGCTATCGTTACGAACTCGTGAGAGGGGAATTGAGAAAGATGCCTCCCGCAGGCGGCGAGCACGGCTGGATAGCCGCTGACATAGTTGGGAGCTTGGTTACGCATGTCAAGGCGAATAACCTGGGCAAAGTGTACACCGCGGAGCCGGGTTTCTGGATAGAACGCGATCCCGACCATGTGCGCGCGCCCGATGTCGCCTTCGTCCGGCGTGAGCGCGTCGAATCAATAGGCAGAACTACCGCATACTGGCCCGAAGCCCCCGACTTGGCAGTCGAGGTAATCTCGCCAAACGACCGATACACCGAAGTCGATGAAAAAGTCGCCGACTGGCTCGCGGCGGGTACGCGCATGGTCGTTGTGGTCAATCCGCGCAACCGCAGCGTGAAAGCGCACCGTTCGCCGACGGATGCCGTAACGCTGACGATAGAAGACACGCTCGACGGCGGCGATGTCGTCCCCGGCTGGCAGATGCCCATCGCCGACATCTTCGCCGACTGACTACTGGCTTTTTGCAGCGCCAACTAAATGACAAACTCATGGTTAAGAAAGAAGAGCATGTGATGAAACAATCCATAGGCATAGGACTGATGGGAATGGGTGTGGTCGGCGGCGGCGTGGTGGATGTCCTCTTTGACAAGGAAGAGCGGCTGGCGAAACTGATAGGCGCGCCGCTGTCTCTTAAGCGCGTGCTGGTGCGCGATGTGAACAAGCCGCGCGCTGTTGGATTGTGCGACGGCATGCTCACCGCCAACGCCGACGACATCCTCGACAACCCCGATGTGGACATCGTCATAGAGGTCATGGGCGGCGAGCAGCCCGCGCTAGACTACATCATGAAGAGCATATCGCTCGGCAAGCATGTCGTTACCGCGAACAAAGAGGTCATGGCAAAGCATGGCGCGGAAATCCTTACGCATGCGCGCGAGCAAGGCGTACAGGTGCTGTTCGAGGCGAGCGTCGCAGGCGGCACGCCCATCATCGCGCCTCTGCTGCGCGATCTGGTAACGAACGATGTCATCAGCATCAACGGCATCATCAACGGCACGACGAACTACATCCTGACCAAGATGGCGCAGGAAGGGCAGGACTTCGGCGTCGCGCTGTCTGCGGCGCAAGAGCTGGGCTACGCCGAATCCGACCCGACCAACGATGTCGAAGGCATAGACGCGGCATATAAGCTGGCTATCCTCTCCACGCTGGCGTTCCGCGCGCGTGTCAGCGATGCGGATGTGTACAGCGAGGGCATAACGCATCTGACGGCGCAGGACTTCCGCTACGCCAGCGAGCTGGGCTACGCCATCAAGCTGCTTGCCATAGCAAGCAAGACCGATGGCGCGGTGCATGCGCGCGTGCATCCGGCGATGGTGCGCTCCGATGTGATGCTGGCGAAGGTGGACGGCGTGCTGAACGCCATAGAGGTGCAGACCGACCTCGCCGGTCGCGTGCTCTTTCACGGGCGCGGCGCGGGCGACCTGCCCACCACCAGCGCAGTCCTCGCCGATGTCGTGAACATAGCGCGCGATGTCGTTGGCGGCGCCCCCCCGCCACCCCCGCCCTCGCTCTCCGACGATGTGAGCATAAGCCCCATCAGCGCGCTCGAAACGAAGTATTACATGCGCCTGAATGTCGCGGAGCGCCCCGGCGTTTTCGCGCAAATCCTGAAGGTGCTAGGCGACCTGGACATCAGCATCGCATCCGCGATACAGAAAGAGACCGACGACGCGGCGCGCCGCGCCGAGATAGTGCTCATGACGCACCGCGCCAAAGAAGCATCCGTTCAGTCCGCCCTGCAAGCCATCGGCAGGCTTGAAGTCGTCAACGAAATCGGCAGCCTCATCCGCGTCGAAGAGTGGGACTAGAAAACGGAGAAGCACATCATGGATAGCATCGAAGAAAACGCTGTCCCGCGAATTAGCCGCCTTGCGCCGACTGACGCCGATGAACTGCTCGCGTTCGTCCGTCGGCTGCAACGGGACGATGCGCTGCGCCCCGTTACGGTAGTCGCGCCCAGCAACTACGCGCTGCTGTCGCTGCGACACGAACTTGGACGCTCCGGCTTCGCCAACATGCAGTTCATGGTATTCGACAGGCTTGCGGAACTGCTGGGCGCGCCCTCGCTCGCCGCGCGGGGCAAGCGCCCGCTGACGCCCATATTCACCAGCGCCGTCGTGCGCGCCGTGGCGTCTGAGGCGACGGGAACGCTGGAGCCGCTGCGCGACCATCCGGCGACGCACCTGAGCCTGCGGCATACTTTCCGACAGTTGCGCCACGCCACCGATGACGCGCTGGAGCGGCTATCCGAACAGTCCGGGCTGCGCGCCGAGACGGTCGCGCTCTATCGCAAATACCGCGAGCGCACGCGCGACTTCTACGACGCCGAAGACCTAGCCGAAGCCGCCGCCGCCGCCGTGCGCGATGGCAGCGCCCATGGGCTGCAAGACTTGGGCTTCATCGTATTCTTTCGTGTGCGCGGTCTAACCCCGGCGCAGCGCCTTCTTGCCAAGGCGCTCACCGAGGCGGAGCGGTGCGCCATGCTGCTGGGGCTTACGGGCGATGCTGACGCCGACGAGTCCACAAGAGCGCTTGCCAACGAGCTATACCCCCATCATAGCCTTCCCCCCAAGGCGGAAGGGACGCCCTTGCCATCTTCTCCCCATCGCAAGGAGATATTGGAAGGGGATGAAGAGGTTGATAAAGATACTGCTGACGGAAGCCCGCACCTGCTGATAGCCCCGGACGCGCATCAAGAAGTGCGCTGGGTGATACGGCGCATCGTGCGGCGCGCGGAGGCGGGAACGCCCTTCCATCGCATGGCGGCGCTCTACCGCAAGAACGCGCCCTATGGCACGCTCATCCGCGAGGAGTTGACGCTTGCGGGCATACCCGTCGCGGGACCCAACACCTCATCGCTCGCCGACACCGCCGTAGGCAGAACGCTCACCGGCTTGCTGAGCCTGTCGGAAGGCGAGTTCGCGCGCGATGCGGTGATGGCGTGGCTTACCGGCTGCCCACTGAATCCGCCGGGCATAAAGGCGTCGGAGTTCAGCGCCAGCCTGTGGGACGCCATATCAAGGCGCGCGGGCGTCGTGCGCGGCATAGCGCAATGGCGGGAACGACTGGAACAGTTCGCCGCCAACATGGAGCAGGGCGCTGACGAGGGGCTGAAACAGGACGAACGCACCGGCGCGCGAGCATACCGCATGCGCTCGGAAGCCATTGCCGCGCGTGGATTGCTGCGCTTCGTGCGTAGCCTCGCCGCGCATACCGCGCCGCCCGATACGGGCGACTGGAGCGCGTACTCGGATTGGGCGTCCGCCCTGCTCGAACTCTACCTTGCCATCGAAGACCTGCCCCCTGGTGAACAGCGTGCGTATGTCAGGATTCTGGACATTCTGGACGAGCTCAAGTCGGCTGCGGAGATTCAGCGTAACGCCACCTATGACATGTTCCGGCGCGCGCTGAACGAGGCGCTGCAAGCCTCTGTTGGGCATGTGGGTTCGGTTGGACACGGCGTATTCGTCGCGCCTGTTCGCATCGCCGCCGCGATGAGCTTCGATGTGGTGCATATTGTCGGTATGATTGAGGGCGCGATGCCGCCCGCCGTCCCCGATGACCCGCTCATACCCGACCGCGAGCGTGAGCGCGCAGGCGGCGCGGCGTCTGGATTGCCCTTGCGACAGCAGCGCAAGGCGGATGAACGCTACGACTATCTTGCCGCGCTCGCCACCGCGCCGGAGCATACGCTCTCGTATCCCGTCGCCGACCCCGCCGGACAGCGCGGCAACTTCCCCTCGCGCTGGCTGCTGGAACAGGCGTCGAAACTGGAAAACCGCCCCCTATTCACTTCCGACTTGGAGAAGTTCAAGGACACGGATAGGTCGTGGCTCACGAAGATTCTATCCATGGAGCGTTCACTGGATACGGCGCGGAGCATCACGCACGCCGACGCGCACGACTTGAATATGGAGCAGCTGCGCGGCTGGCAGGCTTCAGGGCGCGGCATCGCGCAGCACGCCTTGACTCATGAGGGCGTGTTCGCCGCATCCCTGCGCCTCACCGACGCAAGACAGGGCGACAGATTTACCGAGTGGGACGGCAATCTCGGCGTGGCGGTCGCGGACGCGGGCATCGCCGAAAGTCTTGGCAATAGGGCGCTGTCCCCCACGAGCTTGGAACGCTGGGCAAAGTGCCCTTTCAGCTACTTTCTGGGCAGCATATTGCGGATCAGCGCAGAGGAGCGCCCGGAGGACATCTACACCATCACGCCGCTTGAAAAGGGTTTGCTGATACACCGCATCCTCGAAGATTTCGTCAAGGATGCGCGCAAGAACGGCGCTCTGCCGCAGGGTGGCGCGGCATGGAGCGCCGACCATCGCAGCAGGCTGCGCCATATCGCTGACAAAGCCTTTGCCGACGCCGAAGTTCGCGGCGTCGTGGGCAAGGCGCTGATGTGGCAGATTGCGAAGGATGAGATGCGTATAGACTTGGAGGCGTTCTTGGACGCCGACACGGATATGCGGCGCAGGCACGGCGTATCGCCCTTGAGCGTGGAAGCCACATTCGGCAGGCAAGGCGCGGACGGCTGGCAGGCTGCGCGCCACGAATTGCCCGATGGCACGCAAGTTGCATTTCGCGGGATGATCGACCGCATAGACGCCGATGCCGACCGCAAGCGCGTGCTTGTGCTCGACTACAAGACGGGCAGCAACTACGGATATACGAAGCTGAAGGACGACCCCATCGACCGAGGACAGCGTCTGCAACTGGCAATCTACTCGCTGGCGGCGCAGCAGGAATTCGGCGGCGACGCGAATGTGAGCGCCGCGTACTGGTTCGTAACGGGGCGCGGCGGCTTCCGACTGCTGCCCGAGCAGCCCATCGGCATCACCGATAATAATGTGAGGGAACGCTTCGACCTAGGCATATCCACCATAGTCGACGGCATCCGCGACGGGCTGTTCCCCGCGAACCCGGGCCCGATAGGCAGATACGGCTTCGAGAACTGCGGCTGGTGCGACTTCAAGACGCTCTGCCCATCACAGCGCGATGTGCAATGGCGGCGCAAAAGCGGCGCTCCCCAACTCGCCGACTATGTAAATCTGAATCAATCGGAGTGAGCGATGGCAGACCTCAGATTTCAGGATGCCGATGCGCGCGAAACGATAGAGCGGACGCTGGATGAAACGCTGTTCGTAGAGGCGGGCGCGGGCACCGGCAAGACCACCAGCCTCGTCAGGCGCGTGGTCGAACTGGTGTCGAGCGGCGCGACCACGCTCGACAGGCTGGCGGCAATCACCTTCACGGAGGCCGCCGCCGCCGAACTGCGCGACCGCATCCGCGAGGAACTGGAACTCGCTGCCAGCAATACCGACTACGATGAAGAACGCCGCCACCGCTGCGAGCAGGGGGTCGAGCAACTCGACCTCGCCAGCATCCAGACATTGCACAGCTTCGCCGGCGCGCTCTTGCGGGAACGCCCGCTAGAAGCCGGACTGCCGCCCGCGTTCGAGACGCTGGACGCCATAGCAAGCGACCTTGCCTTCGAGGAAGCATGGGCGCGCTGGATTGACGCCGCGTTCGACGATGCCGCGCTGCAACCACCGCTCGCAATGGCGTTCTCGCTCGGCATGACCGTCGCCAATCTGCGCGCGATTGCCGTCAAGTTTCACGGAAACTACGACCTGCTCGCCGATGCGCGCTTCGACGCGCCCGTGCATGATGCCGCGCCGCAATCCCCCGTCTCGCAAACCCTGTTGAATGTCGCCGATAAGCTTGACAGGCTGTGCGAATACTCCAGGCTTGGCGACGACGATAAGCTGTACGCGCACACGCAAGCCAAGCTAATCTCCATACGGCAGCTGAGGACGCAGGATGCCGATTCGCCTGCCGCTTACCGCATGCTGTCCCGCATCCTGCCGTTAAGACAAAGAGGGGGGCGTCAATCCGATTGGGATGTTGACGCCGAGTCCGGCGAGAACGCATGCAGGCATCTGAAAGCGCTGCTGCAAGAGTTGGATGCCGAAGTCAACGAAGCCTTGACACAGGCGCGCTCCACCGCATTGCTGGGACTGCTGCAAGCGCTCAAGGCATTCGTGCTCGACTACGCGGAAGAGCGCAAGCGGCAGGGGCGCGCCGAGTTCCACGACCTGCTTGTATGGGCGAAGGAGATGCTGCGCGACAACCTGGACGCGCGAGACCACTTCCGCCGCCGCTTCTCACATCTGCTCATAGACGAAGCGCAGGACACCGATCTCATTCAGGCTGAGATTGCCATGTTTCTCGCGGAAGACACAGCGCAAAACGCTCATGGGGATGCCGCCAGGCCCAAAGATTGGAGCGACATAACCCCCAAGCAGGGGAAGCTGTTCGTAGTCGGCGATCCCAAGCAGTCCATATATCGCTTCCGCCGCGCCGATGTGCGCCAGATGGAACGGCTGCGCGAGCGCATGGGCGGCAAGACGCTGCATCTGGTACGGAACTTCCGCTCCCAGCGCCCCGTCGTGGATTGGGTGAACGCGCTCTTTGGCGAGTGGATGGCGCAGGGCGGCGCTGAACAGGCAGAATACACCCCTATCGCGCACCACCGCGCGGCTGCGACCGGCGATGACGCCAAGGGGCGAGTATGGGCGCTGGGCGGCGTGGTCGAGGGCGACGCAAACGCCGTGCGCCGTGAGCAAGCCGCCGACATTGCGACTTTGCTATTGCAGATTCAGGGCGAGCAATGGCAGACGCTCGATAATGAGGCAACGGCGGCTGACGGCGCTGAGCGATTCAGGCGCGCCAACTACTCCGACATCTGCATCCTCATACCCACGCGCACCGGACTTCGCGCGCTGGAGCAGGCGCTCGACGATGCGGGCGTCCCCTACCGATTGGAGGGCGCATCGCTCTTCTTCGACACGCAAGAGGTGCGCGATCTGATGAACTGCCTGCGCGCGATAGACGATCCGACGGACGAGGTGGCGATAGTCGCCGCGCTGCGCTCGCCCGCATTCGCCTGCACCGATATTGAGCTGCTGCAATTCCGTCAGGCGGGCGGCAGATTCAACTATCTCTTGCCCCTTCCCTCGCGGAAGGAAGGGCGGGACGACGAGGCAATCGGCAGCGAAGCCCCTGTCGTCAAGGCGCTGTCCACGCTGCGAACCGCCCACCATGAACGCCTGTGGACTGCCCTCGCGCCGTTGATAGACGGCTTCATCCGTGAGCGGCTGCTGATGGAGGCGGCGATGGCGCAGCCGCGCGCGCGCGAACAGTGGCGGCGCTACCGCTTTCTGGTGGAGCAGGCGCGGGCGTTTGCGGCGGCGGGCGGCAACTCGCTGCGCGCCTTCCTAGAATGGATGCAGCGGCAAGCGGACGAGGGCGCGCGCGTTACCGAAGCGCCCGTGCCTGAGTCCGATGAGGACGCCGTGCGTATCATGACCGTCCATGCGTCCAAGGGGCTGGAGTTCCCCGTCGTCATCCTGACCGGCCTGAACACCAATCGCAACCCACGCGCCGAGAGCGTCATCTTCGACGACGGCGTAGAGGTCGGCGTCGGCAGCGCCCAAAACAGATTTGGGACGGCGGGCTATGAGAGGCAAGTCGAACGGGCAAAGGCGATGGACGACTACGAGCATGTGCGCCTGCTGTATGTGGCGGCGACGCGCGCGCGCGATCATCTGGTCGTGGACATGCACCGGCGCGATAGAGGTCGCTCGGACGCCGCCGCCATCGCCGAACTGCTAGACGGGCAGGATACGCTCTGGGGGCAGATCGAATTGCTATCGCCATATAGGGCACAAGCGCAAGGCATCGGCTTGCGCGGCGTCGCCCCTGTCGCGGACATGGCGCAGCCGCTCAACGACGCTGAGCACACGCCCGAAGCGCGCGGGGAGTGGCAAGACCGCCGGAACTCGCTGCTTCGCGCGCGCAGCCTCCCCGTGTCGGTCGCGGCTACGAGACTTGCCGGCGTGATCAAGGATGAGGCATACGCCGACGCCGACGCTGACACTGCCGGAACATCTAGGCGCGGTCGTGGCGGCGCTCCGCTGGGCAGGGCGGTGCATGCCGTCTTGCAGACGATAGACCTTGCCACGGGCGCGGGCATCGAGGACACGGCGCGCGCGCAAGCCGCCGCCGAGGGCATCCCGCAGTCGCAGGCGGACATCGCGGCTCTTGCTCGCGCGGCGGTCAACAGCGACATCGTGCGGCGCGCGGTGGCGTCAGGACGCTACTGGCGCGAGGCGCTCATCGCCGCGCCCATCGGCAATGGCGTGCTGGAAGGCTTCATTGACCTGCTGTTCGAGGAAGACGGCGAACTTGTAGTCGTCGACTACAAGACCGACGCCATCGACGCCGACGCGACCGAATATATCGCCAACAGCCGCTACCGCACCCAAGCCGGCAGCTACGCGCTCATCACCGAACGCGCCACCCAAAAGCGCGTCAAGGATGTCGTATTCCTCTTCCTGCGCCCCAAAAGCGAGCAGCGCATGCAGGACATAGACGACCTCAAGGCAAGCGCCCAGCGCGACGCGGAACAACACCTAAACGGATAGACGGGATGAGCAAGATAATCATCCCGTCTATCCCGCCCGCCCCTACCAGATACTCCGCATCTGCCAGATGTCGAGCGATGCGAGCCGCGCGTCGCTGCCGCGCGCAAATGCCGACACGCCGACGCTGTCCTCGCGCTGCGGATAGACGCGCAGTGTCAGGCACTGCCGGTCGTTGGCGAACACCTCCACTACGCTGCGGTCGACGAACACCCGAAGCCGCAGCGGTTCGTCCTGAGCTAGTCGTATCGGTCCCGTCTCAGGCGTGCGCGCAAACACATCGGGGTTCAGCGATCCCTCCGAGATGTCAATCTGCAATGAGCCTGTGTCGAAGCGGCGGTGGTCTTGCGGGTAGAACGATATGCGCGTGCGCTCAGCGCCGTCCGGCGAACGCAGCACATACAAGCCCACCTCGCGCGCGTCGCCCGGCTCGATGACCGCCTCTATCTCGATCGCGTTGCCGCCTATGCCATCTAATACGACCTCGTCGTTTGCCGTTATTCGCGTCGGCGCGACCCGCTTATGGTCATAGCGCAGCGACTCCACATCACCCGCCACCGCCATGCCCAGCGCTCCGGCGTCCGCCAGCCAGTAGTGGCGCGGCAGCGTCATGATGTCGTCCCAGCCGGCGGAGGGCTTGCCCTCTTTCACATTGAACACGGCGATGAAGCGCCCGTCCGGGTCTATGGCAGCAGAGGGCGCATGCAGGCTGCCCACCGTCCAAGGCCCATAGTTCATCCTGTCGTGCGAGTCCGGCGTGAACTCGTGGGTCGCCGGGTCGTAGTCGCCGATGTAGCAGCGCCCGGAACGCTTGTGGCTGAACAGCAGCAGCATGTGCTTGCCGCTCGGCTTGCCGTCGATGTCGCCCAGCGGCCAGAACACAGGCACGGCGGCATCTTCCCCGCGCTCCGCGAAGAACTTGTCCTCTAGCAGCGCTCCGACATGCTCCCACTGCGCCAAGTCGCGCGAGTGGAACAGGTGGTCGATGCCCTGACAGTCAACGCCGCGCTCGCCGTCCTTGTATGTGCCGGACAGCGAATAGTAGCCATCGTCCTGCTTCCAGATGCACGGGTCGAACACGCGGTACGGCGCGCCGTCGTCATCAATCGGCACGATGGGGATTACCGGGTTGTTCGGATGCTTCCGCCAGTTCAGCAGCAGCGGGTCGGACGCCGTCGCGATTGCGTTGCCCGACTCCGTGCCGTGATAGATGGCGATAACGCGGTCGTCCTCGACGAGGGTTTGGCCGCTGTAACAGTCCTTCTCCGTGTCGGGATACAGCGCAAGCGGCAGATCTCGCCAGTGGATGAGGTCGTCGCTGACCGTATGCCCCCAGTGAACGCGGTCGCCCGCGCCGCCGGGCCTGTACTGGTAGAACAGGTGCCATCGTCCCTGCCAGAAGCACAAGCCGTTGGGGTCGTTCATCACATTCTGCGGCGGCGAAAAGTGGTAGGCGGGGCGATGCGGGTCAGCCGCAAGACGGCGGCGCGCGGCCGCGAACGCTCGCAAGGCGGCATCGGCGTCGAGCGCGCGGAGCTGGTCGTCGAGCGCGTCGGGATATGTCGGCCCGTGGAGTGGTGGGTAATCGGTGGTAGTCATTCGCTCATAATCCTGCCGTATCAATCAGATACTGCATACTGCTACGGCTTAGGCGGCTGCCGTGAGCCGTCTATGCGTGCCTGGTAAATTGTGCGCTTGAACTCGTCAGGGTCGTGTTTTCCCTCCCATGCCCCGGCGGTCTTTCTCAACGCCCGCAAGGTTCGTTCAGGCGAGGGGGTATCGTCGATGGACACGGTTACTTCGTCGCCTTCTTTTAGGTCAAGGGGTTCCAAGGGCGTGAGAGCGCCGTTGGAGAATATGGCTTTTACCTTAATCATGGTTCAGTCTTTCTTCATGGTGATTTCTTTAAGGCGACTAGGTTCTGTGGACATTTGCGTCATTCCCGTGAAAACGGGAATCCAGAACATCGGAATGTGGTCACTTTTGCATATTCTAGGCTATCTCAAAGCGCTGGATTCCTGCTTTCGCAGGAATGACGGGGGTGGTGGCTTGGAATGACGAGATGAAAAGTCGAATTGTCCACAGAACCTAACAACCGGTTCTCGACGGTGCATGTATTCGATCGTCCAATCCGTATCAATCAGATACTGCATACTGCATACTGCTACAGATTAGGCGTATGCCGCGAGCCGTCTATGCGTGCCTGGTAAATCGTGCGCTTGAACTCGTCGGGGTCGTGCAATCCCTCCCATCCCCCGGCCGCAGCCTTGAACCTCGCAAGTCGTTCATAGTCCGAAAGTTCCGATTTGTCGTCGATGGACACGGTTACTTCGTCGCCCTCTTTCAGGTCGATGGGTTCAAGCGGCGTGAGAGCGCCATTGGAGAATATGGCTTTTACCCTAATCATGGTTCAGTCTTTCTTGAGGATGCTCATTGTCATCAGTGTCTGAATATACCGTTCCGGCGATTGCCGCGCCAAGAATGGCAATTGCCCGACGGTAGTCACTTTCCGTTGGAAAATCTTTCTCACGTTTGTTCTCTGGATGTGCTAGACGATGTCTAATCCATACGGGCAGTAGCACTGGAGATGGCTGGGACTTTCTTGTATCGGGAGTGTATTCCCTGCAATCGGTATCCTTGAATTCAAATCCGTCTTTGCGAGCGGCTTCTTCGATTTCTCGCCACTCTTTCCGCCGTGAAAGTCCTTGCGCCAAACTTGGATACCGGATACCCATGAAACGCACCAAGTGTAGAAATTGAGAAACCCTTGGACCGCTCATGAAGTTGATAGGGACGGATGATGTCCCGAGCAAACCTTCATCTTTCAACTGTTGTAGTTGTTCAACAACCTTAACTTCCGGCATATGGATATGGGAGTATCCAATCACAGGCAAGAGAACAGGCAGCATTGTATCCTGAAATGTTACCCGTGCTTCATCAATATATTGGTCTGCCGGGAATATCTCATCCCACTTAGGTTTTTTAACCACATAATCCCACAAGTCTTTGTAGTTTGAGTCAGTTGACAGATTGCTGCATAGACCCTCCAGATGAATCACTTCAGGGAAAGTCCACCCACGTAAGTTACGGACGTCCAGCATTTCTATTTCCCGCCCGTTCACTACAACAATTCTGATTTTCTTCATGGTGATTTCTTTGTCCTGCGGTTACCAAGCGGTTACCAATATGTTTATGTTCTGTCGGCGATTTGTGATTCTATTGTCCATTATAGCGTACCTTTCGCAGCTTCAGAAAGTTGGAAAACACACAACGCCCCTCCACCGCAACGGCAGAGGGGCGCAATCTATCCGCTTCTATCCCTTGGTTCCCTACATCCTTGCTATCCTGTCAGTCTTACAGGGTCATTACCGACTTGATGACTTCGTCTTCGCGCTGCTCGTACATGTCGTAGGCGCGCTGCACTTCGTCGAACTTCATGAGGTGCGTCGCCATCTCGCCCGGGTCCCACCAGCCGCGTTCCTTGAGGTCGATCATCGTCTCGATGTGCGTGATGGGGTCGCCGCTGGTCGCGCCCTGCGTGGGGATGATTGTGGGCGCTTTTCGCAGGAACAGCGATGTGTCCAGCAGTCCGCGCTCTTCGGATGCGTTCTCCTGTATGCCGAAGATGATGGTCTTGCCGAGGTTCTTGACCAGTCGCAGCGCCGCCTCCAGCGTGTCGGCGTAGCCTGCCGCCTCGACCGTGAT
Organism: uncultured Dehalococcoidia bacterium; assembly: GCA_958295865.1. Lineage (GTDB taxonomy): Bacteria > Chloroflexota > Dehalococcoidia > Lucifugimonadales > JADFKI01 > Bin90. Next base: position 367,521 of record CATQHF010000004.1, on the reverse strand, counting down.
GTCCGCGCCTGCGCCGCCGGTCAGATCCATCACCGCTTCATCTAGGTTCTCCTTCGAGGGGTTGACGGTGTGGGTTGCGCCGAAGCGCTTGGCGAAGTCGAGGCGGTAGTCGAACAGGTCGGCGGCGATGACCTTCCGCGCGCCCGCGCGGGCGCATATCGCCGTGAACGACAGCCCAATGGAGCCTTGCCCCATCACAAGCACGTTCTTGCCCAAGATCGTGCCCATCTGCTGGCAGGAGTATAGCACGGTGCCCGACGGCTGGCACATCACCCAGCTGGACAGATCGCCGCCGTCCGGCAGGGCAGCCATGCGCCCTTCGTGTCCGTTGATGTACTCCACCAAGCCGCCGCTTGTGTTGGGGCCAGGCAGCACGATGACGCGCTGGCCGACGGAGAACTTGTCGGAGCGGCTGTCCACGATGGTGCCTGCCGCTTCGTGGCAGGGGCCGCCCACGCGCATCGGGTAGTCTTCTTCGGGATGGACGGGGCCGTAGGCGTGGCGGATGTCGCTGCCGCAGACCGACCATGTTTCCAGCTTGATAAGACATTCGCCATCGACGATGTCGGGAATGTCCACCTCTTCAATCTCGAATCTCTTGGGGCCCGCAATTCGCGCTGCTCTCATCGTGATAACCTCCATCCTTCCTGTGTTGCTTGGTTTCGCGTATGCTATGGCTTGCTGTGGCAGAAAGCCGCACTATACATTACGGCACAAGCGCGCCGATGACAAGTGTTTGCGCGTCGAATATCGGGTGCCGGGCGTGGTTCGACAGGCTCACCGCGAACAGGGGCGAACAGAGATGAACGGGATGGCGCGGGGCCGATGCGGCGGTATTCTGTGAGAGAAAATTGCATTAGTACGGTTTAGCCGTCGATGGGCGAGCATTTTCACCCCCATCCTAACCTTACCCTTTGATGGGGGGAAGGGACTAATCCAATTTTCTCTCGTTGGATGGTGGGCTATCCTAACGGGGTGGGGCGGCGTATAATGGCGGCGGCGTATGCCAATATATGGATACAATATCACAGAACTAGCAGGAGGATGTCCAGATGCAGGTTGTCAGGAAGGGTCAGAACGAGGCGGAAGACCGCAGCGACGCGCCGATATTCTACGGCGGCAAGGTTACGGGCGAGGCGATTGTGGGCGGCGGGATGAGCGGCGACTTCAACTTCAACAAGGTGAGCTTCTTCAACGGGGCGAAGAACAAGTTCCATACGCACACCAGCGACCAGATTTTGTTCGTGCTGGGCGGCAAGGGCTATGTGGCTACCGAGTCCGAGCAGGTGGAGGTGAGCGAGGGCGACACTGCGCTCATACCGGCGGGCGAGAAGCACTGGCACGGCGCGGTGGACGGCGAGGACTTTTCGCACATATCGCTGACGCACCCCACGAGCGAGACGACCGTGTTCGACTAGGTTTCAGGGATGCGGCGGGGCGGGATTGCGCCTGACCACTGACCGCTAGTTGTCGTCGAGGGCGGATTGGATGGCTTGGCGGTATGCTTCGAATTCGCCGCCTACGCGGTTGCCGTCGACGAACACGGTTGGCGTCCCCTGGATGCCGCGCTCCGAGGCGTCGAGGTGGCTTGCCTTCACGCGCTCGAAGGCGCGCCCGCTCTGCATGCACTCGTCGAAGTTCGCGGCGTCCATGCCCAAGTCGTCGGCGGTGTCTTGCAGCCAAGGGTATGCGAAGCGGTTCTGGTTGGCGTCAAACCAGTTGTCGAAGATTGCGTCGTGGAACTCCCAGAACATGTCCTGCTCGGCGGCGCATTCCGTACCCATAGCCGCGACTACTGACGCCTCGTTGATGACGATGAAGTGGCGATATACGAAGCGCACCTCGCCCGTTTCCACGAACTCCTCGATTATCTGTCGCCCTGGCCCGAGGGCGAATGTGCGGCAGTGCGGTCATTGGAAGTCGGAGAACTCCATGACCGTGATGGGCGCGTCGGCGTCGCCGAGCGCATGTCCGTAGGCGGCTTCGTCGGCGTTTTCGTCGTTGTCGGCGTCGTCGGTGTTCAGCGCGGCGGACTGCTCTATGCTGCCCATGAACTCCAGTTCCAGGCGTATCGTGTCCTCGACGCTGACGACGATTGCCACGCTGGGCTTGTCCATGCCGAACTCGTCGAAGGTGATGTCTATGACCGCTATGCCGCTGATGTTGCTGCCGAAGTCTGCCGACACATCCCATGTTACCGGGCGCGTCTGATCGCGGATGGTCAGGTCGCCGCTGATGGTGAACTCGGCTGCGCCGCCGGCTTCGGTCAGGGGCAGCGGAATGCCCTCGGCTGATGTCGGACGAAAGATAATCTCCGGGAACTGCGCGGTTTGCAGGGTGCGCTCGCGCACATAGCGGTCGCGGCGGTCGCTGTCGGTTTTGAGTGCGCCCGCCTGCATGACGATGCTGCTGTCATCGGCGACGATGCCGCCGTCGGCGTCGAACACGATGCGCCCGCTGACCTCGGTCGTCTCGCCGGTGGCGACTGTGAAGCCGGTGCGAGCGAGCGTCTCCTCCACCTTGTAGCGGGCGATAGTGCCCTCATCGAGGACAAAGGCGGTCGCGCCGGACGCTTCCGCCGCGGGTTCGGCGGTCGTGGCGGCGGCGGTAGGTTCGGGCGTAGGTTCCGGCGCCGTTGTAGCGGTGGGCGCGGGCGGCGTTATCGGAAGAGGGGCGGGCGGCGCCGTTGTCGCGGTAGGTCGTGGCGGCGGCGGTTCGGGCGTTGCTATCGGGGGAGGGACGGCCGGCGCTGCTATCGTTGCCGTCGGCTGCGCCTGTGGCTGAGCCGTCGGCGTCTGTGAGCAAGCTGTGAGCATCGCCGCGATGATGACCGCGAGCATTGCTCCGATTGTGATGCGGCTGAGGCGATAGGGCATTGTGTTCTGACTCCAACGGGGCGGCTTGCGCGCTAGGGCTTGCATATAGGATAGCACAGCGACGGGGAGCGGGGGTTAGGATTGTGGGATTGGAGGGATTTAGAGGGCGTCCTGTTCGCCTGCGGCTATTTCGGTGAAGAAGCGCGCCAGTTCGTCGCGGGGGAAGGTGGGGAGCGGTCGTTCTGCGCCGTTGTGTGTGAGGCGCAAGCCGTCCGATGGTGGCGTGATGCTGCCGATTATGGTGGCGGGGATGCCTTCCTGACTTAGGGCGGCGATGAGGCGCTCGGCGTTGGGCGGGGGCAGGGTTGCCAGCAGCGCGCCGGATGCGATGAGCCCGAGGGGGTCGAGTTTGAGGGCGTCGCAGATGGCGCGGCACTCGGGCAGTATGGGTATGCGCGCGGCGTCGACGCTCAGACCTACGCCCGCGGCGGTGGCAAGTTCCAGCAGTCCGGTTGCGATGCCGCCCTCGGTGGGGTCGTGCATCGCGTTGACGCCGTAGTCGCAGGCGATGGCGGCGGCGCGGGCGATGCTGATGCCGGGGGTGAGCAGCAGCGATTGCGCGCGCTCGATGGCGTCGTGTCGAACACCGGCGACTGCGAGCGCGTCGGATGCCTCGCGCGCTAGGATTGACGCGCCTTCGATGGCGATGCCCTGCGTTAGCACGATGCTGTCGCCGATTTGCGCTCCGCCGGTCAGCACGACGCGCCGTTTGTCCACCTCGCCGAGCATCGCGCCTATGGCGATGGGGCGCGGCAGGTCGTAGGTTATCTCGGTGTGGCCGCCGATGAGCGTGATGTCGAGCGAGTCGCATGCCTCCAGCAGCTGCGTGAATATCATCTGCGTCTGCGCTTCGGTCGTGCGCTCCGGCAGCAGCAATGTCGCCAGCAGCCAGCGCGGCGTCGCGCCCATCGCGGCGAGGTCGTTGGCGTTCACCTGCACGAGATACCAGCCGATGAGGTCGGTTGCGAAGGTGATGGGGTCGGTCTTGGCGACCAGATAGCGGTCGCCCATGTCGATGAGGGCGGCGTCTTCGCCGGCGCGCGCGCCGAGCACGACGCGCGGATCGCGCACATCTATGTCGGACAGCAGCCGCGAGAGCAGATCCATGGGAAGTTTGCCAGCAAGCATAGGGGTTGGTCAGGTTCTTGTTGTATGGGTTGGTTGGGGATAGGGTAACATGGGAATTAAGAATTAAAAATTAGGAATTGGGTTGTGGTGGGAGCAGAACTTAGAGAGGATGCTGGCGGATTATGATAACTGCTGTGTTTTTTGATTTGTATGGGACGCTGGCGGGGTTTCGGCCTTCGCGGTATGAGATACAGTCTGAGGCGCTTGCCGACTTTGGAATTAGCGTAACGCCGGAGGGCATCTTGCGGGGCTACTATCTCGCGGACGCCTATATGTCGGAGCAGAACGCCACTAAGCCGGTGCGCGGTCTTGGACGCGATGAGCGGCGCGCGTTCTTCGCCGAGTACGAGCGGCGTGTGCTGCGCGGCGCGGGCGTGGAGGCGTCGCATGAGCGGGCGGGACAAATCTGGCGGCGCGTGCGGCAGATAGACTACGCTCTCGCGCCCTACGACGACACGATACCCGCGCTGGTGATGTGCCGACAATCGGGGTTGACGGTAGGCTTGATAAGCAATCTGAACCAGAATGGCGACGAACTCGCGGACAGCTTGGGATTGCTGCCTTACCTCGACTTCACGGTGACATCGTTTGAGGTGGGCGCGGAGAAGCCCAGCCCGCTGATATTCGAGCGTGCGCTGGAGCGCGCGGCGATACGGCCGGAGCATGCGGCGCATGTGGGCGACCAGCTGACATCGGATATTGCGGGCGCGGTGAATGTGGGCATCAACGCCGTTCTGCTCGACCGCGACGGCAACCATAGAGCGTACACGGCGCATCCGCGCATATCGGGGCTGGATGAGCTGCCGGCGGCGCTGGCAAGGTTTTCGTCCTAGTGGATTTTCTAGCTTGCCGGCCTGCGGGGGTTCGGCTGTCGCCTTGACCGGAGTGAAGGCGACAAAGTCGCTAACGCTAAAAGTCGGCTTCCGCCTTGCGCCTGCGGCGCTTGCCGACGACTTCCACTGCTTCGCCTGAGATGATGGGTGAGGAGAGTATTTCTCGTTTTGGCGCGTTCTTCTTGGACTTTTTTGCCTCACGCTTAGGGACACTTCCTTTTGGCATGATTCTGACCTCCCTAAATGGTGTTGGGTTGTGCAGCCCGATGGTTCAAAGTTTAGACGAGATTTAGGTATATGTAAAGTGGAGGGTGTCGGGGGGCGTGGAATTAGGAATTAAAAATTAGGAATTGAGAATTGGGGGATGGCGAGTGGGCGTGCGGTTAGGATTTTTGATTCCTCACTGCGTTCGGGATGGCGGGGGGTTGGTGGTACAATGGGGGGGTGAAGTTTTTTGCGGTTTATGTCGTTGTTTTGGTGTGTTTGCTGTGGGCGGGGTGCTGGCGGGATGTGCCTGATGCGGCGCAGTTGGGCGCGGGCGCTGTGGGCGCTGCTGCTGCGCCGTTGCGTACTGCTGCGACGCCTGTGCCGACGTCTGCGCCGCTGCCGACAGCGATTGCGACGGCTGGGAGCGTCGCCGCGTCTGCCGTGCCTGCCGCGCCCGCGGTGGCTGATGCGAGTGTTGCGCCGCGTGAGGATCCGCCCGCGCGCGACTTGTTGGCGCTGGCGCAGCGGTTTGGCAGGATTGCGCCGGGCGACGCTCCGGCAGCGCGAACCTTGCCTGCCGACCCCGCATGCTGCGCGGTGGGGCATACTCAGGATTTCTTTGTGACCGACCTCATTCGGCGGCGCGTCTATACTGTGGAGGCGAGGCTGCTGGCGGTGAGCGAGAATGCCTACTGGTATGCCGATGTTGAGACGGAGCTTACGGCGCAAGAGCTTGAGCAGACGGCGGATGTTTTCGAGCGCGAGATTCGCCCGCCCATCGTGGAGGCTATCGGCGATATATGGCGTCCCGGGGTGGACGGCGATGACCGCCTGACGGTGCTGCATACGCCCTTGGTGGCGGCGGCGGGCTACTTCTCAGCAGCCGATCAGTTCCCGCGCTCCGCGCAGCCGCGCAGCAATGAGCGCGAGATGATTTTCATGGATGGCGACTGGCTGCGCCCGGGCAGTCGTGATTATTTCGCGGTACTGGCGCACGAGTTTCAGCATGCGGCGCACTGGAATCTGGATCGGGGCGAAGATGTGTGGGTCAATGAGGGGATGTCCGAGGCTGCGACGGAGATTGTGGGCTTTCGGGCGGGCTTCGTGGACGCATTCATGGAGGCGCATGAAGCGCAGCTGAACTTTTGGCCCGAGGAGCCGCGTCTGGCGGCGTCGCACTACGGCGGCTCTGCGCTGTTCATCGCGTATCTGGCAGAGCATTATGGCGGCTATGGCGGGCTGGCGGCGCTTGCGGGCGAACCGCTGGACGGGGTGAATGGGGTTGAACGCTACCTGTCACAATTCGGCAAGAGTTTTTTGGATGTGTTCGGGGATTGGGTAGTGGCAAACTATCTTGATGCGCGGCTGGATGGGCGAGCGGATGGCGGCGATAGTCCCGGTCTGGAGGCGTATCGCTATTCCGGGCGCGGCGTGGGCGTGCAGCGGGTGACGCATGTGGACGGCGAGTTCAGGAAGGCGGTCAGGCAGCCGCAGCTTACGGCGCGCTACTATGAGATACGGCTGCCGGACGGCGACGCGCTCGTGGAGTTCGAGGGCGATGCGACGGTGGCGCAGGTCGGGACTGAGTGTCGCAGCGGGCGCTTCTGCTGGTGGGGCGGCAATGGCGACAGCATCGACACGACTTTGGAGCGCGAGTTCGACTTGTCGGCGCTGGACGATGCGACGCTGGAGTTTTGGATGTGGCATGACATCGAAGAGGATTGGGACTATGCGTATGTGAGCGTGTCCACCGACGGCGGCGCGAGCTGGACGACTTTGGACGGGCAGCGCACGACGCGCGAAGATCCGCTTGGCGCGAACTATGGCGCGGGCATTACGGGCAAGAGCGTGGAGGGCGGCGATGACGGCTGGGCGCGGGAGCGGATGGACTTGTCGCCGTATGTCGGCGCGGGCGGCGACGAGACGCTGGTGCGCTTCGAGTATATCACCGATGAGGGCGTGAACTTCGACGGCATTGTGATAGACGACATTGCGATACCGCAGCTTGGCTTTGTGGATGACGCGGAGACGGGCGGCGAGTGGCAGGCTAACGGCTTCCATCGCATCGACAATACGCTGCCGCAGGGGTTCGCGCTGCGGCTCATCGAGTTCGGCAGCGATGGCGGCGTCTCGGTGCATGAGCCGCCGAGCGGTTCGTTCCGCGTGGAGGGCTTCGGCAGCCGTGTTGAGCGCGCGGTACTGGTCGTTGCGCCTACGACCTATACGACCTATCGGCGGGCGGGGTATATGCTTGCCGTCGAGCCGGTGGGAATTGAGAATTAGGAATTGGGTTGGGTTGATGGTTGGGGGGCGGTGTTTCGCAGCCGGATGGTCAATGGTAGTTCAAAGGTGGAGAAAATTGCATTAGTACAGTTTAGCCGTCGATGGGCAAGCATTTTCACCCCCATCCTAACCTCCCCCCATCAGGGGGGAAGGGACTAATGCAATTTTCTCAGAGGTGATTGCTGAAGTTTGTGTGTTCGGTGGCAGGGATTTTTAATTCCTCACTGCGTTCGGAATGACAATAATGAGGATGATGCCGATAGCGTTTCCGTCAGCTCAGGGTAGGATGTTGTGCATCCATGTTATAATGTTTTGGTTAGATTATTGTCGCGGGACGCAGAGTGCCATTGGGAGGGCTGCCATGACATCCAGCAGCGATTTTTCGTTCTCAAAATTCTCTCAGAACTCGTTTTACGAGGTGCTGAACGCGCATCTCGTGGATATGGCCGACCTTGGCGGGGATAAGCGCATCGTGGACCTTGCCTGCGGCACGGGCGGCGTTACGGGCTTAATCGTGGAACGCCTGCACGATGCCTGCGAATCGGTGGTCATCGCCGTGGATCACTCGGCGAGCGCGCTGAAGCAGGCGATGGAGAACCTGAAGGGCGGGCGCGATTCGGCTATCCAGTTTGTGCATAGCCAGGTCGAGGGGCTGTCGGACTCGCTGAAGGAGTCGGTGGATACGGTCGTCTTCTGCAACGCTATCCACTATATCCCGGACAAGGACGCGCTGCTTGCGGACATCTCCAAGTCGCTGAACCCGGGCGGCAAGTTCGCCTTCAATACTTCCTTCTTCGAGGGCAGCCACCCGCCGGAGAGCCTCGAGTATTATCGCAAGTGGATGTTCAAGTCTATTCGGACGCTGCGGCGCGAGTACGGCTTGAGGCCTATCAGATCGGAGAAGGTGGAATCGCGCAGGCAGTTGACGGTGGAGCAGTACCGCGAATTGCTGGAGAAGCAGGGCTTGACCATCGTGCGGCAGGAGATAGACACGGTGCAGGTGCCGATAGAGGGCTGGCTGGACATTAGCGGCTTCAGCGACTTCATCGAGGGGACGCTGCCGGGCGTGCCGCTCGAGGAGGCGAGCGCGGCGCTGCAATCGGGCGTGCATCAGACTTTCGCCGAGATGAATATCACGCATGTGCCGCGAAGTTGGCTCGGCGTCGTCGCGGTGCGCTCATAGGCTTGCCAGCATCCGGTCTAACCCGCTACCCATGTTCGCCCCGACTGATGCCTAATGCCTAGCGCTCCCCTATGGCTCACGGACAGCGATGTTGAACGCCTGCTGAGCGTGGAAGATGCCATTCCGGTGGTGGAAGCCGCGCTGAAGCAGCAGGCGATTGGCGCCGCTACGAACCTTCCGCGCGGGCATACGGTCGCCGCGCCGGGCGTTATGCTGGCGCACATGCAGGCGGCGCTTCATGAGCAGGGCGTATTCGGCTTCAAGGTCTATTCCATCGCTTCGGGCGTGTATCGCTTCTATGTGCTGCTGTACGGCATGGAGACGGGCGATCTGCTGGCGGTGATAGAGGCTAACGCGCTTGGGCGGATGCGAACCGGCGCTGCCTCTGCCGTGAGCGCTCGCTATATGGCGCGTGGCGACGCCGACGAGATTGGCATATTGGGCAGCGGCTTTCAGGCGAGCGCGCAGCTGGCGGCGATATGCGCCGTGCGCCCCATCACGAAAGCGCGCGTTTATAGCCCCAACCCTGAGCGTCGTCGCAGTTTCGCGCGGCGCATGTCGGATGCGCTTGGCGTAGAGGTGAGCGCCTCGGATGCGCCGCGCGAGGTTGTGGAATCTGCCGACATTCTGGTTACGATTACGAACTCGCGGACGCCCGTGTTCAGCGGCGAATGGCTGCGCCCCGGCATGCATGTCTGCGCGGTGGGCGGAGCGAACGAGTATGTCACCGAGCTGGATGACGCGGCGATTGGGCGCGCCGACATCATCGCGGTGGACAGCATCGCGCAGGCGAAGGTGGAGTGCGGCGAGCTGCTGATGCCCGCGTCGCGGGGGCTGATATTGTGGGAGCGGCTCAGCGAACTGCATCAGGTCGTGGGTGGCATGAAGCCGGGCAGGCGCAGCGACGAGGACATCACGCTCTTCAAGTCGCTTGGCATGGCGATGTGGGACATTGCCGCCGCCAAAGCGGTGTATGACAGGAGAAAATCGCATTAGGTTGTGTGGACATTTGCGCGATTCCCGTGAAAACGGGAATCCAGATCCACGAAACGGGGCGGATTTTACGCCGTTTGTGCCCATTGGAAGCACTGGATTCCTGCTTTCGCAGGAATGACGGGATGGGATTTCAAAATGTCCACAGAACCTAGTACAGTTTAGCCGTCGATGGGCAAGCGTTTTTGCCCCCATCCTAACCTTCCCCCAAAGGGGGAAGGGACATTGTCCACAGGGACTAATGCAATTTTCTCATGACAGATATGTCGGTTGAACCGCAAACTGATATACTTGAACACCTAGCGACTTACTGAGGAACTTGTGCATGAACCCTATAAGAGCGATAACGCCGCTGGACGGACGATATGCCGCGCAGGTTGCGGGGCTTGCCGACCATCTGTCTGAGTGGGCGCTCATCAAGCGCCGCTTGCAGGTGGAGGTGGAGTGGCTGCTTGAGATGGCGGGCTGCGCCGAAATCGCCGATATGCGCGCGCTTACCGCTGCCGAACAGACGCTGCTGCGCGCGCTCGTAGCGCAATTCGACGATGCCGCCGCGTTGCGCGTCAAGCAGATTGAGCGCGTCACCAATCACGATGTGAAGGCGATCGAATACTACATCCGCGAGAATCTCGTCGGCACTTCGCTGGAGGATGTGTGCGAGTGGGTGCATTTTTGCTGCACATCGGAGGACATCAACAACCTGTCCCACGCGCTGATGCTCAAGGGCGCGCTGCGCGATGAGTGGCTGCCGCAGGCGAGGGCGCTGGTGGACAGCGTGGCGGCGCTTGCGACTGAGACCGGCGGCGCTCCACTGCTGGCGCGCACGCACGGGCAATTGGCATCGCCCACGACGCTGGGCAAGGAGCTCGCGGTATTTGTGTATCGCTGGCGGCGGCAGCTGCGCCAACTCGAAGCCGCCGAATATCTGGGCAAGTTCAACGGCGCGGTGGGCAGCTACAACGCCCACGCTGTCGCATACCCGGATGCGGACTGGCAGGGGATTTCGCGCCGCTTCGTGGAGCGGCTGGGGCTGACGCATAATCCGCTGACGACTCAGATAGAGCCGCACGACTATATCGCGGAGATATTTCACGCGCTTGTACGCTTCAACACCGTTACGCTGGATTTCGACCGCGACATGTGGGCGTACATATCGCTGGGCGTGTTCAGGCAGAAGCCGGTCGAGGGCGAGGTCGGCTCTTCCACGATGCCGCACAAGGTGAACCCCATCAACTTCGAGAACTCGGAGGCGAATATCGGCGTCAGCAGTACGCTGCTGGAGCATCTGGCGACCAAGTTGCCGGTGTCGAGGTTGCAGCGTGACCTGACGGACTCGTCCGCGCTTCGCAACCTGGGGCCCGCCATCGGGCATGGCATCGTCGGGCTGCGCTCGGCGATGCGCGGATTGCGGCAAGTTGCCGTTGATGAAGACCTGCTCGCCGCCGAGCTGGATGACGCCTGGGAGGTGCTGGCGGAAGCGGTGCAGACGGTCATGCGAAAGCAGGGCCCGGGCGACGCATACGAGCGGCTGAAGGCGTTCACGCGGGGGCGGCGCATCACGCGGGCGGACTTGCGCGATTTCGTGTCAGACCTTGAGTTGCCGAAGGACGACAAGGAACGGCTGCTGACGCTGACGCCGGCCGGATATACGGGGATTGCGTCCGAGCTGGTGGCGAATATAGGCTGCGACATCACAGCCTCCACTTCTTCTACATAAGGAGGCGCAAGATGAACTGGCGCTCTGGCAAGATAAGATTTTCGCTTGTTTCCATACTCGTAGCATTCTTGCTGCTGGGGCTGATGACGGCTGACGCCCAAGCGGATGGCAGGACTGAAGTCTTCGAGGGCGTCGGCTCCGGGACTTCGGAGATAACCAACCCTGATGAGTGTTCCGATACGGGCGAATGCCGGGTGGAGTTCGAGGGCGAGTTTGACGCTGTGGACATAGGGAGCGGCACGGCGCGCTTCCGCTTCGTGGATGACATGTCCGGCGTTTCGAGCCAGTCGGGTTCGTGCAGCGTTCCCGCGCCCGGCGTGAACAATTTCGTCTGGGAGACGACTGAAGGCGATGTGCTGATAATGACGCAGACGATTGGCTTTATCTGCCCCTCGGATGAGAACGGCATCGGCTACTGGAAGCGCTTCCTTCAGGTCAAGGCGGGCACGGGCAGGTTCCAGGGAGCGAAGGGTTCGGTGTTCATTTCGGGCAGCAGGGTGTTGGAGACGGGCAAGGAGACCTGGACTTTCGAGGGAGACATTGGCCTTTCCGTTTCGAAAGAGCAGCATAACGGGTGTTATAGGGCGTACTTCGTGGGCAACCTGATAGTGATACCGCCCAAGAACGCGCCGCGACCGCTTTCGAGCGCCATTATGTTCTGGCTGTGCGGGAACGATATAACGCTGGGCGGGCCCAATCCGCGCGAGGACTATCACATCTTCAATCCCAAAGAGTGATCTTTTTCCCGTGGGTATTCTCAACATGTATTGGCATTACAATCCGGGCGGCGTATCGACCGCGTGTTGAGAATACCCTACCCGTACTCAAGATTGCGGAGCGGCCCGTTGCCATGTTATAGGGCGGTGCCGTAGATGCGTTCCGGTATGACGATGACGACGGCGCGCCTGTCCTCCACCATCGCGCGGTCGTAGTCGTCCCAATCGGGATGCTCGCCGGAGATAGAGCGATAGACATCGCGGAACGCCATTCTGAGTTCTTCGGCGTCGGTGTTGTCGGCGGACATTATGCGCGCCGCGCCCTCCAGCACCACGAATCCCCACCAGCTATCATGCGACACCAGCAGCGAGCAGCGGGCATCGCGGCGCAGGTTGGCGAGCTTGGCGCGGTCTGCGGTCGTGGTGAACGCCGCGCCCTCGCCGTATGCGCCAACGCTGACGATGCTCAGCTGCGCCGCGCCGTTGCGCCGAAATGTGCTCAGCACCGCCTTGTCGTTCTTGGATATGAACTCACTGATATTATCAGGCAGCATTGTTGTTCCTCCGTGTGTCCGGGCGCTATCTTCGTCTAGTGGCAGCGCGCGGCTTGCTTATGGCATGAAGTCTATCTCGTATAGGTCATAGTGCGACTTGTGCATGCCGAGTGCGTCGTAGGTCTGCTGGGCGACGGTGTTGGCGCGCTCCACATACAGCCGTATGCCGCAGATGTCGCCGCTACCGCTTGCGATGTCGAAGATGTGGTCGTACATCGCGCGATAGACGCCTCTGCGCCGCCAGTCGGCATCGACATAGACGCTCTGAATCCACCAGAAGGTGGCGTTGCGCCAGTCGCTCCACTCGTAGGTGATTAGCAGGCTGCCCACAACCGGCGGCGCGCCGTCGTTATCGGTATTGGCGACGGCGACGATGTAGAAGCCCTTGCGCGGCGCATCGAACACGGCGGCTATGCCCTGTCGCAGCGTGGGGGCGTCCAGCGTCTTGCCCTCGGTCTCCCGCGCCATCGCCTGCTGGAACGCCGCGATGCGTTCTATGTCCGCGCGAGTTGCCTGTCGTACACTTATATCTGTCATGGCGTCTAGTTTATGATAAGCGCACCAAAGTTGAAAGGGGTATGCGAGTTATGGACACATTCGAGATTGCCGACCTGATAGCGGCGCAGCAGCGGCTTGGGGAGCGCTACTTGGAGTTCTTCATGGCGGACACATTGAGCCTGGGGCTGTATGTGCTGCCGGCGGGCGACGTCGATCCGCAGCAGCCGCACACAGAGGACGAAATCTACTATGTCGTGAGTGGCGCGGCGCGCATCCAAGTCGGCGATGACGACCGCGAGGTAAAGGCGGGAACGGTCGTATTCGTGGAGACGGGCGCGCCGCATCGCTTCCACTCCATCACGGAAACGCTGACGCTGCTAGTGGTGTTCGCGCCGCCAAGACGCTCGCGGGCGGGGGGCTGAGGGGCGGCGGCTATTGCCCTACGGCTTATTTCGTGGGGTAGGCTTCATGCGCCGCAACTCGAGGTAGCGTTTTCTGCCAGCCTGTTTTGTTGCTATATGGCGCTGGATTCCTGCCCCTGCTTCCGCAGGGGGGACGTGGCTTTCGCAAGAATGACGAAAAGGCTTGCCGTCTGAATGAAAACGCTATCTTCTACAAGTCCTGTGTCTTCTTTTCAGCCGTGTTAGAATAAGAAACGGAGATGCGACGGGTACTTGGTGAAATCATCCGCAACGCCTTGCGGCATAAGGGGTAAATCCGGTGACAGTTCGTAATTATTCCAGGACATTGAACTCACTTGTGGAAGGTAGCCTTTATTTCACGCCCGATGCTGTGGCGCTTCGCACTCATTTCAGAGCTCAGGTCTTGCAGACAATCTATGAGCTGGCGCATGAAGAGCTTGGGGATACTCTCAAATCTGCCGTAGTTTCGCCTTGGGCCAGCCCTGACGAGCCTGTTCCGCCTATATTGCTTCTGACGCTCTGGGCTGATGCGGATGAAGTCGAGCGGCGGCGAGTGGACAACGCTATCGTTGAAGCGGTGGTCGAAAAATCGGCGTCTTGGTCGGACGCTCAAAAGCAAGATTACAGCAAGACGATTTACTTTGGCTTGGAGCCGATTGATGTATGAGACCTCTGGACTTTTATCGGTTGGGCTTGCAAATAGCGTCCTCTGCCTCATCAGAGGCTCAGTATAGAACGGCGATAAACAGGATTTACTACGGGCTGCACCATGAGTCCTGCTGCCGGTATTTCAGAACGGAAATGTCGCCTGCGCCCCTCAATATAAACAGGCGTCATACTGAATTGAGGGACAGGTTCAATAGCTTGAATGCTCCAGCGCCCATCAAAGTCGGGCAGCGCCTGAACGACCTCAGGATGATGCGCTCCGAAGCCGACTATCAACTTGCCCCGCCTTTGAGATATAGGGGCCGCTCATACTCGGCTGAGCGGCTGATGAGTAGAGCCGTTTCTTTAGCCGAAGAACTGCTTCAAGCCCTTGAAGACTATTCCCCGGGCGAAGCGCCGGACGGCTGCGATTGCCCTACGGCTTATTCCGTCGGGTAGGCTTCATGCGCCGCGACTCGAGGTAGCGTTTTCTTTGGGATGGTTTGCCAAGGCGCTGGATTCCTGCGAAAGCAGGAATGACGATTTGATAATCAGCGCGTGTTGTGAATACCTCTGCAAGTCCTGTCTATCCTGCCCATCCATGTTAGAATACGCTCTGCAATCCTAGTTATATGAGGCGCTTGGCGTATGGCGATAAACAAGGTTATGGCGTCGTTCGAGGCGGCGGTGGCGGATATTCCGGACGGCGCGACTCTGATGATAGACGGCTTCGCGGGGCCGGGTGGCACGCCGCAAAATCTCATTCGCGCGCTGCGCGATCAAGGCGCGCGCGAGCTGACGATTATCAGCAATACGGCGGGGCTTGCGAGTGTCATCGGCTTCGGCACTATCCCCGGCGACCGCCCGATAGACATCGGCATTCTGGTGGACAACGAGCAGGTCAAGAAGGTGGTGGCGTCGTTCCCGGTGTCGCCCTCGCCCTCGCGTCCGACGTCGTATGAGCGCGCCTACCGCGAGGGCAAGGTAGAGCTGGAGCTTGTGCCGCAGGGGACGCTCGCGGAGCGCATACGCATAGGCGGCGCGGGCATCGCGGCGTTCTACACGCCCACCGGCGCGGGTACGCTGCTAGCCGAGGGCAAGGAGACTCGCGCGTTCGACGGCAGAGAACATGTGCTGGAGTACGCGCTCAAGGCGGACTTCGCGCTGCTGCGAGCGCACAAGGCTGACCCGCTCGGCAACATCGTCTATCGCGGCACTTCGCGCAACTTCAACGGCGTCATGGCTACGGCGGCGCGCACCACCATCATGGAAGTCGATGAAGTGGTCGCGGTCGGCGATATAGACGGGCACGGCGTACACACGCCCGCCATCTATGTGAACCGCGTGGTCAAGATATAGGGCTTGCGCGGCGGGGGGTATTGAAAACCAGGATCTTTCAATTGTCAGAGCATAGTTCTCCCTGCCATTTCGAGCGCAGCGCGGCGGAGTGAGCAATCTAAAGTTTCTGCGGGCAACACGCCTGATATGGCAAGGATTTTAGACCCCTCACTCCGTTCGGGGTGACAATTGAAAGTCCCTGCGACAGGATTAGGCTTTGTTGGCATTTGCGCCCTTTGGAAGCACCGGATTTCTGCTTTCGCAGGAATGACGAGATGAAAAGGTCAAATTGTCCACAGAACCTAATCACTGACAAACTGATATACTGAAAAAACTGACAACCTTAACGACCGAAGGGAGTTAAAACCATGAAACTCGTATTCTTCGACGACTTCAAGCTGGGCGCTGTCAAGGGCGATAGCGTTATTGACCTGTCGGCTGCCGCGGAGCGCATCCCCCATGTGTCGCCGCAGGACATCCTGTCGGGGCTGATAGCCGATTTCGACACGCACAAGCCGCACATAGAGCAAGCAATCAGCGAGGGCGACGGAGTGCCGCTGTCGAGCGTTCGGCTGCGCTCCCCCGCGCCGCGCCCGATTAACATCGCTTGCATGGCGGTCAACTACATGGAGAACGGCACACGCTCCGAACCCGCGCCGATAAACGCCTTCAACAAGTCGCCCAACGGCGTAATCGGCAATGGCGACACCATATTGCTGCCGGATGTAGGGGCGTCGATATTCGAGCACGAGGCGGAGTTGGGACTGGTCATCAGCAAGCATGCATGGCAGGTCAAGGCAGAGGACGCTTTCGACTACATCTTCGGCTACATGAACTTCATAGATGTGTCGGCGCGCGGCATACCCGCGTTCTACCAGATGAAATCCCGCGAGACATTCGCGCCGATGGGTCCATACCTCGTTACGGCAGATGAGATCGCGGACCCGCAGAGCCTGCCCGTCAAGCTCTGGGTCAACGACCGCCTTTGCCAGGACTTCAATACCGACGACATGGCGCACAAGATCCCGCGTGTAATCGAGTGGATAACCTCGGTGCATTCGCTGGAGCCGGGCGATGTGGTGGCGACTGGCACGAACCACTACGGGCTGAGCGCCATCCAGGACGGCGATACCATCGACATGGAAGTAGAGGGGCTGGGCATGCTGCACCTGCATGTGCGGGACGACCTCAAGCGCACCTGGGGCAGAGAGACGCGCCACGAATGGGAGGAAGCGGGCAACGAGGGCACGACGCCGCAACTGACCGGCAAGTATGCCTAGAAACAATTCAAGCGACTCCGCCATACAAACATCGCTTGGAGGGGAGTTCGCAACCAAAGCTGACTTGGCTGAATTGCGCGCCGACATATACCGCGCTCTGTGGGTACAGGGCGCAGGCTTCGTGATGATTACGACTGCCATTGTCGGAGTTGCGGTCGCTGTCATCGCAGCAATCTCATAGGATAGTGGAAAGTGTACGTACTTGGTTGGGATGCTAGAATGGATGGGTAGATAGAGGAGAAAGCAATGGCTACCACATTTGACACTCTCCGAATAGCCCAAGCGCTCAAGGCAGCCGGTTTCGACGATGTGCAGTCGGAGGCTATCGTCTCCGCCATCCAAACATCGCTTGGAGAAAATGTTGCAACCAAAGCTGACTTGGCTGAATTGCGCGCCGACATGTATCGCGCTCTGTGGATACAGGGCGCCGGTCTGGTGATGGTTATCACTGCTATGACCGTCATCACCATCGCGTTTTCATAGGATAGAAGATATTGCTCCGGCTTCCCCGCTTTCACGGGAATGACGGTGTGAAACTTCAAAATGTCCACAGAACCTAGTTGTCGCCGGGCGTATGTGTGAGTTTGTCATCATCGACATCGCCACCTGATGGCATAGAGCGCACATCGCCGCGCGGCTGGGCGGTGCTGCTGCTGTCGCACTTGCAGCTCAGCACCCTGCGCCTTTCGTCGTTCGTGCTGGGCGTGTTCCTGCCCTTCATTTCGCAAGACCTCGCGCTCACTCCGCTGCAAGCCGGGCTTCTGCAAGGCGTCTGGTGGGTGACGGCGGCGGCGGCGGTGCTGCCGTTCGGCGTCTGGTTTTCGCGCTTCCGTCCAGTAGTGGTAACTCAGTTGTCCATGTGGCTCGTAGCGCCGCTGCTGCTATTGCAGGGGCTTGCGAACGGCTTTCCGATGCTGTTCGCGGCGCGCTTCCTCGCTGTGCTCTTTCACTCCTTGACGATAGCGGCGCGTCCCTTGCTGTTTCAGCAGTGGGCGGCGCGGCGTCAGTACACGCTGATAAACGCCGTAGGTCTGTCGCAGCACAGCCTACTGCTCGCGGCAGCCGTCAGCACTGGCGCGCTGCTGATAGTCGCGCTTGGAAGCTGGCGCGGCGCGTACTACATGCAGGCGGGCTTTGTGGCATTGCAAGCCGTCGCCTTCATGTTCGTGGCGCGAGAGAGCAAAGCGCCCGTGCGGGACATCGGCGATGCGCTGCGAAATCAGCCCACAAGCCCGCTCACGGCTCTGCGAAAGTACAAGCAAGGCTGGCTCATTGCGATAGTAATGTTCGCGCTCGCATCGGTTTGGACGGGCATCGTGACATTCCTGCCCACATTGCTGCTGGAAGACAGGGGCGTGGAGATAACGCTCGGAGGACCCTTGCTTGGCTTCCTGTACTACGGTCTTATACCGGGCGCGCTTATGGGCGGATGGGTCAATCGCAAGTTCCACAACCGGCGGCTGCTGCTCAGCGTGCCTGCGCTGCTGAACGTTCTGCTCGCGCTCGCCATCGTATCGACATCCAACACGCTGCTGCTTGCGATTGCAATCACGGCGCTGGGGCTGGTATGGATAGCGGTGCCTGCCCTGGAGATGCTGCCATTCGAGTTTGAGGGCATACTTCCGCGCGAGGTCGCTGCGGTGAGCGCGCTGGTAGCTATGCTGGCGGGGCTGGGTTTCGCGGCGGGCCCGATGATTGTGGGCGTGGTGGCGGAGTTGAGCGGCTCTTTGCAGACGGGGCTTGTGGTGATGTCGCTGTTTTCAGTCGTTGGGGTGGTTGCCGGGCTGATGTATCCTACTTCTCGCGTAACCTAGTCGTCGCCCACCTGCGTCAATGTTCCATTCTCGACTTCCCGCTTGCCGATAAAAGTGGTCATCTGAATGCCGATTACGGCAATGCCAATCGCAATCCAGGGGAATTGCATCTAAATCGTCATTATGTTCTGTTGGCGTGCAAAATCACATTTTGAGTCAAGAAAAGCCTCAATTCTAACTCGTTACGGCTTGAATGGTGATAGGTGGAGGGCAAATCAACGAATCCATAATGTCTGAACATTGATGATAAGTCTGATTTGTGTGTCAAAACATCAATTTTCCGTAGGATTTGCCCTTCACATTTAGATGCGATTGCCCTGATTGCAATCATTCTTTCGCCGTGCGAGTGTCAATGTCTGATACACTATCTAACTGAGATACTGACAAACTGAGGAGCTATGCACTATGGCAGGAACGGACGACAAATACAGGCTGGACAGGGAAATCATCGCTATGCGTGTGGCGAAGGAACTTCAGGACGGCGATGTGGTGAATCTGGGCATCGGCATACCCTCGCTATGCTCACAGTTCGTCCCGGAGGGGCGCGATGTGCTTTATCACAGTGAGAGCGGCGTGCTCAACTTTGGCCCAATGGCGGACGAGGGCGAGGAGGATGTTGACCTGAC
Organism: uncultured Dehalococcoidia bacterium; assembly: GCA_958295865.1. GTDB lineage: Bacteria > Chloroflexota > Dehalococcoidia > Lucifugimonadales > JADFKI01 > Bin90. Next base: position 348,408 of record CATQHF010000004.1, on the reverse strand, counting down.
GAACGCAAGCGGGCACTTTCTGGCATGGCACCCAGGTATGTCCTTCTTCCATTCGGCGGACGCATTCGCTATGATTCGCGGCGGGCATATAGATGTAACGGTGCTGGGCGCTCTGCAGGTGTCGGCATCGGGCGACCTTGCGAACTGGATGCTGCCGGAGCGCGGCGTGGGCAATGTGGGCGGCGCGATGGACTTGGCGGTCGGCGCGCGGCGCGTCATCGTCGCGATGGAACACACCGACCGCGGTGGCAAGTCGAAGGTTGTGCAAGAGTGCAGCTACCCGCTCACCGGCAAGGGCTGCGTCGACCTCATCGTAACCGACATCGCCGTCATGGAAGTCGCTGATGAGGGGCTTGTGCTGCGTGAAGTCGCGCCCGGCTGGACAGCCGCCGAAGTGCAGGCGGAGACGGACGCGAATCTGCTAGTGTCGCCTGATTTGCGCGAGATAGAGCTTTAGGAGGTAGTTGTGAAAGCTTCTGGTTTTGAAGGCGATCTAAACCGATTCTTGAAAGATTATAAGTATCAACCACAACTGACATCGAAGCTAGACGAGCTTGGCGACACACCCTTTACCCAAGAGATTATCAACGAGATAGTCTTGTGGAAAGTGGATAGATATGCTCACCCTACGGCGAGCATATTAAGTAACTTGGACAAACTCACAACTCTGACAAAAGGTGAGCATCGGAAAGGGCAATCTGTACTTGAATCCTTGTTGGATGTGCAAGGCATTGCCCTACCTATGGCATCTACGATACTCAGATTTCGGAATCCCAGCGTCTTTCAGATTATCGATAGGCATGCTTTCTGGGCTATCTATGGGAGAAAATATCCCATCTATCCAGCAACCTCAAGTAGCAGAAAAGTATCCGTATATTTCGATTACTTGGACGAACTCATAGATCTGTGTAAAAGGAGAAAAGTACGCTTTGAGACGATAGACAGGCTACTTTATGAGTTTGACAAACAAGAAAACCCTCCTCTTTCAAAAAGGAGGTAATAGAAGGGCAGGCGATAAGTTACGCATCTACCTGGACTGCGGGTTCTGCGACGGCAGGAAGGTCTTCTTCGTAGGACACAACCAGCACTTCGGCGCGGAACGGCTCAAAGTTGTCCAGCAGAGCGGTAATCTTGTCAACAACTTCGCCAGCCATATACGGCTCGTTGCATCGCTGGCAGATTTCGGCCGGAACTTTCTTTATGACAATTACGCTATCACCAACCACAAACGGAACCGTCGCCTTGCCGTACTTCAATGCTCCACGACACAGATAGCACTGCCCGCTATTTTCGCGTTCGCCAGTCATTTTGCCAATCCTTCTCATCAGGACTATACACGGTAACAATTAACAACTGACATACCAGCATATCGCCAAAGACTAACCCACGATAGTCGCATCACACAACCCTGAATGTCGAGCCGCCCCCGCTCTTGGTGACCTCGATGCGCGCCGGGAAGGCTTCCTTCATCTGCTCTATGTGCGTTATGACGATTATCTTCTCGAACTCGTCCTGAATCGACTGGATGGCTTCCGTCAGACGCTCTTGGCCGCCCCTGTCCTGCGAACCGAAGCCCTCGTCTATGAAGAGCACAGGCAGCGGCGCGCCGGAGCGACGCGCCAGCAGCCTCGACAGCGCGATACGCAGCGCGAAGTTGATGCGGAACGCCTCGCCGCCGCTGAATGTCAGGTAGTCGCGCGTGCCAAGCTCGTCGGCAATCCGTATCTCCAGCTGCTCCGAGGTGCTCTCGTCCAGCTCCAGCTTCAGGTGCATGCGGTTCTCGCTGATGCGTCCCAGAAGTTCGTTGGCGTCGTTCTGCAATTGTGGAATGGCGCTCTCGATGACCAGCGCCTGTATGCCGTTCTTGCCGAACGCCAGCGTCAGCTCGTCGTAGATGCTCTTGTCGCGGGCGAGGCGCTTGTGTTCCCGCTCCAGCGAGCGCGTCTCAGCCTCCAGCCTGTCGCATCGGCTGATGTTATTCTCCAGCACGCCTTGGTCGATCTCCGCTTGCCGCAGTTCATCTTCCAGCCGCTTGCCGCTTGCCACCGCACCGTTGAGCGCGGTCGTGAGCGTCGGCAGCGATTTCAGGTCTTGCTTAAGCGCAGCCATGCGCTCTGCGGCGGCGTCTATGTCATCCTGCCGCTCGGCGAGCATCTGGCGGCTGGTGTGCAGCGACTCGATGCTGCCGGGCAGATTGGCTTGCGCCTCGTCGAGCGCGTGTCGGGCGATGTCGAACTTGCGAAGCGCCCCGACCTGTTGGCGCGTATTTTGATGCGCCTCCGCGTCGTACCCCAGCGCGGCAATGGCAGATTCCAACTCGGCAAGCGCCTTGCGCTCCTGCTCGGCGAACGCCTTGTCACGCAACGCCCGTTCCGTCTCAGCCAGCGCCTCCGACGCCTGCGCCAAGTCCTGCTGCGCTTGCATGGATTCGCGCTCATCGCGCGCCAAGTTCGCCTCGTCAGCGGCGATAGAACGGCTGTTGGCGGCATGCGCCGCTTCCATCGCCGCCAGCGCGGTGATCTTCTTCTTGCGCTCGCTTGTGAGCGCGTCCGTTTGGGCGAGGTTGTCGCTGTATGCCGACTTGCTCGCTACGCCGACGCGCTGATATTCCGCGCGCAAGTGCCGTTGCCCATCGTCGCCAAGCTGCTGGTTGCACAGCGGGCATGTAGTATCGCCTTGCTCCAGCATGTCGAACTTTTGGCGCGTGTCCCGCATCTGCCGCAGCAGGCGCTCGTTGTCCTGCGTGAGCGCCTGTATGCGCGCGGCGAGGTCGTCGTTCTGCTTGCGCTGCCGCTCGATGGCGTCGCCCTGCTGGGCGAGCGTCGCATGCCGCTCCCGCATCCCTGCCAGTTGCTCACGAATTGCGGGCAGACGCTTTGCGCGCGGCTGAAGCTCGGTCGCTATGCGATGTCGCAGCGTCCGCCGCGCCGCCGACAGGCGCTCCTCTTGCCGCGCTATCGCCTGCATGAGCGCCGCATGCCGCGCGTCAAGGTCATTCTTTTCAGACAGCGCAATGTCCAGCCTGCCAATCTCCGCCTGCGCGGATTGCAGCGCCTTGAATCCGCTGAGTATCTGGGGCGCGTCTGCGATGGTGGCTTCGTAGCCGGCGATGCGCTTCTCGTCCGCGCTCACCTGTGGTCGCAGCCTTGCGGAGTCCGCTTCCGCCGAGTTTGCGCGCTGTCGGAGCGCCGCAAACTCCGACTGGAGCGTCTGGAGTTCCCGCACCTCATCACGAAGTCCTTCGACCCGTTTGCGCTGCGCTTCGACTTCAGGCGCGGTCTCCGCGATGCGCCGCTTTGCGTCTGCGAGTTGGCATTCGTACTGCGGCTTGCGCGCCGTCTCTTCGATGCGGGCGTCTATCTCGGCGCGAGTGCGGAGCATATCCGTCTGCTTGGAATTGCCGCGTGCCCTTGCGCCCTCGGAAAGCCGCTGGTAATAGGACAGGTCGAGCACCTCGGCAAGACACTTCTTGCGCTCGGAAGGCGTGCTGGTGGTGAACACATCCGCCTGCCCTTGCGACAGATAAGCCGTGTTGATGAAGGTCTTGAAGTCCATGTTGAGGATTTTGGTGATGAGTGCGTTGGTATCGCGGACACTGCTTCTGCTTATCGCGCTAAACTTGCCGTCGCCGTTGGCGCTGGCAATCTGAAGCTCCAGCGTGGTGCGGCTGTTGCTGCCGCGCGAACCGAGCGTGTGACGGCGCACCACGCGATAGCGCTGTCCCTCCGCCATGAAGTCCAGCTCCACGCTCATATCCGTCTGCCCAAGATGCACAAGCTCGCCCATTCGCGGCGCGCTGATAGCGCCCGTGCGAGCGACGGTAGCGCGCGCCGTGCCCCACAGCGCCCAGGTCATCGCATCCAGCAGCGCAGTCTTGCCATGCCCATTATCCCCGCACAGGCAAGCGACATGAATCCCCTCAAAGCGCAGCAACGGCGCATCGTCCCGGTAGCACATGAAGTTCTTGACGCTGAGTTGAAGCGGAATCAAGGGCGTGCCTCTCTACTATGAAAAGCGTGATGTATCGTGTGTTAGGATAGCACACTGAGGTTGGAGTTTGATTGAGCAGGAGTATTATAGTCTGCACGATTCAACTACGGAGTGGTATCCTATGCATGTCTGGCAGCTATGAGGTGAGACCCACATGGTGATGCTGAAAATAGTAAAATGAAGACGGGCAATGGAATTTCTTGTAGCGCATTGGGGCAACCTAGCCAGTGTTATCGGAGTAATCGTTTCTGTCGGAGGTCTTGCGTGGGCTGTCGTTGAAGCGCGAGGAGCGCGCTCAGCCGCACAGTCGGCTGAGCAGGCGGCGCTTGAAACCAAAGACAACATCGGACGCCACCTATTAGCGATAGACTTGGAGCGCGCTATAAATCTAATCCAACGATTGAAGTCCCTACACAGAGACGGTCGTTGGGAGGTCGCCTTGGAGCAATATCAGGCATTGAGAGCCATGGTTTCTGCAATCGTAAAGCAATGTCCGGAGGGTGAAACTGAACTCCGCGAAAGGCTTGCCAAAGCCACAGAATCCATTTCGGCAATGGAGCTACAAGTTGACTCATGGGTTGTCTATCAGTTTCAAACTATTGATGTTGTCAAATTGAATCAAGAATTGAATGAAATTCAAAGTGCATTAGAGGATATGTCCAATACAATGGATCTAGGCGGTTAACAAAAGGGGGACGATATGAACAAGATGTCAACTATATTGCAGGGACTCATCAGTCGCACTGAAGAGGGAAAACTGAAGTGGAGAATGAGCATTCGTAAGAACGTGTTGCTCACATCCGTCGATACTACTGCGGTTAGTATCAAAGAGTTGGATGAATTCCTAGAGCGCTATCGGCTTGAAATCCTCAACAAAGAAGGCTTCAAGACCGTTACGCTAGAGACTTATGACGAAAGCGGACGAGTGCCTCAAAATAGCCTTGCATCTTCGGAACAGGCCCAAGATTTGCGCCGTCTCTTTGAACTCGCGCGTCGCTCGGCGCTTGACCCAGACTTGACATTGGACAAACTTGCCAGAGACCTGGAGAGAATTCGATAGTCTGTCTGGCATGTCCCTATCCCCAAGCGGGAACTCTGAGCCTACCCCCGATACTCCGGCAGCGGCTTGATGCTGTAATTCGCCGTCCCACCGACCATGCTCTCCACAGCCGCGCGCGTTGTGTCCGGCGATGTGAGAAGGATATAGTGATGCAAGGTATTAGCGCCGAAATTCCAATCAACGAGATTGAAGCGTTCTGCAAGAAATGGGACATTGCGGAACTCTCACTGTTCGGCTCAGTGCTGAGAGACGACTTTACGCTCAAGAGCGATGTCGATGTGCTGATTACCTTTGCGGACGGCGCGCGGCATGGGCTATTCGACATGGTGCGAATGCGAGACGGACTTGAGAACATCCTGCGGCGAAAGGTGGACTTAGTGAGCAGGCGGGCGGTCGAAGCCAGCACGAACAAGATACGGCGCGAGGCGATACTAGGTTCGGCAAGGGTCATATATGCAGCGGGATGACGCGCTTCTATACGATATTCTTGAATCTGCGCGGCTTGCGGTATCATACTTGCAAGAGACCTCCAAAGAGGACTTTCTCGCGGATGTTCAACTTCAGGATGCCGTGATTCGTCGCATCGAAATAATCGGTGAAGCGGCGCGGAGTGTATCCAAGCCTACCAAAGCATCATTTCCCAAATTGCCTTGGCGAGACATGACGGACATGCGCAACTTTCTAGTACATCAATATGGTGATGTTGACATCGATGTCGTATGGGATACCGTGGAGTTCGACTTGCCGTTTCTGATTGCCGAATTAGAGCGAGTCGTCGATTTAGAGTAAGTCTTTCCGTCAACCCCCCGATACTCCGGCAGCGGCTTGATGCTGTAATTCGCCGTCCCCCCGACCAGGCTCTCCACTGCCGCGCGCGCTGTGTCCGGGGAATCTCTTTATGAACCTAAACCCCTCTTATAAAATTGAACGGCTTGCAAAATGGCTTCCCGCGCGTTCCGTTGTAAGTTGCGACTGAATAGCATTTGACCGGGCTCAAGAGTGGCAATCCTGTCCGCAACCTGCCGGACATTCCGTTCTGCAACAGGCATAAGGGCGCGTATTTCTGATGAACTATTAAGATTTGTCTTGAAGAAAAAAGAGTTGCTCAGAAATTCGCGGTAATCTGAGCCGGCGGAACTTGCTAAATCAGATACGGATTGGGTCGCCAAAAACACTGCAACGCCCTTGGAGCGTCCTTCACGGATGATGCGGGCGAGTGGAGAGTTATTGACCGAAAGATAGTGGTGCGCTTCGTCTATGAATATGACATGCCTCAAATTGGTTACGCTTCCTTGCCGTTCGATTTCGGGGAGCTGCCGCATTTCGTCATACAGGCGACGAATGAGCAGAAAAGCCACCGGCAAAGAGTCCGCAACCAGTTCGTTCAGCCTTACCAGCAAGTCCTGCGTTATCGTCGGGGCGGCGGCGCTTTTCGAAGGCGCATCCTCGAATGCGCGCAGAACGCTTAGGCGGGATATGACCTCGATAAGCCCGTCTTCCTTCTTGCCTGCGTCTTCATAATACTCTCGCACGCGGTCTTCCAGCACAGAAAATCCAAAACCTTCGGAGTGTTCCGAATCCGAAATTAGTTCGGCAATACACTCTCGCAGAGCCTGCCTCTGCTGTGTGCCGAGTCTGCGATAGAACTCACCTAAAAGATCGGCGACGCCAAGAGCATACTGATTTGCGTTGTGAGTGGAAGTGTTTCGGAATGGCACGGTAGGGATGGGCTCAGCGCCTGCTGTGATTATCTCACATCCTAGTCGTGATTCGAGCATCAGCCTGTTGGAACTGCCGTGCTCGGACAAATCACCTTTATAGTCCAGTATGGTGAAAGTTACATCAGGATTTTGTTCCTGTATCTGATATAGAATGTCCAGCGCGAATTGAGTTTTGCCTTGACCGCTCACGCCCACTATACAAGCGTGGGGGTTCTCGATAACGGAAGTGTCCGTCAACGGCCAGTGAACCGCTGTATTATCCGCAAGCTTATCGCCAATTCTTATGGACAACCCTTCCCCGGAGTCAGACGGCAAGCCCGATGACGCGGCGGCAAGACTTTCTGGCGCTTCGTCTAGCAAAACCTTGTATAGTTCTTCGATGGTGTCCACTTTATCCGCAGTGTCTTTCAGCAAGGAAGAGCCTAGATGAATGTGGAATGCCGCCTGCCGGTAGATTTCTTCAATCGTCATAGAGCGGTTCGCGACGAGTTGGATTAGTGTAGGGAACAAGATAGGATTAGGATTTCGCTCTGACGAAAAAATCTCAAATGGCCCTACCACGCGCACTGGCCGATTGCGGTTTATTTCCATATCGTCAGGGCGTTTTTCAATGTAGCCGCCCCGGTTAAGGCTAATTAGAGCGGCAATTCTATAGACAGCGCCAATCGTCCCTAGTTCAGGAAATCTTTGATGTGTGGAGCTGCATCTTTCGTATGCAGAATATGAGACCTCTACTCTGTCCACCATCATCGTTCTACTGGACAAGGTAGCCCTCCTTGATAGAAGTTTGCCCTGTTTCCGCGTCGCGCACGAGATGATGCGCGCTTGCTATGTAGGGGCTTATCTGTCCGTATTGTGTGAAGCCTATCTCGCTGTCGGTGGATAGCACTAATACTTGCTGCCCTACATAAGGGAAGAACTTCGTCAGAATGTTGTCCTTGTGAGCGGTGTCCAGCCGAGCCGTCTTGCCATGCCCATTATCCCCGCACAGGCAGGCGACATGAATCCCCTCAAAGCGCAGCGGCGGCGCATCGTCCCGGTAGCACATGAAGTTCTTGACACTGAGTTGAAGCGGAATCAAGGGCGTGCCTCTCTACTATGGAAAGCGTGATGTATCGTGTGTTAGGATAGCACACTGAGGTTGGAGTTTGATTGAGCAGGAGTATTGTAGTCTGCACGATTCAGCTACGGAGTGGTATCCTATGCATGTCTGGCAGCTATGAGGTGAGACCCACATGGTGATGCTGAAAATAGTAAAATGAAGACGGGCAATGGAATTTCTTGTAGCGCATTAGGGCAACCTAGCCAGTGTTATCGGAGTAATCGTTTCTGTCGGAGGTCTTGCGTGGACGGATTAAAAGAACGCATCCCTGCGCGTGTGCAACAACCATGACACAGATGACATAAAGGAAACAGGTTGATGAGTATCTTGATAGCGGCAATGGACGGCGATATAGGCTTTGGCATCGCTAACAGGCGTGGTGCGCCATTTCCCAGGGAGAATATCAATCTAGCATCGGGTCCCGAGCTTGTGCTAGTTCTGTTCAAGAAAACGGCGGGCAACACTTACGAACCATATAAAGCGTTCAGTGGGGACGAGATATGCGAAGCGCTCATTAAGGCTGGTGAACTGAATCCCGAAAATCTTGGACGCTGATTTTGAAAGTGTTATCCCGTTCGGATGACAAACCCGTTTTGCGCTTCTTTCTGGTTTAGCGTGTCCCAAAATCGCTTTTGTGCTGGGCGGAGAGCGTTAGGGTTGAAAGGCTTTCCGCCCGTAAGTTTCATTGTGGGCTTGGGGTTGTAAGTCTGCCCGTCGAGTTGCACATCTCCAAGATTAGTGAACAAGAACATCTTGATTAGCGCGTCCTTGATGTCATTTGCTGAGGGCAGCATGCTTCTTCTGCTGTGCTTCGCTTCAATCAAGTGAATATCTGCTCCGGCGACTTCCACTTCGTCCAAAGTGAGGTAGTAGATCCCGCCCAGATAATTTTGGATGGTGATGTTGCCTTTTGTGCCGGAAACCTGCTCCTTCGGTTGCAAGGTTACAGTCTCTCGCCGCTGTGCCGCTTCCGCTTGATTACGGGAAAGCGACATGAAAGCTTCTCTGCCTTCGTGTAGCTTTTCAATTCTTCTTTTAGCAGATTCGAGTGAGTGCATCTCTACATTCAATCGTCTCGATATTGCCTCGTAGTTATCCAGGGCCTTTTGTGCAATCTCGCTCACGTTATCAGCTTGCGCCAAGTTCCAGTGCAGAGCGTCAGACTGATAAGAAAGTATCTCTTCAATCTTGTTCTTCACAGATTGAACATCGAATCGCTGATTCGTAATTTTTTCACCGGGATATGTCGTGCTATTCTCGGCATCCGCATAATAGCCGATGATGACATGAACACCTATCAGACTCATCATCGATATGGTGTCCCACTGCAAGAAATCCCTATCGCCACGCTTACCTTCATCTTTGAAAACTGGGATTATGGTGATTCTCTTACCTGAAAAATTCAAAGTGTTATAAACACGTGCGTAGGGGTAGGATCGGGTGCGCTTTGCTGAAACCCACCAACTGACCGCGACACTGTTTTGAGCATCAATTTTCAGGATAAAGGCAGATTTCGAGAAAGCCCGCTCCAAGTCTGCAAAGTCAAAGGTTTGCAGACTTGAGCAGAGATGAGGCGTGTAACTTATGCCTGTGATTTTAGCCGATAGGTCCATATCTTCCCGACTCACGAGTAATCAGTTCAAACCTGTCGCCATCTTGCAGTTCAGCCGCTTGACCATCCGAGAAGCCCGTTTTCTTTTTGATGGTAGGCATGAGAGAACTCTTTATTTCTATACCGACGCTGTTCCGTCCCAACCGGCGCGCAACCTTCATAGTCGTGCCGCTGCCCGCAAAGGGATCCAGCACGGTTTCGCCCTTGTAGGCAAATAGTTTTATCGCTCTGTACGGCAGTTCCTCAGGGAAGGCGGCTATGTCCTTTTCCATAGGCGAACCCGGCAGCACATTTGTCATCTGCCAAAGTGTCATATACCAGCCGTTATCTTGGAACTCCTTCTTGCATACCCTTGACTGCTCTCGGACTTCCTTTGAGATTGACTTGTAATTGAACTTGCCCTTTTGGAAGATGATGATGCTCTCCAGCAGGTTGTCGGGATAGAAATACATTGGATACGGGTTCTGCAAAAGAACTCCGCTTCTACGGCTGATTCTCAAATAGCCGTCCGGCTTCTTCCAAATAATTCTATCCCGATACCTGAAACCCGCGCCCTGAAAGAGTTTGGTAGCATCGGCCACAATTGGGAACTTCTCGCCTTTGACCAACATATCGTCGATGTTAAGCACGGCTATGCGGCCGGGCTTCAAGACGCGATAGGTTTCGTGTGCGAAGGTGCCTATGACGCGGAGATAGTCGTTGTAGGTCTGATACATGCCCTCATAGTCAAAGGGAGCGTTGAAGTAGGGTGGGGAAGTAACCATCAAATGAACGCTTTCATTCGGCAGCTCTTCCATGCTCATGCAGTTGCCAAGTACGAGCTTATGATGTGTGGGCATATTGTTGTCTCAAATGCAGATTTTGAGTTGATGATAGTTTATGCAGGAGGTAAAGGTCAACATTGGGACAGGTGTTTATTTCTGGCAGACTTAAAATGTTTCTGTACAATATGGACGAGTGTTAGCCCTTCCGATACTCAGGCAGCGGCTTGATGCTGTAATTCGCCGTCCCTCCGACCAGGCTCTCCACTGCCGCGCGCGCTGTGTCCAGCGATGTGAAGCAGGGGATGCGCCCGTCCACGGCGGCGCGTCTAATCTCGAAGCCGTCCTCCAGCGACTCGCGGTCGCCCTCGATGGTGTTCACGACCGCCGACACGGTACCGTCCGCGATGATGTCCACGGTGTTGGGGCGCTCGCCCGTGTGCGCCTTGGGGATGGCGAGGGCGTCTATGCCAAGCCCGCGAATCATCCCCGCCGTGCCCGCGGTGGCGAACAGCCCGTAGCCGGCATCGGCGAGCTGCCGTATCATCGGCACGGCGTCCGCCTTGTCGCGGTCGGCGATGGTGAGCAGGATTGACCCTTTCGCTGGCAGCATCATGCCCGACGCCATCAGCGCCTTGGCGACCGCCGACGAGAAGTTCGTATCTATGCCCATCACCTCGCCGGTCGACTTCATCTCAGGCCCCAAATAGGTATCCACGCCGGAGAGCTTGGACATGGAGAAGACCGGCGCTTTCACCGCCACAAGCCGCTGGCGCTTCCACAAGCCGCCCTCGTAGCCCGCCTCGCGTATGCTCTTGCCCAGCATCGCCTTTATCGCAAGGCGAATCATCGGCACGCCCGTCACCTTCGAGATGAACGGGATGGTGCGGCTGGCGCGCGGGTTGACCTCTATGACGAACACCTGCGTGTTTTCTTGCCCTGTGCCGCCCGCGACATTGCCACTGGCGAGGCTGGTCGCGGGACTGCGATACGGCGCGCCGCCCACGACCACATACTGGATATTCATCAGCCCCTTGACCTGAAGTTCGCGCCCGATGCGCGTGGTGTAGTCCACGATGGTGTTCACTTCGGCTTCGCTCAGCGTCAATCCCGGATATATCGCCATGGAGTCGCCGCTGTGCACGCCCGCGCGCTCCACATGCTCCATGATGCCGGGGATGAGCACATTCTCGCCGTCGCACACCGCGTCCACCTCGACCTCGCGCCCCTCGAAATACTTGTCGATGAGCACGCGCCTGCCCATGCCCGCCTCGAACGCATGCGTCATGTAGCGCACAAGCTCGGTGGCGTTCTGCACAATCTCCATCGCCCTGCCGCCGAGCACATAGCTCGGGCGCACCAGCACCGGATACCCGATGCGCTGCGCGACATTGAGCGCCTGCTCCAGGTTGCTCACCGCCGCGCCCGGCGGGTTGGGTATGCCCGTTCTTGCGAGAAACTCCTCGAACAGGTGGCGGTCGGACGCGATGTCTATGGAGCGCGCGGTAGAGCCGAGGATGGGCATTTCCACGCTGGCGAGCGTCTGTGACAGGTTGATTGCCGTCTGCCCCCCGAACTGCACGATGGACGGCGGGAAGTTCGGCTCATCGTCGTCTCCGCCCGCCGCCTCGTTCTCCAGAATGTCGAGCACGCTCTCCTCGTCCAGCGGCTCGAAGTATAGGCGGTCGCTGGTGTCGAAGTCGGTGGATACCGTCTCCGGGTTGGAGTTCGCCATGATGCTGCTCACGCCCTCATCGCCGAGCGCCCAGGCGGCATGCACCGAGCAGTAGTCAAACTCGATGCCCTGCCCGATGCGTATTGGACCGCTTCCCACGACGAGCGCTTTGCCGGAGCGCAGCGGCGTCGCCTCGTTCTCCTGCTCGTAGGTGCTGTAAAAGTAAGGCGTGTGCGCCTCGAACTCGGCGGCGCAGGTGTCCACCATCTTATAGACGGGGCGCAAGTCCCACTGGTGGCGCAGCGCGCGAACCTGCTGCGGCGTGCGGTCGGTCAACTCGCCAATCTTGGCGTCCGAAAAGCCCAGCCGCTTGGCGCGCCACAGCATATCGGCGTCCAGATGCGACGACAGCAGTTCGCTTTCCATCAGCGCGATGTTCTGAAAGGCGCGCGTGAACCAGGGGTCTATGCCGGTGCCTCGCGAAAGCATATCTGGCGAAGTGCCTTTTCTTAGCATGTACATCAACGCCCATAGACGCTCATCATTAGGGTGCAGTGGTGGAAGCGGCGGCTGTGGGTAACGCGCAATCGAATTGAAATATGGGTGGTAGATTTGCCCCTCTGGGGCATCCCCAAACTTCCACGAAGAATCTTCCCACAGAATATCGCGGTTGGTGATTTCCAGCGAGCGCACCGCCTTCTGCATCGCCGCCTCGAACGAGCGGTCTATCGCCATCACCTCCCCCGTAGCCTTCATCTGCGTGTTGATGGAGCGGTCGCCGGCCGGGAACTTGTCGAACGGCCAGCGCGGAATCTTCACCACGCAGTAGTCGAGCGCAGGCTCGAATGCCGCCAGCGTCTGCTGCGTTACGGCGTTGGGGATTTCGTCGAGGCGCTTGCCGACGGCAATCTTGGCGGCGACGCGCGCGATAGGGTAGCCGGTCGCCTTGCTTGCGAGCGCCGAACTGCGGCTGACGCGCGGGTTGACCTCGATGATGTAGTATTCGTTATCCTTGCCCCCGCCGTCGGGCAGAATGTCCCCGACAATATCGCCGGGCGCGAGCGCCATCTGTATATTGCAGCCGCCCTCGATGCCAAGCGCGCGGATAATCTTCAGGCTCACCGAGCGCAGCAGCTGATACTCCTTGTCCGATAGCGTCTGGCTGGGCGCGACCACGATGCTGTCGCCCGTATGAACGCCCATCGGGTCTATGTTCTCCATGTTGCAGATGGTGATGCAGTTGTCGGCGGCGTCGCGCATCACCTCATACTCGATCTCCTTCCAGCCAATCAGCGAGCGTTCCAGCAGAACTTGGCTGATTGGACTTGCCGCAAGCCCGCCCGACACGATGGCGCGGAACTCGTCGAGCGTAGTTGCGATGCCGCCGCCCGTGCCGCCGAGCGTGTACGCCGGGCGCGCCACCAGCGGCAGCCCGAGCGTGTCCAGCGCCTCATGCGCCTCTTCCATGGACTCCACGATTGCGCTAGGCAGCACCGGCTCGCCGATGTCCGACAGCAGCTGCCGAAACAGCTCGCGGTCCTCGGCGTTGCGTATGGTCTGCAAGGGCGTGCCGAGCAGGCGCACATCGTACTCTTCCAGTACGCCCGCATCCGCGAGCTCGACGGCGAGATTCAGCCCCGTCTGCCCGCCCAGCGTGGGCAAGACGCCGTCCGGACGCTCCGCCGCGATGATGCGCGTGAGTACCTCAAGCGTCAGCGGCTCGATATACACCACGTCGGCAATATCCTCATCCGTCATAATCGTAGCCGGATTGGAGTTCACCAGCACGGTGGTAACGCCCTCTTCGCGCAGCGCCTTGCACGCCTGCGTGCCCGCGTAGTCGAACTCCGCCGCCTGCCCGATGATGATGGGCCCGGAGCCGATGACCAGGACTTTCTGGGGTTTTTGGGGATTGGATGTGTGATTGACTTGCTGCACTGCCCCTCTCTACAATAATTCTATGGAGCTTCCGGGTGAACTATGGCTGGCGCAGGCCGACTACGACCTGAGCGTCGCGCAACTATTATACCAGCAAGAGGTATATCGTTATTGCGTGTTCTTCTGCCATCTTGCGCTGGAAAAGGCGCTGAAAGGTATTGTGCTAGAGCATGGGGCGACGAGTAGGCCGCCACGAATACACAATCTGAATAGACTGGCGCGCATAGCAAGCATCGGTATGCCGAGTGGGTACACTGAGCTTCTGTCGTACTTGTCGGCTCAATCCGTGTCAGCGCGCTATCCCAACGATTTGAGTGGTTACAATGCCGACATCGCCTACGATGTCTTGTTGCAGACCAATGAGGTGTACGAATGGTTAAGAGCAAGGACTGCGTCCTAATAGCCAGAAAAGGCGTTGTGGAAGTCGAAGTCAAGGATGGCATTATAGTCGCGTATCCCAAAACCCAAGAGGCGGTGCGTGAGATAATCATGGAGTATGTCAAGGCGCTTGAGAGCGAAATACAAGTTGACAAAGCCGTTCTGGTGGGCAGTTATGGCAGGGGCTGCCCGGATCCGGATGGATGGGATGATATTGATGTCGTCATCGTTTCCCCGGGTTTTGAGGACATGAGGGACTATGACCGCCGGAGGCTGCTTGCCAGATATTCCGCAAAGGCGCACACATTACTGCTGCCGCGCGGCGCATACACCCCCGACGAATACAACAACCGCCCCAAGGAACTAGGACTGACATACTACAAGCGAACCGGCAAGGTCATCTACGACAAGAGCCGCGACTAGACCGCCTGCCCGATGATGATGGGCCCGGAGCCGATGACCATGACTTTCTGGGGTTTTTGGGGATTGGATGTGTGATTGACTTGCTGCACTGCCCCTCTCTACAATAATTCTATGGAGCTTCCGGGTGAACTATGGCTGGCGCAGGCCGACTACGACCTGAGCGTCGCGCAACTATTATACCAGCAAGAGGTATATCGCTATTGCGTGTTCTTCTGCCATCTTGCGCTGGAAAAGGCGCTGAAGGCGATGTTGATGGATATACTTGAACGCGATGAGCCGCCTCATACCCATGTACTGGACAGACTGGCGAGGATGGCAGGCATCGATATACCCGAAGAGTACGATAGGTTCATAACCGACTTATCCAATGAGTCCGTGTCAGCCCGCTATCCCGAACCTTCAGATGTCTATAACGAAGAGATCGCCGCCGATGTGTTGTCACAGACGGAAGAGGTGTACGAATGGCTGAAGTCAAGAACCGTGTTCTAATAGAGTACGAAGGTGTTGTGGAAGCGGAAATCAAGGACGGACTCCTGATTGAATATGTCAAAACCGAAGAGCAGGTGCGCGACATAATCCTGAAGTATGTCAAGGCGCTTGAGAGCGAGATAGAAGTTGACAAAGCCGTTCTGGTGGGCAGCTATGCCAGAGGCTGCGCGCGCGGTGGGGAAGAAATCGATGTGATCATCGTTTCCCCTAATTTTGAAGGCATATCAAACGGACTACACCGAAAGCGCTTGCTTACCAAAAAAGTCGCAAAAGTGCATACTCTGCTGCTGCCGCGCGGCGCGTACACCCCCGACGAATACAACAACCGCCCCAAGGAACTAGGACTGACATACTACAAGCAAACCGGCAAGGTCATCTACGACAAGAACCGCGACTAGACCGCCTGGCGCATCCTGCAACAAGCCCCACCGCTGGCATTTCTTGAGTTGGCGATTACTGTCTGGTCGCTTCCTCTATCTCGATTGTTATTTTAATGCCCTTCAGATTGTAGCCATGCGACCACACCCGTTCTTCACCAAGCATTTCATATACCAAATCGCCAAGCCATCGTCGTGGGTTTTCAGCGCTGATTTCGTCATCGCTCCCATTCCAGAGAACGACTCCCTTATTTAGCATTCTGGCGCGACCGTTCTCGAATTCGTAGGATTTCGTGAGCAATTGCATAATCTCCCTTACTGATAAATGGCATACTTGCCTCCAATATCATATCTTACCCGCCATCCCCCACCATCTCCATAAACCGATCGAACATGTACTCATTATCCAGCGGCCCCGGCGACGCCTCCGAGTGATACTGAATCGTCATCGCCGGAAGCGACTTGTGGCGCAGCCCCTCCACCGTGCCGTCGTTCAGGTTCACATGGCTAACCTCCACATCCTGCGGCAGGCTGTCGGCATCCACCGCGTAGCCATGGTTCTGCGCCGTGATATGCACCAAGCCCGTCTGCAAGTCCTTGACCGGATGGTTCGCGCCCCTATGCCCGAACTTCAGTTTGAATGTGCTGCCGCCCACGGCGCGCCCGACGACCTGATTGCCGAGACATATCCCGAACACGGGCAGCCTGCCGAGCAGCCCCCTCGTCGTATCCACCGCGTAGTCGAGCAGCTCCGGGTCGCCCGGCCCAGGCGATAGCATCACGCCGTCGGGGTTTCTGTCCAGAATATCCTGCGCCGACGCGGTCGCTGGCATGGCGACGACCTCGCAGCCGCGAGAGCGCAGCATACGCAGGATGTTGTACTTCAGCCCATAGTCGCTGACCAGTATGCGGCGCGTGGTTTCGGGCGCGGGCTGCCGCCAGAGCGGGCTATTCCAGTCGTATGCGCTTTCGGTCGTAACCTGCCGCACGAAGTCCATATCGCCATAAGCGGGCATCCCCTTGAGGCGCGCGAGCGCATCCTCCGGCGTCTCATCCACCGCGATGACGCCCATCATCACGCCCTGAGTCCTGAGCCGCCGCGTGATGGCGCGCGTATCCACCCCGCTCACGGCGGCGACCCCCTCCGCTTGCAGATACTCATCCAGCGTCCTCTCGCTCAGCGAATGGCTTGGGCGCAAGCTATGCTCGCGCACAACGAACCCCGCCACCTGCACCCGTCGGGACTCGTAATCGCGCGCATTGATGCCATAGTTGCCGATAAGCGGATATGTCGGCACGACGATCTGCCCCGCGAACGACGGATCGGTCAGCATCTCCTGATAGCCCGTCATGGAAGTGGCGAACACCACCTCGCCATGCGCCGACGCCCGCGCGCCAAACGCATAGCCCCTGTAAGCGGAGCCGTCTTCAAGAACGAGATGTGCGAGTTTGGTCATCTGAACCTCAGTTACCTCTAGGCGGTATCGGAACTACTGATAGATTTGTGCAGGTTACGATTGAAGTATCTCATCAACGGTTACGATAGTTAGACGATGTTCAAGCGCTTGACAGATAAGCATACGGTCAAAAGGGTCGCGGTGTATTGAGGGAAGCTCTGCGAGATGTGCGACGCTGGCTTCGTCAAGACTTAAACTTGCTATCTGATGCCTTTGCCGTTGTATATGCAGATAGTTTTGCGGCGGCTCTGGCAAAGAATCGCCGAGTTGATATTTGACAGAGATTTCCCATGCTGAAACGGCGCTCAGATATACCTCATTGTCCGTATTAAGAATACCCCTTCGCATGGCTTCGGTTATTCGGCTGTCGCCGGTTATGAGCCATAGAAAGACACGGGAATCTAGCAGCAGTCTCATCTATGTCGTACCGCCTTCGAACTCTTTGATTATATGCTCCGGCAACGGATGGTCAAAGTCGTCAGGAACTGTGAACTCCCCGGCGCACAGACCGAAAGGACGCAGCGGCTTGTCGTTCACTAGCAGTTCCGCTTTTGCCCGCTCCCATGGGATAGCCTCTTCGCCCGACGCGCGGCTGCGCCTAATCTCCTCCGCGTCCTCCATGTCTTCCAGCAAAGTCAACAACTCTTCCCAAGCGGCGTAGTCTATCTGCACTGCGGTCTTGTTGCCCTCGCTGTCCAAGACGAATTGGACATTACGCAGAAGTTCGGTCGTGTCCATAGTCATTCCCCCTGACTTGCTGTCATCCGGGCACTGTACACGGCTTGCGCCAGTCCACTCAGCTTCTCTTTGTGCAATTCCCATCCGACGGCGGTCAGCAGGAATTGAATCTCCGTGTCTTGTATTTCTAACGCCTCCTTCTCACGATTAAGCGGATAGGTTGTGTATAGGATTTCATTCATGAGTGGCCGGAATTCGTCTTTGCACGACTCAACGGCATTGGGATAGAAAACTATCCGCACCTGTCCCGGTTCAGGGTCAACGCGAGCGTAGGCGCGTGTAGTACGCTTACCGGATTCGGCAAGCGCTCTGAACCTGAGGGTGAGTCCAAGATTACGGGGCTGACTGCTGTCCCCCCAGTTTTGGCGGAACATATCTATCACTTCGTTGAACAGGTCATTAACCCCAAACTCATTAGCCCGGTTGATAAGCGAATTCCGCAGTTCGGCGGTACTTGGGCTCCGCCTTGCCGGACGAGGATCGGGGGCGTCGGCGGCTTCCACCCGCATCTGCCGCGCTAGAAGTGTCTTGCCATCCTGCTGGAACCCGTAGAAAGTCAGCAGCGATATATCCATACCTTTGTTGGCGAGGAAGTTCACCATCCGCTCCGTCCTGTCGTCGACGCCTAAACCGACCAAGAACATACGCAGCGGTATCAGAGAATCCAAGTTCTCCGCCTCTGTGCTTTCGATGTACCATTCCTTGAAGTCATCTATCTTTTCAATGCCGTTTGCGCCTGACCTGTTGGCAATGTATTCGGCAAGAGCACCTGGACTCATACCTTCAAGATAGGATGCGTAGTCCACAATCTGCGCTACCGCGTCTCGCGACAGCATGCCGCGTTTCAGCTCGAACAGCGCCAGCCGGCCGTCGCTGTCCACTCCCAACAAATCCAAGGGGCCGCCCTCCGTTTGCGTCTGCCGCCCTACCAGCGTCAACCCCGGCATCAGCAACTCCGGCCTGTTGACGAGATTTTCCTCCAGCCACTGCTCGGACTCCGTCTGGCTGGTCGGCTGAATCTCTTTTATACCGGAGCCGTCAATCGTCCATATCTTGATTTCGTCCATCGGAGTTACCTCATTTCTTGGTGTTTCATTGATTATCGCCGTTCCAAGCCTTCATACACCACCTCCCCCGCCGCCACCGTCGCATGCACACGCCCCCGCAGCGTCGCGCCCTCCAGCGGCGTGTTCTTGCCCTTGGACGCGAACTGCGCCGTATCGACCACCCATTCGGCGTCCGGGGCGATGATGGTGATGTCGGCGGCTGCGCCTTGCTTCAGTGTGCCGATGTCGTTGCGGCGCAGGAAGCGCGCGGGCGCGAGCGTCAGCTTCTCGATGAGCAGCGGCAACCCGATTGCGCCGCTATGCACGAGCGCCATCAGCTGTCCCAGCGCCGTCTCCAGCACGCTGATGCCGAATGCCGCCTCGTGGAAGGTACACTGCTTGTCGGTGCGATTGTGCGGCGCATGATCAGTGGCTATCAGGTCTATGACGCCCTCGCGCAGCCCCTGTATCATCGCGTCCACATCCGCCCGCGTTCGCAGCGGCGGGTTGACCTTGGCGAAGGTGTCATAAGCCGCGGGCGTCAGCGGCGCGTATGCCCCCGCGCTGCCATCGCCGTCGGCGGTTCTGCCCAGCGCCGCATCGTCCGTCAGCGTCAGATGGTGCGGCGTAACCTCCGCGCTCACATTCTCCATGCCGCCCTCTTTGGCGCGGCGCACCATCTCCAGCGCGCCCGCAGCGCTCAGATGCGCCACATGGTAGCGTCCGCCCGTCAGTTCCGCGAGCGTGATGTCGCGCCCCACCATGATGTCCTCTGCCGAGTTGGGGATGCCCTTGATGCCCAGCCGCGTTGCCACCCAGCCCTCGTTCATCGCGCCCCCGTGAAACAGCGACGGCTCTTCGCAGTGGTTGATGACCGGCAGCCCCAGCGCCGAGCTGTAGCTGAGCGCCTGCCGCATGATATTGGAGTCGACGACCGGATTGCCGTCGTCGCTGAACCCGATTGCGCCCGCCTCCGCAAGCTCGCCCATCTCCGCAAGCTCCGAACCCTCGCTCCGCTTAGTTATGCAGCCGATAGGGAGGACGCGGACGGACGCCTCATCCCGCGCCTTGCGCCGCACATACTCCAGCGTCGCCGCCGTGTCCATCGTGGGGTTCGTGTTGGGCATGGCGCAGACCGTCGTGAAGCCCCCGCGCGCCGCCGCCAGCGTACCCGTTGCGATGGTTTCCTTGTCCTCGAAGCCCGGCTCGCGCAGGTGGCAATGCACATCGATGAAGCCGGGACACACGACCATGCCGGCAGCGTCAATCACCTCGAAGCGCTCAGGCGGCTCGATGTTCCGCGCCATGCCGCTTACCACGCCGTCCTCGACCAGCAAGTCGGCGATGCCGTCAACGCCCTGCGACGGATCTATCAGCCTGCCCCCTTTGATTAGCAGCATCACCTATCCTATCTATTCCCGTCTGAGTTCGTCGAACCGCTGTCCGGTTATGTCTATGCCCCGCGCCTTGTCCAGTATCTCGCTCACATGCGGATGCACCGGCACATCTGCGCTGCCGTCCCACCAGACGAATTCCACAACCATCGGGTCGTGCGCCAAGTTCACATCGCCGTCCGCTTGCACGCTGAAAACATGATGACGGTTATACTTGCCATCGTGCGCGAACAGGTATCTTACCGCCGTCGCCGTCAGAGTCGTCTCCTCGCTCAGCTCGCGCGCCACGGCAACTTCAGGCAATTCGCCCGCATCTATCCCGCCGCCGGGCAGCATAAACGGCGTCCTTCCCCTGTCGCGCACCAGCAGCACGCGGTCGTCTCGCCGCACTATCGCGGTCGCGCGCTGGCGGGGCGTATCGCTCATAAACTCTTCCGTCCTCACACCGATAAGGAGAAATTTGCATTAGTCCCTTCCCCCTTGATGGGGGAAGGTTTCCAGTCTGGGGCGAGCGAGTCGGTCGCGCCAATTGTCCCTTCCCCCTTTGGGGGAAGGTTAGGATGGGGGTGAAAACGCTTGCCCATCGACGGCTAAACTGTACTAATGCAATTTTCTCCGATAAGAGACCGGCTAACTGTCCTGCCGTCCCACCGCCAACTGACCGCTGACCGATGCGTACAGCAGCGCCATACGCACCGCCACGCCGTTAGTCACCTGTTCCTCGATGACCGCCTGCGCGCCGTGCGCCACCTCCGGGTCGATCTCGATGCCCTCGTTCATCGGCCCCGGGTGCATAACCAGCGCCCCCGGCTTTGCGAGCGCCATGCGGCGCGGCGTGATGCCGTACAGCCGCGAATACTCCCGCAGCGTGGGCAAATGCCCCGCCTGCTGGCGTTCCTTCTGCAAGCGCAGCGCCATCACCACATCGGCGTCCGCCAGCGCGCGCTCCACATTCGTCTCGATTCGCACGCCGCTGAACGGATGCGCCGATACCGCGCCGCCGTTGCGCTCTGCGCCGTCGCCTAGAAAACCTAAAAAGTCGGCGGGAATCAGCGTAGGCGGAGCGCACAGCGTTATATCCGCGCCCATGCGCGTCAACCCCCACAGGTTGGAGCGGGCAACGCGGCTGTACAGCAAATCGCCCACGATGACCACCTTCAAACCCGCGATGTCGCCGAAGTGCGACTTGATGGTGAACATATCCAGCAGCGCCTGCGTCGGGTGGGCGTGCATGCCGTCCCCCGCATTGATGACCGTCGAGTTCAGAAAGCGCGACAAGAAGTGCGGCGCGCCCGAATGTGGATGCCGCACTACGATGATGTCCGCGTTCATCGCCTGCAAGGTCAGCGCCGTGTTATACAGCGACTCCCCCTTCTCAACGCTGCTCCCGCCGCCCGACACATTGATGACATCGGCGCTGAGAATCTTCCCCGCCTGCTCGAACGAAACCCGCGTGCGCGTACTCGCCTCATAGAACAGCGTGATGACCGTCTTGCCCCGCAGCGTGGGCACCTTCTTGATGTCCCGCCGCAGCACCTCCCGCATCACATCGGTATTCTGCAAGACCAGTTCGATCTCCGCGCGCGAAAAGTCGTCCAGGTCGAGGATATGACGCGGCGCGATAGGCTGCGCGCCGTTGGCAGCGATAGGCGGCGCTTGCCGCTCCGCTCTGCGTCTGCCCGTAGTCGTCATCAGTCCCCCTCCCGCAGCAGCGTTATCTCGTCGATGCCGTCAATCTCGCTCATATAGACCTGCACCGACTCATCGCGCGATGTAGGCACATTCTTGCCCACATAGTCGGGGCGTATCGGCAATTCGCGGTGTCCCCTGTCCACGAGACTCGCCAGCTGAATCTCGCTCGGCCGTCCGAAGTCGTTCAGCGCGTCCATAGCGGCGCGAATGGTGCGCCCCGTGTACAGCACATCATCCACCAGCACCACGCGCAGCCCCTGCACTCCGGCGGGGATGCTGGTGTGCATCAGCGGGCGGCTGCGCGCCGCGAAGTCGTCGCGATACAGCCCCACATCCAGCGCGCCCACCGGCACATCCACCCCCTCGAACTGCCGAATGAACCCCGCGATGCGCTTCGCCAGCCACACCCCCCTAGTCTGGATGCCCACCAGCGCCAGCCCCTCCACTCCGCCGTTGCGCTCCAGAATCTCATGCGAGATACGCACCAGCGCGCGCCGAATCTCATCCGCGCCCAAGATATTGCGCTCCACCGCGCCGCCATTCACCGCCACAAAACCCTCCCGCTAACAAAAAAACCCCTCGCCCGCCGGCAAGAGGTCAAACGCCGCCGCGACACACCCCACAAGCGCAAGTCGCAGCAAAGCGGCAATTCCCTTGCCAGCCTCTCAGGACTGACTTAAAGGGGTTATCCTATTGAATTACTGCGCCAATTGTACAATGTCAGGCACCGGCGGTTCAAGGTGATTTGCGAGCATAGGCAACGCCGACATGGTTGATTTTGCACATCGGCTACGGCGCATCCCCTAAAGATTCCATGCGCTTTACCCATTCATTGAAGCGAGGACATTCGGCGCGGATGGCTCTCAAGCCTATTTCCTCAGCAATCAGGGGACCGTCGACATGTTTCCCATACAGAGGTATCACATTCTTTATTCGTTTGCTTGGCGCAGTATTTGGACTGTTATTGATATCCTCAGGGGTTGGAAACTCTGCCCGAATGTTCAACAGTTCGTCAACGCACTTGTCCTGCACGATTAGCGCGCGTCCAAATGCGCTTACATCGGAGAACAGCAAACCTTCAAACTCATACTGCTGAACATAGGCGAACACTCGCGAATGAGCATCTGAACTGCGTACCTTCTGGCTAATTTCTTCCTTGATGCGCTCTTCCAACTCATCGAGCGTTGCGTTGCCCTTGCCGCGAAAGCCATAGAAATCTACTAACGAGGTCACAGCATCGAAGTTCCACGACAAGTTTGCCATTTCTGCGGCAAGTCTGTACACATTAACGCCACCGTTAAGAGAAATCGGAGTAGGCTCGATGCCCTTTTCTCTCAGATGTTCCGCTAGAACCAGATTGACGAACTCTTCCTCCGTAGGTCCTTCGACCAAAATCGCCAAGCGGTTCATGGACGGCCCCCAAGAAGATTCTTCCACCAGAGTTGTCCGGTAGAGTATCCATCTTCAAGCCATACCGCGTAATCAGGCGCGTTGAGCTTGCGAATTTGAGTGCGCCCGTCCTTTAAGTCCATAACGAAAATCTCGTCAAGACCGAATGTATCGACAAGCAGTGGGGATTGCGTCGCCACGATTACCTGTCTATCCACGGAAAGCGACCTTATCATGCCGCCGACCAGACTGACGGCTGACGGATGCAGCCCAAGTTCAGGCTCGTCCAGCAAAAGCACATCAGGCAGCATCTCCGAAGGCAGATTGAGCAGTGTAACCAGAGCGAAGAAGCGCAGAGAACCGTCGGATGTGAGGTGCGCGCCGAATGTCTTGTCCGACCACTTCGCGCGCCATCTGAGGAGTACCTTGCCGTAGCTTTCTTGGATGTCGAAGCGATCGAAGCCGGGCAGTACCCGCCCGATGTGGCGGCATATAAGATTGAACCGCTTAATGTCTTCTCGCTCAAGGCGATACAAAACCGCCGCCAGGTTGCCCCCGTGACTACGAAGGCGATTGTTGTCAGCCGCATCCCAGCGTATCTTGAAATCAGAAGTGTCTGATGTGTCGTGAAACTGATACACAGAACAGTTACTGAGCAGATTCACGATTACTGAAGCGGTTCTTCTAGCCCTGTACCTGGAAGCGGTTCTTCGATTGACCCTGTACCTGGAAGCGGTTCTTCGATTAATCCTGTACCTGTGCCCGCCCAACCGCGCCTCGGTGACTATCGCTGCTTCCCTATGCTCATTTCCGAGATATTGCCAAGCGGGCCTTGTCGAAAATCTACCGCTGTTAGATCTAAAGGCTTCTTCGCTAAAGAAAAATCTGTCGGGATGAGCGTGAGAAAGCGCGAAGCGGTAGTCGTTGCGTCCATGGGGAGTACGCAATTCTATTTCGGCTTCCATGCGTGGCGTAACTCGATTGCCGCCATGCAGCTGGTCGTCAGCCCCTCCCTGCTTCTCGATGAACTCCCCCAGCCGTCGGTAGCGAAGCATCCAACTCAGCATCTCAAAGAAGCGAATGAAGTTGGACTTGCCCGAACCATTAGCCCCAATCAAGACGGCGGCTCGGGGCAAGTCGGAAAGCTCAACATCCGCCAACGACCTGAAACCCTTGATGCGGACAGATTCTATCGTTGCTGGGTTCATTGCACAAAAGCCTCTAACGACAAGTCAAAGAAATTGATCATCTATATTTGAAGCGCATCTAACATACTTCCTCAGTATGTTACACGACAACGCGGTTTTGCGTCCGCATCGCTAAGTTCTGCCGACATTCCGCCTTCCCACTCCGTCATTCCCGCAAGCCCATCCGAAAAAACCCTACCATGTCGTCAAGCCCCCTTATTGTGAAAAGTCCCGTTATTGTGAATAATGAATATCAAAGCGAGTTCGCTAATTCAGGTTTCGCCCCGACAAGCCTATTGCGACACTCCAAATAGCCGACAAACAGAGGAGAACGAACTTGACAGACCTGCGATTTGGCGCATTTCTTGCGCCTCACCACCCGATTGGCGAACATCCCACCTTGCAATTGCAGAGCGATCTGGAACTGGTCGAGCATCTTGACCGCTTGGGATACGATGAGTTCTGGTGCGGCGAGCATCACTCCACAGGCTGGGAGATTATCGCCTCGCCGGAACTGTTCCTTGCCGCCGCCGCTGAGCGCACGCACCGCATCAAACTCGGCACGGGCGTCGTATCCCTGCCCTACCACCACCCCTTCATGGTGGCGCAGCGGATTGTGCAGCTCGATCACCAGTCCCGAGGCCGCGTGATATTCGGCTCCGGCCCCGGCGCGCTGCCCTCCGACGCTCACACCCTGGGCGTCGACCCGATGCTGCTGCGCGACCGCCAGGACGAAGCGATGGGCATCATCCGTCGCCTGTTCGAGTCGGACGAGCGTTTCAGCTACGAATCCGAATGGTTCACGCTCCGCGACGCGAAACTGCAACTCAAGCCCTTCCAAAAAGACATGGAGTTCGCGGTCGCATCCATAGTCAGCCCGTCCGGTATGACGCTGGCAGGCAAGCATCGCGCGGGCGTCCTCTCCATCGGTTCGCTGTCCCAAGAAGGCATCAGGGCTTTGCCGCTCCAGTGGAGCTTTGCCGAGGAGTCCGCCGCAATTCACGGCACGACCGTCGACCGCAAGAACTGGCGCATCGTGCTGAACTGGCACATCGCCGAGACGCGGCAAGAAGCGCGTGAACAGGCGCGCGACGGCTTGCTCAGGCACAACAACGAATACACCATCGCCACGCTCGCGGGCGGCGAGGGACCAATCTACAAGACCCCGGACGAAGCGGTGGACGGCGTGGCATTCTCCGAACTGAGCACTGCGGTAATAGGCACGCCTGACGATCTGGTCGCCCGAATCCACGAAATGATGGACATCACCGGCGGCTTTGGCTGCGTCATCGGATTCGTCCACGACTGGGCGAATCGAGAGAACACGCGCCGAAGCTGGGATATGGTCGCCCGCTATGTCATCCCACGAGTCAACGGCTTATTGGACGACTACTATGAGTCGCACAGGTATGTGACCGACAATCGCGGCACATGGAATCGCGCCCGCGAGGCTATCAGAAGCAAGGTGGACGAAAACGAGCGAGCGGCAGCCGCAATGGCGCTGGACGAGGCAAAGGAACAGGCAGCCAAAGAGGCACAGAAGCATCACTAATCCCGACGCTGCCATGAGACCGCCCTGCGCCCATCCATGAACGACAAGGAGAAAGACGATGACGACTCCGACTCCCACAATCGACTCACAAGTGCATGCCTACGAGCGCAACAGCCCTGAGCGCCCTTGGCAAGGACACTTGCAAGGTCCCGATGAGGTCACCGGCGACGATATGGTAGCGGCGATGGACGCGGTCGGCGTCGACGGCGCTTTGCTGGTTTCGCCATACTCCATGTATCGCTACGATGCCAGCTACGCGCTGGAGGTGCGCGCGAAACACCCCGACAGGTTCGGTCTCATCCGTCCCTTCGATCCGCAGTCGGAAGCGATCGATGACGAGATGGCGGAGTGGACGCAAAACCCCGGCGTCGTTGGCGCGCGCATCATGCTCACCTACCAGCCATTCGAAGCCGACCATCCGGGACTCAACGGCATACTCGCCGCCGGAGCGCGCGCCGGCGTTCCCGTGAATGTTATGTGCTCAGGCAATCTGCCCATCCTGCGCGAGCTGGCTCGCCGCAACCCCGACACGCGGGTAGTGATCGACCATGTGGGGCTGCCCCAACCCTTCGAGCCGCCCGCGCCGCCGAAACCGTTCGCCGCCCTCGCGGATGTGCTTTCGCTGGCAGAGTACGACAACATAGCCATCAAGATCTCCGGCGCATGCACCTTGTCCCATCAGCCATTCCCATACCCCGACATCTGGGAGCCTCTGAGCAAGATATTCGACGCATTCGGCTTTGACAGATGCATGTGGGGCACGGACTGGACCCGCGCCGTAAATCTGCTGACCTACGAGCAGGGCGTAGAGGCATTCCGAGTCACCGACAGCCTCTCCGAATCAGAGCGCTCCGCGCTAATGGGCGGCGCTCTCGCGAATATCTACAACTGGTCGCCCGGAACAAACAAGTGATTGACTTGCGACAGCGTTTCCACTTGGATAGCAAACCTATTCGTCATTCCTGCGAAAGAAAGTCACCCCTGCGGAAGCAGGGGCAGGAATCCAGTGCGTTGTGCGTTATGGCGGCAAACCCATCCGAAAGGAAACACAGCCTTGACTTGAGAAAATTGCATTAGTCCCTTCCCCCTTGATGGGGTAAGGTTTCCAATCTGGCGAGCGAGTCGGTCGCGCCAATTGTCCCTTCCCCCAAAGGGGGAAGGTTAGGATGGGGGTGAAAATGCTTGCCCATCGACGGCTAAACTGTACTAATGCAAATCTCTCTTGACTCGCCCGCGCCTTGACGCCCTTCCGCGCAAGCCACTAGAATAGCCCCAAACGGCTACGGCGCGAATTAAGCCGCTTGATGATAGCGCAGCGTTTTTATTCCTGCTTTCGCAGGAATCCGGTGCGATATAGTAGCAAAACCGTCTGAAAGAAAACGCTGCCGCTTGATAGTACGGCAAGCGGAGCAGGGGGGCGTTAGTGAACGATGTAATCGAGATGGAGTCCATGGGCGGCGTCGTGGCGCGGATGCGCGGGGACGATGTGGAAGTCGTCGTATGCGGGTTCGATGCCCAGTCCAACGACATCATCTGGGGGCTGCCCAAGGGCACCCCGGAGAACGACGAGACGCCCGAACAGACCGCCCTGCGCGAGGTGAGCGAAGAGACGGGCTTGCGCGTGAGCATAGACGAGTTCGTCAGCAGAATAGACTACTGCTTCGAGCGATACGGCGACGGCGCTCCCTGCCACAAGGTCGTGCACTTCTATCTGATGAGCGCCAACGGCGGCGACCTGTCCCTGCACGACCACGAATTCGACTATGTGCGCTGGCTTCCCGCCTCCGACGCCATGACCGCCCTGACTTACGATAACGAGGTTCGAGTTGTTGAGAATGCCCTTTCCCTTATCTCGAAGAAAGCCCGAACCGGCTGAGAATATCTCCCTGATGGGCAAGAAGGTGGAGTTGCGGGAGAAGCGCATCGGCGACGCTCCCAACGACTACTCGTGGCGCAAGGACGAGGATCTGGCGCGCCTCGACGCCACCCGCCCGCTCAACATGTCGTACAAAGACTTTCTGCGCTACTCTCAGGAAGAGATCGACTATCCCAACTCGCGCTCCAAGCGCTTCGGCATAGACGACCACAAGGGCAAGCACATCGGCAACTGCATGTACTACGACATAGACACGCGCCGCCGCGAGACCGAGCTAGGCATCATGATTGGCGATAAGGAATACTGGAGCAAAGGCTACGGCACGGACGCCGTGGACACCCTGCTGGAGTACATCTTCACCAAGACGGACATGAAGCGCGTCTATCTGCACACCCTAGACTGGAACGCGCGCGCGCAAAAAGCATTCGGCAAATCCGGCTTTCAGCAAGTAAAGCAAGTGCGCCGCCGCGGCCTAGACTTCATCCTAATGGAAATACTCCGCCCCACCTGGGAACAAACCCGCGACAAATCCTAGCCCCCGAACCTGTCCCCCACCTTCAGCCCGACCGCCTCCATCCATTCCGGCGCATTGACCTTGCGCTCGCGCCCCTGCTGCACCCTGCCCACGAATATAGAGCCGCCGTCTGCCGCGATGCGGAAGCCCGACTCCGTAATCTCCGTAACCTCGCCGCCTGCGCCGCCCGCCTCGCCGTCCGACCTGCTCGCGCGGAAGAAGCTCACCCCCGTATCGCCGTAGGTCGTCCCCGCGCCCGGGCTGGGGTCGCTGCCCCGTATCATGTTGTAAATCTCGCCCACCGGCTTGCCCCAGTCGATGACCACATCCTCCGCGCGGCACCAGCCCTCATAAGTCGCGTCATCGTGATTCTGCTCCACACGCGGCGCGCTGCCGTCCTTCACCATCCCGACCGCCTCCACCATCGCGTCCACGCCCATCGGGAACAGCCTGCCGAAATAGACCGAGCCAAGCGTATCGTCAGGCCCAATCTCCGTCTCCTTTTGCAGCAGTATCGGCCCCGTGTCCAGCCCCTTGTCCGGCCAGAATATCGTCAGCCCCGTCTTCTCATCGCCCTGTATGATAGGCCAATTGATGGAACTTGGCCCCCGGTGCAGCGGCAGCAGCGAAGGATGATACTGTATCGTCCCGTGCGTCGGCGCTTCCAAGATAGCGTCCGGCACGATGTCCGTCACGAACGCCATCACGCACAAGTCCGCGTTCAGCGCCTCGAATGCGTCTATGGCGTCCCGGTTCCGCATCCGCCGAAACTGCAACACAGGGACGCCGTGCCCCTCAGCGGCAATCTTCAGCGGATCGGCGGCTCTACCCGCCCTGTCCGGCGGGCACAGCGCCGCCACCACATTCTCCCCATTCTCCACCAGCGCATTGAGCACGCTCTCCCCAAACGCCGCCTGCCCAATAAGCGCAATACGAAAATCATCAGCCATAAGAACCGCCTCCCAGCAAGATAGTCAGTGTTTCAATAGTATTCATATTCGCCATTCCCGCGAAAGAAAGTCACCCTTCCCTGTCATTCCGAACGGAGTGAGGAATCTAAAATCATCGCACACAAGCCATCTTCGTCTTGCCATAGCGATTATAGACACTTCACCCCGCTCAAGGCGACAACGAAAAATCCTTGTTGGAACAAGCGTAATAGCCCGTACCGCAACAAATACATACCCCTGTCAGCGTACATATCAAGAATATCGCTTCAATCGTTCAGCATGTCATTTATATCATCAAAGCCCCCAAGCGGCAACGAACACCCGCCCCGCCAATCCCGCCCGCGCCCCCGTCATTCCCGCCCGCACACCCCGTCATTCCCGCGAAAGCGGGAATCCAGAAATCCACGCCGCTCGACCATTCTAATTCCACTTATGCAATTTCCCCCACCGAAACACCGACTAACTCACAACCCTAAACCCTGATATACTCTTTACCGATGCTCAAAGCAATACGCCTCAGACCGCCGCCCATATACGCCGGCTGGTGGGTCATCTCCGCCCCCTTCCTCGCCGCAACGCTCACGGTCGGCTCCGGCCAGTACGCCTTCGGGCTGCTCATAGAGCCTCTGGAGCAGGAATTCGGCTGGACGCGCACGCAAATAAACCTCTCCCTGTCCTTCACCGCCGTGGGCAGCCTCATCGCGCCCTATCTTGGGTGGATTATGGACAGGCACGGCGCGAAGAACATCCTCGTATTCTCCATGCTGCTCATAGCCGTCAGCTACCTGCTGCGCCCCCTGATGACCGAGCTTTGGCACTGGTACGCGCTCAGCCTCGTGCAGTACGCGGGCTTCGCGGGCGCGTCCATCCTGCCCGCCGGCAGGCTCGTCGGCATCTGGTTCCAGCGCTCGCGCGGCAGAGTCATGGGCATCACCCTCATGGGCAACAACTTCGGCGGCATCACCTTCCCCCCGATAACCACCCTCGCGCTCGGGCTATCCTGGCACTGGGCATTCATCAACCTATCCCCATGGCAGGGCGCATATCTGATATTCGGAATAATCGGCATAGTTCTAACCGTCTATGCCCTGATGGTCGTGCGCGAGTTCCCGACGCGCAGGCAAGCCCGCGGCGAAGCCGACGCCCTTGAAGACGACGCCCCACCCGAGCTCACCGGCTGGACGCTGCGAGAATCTGCGCGCACGAAGGCATTCTACGCCATGACACTCGCGGCAATGCTCGGCTCATTCACATACAGCGCGGTGCTCACGCAAATCGCCGTCCACCTCACCAACGAAGGCGTCTCCCCGGCAGCCGCGTCCATCGCGCTCAGTCTGCTCGCCGCCTGCGGCATGGCGGGCAAGTTCCTTATGGGACTGCTCGCCGACCGCATCACCGCGCGCTACGCCCTCATGATAGACCTCATAGGGCAGGGAACATTCCTCACGCTGCTGACCCTCTTCGCGGGAACATCCCTCCCGCTCGTATGGCTGTCCTCCACGGCATCCCTCCCATTCGTATGGCTCTTCGTGCCGCTCTTCGGCTTCTTCCTCGGCGCATTCGGCGCGCTATTCCCGCTCATCGTGCAAGACGCCTTCGGCATCAAGCGCTACGGCAGCATCATGGGCGTCATGAGCGTAACCATGGCAGTCTCCGCCTTCGCCGGCCCAATCCTCGCCGGCATATCCGTCGACCTAACCGAAAGCTACCGTCTCGCCTTCCTAATCGTAGCCGCCCTATTCTTCACCGGCGCCCTAGCCCTAACCCAAGCCGCCAACCCCAAGCCCCGCGCATAAATTGACGCCCCCCAACACAAAACGATAGAATTAAGGCAATCGCCCTGCGCGCTCAGCAGGACGAACCGCCGGCCCAAAAACTGCTATTAGCAAGGAGAGTGCTGTATGGACACAAGCCTCGTAAGGAAGATGGAAAAAGCCAAGGACTACGCCGCGCAGCAGGGGCGCGTCACCCTCATGCAGTGCCAAGCGACATTCCGAGGCGACAATTCCGACCACGAAATCTCTTACGAGTCCGGCGAGTGGAGCTGCTCCTGCTACTACTTCACAAGCCGCCGCGAATGCAGCCACACCATGGCAATGCAGCTCATGCTAAGCAACCTAATGAAAGAACCCGTCCGCAGCTAACGCGGATAGGTGTCCGCTCGTCGTGTATGCGTGCGTGTATGCAGGCAGCGCAGCCATGCGCCAGCCGTCGGTAATCAGTAGTTCAGGCGGAACAGGCTGGAGTTTATCCACTCTCGCAGCTCGGCGTTTTCGTGGTAGAGCTTGTACATCTCGGCGCTGCATTCCAGCATTTCGCTGACCACATCGCCAACCGCTCGGCTGTGCTCTACCTTGGCGTTCTCCATGTCCGCCGACTTGCGGGCGTTCTGGAAACTTCTGTCATCCCGCACGCGCGAAGGGATCGCCCGAATGATGTTTGCGGCGATTTCCGCGTCCATTCCGGGCGGGCGATACACCCTGTTGAACTCCGCGATGATGACAGACAGGGGATCGGTGTCCGGCTCCGCTATGCCGCCTCCTGTTCCCACGGGAACCGGGTCTATTTCGGCATCCGCGTCTTCCAAGATGATTTGCATCGCCTCGCGCTTTTCTATGTAGTAGCTATCCAAGTCCACCGCTTGTTCTACGCCGGCGGACAGGTCGTCTTCAATCGGAGACGGCAACTTGGGAATTAGGAATGTCAGGAAGGTTGCCAATTCCTCCCATTCTTTGCTGCGTATCTCCATTATCTGGCTCAGGAAGGCGTAAGTGCGCGTGAACGCTTTCGCGCCGCCCTTGAATTCGACCTGCTCGTCTTCGCTCATAGCGATGTAGCGCTCTACGCAGTCGTCGAGCATCGGATCGAAATCGCCGCGCCTGCCGGATGGCTGCTGGCTGCCATGCATGTAGAACGCGCCGCTGACATCGCTCACGCGCTCTTGCGTGTACACCTCGCTTTCGTCGAGGCTGCGCTTGATGTCGTGCAGCTTGTTCGGGTCGGTCTCACCGCTCAGGACGGTGGCGCGGTAGTAGTCGGCGAACGATTCCCGGATGACATCGGTATCGTTGGCGAAGTCGAGTACGAAGGTCTCACGCTTGCCGGGCATGACTCGGTTCAGCCGGGATAGCGTCTGCACCGCCTTGACGCTCGACAGCGTCTTATCGACATACATGGTATGCAGCAGCGGCTCGTCGTAGCCGGTCTGAAACTTGTCGGCGCACACGAGGATGCGGCAATCGCCTTCTCGGAACTTCGCAGCCGTTTCCCGCTCGGAGAAGCCGTTGAGCGAAGGCTCGGACACGGTTGCGCCCTTGAATTCGCGCTCTCCCGAGAACGCCACCACCACGCCGTATTGATAGCCCAGCTGCCGTATGCGCTCTCTGATTACGTGATAATACTCCAGCGCGCGGTTGACGCTTTCGGCTACCACCATCGCCCTGGCCTGCCCGTCTATCTTCTTCGGACGCCATACCGCGTTCTCGAAGTGGTCTAGCATTATCGCCGCTTTCTGCTCTATCGTGTGGGGGTGTTCCTCCACATAGCGGCGGAGCTTGCGCTGAGCGCGGCGGCTGTCGAATTCAGGATCGTCTTCGACAGCCTTGTTCAGTTCGTAGTAGCTCTTATATGGGGTGTAGTTGGTGAGCACGTCGAGGATAAAGCCTTCCTCGATAGCCTGCTTCATCGTGTAGATGTGGAATGGGCGGCGCTTTGCTGTGCCGTCGGGCTGCGCTTCCGGCTCGCCGAACAGCTCCAGCGTCTTGTTCTTGGGGGTTGCCGTGAACGCGAAGTAGCTTGCGTTGGACAGTAGCTGCCGCGACTCCATCGCGGCGTTTATGGCGTCCTCATAGTCCTCTATCTTGTCGGCGAACTCGGCGTTTCCCAATACCCTGCCCATCTCTATGGCGGTGTTTCCACCCTGGCCGGAGTGCGCCTCGTCGATGATGATGGCGAACCTTCTGTCCCTGTGTCTGCCGCCTATTTCATCCTGAACGAATGGGAACTTCTGCACGGTGGTCGTGATTATCCGCTTGCCTTCGTTCAGCAGGCGACTGAGATGAGCGGAAGAGTCGGCGTGCTCAACATTCGACCTGACTTGTACGAACTGCTTGATTGTGTTGTCTATCTGCCTGTCCAGTATCCTGCGGTCGGTTATGACGATGATGCTGTCGAACAGGCGCTTGCCGTCCGTCTCCAGGCTCATCAGGCGTCTCGCCAGCCAAGCGATGGAGTTAGACTTGCCGCTGCCTGCCGAGTGCTGGATGAGATATTTTTGCCCTACGCCCTTCTCGCGCGCATCGGCGAGCAGCTTTCGCACGACATCCAGCTGATGATAGCGCGGCCAGATTGCCTTTTTTGCGCGCTTGCGGCCTCTGCCGCCGTTCTCATCGAAGAAGTAGGCGTAGTTCTCTATGATGTCGGTCAGGCTTTCGGGGTTGAGTATTTCTTGCCAGAAGTAGGCGGTTCGCAGCCCGTCGGGGTTGACGGGGTTGCCCGCGCCGCCGTCCTTGCCCTTGTTGAACGGCAAGAAGACGGACTGCTTGCCGTTCAGCTCGGCGCAGAAGTGGACTTGGCTTTCGTCCAGCGCGAAATGCGCGGCGCAGCGGCCGGGACGGAACAGCGGTTCCCGGCGGCTGCGGTCGTTCCGATACTGCTCTATCGCGTGCTTGTATGTCTGCCCGGTGAGGTTGTTCTTCAATTCCATCGTGGCTATCGGCAAGCCGTTGACGAACAGCGCGATGTCAAGCGCAAGTTTCCTGTTCCCGCTGCCGTAACGCAGTTGGCGCGTTACGGAGAAGCGGTTCTGCTTGTGCATATAGGCGGCGGTTTCGTTGTTCGCGGACGGGGAAGGGTAGAAGAGGGTGATGTTGTGCTGAAGGTGGTTGACGCCGCCGCGCAGAACCTCTATTATGCCGCGCCTGCTCGTCTCGCTGCTGAGACGCTCCAGAAACTGCCGCCGCGTGGGTGTGTCGGAGTCGAGCGACAAGGCGGCGGCGACTTGGGGTTGAGTGGCTTTGATGAAGGCTGTCAACTGCGCCAGGTCGACGCAGCGCTCGCTGTCGTAGTCGTCGGGTTCGCCCGCGAGCCAGTCCGCGCCGTAAGCGGCGGGATGCTCGCGTATCCAATCTTCGGGCGGAGGGGAGCCATATATGCCGGTCATCACCGCCACGATGTAATTTTCCAGCCCGCGCTCAGATGTGTCGGCAACAGCGGGGTGGGTTCTTCTGAGTTCGCTCATCGCCTCTCGCCGTTCGTCAGGGGGTAGATGGAATATGCCGCGCTTTTGGCGCGCGGACCAGTTGACAATCTCAGGGATGTCTGAGGTGTCAATCCGGTCGTCGGGCATTGCCGCTAGAGTTTCCCAGCGCGCCTTTTCTTCCGGGGTCAGTTTATCGTTGTTCATTTGAGGGTGGAGGCAGCCCTTGCCTGAGGCGATGAAACATGCCGCGCCTTGCGTTGGACCAGTCCACGATTTCGGGAATGTCTGATGTGTCAATCTCGTCTTCGGACATTGCCATGAGCGCGTCTATTTCCGCCTGCTGTTCAGGGGTTAGTTCAGCGTAGGTCTTCTTCATAGATTTCTCTTGTTGAGTTCATTCTTGTTCGAGTCCCAATGTTCGGCGCAATGGGATGTCTCCGTATGGTTATGGTTACGATGGTAGCACATTGTGGGGGCGTCAACAGGTATGCTTTGCTATCATATCAGAACTGAACGCCAAGCCGACGCAGCATTTCAAAGGCGCTTATGCAATCGACATTGAATTGACGGCAAATGACAACCCCATCTTCTCCGGCATGTTCTCGAAGGTGTTTCCCCTCAAGCCGGTGAGGGAGTAGGCTTCGGTATAGCTCAGCCTGCCCTCTTTGACGGCGCAGACTACGGCGGCGGCGAAGCGCGGGCCAACACGCCAAATCTGATTGAGCCAGAAATTGCCGCCGCCTGGATTTTCCTGCTTGCTGCGCCAAACTTCATTTTGGTGTTCTTCGTAAAAATCCAGAAAGGCGCTTTTACTGATGAGTTCTGTGTCGAGCGCGCGCCTTGCCGCAACGATGGAGCTTACCTTGAATTGGCTGGCGACAGAATTATAGGGGTTATCATTGACGCCGGTGGCATGCCAGCAGGCGCGCAATTCACTTTCAGGCACTAGAAACTCCGCAGCCATCTTGTCGCAAAATCGCTCGGTGTCGTTGTTAGCGGGCTGCATGTCTTCAAGATGGGATACACCCATTTCGCCCACGAATATATGCGCCAGTTCGTGCGCCAGTGTGAACATCTGCGCCGCTTTGAAGTCGGTATTGTTGACAAAGATTAGCGGAGCGTACTCGTCCACCAGCGCGAAACCTTGAAACTCTTTTCGGTCGAGCGGCCTCCGCGTGTTGTTGCCCACGACGCCATTGAAGAACACCAGTATGCCGGCGTCTTCTACCTTGTCGCGCAGACGCCGGAGCGCGGCAGACCAGTTAGGCACGGACGCCGCCCAGCCTTGGTCAATGCCCAGCGCGTCGCGCATCGCGCCCGCGACTTCCTTCGGGTCGTCGGTGAGCGCATGCGCGCCCACGAAAGGGAGCGGCTGCGCTTCATATTCGATAGTCATCTCTTCGCGCATCCAAGCCTGGCGTCGCTGCATGGCGTACACGGTGTCCAGCAGGTTGGGGCTTGGCTGTCGCGGCGGCTTGTCGCCCACGGTGCGGAAGTCGGCTATGGGCAGGCTTTCGTCGGGCGGCTCGGGCAGGAACAGGTAGCCGAAGGGGGTGTAGGTGATGCGCGCCAGTTTCTGTGCCTGCGACATGCTGATGTCGCCGGAGTATTCCCAGTCGCGCACGCGCTCCGGCTTCACAGATACCTTGCGCGCCAAATCGTCGGCGCTGAGTTTCGCCCGCTGCCGCGCCCAAAGAAGTACGCTGGGCTGCAATGTTATTTGTGAACTGCGGCGTGCCATCGCTTGCGCCATCCTTATGAAGTATGTGGTGAGGCGATGTTATCCAAGCGAGTCCGTATCGGTCAAGTTGGCGGCAGAGCGTGTTCGAGGGGGTTCAGTCGGCGCGGCGCGCATCTACGCGCCCGGTGACCACATCCGCTATCAGGCGCGCGCGATATTCCCGCAGCAGCTCCACTTGCCGCCGCGCGTTCTCCATCGCCGCGTCTATGTCCGCCGTCGCCTTGTAGAGATGGCGCGCGATGGCGGCTTGCTCGGCGAGGGGTGGACAAAGTAGAGGTATGTTCAGGAATTGATCGGGATACAATCGAATCCGTGAGGATGTGATTCCTGTTGACCTGCGGAGATACTCTGCCTTATAAGTTTCGGTTCTGAGTAGTGGGTCGATATAGCTCGGATTTAGCGAACTGCCACTTCGAGGGCGATAGACACCATAAGAAGGACTGACTACGCCAACTTGCCACACGACTCCGAGTGCCGCCATGTACGCCCACATCGTGTTTATCGCTATGTCCCCTGGTCGGCATATTTTATAGCCGACATTGCTTTCAGCCTTGAACATCGTTACGCTGCTCTTCCGGGGAGTTACTCCGGTCTTGTGTGACACCGACATCAATTCTTCCACGCCGGTGCTAGACCTCTCATCCACCTCGGCATAGAAGTATTTTGCACGCCGCACCTCCCAATGTGCGGGGATGTCGCCGAGCCAGTCGATGCCGGACGGCTTCATCGGCGCGCTGTCGTCGATGCCGCGCGTAACGGCGCGATGTATGACGGCTTGCCGCTGCTCGGTGAGCAGGTCGATGAGTCGCTGCTTGGCGGCGATGGCGCGGTGGATGCGCTCGTCGGCGCGGTCGAGGTAGCGCACGATGGCGGCTTGCTCGGCTAGGGGCGGGACAAGTATCGAAAAACTACGGATTGATTGCAGTGTAAGGCCTTCCCGCGAAGCGCCGCTTTGTTGTGTGTATATCTCGCCTTGTATCATCGGAGTGGACAAGTAGGCTGACAGAAAACCCGAGAGAATATGCTCTTTGCGCGGGCGGATTATACAGACATGTTGATTTACATTCGCCTCCGTGAAGTTCGTTGGGACTGAGCAAACGCGTCCGATAGAGGCTCCGGTTATGTTGAGCAGTACATCACCAGGTTTCACATGGGACGCGGTAAGCTCATTGTGCAGTCTTTCCGAAATGTGAGCAACATCTTCTATTCTGAGCCCGTCGAAGTGGATATTTTGGCTACGCAAGAACAAAATTCCGGTCTCTTGATATACTGTTGCGCCACCGCGAGGCGTTATCCCACTGCCAAACTTTGATGCCAAAGAACCGAGCCGCCGCACATCCCAATGAGCGGGGATGTCGCCGAGCCAGTCGATGCCGGAGGGTTTGTAGGCGGGGTATGGCTTCAACTTTGGCATTGCACTAAAAGATCACTTCTTCTAGTTCTTCGTACACGCAAGGGGTGTCGATAAGCGCCGGCGCTAGGTATTCAATCGCAAACCCATCACGCTTGTTACCCAATTGAGAGAGACGTGTCCGTTTCCTGATGTGTTGAAGCAATTTCTGAGTGATTGGCTTCATATCATCACAAAACTCTGATGAGTCCAGCAAGTCTTGGCGTTTCTTCAAGATGTCTTCGGCAAGGTCTTCCTTGCCGATTTTCTTGAGGAATGTTCGCAATACCTCCGGGTGGTAGAGATATGTTTCTAACTCCCGTTGCTTCAAGACTCGCACTCCGTCTTGGATTTTGTCGGCTCTTTCCGTATCAGTCATGTCGTCGCGGTCAATCAACCGCCATACTTTAGTCCCCTTATTCACAACCCCTAGGATTTTCATCAAATTTTTGCTGTTATGAACTTCACTGGCACTTCCGTAAGAAATGAACGAAGTCTCCGGGTGGCTATCAGAGAAAATCAGATTGTAGCAGCGTGCGTCGAACCCTTCGTCAACGCCGACCTTTTTCCCTTCGCAGATGACGATATTCTGGGGCGCGATTAGGTCTGACAAGTCGTCAAGCGCGACTTGATAAGTCGTTTGCCAGAAAGAGCGATTAGGGACTCGTGGTTTAATTTCCACCGATTGGTCAAAATCATGTCCGGAGAAGTCCAAGAATACGACGTTGCCTTCTTGTTTCATGATCTCAAACGCTTGTCGAACAAACCCTATGGAGTGCGTGGCAATCCATAGTTGTGATTCATCAGGGATGAGTCCAAGCATAGCTTTGAGCAGGGGGCCGTGCAGCGCAGTAGCGACATGCGATTCCGGCTCATCGATGCAATAAATGGCATCCTGATATTCAGAACGCTTGACAAAAATATCCAGTAGAAGGTCGAATGCTCCCTTTTCTCCTCCCGACAAGTTCTTGTAGTGAAAGTCCTCGGCATTCCCTTTTGAAAATCGGAAGGAGCCAGCGTTTTGTATTCCTCCAAAGTCTTGGAGTTTGAGCATTGGATTTGTGAAAAGGTCTCTCATAGCCGATTGAATATCGGCAAGAGCTTCCCGGCGATATTGGTCAAAGGTAGTGCTGCCGTCAGCGTCCCTATCTAGGTCTGATATGCGCTTCCAAGCCAGTCGCCTGTAATTGTCGGAGACTGCGCTATCAGGGTCTATTATGCGCTCAAACCTTGGAGTTTCATAAGATGGTGCAACCGCTTGCAGCGTATCCAACCTAAAATCCGCTTCGTTTCTGTAAGCCGAGCGTATGTTGAATGCAGTTGCACATTGAGGGGCGTCAAGCGTACCAATAGTATGACAATCGATGTTAATCGATTCTGCAATTTGAAGAGTGGAATCCATATCATAGCGCGGGATCTTGGTATAGTACCCTGCGTACTGTCTATTGTCTGATAGACCGTAGTTGTGCCTACTCCCCCACGACTTCACTAAGAAGGCATCAAATAGAGACGATTTCCCTGACCCGTTCGGCCCAATCAATACCACCAAGCGAGTTGATTCAGGAATATCAGCGATTGTAAGGTCGGTGAATCGCTTGTAGTTAGACAGGTGAACGCTCTTGATTCTCATTCCATTTCCTAATTCTGCCAACCCCTCAGGCAGTCGCATCTTCTATTATCGGCACATAGAGTATAGCAGTTATAGACAGAGAGGCGGTTATTGTCTTTTTCGTTGGGATGAACTTGCCTGTGGAGCAAGGGACTTTGGTTCATTCCGAACTCTCCGTCAGACGCCCAATCTCGGCATTGAGCCAATCCCAATCGCTGCTGTCTGCCAATCGCAGAGTGCGCGTGTCCGCTTCAATCGTGCGCATGTTCAGATTGTGCCAGTCCCCCGTTTGTTTGGAGATGTCCAATTCAAGGCTTACATCATATACGCCGATCGACCACTCCATCTGCACGCCGCCTTCGGGCGTCGGGTAGATGTATGGACGCGGCAAGGTATCGGGATATTCGAGCATGAACTTGTGGGCAAGCCAGTCAAGCCCTTCGTGGCTGGGCGCTTTGCCATATCCGTCATACCAACCGTCTTTTAGGTTTCGCAAGTCGTCCAATTGCGCGGGCACATCAAGCGGGTCAAGGGGGTTAATATGTTCAATAGATTCTAGGCTAAGAAGTCGGTTCTGCCGATCATGCCGCCCTACACCTTGCACGAGCACTCGGATTCCATCCCTGTAACCGTTGAACGCCTCTATGACGGTATCCAAGTGCTGTTCAGGAATTGGGCCGGACACCTTATCCCCGTACACAGGCTGCAACTCAAATGTCATCCTGTCCCGGTCGGCTTCCGACACCGAGCCGCGAAGGGTGACTTCTTTGGTGAATCTTTTACCTGAAATGGCAAGCATGTAGTTTATTCTTTCTTTGTCAAGACGCTCTGACAATCATCTTGAAGGAACGGAGCTGTGGAGTAAATGCTTTCCTCCGGCACATTCATGGCGTTGATGATGTAGATGATGCGCTCAATGGCATGATTATAGCGCATAATTCAACTGCCGATAATCTCCGTCAACAGCCCCTCGCTGTCCCGCTCCAATGCCAGTATGTCGGCGCGTATCGCGTCTAGGGGGCGCATTGGGGCGGGCTTGTATTTGCATTGGGAGTATGAGCGAGGCGCGCCTATCGCCATGCCTGATCGCTCAAAGCCAATTTTCTAATTCTGCCAACCCCTCCGGCAATTGCCTCTTCTGTTATCAGCAAACAGAGTATAGCGGTTATTCGGCGAAGGGTCTTTATTCCTTCTCAGGAATGCCGTATGGATTTTCGGCAGGACTTTTCTGGCGAGTCTGTTGTTCGGCCAGTCATAGATAACCGCGAAGGGGTTTTTGCCCTTGATGTTTCGCGCCAGCCTAGGCGGGATAAGGCGCGGATTGCGGTTTTGTTCATTCTTCTGATAATCGGGATGCGTCGGCAGTAGCAGCCCCAACAATCCGCATCTCAGATTATTCCGTCGTTTTATGATGCTGGCTGAAATCTCCCAGTCCACATGCTTGCGCTGCCATGTGCAGGGGCCAATCAGAACGATGGTCACGGTAGCGTCGGCGATGTGGTCGTCTCGGATTCTGCGGCGTATCTCGTCCAGAGGAAGCCCCTCGTCGTGAATGTCGCCTTGGCTGACGGACTTATCGACAAACTTGCTGTCCAACGCATCGACGAGTCGGTTCTTATATTCTTGGTCATCTTCATGATAGTAGCTGATGAATACTTTATGTCTAGGAACCTCGTTCAAGGCAACATCTCCTTGTAACGCAATTGCGGTTTGCTATGAGATTATCAGTCGGTACGCTCCGATGTGCCGATAATCTCTGCCAACAGCCCCTCGCTGTCCCGCTCCAATGCCAGTATGTCGGCGCGTATCGCTTCTAGCGGGCGCATTGGGGCGGGCTTGTAGAAGTGGCGGGTGAAGCTGATTTCGTAGCCTGTCTTCACTTTTGCCGGGTCGTGCCATGCGTCGGATGTGTAGGGCAGTACCTCGCGGCGCAGAAAGCCTTCTATGCCGCCGTCGTACAGCAAGGGTATCTGCTCCGCGTCGCGCAGGTCGGTATCAGGCTCGTACTCCACGACGACGCTCTTGCCGTCTATGCTGCGCGAGAACCTGCCGC
Source organism: uncultured Dehalococcoidia bacterium (assembly GCA_958295865.1). Classification (GTDB taxonomy): domain Bacteria; phylum Chloroflexota; class Dehalococcoidia; order Lucifugimonadales; family JADFKI01; genus Bin90. The sequence continues at coordinate 307,094 of CATQHF010000004.1, read as the reverse complement.
GCATCGGGTCCGGCTCGCCGCCGCGCCTGTGTATCTTCTTGATGAGCGGGGGCGCGTCTTCGGAGCGCTCGGCGCTTGCCTTGAGCGCTCTGATTTCCTTGGCGGCGTGGGCGCGGTCGGCGTCAATGCCTGCCAGTCGCAGGGGGCGCTCGACCGTTGCCTTCCAGTAGCCGAATGCCCTGTTGGGGAGTATCTTGGAATGCTCGGTCTCCTCGAAGGCGATGAATGTGTCCGCGATGCGCCGCCTGTCGGCTGCCGACAGCTCGCAGTTCTTCTGTCCCAGGTTCTTGCGGAGCGGCGCATACCACTCGGTTGCGTCGATGAGCTGCACGTAGCCCTTGCGATATTCGCGCTTCCTGTTGGTCAAGACCCAGATGTAGGTCGCTATGCCGGTGTTGTAGAACATGTTCAGGGGCAGGGCTACGATTGCCTCAAGCCAGTCGTTCTCGATTATCCAGCGCCGCATGTTGCTCTCGCCCTGTCCCGCGTCCCCGGTGAACAGGGAGCTGCCGTTATGCACTTCGGCTATGCGGCTGCCCAAGGGCGTGTCGCGCTTCATCTTGCTGAGCATGTTGGCGAGGAACAGCATTTGGCCGTCGCTCACGCGAGGCTTTAGCGAATACTCGGAGTCGTCCGCATGCCGTATGATGAAGCGCGGGTCGTAGAAGTTCTGGTTGCCGCCCATAGCGCGCAGGTCGTTGCTCCAGTTCTTGCCGTAGGGCGGGTTGGACAGCATGAAGTCGAAAGTGCGATCGCCGAATCCGTCTTTCGACAAGGTTGACGAATTGGGTGGGCCGATGATGTTTTCGGCGACATCGTTCACGCCTTGCATGAGCATGTCCGAGACGCATATAGCGTAGGTTTCGGGGTTGATTTCCTGTCCGTAGAGGTGAGTGGAGACTTCTTTGCCCCGATCGTCTGCGATGTTCTTGAGTGCGCCTTCGGCGACGGTGAGCATGCCGCCGGTGCCTATCGCGCCGTCGTATAGGGTGTATGTGGTGGATATTATCTCGTCGCGTATCGGCTCGAATATCAGCTGAGCCATCAGCTCGACCGCATCGCGCGGCGTCCAGTGTTCCCCGGCTTCTTCGTTGTTCTCTTCGTTGAAGCGCCGCACAAGGTCTTCGAATACCGTTCCCATGGCGTGGTTGTCCAACCCGGGGAGGATTTCTTCTCCGTTGTCGTCTTTCACGGGGAAGGGGCTGAAGTTCACGCTCGGCGAGATGAACTTCTCGATGAGAGCGCCAAGGATTCCCGCGCCGTCTAGGGTGTCGAGCTGGTTTTGAAACTTGAAGTTGGCGAGTACATGCACTCTGACATTGGTGGAGAAGCCGTTCAGATAGTCCTCGAAGTTGGCGCGCAGCTGCTTGGGGCTGTCGCTGACCGAGAGGCTTGCGAGCGTGAACCGCGAGGTGTTGTAGAAGTTCATGCCCGACGTATTCTTTAGGTGCGAATCGCGCGCGTCAACGCTGATGCCAATCTGTTCCATTCGCTCGTTTTCGGCAAGCACAGCGGCTTTCGTGGGCGCGAGCGCGGCGTCTAGGCGGCGAATCACCGTCATCGGCAGAATGACGTCGCGGTACTTGCCGCGAGAAAAATGGTCGCGCAGCACACTGTCGGCGATGTTCCAGATGAAGTTTGAGATGCTGCCGAGCTGTGAGTCTTGCATACGCGCCTCGCTTAGTCGTGCGTAACAGATGCGCTATTTTGTTGTATTTCACAATTGCTAGGACTTACGCAGTTGAGCGCGATTTCGTACTTGAAACGGGTCAATCTCATGTAGGAGTTCATATTCAAGTGCGTAAGTCCCGTGTCTAATTCCTAATCCCCCTGAACACCACGCAGGCGTTCTGCCCACCGAACCCAAAGCTGTTCGACAGCACGCTGTCCACCTGCGCCCGCCGCGCCTCATTCGGCACATAATCCAAGTCGCAGTCCGGATCAGCCGTCTCATAGTTTATCGTCGGATGGATGATGCCATCCTGGATAGTCTTCACGCATGCGACCGCCTCCAGCGCGCCCGCGCCGCCCAGCGCATGCCCTATCATAGACTTCGTAGAGCTGATAGGCACGCTATACGCCGCATCGCCGAAAGCCTTCTTGATTGCCAGCGTCTCCACCAGGTCGTTCTTGGGCGTGGATGTGCCGTGCGCGTTGATATAATCTATATCCGAAGGCTGCATCCCCGCATCCTCTATCGCCCAGCGCATCGCGCGCGCCGCCCCTGACCCGTCCTCATCCGGCTGCACCGCATGGAATGCGTCCGACGACACGCCGTATCCCACTACCTCCGCGAGTACATCAGCGCCGCGCCCCAGCGCATGCTCCAGGCTCTCCAGCACCAAAATCGCCGCGCCCTCCGACGGCACGAACCCGTCGCGGTTCGCGTCGAACGGGCGGCTCGCCTTCTCCGGCGGAACATCGCTGCGGCTCAGCGCCTTGATGACATTGAACCCCCCAAGCCCAAGCTGGCAGATGCCCGCCTCACAGCCGCCGCCAAGCACCACATCCGCCGCGCCCCGCCGTATCGCCTCCGCCGCCTCGCCAATGCCCTGCGTCCCAGCCGCGCAAGCCGTTATCACCGTCGAAGTGTACCCCTTCAGCCCGAATATGCGGCTCACATTCGCCGCCGCCATATTCGGCAATATCATCGGAATGAAGAACGGACTAACCCGCATCCCGCCGCGCCTGAACAGCGTGCGCGCGTTGTCCTCCGTAGTCGGAAAGCCCCCGTTGCCATTCCCCATCACCACGCCCATGCGCTCCTCGTCCTCTGCCGACAAGTCTATGCCCGCATCCTCCAGCGCCAGCGCCGCCGCCGCCACCGCCACCTGCGAGAACCGCGCCATGCGCCGCGCCTCACGCGGGTTGATATACTTGCCAGGGTCGAAGTTCGGTATCTCGCCCGCGACCTTGCACGGATAGTCCGTCGGATCCGCCAGCGTCATCGGCACAATGCCAGACCTGCCCGCCAACAGGCTCGCCCAGTACTCGGCAACCGAATCGCCCAGCGGCGTAACCGCGCCCATGCCCGTAACAACCACCCGCCTTCTTCCGTTATTCATTACCATTCTCCTGGGAATTATCTCATTATCATTCCGCCCCGCCCCGCCGCCCCTGTCCCACAGATGCAAGTTTCAGCATACCCATACATCATACACCCGTTACAGCCAGCAGGGTAAAGCAATTCCCAACCAAGCGCCCCCCACCCCATACTCAGCCCACAATAAGCCTACCTTCCTCTCCGTTCGCAGTGAGCATCTTTTCCCGTTCGTGGTGAGCCTATCAAACCACCCGCCCTAGATTCTGTGGACATTTTGAAATTTCATCCCGTCATTCCTGCGAAAGCAGGAATCCAGCGCTCCCAACGGGCGTAAATGGCACAACTCCCCCATTTAGCAGTTCTGGATTCCAGTTCTCACGGAAATGACGCAAATGTCCAAACAACCCTATTCAGTTAGGCGAATCTCCCCCTCCCATAGATGCTGAAAGCCGCCGTCCACCTGCACAAACTGCCCCGTGCGGATTGCGGCGATGTCATAGTTGGGGAGCGGGACGGTCGCCACGCAAGTATCGTCGAACTCCACGCCATGCCGCTCAAATCTGAAGTCGAGATTATCAAACCTATGCCGCTTGCGGTGGGCGGGTAGGTCATCTGCATCAACCGGGGTGATGTGCAGGAAGAAGGCTGGGGCAGTGTCATCCTCCGCGCACCGCGCCTTGGTGTAGATAAGCCTGTTTTCGGTTAGATGCACATCGAAGTCGGAGCGGATTGCCGGTTGGCTGTCTCCAATCAGACGCGCGAGATAGTCGTCCGCCGACATCGTCTTGATCCGAGCGGGCTGTGCCGCATCGTGAGGCAGCACGACGTCCGTTACGCACAGCCCGGTTTGCGCCCGCCTCCACGCTTTGGCGATAGTTTCGTTCGCTTGATCGCCCCACGACCATACCGCCGGCTCATCCAGTCCGCAGTCTTGCGTGAACGCCTGCGCCAGCCGGCCATCCACAATCAGCCCTACGCCGGCGGATTCGTAGTCAAAGCGCGGCTTCATACGCTCATAGAAATCAAAGGACGCTGCCACAGGCTCTAGTTTCCATATTTTGAAAGAATAGTCCGATTGAAACCTTGGCGCGCTGTCGTAAAGCGTGTGTTGCGCCCCCTTTTCGACGCCCACTATATTAGCAAAGTGTGTGATTCCTGACTGCCGGATGACCCTGCTATGCCCGCTGCCCTCCGGTGGATTACGCGCATATACATAACCGTAAGCCCTCAGGTCGTGTAAGTATTCGGAGGAGTTCGCCACGCCATCCATGTTCACCACCGGGAATATGGAAAAATACCCCAATATGCCCGATTCCCACGACCCAACTATGCTGCCCTCGGGCAAAAGGCGGTTCATCACCTGCACCCCAGCTGTGTACTCAGCCATCCACGAAACGGCGTCATTCCGCTCGGAGGAGTCTGCCGCGAATCGAAAAGGCTGGTGAAAATCCGCCCCAAGAAGCAGGTATATGGCGCCGCCAATGACGATTAGCAGGCTCGACGCATTGCCCGCCCAACGCGGCGCAAACAGCCGAACAGCGTATATCGCGGCGAAGCACACGATGGGAAACAGCAGCGCCTCCATAAGGTAGGCTGGAACATAGTACCAGACATACCCGCTAAGGGAGGGATGCACGAAAAGACCGGAGTGAATGAACTTCGCCAGGTGTCCGGCCGCCAGCCCGAAAGCCCCGACCATGAAGAACGGAAGGAAAGAACTTCCGGGCAGCGAGATACCCCGCCGCCGCGCGTGGAGGGAAAGCATCCACAATCCGATGACAATGCCACACACCGCCAGCGCCGCGGCAAGCCCGTCTTCCATTGCGGGAATCCGATAGGTTCCCTGAAAGTTGCGCGCCAAGTCAAAGCCGCCTTCAAACCTCCATTGACGGACGGAAAACACTTGCATCTTGATCAAGCCGCTCACCGGAACGAAGACGCCAAACACCAGTTGGTTGTAGGCGAAGTACACCAGAATGCCGGCGACGGCGGCGAGCAGCGAAGGCAGCGCTTGCAGTCGGGATAGGGCGCGCGTCAACTCGCGCCATGATGCGCCGCAAGGCTTGTCGCGCCATGGCAACTCCATGAGGCACAGCGCGCCGGTTGCCGCAAGCGATATGGCGATGTACTCGAGGCGCGCCCAAGGGAGCGCGAAGGCGACGGCGGCAAGCAGCCACTTCCAGCGGGCAGGGCTGCGCGCGTAGAGCATCACGGACAAGAATAGCAGCGCCAGCATGAACAGCGCCAACGCCGCCTCTAGCCCCGCTGTCAAGATGTGAACGCCGTAAAGCGTGGGCAGCAGGGCGAACAGCAGGATCCAAGGGAGGCGCGCCAGCCGCGCGGCTGTGGCGATGAGCGCCACGCTGCCCGCGACCAGCATTATCTCGAACGCCTTGATTGCGAACAGCGCGGATTCTTTGTCGAATATCCAGTAGAAGGGCGTGATGGCAAACAGCCAAAGGGGATGGTAGCCGTTGGTGCGGGTGATGCCGTCGAAAGTGGAGAACTTGCCTTCGGAGAGGTTGTAGGCTATCTGAAAGTAGTAGAAAGAGTCATCTCTGTTGACATCGCGGATAAGGTTGATGAGGTCGAAGCGGGTGAGCATGTATGCGGCGAACGCCGCGCCATAAGCGAGGATTGCCGCGATGAACAGGATGAACAGGGCGTTTCGCAGTCGGGGGGACGAAATACCCCCCCCCGTCGTACCGATGTTCTGGTAATGCGTCGCCAAAGCCCGCCGGAGATTATTGAGTATATGCAGCAAGGTTCCCTTCATGTCAGCGAATTCGCGTCATTCGCGCAGCATGCCAGACCCAATTGCGCGCAGTCCGCCCGATGCCACCCGCACAACCCTCCAATCGTCCCAACGCACAGCCGCGCCACATTCTCATTTTACAATGGCAGCCCCCTCCACTAACAAGGATTAGCCATCTGCTTCCCGCACTTGTCAAGACAACACCCGGTCGCCCCACCCCGTCCGCGGCGAGCCTATTTTTTTCGTTCGTGGTGAGCCTGTCGAACCACCCGCCCCACGCCCCCACGTCATTCCTGCGAAAGAAAATCACCCCCGCATCACCGTAAAGCCGAACACACTCCCCACCCCCTCCTCGCTCTCCACGCTCACATCCCCCCCGTGCGCCTGCACTATCTGCTTCACGATGGCAAGCCCAAGCCCCGTGCCGCCGTCCCGCCGCGCGCGGTCAACCTTGTAGAACCGCTCGAACACATGCGGCAGATGCTCGCGCGCTATGCCCGCCCCCGTGTCACGCACACTTACGCGATGCAGCCCTTCCCCCGCATCGATGGACACGACCACGCTCCCCGACTCCGTGTTCTTCAGCGCGTTCTCCAGCAGGTTCACCATCACTTGCCGCAGCTTGTCCCTGTCCCCCAGCGCGCGCGCATCCTCCGACGGCATACGCGCCCGCACCTCTACCCCGCCCGCCCGCTCATCGTACTCTTGTATCACCTCATCCACTAATGCCGACAGGTTCAGCGGCGCGAGGCTCGGCATCTGCTGACCGCTCTCCAAGCGCGAAAGCTCTAGCAGATCCTCCACCATCAAGTTCATGCGGTCAACCTCGCGGTTGATGCGCCCCAAAAAGTTGCGCGCCATAGCCCCGTCCTCCAGCGCGTCGTCCTCCAGCGTCTCCACCATCGCCTTCACCGACGCCAACGGACTGCGAAGCTCATGCGACACATTCGTCACGAACTCCCGCAGCGTGTTCTCCACCTGCCGAACCCCCGTCAAGTCGTGCAGCGTCAGCAAGACGCCGTCCGAGCCGCCCCTGCCCAACGGCGTCGCTATCGCGTTCAGATAGCGGCGCTGCGGCAGCAGCTCCACCTCCGCCTGGCGCAGCTGCCCCGACTCAAGCGACAGCGCGGCTACCTGCTGAATCTCATGGTCGCGCAGCGCCTCCACCAGCCGCGAGCCGACCGCATCGTTCGCTCCTGTATCCAGCAGCGCCTCCGCCGCGCTGTTCATCAGCGTTATCCGCCCGTCCGCCGCTATCACCACCACCCCGTCCTCCATCGTATCCAGCATCGCCGTCAACTTGTTGCCCTCGTCCGACATATCCCGCAGCATGCGCCGGATGGTGTCCGCCATGCCGTTGAACGCCGCTGCCAGCTCCTGCGTCTCGTCCGATGAAGCAGTCGCAACGCGATGCCCCAAGTCGCCCTCGGCAAAGCGGCGCGCCCCCTCAGCCACGGCGCGCACAGAACGCGATGTGCGGCGGAACAGCAGGTAGCCGACGCCCACCGAGAGCATCGCAACCAGCAGCGCCGACACCACGATAGCGACGATGATGCGGTTGATGTCCGCCTGCACCTGCGACAGCGGCACGGCAACGCGCACCGCGCCGAGTACGCCGCCATTCGCCGGTATCGGCGCGACCGCGAACAGCATCCGCACATCGCCGCCGCCGTCCAGCGCAGCGCCCATCCCCTTGCTCACCGCAACGCTGCCCGACAGCACGGCGCGAACCTCGCTGCGCCCAAGCTGCGAGGGAAGCTCCGACGGCGGTTGCAGGCTGTCCGCGACGACATCGCCCTCCGTGTTGATGATGCTCACTCGCCCGCCCACAGTCCGCGCCAGCCGTTTAGTCATCGCCCCCAACTCTTCCGCGCCGCCCTGACCTCCGTCGGCAAGCGCCGTCGCCTGTTCGCCCACCAGTCGCGCCTGCTTTTCAAGGCTCGTTTGCAGATTGGCGACATAAGTGTCGCGCACGAAGTTCACCAGATACAGGCTGACGATGCCCATAGTCAGGAATATCAGCGCGGTGTACGCCAGGGCGACGCGCCAGTGCAGCGAGCGGGGCAGCCTCATCCGTCGAAGCGGTATCCCACGCCGCGAATCGTCACGATTCTAACCGGCTTGCTCGGCTCAGGCTCGATCTTCTCGCGCAGCCAGCGAATATGCACATCCACCGTCCGGCTGTCGCCGTAGTAGTCATGCCCCCACAGCCGTTCCAAAATCTGCTCGCGGGTGAACGCGCGCGCGCGGTTCTTGGCGAGCAGCGCAAGCAGGTCGAACTCACGCGGCTTCAGCTCCAGCCGCTCACCGCCGCGCCGCACGATATGGCTCGTGCTGTCGATTTCAAGGTCGCCGCTTCGCAGCACATCCACCCCGGCCGAATCACCCGTAGCCGACGAGCGAGTGGAACGCCGCAGCATATTGCGAACCCGCGCCATCAGCTCCCGAATGCTGAACGGCTTGGTCACATAGTCGTCCGCGCCCAATTCCAGCCCCACCACGCGGTCAATCTCCTCGCCCCTAGCCGTCAGCATCAAGATGGGCACATCGCTCTCGCGGCGCAGAATGCGGCACACCTCAAAGCCGTCCAGCTTCGGCAGCATCACATCCAGGATCACCATCTCCGGGCGATTCTCGCGCGCAGCAAGCAGCGCCTGCTCGCCATCAATCGCCGTCCGCACGGCATAGCCCTCGCGCTCCAGATTATACCGCAGCGCCTCAAGCAAGTTCTCTTCATCCTCAACCACAAGCACAGTAACCATGCCGCTAGTATCTCAGCAATCCATCACCTCAGTCAACTCAACAAGCCCCGCCCACCACCAACCCCAATCCCCAACTACCGTCCCAACAACCACCCACATCAGCCCCGTACTCCGCCCGCAGCAAGCCTACCCTCCCCGTTCGCGGCGAGCGCCTTTTTTCGTTCGTGGTGAGCCTGTTGAACCACCCCCTTAGGTTCTGTGAGCAATTTGAAATCTCACCCCAGCATCCCCGCTTCCTCCCCCATCATTCCTGCTCCCTCCCCCGCCATTCCTGCGAAAGCAGGAATCCAGTGTACTAAACGCCAGAACCTCTACGATTTATGAGATATGATAAGGTGGAGCCTGTAATCAGGATGGTAATCGTGTCTCATTCCTACCCCAGCGACATAAGTGGAGCGAGCGACCTGCCCCGGCTAGTGAATCCATTCTGGAGCAAGTCTTAAAAAAACGGTTGGCGAGGTCAGACAAAGCAATGGACGGACAGAGCGGCCGACCTTCTGCATCGTGGACTCTCAGAGCGTTAAGAACACTGACAGCGCGGAGAACAAGGGCTATGACGCCGGCGAGAAGGCGTCTGGAATCAAGCGACACATCGCGCTGGACACCTAGGGGTTGCCTCATGCAATTGATGTGACCACCGCATGAAGCCGAAAATCCCGGACGATGAGCGTTTGGAGTGGGGAGGGCGGCGCAGGTATCGCCGCTGATATGACCGCACACGAAGACATTGCCATCACGGACGCTGAGCAGCTGCGCGGGCTGCTGCGTCGCTCGACGACTTTTCGGCGCTGCGTGTTCGATGACGCGGAGCTGCTTGACTTCGACGCTGATGAGATGCGGCTGGAGGAGTGCTCGCTGCGGCGCGTGAATTTCTTCAATCTGGCATGCGACGGCCTGAGTATCGAGAACTCCGACTTGCGAGGCGCGCGGTTCGACAAGGCGGACATTCGGGAGGCGACGCTGGCGGGGTGCGAGTTCACATCGGCGACTTTCCGCGACGCGCGGCTGAACTTGAGCCGCATCGAGAACTGCGACTTGAGCCTGTGCAACCTGGACGGCGCGAACCTGTTCGCCGCCGACTTGACGGGTTCGCGCTTCCGCACGGTGGATTTCAGCCAGACGCGGCTGGACGGCGTAACCGTCCGCGACGCCGACTTCAGCATGGCGACGCTGCGCTTCAAGCGCTTTGTGGACGGCAGGCTGAAGGGCGTGAACTTCACGGAGGCGGACTTGTCGGGCAGTGACTTCAGCGGCGCGGTGTTCGAGGGTTGCCATCTGACGGGAGCAATCGTGAGCGGTGAGACGCGCTTCGACCGCGCCGATCTGCGCGGAGCGTATATCTCAGGCTCCGGGCTAGAGGTCGCCAGCTTGAAGGGCGCGATGATGTCGGCGCAGCAGGCGAACCTGCTGCTGTTCGAGCGCTTTGGCGTCGTCGTGCAGGAAGACTAACGGGGGCTAACACGGATGAACAGGATTACCTTTATCCCCCCGTATGCTTATGTTAGTATTCCGCCATGCAGCACGAAACTTTGCGGCTAACCATCCATGAGCATGTCGCCACCATCACGCTATGCCGCCCGGATGCGGGCAACAGGCTTGATGAGCGGGCGGCTCAGCGGCTGCGCGATGCCTGCGAGCGCGTGCGGCAGGACGACGACATCCGCGTGGGCATCATAACGGGCGCGGGCGGCGTGTTCTGCGAAGGCACGGAGTTTGACGGGGACGCGCCGACGGCGGATGAACTCGCGCGCCTGCGCGTGAGCGACGCCGTCGCAGCCATCGAGAAGCCGATGATTGCGCTCATCGGCGGCGATGCGATTGACCAAGGATTGGAGCTTGCGCTGGCGTGTGACCTGAGGGTGGCGTCGTCGGATGCGAGGCTGGGGCTGACGCATGTCGCCGACGGGCTGATACCCTGGGACGGCGGCACGCAGCGGCTGCCGCGCATCGTCGGGCAGAGCCATGCGACATGGCTCATCCTGACCTCGCGCATCATCGACGCCCGCGCCGCGCTGGACATGGGACTGGTCAACCACATCGCGGGGCGCGAAGACGCCGCCGAGTACGCCGCAAGTCTGGCGGCGACTATCGCATCACACGCGCCCATCGCGGCGCGCTACCTCAAAGAGGCGCTGACGAGCGGCGCGGACATGACGCTGGCGCAGGGGCTGGGGCTGGAAGCGGACTTGACCGTCATCCTGCAATCCACATCCGACCGCGCCGAGGGCATCGCGTCGTTCTTGGAGCGTCGCGCGCCGAAGTATCGCGGCGAGTGAAATGACAGCCGGCGGCAAAATGTCCGCAGAACCCTAGCGCCTATCAGGATCTTTCAAAGGAAAGCATACACATGAGCTACATAACCGGGTTGGCGCTCAGAAAGCGCTCCGTAACCGTCCTAATCGTGATACTGCTCTTCGGAGCGGGCGTGTACTCTTACACCACCTTTCAGCGGGAGCTGCTCCCGCCGGTCGATTTGTACAGCGTATTCATTTCCGCGTATGTCTCCCACTCCGACCCTGATACGATGGTGCGCGAAATTACGGAACCTATCGAAGACGCCATATCGGGGGTAGAGGGGCTGCGTGAAGTCAGGTCAACTACTAACGAAAGCGACACTTTCATCAACGCCACATTCGACTATGGCACGGACATGAAAGAGGCGGCGCGCGAGGTGGAAAGCGCGGTGAACGGCGCAAGCCTTCCCAGCGATGTGACCACCAATGTTACGCGGATAAGCACCGACTTGAGCGCGGTCATCGCGTTCACCGTATCGGGCCACGAAGGCACACTCACATTGCAAAGGCTCGTGAGCGATGTAATCCAGCCGCGCCTCGCCCGCATCCAGGGCGTGAGCTCGGTGACTATATCCGGAGAAGTCGAGGAACAGGTCATCGTGTCCGTCGACGCCGATAAGCTCAGGGCTTTTGGCATATCGGCAGACCAGGTTTCCAACGCCATAGCGCAGAACAACGCCAGCCTGCCGGTCGGCGTCGTGGGAAGAAGCGGCGCGGAATATCCGGTGCGCGCGGCAAGCGAGTTCGGCGCGCTCGAAGACATCCGCCAACTCACCGTCGGCTTCGAGCAGAGCGAAGGCGCGGGCGGCGCGGGACCCCAGACGGGCATGCGCCCCATCAAGCTGTCGGATGTCGCCGAGGTGGAGTTCACCACCGCGCCCGCGCTCAGCATATCGCGCGTCAACGGCAATCCCGGACTCGCCATAGACATCCAAAAAGACCCGGACGCCAACACGGTCGCCGTAACGGAAGCCGTCAGCGCCGCGATGCAAGATATGCGGCGCACGGGCGTCATTCCCCCGGATGTGGAGGTGCTGGAGCTACTCAACAATGGGCCTGAAGTGCAGGACTCGCTGAACAGCCTGCTGCGCGATGGCGCGCTCGGCTTGCTCTTCGCCGTTCTGGTCGTATTCGTATTCCTGCTGAACTTCAGACCTTCCCTAGCGCGCGGCATCGCGCTTTCGCTGCGCCCAACGGCAATCATCGCAATCTCCATACCGCTTAGCCTCTTGACCGGCATCCTGATACTGTCCTTCACCGACGTGTCGCTGAACTTCATGTCGCTTGCGGGCTTAGCGATAGCCATCGGCAATGTGGTGGACGACAGCATCGTCGTCTCGGAGAGCATATACCGCCATATTCATAGTGGCACGAACCGCTTTGAAGCCGCCGTGGACGGCACGCGGGAAGTGGGCGGAGCCGTCATATCGTCCACGCTCACGACGGTTGTCATCTTCATACCGCTCGCGTTCATTCCCGGCGTAGTGGGCGAGTTTTTCACCCCATTCGCAATCTCGGTAAGCATAGCGATGCTTACTTCCACAGCCTTGGCTGTAACCATCATCCCCGTCTTGGCGGCAAGCCTTCTGCGGCGCGGCGACTTCTCCGCAGATGCGATTTCTGACGATTCCCAGGCGCGGCGCGACACGATATTCCAGCGCATATACACCCCTATACTGCTGTGGACGCTGCGCTACAAGTTCCTCACGATTGCCACCGCCTTCATCGTCGCCTTCGCCAGCCTCGGGCTTCTCAGGTTCATACCCGTAACTTTCTTCCCTCAGAGTACGCCTGAGAATCTGACAATCACGATCGACCTTCCGACGGGCGCATCCGTGGAGCAAGCCTATCAGGAAGTCCTAGCATTGGAGGAGACGCTTGCCCTGTTCGTGGAGCAAGGCATGGTTGACATCTACCAGACGACCGTCAATATCGGGACGGGCCCGGGCCGCTCCAATGAGGCGAGCGCAGAGGTCAAGCTGTCGGATGATGCGCCGGATCACATCGAGGCGATAGTGCGCGCCGCGCTGCCCGAAGTCAAAGTGGACGCCGCCGACGCCGGCCCGGGCGGGGAGCAGGAGGAGGTGCATATCACCGGCCCCAACTTCAGCGACATCGCTCAAGTAACGCGCAGGCTGGAACAGCGCCTCAGTCAAATCGAGGGACTCGCCGATATTACAAGCAATGTTTCAGAGGGCGCCGATGAGGTTGTCATCAGCGTCGACCGCACGAGAGCGGGCGAGTATTCCCTCAGCACAACCGGCGTGGGCAGGCAGTTGAGCCAGTTCATCTCAGGCAGGGAAGTCTCCGAGATTAACATAGACGGCAAGACTGTGGACATCGTGCTGCGCGGCGACCGCGCCGACACTAAGGACATAAACAATCTGAAGAACCTGTGGATTGACAGCCCGGTAGGTCCGGTGAAGCTTGGCATCATCGCCGACATTGGAATCAAGGAAGCGCCGGTCTCCGTCATCCGTCTCGACAGCGAGCGCTCGGCGACCATCACCGGCACGGTCACCGCCATAGACACGGGCGCAGTCGGCAACCTGATACAGCAGGCTATCGACAATCTGGAAGATGTGCCGTCGGGGGTGCAAATCAGCACAGGCGGCATTTCGGAACGGATTCGAGAAGGCTTCAATCAGGTGTACATATTCATGGGTATTGGCGTTGCGCTGATATATCTGGTGATGGTCGCCAGCCTGGGGGCGCTTCGCACGCCGTTCATCATCCTAATCAGCATGCCGCTCGCAATAGTTGGCGCGCTCGTGGCGCTACTTCTAACCGGCCGCACTCTCAGCCTGTCGGCGATGATAGGCTTTCTGCTCCTCGTGGGCATCATCGTGAACAACGCCATCATGATGCTCACCTATGTGGAGCAGCTGCGGGGCCGCGGCTATGAGATATATGACGCTCTTGTGGAGGCGTGCCGCGTGCGCGTGCGCCCCGTCCTGATGACCGCTTCGACCACGATATTCGCCCTGCTGCCGCTTGCGGCTAGCTCGACTACGGGCGGCGTCATCGGCGCGGAACTCGCGACGGTCGTGGTGGGCGGGCTGTTCAGCTCCACCGTCCTCACGCTCATCGTCGTGCCAGCGATGTACTGGGTGTTCAATGTGTCCATTCCGAGCTTGGGCGCGCGCATCGTCGGGCTTGTCAGGCGCAATCCGAGCGCGCAAGCGGCGTCGTCCGGCTAGGCTGCGCGGACATTTGCGTCATTCCCGTGAAAACGGGAATCCAGAGCCTGAGAATGTAGGCGCTTTCGTATATCTCAGGCTATATCAAAGCGCTGGATTCCTGCTTTCGCAGGAATGACGGGATGAGATGAACAGAAGCTAGCCGCCGGGGGCGACGGCTTTCATTGCGTCTATGTATGAGTCGGCGTCGGGTTCGTTGAAGACTAGGCGGATTTCGTCCACGCCGGCGTTGAAGAATGTCTGCATCTGCTCGCGGCACTGCCGCGGTGTGCCTATGATGGTCATGGCGTCCACCATGTCGTTGGTTACAAGCGTCGCCGCCAAGTCGCGCTCGCGGTTGAGGTATGCCTCGCGGATGTGGTCTGCCTGCTCGCCGAAGCCTATGCGGTGCATGTACTGGTGATAGAAGACGCCCATGCCGCCGATGTAGAAGGCGATGTGCGGGCGCTCGCGGCGGCGCGCTTCCATAACGTCGTCGGTGATGTATATGGAGACTTGCGGGCAGAAGGCGATGTCGTCGAGCGTGCGCCCCGCGGCTTGCGCGCCTTCCGCTATGTCGTTCACCAGCGTGGACATGCGGCTGGGCGCGAGGAATATGGGCATCCAGCCGTCGGCGAGCGCGCCGGTGAGCCGCAGACTGGCGGGCGTCAGCGAGGCGATGTATATCGGCAGATGTGACCGATACGGCTGAAAGCGTATGCGGAAGCGCTGAAGGCTGAAGAACTCGCCGTCGTGGTCGAGGCGCTCGCCCGCCGCCGCATTGCGGATGATGCTGATGTATTCGCGCATGCGACTGAGTGGCTTGCGGAACTGCTCGCCGTGAAAGTCCTCGATGACGAGCCTGCCGCTTGCGCCAAGTCCCAGAAAGAAGCGCCCGTTGGACATCATGTCCATGTTGAGCGCGGTCATGGCGATGTTGGCGGGCGTGCGGGCGTACACGGGCACGATGCTGGTGCCGATGCGTATCTGCTCGGTTACGGCCGCCACCTGCGCCAGTGAGGTGAAGGCGTCTTCGCCCCATGCCTCGCCCATCGTGATGCAGCTGTAGCCCAGCTCTTCCGCGAGTTTCGCAATTTGCAGCGTGTCTTGCCAAGATGCGCCCGGCGGTCGCAGTCCGGTTATGCCGATTTTCATGGAATTACCTCTAAAGAAGATGGATGAACAGAGTAGAAAGGATATATTGAACGGTATCTAGGCGTAATACTATCAAAATGGATAACTGAATACCATAAATGCCTTGCGTAGGGTGTTTGCGTTTGGATAATCTCTGTTCACGATACACGAAAAGTCCCGTTCAGGTCTATGTGTTGGGGTCAGGAATAGAGTTTTCGCTCAGGTGACGGTTTGACAGGTTCACCATGAACGGATAGCGATGACCACCGGATAAGGCTTGCGGCGGACACAATATAGCAAGCAATCAGATACGCCGGACTGCATTGAGGAGGAGACATGAAACTTGTTCGCGCTAGGGTAACCGACTTCAAATCCATAGACGACTCGGGCTGGGTCGATATCGACTCCGTTACATCTATGGTCGGCAAGAACGAGTCGGGCAAGACAGCGTTCTTGGGCGCGCTGAAGCGGCTGAACCCGGTTGACGGCACTCAGGGGTTCGAGCTGAAGGACTACCCCCGCAAGGGCTATGTGAAGTATCGGCGACAGCATAAGAGCGATCCCGCTACCGTCATCACCGCCGTGCTGAAGCTCTCGGATCAGGAGCGCGAAGAGCTGGCGGCGCGCGTGGGCGCGGGGGTGCTGCTGTCTGAGGAGATAGTCGTCTCCAAGAACTATAAGAACGTCTTCACATGGGAGTTTGAGATGGACGAGGGCGCGATGGTGCAGCACCTGCTGCGAAGCGCCGAGTTGCCGCCCGAAATCACGAACCACGCCGGCAACGCCAGGAGCACCAGTGAGCTGCTGAATACGCTGGAGGCGCTGGATGTGAAGCCGGTCGCCGTGGGCAGGCTGATTACCAGCCTGTATGGGAAGTTCAGGGAGAAGTCCGCCAAGCAGACTGTCGAAGAGCTGCTGCACTCCATGCTGCCCAAGTTCGTCTATTTCGACGAGTACAGCACGATGCGCGGCAGGATCTCCATACAGGATATATGCCGCCGCGCGGAGGCGGGCGAGGCCATAGACGAGTCCGACCGCACCTTCATGTCGCTGCTGACGCTCGTGGGGGCAGACCTCGACGACCTCCAGAGCCAGATGAACTACGAATACCTGAAGGCTGAGCTCGAGTCGGCGTCCATCAGCATCTCGGACGAGATGTTTGAGTACTGGGTGCAGAACAAGCAGCTTCGGGTGGAGTTCGACCTGTCGCCCGCCAACCCGGCCGACCCGCCGCCGCTGAACGAGGGCACGATTCTGCATGTGCGTATCTGGAACAACCGACACCGGGTTTCGGTGCCGTTCGACGACCGCTCGAAGGGCTTCGTCTGGTTCTTCTCGTTCCTGACATACTTCTCGCGCATCGAGGAGGAAGAGGACTGCGACTTGGTGCTGCTGCTGGATGAGCCGGGGCTGAACCTGCACGCGCTGGCGCAGGCTGACTTCCTGCGCTTCATTGATGAGCGGCTCGCGTCCAAGCACCAGGTCATCTACACCACGCACTCGCCGTTCATGATCAACCTGAACCACCTCCACCGCATCCGCACGGTGCAGGATGTGGACGACCGCGGCACGGTCATAAGCGCGGACACGCTGAGCAACGACCAGGAGACTATCTTCCCGTTGCAGGTCGCGCTTGGGCATAACCTGGCGAATACGCTCTTCCTCGCGCCGCACTGCCTGATGGTGAACTCGGCGGCGGACTTGATATATTTGCAGATCCTGGGCGAGATATGCGCGGCAAAGGGCTACCAGAGGCTGGATCCGCGATGGGTCGTGATTCCCGTTGGGGGCGCGGACAACCTGCCGATGTTCGTCTCGCTGCTGGGCGAGAACTATGTCAGCGTGGCGGTGCTGATGGATGTGACGCCCAAGAACAAGGCGAAGCTGGATATGATCAACCACAACAATGTCATCCAGCGCAACAACCCGGTCAAGTGGGTTGAGGTGCAGAAGGTTCGCACGGCGGACATCGAGGACATCTTCGACTCGGCGTTCTACCTGCGGCTGGTGAACGAGGCATACGCGGGTGAGCTGCAAGAGACGGTGTCCATGAAGGCTATCTCGGCGAAAGAGCCACGCATCGCGCGGCGGCTGGAGGCGCACTTCGAGGCTGAGGGCATCGCAGGCGGGCAGTTCGACCCGTACAAGCCGGCGGCATGGCTGCTGGAGCATCACGCGCATTTGCGAAATGAGATCAGCGATGAGGTCATCGAGCGCGCGATGTCCATGTTCCAGCGCGTGAACAGCTTGCTGCCCCATGACGGCTTCAACAGCATGATGGCGGCGCATGACGCAAAGGGCAGCGCCAACGGCTCGCACGGGGCTGCCAAGAACGGCAGGAAGCGGCTGGCGCCGTCTTTCACAATCTAGGGACTGGCCGACTAGCGGGGCTGCTAACAGGATAGACATAATGGGCAGGATACTTGATACTATATCAGTATCCTGCCTTTGCTATTGCCTCTATATTACGGGCGACCGGCCGGTCGCCGCTACAAATGCGAAAATCAAGTACATATCCCTGTAAGCCCGCGAGGTGGAAGGGGTACATGTGGGGATGCGCGATGCAGTCCGGCGGACGATTGAGCTATGAGGGGGCGCTGGAGCGCGTGATGGGGCTTGCCGACTTTGAGCGTTCCACGCACAGCCCCGGACACTCGGGGTTTCATCTCGAGCGCATGACGCTGCTCATGGAGCGGCTGGAGCGCGCGCATCTTGCAACGCCGACGGTGCATGTGGCAGGCACGAAGGGCAAGGGCAGCACCTCGGCGATGATAGCCGCCATCCTCAGAGCGCAGGGGTATGAAGTGGGCTTGTACACCTCGCCGCACCTGCACAGCGCGACGGAGCGCATCCGCGTCAACGGGCAGCCTATCAGCCGCGAGCAGTTCGCCGCCGTCGTGGAGCGCATCTGGCCTGTCGTGGAGCGGGTGGGCGAGTCGGGCGGCTACGGCGGCGTTACCACCTTTGAGGCGATGACGGCGATGGCGTTCGTCCACTTTCGGCAGATTGACGCCGACTTTCAGGTGATGGAGGTTGGGCTTGGCGGGCGGCTGGATTCGACGAACATCGTCAGCCCGCAGGTGTGCGCCATCACATCCATCAGCCTCGACCATACCGCCACGCTGGGCGATACGATAGCGAAGATCGCGTTCGAGAAGGCGGGCATCATCAAGGCGGGTGTCCCGGTGGTGGTCGCGCCGCAGTCGGCGGAGGCTATGGCGGTGATAGCGGATGTCGCGGAGCGGCGGGGCGCGCCGATGGTCGCGGTGTCGGAGCGGTTTTCGTATAGGCGGCGGCGGGCGGACATGCGGGGGCAAGCGTTCACGCTGAGCGGCGCGGTTCGCGCATACGAGCTGGAGACGCCGCTGCTGGGCGACTATCAGATGGAGAACGCGGCGACAGCGGTCGCTATGGCGGAGACGCTGCAAGCGCGGGGGGTGGCGCTGGATGAGGGGAGCATCGCGCGGGGTATCGGCGATGTGCATTGGCCGGCGCGCTTGCAGGCGCTGGCGACGCCGGATGAGGGCGGCAAGCTGCTGGTGGTGGACGGCGCGCACAACCCTTACTCTATGGAGCGGCTGGCGGAGGCGGTGCGGGAGCATTTTCCGCATGAGCGGCTCATCCTGATATTCGGGGCGCTGAGCGGGCATAGCGCGGAGGGGATGCTGCGCGCGCTCGCGCCGCTGTCGCCGCGCGTACTGGCGACGCATTCGCGGCATCCGCGCTCGGCGTCGGGCGCGACGATAGCGCGGATTGCGGCTGAACTCGGCATGGATGTGGCGCACACATCGGAGAATGTGGGCGAGGCGACGCGCCATGCGCTTGCGATGGCGGGCGAGAAGGACTTGGTTCTGGGCACGGGGTCGCTGTCGGTAGCGGCCGAGGTTACGGAGGAGGTGCGGGATATTGCGCCGGAGCTGTATCCGTATATCAGGCCGCCGCGGCGGAATTAAGAATTAAGAATTAAGAATTAGGAATTAACCCCGTGTGCAAGTATAAGCTTCATGTGAGCAGCTTGGAGATTTGGAAAGGCGGATTGCCAAGAGACTGATTCAGCATCACTGCCAAGGTGTGGCTAAGTACCTTCCTCATGAGCCTGTTTCCCAGATGCCACAAGTCCCTAGCGCCCACGCTCTTCACTGAGTAGCGGTCTTCCAGCTGGCTGAACAGCGTCTCTATCCGATAGCGCACACGACTGCACAAAGACGTCCATCCCACCTCCTCATCCCGCCCGGATGACTTCTTCTTGAAGGCCGCGTGCAGCCACACTCCCTGCTTCTCAAGCTCTTCTCGCAGGCGCGGACTCCAGTAGTTACGGTCGCCCAGCAGCAAACCCTGCTGCCCATTGACCAGGCTTGCGACGACCTCAGTGTCTTGGATGTGCGCGGGCGCGAGGACGAACCCCACGATTACGCCCGGCAGCGCCACTAAAGTGTGCAGCCGAAAGCCGTAGAAGTGACCCTTTTCAGTCGAGGCGTGGCCGTAAGTCGCCCATTCCCGGAACAGCTTGTGCCTGTTGGCGCGGGGGAACTTGCAGACCGCTATAGGCATGCTGTCCACTATGTGCACACCCTCGTCTTTGGATATGTCCTGGAGCAGTCGCTGCCAGATGTGCCTTTTGACTTCGCGCAGGTTGGCAGCCTGCCTCGTGAATGTGGTGCGATGCACCTTAGCCATAGCCGGAAACAGGTGTGAGTAGTGTCTGCGGAAGTAGTCGTAAATGGCTTTGTCCTTGCTGAGTTCCAGGTACTCGCCCACGACTTCCATAGTGAGTACCTCGCTGTCGGCGAGCAGTGGCATAGGGCCTCTCTGCCTGAGTCGTTTGTTTGCGAGTATCTCTTTGAGCATATCGTCAATCAGGCAGAAAGCGGTTATGATTAGGTCGTCCAGGTGCATAGCGTCCTCCTTGAGTTTTGCTTACCCAATTAGAAACGCTGTGTACCTGGATTTCAACTCCGATTATCCTTCCTCATAAACTTGCACACGGGGTGAATTAAGAATTGGGGGATGGCGCATATCTGTGCGGTTAGGGTGAGCGTGGGTTGATGGCAGCCGATGTTTGAGGGCGGTTGCTGAAGGCATAGGTGTTCGGCGGATTGGGATTTTTGATTCCTCACTGCGTTCGGTAGGATTTTTGATTTCTCGCTACGCTTGGAATGACGGGGTGGTAGGGGGCGGAAGGGTGGTTCGACAGGCTCACCACGAACGGAAAGAGTTTATGCCGTTGCTATCCGATGCCTGTCCCCTACCTCTGTCAGCGGAAGGGTGGGTGGCGTTCGGGGCGGCGGGGCTTTTTGTTGCCGGGCAGGTGGCTTATCTCTGATAGGTAGTCGGTGTGTCCTTGCGAGATTTGCCTTGCGCTCTCGGCTGCTTTTTCTTCTATTCGCTCGGCCTCGGCTACTTCTTTCATGTGCGCTTCGGATACCGGCGCGTGGCTCTCGACTACGGCGGGGTGGTCTTCGTCGAGGTCGCGGCAGGCGCAGATGCAGTCGGGGTGGCAGGGGGAGTAGTAGGACATGAACTCCGGGTCGGGGGTGGAGGGGTTGCCGAAGCCCCAGCTGAGCAGGACTTTGGCGGCTTCTATCCTGTCCCTTGGCTTGGCGTCTCGGTCGCGCCCTTCCAGCACTTCGTTCAGTATCCTGACTATGCTTGCGCCTTCTCCGGTCTCTACTCGGATGCGGGCGACGAGCTTTTTGTTCAGCCTTTCGTGTTCGGGGCTGACTGCTTGGGTGGGGCCGTTCTCCCCTTGGGCGTCTTCCTTCTTTGCTTGCCGTTCCATCTTGGAACTGAGGCTGTTGATGAGGGCTTCGGCTTCTTGGAAGCCTAGTTTGAGCAGCAGGCGGGCGGCTTGTAGTCTGTGGTGGGGCGTGGAGTCTTGGTCGTCGCCGGTCATGATGGAGACGATGCTGCGTATGATGGTTCTGCCGTTGTCTGTTTCTTGGTGGACTAGGTGCTGGAGGTGCTCTATGGCGCTCTGGCAATGTTTTTTGTCCAGGTGGTCATGTTGGTCATGCCTGTCCTGGCTGTCCTGTTGGTGTGGATTTATGGGGGTTGGTTGGTTCATTGGTTTTTCCCATGAGTTTCAGGGTTTTGGGTTTTCAGATTGTCAGGGACTAATTGATTAGGGTGTTAGTCCTTGTAGTACAACTTATGTTCTTGCGGATAGTATAGGTGAGGGTTTGTGTGGTGTCAAGGGTGATTTTGGGGGATTAGGAATTGGGTTGGTACGGTTTAGTCGTCGATGGGCAAGCGTTTTCGCCCCCATCCTAGCCTTCCCCCAAAGGGGGAAGGGACAATTACATCTGCGGCGTCCTCGCCTCGCCGACGAACCTTCCCTCATTAAGGGGGAGGGGACTTTCTCCAATTAAGAATTGGGTTGTGTTTAGGGTTGGTGTGCGGGATGTTTCGTGGCTTGATGGCGAGACGGAGCGCTAGGGTGGTTGCTGAGGTTTAGGTGTTTGGTGGATTGGGATTTTTGATTCCTCACGCTGTTCGGAATGACAGGAGGAGGGGCATTCGGAATGACAATGAAAATTGCTCGGAATGATGGGATGGGAGGCTCGGAATGGCGGGGGTGTTTGTGCTTGGGTGTGCTTTTGACGCACTGGATTCCTGCTTTCGCAGGAATGACGGAGAAAATTGCTGCGTCGTATTAGGGATGGTGGTGTGCGGGGATTTTTGATTCCTCACGCTGTTCGGAATGACAGAGGGGAGGGCGCTCGGAATGATAGAGAAAGATGGTCGGAATGATAAGGGGAGGGGCGCGGGATGATAGGGGAGCGTTTGGGATGGCGAGGGGCGGGGGTTTGGGATGGCAGGGGGAGAAGTGCAGGTCGGCGGAAAGCATCCCGTCTTCATCCTTGTTGGCGCAGCAGACAAAATCCATTTACAGCGCAAATCTCGCAGTTATAAAATGTGAAAGCCAATTCACAAATCCCACTGCATCATTACGAGCGCGCCTCGATGGAGATATTTTGTACAGGTTTCGCCGTCGCACAGGCGCCAAATCGCAGCCATCCGCATCAGCAGACACGCCGAGCAGCGCGGCGTCATCATCTCAGCCCACAGAGAAAAGACTGTTCTATGGCTGGTGGATTGTGGTTGCGGGATCCGTCAGCCAAGCGTACACATCCGGCACTTTCTGGCAGGGCTTCGGCGCATTCTTCGACCCCATCGTGGAGCAGTTCGGATGGGGGCGCGCCCTTACCGCCGGCGCGATGTCGCTCCAGCGCACCGAATCAGGCGCGGTATCGCCCTTCATCGGCTGGTTCATAGACAAGTTCGGCCCCCGAAATGTGATGCTATTCGGCACCGTCCTGACCACGCTCGGCTTCGTCCTGCTCAGCATGATTCAGGAGCTTTGGCAGTTCTACGCGGCGTTCCTCGTGCTCACCCTTGGGCTGTCCTTCGGCACATTCCTAGTAGTAACCACCACCGTCGCCAACTGGTTCGTGGAGAACAGGTCGAAGGCGCTGTCGTTCACGATGGCAGGCTCGGGCATCGGGGGAGTGCTGGTGCCCGTGGTAATCTGGCTCATCGCCACCGCGGACTGGCGCACCGCGCTGGTCGTCGTGGGCATCGGCTATCTGGTCGTGGGCGTCCCCGTGTCCTTCACGATGAAGAGCCGCCCCGAGGACTACGGCATGCTGCCCGACGGCAGGGCGCAGCCCGACGACGCGCAGCCCGCGAGCGCGTCCGGGCGCACATCCGCCCTTTCCGGCGAGGTAACGGTCACCACATGGCAGGCGCTCAGAAGCCGCGTATTCTGGCAGCTCGCCATTGCGATGGGCGTATCGGGCATGGTCATATCCGCGTCGATACACCAGATACCCGCAATCACCAGCTTCGGCATGAGCAGAGGCGTAGCGGGCTTCGCCATCCTTGGCGTATCCATATTCAGCGTAGCCGGGCGGCTCGGCAGCGGCTACCTCGGCGACCGACTGGACAAGCGCCAGGTCATCGCCGTCGCGCTGCTATTGCAGTTCGTCGGAACGATAGCGTTCGCCTTCAGCTCGGAGATATGGCACCTGGCGATATTCGTGGTAACCTGGGGCGTGGGCTTCGGCGCATCCATCCCCGTGCGCTTCGCGCTCATAGCCGACCTGTTCGGCAGGCGGCACTACGGCTCCATCATGGGCACGCTCATGACCACAAGCGCGGTATTCGGCGTAATCGCGCCCGTGCTGGTCGGCTGGATATTCGACATACGCGGCAACTACCGCGAACCCTTCGCGCTGATGGCGTTCAGCGTGCTGATAGCCATTCCGATGATACTGACGCTTGGGCAGGTGCGGGGAAGGCGATAGCGATGAGCGCGATGCCGCTTCAAAATCGGCGCTTTCGGATGCGATACGGCAATTGACATCCATGCCCCGATTACCCTATCATACCAAAGCATACGAACATCTATTCAGGATGCGCTATGGCTACAAGCAAATACAAGCATATCAAACTCAACGCCAACGGTTCGCTGGGCGCGAACGCAAGCGAAGCGGTCAGCGCGCTTAACAGCCATTTCAACCCGGACGACTTTTTCGTCACCAACTCCGAGGACGAAATGGATGTCTGGCTTCGCCAAGTCAATCTGAACGACCTGTCGGAAGCCGTTGGCAGGGTGTCCCAAGAGTATGGCAATGAAGCGGCGATGTCCGAGATACTGCGAGCCGTCGAGAGCGTCAAGAGCTACGGCATCAACGGCAGCAAGCGCTTGTATGTGGGCTATAACAGCGAGCGCAAAGTCGTTGACCGCAAACTCAAGGAACAACGACGCGGCAAGCACTACTACGCCAACGACCACGATTTCGCTAAGCCGTCCGGCGCACTGCCGCCGGAGTTCGCAGACCGAATCGTCTGCGGCGACAGCGAAACAGTCTTGAAGCGGCTGCCCGACAACTGTATCGACTTGGTGTTCACATCCCCGCCCTACAACTTCGGGCTAGGCTATCAGGAATCGGACGACGCCCACGATTGGGAGGCATATTTCTCGAAGTTGTTCAGCGTCTTCGACGAGTGCATCCGAGTTCTCAAATACGGCGGACGGATAATCGTCAATGTGCAGCCGCTGTTCTCCGACTACATCCCCAGCCATCACATCATCTCCAACTACTTCATGAAGAAGCGGCTGATTTGGAAGGGCGAAATCCTGTGGGAAAAGAACAACTACAACTGCAAGTACACCGCTTGGGGAAGCTGGAAAAGCCCGTCCAGCCCATACTTGAAATATACATGGGAGTTCGTGGAAGTCTTTTGCAAGGGGAACTTGAAGAAGCAAGGAAAGTCCGCGGATGCCGATATAGACGCCGATTCGTTCAAAAACTGGGTGACGGCGAAATGGTCGATAGCGCCTGAACGCCGCATGCGCGAATTCGACCATCCCGCGATGTTCCCCGAGGAGCTGGCAAGGCGCGTTATGCTGCTGTTCAGCTTCCGCAACGACATCATACTCGACCCATTCGCCGGCGTCGGAACGACATGCGTGGCGGCGCGGCGCAACAACAGGCGGTATCTGGGGATAGACATAGCGCCCGAATACTGCGCCACGGCGGAGCGTAGGCTAGATGGAGTGTCCGGGTAGCGCCATGAACCATCTCTCACGACTGCTGACACCTCTCGGTTAGCATGCCGTGCCTAGGTTGTGCGGGCATTTGCGTCATTCCCGCCCGCTCACCCGCAGGGCAATCGCATCTTATTGAGTGAGGATTTTCAGCAGATACTTTTCATCCCAGCCCGCTCTCTTGCGCTTGGCTTCTATGCCTACCTTCACGCTTTTGTCCCACCTCAACAGGTTCATCGCCATTCGCCTCAGTATCGACAGGTTCTCCGCAGAGTTCCCCTTCCTGGCTCGACTCTCATCCTCACGAAAGCCCATATCCAGTACCCAGTGCATCGAGTTCTCTATACCCCAGTGCGAGCGCGAAGCCTCAAGCAGTGTCTTAGCATCCGCGCTCAGGCTGCTTATGTAGTAGCGCCTCCGACTTGACGCCACTCCCTCTATCACTCGCTCACTCTCCACCATCACCACCCCGGACAAGCCCTGCCACTCCCCCTTGTCATCAAGATACTCTATGCACTCCCTATCCGTTACGCTCCAACAACGACGTGTCTCTCGCCCGTGAGACTTCTCCACCTTCTCATAGAAGTCGCCTGCGCTTCCATCCCACTGCTCAAAGGTGTCCTTCACATCCTCATGCAACTCACGCTGATTCCCCTTGAGCGCAAGCGCATAGTCCGCTTCTTGCTCCACTATCGCCTGCGCCACCTTCTTCTGGCAGCCCATCGCGTCTATCGTTACCACGCAGCCCGACACATCCAAACTACGCAGCAACTCAGGTATCGCCGTTATCTCGTTGGAATGCCCCTCTACCTTCTGCTGCCCCAGTACAAGCCGGTTCGCCGATGCCCACGCACTCACCAAGTGCAGCGCAGACTTGCCGACGCCTCTGTCCCAGGAACGCCTCAATGTCTTGCCGTCTATGGCGACCACCTCACCCTCAGCCAACTCGCTCACCGCGCTTACCCAGTTCATGAAGCAGCGCTCGAACTCCTCTGCGTCCAGCATTGCGAACACTCGCCCGAATGTGTCGTGAGACGGTATGCCGTTGGGCAGTTCCAAGAAGGCTTCCAGCCAGTCCCGCTTGGACTTGCCGAACAGTTCCACATCCGTCCAGCCGTTCGCGCCGCAAATCACCGCGCAGATTGCGATAGCTATCACATCTGTGAGCTTGTGCCGCTTCGTCCTGTCAACTCGCGGGTCTTTCAAATGCGAGAACTGTTCTGTCAAAGAGGTGGATGCGCCGTTCATGTCTGCACTCCTGTCAGAGAATGAACTCTATGCTACACCCTTTCTCAAAATTGATTTTAGATGCGATTGTCCTGGAAATGTGTAGGTGCTTAGTGAAATGAAGTGCATGTGCATGTTAGAATTGGGTGAATCTAATTGATGGCAGGACTTAAGGCTTTTAGTACGCCTTACTTTTGATAGGAATAATCTGTCGTGGCGTCTGACGAGATTTTGCGATTAGAAGATCGCATTGCCATAGGAATTGAAGTCGGAGAAAGCCATTTCCGAGAGTTCAAAAGCGCTTGTG
Organism: uncultured Dehalococcoidia bacterium; assembly: GCA_958295865.1. Taxonomy (GTDB): domain Bacteria; phylum Chloroflexota; class Dehalococcoidia; order Lucifugimonadales; family JADFKI01; genus Bin90. Next base: position 280,840 of record CATQHF010000004.1, on the reverse strand, counting down.
AACGCAATCGCAAGGGCGACTTCTTTCCGCGTAATGTGAAAGAGGTGTGCAGAGACATTGGTGAGGCACTTGTATCCTTCGCCAATGCCGACGGTGGCGAACTCTTCGTAGGGGTAGAGGATGACGGGATTATCAGTGGAGTTCCTCACAAAGATGAATTGGTCGAAGTGATAAAGCGCGCGCATCGAGAGTATGTACATCGTGACAACCCGCTCCCTCCGCCGGTAATCGGCGACATAGTTCTGGAAGAGAAACGAGTCATTTACTTCTCTGTCACCAAGAGCATCGATAGGGTCCACCTGACATCGGATGGTCGATGTCTGCGAAGGTTTGATAAAGAGAACAGGCCCGTCGCCGCTGAAAGGATAATGGCAGCCAGAGAAGAAAGCTCTTCTCGTGAATATGATAGAGCGTTTGTTGACGGGGTTAGCGTCAGCGATATGGATGTTGAACTCCTGACATACGTGGCGGATCAAATCGCGCCCGGATTTTCTCCAGAGAAGTTGCTTCAGTACTTGGGTTTAGCGGAATACGGAGCAGTCGGTCTGCGATATAGGAAAGCTGCCTTGTTGCTATTCGCTCAAGACATAACACGCTGGTATCCGCGTTGTGAAGTTCGCATTGTCAGAATTCGAGGTACTGAGCTAGGCACAGGGGAAAACTACAATGTCATTCAGGATGACAGGGTTGTACGCCCCATTCCCAAGTTGGTTGAGGATGCCTGGGATGCTCTCCGTCCATATCTGGCTAGGACACGGTTTCAGTCGACTGGGCTGTTTCGGGAAAGCCTAATCTATCCGGAATCTGCTTGTAGGGAAGCGTTAGTGAATGCAATCGCTCATCGAGATTACTCGCGCGAGGGTAGCCTCGTCGAAGTTTTCGTGTATGACGATCGCATGGATTTCCAAAGTCCTGGCGGCCTTTTGTCCACCATTTCACTTGAACAACTGAAAAGCTTAGCTCGCGTCCACGAAACTCGGAATGTTCTCATAGCGAGAACTTTGAGGGAACTAGGCTTTATGCGTGAGATGGGAGAAGGTATTCTTCGCATGTTCGACGCCATGCGCGATTCGGAATTAGTAGCTCCTGAATTGACTGCCGACAACGGGCACTTCATAGTTACCCTTCGCTCACAGTCCATCTTTAACCGTCAAGATATTGAATGGCTTGAAAGCTATAAGGAATTTGACCTCGAAAAGAACGAACAGCGAGTAGTTCTGCTTGGTCGAGACGGCCATCTGCTTTCGACGAATGAAATCATCAATGTAGCAGGGTTTGTAGATATTGATGATTTTCGAGCATTGAACGAGCAGTTGCGCCAAAAAGGAATCATTTACAATACCCGCCCTAGTGCCCGTGGTGGTGGGCGACGAAGGGACACTGGCCGTTTTCGTGTACGGTCTTCTAGGGAAGTTGAACAGTTCCTTGCGGAATTGCTGCAGGCGTTGAAGTCCGTTGGACCTGCGACTACGCTCACAAGGGAGTTAGTAGCAAAAGTGCGCTCCAAATTATCTATGGGCAGTCCGTATAAGGAGCGACCGGACATCTCTCTGCAAACTTTGGGTTTCATTGATTCCCAACGGAGGTTTCTGCCCAAAGCTCTGCTGTATGTCCCGGAATTGAGTCAATCTACAACCTCTCAAAGATTGCTAGGGAGGATAGAATCAGCTAAACCGGGACGATATGGATTCATTACTGACGACGACGGTTCTGACTATTTCTTCCATATCTCTGAACTCCCGGAGGATGTAAAATGGGAGGACATCCGGCCAGGTCTCCGTGTTTCGTTTGAACCGGGGCCGCCACGAATTCCGGGCCGTTCGGATACCGCGCGTGCCATAAGGTTCGTTTAGTTGGCAAACAGGGATGTGTTGAATAGATACACCACACATGTCAACGTCTAATGTTCATTTGAACGCCATCCTTACGCCGGCGCGCCCACGCTCTTTATCTGCGCCACCACTCTGCCGTTCACCAGCACGATGCCGTCCTTGTAAACTGACTTCCTCCCATTATCACCTCTTACCCTAGTCCCCGCAAGGCAGTCGTTCTGCGCTATAATAGGCGGCAGCGATCCAGCAGCAGCCCGACGGAGTTTGCTATGGCAACCACCAGAACAATGACCAACGCATGGGTAGATCGAAAACTCCCCGACATCTTCTACGAGGAGCCGGAGCGAGTGGAGGACGGAATGGAGCAAGACCTGTCCATACAGCGCATCTCACATCTGCTTTTTGAGCGCTACAAGGACCGCTCCGATGTGTTCTGCTCCGGACGAGTCTTCATATCTTACGACGAAAGTAACGGCAACCGGCGCGTTGGTCCCGACTTTTTCATCGCCTTCGATGTGGACGATGACGCCATCCGCGCGAACCTGCCCAACTTTTGGATATGGGAGACGGGCAAAACGCCCGACTTTGCGCTGGAGGTGGCATCGCCTAGCACGGCGTCGAATGACTTGGGACGCAAGCGCGAGTTGTATGCGGAGTTGGGCGTAACCGAATACTGGCGGTTCGACGCGACGGGCGGCGAGCGTTATGGGCAGCCGCTTGCGGGTGAGCGTCTGGTTGAAGGCGAGTATCAGCCGTATGAGCTGCAAGTCGATGACGACGGTTCCGTTAGGGCGTACAGCGAACTGCTGGATGTCGAGTTCCACTGGGACGGACACGAGTTCGATGTGCTCGACCCCGAAACCGGCAGGACGATAGACAAGTATGAGGTCGAGCGCGAGGTGTGGCTGGTAGCAGAGGCGCGTGAGCGCGAGGCGCGATTGGCGGCAGAGGCGCAAGCCGATGCGGAGCGGGTAGCGCGGCTGGATGCAGAGGCGCAAGCCAATGCAGAGCGCGAGGCGCGATTGGCGGCAGAGGCGCAAGCCGATGCAGAGCGGGAAGCGCGGTTGGCAGCAGAGACACGTGAGCGCGAGGCGCGACTGGCGGCTGAAGCGCGTGAGCGCGAGATGCTCGATGAGTTTAATCGCCTGCGCCGTCGGTTGGACGGCTGACGCGCCGCCCGCGAGTCCGTCCTTACGCCGGCGCGCCCACGCCTTCTATCTGCGCCACCACTCTGCCGTTCACCAGCACGATGCCGTCCTCGCAGCGGCATTCCACGCGCCCGCCGTCGAACTGCTCGTCATACAGGCTCGCGTACAGTCCGCCCCGCGCCAGCAGCTCTTCGTGCGTGCCATGCTCTGCGATGCGGCCGTCCTCCACGCTGAATATCACATCGGCGGACATTATCGTGGATAGGCGGTGCGCGATGGCGATGGTGGTGCGCTCCTTCATCAGCGGCTCCAGTGCCGCCTGCACATAGCGCTCGCTCGCCGTGTCCAGCGCCGAGGTCGCCTCGTCCAGTATCAGGATGCGCGGGTCGTGCAGGATGACCCGCGCGATGGACAGCCGCTGCCGCTCGCCGCCCGACAAGCGATAGCCCCGCTCGCCGACGATGGTATCGTAGCCGTCCGGGAACTCCATGATGCGGTCGTGGATGAACGCGGCTTTGGCGGCAGCCTGCATCTGCGCCTCGGTAGCGTCCGGGTCGCCGTAGAGCAGGTTGTCCCGCAGCGTGGCGTGGAATAGGTAGCTTTCCTGCGACACATAGCCTATCAGGCGCGCGAGCGATGCCAGCCGTATATTGCGAACATCCACATCGTCAATCCTCACCGCGCCCTCGGTAACATCGTACAGGCGCGGTATGAGGTACGAGATAGTCGTCTTGCCCGCGCCGCTCGGTCCCACGAACGCGGCGAGCTGGCCGGGCGCTATCTCCAGGCTCACGCCGTCCAGCGCGAGCTTCCCTGCGCCGTTCGCAGCCACGCCGTTCAGATGCTCTTCGGCGCTCAACCCGTACTGCAAGCGCACATCGTCGAGCGTAATCTTGCCGGCAACCCGTTCGGGCGTGAGCGCTACGGCATCGTCGGCGTCCACAATCTCCGGCTTGATGTCCAGGTAGCCGAATATGCGCTCGAACAGCGCCAGCGACCCTTGAAGCTCAACCGACACTTGCAGCAGGCTGCCGATGGGGAAGAACAGCCGCGCTTGCAGCGTCGTGAAGGCTACGATTGTGCCTGCCGACAGCCCCGACGCCGCGCTGCCCGACAGCAGGTAGCCCGCGATGAGGTATATTATCACCGGCGTCAGCGAGAAGAACACCTGAACGATTGTGAAGAACGCCCGCCCCGTCATCTGCTGTTGCAGCGTCAGGTCTGCCAGCTGCTCGTTCTCTTCATGAAAGCGCTGAATCTCGCGTTCCTGCTGCCCGAACAGCTTCGACAGCATCATCCCGGATATGGAGAGCGTCTCCTGGGTGATGGCGCTGACCTCTGCCGCCGCCTTCTGCGTGCGCGAGGACGCCGCGCGCCGCCGCGCTCCGACGAACTTGGAGATGAGCGCGAATATCGGCACAGTTCCCATGGATACCAGCGTCAGCTCCCATGACAGGACGAACATGGCTATCAGCGTGCTGATGAATATCACGCTGTTGGAGAGCACATTGGATACGGTGCTGGACACAACATTTTGCACGCCGCCCACATCGTTCGCTACGCGCGACTGTATCTCGCCCGTTCGCGTATCCGTGAAGAAGCTGATGGACAGCGTTTGCAGGTGCTCATACAGCCGATCGCGCAGGTCGCGCATTACGCGCTGCCCAACCTGGTTGGTGTAGAAGGTCTGCACGATGCCAAGCCCGCCGGTCGCCACCGTGATTGCCGCCATCACCCCAACGATTATCCACAGCAGGTTGAGGTCGGGCGCGCCGGACGGCGGGAACAGCGCGGAGTCGAACACGACGCGGATGAGCACCGGGTTCACCACGCCCAGCCCCGCCGTAACCAGGATGAGCGCGCCCACGACGGAGACCTTGAACCAGTACGGCGCGAAAGCGTTCACGATGCGCCGTCCCAGCCCGCGCCCGGTCGTGTTGTCTCCGTTTCGCCCGTCGCTTCGCATACTTACCGCCTACGGCTCGACAATAACTCGCTGCCCATGGTCAAGTATAACCGAAAAATGCCTTATGACCTGAACGCCGATGATGGGTTCGTCGCCCAATATCGTGATTGTGGTTTGAAAGGGCAGCGGAGGAAACCCGCCGACTGCTACGCTTCCTCGGTAAATCGGAGCGCTGACACGACTGCCATCAGCGAGAATCCATCTTGTACGCCTCGCAGGAGGAACATTGTCGGGCAGATAGCTGGATGGCAGGACAACGCTCCCGGCAAAGCCGGTATCAATCAGGGCGTTGCCTTCGTAGTTTATGTGAGGGGCATAAACTCGGATAGGCAGGTAGGGGAAGTGAGGACTTACCAGGCGTTCATTCGTCATATCCTTCCTACCGCCATTTGCCCCACCTTGAATATAATGAAACTAGCGCCCAGAGTTTCAGACGCATCGAAAAACACTTCGTCCATATCTGCGCCTAACAGCGTTCTGCCGTCCGGCGCTATGGCGATGAACTTGCCCCAATGTTCCGCTTCGAACGGCTTGCCATATCGCTCATATAGCGCATCCTCTTCATCTAAAGTTTTCTCATTGCTCAAAGCCGTGTCTATCGCTTTCGATACCATTGCCGACTTGATCCCTTCCTGTGCATTTATGTCAGCCCTCACTACTGACCGACTGACACGCTGAAAGACTGACGGATTTACCCCCACATTCCCGTGCTGAAATATCGCTCTCCGATGTCGTTGAAGACGGTGACGATGCGGCCGCTGCGTTCGCGCCGCGCTATCTCGTGCGCGCCCTGCATGTATGCGCCCGACGACTGCCCCGCGAATAGCCCCACCGCCGACAGCCTGCGCGACATCGCATAAGAGGCGTCCACATCTATCTCCAGCATCTCATCCACCACAGTGGAATCGAAGGTGTCCGGGATGATGTGTCCCGCGCTCAGCGGCTTTAGCCCTTCCACGCCCGGCCATTCCGGCGGGTCGATGCTGATGATCTTGATGTCCGGGTTGCGCTCTTTCAGCCGCCGTCCCACGCCGGAGATGGTGCCGCCCGTGCCCACGCCCGCTACGAAGTGCGTTATGTCCGGCGCTTGCCGCAGAATCTCCTTAGCCGTCGTGTCGTAGTGCGCCTGCGGGTTGTTCGGGTTGCTGTACTGGTCGCTGTAATAATACTTGTCCGGCGACTTCTCATAGCGCCGCTTCACCTCGTACAGCGCCTCGTCGTAGCCGAGCATCGGGTCGGTGTATATGATGTTCGCGCCGTGCGCGATGAGCCGCTTCTTGCGCTCTTCGCTCGCGTTCTCCGGCATCACGAGCGTTACGCGGTAGCCCAGCACCGCGCCAATCATCGCGTAGGCGATGCCCGCATTGCCCGATGTGGCGTCTATTATGGACTTGTCCTTCGTCAGCTCGCCCGCGAGAATCGCCTCGACCAGCATCCGCAGCACGGGCCTGTCCTTGATAGAACCGCCCGGGTTCAGATGCTCATACTTGACATATATCTCCGCTTCTCCGATGTCGAAATCGGCGTCGACCTTGACCATCGGCGTATTTCCAATCGCCAGCAGCGGAGGATACTTGGCGATGAACTCCAGGAACTCTTTTGACTCGGGCAAAGTGTCATCCCTCAATTCAGATTTATCTTATGAGTATATCCAGCATGCTAAGGTGCGTCCACTTTTCGCTTTCTTCAATCCTGCAATCCAAGCAACCATAACACGCCTTGAACGCCGTGCTAGTATTGATTAGCATCAATCCATAAACATGCAGACCGCAACCCAATCGGTGAACTTTCTATGACGATAACAACCGACATATCCGAAACAACCGACATACCCAACAGCACAACCATACCCGACAGCACAACTCAGCGGGTCGAGGAGCTGCGCGCCGCCCTCAACCGCCATAACTACCGCTACTATGTGCTGGACAGCCCAGAAATCAGCGATGCCGAATATGATGAGCGGATGCGCGAGCTTGTGGGTATCGAGGCGGAATACCCCGAGCTGGTAACGCCCGACTCACCCACGCAGCGCGTGGGCGCGGAGCCTTCTGAGCGCTTCGAGCCGGTTGAGCACCCTCAGCCTATGTTCAGCCTTGCCAACGCCTTCGATGCCGACGAGTTCATGGCGTGGCACAAGCGCGTTGCCGATCTGCTCGACGGCGAAGCCTTCGATATGGTCTGCGAGCTGAAGTACGACGGCCTAGCGGTTGCGCTCACATACGAGGACGGCGTGTTCGTGCGCGGGGCGACGCGCGGCAACGGGCTTGTCGGCGAGGATGTAACGCTGAACCTGCGTACTATTAAGAGCATACCGTTGCGCTTGCTGTGCGATGATGCGCCGCGCCGTCTTGAGGTGCGCGGCGAGGTCTATTTCCCAAAGTCGCTGTTCGCCAAGTTCAACGAAGCGCGCGCCGCCAAAGGCGAGCAAACCTACGCCAATCCGCGCAACACCGCCGCCGGCTCGCTGCGCCAGCTCGATCCGCGCAGCACCGCCGAGCGACCGCTCGACATCTTCATCTACTCGCTTGGCTACGCGACGGGCGACGGCTTGCCCAATGACCATTGGGACATGCTGCAATATCTCAAGGGGCTGGGCTTCAAGGTCAGCGACGACAGCCGCCGCGTGGAGACGCCCGAAGAGGCGATAGCCTTCTATGAGGATTGGGTAGAGCGAGCCGAAGATTTGGACGCCGCATCCGATGGCGTGGTGATAAAGGTGAACCGCCTCGATTACCAGCGTCATCTGGGCGTCGTGGGCAGAGAACCGCGCTGGGCGGTCGCATACAAGTTCCCTGCCGCGCAAGCCGAAACCCGGCTGCTGGACATCCGCGTCAATGTGGGCAGGACGGGCAGTATCAACCCCTACGCCGTGCTGGATGCTGTGGACATAGGCGGCGCGACCGTCAAGCAGGCGACCCTGCACAATGAGGCGTACATACGCGACAAGGACCTGCTCATCGGCGACCGGGTTGTGGTCGAAAGGGCGGGGGAGGTCATACCGCAGGTTGTCAGGGTTCTCGATCCCGAAAAGCGCACGGGCGACGAGCATGCCTTTGTGATGCCGCAAGCCTGCCCAAGCTGCGCCGAGCCGGTCGTCAGCCCCGAAGACGAAGCGATGTCCTACTGCGTCAACGCATCCTGTCCCGCTCAGCTTGTACGACTGCTGGAGCATTTCGTTAGCCGCGGCGCGATGGACATCGAGGGCATGGGCATCAAGTGGGGCGAATATCTGATACGACAAGGTTTGATTCAGGATGTGGCGGACATATACCGCCTTAGTCGGGACGACCTCGCGCGACTGAACCTGCTGGATGCTATCGAAGTCGCCAAGAGCAAGCCATTCGCCGATGCGCTTGCCAACGGCGGCATCCCCACCGTCGGCAAGAAGTCCGCCGCAATCATAGCCGAGAACTACGCCGATATGGGCGCTCTGTCGGGGGCAAGCGAGTTGGACTTGGGGTCTGTCAGCGGCGTCAGCGCCCGAACCGCGAAGGCGGTCGTCGGCTACTTCACCGACATGCAACCACGCATCGTCGAGCTTAGCGCAGCTTTCATGCGGGACGGGCTAATTGGCGCGCCGTCAGACCTGTTCTATGTGAACGCGAAGCACCTGCGTCAGCCTGAGTTGCTGCGTCAGAAGAGCGTCGCCAACCTGCTGAACGCTATCGCCGCAAGCAAGCAGCGGCCCCTTGCCCGCGTGCTGGTCGCGCTCGGCATCCGACATGTGGGCGCAGAGGTCGCCGAGCTTCTCGCTCGCTCATTCACCACCATGGACGCGCTTATGGCAGCGGGGGAAGCGGAACTCACCGCCATTCCCACGATAGGTCCCCGCATTGCCGAAAGCGTGGTGTCCTACTTCCGCAATGACGCCAACCGTCAGGTCATCGAGAAGCTGCGCGCCGCCGGTGTGCGCTTGGAAGATGAGCCGCGCGCCGTGTCCAACGACCAGCGCTTCGCAGATATGCGCTTCGTGGTAACCGGCAGACTGGAGCGGTTCAGCCGCTCCCAGATACAGGACACGATAAAGCAGTTCGGCGGCGCGGTCAGCGGCAGTGTCAGCAAGAACACCGATTATCTGGTAGCAGGGGAGGGCGGAGGCTCAAAGCTCGCCGACGCGCAGCGCCTTGAAGTCAAGGTTCTGAGCGAGGACGAGTTGGTGAATATGCTGCGGTGATAGTTCCTTCCCTTCGTCATTCCTGCGAAAGCAGGAATCCAGCGCTTTGATATGGTCTAAAATATGTGAAAGCGCCTACATTTTGAAGTTCTGGATTCCCGTTTTCACGGGAATGACGCAAATGTCCACACGACCTAACGATGTTAGCCCTGTCAGTTCGCCGAATCGGGCAGCCATCCCCAGGGGCGCGGACCCCAGTCCGGCGAGAACGCTTCGCCATCCTTGACGGTTACGACAGGCACGAGCGCCTTGTCGCCTCGAAGCGTGTCGCCTTCCGTGTCGTGGAATCGCCAGTCCCCCGTCTCTTCCTTGAGTACGCTGATGTCCGCCGGCCTGCCCGCCGCCAATGAGCCGAGCGTATCTTCCATCCCAAGCGCCCGCGCCGGGTTCACTGTCGTCATGCGTATCACATCCTCCAGCGAGAAGCCCAGCGCCATGAAGCGCGCCAGCATCTCGGTCATGCTGTGCACCGTATTCATTCGTCCCGGCGGCGTCATATCCGTGCTGATGCTTAGCGGACGCACGCCCTGATCCAGCGCCGTCTTTGCCACATGGAAGCTGAAGTTCTGCCGTCCGTGTGCCGTATCCAGGAACACGCCCCGCGCCTGCGCTTCCAGTATCTCTTGAATAACCTTGCCGTCCGCGCCGATAATCCGCCCCGGATTGCCGCTGAACAGGTGCGTTATGATGTCCCCCTCATCCAGCAGGGGGAGCAGCCGGCGCGTTATCGTTGGCTCTGTGCCGTCGCCGTCCGCGATGCTGCGGTCGCCGATGTGCACCATCAGCCGCACACCGCCCTCGGTAGCCGCCTGCTTCGCCAGCCGCACCATCTCCACGCCCATGCGCGGCACTCCGGGACCGACGGCGCGAATCTTGACGCCCTGGATTAGCGGCTTGTTCGCCTTGATGACGCTCACCGTCTCTTCCAGGTCGATGTCCTCGCGGCGCGATGTATCCGGCTGATAGCTCAACCCCACGCGCGAGATGTGCAGCATGCAATATATGCGCGTCTTTGCGCGAGGCACGATGTAGCGCGGGAAGCCTCCGAATGTGTAGCAGCCCGAACTACCCGCGTCCAGCACCGTCGTTACGCCCGAACGCACCCCGGCCAGGTCAGGGTTGATGCCGTTCTGGTTCACGCCCTCATACACATGCGTGTGCAGGTCGATCATGCCCGGTATGACGATGTTGCCGTTCACATGGATGACACGCTTGGCGTCGGCTGCGCTTATGTTCGGCGCGACCGCCGATATGACCCCGTCCGTAACCGCGACATCCAACTTCGCCCTGACACCCTGCGCCGGGTCGATGACCTCGCCGCCCTTCAATAGCAAGTCTGTCATATCAGCATCTCCGTTTTGTCAATCCATGTCGGCTTTCTGTTCCGGTTCACCGCACCACAACCTCAATTCGCTGCGCCATATTGTTCCCCATCCCTTGAAGCGTCCAGGGCTGCGCCGTTGGCTGAACATTGCCAGCTTCGTCCGTGGCGCGCACGCACAGGAAGCGCCGCCCCGATGAGGCGTCCCAGCGATACGACCAGTTGCGCCATGCGAACCGCCCCACTTGCTTGCCTAGTTCCGCTTCCTGCCAACTCATCCCGTCGTCATCGCTCACTTCAACCTTGCTGACGCTCAGCCTGCCCGCCCAAGCCTTGCCGGACAGCGTAACCGCGCCCGCATTCAGAAGGCGCGTGCGCGTCATGAAGTCCGGTATGCCCGGCGGCAGCATCAGCGCCCGCACCCGCATCACGCTCACCGGCTCGCCCGGGTCGTCCGGCGAACTCTTGTAGCGATATGTCTGCTCCATCTGATAGCCGGTGAACGGCTCTGCGACCGCCTCGATGTCCTCCAGCCACTTTACGCTTGTCATTCCGTACCAGCCCGGCACCAGCAGCCGCAACGGGTAGCCGTGCTGCGGCTCCAGCGACGCGCCGTTCATCTCGTAGGCGAGCAGCACCTCTTCGCGTCTTGCGTCATCGAGCGTCAGGCTGCGCTGGTAGAACTGCGCCTCGCCACCCTGCACGCCCTCATCGCGCCCGGTGAACACGAGCTCTATCGCGCTTGAATCGATGTCCGCATCGTCGAGTATGCCGCGCAACGGCGTTCCCGTCCACTCCGCCGTGCCGATGGCTTCCAGCAGCCAGGGCTGGCTCACCGGCCGCGGGTTCAGTCTCGCCCTGCCGTTGCCCGCGCACTCCATCGTAACCGGCATCGTAACGCTCGGACGCCGCTTGATGTCATCGAGGCTGAGGCTGACCGGATTTGCCGCCAGTCCGCCGATATTCAGCCGCCATGCGTCGGCGTCGACCGCCGGAATGTCGAAGTGTATCAGCAGATAGTGCATCCCCGTCGGCGTGATGTCGTAGCGCAGCCCCTCGAGCGGCATGCCCCGATTGCGGAACGCCAGCGCGAGTTCCTCTTCGTAGTAGGTATTATCCTGTCGCAAGCCGCTGCCGTCGCCCACCGTCCGAAACAGCGATTTAAGGTCTTCCTGTGTCATAATCTCACCCATAGATGTAAAAGGGCGGCCAAGTTGAAGCAAGGCCGCCCGATTGGTCATTACCTGTTAGTCCCTTCCCTTGTTGGGGGAAGTTTAGAGCCTGCGCGTCGCCGTCGATTGCTACCGCTCAATCGGAGCGCGCACGATGCTGCCGTACTCCGTCCATGAGCCGTCGTAGTTGGTCACATTGTCCAGGCCGAGCAGCTGCGTCAGCACGAACCATGTGTGCGAAGAGCGCTCACCGATGCGGCAGTAGGCGATGGTCGGCTTGGAGTTGTCAACCCCGCTGCCGTAGATGTCGATTAGCTCGTCTGCGGACTTGAAGCTGCCGTCCTCGGCGACGGCGGTAGCCCAGGGCACATTCGTCGCGCCCGGGATATGACCGCCGCGCTGCGAGCCTTCCTGCGGCAGCGCGGGCGGGGCGAGCAGTTCGCCGCTGAACTCTTCGGGCGAGCGCACATCCACGAAGTACGAGCTTCCGCTCTGAACCGCGCTCAGCACATCCTCGCGGAAGGCGCGGATGCTGTTGTCCGGCTCCGATGCGGTGTAGCTGACGGCGTCGTGGGACGGCGCATCGGTGGTTAGCGGGCGTCCTTCCGCTTCCCACTTGGCGCGCCCGCCGTTCATCAGCTTCAAGCTGGCGTGTCTGTACAGCCGCAGCTGCCAGAACGCCCATGCCGCGAACCAGTTGTTGTTGTCGCCATAGAGCACGACCGTTGTGTCGTTGCCTATGCCTGAGCCGCCCATCAGCGCCTCCAAGTCCGACTTGGAGATTATGTCGCGCGTGAGCGTGTCTTGGAGCTGCGCCGTCCAGTCCCAGCCGACCGCCCCGGCGATATGCCCCTGTTCGTATGCCGTCGTATCGACATCGACCTCGACAAGCCGCACGCCGACATCGCCGCCGTGCGCCGCCACCCAATCTGTGCTTACCAATGATTCCGAATGTGCATATTCAGCCATGATATATCTCTCCCCTATGGTTGTGGTTATTGAAATGCGAAGTGAAGATTGACGCCTTTCGCGCTCGCCTCTATCTGTAGGCGCCGCCTGGATTTTATCACCATGCTTGGGAGTAGTCCAATGCGCCGCGCTCGATTCAGCTCAGCAGCCGATTCAGGCCGGCATATCGCGCGGGATCCAAATCCCGCCCGGAAAGCGCCGGATGGTCCGCGCCGTAACGGTGGCAGCGGAATGTGGCGTTGGATTGCTCCGCTTGCGCGCCGCCCGCCGTTTCTCTGCGCGCGAAAAACGGATTGATGTACTCCCACACGACTTCGCCTCGGGGCGTCACCTCGAAAAGACGCCCCGGCGCGCCCTCACAGATGAGTGTGTTGCCGTTGGGCAGGCGTTCCGCGCCGCTGATGTTGTAGCTGTAAAATGAGATGTCCGGCGCGCCCTGATATTCCCAGTGGATTTCGTTGGTTGTGGGGTCAACTTCGATGACGCGCGAGCGACTTGCGCCGCGCCGATGTGCGCCGTTGTCGAAAATCAGCACGCGCCCGCTCGCCAGCCACCTGGGATTGTGCTGGTGGTAAATCTCCCCGGGACCCCACTTCCACTTGAACGCTCCGGTGGCGCGGTCGACGATGCCCACAGCGCTGATCTGGCGATAGCTGACCAACAGATCGCCATTCGGAGTAACATTCAGGGTATTGCCGTGTGACCACTCACGGCGCGCTTCCAGGGGGCAGATTACATCCTCGTTGACATCCAAATGCTCCCACGCCCGCCATTCGGAGACTGTCGCGCCGTCGGGCGTAACCTCGCGCACCAGATCCCCTTGCATACCGGGCGCGAAATCCTCATCGTAGCCACCTTGAACTTGCGCCGCCAAATCCTCCGACAGCCGCTCCCACAGCAGCAGCAGCGTGTTGCCGTTGGGCAGCCGCTCGTAGTCATGGTGCAGCATATCGTCTCGGTAAGCCCATACTAGGTTGCCGTCCCAGTCCAGTTCCAGGACGCCGGCCGATGAGCCTCCCAGGGTCTCGATGCCGCCCGCGTCTTTCGGCGGCGCGGTGCGGCACAGCAGGTTGCCGTTGTCCAGCAGGTAGGCGTAGTGAATCCCCTCGTCCGAATGCCAGCGGTGGACGACATTGCCGTTCATATCAATCAGGTAGGCATATTTCCCGCCTCGCGTTGTGGAGAATAGCGTATAACCGCGATAGCACGCTGTCGGCGTGTAGTGAATTAGCCCTACCGGATGATGAATTGACCAGCCCATTAGTCGCCCTCCGCAGGTTGGAATATGGCGGATTATAGCACGACCTAAACCTTATCCGGTCTATTCCGTGCGTCCGTATCAGCGCCGCCCTTGCGCCAAGCCATAAACGCCGTCGGCAGCAGCGCGGCGAGACAAAGCGCCATCGCCACTACGAAGAAATCGCCGAACAGCGTTAGCCCCGCCTCTGTGAGCTGCTGCTGAACCTCCGCGATACGCGCCTGCGCCTGCTGAGGCGTCTCGCCTGCCAGCGCGAAAGGCGCGCCTATGCCCGCGATTAGCGCGTCGAACCTGCCGGTTCCCCATGCCGTCAGCGCAGCTATGCCCAGCGTCATGCCCACAACGCGCATCGTGGTTATGAGCGCCGCCGCCGCTCCGCGCACTTCCTCGCCGACCGAGTTCGTGGCGGCAAGCGCGATGGGCGCGATGAGCAAGCCAAAGCCCAAGCCTGCCGTTGCCAGATGCACAGTCAGCCACGGGTCGGCTATGTCCAGTTCCCAGCCGCTCATGAGCAAAAACCCCAGCGCGGCAAGCAGCAGACCCAGCGCGGCGGGCAGGCGATAGTCGCAGCGTTGGCAGGCGATACCGCCTATCACCGCGCCAACGGGAATTGCCGCCGTCATACGCAGCAGCAGCAGCCCGCCCCCAAGCGGCGTTTCCCCCAGCAGCGTGTTCGCCATCAACGGAATCGTTACCATGCCGATTATGAGCGCCCCGCCGATGAGCAGGTGCGACGCATTTGCGGCTGCGAATGCTCTTGCGCGGAACATGGCGCGCGGCAGCAGCGGCTCGGACGCGGTTCTCTGCCGAGCGATGAACAGGGCAAGCGACACCGCCGCCAACCCGAGCCATAGCATCGTCAGAGCGTCGAGCCGGTCTATGCGCGCCATGCCCAGCGTCAGCGCCGCCAGGCTCAGCGTTATCAGCGCGCCGCCCGCGTAGTCCATCTTTGCGGGATAGCGCGGACTTTGCGGCAGCAGCCAAAGCGTGAGCGCAATCACGGCGGCGCATAGCGGAATGTTCAGCCAGAATACCCACTGCCACGCCAGATACTTGGTGATGACGCCGCCCCAGAGCGGCCCGATTACGCCGCCCGCTTCCGCCGAAGCGCCGACTAGACCAAGCGGCGCGCCGCGTCGCTCCGGCGCGAACAGGTCGCCTACGATGGCTATGGCGATAGGCACGAGCGCGCCCGCGCCAAGCGCCTGAAACACGCGCAGCCCTATCAGCCAATTGATGTCGGTCGCAAGCGCCACCCCCACCGAGCCGAGCATGAACAGCAGCAGCGACGCGATGAAGGTGTTGCGATGTCCCCAAATGTCGGAGAGCCTGCCGATGAACGGCATTGCGGCGACATAGCCCAGCAGGTAGCCCGTGATAATCCAGGATGCGCGCCCAAGCTCCGTGACCGTCAGGTTCAGGTCGAGCATAATCTGCGGCAGCACGGTAACTACCACCGTCTGGTCGTCCGCGGCAATGAACACGCCCGCGAATACCGCCGCCAGCGCGAAGTAAGGCGCGCCACGAGAACTGGATGTCATCTTATAGGTGAAAACTAGGTTCTGTTGACATGTTGACTTTTCATCCCGTCATTCCTGTTCACTCACCCGTTATTCCTGCTAACCCACCCGTCATTCCTGCGAAAGCAGGAATCCAGCGCTTTGAGATAGCCTAAAATATGCGAAAGCGCCTATATTTTGAGGTTCTGGATTCCCGTTTTCACGGGAATGACGCAAATGTCCGCACAAACTCAAAATCCTTCCCATCCTGTTAGCCGCCGCCCGCGTCCGGCAGCGCAATCTCTATCGGCTCATCGAACTCTGACAGCGTTATCAGGCGCACAAGCCCGGGCGCTTCCGTCGGCGTAACGCGCCCATCCAGTCGCGCCTGCGTCAAGTAGAACTGCGTGGAGTCGATCTCCAGCACGACGTCGACATCGCTATCTCCCGCCGTATCCCCAAAGAGCGGAGCCAGAGCCGTTGCCGACAGACTGCCGCCAATGCGATAGACGTCGGCATCGCGCGATATGAGCGTTGCGTCCCGCACTTGCGCCAGTATGCCCGCTATGCCCTGCGTCGGATCGAAAAACTCCAGCGGACTTATGGCGGACGACACCGCATGCCATTCGCCGGACAGGGGATTGGTCATATAGACATCTTCGCCGATAGCGATGAGGCTGCCCTTCACCGAGAAGCTGCCGGACACGCCGCTGAACTCCAGCGCCAGCCTATCAGGATTGACAACGCCGCCGCTCGCCTCTCTGAGCGTCATGCCTTGTGTAAGCGGTGTGCCGCCATCATCATCGTGTCCGATGTGAAAGCGAAAGGAGTTCAGTGTTGCCATCGCCTCGCCGCACATGTCCAAAATCGCCTGCGGATTGATAGGCGTGGGCGTCGGAACGGGCGTGGGCGCAGGCGTCTGCTGCCGCGAAGTATCGCCACAGCCTACTTGCGCCAGGACAATGAGCGAGGCGACAAGCGCCGCCGCCGCCCACGCACGAGATTGACCCGAACTAGGTTCTGCTGACATTTCCCCGCTATCCTGATTCTTCTGTCATTCCTAGCGCGCCTTGTCATCCTAGCGTCCATCCCGCCATTCCTGCGAAAGCAGGAAGCCAGCGTTTTGGGATAGCCTGAAATATGCGAAAGCGCGCCTACATTCTGAGGTTCTGGATTCCCGTGAAAACGGGAATGACGGGAATGTCACGCAACCCTATCCTGCGATGTTATCCCCCGTCGCACAAAGCGCAAAGACTTCACCCACTTGACGCGGATGAAGTCTCTGCGATTATTCGTTGTTCTTCGGCAATCCCGCTTTCGCGGGAGTCCGTCGATGGTATAGCGTTACGCCTTTGCGCCGAGCCTGCGCTCCCTGTACAGAAGCGCGCCGCCACCGATGAGCAGCATAAGCGCTACGAGCAAGGTAAGCTGTATCATCGCGGGAACGGAGGTATCGCCGGTAACGGGCGTCTCGACTGCTGCCGGTGCGGCGGACGGCAACGAGAATGTAGCCATCTGCTGCGCCTGCATATAAGCGTCGCTTGCGCCGCCCATATCGGTAGCGTCCACGCCGTTCTTAGCCGCCATCAGCTTGCCGTTGACGATATTCAGCAGCGTCTTGGCAGTTTCGAGGTTTTCCTCTGCCATAATCATCGCCGCGTCGTCCTTGGCTGCGGAAGCCCAGGACGCCACATTGTCGCCGGAAGCAATGACCTGCTTGGCATACATACCGACGCTTGCCTCGCCGGGCGCTGCCATAGCAGCAAAGTCGGCGTGTTCGGTAGCGGCTGCGAGCGCCAGGATACCGTCATCGGCGTCGATTATGGCTACTGCCTCGCCCATGCTTGCCTTCAAGCCGTCGATGCTGTCGGCAGCCTGAGCCTCGTCGACCTTCATCATCGCCATATCGATCTTTGCCTGCAACTGAGACAGGAAGCCGCTATCGCTTTCGGGCGCTGCGACGATGAGGTGGCGAATGTGTGTCATCGCGCCACTGGCGACGGTGTCCGAGAACGCCATTACCCCAGAGGGTCCGGGGTCGTCGTCCGGCACAGGCTCGACGGTAACCTCGGCAGTGTCGTAACTGGCGAGCAGGTTAGCGCCGTCGGGAGAAGCCCAAGAGTGGTTGATGTCTCCCAGAGCCGCCATCAGGACGCCGACGCTGATTCTGTCGCCGCTGGCGCTGTCGACGAGCCAGCCTTCGTAGGCTGAGCCTTTCTCAAGCACCGTAACGCCGCTGAGCGTGAATGTGACCCTGTCGCTCATCGCGCTGGCGTCGGAGATGACGGCGGTGCCGGAACCGCTGTATCCCTCCTCTGCCTGAGCGACCGCAAACGGGAGAGTCATCAGAAGTATGAGACCTAGTGTTATCAGAAACTTAGACCTAGACATGCTAAGTATCTTTCCTCCTTGATTAGTTGAGATTGGGAGAGCCTTTGCCCAAGTACAAACATTACCACATCACGGTGGAACATAACAGACTTTGAGGGCGTTGTTTTCAGTATATTTATCAGATTTGTTTGATACCTTGTCAAGTTGGCTGCACAGGGCGGTCGGTTCGCTTGCACAGCATATCACAAAGATACGCTTTCGTCGCAGCCGCGTCAGCCCAACCGCGAAACATTATACCCCAAGCGAGCGTGATTAGGCTACACCTTCGCGCCGAATGCGTCAAAGTTTCATATTAGTTCCTTTCTCTACGCCCCTACATCAATAGGTTTCGCGGGTATCTCCCCCGCAAGTATGGGCGGCAGCAACTCCGGCAGGCGGCGCGGCACGAAGGTTTCCGTACCCTCCGCTGCGACTATCTCCGCCAGGCTCCACCAGCGATGCCCATGCACATACTGCATTTCCCACTCATCCGGCGCTGCTGCCACAACCTCAAACGCGGGCGCTCGCAGCAAGTAGAATCGCTCATCGGACTCTATCCATCTTTCTTCCCACTGCCAGATATGCCGCCGCGTCCAGATGCACGCTCCCAACTTCACGCCCCGCAACCCCGTTTCCTCGTACAGTTCCCGCAGCGCGGCATCCTCATGCGTTTCACCCTCATCAAGCCCGCCGCCCGGCGTAAGCCACAACCGGGTGTCAGTCTGCTGTGGCAACCCGACATGGAACAGCAGCGCCCTATCGCTGTCGTCAATCAGCAGCACCCGCGCGGAAGGCCGTAACTCAGGGTTGTCCCTGCTGCTGGCGACTGTCGCTTCCGGCGGCACTTATGCTTGCGCCTGCTTCTTTCGCAGCGCCGCCAGCACTTCGTTCATGCTGCCCGAGCGGAAGCCTTGCAGGTCGAGCGTTACATACGAGTAGCCTATTTCGCGGAACTTGCGAACCACCTGCTCGCGCATCGCTTCGTCCGTAAGCGTAACGAAGTCCTGCGGTTCAACCTCGATGCGCGCGACGGTGTCGTGGTGGCGCACGCGCAGCTGCCGTATGCCAATATCGTGCAGGTATTCCTCCGCCTGCGCGATCCGCGTCAGCGCCTCCACCGTAACCATGGAGCCGTAGGGGATGCGCGACGACAGGCATGCCTGCGCCGGCTTGTCCCATGTCGGCAAGTCCATATCCTTCGACAGCTCGCGTATCTCGGGCTTGGAGAGGGCGGCTTCCACCATCGGGCTGCGTACCCCGTACTGCTTCGCCGCGTTCAGCCCGGGCCTGAAGTCGCCCAGGTCGTCCGTATTCGTGCCGTTGACGATGCTGTTGTAGCCCTCCGACTCGGCGTAGCCGCTCAGGTAGGTGTACAGCTCATCCTTGCAGAAGAAGCAGCGGTTGGGATTGTTCGCCGCGTAGTCCTCGCGCTCTACCTCGTGCGTCTCGATGATGCGGTGGTGTATGCCCAGCCGTTGCGCCAATTCCACCGCTTCCGATAGCTCGGACGGCGCGAGGCTCGGCGACTTGGCGGTAACGGCAAGCGCGCCGTCTCCGAGCACCTCATGCGCGGTGGCGGCGAGAAACGCGCTGTCCGTCCCGCCCGAATACGCCACTATGACCGACTCCATGCCCGCCAGTATGGACTTCAAGGCGTCCATCTTGTCTTCAATCGTCAGTGTGATCTCGGTCTGGGTCGCCATAGGTTCGCCTCCGTAGGGTCAGCAAGGGTCAACGCATCCTAGTTCGCTGGTATC
Organism: uncultured Dehalococcoidia bacterium; assembly: GCA_958295865.1. GTDB lineage: Bacteria > Chloroflexota > Dehalococcoidia > Lucifugimonadales > JADFKI01 > Bin90. The sequence goes on along the minus strand of CATQHF010000004.1, from coordinate 261,374 downwards.
CTCAGAATTAGATTCGCCATTGTAATGAACCCGCCAATCATAACTACCGCCAGAATGAACATGAAGCCGAGCAAGATACGAAAGCCGGTGCGGACACCGCGACGCAACTCAGCCATTTCTTGGTACAGGGCAGCCCTTCTAAGGTCGATCTTCTGGTGCAGCGCCGCATTGCCGCTGCTCATATCCTGTCAAGCCTGCTGACCCGCTCTACGATAGTTGCCATGTCACCCTTTCTTGTCAGTCAGACAGCCTTACTCCGCCATCAGCGCCTCGACGATGGCGCGCATCTCGTCCGAGTAGCGCTCATACGACCTGTTCTGATATTGCAGTATGCGCTGCGATTCCTCAGTGTCGTACCAGTCCACCCAGCCCGGCGTCTGCCGGTAGTCCACATCCTCCAGTGGCGCGCCCATGAACTCGTAGAAGTCCCGCACATAGTCCGCGCCGCGCAGTTGCCATGTCGCGCCGCCCGCGATGTTGAGTACCTTGTTGGCGGCTTCCGGCGCATCCACCGACGCGAACAGCGCGTCCACCACATCGTCCCGGTGCACCATCTCTACGCGCTGCTCCGCGACGAATGGCCAAGGGCTGGGCGGCTCCAGGAACGCAGGCACGGCAATGCCCGCTATTCGCATCGCAATCCAGTTCAGCGCCGACTCGCGCACCAGCCCCTCGCCCACAATCTTGCTGTCCGCGTATATGTCTATGGCGGATTGCGGATGGCTCACCCGCACCGGCGGCTCTTCGTCCATCGTGTTGCCGTAGGTGCTTATGGACGATGTGAATATCAGCGTCGCGTTTGGCGCGCGCGCCTCCATCGCCTTGATGATGTTCTCCGTGCCGCCCACATTCACCGCGAAGGTGCGCTCACGGTCGCGCTCGCTGTTCGGCGGCAGCAGCGCCGCAAGATGCACCACCGCGCCCACGCCGTCGATGGCGTCCGTCACCTGCGCCGCGTCGGTAATGTCCCCTTTGACGATCTCGATGCCGTCCCTGTTCTCCAAGCCGGAAAAGTCCATGAACGGCAGGTCGAATATACGCATGCCGCGCCCGACCGCCGCCAGCTTCTCGACGAGCATCCGCCCTACGCTGCCCGCGCCCCCTGTAACAAGAACTGGTCCATTCATGTGAGCGTTACGCCTTTCATCCCCGCCTTCTCAATCAGGCTCTGCGATGATGAGATGAGCGACTCTATCGCCGTGCCGAAGCCGTCCCAGTCCTCAGACTGCCGCAGCTCCAGCGCCGACGCCGATTCGCGGGCGACCGCGCGCGCCGCCGGCACGCTTGGCATAGTCTTGAAGAAGAAGGTGTCGCTGATTTCGTCGAACTTCTCCAAAATCTCGACTATGGATGTCTCCCACGCGGCGTTCACCGTGCCGAGACCGTCCGCTATCTGCTGGCAATTCCCTATCGACTCCTCAAGGAGTTCCTGTCCTGATACTGGCATATCTTTAACCCTCCGAGCGATTTTCTTGCCTCACATTGTGCCGCCCATTCGCCCTTCCGTCAAGCCTTACCCTATCCTGCCCATTCCGTTAGTCCCGTCATCAGGCCACGGCAGCGGGCGCAAGCCTTCCGTCCCCGCTATCATACTTACGCACGATACCCACAAGCGCGTACACGAGCGGCGTATCCACAATCGAGAATAGTATCTTGACGATGTACTCCACCACGAAAATCGACAGCAACACACCGGCGGGAAGAATGCCCCAAAAGGCGATGGAAACGAACAGCGCCGTATCCATAAGCTGCGACACCGCGGTGGATGCGTTGTTCCTGAACCACAGGTGGCGGCCGTTCGTCTTGCGCCTCCAAAAGTGAAACGCGAACACATCGTGGTTCTGCGCCACCAGATACGCCACCATAGACGCGAACACGATGCGCGGCACATTGCCCAGAACATTGTCATACGACGCCTGATTCACAATAGAGTCGGCTGCCACCGGCAGCACCTTGACGATGTAGATGAGCAGCGTCATCAGCAGGCTGCACGCAAAGCCGAACCAGACTACGCGCGTCGTCGCCTTGCGCCCGTACACCTCCGCGATGGTGTCGGTCAGCAGGAAGGTCAGAGGATAGGCGATTATGCCCGCGGACATACTCCAGTCCCCAATCGAGAATATCTTTCCCGCGACGATGTTGGCGACCAGCAGCACCGTGGCGAACGCCATCGCCAGCCCCATCAGTATCATGCTTCCTCCTTCAGCCCTCGAGTCCGTTCATAGCGAGCCGTGCGAAGGGCAAAACCCATCCTATCCTATCCATCCCCGTCCTAAGCTTGCCGAGAAGATGGCAATCTTGTTATCCGTCAGCCCTGCCAAAAGGGGACGCCGCCCATAATAATAGAACGGCGTCCCCGGTTTGTTCAATCCGCTGTGCGGCGTTGAGGTCTATTCGTCGTCGTCGGCCGGCTGGAGTTCCCTGATTTCCACATCCACATGGTGACCGTTCGTGGAGTGGTCATAGTGGCGCTTCACGCGCTCGAAGTCCACCTTGTCGTTGCGCGCGAAGCCCTTGCCGTCGTGCCTGTCATACGGGAACGGCTGGAACTTCTCGAAGCGCTCCCGGAAGCGCTGGCGGCTCGGCCTGCGGTCGAACGGGAACTTGTGTCTCTCCGCGGACTGCGGTTCGACCTCTATCAGCGTGTAGTCGCGGCTGCCGAGGCCAATCTCGTGTCCGGTGTTGATGCTCGCCACCTCGCTCTGCCCATGGAATGTCGCCGCCGCCGCCTCGAACTTGTTGTCGCCCGGGTGGTGCGCTTCCATCATCTCAGACGCCGAGCCGGGCATGCCGGGCGATTCCTTCGCCTTGTCCACGCACGCCATATCTATGGCTACCGCGTCCGTGCTTGCGAACACGCCAAGATGAGGCACTATCGGCACATCGGAGTGGTTGCCGCAGTCGCACTTCGGCGACACGTCGATCGCCATGTTGATATAGCCAACCTTGTCGCGTCCGACCACCTTCTCCACGCCCAAGCAGGCGTCCGCGATGGCGACATCGACCGCGTCGAAGTTGACCGGCGGGATTTCGGCAAGACCGCGCGGGCCCATAACGCCGAAACAGCCCAAGCAGGTGGCGCAGCGCTCGCGGTCCCACTCCAGCTCGTCGTTCTCATTGATGTGATACAGGTTGAACGGGCAGCAGTCCTCCAGAATCTCCCAGTCCGGCGTATTCGCCTTGCCCTGGAAGCGCTCCGGATGGAATATCGCCGCCGCGCCATAGCCGTAGTTCGGATGTCCGCCCATGTGAACATTCAGCTTGCCGCGCTTCGACTGCGCGCCGATGCCGAGGTTCTTCAGCGCGCCGCCGATGACGCCCATGCCGTGCCCCTTGAAGTGCGTCAGCGTGATGAGCGCGTCCGCCGCCGCGATAGCCTGCGCGACATATGCCTCTTTCAGCAGGTAGCCTTCAGGAATGTCAACGCGGAAGTCGCTCGTGCCGATGAATCCGTCCGCGCAGATGAACGGGCAGCCCAGCGTCGCCGAGTTGTAGCCGTTGCGCTCCGCCGTCAGCAGGATGTCCAGCTCGCTGGAGCGCGAACCCCAAGGCGAGTATGTGGAAGTCGTCGTGTCGCAGACGAAAGGTCGCCCGCCCAGCTCCTTGATGCGATCCGCGAGCGCCCGCGCATACACGGGGCGCAGGTACGCCGTGTTATTCCACTCGCCGCAGTGGATCTTGATAGCCACCATATCGTTGGGCTTTATCATCTCGTCGAGTTTGGCGGCGTCGAACACCGTCAACATCTTTGCGACGAGGCTAGTCTCCGTGGATTCCGAGTGCGCGTCCATATAGAAAACTTCGGACCTTGCCATATCTACCCTCCCAGTTAGATTCAGCCAAAGGGCAAACCGCCCCATTGCGATACGGGATATAAATTATCACGATGAGATTAGCACCAAGCCTAGCCTTTGTCAATCAGGAAACGGCAGCCAATCAACGCCTAGGTATGCGCCGCCTCATGGATTCGGATAGGAGAGTATAGGAACGGCAAGAATTACCGAAAAGTCGGAATGCAGCCGGGACAATCGCAGTCGTCGTTGAATCTCTTGAAGTGATGAAGCCCATGAACGGCATCATCTAAATAAAGCAGGTGCATGATAAAAGAAAAGGCAGCCGGGCGAGAACCATGTCTCGACGGGACGCATGAAGGCGACCCTCCCGACTGCTGTTGACTTACTACCTCGGTAAAGGGCAGTTAGACGAGAACCATGTCTCGGCGGGACGCATAAAGGCAACCCTCCCAACTGCTACACCCAAACTAGCACGGGACCGAACTTTTTTCAATCAAAGTCACGCATAGGCACTCTTCATGTAAGCGACCGTCTTCTCCAGCCCTTCTAGCAACCCGACTTTCGGCTCCCAGCCTAGAATCCGCTTTGCCCTCGAAGGATCAAGGGCGATGTGCCGTATGTCTCCGGGGCGGTCGGCTTCATAGATCGGTGGCGCATCGTATCCTGTTAGCGCTTGTAGGTGTCGGAACACCTGATTTACCGAAATCCCTTCTCCCGTCCCAATGTTGACGACTAACGATTCGCCGTAACTCATCGCCTTGTCGTGTGCCTCAACACAGTCGTCGACATAAACATAGTCTCTCGTATGTTCCCCATCCCCGAAGATTCGCACGGCGTCGCCGTCGAGCATCTTCTTTGCGAAGATCGCGGTCACCCCTGACTCCCCTTGTGGATTTTGCCTTGGGCCGTAGATGTTGGCAAATCGCAGCGCCTTCAGAGGGATCGAGTCCGGCAGCATCATGCGGAAGTAGCATTCCGATGTCCACTTGCTGAGCGCGTATCCACTGATGGGACGGATTGGGTGCTCTTCGTCGCATGGCAGGTATTCAGGTTCTCCGTACAGCGCTCCCCCGGTATTGATGTAGAGTACCTGCTCGCACCCCGCTTCCACCGCAGCCCGGCAAACATTCAGCCCGCCTAATATATTTACCCGCGCGTCCAAGATAGGGTCGCTCATGGAGACGGGAACGGACGCCTGTGCCGCCAAGTGCGAGATCACATTGGGAGCGAAGGATTTCGCCACATTCACAAACGCATTGTCGGCGACATCCATGTCAACGAACTCGACATTAGGCGAGAGGTGCGAGGGGTTTCCTGTGGAAAGATTGTCCACAACCAGCACGTCGTGACCTTTCGCCACTAAACCGTCAACTATATGCGACCCCATGAATCCTGCGCCTCCCGTCACGAGTATCTTCGCCAAATGTCCCTCCTTTTCCTGTCAATCCCGTCAGCCCCCCTACATCGGCGGCTTCTGCCATCCCCCAAGCGCGCCCTCCAGGTACTGCGCCGCCGCCAGCGACACATCCTCGCGCCACGGTCGCGCCACCACCTGCACGCCTATCGGCAGTCCCTCCGGCGATGTGCCGCCGCGCACCACCGTCGAGGGCCAGCCCGTGATGTTGTAGGTAGCGGTGTAGCCTATCCCGCGCCGATTATCGTCTGTCATCGTTTCGCCGTGCGGCAATGCCGCGAATGCCGACACTGGGCAAATGATGACATCGTAGCTCTCCATAAACCCCAGCATCGCGCTGCGGTAATCGTCCACCTGCTCCAGCACCGCCGTGTATTCGCCAACCGAAACGACGCGCTCGCTCGCCTTCTCCAGCTGTCGAGTCATCCATTCGTGCGTCTCGGTTGTGCCGTACTTGTCCAGCAGACGGCGCGCTCCGGCTTGACCGTCCCCTTGGCGCAGCATCTCGGCTATGTCAGGATTGTCGGGAATGGCGCTCGGCAAATCCTCTGCCACCGCTGCGCCCGCATCGGCGAGCGCGTCAGCGGCAGCCCGAACCGCCGCTACTATCTCCGATGTCGGCGTGCGTAGTCCGTTGTCCGTGTAGAAGCACACGCGCAGCCCGCTGATGTCCACCGTTGCGGGATCGCCCAGCGGCACAGGCACGATGAACGGGTCGCTCCAGTCAGGCCCCGCGATGATGGGCAGTATGAGCGCCAGATCCTCCACATAGCGCGCCATAGGCCCATTCTGAGTCAGCGAGTCCAGCGCGCCGAGACCATGAGGAACGATATGCCCCGTGCGCGGCACGCGACCGGAGTTCGGCTTCAGCCCCGCGATGCCGCAGTAGTGCGCCGGTCCGCGCACGCTGCCGCCCGTGTCGCTGCCGATGTCGAACGCCGCGCCCCCACAGCACACGATAGCCCCCGCGCCGCCGCTGCTGCCGCCGGGCGCGCGGCTCACATCGAACGGGTTATTCGTCCGCCCATAGACTAAGTTGTCCGTCTCGCCGGCGTATGTAAGCTCCGGCGTGTTCGTCTTGCCCAGCAGTATGCCGCCCGCAGCCCTGAGCCGCGCGGCGACCGTCGCGTCCGCGTCAGGCACGAACTCGGCGCGCCCCAGCGTCCCGCCCGTCGTTATGACGCCCTCGGTGTCTATGGAGTCCTTAAGCGTGAACGGCACGCCATGCAGCGCGCCCTTGCTCTCGCCCCTAGCAAGCGCGGCGTCCGCATCAGCCGCCTCAGCCCGCGCGCGCTCAGCCGAAAGCTGCACCACCGCGTTCAGCGCCGGATTCACCGCCTCGATACGCGCCAGATGCGCCTCCACCACCTCTGCCGCCGACGCCTCCCCGTCCCGAATCGCCTGCGCCATAGCCTTAGCCGATGCGTAGATAATATCGTCCATAATCACCCTCCTAGGGGATACTCGTCGTTCGTGGTGAGCGTGTCTTGAACTGGTCGAAAGGGCTGTCGAACCACCCATTCCCTATATTCATGTCAGCCCTTGTCAGCGTCCCTTGGCGAGTCAAATCTATCACAGACTTCAAGAAATGACACACCCCGCGCGCGTATCCATAATATAGGTTGAACGACACCCATCCTGAGGAGTCCAACCGATGAGATGTACGCCATCATCGACCTGTTTCTCATCAAAGTATGTACCCGTGCATGTACCCGCGACGCAATTCGGGCGGTTGTGCATCGCGGCGTGCGATGATATACTCTCATACGATATATTTGCCGAGCGTTGAGCGCACCGGCATCTACGGATATGTTCTTCTGCGGGAAGTGGGCTATGTCCCACTTTCTTTGTTACAGGGGACTGACATAGACCAGTATCAGGAGGTGGCTGAGGAATGAAGAGCGATTTCATTGTCGCTTTGACGCAGCTTGCCGCAGAGCGCGGCCTTCCCAAGGAGACTGTGCTTTCCGCAATCGAGGATGCTCTGGTCTCAGCGTACAAGAAGGACACCGTTGCAGACGGGCAGAACATCACCGTGAAGCTGGATCCCGGCTCCGGCGATGTAACGGTGCATATCCTCAAGACGGTCGTGGATGATGTTATCAACGACAAGGCGGAGATTTCGCTGCCGGACGCGCAGAAGATTGTCAGAGGCGCGCAGATTGGCGAGACCGTCACGACCGAGAGCATGCCGCACATTCCAGGGCGCATCGCGGCGCAGACGGCGAAGCAGGTCGTGATGCAGCGCCTGCGCGACGCCGAGCGCGAGATTGTGTTCAAGCAGTTTGAGGACAAGGAAGGCGAGGTGTTCCTCGTTACCTTGCAGAAGATCGAGCCGCGCCACATCACAGTTGACCTGGGACGGTCGGAAGCGATTATGCCCGCCATCGAGCAGGTTCCGACGGAGCGCTACCGCAGCAACACCAAGATGCGCGTGCTGCTCAAGTCGGTGCAGCGCACGGTCAGAGGCCCGGAGCTTATAGTGTCGCGCGCCGACAACCTCCTGCTCAGGCGCCTGTTTGAGATGGAAGTGCCGGAGATATTAAACGGCGCGGTCGAGATAGAGGCAATCGCCCGCGAACCCGGCTCACGCAGCAAGGTTGCGGTGCGAGCGCGTCAGGATGGCGTTGACCCGGTAGGCTCATGCGTCGGGCTGCGCGGCGTCCGCATACAGAACATCGTCAACGAACTGAACGGCGAGAAGATAGACGTAGTCGAGTGGAACAAGGAAGCGCCGATATTCATCCGCAACGCGCTGAGTCCGGCGCAGGTGACGAATGTAGAGCTGAATCCGGATGACGTTCTGGCGATGGCGGTGGTGCCCGACAGGCAGCTTTCGCTCGCCATAGGACGCGAGGGGCAGAACGCGCGGCTCGCCGCCCGCCTGACCGGGTGGAGGGTGGACATCAAGAGCGATGTCGAATATCAGGTGGAGCTCCAAGAGCGAGAGCGAGCGCGGCTTGCCAAGGAAAAGGAAGAGGCGGCGGCAGCCGCGATAGCGGCAGCAGAAGCGGCGCTCCACGAAGCGCCCGCCATCGCCGAGGACGCCGTTGCCGAGGAAGCGATTCCGGTAGAGATCGACGCCGTTCCAAGCGAGACCGAATACGCCGAGGTGGAAGCGACGCCCGAGCCTATGCCTATCGCGGCGGAACTCGTCGAAGCGGTCGAGGAAGCGGTAGCGCAGCCCGTGGCAGCCGAATTGGAAGTTGTGGCAGCGCCGGCCGAGGATGTCGCGCCGGTCGCGGCAGAGCTTGAGCCTGTGGATGCGGTCGAAGTCGCCGCCGAAGTCGAGGAAGTTTCCGAAGTCGTCGCAGAGCCTGAAATCGTAGAGGAAGCGGCGGCTGTCGAAGAAGTGATAGTCGAAGAGCCGCCCGCGCCCGTGGTCGTGTCCATACCGGAGCCGGTCGCGCAGGTTACACAGCCTGTTCCGACGGCAGAGCAGAGCACATCACTGCGCGACTTGCCAGATGATATATGGCAGGTGCGGCGTGCCAGGGCGCGCAGGGCAGCGCCCTCGGATGCGGACGGAGCGGGGCAGATTCGCTTCGCTGAGGACATCGTCGGCTTGCGCGGCGGCGTTACCGCATCGCGGCGCAACAGGCGTCGCCCCGATACGCAAGGACCGGGCGCGAACAATCGCAATACGCCCAGACGCCGCAAGGCAGGCAGGAAGCGCCGCTAAGGAAGGCATGAACGCCAGAAAACGACACATCCCTTTGCGGAGTTGCGTCGCTTGCAGGAACAAGGCTGCTAAGCGGGAACTGTTGCGCGTGGTGGCAAGTCCCGACGGCGTGGCGTTCGACGCGGGCGGCAAGCTCGCCGGCAGGGGCGCGTACCTGTGCCGGAACTGCGCGGGCGCGGCGGACAACTTGAAGAAGAGGCGACTGGAACACGCATTGCGCGCCGGCATAGAGCGCGCGCAATGGGACGCGCTAGTCGCCGACCTGATGGCGCAGACAACGGCAGCGGCGAGATAACACCCCGTGCGCGGCAACCCCAGCAGCAACAGGACGAGGGGCTTATGACTAACAGAATCGACCGGATAGGACAGCAGAGCCAGCACAATGGCGCTGCCGAGTACGACTACTACGACGAGTACGATGACGACTATGAGCTGGAACCCCTGGAAGTTCCGTTAGCCATAGCCGTGCATGACCTCGCGGAGTTGATGCAGACTACCCCGGTCGAGGTCATCAAGGAGTTCATGCGTAGCGGATACATGTTCTCCATCAACGAAGTCGTAGAGCATGAGCTGGTCGCCGGGATTGCGCCCTCGTTCGGCTTTGAAGTGCTGCCGCTCGAAGAGGAAGCGGGCGTAGGCTCCATCGTGCCGTCCACGAGCGGCGAAGACCCGGCGCTGCTTGAAGAGCGCCCCCCGGTCGTTACGATTCTGGGACATGTTGACCACGGCAAGACGACCCTGCTGGACACCATACGCAAGACGAATGTTGTGGAGGGCGAAGCAGGGGGCATCACGCAGCACATCGGCGCATACCAAGTCAAGTACGACGAGAGCTTGGTAACATTCCTGGACACGCCGGGACACGAGGCGTTCACGGCGATGCGGGCGCGGGGCGCGCAAGTAACCGACATCGCGGTGCTGGTCATCGCCGCGGACGACGGCATAATGCCGCAAACCGAAGAGGCGATCGACCATGTGAAGGCGGCGGCGGTTCCCATCGTGGTGGCTATCAACAAGGTTGACCGTCCTGAAGCCGATCCGGAGCGCGTCAAGCGCCAACTCGCGGAACACGACCTGCTCATCGAAGAGTGGGGCGGCGATGTCATCGCGCTGCCCGTATCCGCGCTCACCGGAGACGGCGTTGACGACCTGCTCGACAACCTGCTGGTGGTGTCAGAGGTCAGCGAACTCAAAGCCAACGCCCAAAAGCAGGCAAGGGGCGTAGTCGTAGAAGCGCGTATAGACCGCAGTCGCGGCACGGTTGCGACAGTCCTCATTCAATCGGGAACGCTGCATGTGGGCGACAATGTCGTCGTGGGCAATCTGCGCGGACGCATCCGCGCCATGTTCACCGACAGCGGCGCGCCGATAGACGAGGCAAAGCCGTCCCAGCCGGTCGAAGTGCTGGGCATCAGCGGCGTGCCTGAGGCGGGCGACATCCTCGAAGTCACCGTGGACGAGCGCACGGCGCGCCAACTCATGGAGCAGCGCGTGCGACAGTCGGAGATGAAGCGCTCTGCGGGCCCCACCCTGGAAGACGTGCACACGCGCATCGCGGCCGGCGAGGTCAAGGCGCTGAACCTGATTATCAAGACCGACGTGCAGGGCAGCGTAGAGGCGGTGAAGGGCGCGCTAAACGGGCTGAACACCGACCAGACCAGAGTCAACATCGTGCATATCGCAAGCGGCGCTGTCACCGAGAGCGACGTGCTGCTCGGGCTGGCGTCCCAGGCAATCATCATCGGCTTCAACACCGACCCGGGGCAGGGCGCGGCTGCGCTCGCCAACCTCGAAGGCGTGGAGATTCGCCGCTACAACATCATCTACAACCTGCTGGAAGATGTGGAACGCGCGCTGACGGGCTTGCTCGAGCCGGTCTATCGTGATGTCACGGAAGGACACGCCACAATCAGGGCAATCTTCGGCGTGGGCAGGCGAATGAAGGTCGCCGGCTTCTATGTCAACGACGGGCAGATACAGCGCGGCTCGACCATCCATGTGCTGCGCGGCGGGCGGCAAATCCATTCGGGCGCAATCGCCAGCCTGAAGCGCTTCAAGGACGATGTGCGCGAGGTGAATGTCGGCTTCGAGGGCGGCTTGGTGCTGGAAGGCTTCAACGACTACGCAGAGGGCGATGTGCTGGAAGCGCACCGCTCCGAGCGTGTGCGGTAGTTCTCCCCCAATGTCCCGCCGAATGGACCGCGTCAATGTGCTCGTGCGCGAGGAAATCAGCCGAATACTCGCCGTCGAAATGAACGACCCGCGCCTGTCATCCCTCATCAGCATAACGGAAGTGCAAACCAGCTCCGACCTGCGCCGCGCAAAAGTCTATTTCAGCGTGCTCGGCGACGATGCCGTCAAGCAGCGAGCGCAAACCGCCATTGAGAACGCCGGCGGGTTCATCCACAGAACGATGAAGCGCAACATGAAGCTGAAGTACGCGCCCGTGCTGTCGTTCGTTCTCGACGACTCCATCGAAAAAGGCACGGACATGCTGGAACTCATCAGCCGCAACGCCCCCAAAGCGCCGTCCCAAGAGGACGCCCAATAGGACGACCCATGTCCAAGCGGCAAGAGCGCAGAATAGACGGCATCCTCAACATCGACAAGCCGTATGGCATAACATCCATGGACGTCGTGCGCCGCGTCAAGCGCGCGAGCGGACAGCGGCGCGTCGGACACGGCGGCACGCTCGACCCGATAGCCACCGGCGTCATACCGATATGCCTCGGACAGGCGACGCGCCTGATGGAAGATGTAGTCGGCGGCTCCAAGACATACCGCGCCTGCGTAGAGTTCGGCGCTGCGACCGACACCTACGACGCGCTCGGCGAGATAACCGAGCGGCGCGACGCATCGGGAGTATCGCTTGCCGATATAGAGGATGCGCTCACCGAGTTCATCGGCGATATTCAGCAAGTGCCGCCGATGTACAGCGCGCTCAAGCGGGGCGGCAAGCGGCTGTACGACCTGGCGCGCGCGGGCGTCGAGGTTGAGCGCGAACCCCGCCCCGTCATCGTGCACGGCATCACCTTGCAAGACTGGTCGCCGCCCCTGCTGACGCTGGATGTGAACTGCGGCAAGGGCTTCTACATGCGCTCGCTCGCCTACGACCTGGGGCAGGCGCTGGGCTGCGGCGGCCACATGAAGACGCTGGCGCGCCTCAAATGCGGGGCATTCACCCTCGACAGCGCGCTGTCGCTCGACGAGGCGGAGGGACGCTTCGCCGATGGAAGCTGGCGCGATGCGATACACTCCCCCGATGTCGCGCTGGGAAATCTGCGCGCCCTCATCGTGGGCAAGCGGCTAGAGGATATGATACGCAACGGGCGCTCATTCGAGGCGGGCGGCGCGGCATCCGAGGCGCAGCCCGGCGAGCGATGCCGCGCATACACCGCCGACGGGCGCTTCCTGGCGACCGTAGTATTCGACCGCGAACTGCGACTATGGAAGCCCGACAAGGTATTCGCGCTGAACTATCCAGAGGGATAATCGACGCCGACGGACGGGACGCCATGCCACCGCCTCATTGACAGCGCCGACGCTCGGCGGCTACCACCAATGCAAGGCGCAATCCCCAACCGACAAGGACGGACGCCATGGCATCGAACATGACCCCAACCGACAAGCGCCTAGACGACCTGCGCGAAGACATCAGGGATATACGCGCCGACATAAGGCAGATACGCAACTGGCTATTCGCCGGAGGAATAGCAGTCGTCGCCACCCTCATAGCCACCCTGCTAAACATCTTCATCGGCTCATAGCCGCTCACGGCCGCGCTGATGATACGTCGAGTTGAAAGCGCCTAGCCACCTCAAAGCCCGCAATGGCCTTCACATTCATTGTTGAACCCGTTGACCTCCCGCTCTGTATGGTCGAGTTCAATCGCCTCTTCCAACGGCATGCGTCGATAGTGCAGATAGGCTTGCTTGCGAAACATTCGGTTTGCGTTGTGTTCCCCGGAGCGGAACATGGCGTCTATTCTGACGGCTTCCTCATACATGTCGGGTTCGTTCGCTCTGATGTCAAGCCAACTGGATGAGCTTCTGAACGGACATCCCACGCATGCGCTGCGTGTAAGTTCGCGCTCCGGGTAGAGCGCATCAAACCACTCTTTACATTCGTCTCGATCCATTGGTATGTCATCAATGAGCGGATACCGATGACTGATCCACCAGTTCCTGCTTGGTTTAACACGCATTGCCTCATCGGTTGTTATCCCAAGCCACATTTCTATATGAGTTTCAGTCGAAATACTTTGGCGAGGCTTAACACCAAGTAATTCCTGAACTTTTCTGCGGATGGGGTCGAGTTTGTAGTTCTTTGTGCATTGACGCCAATTGATGCCGGCAGGCTCACCGTTCCTCTCCGTGAGAAATACCGGCAAGGTCATCCATGGATTGCCCTGAGCGTTGACGCCGTTTATAACATCGTCCCGCAAGCTGCGCCCGTTGCTAGTTGTTACTATTGGAAAGGACACTTGGGAGCGCAGCCATTCGATGTTGTCGTACACGCTACTTGGTTCCCAGCGTGTATCGGCGAATATGGCATAATCCGGTTTGACACCGAATTCGTTCTGCTCGGCAAGCAGACACATAACCGTGCTTTGTACGCCACCGCCCAGGCTAATAACCCTCATTGCCGGCGGAAGGTTACGGCTTGGACGGTGGCTTAGGGTTTTTTTGGCGGCACTGCTTCCCTGACGACGGTTCGCAACTCGTCATCATCCATCAAGTCAAGAGCCGTAGCCCCTGCACGGAGATTGAGAGATTTGAACAGCGAGTTTGCATAGATGGTCTGATATAGATGTTCGTTGCCATCCATAGCCGTTTCGTATATCACCGCCACCAGTCTTGGATTGGCTATCAGATATGGACGCGCCAATGTCTGGTGATACAGGTTGACATTGTTCGCCATAGTGTCGAGCAATTCTAGCGGACTGTATTTTGAGTATTGCGCGACTCGCTCTGAAATCTCCCCAAGCCACCATAGCCTAGCAGCAGCATTAGCTTCACGCCCGTTACTGCCTGCCTTAAGCCAATGGCTGTCAACGAAATTTTCCATCTTGGTTTTGGCCGTAATTCCGGTTTTCCAGCGCTCTGGCACATAATCAGCGATTGCGAAGCAGTTGATGGACGCCCAAAACAACTCGCTGGCGGTGTCCGCAGGTGAAATGTCCGTCAAGGCTTGCCGCATAATCTGCGAATAGTGATAATCGGTGCTCGGACCAGACTTATCAAGATCGTTAAGCGGCTCTAGGGAGCATCGTAAGGGGATAGTCCTGTCCCACACCTGATCAGTGCCTGCTTCCTTGACCATTGCTTGGCGCAAGCGTTCCGCATCCGACTCCATAAAGAGGGACGGTTGGCTGGCCGCAAGATTTCGCAATTCCTTGTAGCCTCTGTCGTTGACGATTTGAACAGCGTTCATTTGGTATATCCTATTCGTCTATGTAATCGTCCTCATAAGGTTCGTAGTTCTCGATCAGCTCGCCAAAGGGCTTTTCCAACAGCAATTGGGCTGCGCGAAAGATTGAATGGCTGCCTTCTTTATCAGAATCCCCTATATCGATGCTATGCTTTTCTAGGTTGGTTCTGATGCAATTAACCCATCCATCGCCGGGAATGTCGCTATTCCAGAGATCTCTGAACTTGAAGTACGCCATGGCGTCAATCAAGGCGTTCAGGTAGATTGTGGATCTGGTGATGTCCAACCGTTCCCGTATATTCTGAAAGCGCTCCCTTGTGCGCTTGTTTGCAGTGATAGTGAGGTATCTATCAGTAGGGTCCATCTTCACATCGAATTCGTCGTCTGACAGTTCATCATCAGTAGAAAGCCTGAAGATGCTCTGTGTATTTCGTTGCTCTGCGTTCACTTGAAAGCGCCAAGTTTGGTCTGTTGCCAGTGGCTGCCATCTACCGACCTGCGCCATCGCTCCACCATATTCTCTGTGGGCAGTGCGGGTAGAGTGATCGATGCCGTCCAGCGTAACTATGGACGGATGCAATTCAACATCGTTGACAAGCATTTGCGCGTCGACCGACTTTCGCAATCTGAAACTGCCTCTGTTAGCGGTCAGCATCTCCCTGTGCAGCGTGGCGCGGCAATAGAGCATAGCGGCGCAAATTGCGTTGCCGGCGATAACCTGATTTTTTACGCTTTCCTCGTTCACGACAAAGTCTATCGTGATGATGACTTCTTTGCCGATAGGCTGAGGCGGCGCTACGACTGTTTGCAATTTAGCGTCGCCGTAATCGTCTGAGTAGGGACGCAACACCGGGTATAGATAGTTGCGCTTAGGTTCGTACTTCATCGCCGTCGGCCACTCCCTTAAGGTGAAAGGTTTTGTTCAGAACAGGTTCACGGGTAACGAACTCAATGCTCAAGCGCTCATCTGAACCGCTATCAAGGACAGAGATTGTATCGCCGTTGATTACTTCGGCCGCTTTCCCATCGATATAGGCTTCTACTATACCCATCGGAACATCTTGCCCATCCTCACCAACAGCGACAAGTTGCACGTCTTTCAACGAGTCTTCATGGTTGTTGAATGTGGCAATCACGGAGTGCGTAGGACGCCGCTTCCCTGCCACGAATCGCGGATTTGAAAAAGCCGCGGGGACACTGACATTTCCGCCAACCCAAGGTTTATTTGTCCTTCTCTTGTTTTTGGGCGGGCCATCAGGAT
Source organism: uncultured Dehalococcoidia bacterium (assembly GCA_958295865.1). Lineage (GTDB taxonomy): Bacteria > Chloroflexota > Dehalococcoidia > Lucifugimonadales > JADFKI01 > Bin90. Next base: position 245,793 of record CATQHF010000004.1, on the reverse strand, counting down.
ATACCGGCTCGCTACCTTTGCCGGGGGCGGGGGCAGGCACCGACTTGCCCCTGCGTACACGCAGACGGGGAGGCGGACGATTTGACTGATAGGGCATGGTCAATTCTATGCGCTGTGTCCCGGGACTGTTGCTATCGCCTTCTCCCCCGCCCTCGTCCTCTATGGACAACCAGGGGGCAAGTTCGTCAGCGTTATCACTATCGTCAGATAGTTTTGGCTCTGTCCATTCTCGGATATGCTCCTTTACCCAGTCGCCAAGTTCTTTCAGCCTATCGTTGGCTACTTTGCGCTGATCAGGGTCAGCGATGTAATCTGTTGAGACCCTATCGTGCGCGGGTGATTCGGCTTCACGCAACAGCGAAAGTTCGCCACGTGATAGGCATTCTATGATAGCGGTAAATCCATGCCAATGGCTTGGCAGCGCACTACCGGCTAGCCGGATCCCCATATCGCGGCGCTGGGCAGTAATCATCATGCCTGCATCACGAACCAGCGCAATTTCTCTGCGCCTGTCAGATGGCTCTTTGGACACCTCAATCCGCAATGCTATATTACCTATACCGTCGATATGAGTGCGGGCGATTGGCGGCGACTGCGATACCCTAACGAAGTTTCTTGTCTGTTGCGTGTCAAAATTTTGTTCCCCAATGTTGTCGGCTTTAACTACCCGCCCATCAACTTCGACTTCCAATTTATCGTGGATGATAGCATGGAAGAAATGCTTCGCAAGGATGCGGATGGTTGCATTTTGCCAGCGTCGTTCCTGCTCATATCCGGGAATGTGCAAAGCCGTGCCTGGTTCCCTTAGCTTGAACTGGCTAGGCACATTTCTATCGGCTAGAGGCTCATAGCCGGAGTCACCCAAGTAACCTATTCTGCGGCAAGGTTCACTTCTGCTGTTCTCATGCGACACTAAGATGGTTTTGCCTTGGAATCGGTGACGCAACTCCCCATCAGACATATAAGCCACCGAGTAGAGGACTGTCCGAATATCTGTTACGGCGAACGCTGCGAACTTGCCAAGCCCGTAGGAACCGGCTGCATCGCGCTGGTCTTTCGCATTGGATCCCGTGCCTTTGGTCAACGCTTCCCATTTGCTGGGCGCACGATTGGAACGAGGTTCATCATCAGCGCCTGTTGTGTTGCTGTCGGTGATAGTCAAGCATTGAACTCTGCCTCCCTTTCTGAGGAGCCTGACACCGCGCTCAAACTGCTTTTTGTGTGCCTCGTCATTATGGCTAGATTTGATTGCTGCGCGCAGTGCCTCAATGAGACTAGGGGTTGCAAAATCTGAAGGCGTTCTTTCAGTGATCTCAAATTTGACCTTAACGGGCTTTGATGAGTCAGCGCGAGCATCAAGGGAGTTCTGGACTGTTTCTCTAATGACACTATCCCGGCGGTTGCTCATGAAATGAGTTATTCCGGCATCATTAGGTCCCTCAATGTCTTTAGATTCGTTACGGGGAAACTGCCAAGTGAAACCGCTCACCGTATATCCTTTCATTTACCGGGCACGCTCCTTATTCACATTGTATAATAATCGCACAAACCCTTAATGGCAAGATGTCGGGAATGGTGTTTAACGCCTCGCAGATGAAGCGCAACGCCATCTAACCCTTGACCCCACGCCCCTCCACCCATACAATAGTTAGTCGCAGTGGAGTTCGATTTGGCGATTTGCAGTGTTGGCGAGAGTAGTATGTACGCGATTGTGAATACGGGCGGGAAGCAGTATCGGATGGAGCCGGGCGACACCGTGCGGGTGGAGTATCTGCCCTTCGACGAGGGCGACCTCGTGGAGCTGGACGATGTACGCATGCTGTCGGACGACGGCGAAGTAACCATCGGCGCGCCCGCTATCGAGGGCGCGAAGGTTACGGCGCAGGTCATGGCGCAGGGGCGCGGCAAGAAGGTCATCGTCTTCAAGTACAAGGCGAAGACGCGCTACCGCAGGAAGAACGGACACCGGCAGAACTACACCGAACTGCGCGTAACCGACATCTCATATAACAAGTAGGCTTTCTTTCCGGTGGCTCGACGGGCTTCACCGCGAACGAAGCGATGAGACGCGCCACCGGCGGAGATTGGAAGTGAGCCGGCCGGTAGTAAAGGCTGCTCACATAGCAAGCAGAGAGGCAATGCGATGGCACACAAGAAGGGCGGCGGCAGTACGCGAAACGGGCGGGACAGCAACTCCAAGCGGCTTGGCGTCAAGTGCTACGACACCGAGTTCGTAACCGCAGGCTCCATCATCGTGCGGCAGCGCGGCACGCGCATCCATCCGGGCAACAATGTCGGGCTGGGCAGAGACCACACCCTGTTCGCGCTGATTGACGGCAAGGTGAAGTTCGAGCACAAGACGCGCGACAAGAAGCGCGCGAGCGTGTATCCGTAGCGGCTGCTCACACACGGGAATCGTCAGGCACAGCAAAGGGCATGCAAAGTCATTCGCATGCCCGCAATGCGCCGACTTCGGATTTCCCACTTCGGAACGACATCGCAGCAAAGGAACGAGCAATGAAAACAGGCATCCATCCGCAATACTACCCTGAGGCGCTGGCGATATGCTCTTGCGGCTCGACCTATACGACCGGCTCCACGAAGCCCGAGCTTCGCGTGGAGATATGCAACCAGTGTCACCCGTTCTTCACGGGCGAGCAGCGCATCATCGACACCGAGGGGCGCGTGGAGCGGCTGATGCGGCGGTTCAATCTGGGCTAGTCGGTCAGCCGGTCAGCCAAACTTTCGGATGTCAGCCGACATCTATGGAAATGCTGAACAGGGGTGGGTACGCTCACCCCTGTTTTTCGTGAGTTTTCTTGCAGGGTCAGCCAGTCGGAACGGCGGCAGCGCGTCGTTCTGAGCCTATTGAATGGCGAGTAACGGAAACCTAGGGGGAGCATGAGCGCAGAGCAGACGCCCACTTACGGCGGGCAGGCGGTCATTGAGGGCGTGATGATACGCGGACAGCGCAACATCGCGGTCGCCGTGCGCCGTCCCGACGGCAGCGTCGCCACGATGTGCCGGCCCCTCACGCCCATATTCACCGGCAGGCTGCGGCGCATTCCACTGGTGCGCGGCGTCATTGCTATGGCGGAGACGCTGACGCTGGGCATGCGCGCGCTGAGCTACTCCGCGAATGTCGCCGCCGAAGCGGAGGGCGAGGAGATTAGCGCAGGCTCTATGGCGGGCATGATGCTGGTGTCGCTGAGCATCGCCGTCGGGCTGTTCTTCCTAGTGCCGGTGCTGGCGAGCGACAGGCTGGAAGGACTGCTAGGCTCAAGCCTCGCCGCGAACATCGCCGAGGGCGTCATACGGCTGGGGCTGTTCCTCGGCTACATAATGCTGATAAGCAGGATGAACGACATTCGGCGCGTGTTCATGTATCACGGCGCTGAGCACATGACGGTGCATGCCCAAGAGCGCGGCGACCCGCTGGAAATAGAGCGCATCCGCCGCTACCCGACGGCGCATCCCCGCTGCGGCACGGCGTTCCTGCTGGTCGTGATGGTCGTGGCAATCTTGGCGTTCATATTCGTGGGGCGCGAACCCTTCTGGTGGCTGATTGCCTCGCGCATCGTGCTTGTGCCGCTCATCGCGGCGGTGAGCTACGAGATCATACGCTTCAGCGGACGGCACGCCGACAACCCGCTGGTGGGGCTGATTACCGCGCCGAGCCTCGCGCTCCAGTCGCTGACCACGCGCCAGCCGGACGACGACCAGATTGAGATAGCAATCACCGCGATGGAGCAGGCGCAGGCGGCGGACGCTGATATGCCGGTAGAAAGTGCCGCAAAGAGTTGACGGGCAGCATAGCCGTTACGCCTACCCCGCGCGCTCCCTCAGCGTCTCCCACACATCTTCCGGCCTAGCGCCCGACGCCGACAGCAGCACGAGCGCATGGTAGAATACATCCGCCATCTCTTCGACGAGCTGCTCGCCGTCGCCCTTGACCCCGGCTATCGCGGCTTCACCCGCCTCCTCTATGACCTTCTGCGCGATGCGATCCGCGCCGCCCTCGAACAGCGTCGTGGTGTAGCTGCCCTGCGGCATCTCTAGCTTGCGATCCTGTATCAGCGCGAACAGGTCTTCTAGGACGCCGGGGCCCGTGTCCTCGCGGTAGAACTCCGGGAACTCGTCGATGGGCGTGAAGAAGCAGTTGGATTCGCCGGTATGGCAGATAGGCCCGTCAGGCTCGACCTGAAGTATCAGCGTGTCGCCGTCGCAATCGACCGCCGCCGACTTGACGCGCATGTAGTTGCCGGAGACCTCGCCCTTGTGCCACAGATCGGAGCGGCTGCGACTGAAGAACCAGACCTCGCCGCCCTCCAGCGTGCGCTTGAGGGAGCCGGGGTTCATGTAGCCCAGCATCAGCACTTCGCCGGTGTTCACATTCTGTGCGATTGCGGGCACTAGCCCCTTGTCGTCAAGCTTCACTTCTGCCATGTCGTTCACCTTTGCATGTATGTCAGTGTTTCAGTTGCTGTGCCTATTATCACTCATCCACTGCGGGGCGGATTGGAACGCCCTTGTCCGCTAGGTATTGCTTCACTTCCGGTATGGGATGCGTGCCGTAGTGAAATATGCTTGCGGCGAGCACGGCGTCCGCCTTCCCCTCGGCGAGCGCGTCGTACAGGTGCTGCGGGTTGCCCGCTCCGCCGCTCGCTATGACCGGGATGCCTACGCCCTGCGAGATGGCGCGCAGCAGTTCGAGGTCGTAGCCTGTCTGCTGCCCGTCGGTGTCCATGCTGGTAACGAGAAGCTCGCCCGCGCCAAGTTCGGCGACCTTCTTCGCCCACTTCACGGCGTCTATGCCGGTTGGGGTGCGCCCGCCATGCACATACACCTGCCAGCCGGATGCGTCGTTCAGTGCGACCTCGGCGGCGATGCCGTCTGCAAAGCCGTCGGCGGTCTGAAAGCGTGGGGCGGCTATCTCGTCGCCGGGTGTTACGCGCTTGGCGTCTATGGCGACCACGATGCACTGCGCGCCGAAGAAGTCGGACGCCTCAGCCACCAGCGCGGGAGTGTTGACCGCCGCCGTGTTGAGCGAGGTCTTGTCCGCGCCCGCCTCGAGCATGCGCCGCACATCGGCGACATTACGCAGCCCGCCGCCGACCGTGAGCGGTATGAACACCTGCTCCGACACCTGCCTCACGACCTCGATGATGATGTCCCTGGCGTCCGAGCTTGCGGTTATGTCAAGAAACACAAGCTCGTCAGCGCCCTGCTCGTCGTAGAAGCGCGCGAGTTCGGCGGGATCGCCCGCGTCGCGTATGTTCACGAAACTCACGCCCTTGACGACCCTGCCCCTGTCGATGTCCAAGCACGGGATTATGCGCTTTGTCAGCATCCTTCTTCCCCGCTTATGTCCTGCGCCAAATCCGACGAGCGCAAATCAGCCCTCTCGAATGGCATGTATCGCCTCTCGCAGGTCGATGTCGCCGGTGTAGATTGCCCTGCCCACGATTGCGGACTCCACGCCAAGCGTCGCCAGCCGCTCAAGGTGCGCCAGCGACGCTATGCCGCCCGCCGCAATCAGCCGAATGTCGCCTTGACTTGCCAGCGCGCTCACGCCCTCGAAGTTCGGCTCCGTCAGCGTGCCGTCGCGCGATATGTCGGTGTACAGGAAGCGGGTTACGCCCAGCGCCGCCATGTCTGCCACCAAGTCGGTCGCAAGCGCCTCGCTGCCCTTCGTCCAGCCGCGCAGCGCAACCTTGCCGTCCTTGGCGTCCACGCTGACGATGATGCGCTCCGCGCCGTGTTCACGCAGCAGCGTCTGTATGAGATCGGAGTTTTCTACGGCAGCGGTGCCGAGCATTATGCGGCTGACGCCGGCGGCGATGGCTGCGCGCGCGGTGTGCGGGTCGCGGATACCGCCGCCGAGATGCACGGGAACGCCCGCCTCCGACGCGATGCGCTCGACCGCCGCGAGGTTCGCGGGGCTGCCGTCCCTCGCGCCGTCTAGGTCGACGATGTGCAGCGTCGCGGCGCCCATGTCCACCCAGCGCAGCGCAGTCTCCAGCGGGTCGTCGGAATAGACCGTCTCCCGCGCGTAGTCCCCCTGATAGAGGCGAACGCACTTGCCGCCGCGCAGGTCGATGGCGGGGATTACTTCCATGCGAGCGCCTTTCTGTTGGCGTCAACCAGCGACAGAAAATTGCGGTAGAGCCTCAAGCCGAGCGCGCCGCTCTTTTCGGGGTGAAACTGCACGGCGGCTACATTGTCCCAGGCGACCGCGCTGCAAAAGTCTATGCCGTAGTTCGTGATGCCCGCGACGACCCGCTTGTCGTCAGGATCGGCGTAGTAGCTATGTACGAAGTAGAAGAATGAGCCGTCCGGCACGCCCTCGAAGACGGGATGCTCAAGGGAAAGCGAGACCTGATTCCAGCCCATGTGCGGGATCTTCAAGCCCACATGCTCGGTCTTTTCGGGGGGCAGCCGCTTTGTGCTGCCTTTGAGGACGGCGAGGCACGGCTCTTTGCCCTCCTCCGACGATTCCAAAAGCAGCTGGAGCCCCAAACACACGCCGAGGAACGGCTTGCCGCTGCCGATGGAACTCTTGATGATATTGAACAGCCCGCGCTCGCGGATGCCGCGCATAGATGGGTCGCACGCGCCCTGACCGGGGAAGACCACGCCGTCAGCGTCGGCGATGTCGGCAGCGTCGGCGGTTATGCGGGCGAATGCGCCGCACTCTTCCAGCGCCTTCTGCACGCTGCGAAGGTTGCTCGCCTTATAGTCTATGATGGCTATGGAAGGGGCGCTTCCCATCAACTGCTTCTCCCTTTCGGTGAACCTGTCCCCAATCCCGTTCATAGTAAGCCAGCCCTCAATCTCGTTCGTGATGAACCAGCCCATGATTCCGTTCGTGGTGAGCCTGTCGAACCACCCGCCCATGAAATCGCGCTCATCCGCCCGGTTCGGTTTCATCCAGGCGCGTTCCGGTGACGATGTCCATAGGCAGCGCGCGGTCCTCGAAGCGGGCGAGCATGAAGAGCAAGTCGGCAAGTCGGTTCACATAGCGCAGCAGCTCGCCATTCGGCAGTATGCCCTGCTGGTCGAGTCCGACGATGCTGCGCTCGGCCGCGCGCAGGGAACTGCGCGCGAGATCCAGCGCGCCGGACGCCGCGGACGCCCCCGGAATGATGAACTTGGGCGGCAACTCCACCTGCGCGCTGAGCTCGTCTATCAGCGTCTCCAGCCTGTCCACATCGGCGGCGGTGATGGCGTGGAAGTTGGACTTGTAATGCTCATAGTTGGCGGCGTCGGTGGCGAGTTCGCCGCTCAGCGTGAACATCTCGCGCTGCACCTGAAGCAAAATCTCTTTCACGCGGTCGTCCTGCGATAGCGCGCGCGCAAGCCCCATCGCGGAAGTGGCAAAGTCCGCCTCGCCATAAGCCACGCAGCGCGGGTCGTTCTTAGGCACGCGCCCGCCGAACAGCAAGCCCGTCTCGCCCGCGTCGCCGGACTTGGTGTATATCTTCATCGTCATGCTGAATAAGCCTCCGCTTGGGAACGCCGACACAAGCGCATTATACCAGCAAACGCGCGGGACATATACAAAAGAAGTGGGGGACTAACGGGCTGATTATCAAATCGTCATTCCTGCGAAAGCAGGAATCCGGTGTGAAAAAGCGCCAGAACCATCTAAAAGGAATCTCTATCTTTCAGGACTAACGGGCTGACAGGAATATCTACTCGATTTGCGTACTTATAGGGGGCGACCGACCGGCCGCCCCCTATACCCCTGTCAGCCCTACGCGATGTGGGCTTCTGCCGCGCTTAGGCTTCCCTAATCTCCAGTCGGCGCGCCTTCACCGCCTCGACCTTGGGGAAGGTCAGCGTAAGTACGCCGTGCTGATACGAAGTGTCCACCTTGTCGGTGTCAACGGTGTTCGGCACGCGCAGCGCGCGATGGAACTTGCCGCCGCGCCGCTCGCGGATGATGTACGACGCATCGGCGGGCGCTGCGCTTTCGGCGCTGATGGTCAGCACGCCCTCCTCGATGGTCACATGGATGTCGTCCGGGCTGATGCCGGGGATGGTCGCCTTCAGCACGATGCTGTCGTCCGACTGGAGCACATCGACGGGGATTGCCCAGCGGCGCTCGAAGTGGCCGTCGCCCGCGCCGCGCCAGACGCGGCTGAACACCTCATCGAACTTGCGGAAGTCGCGGAACGGATCTATTCTCTGCATAACCATTATTGCATTGCCTCCTGTGTAATGTCTGCGTAAGTATGAGTCAAGTCAACTCATATCAACTGAATGTCTATATTATAGATATGGTGCTATTATGTGTCAAGAGCATTATAATGAATATATCAAGTTTGCGTTGAAATATGTTGCATACATGTTAAGATAGACGATGAATATCCGATATAGGGAAGGGTTTTCAGATGGCTAGGGACTACTACGAGGTGCTGGGCGTATCGCGCAGCGCGGATGAGAAGGAGATACGGCGCGCGTTCAGGAAGCTGGCGCGTCAGCATCACCCTGACCTGAATCCGGGCGACAAAGAGGCGGAGCGCAAGTTCAAGGAGATTAACGAAGCCAACGAGGTGCTTTCGGACGCGGACAAGCGCGCGAAGTACAACCGGCACGGCGACAACTGGATGCACGCGGAGCGCATCGAGGCGCAGTCCGGCGCTGCCACATTCGGCGGCGGCTTCCGGCGGGGCAGGCGCGTCGAGCACGACTTCGGCGACATGGACGACCTGCTGGGCGGCTTCGGCGATCTCTTCGGCAGCGGATACGGCACAAGCGCGCGGCGGCGCTCCGGTCGCTCCAACCATATCGACGTGCCAGTTACCATCACGCTGGAGGAGGCGTTCAGCGGGACGAAGCGCGAGGTGAATGTGCCCACGGGCAGCGGGAGCAGCCGGCGCATCGAGGTTACGATACCGCCCGCTGTAGATACCGGCTCGCGCGTGCATATCGGGCTGGCAGACGGCACGCAGGTCTTCCTCGCCATCAGCGTGGCGACGCATGCACAGTTCAGGCGCGATGGCGACAACCTGCATGCCGAGCTCGCGGCGCCGTTCGAGGATGCCGCGCTTGGCGGCGAGGTCGAGTTCACATCGCTGAAGGGACGGCTTGCGCTGACGATTCCGCCCGACAGCGGCGAGGGCAGGCGCATACGGATTCAGGGACACGGCATGCCCATGCGCGAGTCGCCGCAGGTGTTCGGCGACCTCTATGTTACGGTGAAGCCGGAGATGCCCAAGGACTTGAGCGACGACGAGCGGGAGATTTTGAGGGATTTCAGGCGCTTGCGGCTGGCGAATGGGAAGCGGCGTTAGCCTCACTCTGACCCCCTCGGGAGATAGGATTGGATTGGACGAAAAGGATATTTGGCTATGACCGAGGATGAGCTGGCGTTTGGGCGGGATGAGCCGGTGTTCATCATCAGCGTGGCGGCGCGCATGCTGGGCGTGCAGACTCAGACGCTGCGGCACTACGAGCGGATGGGGCTAATCGAGCCTGCGCGGACGGGCGGCAACCAGCGCGTGTTCTCGCGGGCGGACATCGAGCGCGTGCGCCGCATACGCGGACTCATGGACGACTTGGGCATCAACCTCGCGGGCGTGGAGGTCATACTGCGACTGCTGGACAGGCTGAGCGCATCCAACAGCGAGATAGAGCGGCTGACCGCCGAGAACGCGCGGCTGCGTAGCCTGCTGAGCGGCAATGCTCAGCGATGAGCGGCAACGGCGGCGTAGATGCAAGAACGGGCGCGGTATGACGGCTGCGCCCGTTCTGCGTTCATGTCTTTGTATTCGCGGCGCGCCTATCCGTCGGTTAGGACGGGGACGCCGCAGAAGGCTTCGTAGTCTATCAGATCGGTGATGGTCGGCTCGTCGCCGCAGAGCGGGCAGTTGGGGTTGCGCCGTATTTTCACCGGGCGGAAGGACATGTCGAGCGCGTCTATCAGCAGCAGCCTGCCGGATAGCGACTCGCCCACGCCGAGGATCTGCTTGACCGTCTCCGTCGCCTGGATGCTGCCGACTAGGCCCGGCAGCATGCCCAGCACGCCCGCCTCGGCGCAGCTCGGCACTTCGCCCGGCGGCGGCGGCGTCGGGAACAGGCAGCGGTAGCAGCCCTGCCCCGGCAGATACACGGTCGCCTGCCCGTCGAACAGCAGGATGCTGCCGTCTATCAGGGGCTTGTCGCTGAGATAGGCGGCGTCGTTGACCAGATAGCGCGCCGGGAAATTGTCCGCGCCGTTGATGATGATGTCATACTCCGGGATGATGTCGAATGCGTTGTCGGATGTTATAGGCTCTTCGTGCATCTGCACATTCACATCGGGGTTGTACGCCTTGAGCGTCTCATAAGCCGAGAGCGCCTTGGGCCTGCCGATGTCGCCGTTCTGGTGCAAAATCTGGCGCTGGAGGTTGGTCACATCCACCGTATCGAAGTCCACGATGCCGATAGTTCCCACGCCCGCGAGCGTCAGATAGATGGCGATGGGTGAGCCAAGCCCGCCCGCGCCGACTATGAGCACCTTGGCGTCGAGCAGCTTGCGCTGCCCAATGCTGCCGACCTGCGGCATTATGATGTGTCTGCTGTATCGCTGCACCTGATACGGCGTCAGGGCTTGGGTTCGTTCTTGCGTCTGTACCATCTGAGTGGCTCACCTCCGTGTAGTGTTGCGGGTCGTGTGCCGAATTCGCGGATTTTTCGGAGCGGTTTCGGTGTGGAAATAGACAGACCGAATTGGCTGTCGGATTGAACAAATTATAGCATCAGGCGATGGTTAGTTCAAATTGAGCGGACGCTAGACAGCGTTTCCATTCGGGTGGCAAGCCTTTGCGTCCTCCCCGTTCACACACCCGTCATTCCTGCTCACCCACCCGTCATTCCTGCTTTCGCAGGAATCCGGCGCAATATGGCAACAAAACTATCTGGAAGGAAACCCCATCCGCGGGCTAACATGAATGGCAGTCGGGACGCGGAATGCCGTTTGACAGCAGGCATGGCAGGTGGCATACTCACGATGAACGCGGGTTGATCGTATGGCGTTATCAACATTCTCATGTAACGGAGGAGGCTTGATATGCAAGAAGAAGAGCGACCTGGATTTTTCGGTGTCTATCTGGAGCGATACGCGGATGAGTTTTGGCTGCTGTTCCGCGTCATATTCGCCATATTGGTGTTTCTGCATGGCATACAAAAGACGTTCTTGCTGTGGGGATTTCCGGCGGGCGCGAACCCGAACGGGCTAGGCGCGCTGGTGGACTTGGCAGGCTGGGTTGAGATTATATGCGCGCTGCTCATCGGGTTCGGCTTCCTGACCCGACTCGGAGCGGGCGCAATCGCCGTAACGATGATTATCGCCTACTTCGGAGTGCATGCGGCAGTCAGCCCCGTTTGGCCCTGGCCGCACCTTTACCCTAACCCGCCCGGAGCCGAAGGCAGCGCATTTGGGGCGCACGGCGGCGAGGTGACGATACTCTGGTTCATCATCGCGGGCATCATCGGCGTGATTGGCGGCGGCAAGTACGCGGTTGACCGCGTCGTGTTCAAGCGGGAAGTTCTCTAGGTCGTCAACATGGACTAGGGATTTGTACAAGCATAGTCATCGAGGGGCTGACGCTGCTGCGTTAGTCCCTTTCACTTTATAGGAATTGGGGACTTGTCGCGGCGGTATTGTCCCGGGATGTGAGGCGCGAGATGGTCGAGAACCGAAGGCAAAGGCTCATCGCGGTATCCAACCGCGTCCCGCCCAAGGCGAGCTTCGAAAATCAGGGCAAGGGCGAAGCGGCGGCGGGCGGGCTGGTTACGGCGGTGCGCGCGGCGATGGAGCAGAGCGGCGGCTTGTGGTTCGGCTGGAGCGGCAGAAGCACGCGGCGCAGGGTGAGCGCGGGGCATACGATTACGGACTTCGGGCAGATTCAGCTCGCCACCATGGACTTGTCCGATGACGAGGTAAGCCTGTTCTACCTTGGCTATGCGAACCGCACGCTCTGGCCCCTGCTGCACAGCTTCCCGACGCGCGTGGTCATTCGGCGCGACACCTACCGCGCATATCGGCGCATCAACCGCCGCTTCGCCGAGACGCTGTATCCGCTGCTGCAACCGAACGATCTCATCTGGGTGCAGGACTTCCACCTGTTCCACTTGGGCTATGAGCTGCGCCAACTGGGATGGCAGGGCAGGCTGGGGTTCTTCCTGCATGTGCCAGTGCCGTCGGCGGATGTGTTCAGCATACTGCCCTGGGCGCAAAACACGCTGGAGGCGCTGCTGCAATACGACCTCGTCGGGCTTCACACCGACCGCTATCTGCGTAATCTGGTGGATTCGCTGGATGTGGAGCTTGGCGGCGAGTTCCATGTTGAGGACGGGGGCAACTATTACACCTACGACGGGCATACGGCGCAACTCGGCGTGTTCCCGATAGGCATAGACCCTGACGCCTTCAACCCGCGCGCTCACACGGACACGCCCAGCCTCGCCGATGAGCTGATGCTGGCGGACATGCCCGACCGCAAGCTGATACTAGGCGTCGACCGGCTGGACTACACGAAGGGCATACCTCACAGGCTGCGTATATTCGAGCGCATGCTGGAGCGGCATCCGAACCTCGGTAGCGAGGTGCTGTATGTGCAGATTTCATCGCCCTCGAGGACGCGCGTGCCGGAGTACATACATGAGAAGGAACAGGTGGAGCGGCTCGTCGGGCAGATTAACGGGCGCTTTTCGCAGACCGGCTGGGTGCCGATCCGATACCTCTACCGCTCATACGCGCAGAGCGAGCTGGCGAACTTCTACCATGACACCGATGTATGCCTAGTAACGCCGCTGCGTGACGGGATGAACCTAGTCGCCAAAGAGTTCGTGGCGGCGCAAGGCGAGAAGTCGCCGGGCGTGCTGGTGCTGTCGCGCTTCACCGGCGCGGCGGAAGCGATGCGAGATGCCGTCATCGTCAACCCTTATGACATCGAAGGAACGGCAGAAGCGACCTACCGCGCGCTGCGAATGCCCGTCGCCGAACGCCGCCGCCGCAACCGCAGCCTGACGGCAGTGGTAAAGCGGGACTCGTCCCAAAACTGGAGCGATTCATTCTGCGCCGCCCTGCGAAGAACGAGTATTCGTTGACATGTGCGTCGCCATCCTTCCCGTTCGTGGTGAGCCTCCTGAGCCTGCCGAAGGGCGAACCACCCTCCGAACGCCCCTCACTCCGTCATTCCGAATCCCCCTCCCCCTGTCATTCCGAACGGAGTGAGGAATCAAAAATCCTAACCCGCCACCATCCCAAACACACCACAGCAATCTCCCTCCGTCATTCCTGCGAAAGAACGTCACCCCTGCGAAAGCAGGGGCAAGAATCCAGAGCATCAAAAGCACACCCAAGCACAAACACCCCCGCCATTCCAAGCCCCCACCCCATCATTCCGAGCAATTTTCTCTGTCATTCCACACGCCTCCTCCCCCTGTCATTCCGAACAGCGTGAGGAATCAAAAATCCCAATCTGCCAAACACCTATGCCTTTAGCAATCGTCCCCAAACTTCGGTATCGGTTGCCATCAGGCTGCGAAACATCGCACACCACGCCCAAACACAACCCAATTCTTAATTCCTAATTCTTAATTTTTAATTGAAAACCCCCCTTGACACCACCCAAACCCTCGCCTATACTATCCGCAAGAACATAAGTTGCATAATAAGTACGAACAACCTAACACCCTAGTCCCTGACAATCTAAAACCCCAACTCCTGAAATCCCGACACCCTGAAAACCTTGGGAAAAACCAATGAACCAACCAACCCCCATAAACCAGCACACACAGCAGGACAACCAGGACAGTCATGCCCAACATGACCACCTGGACAACAGGCACTGCCAGAGCGCCGTCGAGCACCTCCAGCACCTAGTCCACCAAGAAACCGACAACGGCAGAACCATCATACGCAGCATCGTCTCCATCATGACCGGCGACGACCTCGACTCCACGCCCCATCACAGACTCCAAGCCGCCCGTCTGCTGCTCAAGCTCGGCTTCCAAGAAGCCGAAGCCCTCATCAACAGCCTCAGCTCCAAGATGGAACGGCAGGCAAAGAAGGAAGACGCCCAGGGAGAGAACGGCCCCGCGCAGGCAGTCAGCCCCGAACACGAAAGGCTGAACAAGAAGCTCGTAGCCCGCATCCGCGTCGAGACCGGCGAAGGCGCAAGCATAGTCAGAATCCTGAACGAAGTGCTGGAAGGACGCGACCGAGACGCCAAGCCAAGGGACAGGATAGAAGCCGCCAAAGTGCTGCTCAGCTGGGGATTCGGCAACCCCTCCACCCCCGACCCGGAGTTCATGTCCTACTACTCCCCCTGCCACCCAGATTGCATCTGCGCCTGCCGAGACCTCGACGAAGACCACCCGGCGGTAGTCGAGAGCCACGCGCCAGTATCCGAAGCGCACATGAAAGAAGTAGCCGAGGCAGAGCGAATAGAAGAGAAAGCAGCCGAGAGCGCAAGGCAAATCTCGCAAGGACACACCGACTACCTATCCGAGATAAGCCACCTGCCCGGCAACAAAAAGCCCCGCCGCCCCGAACGCCACCCACCCTTCCGCTGACAGCGGCGGCGGCGCGAACACCCCCAACCCGTGTAGGGGTGACTGGCAGTCGCCCCCATCGCCCCGCCGCCCACCCCGTCATTCCTGCGAAAGCAGGAATCCAGTGCCTCAAATAGATGCCATCCTGAATACGACACAGCAGTTTCATCTGTCATTCCGAACAGAGTGAGGAATCAAAAATCCCAATCCACCGAACACACAGCCTTCAGCAACCGCCCCCAAACTTCGGTATCGGTTGCCATCGGCCCGCGTAACACCGCACACCAACCCTCAACACAACCCAATTCTTAATTCTTAATTTCTAATTCTTAATTCCCATCGGCGTTAGCGGCTGTCGAGATAGACGGGGATTAGCAGGTTGTCCACAGGCACATAGTCGTCGGTGAGCAGCGTGTTGGGCTTGGCGGCGAGCCACGCTTGGAGTTCGTCTTGCGGCATCATGACCAGATCCGGGTCCCCGCGCTCCGCGGCATGGCTTGCGAAATAGATGTCGGCGTATGCGAGCGGCTGCAACGCGCCCGCGACGACGAAGGTGAATTGCGTATCTGCCTCGAAGTCGTTGCCGTCGGTGAAGAGATACACATGCGGGAACGACGCTTGCAGCGTGGTTACTACGGCGCGCAGAAAGCCGCCGCTGCTGAACTTGTCCACCACATTCACGACATATATGCCGTCGTCGGTCAGCAGGCGCTTGACCTGCTCGTTGAACTCCAGCGTCGTCAGATGGTATGGCACGGACACATCGTTGAAGGCATCGCCAATCACGATGTCGTAGCCGGCGGGTTGCAGCTCGGGTATCTTCAGGCGGGCGTCGCGGTTGTGGGTGATGATGCTCGTGCCGCGCGGCATGCCCAGGTATTCGTGCGCCACTTGTGTTACCGCCGGGTCTATCTCGATGACCTCCAGGCGGCTTTGCGGGTAGGCGTGTTCCAGGTATCTGGGCATCGTGTAGCCGCCCCCGCCGATGAAGAGCGCGCTGAAGCGCGGCTTGCTGTGGCCGACCATCGTGGCGATGTCCGCGAATATCTTCTCATAGCCGTACACGAAGAAGGCGGGATCTTCGAGGTCAACGTAGCTATGGATGAGCTGATCGAGCGTGAGCGTGCGGACTGTCCTGCCGTCTATCTCGCGCTCCCTGACCTTGATGCAGAAGTAGTTGCTCTCGACTTGGCACTCGGATTCGAGCGAATCGCCCGCGATGCCGATGCTGGCGATGCCCGCGAATAGCGCGAGCGCCGCCGCGCCGACGGTACGCATACGCCAGAGGCTGCCGAAGGCAATCGCCATCAGCAGCAGGAACACGGCGACGCCCAGCAGTATGGGGCGCGTGCCTATCCACTGGATTAGGACGAAGCCGGTGATGAACACGCCGAAGATGCTGCCTGCGGTGGATACGGCGTATATCTTGCCCACGACATTGCCGGTCTGCTCGAGGCTGCGAAGCCGCAGCTTGATGACCACGGGCGTTACCATGCCGAGTATGACGCTCGGCGCAAGGAAGAGCGTGGAGGTTATTAGCAGGATGCGCGGGACGATGTGAAGCGCGTCGTACAGCCCGGACACGAGGGCGAGCAGCGGCAGGACGCTGAGGCTGGTCAGCGCCGCGCCCAAGAGTATTAAGCCCAGCGTCCTGCGCGACGGGAACCTGTCGGCGACGATGCCGCCGATGTAGTTGCCGATGCTGATGCCCGCAAGCACCACGCCTATGATGCTTGTCCATGTGAAGAGGGACACGCCCACGGTGGGCGCGAGGATGCGCGAGGCGACAATCTCGATGATTAAGCCGCACGCGCTCGCGGAGAATACGATGAAGTAAGGCGAGATTGTCGCGGCTATGCGGCGCGGCATGCCGTCCTGTCGGCGGCTTTCCGGCTCGTCGGTCGTTGTCGTCCCCGTTGTCGTCCCGTTATCCAAGTCGTGGTGTCCTATGCG
Organism: uncultured Dehalococcoidia bacterium; assembly: GCA_958295865.1. GTDB lineage: Bacteria > Chloroflexota > Dehalococcoidia > Lucifugimonadales > JADFKI01 > Bin90. Next base: position 229,293 of record CATQHF010000004.1, on the reverse strand, counting down.
GATTTCCGCCCCCGTTCAGGCGGGGACAATGTCTTGCGGGAATGGATGCGCCGCTACCGCGTGCGCGGGTTGAGCACATCGTTCAGTGAGTCGCCGAGCAGGTTCCATGCGAGCACGAGCGCCCATGCGACGATGCCGGGCGCGATGAGCATCCAAGGCACTTCGCGCAGGGCGCTGAGGCTGCCGGCCTCCAACAGCATCCTGCCGAGGCTCGGGCGCGGCGGCTGTATGCCCAATCCGAGCCAGCTCAGGATTATCTCAGTGCCGATGAGCGCGCCCATTCCCATAGTAACGCTGACGACTATGGGGCTAATGGCGTTGGGCAGCAGATGCACGAACAGGATGCGCGGCGTGCTTGCGCCCGACGCTCTGGCAGCCTCCACGAAGGGGGTTTCATTAAGCACAAGCACTTGCCCTCTGATGAGGCGCGCCATTCCCACCCAGCCGAAGGCGACGAGCGCCAGCGACACGACCAGATAATCCACGACGCCTGAGCGCACTATCCCGTCGATGCCAAGCGACTCCTCCACCGAGCGCGCCCAATCTATGAAGCGCGGCCTAAGCGTAGCCGCGAGGATTATGACTAGCAGTATGTCCGGGAAGGACGCGAACAGTTCGCCGGTTCGCATGATGAGGGCGTCGATTGTGCCTCTGAAGTACCCGGACATCAGCCCCAAGGTGATGCCGATGAGCAGCCCGCCCGTCGCCATTGACACGACGGTGATGATGACGGTGTTCTGTATGCCCCAGAGTACGCGGGAGAACACATCGCGCCCGGCGAAGTCGGTGCCTGCCCAAAACTCGCGGCTCGGCGGCTTGCGGATGGAGGTGTAGTTCTGCTCGGTATAGTCGTGGGGCGCGACGAACGGCGCGAATATGCCCGCGCCGTACACAATCACGAGCACAACCATGCAAGCGAGGGCAATTCTCTTGCGCGCCAGACGCTCCAGCGCGCGCCTGAGATGCCCTTTGCTCTTTTCCTGCTGCTCGGCAGCTTCGGCGACTTCGGTTAGCGCCATGTTCAAGTCTTTCAGTCTTCAGTATGAACTACTGATAATGTATGCGCGGGTCTATGAAGGCGTAGGTTATATCGGCGAGCAGGTTCGCCAGCACGAACGCGGTTGATCCCAAGATGCCCATCGCCATTATGATGGGGTAGTCGCGGTTGAACACGGAGTCGATGGTGAAGCGACCGACGCCGGGGATGCCCAATATGAACTCCACGATGAAGCTGGTGACGAACATGCCCGCTAGGGCGAATGACAGCAGGGTGACTATCGGAATCATCGCGTTCTTCAGCACGTGCCGAATGTCGACGGTTACGCTGGTAAGCCCCTTGGCGTGCGCGGTGCGTATGAAGTCCTGCCCCAGCACATCCAGGGTACTCGCGCGCATGAAGCGCGCCAGCCCCGCGACGCCGGGGATGCCCAGAGTGATTGCGGGGACGATGATACGCAAGTCCCAGAAGCCGCCCCATCCCGAACAGGGCACTAGCTGGAGCTTGAGGCACAGCCCCCACAGCGCGACGGGGATGCTAATCATGATGGGGATGGACATCAGCACCAGGGCGATGGTGACGACTGCGGGGTCTTGCCAAGTGCCTTGTCGGTGCGCGATGTAGAAGCCGAGCGGCAGCCCGATGGACAGGCTTACCAGCATGGCGGCGGCGTTGACCTGGAAGGACACCCACATCTTGGGGAACAGCAGCTCGGATACGGGGCGGCCGCGGAAGCGGTAGCTCTCGCCAAAGTCGCCGCGCACCACGCCCCACATGTAGGTGGCGTACTGGACGGCGACGGGCCTGTCGAGACCGAGTTCGTGGCGTATGTTCGCGGCGGCGGTCTCGTCGTAACGGGCGCCGAGTATGACCTCGGCGGGGTCGCCGGGGCCAAAGCGCACCAGCGCGAAGGTGACGAGGCTGGTTGCGATGAGCAGCACGGGCAGCCACAACAGGCGGCGGGCTATGTACACCCACATAGTGAGTTCCTCAGTTAGTCGGTGTGCCGGTTTCGATGTGTCAGTCGGTCATGATTGACGGGGCAAGGATAACGCCTGCAAGCCGTTGACGCAAACGCAGAGCGGCGCGGGCATGCTTGGCTGACCTTCATGTTCGCGCGCTACCAGCTGCGATGCAGCAGGATGCGGGATCGGTCGGCTTCGCTGAGGTGCGGCTCGATTTTGCGCGTGAACTCTGCCATGGTCTCTTCGAGGGTGGAGTCGCCGGTGTCGAGCGTAATCTTGTGGCGCAGGGTGGAGTTGGCGACGGCTTCTTCGTAGCGGCGCAGCGCCTCGGGGATGTCCTCGACGCGCAGCGGGCTATGCTCGCGTGGCTCCGCTTGCATGCGCCGCTCGATGACCTCGGCGGACGCCTTCAGGTGGACGAGAACCAGGTCGGGCGCGAAGCGCATGATGGAGTCTTCGACCTGCCGCGAAACCGTCTTGCGGTCGTGCGCCTGGTCGTCCGCGCCGTAGCCGAAGTACATCGGGCTGTACACGGCGTCGTCGATGTGCAAGCCGATGGACAGCCAGTCGGGGGCTGTCCATGAGTTCGCCTGAATGTGGTAGTAGAGGCTGTGGCGCTGCGTCATCTCCTTGAGCACGGGGCTGAGCGCGAGCACCTGCTGACGCTCGTCCTCGGTCATGTCGGGCTGCGGATGCCCGGAGGTGTGCGGCAGCTTCCAGTGGTCGTGAATTAGGGGGAAGCGCGCGCCGATGTTCGCCTCCATCCAGTCGTCTATGGCGAAAGCCAAGGTGGTTGTGCCGGTGTACTCGCAGCCTGCGATAATGAGCCGCATTCTTTGTCCTCCTGTGATAGTTCGGGGTAGCGATTTGACGATTGACAGACGCCGGGGGAAGGTTGGGACGGGGGCGCTTGCCGCCCCCATCCCGCTTATCCCGTGTATCGGTCTAGCGCCTAGTTGTCGTAGTCGATATAGACATGGCGCAACTTGGGGATGGTCATTGGCACGAGCCTGTAATCCTTGATGTGCGGCTTGAGCAGCAGGTTGCGCTCGCCGGTGTACCAGAGGGGCACCCAGGCGGCATCGTCTATAATCGTCTGCTCCGCTTGGTTGTACAGGCTGACGCGCTTTGCGCCGTCGCGCTCGACGCGAGCCCGCTCCAGCAAGGCGTCGACTTCCGCGTTGGAGTAGCCGCCATGGTTGGCTTTGCTCTCGGTGTGGAACAAGATGTCCAGGAAGTCCTGCGGGTCGGGATAGTCTGCCTGCCAGCCCAGAGCGTACACCTGGAACCTGCGTCGGTTCAGGTCTTGCAGGTATGTCGCCCACTCGACCTGCTGTATCTCGACCTCGACGCCTAGCGTCTTCTGCCACATCTCCAGGATGACCTGCAAGTCTATGCCGATGTCGCCGCCCGTGCCCTGCACGGTAACGACTATGCGCGGGCGGGTCGCGGGATCGGCGTACTTGGACATAGCCAGTTCCGCCTTTGCCGCCTCTTCGTCGTAGCGCAGACCTTCGAGGGATGCGCTGTAGCCGGGGAAGCCGGGCGGCAGGATGCCATAGGCTGGCACGCGGAGTCCTGCCAGCACTTCGTTGGCGATGAGTTCCTTGTCTATGGCAAGGTTCAGGGCGCGGCGGAAGTGGACATCGTCGAACGGCGCTTCGCTTGTGTTGAAGCCGATGTATGTGACGCTGAAGCCGGGCGGCGCAACCTTCAGCTCGGCGGCGAGCGGCTCTTGCGGGTCTTTCAGGCGCTCGAGGTCGAAGATGCTGACGCCCGTGATGTCTATCTCGTCGTTCTCATATAGCGCCATCGCCTGACCGCCTGCGAGGTTGAACACGGCGCGGTCGAGGTACGCAGGCTCGCGGTAGAAGTTGTCGTTGCGCTCCAGGATGATGTGTTCGCCTATCTTGTACTCTTTGAGCGTGAACGCTCCGGTGGCGTTGGGCGAGTCTGTCCATGTGTCGCCGCCGGACTCGACATTGCGGCGGTCGACGACGAACGCGGTGGGATAGGTGAGCTTGGCGAGGAAGTACGCCTTGGGCGCGTCGATGGTGATTTCCAGCGTGCGCTCGTCGATAGCCTTGATGCCGCTTATCTGCGTCGCCGCGCCGTTCAGCACCTCATCGACGCCCACGATGTCGTTGAGATATGTGCTGGCTACCGGCGATGCCAGCGCCGGGTCTGCCGCGCGGTTGAACGAATAGACGAAGTCCTCAGCCGTGACGGGCGAACCGTCATGGAACTTGGCGTCGGGCAGGATATGGAAGGTGTACACCGTGCCGTCGTCGCTGATCTCCCACCGCTCGGCGATGTCGGGGACAATCTGCAAGTCGGTGTTCAAGGTAACAAGCCCGCTAAACACCTCGCCGACGATGAAGGCGGAGGTGGTGTCCGATGTCTTGTGCGGGTCGAGCGTGGGCGGGTCTGACCAGAGGCGACTGAGGACGCCGCCTGTGGGTCTGTCGCTGTCGGCGGGCATCGCAGCCGCGGGCGCTTGCGTCGCTGACGGCGCGGCAGGCGCGGCTTGCTGCGCGGGCGCGGCGGTCGCCGGAGCCGCGGGCGCAGCAGCCGGAGCCGCTGCGGGCGCAGATGCGGGCGCGGCCGTTGCCGCCGCCGCGGGCGCTGCCGCCGCCGGAGCCGGCGCTTGGGGCGCGGCATCTTGCACATCGCCTTGGCTTGCGCCACAAGCCGCTGCGAATAGGGCTATCAGCAGAATTGGAACTATAAACAGATTTCTCATTGCTCTACCTCCTGCATGAGGATTTTCGGCTCACTTGAGCTCGTGGATGGTTGGTCGTTTCAGTGATTATGATGAGTTTTCGTCAGTTCCGATTTTGGTTGTCAGCCAAGCCTTGATGAAGTCGTCGAGTTCGCCGTCTAGCACGGCGTCCACATCCGAGGTATCGTAGCCGGTGCGATGGTCCTTGACCATCTTGTACGGATGGAGCACATAGCTTCGTATCTGGTTGCCCCACTCAGGGGATACATGCTCGCCCTTGAGCCTGGCTATTTCGCGCGCCTTCTCCTCCATCTCGCGCTCTACGAGGCGGGACATCAGGATTCGCATGGCGATCTCGCGGTTCTGGTGCTGGGAGCGCTCGTTCTGGCAGTTCACGCGGATGCCGGTTGGCAGGTGCGTTATGCGTACTGCCGTTGAGTTCTTCTGCACATTCTGACCGCCGTGACCGCCCGCGCGAAACACATCTATTCTCAGGTCGTCGGGGTTGATTGTGATGTCAACGCCCTCTTCCACCTCCGGCATCACCTCCATAAGCGCGAACGATGTATGGCGCGAGTGGTCGGAATTGAACGGCGACAGGCGCACCAGCCGATGCACGCCGCGCTCGGCTTGAAGGTAGCCAAAGGCGAACCTGCCCGACACCTGTATGAACACGCTCTTTATGCCCGATTCGTCGCCGCCGGACACATCCAGGACATCGCGCGTAAAGTTGCGCTGCTCTGCCCATCGCAGATACATCCGCATGAGCATGGCAGTCCAGTCTTCCGCATCCACGCCGCCCGCGCCCGCGTGGAGCGCGACTATGGCGTTGCGCGCGTCATACGGGCCCGACAGCGTGAGGTCGAACTCCAGCTCGTCGAGCCTGCCCTGAATCTCGGCGAGCTCAGGCACGAAAGTGTCGAGCAGCGAGTCGTCGCCCTCCTCTATGGACAGCAGCAGCAGCTCTTCAAGCGATGACGCCTGTTGCTCGAGCGTCTGCCAGTTCTCGACCGTGCCTTTCAGGTCGGACAGACGCCGCATCTTGCGCTGCGCCACCTCCGGGATGCTCCAGAAATCGGGCGCGGCTGCCTGTTCTTCCAGCGCGGCTATCTCTTTCTCGTCTGTGGGCAAGTCAAAGACGCACCAGTAGTTCCGCAATTCTCGTCCTTATATTGGCTATCTGACTTTTGATGTCTTGCATTGCGTAGCGACCTCGCGAGTTGCTATTTGATTATTGAAACGCGCATCACCGCATCGGGGTTAGCATGCGGCGTCTGCCGAAACGATTTCCGATATTGCGCCGCGCGGTGAGCGCAGCGCGAACGGCGCGCCGTCATTGGGCGACGCCGCGAATGATTATATCAGTGTAAGGTTTGAGTTATAAAGCGAATGGAGTCATAGATAGCGTTCCCTTTCGGGTGGCAAACCTTTTTGTCATTCCTGCGAAAGCGGGAATCCAGTGCGACATAGTAACAAAACCATCCGAATGAAAACGCCACTGAACCATGGGAGAAACTGCATTAGTACAGTTTAGCCGTCGATGGGCAAGCATTTTCACCCCTATCCTAACCTTCTCCCATAAAGGGAGAAGGGACTGATGCAATTTTCTCGCTATGGGTATTGTTGGCGCGCGGCGATGGAAGGTGTACAATCGGCTCACGGCGAGGCGCAGGCGATTCACGCGCCCAATAGTCTGACGACGAGGTGAGGGCATGCTCGATCTGCTCATCAAGAACGGGCTTATCATGGACGGCACGGGCAATCCGGGCTTCTACGGCGCGGTGGGCGTAGAGGGGGATGCGACGCGCATCTTTCGCGGCGACCTGAGCGGCGTGGAGGCGGCGCGCACGATAGACGCCAGCGAGCATGTGGTCTGTCCCGGCTTCATCGACATGCACTCGCATGCGGGGCTGGTCATCCTGTCGGAGCCGGAGCATCATCCGAAGGTGCGGCAGGGCATTACTACTGAGCTAATCGGAGTCGACGGCAACTCATACGCGCCGTTCCACAGCCATGACGACTTCCTGGATTTCGTCGCGCTGAACTCCGGGCTTGACGGCGACCCGCCACTGCCGGGCAGATGGTCGACGGTGGAGCAGTACCTGGCGATGTTCGACAGGAAGACGGCGGTGAACATCGCGTACATCCTGGGCAACTCGCCGGTGCGTATCAACACGGTGGGCTGGGACGACAGGCCCGCTACGGCGGCTGAGATAGCGAACATGAAAGCCATCATCCGCGAGGCGATGGAAGAAGGCGCGGTCGGGCTGTCCACGGGGCTGGACTATCCGCCCGGCGGCTATGCGGATACCGATGAGCTTGTAGAACTGAGCGGGCTGGTAGCCGATATGGGCGGCTTCTACCATACGCATGTGCGCTACCGGCTGGGCGACAGGTATCTGGACCCGTTCAAGGAGGCGCTGGAGATTGGGCAGCGCAGCCGTATTCCTGTGCATATCACGCACTTCTATCAGCGACAGCCAAGCACCGGCGGCGGGCAAGGGCTGATAAGCCTGGTGGAGGACGCGGCGGGCGGCGGGCAGGATGTTACATTCGACAGCTACCCTTATGTGTTCGGAAGCACTCGCTTGCTGATTATGGTGCCCGACTGGGCGCACGATGGCGGCGTTGCGCGCCTGAAAGAGGCGCTGGCGTCCGCGGATGCGCGGGTTCGACTGCGCCAAGAGATGCAGCCGCGCGGGCCGTCGTGGGATAATGTGTGGCTGACATACTTCAAGCGTCCGCACAACCATGTATATGAGGGGCTGTCCATAGAGGCTGTGGCGGCGATGCGCGACCAGCATCCGGTCGATGCGATATGCGACCTGCTGCTGGAGGAAGACCTGCAAACCTGCTATGTGTCGGACGGCGCGAACGGCAACACGCTGCCCGCATTCGTCAGCCATCCGCTATCCATGGTGGGCAGCGACGCGGTGCTGCTGGGCGACTTCCCAAGCCCGCGCACTTATGGCTGCTTCCCGGTAATCCTCGCGGAGTATGTGCGCGAGGAGAACCAGATGTCGCTGCCGGAGGCGATACGCAAGATGACCTCGTTCCCGGCGCAGCGGCTCGGACTGACCGACCGGGGAATACTGAGGGACGGCATGAAGGCGGACATAACGGTGTTCCACCCGCAGAATGTGAGCGCCCCGGCGACGCGCACGCAGCCCAAGCAGTTTCCCATCGGTATCGAGTATGTCATCGTGAACGGCAGCGTCGTGGTGGATGGCGGCGAGCACACGGGCGCGCTGCCGGGCCGGACGGTGCATTAGGTTGTGTGGACATTTGCAATCGCAGCGTCTGCCCCTTGAAGAAACGCTTCGCAGCCTGCCGCCGCAGTGGGAGCATGACCCGATGCCGCATATAGACGCCGCGCTGCGGGCGTCGGGCAGAAAGATCGTTATCCTGGATGACGATGTGATGGGCACGCAGAGCGTCCACGACATCGCGGTGCTGATGGACTGGTCCGTGGACGGGCTGCGCGCTGAGCTTGCGGCTGATGAGCGCGCGTTCTTCGTGGTGACGAATTCGCGCGGCATGCCGTCAGCGCAGGCGCAGGCGGTCAACACATTCATCGCGCGCAACATATCGGAGGCGGCGCGACAGACGGGCGTGGACTTCACCATCGTCAGCCGCCTCGACTCCACGCTGCGAGGCCACTTTCCGATTGAAATGCATGCGATAGAGGATGCGCTGCCACAGAAGCCGGACGGATGGATTATCGCGCCGCTGTTCCTCGAGGGCGGGCGCTACACCATCGACGATACGCAGTATGTCGCGGATGCGGAGTGGCTCATTCCCGTTGGCGAGACCGAATTCGCGCGAGATGCGGCGTTTGGGTTCGCGGCGTCGGACTTGCGGCAGTGGGTCGAGGAAAAGAGCAAGGGCAAAGTGGCTGCCGACTCGGTTGTGAGCGTGTCCATCGAGGATTTGCGGCTCGGCGGTCCTTCGCGCGTCGTGGAGACGCTGTCCGCGCTGCCCATCGGCGGCGTGTGCGTGGTGAACGGCGCGAGCAACAGAGACATGGAGGTGTTCGTTCAGGGGCTTCTGCAAGTGGAGGCGAGCGGCAGGCGCTTTCTGTTTCGCGCCGCCGCCTCGTTCATCAAGGCGCTGCTGGGGCAGTCGGAGCGCGCGCTGCTGACGCCTGAGGAACTCGGCGCAACCGGAGACGGCGGCGCGCTCATCGTCGTGGGTTCGCATGTGCCGCGCACCACGCGGCAGCTCAACCACCTGCTGGCGAACACCGATGCGACAGGGATAGAGGCGCAGGTAGCGCGCCTGCTGTCCAACGATACGCGGCAGGTGGAGATAGAGCGTGTGGTAAATGCAGCCGAAGATGCGCTGCTGTCGGGCGGCAATGCCGTCGTCTATACGAGCCGCGCGGTCGTGCGGGGGCATAGCGCGGACTACAACCTAGCCATCGGTCATCAGGTATCGCAGGCGTTGGCGGAGATTGTCGCCGGTGTCGGAGTTAGGCATCGCTACATCCTGGTCAAGGGCGGCGCGACATCGGGTATCGTCGCCACGAATGCGCTGCAAGTACGCAGGGCTTGGTCGCCGGGGCAGGCATCTCCGGGCGTGCCTGTGTGGATGCTGGGCGAGGAGGCGCGGCATCCCGGCATGGCGTGCGTCATCTTCCCGGGCAATGTGGGCGGTGAGGATGCGCTGACGCAGCTCGTGACAAGGCTGGACGGCAGATGAGCCGCAAGCCGCCGCGCCGCCGCCGCGCGCCGAGGTCAGCCGTCAGGCGCGAACCGCCGCCGCGCGCCAATCCTTCACAGCGATATGAGGTGGAAGTCGTGAAGGGGCTGGAGGAGTACGCGCGTCGGGAGATACGGCGACGGCTGGGCAAGGCGGCGCAGCTTGAAGGCGGCGCGGGCGATGGGCGCGTCACGCTGCTCTATGACGGCAGCATACGGCGCTTCGATGAATTCAGGACGATTACCGCCGTTCACAGGGTCGAAGATTTCGCGGTGCCGCGTCCGCGCGCGCTGCTAGGACACCAGCATCTGACGCGCCTGCTCGCCGCAATCCGCTCAGTAATGGATGCGCGCCCTGCCGGTAGCTTCCGGACTTTTCGCATCGCGGCGGCGGGCGCGGGTTCGGGCGTGTTCATGCGGCTGCGAAGTGAGATTGCGGCTGCAACCGAGCTGGAGGCGACGGATAGCGCGGCTCATCTGCAAGTTGCGGTGCGGCGCGGCGCTGAAGGCGGCTGGCAGGCGCTGATACGCACGGGCGCGATGCCGCTGTCGGCGCGCAGATGGCGCGTGCGCGACATGCCCGGCGCGCTGAATGCGACCGTCGCAAGCGTCATGGCGTCGCTCGGCGGCACGCGCCCGACTGAGCGGATGCTGAATATGTGCTGCGGTTCCGGCACGCTGATGGTGGAGCGGTTGGGCATGGGCAAGGCGCAGAGCGTAACGGGCGTGGACATCGACGCAACGGCTCTGCAATACGCCGATGCCAACCTGCGCGCGGCGGGTCATCGCTCGTCGGTGTCGCTCGCGCTAGGCGACTGCGGCAGGCTGCCGCTGCCCGACGCATCCATGGATACCATAACGGCGGACTTGCCTTACGGCATGCTCAAAGGGAGCGGCGACATCGCGGCTTTGTATCGCGCTACATTGGCGGAAGCGGATAGGGTAGCCGCCGCGAATGCCTCGCTGGTGGTGATTACGACCGGCAGGCGCGCGCTGCTTGCCGCGCTCCACGAAGTTCGCCGCTGGGAGACGCATGCGGCAATTCCAGTCAGCCTGCCGCACAGCGGCGGCTACATCACGCCGCAGATTTACCTGCTGCGTCGCAGCAAAGATTTTCGCGCTCGGCTATAATTGTTGAATGAGAAGATACTGGCGCAAAAGAAGGTGGACTCCATGAAACAGCTCACATTACAGCCGATTCGCAGGGTGCAGGGCGAGATACGGCTTCCCGGCTCCAAGAGCATGTCCAATCGCGTACTGCTGCTGGCGGCGCTGGCGCGGGGGACGACGCGGGTTCGCAATCTGCTGGAGTGCGACGACACCAGCCACATGCTGAACGCGCTGAGCACGCTGGGCGCGGGCATCAAGCACTCGGACGATGGCGCGTACTGCGATGTTACGGGGCTTGGCGGCGCATTTCCCGACAGCGAGGCGACGCTGTTTCTCGGCAATTCGGGGACGACGATGCGCTCGCTCTGCGCCGCTATCTGCGCGGGCAACGGACGCTACACGCTGACGGGCGAACCGCGCATGCTGGAACGGCCAATCGGCGATCTGGTCGACGCATTGCGGCAGGTGGGCGCGCGGATTGAGTACGCGGACACGCCGGGGTGTCCGCCGCTGGAGATTATGGCGCGCGGGTTGACGGGCGGCAGCGTCAGCATTCGGGGCAACATATCCAGCCAGTATCTCACGGGCATGCTGATGGCAGCGCCTATGTCGCTCGCGCCGCTGACGATAGAGGTGGAGGGCGAACTGGTATCCAAGCCGTACATCGACATGACGATTGATGTGATGCACCGCTTCGGCATCCAAGTGGAGCGCGGCGGCTACGAGTGGTTTCGGCTGCCGGGCGGCCAGCGCTACGAATCGCCGGGCAGCATACTGGTCGAGGGCGACGCGTCATCGGCGTCGTACTTCCTATCGGCGGCGGCGATAGGCGGGGGGCCCGTGCGCGTGAACGGCGTGGGCGGCGACAGCATTCAGGGCGACATAGCGCACGCCGATGTGCTGCGACAGATGGGCGCGAATGTGTCGAGCGGCGCGGACTGGATCGAGATTTCGAGCGGCGCGCTGACGGGGATAGACGCCGACCTGAACCACATTCCGGACGCTGCGATGACGGTCGCGGTTACGGCGCTGTTCGCCGAGGGCAAGACGACGATTCGCAATGTGCACAACTGGCGCGTCAAGGAGACGGACAGGCTGGCGGCGATGGCGACGGAGCTGCGGAAGGTGGGCGCGGGCGTGGTGGAGGGCGCGGACTACATCGAGATTACGCCGCCGCCGCGAATACGGCCTGCTACAATCGACACCTACAACGACCACCGCATGGCGATGTGCTTCTCGCTGGCGGCGCTAGGCGATGCGAGCATCACCATCAACGACCCGGACACCGTGTCGAAGACATTCCCCGACTACTTCGATCGGCTGCGCGAGATATGCCAGCCGTAGGCTAGTCGGGTTGCGATGCCACGATTTCGCCGCTTCCCGAAACTGCGCCAAGCATCGGACACGCCGCACCCTAGCGCCGCACTATCGCGGTGGAAGACAGCGCAATCAGTCCCAGCGCGACGGCTATTGCTACAAAGATTGCGCTCATAAGGGGCGTTGCCGCTTCGTCGGCTTGAACGGCTGCGGCATCGTTGGCGGGCGTGGGCGTGGACACCGGCGTTGCGGTCTTGGGGGTTGGCGTGTAGGCGTCCACGATGAGTATCATCGGCTTTTCCGGGTTGGCGGGCATGATACGCAGTTCCTGACGCGGCGCGCCCGGAGTTGGCGCGGGCGCTGCTTGCGGCGCGGGCGCAATCACTTGCGGCAAGGCGGGCGTTGGCAGCAGGGGCAACTGCTGAACCGTCGTGAGCAATGGCGGCGGCGTTGATGTCGGCGTAGAGGTTGGCGTGTGCGGCTGCGCCGGTATTGCGGTCGCTGTCGGCGTTTGAGTTGGCGCGGGCGTGTGCGTCGGCATCGGAGTTGCGGTTGGCGTAGGCGTAGGCGTCGCGGTGGGTATTGGCGTCGCTGTCGGCGTGGGCGTGGCGGTAGGTGTCAGCGTAGCCGTTGGCGTCAGGGTAGCGGTTGAGGTGGGTGTTGCCGTTCTCGTCGGCGTGAGCGTCGGCGTTGCCGTTATGGTAGCGGTGGGTGTCGCTGTCGGCGTTGCCGTTGCCGTTCTCGTGGGAGTCGGGGTGAGCGTCGGCTTCGGGGTCTCAGTGGGCGTGGGCGTAGCCGTCAGCGTAACGGGCGGAGTGGGCGTGTTGATGGCGGTTGAGGTAGGCGTGGGCGTTAGATGCCTGATGGTGAAATGCGCCTCTTCGCCGGACAGCGGCTCGGCTGCGTCTTCGATGTGGACGATGAGCTGCGCTGTATAATCGCCGCCCGCTGCCCTCTCAATGTCGGGCATCCACAGCGCGTCGATTTCGATTGCGCCGCCGCTTGGCGCGCCCTTGTACACACGCGGGAATGGCGTACTTATGCCGTCGAGCCTCGTTCTGCCGGTCAGAATGCCCGCGCCCAATTGCCCGGACACATCGAAATCGCCGGCGTACAAGGGCAGGACGGCGCTGAAAGACTGCGTGCCGCTGACCTGAAGCGTAACGCTTTCTATCGTGGCGCGCTCCCGGTTGGCAAACGCAAGCCGCGCCAGAAACTTGACAGTCGGGTCGTGCTCATAATACTCGTACTCGGTTCGCAGGCGAATGTCCGAGTCCGATACCAGGCTGTGCGCGTCCTGTTCGTTCAGTACCAGACGCAGCATCACCAGCGCCAAGGGCAACAGCAGCCAAGGTATCTTGGACTGTACGAGGGCATTCACCACAACCTCTGCGAACAGGGGATACGCGCGCCTCGCATACACAGGCGAATCCGCGACGAGGTGGACTTTATACTATTGTTGGACGATAGTCAAACTTCTTTGAAAGTTGACCTGAAAATGCCTTGACTACTGGGGTTGCGATTTTTTTGCTATCTTCCCTCGGCTATAACGGCATGGTCATGAATCCTCGGAAGCGCGCAATGTAGTACCTGTATCGTGATAATGAAGATATTATCGTTTGCTAACGAGGTGTCAAGATGAGATCTATTTCGCAATTAGGTTTCTTTGGAGCACCGCCACGGCTGTATGGCTTGGGTTGCCGTTCAGGTTCCAAAGGCCTGCGTCTCTCGGCTACGGACTTCTCGGGGTAAATCTCTAACAGCGCTTCCCGTGTGGTATCCAAAGTAGCCTTTCTGCTATCGGTTCTGATGTAGATTATTGCATCATCAGCGAGTACGGGCTTGGCTCTGGTGAAGACTTGTTTGAGCAGATGCCTGTATCGGTCCAGATTACTGAACTTGCCGCCATAACGGTTGCCATCCTTGCCTGGATGCTCTGGTCCATCTAGCATCCATAGCCTTATCCACTGGTCGTAGGAGTAATTCGTGACATTGTAATAAGGGGGCGAAGTCACGAGTAATTTGGCTTTGTGCCGCCTGTTTTCCTGAATATCACGAGCCAAGTAGGGTAGTTTCTTGATGCTATCGTGTAGATAGACAGTAGAATCAGCAATTCTGGGTTTGCCGTGTACATAACGCCATTCGATGCGCTTGGCAATGAAAGAAATAGGATCAATGTCTGGAGGCGTGAGGTTTTTCTCCGCCCACCATCGGACTGAGTAGTCGGGAGCCATAGCCGTCATTTGGCGCATCTGATTGGACAGCGATTGCCCTCTTTTGCCGTGAAGCGATACAAGTATGAGAGCCATAATTGTTCTATCAATCTTGCTTTTCCGCCAGTTGAGAGTGGCACGGGCAGTGAGCAGGAATTCTCGCACTTTCGGAGCGTAGCAATGATGAAAAAAGGGTGGCAAATTCTTTGCCATTTCCCGGTGAATAGGCATGGATTCAGACAACCTATGCAATCGCTGGATTACTGAGCCGTGTTCGCCGGGTTTTAGCTTGGCGTTGGCATAGACATAACCAACGGGGTTGATTTCTATGCCAATCGCCTGACGGCCTTGCGCGGCGGCGCTGAAAATCGCTGTGCCTCGTCCGGCGAAAGGGTCAAGAACTATATCACCCGGCTTGGTATATTCAGCCACTACCTCGTCGGCGAACGCGGTAGGAAACATGGCATAGTAAGGGCCTATGCCGGCCCAGCGGCTTTCTGCGGTACTGTATTTGCCAAGAGGTTGTGGTGCGCTCATGATTTTGAGAACAGCCTTCGCAGGATTTCTGCCCCACTTTTCAGTGGAATAGCGGCGTGAGCGTGAGCCCTGACTAAAGGCGCAAATCCATCTTCGTAAAGGTATGTCGATAGCTCGTCCATGATGTCAAGGATTTCTCCCAATCTGGGGAAGGCATCTATGTCGATGCAGTTTTTGTCGACACCTGACTCGTTAATTATTGGGGTCGTGATAACCGAGTGCTGACCATTACGGTTTTTGTAAAGGATTTTGCGTCCATAGTAGGTTTGCCTGCCGAAGTCGTTAGAGTTTGGCGGTCGGTGGACTATGTGTCGATTTATGTATTCCATTGTGGGGGCAAGTGCGATACCGTTATTCAGGGCTTGGCGAGGACCATCACGCTCTGACCAGTCTAGCCGATTCAGATGTTCGACGAAGTTGCCCGTCTTCTCAACGCCAATCAGCAGGACACCTGGATAGCCCTTATCAGCGTATTTGCAGTGTATGCGTTTGACTTCTTGTTGTATCCATGTGTGCAGCCAAGCAGCACTACCAAAGACGGCAAGCGGGCCGTCCATGATGAAAGCGGTGTCCCGTATGAACTCAGGGTTGTCGGCTTGTTCACAGTAGCGCAGTATGTTGACCAGCGTGAGTTGTTCGGTTACTTGCTGAGCTAAAGTGTACACTTGACCATTCGCCCCAGATTCGTTGAAACGTTCATGGATGCCGAGTACATCGGTCTGGTAAATGGTCTCCTTTCTGAAGCAAGGACAAATCGCATCTCCAATCGGAGGGATAATTCGCTCGTCGCAGTCTTCGACCGGGCAAGCGATTTTCTGTGGCGGCCGATTAGTCGTGATAGCAGTCAGGGTATCGAGTAAAGATTCATGGTCTTTCTCGACCGACCCTTTTAGTGTTTGATAGATTGTACGACGGAAGAAACGGGAGGGAGAGTCGCCGGGCCGCTCGCGTTCGCTAACGTTGCAACCGGGCAGAACAGCGTCAATGGTGTCGCAGTCTTCCAATTGTCGAATTTCACTAGGGCGGGGAATCCACTTTGGGGCGGGATTCTTGATTGCCTTCAAGTCCAGGACTACTGCGGCAATCAGCATTAGAGCTGCTTCGGCGCCTGGGTATCCGTTTCGTACAGAGGTGGGTACGATAGAACCATCGATGGCGACGACTCTGGTTATTCTGTCATGACTGCGGTCAGGGTTGACGCAGTCCGGCAGATCGTGCTGTTCGTTGGCATCTTTGACATGGATGGCACCTTGGAACTCAAGCACGCTTCGGCTCGTGGTCAAGCCGGGTAGGGATTCACCGCTGGCGAATTCGTTCGGATAAGGCATCTCTGCGATGTTCCTGACTAGAAAAGGCGATCCTTGGCGAAGCCATTGTCACCTTGCGGTTGTGTCGGAGGTTCGAATCGGTGTATCTGTACCGGCAGCGTGTATGGGTTGGAGTGCGTCCTTACCCTGACGAAGCCAGGCTCATTGGCCTTTCGTATGCTGGGCGTAAAATCGGCAAAGTCATTGTGCTTATCCAGCTGACGGGTTTCATCAGTGCTGTTTAGGTAGGACAAAAACCAGTTCTCAGTGTTCGTCAGGATGTTGGTTTGCACCGAGGAAGGTTCCTGTGTTGAATAGACCAACCCGATGTTGAACTTTGCGCCTTCCTTTGCAATGCGCGGCCAGATTTTAGTATTGTCCTTTTCTTCACCTCTAGGCAGCAGTGTATGCGCTTCTTCAACGTACACGATGATAGGCGGCGGCTTTTGCAGGTTGCCATCATCGTCAACTTCGGGATTGACGAAGCTGTGCTGCTGTCGCTGAAAAATTCGCCACATTATCTGCTCTGCCGACTTCTGGTTCATCTCGGGGTTACCCAAGGCTTGGTCTAGGATTACCAACCGTCCGTCGGCCAAGTCGTTCAAAATTCTCTGTACGGGATCCTCTTGGTTCTGCGTTGCGCCGTGCCAAGATCTGCATTCACGCATGGCTTGTAAGCCTCGGGTATTTTCGAAAATGCGGAGCAAACCGTCGGTGCGGTCATCGTGCCAGTTTCTGCCGTCTTTGTCCTGATATTTTGTGTTGAACTGGCGGTAGCTGCCATTGCTGTCCTTTTTCCAAGCGGCCAAGCTCTTGCATAAGTCAGTGGCTTCATCCCAGTTCAGGACGGCATTTCCTTCCAGTTTGGAGGCAAATCGCCTCATGTTGTCATCTTGAGTCATTGCTTTTCGAATGTCTTCGCTGAAGAGATCATAAGCGGATACAGTATTGCCTGGCGGGTTGAAGCCAGCAGCGTGAAGTATCGCGCAATAAAGAAAGACGGCACGTTTGTAGCGGGTTCCAGTACCGTCTTTTTCCACACCAGTTGGCGCGGTGATGTCCGTCGAGACGAAGGCTTGTATGTAACTGCCAGATTCAGTTTGCAGACGGTCGTTGAGGATTTCTTTGCCGGCATAGAGGCTGGCGAGAACTTGGTCGTAATCTGCTTTTACACTTTTGAATGGTGGAACGCGCCCGCCATAGAAGTTGACTTTCATAATACGGCGGTGCGGGTCATCGTCGCGTTCGATGAAACTGTGAATGACAGCGTCGCCGTTTACGGAAGGACAGATGTTGTTGAGATTGCGGATAGCACCCTGATCTTGGGCGTTTTCATTGGCGTATTCGCCCTCCGGGTCGATGATAAGTTGCGCTACGCGGATTGAAGAGTCGCCCAAGCGCATCCGAAATACTGCGTCGGCAATCGTTTTGACGGTGTTTGATTTTCCGGTGCGAGTCATGCCGAACAGGGCGGTACGCTTGGCGATTATGTCGGCTTTCGTCATCTCTACGGGTACGGATTCCGGCGCGTTTTCGTCGTCGCTGCTGGCGGAGTAACGGAGGCGTCCTATTTCTATGCGAGGTTCGGCTGCATTTTCTCCTCGAGTGTAGTTGACTATGCGCCGCAATCCCTCTCCAGCCGGCTTGTATATTTTCATGCCTTGCCCAGCATAAAAATTGTCGATGTCGGAGCCGAATACGATTTCGTGCATACTCGTATCTGGATTTATCCTAGGGAAGAATGTGCCTACTATGCGGCAATGTGCTCCCGCATAGCGCATTTGGTGTAGGGTGAGGGTGTCAGTTGTGTTCTCCTCATCATAATTGAGCGGGGGATTTTCTTGTTCAGAGGCTCGCTTGGCAGCGTCCAAACGCTTCTGCTGCATTTCGATGTCGTTTGGGAGCTTGCTAGAGCCAAGTACTCGCAACAGAATGAATGCCGAGTCGGAGTCATCAAGTTTCGGTTCTACACCGGGGCGCATCCTTGTGGCGACGAGCAGGCAACCATGCGGAATACCGCCGACTTCCCGCTTCATTGAATCGTGGATAAGCACTTCAGCCGTCTCGTAGTCCATGCTAATGAGGTCACCTACCAAGCGGCCCTCTTGTACCGCATCGGTCAAGCTTTTGATAGCCTTTTGTCGACTGGATTCATGCTTGTGCTTTTGCTGTGCACTAGCAAGGGCAGTGCTGGTACCGTTAGGTGCCTGTAAGGATAATCTTGTGGTAGCCAACTTTCTTTCTCCTCTACGAACCTTTCTCCAGCGTGCATCGGCACATTATCAGCCACTATAACATGTCTAATGCTGATGTGCAGAATCAGAAGTGGGAGTAGTTAAATCAAAGCATAATCGTGTTCGTCCATTGTTGTAGCCGAAGGGAGATCGGGGAACCTGGGGGAAATCGCGTCAGCGAGAGTACCAGCCGTTAACAAGCTTTTGTGCATCAAATTAGGAGGATGGCTATGGCCGTCCTCTTTTTTTGTCAAGAAGGATGGGCGACTTCGGTTTTGGAGGCTGCCGAGCGCCGATTTCCACTTGGCGGATGTTTGGGTTAAACTATGTTGCGGTTGGCGTATTCGGGAATGGGCGATATTGGCGTCGGGGGTGCATCTTGCAGGAACTTTGGGGGCAGCAGGGTCAGGATGGAGCGCTGTCCGACCTTCGCGTCCTGGACTTTACGCACTATGTTACGGGGCCTTATGCCACCAAGCTGCTGGCGGACTATGGCGCGGATGTGCTGAAGGTGGAGCGGGTGGACGGCGGGGACGGCGCGCGACGGATGGGGCCGTTTCCCGATGATATGCCGCATCCTGAGAAGAGCGGTATGTTCCTGCATTTGAACACGAATAAGCGCGGCATGACGTTGAATCTCAAGTCTGCACAAGCGCGGGACATCGTGATGCGGCTGGTCGAGAGCGCGGATGTGGTGGTGGAGAGTTTCCGGCCGGGACAGATGGCGACATTCGGCTTGGACTATGCGACGCTTCGGGCAGTCAATCCGCAGCTTGTGATGACCTCCATATCCAACTTCGGGCAGACGGGGCCTTACCGCGATTTCAGGGCGTCAGACCTTATCATCTATGGCATGGGCGGCGAGATGTATTCGACCGGACTCGAAGACCGCGAGCCGCTGAAGCTGGGCGAGAATCTGGTGCTGTATCAGGCGGGCGCAATCGCCGCGACCGCCACGATGGGGGCGGTCTTCGCGACGGGCAGCCAGCATGTGGATGTGTCTATCATGGAGACTCAGGTGGGATCCATCGACCGGCGCATGAGCATGCTGCTGGCGTATCAGTACAATGGAGAAGTCTCCAAGCGCAGCGCGAGCGCGACGGCGGGCGGCTACCCCAATGGCGTGTATATCTGCCTCGACGGGTATGTGCAGATTTCGGGCGGGCGCAACTACTTTGAGCGCGTGGTGGCGATGATGGGCGCGCCCGATGAGCTGCTGGATGAGCGCTGGTACGCGCCGGAGGCTCAGTACGACCCCGAACTGGAGGACGAGTTCAACGCCTACTTCATCCCCTGGTGCCTGGAACGGACGAAGCAAGAGGTCTGGCATTTGGCGCAGGAGGCGCATGTGCTCAGCGGTCCAATCAACGCCGCGTCCGATCTGGTGAGCGACGCCAACTTTCGGCAGCGCGGCGCGTTCGCGGAGTTCGACCATCCCGCTGCGGGCAGGCTGCTGTATCCGGGCAGGCCATTCATCATGAACGAGTCGCCGTGGAGCATTCGACGCCCCGCGCCGCTGCTGGGACAGCACACCGATGAGACGCTGGGCGCGCTCGGCTACACGGATTCCGACATCGCGGCGCTGCGGGCGCGGGGCGTCATATAGCGCGGGGCATATCGGCGCAAGGCGCAGGCGTTCATGCATGTACGGACACAGGCGCATTAGGTCATCATCTCAGTATCGGAGAAGGATATGGCGAAGCTGCCGCTGGAAGGCATTCGGGTTCTGGATATGACCGTGGTGTGGGCGGGGACATACTGCGCCACGCTGCTCGCCGATATGGGGGCGGAGGTCATACGGCTGGAGTCCATCAAGCGGCTGCCGCCAATCACGCGCGGCTATATGCCCTATCCGCCCAAAGAGGTTATCGAGGGGCTGCCCGCATTCGTGGCGGCGATGCCGGGGCGAGAGCCGGGCGCGCGCCCATGGAACCGCTATCCGCTGTTCAACGCTCACGGGCGCAACAAGCTGGGCATGACGGTTGACCTGCTTCAGCCAACGGGGATGGAGATATTCAAGCGGTTGGTTGCGGTGAGCGACGCATTCGTGGAGAACAATGTTACGGAGACGATGGACAAGCTGGGCATATCTTACGAGATGATGCGGGAGATCAACCCGCGCATCGTGATGCTGCGGATGCCGGCATACGGCAACAGCGGCGCGTATCGCAACTACCGCTCGCTGGGCGTTCACATGGAGGGCGTGATTGGGCATACCATCGTGCGCGGCTATGAAGATATGGACCAGTCCTCGAGCACCAATGTGTTCGCGGCGGATGCGGCGGGCGGCGCTCAGGGGGCGTTTGCGATGCTTGCCGCGCTCCACTTCCGCAAGCGCACCGGCAAGGGGCAGCTCATAGAGCTCGCGCAGGCGGAGAACATGATGGCTTATACCGGGCGCTTCTTCATGGACTACGCGATGAACGGGCGTGATAGCGGCACACTCGGCAATCGCCACACAAGCGCGGTGCAGGGCTGCTACCCGTGCGCGGGCGATGACCGCTGGGTGAACATCACGCTGCGCGGCGATGAGGACTGGAGCGCGTTCCGCGACGCCATCGGCAGCCCGGCATGGACGGGCGACGCCCGCTTTGCGACGCATGCGGGGCGGTATGAGCATCAGTCGGCGCTGGACGCGCGCATCGCCGAGTGGACGCGCCGGCATGGGCATTATGAGGTCATGCACATACTGCAAGCGGCGGGCGTCGCGGCGGGGCCGGTGATCGACCAGAGCGACGCCTTCGCCGACCCGCACCTGCGAGAGCGCGGCATATTCGAGGCTGTGTATCACGAGGATGTCGACGGCTCGCATTTGTATGTCGGCGCGCCTTACAAGATGTCGGACACGCCCATCAGGATACGCAGAGGGCCGGTGAGGCTGGGCGCGGACAACGAGTATGTGTATAAGCAGGTGCTGGGCGTGAGCGACGAGGAGTACGCCGAGCTGGAGCGCGCCGGTCATATCGGGATGGACTTTCCGCAGGACGCGCTATAATCCCGGGGGTTCAGAACTGCGAAGCAGGGCGGGTTTTGCGGCATTTACGCCCATTGGAAGCGCTGGATTCCTGCTTTCGCAGGAATGACGGGGTGGAATTTCAGAATGTCCGCACAACCTAGGCAAAATAAGTGAGCCGGCTATCCAAGGAATTGCTACTTGGAAGAGGCCCTTGGCCTCTTGTCGCCAGCCCGTTCAAGCATAGATATTGTGCGCTTGATCCGCAACTTCGTCAAGGTCATTTCTCAAAGCGAGAAAATTGCATTAGTACAGTTTAGCCGTCGATGGGCAAGCATTTTCACCCCCATCCTAACCTTCCCCCTTGATGGGGGAAGGGACTAATGCAATTTTCTCTCAAAGCGGGCTACTGCTCGCAGCCCTGCCCGCTACTCTAGCGGCGGGATGATGCCTTCGGCGCGGAGGGCGTCCAGTTCCTCGACATCGTAGCCTAGTTCCAGCAGCACGGCTTCGGTCTCCTCGCCGAAGGTCGGCGTCACCCCCAGAACGGGGGGCGTCTTGCTCAGGCGGGCGGTAACTCCGGCGTGAGTAACCTTGCCGTAGGTGGGCGTGTCTTCCTCCACGATGAGCGCCTGCTCGCGCGGGTAGTCGTCGGCGAGTATATCGGCGATGGCGGCGTTTCTGACGGCGTGGATGCCCACGGCGCGCAACTCGGTTAGCCAGTGCGCTATACGCTTCTGCTTGAACACGGCGCTCATCTCTTCGACGAGCAGCGCGTTGTTGGCTGAGCGTAACTCGGAGGAGGCGAATTCGTCGCGCGCCGACAGATGCGCGAATGCGTCCAAGCCCGCGAGCGCATGCCAGTCGGCTTCGGCGATGACGAGCCAGCCGTCGGCGGCTTCGTACAGCCCGTTGAGCGCGTCTAGCCCGCGCGCGCCCAAGCCTTCGACCTCGCTGCGCTCGTAGCCGTCGTGGTCGATGAGGTACGGCGATGAGAAGGTGGAGCCGGTCTGCGCGAGCGATGTATGCGCGAACTGCCCCTCACCCGTGCGGCGGCGGCGCAGCAGCGCGAGCATTACGGCATAAGCGCCCATCAAGCCGGTGCCATAGTCGTTGAAGGTGTAGGGCGAGTGGATTGGTTTTGCGCCGCGTCCGCCGTTGCGAATCTGCACGCCCGTCGCCGCCTGCGCGTTCTGCTCGTAGCCGGGACGATTAGCCCAAAGTCCATCCTGCCCAAAGGCGTTGATGGCGAGATATACGATGTCCGGCTTGCGCTGCCGCAGCTGCTCGTATCCGATGCCCATGCGCTCGGCAACGCCCTTGCGGAAGCCGCCAAGCACCACATCGGCGGTGTCCACCAGCCGATAGAACGCCTCCAAGCCGGCGGGTTTCGTCAGGTCGAGACAGATGCTTCGCTTGCCCCTGCCCACATCGTGAAGCTGCCTGTCCGTAGGCGGACGAAACCAGCTGTCAATCTTGATGACCTCCGCGCCGTACTCGGCGAGCGTTCTGCCGCATGTGGGGCCCGCAAGGATGATGCACAGGTCAAGCACCCTGATTCCGCTCAATGGCGCGTTCATCGGACTTACCTCGCTGTGAAATATAGTGCTTGGCAATCATAACGCAGAAGCGGGCGGTTGTCATCGGGGGTTGATTGAGCCGTCGCCCGATTTTGCGGGAATGACGGGTGAACGAGCGGGAAGGGACTAATGCAATCTTCTGATGGCAGGATAAGCGTTGCCTAGCTTAGGGGCGGTTGGGTATAATACAGCCGTATGAACAAACGACAGGACATTCAAGGGGACATTGGAAGATGGATAACAACGATGCGAAGCGGCTCTCACGAAGAAACTTTCTGAAGGGCATCCCGGCGGGGATTGCGGGCGTGGTGGCGTTGAATGCGCTCGGCGGTAGCGTCTTCAGGCGCAGCGCGACACGATACCCGAAGTTCCCGGAGGGGTCGATCTTCACGCCTGCCAACGACCGCACGGACGCATAGCGGCTCGCATGCCGCCTTTTGCGGCGCGGCAACAAATCACAGCCATAATCGAAAACCTCGTCTGGTTCACACAGGGCGGGGTTTTTCGCATAGTCGGCGCATGATAGGCAGCGCGAATCGAGCGCAAAGGGGGCAAGACATGAAGGTGCTGATGACGAATGCCCATCTGGGCGACGGGTTCGTGGAGCAGCTGCAATCGGAGTTTTCGGAGGTGGAGTTCATCACGGCGATGAGCATGGAGGAGCAGTTGCGCGAAGCGTCAGACGCCGATGTGATATGCGGCTGGCCCGACAGTGCGGAGGTCGTGGAGGCGGCGGCACGTCTGCGCTGGATACACTGCCCCGGCACTGGCATAGACAAGATTATGGCGGAGCTGCCCGCGCTCGCCGACAGCGATGTGGTGCTGACCAACGCGCGCGGACCCCATGCCAACCCGATGGGCGACCATGTGCTTTGGATGATGCTGTCGCTCTCGCACAGGGGCAGGCAGATGGCGGAAGACCAGCAGCGGCGATACTGGTCAACCGATAAGTATTCGCATAGTTTCGTGGAGCTGTCGGGCAGCACGATGGGCATTCTGGCATTGGGCGACATCGGAAAGGCGGTTGCGCGGCGCGCCTACGGCTTCGACATGGATGTCTATGCCGTTGACCTGAACCCGGTAACGCCGCCGCCGCAGGTGAAGGAAGTCTGGGGGCTTGAGCGTCTTGATGAGCTTATGGGTATGTGCGACTGGTTCGTGGTCGCCGCGCCACTGACGGCGGAATCGCGCGGGCTGATAGACAGGCGTCGGATTGGCTTGCTGAAGCCGTCATCCTACCTTATCGTCATCTCACGCGGCGGCATCGTGGACGAGGACGCGCTCGCCGATGCGCTGCGCGAGGGGCGTCTGGCAGGCGCGGGCATCGACGCGACGGCAATCGAGCCGCTGCCGCAGGAAAGCCCGCTCTGGGGGCTGGACAATGTCGTGCTGTCGCCGCATGCGTCCGCGCTGACGCCGCAGATGTACGAAGGACGGCGGCAGGTGTTCCGCGAGAACATGCGGCGCTTCCTGAACAACGAGCCGTTCCTGTATGTATGCGACAAGCGTGCAGGCTTCTGATGCGCGCGCTCATAGCCGATAGGTTCGCGGAGGCGCGGCGCGGGCAATCACCGATTAGACAAGTGCGGATTATTCGGGGTTTCGCGCGACGGGGGCGGTTCTCAATTTGGTTTGGTGAGTAATCTGTCAGAAGTCAGCGTTCAGGTTTCAGTGGCCAGCGCTGGCACTTAATCGGCAGCTAGGTCAGCGTCATTGGAGTACGCCATATCTCTGACTTCGTCGTACTCCACATCCGAGTCGTCGTACTCATCTATATGTCCAGCATCTTCTAACGCTCTTTGAAACACTGCTCTGCCACTTGCAATTGGCTTACCCATCGCTTTGGCAATCAGTTGTAGCATCGCCTCGCCGCGTTCCATAAAACATTTGGCAAACTCCTCCTCGACAGGCAAAGCGCAACTGGTGAAGGCGGCAATAACAGACTCGTTGAATTCGTTGTAGAACTCAAGAGCATTACCGCGTGGATGTTCGTCATTCTTACCCTGCCAATAGCCGATGTACCCAAGTAGCCAATTGGCACTGCTATCCAAGAACTGTTCTGTCGGGAACATAGTCAACCAGCAATATAATAACGACAATCGGATACTACTAGGCGTACTGTCGTTATGCTTTGGCTGTCTCGTCCAAGAACGCTCCTATCACCGCCGCCAGTTCGTTGGGCTTGTGGTAGCCGATGTCGTGGATGGTGTTTGGTATCCAGTGGACGCGGCTGTTGGGGATGCCTGCCGCCGCCATTTCTACCATGCGCTTGCGGGTGAGGGCGAAGTCGGTGTTGGCGCGCTCCGGCGAGGGGCCGGCGGGGACGATGAGCGCGGGGCACTCGATACGGGGCCAGGCGTCGGATGCCGGGTCGTCCCACATCGCGCGTATGACCTGCGCCTGGTTTTCGGGGCGCAGTATGTCGTAGATTTGTCCGTCGCGCTCATAGACCATCGTCTGCACGATGCGCTCTACCTCGTCGCTCCAGCACATTGCGAGCTGCGCGCCTATTCGCGCCAGGAACTCGGCGCGAGCGCCGGATACATCGCGCGGGGCGAGTCGTTGGCTGAACGCCTCCCATGTCGCTCCCGGCATCATCTGGGGGCTGAAGAAGCCGCCGTCTATCATGACTAGGGCGGACACGCGCTCCGGGAAGTGCGCCGCCGTGCTGACGGCGACATTGCCGCCCCATGAGTGCCCGAATACTATGGCTCGCTCGATGCCGAGCGCATCCAGCAGTCCAACGGCGTCGGACGCGACCGAGCGCCAGTCGTAGCCGTCGGATGCTTGCGTAGTCTGCCCATGCCCGCGCTGGTCGGGCGCGATGATGCGGAAGCGATCGCGCAGCAGCGGCGCGACGATGTCGTACCAGTGCGCGGACGACGCCAGCCCATGCAGCGCGAGTACGGGCGCGCCGTCGCCGCCCCAGTCAAGGTAGCGCATTCGCAAGTCGCGCACTGATGCCCACCCTTCAATCGGCTTTGTGTTCATCCTGTCCCCTCCGTTCAAGCGGTCAGATAAGTATAGGGCAAAATCCGTTCGTGGTAAGCCTGTCCGCTCAAGCGGCTATTCCGTGGATGCGACCGGCTCAAAGTTCTGCGGGAAATCGGGCGCGAAATAGACATAGGAGTCTTCGCTGCCTATATTATGGCGCACACCTTCGCGGTATAGCCAGTAGTCCATCACGCCGCGCCACGCCTCGCGGTCTATCAAGCCCTTCGCAAAGCGTTCAAGGGTCAGGTTGCGATAGGTCTGCTCCGGGAACCACCAGCGATGCCTGATTCTCTCGCCGTCGGTGTACAGCCCTTGCAGCGACGGATCAACCGCCTCATGGTTGTTGGAGTGAACCAGCACCACCTCGGCGGATGGCGGGGCGCTCTCGACCGATGCGGCATCGATGCCGCTAAAGTTGGCGTGATAGCGGCTGCTGTCGCGCAGATACCATGCCCAGGGCCATGTGAAGCCGCTGGTGGCGTCCACGGCAAGCGAGAGGCCATTATCCGCGCCCTCGTAGCCGTCGGCGCGCCTGAACTCTTCGGCAAGCAGGCGTATGTCCGGCGATGTTTGCGTATAGACCAGCATCTCGACTGGCACATCGCCATGGCGGTAGGCGGCGGTTACGGATGCGCGCGCCGTCAGCAGCAGCAGCACAAGCACGGCAGGCACAGCCGCAAGCGTCGCTGCCTGCCTCAGCCCGATGCGAAGCGCAATGTACACGCCGCCGCCGATGAGCGCGACGATTGCCACCATAGCGGAGATAGCAACGGTTAGGGCGCTGCCGTCGTCGCCCGTGCCGGCAAGCGCGAGCATGTAGATCGCAACCATGAGCGCTGGCACGCCCACTATGAGCGCCAAGCTTTCCGGAGCGATGAGCTTGCGCCATTCGACGCCCGACAGGACATCGCCCAGGAACTTGCCGCCAAGGACTATGAGCGGCAGGGTGATATTTACCAGCAGCCAAGGCATCTTTTCGCTGGCAATCGTGAAGAGCAGCAACGTCATTCCCACCCAGAAGAGCAGGAAGAGCGTGAAGGCGTCCGCTTGTCGCTTTACGCGGTAATAGACGGCGGCGGCGATTGCCAGCGCCAACGGCAGGAACTCATAGAGCGGCGTTATGACGAAGTAGTAGTACCAGGGCTGGTTGCCTCTGGCTACATCCTGCTGCGCTATCCAGTAGCCCAAGCCGCGCCACATGCCGGACTCGATGCCGCCCAAGTTGGTGAAGAATGTGGAATATGACAGCGCCCAGATGGTGTAGAAGATGGCGGCGGCAATCAGCCATACCTTTTGGTTCCAGAAGCAGCCCACGGTGACGGAGATGCCCATCAGCGCAAGCATTATGAGCGAGGCGATGAGTATCGCGCCGCCCGCCGGTGAGCCTACCACGTCGCCGCCATCGCGCGTTACGAATGTCAGGTTCGACCAGCTCAGCAGCGAGGTGTCTTGCAGTATGCCGATTGCCGCCGACCACAGGGGCAGCGTGAGCGTAATCAGGATGAGCAGGAATGCAGCGGAGCCACGCGGCGATGAAGGATTGGCGATGCTGCGCCAGAATGAGGACGCTATGCGCCCGATTGCCGACACGGTGGTCGTCTCGCCGATGCGGATGTCCGCTCGCTCTATGATGCGCGGAACATTGCGGTATAGCAGCCACAGCGTCAGGAATAGCCCTAGCAGCGCGGTGATGAGATACGCCGTCTCCTTAGATGCGAACGCGAGCGCGAGCAGCGCGGCGGCGATATAGATGTAGCGGCTCTTGCCTTCGTCGATGTAGCGCCACATGCATATAACCAGCCCCAGCGCCCACACCGCCATAAGGATGTCGTTGCGCGCGAAGCGGCTGTAATAGAGCAGCGCCGGGGAGAAGGCGAGCATGACGGAAGTGAATACCGCGCCCAGCCTGCCAAGTCTGGCGCGAAAGAAGAAGGGCAGTATCACGAGCGCAGCGCCCGCTACGGCGTACAGCAGGCGAGAAGTATAGTCGCTGTCGCCGAACAGCAGGAAGATCGCGGCGGTAGCCTCGAACTGCAACGGCCCGTGCATCAGCGGGTCGTGCGTGAACCCATGCCCGTCCGCCAGCTGCCATGAGTAGAACGAGTGCAGGCTCTCGTCGTGATGGACGGCGCGATTGCCGAGGTCCCACAGGCGCATCGCCGCCGCCGTGACCAGCAGCGTGCCATAGGCAAGCCACTCCCACGCCAGCGCGTCCGCGCCGGCGGCGATTCTGAGCGCGCCAAGCCGAAGCCTCAAGGATTCGCCGATTGACGACAATCCCATAGGCGGGCTGACGGATGTATCCGATTGTCGGGCGGCTGCGTCTTTCGCAGGCATAGGCAAGTGATAGTAAGCGGTTCGGCTGATTGGTCGTTGCGGCACATTCGCCATTAATAGATTATCGCGCATCCGCGCATAGCGCAATGCGTTGAGCGGACACGCTGATGAGGTCGTTGATGGTTTAGATGCCGCGCCTGCGCCGATGGTGCGCGAATCGGCGTGTTGACATTGTAATCACAAATAAAGTACATTGAGCGACGTTATAGAATGGGCGTTATGCAACAAGCGCGTCCGGTGAGCGACAGCCCAATTTCGGGCAAAATAGCGTCATGGCGGTGGAGTGCAACTCTATTTGGAAGCGTGGAGGGACAAAGTGAAACATCTAATTTGGTTGAGTTTGTTAGCGATAGGCGTGTTTGCGCTTGCTTGCAGTTCCGCGCCCGCAGCGCAAGCGCCCGCCGCCGCGCCGCAATCGGCAGCGCCACAGCAAGCGGCAGCCGCGCCGCAAGCGCCTCAGCAGGCGATGGCAGCGCCGCAAGCGCCCAGAGCGCCCGCAGCGGCGGCGGCGGCAGCGCCCGCGGCAGTAGTCGCCACGGTCGCGCCGATAGTCGCGCCGCCACAGGCTCCGGTGACGAAAGCCGCGCCGGGCAGGGCAACCGGGCAGACCGCGCATATCAACATGGCTGCCAGCCAGGTTGACGCATTGGCGGGCTTCCCCAACGAAGCCGCTTATGGGCCTCAGTGGGTAAATGTTAGCATCGGGCTTGCCGAATGCCTATTCGTGAGAGAAGGCGACAACCTTATGGCTCCGCAGACCGCGGAGTCCTTCCAGGTTGACCCTGACCTGAAAGGCGTTACCATCAAGCTCAAGCAGGGCGTACCCTTCAATTCGCCGGTGGGGGTGGCCGAGGACTTTGGGGAGATGACCGCCAACGACTGGGTATGGTTCCTGAATGACGCCAACCCGACTTTCAATGTGAACTCCACATTCCGCATCGGGGGCGACCTTGCCGCCGCATTCGGCGAGGCAACGGTCATAGACGACTATACCTTTAGGATGGAAGCGGCGGAAGGCGTGGTCATCGGCGCTTTCAACCTAGAAGATACCATCAGCGAGTACGGCAAGGGCCCGGGTGTTTATAGCAAGAATGCCTACGACACGATGGGCAAGGAGTGGATGAAGGGGAACATGGTAAGCACGGGCCCGTTCATCGTCGAGGAGTGGGTGCCGCAGAACCGCGCCAACCTTCGCGCGCTGCCCGAGCATCATAAGCACCCAGCGCACATCGCCAGCTTCACAAGGCTGCATGTGCCAGAAACGGCAAGCCGCATCGCTATGATACAGTCCCAGCAGGCGGACATAGCGGAACTCGACCCGGTGTTCGCCGATCAGGTGGAAGCCGAGGGCTTCCGATATATGGTGCCTCAGCCCAAGTGGATAACCGCCTCTTATATGTGGTCCGGCAACCTCTGGGAGCAGACGCATGCGCGCACGGGCGAGGTTCTGGATCCCGCGCCCTGGGATGCGCCATCCAATATCGTGGATTACCCCTGGATAGGCAACCCTTGGTGCGATATGGGCAAGCCTTGCCAGTATGAAGACACCGACAACCCGCCCGGCATGAGCGACATGGAGCAGGCGCGGCTGGTTCGCTGGGCGCTGTCTTATGCGCTTGACCGCGAGGGCATCGTGGAAGGCATGCTCAACGGCTATGGCGCCGGTATGCCGACAGAGTACATGGGGCCGAACTTTAGCGGCTGGGACCCCACTCGGAAGATAACCAACACCGCGTCTGACGCGGTTATGGAGAAGTACGGCTTCGGCGACAGCGTGATGTATCCGACCTATAATGTCGCGACGCCGATGGCGAACTTCCCCTGGCCCTGGGAAATCCCCTTCCAGCCATCCTTCGCTGAAGAGATTCTTGACATAGCGGGATACCCGCGCGGCAACGACGGAGTGCGGTTCGAGATTTCCACGAATATCTACCGCGCTGAGATTGGGGATGTCTCCTTCGACATCGGCGATCTTACCGCCGGGCTGTGGGAAGCCATTGGCGTGAAGACCACCATTCTGAACGAGGACTACGGCTCGGTGGTTTCGGCTAGGTTCAGGGAGCGCACGCAGATTTGGCCCACGCTGAAGAACGGCGCGGTTGACGATGCGACCTGGCCCGCCCACTGGCCCTTGCCTCTGGTTGACTCCAGCCTGTCGCGTCCCGGCTGGGGCGCGGGCTTCGAGTCGCGCTTCCTAGCGGATATGCACAATATGACTAAGCTGGAACAGGACAGGGCGGCAGCCATCGAGCAGCACATGGATGTGGTCGATTGGACGATTTACTGGCATCTGTACTCCGGAGTAGTGGAAGTTCCCAAGGGCTACGCCGTCAACCCGGAGAAGGTTTCCGAGTGGGTCGGACGCTCCACACAGGCGCACTGGGGCCAGGCTGAGCCGTGGTTCATCGTGCCGGCGCAGTAGGCGCGACCTACGGACGGCTGACGCCATAAGACGACAATCAGCAACTTAGTGTGAAGAAGGGCCTGCACGAGATTTCAGCGCAGGCTCTTCTTCCAAAGACCTTTTCAATGTCATTGCGGACTGAACGCCGATATACCCGACTACCGAACGACTGACGAAATGAGAGACATAAGCCCGTGCAGCAATTCCTGATACGACGCGCGCTATTCATAGTCATCTCGCTTCTTGGAGCGACAATCGTCATATTCAGCATGACGCGGCTGGCGCACGACCCGCGCGAACTGTTCGTGCCAGATACCGGATACGGCATGTCGGAAGAGCAGTGGATCGCGCTGGGCGACAAAATGGGCTTCAACAGACCTATTCCGGTTCAGTATCTCGTCTGGTTGGGCAATATACTGCGTGGAGATTTCGGCACCTCCATACATCAGGAACTGGAAGTGCGCGACATCATATTCAGCAAGATGGGCGCGACGATTCAGCTCGCCGTCGGGGGATGGTTTTTCGCCATCGTCATAGGCGTACCCTTGGGCGTGATAGCAGCCACTCAGAGGGGGTCGTTCTGGGACTACATAAGCCGAGGGTTCGCGCTGTTCGGACAGGCATTGCCCCAGTTCTGGACGGGCATAATGGCGATCCTGATATTCGCGGTGGTGCTCCAATGGTTTCCCGCCGGCACGCGCGGCGACGACGACGGCTTCAATATCAGGTATTACATACTGCCGTCCATCGTGCTGGGATGGCCCGCCGCCGCCGGCATAATGCGGCTGACACGCTCGGCTATGCTGGAGGTGCTTGACTCCGAGTTCGTGAAGTTGGCGCGCGCCAAGGGGCTTGGCAAGTTTCAGGTCATCTGGAAGCATGCGCTGAAGAACGCGCTGATACCGCCGCTGACTTCAGCCTTGCTGCTGATGGCAGGCTACTTGAACGGCGCGCTGGTGGTGGAGACGGTGTTCTCCTGGCCCGGCATAGGCTGGATAGCGTTGAACAGGGCGGTCTATGACAACGACTTTCCACTGCTGCAAGGGACGGTGTTCACCTTCATACTCTTCTATCTCTTCTTCGCGCTGATAGCGGATATTCTCTATGCGGTGATAGACCCGCGAATTCGGTATTCTTAGGCAGGTGGAAACGACACGATGGAATTGACCGCGACGACTACTCGTCCACCTGTCATAAGGGAACTTGCAGCAGCCTGGGGCTTCATCAGGCGCTGGCCTGTGATACCCGGCGCGGTGATTGTGCTGCTGATAATCATGGGCGTATTCGGCCCGCAGATTGCGCCCCATGACCCGGTGATTTCGGACGCGCGCGCCACTCGCATCCCGCCTGTGGGCATGGAGACCTGCCTGCGCGGAAAGTGCAAGGTCGGAACCTGGGAGCACCCGCTCGGCACAGACCATGTTGGGCGCGATGTGCTGAGCCGCATCATCGTCGGATCGCGCATATCGCTGATAGTCGCCGCTATCTCGCTGGTCGTGGGGCTAATCGTAGGCACGACCGTTGGCATGATAAGCGGCTACATAGGCGGCATATTCGACGAAATCGTTACCCGCATCGTGGATATATGGCTTGCGCTGCCGTTCCTTCTGGTGGCGCTGCTCGTGGTGCTGATATTTGGGCAGAGCCTGGGCGTCGTGTTCGTGCTGCTCGCCCTGCTTTCGTGGGTGGGCTTTGTCAGGATTGTGCGCGCTCAGACCTTGCAGCTCAAGCAGATGGACTATGTCGCGCTGGCTAAGGTGGCGGGCGCGTCGCCGGTGCGAATCATACGCGGGCATGTCCTGCCCGGCGTGATTAACTCCGCGATAGTGATAGCGACGCTGAATGTGGGCAATCTGATTCTCGCGGAGGCTACGCTGAGCTTCCTGGGCGCGGGCATTCCGCCGCCCACGCCCGCTTGGGGCGTGCTGATTTCCGAGGGGCGCGAGTATGTGTCAACTACTTGGTGGCAGACGGTGTTCCCCGGCTTTGGCATATTCCTAGTCGTCATGTCGCTCAACTTCCTTGGCGACTGGACGAGGGATCGCTTCGATCCGCGCCTGCGTCAGCTCACATAGCAACCGCACGCGGGCTAACGAGATACACGGATGGGGATGGTAAGTCATCCCCATCTTTTGCTTTCGGCAGGGGCGACCGGCCGGTTGCCATCCACTGCTAAATCATGGAGTGTCCCTGTCCGCCGTCCACGACGATGCATGCGCCGGTGATGAGGTTGGCGCGCTCTGACGCTAGGAATGCCACTAGGTCGCCGACCGGCTCGGGCCAGCCGAACTTGCCCATCGGCAGGTTGCGCGATATGAAGTCTTCCACGACCTCGGGCGGGTTGTCGCTCTGAAAGCGTTCCCATGAGCCTTCGGGGTGCGATATGGAGCCGGGCGCGATGCTGTTCACAAGCACGCCTTCCGTAACCAGGCTGAGCGCGGCGTGCTTGGTCGCGCCGATGAGCGCCGCCTTCGCCGACATGTACGACAGGTTGCCGCCGTGTTCCCTGCCGTATATGGAGGCTATGTTGATGATGCGCCCCCATCGCTGTTCGCGCATGTGGGGCAGAACCTCGCGCATGAGCTGAAAGCCGCCGAACAGGTTCAGGTCGAACGCCGCCTTGAAGTCGTCGAGCGGCAGGTCGGCGATGTCCGCGCGAGCGCGCGAGCCGCCGGCGTTGTTCACCAGGATGTCCACCGCACCCAAGCCGTCGACGACTTGCCGATGCAGGGCGGGCATCGCGGCGGCGTCCGACACATCGGCGACGACGCCCTGCGCCCGCACGCCAAGCGCCTCAAGTTCGGCTGTGGCATCGTCCAGCGTCGCCTGCGTGCGTCCGCATATAGCGACGTCGACGCCCTCACGCGCCAGCGACAGCGCCGCCACCTTGCCAAGTCCGCGACTGCCACCTGTTACCAGCGCTACCTTGCCTGCTATTCCCAAGTCCATCTGACTAACCTCCCACAAGATTGCAAACGATTCTCAACTGTGGGGGCAAGGCTATCACGATGTAGGGTGGATGTGTAGTGAAAAGCAAAAGCCCCCATGTGCCTGTGCCAAAAACATGGGGGCTTTTACTTGTTAACCTGCGACGCCTACGGGATGTTAGCGCTGGGCAGAGTAGCGAAGCAAGCGGCATATATCGTCTGCGTAGAACTTGAGACGCCGATCCTTCGCTTGCTTCCATGCCTTGTTGTCGTGGCCGATATGCCACCTTTGGCAGTACCGACAGCCATACGCGCCCATTTCTACGATGGGCATGCGGCTGTGAGTGTAATCAGCCGCGGCTTGCGACGCTTTCGTTTCCGTAGTAAATCTAATCTTTCCCGCGCACGAACGTCCTTGATGCCATAATCGCCGTTTCCTCTTACCAATGACCACTGATTCATGGAATATCAATTTCCTTTCAAGCCGATTCATGTTCGCCTCCTCGCATCAAGCCACATGGAGGCACAGGCACGCTAATAGTACCATAGAATTAGAAATTGCAAGGGCTTTTCGGGGTGCAATTTTACGACAATTTCGTATCGACCACCTGACATGCCAATTCCTTTTATCTTGCTTATCCAAATCAAACTCACTTGACGACAGGCGTTCCCTGCCATACTATTCGGATGATGTTTATTGACCTGCACACACACTCGGTTTCGTCTGACGACTCGCGGGCGACCGTGGAGCAATATGTGAAATGGGTTGGCGTCCTGCGGCGCAAGGGCTACCGCATTGACGGCTTTGTGCTGACCGAGCATCGCAAGTTCGACTTCGATAAGGATTACGACACGCTCGCCAAAGAGAACGATGTGCTTGTTCTGAAGGGCGCGGAACTGGACACCAACTGCGGGCATTTCCTCGTCTATGGCGTTAGTGAGGCGCTGACAAGCCGAATCGACTTTGGCGATGTACACTTGGACGCCGTGAAACTGGTACGCGCTGCCGAGGAGCATGGCGCAATCGCGGTGCCGGCGCACCCCGGCAGGTTCGGCATCGGCTTCTGCGAGTATGTGGGCGGCGTCGATGAGTTCGAGGGTGTGCGCGTCGTGGAGCGTCTCAACGGCAGCAACCGCCCCGGCGAGCAGGAACGCGCCGACGCCCTCATCAAAGAGCGGCAGTACGGCGGCACCGGCGGCAGCGACGCCCATGTGGTGAGCGCGATAGGCAGTTGCATGACGCAGTTCGACAGCGCCATCGGCAGTGAGATTGAGTTGGTGCAGGCGCTGCGCGGCGGCAGGTTCAAGCCCGTGCGCTTGGACGAAACGAGCAAGAGTGCGTAAGGCTGCGATAGGGTTTTCATCCAACCGGACTTGCTGACATAGCGCAATGGTTTCCTGCGTAAGCAGGAATGGCGAATGATGACTAGGGAGCGACAATAGGCAATGACCACAGACGAAGGCATCAGCTACGACCGCAGTTTTCTGGGCAAAGACTACCCGGTTGGCAAGTTTGAGATAAGCCGCGAGATGATTCTGGACTTCTCGGAGGCGACGGGCGAGAGCAACCCCATCTATGTGAACGAAGAGCGGGCGGCAGCGTCGGAGTATGGCAGCATCATCGCGCCGCCGACATTCTGCAACCTGTTCATCAACGGCGGCGAGAAGCCGGACATCAAGCTCGACTTCGGCGACATCGGCTTCTTTGCGGGGCAGGCTATCGAGAGCGTCGCGCCAATCAGACCCGGCGACACAATCGAAGCCACCACGCACCTGAAAGAGGTCTATGCCAAGACGGGGCGTTCCGGCAAGATGGTCTTTGCCGTCTGGGAGACGCGCTTTGCCAATCAGCGCGGCGACACGGTGGCGCTGGTCGACGAGTCGTTCGTGAGAAGGAACAGCAGACGATAGTCGGTATCCAGGGGCAAGGCGCTTATACATGTACGTAGGATTGAGATGAAGGAACTTTATTACGAAGATGTCGAGATTGGCGACGATATAGGGCCGAGGGAGCGCGTGGTGGATGTGGAGCAGGTGCGGCGCTTTCTGAGCGTGCGCGGCGGAACGCCCGGCCCAAGTCGCTTCACCGATGACGACTACGCCAAGAGCGAGGGGCTGGCGGGCGCAATCGTGCCGGGCGCGATGAACATCACCGTCCTGTCGCAGCTGCTGACAGGCTGGGCGGAGACGGTGCGGCTCAAGAAGCTGGATGTCGTGTTTCGCGGGATGGTGCCGCACAACAAGCCTCTGACGCTGAGCGGCATCATAACCGACAAGGATGTGGTTGACGGCGAGCCGCGCCTCGAGTGCGATGTGTTCCTGCAAAACGAAGAGGGCACTCGCCTTGTCATAGGCAACGCGATAGTGGTCTTGCCGATGCGTAATGACGGGGACTAGATGAGATAACCTTAAAGGAAGGCTGTGATTATGGGAGACCTTGACGGAAAAGTTGCAATCGTAACGGGCGCGGGGCGGCTCAGGGGCATTGGCAGGGCGGCGGCTGTGGAGCTTGCGCGCATGGGCGCTGATGTCGTGATAACCGGCACGGGACGCAGCCCGGACAGGTATCCGCCCGATGAGAAAGCCGTCGGCTGGCGGGATGTGGAGAGCACTGCCGATCAGGTGCGCGAACAGGGCAGGCGCGCGCTGACCTTGACGGTGGATGTGTCCAGCGCGGACGATGTGCAGATGATGATAGACCGCACTGTGGAGGAGTTCGGGCGCGTCGATGTGCTCATCAACAACGCCGCCTTCGCGCGCGGGCCGGACCGCGTGCCAATCCTCGAGCTGCCGGAGGACATATTCCAGCGCGTCGTGGACATCAAGATAACCGGCACTTTCCTTTGCACCAAGGCGGCGATTGAGCGCATGATTGCCCAAGGGGACGGCGGCAAGATTGTGAACATCTCATCCACGGCGGGCAAGCGCGGCAGCGCAAGCACACTGGCGTACAACGCATCCAACTTCGCGCTAGTCGGCATGACGCAATCCATGGCGCGCGAACTGGGGCCTTACGGCATCAATGTCAACTGCGTCTGTCCCGGCGCTGTGGACACGCACCGCATGGACGACATAGACCGCGAAGTGCGCTGGGGCGAGATGGCGGAAGCCACGCCAATCGGCAGGAACGGCACCGACGACGAAGTGGGGGCGTTCTGCGCCTATCTGTGCTCGGACGCCGCGTCGTGGATTCATGGGCAGTCCATCAACATCAACGGCGGCACCGTCATGGAACACTAATCGGGGCTGCGATGGAGAACTCTCACAAGGCGCTGCTGATAGTCGATGTTCAGGTGGGCTTCATCAACGACGCCACGCGACACATCTTGCCAAAGGTCGAGGCGCTCCAGAAGCAGTATCGGCATGTGTACGCGACCCGCTTTGTGAACATAGAGGGTTCGCCTTACAGAAAACTCTTGGACTGGCATCGCTTTGGCGAGCGCTCGGCTGATGTCGCGCTCGCCTTTCAGCCCTTTGATGGCGTCGTAATCATCGACAAGAATATCTATACCTGCGTCAACGCCGACTTCCTCGAAGACCTGCGCGGCAAGGGCATCGACGAAGTGGCGATTTGCGGCATAGACACTGACGCATGCGTGTCGGCTTGCGCCGTTGACCTCTTTGAGAATGGCATCAAGCCCGTGCTGCTCTCGGACGCCTGCGCGAGTCATGCGGGCGCGGAGTTCCATGAAGCCGCGCTGCGGATATTGGGACGCCTCATCGGGAAGCGACAAATAGTG
The DNA here is from genome assembly GCA_958295865.1 of uncultured Dehalococcoidia bacterium. Taxonomy (GTDB): domain Bacteria; phylum Chloroflexota; class Dehalococcoidia; order Lucifugimonadales; family JADFKI01; genus Bin90. The sequence continues at coordinate 192,256 of CATQHF010000004.1, read as the reverse complement.
TGAGCGTATATCTGGACGGAGCGTTGAGGCATGGGCGAACTTGACGGCAAGGTGGCAATCGTAACGGGCGCGGGGCGTCTGCGGGGCATCGGCAGAGGCGCGGCGGTCGCCTTTGCGCGGCTCGGCGCTGATGTGGTGGTGACCGGAACCGGGCGCAGTCCCGACCGCTACCCGCCCGATGAGCAGGCGGTCGGCTGGCGCGACATCGAGAGCACAGCCGAGCAGGCGCGCGCGGAGGGCAGGCGCGCGTTGCCGCTGGTCGTGGATGTGTCGGACGCGGCGGATGTGCGGCGGATGGTAGAGCAAGTGCTTGCGGAGTTCGGCAGAATCGACATACTGGTCAACAACGCCGCGTTCGCGCGCGGGCCCGACCGCGTTCCCATTACGGAAGCGCCGCTCGACATCTTCCGGAAGGTGCTGGCGGTCAAGGTTACGGGCAGCTACCTCTGCGTGAAGGCGGTCATCGAGCCGATGATGGCGCAGGGCGGCGGCAAGATTGTGAACATCTCATCCGGCTCGGGCAAGACGGGCAGCGCGAACAATCTGGCGTACAGCGCGGCGTGCTTCGCGCAGGTGGGTATGACGCAATCCATGGCGCATGAGCTGGGGCCTTATGGCATCAATGTCAACTGCGTATGCCCCGGCGCTGTGGACACCTCGCGGGTGGATGACATCGGCAGGGGCGATGCTTGGGAGCGGATGAGCAGGAACATCCCTATCGGCAGGGCTGGCACGGACGACGAGGTTGGCGCTTTCGTGGCGTATCTGTGTACTGAAGCCGCCTCGTGGATTCATGGGCAGTCCATCAATATGGACGGCGGCGGCACGATGGAGCATTAGGGTGGTTCGACAATCTCACCACGAACGGATATTGTTGATTCACCGCAAACGGGTATTGCTAATTCACCACGAACGAGTGTTGCTAATTACCGCGAACGGGTATTGCCAATCGCGTTAGGGTGGGGCGTTGGTGGGTGGGTCTGGCAGGTTGTCCGTGAGCCAGCCTTTGAGCATGGCGAAAAGTTCTTCTTCGCACTCCGCCAGCCCGTGCTCGGCGTCGGGGTATATCACCAGCTGCTTGGGTTCGTTCGCCCACTCGTAGATGAGTTCGGAGCAGCTTGGCGGCAGGCGGGTGTCAGCGCCGCCATGCGCCAGCAGCAGGGGACGCGGCGACACCGCGCCCGCGTTGGACGCGCCGTAGGTCTGCGATGACAGCGCGACGACCGCCTTCACCAGTTGGCTCAGAGGGGCGGCGGCGATTACGACAGCGCCTCCGAATGAGTGTCCCACAAGCGCGATCTCGCTGTGTCCCGTCGCGCTCAGGAACGACAGTCCCGCCATGGCGTCCAGCACGCACTCGGTTATCACATTGGGCAGGCGATAGTCGACGCGGATGGAGGTTATCTCATCCTTCAGATCCTCGGCGAGCCTGCCGTAGATGCCCCCGGCGGGGCCGTCGAAGCCGCCGCGCGCGCCCCAGACGAACACTATCGCCTTGCTGGTGCGATGGTCTGCGCCGCCGGCGGTGTGGACGAGGGTATGTATGTCGCCGCGGGTGGTGTGCAATAGGATGCCCTGCCCGGACTGGCCCTCAGGGGGATGCCATCGGCTGACATCCTCTATCTGTATGGTGAAGTCGTCGTTGTCGGTAGTCATTTGGATCTTCGGTTAGTCGCTATGTCGGGGTGGCTTAGTCGTCACCGGCGGGCGCGGCTGCCGGCGAGGATGGCGTCGGGCTAGGCTCGGAGTATGGCTTGTGGAAGAAGGCGATGATTCCGCCGGATAGCATGGTCAGCACGACGAGCATCGCGGCGGTGCGGAAGCCTTCGAGATAGAAGATGCCGACTTGTTCAGCCGCGAGCAGCGCCACGCCCGCGGGCAGCACCATCGCCAGCGCGGTCGCCGATACGGTCGAGCCTAGCGCGTGTCCCAGCTCGCGCGTGGTTTCCAGCATGCCGGAGGCGAAGCCGCGATGCCTGAGCGCCAGCGAACTCATTATCATGGCGTTGTTGACCGGATTGAAGAAGGCTGTGCCGAACGATATGGGCAGCATCAGCAGCGGGATGTACCATATAGGCACGCCGCCGCCAATGGACACGGCGGGGATGGTCAAGCCGCCCACCGACAGTCCGCCGACGGTAATGCCGCCGATGAAGATGCCGAGCAGCAGGAAGCCGGAAGCTATGCCGACCATTGCCGCCGGGCGCAGCAGCTTGGGCTGGTATCTGTCATAGATGGAGCCGGCGACGAAGGTCAGCACCAAGCCGATAATCTGGTTGGGCAGCAGTATCAGCGGCACCCATATCGGACTCTTGTTGTAGCCGAGTTCCACTATTATGGGAACGAGGGTCATCGTGGCGAGCATCGAGAAATGGAATGTTACATTGGATACGAGCGACAGGGAGAAGTACTTCTGCTTGAAGTGGGATACATCCACCAGCGGGTTGCTCATGCGCCGTTCCAGCAGGATGAACACGCCGAGAAGCGCGACCGCGAGCATGTACATGCCGATGTGATAGATGCTTCCCTGCGCGCTTGTGTATGATTCTTCGCCGCCATGGAGGTGCGCGCCCGCCAGCAGGAATACGACCGATGTGACGACTAGCATCAAGCCGCCGGGAAGGTCGACGGGGTTGGTGTTGACACGGACTTCGTCCTTGAGCATGCGAAGCATCGGCCTTGATGCGGCGATGGCGATGATGCCCATAGGGACGAATGTCAGGAAGACGAGCCGCCAGCTGAGGTATTGAAGGAAGAGGGCGAATAGCACCAGTCCGATGAGCGTTCCGAAGCGCGCGCCCACGATGGGGATGGAGAACGCTCTGCCGCGCTCTGTCACTGGGAATGACGCCGCGAGGATGGCGTTGGCGTTGCCCATTATCAAGGCAGAGCCAAGCCCGGTGAGTCCTCGCCAGATTATGACCTGCAACAGCGATTGCGATACGGATATGAGTATGGAGCCGAGGGTGGAGAGCACCAGCCCGATGAAGAAGACGCGCGCGTGGCCGTATTTGTCGCCCAGCCGCGCGCCGAGCATCACGAAAGCGCCCAGAGCCAGCAGGTAGATTACGACCATCCATGCGGCGTCATCGACGCCTCTGTCGAAGTGCTTGGCTAGGGTTGGCAGCGACAGGGCGACCGGCAGGCTGGAGAGCTGCACCAGCATGTACGCCGACGATAGGGCGATGAGCACCGCCCGGCGCTGGGGCGTCGATAGCAACGGACCGAGTGCGCCGCGTAAGCCCATTCGCTTCCCTCCAAAGACCTTGCCCAAGCAAGGATAAGCGGCTAATCCCTAATGAGGGACTATATCACCGCTACCGTGTTTTGCATAGTGTAAGGTTAGATGCGGGCGTCGGGGAATTAAGAATTAAAAATTAGGAATTAAGAATTGGGGTTGTGTTTAGTTAGGGTTGGCGTGCGATGTTTCGTGGTCTGATGGCAACCGATGTTCAAGGGCGGTTGCTGAAGGCATAGGTGTTTGGCAGATTGGGATTTTTGATTCCTCACGCTGTTCGGAATGACAGAGAAAATTGCTGTGTCATGTTCGGGATGGTGGCATTTTAGGCACTGGATTCCTGCGAAAGCAGGAATGACGGGACGCAAATTCAAAATGTCCACAGAAATTAGGATTTTTGATTTCTCGCTACTCTTGGAATGACGGGGTGGTAGGGGGCGGAAGGGTGGTTCGACAGGCTCACCACGAACGGAAAGAGTTTATGCCGTTGCTATCCAATGCCTGCCCCCCTGCCTACCCTTACCTGCTGCTGTCAGCGGAAGGGTGGGTGGCGTTCGGGGCGGCGGGGCTTTTTGTTGCCGGGGAGGTGGCTTATCTCTGATAGGTAGTCGGTGTGTCCTTGGGAGATTTGCCTTGCGCTTTCGGCTGCTTTTTCTTCTATTCGCTCTGCTTCGGCTACTTCTTTCATGTGCGCTTCGGATACAGGCGCGTGGCTCTCGACTACGGCGGGGTGGTCTTCGTCTAGGTCGCGGCAGGCGCAGATGCAGTCGGGGTGGCAGGGGGAGTAGTAGGACATGAACTCCGGGTCGGGGGTGGAGGGGTTGCCGAAGCCCCAGCTGAGCAGCACTTTGGCGGCTTCTATCCTGTCCCTTGGCTTGGCGTCTCGGTCGCGCCCTTCCAGTACCTCGTTCAGTATCCTGACTATGCTTGCGCCTTCGCCGGTCTCGACGCGGATGCGGGCGACGAGCTTTTTGTTCAGCCTTTCGTGTTCGGGGCTGACTGCTTGCGCGGGGCCGTTCTCCCCTTGGGCGTCTTCTTTCTTTGCCTGCCGTTCCATCTTGGAGCTGAGGCTGTTGATGAGGGCTTCGGCTTCTTGGAAGCCGAGTTTGAGCAGCAGGCGGGCGGCTTGGAGTCTGTGATGGGGCATGCTGTCTTGGTCGTCGCCGGTCATGATGGAGACGATGCTGCGTATGATGGTTCTGCCGTTGTCGGTTTCTTGATGGACTAGGTGCTGGAGGTGCTCGATGGCGCTCTGGCAATGCCTGTTGTCCAGGTGGTCATGTTGGGCATGGCTGTCCTGGCTGTCCTGTTGGCGCTGGTTGATGGGGGTTGGTTGGTTCATTGGTTATTCCCAGGGGTTTCAGGATGTCGGGTTTTCAGGGGTTTGGGTTGTCAGGGACAAGGTGTTAGGTTGTTCGTGCTTTCTGTGCAACTTATGTTCTTGCGGATAGAGTAACAGGGATTTGTGGGTGGTGTCAAGGGGGATTGGGGGGGGATTGGGAATTGGGTTGGTACGGTTTAGTCGTCGATGGGCAGGCGTTTTCGCCCCCATCCTAACCTTCCCCCAAAGGGGGAAGGGACAATCACATCTGTGGCGTCCTCGCCTCGCCGACGAACCTTCCCCCTTGATGGTGGAAGGGACAACCACGCCGTCGGATTGCGCTTGACAGCAGGCAACCTTCCCTAATCAAGGGGGAGGGGACTTTCTCCAATTAAGAATTGGGTTGTGTTTAGGGTTGGTGTGCGGTGTTTCGCGGGCTGATGGCGAGTCGGAGTGCAGGGGTGGTTGCTGAAGTTTGTGTGTTTGGTGGATTGGGATTTTTGATTCCTCACGCTGTTCGGAATGACAGGGGGAGGGAGGTTCGGAATGACAATGAAAATTGCTGCGGTGTGTTTGGGATGGTGTGATGTTGGAGGCTCTGGATTCCTGCCCCTGCTTTCGCAGGGGTGACGTTCTTTCGCAGGAATGACGGGATGGGATTTCAAAATGTCCGCAAAACATAACATAAGGAGGGTGGTTCGCCCTTCGGCAGGCTCAGGAGGCTCACCACGAACGAAGAAATAGGCTCGGCGCGGACGGGAGGGTAGGCTTGCTGCGGGCGGAGTATGGGGGTGGTATGGATGGCGGTTGGGGTTGTGTTGGGGATTGGGGTTGGTTGCGTGCAATGGTTTTTGATTCCTCACTGCGTTCGGAATGACAGAGAAAGATGGTCGGGATGACAAGGGGAGGGACGCTCGAGATGGTGGGAGGGTGTTCGGGATGGCAGGGGGATTGTTGTGGTGTGTTTGGGATGGCTATATTCAAGGCTCTGGATTTATGCCCTTGCTTTCGCAGAGGGGACTTTCTTTTGCGGGAATGACGATTTGATAGTTAGCGCGCGCTAACGATGCCAGTTTGGAGAAGATTGCATTGGTACGGTTTAGCCGTTGATGGGCGAGCGTTTTCGCCCCCATCCTAACCTTCCCCCCAGAGGGGGAAGGGACAATCACATCTGCGGCGTCCTCGCCTTGCCGACGAACCTTCCTCCTTGATGGTGGAAGGGACAATCACGCCGTCGGATTGCGCTTGACAGCAGGCAACCTTCCTCCATCAAGGGGGAAGGGACTTTCTCCAATTAAGAATTGGGTTGCGCTGAGGGTTGGTGTGCGGTATTTCGCGGTCTGATGGCGAGTCGGAGTGCAGGGGTGGTTGCTGAAGTTTGTGTGTGTTTGGTGGATTGGGATTTTTGATTCCTCACTGCGTTCGGAATGACAGAGAAAATTGCTGCGGTGTGTTTGGGATGGTGTGCGATGTTTCGAATTCTGATGGCAAAATGGAGTGCAAGGGTGGTTGCTGAAGTTTGTGTGTTTGGTGGATTGGGATTTTTGATTCCTCACGCTGTTCGGAATGACAGGGGGAGGGAGGTTCGGAATGACAATGAAAATTGCTGCGGCGTGTTTGGGATGGTGTGATGTTGGAGACTCTGGATTCCTGCCCTTGCTTCCGCAGGGGTGACGTTCTTTCGCAGGAATGACGGGATGGGATTTCAGAATGTCCGCAAAACATAAGGAGGGTGGTTCGCCCTTCGGCAGGCTCAGGAGGCTCACCACGAACGAAGAAATAGGCTCGGCGCGGACGGGAGGGTAGGCTTGCTGTGGGCGGAGTATGGGGGTGGTGTGGATGGCGGTTGGGGTTGTGTTGGGGATTGGGGTTGGTTGCGTGCAATGATTTTTGATTCCTCACGCTGTTCGGAATGACAGAGAAAGATGGTCGGAATGACAAGGGGAGGGACGCTCTAGATGATGGGAGGGTGTTCGGGATGGCAGGGGGATTGTTGTGGTGTGTTTGGGATGGCTATATTCAAGGCTCTGGATTTATGCCCTTGCTTTTGCAGGGGGGATTTTCTTTTGCGGGAATGACGATTTGATAGTCAGCGCGCGCGAACGATGCCAGTTTGGAGAAAATTGCATTGGTACGGTTTAGCCGTTGATGGGCGAGCGTTTTCGCCCCCATCCTAACCTTCCCCCATTAAGGGGAAGGGACATCCACATCTGCGGCGTCCTCGCCTCGCCGACGAACCTTTCCGCATCAAGGGGAAGGGACTTTGTACCACCCAAAAGGAAACTCTACCGGGGCGATTTTGCTTTTGGACTAAAGGTTGACATTCGTTCAATGAGGAATGTAAAATTGCTGTTTGTACGACCTTTTATTCGTGCGGATTTTGCAGGGCGCATTTCCATTGATGTTGTTAGTGAATGGGGTAGAAGTATGCCTACGGTGAACCAGTTGGTGAGGAAGGGCCGAAAGGCTAAGCGAAAGAAGGACAAGGCGCCTGCGCTGCGGTTTTCTTTCAACTCGCTGAGGAATAGGGGACGCCGGGATTCGGGCGCGCCGCAGAAGCGGGGCGTGTGTACGCAGGTGCGGACGCAGACGCCTAAGAAGCCCAATTCGGCGCTGCGGAAGGTGGCGAGGGTGCGGCTGACGAATGGCATGGAGGTTACGGCGTACATTCCGGGCGAGGGGCATAACCTGCAAGAGCACTCGGTGGTGCTGATACGGGGCGGTCGTGTGAAGGATCTGCCGGGCGTGCGCTACCATATCGTGCGCGGGGCGCTGGACACTTCGGGCGTGGATGGGCGCAAGCGGGGGCGCAGCAAGTACGGCAGCAAGCGGAATTAGTTGTCAAGGATGAGGGAGTTTCCCCATTCCTTGGGCAAGACCGGGACGGGCTTTGACCTTCCCCCACAATGGGGAAGGGGTTTTGAAGTCATTGGAAGAAGGATTGAGATATGGCGCGTCGCAGAAGGGCCGAGGTACGAATACCGCCGCCGGATATAAAGTACGGCAGCGTGCAGCTCAACCAGTTCATCAACAGGGTGATGTGGAGCGGCAAGAAGACGACCGCGCAGCGGATTGTCTATAACGCTCTGGATCTGGTGGAGCAGGCGTCGAACCGACCGGGGCTTGAGGTGTTTGAGCAGGCGATTCGGAACTCGACGCCGATGCTGGAGGTGAAGTCGCGGCGGGTCGGCGGGGCGACTTATCAGGTGCCGACGGAGGTTCGACCGACGCGGCGGATGGCGCTGGCGATGCGCTGGATTATCACGGCGGCTCGCGCCAGGGGCAGCAGGCCGATGCATGAGAGCCTTGCGGGGCAGCTGCTCGAGGCGGCGCGCAATCAGGGTCCCGCTGTGCGGCGACGGGAAGAGGCGCACCGAATGGCAGAGGCGAACCGAGCTTTCGCGCATTATCGGTGGTAGTCTTTGAGTTTTGAGCGTAACTAGCCTTCCCCCCATCGAAGGGGAAGGAACGAAATGACGGAAAAGAGAGAACATGCCTGCAAGTTTGCAGACTTTGGAAAAGACGAGGAATATAGGGTTCATCGCGCATATCGACGCCGGCAAGACGACGGTGACGGAGCGCGTGTTGTATTTCACGGGGCGAATCCGCAAGATTGGCGGCGTGGATGACGGCACGACGGCGATGGACTGGATGGAGCAGGAACGCGAGCGGGGGATTACGATTACATCCGCCGCGACTACGGCGCAGTGGGGCGACTACACCGTCAATATCATAGATACGCCGGGGCATGTGGACTTCACGGCGGAGGTGGAGCGCAGCCTGCGTATCCTGGATGGCGGCGTGGTGGTGTTCGATGCGGTCGCGGGGGTTCAGCCACAGTCTGAAACGGTGTGGCGGCAGGCGGACAAGTACAATGTGCCGCGTATCTGCTTCGTGAACAAGATGGATCGCGTGGGCGCGGACTTCTATCGCACGATCGACTCTATATCGCACAGGCTGCAAGCGAATCCTATCGCGGTTCAGATTCCGATAGGTCAAGAGGACGCATTCCTGGGCGTCATCGACCTTATCGAGGGCAAGTCATGGACATGGGCGGAAGAGGGCATGGAGACACCGAAAGAGGGTCCGGTGCCTGAGGAGTTCATCGAGGAGTTCCTCAACTATCGCGGTCTGATGATAGAGAAGATTGCGGAGACGGACGATGATTTGCTCTTGAAGTATCTTGAAGAGGAAGAGATAAGCAATCAGGAGATTAAGGACGCCCTAAGAAAGGCGACTATCGGTTATCGAATCGTACCCGTGTTTTGCGGCACGGCGCTCCGAACCAAGGGCATTCAACCCCTGATTGACGCTATCGGCGACTATCTCCCCTCCCCGCTCGATGTTCCCCCCGTAACCGGCACACTTCCCACCTCAGACGAGGAAATCACCCGCTCCCCCAACCCCAGCGAACCCTTCTCGGCGCTCGCATTCAAGACGGTATCAGATCCGTACATTGGGCGACTTGTGTATTTTCGCGTGTATTCGGGCACGGCTGCCGCGGGTTCGTCGGTCTATAATTCGACGAACCGAAGACGGGAGCGGCTTGGGCGCATCGTGCAGATGCACGCGCAGCGCAGGGAAGAGATAGCGGAGGTGCATGCCGGTCAGATTGCCGCCGCAGTGGGCTTGAAGTTCACGGCGACGGGCGACACGATTTGCGCGCAGGGCGATCCCATCGTGTTGGAGACTATCAGCTTCCCGGAGCCTGTCATATCGGTTGCGGTCGAGCCACGCTCGCGCGCAGACCAGGATAAGCTATCGGATGCGCTGATTAAGCTGTCCGATGAGGATCCGACTTTCAAGATTAACTATGACAATGAGACGGGGCAGACGATAATGTCCGGCATGGGCGAGCTTCATCTGGAGATCTTGGTGGACAGGATGAAGCGCGAGTTCAATGTGGAGGGCAGCGTGGGCAAGCCGCGCGTCGCCTACCGCGAGACGGTGAGGAACGCATCGACCGGCGTGGGGCGCTTTGTGCGTCAGACGGGCGGGCATGGACAGTTCGGGCATGTGGTGGTGCAGATGGAGCCGGGCGAAAGCGGTTCGGGCATACAGATTGAGGACAAGATTACGGGCGGCGCGATACCGCGCGAGTTTATCGGGCCGGCGCAGTCGGGCATTCGAGAGGCGCTGAATACGGGGCCGCTGTCGGGCTTTCCTATTATCGATGTCAAGATAACGATGGTTGACGGCAGTTTCCATGAGGTGGATTCTTCGCAGGTGTCCTTCCAGATTGCGGGTTCAATGGCAGCGAAGGATGCCGTGAACAAGGCGAAGCCTGTGCTGCTCGAACCCATCATGAGCCTGGAGGTCGTTACTCCGGGCGACTTTTTGGGCGAAGTGCTGGGCGACTTGGGACGCCGCCGCGCCGCCATTCGCAACATCGAGGGGCAGGGCGAGATTCAGGTGGTCAAGGCGTCTATACCGCTGGGCGAGAGCTTCGGCTATGCGAATGCCATCCGCTCGCTGACGCAGGGGCGCGCGAGCTATACGATGGAGTTTGAGAACTACACGCCCGCGCCGGAGGGTATGCTGACGAGCTAGTGTTTGTGGTTCGCCAGGCTCACTACGAACGGGATTTAGGGCGGATGCACCACGATGGGGATTAAGCGCGGGGCGCAATGAACGGAGATTGAGGGCGGAAACAGGATATGGTTACAGCCAACAGCCAGAAGATACGCATCATACTCAAAGCCTTTGACCACAGGCTGCTGGATCAGTCGGCGGGGCAGATTGTGGAGGCTGCGGAGCGCACGGGGGCGCGGGTTTCGGGCCCGATACCGTTGCCGACGGCTATCAAGCGCTTTTGCGTCATACGGGGGCCGCACATCGACAAGAACTCGCGGGAGCATTTCGAGCTGCGGACTCATAACAGGCTGATAGACATATTGGAGCCGACATCGAAGACTATCGACTCGCTGACGCGGCTGAATGTTCCGGCGGGCGTGGATATATCGATTAAGTTGTAGTTTCCATGGCTCCCTTAGCGGGATGAAGGTTCGGGATGCCAAAGCGTTACCGGAATGACGGGATGAAGACATGACAGTTCACGGGTTGATTGGCAAGAAGATAGGCACGACGCAGGTGTTCAGGGAAGATGGCAGGAGCGACTGCGTAACCGCTATCGAGGTGGGGCCTTGCACCGTAACTCAGGTGAAGACGGCGGACAATGACGGCTATGAGAGCGTGCAGCTTGGGTTTGAGCCGATAAAGCGGCTGAATAAGCCACGCTCGGGGCATTTGAAGCGCGGCGGCGCGCAGCTGTTTCGCTATCTGCGCGAGGTGGGCGTGGATGATGTTAGTGAGGTGGAGCCGGGGCAGTCGCTGGATGTGAGCGTGTTCGAGGCGGGGGAGTCCATCGAGATTACGGGCAAGTCGAAGGGTCGCGGCTTCGCGGGCGGCGTGCGGCGGTACAACTTCCGAGGGGGGCCTAAGACGCACGGTCAGTCCGACCGCCACCGAGCGCCCGGCTCGGTTGGGGCGGGCAGCACACCGGGGCGCGTCATCAAAGGGCTGAAGATGGCGGGGCACATGGGCGACGCCAGGGTTACTTCCAGAGGGCTGAAAGTGGTGCTCGCGGACGCGGAGCGCAACTTGCTGCTGGTCAGGGGCACGGTGCCGGGCGCGCGCAATGGGCTGGTCGTCGTGAGAAAAGCAGGCAAACGCAAGAGGTAGTCTTTTCTTCATGCGGTTTTCGTTCCCGCACAGGCGGGCGCAACCTGAGAAGAAATAGTATCAACCCGAGAGGGAAAAGTTCGTGAAGCTCGAAGTAAGGAATACAAGGGGCGCTGTGGTGGACAGCGTAGAGGCGCTGGACGATGTGTTCGGCGCGCCGATGAACGCCGCGCTGCTTCATCAGGTAATGGTGGGTCAGCTGGCGAACAAGCGGCAGGGGACTGCCAAGGTGAAGACGCGCTCCGAGGTGGCGGGTGGGGGCGCGAAGCCACGCCCGCAGAAGTACACGGGGCGGTCGCGGCAGGGCACTATCCGAGCGCCGCACTGGCGCGGGGGCGGGGTGGTGTTCGGACCGACGCCGAGAAGCTACCGCCAGCGCACGCCAAAGCGGATGAAGCGACAGGCAATCAAGATTGTGCTGTCAGACAAGGCGCGGGAGCGGCAGCTAATCGTGCTGGATGAGCTTCGGATCGCTGAAGCCAAGACGAAGCATCTGGCGCAGATCTTGAAGGCGCTGCGCGCGGATTCGTCCGTGCTGCTGGTGAGCAACGAGATGAACGAGGATGTGGTGCGAGCGGCGCGCAACATCCCGAGGGTGCGGACGCTGCCGGTGTCGCTGCTGAACGCGGTGGACTTGCTGAATGCGAGCAAGGTGGTTATGACGCTCGATGCCGTAAGGAAGGCTGAAGAGTTGTGGGGCGGCAGGTTCGTTCGCATCAAGCGGCGAGGGAACGGCGTTGCGGTGAGCGTTGCCGAGGGAGGGGAAGATTAATGGATTTGCATCCTTTTGAGATTTTGAGGAAGCCCATAATCACGGAGAAGAGCACGGACTTGCAGGAAGATGGGCGCTATGTGTTCGAGGTTGCGCCGTCCGCGACGAAGCATCAGATTAAGTGGGCGGTTCAGCAAGCCTTCGATGTTCGGGTGACGAAGGTGAACACGATGAACAGGCGAGGCAAGACGAAGCGCTACGGGCCGCGCTTCACGCAGAAGAAATCTATAAAGAAAGCGATAGTTACGCTCGCGCCCGGGGACAGCATAACTATATTTGAGGGCGTCTAAGATGCCATTGAGAGCGTTAAACCCACGGACTCCGGGACAGCGCGGCGCGGTGCTGTCCACTTCGGACGACATAACCACGCGCAAGCCGAAGAAGTCGCTGGTGCGCCCGATGAAGAAGCGCGCCGGTCGCAACTCGAGCGGGCGAATCACGGTGCGCCATCGCGGTGGCGGACATAAGCGGCGCTATCGTGTCATCGACTTCAAGCGGGACAAGCACGGGATACCGGGCGAGGTTACATCTATCGAGTATGACCCGAACCGCTCGGCGCGCATCGCGCTGATAAAGTATCCGGACGGCGACTGGCGGTATATCCTCGCGCCGGACGGCTTGAATGTGGGCGACAAGATCGAGGCGGGCGAGAAGGCAGAGCCGCGCGTGGGCAATGCGCTGCCGCTGCGCTCCATCCGCGAGGGGTCGCAGGTTCACAACATCGAAATGAAGGTTGGCAGGGGCGGCCAGATGGTACGCAGCGCCGGAGGCTCGGCGCAGCTGCTGGCAAAAGAGGGCAAGTATGCTTTGCTGCGGCTGCCATCGGGCGAGATGCGGAATGTCTTGAGCGCGTGCATGGCGACTATCGGACAGGTGAGCAATCTCGATCACAAGAATGTGAAGCTGGGCAAGGCGGGGCGCAAGCGCAACATGGGCTGGCGGCCGGAGGTGCGCGGCTCGGTGATGTCGCCGCGCGACCATCCGCACGGCGGCGGTGAGGGGCGCTCGCCCATCGGGATGCCGGGGCCAAAGACGCCTTGGGGCAAGCCCGCTCTGGGCTATCGCACGCGCAAGAGGAAGAAGCCGTCGGACAAGTTCATCGTGCGGCGCAGGGGCAAGAGGTAGAGATATGTCAAGGTCAATCAAGAAGGGGCCGTATGTGCATCCTAAGCTTGCGAAGAAGGTTACGGCGACGCAGAACAGCCGCAGCCGCACGGTCATTCGCACCTGGTCGCGGGCGTCGACGATAATGCCCGATATGCTTGGGCTGACGATTGCGGTGCACGACGGACGCCGCCATGTGCCGCTGTTCATAACTGAGAACATGGTTGGACACAAGCTGGGGGAGTTCGCTCCTACGCGCACCTTCCGCGGGCATATCTCGCGTTCGGAGCGCACGACACGAGCGCGATAGCAGCGAAGAAGCAACGATAGCGAGTCTGAGAGATGCCGGTCAAAGCAGTAGCAGCCAATACGGGTTACTCCGTGAAGAAGATCAAGCCCATCATAGATATGATACGGGGCATGAATGTGGAGGAGGCGCTGAATGCGCTGCGCTTCCTGCCATCGCCCATCGCCGCACAGGTGGCGAAGGTGGTACAGTCCGCGGCGGCAAACGCGGAAAATGAGCTTTTTGCCCGCGCGTCGGACTTGCGTATAACGGAGATTTACGCGAATGAGGGGCCGCGCGCCAAGCGTTTCAGGGCGCGGGCGCGAGGACGCATTACGCGCATCATCCGAAGGAACAGTCATATCACGGTCGTAGTTGACGAGGAGGTCGCCTAAGTTGGCTCAGAAGACGCACCCCATCGGATTTCGCCTGGGCGTGAGCAAGGATTGGCAATCGCGCTGGTTCGCCTCCAAGCCGGAGGAGTACCGCAGTCTTGTCAAGGAAGACATCGAGGTGCGCGACACTATTCTGTCGCGCTACCCGGAGGCGGGTATATCCAGGGTGGAGATAGAGCGCAGCAACGATGTCGTGATTACGATTCACACGGCGCGGCCCGGCATCGTCATAGGACGGGGCGGGCAGCGCGTGGAGGAGCTTCGCAAGGAGCTTGAAGCGAGGACTTTGAGGCGGGCGCGGCTGAATGTGCAGGAGATACGGCAGCCGGAGCTGGACGCCTATCTCGTGGGGCGCAATGTGGCGGAGCAGCTTGAGCGCCGCGTGGCGTTCAGGCGCGCGATACGGCAGACGGTGATGCGGACGATGCAGGCGGGAGCGCTGGGCATCAAGGTGCTCATATCCGGCAGGCTGGGCGGCGCGGACATCGCTCGGCGCGAGAAGGCGATGGAGGGGCGCGTTCCGCTGCACACGCTGCGCGCGGATATAGACTTTGCCATCGCGGAGGCGTCGACCGAGTTCGGGCGCATCGGCATAAAGGTATGGATTTACAAGGGCGACATCATACCTGAGCCGCGACAGCAGCCGCAAGAAGAGGTTACTCCGGCGGACATAGCGCCAATCGAGGTTACGGTTACGGCAGCGGAGGCTGCCGCCGAATCGAGTGGAGCAGCGCCTACCGCACCCACGGCAGGCACTCCGTCGCAGCCCACGCAGTAGCTGATAGTAGAGGCAGAGAACGATGCTACAACCTAAGAGAGTCAAGTATCGCAACCATCACAGGGGACGGCGCAAGGGTCTTGCGGTTGCCGGCAGCACGATGAATTTCGGCGAGTTCGGCATCAAGGCGACCGAGGCGGCATGGGTGACATCGCGGCAGATCGAAGCCGCGAGGCGCGCGATGACGCGCTATGCGCGCAGGGGCGGCAAGATATGGATTCGCGTGTTTCCGGACAAGTCGGTTACGGCGCGGGCGGCAGAAACGCGGATGGGCAGCGGCAAGGGCGCGGTTGACCACTGGGTAGCGGTGGTGAAGCCGGGCAGGGTGCTGTTCGAGATTGCGGGCGTGCCGGAGGATACGGCGAAAGAGGCGTTGCGGCTCGCATCGTCGAAGCTGCCGATGGGTACGACTATCGTGACGCGGCAGAGCATTTAGAGTTTTTCGAGTTGGTCAGCAGGTCGGTCGGTCTGCGATGATGGGTGGTTCGACAGGCTCACCACGAACGAGAAATAACGCTCACCGTAAGCGGAAATAACGCTCACCGTGAACGGGGAATAACGCTCACCGCGAACGGAGATTGTCGGTCGGTCAGCCAGCAATAGAGGGTGGTTCGACAGGCTCACCACGAACGAGAAATAACGTTCACCGCGAACGGGGAATTATGCTCACTGTAAGCGGGAATAACGCTTACCGCGAATGGGAAATAAAGTTCGCTACGAACAGGGAATAACGCTCACTACGAACGGGGAATGACAATGGAGATAGACGACATCAGGGCGCTGTCGGATGATGAGTTGCGGGATGAGTTGCATGAGACTCATCGTGAGCTTATGAATCTGAGATTTCGCGCGGCGACGATGCAGTTGGCGAATGTGAACCAGGTTCGCAGGGCGCGCAAGCGCATCGCGCGCATCAACACCGTGATGCGAGAAAGGGAACTGGCAGCAGGCATAGCATGAGCTACGAAAGACGCAAGGTGAGGGTCGGCAAGGTCGTGAGCGACAAGATGGATAAGACCGTCGTAGTCGCCGTTGAGTGGCACCGCCCGCACCGCATATACAGCAAGCCTGTGAGGCGCGAGACGCGCTTCATGGCGCACGACCCGGAGAATGAGTGCAAGCTCGGCGACACGGTGCGAATCCGCGAGGGCAGGCCGCTCTCGAAGACGAAGCGCTGGCGCATCGTCGACATCTTGCAGCGCCAAGACCTCGCCGAGGTTCAGCCGGGCGAACTGACCGCCACGGACGAAAGCGCGATCATCGCGGAAGCGCAGGCGACGCAAGCGCAGCCTGAAGCGCCCGCGACGGATGTGAGCGCGAAGGTCGCTATCGAGGAAGACGCGCCGCCTGTAGGGTGAAACTAACAGCGATGGACAAGGTGGATAGGGGCTTTTGTTCCTTTCATCTCCATCCCTTGGGCTACGCTCAGGACAGGCTCTAACCTTCGCCCTTCGATGGGTGAAGGGATGAAGAATAGTATCAGCAAGTAGTAGGGTTAAATATGATTCAGCAGTATTCACGCCTGCGGGTTGCGGACAACTCGGGGGCAAAGACGATAAGCTGCATCGGCGTTCCGGGCGGCAGCGGCAGGAAGTACGCTTGGCTTGGCGACATCATCGTCGCGTCGGTGAAGGAAGCCGCGCCCGCCTCCAATGTGCGGAAGGGCGAGGTCGTGAAGGCGGTCATCGTGCGAACCACGAAGAGCCACCGCCGTCCCGACGGCTCGCACATACGCTTTGATGACAACGCCGCCGTGCTTGTGAATGACGATCAGCTGCCGCGCGGCACCCGCATATTTGGGCCGGTGGCGCGGGAGCTGCGCGACAAGAACTTCATGCGTATCGTATCTCTTGCGCCGGAGGTGCTCTAAATGCGACTGCGACCTGACGACAATGTAATCATCATCAAGGGGCGTGACCGCGGCAAGACGGGTCGCGTGCAGCAGATATTTCCCAAGCAGGGCAAGTTGCTGGTCGAGGGCGTGAACATCGTTATGCGCCATACCAAGCCGACGCAGAATGTCCGACAGGGGGGCATCGTCCAGAAAGAGATGCCGGTGCGGAGCAACAATGTGATGCTGATATGCCCGTCGAGCGGCAAGCCTACGCGCGTGGGGTACACGCGGCTTGCGGACGGGACGAAGGCGAGGGTCTCCAAGCAGAGCGGAGAGATAATCGAGTGACTACGCAGAACGGTAATCAGCGAGGACAAAGGGGCGGCAGGCGCAGAAGGCGCAATGACGCCGCCGAGCAGCCGGCGGTTGGGGCGACGCCTAGCACGCCGCCGCGCATGCTGGACAAGATACGCAATGAGGTCGCTCCGGTGATGATACAGGAGTTTGGCTATACCAGCCCGATGCAGGCGCCGCGCCTGAGCAAGGTGAACCTGAATATCGGTCTGGGCGAGGCGCTGACGAATGCGCGGGCGATGGAGAACGCGACCCGCGACTTGACGGCTATCGCGGGGCAGAAGCCGGTTACGACGCGCGCCAAGAAGTCCATCGCCGGGTTCAAGATACGCGAAGGTATGCCCATCGGCGTGAGCGTTACGCTGCGTGGCAGGCGCATGTATGAGTTCGTGGATAGGCTGATAAGCTCGTCGCTGCCGAGGATACGGGACTTTCAGGGCGTATCTCGCAATGCCTTCGACGGCAGGGGCAACTATTCGCTGGGCATTCGGGAGCAGGTCATCTTTCCGGAGATAGACTATAACTCCATCGACCGCATACGCGGGCTTCAGATTGTCATCGTTACGACCGCGCCTACGGACGCCGAGGGGCTTCGAATGCTGGAGCTGATGGGGATGCCGTTCACGCGCTCCGACTTTGAACAGCGAAGGGCGTAGGGATCCGGTTTCGGTTCCCGATAACAGGTCGAGGGGACTTAATAGGAAGAGAAACTTGCATTAGTACAGATTAGCCGTCGATGGGCAAGCGTTTTCACCCCCATCCTAACCTTCCCCCAAAGGGGGAAGGGACTAATGTAATTCCCCCATCAAGAGGGGAAGGACTAATGACCTTCCCTCATCAAGGGGGGAGGGACTGATGCAATTTTCTCATAGGAAGGACTGAGAGGGAAAAGTGGCTAAGGAATCTTCAAAGGCGAAGAACGAACGGCGCAAGCTGACTGTCGCCAGGTATGCCGCCAAGCGAGCGGAACTGCGCGCCATAGCGCAGGATATGAGCAGGTCGCGGCAGGATAGAGCGCAGGCGCGGGATGAGTTGGCGCTGCTGCCCAGGGACGCCAACCCGAACCGCATTCGCAACCGCGATCTGACGACGGGCAGGCCGCGCGGCTATATCAGGCACTTTGGGCTGTCGCGCATAACCTTCCGCGAGATGGCGCTCAAGGGGCTGCTGCCCGGCGTGCGTAAGGCGAGCTGGTGATTTTCGTTCTTAAAATGCCGGCCGACCTAATTGAGTTCATGAGTAAGTCAAGGGAAAGAAAATGCCAGTAACAGACCCGATAGCGGATATGCTGACCCGAATTCGCAATGCCACTATGGTGGGGCACGAATCGGTGCCTGTGCCGATGTCCAGGATGAAGGAATCGCTCGCGGAAATCCTGAAGAACGAGGGGTTCATTGAGGGTTACACCGTCCATAGGCGCGGCACGCCACAGGCGAACATTCGGATTTTCCTGCACTATCGGGACAGGGACGAGCCGTCCATAAGCGGGTTGAAGCGTGTGAGCAAGCCCGGGTTGCGGGTGTATGTCAAGAAGGGCGAGATTCCCCGTCCATACGGCGGGCTGGGCGTCGCCATCCTGTCCACTTCCAAGGGGGTGATGACGGGGCGGCAAGCATGGAGAGAGAGCATAGGCGGAGAACTTCTCTGTTATGTGTGGTAAGGAGTGGATATGTCCAGGATAGGCAACATGCCCGTCACGCTGCCATCCGGCGTTGATGTGGATATAAAGGGGAACGATGTTACGGTCAAGGGCGCGCAGGGGACGCTGTCGTACTCGTTTCACCCGGATATGGCGATAGAGCGGAGCAACGGCGCGGTGGTGGTCAGACGCCCGTCGGATGAGGGGCAGCACCGCGCGCTGCACGGCTTGACGCGCAGCCTGATAGCCAACATGGTTACGGGCGTGAGCCAGGGGTTCAGCAAGAGCCTTGAGTTGGTGGGCGTCGGTTATAGGGTGCAGCAGAGCGGCAGGGGCATTACGCTGAATGTGATGTACAGCCATCCGGTAGAGATTCAGCCGCCGGACGGCGTTACGCTGCAAGTCGAGGGCAACAACCGCATACATGTGCGCGGCATCGACAAGCAGAAGGTTGGGCAGCTCGCGGCGCAGATTCGCAAGGTTCGCCCGCCGAATATCTATACGGGCAAGGGCATACGCTACGCGGGTGAACAGGTGCGCCTGAAGCCCGGCAAGAGCGCCAGGAGAGCGTAGGAATGGCGAAGATTCGGACTAATAAGGGCAGAAGGGTGATGCGGCACATCCGCGTGCGCCGCAAGGTTGGCGGCACGGCGGAGCGTCCGCGCCTGTCGGTGTATCGCAGCCTGAACCATGTCTATGCACAGGTGATAGACGACAGCCGGGGCGTTACGCTCGCGGCGGCGTCAAGCCTCGAAAGCGCGGTCAAGAGTCAGAAGGACGGCAAGCGCAAGGTGGATGTCGCCGGCCTGGTCGGCGAACTCATAGGCGAGCGGGCGACAGGGAAGGGCATCAGCCGGGTGGTGTTCGACAGGGGCGGCTATCAGTATCATGGCCGCGTCAAGGCGTTGGCGGAAGCGGCGCGCAAGGGAGGACTGGTGTTTTAGATGGCAACACAGCAGATGCGGCGAAGCCGCGACAATGAAGAACAGGACGAGTTTCCTCTGACCGAAAGGGTGGTCAGGATTTCCAGGGTCGCCAAGGTGGTCAAGGGCGGTCGGCACCTGAGCTTCAATGCCGTCGTGGTGGTCGGCGATATGGATGGGCATGTGGGCATAGGCATGGGCAAGGCTGACGCCGTGCCGGACGCCGTGCGGAAGGGAGCGACCGCCGCTCGCAAGAACATCATCGAAGTGCCGCGACAGGGCAGTACTATCCCGCACGATGTGCTTTCCAAGTACATCGGCTCGGTGGTCATGCTGAAGCCGGCAAAGCCGGGGACGGGCGTCATCGCGGGCGGCGCGGTGCGCGCGGTCGTGGAGCTCGCAGGCATACAGGACATCATGACGAAGGTGCGGCGCAGCACCAACCCGGTGAATGTGGTCAAGGCGACCTTCAACGGGCTGAAGGAGCTGAAGGACCCGGCGGAGGAGTTCGCGCAGCGCCGCCGACTATATGAGTATGGCAGGGAACGGGAGCGGGAACGCGCCGAACGGCTGAGGATGCGCCAGGCGCGACGCGCGGCGCAGCAGGCGGCACTCGCCAAGCGGCAGGCCGAAGCAGCGGCTCGCCAAGCGGCCGCCGCGCCAACGGCTCCACCCCCAGCCTAACCTTCCCTCGTCAAAGGGGAAGGATTCAATGAGAGCAGATTTCCATGGCAAACAAACTATCGGTAACTTGGAAGGTCAGCGGCATCGGCTATAAGCGGGACCAGCGCCGCACAATCGAGGCGCTGGGGCTTCGCAAGCTCAACCAGACGGTCGTGCATGACGACACGCCCTCCATCAGGGGGATGGTGTTCAAGGTGCGCCACCTTGTAGAGGTGAGCGAGGCGTAAAGGGTATCAATCCCCTTTAACGGGAATGGCGATTTTGAGCGGGCAAGGGACTTTACAGCAGGACGAAATGCGATGCAACAGCAGGATTTGAGGCCACCGGCGGGGGCAAAGAGGGCAAGGCGCAGGATCGGGCGCGGCGACAGCAGCGGCTATGGCAGTTTCGCGGGCAGGGGCATGAAGGGGCAGAATTCGCGCAGCGGCGGCGGCGTGCGTCCCGGCTTCGAGGGCGGGCAGCTTCCGCTCTCCAAGAAGCTGCCCTTCATTCGCGGCTTCACGAACATCTTCCGAGTGGAGTACAGCGTGGTGAATGTGGAGGCGCTTTCCGCATTTGAGGCGAACAGCGAGGTTACGCCGGAGGTTCTGAACGACACGGGCGTGTTGAGAAATCTCAACAAGCCGGTGAAGATACTCGGGCGTGGCGAGCTGGATGTTCCGCTTGCGGTTACGGCGCACAAGTTTTCCGCTTCGGCGCGGCAGAAGATTGAAGCCGCCGGAGGAAGCGTCAGGGTGTCAGGCTGATGATGCGCCAAAACCAGGCGGCACGGCAGCAACAGGTTTCCAGGCCGCAGCTAATCCAATCGATGATCGACGCCATGCGCGTGCCGGACTTGCGCGGCAAGATTTTGTTCACGCTGGCGATGCTGGTGGTGTTCCGCTTCGTGGCGCATGTGCCGGTGCCGGGCGTTGATACGCAGGCGCTGTCGCAGGCGTTCCAGTCGCAGGCGCTGCTCGGCTTCCTCGACCTGTTCAGCGGGGGCGCGCTGGCGAACTTGAGCGTCGCCGCTCTGGGCGTGTATCCGTACATCACGGCGTCCATCGTGATGCAGATACTGGTGCCGGTCATCCCGAACCTGAAGGCGCTCTCGCAAGAGGGCGAGTTCGGACGCCAGCGCATCAACCAGTACACGCACTATCTCGCCGTGCCAATCGCGGCGCTTCAGGCGTGGGGCCAGCTTACGCTGCTGCAACAAGCGGGCGTGCTGCCGTTCATAGACTTCGGGCTGAACCTGCCCACGCTGTCTATGGTGCTGTCCATGATAGCGGGGACGATGTTCTTGGTCTGGCTGGGCGAGCTAATCACCGAGCGCGGGCTGGGCAACGGCATCTCGCTCATCATATTCGGCGGCATCGTGGCGCGCTTTCCGCAGGTTGTCGGACAGGGGTTGCTGGAGAGCGACGAGGGCGCGGGGCTGCTGCTGCTCGGGATATTCGCGTTCGCGGTCATCTTCGTCATCGTGCTCTTCACGGAAGCGCAGCGGCGCGTGCCGGTGCAGTACGGGCGCAGCGTGTTCCGGGGCGGCAGGATGCAGCGGCAATCAGGCTCGACCTTCCTGCCTCTGCGGGTGAACTCGGCGGGGATGATACCGCTTATCTTCGCGTTCTCCATCGTCATACTGCCGGGCACTATCGCAAGCTACTTTAGGGATCCGCTCAGCGACGGCTTCGTGTCGCGGTTCGCGCAGTTCTTCGCGGACAGCCTCGACCCGACGGCGTTCCCGTACTGGGCGCTGGTGTTCGTGCTGGTGGTGATATTCACCTTCTTCTATACGCTGGTGACATTCCAGCAGCAGGACTTGGCGGGCAACTTGCAGCGCAACGGGGGGTTCATTCCGGGCATACGCCCGGGCCAGCCAACGCAGGAATATCTGACGCGGGTGCTGATACGCATCACTTGGGGCGGCGCGCTGTTTCTGGGCATCGTCGCCATCCTGCCGTACTTCGTTACGACGGCGACGGATGTGCGCTCGCTGACGCTCAGCAGCACGAGCTTGCTCATCATGGTGGGCGTGGCGCTGGATACGATGCGGCAACTGGAAGCGCAGTTGCTGATGCGAAATTATGAGGGGTTCATCAGATAAGTGAAGGTAATACTGCTGGGGCCACCGGGGGCGGGCAAGGGTACACAGGCGGCGCGAATTGCCGACGAGCTGGGCGTAACGCGCGCGGCGTCGGGCGACCTGTTCCGCGAGAATATCCGCAACGAAACCGAGCTAGGGCTGCAAGTCAAGTCCTATCTCGAGGACGGGGTACTGGTGCCGGACGAGCTGACCATACGGCTGATGATGTCGTGGATTTCCGCGCCGGAGCAGGCGGACGGCTTCGTGCTGGACGGCTTCCCGCGCACGCTGCCGCAGGCGCAGGCGCTCGACGGCGAACTTGCGGCAGGCGGAGGACTAGACCGCGTGCTGTATGTGAATGTGGCTAATGACGAACTGGTGCGGCGGCTCGCGGGGCGCTTTATCTGCCAGAGCTGCCAGACGCCGTATCACGCCAGCGCATCGCCGCCGAAAGAGGCGGGCAAGTGCGACGCATGCGGCGGCGCGCTATACCAGCGCAACGACGACAAGCCGGATGTGGTGAAGCGGCGGCTGGATGTGTATTTCGCGGAGACGGAGCCGCTCGTGGATCACTACCGCGCGGCGGGCGTATTGCGCGAGGTCGATGGCGAGGGCGCGGTCGGCGATGTGGGCAATCTGCTGGCGCGGGCGCTGCGGAGTTAACAGGGATGGACAGGGGTTTTTTGTTCTTTTCAGCGATTTGGTATAATGACGGTTCGGACGATAGGATACGCGGGAGATGACTACTTTGCGTCGTAGAACGGGCGGCATAACCATAAAGTCCGCCAGAGAGATAGCGCTGATGCGTAAGGCGGGCTTGGTGGTCGCGGAGGCGAAGGCGCATGTGATGGACGCCGTGAAGCCGGGCGTCACCACTGCCGAACTGGACAGGATAGCGGAAGAGATCATAGTCAAGATGGGGGCTACGCCGTCTTTCAAGGGATATGCGGCGGGCGGCCCGATACCATTCACCGGCACTATCTGCGCCTCGATAAATGAGGAGATAGTGCATGGGATACCGGGCGACAGACGACTGAAAGAGGGCGATATTTTCAGCGTGGATGTGGGCGCAATCGTGAGCGGCTTTCACGGCGACAGCGCGTTCACGGTGGGCGTGGGCGACATATCGGACGAGGCGCAGCGGCTCATCGACGCCACGAGGGAATCGCTGAAGCGCGGCATAGCGCAGGCGACGGCGGGGGCGCGCATCGGCGACATATCGCATGCGGTGCAGCAGTACGCGGAGGACTTGGGCTATGGAGTCGTGCGGAAGTATGTGGGGCATGGCATAGGTCGCGCGCTGCACGAAGAGCCGCAGGTGCCCAATCACGGCAGGCCGGGACGCGGGGCGCAGATGAAGAGGGGCATGACCATCGCAATCGAGCCGATGCTGACCATCGGCACATACGAAACGGAGCAGCTGGATGACGGCTGGACGGTGGTAACGGAGGACGGCAGCCTGTCGGCGCACTTCGAGGACACAATAGCGATAACCGCTGACGGGGCGGAGATTCTGACCACGCCCAGCGGCTACTACTTTTGATTCTTTCTCTAGTTGGGGAAGGTCAAAGCCTGCTCAAAGCGCAGGCGAAGGAATAGGGGGGCGAAGGTTAGAACCTGCGCCCGTGAAGCGCAATCAAGGGAGCGTGCATGGCAAAAAGGGAAGCCATCGAGGTTGAAGGCACAGTAACGGAGTCGCTGCCCAACGCGAGTTTCCGCGTGGGGCTGGCAAACGGACACGAGGTTTTGGCGTATGTGTCAGGCAAGATACGCCTGAACTTCATTCGCGTGCTGCCGGGGGACAAGGTTCTGGTGGAACTTTCGCCCTACGACCTCACCAGAGGCAGGATAACCTACCGTTTCAAATAACCTATACGGGGCTGTATGCGTTCGCCCATATACTCATGCGTATCGCGCAGGTGCATCGCATGGTGGGGTGCGCTCACTCTTGCGGCAGAGCTTGAATGAGCCGTAAATACAACGCCGCGTAAGGGCGTCGAGTCTGCCGCGCATTGGCAGGACGCCGGGAAAGGCAATCATCATGAAAGTATCGGCATCGGTCAAGACGAGATGCGCCAAGTGTCGCGTAATCAGGCGGCACGGCAAGGTTTTGGTTATCTGCGAGAACCCAAGACACAAGCAGCGGCAAGGCTAGGAGGGAAGCATGGCTATCGTATCCGGCGTGAACATACCTGACAACAAGCGGGTGGAGATTTCCCTTCGCAGCATATACGGCATAGGGCCGCATCAGGCGAAGGACATCGTGGACAAGGCGGGCATCGTCGGCAATCCGCGCGTGCGTGAGCTCGACGAAACCGACCTGACGCGCATCCGCGAGATTGTTGACCGCGAGAAGATAGTCGAGGGAGACCTGCGGCGCGAGATCGATATGAATTTGCGTCGGCTGATGGATGTCGGAACATACCGAGGTCTGCGCCATCGCAGGGGCTTGCCGTCGCGGGGACAGCGCACGCGCACTAACGCGCGCACGAAGCGCGGCAGACGACAGACGGTAGCAGGACGCGGGCAGCGCTCAACGACGAAGTAGCGGGGCTTTGGCTTTACTCCCATGCCTTCGGGCTACCTCAGGACAGGCTCTAACCTTCTCCCATAAGGGGGAGGCGACTTTGAGATGAAGCAGGAAAGGGCAGCATAGATGCCGCGAAGATCACGAACAAGGCGCAGGGAGCGCAGGTCCGTTCCGGTTGGGCGGGCGTACATCCAATCGACATTTAACAACACAATAATCACGCTGGTGGACCCGGAGGGCAATGTCATCACCTGGGGCAGTTCCGGCACGGCGGGCTTCAGGGGGTCGCGCAAGTCGACGGCATTCGCCGCGCAGCGCGCCGCCGAGGACGCCGCGCGCAAGGGCATGGAACACGGGTTGCGACAGATTGAGGTGTTCGTCAGGGGGCCGGGAGCCGGCAGGGAGGCGGCAATCCGAACGCTGCAAGCGCAGGGGCTGTTCGTAACGAGCATCCGCGACGTTACGCCCATACCGCACAACGGCACTCGACCGCGCAAGCGGCGGCGCGTGTAGCGGCTATGGCTCGACAACCCGTCCCGACAGTATTCGCAGGCTAAGCAAGTGGAACAGCAGCCCACGCAGACACCATTCAGGCGCAGTCCCTTTGAGATTCTCGGTGAGTGCTTCACCATCTACGGCAGGCACTTTCGGAAGCTCATCCTGATTGCGCTTATAATCCAGATTCCTCTGGCAATCTTGGAGTTCGCCATATCCGACAGGCTGCCAAGCGTGGAGGATTTTCAGGCGCTGCAAGTCAGTTTCGCGGGCGATCCGAGAGCGGAGCTTCCGCCGTCCGCGGAGTATTCACTCACGGAACAGTCGGAGTTGGCGGAAGCGCTGTCCATTGATGAGCTCGTCGGGCTGATGACTGCCTTGACGGTGTATGTAATCGCGACGCTTTTGCTGCAAACATTCCTGACGGGCGTAATCGTCTATGCCGTCGGGATGCAGTATGTGACAGGCAGCATAGATGTGGGCAGAAGCTACGGCAGGGCTTGGTGGCGAGTGCTTACGCTGGTGGCGCTTGGGGTTCTGTCTTTCGGCGTCTTTGTGCTGATGATCATAGGGTTCGCGCTGCTGATTGTGCCGGGACTGATTGTGCTGACGCTGGTGATTTTTTGGTCGGTTGCCGCACAAGCAGCGGTTATCGAGGGATACAAGCCTATCGGGGCGCTCAAGCGCAGCTTCGGGCTGGTGCGGGGCGACTGGTGGCGGACATTCGCGGTTTGGATACTGATAGGGCTGGTAATCTTTGGGCTGGGGATTGTGCTGGGGTTGCTGGCAACTCCGATAACCCTGATAGATGAGCCGGGAGGCGTTCTTTGGAGGGCGGCAAACGCAATTGTCGGCCTGCTGGGAAGCGCGATAATCGCGCCTATATCCGCGATAGCGGGCGCATTGATATATCTCAACCTGAGGGGGCGCAAGGAAGATTACGATCTGAACGCGCTGTCGGAGCAGGTGGGCATTGCGCCTCCGGGCGACGGGGGGCTAATACGATAGACGGGATACGCGGTTTTCCGACTTTCCGCTTTCACAGGGATGACGAAACAAGAACACTGAAATGACGAAATCGGATAGACGACACGGCTTGAGAATACAGAACACCTTGGAGGGTGAAAGAGCAGAGAATGGCAAGATACACTGACGCAGTATGCCGAAAGTGCCGCCGTATAGGGGAGAAGTTGTTCCTCAAAGGCGAGCGGTGCTACACGCCCAGATGCGCGGTAGAGCGGCGCAGGCGGCCGCCGGGAGACAGCATCCCGCGGCGCAGGCGCTCCTCTGACTGGGCGATCCAGCTCCGCGAAAAGCAGAAGGCGCGCTTCACCTACGGCGTGCTCGAAAAGCAGTTCAAGAGGTACTTCGAGATGGCGCGCGAGAACCCCGGCGTTACGGGCGACACGCTGCTTCAGCTGCTTGAGACGCGGCTGGACAATGTGGTGTTTCGGCTGTCGTTCGCCGAGTCGCGGGCGCACGCGCGGCAGCTGGTGAACCACAGCCACTTCACCGTGAACGGCAGGCGCATGGACATCCCGTCGTACCTGGTGCAGCCGGGCGATGTGGTCGCATGGAAGCGGGGCGGCAACAACGGCAGCGTGCCGGACTTCATCCAGGAGCTGACGAGCGGCCCGCCCAAGCGCACCACGCCCGTCTGGCTGCGGATGGACAACGCCAGGCGCTCCGCCGAGATGGTCGCGCTGCCGGACCCCTCCGAGATCGACACGAACATCGATGTGCGTCTCGTTGTGGAGTTCTACTCGAAGTAGCGTTTTCGCCCGCTGCTGCGCGGCATAACCGACGCTAAAAGCATCGAACATAAGACGCGCGCCAAGCATATCCGACGCAAAAGATTGTCGAAGAGGAGATGCGCTATATGGTCTTAGATTATCAGGCATACACACTTCCTGCCCTGGATGACGAGGAAGAGATAGTCATAACCCCGGAAATCAAGCGCCTCGAGTTCGCGGACAGGTACGGCAAGTTCGCTATCGAGCCGCTGGAGCCGGGCTATGGCGTGACGCTGGGCAACCCGCTGCGCCGCGTGCTGTACGGCTCGCTGACCGGCACGGCGGTAACATGGGTCAAGGTCGAGGGCGTGCTGCACGAGTACGCCACGATACCGCACATGAAAGAGGAAGTGTCGGAGTTTCTGCTGAATGTGAAGGGCGTGCGGCTGCGCTCGGAGACGGACGGGCCGGGCAAGCTGCGGCTTGAAGTCGCCGGCGAGGGCGAGGTCTGCGCCGCCGACATCATGGCGTCGTCCAACTTTGAGGTGGTCAACCCGGAACTGCATCTGGCGACGCTCGACTCGCCCGAAGCCAAGCTCGCGGTGGAGTTCAATGTGGAACAGGGCGTCGGCTACAAGGAAGCGTCCAGCGGGAACGATCAGGCGATAGGCACCCTGCCGGTGGATGCCGTGTTCACGCCTATCCGCAAGGTCAATTACAGGGTTGAGCCTACGCGCGTGGGGCAGCGCACCGACTACGAGCGCCTCATCATCGAGATATGGACGGACGGCTCAATCGAGCCAATCGAGGCGCTGCGGCAGTCGGGCGATGTGCTGATGAACAAGTTCTTCATGTTCGCAAAGGTGCAGTTAGACGCTTCGGAGGTGGGCAGCCCGGTGCTGATTCCGAGCATCTCACCGGAGAAGTACAATGTAGTCGTGGAGAAGCTGGAGTTGTCATCGCGCACGCTGAACTGCCTGAAGCGCGCGGGCATAGACAAGGTGGGCGAGGTGCTGGAGAAGAGCAAGGATGAGTTGATCGGCATCCGCAACTTTGGCGAGAAGTCGTACACTGAGCTTTTCGACCGATTGCGCGAGATGGATCTGCTGCCGCCCAACCTAGATCCGGAGAATATGAACGGCGCGGAGAGCGCCGCAGTTGCAAGCGAGGAGTAGAGAGGACGACTATGAGACACCGCCTCTCGGGAAGAAAGCTGAACCGCCCCACGGCGCACCGCATGCTGATGCTGCGCGGGATGGTGACCGACCTGCTCAGGCATGAGTCCATCAGGACTACGGAAGCGAAGGCGCGCGAGGTGCGCCCGCTCGCGGAGAAGGTGATTACGCGCGGCAAGGCGGGCAGCCTGCACGACCGCAGGCAAGCCGCCGCATTTCTGACCGACGACGACGTGCTGCGAAAGGTGTTCGACGAGCTTTCGCAGCGATACGAAGACAGGCCCGGAGGCTACACGCGCCTCACCAAGATGGGGCCGCGCAAGGGGGACGCAGCGCCTATGGCAGTGCTGGAGTTGATGCCGTAGGCGGTTGTCAGTAGTGGAAGCATGCCGCAGGATGCGACTTGCGTTAACAATCGAATATGAGGGCACGCGCTATCGCGGCTTCCAGTATCAGGTCAATGCGCCTTCCATACAGGGGGAGCTGGAGTTGGCGATTGAGCGACTGACGGGCGCGCGCGCGCGCGTCAGAGGCGCGGGGCGCACCGACGCCGGCGTACACGCCGAGGCGCAGGTGGCAACATTCGACACGGCATCGAATCATTCGACGGCGACGGTCGTGAGCGCGCTGAACCACTATCTGCCGTCGGACATCGCGGTCAAGGCGGCGCATGTGGTCAGGCCGGACTTCGACGCGCGGCGGGACGCGCGGCGGCGCATCTATCGCTACACCATCCTGAACGGCGCAACGCCTTCGCCGCTCGCAAGGCGGTTCGCATGCCACATTCGGCACAGGCTGGATGTGGAGCGGATGCGCGAGGCGGCAAGCGTTTTCGTCGGCGAGCACGACTTCCGCAGGTTCGCCGCGCCATTGCAAGACGGCAAGACGAACAGCGTCCGCGCCATACACAGCGCAGTCGTATCGGTCGGCAGTCGGCGGTCAGCAGTCGGCGGCGGTTCATCTATGCCTTATACTGACAGGGCGCGAATGGATGAGACGCTTGTCTTCGAGGTTGCGGGCAACGCCTTCTTGCGGCGGCAGGTTAGGCGAATGGCGGGCGCGCTGGTGGACATCGGACGCGGCAGGCTTTCCGTGAATGACCTGCAAGCGATGCTGGACGGCGGACAGACTGACAAGGTGGCGCACTCGCTGCCGGCGCATGGGCTGTGCCTCGTCGCCGTGGAGTACGCCGACTACCCGCCGCGCATGGCGGGGACTAGCAGCGACGGATAGAGCCTGTCCTGAGTACAGCCGAAAGACAGGCTGAATTAAAAAAAGAGAATTGCAACGGAGAACGAGTGAACGAAAATGCCAATAAGCAACAAGCCGTATCAGACGAAGGCGGCGGAACTCAAACCGGAGTGGCATCTCGTTGACGCCGCCGACAAGACGCTCGGCAGGCTGTCATCGGAGATTGCGGTGCTGCTGCAAGGCAAGCACAAGCCCATCTATGTGCCGCACCTTAACACGGGCGACTATGTGATTGTCGTGAACGCGGAGAAGATTCGCGTTACGGGCAACAAGATGCAGCAGAAGATGTACTACCGGCACAGCGGCTATCACGGCGGCTTGACCGAGCGCACGCTGGAGCAGATGCTGGAGCGGACGCCGACGCGCGTCATCACGCAGTCGGTCAAGGGCATGCTGCCGAAGAACGCGCTGGGCAGGCACATGCTCGCCCGAATGAAGGTCTATGCCGGACCCGACCATCCACATCAGGCGCAGATGGCAACCAGCGCCGCCAAGCAAGGGGAGGAAGCCTAAGTGACGATGCAGCAGCAGTACTACTACGGCACGGGCAGGCGCAAGTCGGCGGTCGCGCGGGTTCGCCTGTACATGGAGAGCGGGCCCATCGTGGTGAACGGCAAGCCCATCGAGGAGGCGTTCCCCTGGGACAACTGGCAGCGCGAGATAATGGAGCCGTTCAGGATTACGCAGTCGGGCGGCCAGTTCCGCGTGGTGGCGAAGGTCAGCGGCGGCGGCGTAACCGGACAGGCGGGCGCGCTGCGGCACGGCATATCCAGGGCGCTGCTCGAAGCCGACCCCGCGCTGCGCGCGCCCCTCAAGCGCGCCGGCATGCTCACCCGCGACCCGCGCGTCAAGGAACGCCGCAAGTACGGCCTAAAGAAGGCGCGCAAGGCACAGCAGTACACGAAGCGGTAGCGCAGGTACGCCTGTTTTCGCAATGCCAAAGACGCTTGATTTACTTGCCTCCGTTAAAAGGGAGACTGCGACTATGCAAAAATCTCTGCACATAAGGACGACGGTGCTGCCCGGAGGCAAGATTGAAATCGTGAACGACGAACTCCCCGTTGGGGAATCCGTCAGCGTGGTCGTACTTCACTCATCAAGCACTTCGCACCGGTCCGCTGTCGACATTCTGAACCAAGCGCCGGGTCAGCGTGTTTTCAAGACTGCCGAAGATGTGGCGGCATATCTGAGTGACGAACGAATGTCATGGGACTGCTGACACTTCCGTTCAAAAGCGCCAACTATTAGGAGGCAAGCAATGACATCTAATAATTTGTCATGGCAAGAGGCCATTGTTCGCGTTCTCGAAGACGCAGGCGTACCTCTTGATTATCAGGAAATTACCAACCGGATTGGACAACAAGGGTTGCGTCCTCTCACGGGAGCTACGCCTGCAAGAACGGTGAATGCTCTCCTAAGTCGTATGATAAAGGAAAGCGAGAGTATTTACGACTCCCGAGTGAAGAAGGTTGGGCGCGGCGTTTTTGAATTCCTTTCCCCGTCGGATCTACAACAGGAAAGCACTGAAGTTGAGGAAACCGATGAGGTTGAAGAAGAACAGCCTGACGAAATAAGAGAACTCCTAGTTCCTACTTATGGTATGTTCTGGGAAAGGGACAAAGTTCGGTGGAGTGGCAGACAGCCACAAATGCTTGGCCGCGATGCATCAAGCTCCGCTCCTGTTGACTTTGCTGATCAACGGGGTGTGTATCTGCTCCATAAGGGACGTTCCGTAGTGTATGTGGGCAGAGCAATTAAGGATGGTCTATACAAACGACTGTATGCACATTACAGACGTGCTGACCCTAAGGCTTTGCGATGGGATAGTTTTTCTTGGTTCGGTTTGCGTGATGTGGATGAATCAGGGGAAGGGGAGTTAAAATCACTCACGGGCGACTTCTCTGTGGACGATGTCATAACCATCCTCGAATCAGTATTGATTGAGGCATTCGAACCTCCCATAAACGGACGGCGTGGCGACAGAATGGGCGAACTGTACCAGCAGGTAATTGATCCGCAAATCCAAGAGCAACTGAGAAAAGAGTACTTTGTAAGTTTGGCGCAGTAGAGTAACGGACATCGTCGATATAGGTTGATATTAGATTCAACCTTATACTTTAGCTGAGCTCTACCCCCATCCTAGCCTTCCCCCTTGGTGGGGGAAGGCTTTTTGTGCCTACACCATCGCTTGGAGGGGCTGGATGTTGGCTTCGGCGGGGGATATTTCGCCGCGCTCGACTCGGCGCACGATGTCCACGATGCCGTCGCAGAAGGGCGTATTCACGCCAACGATGTTGCCGCGCGCCGCTACATAGCCGTTGAGGAAGTCTATCTCGGTCTTGCGCCCCTTCATCACATCCTGAAGCATCGACGGACGCCCCGCGCCCAGATTGCTTGCGCCCTCGGCGAGGCGTGACTTCACATCTTCCATCGCCTCCGCGCTGTCCGTCGGCAGGTAGTCGGCGGCGGGTATGCCGCTGATTGGCTCGACCTGTATGCCAAGCGCCTGCGCTACTCTGACGACCTCTGCCGCTATGTTGATGGACACATCGTTGACGCCGGGCGTGCCTCTGACGGCGGCGGAACCCAGCCCGGTGGATGCGGCGATGGGGTTTGCCATGCTGTTGACGGCGAGCTTCGCCCAGCGCTCGCCCCAGATGTTGCGGCTGACCTTCGTGGGGCCGATGTCGTTCATCACATCGGCGAGCGCATGCACGCGATCAGTGGGCAAGCCGTTCAGTTCGCCGAGCGTGAACGACAGCTTCTGCGGGTCGCCGGTGTGGATTGCCCGCGCCGGCTCGTACAGCCCCGCGCCCAGCGTTATGACGCAGGCGATCTCGCGCGAGAAGCCGACGATAGACGCTATCACCTCGTCGTTGATGCCGTTCTGCGCCGAGATTATGATGCCGGTCGGCTTGAGGTAGCGCAGCGCAAAGTGCGTCGCCCAGACGGTATCGTAAGACTTGACGGCTAGGAATATGGCGTCGAACGGCTCCCCCACGCTGTTGGCGTCGCCGAGGTGCATGGCGTTGACCGGCGTGGTGAATTCGCCGTTCTCTGCGCTGACATGCAGCCCGTCGGCGTTCATCGCGTCCACATGCGCTGCCCAAGTGTCTATCAGCGTGATGTCGCGCCCTGCCCTCGACAGGTAGCCGCCGATGACGCTGCCTATCGCTCCCGTGCCTACGATTGCGAGTCTTTCAAACATTTTTGTCCTCCAAATTATCGGTAATCAGTTTTCAGTGGTTAGTGGGGTGTTGCCCTCGTCGCCGTCGGCCTGAATCGGGCGCGCAGGGTGTTCATGAGCGTCTGCGCGCGCCGGGCTTCCGCTATCGGCGTGTCCCGAAATCTTATCACGAATTCCTTCATCATGCGCGTGGCGAGCGGCGGCAAGCCCGCGATATGCGGTTCGCAATATGCTTCAACTGAGAACGCGGACGACGCGGAGGGGCGCTTCCTACATAGCCGCCTCTATGTCGGGTATGAGGAAGTGCAGCGTGTGATTTCTGAGCAGGGACAGCCACAAGTTCCGTCCGCTCATTCCGCTGCCGTAGTCGTTGAGGTCAGACGCAAGGCAAGTTGCCGTGAGTATGGAAAAATCCGCATACTTCAAGGCTCTTGTCTCCAATGGCGCGCAGAATGTCGTGAGGGACGGGTAGTGAAGCGTCTCTTCTCTATCGAAACCCGGATTCACATAGATATGGAGCTGCGCGGTGTTCCAGCGTAGTTCGAGTTCGGCGGCGTTGCGGGCGGCGGCGTCAGGGTCGGCGTAGTGCAGCGCGATCATCGTTTCTTCCTGCCCATTATGCACACGGTATCCAACAACGGCGACTGAGTAGGCGTCTAAAGTCCCCCAATCGCCTGCTTCCGGAGCGTATCCCGCAATGCCGACAGTCTGCGAGTAGTTCTGTTCCGCCCATCGCGCGCGGACATTCGCGGGTGTTACAAACGCCCCTGTCAGTAGTTCATCGCCCACAGCCTGCGCCAATTCCCTGTATGGCTTATTGTCCCACAGGCTTGGCAGCCTGCCTCGGTGAACATCTATCTGGCGCTCCATGTTGCGGGGGAACTTGCGGATGAGCAGCTTGTCGTCCACGCGCGCTATGGCGTTCAGCCTAGCAGCGGCAATTCCGAAAGGATGCTCACTTATTGCCCGCCCGGTGAAAGAGTATTCGGACCACGCATAGAACCAAGTGATGCCGTCGTAAGTATCCGACTGATAGCCCAGGCGTTCAAGCCTTGCGCTCACATCATCGCCGAAGCCGCCCTTGATGATAGTCAAATGCAGTCCACTATCGCCCACCCAGATTTTACCTGCCCAGAGTGCGTAGTCGAGTCCCAAGAGGTCGAGGCCCGTTGCGTCATATATTCTGTTCACATAATCTCTTCCCGGTATTTCTGCGTACACAGAGTCGTAAGTCCAGGGCCAAGCGGATATGCCGCGTTCATGAAGAGTCTCCAACCCTTTGAAGTCTGTCGCGTCGGCTGCCATGCGCGCTGCCCGCAGATTGACGAACCAAAGGTATGTGTCCCCATAATCTTGAGGAACGGAGCGGAGCGCGCTCGACAACCAAGTGTCAGAGGGGGAGGGCAGCGGCGTGGATTGGACGAGTTCGTCGTGCGTCGGCTGAGCGCCGCACGCAATAGCCGCCAGACATAGAGCGCATAATACAACCGCTATCGCAGTTATCAGCCTGCTTCGCAAAGGCGCGACGCCTGTCTGGGAATGCACTTGGACGCTCAAACGGGTTAGCAGGATAGAGGACGCATCAATCGTTCACGCTGCCTTGATGCCCTTGGGGGCCGCTCGAGCCGCCGGGAATAACGGGAGTGGCTGATTCAGTCTGCTCAATATCTTCGGACACCAAGCGAACGCTCTCAAAGACGAATGGGCCTACGACATCGCCGCCGCCTCGAATGTTCAGCGTCAATGCGGAGGTCGCGCTTGGGGGCAAGCCTTCAAATGTGAGTTGCTGCCATTCGATAGTTCTGCTAGTTGGGGAATTGTCCCAGCGTGTGCGAGCGCCAAGCCAAGCATACGCATTGCCATTGTTGTCGGTAAGGGTGACGACAGCCGGCCCACCTGCCGCCAGTTCCGTTTTGTCTGCCGCTTCGTTCACAGGCGTTATGGTGAGTCGGAAGTCGCGGAAATCGGCTGCATCAGGGCTACGAGTCAGTGTCATCTTGGTTATGCGATAGTGGCTGCTGCCCATCCGCAGGTCTGCATTAAGGGGTATTTCGACAGACAGATCCTCGGTGACAATATCAGAGGCGTAATCCGCGCCAAGCGCGATTTGCGCGCTGCCGGATATATCAGGCGTGGATACCACGAATGAACCCAGATTTACGCTTGCGACCTCACCGTAACCGGGAACTTCGGATCTCCAGGGAATGTTGGTAGTGAGGCTATTGTCGCCGGCTCTGACGCCTTTTCTCGCGCCAACCCAAGTTTCACCGGCCCTTATTTCAGGCACTCCAATAAGGTAAGCGTCCGTATCGGAACGGGCGGTTCGGTAAGAGTGCCGTATATCAAGCCCGTCAGAAGTCTTCGTAATCTCTGATAGTTCAACGGTGATGTCGCCAATGGTAAGGCTTCTTCCAACCGCAAGGGTGGCATCGTCAGTCTGCGCCATCACCGTCGTCGCAACGACGACTAACGAAAGCAGCATTGCGAAAATGCCGAGTACGAACATTATGCCCAATTGCGCCCGCTTGCCGCGAGCGAAGTCTTTCATCTTGTCAAGTATCGCCTTTAGCTCAACTATCTTTCGGGATATACATCAAGATTATCTTGGTATCAGCCGAGGAGTTCGCGGCGCACTTCGTCTAGGCGGGCGCGCTGTTGCTCGTCGACTTCGGGGTATGGCTCGCCTTTCTGCCGTATGCTGCCGGTGAAGTCGGGGGCGCGCTTCTCCAAGAACGCTTGCCTGCCCTCGTCGCCGTCGGCGCTGAGCTGGGTGAGCAGGGTGTTCATGAGCGTCTGCACGCGCCAGGCTTCTGTTACCGGCGTGTCCCGAAATCTTATCACGAATTCCTTCATCATGCGCACGGCGAGCGGCGGCAGGGCGGCGATGTGATTGGCTATCTCCTCGGCGCGCGTCATCAGCGAGTCGTGCGGGACGACCTCGTTGATGAGGTTGATCCGCAGCGCTTCTTGCGCGTCGAACGGCTCGTCGGTGAGCAGGATTCGCATGACATCGGCATAAGCAATCTGCTTCATCAGGTAGGTCGCGCCGGGTCCGTTGCCGACCCACCCTTGGCTGAGCAGCGCGAACTTGAAGCGGGCGTTCTCCGCGCTGGCGATGCGTATGTCGGTGGAGGTGAGCATGAGGTAGAAGCCCGCGCCCGCCGCCCAGCCGTTGATTGCGCCGATGACGGGCTTCCATATTTGCGGGTAGTGGTCGCCGAGCCGCCCGTCCGCGCCAATTCGCGCCGCGCCGTTCACGGTGCCGGATGGCGGCCAGAAGATGGCTTCGGAGCGGATGCGCTCGCGCTCTTCGGGCGTGATGTCGGGGCGCGTGGCGAGGTTGTGTCCCGCGCAAAAGTGGCGGTCGCCCTTGCCTGTCAGTATGGTGACGCGCACATCCCAATCGTCCCAAATCTCCTTCCAGACCTCCGAAATCTCGTCCGAAGTCTGGCGGTCTAGGATGTTCGCCTTCTGCGGGTTGTCTATGGTTACATAGGCGATACTGCCTTGCTTCTCGTACTGAACCGACATTCTCTTACCTCACTTGGTTACATCCATGGACGGGTCTAGTAGATGATTTGGTCGTCGATGAGCTGCGCTACTTCCTCGTCCGCAAGTCCTAGAAGGCGCTTGTACACATAGTCGTTGTGCTGTCCAAGCACGGGGGCGGCGGTGATGTACGGGGCGGGGCCTCCGGCGAAGCGCCAGCCTAGAGCTGGCAGGTCGTGCGGTTTGCCGTCGCTTGCGGTCAGCGTGGTGAAGAAGCCGCCCTCACGCAGCTGCGGATCGGTGAATACGCGCTGCGGACTTAGGTATGGCGCGGCGGCGATGCCCGCGTCTTGAAGGATGCGCGCCGCTTCGTAGTCGTCGCGCTCCAGCGTCCAAGCGGATATGGCGGCGTCAATCATGCGCTGTTGCCCGCGCCGTCCTTGCGCGTCGGCGAGGGCGTCGTCTGCCGCTAGGTCTTGCCTGCCGATGACGCCGCATAGCGCGCGCCACTCGTCGCCGTCGGTAACGGCGATGGCAAGCCAGCGGTCGCTGCCCTTGCAGCGATAGACGCCGTGGGGCGCGTGTTGATTGTCGGCGTTGCCCATCGGCTCAGGCACGCGGTCGTTCATCTGGTAATCCAGCAGCGCCTCGGGAATGCTTGCCGTGAGCGCCTCAGCCATAGAGAAGTCCACATAGTTGCCTTCGCCGGTGACGGCGCGGTGATTGAGCGCGGCGGCGGCAACCATCGTAAGCTCCATGCCGACCCATGGGTCGGCCCACAGCCCGCCCTTGATTGGCTCGGAGTTCGAGTAGCCGGATATGGAGTTCCAGCCGGTGTAGTATTGCAGCAGGCTGCCGTAGGCTACATAGTCCTTGTCGGGGCCGGAGTGTCCCGTGCCGGACGATGAGAGCATGATGATGTCGGGCTTTGCCTGTCGGAGCGTGTCGTAGCCAAGTCCAAGCCGCTCGATGACGCCTGCCGCAAAGTTTTCGATGACTATATCGGACACCGACGCGAGCCGCCTCGCAAGCGCCAACCCTTCGGGCCGGGATATGTTCAGGGCGGCGTAGAGCTTGGACTGGTTGTATGCCTGAAATGGAGCGCCGCGCGTGGATGGATCGGGGCGGCGCGCGCTGCCCACCTTGATGACTTCCGCGCCCATCATGGCGAGAAAGCGCGTGGCGGTGGGGCCGGCGATAATCCAGCTGAGGTCGAGAACTCGTACACCCTCTAGGGGCAGTCCTTCCGATTTCGCGCTCATGCTCAATCGTCCTCGCTCAGGTAGATATGGTTGTGCTGACCCAGCAGCGGCGCGGGGCGTTCCGCAAGAGGCAGCGTAGCGTTCGAGAAGCGGTATGGCACGCCGGGGTAGCGGAGCGCGCCTGCAAGCGGATGCGTTATTTCCGTGAAGAAGCCGCGCTCTTTCAGGTGCAGGTCGTTGAACAGATCGCGGACGGTGTTGACCGGGAAGCAGGGTATGCGCCGCTGCTGCCCCATCCGGGCGATGTCGTGCTTGGAGCGTTGCCGCGTCCAACTTCCCACCAGTTCCCACAAAGCCGAAAAGTTGCGCTCCCTGCCCTCGCGCGTGATGAAGCGCTCATCGCTCGCCCATTCCGGGCGTCCCATAAGCTCTATCCAGCGCGCCCACTGAGCATCCTCGCGCGGCGATATGGCGACATAGCCGTCGTTGCATGGCAATATGCCGCCGACGGCGGACACGACGCCGCCGGTGGCAGCCGCCTGCGTATCGGCGAGGGAGCGCGAGGGCGGTGGTATGTCGAAGGCACAGCCGGCGAGCGCGCTGATGAGTTGCGTCGCCATTGCCTCATACGCCGACGCTTCCACATGCGCGCCGATGCCGCTGATGCGCCTGCGAAAGAGCGCCATAAGCGTTGCGGTCGCGGCGGACATGCCCGCGACGAGTTCGGCTTGATGACCGCCGGCGCGTATGGGCGGCTCGCTGTCGGGGTCGGCGACGGGGCCCAATAGGCTGTGCGACTGCCCGCCCATGTGGAACAGCGTAAGGTCGGTTGCGCGGTAGCCCGCGTATGGTCCCCAAGCGCCGAATGGGGACAGCGAAGTCATGATGAGCGCGGGGTTGTCTTGCGCGATGGCGGCATAGCCGAGTTCCCGCGCGTCGAGCCAGCCCGTCGGCATGCTCTCGATGATGATGTCGGTAGACTGAGCCAGACGGCGGAAGGCGGCGGCGTCCTCTTTCACGGCGACATCCAGCGTAACGCCGTACTTGTTGGCGTTCAGCGCGAGGAAGATGCCGCTTTTTTCGGAGTGCGGCGCGTCGTCGGGGAAGGGTCCCATGCGGCGCGCGATGTCGCCGCGCGGCGGCTCCACCTTGATGACCTCAGCGCCGAGGTTCGCCAAAATCTTGCCGCAGTAGGGCGCGGATACGCCCTCGCCAAGTTCCAGCGCGCGCACGCCGGATAATAGTCCTTTTGCCATGCTTGCCCTTGCTCACAATACGGGTTGATTGCCACGCCCAAGAATATATCACAAGAGGCGGGGCTATGAGCGGGCGGATGGCGGCGCTCCGCGCCTATATGCCATTAGCCTCTGCTTCATCCTGTTCCATCCATATTAGATTGTGTGGACATTTGCGTCATTCCCGTGAAAACGGGAAGCCTGAACCTCAGAATGTAGGCGATGTAGGCGCTTTCGCATATTTTAGGCTATCTCAAAGCGCTGGATTCCTGCTTTCGCAGGAATGACGGGTGAATGGGCAAGAATGACGGGTGAGTGTGGGCAGGAATGACGAGATGAAAAGTCGAATTGTCAGCAGAACCTAGCCTGACCGCGCCTAACGGGTCTATAAGCCCTTCACTGCGAGCGGGTTTCCGCCCTCAGTACAGGCTCGGATGGTTCGGTAATCGCTTTGACTCGATTGCCGTCGCTGTCGATGTAGTGAACATACGCGCGCAGACGCTTGCCAACATCTGCGGCGGCGGGGGTGTATTCGTAGCTAGATTTCCGGTTGGGAGCAAGCGCCGTCCAGCCTTCGGCGTCGCCGCCTACCTCCCACTGCCATCGTTCCCTATCCGAGATACCCGTTCTTTTGACTCTGTCCGATAATTTCACGCCAAACGGCTCGCCCACTATCGGAACGACGCTGCTGGTGAAAAAAGCATCGGCGCGAGTGCCGGGGTCGCCGTGAGTTACAAGATATATGGAACCGTCCGACAACTCCGCAACCGGCTCTAGTCCCAGCAGTTCCGTCAGAACGGCGATGTAGTGGGGGTTCTGCGAACCTATCCAGGCGATATAGGCGCCGGGCGCGGCATTTTCAATATCTCTTCTTATCGTACTCAGTTTAGCGGTAAGGGGATGATACTTGGCATCGTAGGTGTATGCGTACATGTATGTGGCAGACGAATTGGTGAATATGTCGCCGCTAACCGACGCTTCCCTGATGTATCGCAGCGCTTCGGAGTTAGTCCATTGAGGGCCGGTCATCCCCATGCCCTGCTCATTCGCCAACCTGATGTCACGCACATTCAACGCCACGCCGACAGCCAGCCATAGGGAAAGCGCTATCAGCAGCATAACGGTCAGCAGGCTTGGGCGCTTCCGCTTCCCCGATGCGTCTGCTCTGACTATCGGCAACCTGCCGCCGCTTCCAAGCAGGTTCCTGCCGCGCTCGTATAGCAGGAGCTTGTCCAGCGCGAACACCGCCGCGAACAGCAATGGGATGTACATCGGGGACAGATACCTATCGCCCAGAGGCTCGTATTCGCTTTGCCATTGCGCCGCAGCGAAGAAGACAAAGTACACCAGCGCAAAGCCGCCGAACAGGTGGAACGGATGCCATTCGCGCCAGCCTTCATCCGCTCCGTCCTTCCGGCGCAAGCGGACGAATGTGTAGCCACACCATATCGCCAGCGCCAATAGCGCTATCCCTGTCAGTACAGCGGCGGCAATTCTGGCTTCCGTCAAGGGCAGATATAAGAACACCCACCCGGCTATGTCGCTGAAATACTTGGCGAGTATCTCGAACAAGCCATTCGGGGACGGGCTTCTAGGCCCATGCAGCGCGCCGTGCGTCAAGAAGTTCCGCAGCAGCCACAGAGCCACCGGCAACACGGAAATCAGCAGGTACAGCCCTACACGCTTCGCCTTCTCCAATCGCACGACGCCGCGCTGGAAAAGCAGCAAGGGCAAGACGGCTACTATCAGGGTAACGCCGGGGTAACGGGTGAGGACTGCGAGGGAGGTGAACACCGCCGCCCAAATCAGATCTGAGCGCCTATCGCCGTTCAGGGCTTTGGAGGCTTCAATCAGGGCGAGCGTTGCGAACAGGATGAAGGTCGCTTCCGATATGGCGTGCGACGCGACCCAAATCAGGGGGATTGCCAGCATCATGGCGAGACAAGCCCAGACGAGCAGAAAGCGATGTTGGATGCGCTGCCGCAGGTATTGGCCGGCGACGAATATGGTCAGTCCGAAGGCGGCGGCGTTCAGGGGCCCGGCGACGGCGTAAGGGTCGAACTGCCCAAGGCCGGCTGTGACAAGCAGCATCGGATACAGCGGCGGCCAGTGCAGATATGCCCAGTCGTAAATCTGTATGAAGCCATCGCCCGCCAGCAGGCTGCGGGCGGTGGATATGTAAGTAATGAAATCTGCCGACAGCCCCACGCCATAGGTGGCTTCGCGCGCGAGGATGAGCGCCGCGCCCAGCACGGAGATGGCGGCTGTCAGCAGTGTGAGGCGGTCGGGGCGCAGGCGGCGCGCGCCTAATAAGATTTCTTTTGCCATGCTTGCTCTTGCTCACAATACGGATTGGTTGCCACGCCCAAGAATATATCACAAGGGACGGGGACTAACAGGATTGGCATGATGACATTCCCTCAAATCTGCTTATCTATGTTAAGATTTTTGGTGGAGGTTGTCATGGATGTGAAACAAGCGGTGAGAACGGCTAGAGAATATGTCGTCAGTCTATATGACGAAGAGGACATCATGGACATCGGGCTGGAGGAGGTGGAGTTCGACGAACTCTCGGACGAGTGGCGGGTTACTATCGGTTTCTCGCGCCCGTGGGATAAGGAGAACTCCGTCGTGCCCATCCCATACTCGGATGCTCGCCGACCTCGCGCGTATAAAGTGGTTCGCATCGATGACGGCGACGGACAAATCATCTCGCTCAAGGACCGAATCTTGGCGCGCTCGGATTGAGGCGATGCCCATATCGGGATACTTCATCGACACGAACTTGCTTGTGCTGCTTGTCGTAGGCAGAGTAGGTCGGGAGCATATAGCCAGGCATCGTAGGCTGAGAGCGTACACGGCGGAGGATTACGATGCTCTGCATGATTTGATTGAACCGGCTGGGCGCGTGTTCGTAACTCCAAACACACTTACGGAGACATCCAATCTGCTTGGTCAGCATGGGGAGCCTGAGCGTTCGCGCCTTTTCGAGATGCTTCGATTGGTGATACAGAGTTCGGAAGAGGTCGTAATCGCCAGCGATAGGGCGGCGTCCAACAGCGAGTTTGTGCGGCTCGGCATTACCGACGCCGCGCTTTTGGAGGCTGCCACCGAAGATACGCCTTTGCTCACAGTGGACTTGGACTTATACCTCACGGCTATGCAGAATAGCCGCAACGCACCCGCGGCAGTGAACTTTATAGCCCTTCGCAACTCGTGGCGATAACCACAGACTCACGCAATCCAACCTAAAACAAGCAAGCGAGGACAGCCATGGAACTCGGTCTATTCTTGATGCCCCTGCACTACCCGCACCGCCCGCATGCCGAGACTTATGAGGAAGACTTGGAGCTGATGGCGCACGCGGACAATCTGGGCTTCAGCGAGGCGTGGATTGGGGAGCATTTCACGCTGCCCTGGGAGAACATGCCGTCGCCGGAGTTGTTCATCGCAAGGGCGCTCGGCGTTACGGAGCGGATGCGGTTCGGCACGGGCGTGTCGCTGCTGCACTACCACCACCCGGCGCATGTCGCCCACCGCATAGCGATGCTCGACCACATGGCTAAGGGGCGGATTTACTTGGGCATAGGCTCCGGCGGGCCCTCGACCGACACGGAGCTGTTCGGGCTGGACACGGAGTTGGGCGAGCCGCGTGAACGGCTGTACGAGGCAGTCGATCTCATCCTGAAGATATGGGAGGGTGAGCCGTTCGACTACGAGAGCAAGTTCTACGAGGGCAGGCTGCCGGAGGCTGTGCCGGAACGCAGGCTTGGCTTTCACATGAAGCCGTACCAGCAGCCGCACCCGCCCATCGCGGTCGCCGGAAGCAGCCCATACAGCGGGACGCTGGAGATTGTGGGTGAACGGGGCTGGATGCCGTTGAGCACATGCTTCCTGCACGACAGCTTCCTGCCGAGCCACTGGGAAGTTGTCGCTAAGGGCGCAGCCAAGAGCAACATCGAGCCGTCGCGCGGCGAGTGGCGCATCTCGCGCGAGGTCTATGTAGCGGAAGACGGCGACAAGGCGCGCGAGGAGGCGCTGCACGCCTTCGGGCGCTTCTTCGTGGACTACTGGATTCCCCTGCTCGGCAGCGGCAGAGGGCTTGCTGGGCTGAAGACGAACGCGGATATGCCCGATGAGGCGCTGACGCCGGAGTATATGCTGGAGAACCTGTGGATTGTGGGCGACCCGGATGAGGTAACGCGCAGGCTGCGAAAACTGCACGCCGATGTGGGCGGGTTTGGGAAGCTGCTGCTGCTCTGCCACGACTGGGAGCAGGATAGGCAGCGGTGGCTGGATTCCATGACGCTGATGAGCCAAGAGGTGCTGCCGAACCTGCCATAGCAAAAGGGCTTTCGGCGCTCGCTACTCAGCGCCCAGCAGCTGGGCGGGATTGCGCTTTACGAGCGCGGCTACCTCATCGTCCGACATGCCGGCGTCCAGCAGGGCGGCGATAGCCATGCGCATGCCTTCCGCCGGCGGCGGGTTCATCCACTGGCCGAAGTCGGTGGCTACGACGCAATTTCCCACGCCGAGCATACGCAGGGTTTCGGCGAACTGCCGCGGCGTTCTGCGCGCGCGCGGGGGCATGCAGGCGAGGAAGGTATATTCCGGGTACGCGCCGAGCGAAATCATGCGGCGCTGTTCGTCCATGGTCGCTATACCGTCGGGGTGCGTGGCAATCATGCGCCGGACGCCCTGAGTAGATGCCGCCTCGAACAGCGCGATAGCCTCTGCGGGCGATATGTGCCCGGACGCGAGCGTCATGTCGTTGGCGGCGATGATTTCCAGCGCTTCATGGACGCCGGCGCACAGATTGCCCTCATCGTCCGCGACGCGAATGCCGCCGCCCCGCTCACGCAGTCGAAAGTCGGCGGTGAAGGTGGGCATCCAAACGACCTGCGCGCCTAGGTCGGCGGCGACCTGCACGGCATCGGGATTGACGCCGCCCACAGAGCGGTTGAGCGCGATTGCGCCGAATACACGCAGCCCAGGATACATCTGGTTGAGCGCATAGGTCAGCGGCGCGGTGTTGTAGTCGTGGGACTTCAGCACGAAGCCGCCCATCTCGGCTTCGTAGGCACAGCGCGCCACTTCGAGC
Organism: uncultured Dehalococcoidia bacterium; assembly: GCA_958295865.1. Lineage (GTDB taxonomy): Bacteria > Chloroflexota > Dehalococcoidia > Lucifugimonadales > JADFKI01 > Bin90. Next base: position 148,784 of record CATQHF010000004.1, on the reverse strand, counting down.
GCGTCCATGCGACGCTGCCGCCTGCCGTCGGGCGCGGCATGCACATGCAGGTCATACGCGCCGCGCAGTATCTCTTCTATCCGCTCGTTCATGGCTGCTCCAAGCGCTAACGGGATGGACGGGACGCAGGGGATATTCCGCCTTGTGATTTAGTGTACACTATATCAAGTTGCGTTTAGGCGTTGGCGAAATCGGGCGCGGGCTGGCATTTGCATCTTGTTGCGCGCAAAACGCATCTTATAAGTGAAACAACACACTTGGAGGGGAAGAAATATGCTGAAGAAGCTGGGACGGATCAACCGCAGGCGTATGCCGACTATGGAGCGGAACGCGCCGCCGGGACAGTTCGTTACCGAGAAGTTCCCGATATTGACATACGGGCCTACGCCCAGGATTAGCCTTGACACATGGCAGTTTCGGATATTCGGGCATGTGGCAGATGAGGTTGCGCTGAGCTGGCAGCAGTTCACGGAGTTGCCCAAGCTCACGCTCGACGCCGAGTTCCACTGCGTAACGCAATGGAGCAAGCTTCAAAACACCTGGGAGGGCGTGGCGTTCAATGAGGTGATGAAGCTCGTCAAGCCGAATCCGGAGGCGACGCATGTGATGGCGCACTGCTACGGCGGCTACTCGACGAACCTTGCCCTGGATGTGATAGCCGATGACGATGTGCTGTTCGCGTGGGCGCACGACGGCGCGCCGCTCGCGGAGGCGCACGGTGGGCCGCTGCGTCTGGTCGTGCCCAAGCGCTACGGCTGGAAGAGCGCCAAGTGGGTGAATGGGCTGGAGTTCATGACCGAGGACAGGCCCGGATTCTGGGAGGTGCGCGGCTATCACATGGAAGGCGACCCCTGGAAGGAGCAGCGCTTCTGGGATGAGCTGATGTAGCGGCGGGCAATTAGGCGCCGTAATGCGCGGGCAGTAAAGCAAAAGCCCCTCTCGCAGTTGAGAGGGGCTTTCCTTCGTTCTGAGCCGGGGGCAGAGGGTTAAATTATACCCTCTATGCCGCCTTCTTCTTGGCGTTCTGGACGCTGAGCCGCAGCGCGAAGAGGTTGGATGTGCGCGGGATGTCAACCATGTGTCCGCATTGCAGGCACATGCGATATTCGCCGTACATGTCGCGGTTGGAGTTCATGTCGCCCTTGCAGCGAGGGCAGGATTTCAGATACAGACTCATTGTTTCACCTCCGTTGTGCTTCAGGGTTGGCTTGACGCCGCAAGCTTTGTTGTCCTCTATACATTTAGATGCGCGCATCTCCGAATAGTTGCCACCGTGCCGCGCATCCGTGAATGTGATCCTTGACGATTTCTATAATATACCTTGACATGCTTTGTGTCAATGTTTAGAATATGATTGAGTGGTTGACATAGTATATCGGGCTACCATTCGCTCAGAACCGCAACGCCGCTGTCGCCGGAATATCTGCACTTTGCGATGGGTGTTGCGTATAATATAACGGGCGTCACGCCCAAAGGTTAGCAATGCCAACGCGCCAATAGCGGCGGGCGTCCGGAGGGCACATGAACAGAAACCGACAGGGCAGCGAGCAGTTGGAGGGCGTGTATATCATCAGCGTGGCGGCGCGCATCCTGGAGATGCACCCGCAGACGCTGCGAAAGTACGAGCGCATCGGACTTGTGCGCCCTTCCCGAACGATGGGCATGCTGCGCCTCTACTCGGACGAGGATGTGGCGCGGCTGCGGCTCATCAAACACCTCGTCGGCGAGATGGGGCTTAACCTCGCGGGCGTACAGCTGGCGCTGCGCCTCTTCAACAGGCTGTTGCAGATGAAGAACCATATTAACAACCTAGAAGGCGAAGAGTTGAAGCAGGCGCTGAACGAGAGCGTCGACGAGATGCTGGGGATACTACATACGCGAGTGAGATAATTCAGCGTTCCCAATTCGCCATTCCCGCAAAAGCGGGAACCCGTTGCGATGTGAGGGAACTCTACCCGTGAGATAACGCGAGCGGAGGATACGATCGATGAGCGAAGACAAGCATGGCGATGACGCCGCGCACTCGGATGAGGGTACGCAGTCGTCGCCGGATTCGCCGGACATGACGCTGCCGGATGAGCAGCCCAAGGATGCGGAGCACGCCATGCTCAAGGCAATGGCGGAGCGCGACCAGTTCGAGGCTATGGCAAAGCGCGCCCAAGCCGATCTCATAAATTATAGGCGGCGCATGGACGATGAGCGGCAGGAGCTGCGGCGCAACGCCAACGCCAACCTCATCATGAAGTTCCTGGGCGTGGTGGACGACTTCGACCGCGCCATCGGCATGCTTCCCGACGACGCGGCGGCGGCGGGCTGGCAGGAAGGGCTGACCCTGGTGCAGCGCAACCTTGCCAATATCCTGGAATCGGAGGGCGTGAGCAAGATAGAGGCGGCCGGCAAGCCTTTCGATCCCCGGGAGCATGAGGCGGTGCATTATCAGGAGACGCCGGACGCCGAGGACGGCACTATCATAAATGTATTCCGCGAAGGATACCGCCTGCACGACAGGGTGATGCGCGCGTCGCAAGTGATAGTGGCGAAAGCGCCCGCAGCCGCGCAGGACGAATAAAGACGGAACATCACCATAAGATTATCAGGAGACCTGACCAATGGCGAAGATACTAGGAATCGACCTGGGAACTACGAACTCATGCATGGCGGTCATAGACGCCGGCGAGCCGCGCGTGGTGGAGAACGCCGAGGGCGGGCGCACGACGCCGTCCGTCGTGGCGCTGAACACGCGCTCCAACGAGCGCTATGTTGGCACGACCGCTAAACGCCAAGCTGTTACCAACCCCGAAAATACCGTGTACTCGGTGAAGCGCCTGATGGGACGCCGCTTCGAGGACGACAGCGTGCAGCGCGACCTGGGGCTGCTGCCGTACAAGGTGGTGAAGCACACCAACAACGACGCCCATGTGACGATGGGCGGCAAGAACCACGCGCCGCCGGAGATTTCGGCGATGGTGTTGCAGAAGCTGAAGCAGGACGCCGAGGCGAAGCTGGGCGAGAGCATCTCGCAGGCGGTTATCACGGTGCCGGCGTACTTCAACGATAGCCAGCGCAACGCCACCAAGGACGCCGGGCGCATCGCCGGGCTTGAGGTGCTACGCATCATCAACGAGCCGACCGCCGCGTCGCTCGCCTACGGTCTGGACAAGAAGACCGACGAGACGATCGCGGTGTATGACCTCGGCGGCGGCACATTCGACATAACGGTGCTGCAAATCGGCGAGGGCGTGTTCGAGGTCAAGGCGACCAATGGCGACACCCACCTGGGCGGCGACGACTTCGACGAGCGCATCGTCGACTGGATTGCCGAAGAGTTTCGGCGCGAACAGGGCATCGACCTGAAGCAGGACGGCATGGCGTTGCAGCGGTTGCGCGAAGCCGCCGAGCGCGCCAAGATAGAGCTTTCCACGCTGGTGCAGTCGGAGATTAACCTGCCCTTCATCACGGCGGACGCATCCGGCCCCAAGCACTTGGTTATGAGCCTGTCGCGCTCCAGGCTGGAGCAGCTCGTCGACGCCCTAGTGAAGCAGACTATCGAGCCGTGCCAGAAGGCGATTGCCGACGCGGGCGTGAGCGTCGGCGAGATTGACGAGGTTATACTGGTTGGCGGCATGACGCGCATGCCCGCCGTTCAACAGATGGTGCTCGACCTGTTCGGCAGAGAACCGCACCAGGGCGTGAACCCCGATGAGGTGGTGGCGATAGGCGCGGCAATCCAGGCGGGCGTGCTTCAGGGCGAGGTGCAGGACATCCTGCTGCTGGATGTGACGCCGCTCAGCCTGGGCATCGAGACGCTTGGCGGCGTGGCGACGACGCTCATCTCGCGCAATACCACGATTCCGACCGCAAAGAGCGAGACCTTCACGACCGCAGCCGACAGCCAGCCCAGCGTAGAGGTGCATGTGGTGCAGGGCGAGCGCAGCATGGCGTCCGAGAACAAGAGCATCGGCAGGTTCATCCTCGCCGGCATCCTGCCCGCGCCCAGGGGCATGCCGCAGATTGAGGTTACATTCGACATCGACGCCAACGGCATCCTGAATGTGTCGGCGCAGGACAAGGGCACCGGCAAGGAGCAGCGCATCACCATCACCGCGAGCAGCGGGCTGGCGCAGGACGAAATCGACAGGATGGTCAGGGACGCGGAGATGCACGCCGACGAGGATCAGCGGCGGCGCGAGGAGACGGCGACGCGCAACAACGCCGAGAACATGGCGTACAGCGCGGAGAAGATGATACAGGACAACGCCGACAAGATCCCCGACGGTCTGAAGACCGAGCTCGAGGGCAAGATAGCCGCCGTGCGGACGGCGCTCAACGGCGGCGACATCGCAGCCGTAACCGCCGCATCCAACGACCTGCAAACGGCAATTCAGCAAGTCGGCCAAGCGGTGTACAGCCAAGCGGGAGCGCCCGGACAGCCCGGCGCAGGCGGCACCGGAGGCTCCGGCGACGCGCCGGACGACGGCACGGTCGAGGGCGAGTACCGCGAGGTTGACCCGAACCCGAAGGAATAGGGGCTAAGAGTAAGATAAGAAGCGAGTGCTTTGGCAGACCATCTTTCTCCAGAACGTCGCAGTTGGAATATGAGGCGCATCCGCAGTCGGGATACATCGCCTGAACTACGGGTGCGCTCACTCGTGCATCGTGCAGGTTACCGCTTCCGTCTCCATGTGAAAGGGATGCCCGGAAAACCTGATTTAGTCATGCCTCGCTATATGACAGTTATTTTCGTAAACGGATGCTTTTGGCATAGGCATCCAGATTGCCGATATTCAACAACCCCTAGAAGCAATACTGATTACTGGAGTAAGAAATTCGCAAGGACAGTCATCAGAGACCAAGAAAACTACGATGCCTTAAGGCAGAACGGATGGACCGTATTAGTAATATGGGAATGTCAAACTCGGGACGGTGTGGATTTGGAGAATCTTCTTGATGAAATTCTTCCTACTCGTCGCTAGGCACCCGATTAAACTGAGAAGTTCATCAAATAAGTTTCATCTTCCAGTTTGCAGAATGTCACATCTGTACGGCCATAATTTTCCAAATGCTGCCTCTTGACAGGAGCACCACTTTGAACACCTAATCTTGCACGGAAATACGCTCCGAGTATATGATTTCCTTGGGGTGTTTCGATGGCATCTCCACCGCTATCAACTCTTGAAGTTTTCTGTGCTCTAACGGCTTCAAAGCTAAGACCGTCATCTGTGAGCACGGTAAATCTTTCAGGTCTGGGCGGAAAGAAGCCCGTTCTTGCCAGCCTAGCACCGATCTGAATATAGGCTTGGTTCGGATTTCTTCTGTGTTCAGGTCTTTGTCCCCAATTCAATCCACTACGTTCAGGGACTTCGTTCCTCCATTCTCCCCTCGTTCCCAGCAGAGAAACTATAACGCAATCATCATCTTCGCCGCCGTCTCGATTTTGATGATTATTTGTATAGAATCTGACATGCTGATCTATATCGTCATGCGTAATCTCCATGGTCTCTTTCAAGGTGTCCATGAAATAATTGTACGCATCACGGGAGTTGCCTTCCGCCATAGCATTCTCTTGGAGATTACTGATGAAGCCTTGTTCAGTGTAGTTAGCGCTACCGACAAAAGCCTTAACTGGCTCACGATCCGACATCCAAACATACACTTTGCTATGAACAGACGAACCACTAGCCCGATAATAGCATTCGAAGCCGTTCGTAGCCTCAACCTCTTTGAACATATTGTGATCAGCCAAGGAAATCCCGTCAGACCGCGCCATACCGACAATTAGCCGAACTTTAACTTTGTTCTCGTGTATCTCTGGGATTGCCAGATGCCGGTATACCATGGACGCGGATGCGTAGCCACTGACTACAAGCAACTCCGTTGCCCCGAGTTGCTGTACGGGCTTCACTAATATCTCTTGCAACAGATTCCTTACGAGCATCGTACTCATCCTACAGCACACACTTAGTTTTTTGACAGTAATCAGCAATTGTAGTCAGAATTGCATTGAACACAATACGCGCCCCCTCGGGAGGCACTGCCATGCCAATTTGACGACGTACACTTTCTTTCCCACCCTCAAAGGCATACTCATCAGGAAATGCCTGCAATCTCGCGCGTTCGCGATTTGTGAGTGCCCGATCTTCAGACCAGTGATACAAGTGGGTGCCACCACCACCGCTTCCGGTCACAGTATACGAAGGTTCATCTGGTAGTAACCGCCGGTAGATTTGGCTGATTTTGGCTCCGCTACGCATGTTCAAGCGCAAGTCTTTTGGTAAAGTAGCGGTGAAAACATTTTCACCTGGCTTGATGTACGAAAGCCGTTTTACCACACGCGGACTTTGTACAGTTCGTTCATTGTTGCGGACATCTTCCGGCAATTCAGATAACGCCTCCCTCGCAGTTTTGACCTTATAGGCAGGTTCTGGCTTCGGGTGCACAAACTCTATAGCGGTGTCTGCTCGGAACCCTACTATAATGTAGCGGTGTCTTTTTTGGGGAACGCCATACTCTTCAAACTTGTAGAGGTTCTCGACGACTTTGTAACCTGAACCGGCAACTCGTAGCTCGCCCAAGATTTTGTCAAAATCTGCTCGTCTATTTATTGAAGACAAGCCGCTAACATTTTCGGCAACGAAAAAAGTCGGGTTGAGCTCATCAATCGCTTTAACGCCGAATTTATACAGTCCGCCAAATTCTCCGTCAATGCCTCGGCGTTCTCCCACTGCACTGAAGTCATTGCACGGGAAACCGAAAACTAGCCCATCTATGCTCCCGAACTTTCCCTGCAAAGCACCGAAATCAATGTCCTTTACATCTTTCCTGACAATCCTTTTTGGGTCAACCACCTGCTTAATCGTTTGGCAACTGTCACGGTCTATATCGGTCACCCAAGCATGTTCAAACTTCCAATCCTTATATTCCGCTTGTGAAGCACCCAAAGCCATACCGCCAGTTCCACAGAATAACTCACCCAACTTGATGGTACTGTCACTGAAACCTGGAGTTTGCTTAGATTGAGCGAAAGATGTCACCCCAAAATCTAGTTGCACAAATCACCCCTTTGAACAGATGTACGAAAGGATACATCCTAGAGCAATGATTTGTCAAGGGTTGATTTTGCCACTTTATGAGTATCTCCTTTATTTCGCTTGCGCCCGCTGCACCCGCGCCCAGGTGTCGCGTAGGGTCGTGGTGCGGTTGAATACGATGCGCTCCGGTGTGGAGTCTTTGGTGTCCACGCAGAAGTAGCCTTGCCGCTCAAACTGGTAGCGGCTGCCCGGGGCTGCGTCTGATAGGCTGGGTTCGAGCTTGGCGTCGGTGACGGCTACCAGCGATTCGGAGTTGAGGAAGGATAGCCAGTCCGCGCCGTCGGCGTCGTCTTCGTCGGGATTCCAGCGCGTGAACAGGTGGTCGTACAGGCGCACCTCGGCGTTCAGCGCATGCGCCGCCGATACCCAGTGCAGCGTGGCGCGCACCTTGCGGCCATCGGGCGATGAGCCGCCGCGCGTCTGCGGGTCGTAGGTGCAGCGCAGCTCGACGACCTCGCCGTTCTCGTCTTTGACCACTTCCTCGCACTTGATGAAGTAGCCATAGCGCAGCCGCACTTCGCGTCCGGGCGCGAGGCGGTAGAACCTGCGCGGCGGGTCTTCCATAAAGTCGTCGCGCTCGATGTAGAGCGTGCGCGAGAACGGCACTTTGCGAGTGCCGGCGGCGGCGTCCTCCGGGTTGTTCACGGCGTCGAGCCGGTCGGTTTCGCCCTCCGGGTAGTTCGTGATGACGACCTTGAGCGGGCGCAGCACTGCCATGGCGCGCGGCGCGGTCTTGTTCAGATGCTCGCGCAGGCTGTGTTCCAGCAGCGCGATGTCTATGATGGCGGCGTTCTTCGCCACGCCAATCCTGTCGCAGAAATCGCGGATAGCCTCCGGCGTGTAGCCGCGCCGCCGCAGCCCGGCAATCGTGGGCATCCTGGGATCGTCCCAGCCGTTCACATAGCCGCCCTCCACCAGACGCAGCAGGCGGCGCTTGCTGAGCACGGTGTGGCTCAGGTTCAGGCGCGCGAACTCAATCTGGCGCGGCCGATACATTCCCAGCGCCTCCAGGAACCAGTCGTACAGCGGGCGATGGTCTTCGTACTCCATCGTGCAGATGGAGTGGGTGATGCCCTCCATGGAGTCGGATTGACCGTGCGCGAAGTCGTACATCGGATAGATGCACCAGTCGGAGGCGGTGCGGTGATGGTCGGCGTGGAGGATGCGGTACATCACCGGGTCGCGCATGTTCAGGTTGGGCGACGCCATATCGATCTTGGCGCGCAGCACATGCGCGCCGTCAGCGAACTCGCCCGCCTTCATGCGTTCCAGCAGGTCGAGGTTCTCCTCAGTCGAGCGATTGCGATGCGGACTCGGTTTGCCCGGCTGCGTGAGCGTGCCGCGATATTCGCGTATCTCATCCTGGCTGAGGCTGTCCACATAAGCCTGTCCGTTCACAACCATCTGCTTGGCGAACTCGTAAAGCTCGGCGAAGTAGTCGGAGGCGTAAAGCTCGCGGTCGTGCCAGTCGAAGCCGAGCCAGCGCACATCCCGCTTCTGCGACTCGACATATTCGACGCTCTCCTTAGTAGGGTTGGTGTCGTCGAAGCGCAGGTTGCACAGCCCGTCGAACTCTTTCGCCAGCCCGAAGTTCAGGCAGATGGACTTGGCGTGCCCGATGTGCAGGTAGCCGTTCGGCTCCGGCGGAAAGCGAGTATGCACGCGCCTGTCGAACCTGCCGGAGTCGTTGTCGTCGTTGATTGCCTGCTGAATGAAATTGGTGGATTCGCTTGTCGTCATAATCGCAGGATGTTTTCCTTTATCTAGTTTGTCCGTTATTTGCTGTCGGCACGGGGTCTTTCATGTTAGCGCCCGCTATTCCCCGTCTGCCTCTATCTGCGCCCTCTGCTCGAACTCTATCATGAAGCTGAGCGCGGCGTAGATTAGGATTTCGATGAACAGCCCGGTTATGGCGGCAAGCTGCATCTCGAAGAAGGCGAACATCTGCGTAATGAAGATGCCCACCAGCGCGCCCCGCTGGAACCACAGATAGGCGCTCAGACGCGAGACGCGCAGCCGCCACGCGCCGAACAATGTCAGCGCTGACGCAGCAGTAGCCGACACTAGACGCGCCCCACCGGAGAAGGTGATTTCTAAGTCCTGTCCCAATATCCACTGCTGACCCAGCAGTACCAGAATCTGAACTACCTGACCGATGGAGAGCGCAACCAGCGCCAGCACCACTCCAATGATGAAGTAGCGGTTAAGCGCAATCCGCTCATAGGCGCTGAGCAGCCATTCACGCGAGCGCATGTAGAGACCCGGATCGTCCGTCTGGGATGCCGCAGCCTCGTCGATATACGCTCGCAGTGTCTGTGCCAGTGGACTGCGCGGGTCCGCGTTCTCCAGCAGCGCCAGGATTTCCTGCCGTTTGGAGCGGTCCAGCGCGCCACCCCCCACAAGCTCCAAGCGATTGAGCGCGTTTGCCAGCGCCACATTGTGGTTGACCGACTGCCGCCGCGCCAGAACACGCATCACCAGAAATATGGAGATGAAGATGATGTATATCAGCCCGATGGTGGGCGAGAAGAAGTAGTTGTTGTCGCTGGTGATGAACTTGCCTAGTTCGTCTATGAATGTGCCGAAACCGATGCCTCCCAGTATCGCCGAAAGGCGCAGCATCACCTGTCCAAGGCTGGAAAACAGCAGCAGCAGCGCGAGCAGCATAAACAGCCCGCCCCAGAGCATGTGCGCGATGTGCAGTCCGCCGCCGCTAACTTGCGGATAGTTCGCAAGCGCCAGAAACGCGCGGATCCCCAGCACCGATGCCGCGCTCGCCACCAGAAACATCTCTATCAGCTCCGGCGCGTTCGTGTTGCGAACGAAAATGTGTCGCTTGCTTATCTGAGTTCGCACAGGCCTTTCTCCTTTCTGTCGGAACGGCTCTGTCGAGCGTTCGCATTGACTTTATTCGGGGCATCACACTACTCGCCGCAATGTCTTTCTTGGCTTCCCTCGCCTTTCGCCGATGAAGTTCAGTTCCATAAACCGATTAGTTCCCTTGCCGCTACGCCGCCCTGTCCTCGACTACAAGCCGCCGCCCCACAGCCTTCAACGCCTTGGTGATGGTACTGATATGGGAGTAGCGGTCTGGGTCCAGCAGCTTGGCGACCGTGGAATCGTCGATGCCCAGCCGCTCCGCGAGGGCGGCGGCGGTGATGCCCTGCTCGCGCATCGCGGTGTAGAGCGCGAGCTTCGCGGCGGGAATAGGCGGGACGGCGACGAGTTCCTGCCCATCCGCAGCCGGGCTTGGAACTGGAATGTCTTCGTCCATATACACATAAGTTGAAAGCATGATTGTAAGGGCGTCCTCTGCCAATTCAAGGGATTCAGCCCGGTCATCACCGCAAGTCAGAGCGCCGGGAACATCCGGGAAGACTACATAAAAGCCCCCCTCTTCCTCAGGGTTCAGAACGCACGGATAAACATAGCGCATGTGTCAGAAATCCTCTCTACTAATGTTTAGGTCTTTTAGCATGGATGCCAGCAGCCCCGTGCGAATCTCATGTTGCGGAACGGTAGTCCGGCGTCTGCCCACATAGACTACTATATGACTTCCCTTTCCTCTGCGTGTATCCAGATAGAAGTCTTGCCTCGTTCTTCGGGCGTAGCGTCTTGCGCGTCTGACGAATTCTCTGCCGTTCATGCTTTCATCGATTCTACCTAAAGAGCGCCGCCGGCCGCTCCACGAGTTGCTGGAGGCGGCGGAAGAAGTTGGCGGCGACCGCGCCGTCTATGATCTGATGGTCGCCGGTGAGGCTGAGGGTCATCATTTCGCGTATCACGATTTCGCCGCCGCGCACGACGGGCTTCTGCGCGCTGCGTCCCACACCAAGCAGGGCGTTCTGCGGCGGGTTCAGGATGGGCGTGAAGCCGTCCACGACGCCGAGCACGCTGATGGTGAATGTGCCGCCGCCGATGTCTTCGGCTGAGAGTTGACCCGCGCGCGCTTTCTGGGATAGCTGCCGAACGCCATCGGCAATCTGCGGGATGCTCATGTCCTGCACACCCTTGAGCACGGGCACGATGAGGCCGTCGTCGAGCGCGACGGCGACGCCCATGTTCACCTCGTCGAAGTACATGACGCTGCCGTCCACCAGTACGGAGTTAAGCGCGGGCGCGCGTCCCAGAGCGCCGGCGCACGCCTTGATGAGCACGCTCGCCATAGTAACGCCCGCATCGCGCCGCAGCCTCTGCGCCTCCGTTACATCTACCTCAAGGAAATATGAGAGCTGCGCCGTTCCGCTGAGGCTGTCGCGCATATTCTGGGCGATGCTGCGCCGCATGCCGCGCAGAGGCTCCACACGCGACGGCGACGGCAAGCCGGGCGGCGTCCGCGCCGCCTGCTGCCGTTCGTGGTAGGCGCGCACATCGGCATCCACCACGCGACCGCGCGGTCCTGTCGGCGTAACCTGCGATATGTCCACGCCAAGGCTTGCGGCAAGGCGGCGAGCGCCGGGCGTAGATGGCACGACGTCGCCGGCGGCGCGTGGAGCGGGGCGTCGGCGTTGCGCTGCCGCGGCCGGCGCTGATGCGGTGGGCGACGCGGCCGGCTGCGGCGGCTCAGGCGGCGCTTCCCCCTCGGCGAGCAGGTAGCCGATGATACCGTCCACAGCCACGGTTGCGCCCTCGTCCACGACCGGATGGAACACCCCCGCGGAGGTGGCTTCCAACTCGTAGTTCAGCTTCTCGGACTCGATTTCGGCGAGCATCTCGCCCTGAGCGACGGCGTCGCCCCGCGACTTCGCCCACCTCGCGACGATACCTTCGGTCATGAAGTCGCCCAGTCTGGGCATGACGATTTGAACTGCCATTGTTCTGACGCTCTCGCTTTCGCTACGGGTTGATGTGATTGCTATTCCAGCGTCTCCAGGGCGGCGGCTACGACCTGCTCTTTGGTAGGCACGAAAAGCGCCTCCAGGGGACGGCTGTACGGCACGGAGGTGTGCGGCGGCGTTACGCGCTTCGGCGGAGCGTCTAGGTAGTCGAATGCCTCTTCCGCGACGAGCGCGGCGATGTCGGCTGCCATGCTGCATCGCGGGTAGTCTTCGTCCACGATGACAATCCTGCGCGTCTTGCGAACGGATTCCAGTATCGCCTCGTCGTCCATCGGCGAGAGCGACAGCAGGTCAACCACCTCGGCGGAGTATCCCCGCGCCGCAAGGTCGTCGGCTGCCTGCAAGCATATCTGCGTCATGTAGCTTATGCCCAGCAGCGTAACATCAGCGCCTTCCCTTGCGATGTCCGCCTTGCCAATCGGCACGGTGTAGGATTCTTCCGGCACATCGACATCGAAGCGTATGCCCATCAGCTGGCGATTGTTGCACACGATAACGGGATCATCGTCGCGTATGGACGCGGCGAACAGCCCCTTGGCGTTATATGGGTTGGACGGCGCTACGACCTTCAGCCCGGGATAGTGCGTGAACACCGAATAGACGGTCTCGGAGTGCTGCGCCGCGGAGTTGGTGCCGGCGCCGATGCCGGTCATGATGGTCAGCGGCACCTTGACCTTGCCGCCGAACATGTAGTGAATCTTGGCGGCGTTGTTCAGAATCTGGTCGCCGCATACGCCGAGGAATCCGACATACATCAGGTCGACGACCGGACGCAAGCCCGTTGCCGCCGCGCCCACGCCCGCGCCCACGAAACCCGATTCCGCGATGGGCGTATCCCGTATGCGCTGTGGGCCGAAGTCGCCAATCAGCCCCTTAGTGAGGCGCATGGGGCCGCCCCAGGCATCCTGGAACTGCTCGCGCTCACCGCCGCCCGCGATGTCCTCGCCCATGATGATAACGGACTCGTCGCGCTCAAGCTCCTGCCGCAGCGCCTCGTTGACCGCTTGTATGTATGAAATCTGCCGTGTGGCTTGTGTCTGCACCATTGTTTTCTCCTTTACTCCTTACAACTCATGCATCGCGTTGGCAAACGACAATGCACTCTTCCCGCATTGTCGAATCCGTCCTGCCTGCTATGTTAGAAGGGCTATTTGCCAAGGGCATCCGCTTGTTGGGTATGTTTCTAACGATAGTTTCCTTGTGCGAAAATCCAAAGTCGCTAAAAGTGTCCTCGACGAATTCATCGGTCGGGAGCGTAACGCCTTTAACCCTGCGATTACCGACAACATAACATACAGTTACCCTTTGCGATGTAATGGATGCTATGGTTTTTATGCTATTTCGCAAATCGATGTAGAAGGCTTCAACTTGGAGCGCGCGTTTTCTGTCGATAGCGCGGATTTCTTCGATTGCCGGTGTAACGGGTGAGTCTGGCAAATATCCGTATTTTCTGCTTCCGCCCATTGATATTCGGTCAACTTTTCTGGAATTGAGCAACCCTATCCATTCGGCCGAAAGGCGCGAGAATTGACCGTATGCAACGATCGTCGAAGAATCGCCGTATGGCGGTGATGTGATGACCAGATCGAACGATTGCGCCCCGGGCGGAGTTTCATCGTTAGCGGTATTGGTGTCCGTGACAAGAACCTCCACATTCTCACGCCGTTGGATATAAGCGGCTAATCCTTTCCTGTTTCGTGCCAGTTTATCTTGGAAGATGCCAAAAACATCGGGGTCGTAGGCATCCAATTTCTGGGCGGGCATCCGCACAAGTTTGAACTCACCGTTCTTTGTATAAGAACACTCACGCGCCGTCTCGGAAAATGCCACCCAGAGAAAATCGCGTACCGCTTTATCTCTTACGGACAGGATATATTCCCGAATTACGGATAGGTATTCCACAACCCTACCGGAAAACCAGTAATCCATATTAAAGACCTGAGGAACTTGAGCGGCGCAAGGGTTATCTTCGGTGAATCTAGCCTGCATGAGCGCGTCATCCAAATGCGCCAAGTGTTCGTCCAAGATGTGCAGTGGCGGCGGAGCGGTTTTCGCGGACGCTATCAGCCTCACAAGCGGGTTGATGTCGCAGCCAACGGCGTTCATGCCGAACATAGACGCTTCGACCAACGATGTGCCCGTGCCGCAATACGGGTCTAATAGCCAACCGCCTCTCACGCCATAGCGTTCCAAAAGCTTCCTAGCCACCTGTGGAATCATCATCGCAGGGTAGTTGTGGAAGCAATGGGTGTACTCTTTCGTATCGGACTTCCTGAAGTCCCACGATACATCTTTGTGCTTTGTGTCAACCATCATCACAACAACTTTTGTATCCTCGAAGGTTTTCTTTACGACTGCCGAATGAACGCCCTGATGTCCGGTTTGTCAGAGATTAGGTCAGTCAGAGCTTTCATTGCATCGGGTACGCTTTGAAATGCCGATAAGACCATTTCACCCTGATTTGTCTTAACCAAAATCTCAACCTGCGTTACTCTCGTGGCAATGGAATCAGCATCGGTATCAAGCACCTGAACAACCTCTTTTTCAAGTCTATCGCTTATTCCCGACACCATCTCTACACCAATATCCTGTTTTGTTTCCTCGCCAAGATTAGAGAATGCTTCAAGCGATGTCCTAGCAACACTCTCCCCGCCACTTTCAGGCCAATTGAACTCAACGCCGTACTTCCGCAGCGTATCAGCCATGTGGTCGAATGGAACTTCCAAGGTCTCTACCCCAAAGCTTTGTATCAAAGCCTTTGACGGAACAGACCACCTTCCAGCGAGAACTGCAATCGATTTACGAATCGATGTATGCGTCTTTCTCAAGTTGTAGTGCGCTACACACAGCCAACTGCCCTTATCTCTATTGTGCTTTGTATATCGAATGTATTTGGGGTCTATTATGATTACAGGCTGCTCATTTGCGTCAAAGATTACCGCATCAATTTGGTATGAATTGCCAGTCCCGTTCCTCAGTCTAGCGGGACGAATTGAATGATTTCTATTCTCGACTTCGGTTCTTATGGATTCTAAAACCGCGTTCTCGAACAGTTTGCCTATCTCTTGACCTAAAGCGCTTGCAGCTCTGACTACCATCTAGCCCTTCCAGAATCTCTATTTCACTATCGTCAGGATACACTCTCGCAGCGGAGTGTTGTGTCGCTGGGGATTGTGTCCCCATTTGCCTCCGCGAGTCCGGATCTGTTCTATTTCAAAAGAAGAGAAGCCGACGGCAACCGCTAATTCGCCAAAAATCAGTTCCGTGGGGATGTGGACGCCGTAAGGCGCGGAATCGCCAAGAACCAGAACGAAGCGCCCATCCGGTTTCAAGACATTCCATGCGCTCGTCAGGACTTGAAGCATGTCCTCGAAGTATCCGGCAACCATGTAATCGTAGGTTTTTCTCCCTTTCTTGACTGCTCTCATTTCCCCCAATCTGGCAATGATTTCCGTGAGTGTCCTGTGTATGCGTTCATCCACTTCACGGATTCCCGGACATTCTCTGACGCCGTTCATGGTTGACATGCGTACTTGTGTGGTCGCAGCCACGACAAGATGGTCACGGACTTCGCGGGTAATGTCTGCCCACGACTCATGAATTCCCCAGAAGTATGTTTCCAGTCTTGTCCTATCCGCATAATCATAGTTGTTCAGGTAAGGCGGCGAAGTAACTATCAGGTCAATAGTCTCGTCTGCCACATAAGAGTCCATTTTCCGAGCGTCGCCAGATAACACATCATGCGACGAGTAGGGCAAATCCAATGCTTGAACTTGCTGGATGTCCGCAACCATCAGGCGGCAACGCGCCTGAAACTCATCGAAAGCATGCCTGTTGACCTTTTTTGACTGATATTTGCTGGGAGCTATGTACGGCCAGCCAGAACCGGCCGTTGTCACTATTCGAAGGGTTGAAGTCAAGGCAAGTTTCAGAAAATCACGAACATGTGGCTGATCATCAAAATCGTTAATCGCTTGACGCAATCCGGCTAGTTGGCGCAAGTTGTCATCTGTAAAGCACTTGTACACCAATGGCGGCCAGATATTTTCCCAATCGAGTTGAGCGGACAAATCCCGCGCTTTTGCCGACACTTCAGGGATGGCGCTAACCAACTCATCGATATCGTAGTGCAGGAACATCTTGGTCTTCGCTACCCAATAGACGAAGCTGTGCGCCTCAATTCCCACTGAGTTGATTCCGAGCATTTTTGCGGTCACGGAGGTGGTTCCCGTTCCAAGGAATGGGTCAGCAATAGTCGAATCCCATCCCAAGCCATATTCCCGAACCTTGGCTTCGACAAATTTGTGGGAATATCCGGCCGGATAGGTGAACCACCTATGAACCGGCGCCTTCAAACTGTCGCGGAATGTCCCGTATTCACTTTTTGCTTGAATAGTCATAGCAGAAATACCACTCAGGACTTACGCACTTGAATATGAACTCATATCTGAGATTGACCCGTTTCAAGTACGAAATCGCGCTCAACTGCGTAAGTCCTAACCGCTAATAGCTCACATACACGTCGGTGGTAAGCTCGGAGTCGTCGGGGAATGGGCTTTCGTTGGCGAAGGTTGTGGCGGCTGCTACCGCGCCCAATGCCCGCTCTTCAAGAACGTCAATCTCCCCCTCGCTCGCATAGCCGCCGTCGGTGATATGCGCCCTCAGGGTGGCGATGCAGTCGCGCGCTTCGTAGTAGTCCTCTTCTTCCTGCGTGCGATAGCCAAGCGGGTCGTCCGCGCCGAAGTGTCCCTGATAGCGGTAGGTCTGCGCCTCGATGAGCGTGGGACCCTCGCCCGCTCTGGCGCGCGCTACGGCTTCCTTGCCGACCTCGAACATGTCGAGCGCGGACTGCCCGTCCACCAGCACGCCGGGCATGTCGTAGCCTGCGGCGCGGTTGGCGACTGAGCCGCCTGCGACCGCGTATTCGAACGGCGTCGATTCGGCGTAGCGGTTGTTCTCGCATACGAAGAGCACGGGCAGCTTCCAGATGCTGGCGATGTTCATGGATTCGTGCAGGCTGCCCTGGCTGGAAGCGCCATCGCCGAAGAATACGACGCTGACCTGATCGCTGCCGCGCACCTTCGCGCTGAGGGCGACTCCGGTAGCGACGGGGATGTTGGAGCCGACGACGCCGTTCGCGCCGAGCATGCCCTTGTTGATGTCGGCGATGTGCATCGTGCCGCCCTTGCCCTTGTTGGTGCCGGTGGACTTGCCGAGCAGCTCCGCCATCATCTCGTTGAGGTCGACGCCCTTGGCGATGCAGTGGTGGTGGCTGCGGTGCGTGCCGAGCACATAGTCGTCATCGCGCAGGTGGGCGCATATACCTGTGGGGACTGCCTCTTGCCCGATGGACGAGTGCATGCCGCGAAGCTTGCCCGCGTCGGCTTCGCGCCGCGACTGCTCCTCGAAGCGGCGTATCGTCACCATCTTCTCATACATCCATAGCAGCGAGTCTTTGTTGAGTTGCGAATAGGTCGTCATGGGCGCGCCTCCTTACTTTTCGTGGATTATACCAGAAATGCGTTAGCGGTCTAGTAGCAGCCGGGAAATCCCCCTACGCCGTGATATAATGCCCTCAATCTCAACCAAGCGCGGCGAACCGATGCGCTTACGCACAACCTACACGACTCCAAAGCAAGCACGCAAAGGTGGTTGACTAATGAAACTGGCGCTGATGGCAGATCGACTAATCGATGGCACGGGCGCGGCATCCGTACAGGACGGCGCTATCGTGATTGAGGACGGCAGGATAGCGCAGATTACGACGCAGGCCGAGCTGCAACTGTCGCGGGGCGATGCGGACGCGGCAGAGGTGATAGAGGTGAGCGGCGGCAGCATCATGCCGGGCTTCATCGAGATGCACTCGCACATCCATTGCAGCGCGGAGGAGGACGCCTACACGCACATCATAACCGAGTCGGATGAGGTGTTCCTGATGCGCGCGGTGGGCGCGGTTCGCGCGGCGCTATCGTCGGGCGTAACGACGATGCGGGACTTGGGCGCGCGCAATCAGGTGGCGTTCCCGGTCAAGCAGGCAATCGAAGACGGCATCATCCCGGGTCCGCGCCTCATCGTGGCGGGTACGCCGATTACGACGACAGGCGGACACTGCAACACCTTCGGCACGGAGGCGAACACCGCCGACGAGGTGATTAGGGCGGTGCGGCAGCAGTTCAAGTTGGGCGCGGGCTACATCAAGATAATGTCCACGGGCGGCGGCTTCACGCCCGGAACGAACACACGCGCGCCGCAATATCCGGCATCCACGCTCAAAGCCGCCGTTCAGGACGCCGAGAGGTTGGGACTACGTATCGCGGCGCACTGCCATGCGACCGCCGGCGTGCGTAACTGCGTGGAGGCGGGTGTACACAACCTCATTCACTGCTCATGGCTCGCCGAGGATGAGGCGCAGATGTACGACTACGATACCGATGTCGCCGACATGATTGCGGATAAGGGGCTGTGGGTTGATCCGACGCTGGCGCTGAACCGCCTGAACAGGCTGCGCGGGCGCGCGACCGGAGGCTCGGCGATGAGCGATCCGCGGCGGCGCTTCGAGATTCTGCGCGATATGTGGGACAGAGGCGTGAAGTTCGTTACCGGCATGGATTCGGGTATGACCAACGCGCGCTTCGACGATTTCGCCTACATCCCGCAGGTGATGGTCGAGGAGATGGGCATTACGCCGATGGAAGCCATCGTATGCTCCACGCAGACATCCGCCGAGTGCCTCGGCATATCAGACGAGACGGGGACGCTGGAAGTGGGCAAGGCGGCGGATGTGGTCATCGTGAACGGCGACCCGACGAGCGACATCGCCGCCCTGCACAGCGTAGATACCATCGTGGCGCAGGGGCGGGTGGTGAAGCGGAACGGAGCGCTGCTGATTTAGGGTGTAGGGACCGCTAATCCACCAGAGGCTGAAAGTCCGGCCCGGACATAGGATCATAACCCTTGTCCCAACAGCCCTGCATTTCAATCAGAACGCGCAAATTCGACGGCACAGGCATCGGATTGACTTGCACCACACGCGCCGAATAATTCGGCTTGGGTGAATTAGCCTTTGCTGCGACTAAATCTTCCACGAGGTAACGCGGCGTCCATCCAATCATGTGATAGTCTTCCGTCTGGATTTGAACTGCCAAGCCCGTTGCCGGGTTGGTCAGCTCATGCGTCACATACAGATTTTCACCACTTACCAGATTTTTAATCCGTTCTTGCGCTTGTGAGTTGACATAGCGCCATCCATGCAGAAAGAAGCGGCAGGTAAAACTCCCATCCTCGCGCTTTTCAATCTTGGGGAAAACCTCATAGGCGTCGGTAACGCGGCGTCCCCCGCTTACAGACAGGATTTGCATGGGGTCTGCCATTTCGAGATCAAGGCTACGCAAATAGTTCTTAAAATCCGGCCTCCTCGAGGACATAACCCGATTTCTGAAAATCGGGAAAAGCACCGGGGATTGATACTTTTTCCCTATATCAGGGAACTCTATCAGAAATGGGAAGCCCGCTTGCTGCTTGGCTTGCTCCGCTCCCTTAATGTATCGGAAAGAGTAATTCCGCGCATCTACATCGGCATCTAGCCGCCCAATCGGAAACCACTCGCGCGAAGTTTCTCTCTTGTCCTGCCATGCTAGAAACAGGGTCTTTGTGCTCATCTGAATATCTCACTTAATTTGTTAAAATTGTAACACATCAAGGCTATGGCGAAATCACGAGCAGTTCGTGTCATCCAATCCGGCGGGATATTCTCGACGACCTCACGCAGCGAATCTTCATTCAACTTTTGTAGGCGTGTCATTGACGAATCAAACAGAGACGGATAAGCCTCTACAGCCCGTATTACAAGCTGAAGCGGGCTTGGGGCATACGCATCATCGCTTGACCAGTAAATGCCGCCGCTTCCTCTTTTGCCCACTCCTATCGCATATTCCTGTATACGTCTTTGCGATAACAGCAAGCTGCGCCTTCTATCTTGCAGTTCGTGTCCAAGAGATGAGGCGTGGTCAAATGAAGGAGATACGGATATTCTCAAACCGCTCCCGCTATATCTTGTCAGCAAACCCCAATTTTCATGATGACGGTCAGTGTTCCCAATGAGGGCATCCAATGTCAGATACTCTGAAAACCGCCTTTTCGCTGCCTCAACTTCCGCAGGAGTTTCAAACACCTTATCCAAGGCTGACCAGATATTATCCAGTGTGTGATAAGGTTGGCGAAATCTCACTGCTCTCGTATCGTAATCTGGCAATACCAAAGGCAATAGCTCGTTACCGTGGATTAACCGATCGTTTCCTTCTGTAAATGATTCCGATACAGATCCTCTGTACCCGACAAGAGTGGCAAGTTCGCCAGGGGTTTCCCCAAAGGTAGCAAGCTCAACCCGTGGATGTGAGACATCGAGTAACCTTGCTACCTCCGCCGCAATCTTCTCGGCCCAATGCTCACCGGAGTCTCGCCGGGTAGGATATTTGAATAGCCATTTCTTCTGAATGTTCGACTGACGAAACCAGAACTTATACTTGCTGCCCATCTCTTCAAGATTCACGGAGTCAGGGACGCGCAGCCACTCCCGATGCACCTCTATGACGGAATACGGCTTTGGTGTTTCGGGCATCGCGTTCACACCCTAGCGCCTAGCCCACGCGCTCGAAGATGGTGGCTACGCCCTGGCCGCCGCCTACGCACATGGTTACGAGGCCAAGCTCGCTGTCGCGCAAGCCTATCTCTTCCATGAGCTTCACGGTCATTATCGCGCCGGTCGCGCCGATGGGGTGGCCAAGGCTGATGCCGCTGCCGTTGACATTCGTCTTGTCGATGTCCATGTCCAGCTCGCGCATGCAGTAGAGCGCCTGCGCCGCGAAGGCTTCGTTCAGCTCGACTAGGTCGATGTCGTCCATGCTCATGCCGGACTTGCTGAGCGCCTTGCGGACTGCCGGGACGGGGCCGGTGCCCATGATGGCAGGCTCGACGCCGGCGACGCCGCGCGTGTGCCAGCGCAATCTGGGTTGCAGCCCAAGTTCGGCGGCTTTCGCGGCGGACATTATGACGACCGCGGCGGCGCCGTCGTTGATGCTGGATGCGTTGCCGGCGGTTACGCTGCCATCGCGCTTGAAGACAGGACGCAGCGATGCCAGACGCTCAAGCGTGGTGTCGGCGCGCGGTCCTTCGTCCCTTGATACCACTACGGGGTCGCTGCGACGCTGGGGCACGCTCACATTCACAATCTGCTCGCTGAAGCGCCCGCCATCGATGGCGGCGACGGCGCGCCGGTGGCTTATCAGCGCGAGTTCATCCTGGTCCTCGCGGCTTACCTCGAAGCGCTCGGCGACGTTCTCGGCGGTTACGCCCATATGGTATCGGTTCACGGGGCAGCCTAGCCCCTCGGTCAAGCCATCGCGCATCGTGGCATCGCCCATACGCAAGCCGTCAAAGCGCGCCCTGTAATCCAACAGGTACGGCGACTGGCTCATGTTCTCCATGCCTCCGGCGACGGCGATGTCAACCTCGCCGGTGCGGACGAGCTGCGCCGCCATGTTGATGGCTTCCAGCCCGGATGAACACTGACGGTTCACGGCGATGGTGGGCGTTTCCTGTGGGATGCCGGCCTTCAGCGTAGCCAATCGCGCGGCGTATCCGGCTTCGGTCGCCTGCAACGCATTGCCCATCACAACCTCTTCGACCTGTTCGGGGCTGATACTCGCGCGCTCCAGCGCCGCCTTGATTGCCTCTGCGCCCAGGTCGGGCGCGGCAATATCCTTGAACGCGCCTCCGAACCTGCCCACAGGCGTCCTTGCTCCGCTAACGATTACGGCGTCTTGTATCTCCATGGTGTATCTCCTGATTCTTGTGTATCTCTAATTTTACAAGGAAGACTGGTCAACAGGCATGTTATCGATGGTAACAGTAAGGATAGACTCCAAACCTAGCTTGGTGGCCGCGCTCAGAACTTCCAGTCCAACTATGTGTCCTTGTTCGTCGAAGTCCACCGTAACGCCTGTCCCTACATCCTTTGCGTCCACAGGGGTAGCGTCCTTAAGCAGGATATAGAGGGCGTCGGCTTCATTGTCGTATTCTATCCTCATGGCTCGTCTTTCTATTCCGCTGTGCGCCCGCCGTCTATGACCAGCTCGCTGCCGGTGACGAAGGATGACTCGTCGGATGCGAGGTATAGGACGCCGTTGGCGACCTCTTCGGGTCTGCCGTAGCGTCCGAGCGGGATCTCATCCGGCCTGCGCCCACCTTCAACCGACATGGAGGATGCCAGCATATCGGTCTGGACTGGGCCAGGATGCACGGAGTTCACGCGGATATTCTCACCGGCGTACTGGATTGCCGCCGCCTTCGTGAAGATACGCACCGCGCCCTTGGAGGCGTGGTAGGCGGTGTTGCGCTTGCTGCCGGTGATGCCCGCGCCCGACGATATGTTGATGATGGAGCCGCCGCCCGCATCGCGCATCGCCGCTATGACGCTCTTTGTGCCAAGGAATGTGCCCTTGGCGTTCACATCCATAACCTCGTCCCAAATCTGTTCGGTGGTGTCTTCCAAGCCCTGAACGCGCAGTATGGCGGCGTTGTTCACTAGAATATCCACCTTGCCGAAGCGCTGCACGGCTGCGGCAACGGCGTCCTGCCAACTCTGTTCGTCGGTAACATCCAGCCGGACGAAGAGCGCCTCTCCACCCGTTTCATTGATTTCCGCCTCGACCTGCGTGCCTTCGGCTTCCAACAGGTCGCCGATGAGCACCTTCGCGCCTTCGCGGGCGAATATACGCGCTTCCGCAGCGCCCATGCCGCGCGCGCCGCCGCTTATAATCGCAACCTTGCCCTCAAGTCTCATGGCGTCTCCCTTCGGTACAACGGGGGGTGATATGGCAAACACTAACACCGCCCTCTTACGCCGTCAACTTTGGGACGCGCGCCAACAGGACGGAGAGGATGTTAGGGATGAATTGGGATGGGCTGAGAGGGATTGAGTGTTATACTTGGCGGCGGAGGCTGATATGAGCACAGAGTACACCATCTATTTCGCGGGCGAGTTGTTCGACCACAAGCACCTTGTGGGCAACGCGCTGCTTGCCGCGCGCATCGAGCGCCTATCCGACGGGCGGTATCGGTGCATTCTGCCGCAGGACTTGGAACAGACAGGTTCAAGAGCGGTTGACATACGCAACCAGGACCTCATCGGCGTCGCGAGCTGCGACTTGGCGTTGTTTAACTTCGACGGCACGGAGCTGGATTCGGGCACCGTCGTGGAGTTCATGTACGCGAAGATGCTGGACATCCCGGCGGTGATACTGCGAACCGATTTTCGCGGCGGCGGCGATCAGGACACGGACGGCGACGCATGGAATCTGATGGCGTCGTTCTACCCTCGCACGCGCAACCTGACGCTGAACGCGATGGCGTGGTATCAGGAGGCGCGGCGCGAATCCGACACGGCGGAAGATGCGGGCGAGCGTTACCACGCCAGGATTGCGAGCGCGATAATCGAGCAATTGGACGCCGTGAGAGCGGAGCCTTCTCTGCTAGGCGATGCTGCGCCTGACGGCGTCGAGCGTCTGTACCGATGGGCGCTGCGCTTTCCGGGCGGCGGGCTTGCGGAGCGCATAGCGGCGGGGGGTTCGGTGGAGGGTGCGGCACACCGGCTTGTGTCGGGGAAGCGGGCTAAGGGGCTGCTAGGATAGGCAAGGCTGACATGAACAAGCAAGATGAACGGGATGGATGGTATGGATACTCATCAGTACACGATATACTTTGCGGGGCCGCTGTTCGACCACAAGCACCTTGTGGGCAACGCGCTGCTGGCATCGCACATAGACAGCGGCTCTCGAGGACGATACCGCTGCATTCTGCCACAAGACTTGGAGCAGAGAGGGGTAACGGCGGTTGAGATACGCGACCAGGACTTGCTGGCGGTGATGGAGTGCGACCTCGCGCTGTTCAACTTCGACGGCGCGGAGCTGGGTTCGGGGGCGGTGGTGGAGTACATGTACGCGAAGATGCTGGACATTCCCACCGTGATACTGCGAACCGACTTTCGGCACGGCGGCGACCAGGACGCCGGCGGCGATCCGTGGAACCTGATGGTGTCCTTCTACCCGCGCACGCGCATCCTGCATCTGGACGCGATGGCGTGGTATCAGGAATCGCTGGCACAAGGAGGCAGCCCTGAGCATGTCGCGGCTCGCTTTCAGCAGCGAATTGCGGCGGCGGTCATAGAACTTTTGGACGAAGTGCGAGCGGATACGCCCATCATGGAAGGCGGACTTGCAGGGGCGCAGAGCCTATATCGCTGGGCGTTGCGGCTTGCCGGCGGCAGCCTGACGGAGCGCGCGTCGGATGCGGCATACCTGCGGCAGGTCGTGGAGCGCAAAATCGAGCGCGGCTTGCTGAACGGAGACTGACATTAAAAGCCATCTCATAAATGCAAATGTCATTCCCGCTCGCTCATCCGTCATTCCCGCGAAAGCGGGAATCCAGAACCTCAGAATGTAGGCGCTTTCGCATATTTTAGGCTGTATCAAAGATCTGGATCTTGCCCCTGCTTTCGCAGGAATAGCGAGATGAAAAATCGAAATGTCCGCAGAACCTAGTCTCCCCTGTATCCGCGCCTGTCGCCCGTCTTCTCCAGATACTGCCTAATCATCAGGGCAGCGGCTGCGCCCTCGCCGACTGCGCTGGCGACCTGCTTGGTGCTGCCGGCGCGCGCGTCCCCGGCCGCGAATATGCCCTCCACACTCGTCTGCATGTTGTCGAATGTGCGGATGAAGCCCCACTCGTCCAGCTCGACCAGATCGCCGAGGAAGTCGGTCGTGGGGTCCAGTCCGATGAACACGAACACGGCGGCGGGGCGCATCTCCTCCGCGCTGCCGCTCTTGCTGTCTTTCACGACTACGGCGGAGAGCCTGCCGTCTCCATGGAACTCCTGCACCGATGCGTTGAAGCGTATCTCCATCTTGGGATGGTTCGCCGCCTTCTCTTGGAGCGCCCGGCTTGCGCGCAGGGCGTCGCCCCTGACCAGCAGCGTTACTCTGTCGGCGAAGCGTGTCAGGAATAGCCCCTCTTCGAGCGCGCTGTTGCCGCCGCCGATGACGACCATGTTCTGCCCCTTGTAGAAGGGCCCGTCGCAGGTGGCGCAGAAATGAACGCCCGCGCCGATGAAGTCCTCTTCGCCGGGCACATTCAGCCTGCGATAGCGCGTGCCCACCGCGAGCAGCAGCGCCATCGCGCCGTATTCGTCGCCGGACTCGGTGGCTACGGTGCGGTAGCTGCCATCGGCGCGCACCGCGGCGACCGTCTGCGCGGGCAGCATCTCAGCGCCGAAACGCTCGGCGTGCGCCCTCATGTCGTCAGCCAGCCGCGCCCCCTCCACGCCCTGCGGGAAGCCGAGATAGTTATCTATGCGCTCCGTAACGCCCGCCTGACCGCCTATCGCGCTGCGCTCCACGACGAGCGTTTCGATGCCCTCGCGCGCGGCGTAGAGCGCGGTTGACAGCCCGGCAGGACCGCCACCGACGACTATGAGGTCGTAGAAGTCGCGGCGCGCCTTGGGCTGTATGCCCAACTTGGCGGCGAGTTCGGCGTTGGACGGCTCTACCAGCAGCGAGCCGTCCTCGAAGACGATAGTAGGGATAATCTGCTTGCCGTCGTTGAGTTGCTGGACATAGGCGCGCGCCGTCTCATCCCTGTCTATGTCTATCCAGTCGTAGGGCACGCGCTGCTCTCCCAGAAACTGCTTTGCGCGCTTGCAGTCAGGGCACCAAGGCGCGCCATATACGACTATGTTTGCCTGCGGCATCGGTTCGCCCCTTGTGATGTGAGCGGTCATTCAGGTTGTCAGTGTATCAGTTTGTCAGTTTTGAAGCCTGAAAATCGGTTGACCTGACAGAGATATGCCTCACATAATTGAGCAGATTAGACAAAGCATAAACTATTTTTGAAACTTTGCTAATGATTTAACGGTTTGCCAGCAGCGAAATCTCATTCGGTTGGGAGTATCAATGACACTGAGACTAATTTTCACACTCGCGCTCACACTCTGCCTGGCGGTCTTCGTGGCTGCCTGTTCCGACGACCCGCCTGAGCCGCCGGCGCCGGTCGTAGCTCAGGCTATGCCAACCGCAACGCCTGTGCCACCGACGGCGACGCTCGTGCCGCCCACTGCCACGAATACGCCTGAGCCGACTGCTACGCTCACGCCGGAACCCACGGCGACGAACACGCCGACAGCGACGGCGACAGCCACGAATACGCCTGAGCCGACTGCCACGCCCACGCCGGAACCCACGGCGACGCCGACACCTACCAACACGCCCACGCCGGAACCGACTGCCACGCCCACGCCGACGCCTACCGAAACACCCACGCCGGAACCGACTGCTACGCCCTTACCTACGGAAACACCCACGCCGGAACCGACTGCTACGCCCACGCCCACACCGACGCCTATTCCGTGCTCCATCTTTGCGCCTGGGTCCGACCTGAAGAACTGCAATCTGGAAAACAAGAGCTTCGAAAATTTCAACCTGAGCGGCGCTGACTTGAGCGGCGCAATCCTGATATCCACAAATTTGACAGGTGCAAACCTGAGTGGCGCAAACTTGAAAGGCGCAACGCTCACACGCGCCAACCTCACAGGCGCTAATCTGGCTGGGGCTGACTTGAGCGAGGCAGACGCCCGACAGGCGCTGTTCAAGGACGCCAACCTAGACAGGGTAATCGTGGTCAAGACACAGTTCAGGTCGAACGACGCCAAGCTCATGTTCCGCGGCGCAACGCTCACCAACATAGCTTTCGACGACAATGCCGAACTGCCCGGCGTTGGATTCATCAACGCCGACCTAACCGGCTCCAGCCTTGTGAATGCAGACCTACAGTCCGCAGACTTGAGAAACGCGACCGTGAACAATACAGACTTGTCCGGCGCTAACCTGAAGAAAGCGGAACTGGGAAGCGTAGAGCTGAAGGATGCCATCGTCGACTCCAATACCGATTTCAAGGACGCTGATTTGGAGGGCGCGGACCTGTCGGACATGAAACTCACGGGAGGCGAGTTCCAAGGAGCAGATTTTGAGGACGCCAACCTCTCTGAAGCAGAGTTTGAGGATGGTGATTTCAGGGATGCGAACTTCAAAGACGCAAATCTTTCCGATGCAGATTTCACCGGGTCAGACTTCGCTGACGCTGACTTTGATGGCGCGGATATTGAAGATACTGATTTCAAGGACTGCGACCTGGAAGACGCGAAGAATATGCTCGAAGCAAGGAATACCGAGGACGCCGACTGGGATAACACGACCTGTCCGGACGGCACGAGGGACAGCGATGCATGCTATCCGAACAAACTAACGCCTACACCCTAGAGAATTAGGCATCGGTGCAGGGCGTGAATATTGCGGCGGCTGAGCGACTATTGCTCAGCCGCCGTTCTGTATCCTCCATCCTGTCCGTCGCTGTCAGTCCCGTCGTTTTATGCTATCATTAGTCCAACCGCACACAAGCAACCGAAACGGAGCACGCTCCATGCTGGGCTGGGCAGGCATAGGCATAATCGTGGGTGTTCAGGTAGCGACATTCCTGTACACTATGCGCCGCATGGACGCGATGCAAAAGGAAGTCAGCGAAGTGAAGGAACGCTTGGCGCGGCTGGAAGGCATCCTCATCGGCAGGCAGGATGTTGGCAACGGCACTCTGACGCAGGCCGGCGACGACTAGAAGAAAGATGAGCACGGCAAGGAAATCGGAAAGCGTATCATGACCGCCTGGGCAGGCATAGTCATAATCACCACTGTCATAGTGATGGGGCTGACGATGATCGGCGTCCAGATTACCATGTTCATCTACCTGCTCCGCCGCACAGATGCCATATCGGAGCGCCTGGACGCAGTGAAGGAACGCTTGGCGCGGCTTGAAGGCATCCTCTCATCGGCAGGCAGGAGGTTGGCAACGGTACGCTGACGCAGGCCGGCGACGACTAGAAGAAGATTGTATAAGCCTTTCCTGCTCGCTCACCCGTCATTCCCGCTTTCGCGGGAATCCAGAAATTGGTGACGCTCGACCATTGTAATTCCGTTCATACAATTTTCTCGACAGATGCACACATCTCATTAGTCCTGAAATCTATGCTACACTATATCCAATTCGCTAATGCGAAGGTGGATGGTTCTGCCATCGGAGGGGAGGCTCAAAGCCTCCCCCTTTCTTTTAGATGAACTTCTTCCGAGAAGCCTAACCGCCAATGAGCTCCTGAAAAGTGTTGCCGATTTCGCCTGGGGCGGGAACGATGGCGACGCCGGCGGCGGCGAGCGCCTTCTCTTTTTCCTCGGCGCGTGCTGCCCTGCCGGTGATGACTGCGCCGGCGTGGCCCATTCGCTTACCCGGCGGCGCGCTTCGTCCGGCTATGAACGCCGCCATAGGCTTCTTGAAGTCGCTGCTGATGTACTCCGCCGCTTCCTGCTCCCTTGTGCCGCCAATCTCGCCTATCATCACGACGCCGTCGGTTTCTGGGTCGTCGTTGAACATCTTGAGGATGTCCACGAAGGAAGATCCGTTCACCGGGTCGCCGCCAATGCCCACGCAGGTCGATTGTCCGATGCCAAGCGCGGTGAGCTGGCTCACAGCCTCATAGGTGAGCGTGCCGCTGCGCGATACGACGCCTATCCTGCCGGGCGCGTGGATGTCGCCGGGCATGATGCCCACCTTGACGCTCGCGCCGGGCGTAATCATGCCGGGGCAGTTGGGGCCGATGAGCGTTACCGGCTCGTGCTTGATGTAACGCTTGATGGCGATGGTGTCCATGATGGGGATGCCCTCGGTGATGCAGGCGATGGTCGGGATGCCCGCGTCAACGGACTCGGCGATGGCGTCAGCGGCAAATGGCGGCGGCACGAATATGAGCGCGCAATTGGCTTGCGTCCGCTCGACCGCCCGCTCGACCGTGTCGAACACGGGCACATCGCCGTCGAAGACCTGACCGCCGCGCCCCGGAGTCACGCCCGCAACCAAGTTCGCGCCGTACTCGCGGCAGCGCAGCGCGTGAAAGCTGCCCTCTCTGCCCGTAATGCCCTGCACCATCAGCCGGGTGTTCTCGTCAACTAGGATGCCCATTGGTTAAGTATGTCCTTTCGGTTATAGGCAAGGGATGTCAACCGCAAAGCGGCAGCCGTACAAAGGCAAACTCGGCTTGAGCCTGACAGAAATCGCTGTCGTATGAGAGCGCAATTGCGCTTCTTCGTTCACGAATACAAACGAAATTGGCGCAGTCCGCAATGCTCCAGCGCTTATCAGAATGAGATATGAACACAGCGATGATTGCATCTTCTAAAGTTGCCGCGTCTTCGACAATGGTCGTGCGTTGAACCAGTCCCAATAAATCGAGCGCTCGGTCATGCCTCGCCACCACTCTGCCGTTCAGACTTGTCATAGCTTCGTAGAGGGTCCAATTGGTCGTTAACGGCCGCAAATCTCTTCTAACGACAGACTCCCAAGTCTCTCTTGCGTGGTTGTGGTATTCGTCGCGTACATTCATGAGGGCTATCCAGAAACTGGCATCAACAAATACCTCACCGGTATAACCGTCAAGAATTTCTGGTTGCGCTGTTGTAGCCATCGCGGCAGCTTACACTAATTCCTCTGATTTTCGTATGCTTCCCTTTCGGAGTCCAGCCTTTTGAACAAGTCCTCCATCCATTTCAAAGTTTCATCACTTTGTTTATGTCTTGGATAAGGAAGCGTGTCCAATTTTGCCAAAAACTCCTTCGTGGAAGCCAGAGTTCCTTCATCGAGGTACTGTGTAGGAACTTCAAGTCCCGCATCGTAGCGAATTATTTCAACTCTTGCCTTTTCTATCTCGGCAGGCTGAAAATCGAAGGCTTCAAGCATTTCAACAATCTCCGTGTGGTGTAATGCGCTCTTGCCGCCGGGTATCATGACTCTCATCATTCCGTCGGGAGATGTTACCTGCACACCTCCGCTTTCCAAGCGCTTATGCTTGAAGGCGTACACTTTTTCCAAGCACTCGGCAAAGGTCTGCACCGAAATGTTCGCCTGTTTCGCATTATCGCTCATCGTTCCACTCCTCGATGCCTGCTTGGATACGTGATAGCTATCCAGTAGCTCGCATCGATGAATACTTCTTCTGGCATCTTATAGCGTCTTTAATCCTGGGGGATTCCGTAGATATACTTATCATGATTTACCGAAGCGTCCGCAGGGGCTTTGACGCTTTTTGCGGCGTCATCCACTATTTTGAAGAACTTTTTCTCCGCTTTCTTGTGAACTTCGGTAATCTCAATCTTTTGGTGCGATGCCGTAGTCAGAATACGGACGGTTTCCGCCATGCCGATTTCAGCAGGCGCGGTTTTTGCGACGGGCGATTCTTTGTCAGAGTTTTGGAGCGCCATGCCTTTGTATCCTCTTTTTCTCCGCGCGTCACGCGGATGATTGTTCGCAGTTGACTTGCCAACTGATTCCGAACTTGTCGGTGCATGAGCCGAAGTACGAACCCCAGAACATTTCAGCCATCGGCATAGTGACCGCGCCGCCTTCCGACAGATTGGCAAACAGAGTGTCCGACTCTTCCCTGCTCTTCGGGCTGACGCTGATGGAGAAGTTGTTGCCGGCGACATGGGGCATTCCAAAGCCGGATGGCATGTCGCTGCCCATCAGGACGCTCGAGCCTATCGGAAGCGAGACATGCATCACATTGTCCAGCTCCGCTTCCGGCACTCCCATGTCGGGCGGGCCATTGCGGAAGGTCTCCAATACAGCGAACTCCCCGCCGAATACGGAGCGGTAGAACTCGAATGCCTCGCGGCAGTTGCCTTCAAAGTTGAGGTAGGTATTGAGCATTTTTCTTTCTTCCTGTGGTGAATTTGCGGTATGTTCCGCGTTCGGTGGCGCACAGCCACCCCCTAACGAGAAAGGGGCGGCTGTTATTTCAGCGCTATACTTCTCCTGCCTATGGTCTGTACTGGTCGACGCCCACGGTGGACGCGCCCTCGCCGGTGGGCATGACCAGCGTCTTGGCGCGGTCTGCGCCTACGACGACGATGTACCAGCGTTCAACGCTCTCCAGCACGGGAACGGTGATGTCCAGCCGCTCTTGTTCGGTCTTGTCCTTGAGCCACTGCCATTGCCGCCCGACGCGCGCGTCGTCTATGGGCATGTAGTGAATCATCTTGCCCAGGCTCTGATTGGCGTGGAAGTGGATGAACTGCTTAGCCTCCTGCTTGGAAAAGCCTTCGCTTCCGACAGGGCGGGCGACATCGGGCGGCATGAAGATGAGGCGTTCGGCCGTGTGGCTCGCGCCGAGTCCGCGAGTGCCGAAGGTGCTGCCGTAGGCGATGGTCTTCAGCAGCGTTTCCGCGGAGGTGTTGCCCTGATCCTGCACATCCAGCTCCCCGTCGGTGATGAACACGCTGACCGCGCTTTCGTCTGCGTCGAAGCCCTGATCGACATGGAAGGGCTGCCACGGACTCATATCCTCGTTCTCGGCGATGCAGTGGACGAACTTGCGCGTAGTGCCGATGGTGTCCATGTCCATCTGACCCGGATACCAGTAGCCCAGGTTACGCAGGCACAGAGAGAAGGCGCGCCCTATCGTGATATTGACCTCATTGTCGCGTCCAGGTCCCAGCCCTGAGCGCGGGTTGATGCCCAATTCCCTTGCGATGGGCCCGTTCACCACGAGCATAGGCGCGTGCGGACTGGTGGACATCAGCAGCGATTTGCCGCCGTGCTCGCCAACCTCGGAGAGCGCCTTGACCGCCGCGATGATGACGGGCATCTGCTCCGGCTTCGCGCCTGCCATCGCCGCGTTGATGGCAATCTTCTCCACGGTGGCGAGTCCGAATCCGGGCGGCATGTCGCACACCAGGTCGTCGCGGTGCAGTCCGGCGCCGGCGACAAGAGCCGCAACGGCTTCATGCGTGGGTGGGTGAAGAATGAGCGAGTCGCCCCAGTCACGGAGCAGCCACTGCTCGGTCATTTTGAGAATGGCGTCCCAGCGGTCTTCGCCCTCGAAGCGCTCAGTGGCTGTGGCGGTGTCGCGCTCCTTGCGCTTGTGCTGCTTATCGACTGTCAGCACCTCGACGATGTCGTCTATTACCGCCTCGGTCTGGCTGACGCACAGCTCGGGAGCGAGGTTACGGTATATGCGGGGCACGATTACGAACTGCAAGTCGGGCATGGCGAAAGCGCGCGAGCTTGCTATGGCGTCTTCTTCAAAGCGGCCGGATACGATTGGGATGGCGGGCTTGCCCGTCTTCTCAATCTCAATCATGTCGTGGACCATCCACGACGCGCATGTCCCTCAATCGGCTGTCGCGCCGATGACGACGTCGCACTCCTTCGCGGCCTGCTGCACGATGGGCGGCGGCGCGGGGTAGTTGCCGCCGGTGTAGAAGTTCACCTTGACATTGCTGAACCGCTCTTGCAGCATCTCGCCGGTGCGGTTCAGCGCGAGGTCGCCGCCGTGTGTGCCGGACCAGAGCAGCCCGACGGTCTTGTTGTCCAGCGATTCCGGGCGGGCGCTTATGGTCAGCGAGTTCAGCAATCCGCGCTGCTGCCCGATGGGGTTTAGGACTTCGAGTAGGTGCATAGTTCGTCCTCCTTCTTGCTTGGTGATTATCGGTGATAGTCGTGAGCCGCTCTTTAGTCGCTGGGCGCAGGCGGAGGCTCATCGAAAGGTTCACCGTTACGCTCAGCCTCAAGACGCCGTTGGTTCCACGCGCTCCACTTCGCATGCATTTGACCTACGCCTATCGCTTCGCCCTCAGATATGCCCTCAGCCCGGCCTTCGGATCTACCCTCGGATCTACCCTCAGCCCGGCCCTCAGCCCAGGCTCTATCTCTAATCCTTCCACGAAGATCCGGCAAAAATACCATCAAGAACCTCCCTATATCTACCGGAACCACGCTTCGGTGATAGTCGTGAGTCGCTCTTTAGCCGCTGGGCGCAGGCGGAGGCTCATCGAAGGGTTCACCGTTACGCTCAGCCTCAAGACGTCGCTGGTTCCACGCGCTCCACTTCGCGTGCATTTGACCTACGCCTATCGCTTCACCCTCAGATCTACCCTCGGCCCGGCCCTCGGATCTACCCTCAGCCCTGCCTTCAGATCTACCCTCGGATCTGCCCTCAGCCTTACCCTCAGCCCGGCCCTCAGCCCATGCTCTATCTCTAATCCTTCCACGAAGATCCGGCAAAAATACCATCAAGAACCTCCCTATATCTACCAGAACCACGCTTGTGAAAAACCAAAGCGGTATCAAGCCGCTCATCTTCAGTCCAACTGCCACCGCGCAATTGCTGAAATCAACATTAGCGCAGTTACCTCGCTCTGCCCAGATTACCACCGCGCCCCAGATCGCAACCTGTACAATCAGTATCCAGAAATAGAAGGGGCGCAACTCACGCAGGATACTGAGTATATCCTCTCGCTCGTCTCCGGGCCTCTCGTCATCCCCCATGATAATCTTACTCGCAATTGTCGATATTCGCTTGTGGCTATGCGCCGATGGCAGCGCGTATCGCTTCCGCCGCGCCGCCTAGGTCTTCGACCAGCGTTACATCGAGGCTGGATTCGGACAGGATGCGGCGACCTTCGTCGGCGTTCGTGCCAAGCATGCGCACGACCATCGGGCGAATGGTGTGAGGCGCGGCTTCGGCTGCCATCAGAAAGCCGCGCGCGGCAACATCGCAGCGCAGGATGCCGCCGAAAATGTTCACAAGCACAAGATCAACGGTCTTGTCCGAGAGCACGATGTTGAGCGCCTGCGCGACCTTGTCTTCGTCCGCGCCGCCGCCAATGTCCAGGAAGTTCGCCGGCTCCGCGCCGCCGGACAGCACCACATCCATCGTCGCCATCGCCAAGCCCGCGCCGTTGACAATGCACCCGACGCTGCCGCCGAGCTTCACATAGTTAATATCGTACTTGCGCGCCTCGACCTCGCCGGCGTCCTCTTGCTCGGCGTCGTAGAACTCGTTGAGGTCGCTGTGGCGGAACATGGCGTCGTCGTCGAAGTTGAGCTTGGCGTCAACCGCCAGCGCGCGCCCGTCGCCCGTGATGACGAGCGGGTTGATTTCCGCGAGCGAGCAGTCGTTCTCCTTAAACGCGCGACACAGGTTCTCGATGAGCGCCGCGACGGGGCGGATAAGCGAGGCATCGAGGTTCAGCCCGTAGGCAATGCCGCGACCCTGATGCGGCTGAAAGCCCAGCACAGGGTCAACGACGGCGCGCAGGATTTGCTCCGGGCTGCTGTCGGCGACCTCTTCGATTTCCGTGCCGCCGGCTTCGCTCGCAATGACGACTATGCCTTCGGCTGCGCCATCTATGACCACGCCGAGGTACAACTCTTTGGCGACATCGATCGCCTCTTCGACCAGCAGCTTGCGAACGGGAACGCCATCGGGGCCTGTTTGGAATGTAACCAGGCTGGTATCGAGTATTGACGAGGCAAACTCGGCCGCCTCTGACGGCGACGAAACAAGCCGCACACCGCCCGCCTTGCCGCGCCCGCCGGCATGCACCTGCGCCTTGACGACGGCACTGCCTCCGAGCGACTCAACCAAGTTGTAAGTTTCTTCCGGCGTATTGGCGACGCCGCCCTTTGGCACGGGTATGCCGTAGCCACTCAGGATTTGCTTCGCCTGATATTCGTGAATCTTCATCTATTACTGCTGCTGCTCCCTGCTGATTGACACCGATGGGCAGGATGGAAGGAACAATTCAAGTTTAGTCTGGCGGAGGAGACAGGATTCGAACCTGCGGTAGCTTTCACTACTCCTGTTTTCAAGACAGGCGCCTTCAGCCTCTCGGCCACCCCTCCGCTATCGCTTCCTTCCGGATGCTCATGAAGCCTTACAGCATCAATTATAACGCATACGGCGCATGGACTGCCCGACGATTGCCGCCACTTGTTGATACGAGCGTCTAGTTCTGCGAAACTTGATAGCGTCATTCTTCGATGCCATCCCCAAGAAAAGGATTAAGTACAGAACTATGAAACGGGTCTCTCAACTTACGGAACGGCTGGTCAGCGCGCCCGGCTTTGAATATACCATCATCGCGCTCATTGTGGGAAATGGCATTCTGCTGGGCATGGGAACTTCTCCCGCGCTGGTTCTGAAATATGGATATTGGTTGAATCTCGGCAATCAGGTCGTGCTGGGCGTGTTCATCGTGGAAGCCATTCTCAAGATGACGGCGGTAGCGCCACGAGTTGACAAGTATTTTCGGGACGGCTGGAATGTGTTCGACTTTCTGGTGATAGTGTTTTCCCTGCTTCCGGCGACGGGCCAGTTCGCAATGGTGGCGCGGCTTGCGCGGCTGCTGCGCGTGCTGCGGCTGATTTCGGCAATCAAGGAATTGCGGCTGATTGTGGCGGCGCTGGTGCGCTCCATACCTAGCGTGGGGCATGTGATGCTGCTGATGAGCGTCATAGTCTATATCTACGCCATCATCGGCTACCAGCTTTTTCACGAACATGACCCTGAGAATTGGCGCAATCTGGGCATTGCGGTGCTGTCGCTGTTCAACATCATAACGCTGGAAGGCTGGACTAATGTCATGTACACCGCGATGGAACTGCACCCGCTGGCGTGGATCTACTTCGTCAGCTTCGTGGTAGTCGGCACCTTTGTCGTGATAAATATGTTCATCGCCATAATCATCAATAACCTCGACGAAGCCAAAGCCGAGCGGCTCAGGGAACTGGAGCCGCCCGTATCGAGAGAGGAGCTGCTGCGCGAGCTTCGCACGACCCAGGATGCGCTGCGGCGGCTGGAGAAAAGGCTGGACGACAACGAATAAGAAACGCCGCCAGCGTCAGCCCGCCAATGATATTCGGGTGGGGTCAAAGATCGGCAAAGAACTCCACATCATCGGCGAAGGGCTTCGGGTACGCCTCCGAGCCGACAAGCCCGATCTGTCCCCTGCCGGTTACATTCTGCTTTGCGCCGTCCATCACCTCGTCAACATAGCGGGCATACCAAGTTTGCAGCTCCTCGCGCAGCGCCTCTACTCTGCCCGCATACGCGGGATCGTCAACCAGATTGGCGGTCTCCATCGGATCGCCGCCGAGGTCGTACAACTCATTTGGGCCGTCCGGGTAGCGGTGTACATACTTCCAGTTGCGCGTGCGAATCATGCGCGTAGGACCGTACTCGTCGAACACGAAGACCGGAGTACCGTCGCCCAGCGATTCGCCGCGCAGCACGGGGGAGAAGTCGCGCCCCGGCAGCGCGGCGGCGTAGGGGTTATCCACGCCGGTATAGCCCAGCAGCGTTGGCATGACATCGTACTGGCTGAGCAGGCGGTCGCACACAAGGTCTTGCGGCACGCTCCCCGGCATGGATGCCAGAGCGGGGATTTTCACGGCGGTGTCATACATGTTCGGCGGGTATGTGCCGTTGCCCTTGCCCCAGATGCCGTGATGCCCCATGTTCATGCCGTTGTCCGCCATGAACATAACGAGCGTATTCTCGCGCAGCCCGTTTGTCTCCAGCCAGTCGAGCAGCCGCCCGATGTTGCGATCCATCTCGGTTACGGCGGCGAAGTAGCCGCTCAGCGCCATCCTGCGATTCTCGGGCGTGTCGCCGAGCGTCGCAGCCCCAGGCTCTTTCGCGAGTTGGTTGGGGTGCATGTCCTCAATAGGCAGCGAGTCGAAAGCGCAGTTGGCGTGGAAGTCGTCAAACACGGCGTCGGGGTGATGCTCGCGGCCCCAGGGCGCGTGCGGCGCGGTGTAGTGCACATTCAGCGAGAAGGGCGCGTCAGAACCGAGCCGCGCGGCGAGAAACTCCAGCGCGTTGTCGGTGATGACATCGGTAACATACTCGTCGGGCTGATAGTGTTCGCCGTCCACAATCATCGGCGCTTCGTAATAGTTGCCGCCGCCCGTCGCATGCACATTCCAGTACGAAAAGCCCGCGCGCCGCAGCGCCGCATGTCCCAAGTGCCACTTGCCGCTCAGTCCGCACTCATAGCCGCTCCGCGCGAGAAGCTCGACGTAGGACGGCTGGCCGGCAACATAATCGATCTCCACGCCGTCCCCCGGCAGGAAGGTTGCATTGCCCCTGCGAAGAAAGTCCTGGACGCCGTGCTGTGATGGAATGCGCCCGGTAAGAATGGACGCGCGCGCCGGCGAGCACACGGGCGAGGCGCAGAAGAAGTTGTCGAAGCGCACACCCGTTGCCGACAGCCTATCTAGGTTGGGCGTAACCATCTCCTCATTGCCCGCGCATCGCATCGCCCAAGCCCCTTGGTCGTCGCTCAGAATAAACAAAATGTTCGGTCGCGCGGCATCTGTACTTGCCATTGTGGATCTCCTTGTCCGTGAATGTACTGAATCATCCCGTCCCTCGACAATCTCAGGACGAATGGGTTTATTATTTCCACCATCCGATTGAAAACGCTACCCGCCGGGCGCTGGATGTTACCGTCTGGTTTCCGTAACATATACAGAGGGATTGCGGGTGTCAACGCGGGAGTATCGAAAAATGGTGACACAACAGGGCTTTGCCTTTGACGATCCGGACTCAAAGACGCGCAGCGGCGCGCTCGACGTCGTGCATGCCCGCGCCGAAAGTGTAGGGTCGTTTGACCGCAACCTGTTCGCCGGCTTCGCATCCATGCGCGCCCTGACTTACACCTCAAGCATTCCAATGATACTAGGACTGCTGAAGGACTTCGATTACCAAGAGTTTGAGTGCATCTTCGGACACAACGGCGTTCTGTCTCGCTCTGCCGCCGACCTATTGTCGTTTCAGTCCGTCATGGACGAGAAGCTGAACACGGGTTTCGTTGGAATCAAGGGGCTGTCTGAGGAACGTCGCAAGATAATCTACAATCGCGTGGCTGATGGAACGGCGCAGTTCTATGTGGTCAAGGACGCCATCGCACATGCCAAAATATACCTGCTGGAGCGCGACGGGCTACGGCGCGTAATCGTCGGCTCTGCCAACCTGTCCGAAACGGCATTCTCCGGACGGCAGGCGGAGACGCTGGTCGTCTTTGACAACGACGATGTGGCATGGAAGCACTACACCGGCCAATACGAAGCGGTTCGCTCTATCGCAACGAACAAACTCACCCTCAGAGAGAAGCCGATTCCGGCAGAACTGCTGCCAATTCAAGAGACTCCCGCACTTAAAGAGGCTGAATCTGACAAAAACGGCGTCACAATGTACCTACCATCCCCGAAAGAAGATGAGGTGGAGTACAGCATTCCACAGATTCTGACGAAGATTGAATATATCAAGCCGGCCCGCCAGAAAGCTCTGGCGGATATTCGCCCTGACCGCAATGGAAGCATCAAATTCGTGCCTAAAATCATCAGGCAGATGACCCGTATTGCAACATCTACGCATGCGGATGAAGCGTCGGCGACCTACTTGTCCTACGACGGACGGCAGTTCACGCTATCGGGCGACGATATGCGCCTTGACGCTGACCCTGACGAAGTTGGAAGTGATGTTGCGGCATGGATTGAATTCTTCAGCAACTATGAGAACGGCTTTGTCGGCGATGTGCCTCGACTGCAAAAGGACTACTTCACATTCATGTGCTGGTTCTACTTCTCGCCCCTTATGTGCGATGTACGAAACACTGCCATACGCACCGGCGATTTCAGCTTCGACCGCCCCATGTTCGCGGTGGTGTACGGACAGAGCAATTGCGGCAAGAGCAGCCTGATTAACACGCTGATGAAGTCCATGTTCTCATACCCGCGCTTCATCGAAACCCAAGATTTCACTCGCAGCAAGTTGCGCGGGCTGCAACAAACCTACAAGCGCTTCCCCGTCGTGTTCGATGATGTTACAAGGGACAGGTTCAATCGGCACGCGCCTGAAATCATCAAAGACGAATCCATACCCCACAGCGAGTATCCGTGCTTTGCGCTTTCTATGAACGCCGATGCGCGCAATTTCCCCGATGAGATTGTCAAACGCAGCCTGATGATTTACACCAGAACTTCCTTGCCGGGCAACGACGCTTCGGCGCGTAGGATGCTGCAAAGGTCAGTATCTAACATCCGGGAACGCCTAACTACCGCGCTATACCGCGAATACTTGAAGAAGGTTCTATACGAGATGGAATCTATCCCTGAACAAGAATACAAGGATCTGGATGTGCTGCAATTATCCTCTTCAGTGTTGTGTAGAATCTTCAAAGACAATCTGACGGACGGAGCGGCAATGCCGGACTGGTGCATTCCCATGACTCTGGAAGATTATCAGAGCCGCGCGTTTGAGCGCCCCCGTTTGGTCCTGGAAAATCTGCTGCACCCCGACAAGTACAGCAAAGAGCGCCGTCCATCATCAGGGAGTTGGGGTATCTCCGGCGACCTTGTGATTGTCGCCGTGGAGCCGTTCACATCACGGCGTACCAGAGATGACATTCCCGATTGGATACTGGAAGACACCGCGAGCGTATCCGACCAGATAGCGATGAAGCGTGAACTCTTGGAGGACTTCCTAGGTAAGCCGGTCAGACGCCCGCGCCGCTGGCTTGGGCTGTTGGGTTGAGGATCCCGCTTCAGCGTTGTTCTGACTTTTGGCGCGAAGATTGGTAGTATTACGCTAGACTTGCAGAAAGGGGCGGCTGATATGAACGGCGTTCACGACATGGGCGGCATGCACGGCTTTGGGCGCATCGAGATTGAGCCGGATGAGCCGGTGTTCCATGAGGCTTGGGAGGGGCGGGTGTATGGTATGGTCACCGGCATACGCGAAGAGCATGATGTGTATTCCCCCTACGGCTCACGCCACTACATCGAGAACATCCCGCCCGCGCGGTATCTCGCATCCGGCTACTATGAGCGCTGGCTGCTGGCGTTGGAGGCGGCGCTGCTGCACAAAGGCTTGCTGACCGCCGACGAGCTGGAAGCGAAGACGCGCATGTTCGCCGATGACCCGTCCGCCGAAGCGCCCCGACGCGACGACCCCGCGTTTGCCGAGCGCGTGCGGCAGCGGATTTATGCGCCGCAGCCTCTTGAGCGGCAGGCGGCATCATCACCGCGCTTTGCGGTTGGCGACTCAATCGTAGTACGCAACATCAACCCTGCCGGCCACACGCGGCTGCCACGATATGTTCGTGGCAAGCGCGGCATCGTTGCCCGCATATACGGAGCGCAGGGCTTTCAGGATCAGCCAACGATAGCGGACGACAGCCCCCAATATGTGTACAGCGTCATGTTCGAGGCGCGCGAGCTCTGGGGCAGCGACGCGGAGACGAACCAGCGCCTTTACATCGACATGTGGGAGCGCTGGATGGATTCTGAGGGGTCCGACATTGAAGGGCAGGACGGGGTGGTATGTGCATGAAGAATAGCAAGGAAGGAGCGGGTCAATGAGCGAGGGACATAGCGGAGGGCATCACCCGGAGCCGCAGCCTTACGCCGCGCTGCGTACCAAAGCCATCGAGTCGCTGCTCATCGAGAAGGGACTGCTTTCCACCGACGCGATAGACGCGCGAGTGCGGGCGTATGAGCAGGACATAGGCCCCCTGAACGGCGCGAAGGTGGTGGCGCGCGCCTGGACGGACGCCGCATACAAAGAGCGCCTGCTGGACGACGGCACATCGGCAATCGCCGAACTCGGTTTCTTCGGCGCGCAGGGGGCGGAGATTGTCGTGCTGGAGAACGCGCCCGCAGTTCACAATATGGTCGTATGCACGCTGTGTTCGTGCTACCCCTGGCCCGTGCTTGGCTTGCCGCCGCGCTGGTACAAGTCGGACGCTTACAGGGCGCGCGCGGTCATAGAGCCGCGAGCCGTGTTGCAAGAGTTCGGGCTGGCGCTGGACGAATCGGTGGAACTGCGCGTATGGGACAGCAATTCGGACATTCGCTATATGGTATTGCCGGAGCGTCCGGAAGGCACGGACGATATGGACGCGGACGCGCTGGCGGCGCTGGTAACGCGGGACAGCATGATTGGCGTGGCGAAGGTTGCCGCGCCGTCTCCGACCGCTTGAGGCGAATGATGAGCGCAGACATGGGCAACGAGATTTCGGATATGCGAGGCGCGAGCGCGCTGCCGCGCAACAACGGCGAGCTTGTGTTTGCCGCGCCCTGGGAGGCGCGCGCCTTCGGCATCGCGGTCGCGCTGAACGAGGGCGGCGTGTACGCATGGGGCGATTTTCAGCGCAGACTTGCCGACGAAATCGCCGCCGCGCCGCCCGACGACCACGTATCCGCCTACTATGAGCGCTGGCTTGCCTCGCTGGAGAAACTGCTGCTCGACTACGGCATGGTCACGCGCGAAGAGCTGGACGCGCGCACCGCGGCTTATGAAGCGGACGAACCACACGAGGACTAACATAATGCACAGGACGGATAGGACGGGGTGGTAGGGCTATGAGCGACGGGCGAATATATCTGATTGGGCTTGGACCGGGAGACAGAGGCTTGCTGACGCCCGACGCCCTCGATGCCCTAGGGCGGTGCGACGCCATAATCGGATACGACGGCTACATGGAGCAGGTGCGCGACCTCACGGACGGCAAGCAGCTGGTTTCAATGCCTCTGGGCAAGGAGATGGAACGCGCCGCCAAAGCCTGCGAACTCGCCGCGTCGGGCATGTCGGTGGCGGTCATATCGTCGGGCGACGCGGGCGTATATGGGATGGCAGGCCCGGTGTTCGAGCATCTAGCGGCAAGCGGCTGGAACGGCTCAGCGCCCGCCGTAACGGTAGTGCCAGCAGTGTCGGCGGCGCAGGCGGCGGCGTCCGTGCTGGGCGCTCCGCTAATGCAAGACTTCTGCGCCATAAGCCTGAGCGACCTGATGACACCCTGGGACACCATTCGCAAGCGGCTGGACGCGGCGGCGCATGGCGACTTCGTGATTGCGCTGTACAACCCGCGCAGCCAACGACGGCGCAAGCAGATTATCGAGGCGCGCGGCATCGTCATGCGCCATCGCGCCGCCGAGACGCCCGTCGGCATCGTGCGAAACGCCTGCCGTCCCGACCAGCAAGCCGCATTGACCACGCTCGGCGAGCTGGAACGGCATTTCGAGCGCATAGATATGTTCACCACGCTGATTATCGGCAACTCCACGACATACATTCACGGCGGGCGCATGGTCACGCCGCGCGGCTACGCCAATCCCCGCGAGGTCTAACGGAATATGCGGGATTGGGGGGACACGGGGGATAGGCATGACACCGACAATCGTGCTGGCAGGCACGCGCAGCGGCGTGGGCAAGACGACCATCGCCACCGGCATCATGGGCGCGCTGGCGCGGCGCGGACTACGCGTGCAGCCGTTCAAGTGCGGCCCCGACTACATCGACCCGTCCTATCATCGGATGGCGTGCGGCATGCCGAGTCGCAACCTGGACACATGGCTGCTGCCGCACAACACCGCGCTGGAGCTGTTCGGCAGGGCGGCGCAGTCCGGCGATGTCGCGGTGGTCGAGGGCGTGATGGGGCTGTACGACGGACACGCCAATCTAACCGAGCAAGGCTCTACCGCTGAGGTCGCCAAGCTGCTGCGCGCGCCCGTCATCCTGATTGCCAGCGCCGCCGGAGTCGCCCGCAGCGTCGCCGCCGAAGTGCTGGGCTTCCAGCAGTTCGACCCATCCGTGAACATCGCCGGCGTCATTCTCAACGGCATCGGCAGCCCGCGCCACCTGGAGTTCTGCAAACCGCCCATCGAGGACGCGACCGCGCTGCCCGTACTCGGATATATGCCGAGACGCGACGACCTGCGCGTGCCTGAACGCCATCTCGGACTCATCCCAACCGTCGAGGGCGTGGTCGTCGAGGAGTGGTTCGACAAGCTCACCGCGCAGGTAGAGCAGACGATAGACCTCGACCGCCTGCTGGAAGTCGCCCAGCAAGCCGATACGCCGCGAGCAGAGCCGTCAGCGTTCCCCGCGCAGCCTCAGCCAACCAAAGCGCGCATCGCCGTCGCGCAAGACAAGGCGTTCAACTTCTACTACCAAGACTCGCTCGACCTGCTAGAAGCGTGGGGCGCTGAGCTCGTGCCGTTCAGCCCGCTTGCGGACACCGCGCTGCCGGAGGGCGTCGGCGGCGTCTATATCGGCGGCGGCTTCCCTGAGATTTTCGCCCAAGAACTCGCCGCCAACGAAGGCATGAAACAGTCAGTCCGCGCCGCTCACACGGCAGGACAAAAAATATACGCCGAGTGCGGCGGGCTGATGTATCTAGGCGAGTCCCTGACCGACTTCGACGGCAAGCCGCACCGCATGGTCGGGCTGATACCCGCCAAGTCCTCGATGAGCAAGGGTCGGCTCACGCTCGGCTACCGCGAAGCGGAGGCGCTGGCAGACGGCGCGCTGCTGGCAGAAGGCGAGCGCGTGCGCGGCCACGAATTCCACTGGTCAATCGCCGACAGCCCCGCATCACCCCAGCAAGCGGCATACTCAGTTCGCAGCCAAGACGGGCGCATCGAAGGCTTCCGCAGCGGCAACCTATGGGCATCATACATCCACATCCACCTAGGCAGCCTCCCACGAATGGCACAGCGGTTCGTAGCGGAGTGTGCCAATGTGCAACTGGAAAGCGGTTGACATCGCTTAAATGTTCGCATACCATTCATTACGGTGGTAGGCAGCCGCCTATGTTGCTTTTACCGAGGACTCACAAGACCCGTTAAGCATAGCGCGGCGAAAACAGAAGGGTAACACAAAATTGGCGCACCAAGTATTTCTTGACGACTGCACGCGCTTTCTGGCGCACACCGCCAAAGAATTGCCTTTGTTCGATTTCACATTCCTCGATCCGCCGTTCAAT
Source organism: uncultured Dehalococcoidia bacterium (assembly GCA_958295865.1). GTDB lineage: Bacteria > Chloroflexota > Dehalococcoidia > Lucifugimonadales > JADFKI01 > Bin90. Next base: position 105,101 of record CATQHF010000004.1, on the reverse strand, counting down.
CAGGGCAAGGAATATCGAGAACACGATGACCGCTTGAAAGACGGGGAGTATTGGGATTGGATGCGGGAAGTGTGCAAATTGACGCTCGACCGCTCATCGCAAGGCGCGGCGATGTATTTCATGCAGCGCGAAAAGAACGCCGAAAATGTGCTGCGAGTCCTGCGCGAATCCGGGTGGCAGTTCCAAAATCTGATTGTGTGGCGCAAGAAAACATCGGCCGTCCCCAGCGAAGTGCGATACGGCAAGGCGTACCAAGTCATCGCCTTCGCCACGAAGGGGCGACGCCCTAGAGTGTTCAACCGATTGCGGATAGACCCGCCCGTGCCAAACGGATACAAGCCACGCGAAAACGGCATGTTCGTCACCGATGTCTGGGACGACATCAGAGAATTGACCTCCGGCTACTACGCCGGCGATGAGGCGTTGCGCCACGACAATGGCGAGCGCATCCACAAACAGCAATCTCCCGTCGCGCTGCTCTTGCGAATGATACTGTCCTCCACCAACCCCGGAGACTGCGTGTTCGACCCCTTCTCCGGCACGGGAACCACGCTGGTTGTGGCATCGCAGCTGTCCCGTATTGGCGTTGGCGTCGAGAAAGACGCGGTGAACTTCGACTGCATCGAAGCGCGCCTGCAAGATGCCCGCGATGCGGACTCAATCACTCAATATCGCAATCACTACATACACACCCCCTCGTTGAGCGAGGTATGGCCGCCAGCCGCCCACCTCACCAACGAGCCTGCGCCGATGTTACTCATCTGATTGCCATGCCAACATCATCCGCCTACCACTTCTTCGCTCGCCTCATGGAACGCCGAGGCTACTTCGTTCAAGACAACAAGCTTGAGGACTTCGCGTTCCCCAGAGCCATGATTGCGGCGGAATCCCGTTCTGGGTTTCCCGATTTCGTGTTGAAAACTAACCGCGAAGGTCCGTTGACAGGTGGAGAGTTCATAGAACTCAAGGATGCTAAGGCGTATCAAATAGCGTCTTTCAACTCCACGCTACCCGGTGCGACGAAGCCGGTTTCGTCTTTGTCAAAAAACATGCAGGATCAGCTATTAGAAGCGGGTGAAGATTTACAATCCGCTCCTCAAAGAGATGTGTACTATCTCATCAGAGGCATCAAGCGAACCACTTCGTCGCCATTGGCAAAGACGGTACTGGTAAGCGGATCGTTCTTTGAAACCGTCCCCGCCAACGAAGTTCTCGCGGATGCGTTTGATCAAGTTACCGCGGCATCCACATCCGGGGACATAGATGTGTCTGAGTTCACTCGGCATTTCGACATTCAGCAAGCCAATTTCGCCGAAACCCGAAGAGTCGAGGGATCGTCAATCTCTGTCCGCTTCAGGGTAATGGCTCAAGTTGACCCTCGCGCCAATCTCCTGTCCGACAGAAGATACCCGATGATCGAAGCCAACACCTTGACCCTACTGGTTCACGACCACCGATTAACCGATCCATCATTGGCGAGAAACCTTTACGCCTGGGATCAAGCGCCCGAAGCCATCCGGCGATGCGACGGATACACCCATTTGGGAAAAGCGCTCGACGAGATCTACACAACCTTGAAAGCGGTTACTGTTGTATCCGTTCTGAAGCATCCCATGAACGGCCCCTTCTTCCTAGCGCAAGCGCCCATCCACCCCTAAAACGAGCGTCCCCATCCCGCCGCAATCCCCCTGTGAAATAGGGTTAAGAGCAAGGCGGTTCGTGAGAGAGTGTGCCAAAAGTAACTGCGAGTAGCGCTTGACATTTACTTTGATGTTTTGTTCTAATGATGAGCGGCAAATATCTCAAGTGAGTTCTAATTATGCCTTCTGAAGTTACTGACCGCATCAAGTCATCAAGTAAGCCGTTGCAGCCATTTAGTAGGCGCGGCGCAACATTGCACTATGGCGATTTTTTGGATGCGTCAGCAGAGTGGACTGCGCCGACGGTCATAATCTCAGACGGACCTTACGGCATAGGCAGCTTCCCGGGAGACCCTGCTTCACCTGAAGCCCTTCCGGAATGGTATCGTCCGCATATTGCTCGCTGGGCGGAGCGGGCATTGCCGGAGACCACATTGTGGTTCTGGAACACTGAAATCGGTTGGGCGAATGTTCATCCGATATTGGCAAGTCACGGCTGGGAGTATCGAGCGTGCCATGTTTGGGACAAGGGTGTAGGACACATTGCCGGTAATGCCAACAGCAAAACCCTGCGTAGGTTTCCGGTTATTACTGAAGTTTGTATCCAATATGTCCGAAAGGTGACAATTAAATCAAACGGAACTGAAAAGAGTCTGAAGCAGTGGTTACGCTCAGAATGGGAACGCAGCGGGCTACCCTTGTACAAAGCTAATGCCGCATGTGGTGTCAGAAATGCGGCGACTCGCAAGTATCTTACAAAGTGCGACCTATGGTATTTCCCGCCGCCCAACGCCTTTGAGCTTCTTGCGAAATATGCGAACGAATACGGCAATCCGGACCATAAGCCTTACTTCAGCCTAGACGGCTTACGACCTGCCACAGCGCAAGAGTGGACAAAGATGCGCGCGAAGTTTCGCTGTGATGTCGGTATTACCAATGTATGGCGAGAGCCTGCCGTGCGCGGCGTGGAACGACTGAAAAACACTTACAAGTGCGTTCACATGAATCAGAAACCGCTGTCGCTTCTCGAACGAACAATTCTTGCGTCTTCCGACCCCAACGATGTCGTGTGGGAGCCATTTGGTGGGCTATGCTCTGCGGCGATTGCCTCAGTCAACACAGGTCGTCAGTGTTACAGCGCCGAGATAATGCCCAATTACTTCATCGCAGCACGCGAAAGACTTGCCTCACATGCCGCGCCCTAACCCGGTTGAACCTTCCGATACTTGGGAGCACTATCGGCTATATCGTCGCGTAGTCGACGCCTTATATGCAGTGCCCGCTCACTTTAGCAGCCGAACGATGATTGAAGGTCTGGTAGCGACCGACGTTCAGACACTCAGCACAGTTCTGGGCGCTACTATCGAAGAGCAGGTTGTGTCAACTCTGAACCAGATGCGCCCTGTATGGGACCCTCATGAGCAGTATCAGAGGTTTTTCTTCCAGCGCCAAGCCCAAGTGTTTCCGGACGTCTTGCTCAAATCTGACACCAACGGACAAGAAATCATCTTGGGTATTGAACTCAAAGGCTGGTACTTACTTGCTAAGGAAAGAGTGCCTAACTTTCGATTTACTACCACGGCTGACGCTTGTGCTGAAGCGGATCTCATCGTCGCTGTGCCCTGGATGCTCAGCAATGTCCTTTCAGGTACGCCAATCACTCACAAACCATTTGTAGCCCAAGCCAAGTACGCTGCCGAATACCGAAACTACTGGTGGGCGGAAGTACGGAGCACAAAAAGCGATACCGGCATCACAATCCCAACAGGCGCAAATCCATACCCTTCGAAAAGCTCCCAAGTTGCAGATCGACCGGTAAGTGACGGCGGGAGCAACTTTGGACGCCTGGCAAGGACAGGATTGATGGACGAATATATTCAAGAGATGCTTAATCTCAGATTATCTGGCATCCCGGCCGGAGAGTGGATTACCTTCTTGAGGAGATTTGAACAATAACGGGCATAAGACTTTACACCGTCAAAGGCCACTGCGTGAGGTTCACTGACGAACGGCCCCTTCTTCCTAGCGCAAGCGCCCATCCACCCCTGAAACGAGCGTCGCCATCCCGCCGCAATTCCCCTGTTTAATAGGTCAAAGGCGCGGCGGTTCGTGAGAGAGTGTGCGCCAATATCACCTAAAAAGCCCTTGCAATTTGTACGAATGTTCTATAACATTCCTCTCGCGGCATAACCCTACCTGACGCCCTGCAAGGACTCACAGATGAACTCAACATCAGACTTGGCGCACACGGCAAGCAAGTGCTCCCCCCTTGAGAAACTTTCGGAAGAACCGGAGGATGACGGCATAGAGCATCTGATTGGCAAGGTGCATGACACAGACTGCCTAGAGTTGATGCGCTCAATGCCCACCGGCTCGATGAGCATGGTGTTCGCAGACCCGCCGTTCAATCTCAACAAGAAGTACACATCATACAAGGACAACCTGCCTTTCGCGCAATATATGGCGTGGACTGAAGAATGGCTCACCGAAGCCTGCCGCATACTCAAGCCTGACGGCAGCCTCTTTGTGTACAACATCCCGAAGCTGCTCACCTACACATCGGCGATACTCAACGACCTTGCGGAGTTCCGACATTGGATTGCGTGGAACTCCAACGGACAGCCGCTAGGCAAGACACTCCAGCCCGCGCACTACGGGATACTGTTCTACACAAAGAACAGGAACAGCAAGTTCTACGATGTGCGCGCGCCGCACAAGACTTGTCGCAAATGCGACGCATACCTCAAAGACTACGGCGGCAAGGAATACTTGCGCCACGAATTCGGCTATCAGGTCAGCGATGTATGGGACGACATTCACCGAATACGCCACAGGTCGAAGCGCATCGATTCGCACCCATGCCAACTGCCCATCCACCTGATTGAGCGCATGATTCTGATGACGACCGATGAAGGCGACATCGTATTTGACCCATTCTGCGGCGGCGGCTCCGCGGCGGTCGCCGCAAAGCAGTTGGGACGCAGATATATCGGCGCAGACATAGACAAGGGCTATTGCGACGCCGCAACCGAGCGCATGACGCAAGCCAAACCCGTAAAGAACAGGGACGCCTATGTGTCCATTCATCTAAACAAGATAGTTTCCATGCGGGACATCGACATCAAGTTGCGGAACAAGAAAAATGGCAGAACTAAGAAAACTAACGCTTGAAGAACTCAAAGCGGGAATGAGCGTGTTCCTGGACTTCCCCGATGTGGAGCAAGTGACGCAAGAGGGTGTCAAAGAGACCGTTGATAGAATACTTTTGTCAAGGGCTGAAAATGGCGGACGGCCTCCTGTGGATGTTCTGACAGACTATCTTGCTGTTGGCAATGTCAAAGATATGGAAGAGCGGTTAAAGATCATCATTGGGCTTTCAAGAGGTTCGCTTGAAAGAGTAAGGCGTATCTATGAAGCGATCTTCCCAGGCGTCAGATGGAGCATGATAAGACGCGACGACAACATCCGACGCAGAATAGCGAGGTTCCTTATCTACCCGGAAGCGGAGGAAGTGTTTATTCCATCGTTTATCAGAAGCAATTTCTATCTACCTGACAACTGGATTAACTTGTTGCAAGATAGAGACTTTTTGCAGGTAATCGTTCAGGGCAATCTACAATCTCAATATGCCACCGACATAGGATATGCTCTGGAGAATGAGATAGGCAATATCGTCTCTGCTGTCGGTCATCCTCACGAAAAAGGCAAGGTCGGCATTGTTGATAGCAAAGAGGTTGACATAGCGATACCCGACACTGAAACACCACGCATCTTGATTATGTCATCCTACCAACTTACCACCGGCTCATCCCAAGGTAGCAAGGCGAATGAACAACTACGGATGTATCAGGATGTGCGAAACCACAACAGCAGCAGAAATCAACGCAACAACCCCGATGTGCTGTTCATCAATGTGATTGACGGCGGCGGCTGGCTGGCGCGTCCCGGCGATTTGCAAACTATGTGGCATGAATGCGACTATTGCTTCTCACTATCCAGCCTTGACGGGCTGCGCGATGTGCTGCAACACTATTTGTAGCAAGGAGTTCCTAGCCCGTCTGCCAGCCTGGCCGTCTAATTGATGAGAACGGCGGCAGCGTGAACATACAACTTGGATTTTAGAGCGACAATAAACTAGAATAGCAGCGCGATAGCAAGCGAGCGCATGGCCATGACCACCGAAACAAACAGAAGCATAGGCCGGCTAGAAGGCGAGCAGGCGCAGACGAACGAGCGGCTTGCTCGCTTGGAAACCAAGCTCGACCGCCTGATATTCATGCTGTTCGGCATTGGCGCGACTTTGCCGTCGCCCAAGTCGCAATCCTAGTCCGGCTGTTTCTCGGATGACATCGCAACCCTAAACAACGCACCATATACTCACAGGAGCGCGCACATTGAAAGTAACAGACTTCCGCACCCTAGTCGTTGAGAACGAGCCGCCGTACATCGGAGGACGGTATCTGCTCTGGCTGGAATTGCAGACAGACGAGGGAATTACCGGGCTGGGCGAGCGCATCACCGGCAGCGGATACTCGCGCAGCCTGAACGACTTGCAATCGCAGGTAAGCCTCATATCCGAGATGGTGCGCCACTATGTCGTTGGAGAGAACCCGTTCAACATCGAGAAGATTTGGGACAGGATGTACGCCTCGCGCCACGACTTCCGCCATCCGAGCCTGCACGCCACGCCGGTGCTGAGCGCCATAGACATGGCGCTGTGGGACATCGCGGGCAAGGCGGCGGGACAGCCCATCTACAACCTGCTAGGCGGCAAGTACCATGAAACCCTGCGCGCCTACGCCTACATGCCGGGCGGCGCGTTCAAGGACAACCCGGAGGCGGCAGGCGAAGTAGCGGCGCGGTTGCTGGAAGAGGGCAACTCCGCGTGCAAGATAGACCCGTTCATGCCCACATACCCCATTCCGCGCGACATATCCCTGCCGGAGATTGAGCATGCCACGAAGATATTCGAGAGCATCCGAAACGCGGTGGGCAACAAGCTGGAAGTCGGCATCGGCACGCACGGGCAGCTGACCACATACAGCGCCATCCGCGTGGCGAAAATCCTCGAGCCGTATCACCCGTTCTGGTTTGAAGAGCCGGTGCCCCCTGAGAACATCGACGAGATGGCGCGGGTAGCGGCGCACACAAGCATCCCCATCGCAAGCGGCGAGCGGCTAGTCACCAAGTACGAGTTCTCGCAGCTCATCGAAAAGAAAGCGGCGCAAATCATCCAGCTGGATGTTGGGCAGTGCGGGGGCATACTGGAAGCAAAGAAGATAGCCGCCATAGCCGAGGCGCACTACGCCATGATCGCGCCGCACATGTACTGCGGCCCCATCGCGGCGGCGGCAGCCGTGCAAATAGACACCTGCTCCCCAAACTTCCTGATACAAGAAGCAAACCAAGGCCCCCTCCACAAAATCATCTTCAAAGAGCCGATAGTATTCGAGAACGGCGCAATCATCCCGCCCACAGGCCCTGGACTAGGCATCGAACTCGACGAAGCCGTACTCAAAACCCACCTCATAGAGTAACCCAGCAGATAAGCGCAACGAAAACGCTACCCCGCCCACCCATCATCCAAACGCCCCTCTCTGTCATTCCGAACCTTCCACCCCTGTCATTCCGAACTGAGTGAGGAATCAAAAATCCCTGCCAGCAACACGCCCAATATGACAAGGATTTCAAACCCTCCACTCCGTTCACGACAACAAGAAAAAATCCTTGCCAAAATAAGCGAATAGCCTGTACCACAACAAATACATACCCCTGACAGCCCTCGAGTGAGAAGGGTTTTGTGCCACCTTTCCGTCATTCTTGCGAAAGAACGTCACCCCTGCGAAAGCAGGGGCAGGAATCCAGAAATCGGCGACACTCGACCATCGTAATTCCACTCATGCAATTTTCTCAGCCTAGCAGCTATTTCTGGCATACCGAACTAATGCAATTTTCTCCGCCCAAAACAAACTATTGACAGCGATAACGGCGGTATGTGATACTCATCACGATGACTAACGCAAACGCTTTTGGGTTCTACGCTTATTACTTTACCGGCAACACGATCGGCGGAGGTTTGGCGTCTTAAAGAGAACCTGACGGATTATCCGAAACCCCAGCCGACCGACGGGCTGGGGTTCTTTTTTGCCCCGCGCCGCAAACGCCATATCGCGGACGGCACATCACGGACAAGAACGCACCAATACCTAGTTTGGCATCAAGCATTACGAAAGCAAAAGAGCAAGCAAAGATAAGGAAAGGGAGGCACCCATAATGCAACCATCACCGGCGAGGGATGTGAATGTCGCAAGCACCGAAACCCTGATAAGCCCTGTGGGGCTTGTCGAAGAGCTGCCGCTGACACCGGAGGTCGAGGCGGTGGTGCTGGAGGGCAGGCGCCAGATTCAGGAAATCTTGCGCGGCGAAGACTCGCGCTTCCTCGTAATCACGGGACCCTGCTCGGTGCACGACGAGGCGGCGGGCATCGAGTACGCCGAGCGGCTAAAGGCGCTTCAGGATGAGTTCAGCGACCGCATGCTCATCGTCATGCGCGTGTACTTCGAGAAGCCGCGCACGACAGTCGGCTGGAAGGGCATGATATACGACCCATACCTCAACGACACCTTCGACATCGGCGAAGGGCTGCGGCGCGCGCGACGCCTGCTGGTGCGGATTGGCGAGATGGGCATCTACACCGCGACCGAGTTCCTCGACCCCATCGTGCCGCAGTATCTGGCGGGGCTGGTGTCCTGGGCGGCAATCGGCGCGCGCACGACGGAGAGCCAGACGCACCGCCAGATGGCGAGCGGGCTGAGCATGCCTGTCGGCTTCAAGAACGGCACCGACGGGGACGCCCAAATTGCGGTGGATGCCATGATTTCGGCGCAGTCCCAGCACGCATTTCTCGGCATAGACCACTTCGGCCAGACCTGCGTCGTGCACACCAACGGCAACCCATACGGACATCTGGTGCTGCGCGGCGGCAGAAGCGGCCCCAACTTCGGCGCGGAGTCCATCGCGGCGGCGCAAGAACTGCTGAACAGCGCCGGCGTGCCATCGCAACTGCTGGTGGATTGCAGTCACGGCAACTCCAACAAAGATCACAGGCGGCAGAATATCGCCCTAGACTCCATCATAGAGCAGCGCCTCGCGGGCAACGATAACATCATCGGCTGCATGCTGGAGAGCAACCTCAACGCGGGCAGCCAGAGCCTCAGCGGCACCCTCGCCGAGCTGGAGTACGGCGTATCCGTTACGGACGCCTGCATCGGCTGGGACGAGACCGAGGAACTGCTACGCGATGCCTACGGCAAGCTTGCCGATGTCGTGCAGCAGCCGGTAGCGTAGATAGCCTGTCAATTATGGCAATATCGGTTTGAAGTTGAAAGCGAAGCCCTGACCTGAGCCAATCGGTCGGGGCTTTGCCATTCGTGGAGGGACGCGATGCAACAGACTGAGCGCACGCGAATTCGCAACCACCCGGAGCGCGCCGTGCCGGAGAAGGCGGCAGAGATACTCGCGCAAGGCGTCGTGGCGCATGTTGGCTTTGTGCAGGACGGGATGCCGTATGTCATACCGCTTTCGTATCACTACGACGCCGACGCTCCCGCCCTGCTCTACCTGCATGGCTCCATACGCAGCCGCGTGATGAAGCTGCTGGCGAGCGGCGCGCCCGTGTGCGTCACGGTCACGCTCACCGACGGGCTGGTGTACTCGCGCAAGGCGATGAACCACTCCATGAACTATCGCAGCGTGGCGCTGTTCGGCAATGCGCGCGAGGTCACGGACGAAGACGAAAAGTTCAGGCTATTCGACGCGATGGTGCGGCGCTACTTCCCCGGGCGCGCGGTAGGGCATGACTACAACGCGCCGCCTCCCGCAGACCTGGGCGTAACCGCGCTGCTGGAAGTAGCCATCGAAGAGTGGAACGCCAAGCGGCGCGTAGGCGCGCCTACCGGACCCGATGACGACGACCCGCACGCGCTCGGCACTGCGGGCGTGACGGAACTGCGCGAGGTGTAGCGGCGAGAATGGACTGCGTTAGGCATAAATATGAGCGTATATGAGTTTGAAAGACGGCAACTTAAAGTGATAACATTCCTAGTTGTCAATTCACGCTATCGCTACATATCCGCGTTACATATCTGAAGGCATAGGGGAAAATGAACACAACGGACTTTCTGATGATTGCGACGGCTATCGTGCCTGACAGGCTTGCCATGATATTCGAGGACAGCCGAATCAGCTACGAGGAGCTTCAAGAACGGGTGAACCGGCTGGCAAAGGGGCTGTCAGAGCTGGGCATCGGCGCGGGCGACCGCGTGGCGATGCTTCAGGTGAACTGCAACCAGTATGTCGAGGCATACTTCGCCACCGCGAAGCTGGACGCCGTGTTCGTGCCGCTGAACTTCCGCACTCGCGCCGACGAGCTGATCTACATGCTGAACGACACCTCGCCCAAGGCAATGTTCGTAGGCGGGCGCTATGTCAAGCTGGTGCAGCAATGCGCCGACAGCGTACCGTCGGTTCAGCGCTACATCACGCTGGAGGACTCCGTCGAGGGCTGGCACGAATACGACGCTCTGCTCGAAAGCGACAACGACCTCGAACCCTTCCCCCAAGACGACGACGACGACCTGACGATGATCCTGTTCACATCGGGCACGACGACCTTCCCCAAGGGCGTAATGCTGACGCACGAAAGCTTCTCGTCGTACATCCTCGGCACGGTAACGCCCGCCGACCCCGATGAAGAGGTTTGCAACATCCTGACCGTGCCGCTCTACCATGTCGCGGGCGTGCAGTCGATGATGGCGGCGATATTCGGCGGGCGCACCCTGCTGATACAGCGGCAGTTCGAGGCGAAGCAGTGGATGGAACTGGTGGAGCGCGAGCATGCCAGCCGCGCCATGATGGTTCCCACCATGCTGAAGATGCTGATGGACCATCCCGACTTCCACCAGCACGACCTCAGCAGCCTGGAGGTAATCACCTACGGCGCAGCGCCCATGCCGGTGCCGGTCATACGACAGGCTATCACCGAGTTCCCCGACACCTTCTTCATCAACGCCTTCGGACAAACCGAAACGGCGGCGACCATCACGATGCTGCCGCCCGAAGACCATGTGCTGGACGGCGACGAAGATGAGGTCGAGCGCAAGCTGCGCCATCTGGGCTCCATAGGCAAGCCGCTGGAAGACGTCGATGTGCGGATATTCGACGAAGATGGCGAGCCGGTGGCGCAGGGCGAGACGGGCGAGATTGCGGCACGCGGCGCGCGACTGATGAAGGGCTACTGGAACCAGCAAGAGGCGACCACGGAGACGATACGCGCCGGGTGGCTGTTCACCGGCGACCTGGGCTATCAGGATGAGGACGGCTACATCTACCTTGCGGGGCGCGCCAAGGACTTCATCAAGCGCGGCGGCGAGATGGTGTCGCCCGAAGAAGTCGAACAGGTGCTGCAATCGCATGACGCCGTGGAAGAAGCCGCCATCATCGGAGTGCCGGACCTCTACTGGGGCGAGCGAGTGCGCGCGCTGGTCGTGCTCAAGCAGGGCGAAGCCGCCAGCGAAGAAGACATCGCCGAGTACTGCCGCCAGCGTCTCGCAAGCTTCAAGAAGCCCGAATCCGTCATATTCTGCAACGAACTGCCGCGCAACCAGATGGGCAAAGTGCTAAAGCGCCTGCTAAAAGAAGAGTACAGCTACCCCGTGGTCGCCGACTAGCTACCTCTCAATCACGTCGAAGCCGGTGTAGGGGCGCAGCGCCTCAGGGATGACCACCGAGCCGTCTTCTTGCTGGTAGTTTTCTAGGATTGCGATGATGACGCGCGGGAGCGCCAAGCCTGATCCGTTGAGCGTGTGCAGGAAGCGCGGGCGAGCGCGCCGCGCCGGGCGGTAGCGTATGGCGGCGCGGCGCGCCTGGAAGTCCGCGCAGTTGGAGCAGGAGCTGACCTCCAGCCACTCTTCGCTGCCGGGCGCCCACATCTCGATGTCATAAGTCCTTGCCGACTGAAACCCGAGGTCGCCGGCGCATAGTTCCAGCAGGCGGTAGCGTATGCCGAGCCGCGCGCATATCTTCTCCGCATCGCCCAGCAGCTCATCCAGCGCGGCGGCGGACGTCTCCGGCTCCACGAAGCGATACATCTCGACCTTCTCGAACTGGTGGACGCGCTTGATGCCGCGCGTGTCGCGGCCCGCCGCTGCCTTCTCACGGCGAAAGCAGGGCGTATGCGCGACATAGCGCAGGGGCAGCGCGCCGGGGGGCAGTATCTCATCGCGGTGCATGTTGGTTATCGCCATCTCAGCGGTGGGCAGCAGCCAGAGGTCATCTTCATCGTCGCGATACATCGTATCAGCGAACTTGGGCAGGTTGCCGTTCGCGGTGGCGGACTCGGTGGTAACGACATTGGGCAGGTAAAGCTCTTCGTAGCCGTGCTCGGTCGTGTGTGTGTCCAGCATCCAGTCTATCAGGGCGCGCTGGAGTCGAGCGCCCTTGCCCTTCAGCACGAAAAAGCGGGAGCCGGACATCTTCGCGCCGCGCTGAAAGTCTATGATGCCGAGCCGCTCACCGAGTTCCCAATGGGGCAGCGGCTCGAAGTCGAATTGCGGGGCTTCGCCCTCTGTGCGGACGACGATGTTGGCGCTCTCGTCCGCGCCGTCCGGCACTTCGTCCATGGGTATGTTGGGCAGGGTCATCAGCAGGGGGTTGATCTCGCCCTCCAGCGAGCGGATCGTCTTATGGAGCGTTCTGATGCGCGCGCTGACTTGGCGCATCTCGTCTATGAGTTCCGGCGGGCGCTCGCGCATCTGCCCAATCCGGTGGCTGACCTCGTTGCGGCGCGCGCGCAGCTCGTCGGCCTCCACGATTGTGGAGCGGCGCTCTGCGTCGAGCTCGGCGATGCGGTCGAGCGGGATGTCTTCGTTGCGGCGGCGCATGGCGTCCTGCACAAGGTCGCGCCTCTTGCGTATAAGGTTGATGTTGAGCAATGGGCACCTCTGATTGATGATGTGCATGTAATTATAGCGTAACGGAGGGTAACGCGGGGGTTAACATGGACGGACGGGATGGTAGGATATACTCATGTCGGGAAGGAGGGCGATAGTGAATCAGAAGCATGTGGAGATTAGCGAGTATGCGGACGAGCTCATCAGCGTGCCGCGCGCGCGGCTGCTGCTGGAGATTTCGCAGGTGGAGGCCGGCGTTACCCTGACGCATGAGGGGCGCATGCTGGTAAGCTGCCGCCTCACAAGCGAGGGGATGGCGGCGAGCGGGTTCATGGCGCGCGCGCTCGGTGTGAAGATACCCGCGCTGGGCGAGACGCTGGAGGCGCGCGTTACGACCGCGGTGCTGTTTCGTGCGCTGAGCATCGCCGGGCTGGACTATGCCAACGACGCCTCTTTCGTCCTGCTGGAGCGGATGCTGGAGGAGGCGGAGATGCAGCGCGGCGGCGGCTGACATAGATATGTGGGTTGTGGGACGATTAGGGTTGTGCATTATGCCTGTGTTCAGATTATAATATGTGCTTAACGAGTAACGATTAAGGAGAAATCTCAAATGCCTGAAGCGCTTGCCTTCTTTCGCGGACACGTAGTTCCTCTGTCGGAGGCAAATGTGAATGTCACCACTCATGCCCTCCACTATGGGACGGCGGTGTTCGAGGGGATACGCGGCAACTGGAACGCGGACCACGACAATCTGTATGTGTTTCGCATGCGGGAGCACTATGAGCGCTTCTTGCAGGGCTGCCGCATCATGATGCTGAACATCCCCTACGATGTGGACGCGCTGTGCGAGATTACGCTCGACCTGCTCAAGCGCTGCGGATACAAGCAAGACCTGTACATCCGCCCGCTCGCGTACAAGAGCGAGGAGCGCGTGGCGAACCTGAAGCTGCAAGACTTGGGCAGCGACTTCACGCTGATGGTCGTGCCCTTTGGCGCGTACATCGATGTGGAGGGCGCGATTCGCTGCTGCACATCGTCTTGGAGGCGCGTTGACGACACCATCATACCGCCGCGCGTCAAGATTTCGGGGCACTATGTCAACAGCATCCTCGCCAAGACGGAGGCGACGCTGTCCGGCTTCGACGAGGCGATTATGCTCACGCAGGACGGCAATGTGTCGGAGGGAAGCGGCGAGAACCTGTTCCTCGTATCCAACGGGGTCATCCATACACCGCTGGTCGCCGACAACAACCTGACCGGCATCACGCGCGACTCGGCTATCAGCATCGCCGTCGACGAGCTTGGGCTGAAGATCGTGGAGCGGCAGATTCGGCGCAGCGAGCTTTACCTCGCGGACGAGATATTCCTCACCGGCACGGCGGCGCATGTTACGCCCGTCGGCGAGTTGGACATGCGACCAATCGGCGAGGGCGGCGTCGGTCCCATCACGCAGAAGATTAACGAGATGTATTTGGACATCATCAGCGGCAACAACCCCAAGTACATGGACTGGTGTTCCGCCGTGCCGCTGGAATAGCGCCGTCATCGTTCTATGTTCACATTCGCCGTTGACTACTTCATCCTCGTGTTCGTCGCCAGCGCGGGCGTGATGCAGACCGCCGCATCCATAGGCGGCTTGCGCGGTCTGCTGGTGTTCAAGCGTCCCTTGATAGCGCGGCCGCTGGGAATCGCGGTCGCGGTCGCCGCTATCACGTGGTTCTTCCTCAGCGCCGAGCGCAACATCAACGACTACGCGGGCGGGCTTGACTCCAATATGCAAGGGTTGCTGTTCTTTCTCGCCGTCGCCGCGAGCGGTACGCTCACTTGCCTATTGACCTCGCCGCTCAACAAGCGGATGCGCGACAATGAGCGCGCGCCCGATGCGGGTCTGGGCGCGCTGCGGCGCAGCTGCTGGTGGCATGCGCTGGCGCACAACTATCGTTACTGGTTCATCGAGGCAGAGTGTTGGCGGACGCAGATAAAGCGCTATTTGCTTGGATAAACGCGCTGGCGGGGCGCGCGCCCGCGCTCGACGCCGCGATGGGATGGATTGCCAGCGACTACATAGCGCCGGTGTGCTTTGGGCTTGCGCTGGTTGCGATGTGGTTCATCGGCAGGGACGCGCCGGAGCGCATGCGCTACCAGATTGGCATGTTCACCGCGCTCACGGCGATGGCACTGTCCAGCCTCGTGGTGCTCATCAGCAACGCGCTGTTCTTCAGGCCGCGCCCGTTCGACGGCATGGATGATGTAACCGTCCTGTTCTATCTTCCGACAGACTCCTCGTTTCCCTCCAACAGCGCCGCCGCCGCATTCGCCATAGCCGCCGCCGTCTGGTGCGTCAATCGGCGCATCGGGACGGCGATGTTCGCGGTGGCGGCAGTGTACGGCTTTTCGCGCGTGTTCGTGGGCGTACACTATCCCTCCGACATCATGGGCGGCATCATCATCGCGCTGGTAATAACCGCGCTCACGCTGCGCCTGCGCGACCTGCTGCGCCCGGCGCTGGTCGCCGTCATCAAGGCGGCGCGCCTGCTGGCGATCGCTTAGGAGGAATTAAGAATTAGAAATTAAGAATTAAGAATTGGGTTGTGTTTGGGGTTGGGGTGCGATGTTTCGTGGTCTGATGGCAACCGATACCGATGTTTGAGGGCGGTTGCTGAAGGCATAGGTGTTTGGCAGATTGGGATTTTTGATTCCTCACTGCGTTCGGAATGACAGAGAAAATTGTTGCGTCATGTTCGGGATGGTGGTATTTTGGGCACTGGATTCCTGCGAAAGCAGGAATGACGGGGTGGTAGGGGGCGGAAGGGTGGTTCGACAGGCTCACCACGAACGGAAAGAGTTTATGCCGTTGCTATCCGATGTCTGCCCCCTACCTCTGTCAGCGGAAGGGTGGGTGGCGTTCGGGGCGGCGGGGCTTTTTGTTGCCGGGGAGGTGGCTTATCTCGGATAGGTAGTCGGTGTGTCCTTGGGAGATTTGCCTTGCGCTTTCTGCTGCTTTCTCTTCTATTCGCTCTGCTTCGGCTACCTCTTTCATGTGCGCCTCCGATACTGGCGCGTGGCTCTCTACTACCGCCGGGTGGTCTTCGTCTAGGTCTCGGCAGGCGCAGATGCAGTCGGGGTGGCAGGGGGAGTAGTAGGACATGAACTCCGGGTCGGGGGTGGACGGGTTGCCGAAGCCCCAGCTGAGCAGGACTTTGGCGGCTTCTATCCTGTCCCTTGGCTTGGCGTCTCGGTCGCGCCCTTCCAGTACCTCGTTGAGTATCCTGACGATGCTTGCGCCTTCGCCGGTCTCTACGCGGATGCGGGCGACGAGCTTCTTGTTCAGTCTTTCGTGTTCGGGGCTGACTGCTTGCGTGGGGCCGTTCTCTCCTTGGGCGTCTTCTTTCTGTGCTTGCCGTTCCATCTTGGAGCTGAGGCTGTTGATGAGGGCTTCGGCTTCTTGGAAGCCTAGTTTGAGCAGTAGGCGGGCGGCTTGGAGTCTGTGATGAGGCGTGGAGTCGAGGTCGTCTCCGGTCATGATGGAGACGATGCTGCGTATGATGGTTCTGCCGTTGTCTGTTTCTTGGTGGACTAGGTGCTGGAGGTGCTCGATGGCGCTCTGGCATTTTTTGTCCAGGTGGTCATGTTGGGCATGACTGTCCTGGGCGTCCTGCTGGTGCTGGTTGATGGGGGTTGGTTGGTTCATTGGTTTTTCCCAAGGGTTTCAGGGTGTTGGGGTTTCAGATTGTCAGGAATTGAGGTGTTAGGTTGTTAGTGCTTATGATGCAACTTATGTTCTTGCAGATAGTATATGTGAGGGTTTGTGTGGTGTCAAGGGTGATTTGGGGGGGAGAAAATTGCGTTGGTACAGTTTAGCCGTTGGTGGGCAAGCGTTTTCGCCCCCATCCTAACCTTCCCCCAGAGGGGGAAGGGACAATCACGCCGTCGGATTGCGCTTGACAGCAGGCAACCTTCCCCCTGATGGGGGAAGGGACAATCACATCTGCGGCGTCCTCGCCTTGCCGACGAACCTTCCCTCGCCAAGGGGGAAGGGACTTTCTCCAATTAAGACAGGACTTACGCACTTGAATATGAACTTCTACCTGATATTGCCCCGTTTCAAGTACGAAATCGCGCTCAACTGCGTAAGTCCTATAAGAATTGAGAATTAGGAATTAAGAATTGGGTTGTGTTTAGGGTTGGTGTGCGGTGTTTCGCGGTCTGATGGCGAGACGGAGCGCTAGGGTGGTTGCTGAAGTTTGTGTGTTTGGTGGATTGGGATTTTTGATTCCTCACTGCGTTCGGAATGACATTGGGGAAGGCGATGTGATTTCCATTCCAACAGAACATAACAACGATTTAGATGCAATTGCCTTGGAAAGAAAGACCTGCGAGTATTGCTGCTTGACTGCAAAGCGTATAATTGACACACGAACAATCAACCTGAGTCAGAGGGATTGAAATGACATTTTCCGACAACCCCGCCGACAACCACATGCACATAAGCCGCCGTTTCATACGGCAGGCCGATGAGGAACTCGCTAACGGCGCCCATATTCAGGCGTCAGAAAAAGCATGGGGAGCGGTCGCGCACTACTTCAAGGCGATCGCGGCGCGGCGCGACTGGCGGCAAACCCGCCATCGAGACTACTACACAAATATGGAACTCTTGGGAGAAGAGACCGCAGACAAGGAAGAGTTCAGGCGGTTCTTCATGGTAGCCGACGGGCTTCATGCAAACTTCTACAACGACTACATGTCTGCTGAACAGGTGAGCGAAAGCATCGAGGACACCAAAAAATTCATCGACATGCTCGACGACATCGAAGCCGAAGCGACTGAGACGCACCCGCGATAAATCCGGCCGCGTCTCTATCCCTTACGCCATTCCCCTCAGTCCCCGTCCCCCACATCAGCCTCCATCGCCGCGTAGTTCATGCTGTACAGGTGCGCGTACAGCCCGTCCAGCTCCATCAGCGACTCATGCGTCCCCACTTCCACTATCTCGCCCTGGTTCAGCACCACAATCTTGTCCGCGCCCCGTATCGTGGACAAGCGGTGCGCTATCACGATTGCCGTCCGCTCTTTCAGCAGCCGTTGCAGCGCCTGCTGTATCAGCATCTCCGTGTAGCTGTCGATATTCGCCGTCGCCTCGTCCAGTATCAGGATGCGCGGATCCGCCACAATCGCCCTTGCGAAGCTCAGCAGCTGCCGCTGCCCAAGGCTCAGGTTCACGCCCCGCTCCGCAAGGTATGTGTCATACCCCTCATCCAGCTGCATCACGATGTCATGCACGCCCACCGCCTTAGCCGCCTCTACCATGTGCGCGTCGCTCGCGCCCGGATGGTTGTACTTGATGTTCTCCCGCACAGTCCCTGAGAACAGGAACGGCTCTTGCAGCACCATGCTCATCTGCCCGGCCAGCGAGCTGCGCGTAACATCGCGGATGTCATAGCCGTCCACCAGTATCGCGCCCTTCTCGCGCGGCACATCGTAGAAGCGCGATATTAGCGACACCAGCGTCGTCTTGCCCGCGCCCGTCGGCCCCACCACCGCCACCGTCTCGCCCGGGTTTATGTGCAGCGACAGGTGCTTCAGCACATCCGGCACATCGCTCGCGCCGTTGGTTCTGCCATTCGCGCCGCCCGACTCTCGGTCCAGCCGCACGATGTCCTCGCTCGCCGCGTAGCTGAAGCTCAAGTCCTTCAGCACCACGTCGCCCTTCAGCTTCGGCAGCCTGTCCGCTTTGGGGTCATCCACGAGGTCCGGCTCCACATCCAGCAGCTCGAATATGCGCGCGCCCGACGCCATGGAGCGCTGCAACTGCGTGTACTGCATCGTCAGGTTGCGTATCGGGTCGAAGAACCGCTGTATGTACATTATGAACGCGATGAGCACGCCGATTTCCAGCTCATTGCCGCTCACCATGCTAGAGCCGAAGAATATCGCCAGCACTATCGCCAGCGCCGTCAGCATGTCCACCGCCGGCAGCAGGCTCGACGACAACTTGCCGGCCCACAGGTTGGCTTTCAGATGCTCCGTGTTCTTGCCGTCGAAAATCTCCAGGTTGCGCGGCTGGCGGTTCATCGACTGCACCACTCGCACGCCCGTGATATTCTCGTTCAACTCCCCGTTCACGATGGAAATCGCCGTCCGCACCCGCAGGAACGCCCTAACCGCGAACGGCTGCCAGATCGCCATCGTCAAGGCGAGTATCGGCAGCACCGCCATCGTTATCAAGCCAAGCTTCAGGTTCATGATGAGCAGCATGACCACGATTCCCGTCAGGCTCAGCAGGTCTGCCGCCGTCATGATGACCATCGTCATAAGCTCTTGCAGCTGCCACACATCACCCTGCACGCGGGACATTATCCGCCCCACTTCCGTCTTGTCGTAGTAGGACAGCGACAGCTTTTGCAGATGGCCGAACATCTCCCGCCGCAGGTCGTACAGCATCCCAAGCCCGGCGCGCGCCATAAACAGCTGCTGGAAATAGTTCGCCACCAGACCCGCAAGCGCGATTGAGATGAACGCGCCTCCCACGACCAGCAGACCGCCGAAGTCGCGCCGCTCGATGTACCCGTCGATACCCAGATGTATCAGGAACGGTATCGCCACCTGCGAGCCGGTATAGACCAGCATTGCGATGAACGCGAACACCGCCAGCTTCCTGTATGGCTTAACATAGGGCAGAAGCCGCAGGATTACCCGCTTGTCATACACCCTGCCGAAGGTATCGCCGTCAACATTCGCTCCGCTGCTTCTGCCGCTGAATGCGTGTCCCATCATCATAGCGAGACGGCCTCCTTTGCGCCTGCGACAAGGGCTTCGTCATGCAAATCGACGTCCCTCATCACCTCTTCCTGCGGGCGCAGCTGCAACTCATAAATCTCGTTATACTTGCCGCCCAGCGCGAGAAGCTCTTGGTGCGTCCCACGCTCCACAATCTCGCCCGCATCTAGCACGATAATCTCGTCCGCCCTGTGCACCGTGCTCAGCCTGTGCGCGATTATCAGCGTCGTGCGCCCTTTCATCACCTCTTCCATCGCCCGGCGAATCAAGTCCTCCGTGTTCGCGTCCACGCTCGAAGTGGAGTCGTCCAGCACCAAAATCGGCGGGTCCAGCAGCACCGCGCGCGCTATGGACATCCGCTGCCTCTGACCGCCCGACAGGTTCACGCCGCGCTCGCCCACTTCCGTTTCGTAGCTGTCGTCGAGCGCCGATATGAAGTCGTCCAGCTGCGCTATCTTCGCCGCTCGAATCACATCCTCGATTGGCGCGTCCTCCCTGCCGTATGCGATGTTCTCGCGCAGCCCCGCGCCGAACAAAAACACATCCTGCTGCACTATCCCGATGTTATGGCGCAGCGACTTCAGCGTAGCGTCCCGTATATCAACGCCGTCGATTGTGATTCGCCCCGAATTCACCTCATAGAAGCGCGGCAGCAGGCTTGCGATGGTGCTCTTGCCGCTGCCCGGCGCGCCCAGCAGCGCGACCACCTTGCCCGGCACTGCCTCCATGTTGATGTTCTTCAGCACCGGCTTGCCATCTTCGTAGCTGAAGCTCACATCCTCGAAGCGCACCCGCCCCTTGACGCGCCCCAGCTCCACGGCGTCCGGCTTCTCCACCACCTCCGATTGCGTGTCCAATATCTCGAACAGCCGCTGCCCGCCCGATGCGGCGCGCGCGTAAGCGTTGACCAGAAAGCCCGACATACGCACCGGCATAGCCAAAATCTGCATATAGAACACAAACGCCGCCAACTGGCCTATCGTCAGGTCGCCGCTGATTACTCGCCAGCCGCCAAAGAGTATGACCACCGCCAGCCCCATCTGGAACGAGAACAGCGTGAACGCCGTGTTCGCCGCGCGCAGCCGCTCCGCGTCTATGAACGCCTCCGAGACCTCCATGCTCTTGTCGTTGTACTTCTGGTTCTCAAAATCCTCCGAAGCGAACGCTTTCACCACCCGCTGCCCGGTCAGGTTCTCTTGCAGCACCGTGTTCAGGTCCGCCATCATATCCTGGATTTTCAGCCATGCTACCCTGAGCTTCAGCCGCACCACGCCCGACACCACCACCACCAGCGGCACGAAACTGATGCTCGCCAGCCCAAGCTGCCAGTCCATTCTGATGAGGATGACGGATACGATGACCATCAGCGCCACGAAGTACGGCGTCCGCACGATGCCCATGTTCACGAACATGCGGATGTTCTCCACATCCGTAATCGCGCGAGACATCACCTGTCCCGTATGGTTCCTGTCGTGGAATCCGAAGCTCAGGTGCTGCACATGGTCGTACAGCTTATTCCGCAAGTCGTATGATACGAACTGCGAAATCGCCTCGCCGAAGTAGTTCTGAAAGTAGGAGAGCGCGCCCCGCACAATGCTGAGGCCTATGATTATCCCGACGATCACGAGCAAGCCTTGAAGAGCGAATGTGCCCCCCTCCAGCATGTCCTGAATCTCATCGACCGCCCGTCCGAACAGATACGGAAGGAACAGGTAAGCGGTGGTAGCCCCTATCATCGCGGCGTATGCGGCAGCCATGTGCCGCCTGCGACTTAAGGCCATCTTGACGATACGCCATATAACTTCCATACGCGCTTCTGGCACCCCCTCATTCGCAATACGCCCATAATTGCGGGCTAATAGTGGGGCAATAATCATAGTCCCAGCCATTCAACTAGGCATTGTATCACCTTTTAACCAAAACATGGCAACCATTTATGCCCAATCCACCCACCATAAACCCCGCACACACTTATGAGATACCAGAGTCTTCCAATCGTCAAAGCATCGCCCTAACCATCATCCCAAGCGTCCACCCCGGCCATTCCGAGCGCAACACGCCCTTTACCCTGTCATTCCGAACGCCCCCTCTCCCTCTGTCATTCCGAACGCAGTGAGGAATCAAAAATCCCTGCCGCCAACACGCCTAACACAGCAAGGATTTTAGACCCCCTAACTCCGTTCAAGGCGCCAATCGAAAGACCTTGCTAGGGTAGGGCTTTTGCGTACATTTCGACTTCTTATCCCGTCATTCCCACTCGCTCACCCGTCATTTCCGCGAAAGCGGGAATCCAGAGCATCGCATGAAAGACTTGACCGGACAGAGAACGCCTTAGAACAGACGAACAAGCCGCTCAGACACTTGCAAACACGCCTCATCATCCCCATCCCATCCACACCACCCCTCACCCCGTTCACGGCGAGCCTTGGCGAACAACCCTATGCTACCCCACGCCGATTACTCCCCGGCTTGAAGAAGACATACCTGTACATCCCTGAACACACAAACACCACCACAACCGGCACATACACGGCAGTATTCATCGCCGCGTGGAATATCACCCCGTCGAAGTGCGCCCCCAATAGCCCCGGCGTACCCTGTATGCCCGTGTTCAGAAACTGCACCAGCTTCACCGAGTGCTCAGCCATGTGGTAGCTCTGAAGCAGCGCAGACCCCACCAGCAGCGCGCCCAGAACCCTGTAATTCCTGCACACCCTGCCCCCGAAGTTCAGCCACCCCAGCGTTATGTAGAACAGCGTCCCAAGATACAGCAGGTTGAACAAGAAATGCACCTGCTCCACATCCAGCGCCCCAATCAGCCCGTGAGCCGACGCCGAGTTGAACACGAACCGCTGCATCACCTGCGCCACATGCTCGACCATGTGAAAAGTCTGGACGACCAGCGTAACGACAAACATCTGTATGAACTGCGCGAAAGGCGTCGTCCGCGCGCGCAAAAGCGATCGTGTCGTATCCTTGCTTACTTCCATTCCATAGCCCCTGAAAGTCTAATTCCCCCAAAGTCCATAGCGCCCCAAAGTGTACACCCAATCCGCCAATCTTGCCACCGCCCGCCACTGTCATTCCGAACGCAGCCAACACCCCGACAAAGCAAAAGGGACGGCGATTTTGCCGTCCCCCAAACGCAACACCAAAACTAGGTTGTGTGGACACTTCGACTTCTCATCCCGTCATTCCCACTCGCTCACCCGTCATTCCTGCTTTCGCAGGAATCCAGCGCATTAAAGGCGCATCCAAGCATAAACAACGCTGCCGTTTAACTCTAAAAATCGCAATCAGTCTATTTGTGAATCAGGGCAATTGCATCTAAATCGTTGTTATGTTCTGTTGGAATGGAAATCACATCGCCTTCCCCACTGTCATTCCGAACTCCTTCCCCTGTCATTCCGAACGCAGTGAGGAATCAAAAATCCCCGCCACCAACACACCCAATACGGCAACGATTTCAGCCCCCTCACCCCGTTCTGGGCGACAACTAAAAGACCCTGACCACGCGGCAACATTCTATATCGCAAGCAAGTCCCGTCCCGTTCACGGCGAGCATCCTAAGCCCGTCCGAACCCCAACCCGTTCACGGTGAGCGTCCTAAAGCCTGTCAAACCCCAATCCGTTCGTGGTGAGCGTCCTAAGCCCGTCGAAGGGCAAACCACCTTGGAAATAAGCGCCGAGCGAACACAAAAATTAGCGTAAGAGCATAAGAAGGAGAACGAAACCCCCTGCCCTCCATCCCGTCCATCAATGCCGTCCCCCGTCAACACCCCAACAACGCAAAAGGGACGGCAAAATCACCGTCCCCCGAACGCAACCCCAAAACTAGGTTCTGTTGACACTTCGACTTTTCATCTCGTCATTCCTGCGAAAGCAGGAATCCAGCGCATTAAAGGCGCATCCAAGCATAAACAACGCTGCCGTTTAACTCTGAAAATCGCAATTAGTCTATTTATGAGATAAGTTCAACTGGCAATTGACAGCCGACAGCTGCGCGCGCCCCGCCTACTCAGCGCCCGCTACCTCGGCCCCCCGCCATGCCCACGCTCGCTGACCGTGCTCACCATGTAGTACCCGCTCACCGCCGCCTGATTGCCGCCCTCCAGCGCGATGATGACCACGCTATACCCCAAATCCGACTGATACGCCAGCCGCCAAACGCGCCGCTGATGCGGCTCAGGCACCTGCTTCACCACCGCAATCAACTGCCCCTTCACATAAGCCTCATCGTGCGCCAGCCGCTGCCTGAGCGCCGCCGCGCCCGCCTGCTGGCTCTGCTGCGCCGACGCGCGCGGCATCTCGATGTAATGCGAAGGCAGAACCACGCCTATGTAATTCGCCGACTCGCTCAGGTGATACTGCAATCGGAACGACACCACCTCCGCGTCGTGGATGCGCCCCCGCACGATAAGCTCGCGCATCTCCCGCCCGCGCTCCCGCGCCAGCCGCGCATGCACCTGAGCCTTGCCCTCATCCGACCGCGCAATCCTCTCCTCCACACTCTCGCGCATGCTCTTAACCCGATACAGCGGCTCGCCCGGTATGCTGTTCGCCGACGCAACTGTCGTGCCGCCCGCCGCCACTATCGTCAGAAACACGACGGCAAACGCCGCCGCCATCGGCGTGCTGATAGCGCGCCAGGATATGCCCGGGAATCGCAGCAGCCTGCCCCTACGCCTCGGTCGCGCCGCCAGCGCCCGCTGCATCTGCGCCATCCCGCGCGCCCGCGCATCCGCGCTAGGCGTCGCCGCCCGCGACGCGCCCACCGTCGCCTGCGCCATCCTCAGCAGCGGCACAAGCTCCTCCGCATGCTCAGGATACCGCGCCACGCACTCCGCGAAATCCTCGCCCGCCGCAAGCCGCTCCAGGCAATCGTTCAATACATTGTCAAAGTGAGAATCCCTCATCCCTACACCCTCGCCCTCTAGCCCCTTCACCCCTCCGAGCAGCGCAGCGCCACCCGCCTGTCCATCCTGTCCACCGATGTCAACTCCCGCCGCAGCTTCTTCAAACCCGCATGTTGCAGCGCCTTCACCGCATTAACCTTCCTGCCAACCGCGCTCGCCGTCTCAGCCACCGACAGCCCGGCGCCAAACCGCAGCGTAATGACCTCCCGCTGCAACTCCGTCAGCCCCTCCATAGCCCCGCGCACCTCCTCCATAGTCAACTCGATATCCAAGTGCGCGTCCGCGTCGAACGCCGCAGCCTCCATAACCGGTGACACGCTATCCAGCGACACCGTCTGCCGCCTGCCGCGCTTGCGGTAGAAATCCACCACCAGATTGTGCGCGATGCGAAACAGCCAAGAACTGAACGGATGCCCCTGCCACTTGAAGCGGTGGATAGACTCGATCATCCGCACGAACACCTCCGCCGTGATGTCCTCCGCATCCGACACGCTCCCCGTCCTGAACGACACATAGCGGAAAATAGAGTCGTAATACTGCTCATACAACCCCGAAAAAGCGACAACGTCGCCACCCTGCGCCTGCTTCACCAGCGCAGTAATATCCACCTGGCTGCCGCCTATCTCAGCCTGCATCGATGCCCTTCTCTAATCACAAAAAAGTGCCTGCTAATCATTATAACGCCAACCCCCAAAATAAGTTAGCGCCCTCCCCAAAATTGAGAAAATTGCATTGGTACGGTTTAGCCGTTGATGGGCAAGCGTTTTCACCCCCATCCTAACCTTCCCCCTTGATGGGGGAAGGGACTTTCTCCAATTAAGAATTGAGAATTAGGAATTGGGTTGTGTTTAGGGTTGGCGTGCGGTGTTTCGCGGTTTGATGGCGAGTTGGAGCGCTAGGGTGGTTGCTGAAGTTTATGTGTT
The DNA here is from genome assembly GCA_958295865.1 of uncultured Dehalococcoidia bacterium. GTDB lineage: Bacteria > Chloroflexota > Dehalococcoidia > Lucifugimonadales > JADFKI01 > Bin90. The sequence continues at coordinate 79,896 of CATQHF010000004.1, read as the reverse complement.
TGGTGGATTGGGATTTTTGATTCCTCACGCTGTTCGGAATGACAGAGAAAAATGTTCGGAATGACGGAGGGAGGGGTGTTCGGGATGACAAGGGAGATTGTTGGGGTGTGTTTGGGATGGTGTGATATTGGAGGTTCTGGATTCCTGCTTTCGCAGGAATGACGGGGTGGGCGAGTGGGAATGACGAGGTGAGATTTCGACAGGACTCACGCACTTGAATATGAACTCCTCCCCGAGATTGACCTGTTTCAAGTACGAAATCGCGCTCAACTGCGTAAGTCCTATTCGAAATGCCCGCAGAATCTAGCGAGGGTGGTTCGACAATCTCACCACGAACGGGGAAAAAGATGCTCACTACGAACGGAGAAGGGGTGGGGGGCGACTGGCGGTTGTTCTTGCGAATGTGGAATCGGATGGCTAATTCCTGTCAGGGGAGGGGGAGGCTATTGTAGAATGGGGATGCGGCGCGGCTTTGGGTTGGGATGGTTGGAGGGTTGTGCGGGTGGCATTGGGCGGGTTGCGCGTAATTGGGGCTGCTGCGCTGCGCGAGTTCGCTGACAGGAAGGGAACCTTGTTGCATATACTGAATAGCCTCCGGCGAGCGCTGACCATCCGTTATGCGAATATCGGTACTGGGGAGGGTATTTCGCTCTTCGTATTGCCGTCAACATCGACGGCGCTCCGTTCCGTATTGTGGACTATCACGCTCGTCCTACTTGGAGTTCTCGCTGCCGCCTGCTCCGACAGTCCGACGATGACCGCCGTTCCCACGCCAGCGCCTACTGCCACAGGCACGAATGTCCCTAGCCCGACACTCACTCCCACCGCAACGGCCGTTCCTTCGCCAACGCCTAATACGGTAGCGCCGCCTGATCCTGAAGAAGAGCCGGCGCTTATGACGCATCTATACCCTTTCGATAGTGAATTTGTCGCGCTTGAGGGCTTCACTGGGCCAGGAGGAGCTATTGAAAGCTTCTACGAGGACCTGCTGGTAGTTACACCGAAGGGAAAGCTTGCCCTGGTCTTCCGCGACGGGAGCGTGGAATATCTGGACGGCAATGTCCCGATGAATGAAAAGTCTCTTGCGGACCATGAGGATTACAATAATCATTTCAATCCAGGGGATTTTCGAGTTGCCGATATTCTGCTGAAGGAACTAGGGGAAGGGCGTTACGAGTTGTTCGCAACGCATCATTACTTTACCGGCGAGTGCATCCGGTTCAGGTTGTCATCTACGACGCTTCTGCGAGATGAAGCGAGTGTCACGGTCATATCGGACTGGAGGACTATCTTCGACGCAGAACCCTGCCTGCCCCTTCTCTGGTTCGTAGGGCATGAGTCAGGCGGGAAAATGTTGACGGACGGCGTCGACCATCTGTTGGTAATAATTGGGGCGCATGGAGTAGATAGTTGGCGGGCGCGGCCGACTTTCGACTCCACCACGCAGCTGGGCAAGTTCGTCCGTATTGCCATCGAAACGGGAGAGGTTGAGACGCTGGCTATCGGTTTTCGCAACTCACAGGGGCTGGTGAGGGATGCGGACGGCAATATCTGGGCGACGGATCACGGGCCGCAAGGCGGCGACGAACTCAACCTGCTGGAGCGGGGAGGCAACTATGGCTGGCCCGTGGTCTCCTACGGGGTTCAATATGGCCGTGAGATTCCCCCGACCATTGAGGATGAGAAGATGGGACGGCACGACGGCTTTGTGCGGCCGGTCTTTTCATGGGTACCGTCGCCAGCCATATCGGCCATCGCCGTCAACGATGAGGAGCATCTTCCCTTGTGGAAAGACGACCTGCTGGTTGCTTCGTTCGTCACCGGCTCGCTCTATCGAGTCCGCCGTCACGGGGCGGATGTGCAGTATGTGGAGAAGATCGAACTCGGCTATCGGATACGAGATATTGCGATTATGCCGGACGGACGCATAGCCTTGCTGCGCGATGGAGGGCGGGTCTATTTTCTGATCCGTTCTTTGAGGTACTGTGATGAAGAGTCGAGGGAGCGGCGCGATGTGTACTCGGCAAACTGTGATGATGTCGTCGCATCTCCAACGCCGGATTCGTCGGATACGGAAGCCACTGTTACGCCTACACCGTCGGCAACTGAACGCACGGGCACGGACGAAGCCGTGGGCAGGCAGCTATTCGGCTTGCACTGCGGCAGCTGCCACGAACTGGACGCCGAAAAGCATGGTCCCGGTCCTCACCTTGTTGGCGTCATTGGGCGGACGGCGGGCGAGGTCGGCGGCTTTAACTTCTCAGAAGCATTGCGTTCGTCGGATGTCGTCTGGACGCGGGACAGCGTCACGCAGTTTCTCGCTAATCCGCAGCAGTTCGCCCCGGGCACATCTATGTCGTCATCAGACATTACCGAAGAGGAAGCCCGCGCCATCGCCGACTATATCGCGGGCGTCGCCGTGATGCCTGACGACGCGCCCGATACGGTCGGAGACGGCCAACCGGCAATCCTCTCCGAATTCAATGTGCATTTAATCGAAAACACACTCAGATATACCAAAGAGGAGTGCGCGGAGGATGACACCGCCGTAACCTTCTTCTTACACATAGACCCGATCGATGTAGATGACTTGCCCGACGACCGCAAGCAGCACGGGTTTGACAACCGGGATTTCGACTTCAACGACAATGGGACGCTCGTCGATGGTAAGTGCTGGACGGAAGTCAATCTGCCCGACTACGACATCGCCGCAATTCGCACGGGGCAGTTTGTGAAGGTGGACGGTGGCTTTCAGCATCTATGGGAGGGTGAAATCAGTTTTGTCGAGTAACCGAAGGATTTGCGCCTACGGGTGTCGCTGAATGGGTGTGTCAGTCCCGCGCCCCCAGGGTCTTTCAATTGTTACGCTGAACTTTCGATTGTCGCTTTGAAGGGAGTGAATGGGGCTGAAATGCTTGCCATATTGGGCGTGTTGGTGGCAGGGATTTTTTGTGTGGCGTGGGTGCGTTGTGCTTGGATTGCATGTGGGGTAAAATGCGGGGAGTGAGGACTGGCTTGTATTGACTGAGGAGCAGCCTATGTCAACGAATGACATCACCTTGATAGCCCACTTGATGAGGCGCGCCGGGTTTGGGGCGCGATATGATGAGCTGGAGACGCTGGCGGAGCGCGGCTATGACGCCACGGTTGACTGGCTGCTGAACCCTGAGGGCGAGCCGGAGACGGATGACGACATCACTTTGCGCTTTACGCCGATGCATGTGGAGCCGCAGGGTTTCGCGGGGCCGGCTAGCCGCTGGCTCTATCGCATTCTGAATACGCGCCGCCCGCTGGAAGAGAAGATGACGCTGTTCTGGCACTGCGTTTTCGCCACGGGGTTCTCCAAGCTGAACTCTGGCACTGCTATGTGGCGGCACTATGAGATGCTGCACGCGCACGGGATGGGCAACTTCCGGGAGCTGCTGCTGCGATTGTCGAAAGACCCGGCGATGATTTACTGGCTGGACAACTGCGACAACCACGACGGCACGCCCAACGAGAACTATGGCCGCGAGCTGATGGAGTTGTTCTCCATGGGCATCGGCAATTATACGGAGGACGATGTGAAGATGGCGGCGCGCGCCTTCACGGGCTGGACATACTCGGATCCGCTGCCGCGCGTGCCTTACCTCTTCTATCATCCTAGTTTCGAGTATCGCCCTTGGGACCATGACGACGGCGAGAAGACTTTTCTGGGCGAGACGGGCAATTTCGACGGCGAGGACATCATAGACATCATCGTCAAGCAGCCCGCGACGGGGCAGTTCATCGGCAGGCACTTGTACAACTTCTTCGTGGCGGACGAGCCGCAGGTTCCCGCTTGGCCCTATACGCCGCCGAACGATCCGGATGCGGTCAATATGCTCGCGCAGGCGTACATTGATTCGGGCTATGAGATTCGCCCTGTGCTTGAAACGCTGTTCAGGTCGGACTTCTTCAAGGCTGCGCGCTTCAGCAAGGTCAAAAGCCCTCTGGAGCTGGTCGCCAACACGGTGCGACTTACGGGCGACTATAATGTGGAGATGGGCACATTCCCCAAGCACGGGCTGACCGGGCTTGCCGCGAGCGTGGGCTTCATGGGGCAGCAGGTGTTCAATCCGCCGAGCGTGGAGGGCTGGCACACCGGCAAGGAGTGGATCGACAGCGGCGCGCTGGTGCAGCGCGTCAACTTCGCCGCCGAGCAGGTGGGCGACGCGAATATGCCGGGCGTGCGCCTCATACTGGATCGCCTTGCGGACGACGAGGCGAGTATGTCTCCACAGGGGCTTGTGGACGGCTGCCTGAAGCTCATGGGCGACTTGGAGCTGGAATACGACACGCGCGCGGCGCTGGTGCAGCATGTCGCCGACAACGGCGCGCTGCGGGCAGACACCGCAGCGGGGCGTGGCAGGTTCGACGAGCGCGCCACCGAGATGATGCAGCTGATTGTGGCGACGCCGGAATATCAGTCTGAGTAAGTCTTTCGGTTAGTCGGTCTATCGGTATGTCGGCATGCGTCCGTCCCTACATGGAAGACGCGGGGAATGCGCGGGAAGGCGCGACTTGTACATCGATGGCAGGCTAACCGAGATGCTGACATACTTACAAGGAGAACACATGACGACGCAAGAGAAGGATACGGTTCTGGTCGTATTGCAGTTGAGCGGCGGGAATGACTTCATGCACACGGTCGTGCCTTATGGCAACCCTCTGTATTACGACTTCAGGCAGACGGTGAATGTGCCGCAGGACAAGGTGCTGCCGATAGATGCCGACTACGGCTTTCATCCGCACCTGGGGGCTGTCAAGCCGATGTGGGACGCGGGCGATATGGCGATTGTGGCGGGCGTGGGCTACCCGAACCCGAACCGCTCGCACTTCCGCTCCATGGACATCTGGCACACATGCGAGCCGGACAAGGTGGCGACCGAGGGCTGGCTCGGCAGGGCGATACGCGATATGGACCCGCACAAGGACAATGTGCTGACTGCCGTGAACTTCGGCAACGGGTTGCCGCGCGCGATGGTGATGCCGGGCGTGCCGGTTACATCGGTGTCGCAATTGGAGTCTTACGGCTTGCTGAACAGCATGCATGCGGAGTCGCAGCGGAGCGCGGCGCTGGATGTGTTCCAAAAGATATACGGGCAGGCTATCGGCAGCGGTCCGGTCAACGACTACATCCGACAGACGGGGCTTGACGCGATGAAGGGCGCGGACATCATCAAGGTCGCGCCGGAGCGCTACTCGTCCACCATCGAGTACGCCGACAACTCCATAGCGCAGGCGCTCAAGGGCGTGGCGCAGGTGCATCTCGCCGATTTGGGTACGCGCGTGTTCTATACGCAGTACGGCGGGTTCGATGTGCATGCCAACGAGGTCGAGACGCAGAACAGGCTTTGGCTGGATGTGTCGGGCGCGATTGCGGACTTCTTCGCCGATTTGCGCGAGCACGACGCATCGGAGAATGTGGTGATGCTGGTGTTCACGGAGTTCGGGCGGCGCGTGCGGGACAACGGCAACGGCACCGACCACGGTTCGGGCGGCGGCTCGTTCCTCATCGGCGACCGCGTGAGGGGCGGCATGTACGCCGAATATCCTTCGCTCGCGCCCGAAATGCAGCTGGACGGCGATCTGCGCTTCAACTATGACTATCGCGGGCTGTATTCCAGCATACTCGACCAGTGGCTTGGGCTGGACGCCGCGCCGATTGTGGACGGGACTTATGAGCAGATTGATTTCCTCCAGACGGCGTAAGGGATATATGCTGCGCTCGAATATGAAGGGAGGGCGCTGACATGGCGGCAGTGCCCGAACAACATGAGCATGCTCATATTTCGTACTCGCTAGGCTCGCTGATGGGAAAAGTTAGCAGCATCGAAAGGCTGCTATACACGCTGGTGGGCATCGGAGGCGCGATACTGGTCGCGGTGATTGGCGGCATAATCGCGCTGGTGTGGAGGCTAGGCGCGTGAATGTCGAAAACCTTATTTTGAGAATGGGCGGGTAAAGAATGACTACCGCAGAGAAGACGAAACGGCAGGTCTATATTCGCGTCGGGCATCACTACTTGAAGACGATAGGGTCGCACGGCGTACTTGGCGGGCGCAGCTTCGAGTGTCCGGTCGATACGGCGTGGAACTCGAAGGGGCTGCTGTATGTCGCCGGGCGAGCGGAGACGACGCCGCGCGTGACCATCATCGACATCGACGAGAACTTTCATGGCGAGTTCGGCACGCCGGCAGCGGGCGGCGGCGGGCAGCTGCGCTGGCCGGGCGGCATCGCCATCGACAGCGCGGACAGGGTGTATGTGACCGAGCAGCATACGCAGAAGGTCAATGTGTATGACGAGGCGGGCGCGCTGCTCAACAGGTGGGGCAGGTACGGGAGCGAGCGCGGCGAGTTCAAAGAGCCGACCGGCATCGTGTTCGACGCCGAGGACAACATGTATCTGGCCGACGCAGGCAACCACCGCGTTCAAAAGTTCACGGCGGACGGCAAGCACATAGCGATGTGGGGCAGCAGGGGCAGCGCGGAAGGCGAGTTCAATATGCCCTGGGGCATCGCGCTCGACGGCGAGGGCAATGTCTATGTGTCCGACTGGGGGAATGACCGCATACAGAAGTTTTCTCCGGACGGTGAGTTCATCATGACATTCGGCGCGTCGGGCGAGGGCAACGGCGAGTTCCGCAGACCTTCCGGCGTGTCGGTTGACCGCGGCGGCGACATATATGCGGCGGACTGGGGCAACGACCGCGTGCAGGTGTTCGACCCGAAGGGCGTGTATCAGCTGAAGTTCACGGGCGACGCGTCGCTGTCCAAGTGGGGGCTGGAGATTATTCTGGGCAGCCCGGACTTCGCGCGCGAACGCCACCGCGCCACGATGGAGCCGGAGCGCAGCCTGTGGCGTCCGAACTCGGTGCAGGTTGACCCGGAGGACCGCATCATAATCACCGACACGAGCCGCCACCGCTTGCAGATATATCAGAAGGAATCGGTCGCGGTGGATGCCGACTGGCTGGACTTGGAGAACCCCAAGCGCGAGTTGCAGTTTCGGTAATTTTTGCCTAGGCGGCGTAGATGCTTAGCATGTCGTCGATGAAGGAGAGCGCGCCGTCCCAGGCTTCGGCGTACTCGTCATCTGTCAGCAATCCTCTGTCGGCGTGAATGTGAAGCCTATTTGCATTGCCCCAATCTCCCATCAAATCCGTGTGGTCTGGCTGTTCTCTGACGAGAGAACGCAGCGCATTGACTTTGCCGCCCGTCGTGCCGGGATTAGCGCCGCGCTGATTTGCCACCGCGTTGATGCACTGCTTGGCGGCTTCGTACATCAGCACGCCCGCCGAATGGGGATCGTTATACTCGTTCAGCAGCATTTCGGCCTTTTGCAAGTAGTTCCTCGCCCTAGAAACATGACGCTCTGCCCTCTGTTGCGCCGGGCTAACGCTTGCCATTGAGCGCCTCCGGGATTTGCACTTCCAAGATGAAGTCGAGGGTATCCCTATACACATCTATGAAGTACCAGCTCTCAAGCACTTCATACTTCGCATGGTCGCGCAGCAGCGAAATCCCGCCGAGCCTGCTTCTGTGATAACGCTTGGAAGCGGCGCTCTTAGCATCCAGCGCTTTTGCTAACTTGATGAGGTCGCCGTCGTGCTCGATGCCGCGCTCGCGTCCCAGGTCGATGAATGTGGCTTCCGCCGCCTTCCAGAGCAAGCCGGCCGCCTCGCGCTCGTTGCCGGCGGCGAGCTGCTTGTGTGCGGCGTGGGTGTAGTCGAGGGCGGTCATTTCGGTCGTCTGTGAGGTCATAGCGCGGTCTCCTTCGATGCCGATGGCGGCAGAGTAGCGTTAGAGTTTGCCATTGTTCATCCCTAGGATGAAGGCGAGCGTGTCTTTATACGCATCCATCAATTCCCATTGCTCCAATGCCTCGAACTCCGCATGCGCGCGCAACAGGGACACCCCGCCGAGTGTTCCCCTGTAATACCACTTGCGAACAGAGCCGTCCGCTTCCAGCGCCTTTGCCAACTTGATGAGATCGCCGTTGTGCTCGATGCCGCGCTCGCGTCCTAGGTCGATGAATGTGGCTTCCGCCGCCTTCCAGAGCAGTCCGGCAGCCTCGCGCTCGTTGCCTGCGGCGAGCTGCTTGTGTGCGGCGTGGGTGTAGTCGAGGGCGGTCATTTCGGTCGTCTGTGAGGTCATATCGCGGTCTCCTTCGATGCCGACGACGGCGGCTCGATTGTCGTCGCTCCAGTATAGCAGACAGGTTCAATGCGCTCGGTGGGTGGTGTAGAATGGATAGGGTTTCTATTCAGAGGGCAAGTCTTTTCGTCATTCCTGCTTCCGCAGGAATCCAGTTTGATAAAGTGCCAGAACCATCTGATTTGGAAAACAACATTATCGCGGTTCAGACGGAGAATGCCTGACTTGAAGACAACAAGACTTATACCAGCAATCGCAGCCCTGTTCGTCGCGCTGCTGTTCACTGCGACGGCGGGGTTGAACGGCGTGAGCGCGCAGTCGCCCGTCGATTATGACGCCGACGATGACGGCTTAATCGAGATAACCCACTTGGAACAGCTGAACGCTATACGCTGGGATTTGGACGGCGACGGCATTGTGGACAATCCCGCCAATGCCGAGCAGTACGCCGCCGCCTTCCCCGGCGCATCGGACGGTATGGGCTGCCCGGACAACTGCATTGGCTTTGAGTTGGCGAATAACCTGGATTTTGACGATGCCGCCAGCTACGCATCGGGCGCGGTCAACGCCAAGTGGACGAGCGGCGGCGGCTGGCTGCCCATCGGCGTTGGCGACGCCTCATTCAGCGCTATATTCGAGGGCAACGACTACACCATCGCCAACCTTTTCATCGACTACGACAAGCGGGCTGCATCGAACAGGCCGGAAGTTGCCGGTCTGTTCGGTCGAAGTGGAGGTGATATTCGTAGGATTGGGGTGGTCAATATGGATGTGTCGGGCGAATATGATGTCGGCGGATTGGTTGGACATAACTGGGGCAGCATCAGCGGCAGTTACGCCACTGGCAGCGTGTCAGGCATCAATGAAACAGGCGGGCTAGTCGGGTATAACGAAGAAGGCAACATCACAGGCAGTTACGCCACCAGCAACGTGTCAGGCCACGAGATTGTAGGCGGGTTGGCCGGGTATAACATTAGGGGCAGCATCAGTAGTAGTTATGCCACTGGCAACTTGTCAGGCGATAGTCAAGTCGGCGGGCTGGTCGGGTATAACGCACGAGGTAGCATCAACAGCGGTTACGCCACTGGTAGCGTGTCGGGCGATGGCGATGTCGGCGGGCTGGTCGGGTATAACGACGGCAGCATCAACAGCAGTTACGCCACCGGCAATGTGTCAAGTGATAGCAATGTCGGCGGGTTGGTCGGGCAGAACCTGGGCAACATAACTGGCAGTTACGCCACCGGCAGCGTGTCGGGCGATAGTAGAGCTGGTGGGTTGGTCAGTAATAACGGCGGTAATATAACCAGCAGTTACGCGACCGGCAGCGTGTCGGGCGATAGTAGAGTTGGCGGGCTAGCTGGCGATAGCGGCGGCAACATAACTGGCAGTTACGCGACCGGCAGCGTATCGGGCAGTGAATGGGTCGGCGGGTTGGTCAGTAATAACGGCGGTAATATAACCAGCAGTTATGCGACCGGCAGCGTGTCGGGTGATGACATTATCGGCGGGCTAGTCGGAAGGAACTACAGCAGCGTTCATTCTAGCTACACAATAAGCAAAGTGGAAATAAGCGGCAACGACGACAGCGCTATTATCGGCGGATTCGTCGGAGAAAATGTCGAAAACGGCAGCGTATTCGCAGGCTACTGGCTGAAGGATCCGTCTGCCCAACATGCAGGTGTGGGTAATGGCAGTACGGACGGCGTGCAAGGTGTGAGCGCTGTGGAGCTGCAAGCGCCAACCGGCTATGACGGCATATATGCCGCTTGGCATATCGACTTTGATAATGCCGATGGCGATTATGATGAGACTACGGGCAAGGATGATTTCTGGGACTTTGGCGCTTCCAATCACTACCCCGCGCTGAAAGCGGATATGGACGGCAACGGCGGGGCGACTTGGTGGGAGTTCGGAAGCCAGCATAGCAGACCTGCGCCCACTCCGACGCCAACACCTACGGCAACAGCGACGGCAACACATACGCCTATTCCGACTGCAACCCTGACTCCAACAATCACGCCAACGCCAACGGATACGCCCATCCCAACTGCGACGCCAATCCCGACGGCTACGGCTACTCACACACCGATACCAACCGAAACGCCCGTGCCGGCCACTCCAACGCCGCAAGTTGTTGTCGTGGTCGTAACGGCAACACCCGACGCAACCGTAACACCCGTGCCGCCCACATCTACGCCGCATGTGATATACATAACCGCGACGCCCGCGCCGGACGCGCCCTCAGGCGGCGGGTGCAATTCTGCGGGGCCGATGTCTGCGGGAACGGGGGCGGCGAACCTATTGTTTATGGTGGCACCACTGGCTATAATTGGGGGTGTCAGGTGGCGGAGGATACGAAAAGCGTAACAGTGCGGGTAAGGTTCATTTCTTGAACTTGCCTGCATAGTTACATAGATGGCGTGCAAAGCACTGAAGGAGCCTATGACATGGAAGTCAAGATAAAGGACCTTGGCGTAGACATGGAAGTGAAGACAAAAGGTATTGAGTTTGAAGTACGCGATAATTCCGGGGGACACTTGGGAGATCTGATACTGACAAGCACTAGATTGATATGGTGCAATGGCAGAACACGCAGAGAGAATGGTGTGAACATGGAATGGGAAGCCTTCATCGACTTCATGAACGAAGAAGACTGAAGCACTGCACTTTCCCAATACACTCTGAATTAAACTTCAGTGTGCTCCCTAACAAGTGCCAGCAGTTCGCGCGGTGTGTTCTATGGCTATGACGCACCCAAGCCACTGCACCCACGCGGAAGACGGGATGCCGCCGCACCTCCATATGCGGCAGTATCCCGTCGCGGCTTTTCGGGATATGAATTATACAGGGCGGAGTTGCGATAGTGTAGCGGCAGAACCCAACAAGCTAGAGGATGTGCCATGGCGACTTATCGGCAGGACGACGACCACGACAGAATAACGCACATGGATATGCTGAACTTGCTGCGTCAAGATATGCGTGAAGGCTTTGCACAGCAGCGCGAAGCCTTCAACTCCAGATTTGACGCCATGGACAGCAAGGTCGACGCGGTTGATGGTAAGGTGGATGCCGTTGATGGCAAGGTCGAAAGGCATTTCGCGGAACATACCGAGCAGGCGAATGAAAGCAAGACGGGGCGGCGCTGGCTAATCGGAATTGCCATCGGGGTTGGAATCGCCGTTGCGGGGCTTGTCGGTCAATACCTGCCCGCGATGCTCCGGGCGTTGCAATCCGGCTCGTAGTCTAGTCCGGCAAGTGGAATGGATTAGCGAATCTGAAACTTCGCTTAAAAGTGAAAACATCCAAGAATCTTATACTATGCTTGTCCCCGCTAATGATGTAGAAATAGTGGAGTTTATAAAATCCGTGCCGCCTGAAGAACACTAGGGGCGAGATATGGCTAGAGTACCGAATCCCTCACTACGCGAAAGAGCGGAATTGAAGCGACTTGTTGGGAAAGGCATCTTCAGAAAAGGCGAAACGCCTAAACCCGCAAATATCCGCAAACCGAGAACATTGCCTCCCAGGCCGCCAAAGAAGTCATGACTTCTTTGGTTGCGGACAAGCTTTAAGGCGTGCCGAGTAAGCATCACCCCCACCACCGCATAAGCCATCGCCTTTGAGTTCTCCATTCGCTAGTTCGCGCGGTGTATTGTATGGCTATGACGCACTCACACCACTATACGCATACGGAAGGCGGGATTCTGCCGCATACGAAGGCGCGGCGGTATGATGTCGCAGCTTTTCGGGATGTGAATTACAGCGCTTATCGGGCGGAGCTGCGCGAGTTGCGCTTGCAGCTGCTGATGATGCAGGAGTGGGTGGTGGAACGGGGGCTGCGCGTGGCGGTGGCGCTGGAGGGGCGCGACGCGGCGGGCAAGGGTTCTACGGCGGCGGGGATAACGCACTATCTCAATCCCAAGTCGGCGAATGTGATAGCGCAGGGCGTCCCCACTCCGAAGGAGATGCGGAACTGGCTCGGCACTTACTACAAGATGATGCCGACTGAGGGCAATATCACTATCTTCGACCGCTCATGGTATTCGCGGGCTATCGTGCAGCCGGCGCTGGGGTTCTGCTCTATGCGGCAGTACGGCTATTTCATGACGCATGTGAACGACTGGGAGCGGCGCTTGGTGGATGAGGGCGTGTCGCTGCTGAAGATATATCTGTCGGTGTCGCGGGAGGCGCAGGACTTGCGCTTTCGGATACGGCAGGGCAGCGAGCTGCAATACTGGAAGTACTCGCCGACCGACCGCAGGGTCGCCGAGCGCTGGCAGCTGCTGACATACTTCAAGGAGCGCATGTTCGCGGTTACATCCACCGACTACGCGCCCTGGGTCATCATAGACTCGGACAACAAGCACCAGGCACGGCTGAACACGATACACTACATCCTCAGCAGCTTCGAGTATGAGGGCAAGGACTTGAACTTGAAGGCTATCGAGGCGAACGCGGACAGGGGCGGCAAGCTCCGGAACATCGTGGTTGACGGCGTGCTGTTCAGGGATATGACGCCTGAGCAGGTCGCGGTGCTGGAACGGATTTTGGTGCATGTGTAGCGGCGACCTGCCGCAGATGGCGGCCGCCGGAGGGCTGGTTCTGTGCGGCGGCAACGCGCTGCTGATTCGCAAGCACGGTCAGTGGGACATCCCGAAGGGGAAGCGCAAGAAGAGGGAAGCGGCGGAGCGGTGCGCGCTGCGCGAGGTGGCGGAGGAGACGGGGCTGGATGAAGGGCTGCTGTCCATACGCGAACCGCTGTGCCGCTCGAGCTACATCACCTACTATTCGAGCAAGCCGGTGAACAAGACGGTCGACTGGTTTCTGATGGACTACGCGGGCAGCCTCGACGACGTGCTGACGCCCGACCTGTCGGAGAACATCGACCTGTGCCGCTGGGTGCCCTACGCTGCGCTGCCCGCCACGCTCCAAACCGCGCGCGCCTACCTCGACGCGGTGAAGCCGTCGGTGGTGGGGGCGCTGTGCGGGGCGGGGGATTCGTAGGAGAGCGAAGGTATTTTTGCGTGGCGATTCCAACGCAATCGTGGTAGATTAACGACTGTGGGGCGGTGGTGGAATTGGCAGACACACAGGGTTGTCCTGTGCCCGAATGTGTTATTGGGACCCAGGGCAACCCTGTGGGCTTTTGCCCGTGCGGGTTCGAATCCCGTCCGCCTCACCTTCATCAGACACAACGCACAACGATACTCAGGCATCCCAAAGGCAATGGGAGGGAATACATGGGCAGGTGTATGTATTGCGGCGATGACGCAGGCTTCCTCAGAAACCGGCACAAGGCATGTGAGCGCCAATACGATCAAGGCTGGCGTCAAATGGTGGCTATGTCCCAGCGCGCCGCAGGCTATGGGCAGAGCGACATAGACTACCTTGAACCGATGCTGGAGAATATGGCTATGTCCAGCTACATCCATCCCCAATATACGAGGGAAGCCTTGATACAGGGTTGGGATTCGGCAGTGGAAAAGTTCCTGGACGACCATGTTATCACCGAATCCGAAGAACGTCGGCTTAACGCTTTCGCAAAGCGGTTCGGCCTGTCGAAAAGAGAACTTAATGGCAACGGCGCATACACCCGTCTGGTGCAAGCAGCGGTTCTGAGGGGCTTGCAGAACGGAGTTGGTGAACCAATAGAAACCTTCGATGGCTTTGTGCATTTCAATCTGCTGAAATCCGAATCTCTTTATTGGGTGTTCGATGATGTGGACTATCATGAAGAGAGGATTAAGATAGAGCGCGAAGGCAGATTTCACAGTGTCAACATTAGGGTGGCGAAAGGCTTGTACTACACCATCGGACAGTCCAAAAGTCGGCCGGTGGAGCGGCGAGTTACCGAGCTTATGGATAATGGGATGCTTGGCGTTACGAACAAGCATATCTACTTTTCGGGCGACCACAAGAAGTTTCGCCTGCGCTACGACAAAATCGTAACCTTCGACCCGACGCCCGACGGCATCGTAGTTATGCGGGACGCCCTATCAGCCAAGCCGCAAATCTTTCAGACTGGCGACAGCTGGTTCGTGTACAACCTTATGACGACCTTAGCGACCCTAGCCAGGGCATAACGGGCGAAAGCGCGGAGTAACGAACAAGTGCAAGATACAACTGACCTGTACGCAGAACTACAAGTTCATCATTTAGCAGAGCCGGAGGTCATAGAGTCTGCTTACAGGCGGCTGTCTCGGATGTACCACCCGGATGTGAACAAGTCCCCTGACGCAAACGAGCGGATGAAACGCCTCAACCTTGCGTATGAGGTTTTGCGTGATCCGGTCAAGCGAACCAAACATTACCTAAACCTTAGGGGGTGGACTGTTAACACAAAACTAGGTAGTGTGGACATTTCATTTCAGCCAGATTAGGGTTGCCGCAATTTGTAGGAAACTCAGGTATGTATCAGCGAACTTGTCGTAACGAGAGAACACTCTGCGAAAGTGCTTCACCTTGTTGAACAGACACTCAACCAAGTGCCGCTCCTTGTATATGTGCTCGTCATACCAATACTGCCTCTTGCGGTTGGATTTAGGCGGTATTACAGCCGTTGCGCCACTCTGTGCGACATACTTGCGGAACGCATCCGAATCGTACCCTTTATCCGCTATGACTCGCTCGCACTCCACATCCTCCACCAGCGCCTCAGCCTGCTTGATGTCGTGTTCCTGACCCGCTGTCAAGATGAACCTCAACGGATTGCCTAGAGCGTCAACGCTCGCATGCACTTTCGTGCTGAACCCGCCTCTGCTTCTGCCTAACGCCTGCGCGTCTTGCCCCCCTTTTCAGAAGACGCGCCCGCAGCGCAAGGATGCGCGCGCACTATCGTGCTGTCTATTATCAGATTCTCCTTGTCAGGATCTTCTATGAAGTGCAGATACATCCGCTCCCAGACTCCGCTTTGCTTCCAGCGCGTGAACCGCCTGAATACGCTGTTGGACTTGCCGAACTTCTCCGGCAGGTCTCTCCACGGCGCGCCCGTTCTGTTAATCCAGACGACGGCTTCTATGAATTTCCTGCATTCTGCCTCGTCTTTGACATACACCCCCGGGTCGGAGCGTAGAAAGTCGCGTATCCTCATCCATTTAGCGGTAGTTAGTCTTGTGTTAGGCATGCCTTTAACATAGCATATATCTCAATTGTCCACAGAACCTAGAAACTGGTGTGCTTGTCTTGCACGCCATTATATCCTCTGGTGGGCCAACCGAAATGGTCCTAGCACTTATCTCTATGGGCGCTGATATTGATGTGAAGGGCGAAAACGGCATAACACCTTTACTCGCTGCCGTGTCTGCTGGCCGAACCGAAATGGTGCAATTGTTCATCTCTATGGGCGCTGATATTGACACACAAAATGACGATGGCGCGACAGCATTGTTGTTTGCAATCGAGCTTGGAAAAGCCGATGTGGTAAAGGAACTGATCTCCGCAGGCGCTGATGTCAATCCAAAAGTCGGCACTACAGGCGCACTACAATTTGCGTATAGTAGGAAGCGCGACGAGTTAGTAATAATGCTTATATCAGCTGGTGCTGATATTAATTCAGGATACCGAAATGGTAATACTCTGTTCCACGTGGCAGCAGGAGAAGGACGGCGCGAAATAGTACAAGCACTCATATCTGTCCGTGCCGATATTGAAGTGGAAAACGATGATGGCATGACACCTTTACATATCGCGTCGGGAAGGGGACAAACCGAAATGGTGCAACTACTCATCATCGCTGGCGCTGATGTTAATGCAGAAAACAAGCATGGCATGATACCATTAGACTTTGCGAAAGAGTACAAACAAACTGAAATAGCGAAGATGCTAATTTCTGCTGGGGCTAATAACTAGATGAACATCGGTTCATCTTGAATAGGAGAAAACATGCAAGACGCTTTCGACCTGTACGATGAATTACAGGTTCACCCTTTGGCGGAGCCGGAAGTCATAGAGGCTACCTACCGACGGCTGTCTCGAATGTACCACTCAGATGTGAACAAGTCCTTCGATGCAGATGAGAAAATGAAACGTCTCAACTTCGCTTATGAGATTCTGAGCGACCCGCTTAAGAGAGTTAAGTATGACCTAGACCGCGATGGTATAGACATTAACACGAACATCATGGATGGTATGAGGCCCTTGCATGCTGCCGTGTTGAGCGGACGGACTGAAACGGCTCGTGCACTCATATCTATGGGTGCCGACATTAACGCACGAAGCGACAACGGCACGACACCCTTGATTGCTGCCGTGTTAAATGGACGGACTGAAACGGTGCGTGCACTCATATCTATGGGTGCCGACGTTAACGCGCGAAGCGACGACGGCATAACACCCTTGACTGGCACATTGACGAATGATAGCACGGAAATAATGAAGGCGCTTATTTCAGCAGGCGCTGACATTAACGCACAAACCGATGATTTCCCAACAGTTCTGCACGTAGCAGTATTGGGTAATAATATAGAAATGGTACAGGTACTTATTTCAGCAGGTGTCGATATTAACGCGCAAATCTATAACTTTGTAACGCCGCTATACATGGCAATAGATATGGATCATACAGAAGTGGCTCGAGTACTCAGGGACGCTGGTGCCCATATTTAGAGTCCGCGAACCTGTTGCTGCTGGTCGCGCCGCTGGGCGTGGTTGGGGGGATTAGGTGGCGGAGGAGGCGTAAGAGTGCCTAACTCAACAGGGAGAAGCGAGCGGAACTCTACCCGAATAGTTTTTCAAGCCAAGCGATGAATTTTTGGCAGAGAACGCCATCAACCATTAGGTCGCCAGCGCCAATAGCAGCCCCCATACGCCCCGGTGTTCTTCTCGTTGCCAACCAAGCATGAAGTTTGGCTTTATCGATCTTTGTAAATTTTCTATCGCTTGCGGGGATTCCTTCAATGTAACGCTGAGACGACGGCCACACTGCGTCATCATCGGGAATAAATTTCATTATAAAGTCTTCAAGTTCTCCGGGAGACTCGTTGTCAGGCATCAACCAAATACCAATACGAGGTTGAAAATCTTGTTCCGGGATGATGGTTCCGGCTGGGTCCGGAGCGGTGGGCGGCGATTGAATACCTCCTTCTATGAGGCATTCTCTTATTTGGTTCCAACGTGCCTGCAAGTTGCTATTTGCATCCATGACTATGCCGAGGGTTTGTCGACCCGACACCCTAATTTCCCTACTAATAGAACTGAGTAGATTAGGGAAACCATCCTTGTCAGAAATGAACACATCAGGCGTCTCCTTATACTGCAAGACACCGTATTCGTTGCCACCTGCCCTTTTAACTGAAAAGGACGGGTGGCGCTCACAAAGTTGAAAAACTACGTGCTTATCATCCTGTCCTTCAACCAAAAGAATACGCTTCTCTGACTGAGGCGTAGGGCGAGCCATAAATTATCTTACCTCAATGCCTTGCTCTGCTATGACTATCAGATCTTCCTCAGAATACTCTACCGCACGAATACGCTCTCCCAGCTTCTCAATACGGACAAGAGCGCCGTCCACTTCGTCTAAATCTGATGCCGCTTGAGCAAAACCATGCACACAATCCCAACTGTGAGTTGTAGCGAAGACCTGCACGTTGTTCTTTTGCGCTGTCTGCAATATCATCTTCCAGAAGTCGTGTTGCACCGAATGATGGATACCATTTTCCGCTTCGTCTATCAATAAGAACCCCCCTTTACTGTTAGCTAATGCCAACGCTACACCGAATAGGCGCACCGCCCCGTCTCCAAGGCTCTTTAAGGGGATAGGATTTTCTTCTCCCTTAATTCTTATGAGCGCCCGAGGGCCTGACAAGCGTGCGCCGCTGATTACCGTGACACGTTCCACTCTATCACCAAAGATAAGGTTCAGAGCTTGTACTGCCTTACTTTCATCATCGGTAAGAGCTACTTTTCTCCAGAATTTTTCTATGTCCAGATTATTCAACAAACCCGGGCCCAGAGACTCACTCCGAATCGCGTGTGGGTAATCAGGTTCAACCGACCTACGTTGTAGTAATCCGTATCGCTCACTCGAAAGGTAACGCAATGGAATTTCCTGCTCATAGTTCCGATATACGATATTGAGCGCTTGTAATTCATCACTAGAAAAATCAGCAGGAGCAAACAGGCCCAATTGTCTTTTTCTTACTGGAGAAATCCCAATGGATAGTCGAGCAGACTTGTTCGTCGGTCCCACTGAAATGAGAGCATCAGATGACTCTAGACGTCTGTAGAAAAGAGCATTCCAGTCGGGACCAAGGATTTCATCGTCGTCCTCATCCGTATATGAAGAAAGTTCCTCATGGTCTCGTAGTATATCGTTGAGAATACGGTAGTGACCTCGCGCAGCATATACACGGATAGCGTCAAGCAAAGTCGTCTTGCCGACACCGTTCTCGCCTGTGAACAGCGTGACACGGCCTAACCGCGAAATAGAAAGGTCTTTGATTCCACGAAATCCCTTGATTGACAGGTCGGGAAGACGCAACTCTTTGCTAGATTGTTTCGGAGCCATGAAACTGTGCCCTTCCTTCTGCCAACAAGATAGACAGATTGTAAAGTTAGGTAACATCTTCGGTCAAGTGCGCGATGGAGTAACCAGATTCACATACTTAATCGAAAATCTATCCGCTCCCTACCCGCCCCCGCTCAGGCTGGCGCGCATTTGTTGCCAGGCTTGGCGGGCTTCTTCGACGGAGCCTTCTTCTTCGATGGTGGTGATGTCGCCGGGGTCTTGGTCTAGCACGACTGCCTTGAAGACGCGGCGCATTATCTTGCCGCTGCGGGTTTTGGGCAGCAGGTCGACGAAGTTTATCTCGCTGATGACGGCTATGGGGCCAAGTTCGCGCCGCACGGCTTGGAGTAGCTCGCGCTTGAGTTCGTCGGAGGGCGCGTATTCGTTCCGCAGCACTACGAAGGCTGAGATGACCTCGCCGCGCAGCTCGTCGGGGCGGCCGGTTACGCCCGCTTCGGCTACGGCGGGGTGGGTCAGGAACGCGGATTCGACTTCAATCGTGCCGATGCGGTGGGCGGCTATCTTGATGATTTCGTCGGCGCGACCGGCGAACCATACATAGCCGTCTTCGTCGATGTGCGCGGAGTCGCCGGTGAAATAGACTTGCCTGTCGGGGATGCGCCCCCAGTAGTCGCTGCCGTAGCGCTCGGTCTCGCCCCAGAGCATCGGCGTCAGGCTGGGGAATGGGCGCTTTACGACGAGGATGCCTTTTTCGCCGGTGGCGCACGGCTCGCCTTCGGGCGTCATGACGGCGGCTTCGATGCCGGGCATGGGCGTTCCGCTGGAGCCGGGCTTGATGGGCAGCATCGCCAAGCCGTAGGGGTTGCCCACGAGCGGCCCGCCCGTCTCCGTCTGCCAGTAGTGATCGATGACCGGGATTCTGTCTTGCAAGACCTCTTGCTGCAACCATTCCCACGCGGGCGGGTTCAGCACCTCGCCGGCGCAGACGATGCGCTCGAGGGTTGGCAGGTCGGACTTGGGCTTGCCCTCGTCGCCGTAGCGCATCAGCAGGCGCACGGCGGTTGGCGATGTGAATATGCCGGTTACGCCGAACTCGTCGCCGATTTGCCATATAGCATCGGGCGTCGGATGGTCTATCGCGCCCTCGAAGGCGATGGTGGTCGCGCCTGCCAGCAGGGGGGCGTACACGATATACGAGTGTCCGACTATCCAGCCTATATCGGATGTCGCCCACCAGACATCGGTCTCGCGCAAGCCGAAACACCACTTGCCCATGCTGTGGACGCCGACTTGATAGCCGCCGTGCGCGTGGACGACGAGCTTGGGCTTGGCGGTGGTGCCGGAGGTGGCGAGGATGTAGGCGGGTTCGTTGGATTCCATCTCCACATGGCCGCCGTCGTGTCCCGCGCCATTGGCGAGGAAGTCGTGCCAGTCAACATCGCGCTCCGGGGTCATGGGGGTGTCCGCGCTGCGCCTAAAGACTACGACATGCTCCACGGACTCGCCGCCGATTTCGAGCGAGGCGTCGACGATGTGCTTGAGGGGGATGTCGCGCCCCTTGCGATAGGTGATGTCGGTGGTGAACACGAGGCGCGAGCCGCTCGCCCGGATGCGGTCGCCGAGCGCGCCCGCGCCGAAGCCGGCGAAGACGACGCTGTGGATCGCGCCGATGCGAACGGTGGCGAGCATGAGCATGATTGCCTCTGCGCTGACGGGCATGTAGATGGTGATGCGGTCGCCCTTTTGGATGCCCATGCCTCTTAGCGCGGCGGCGATGCGCTCGACTTCATGCTTGAGCTGGGAGTAGGTGAAGACCTGCCGCTCGCCGCGCTCGTTGGCATAGACTAGCGCGGCGTGCCCGCCCCAGCCGCGATTGACATGGTGGTCGACGCAGTTGTAGGCGAGGTTGGTGCGCGCGCCGCTGAACCAGCGAAACGCGGGAGGCTGCCAGTCGAAGACCTCGTCCCACTTGCGGAACCACGGCAGGCTCTCGGCGGCGCGCTCCCAGAAGGCTACGGGGTCTGCGGCGGCGTCACGGCTCCAGCGGCTTGCGATAGGGTTGACTGTCTGCATAAGGCTTGCCTCCTGACTTCTACTCCCCGCTCGATAAGGTGCATCTCTAGGGTTACATTATTTCAGAAACCCATTCGTCAAGTGGGGAGGCGTAATGACCAATTCGTGTACCGCCGCTCGCGTAGTGATTATTTCTGTTACCCCAGCAGCACGAAAATATGCGGCTGCTCCCCCCTGCCAAGATGAACCTAATACCGTCCCTGTCGGTTTTGGATTCAGCTAGGAATTCTACACCTTGGCTGTTTCGCGTCCCTGTTGTTACCAAACTCGCCTGTTTATTTGGCATGCTATTGAGCAAGTTATACACTTGGTCAAATGTGTGCCTTGGCTGCGGGTTCATCATAGGCCTGTTTGAATGTGGCATAAGGCTTCATCTCCTGTTTAGCATTTGCGGTCAAAACCAGTATCGTCGTCAAACTTGTCGTAGATAGCGTGGATGGACGGCACAAGATAAGACTACGCTGAATGGAACGGATGGGACGCCGCAACTCCACTGAACGGCTTGAGATCGCCCACATGCAAGCCCTGTCCGGGCGCGAACGCTTTTGCCTTTAGCGCTTCGATGAGGTCTGCTTCGGTGCGGATGTCGCCGTCGAATACGGTTACGCACTTGCCTATGCCGTGCGTGGAGTGGGCGTCGCTGCCTCCGCTGCCCTTGAAGCCTAGATGCCGCGCCACATCCAGCGTGAACAGGTTCTCTTCATCGGTGTTGCTGCCGTTGGCGACCTCTACATCGTCCACAAGATCGAAGAGCGGATGCTTGGATGCCTCGGTCGCGGTCGTAGGGCGGTTGCCGTTGGCGCTCCTGAATAGCAGGTTGACATTGTACGGCGGGCGATTGAAGAAGTTGCGGAACGGATGCGCCGACAGCATCACGCCACCGGCATTATCGACTGCTTTGCGTAGGCCGGCGGCTGTGTGCATGCCGTCGACATAGCGATGCAGCCCAAAGACTAGGATATGCCCCATATCGGTGTTCACTTCCAGAGCCCTGATGACCGTCAGTCCTGAGTTCTTGAACTTGACCTCCAGCTCGTGCGGCTCCCAGCCACCCGAATGTTCAGTAAGGCATACGCCGTCAAGTCCTATGCGCTGCGCTTCCTCTATTAGCTGCTCAGGGGTCAACCCGCTGTCGCTGCTGCCCCTAACGGTGTGAAGATGCAGGTCGAATACCGCCAAAATCTTTTGTCCTCTTTCGTCAGGATTTTTCTTTCAGGGTGTGTATCTTGCGAAAATCCGTTGATATGCGTCGTTGCGCGCGATGATGCTCTATGGTACTACAAGGGTCGCTACAACTGGACGGCGATGGCGACGAGCGCCGCTATTACGCCTCCCAGCCCGCCAATGATAATCCAAGTCAACCTGTCAATCTTGGCGTCAAGCCTGTTAGTATTGGTGTCGATCTTAGCGTCAAGCCTGCGTTCGCTCGCGCGGGATTCGCTCCACAGAAAGCGTTCGGTTTCACGCAAGTCGCGCTGTGTGGCAACGCCGTCATGCGCCGGCGCTCGCGCGATCAGTTCCTCATCAGTCGCTTGTTCAGGCGTTGTTTCGGTAGCCATACTCAGCTCACCTCGTTTGGGAATACTTGATTTACATGCAAATGATTTTACCCTTGTCCTGCAATTTATTCTATGGACGAATGCGAGAATTATAAGCCACAACGCTCAGAGCGATTCTAGCCCCGAATGTGGGGTTGGGTCAATCATAGGGCTAACGGGACGGATGGGCTAGGTGGTTCAGGCGGCGAAGTATGGGAGCAGCCAGCCGAAGATGCCGACGAACACCAGCGTGACCGTGAGGACTCCGCCGAGCATCTTGCGGAACACAATCGCAAGCGGCGCTGCCATCATCAGCGCGATGACGACGATTGCCAGCGTGAACGCCATGTTCGGGCTGCCCACGCCCACGCCCGGCGCCTGTTCGAGGCTTATGCGGTAGAGCAGCGCGAGCATGCCGCCTACTACTGCCCATGTCGGGTAGGATACGGCGACTATGCCCATCGCAAGCGACATCGGCGAGTATTTTTCCATTACCGGCATCGTCTGCTCGCGGTGGTTCTTCAGCACGAGGAACAGGCTAATCATGGAGACGGCTATAAACACCGACGCCATCAACATTCCCAGCACCGCGCCGTCTATGAATGGATCCAGCATTTTCTTTCCTTTGGCGCGATAGGTCAGGATATTCTCAGTATGTGTTGGCGCTACAATCTGGCTGGGCGGCGTATCGACCGCGTGGATTCGCGCTTTCGCGGGAATGACGATTTGATGATAAGCACGTGTTGAGAATGCCCAGGTCAGGGCTGGATTGCGGATACCAGATGCGCGTTCAAGCCGTGCTGATGGCGCAGCAGCAGCTGAATGGCGGTGCCGACTTCGCGGCGCGGCATCAGCGCGTAGATGGAGGGGCCGCTGCCCGATAGGTGAATCTCTCGCGCTCCCAGCTCGGCGAATGTGTTCCAGCAGCGTTCCATGCCGGGGTACGCCTCAAACGCGACATCGTCGAATGCGTTGAACAGGAACTGCGCCGGCACATCGCCGCCGCCGCGTATGCGCGCCTCCAGCTTGCGCGTGAGAAAGCCCCTGGTGTAGTTGGCAGGGCTGAGCATGCCGTAGAGCGCGGCAGTCTTGCCGCACGCATCGCCGACGTGCCGCACTTCCGGCGTGAGCACGACGAGCCAGCGCACATTCGCGGGCGGCAGTCGGCGCACACGCTCGCCCCTGCCAAGCGCGATGGCGGTGCCGCCCCGCAGCAGAAACGGCACATCCGAACCGAGCTGCGCGGCGATTGGCTCAAGTTGCGCGGTCGTCATTCCAAGCTCCCATAGGCTGTTAAGACCGCAGAGCGTCGCCGCGGCGTCGCTGCTGCCGCCGCCGAGTCCCGCGGACACGGGTATCGCCTTCTCGATTGCGATGCGCGCGCCGCCCGCGTAGCCGCTCGCCTGACGCAGCAACGCCGCCGCCTTGTACGCCAGATTGTGCGGTGATTGCAGCGCGGCATCGTCGCATGTGAGGCTGATGTCGGCGGCAGGCGCGAGGCGCACGGTGTCGTGCAGGTCTATCGTCTGCATAATGGAGGCGACTTCATGGTAGCCGTCGTCGCGGCGTCCCAGCGCTTCCAGCGTGAGGTTAATCTTCGCGTAAGCCTTGAGCGTTAGCATCGGTATCAGGATAGCGCAGACGCCAAGCAGCGTAAAGGCTGCCCCACTCTGCGACGGATAGCGTCTGCGGGCGACGGCTGGCGTCTATGCCGGCATGCGACAGCATCGTCTCCGCATCCATGCGCGGAATGGACAAGCCTTTTTGCAAGCAGTTGTGAATCTGCTTGCGCGGCGCGGAGAAGCCGGCGCGAACCAGCGTAAAGAAGTCGTCTATGGAGTCGTGCGAGAGGGCGGGCTGCGAGAACACATCTATGCGGACGACGGCGGATGTTACCTTGGGCGCGGGACGGAATGCGCGCGGCGGCACGCTGGCGACGATGCGCGGCTTGCCGTAGATCTGCGTCGCAACGGAGAGCAGGGACATGCCGCCGGGAGCGGCGGTCATGCTGCGCGCCACCTCACGCTGCACCATCACGACCATGAGGGTGGGCTTGCGCTCCGCCTCGAGGAAGCGGCGCACTATGGGGAGCGCGGCGTAGTATGGCAGGTTGGCGATGAGCTTGTAGGGCGCATGCGACGGAATGACGGACGCTATTTCGACCTCGCGGGCGTCGGCGTGGACGATGCGGACATGCGGCTGCGCGCTGAACTCGGCGGTGAGCGCGGCGGCGAGGTCGTCGTCGAGTTCAACGGCGGTCAGGCTGCCGGCGCGCGCGGCAAGGTCGCGCGTGAGGACGCCGCGCCCTGGGCCGATTTCAAGCACGGCGTCGTTATCGGTAAGCTCGGCAGCGCCGATTATGCGCGCCACGATGCGGCGGTCGGTGAGAAAGTTTTGTCCAAGCGATTTCTTGGCGGGGGCGTAGCGTGCCATCGGACTAGGCTTTGTCCGGTTGACGAGTTCCCAGTCTAGTCAGATTCAACGGCATCGCATGCGGGCAAGCAGGCTCGACGCATCGCATCATCATCGTCCCCACATTATCGCGCCCATGGGAGCCAGTTTTTGCTCAACCGGGTCAACGACCAAAAAAAGCTCTTCGAGCGTCAATGCGCCCAAAAGTGGCTGCGTGCCTTCCTCATTGAACAGCACTTGCGTCACCGTTTCTAGTCCGTCAATCTGTATCCATACCAAGCCCAACTCCATGCGCCTTGCGCTTCCATCGGCGAAACGGACGGTCTGCCGTCTTGTGGGCGACACACCCAATTCATGCAGCACGGATGCCGGAACGGCGCTCAAGAACGCGCCGGTATCCACAAGCGCGTCCACGGATATGCGGCGTTCCCTGAGTTCGGGGTTTGCAACGCTGACTTCCACATTGAACAGTCCCATGCGCGCCTCCGTTGGCAAAGCAAATTGGCAAAGACGAACCCGTAAGGGCTACATATTGAATATCTCAAGGGGGAAGAGGCGCTCTTCCACAGGGTCGATTCCGAGAAGCATCTCATCCAGCGCCAGCGCCCCTAGGATGAACGATGCGCCTTCCTCATTGAACATTATCAGCGTGTTTGCCTCGTGCCCGTCTACCCTCAGCCAAGTCCGCCCTATGTTCATGCGTCTGATACGCCCGTCGCCAAAGCGAAAGTTCCGGCTCATTATTGGCGACACGCCCAAGCCGCGCAACGCCGACGCGGGCGCGGAGCTGAAGAACGCGCCCGTGTCCACAAGCGCGTCAGCAACAATCCGGCGGTCGTCTTGCCGACCGCCTATGTCCATCTTCACATTGAAGCATCCCATTGGAGTAAGTCCTCCGCACAGGATATAGGGTAGGTCGTGCACCTCTATTCGATTCCCATCCGAGAGCATAACCGTAGCGGCGGCTCAAGTCAGGCAGTCCTGCGGCACCCGGAATACACCACTTACCGCTGCTTCCTTCCGGACCTGACGGGGTTCATAGCTTTCCGCCGCGCAGGACCCAACTATCAGCGCCGACCAACTGCGGGCATCGGCTCCGAATGGCAAAAACCTCCAAGAGGAGTTCAGCCTCGCTAGAGCGGATTGCGAGTACAGGGCACCGCTATCTCCCCACTTAGCACGACCATAAAGCCATGTTAGGCGAAGGGGGTAGGCGTGTCAACGAGATAGCAAGTTTCTCAAGTTCATCAGTCGGTCGGAGCTTCAGACTATACGCCGACTGACCGAACTGCTGGCAAGCTTTCTCTATCGATTGACCTTGAGGATGCTCAGAAAGGCTTCCTGCGGTATCTCCACGCTGCCGACGCGCTTCATGCGTTTCTTGCCCTCGGCTTGGCGCTGCAACAGCTTGCGCTTGCGGGTTACATCGCCGCCGTAGCACTTGGCGAGGACGTCCTTACGCAGGGGGCGGATGGTTTCGCGCGCGATAATCTTTCTGCCGATTGCCGCCTGAACCGGCACCTCGAAGAGCTGCCTGGGGATTAGCTCGCGCAGCTTCTTCACAAGCTCGCGCCCCTGATAGTAGGCGTTATCGCGGTGCGTGATGATGGACAGGGCGTCGACCGGCTCTCCGTTCACCAGAATGTCCACCTTTGCCAGACTTCCGGCGCGGTAGCCTGATAGGGAGTAGTCCATAGAGGCGTAGCCCTGCGTGTGCGCCTTGAGGCTGTCGTAGAAGTCTATGAGCACCTCGGCGAGGGGCACATCGAACTCCAGAAGCACGCGCGGCGTTGAGTGCGCGCCCTCGTGCTGGAGGTATTCCATGCGCTTGTATTCGCCGCGCCGCGTTCGCACAAGCTCCATCACGGGGCCGATGTAGTTGGCGGGCGCGATGATGCTGAGGTCGAGCCATGGTTCCTGGATTTCATCTATGCGGGACGACTCCGGGAGGTGAGCCGGGCTGTCTATCCGCAAGATTTCGCCGTCCGTCATCAGCACCTCGTAGGCGACGCTTGGGGATGTGGCGAGCAGGTTGAGGTCGTACTCGCGCTCAAGCCGCTCTTGCACAATATCCATGTGCAGCAGCCCCAGGAAGCCGCAGCGAAAGCCGGAGCCGAGCGCCAGCGAGTTCTCGGGCTGGTAGCTCAGGGCGGCATCGTTGAGCTGCAACTTCTCCAGCGCGACGCGCATATCGAGGTAGTCCTCGCCGTCGGCGGGGTACAGGCCGGCAAACACCATCGGCTTGAGTGGCTGGTAGCCTTTGAGCGGCTCGGCAGCGCCCCCGTTGGCGAGCGTTACCGTGTCGCCGACGGGGGCGTCGCCGACGCTCTTCAAGCCTGTGGCAATGTAGCCGACTTCGCCGACGGTCAGGCGGTCGATGCTCGTCGGCTCCGGCGCAAATACGCCGACCTCCAGCGCATCGCTCGCGCTTGCCGTGGACATTATCTTGACGCGACTGCCCGACGGCGCTTGCCCGTCCATGACGCGCACATAGGCGATTGCGCCCTTATATGGGTCGTACTTGGAGTCGAAGATGAGCGCGCGCAGCGGCGAGTCTGCGCTGCCCGTCGGCGGCGGGACGCGCTCCACTATCGCCTCCAAGATTTCGGGGATGCCGGTGCCGTCCTTGGCGGACACGAACACTATCTCGTCATCGATGAAGCCAAACGCCTGCTTGACCTCTTCGGCGACGCGCTCAGGCTCTGCCACATCCAGGTCTATCTTGTTGATGACGGGGATAATCTCAAGGTCGTTTTCCAGCGCGAGATACACATTCGCGAGTGTCTGCGCCTGTATGCCCTGCGAGGCGTCCACGACCAGCAGCGCGCCCTCGCATGCGGCAAGGCTGCGCGACACTTCATAGGAGAAATCCACATGGCCGGGCGTGTCTATCAGGTTGAGCTGGTACTCTTGACCTGACAGGCTGCTGTAAGCCAAGCGAACGGCTTGCGCCTTGATGGTGATGCCGCGCTCGCGCTCAAGTTCCATGCTGTCCAGCAGCTGCTCGACCATCTCGCGCTCATCCACCGCGCCCGTCTGCTGCAACAGGCGATCGGCAAGCGTGGATTTGCCATGGTCTATATGGGCGATGATGCAGAAATTGCGTATATGCTGTGCGTTCATAGAGTAATAGTAGCACAAGATAGGGGTTAACAGCATAGATAAGACGCGCTTTGTCAGCGATGAACGGCGCGCGGGCGACTTTGTGAAATAATTCATTGACTTTTGCGCCAAGTCTCAATAACATATTGTCCGTTGAATGATAATTATTATCGTTCATAAACTTACGCGGCGTCATCCGACAGATGGGCTGATTTCAAGCGTCCCAAAAGTTCGGCAATGACAGTTGTAGGCATCTAAACTAGAGGGGGGAAACAGATGAAGAGTAAAGCCTTTTGGCTTCTGGGACTGGTCGCAATAGCGGCTATGGCGCTGGCGGCTTGCGGAGGCGCGGGAGAGCCCGCCGCACCGGAGCCGGCGGCTCCGTCGGCAGCGGCCACTGCGCCGCCGGCAGCAGCGCCGGCGCCGGCCGCGCCTGCGGCAACGACAGCGCCGGCTTCAGGCGCGCCCGCTGCGACGGCTGCGCCCGTGCAGCCCACGCCCGCGCCCGCAATACCGACTGAACAGGCGGCAGTAACCATTACCGTCGCGTTTGACAATGTGGGAACGCCTCAGTTCCGCAATGTCAAGGGCACTTGGCCCGATGTGCTGTTCCACGGCTTCTTCGGCTTCCAAGAGCCGCTTCTGGGCTGGGAGCCTACTTACGACGACCAAGGCAACCCGATTCGCTCCACCGGCGAGGCTTGCCACGCGCCGTTCGTCGCCACAGGTTGGGAGTGGGAACTTCCCTCCAAGGACGGCGGCACGATAACGATGGACGGCAAGGAGTTGGAGAACTTCGACGATGCCGACCTGTCGGATCCGGCAAACCAGGGCCTCATCAGGGTGTTCATCCGCGAGGGCATCGACTTCTATCGCGCAGAGGGCGGCAGCCTTATCGAGGTTGGCCCACTGACCGCCGAGGATGTGGCGTGGTCGTTTAACGACGCCGGTTCCGAGAACACGAACTCGGCTCACTCCAACTCATCGCAGGCGTATGAGTACTACAAGCCTTGGCGCGCGGAGAGCGATTATGTCGTGGTCGCCGAGAACCGCGCCTTCCGCTCGGACGGCTTGCAGGACGCATCGTCCATCTGCCAGGATGCCATCTGGATGCAGTCCAAGCAGCTGTTCGACGAGCTTGGCGACACCTTCGGCGTGCCGCACGGCTCAGGCCCGTTCGTAGTGCATGAGTGGCTGCCGGCAGAGCGCATCGAAGCCGAGTCTAGGGTCGATCACTGGCGCGCCAACGCCCCGTTCCAGCGACTGGTATTCATCCAGGCGAACGAGGCGCAGCAGCGTTCCGCGATGCTCCAGACGGGCGCAGCTGACATCGCAATGGCGTCCATTCAGGATGTCGGGCGTCTGGAAGACGAAGGCTTCAAGTTCCACGAGGGTCTTGACGCCATCAACGGCAATTTCTTCTACTTCTCAGGCAACCTCTGGTCGTACAAGTTCCCGCCGAACTCTACGCTCGGCGAAGAAGACCTGTCCGGCACGCCGGTTATGCGTAAGGGCTTTATTCCCACCGCGCAGTACCCTTGGATTGGCGATCCCAGGCTTGAGTGCGTCGGCATAGACCGCACCGATCCCGCCATTCAGGACACGGTTGGCGCGGGTTGCGCGGTGGCGAACTTCGAGTATGAGTTCGACGGCTTCGACTCCCGATTTAGCGAAGGCTCGGTTGGCTTTGACTACACCGACACCGACAGGTTCTCTTATGAAACCCCGTCCATGCTGAAGGCGAAGGCGTTCCGCAAGGCGCTGGCATTCTCGATTGAACGCGAGCTTATCGCGGCGTCAGTTACCGGCGGCTATGGCGGCGCAGTCTATGGCGGCGCGTTCCCCGGACAGACGGTGCATCAGACGCACCCCGAATACAAGGACCGCTGGAGCTACGCATTCGACCCTGACAAGGCAAAAGAGTTCCTAGCCGAGTCGGGCGTGGAGCCTGGCTTTGAGTTTGAGTTCTTCTGCTCGCAGGGCAACGGCACATCGCTTGAGGTCTGCGAAGCGGTAGTCGGCCAGTGGAAAGAGAACCTTGGTCTTGAGCCGTACATAGACAGCACGCAGTACTCATCGCGTCGCCCGACGATGCTGGGCCGCGAGATACATGTGCCTTGGATGACGCGCTGGGGTCCCACGAGCAAGCAGGGCAGGCTTGGCGAGGGCGGCGGCACACTGCCGGGTGGCGGTCTTTGGCCACTACCGGCGGGCGGCTGGAACCCGGGCATCGAGGACAACCGATGGTGGGGCAACAGGGAAGAAACGCGAGTCCAGAAGAAGGGTTCGCCCGAAAACCTCGCCTCCCGCGAAGCCATCCTCGACTGGTCATACGACATGACCCTCTCCGCAGGCACGGTGGAAGTGCCGGTGCTAATCGGCTTCAACCCCGACACGGTGGAGAGCTGGAACCTCGCTCCGTATGAGCTCCCGAATTCGTTCGAGACGGTCGTACCGGCAAGCAGGTAGTCCACTACTACACAACCTAAGGGAATAGACGCGGCGTCCCGCCTTACCGTACAAGAGGCGGGACGCCGCAAAGTGCATCTATCTACATAACGGATACCGTATCCCCGCTTCCTCATGGATGACGGGCATGGCAGCCGCCCCGGAGCGTACCGAATGAAGACCTTTGTATTGAGGCGACTACTCTTCCTTGTGTTTGCGATCCTCGCCGCCACGCTGGTCGTGTTCACGCTCTCACGGCTGCAAGGCGACCCGCGCAATGTAATGCTCAATGTGGGCTATGTATCGCCGGAGCAGTGGGATGCGTGGGGACAGCAGTTCCACCTCGACAAGCCTCTGGTGGTGCAGTATCTCATCTGGATAGGCAAGGGCTTCTTTCAGGGCGACTTCGGCGACTCGCTGAAGACGGGCAAGCCGGTGATGCAGATGGTCGCGGGCTTCGCGCCCGCCAGCCTGCAATTAGGGCTGTCCGCAACGCTGTTCGTGCTGATTACGGGCATCCCGCTCGGCATACTGTCGGCGGTCAAGCGCGGCACAATCTGGGATGTGTTCGGCAGGACATTCGCCGTATTCGGTCAGGCGCTGCCGCCGTTCTGGTTGGGCATAATGCTGATACTGGTGTTCGCGGTAACGCTGGACTGGCTTCCGTCCGGCACTCGCGGCCACGACGCGAGCGGCTTCTTCGACCGCATGACATACTTCATAATGCCCGCGATAACACTAGGCTGGCTCGCGTCGGCGGGGCTGATGCGCCTGGTGCGCTCCTCCATGCTGGAGGTTCTGGACTCCGAGTTCGTGAAACTGGCGCGGGCAAAGGGCGTCAGCTCCAACACGGTCATCTGGAAGCACGCATTCAAGAACGCGCTGATACCGCCGCTCACATTCTCCGGGCTTATTCTGGTCGGCTTCATCGGCGGCACGGTCGTTACCGAGACCGTGTTCGCATGGCCCGGGCTTGGGCAGATGACTTACACCTCCATCATCAACAACGACTTCCCCCTGATGACCGGGGCGGTTCTCGTGTTCACGATGGTCTATGTGTTCGCAATCTTCCTGATTGACATCCTGTACGCTTTCATAGACCCGCGAATACGCTACTCCTGAGGACTTCCAATTGACCACACCCGCACGACAAATACCACTCGCCGAGCTGGAAATCAGCAACAGAGAGTCCTTCCTATCCCGAACCCTCTATGTGTTCCGGCGCTGGCCTCTCATTCCGATACTGATACTGTCCATCCTCGCGCTGTGCGCCCTTTTCGCGCCCCAGATTGCGCCTTACGAACCCGAAGAAGACCAGCTTCGCGCCGTGCTTGGGTCTCCGGCGTGGTATCCGCCCTGCGAAGAGGGTCAGCTTACCAACAAGTTCGAGTCCTGCAACACCAACGGCATTCCGCTCGGACGCGATGAAAAGGTCTATTACTTCATAATAGGCGCTGACCAGCTTGGGCGCGACCTGCTGAGCCGTATAATCTATGGCGCGCGCCTCTCGCTCAGCCTAGCGGCAATCGCGATTGCCATCGGCACGCTGTTCGGCACTTCCGTCGGACTTATCGCCGGATACTACGGGGGCATCATAGACGAGAGCGTCATGCGCGTCGTGGATGTGTTCAACGCCATCCCGTACATCCTGCTTGCGATTGCGCTGGTGTTCGTGCTAGGGCAAAGCTTCTTCGTGGTCGCGTTCGTGCTTGCGCTAGGCTCGTGGGCGGGCATCGCGCGACTGGTGCGCGGGCAGACGCTTCAGGTGCGGAACTTCGACTACATCGCGCTTGCGACCATCGCGGGCGCATCGACCGCGCGCATCATGCTGAAGCACCTGCTCCCCGCGGTCGCCAACACGGTGGTCGTGGCAACCACGCTTCAGGTCGGCAGCACCATCCTGTCGGAGAGCATCCTGTCCTTCCTTGGGGCGGGCGTCCCGCCCCCCACGCCCTCATGGGGCGCGGACATATCCAACGGCAGGGAGTATCTCGGCTCGGCATGGTGGGTAGCGTTCTTCCCCGGAATGGCGATCTTCCTAACGGTGCTTTCCTTCAACTTCATCGGCGACTGGCTGCGCGATCGCTGGGATCCGCGCCTGCGCCAGATATAAGCCTGTGGTTCCCGTCCTGCTGCGCCTATGAGACTGCTGGAAGCGATATACGCCATCCGCTACCCCCTGATGTGGTTTGCGGTCATAGCCATCGGAGTTCTTCTCGTTCTGGTGGGTTCAGGCGTGCGCGTACCCGGGCTGGAGCGCCAGATAGCGGTGTCGCAAGAGACGCGCGACGCGGCGGCGACCGCCAACGCGCCCACGCTCTCGCGGCAGGACGCAATCGAGCGCGTGCGCGACTTCCTGCGAACCGAATGCAGCGCCGGCGCGGAGTATCTCGAAGGCAACCCGCGGTTCACCGCCGTATTCATGAGCTCGCCCGTCACCGACGACCACCACGAGCGCGGCGCGATGGAATGGACGGTGATTCACACGCCCACCGGCGACACATGGCGCTTTTACGAGCGCACGGGCGAGATTATCACCGTTTTCGACGACTGCTGACAATCTTCCTTCCCCCTCTGGGAAAGACTAGGGTCTTTCAATTGTCAGGGCATCGCGCGCTCTGTCATTCCCGCTCACTCACCCGTCATTCCTGCGAAAGCAGGAATCCAGTGCTTTGAGATAGCCTAGAATATACGAAAGTGACTATATTTCGGTGTTCTGGATTCCCGTTTTCACGGGAATGACGCAAATGTCCGCACAACCTAGACTAGAACTTGCTCCCGCTACAGCGCCATCGCATACCCTATCGTGTTCTTTGCGGACGCCGCGCCCGCTATGACGCCCCTGTCGGCGTGCCAACGGATGCCCATGACCTTGCCGTTTGCCCAGTCGCCCACAAGCTCTACCTCATGGCCTCGGCGGCGAAGTTCATCGAGCACGCCTGTTGGGATGCGCGATTCGGCGACGACGCGGGCGGGGAACGCCGCGCGCGGGTAGAACGACGACGGGAAGTGAACCGAGTGCAATGTCGGGGCGTCGAGCGCCTCTTGCAGGTTCATGCCAAAGTCGATGTGGTTGAGGAAGAACTGGAGCGTCCACTGCTCTTGTGAATCGCCGCCGGGCGTGCCGAACGCCATGAAGGGCGCGCCGTCCCGCGTGACCATCGTGGGCGTGAGGGTAGCGCGCGGGCGCTTGCGCGGCTGGAGGGCGTTGGGACGGTCGGAGTTCAGGTAAAACATCTGCCCGCGAGTGCCGAGCGGGAAGCCAAGCCCCTTGATTACGGGCGATGTGCCAATCCAGCCGCCGCTGGGCGTCGCCGCTACCATGTTGCCCTCGGCGTCCATGGCGTCGAGGTGCGTGGTGTCGCCGATGTGGGCGTGTCCTATGCCTAGGTCGCGCACCTCGCGGGCGGCGATGCCGAGCGCGGCGCGGTTGTCCTCCGCCACGCTCACCGCCGTGTAGTCGGGCGCGCCGCCGCCAAGGTCGCCGGGGCGAAGCTCACGCGAGGCAAGCGCGCCAATCTGTGCCGCGCGCGCATTCGCGTAGTCGTCGGAGAGCAGCATGTCTATCGGCACTTCGTCGAACGCCGGATCGCCGTAGTACGCCTCGCGGTCTGCGAAGGCGAGCTTGGCGGACTCTATCCAATTGTGCAGGTAGTCGGCGGTGTTGTGTCCAAGCCCCTGCAAGTCCATCGTTTGCAGGATTGCGAGCTGCTGAAGGAAGAGCGGCCCCTGCGTCCAAGTTGAGCACTTGTGCACATCCAAGCCGTTGTAGTCGAGCGATACGGGCTGCTCGACGGTGGCATGCCAATCCGCAAAGTCCTCAAGCGTAAGCAGCCCCTTATGGGCGACGCCGCTCGCGTCCTCGACCGGGTTGTCGTTGATGAACTCGACTATCTTCTCGGCGACTGCGCCCTTGTAGTATTCGTCGCATGCGGCTTCGATGCCGGCGATGCGTCCTCTGCCCCGCGCCTGCTTCTCGGCGTCGCAGAGTGAGCGCAGCATTGCGCCGAAGTCCGGGTTGCGTACAAGTTCACCCACTTGCGGAACATCGCCGCCGGGACAAAAAATTTCGCCGGTGGTGGGGTACAGCTCGGTATATTTGGCGACATCGGCTGCCAGACG
Source organism: uncultured Dehalococcoidia bacterium (assembly GCA_958295865.1). Taxonomy (GTDB): domain Bacteria; phylum Chloroflexota; class Dehalococcoidia; order Lucifugimonadales; family JADFKI01; genus Bin90. The sequence continues at coordinate 45,558 of CATQHF010000004.1, read as the reverse complement.
CTGCCGAAAGCCCTCATAGAGGGGGAAGCCGTTCTCCGCGAGGTCAATGGTGGGCATGGCAATGTCGATGAAGCTCATCGTGCCGAAGCGCGCCAGCGCGGTCGTCCATGTGCCAATGACGGCGGGGACGCAGGCGGGCAGGTAGCCGTCGCCGGGGATGAGGTCTATGCCGTTTTCGCGGCACCAGTCTATGGTGAACGCTTTGGGCGACCAGCCCATGCCCGATATGGCGTATGTTCGGCGCTCTTTGGCTGAGTATATGAGCGTGGGGACTTCGCCGCCGATGCCGCAAGACTGCGGCTCCAACAGCGTCTCGCATATGCCCATCGCCGCCGCCGCGTCAATGGCGTTGCCGCCGCGCATCAGCATCTGCAAGCCCACGGATGATACGAGGTAATGCCCGGAGGTAACGACGCCCTTGGCGCTCATGACGACGGGGCGGGTGGTGAAGTCAGCCATTGAATCCTCCTATGGGGACGGGGGTTAGCCGGGGGTAGCCTAGATGGGCAGGATGATACCAGATATGGAAGTGGGCCCGCAGGGATTCGAACCCTGGACACTCGGATTAAAAGTCCGATGCTCTAACCGGGCTGAGCTACAGGCCCACAGTATCGGCATGAGTTCAAGAGGCGCAATCTCAATTTTAAGCGCAGTCGGGCGGCGTTTCAAGGGCAATGCTATCGCGGCGCGGCGTGGGCAGTCTATATCCGTCCGTCCATATCTGTATATGATACAATTCGCTCTACTTTTCAGACACCGAACTCGGCCGGAGGTGTCCTCGGGAAACGGCACAAGCAATCACGGTAGCGGCAATTCTCATAGGCATATTCGCTGTCCTACTCGGAATAGCGGCGCTCATGTGGCAAATCAACAACCGGTCAAGCCGTCTTGAAACCAAGATAGAAACCCAGGGAAACGAACTCAGAGCGGAGATTATAGAGCAGGGCAAGCGAGTATCCCAATCGGAACTGGATCAGGCGCGCATCAACGGCGTCAACAGCGTACTCCTGCAACAAACGCACACCCACGAAACCCTAGGCGACGCGGACTAGCCCCCAACTCCGCAAACCTACTCCGTGCCTTCCGTGACAATCGTTCATCCCGCCGCTTATCGCGGCGCGGCGTGGGCGGCGGCTGAGCCGGTTGCGCCGCTATCGTCTGAGAAGATGCGTATCTCATCGGGGGGCCAGTAGCGCACCCAAGCCCTGCCGACTATGTATTCGAGCGGCACCGCGCCCCAGTCGCGCGAGTCGTTGCTTTGCAGGCGGTTGTCGCCCAGCACGAAAAACTCGTTGGGCTTCACCGTGAACGCATCCATATCGTCGTCATCGGGGCGCGTGACATAGGACTCATGCAGCTGCACGCCGTTGACGAAGGTCTGCCCGTCCCGAATCTCCACGGTGTCGCCGGGCACGCCGATGATGCGCTTCACGAAGTCCCTCGTCGGGTCGTGCGGGAAGTTGAACACGACCACATCGCCCAGGTTCGGCGCATCGAACGGGAAGATGTTCGCGGGCTGCGCGTAAGCGAGTTCGGTCGTGTATTCGCCCACGCCGCCCACATTGAAATGGCGATACACCAGCTTGTTGACCAGCAGATACTGCCCCTGAGCGAGCGTTGGGCGCATGCTCGCGCCCTCGACCTGATAGGTCTGCACGGTGAACTGAACGCCAAGGAACAGCAGCAGCGACAGGATTATCGTCTCTATTATCTCTCGAATTAAGGCTCGCATCAGTTCCTATCGCCGTGTGAATGTCCTATGCGCCGTTTCCGGCTTGGCAGATTACATTATAGCGCAGGACGGGACGCGCAAGTATAATCAGGCATGCCTAATCGCCCGCATACATAGTAACCAATCGGGCATGAGGGCGTTATAGGCTATATGCGGGTTCGGGATACGCGCTCGGCGAGATACTCGGGATGAAGGTTATGGAGGGATAAGATGCGTAAGGTTACGGCAATCGTGATAGCGGCAATGGCGGTCGTCGCCACTTTAGCGGCGGTGTCCATAGACAGGAGCGAAGCGGCGGCGGCGCTTGGGCTGGCAGCGCCGCAGATAGCGCCTGTCGCGCCCGCGCCATCGGAAGCGCCGGGGAATGCGCCCGTCCTGACGGAGCAAGGCGCGCCCGCGGCATACGGCGACGGGCAGGCGGGCATCTGGGTGTCCGGCGAAGGGACGATTTCGGTCGCGCCCGACCTTGCTATGCTGGACTTTGGAGTGGAGGTGTCCGCGCCCAATGTGTCGGAGGCTAATAGCAGGGCGTCCACCGCGATGGATGCGGTAGTCGGCGCGTTGAAGGCTAGAAGGGTGAAGGACGAAGACATACAGACGAGCCGCTTCAGCGTCTATCCCCGCTACGACTACATAGAAGAGGAGAAGGACGGCATCCGCAGCAGCAGGGAGGTTCTGGTAGGCTATCGCGTCAGGAACAACGCGACGGTGAAGCTGCGCGACCTAGACGCTGTCGGGGAAGTCATAGACGAGGTGGTAGCGGCGGGCGGCGACGATGTGCGTATAAACAACATCAACTTCACGCTGGAAGACTCCAAGCCCAAGATGGCGCAGCTGCGTGAGATGGCGGTCGCCGACGCCAAGGCAAAAGCCGAGCATCTGGCGCAGTTGTCGGATGTCACGGTTGGGCGACTGATTTACATCAGCGAAGGGGCATCCGCGCCGTCGGTGAGGGGCTTCGCCGAGCGCAGCTTCGACTATGCCTACGCCGCGCCCGCCGCTCTAGCCGCGCCTAGTATAAGCGGCGGCGAATTACGGCTTTCGCTCAGGGTGCAGGCAGGGTTCGCCATATACTAGACGGCATGGGCTGACATCGGTGGATGCGCCAAAGTCGGCGCATGGTGAACGACGGGACGCTATGCAGGCTGGCGCGCGGGTTGCTACAATCACGCCGCTATACTATGGCGGCGCACAGCGATCCCCGCCTTTAGTTGTACGGGGGGAAATAACCCCCATGAAGGGACAGAGCCGCGCGGAGGGGAAGATGGTTCTCAGCGACCACACAATCAAGATGCTGCTGGCAGAGGGCAAGATTGTCGTCGAGCCGCTGGGGGATGGCTGCATCCAGCCCGCCAGCGTCGATATACATCTCGACGGGCAGATTCTCGTGTTCCGAAACTCGCGCCGTCCATACATAGATGTGCGCGAGGATATGAGCGATCTGACCGAGATGGAAGAGATACGCGAGCAGCCGTTCATGCTGCACCCCGGCGAGTTCGTGCTTGGCAGCACATTGGAGACGATCGAGCTGCCGAATGACCTCGTAGCGCGGCTTGAAGGCAAGAGTTCGCTAGGGCGCATCGGGTTGCTGATTCACTCCACGGCGGGCTATGTCGATCCGGGCTGGAAGGGGCATCTGACGCTGGAGTTGAGCAATGTGGCGAACCTGCCCATCACGCTGTATCACGGCATGAAGATAGGGCAGCTCTCGTTCCTGCAACTGTCAGCGCCGGCGGATGTCCCCTACGGTTCGCCGGGGCTGGGCAGCAAGTATCAGGGGCAGACTTCGCCCACGGCAAGCCGCGCATATCGGGACTTCAAGAACGGCAAGGATTAGCAGTCGGATGCGGCACATGCAACGGGCGCTGTCGTTGGGCTGGCGGGCGCTGGGAACGACCAGCCCGAACCCTGCCGTCGGCTGCGTCATCGCGCGGGGCGATGAGGTTGTGGGCGAGGGCTGGACGCACCCGCCGGGGCAGCAGCACGCTGAGGCGGCGGCGCTGCGACAGGCGGGCGCGTTGGCGCAATCCGCAACGCTCTACACCACGCTGGAGCCGTGCAACCACTACGGGCGCACGCCGCCCTGCTCCGAAGCAATCATCGCGGCAGGCGTCGGGCGGGTGCATATCGCCGCGCGAGACCCGAACCCCAATGTCGCGGGCGGCGGCATCGCGCGCCTGAACGCCGCCGGCATCGACACGCATATCGGCGAGCGCGCGGGTGAGGCGCACAAGCTCATCGAGGCGTTCGCCAAGCACAGCGCCACGCGCCTGCCCTTCATCACTGCCAAGTTCGCCATGAGCCTGGACGGCAAGATAGCGGCGCGCTCCGGCGATTCCAAGTGGATTAGCGGCGCGGAGTCGCGGGGCTTCGCCCATCTGCTGCGCGCGCAATCGGACGCAATCATGGTCGGCATCAACACCGCGCTCGCCGACGACCCGATGCTGACGGCGCGCGACGCCGAGGGCAACGCCAACCAGCGCCAGCCGCTGCGCGTGGTTCTCGACAGCCATGCCAGAATGCCGCATGCCGCGCGGATGCTGCGCGCGCCGGGCGATACGCTCTGGGTTACGGCGGGCGACGGTTCTACCGGCTCACCGCGAACGGAAGACATGCCCGCAAGCGTCGAAACGCTGAGCATGCCGGGCGCAGACGGGCGCGTAGATATGCGGGCGCTAATGTCCGCGCTGGGCGAGCGCGACATTACTAGCGTTCTGATGGAGGGCGGCGGCGCGGTTCTAGGGACGCTGTTCGACCTGCGTATGGTCGATAAGGTTGTGGCTTTCGTAGCGCCCGTTATAATAGGCGGCAGCGATGCCATATCGCCCGTTGGCGGCAGAGGGATTGCGAGCATGGAAGACGCGCTGCGCTTGCGCGATGTGGAGGCGCGGCGATTCGGCGCGGATATGGCGATAATTGGATATACTGGCGAATATGGGGGCAGCAGCGATGTTCACAGGAATAGTTGAGGAAGTCGGCTCGGTCAAGGTCGTTGAGCCGGGCAGGCTGGTCATAGGCGCGTCCGAGGTGCTGAGCGATGTCAAGGTGGGCGACAGCATCGCGGTCAACGGGACATGCCTGACGGTAACGGCGCACGACGAATCCGCCTTCAGCGTGGATGTCGTGCCGGAGACGCTGCGGCGCACGAACTTGGGAGACCTCGTCGCGGGCGCGCCGGTCAACCTCGAACGCTCCATGCCCGCTTATGGGCGCTTCGGCGGCCACATGGTGCAGGGGCATGTGGATGCCACAGCCACCATTCGCTCCATCGAGAGCGAGGGGGACGCGCTGCTGGTGGTCATCGACGCGCCATCGTCTATGATGCGCTATGTGGTGGAAAAAGGGTTTATCGCTGTGGACGGGGCAAGCCTCACCATTGTACACTGTGATAACTTTTCGTTCAGCGTAACCATAATTCCGCACACGCAGGCGAATACGGTCTTCGGAAGCAAGCAGGTTGGGGACAGCGTGAACCTGGAAGTGGACATTATGGCGAAATATGTGGAGCGGCTCGCGCTGTCGGTGCGCGCGCCGCTGGATACAGCCGATGAGCTTTAGCGAGTTACTCCTATCCCTTCGACAAGCTCAGGACAAGCCCTTCGGCATGCTCAAGGACAGGGACGGGCAGGCTCTAACCTTCGCCCATCAGGATGGAAGGGATGATACAGGAGGCTGACGATGCCGCTATCCAGTATTGAGGATGCGATAAGGGACATTCGGGCTGGCAAGATAGTCATCATCGTGGACGACGAGGATCGGGAGAACGAAGGCGACCTGGCGATGGCGGCTGAGCTGATAACGCCGGAGGCGGTCAACTTCATGGCGATCGAGGGGCGCGGTCTAATCTGCGTGCCGATGATGTCGCAGCGGCTCGACCAGCTCCGCATCCCGATGATGGTCTATGAGAACACGGCGCGGCTCAGCACGGCGTTCACCGTCTCCGTCGATGTGCTGGACGGCGCGACGACCGGCATATCCGCGCACGACCGCGCCGCCACGATAAGGGCGCTGATAGACCCCACGACCAGGCCGGAAGACCTGGCTCGGCCGGGGCATATATTCCCGCTGCGCTACATGGAGGGCGGCGTGCTGAAGCGCGCGGGGCAGACGGAGGCGGTCGTCGACCTGGCGCGGCTCGCGGGGTTGCAGCCGGCGGGCGTCATCTGCGAGATAATGGCGGACGACGGCTCTATGGCGCGCATGCCGCAGCTGGAGGAGTTCTCCGAGCGGCACGATGTGAAGATAGTGAGCGTCGCCGACATCATCGCGTATCGGCGGGAGCATGAGCGGCTCATCGCGCGGGTGGCAGAGGCGCGCGTGCCGACCGAGTACGGCGAGTTCACCGCCGTGTCGTACAGGAGCCTAGTCGATAGGGACGAGCATGTGGCGCTGGTGAAGGGGCGAATCAGTGCGGACGATGCGACGCTCGTGCGCGTGCATAGCGAGTGCCTGACCGGGGATGTGTTCGGCAGCAGGCGCTGCGACTGCGGCGACCAGCGCTCGCTTGCCCTCAAAGCCATCGGCGAAGAGGATTGCGGCGTGTTCCTGTACATGCGGCAGGAAGGGCGCGGCATCGGCATCCACAACAAGCTCAGGGCTTATGCGCTGCAAGACGAGGGGCTGGACACGGTGGACGCCAACATTCATCTGGGGTTCGACCCTGACCCGCGGCAGTACGGCGTGGGCGCGCAGATTCTGGTTGACCTGGGCGTGCGAAAGATGCGCTTCCTGACGAACAACCCGAAGAAGCGCGTGGGCATCGAGAGCTTCGGGCTGGAGCTTGTGGAAGAGGTGCCGCTCATCGCGCCGGTGAACGAAGACAACAGGCGCTACTTGGAGACGAAGGCGGCGCGAATGGGACACACGCTAGACTTTGACAATGCGGCGGGGGACGACCAATGAGCGTAGAATTGCAGGGCGATATGCAGGGCGAAGGGCTTCGAGTCGCCATAGTGGTTGCGACCTTCAATGAGTTCATCACATCCAGGCTGCTGGAGGGCGCGCGCGCCGCGCTGTCGCGGCATGGCGTGCGCGATGACGATGTGAGCGTGGCGTATGTGCCGGGTTCGTTCGAGCTGCCGCTTGTGGCTAAGAAGCTGGCAGAGTCGGGGCAGCAGGACGCGGTGATATGCCTTGGCGCGGTGATACGCGGCGAGACCGACCACTACGAGCATGTGGCTGGCGAGGCGGCTAAGGGCATAGCCAACGCCTCCGTCAGCAGCGGCGTTCCCGTGATATTCGGCGTGCTGACGACCGACACGCTGGAGCAGGCAATCAACCGCGCTGGCGGCAAGCAGGGCAACAATGGCTACGGCGCGGGCCTCGCTGCCATCGAAATGGCGAACCTGATGCGCGCGCTGGACACGCGGTAGGGTGGTCGTCGGCTTTGCCCTCATCCTTTGGGCGGGTCAGGGGTATGTAAAGCACAAAATGAGCAACCCCGTACTGCCATTTCGAGCCTTCCACCCCTGTCATTTCGATGAGAAAGGGGAACACAATGGCAGTTCTCTCCCATGCAATTCCCAAAGAAAAGGGCGCTTCATGGTAATGACTACACTCCAGTTCAGGGTGTACGGCAACACTGCGGTCTATCAAGCCGTAGAGGACGCGCTTACCCTTACGCGCCACCTATACAACGCCGCCTTGGAGCATCGCAAGACCGTCTGGGAAAGGGTGAAGCATCGCACTGAGTTCGCTGACAACCCCACGCAGGCGCGGAAGGCGTTCAAGGAAGAACTGGACGCGACTTCGTACAAGGCACATAACAAGGAACTCACTGGCATTCGCGCAGACTTTGAAGATTACGCATCGCTGAACCGCCGGCTAGAAGTTGCCGCGTTAAAGCGATTGGATGACGCATACAAGTCATTCTTTTCGCGCGCTGCTAAAGGTCTGGGCAAGGGGCATCCCCGCTTCAAGCCTGCTCATCGCTTCCGCACTCTCGGCGTAGCGAATGTACAAGCAATCAAGTTCGTAGGCAACACCGCGCGTGTCAAGGGCATCGGCAAGATGCGCTTCCGCAAGCCTATCCCAGAGCACGCTGTCGTCAAGTCGTTCAGCATTACCAAGAAAGGACGCCGCCTGTGGCTTCAACTTCAGGTTGAAATGCCTGACGACGAGTTCCGCCTCCCGCGCTCCGTTGATGCTGTCGGAATCGACATGGGCGTAAATGACCGAGCTATGCTGTCCACGGGTGAAGCAATCCCCCGTGTGGAGTTGGACTGGAAGGGCAAGAGACGCCACCAAAGGCGATTAGCGCGGGCGAAAAAGGGTTCGCACGCACGAGCCAAGAAACGCGCCGCCTACGCCAATTTCTGCGAGCGTGAGCGCATACGGGTGCGGAACGCTACGCACCAAGCGTCAGCGGCTATCGTGAAGAAGTTCAGCCGGATAGCCGTTGAAGACCTCAATCTCCCGGGTATGACTCGTCAGGTGCGTAAGGCAGAAGACGGCGCGCCGCGCAAGGGCGTCGCTCAAAAGCGCGGGCTGAACCGCGAAATACTAGCGCAAAACTTAGGGCAACTTCGTGAGCAAATCGCGTACAAGGCTGAAAGGGCTGGACGCGATTTCATGAAGGTGCCTTCGCAATATACATCGCAGACCTGTTCGCTCTGCCTCGTCAGAGATGTCAAGAGCAGGAAGAGTAAGCGATTTGGGTGTACGGCTTGTGGGTATCAGTTAGATGCAGACCTTAACGCCGCGCACAACGTTCTGCGCCTCGCTTTCGGCGAGGATGCCCTGAAGCCTTTGGGCACGCGCTCCGCAGGACGACAACTAAGGTTGTCGATGGGCGACCTGAGCGCAGAAATCCGTGTCGCGTAGAGGGTGCCCCACACAGGCACGGAGGCTTCGTGGCCCCACCAGTCGTGCCAATATGTGCGAACGGGTGCCCTGCGCGGGCGCAGAGGCTTCTTGCCCCCACCAATCGTGCCAATATGTGCGAACGGGTGCCCCGCACGGGCGCGGAGGTTTCCCGCTTTGCCAGTTCGCAATGAGCCTCTTTTTTTCGTTCGTGGTGAGCCTGTCGAACCACCCGTCCCCCCAATTCCTAATTCCTAACAGGACTTACGCACTTGAATATGAACTCCTACCCGAGATTGACCTGTTTCAAGTACGAAATCGCGCTCAACTGCGTAAGTCCTATGAGAATTGTGGTGGATTATAGGGGCGACCGGCCTGTCGCCCCTACCGACGTCGGTCGTTCTTGCTGTGAGCGGGGTATGGGGATGGGATGGTGGTTGTTAGGACGGGATGGCGGTTGGGATTGCGTTGGTGGTGTGCGGGGATTTTTGATTCCTCACTCCGTTCGGAATGACAGAGAAAATTGCTGCGGTGTGTTTGGGATGGTGTGATGTTGGAGGCTCTGGATTCCTGCTTTCGCAGGAATGACGGGGGGATTGCTGGGGTGTGTTTGGGATGGTAGAGGGATAGGGGTGGTTCGACAGGCTCACCACGAACGGAAAAGAAGATGCTCACTGCCGGAAAAGAAGATGCTCACTGCGAACGGGAAGGGGTAGGGGGCGACTGGCGGATTGTCTCTGCGGGTGCGGGAATCGGATACCGATGGCGTTATTCCTGTTAGTGGCGGGGGAGGGTATTGTAGAATGGGGATGCGGCGCGGCTGTGGGTTGGGACGGTTGGAGGGTTGTGCGGGTGGCATTGGGCGGGCTGTGTGTAATTGGGGCTGCTGCGCTGTGGGAAGACGCTAGTTCGCTGATATGAAGGGGACTTTGCTGCGTATGCTGAATAGCATGCGGCGGGCGATGACTGCTCGTTGCCAGAACATAGGTAGGGGGGTATTTCGCTCTCCGCATCGCCGCTCAATATCGACTGCGCTTCGTTCCGCATTGTGGACTATCGCGCTCGTCCTGCTTGGAGTTCTCGCAGCCTCCTGCTCCGACAGCCCGGCGATGACCGCTGTTCCTTCATTAGCGCCAAGCGCCAACTGTCCCACAGCAACGCCTTATACGGTAGCGCCGCCTTATCCTGAAGAAGATCCGGCGCTTATGACGCATCTATACCCTTTTGAGATTGAATCCGTCAAACTCGGAAGTTTCGACGGGAGCGGCGGAGCAATTGAAAGCATCTGTGAAGACCTGCTGGTCGTTACGCCGAAGGGAAAACTTGCCCTCGTCTTCCAAGACGGGACGGTGGAATATCTTGACGGCAATGTCCCAATGAATTATGCGAGCCTGGAATCAATATCAAGCAGCGAGAACCCCGATTTCAACCTAAACCCATTTCGAGTCGCCGATATTCTCCTGAAAGAGATTGAGGAAGGCTACACACTATTTGCTACCCATCACTACTTCACCGGAGAATGTGTCCGCTTCAGGTTGTCATCCACGACGCTGGTTAGGGAAGGACAAAGGTTGACAGTCCTGCCCGATTGGAGAACGATATTCGACGCGGAGCCATGTTTGGAACAACTTAGTGGATGGCAGAATGCGGGCGGGAAGATGCTGACGGATGGAGAAGAACACTTACTCGTAACAATTGGCAACCATGCTTATGGACAGCGCCCCATTCCTTCCGACCTGCATCTGGGCAAACTCGTTCGCATCGAAATCGAAACGGGAGAATCGGAGATATTCGCCACCGGCATTCGTAACTCACAAGGGCTGGTGAGGGATGCGGCGGGCAATATCTGGGTAATGGATCACGGGCCGAAAGGCGGCGACGAACTCAACTTGCTGCGGGAGGGAGCCGATTATGGCTGGCCCCTAGCCTCATACGGCATTGGCTACGGCGGCGTATCTCTACGGCTGGTAGAAGACGAGGATACAAGCAGACATAACGGCTTTGTACGGCCAGCATTTTCTTGGATCCAGTCGACAGGCATGACCGCCATCGCCGTCAACGATGAAGAGCATCTTCCTCTGTGGAAAGACGACCTGCTGATTGTTTCGCTTTCTGCCGGCTCGCTCTTCCGAGTCCGCCGCTACGGGACGGATGTGCAGCACGTCGAGAGAATCGAACTTGGCTACCGAATACGAGACATTGCGCTTATGTCGGACGGGCGCATAGCTTTGCTGCGCGATGGTGGGTGGATCTATTTTCTAAGTCGCTCTACAAAATACTGCAATGAAGAAGCGCGGGAGCAGCGCAATGTGTACGCGATAAACTGCGAGTTCCTCGCCCCGTCTGCTACGCCGGACTCAGACACGACGGCAGGCGCTCAGCTATTCGGCTTGCACTGCGCCGCCTGCCACGACCTGAACGCCGAGCGGCACGGCGCCGGCCCCCATCTGGTTGGCGTCATTGGAAGGACGGCGGGCGAGGTCGGCGGCTTTAACTTCTCGGATACGTTGCGTTCGTCGGATGTCGTCTGGACGCGGGACAGCGTCACGCGGTTTCTCAATGACCCGCAGGGGTTTGCCCCGGGCACATCTATGTCGTTATCAGGCATTACCGAGCAGGAAGCCCGCGCCATCGCCGACTATATCGCGGGCGTCGCCGTGACGCCTGACGACACGCTCCTCACAGTCGTCGGAGACGGCCAACCGGCAATCGTCCGCTCCGACTTCGATGTGTATCTCATCGAAAACACGCTTATCTACGCCAAAGAGCAGTGCGCCGTGGACGACACCGAGGCGTCCTTCTTCCTGCACATCGACCCGATTGATGTAGATGACCTGCCCGACGACCGTAAGCAGCACGGGTTTGACAACTTGGACTTCATCTTCGATCAGCATGGCAAGATAGTCGATGGGGACTGCGTGGCGACCGTCCCGCTGCCCGACTACGACATCGCCGCAATTCGCACGGGGCAGTATGTGCAGACGGACGACGGTTTCAAGAATCTGTGGGAGGGGGAGATCAACCTGGATGCGGCACAGCCTATTCAGGTCGATCTTGCGCGTCTAGTCGGCAACGATGCGCCCGCCATCCGCTCCGACTTCGATGTGTATCTCATCGAAAATCGCCTCATATACGCCAAGGAGCAATGCGCCGTGGACGACACTGCCCCAACCTTCTTCCTGCACATCGACCCGATTAACGCGAACGACCTGCCCGACGACCGCAAGCAGAACGGCTTTGACAACCTCGACTTCGGCTTTGAGCAGAATGGCGAGATAGTCGACGGGGACTGCGTGGCGACCGTTCCGCTCCCCGACTACGACATCGCCGCAATCCGCACGGGACAGTATGTGCAGACGGACGACGGTTTCGATAACCTTTGGGAGGGGGAGATACTTTTCAATGCGGGAGAATGAGGAAGCCATGCTCATATCGTAGTAAATGGGGGCGGTTTCCAGCATCTATGCGAGGAAGAGGATAGCGTTTCTTTTCAGACGGTTTTGTTGCTATACCGCAATGGATTCCCGCTTTCGCGGGAATGACGGGGTGAGTGAGCGGGAATGACGGGGGTGAGGGCGAGTGGTGGGGTGGGTGGTTCGACAGGCTCACCACGAACGAAAAAATTGCTCACTGCGAACGGGGAGGGTAGGCTTGCCATGAACGGAGGGAGGGGGTTGGTAGGATGGGTGGGATGGGGTAGGATGGTTGAGCAGGGTGATTATGACCGGAGAAGAGATAGGAGGGAAGGAATGGCTGATAGGGATGATATTAGGCGGATGATTGAGGCGCTGGATGGGGAGCGGATGCGGGCGATGGTGGATGGGGATTTGGAGACGCTGGGGCGTATTTTGGCGGATGACTTGACTTATGTGCATACGAGCGCGGCGGTGGATACGAAGGCGAGCATTATGGGGTCAATCGGCGATGGCAGTCTGAACTATGGCAAGATGGCTGCGCGGAATGTGCTGGTGCGGTCGCGCGGCGATGCGGCGGTGGTTACGGGTGAGGCGGATGTGGAGGTTGTGTCGGGCGGGAATGACTTGAAGTTTTCGCTGAGATTTACGGATGTGTATGTGAATGGGGATGGTGGCTGGCAGATGGTGGCGTGGCAGTCGACGCGGCTGCCGGAGTGAGGGGCGGGGGCTAGTTTTAGTTGGCGTAGAGGTCGGTTTGGGGGTTGTAGTCTGTCCAGGCGAACCAGAAGGATAGGTGGGATGGGATGCGGTCGAGGATGCTGCCTTTTAGCGCGCCGTCTGTGGCTCTGCCGGTGAATGCGCTCCATCTGCTGCCGGTTTGGTCGTCTATGAGGACGGTCTGCGCGCCTGCTGGTTCGGATTCGATGCGGAAGGTTAGGGCTGTTCCGTCGATGCGGCGGTCGAAGGCTAGGGCGGTGCCGGTCGCGGGGTCGAAGAAGATGAGGATGTCTTCGTCTGAGAGGGCGTCGTTGACGACTTGCCGACTGGTGAGGGCGCTGAACGGGTATGCTTTTGTTTTGCCGTCAAGGTCTATGCCGACGACCAGCTCTTTGGGCGGCAGGCGGTCGTCGGGGTTGAACTGGCCGTGTATGCCGGATCTGCCGCTGTCCGTGTAGTAGCGCTCGTAGGAGTCGACGGTGTATGCGCTGCCCTTGTCGAGCACGAGGGTGTCGGGGTGGAGTTCGGACCATGCGGCCCATGTGGTCTGGGTGGCGGGAACTACGCCGAGTTCGACGCCTTTTAGCTCGCCCTTGACGCCTTTGCGGAGGAACTGGCTCCAGAGGGTGTTGGTCTGGTGGTCGTACATGACGAGGGCGTTCATGATGAGCTTGCCGGAGACGCCGAAGGTGAGCTCGCTGCCGTTGACTTGGCGGCCATAGACTATGGCCGAGTAGCAGAGCGGTCACCATGTTATGGCGACGGGTGCGCCGCCGACGACATCGTTGACGATTTCGTGCCTGCTGAGCATGGGGATGGAGTAGGCGCGGTGGTCGCCGTCGACGGACAAGCCTATTACCTGCTCGTTGGGCGCCATCCATTGCCGCGCTTCTTCGGCGCTGACGAATTCGGGTTCCAGGATGGCGGGGATGGCGTCGTAGCCGAGCACCGTCATGATGGAGTATTCGGGTGGCAGGTCGGAGGTGGTTTGCCGCTCGGGGACGGCGGCGCTTGAGGCGACTGAGGCGGAGTCGCCGTTTATTTCGCGGCTCTGACCGCCGATGCGGGGGACGACTTGCTCTTGGAAGAAGGGGCCTAGCAAGGGGGCGAATAGGCTGAATATGAGCAGCATTACGACTAGAAAGACGCCGATTTTGACGAGGATTGACATTTTTTGTCCTTCAGATGTCAGGGGATATTGTCGCCATTGTGGACAGCCACAAGGGATTGCCCCTGCCGGATTCCCGCGAAAAGCAGGAATGACGAGTATGATTTATCGCTTGATGATTGGATGCGGATTTTGCCGGGACGGTTGCGGCGCGGACACATTGGGCTATGAGATTGTGCGGTCTGCGCTGCCCCAGCGGTCTTGGTGGGCGGCTGTGAGTTGGCGCAGCCGCTCGGTGTATGACAGGCCGCGGATGTGCGCGGCGGTCATGATGAGGGCGTCTTCGCGGTTGTCGGTGTAGTAGCCTTTGCGGATGCCCATCGGCTGGAAGTCGTATTTTTTGTAGAGGTTCTGGGCTATGTGGTTGGATGTGCGGACTTCGAGGGTGATTGCTTGCGTTCTGCGCGCTCGCGCCTGCTCGATTGCGCCGATGAGCAGCAGTTCGCCGATGCCGCAGCCGCGATAGTCGGCGCGGACGCCGACGGAGACGATGTGCGCCTCGTCGGGCATGTACCATGTGCCTAGGAAGCCGGTGATGTACTGCTGGCCGGGCTGCCAAGCGGAGGGACGCCCGCGCCATAGGTTTTTTCGCGCGCGCGATAGGAAACGGCTAATCTGGGAGGGTCGAGCGTAGTCGGTCTGTTCAGGGGGCGCGACTTGCGACTCGGGGGGCGGGTCTTCGCATCGCCATGCGACGAGGTATCGGGCGAGTCGGTTTTTGAGTTCGCGGCGGAATGATGTGGGCGGAAATAGCGTGGGGAAGGCGTCGCGCTCGATCTCGGCGGCTTGCGCGAGGTCGCGCTCATGCATCGGACGCAGGGCGTAGGGCATCTTATTGGGGTCGGGTAGGTTGTGTACGGCGCTCATTGGTGCATTTTAGCATAGTTTGGGAGGATGTTAGGGGAGGGTGTCAGGTTTTCAGGATGTCAGGTGGTCAGGGTAGCGTTTCTTCAAGAGCGTGGTGATGCCGGGGGACTCCATAGCCCTGATATACTTGCGGCTGGGCTTTATCTGAATACTAGCGTGTATTGAGGATGCCCCTGTTTGGGCGTTCTTGCGTCCGGGGATGTTTATGGTACTATGCGTAAAACTAGCGATGATTGCAAGCGCACGTGAACAGCCTCGCATTATGTGCAAGGAAGGAATGATATGCGATTCGTCAAGAGGGTTATTTTCGGGACAATAACCGGACTGTTAGTATTCTATATCATCAAGAGCATCAAGCGGCACAACTCACAGAAGCAAGAGAGTGAGGAATATCTCGCATCCGAAGGCGCGTCAGACTTTGGCAATGCGGTTGACGCAGTTGCGTCGCCTATAGCCACTGACGACACTCTTGCACAGTCCGTTGAGAATAAACCGGACTCGTCGGAAGCAGAAAAAGAATCTGCTTCGCCAGATTCCGTTTTTATCCAAGAAGGCACAAAAGCCCTCGTGCTTTCCAGTATCCCGCACACGCCCTCTCTATTCCAGGAAACAGACGCGCCAGAACAGTCAGCCGGGCGTATCCTTGAAGCCGAAGATGACTTCACTGTTGACGCTCAAGACACTGGTGGTTCTGAGAACAGCCCTATCGTCAGACTATTCGATATCCCGAGCGAAATCGAGCCATTGCTGCATCCGGGCCACAAGGTACTTACTGGCGAATATTACCCACCCGTTAATACTCCTTTGCCAAAGGCAAAAGTGCGCTGCCGCGATAATGGCGGTGAGTGGTCATTGTTCTTGGAAATGCCGGAGGAGCGCGAGGTTGCGGAAGCCTTTCATGACGGCGAGGAACTTGCACTAGGCAAAGAAGTCAAAACTCTGCGCTTCACAGGGCAGGTGATTGTGAATTACAAAGACGGCGGACAAGAAACAGTGAATCTGTACGACTCATCTCCGCTTTATTTCAGGACGGATGATGAATGGGAGCAGGACGGAACGCTCGACGGAAAACATTCCAACGGATACTTCATCGTCATCGCGCCAGCAGAAATGGATGATAGCTTCAGCAATTCGGAACACGACTATGAGGATTGCACAGATTCCAGGTTCCACGCACACTTTTTAGCAAATGGTATGGAAGACGACTCGGAGCTCCGTGGTCAGTATCCAATAACTCTAACCGGCAATCTCCTCCACGATAACGCCAAACCAGATAGCCACGGCGACTTATATGTAGGACAGCCTCCTGAACTGTCCGTGCATGAAAAGGTGACTAATGCCAGAATTGTAGAAGAGACAGGTTCCCTGGGTGAAAACCGTTGGGGTGTCAACTTCGACCCGCATACCCAAACCATAGCATCCGTTCTCAATGGGCGCGACGGGCGATTCACCATCAGGACATACCTCAAAAACTCTAATGTCAGACACGAAAGCAAGACATTCAGATATTTCGAGTCGTTAGATAGTGTGGAGATCGACGGTCAAATCTACAACTCTGACACCATGTTGGCTCCTGACAACAATGGCAGGTATTGGACAGCAGCGCTCAGATTCAATAGCAGAGACGGGTTCATCAAGCCCGTCAAGGTAGATAACCCCTTAGTGTTCATATCAGAGGATGGATTGTTAAGGCTCCCTCCTGATCCATCAATCAAGAGTGTCATTTGCGAATTCGCAAATCGCGCGGCTATCATCATAGACATACCCCGCGTCTGGTGGAGACTCACAGATGACGAGTCAAGCAATGCATGGAATGACGTCCAGATGTTGACACCGGATGATTTCGTTCGCATTGCAAGGCGAAATGTCTGCATTGAAATGCTGCTACCTCAAAGTGTGGACACGATAAACGTCGGGTTTGACAACAGGCAGGAGCATCGTGAACGCACAGTGCAGGATACAGCAACAATTCGCCTGCGAGACTTCGCAGACCATGCAGCTCTGGAAAACATACGCCCAGAAGAAACTATACATCTGACTGCTCGAATCAATGAATTGGAATTGCGGTTGCTGAGTGTCTTCCTCGAACCCTGTGAAAGACACCATTGGGTTCTGGAGGAACCTAAGTACAATTTCATATATCCCACAGGTGACAGCAAGGGTGAATGCAAGGTGTGCGGCGCAGTGGGTGAATTCCCGAATGTGTCTGATATGGTAAAAGAGCAGCGCGAGGCGCGAAGAGGGAAGCGCCTTCACAATCGATGGCGTCGTTAGAACGATAAGTAGTACAAGGAAACATGCGTATGAACGATTACCGGCATTGGAAGGACGCCATAGGCAGAAGCTACATCAACTACCTGCGAACCTCGTTCTTCTTCAAGGACAAGGGAATGCGCGCGTCGTTTCATGAGGCGCTGGAACGAGAAGGGGAGCTGATAAAGGGTCCGTTTGATGAACCTGCGCGCAACTTTGAAACGGGCATCTCGGCAGACGCGCTAAGCCGTGAGTTCTTTGGCGATTCCGCGAACAATCTGACACCGGCGTTGATGGGCGCGCCCACATTGTACGCCCATCAAGAAGACGCTGTGCGTAAGGCGTTTGGGCAGGACAGGAATATCGTGGTAGCCACCGGAACCGCAAGCGGCAAGACGGAGTGCTTTATCTATCCTGCCCTGTTTGACCTATACCGACAGCATCAGGATGGCGTCTTGTCTGAACCGGGTGTCCGCACAATGATTATCTATCCTATGAACGCGCTCGCCAACGACCAGAGACAGCGGCTAGGCGATATATGCAAAGCCCTGCAAGATGCGGGTTCCGAGTTCGAATTCACCTTCGGGCAATACACCGGGCAAACACCGGAGAATGAGCGCGATAGATATAGGGATGGCGAAGCCAAATGGGAGAATCGACAACCGGGCGAACTGGTCTTTCGTGAGCAGATGCGCGCCTCTCCACCGCATATCCTATTGACCAACTACTCGATGCTCGAATACCTGCTCATTCGCCCCAGTGACAGCCGTCTGTTTGACAACGGCATTGGCAAGCACTGGCGATTCATCGTGTTGGACGAGGCGCATCTACATCGCGGCGCTCAGGGAGCGGAGATGGGCATGCTGATGCGACGGCTGAAGCAGCGTGTCAGCGAAGGTGGGCGAAAGGACGGTTTCAATTGCATTGCCACCAGCGCGACAATCTCCTCGTCGCAATCGTTTGATGACCAGCAAGAGGTTGCCGAGTTCGCAAATGCGCTGTTCGGCGAACCTTTCACCGGCGACGACATCATCTTCGGCAAGACGGCAGTCCAAGAGGCATCTCGTCCTAGCCGCAGCCATCTGTTTGTGCGCGGTCTCGAAAGCGCCTTTCTCTTACACGAACATGGTAAGGACAGAGTGGTACTGAATCGCACTTCGACAGATGACGGCAAGTCCGTGCCGATAGAGATAGCGCTGTGTAAGGACTGTGGGCAACATTACTACATAGGGCAGGAACGGGGAGGTGAGCTCGTAGAGGCTGTGCGAGATCCTTCGATGTCCGGCTATGGAGTAACCTATTTTATGCCGAGCGAATCAGGGGATGATACCACTCATATTTTCTGCCGCCGATGCGCCAAAATCACTGAAGCGAACGGCTTCGGATTGACATGTGAGTGTAATGCTCCCATAGCTGTGAAGTTGTGCGAGTCTGACAAGAACAATCCTGACCAGATAGATGAGTGCGGCAATTGTGGATATAGGCGCGGCGGTTACAGAGATCCCGTGCAAGAGATAGTTCACGGCGCGGACGGCCCGAACGCAGTTATCGCAACCGCGCTGCATCAACTATTGCCTGAGGAACGACGCAAGATACTGACTTTCGCGGACAGCCGCCAAGAGGCTGCTTTCTTCGCGTGGTATGTAGAGGACACCTACAATACCATTGCCAGCCGCAACGCTATCCTGCGAGCAATGAGGGAGCACCCCGTAGATGCCGAAGGGTTGAAGGCGAGCGATTTGGCGAATCGACTGCTCAGGCAATCGGGAGGATTTGCGCCGAACACCACCACGGAAGAAAGGAGGCGGGAAGCGCTGTTATCGGTATGGGGGGAAGCGCTCACAGAGGAGCGCAGGTTGTCCTTGTCCGGCGTGGGGCTGGTTAAGTGGTTTGTTCAAATTCCCGAAGATTTCGTGATTCCAAAAGAGTTGAACAACCCGCCTTGGCAGTTCGGCAAGAGCGAGGCGCATGAAATCATATCTTATCTCCTAGGAACTATGATTGAGCGCTATGCCGTAGCTACGCCTGACGCGGCAGGCGTGAGTTGGGACTTGATAACTCAAAGACCGCAGAGAGGCTACAAGATAGGTAGTGTTGGACGAGTCAAAAATGTGAGTATCTGGGGGCAGGAGCGATCTGCGCCGGCGCAGAACCTCGCGCGCCTTGCCGGTGTAAGCGCATCCGCCGCACAGAAACTAATGGAAACGGTGTGGCATGCCATCCGAGATTACGACAAGAAGCAATCTGCCGGATCGCAAATACTGCTTCGCGTTCCTAAACAGAACAATGCGTTCAGGCTCAATCCTGAATATGTCCGAGTGAACCTTGTCGATGCCGCCGAAATCTGGGAGTGCGACACCTGCGCCGGCGTATCTGCGGTCAATATCAGGGATGCTTGCTTTAAGGTGCATTGCAAGGGACGGCTGGTTCGCATAGACAACGAAAGCCTTGTTGAAAATCACTATCGCATACTCTATGAGCAAGACGCATTGCCACGGAGTTTCAGGGCGGAAGAACACACAGCCCAGATAGACACCGAAAAAGCCAAAGACAGGCAGGATGAATTCAAGGCAGGGGATATAAACTTGCTCAGTTCATCCACCACTTTTGAGGTCGGAGTCGATCTTGGCGACCTAGATGTGGCATTCTTGAGAAACATTCCGCCCGAATCATTCAACTATGCTCAGAGAGTAGGGCGCGTGGGGCGACGAGAGCACACCGGGTTCGCTATCTCTTACTGCCGCCGCAGTCCACACGACCTGTATCATTTCGAGAACCCTGAGCAACGGGTTATGCAGGGCGTTACGCGACCGCCGCTGATGCGCCTCGAGAACAAGAAGATAGTCCTGCGGCACATGGCGTCTCTGGCGCTTGGGCGGTTCTTCAAGCATGGCTCTAACGGTGAACGCTTTACCAATGTGAGCGCCTTCATTGGGAAAAGTGACGCAGAAGAACTGTCCTGCGAAATGAAATCGTTCTGTACCGACGACTCTCTACTTGAACAGGCGCTTGAGGACATTGTGCCAGACAGCCACAGCCTGCATCAATCTGTAGGCCTGAGTGATAAGACTTGGATAGACAATCTCTTTGGACGCGACAGCAGGTTCTATGATAGCGTTGCGGGTGTACTCAAAGACATTGCAGAACTGGAAATCATTCAGCAAAGGTGTGTGGATGAGAAGAAGTTCAGGGAAGCAGCTCGGATCAGCCGCAGATTAAATACTATCCTAGAAGAGAGTACACTGAATTTCTTGTCGCGCTCTGCCATACTGCCGAAGTACGGCTTTCCTGTCGATACCGTCGAGATGGAGGTTAAAGGCGACCGTCGTTCTGCCGGGAATGACATCTCGTTGCAGCGCGATCTTTCGCAAGCCATCTCAGAGTATGCGCCAGGAAGTCAGGTAATAGCCAACAAGAAGGTATGGGAATCAGGCGGGGTGAATCTGGTTCAAGGAAAACAGCCCGTCCCTCGGTTTTACAGATATGACGACGAGGGAAACTTTGAGCATGCTCATACTAAGGAAGAGATAAGGGGCAGGGGTGTCAAGCAATACTTCACGCCTCAGTGGGGTTTTGCGACGGATTTCCATTACCGCCCGAAAGAGCCTGTCAGAAAGACACAGCGTCTTTACACCACACGCCCGTTCTTTGGCGGGTTTGCAGATGACAGGGAACCGGAATCACGCTTACTGAACGGCGTCAATGTAACAGTCGCAGTACCCGGCAGACTGTACATTCTCAGCGAAGGTCATCAGAAGAAGCAGTTTCATGTCTGCCTGACTTGCGGGCGACACTCTGCCAAGAGAAGCTCCAAGCACAAGACTTTGTACGGTACGCCGTGCGGCGGCAAGATGGGGAAGTATTCTTACGGCTACGAACTCGCGACAGATGTCGTGCGGTTGATGTTCCCATATCTGGATGATGTGGATGATGCGTATTCACTCGCGTATGCGCTCGCGCTCGGAAGCGCGGATACCCTGGGAGCGCCGCAATCCGACTTGAATGTGGCATTATCCAGAATTGAAAGACCGTCGGAGTTTGGAAGCATATCAATAATCCTGTACGACGATGTACCGGGCGGCGCGGGGTTCGTGGCGCGATTGTCGCGCGAGAATATATTCGCCGAGACGCTGGATAGGGCGCGTGAGCGTGTGAACGGAGGCTGCGGCTGCGATACCAGCTGTTACGGCTGCTTGCGAAGCTATCGCAACCAGTTTATGCATTCTAAGCTGAACCGCAAGGTAGCGCTGCAATTCATAAATGAGGCGAGTGGTAATCTTGCGCTGTCCGATAGTAGCGAGGATGCCGTTTCGATTTAGTAGGTAGGTAGCCACCAGTCTGACATATCCTATATGCACCCATCAGGAGGTCAGGATTGATAGCAGAACAGAGGATAACGCAATGTGACCTAAATCGGACCCTGCCATTCCTCTCACCGCCCGACTGGTTGCCATCCCCCAATTCTCAATTCTTACCCCTGACACCCTCTCTACCTAATTCACCGTAATCGTGCCCACCATCTCCTGCGTAGTGTGCGGGATACATATCAGCTCGTATGTGCCCGGCTTGTCGAATGTGAATGTATAGGTCTGCGTCTCCTCGGCTTCCACATCCACATTTATCTCCAGCTCGTCCACCGTGAACGAGTGGTATTCCGTCTCAGATGTGAGGGTGAATGTAATCTTGTCGCCCGCGTTGAATGTCAGATCCGCCGGGCTGAACGCATACGCGCCGCTGCCGCCGATGTCCTGCAAAGCGACCGTCACCGGCGTTCCACCGCCCGCATCCTCGCCCGACGCGCCGTTAGTCGCTGCCACTGCCACAGTCGGCGCGGGTGGCGGCGGCGGTGGAGATATGCGCGGCGCCGCTGTCGGTGGTGGCGGTTCAGGCACGGGTTGTCCGCAAGCCATCACCGCGAACATCACGATGGCGCACACGCCAACCAACGCCAATAGACTTCTCTTTTCCAACATAGCCTCCTGGTGCCCGTTCGCGCCCTATACACAACCGCTAACTCAAAGTACCCTCAGAGGGTTAGGGCATCCTGCCGCTTGACAGGAACAAGGAATGAGAGGAACGAAAATCTCCCGCATTCCTATCATCCATGTTAGCCTTCGTTGAGGCGCATTTTCACCCTGATAACGCTATTAGTGAACAATTTCACCTTATCACTTGCCCCCGTTTTCAGTCAATCATTTTCAGCCATTCACAACCCCAACTCCAGCCTCCGGACAGCGTTTTCATTCAGGTGACAAATCAAGTGACAACCCTTTTCGTCATTCCCGCGCCCTTGTTCCGTCATTCCTGCGAAAGCAGGAATCCGGTGCGATATAGCGACAAAACCTTCTGAAAGGAATGCTACCCACAACCCCGTTGTACACCCGGTTCTTGCCTGCTACAATCTCGTCTATCCCCGTCCTGAGCCTGCCAAAAGGCCTGTCCTGAGCCTGTCGAAGGAACTATTAACCGATGTCAGTTCGTCGCCATACAACCAACACCCCCTGGGAAGAAGTCGCCGCATACAGCAGGGCGGTGCGAGTTGGCGACCGCATCCTCGTGTCCGGCACTACCGCAAGCGGCAGCGACGGCGCGCTGGACTTGGGCAGCGCCGCCGACCAGACGCGAGCCGTGCTGGACATCATCGAGTCCGCCATAGAGTCCCTTGGAGGAAGCCTCGCCGATGTAGTCCGCACCCGCGTCTATGTGAAGGACATCGCCGACTGGGAGCAGGTAGCCCGCGTTCACGGCGAATACTTCGCCGATGCGCGCCCTGCATGCACCCTCGTGGAGGCGCGCCTCGTGGACGATTCCCTTCTCGTCGAGATCGAAGCCGAAGCCGTCATAGGCAGCGCCGATGCGGTTTAGCCTGCGCCTCAACAACGACCTGCCCGTGTCCTCGTACAGGGAGCTTGCTCAGCGCGCGGAAGCTCACGGCTTCGATCAGTTCTGGGTTAGCAACGACCTGTTCCTTCGCAGCGCCGGCGTCATACTCACCGCCGTCGCCCTGGACACTCGCCGCATTCAAGTCGGCACTTGCGTCCTCAACCCCTACACCGTCAACCCCGCCGAAATCGCAATGCTCGCCGCCACGCTCGACGAGATTTCAGACGGCAGGTTTCTGCTCGGCATAGCTGCGGGCGCGGCGGAGTTCCTCGGCTGGGTTGGCATCCAACACGGCAAGCCCTTGTCCGCCGTCCGCGAATCGGTGGCTGCGATTCGCCGCCTGCTGAGCGACCAGAGCGCCGAATCCGACGGCAGCTTCTTGGCATGGAGCGAAGAAGCCTACCTTCGCTTTCCCGCGCGACATGCCGAGCGGAACATCCCGATATACATCGGCGGCATGGGCGCGAGGATGCTCGCACTCGCGGGCGAAATCGGAGACGGCGTCCTGCCCCTCCTCTTTCCGCCTGAACGCTACTACACCGTGCGCCCCCAAGTCGCCGCAGGCAACAGACTGCCAGCCAGCGAAGCCTATCTCGCGCCGCACCCGTTGAAGGACGATACGCCAGCACAAGACCCGCCCGAACACAATCTTGAAGTCCCGGATGAATGGGATGAACAGGGCAAGCCGAACAATCCGGACAAACAATTTGACTTTGCTGCTTGTATATGGGTGTCCGCATCCGAAGACCGCGCCGCCGCCCGCCGTGTCCTCGCCCAGAAGGTCGCCTACTACGGCAGCGCCATGAACGAGACCATACTCGCCGACATGGGACTGGACATCGCGGACTTCGACCCCATAACCGCCGCGCTCATCACCGACAGAGACGAGGCAAAGGCGATAGACATGGTGACCGACGACATGCTCCGAATCGGAGTCGTCGGCAGCGCATCCGACATCATCGAGCGACTGGAGCCGCTGGTAGCCGACGGCGCGACTCACCTCAGCTTCGGCCCGCCCCTAGGCCCCGACCTCCCCGAAGCCATCGACATTCTCAGCAAGGTCGTCAACCACTTCAAGCGCCAAGAACCATGAGCAACCCGTCTGTAAGTGGCGGGTAATTTGCTGACATGAAGGGATGTAAGTGTTGGCTAATTCTTGTCGGTGGAGGGGGTGGCTGTTGTAGAATGGGGGTGCGGCGCGGCTTTGGGTTGGGACGGTTGGAGGGTTGTGCGGGTGGCATTGGGCGGGCTGCGTGCAATCGGGTTTGGCATGCTGCGGGAATGACGCTAGTTCGCTGACAGAAGGGAAATCTTGTTGCATATACTGAGTAGCCTCCGGCGGGCGCTGACGCGCGTCATTAGAACGTCGGTACAGAGAAGGCTATTTCGCTCTCCGTATTGCCGCTCAGTATCGACGTCGTTCCGTTCCGTATTGTGGACTATCGCGCTCGTCCTGCTTGGAGTTTTCGCAGCCGCCTGCTCCGACAGTCCGGCGATGACCGCCGTTCCCGTGCCAGCGCCTACCGCCACAGGCACGAATGTCCCTAGCCCGACACTCACTCCCACCGTAACGGCCGTTCCTTCGCCAACGCCGACGCTCACCGCAACGGCTTTTCCTTCACCGCCGCCAAGCGCCGGCTGTCCGGCGGTAACACCCTATACGGTAGGGCCGCCTTATCCTGAAGAAGAGCCGGCGCTTATGACGCATCTATACCCTTTCGAGAGTGAATCCGTCAGGCTTGAGAGCTTCTACGGGAGCGGCGGAGCTATGGAAAGCATCTGCGAGGATTTGCTGGTAGCTACGCCGAAGGGAAAGCTTGCCCTCGTCTTCCGCGACGGGACTGTGGAATATCTCGACGGCAATGTCCCAATGAACTATACAGGGCTGGAATCAAGCCCCATCGGTGAGAACCCTGATTTCGCCCCATACTCATTTCGAGTCGCCGACATTCTCCTGAAAGAGACTGCGGAAGGGTACATACTATTTGCTACTCATCACTACTTCACCGGAGAATGTATCCGGTTCAGGTTGTCGTCCACTACGCTTCTTGCGGGAGAAGAAAGCCTGACAGTTTCGCCAAACTGGAGAACGATATTCGACGCCGCCCCCTGCATTCCACACACTAAAACAGCTCACCAATCGGGTGGTAAGATGTTGACGGATGGCGAGAACCACTTGCTTGTGACAATTGGTGACCATGGAGGATATGGAGGGTGGTATGAGAAAGATTTCCTCATCGCTCCCGACGATCATCTGGGCAAGTTAGTCCGTATTGCCATCGAAACGGGAGAGGTGGAGACGCTGGCTATCGGTTTTCGCAACTCACAGGGGCTGGCTAGGGATGCGGACGGCAATATATGGGTGACGGATCACGGGCCGCGAGGCGGCGACGAGTTGAACCTGTTACGGGAGGGAGGCGATTATGGCTGGCCCGTGGTCTCCTACGGGGTTCAATATGGCAGTGAGATTCCTCCGACTATCGAGGAGGAGAATATGGGCAGGCACGACGGCTTCCAGCGGCCGGTCTTTTCCTGGGTCCCGTCGCCGGCTATATCTGCCATCGCCGTCAACGACGAGGAGCATCTTCCCTTGTGGAAAGACGACCTGCTGGTTGCTTCTCTAACTGGCGACTCGCTCTTTCGAGTCCGCCGTCACGGGACGGATGTGCAGTATGTGGAGAAGATCGAACTCGGCTATCGGATACGAGACATTGAGATTATGCCGGACGGACGCATAGCCTTGCTGCACGATAGAGGGCGGATCTATTTTCTGAGCCGTTCTCTGAGGTACTGCAATGAAGAGGCGCGGAAGCAGCGCAATGTGTACTCTGCCAACTGCGAAGCCATAGCCGCATCTCCAACACCGGACTCAGACACGGCGGCAGGCGCGCGGCTATTCGGCTTGCACTGCGGCAGCTGCCACGACCTGAACTCCGAGCGGCACGGCTCTGGACCCCACCTTGTTGGCGTCATTGGGCGGACGGCGGGCGAGGTCGGCGGCTTTAACTTCTCGGAGGCGTTGCGTTCGTCGGATGTCGTCTGGACGCGGGACAGCATCACGCAGTTTCTCACTAACCCGCAGCAGTTTGCCCCGGGCACATCTATGCCGTCATCAGGCATTACCGAAGAGGAAGCCCGCGCCATCGCCGGCTATATCGCGGGCGCTACTATGATGCCTGACGACACACTCCGTACAGTCGTCGGAGACAGTCAACCGGCAATCGTCCGCTCCGACTTCGATGTGTATCTCATCGAAAACAGGCTTATCTACGCCAAAGAGCAGTGCGTCGAGGACGACACCGAGGCGTCCTTCTTCCTCCACATCGACCCGATTGACGCGAACGACCTGCCCTACGACCGTAAGCAGTACGGCTTCGACAACCTCGACTTCATCTTCGACCATCATGGCAAGTTGATCGATGGGGACTGCGTGGCGACCGTTCCCCTGCCCGACTACGACATCGCCGCAATTCGCACGGGGCAGTTTGTGCCTGTAGGCGATGGCTATCAGCATCTGTGGGAGGGGGAGATACGCTTAACTGAATAGGGTTGCGGGGTGGAAATTAAGAATTAGAAATTAAGAATTAAGAATTGGGTTGTGTTTAGGCTTGGGGTGCGGGATGTTTCGCAGACTGATGCCAACCGAAGTTTGAAGGTAGTTGCTGAATTCTAGGTGTCCTGCAAACTAGGATTTTTGATTCCTCACTTTGTTCGGAATTGTAAGTGGCAGGTAATTTGCTGACATGAAGGGATGTAAGTGTTGGCTAATTCTTGTCGGTGGAGTGGGTGGCTGTTGTAGAATGGGGGTGCGGCGCGGCTGGGTTGGGATGGTTGGAGGGTTGTGCGAGTGGCATTGTGCGGGCTGCGCGCAATTGGGGCTGCTGCGCTGCGGGAATGACGCTAGTTCGCTGACAGGAAGGAAATCTTGTTGCGTATACTGAATAGCCTCCGGCGGGCGCTGACGCGCGTTATTAGAACATCCGTATGGGGGGGGGTATTTCGCTCTCCGTATTGCCGCTCAGTATCGACGGCGTTCCGTTCCGCATTGTGGGCTATCGCGCTCGTCCTACTTGGAGTTTTCGCAGCCGCCTGCTCCGACAGTCCGGCGATGACCGCCGTTCCCGCGCCAGCGCCTACCGCCACTGCAACGGCTGTTCCTTCGCCAACGCCTACACTCACCGCAACGGCTGTTCCTTCGCCAACGCCTACTGCCACTGCAACGGCTGTTCCCTCGCCAACGCCTGCACCCACCGCAACGGCTGTTCCTTCGCCGACGCCTACTCCCACCGTAACGGCCGTTCCTTCGCCGACGCCTACACTCACCGCAACGGCTGTTCCTTCGCCGACGCCAAGCGCCGACTGTCCGGCGGCAACACCCTATACGGTAGCGCCGCCTTATCCTGAAGAAGATCCGGCGCTCATGACGCATCTATACCCTTTCGAGATTGAATATGTCACGCTTGAGAGCACTAGGCTAGGAGGGGCTATCGAAAGCGTCTGTGAGGGCCTACTGGTAGCTACGCCGGAGGGAAGATTTGTCCTGGTCTTCCGCGACGGGACTGTGGAATATCTTGAGGGCAATGTCCCGATGATTGAAGCGGCATTGAAAGCGAACCCTATCGGCGATAACCCAGAATACCTGTTGCATGACTTTCGGGTCTTCGATATTTTGTTGAAAGAGATTGAAAACGGGTACGAGTTGTTTGTTACCCATCACTATTTCACGGGAGAATGTGTCCGGTTCAGGTTGTCGTCCACTACGCTTCTTGCGGAAGAAGAAAGCCTGACAGTTTCGCCAAACTGGAGGACGATATTCGACGCCAACCCCTGCATTCCACACACTGAAGTAGGTCAAGCGGGCGGAAAGATGTTGACGGATGGCGAGAACCACTTGCTTGTGACAATTGGTGACCATGGAGGCTATGGGGGGTGGTATGAGAAAGATTTCCTCATCGCTCCCGACGATCATCTGGGTAAGTTAGTCCGTATTGCTATCGAAACGGGAGAGGTGGAGACGCTGGCTATCGGCTTTCGCAACTCACAAGGGCTGGTGAGGGATGCAGACGGCAATATCTGGGCGACGGATCATGGGCCGCAAGGCGGCGACGAGTTGAATCTGCTTGAACGGGGAGGCAACTATGGCTGGCCCGTGGTCTCCTACGGGGTTCAATATGGCCGTCAGATTCCCCCGACCATCGAGGACGAGAAGATGGGCAGGCACGACGACTTCCTGCGACCGGTCTTTTCCTGGGTTCCGTCACCAGCCATCTCCGCCATCGCCGTCAACGATGAGGAGCATCTTCCCTTGTGGAAAGACGATCTTCTGATTGCTTCGTTCATCGCCGGCTCTCTCTATCGAGTCCGCCGTCACGGGGTGGATGTGCAGTATGTGGAGAAGATCGAACTCGGCTATCGGATACGAGACATTGCGATTATGCCGGACGGACGCATAGCCTTGCTGCGCGATAGAGGGCGGGTCTATTTTCTGAGCCGTTCTCTGAGGTACTGTGATGAAGAGTCGAGGGAGCGGCGCGATGTGTACTCGGCAAGCTGTGATTATGTCATCGCATCTCCAACGCCGGACTCGCCGGATACGGAAGCCACGGCTACGCCCACACCGGCGGCAACTGAACGCACGGGCACGGACGAAGCCGTGGGCAGGCAGCTATTCGGCTTGCACTGCGGCAGCTGCCACGACCTGAGCGCCGAAAAGCATGGTCCCGGTCCTCACCTTGTTGGCGTCATTGGGCGGGCAGCGGGCGAGGTCGGCGGCTTTAACTTCTCGGAGGCGTTGCGTTCGTCGGATGTCGTCTGGACGCGGGACAGCATCACGCAGTTTCTCACTAACCCGCAGCAGTTTGCCCCGGGCACATCTATGTCGTCATCGAGCATTACGGAACAGGAAGCCCGCGCCATCGCCGACTATCTCGCGGGCGCTAATATGATGCCTGACGACTCACTCCGTACAGTCGTCGGAGACAGCCAACCGGCAATCGTCCGCTCCGACTTCGATGTGTATCTCATCGAAAACAGGCTTATCTACGCCAAAGAGCAATGCTTCGAGGCTGACACCGCCGCAACCTTCTTCCTGCACATCGATCCGATTGATGTAGAAGACCTACCCGACGACCGCAAGCAGTACGGCTTCGACAACCTCGACTTCG
Organism: uncultured Dehalococcoidia bacterium; assembly: GCA_958295865.1. Classification (GTDB taxonomy): domain Bacteria; phylum Chloroflexota; class Dehalococcoidia; order Lucifugimonadales; family JADFKI01; genus Bin90. The sequence continues at coordinate 16,557 of CATQHF010000004.1, read as the reverse complement.
GCTTTGGGCGGCATGGTGAGATAGTCGATGGGGACTGCGTGGCGACCGTTCCCCTGCCCGACTACGACATCGGCGCAATCCGCACGGGGCAGTATGTGCGGGTGGACGGTGGCTATCAGCATCTGTGGGAGGGGGAGATACGCCTAACTGAATAGGGTTGCGGGGTGGAAATTAAGAATTAAGAATTGGGTTGTGTTTAGGCTTGGGGTGCGGAATGACAGCCTGCATGCCGGGTTGGTGGCATGCAGGCTGGGGTTGACCGAATTGGGTTTTGGGGTGGCTTCTATTTGTTGGGGGTTGTGCCGTTTTGGGACATTCCGCCTAGGGGGAGCTGCTTTATGTCGGTCTGGGCGTCGCTAGGCTTGGCGGCGGGTTTGGGAGCGGCTGCTTTGCCGTTCTTCGCTTTGCCGTTCTTGGGCTTGCCGCCGGATTTGGCAGGGGCGGTCGCGGCGGGGCTGTCTAGGGATCTGACGCAGGCGATGGACGCTACGGAGTCGCCCTTGTCGAGCTTGAATATGGTTACGCCTTTTGTCTTTCTGCCGATGGTGGTGGTAATCTCTGACAGGCTGGTGCGGAGCACTTGCGCCTGCTCGGAGACTAGGTATAGTTCCTTGCTGTCGTCCACGACCTCGGCGACGGCGACCGTGCCGGTCTTTCTGGGCTGAATGGCGAAGGTAGCGAGTCCGTAGCCGCCTCTGCCCTGCTTTCTGTACTCGCTGATGGGCGTGAGCTTGCCGAAGCCTTTTTTGCTGATGACCAGCAGACGGCTGTCGCTGTCGTCGGGAATGATGGACATGCCGATTACGCGGTCTTCGCCGCGCAGCCTCATTCCGCGCACACCGCCGGCGTTGCGCTGTCTTTTGGGCGCGTCTTTGACCGGGAAGCGTATGGACATGCCTTGCTCGGAGACCATTATGACATCATCTTCCGGCTTGGCGAGGCATGCGCCGACGAGTTCGTCGGCGGGGCCGGAGTTGAGGTTCATGATAATCAGGCCGGATGGGCGAATGTTGCCTATGCTGCTGAGCGCGATGCGCTTGATTTTGCCCTTGCGCGTGCCTAGCATCAGGAAGGTGTCGTCGTGGTCGAGGTTGTCGGCGGCGACGACGGCGCTGACTTGTTCATCAGCGCCAAGCTGGATGACATTGACGACGGGAACGCCTCTGGTGTTGCGCGAGGTGTCCGCTCTGAGCTCGAATACGGTGAGTTTGTGGACGCGCCCGCGATTGGTGAAGAACAGCAGGGTGTCGTGGGTGTCGGTGACCAGCAGGTGCTTGACGGGGTCGTCTTCGCGCGTGTTCATGCTGACGACGCCCTTGCCGCCGCGATGCTGGTTGCGATATGTGCCTGCCGGAATGCGCTTGATGTAGCCGCCCTGGCTCAGCGTAACGACTACCTGCTCGTGCGCCTCAAGTTCGGCGCGGCTGATGTCGTGGGGATCTAGGCTGATGTCGGTCTTGCGCTCATCGCCGAACTTGCGCTTGAGCGCGCGCGTCTCCTTTTTTATCTCCACGAGTATCTTGGATTCGTCGCCGAGCAGCTCTTCTAGCCCCTGTATCGTCGTCTGAATCTGGTTGTATTCTTCCTCCAAGCGTTCGCGTTCGAGCGCGGAGAGGCGGCGCAGCTGCATGTCGAGTATTGCCTGCGCCTGCGGCTCGTCCAGGCTGAAGCGCTGTATGAGCGCATTGCGCGCGGCGGCGGTGTCGGCGGCGGCGCGTATCAGCGCTATCACCTCGTCGAGATTGCCCACGGCGATGCGGAGGCCGGCGAGGATATGCGCGCGCTGCCTTGCCTTTTCGAGCTGGAACTCGGCGCGGCGACGCACGACCTCGCGGCGGAAGTCGATGAAGTTTTGAAGGGCGTTCTTCAGGGTTACTATGCGCGGCATTCCCTCGACCAGCGCGAGCATGTTCGCGGAGAACGAACTTTGCATCGCGGTCAACTTGTACAGGTTGTTCAGGACGACCATCGGCTGCGTGCCGCTGCGAAGTTCGATGACTACGCGCATTCCTTCGCGGTCGGACTCATCGCGCACTTCCGATATGCCCTGAAGCCGCTTGTCTTTCGTGAGGCTGGCGATCTTCCCGACGAGCGCCGCCTTGTTGACCTGATAGGGCAGCTCGGAGACGATAATCTGCATACGGTTGGAGCGGCGCATCGGCTGGATTTCGGCTTTGGCGCGCACGATAATTTGGCCGCGCCCGGTGGAGTATGCGTTGCGGATGCCCTCGCGCCCCATGATGGTCGCGCCCGTGGGGAAGTCGGGGCCTTGCACATGCTTCATCAGGTCTTCGACGGAGGCGTTGGGACGGTCGATGAGATGGATGACGGCGTTGCAGATTTCGGTCGGGTTGTGCGGCGGGATGTTGGTCGCCATGCCTACGGCGATGCCGGACGCGCCGTTAATCATCAGGTTGGGCAGGCGGGCGGGCAGCACGACAGGCTCGCGCAATGTGCCGTCGAAGTTGTCTATGAAGTCGACGGTGTTCTCGTCGATGTTGATGAGCATCTCTTCGGCAACGGCGCGCAGCCTTGCCTCGGTGTAGCGCATCGCGGCGGGCGGGTCGTTGTCCACGCTGCCGAAGTTGCCCTGACCGTCAACCAGCGGCAGACGCATCGTGAAGTCTTGGGCGAGGCGCACCATCGCCTCATATACGGAGTCGTTGTTGTGCGGGTGGTACTTGCCGAGCACCTCACCGACGAGGCGCGCGCTCTTTTTGTACGCCTGCGTGGGGCGCATGCCCAGCTCGTCCATCGCGTAGAGGATGCGGCGCTGCACCGGCTTCAAGCCGTCGCGCACATCGGGCAGCGCGCGCGACACGATTACGCTCATCGCGTAGTCAAGATACGAAGTTCGCATCTCATCTTCGATTAGCGTGGACTTGATGAAGCCGAACTCCGTCTTGATGGTCGTCATAAATATCTCCTATGCTTCCGGGCGTCTGTGGCTCGGACGGGGTGCGATACGGGCGGTCATAGCCGAGATGAACCGAGCGCAGCGACATAAACAAGAGCGGTCAACCGGCGGGGACTGCGGGAATACGCCTAACCTAATTTTAATAGCATAATTAAATATATTATAACATGGACTAGGGTTTCTATTGCGGGAAACTGGCGGCGTTCAGGCGCTCGGCGGCGCGTTCCAGCAGGGACTGGAAGAGGCGGTCGAAGTGCGGCGGCAGTTCCATGCGGCGCTCCGGGCGGAACTGCACGCCGATGACCCAGCGATGGCGCGGGCTTTCGAGCGCCTCGATGACGCTGTCTTCCAGCGAGTACGCCGACGCCAGCAGCCATGGCGACTTGTGCGCCTCGCGTATGCCGCTGCGGTGGCGGCTGTTCACGCGCACGAATCCGCCGGAGCCGACTACCGCCGCCAATCTGCTGCCGGGCGCGATGTAGATCTGGTGATACGCCGATGCCGCTTTGCCATCGTCGGCAGTGGCGGCGTGGTCACCCACCGATACGGCAGGCTTGCCGCCCAGCGCGATGTTCAGCAGCAGCATGCCGCCGCCAATGGCGTAGATGGGCAGGTCATCGTCGAGCGCGGCGCGGAGCAGTCGTACTTGGTCGTCGGCTTCGCGCGCGTCGCCGCCACAGCATACTAGGGCGTCTATGAGGCGCAGGGCGCGCTCCGGCGTCGCGGCGTCGGCCGCGTCGATTCGCAGCGCATGCCCATCGAGCCGCTCTATCGCGGCGGCGCAGGCGCGGGCGTCTTCGTTGGTCGGCGCTAGTATGCCTATGGTTGGCTTGAGGGCTGACGGGGGTATTCGGGTCATTGGTGGAACTTTGGCTGGCGGCGCTCGCGGAATGCGGTGAGCGCCTCTTTGTGGGCGTCGGTGTAGCGGGCGGCGCGCAGCGTCTCGGACTCGCGGCGCAGTACCCATGACAGGTCTTTCTCCATGTAGTTCTCATGGATGAGGCGCTTGACCTTCAGCAGATGCCAGTCGGGGTTGTCGGCGATCTCTTGCGCGAGCGCGACGGCGTCGTCCAGGAGGCTTTCGGCGGGGCATACATGGTTCACCAGCCCCGCGTCTTTCGCTTCCTGCGCGGTGATGAACTTGCCGGTGAGCATGTACTCGAGCGCGCGTCCAAGCCCTACGAGGTTAACAAGGTAGTGGGTGCTGCCGTACTCCGGCGTCAGACCGATGCGTAGGAAGCGAAAGGATATGCGGGCGTCCTCGGCGGCTAGGCGCACATCGCAGGGCAGGCATAGCGTGATGCCAAGCCCGACGGCTAGGCCGTTCAGCGCGCACAAGATAGGCTTGGATTCACGCACGAGGTCAACCCATGCGACGTCGGTGGGCGTGGCGGGTCGTTGGCGCGCCTCACCGCGCACAAAGTCCTCGAAGCCGCCGACATCGGCGCCGGCTGAGAATGCGCGCCCCGAGCCGGTGATGACCATCGCGCCTATCGCGTCATCGGCGTTCCACGCGCGCACCTGCTCGTGAATCGCCGATTGGGTCGCGCCCGTGAGGGCATTGAGCTTGTCGGCGCGGTTCAGCGTAATGACGCCGACACGCCCGCGCGTTTCGATAAGGATTTCTTGTTCGGCACGCTCCATGCTTTCGCCTCCGATGAGTCAGTTTTGCAGGGGTTAATCATAACACAGAGTGTCATAGGGCAGATGTCAGGGTTCGGTTATCGAAAGCGTTTCCTTGCAGATGGTTTTGTCGCTATATCGCACCGGATTCCTGCGAAAGCAGGAATGAAGGAACAAGGGCGCGGGAATGACGAAAAGGTTTGCCACTTGAAAGGAAACTCTACCTCGCTTATCAAGTATATTGGATTTGCCGAATGTGGGATGATTATGATTATGCAGGTTGCCAAGCGCCGCCATGTGTTGCCTTGATAGCGTCCGCGAAGTAGCATTGGGGGACGACTATCCGTTAGCACACGACTAGCATCTAGCCTATGGAGTTTGATATGAAGATTACCGATGTGAAGGCTGTGTATCCGAAGTATAGGCATCTCGCGCCGTCTTGGCGGACGCATTTCTGGCAGATTGTGGTGCGGGTGGATACGGATGCGGGCGTGACGGGCTATGGCTATGGCGGCGGCGGCGTTGCGGGCGTGGCGGTGGTGAACGGGCATTTGCGCGACCTGATCATCGGGCGCGAAATCGAGAGCGTGGCGGACATTCAGGCGACATACGACGCGCTGTATATGGAGTCGCTGCCATACGGACGCAAGGGGCTGGGCATAATGGCGCTGTCCGGCATAGACCTCGCGCTCTACGACCTGCTGGGCAAGGCGCGAGATGTGCCGGTGTGCGCGCTTCTGACGGATACGCCGAAGCGGAGCATCCGCGCATACGCAACCGGCGAGGACGCCGAGCTATACCGGGAGCTGGGATATACCGCCAACAAGTTCGGTCATCGTTGGACGGGGGTTGATGCCGACTACGACACGGCGGCGCGCTCGGCGGAGCATGCGCGTGAGGCGCTCGGCGGCGACGCGCTTGTGATGGTCGATGTGTATATGTCCTGGGACGGCGAGGTTACGCTGGAAATGGCGAAGCGGCTCGCAGATTACAACCTCTACTGGTTCGAGGATGTGCTGACGCCGGATGACTTGGACGGGCAGGCGGCGCTCATAGACGCGGTGAAGCCGACGCTGATTGCGGGAGGCGAGCATGAGTTCACGCATCACGGCTTCGAGCAGATTGCGCGCGCGGGCGCGCTCGACCTGTGGCAGCCGGATATTACTTGGTGCGGCGGCATTACGGAAGGGCTGCGTATCGTGGAGATAGCCAATCGGGTGGGAGCGCCGGTCGCGCCGCACAGGGGCGGGGAGGTGTGGGGGCTGCATCTCATCGCCGGCTCGGACTGCGCCGACCTTGCGGAGTATCATGCCGACCATATCCGCGACGAGCGCGATGTGCTGTGGCTGGATGAGCCTGCGCCGGTGGGCGGCTACATATCGCCGTCGGACGCGCCGGGCTTTGGGGTTACGCTGAACGAGGCGATGCTTTAGGGGCGGGATTGCCGCAGGGCTTATCCTGCGGCTACACCAACTGCAAGAGAATAGTTACACCTATTCCAAGTATGGTTACGCCTACCCCTAATATGGCTATCAATAATCCGAAAATGATGTTGAACCGGAAGTTCATGTCAGAACGAATGTCATTGAGGCGCGCGTTCATGTCAGTCCTCATATCGTTGAGACGCGCGCTCATTCCCGACTGTTCACCTTCCAGCCTGCTTACTCGCTCTTCCATAATTATGTACACCTCATTTTGTCTGCGCCACTTGTATGCTTGCATTGTAGCATAGCGCGCAAAATAAAGGGGCGCGGATTGGGCATCAGCGCACATCCGACGCCTTCATCAGCTCGCGCATAAGGGCGGTGGCGTATGCGCCTTTGGGGAGCGTGAAGTCAATGATGTAGGCGTCGGGCGCGGCGGTGAGGGTCGCGTCGTCCAAGCGTATGCGGCTGATGCGGCGCGCGCCCTGTACGCTGCGGAAGCGCGGGTATTCAAGGCGAAACTCTGACAGCAGTTCTGTCTCAAGAGCGCCCGCATCGCCGCCGCTCAGCCTGACTTTCTTGCCGAACATCGGCAGCGTGGCGCTAATCTCCAGGCGGCGCGAGCGCTCCGACTCGGCGGCGGCGTCTTCCACGACGAATATGCCGCCGGTGTCATGCTTCTGCGCCATGTCGCCGGACAGCACGGCAGGGAATAGCCCCCGTTCGATGCGCGCTTTGAGCAGCAGGTTGAACATGTGCGACTGGAACGCGGATACGAAGAACCGCTGCATCCTGCGGTCACCGCGCATCTTTTCGCCGCCAATCAGCCGCAGCCCATCGGCTATATTGGTGTTGAAGTAGCCGAATCGCTGCGGCCCAAAGTAGTTTGGCAGCCCGACTTGACGCAGACACGCTAGAATTGCCTCGGCGAGCGGCTGCCAGCCGTCGGACGGATTGCGAACGCGCAGGCTGAAGCGGTTGCCGCGCAGGTGTCCCAAGCCCAGCTTGTTGCGATGCCTTGATGTTTCCAGCAGGGTTACGTCGTCGACGGCGTCCAGCGCTTCGAGCGCGGTAGTGTGTTCGGCAGGCACGCTCAGCCACTGGCGGGTAACGGCGTACTTGTCCTTCTGTCCGGCGTAACCGACGCTGCGGCGGGGAACGCCGTGCTGCGCGAGCGCGGATACGATGTCCATCGTGGTTAAGCCGCGCTTTTCCACATGGGCATAAGCATGCGCGCCGTCGCCGCTTGGCAGGTAGCTCGGAATCTCGCTGACTATGAAGTCGTCGAGTTCGGCGCGCAGTTCGCCACCCGTCCCCGCCAGATGCGCGGTCGCGGCGGGCAGGTCGTCCCATGAGAAGCGCAGGTTCGCGGGTGGTTTTGGCTCGGCTTGGCGCATACCGCCCATCCCTTCGACTGTGCTCATGTCAGGCACTGACCTTTCCCCATGAGGAAATGGCTGGTGAGCGGCGTCGCTTAATTTGGCTTTACCTTATAAACCCAGACTTGGAAATATACATCAGGCTCGCCCTTTGGCAGTCCTTGGAACTCTTCGCTGACATGGGCGAGTTCCCACTTGCCATCGCTCTCCAGCATCCGTTGCCGCTCGCGGAAGCCGTTGCGCTCGTAGATGTCGGGGCGCAGCGTGAACAGGACGCAGCCGCCCGGCTTGGTGATACGCACCAGTTCGTCGAGCGAGTGGGCGGGCGCATGTCCCAGCGTCAGCACGCCGACGCAGATGGCGGCATCGTAGCTGTTTGTGTCGAAGCCAAGAGGCCCGCCCATCGTCATTTGGTGCAGTTCGCCATAGACGCCCTTGCTGCGCGCCACTTCGAGCATGCCGCCGGACATGTCCATCGCGTCGAGATTCGCATAGCCCAGCCGATGCAGTTCGCGCCCGACCAGTCCGGTGCCCGCGCCGGCATCCAGCACTTTGGCGTCTTTGGAAACAAAGCCTTCAAACGCCTTAGCAGCCGCGCGCGGCATCACATAGCCGAAATCGGATTCTAGGTCTTCATCGTAATCTTTCGCCCATTCGTCATAGCGTTCTTCGAGCTCCTGATTGTTCTCGGACGCATAGACCCACTGGACTTTGTTGTCGCTTTCCATATTCATGTTTCAGTTCGCCTTTCGTCTTCCCGCAGGAAAGTTATAGAACATGCTAACACAAATGGAGCATGGGGTTTCAGGTTCGTTCCGATCCCCGTTCCGTTCGTGATGAACTTGTGGAACTATCCCCGCCATCGCTTGCGCCTCGCCCACGCCTGTATTATATTGTGGCTACAGACTAATCGGCTAACTTGACATCCCGACACCCTGAAATCCCGACTGCCTGACACACTGACTACCTAACACACAGGAGGGCGACGATGACCACCGTACAGAATGAATCGCTGCAAGCCGTGAAAGAGTACGCTGACGACTATGACCTCGATCTGTCGTGGCTGGACTCGCGCGGCGAGTGGGGCATCAAGGCGATGCCTGACGAGAAGCGCGGCATGACGCTCTCCAGCGTAGAGGTAGGCTCTTATGGCGAAGCCCCCGACACCACCGACAACATGACCGGCAGGCCGCGCGGCGCGGCAAAGCGTCCCGATTCCTATCGCATCGGCGGCTACGGCGTCCGCACCAAGTCCGAAATCTGGCTGGACAACGCGGCAGACCTATACGAAGAGTCCCTTCAGCGCCAGTGGAGTTCGGCGACCGATATTCCATGGCACACCATCAAGCCGCTGCCCGACGACATCGAGCGCGCCCAATGTCAGCTGGACACCTTCCTCACTGAGGTCGAGTTCGTCGCCGCCGACATTCCCGCGCGCTGGGTTGCTACGACCAGTCCCGACTACTTCGAGCCGCGCATGTTCCTGCTATCCCAGATAATGGACGAATCGCGCCACTTGGATGTATTCCGAAAGCGCGCCCTCGCCAACGGCGGCGGGCTTATGCAGCGCCCGGACATCACCACCAGCGGCGTCGTTGGCAGCATCGACCTCTCCCGCGAGTTCACGGAGATGTCCTCGCGCCTCCATATCTCCGGCGAGGGCGCGGTGCTGACCCTGTTCCGCATGGGCGAGTTGATGTCGTACAACGAAGCCGAAAAGCGCATCTACCGACTCGCCGCGCAGGACGAATCCCGACATGTAGCCTTCGGCGTTATGCACATGCGCTACCTATCAGAATCCGAGCCTGATCGCCGCGAAGAGATTCACTGCTACCTCGACGAGGGCGAGCGCGGCTTGCTCGCCGGCAACCAGAACCCCGCCGCCATCGACACCCCGAGCAGCGAGGCGATGGCAATCTTGCTCGGCGGCGGCGTCAAGCGCTACGACGAAGGCGCGCGCAAGCTCATGGCGATCCGCCGTCGGCAAGTGCGAGAGTATGTCCAGCGCATCCGCTCCGCGGGCTTCGGCGAGCGCTTTGAAAACGGCCGTGCCTCCCCCCGCCTGATGGAAATCATGTGGAGCTAACTCCGAATCCCCGCAATCTTGTACATGGATGTTAGCCTCCGTCGGGGCAGCCACAGGTTGCCCCGATACATGCCACTTGGCTTGAACGGAGGGGCATGCCAAGAGCGCAGCCGTTGCTCACCCGTCATTCCTGCGAAAGCAGGAATCCAGTGCTTTGAGATAGCCTAAAATATGCAGAAGTGCCTACACCCTGATATTCTGGATTACCGTTTTCACCGTAATGGCGCAAATGTCAAAAGAACTTAATACTAGGGAACGCTGCCAATGACAGACACCAACCCGGAAGACACTCAAGCGCAAGCCCAAACCGCCCAGGCATCCGCCGCCCGCGCCACTGAGCGCGCCGCCGACGAAGCGGACGAGGTGGAAATCGCCCCGCCCGGCTTGGCATGGATGCGGAATACCCTGCAATGGGGTACGCGCGCCAAGCCAACGAAGAACGGGCTGACCTTGGATGCCCTCAACATCGGCGTGTACGGCGATGTGCCGGACTTTTGGGACGACCAGACGCGCAAGCCGCGCGGCGCTTATCCCGTCCCCGGCGTCGCGCCGCTCGGCTTTGAGGTGCGCGAGAAACGCGAACTTTGGGCAGACAACGCCGCCGATCTCTACGAAGAGGCAATCCAGCGCCGTTGGGCGCCTGCGACTGATGTCCCCTGGAACACCATTCGCGCCCTGCCCGACGATGTGGAGGCAGCCATCTGCCAGCTCTGCACCGAGCTTTCGCAGAACGCCAGCATCGAGATAGAGGTCATCGGTGGCTGGCAGCAGAAGCTATCTTACGGCTTCCACGAGGTCAAGCTCTTCTTGGCGACGCAGATGTTTGACAACGCTCGCCACTTCGAGGCGTTCCGCAAGCGCGCCCTCTCCAACGGCGGCGGGCTGGGACTGGAGGGCAAGGGCGAGGTCAATCGCATGCTGCTCGAGAGCACCGGCGGCTGGCCCGAAACGGTCGTGATGCTCCATCTGCTGCGCGGCACTTTCACCTTCACGCTCTACCGCTATGGCGAGCTTTTCGCGCACAACCCGGCGGAGAAGGTACTGTTCGCGCGCTGCCTGCAAGACAAGGCGCGCCATATCGCCTATGGCCTCTCCCACCTGCGCTATGCCACATCGCACAATCCGGACAAGGCTCTCGTCTTCTCCCGCCTGATGAACATCGCCGAGCGCGTATTCGAGCGCGAACTCAATGACCCTGTGCTCAGAGAGGCGCTTGCCATCATCTTCGGCGGCGGCATCGAGGGCGCGCGGAGCGGCATGCGTCAGTACGAGCGCATGATGGGCGACTTCGCCCGCCAGTACCTCGCCAACATGGAGCACATCGGCGTGTCGCGCGAGGCCGGCTTCCCGCCGGGACTCGCCAAGTTCATGGAGGTATAGCCAATGCCGCAATTCCCATCCGTCGAATGGTTTCAGCAGGTGCGCGACATATTCAACGCCGACGAATCCTATCAGCAGGCGGGCGGCGGTCTGTGCGATGCCACTGTGGGCATCAAGGTTGCGGCGCAATCCTACATTCTGGTGTTTGAGGGCGCGGAGTGCGACGAAGTGCGGCAGGTCGCCGAGTCCGATCTCGCCGAAGCCGACTTCTACCTCGACATGCCGCCCGACGAGTGGGAAGAGATGCTGCGTAACATCAGAGACAACGACGGCGCGGACCTCGACCACACCCTCAACACGCTGGACATGGGCCGGGACGAAGGCTTGGCGCTCACCATGAACGGCGACCAGTACCGTCAGGACTTCTTCTATCGCTACAATCAGACCTTCCAGTATTTCTTCGACGCCTCAGCCCGCATAGATACTCACTTCGCCCCGTCGGATTGACTTTCTTCCCACTCTGGGGGAAGGTTAAGGAGGGGATAGCGCGCCGGAGTGTGTAGGAAATACTGACAGCGCAGAGGAAATCATTGCCTGATTCTGATAGAGTTTCTATATGGAGCATATCCAGACCTTGGGGCGTAATCTACTACATCCTATTCGCCACTCAGATAGCAGCCGTAGTATGTCTGATAACCTGGCAAGAGATATTTCACAGAACTGACGATACTGCTGTTGATACCATCCTTGCGATTGGCGAAAGAACCGCTCCGAACATCATCACGGCTGCGGCAGTATCACTTGTTATAATTCTTCTGGCGGAGGTGACGACCATGCTTGCAGAACCTTATCTGAGAAGACGCTTCGAGGCCGGACGCAAGGAAGGCCGCGAAGAGGGCCGCGAAGAAGGCCGCGAAGAGGGCCGCGAAGAAGGCCGCGAAGAAGGCCGTGAAGAGGGCCGCGAAGAAGGCGTTGCAGAGGGCCGTGAAGAAGAACGCAAGGAAGCCGGCAGAAGAATTGAGAGGATCTCGGCTAAAATCAAGGCTTGGAACCAGCGCCGCCTGGAACATGAAGCCAACGGCGAACCCTTCGACGAGCCTCTGCCCGATTTCGACGCTGATGACGAGGATTCCCAATAACCCGCCTTACACTGGAGGCGCTTACTATGCTTGCAGAACCCTATCTGAGAAGACGCTTTGAGGCGGGACGCAAGGAGGGCCGTGAAGAAGAACGCAGAAGAATCGAGAGGATCTCGGCTAAAATCAAGGCTTGGAACCAGCGCCGCCTGGAACATGAAGCCAACGGCGAACCCTTCGACGAGCCGCTGCCCGACTTCGACGCCGATGATGAGGCTTCCAAATAATCTGCGCTCCGGCTGTGTAGCCGTCTGCCCGATTGATACGCGAGAAACAAGGACAAGATATGCCGCAATTCCCGTCCGTAGAGTGGTTTGAAGCCGTCCGCGAGAGCGCCAACGGCGACTCCCAGTTCACATCGCAGGGCAGCGTCAACTGCCGCATGGGTGTCAAGGTGGACGCAGCCGCGTTTGCCGTCACATTCGAGGGCTTTGAGTGCGCCGCCGTCGAAGCCGTCCCGGCGGATGAGTTGCGCGACCTCGACTTCTACATAGACATGTCGCCCGCCGAGTGGAAAGAGCTGCTTGACAACATCGCTGCCAATGGCGGCTCGGATTCCGCGCACACGCTGAACACGCTCGACCTCACAATGCCCAGCGGCTGCGTGAAATCCCATGACGAGTTGCGCCGCACCGCGTTCTTCCAGTACCAGCTTTCGTTGCAGGCGTTCTTCGACGCCTCCGCGAAAGTACAAACCACCTTCGCCTCGTGATGTGGGGAAAGCAGGCATCCGGCACGGAAACCCTATCTAGCGTAGCAGGACAAGTTTATATGCCAATCTATGAGTACAGATGCGACGGCTGCAACCTCAAGTCCAGCGTGCTGTGGCGCAGCTACACGCCGCCGGATGCTATCGAGTGCAAAGGCTGCGGGGGCGGCGACACGCACCGCGTCATATCCAGCGTCGCGCTGCACAAGACGATGGGGACCAAGCTCTCGGAGCTGGATTCCCGATACGACAAGATGCTCGACGCCGCCGACGCGGGCAACCCGCGCGCCGATCCCAACTACTACCTCAGCAAGGCGACGCCCCTCAGCGAAGGCGTGCCCGACTAGGGCGTGTTGGCATCGCAGACTTCGCTCAACCCCCGCCATCCCTTGCGTTGGGGGCATGTTCGTAGTCGGCGAGCGCATCCGCAGCGCCGTTCCGGGCTGGGCCGCTCCGGCGCAATGAGGGCAGGGCGGGCTTGAGAAGGAACTCATGCGCCGCCGCGCCTATGGGCGCGCCCAGCAGAGGCCCCACGATGTACACCCAGAAGCCGCCCGACGGCCCCGGCAGTGCGACGCTGCCCCAGCCCGCGAAGAATGCTACGAGGCGCGGTCCGAAGTCGCGCGCCGGATTCAAGCCCGCATGCGTCAGCGGAGCGAATACGGCTATCAGCACGGCGACGGTCAAGCCCACCAAGAGCGGCGCGAGAGCATCGTTCGGCAGCGCGGTGTTGCGCCTGTCGAATAGGGAGAATATGACGAACACTAGAACCGCCGTGCCGAGCCCCTCGATAGCCGCCGCTGCCGGCGCTGACAGCAGGGCGCGGGCAGCCTCATCGATGCCGAACACGCCCGCGTCCGGGAAGTGCTTGCTGAATATCATCGCCGAGTACTCGCTGCCCGGCGCGCCGCGAATGTAGCCGTTCAGCCGTTCCAGACGCTCGATGAAGGGCGAGAATACGGCGAAGAGCGTCAATCCCGCGGCTACCGCTCCCGCTAGTTGCGCGCCCCAGTACGCAAGCATCCTACCGAAGCGAAACTCGCTTCGGCGGAAGATGGCGAACGCGAGGCTCACGGCAGGGTTGAGGTGAGCGCCCGATATGGCGAGGCTGGCGTATATGCCCACCGTAACGCCAAAGCCGGCTGTGAACGCGACGGGCCACAAGCCGAGCTGTCCGCTCGTGATGACATCCGTGGCGACCGCGCCTGCGCCAAACAGCACCAGCAAGTATGTGCCGATAGCCTCGGCTATCAGGATGCGTGGTAGTTGCATGCTTCGTCGCTCATGTCGTGATCATGGGCGCTCAGAGTATGTTCCGATGCGCCTTGCATCATCCGTCGATGCGGTAGTTGGAAGTACGGCAAAGCTCAATGCGCTGCCGCGTAAGCGTATTTTAGGACGCGCAGATTAACGGCGCTTTAACGCGGCGTTATGGGACAAGGGAAAACGGCGCGGAGTTTCGCCTTCGCGGTAAGCCCGCCTCCGTTTGTGGCAAGCTTGTCGAACCACCCGATTGGGAGCGCTGCTGAAAAGAGGCAACCCGCAGGCTGCCTCCTCTCTGAAGTCGATTATGTGTGTGCTATCGTTCGGCTAGATGGCGTAAGAGTCGATCATCTTGTCCACCTGCCGCGAGAAGGACTTGTCGTTGATGATGTCGATGCGGTCCTGGAACGAGGGCCTGTCGGCGTCCTTATAGACGATGCCGACCGGCACGCCGCCCTGGTTGAGCAGCTCGTGCGCCGCTTCCACATCGCTGGGGTCGTGATGCTCCGGGATGTCCCATGCGAGCGGCGGTATGCCCTTCCGCACATTGCCCTTCAGCTCTTGGAAGGTATTGTTGTAGGTCGTGCAGGGGGACTGCACATGCACGATGGAAAAGCCCTTGTGGTTCATCGCGTCGGCGATGACAGCGCCCAAGTCCCTGACCTTGGTTGACACATGCGAGGCTATGTATGAGACGCCAAGCGTCAGGTAGAGGGCAAGCGGGTCCAGCTGGACTTCGGGCTTGCCGTATGGCGTGGAGCTGGTGATTTCGTCAATTTTGGTCGTGGGCGAACTTTGCCCCTTCGTCAGCCCATACACGGCGTTGTCCATAATCACGACGGTGATATCGAGGTTGCGCGCCGCCTGTGGCGCGATATGCTCGTTGCCGATGCTCAGGAAGTCGCCGTCGCCCGCTACGACGATTACATTGAGGTCAGGCCGTCCCATCTTGACGCCCAGTGCAATCGGCAGCGTCCTGCCATGAATGCCATGAAGACCGTAGGGCTGCGGGCCTTCGAGTAGATGCACCATATTGCCTGAGCAGCCGATGCCTGCCACAATCACGTTGTTCTCGACGGGCAGCTCCGTCTCGACCCTGCGCTGTTCGATGGCGGATTCGAGGGCGCGCCGCACGCCGAAGTCGCCACAGCCGGGGCACCACTTGAAATCGTATTCCGGATTCTTGTCGCTCATACCGTTACGCTCACTTTCTGTTCCTGTTCGAGGCGCTCTGTAATGCGCTCCGCAAGCTCACTGACCTTGAAGGGCAGCCCCGTGTACTGCGTGATGGACTCTGCCTTCACTCCCTGGGAACGCAGGATACCGGAGAACTGGCCGAGGTAGTTAAGCTCAGGCACCAGCACCAATTCTTTCCGCTTCAGTTCTTCGAGAAGCTCCGCCGGCAGGGGGTTGAGGAACATCGTGTAGTACCAGCCGAGTTCACCGTCGTTGTCCATTATGATGTCGTATGCCGCCTGCGCCGGGCCTTTGGAACCGCCCCAAGGCATAAGCGCGATGCTTGCGTCGCTGTTGCGGCTCTCATATTCTTCGTTCTCCAGCAACTTCAGCTTGCTGAAGCGCCGCTCTGTCATCTGGATATGGCGCTCAGGCAGGTGGGTCGTGTCGCCCATGCCGTCGTGCTCGCTGCCGTTGGCGATGTAGCTGCCGGGGTTGCCGGGCAGCGGCATCGGCGAAAGCTCCCAGCCGTCGTAGCGGTTGTAGCCGTTGCTGCCGGTGTATGTCTGCCGTTCCTCTATCACGAGCTTGCTCAGGTCGGGCTTGGGGATGTTCTGCTTTCGCTCAGATAGCATGTGCTCGCTCAGCAGGATGACCGGCCCTTGGTAGCGCTCAGCCCAGTTGAGCGCCATTGCCGCGCCGTAGAAGCACTCTTCGACGGTGCCCGGGGCGATGATGGGTATGCTGACATCGCCGTGTCCCGGCGTCATCGCCATCAGCAGGTCGGACTGCTCCGTCTTCGTGGGCAGGCCTGTGGATGGGCCTCCGCGCTGAATGTCCGCAACCACCAGCGGCACTTCTGACATCCATGCCAGTCCAAGCCCCTCGCCCATAAGCGACAGCCCGGGCCCCGCGGTCGCGGTCATTGACTTCTGCCCGCCGAAGCCTGCGCCCACGAGGGCGTTGATAGCCTCAATCTCCGAGCTTGCCTGATACACGAACTTGCCCTTGCCGGTGAGATTGCGCTCCATCCAGAGCAGGATCGAGGTTGCGGGGGATATAGGGTACCCGATGTAGAAGCCAAGCCCGGCGGCGCATGCGCCTAGCGAGATTGCCTCGTTGCCGTTGATCAGAATCTGATTGCCCTCAGGCTTTATCGACGGCGCGAGTTCGCCGAGGCTAAAGCCGCTCTTTTCAGCTTCCTGGCGTCCAAGCGTCAGCGCCTCGAAGTTGGACACTATAATCTGCTCATCGTTCGCGCGTCCTCTCGTAAAGCGTTCCTTTACGAAATCCTCCAGGATGGTCTGCGACATGCTGACCAGATGCGCGAGCGCTCCCAGCACAATCATGTTCTCTGCGCGGGCGTTGCCGGTGGACTTTGCGAGGTCGGCGAAGGGCATGCCGAAGCTGTTCGCCAAGTCATCAGGCTCGAACTCGCCCGAATTGTAGATGATGACGCCGCCGTCCCTCACCTCGTCCCTGTGGTTCTGGTACGCTTCTTCGTTGAAGCACACCAGCACATCT
>CATQHF010000003.1 GCA_958295865.1 uncultured Dehalococcoidia bacterium | reverse complement strand
CTACCGACTAACTGACACGCCGACTAACTGATATACTGACAGGCAAATATCCTAATCCATGTTAGCCCCCGTCCCGGAGAACGCAAGCCATGAACCACATCCCCAAAATCGAGGTCATCGGGATAACCGGCATCCCTGAGATAACGGGCGGCGAGCCTTTAGGCGAGCTGATTGCCGAAGCAGCGCGCGCTCAAGGAACGCCCCTCCGAACCGGCGACGCGCTCGTCGTCACGCAAAAGATAGTGTCGAAGGCTGAGCGCAGGCTGTTCGACCTCAACGACATCCTGCCCTCCACATTAGCCCGCAACTTCGCCGAGCGGACGCACAAGGACCCGCGCCTTGTGGAGCTTGTGCTGCGCGAGAGCCGCGCCGTCGTCCGCATGGACTCAGAGCGCGGCATCATCATCAGCGAGACGCGGCAGGGCTTCGTCTGCGCCAACGCGGGCATAGACGCATCCAATGTACCCGGCGACGACATCGTTTGCCTGCTGCCGGAAGACTCCGACCGCTCGGCGCGAAACATCCGCGCCGAAATCAGGCGCTGCACAGATGGCGCGGAAGTAGCGGTCGTGATTTCCGACACCTTCGGACGCGCATGGCGGGACGGACACGCCAACATCGCCATCGGCGTCGCAGGCATGAACCCCGTAAAGGACTATCGCGGCACGCCCGACGTCAACGGCGTGATACTCAAAGTAACCACCATCGCCGCGGCGGACGAACTCGCCGCCGCCGCCGAACTCGTAACCGCCAAGGCAATACAAGTCCCCGTCGCCATTATTCGCGGCTACGAATTCGAGCGCATGGAAGACGCCGCCATCGATCCGCTCATCCGCGAACCCTCCAAAGACCTCTTCCGCTAACCGCGCCCTATCTGCCCCCTGTCCTTGGACATTACCCACTAGACGGGCCAGCCCTCCATCCGCCACGCCGCATCCCAGAACATGTACTCATAGCGGCTGCTGACCGCAAACGCCTCACGCATCCGCTCACGCTCCGCTTCTCCGCATCCGTCCGCCACGCGATTGATGAACGAGCGCAGCCAGTCGGCGAGCGCCGCGAACTCCGGCGAATTGTACATCTCTATCCAGCGCCCATACAGCGGCTGGTTCGTCGGAACGCCTCTGTCATAGAGCATCTGCCCAATCTCGGAATAGCCCCACGAGCACGGCAACATTGCGGTCGCAATCTCCCCTATGCCGCCCGAAAACGCGATTTGCAGCAGATGGCGCGTGTACGCCAGCGTAGTCGGCGAGGGCTGCGTGCTCAACAGCTCCGCCTCGCTGATGCCAAAATCCTCGCAGAACCCCACATGCAAAGCCATCTCCGTGTTCAGCGTCTCATCCAGCAGCTTGGCGAACCAGCCCATATCCTCCACATCCGACGCCTTGGCAGCCGCAAGCGACAGCACGCGGCAAAAGTCAATCAGATAGATGTAATCCTGCCGCATGTAGTAGCGAAACTTGTCCAGTTCCAGCGACCCGTCGCCAATGCCCACCACAAGCGGATGCTGATGCTCCGTATCCCATATCTCAGCGAACTCGCGCCGCAATTCCTCCGAAAATCCCATATCTACCTCACAAGTATCTTATCCATTCCGCGCATCCCGTTAGCCGCCTACGCCCTATCCACAACCACCCTCGCGCCCGATCTCACCTGCTTCAGAACCGCGGCGTCGCCCTCAATCCCCCCAAGCGCATTTACCCCGCTCGCGGCGCGAATCTCATCCCCCACGCTTGCGGGCGTCCGTCCAAAGAACAGGCATAGCGCCTGACCCGGCGGCCAGTACGCGACCGCGCCCATGTCCACCACATCGCTCGCGTCGTCATCCTCATCCGCCTGAACAGGAATGCGAAAGTAAATCTCATCGCCCCATGTATTCGCCGCAGCCTCCAACGGCAGCGCATCCCACACCAAGCCCGCCGTGCGGCTGTCATTCAGCGCCGCCGTAACCGACACGCCCCCCGCAGTAATCCTAATCCGTCTGCCTTCCATATCTACCCCTTCACAATTCATAGCCCCGCGCCTTATACTCATC
Source organism: uncultured Dehalococcoidia bacterium (assembly GCA_958295865.1). Lineage (GTDB taxonomy): Bacteria > Chloroflexota > Dehalococcoidia > Lucifugimonadales > JADFKI01 > Bin90. The sequence continues at coordinate 502,450 of CATQHF010000003.1, read as the reverse complement.
ACGAATTATACATCAACCCATCCCGTCCATCCCGTATATTCAGGTTAGCCCCCGTAGGAGATACGCCGGTGCCCGCATCAGGCTACATCTTGGCAATCGACCAAGGAACCACAGGCACAACCGCGCTGCTCGTCGACGGCTCAGGGCGCGTCGTCTGGCAGTCTTACCGCGAAATCACGCAGCTCTACCCGCAGCCCGGCTGGGTGGAGCATCGCCCCGACGAGCTTTTCGACTCCATCATGGAAGCGGTAGATGAGCTGCTCGAAGCCACCGAAATGAGCGCCCGCCAAATCAACGCCATAGGCATCGCCAACCAGCGCGAAACCACCATCGTTTGGGAACGCGACACCGGCCGCCCCGTATCCAACGCCATCGTCTGGCAGTGTCGCAGAACCGCCCCGCTCTGCGATGCGCTCAAGGCGCGCAGACTCGAAGCCACAGTCGCGGACAAGACCGGCCTCCCCATAGACGCCTACTTCCCCGCGACCAAGATACGCTGGATACTGGACAACATCCCCAACGGACAGCGCAGGGCGGAGTCCGGCGAGCTGGCTTTCGGCACTGTGGACACATGGCTGCTATGGAATCTGACCAACGGCACACTCCACGCCACCGATGTCAGCAACGCCTCCCGCTCGATGCTCTACAACATCGATACGCTGGAGTGGGACGCCGAACTGCTGGCGATGCTGGACATACCCCCCGCAATCCTCCCTGCTGTGATGCCCTCAAGCGCCATATACGGCTACACGGGCGGCAACCTATTCGCCGGACAGGCAATCCCAATCGCGGGCGTCGCGGGTGACCAGCATGCCGCGCTCTTCGGGCAGGCATGCTTTGCCCCCGGCATGGCAAAGAACACCTACGGCACGGGCTGCTTCATCCTCATGAATACCGGAGCGGAGCGAGTGCGCTCAGAACACGGCTTGTTGTCCATCATCGCCTGGGCGCTCGGCGACGATGTAACCTACGGGCTGGAAGGAAGCATCTTCTCCACAGGCGCAACCGTCCAGTGGCTGCGCGACGGCTTGGAGCTTATCGACGCATCCGCCGATGTCGAGGCGCTGGCGGCATCGGTCGAGGACAACGGCGGCGTCTATCTGGTGCCCGCCTTCACAGGCTTGGCAGCGCCCCATTGGGACATGTACGCGCGCGGCACAATCGTCGGCATCACCAGAGGCACGAACCGCGGCCACTTGGCGCGCGCCGCCCTCGAATCCACCGCCTACCAGACCAAGGACGCCATGGACGCCATGAAGAGCGACACGGGATTGGACATACCGCGGCTCCACGTAGATGGCGGCGGCACGGCTAACGACCTGCTGATGCAATTCCAGTCCGACATACTCGGCATGTCCATAGAGCGCCACGCCGTCGCCGAGACCACCGCCCTAGGCGCGGCATACCTCGCGGGACTGGCAACCGGCTTCTGGCAAAGCACAGACGAAATCGCCGCGAATTGGGCAGCCGACGCGCGCTTCAGCCCCCAAATGCCCATCACCGACCGCAACCGCCTATACGCCAACTGGCAGCGCGCCGTACAGCGCTCCAAAAACTGGCAACAGCCGACATGAAGCGTATCGCCCAACCAAAATACTCCCTTTCCTGGATACTCCGGTATTCCTCGCGCTCATTCGGATATGTAGAATTGAGGCGTATTTTATCCCTTCCATCTTGCCGTCAAACATCTGAACATACGCATGCTATACTTCAACGACGCCAGAGCCGGACCGCCAGTCTTGGATCCTTGCTATGAATGCCAAAATCAGGCTTGCAACCGAATCCGATGCCTCTAAGCTTCTCGAAATCTACGCGCCCGTTGTCAGGGAAACAGCCATTTCCTTCGAGGTAGAGCCACCTCCACTTGAAGAGTTCCGCAATCGCATCCGCTCCACCCTCCATAGGATGCCATGGCTCGTTTGCGCTGCCGGAGACGACATTTTGGGCTATGCCTACGCCACCGGGTTTAGGGCGCGGGAGGCATACCAATGGGCTGTTGAAGTCACCGTTTATGTACATCCCAATCACCACAGAAAAGGCGTCGGACGCGCACTCTACACATCCTTGTTCCGTTGCCTCCAAATCCAGGGTTACTGCCGCGCCATAGCCGCAATCACCCTCCCCAACACTGCCAGCGTCGCGCTCCATGAGGCGTTCGGCTTCGAGCACATAGGAGTGTTCGAGTCAGTCGGATATAAGCGCGCGAAATGGCATGACACCGGCTGGTGGCAGCTTGAGATTCGTCCCGCGCCCTCTTCTCCGGCGGCTCCAACACCCCTAAACGAACTATCGCAAACTCCGGAATGGAAAGACGCTCTTGAAGCAGGCGCTGCCTTGCTTAACAACAAAATGTCGTTAGACTAAGTTCACAAGACAAGCCCCTTACGGCTGCACCCTATAACTCTGACCTTGGCTCGCTACATCCCAATCATAATAGGAGAAAAAAACATGCCCACAATCCAAGCCGACAGACTGCAAAACATAGCCGCCCGGCTGCTCATCGGCGCGGGCGCGAGCGCGGAAGAAGCCGCAATCGTCTCCAAGCACTCCATAGGCGCGAACCTAGCAGGCCACGATTCGCACGGCGTAATCCAGATCCCCACCTACATAGACCGCGTAAAACGCGGCCACATCGTCCCCGGCGCGCCGTTTGACACACTGCGCGAATCCTCGACCACCACCGTCATAGATGGCAACTGGGGTTTCGGATATGTCGTGTCCGAGCGCGCGATGAGCATCACCATGGAGAAGGCAAAGCAGCACGGCGTCGCCGCCGCGACCGTCTTCCGCCAGAGCCACGTCGGGCGCGTCGCCGACTACCCCCTCATGGCGGCGCGCGAAGGCTTGATCGGCATCATGACCGCCGACTCCGGCAGGTCGTCGAAGGGCGTAGTCCCCTTCGGCGGACGCGAGCCGCGCCTCGGCACCAACCCTATCTGCATCGCAATGCCCAGCAACCTCGAAGCCCCAATGTTCATAGACATGGCAACCAGCGCGGTCGCCGCAGGCAAGCTCGGAGTCGCCGTCGCAAGGGGCGCGTCCGTCCCCGAAGGCTGGATTATCGACAAGGACGGCAACCCTTCCACAGACCCCGGCGACCTCCGCAACGGCGGCGCGGTCTTGCCGCTCGGCGGCCCCGAAGGACACAAGGGCTATGGGCTGTCCGTGATGGTAGAGATACTGTCAGGCATCCTAACCGGCTTGGGCTTCGGCCATGACCCATCCGGTAGGCACAACGACGGCTGCTTCATGGCAGCGTTCAATGTGGACGCCTTCCGCCCGCTCGACGACTTCAAGCAGGAAGTAACCGAGTTCGCCCAATACCTCAAAAGCACCCCAACCGCCGCCGGCTTCTCCGAAGTCTTCTACCCCGGCGAGCTCGAGCACCTGAAAGAACAGACGCTGCTGCAAGAAGGCATCACCGTCGAAGACTCCACATGGGACGCCCTAAAAGCGCTCGCCGACGAATACAACCTGACCGCATCGCTCGACATGGCATAAGTCCGCCGTCACGCTGCCCGCCCTGTTGCATGGATGGTTGCGGGAATTACCCCGTTATATCCCCCCATCCATGTCACCCCTCATAAGCGCTCCCATACAGCGCATTGAACAGCAGCTTATATGTCCCCCTAGCCTGCGCCCGAAAGTGCGGCCTGAACCCGAACAGGATCACCTCGCCCTTGCCAAGCGGCACGCTGGCAAGCGCCGTCCTGTTATACAGTTTCTCGGGACCAATCAGCATCCCGCTGAACAGCGGGTTACGCAAAGGATACTTGCCAATCACCCTGCCCCGCCGTATGTCGAACGCCGGGCTGTCATAGAACATCACCGCCGCGAGTCGGGGCATGCCATACGCGATTGGATGCCCCGCATCCAGCAGCACCGCAAGCAAGCTCCCCGGCGCATAGAAATCGGCACGCTTCATGTCCGCAAGCACATTGCGAACCGGCAGCTCCAGATGTCGTATCGCATAGCGCGATGAGCCGTCCCAAGTAACGAGCGTACCCCCCTGCTCCACGAACTCGCGCAGTCGGCTCGCGCCCTCGTCGCCCAGCCCGCCCGAATACGACGGATGATAATAAGAATCGCGGTGCCCCCTATGCAAGTGCCACACGGCTTGGTGCGGCAGCGCGATAGCATCGAACCGCTCCGACAACCCCCCTTCACGCACCTCGCCATCCGTCAGCGAGACATACTCGAAGCCATACTCATCGAGCACATAGCGCGTCCACCCCTCTTCCACCGAAGCGAGATAGCTCTTATAAACCCCGATGCGCGGCTTGCGAACCACATGCCGCGCTCCGTTCGGCAGCCCCTCTACCACCTGCGCCAGTTCAAAGAAACCCCGTTCAGCGTGAGCCTGTAATTCCCGCTCATGATTGCTATTCCCTATTTCCCGTTCGTGGTGAGCCTGCAATTCCCGTTCGTGGTTGTACTTCCCTATTTCCCGTTCGTGGTGAGCCTGCAATCCTCGTTCGTGGTGAGCCTGTACTTCCCGTTCGTGGTGAGCCTGTCGAACCACATCGTTAAATGCCTTCCCATCCTCCACCACAAACGCCCCGCGCCCATACGACACGCCGTTCAGCGTAAGCGGCTCTTTCGTCCGCGACACCGGAACGCCCGCCGCCAGCAGTCGGTTCACCAGCCGCGCCGCCGCATTCGATTCCGGCGGTATGATGCGAGCGTCAAGCCGCCCCGTCCCCATTCGCGGCTGCCCTTCCCTATCTCCCGCCCGTGCTGAACCTGTACTTATCGTTCGTGGCAAGCCTGTACTTCCCGCTCGTAGTGAGCCTGTATCCCTCGCTCGTGGTGAGCCTGTACTTCTCGTTCGTGGCAAGCCTGTATCCCTCGTTCGTGGTGAGCCTGTCGAACCACCCCCCATCGGCACAGGCATCGCCGGCTCGCTCGCCCCAAGCAGCCTGAGCTGAGCCGCGAACTTGCCCCTGATAGTGTATGTATTGACGCCCATCTGAATTGGCAGGCAGTGCGCCGTTACATCATACGGCGCTTTCGGCGGCCCCCCCGGATGCGTCAGCAGCTCAGGATACTTATTCTGCTCCAGCAGCGTCTTGGCATACGCCCAATACGGCTGTCCCCTCAGAATGACACGCGCCCCCGCCGCGAACGGCTCGCCATCCGCGCTGAACGCCGCCGTCGCCTCATGAATCTCCACCATGCCCATCCGCAGCGCGTCAAGCATCTCCGCCGCCGCCGCCATGTCATGCTGCTGCGTCGGAACTACGAACGCATACGGCGAACCGCTGTCCTCGACCGCATCCCTGCCCACCTTGTAGAAATTGCTCACCAGCATTTCACGCAGCCGCGCCGAATGTCGCAGGCAGCCCATCGCAGCCTCGAAGTCGTACTCCACGATGTCCCTCAGCCGCCATGTTCCCCCCCTCCACGGCATCGGATGATTCCAAGTTTCTTGCGTCGGCGTCTCACCCCGATCAGATTGCAAATCGCGCTCCGGCACATTCACCGGCGTGGCGATGCGCGCGCCCGCAGCCTCCGAAAGCAGCCGAATCCCGCCGTGATACTGCTGATATGTGCGATTGGGACTGTACGAATCATACACCACATTCACGGACACCCCCGCCTTGCCCTGCGCCGTCAGCTCCGCCGCCATAGCCGAACCCAGCATCGCGGTCTCGGCAGTCAGTATCGGATGGACATTCGGCCCAACGGGATCGACGAATGGCGGCAATATCATCCGCATGCCATTCGATCGCGTCTGGTGCATATCCAGCGCCACATGCGGATGCCACGCATTCAGGCAGTGATCCACCACCAGCCGCGTCTCCTGCTGCGTGAACATGAACCAGTCACGGTTGTTGTCATGCCCCGTGTAGTGCTGATACAGGAAGGGCGGCATTACGCCCTCATAAGATTCCCCCAGCGTGCTCTCATACCATGTCTTCACATCGACCAGCCCGTCCGGATTAAGGCTCGGCAGCAGCAGAACTATCGCATTATCCAAAATCTGCCGCACTTCATCGCTCTCGCAGGTCGCAAGCCGATGCGCCAGAAGCAGCGACATCTGCGTCGCCCCCACCTCCGTAGCGTGAATGCTGCAAGTTATCGCAACAACCACCCTGCCCCGTGATATGAGCCGCTCCGCCTCAGCGTCATCCGCGATAGTGCGCGCATCCGCCAGCCGCGCCTGTATCCCCCTGAACTCATCCAGCTCCGCAAGGTTCTGCGGCGAAGAGCAGATCGCCATGAGAAACGGGTTGCCCTTCGTGCTTCTCCCAATCTCAAGCGTCCGCACACGCTCCGACGACTCATCGAGTATCTTGAAGTAGTCCACAATCTCCGCCCAGCCGGCAAGCTTGCGATCATCACCCACTTCAAATCCAAGATGCTCGCCGGGCGTCGGTATCGATTTCCGTTTATCAATGGTCATACAACTAATCCCAAACAATACTCAACTGCGATAAGATAATGAAATCCCCTATCCTATACATCCCGCTAACCCTAGTTAGCCCCAAATAGCATACATCAATGGAGGAAAGCATGACGGAAAAACGCTACTGGCTGATGAAATCCGAACCTAGCGCCTACTCATTCTCCGACCTGATGAACGAAGACGACAGCACAGCGGAATGGGACGGCGTGCGAAACTATCAGGCGCGCAACACCATGCGCGACGACATGAAAGTCGGCGACGGTGTGCTGTTCTACCACTCCAACGCAAAGCCGCCCGCCGTCGTCGGCACCGCCGTCATTGTGCGCGAGGGCTACCCCGACGACACCGCTTGGGACCCCAATTCCGAGCACCCCGACCCCAAAAGCACGCCCGACAACCCCATCTGGTACATGGTGGACATCAAGGCAATAGCCCCATTCGACCACCCCATCCCCCTGCGCGAAATCAAGGCAACCCCGGGCTTGGAAAACATGGCGCTGGTAAAAAACTCCCGCCTATCAGTCCAGCCCGTAACCTCCCATGAATGGGACATCGTCACAAAGCTGGGAATGAGCGCGCGCGAGTGAGCGCGCCCCCGCAAAAGGCGAAGAACCTAGCCCATTTTCATTCAAGTGGCAAACCCTTTCGCCATTCCCACACCCTCGTTTCGCCATCCCCGCACCCTTGTTCCGTCATCCCTGCGAAAGCAGGGGCAGAAATCCCGTTCGTCCTGAGCTTGTCGAAGGAAGCCTGTCGAAGGACAGAGTGCATAAGCAACTCATCGGAATAGAAACCTCACCCGCTTGACAAGATAAGCCACTAATTTGATACTACCTGCGGGTATCCCCCAAGTTGACGAAGAAACGGCTGGAGGAACCATGGCGCAAACAGAGCCACAGACTGAGCATCACCACGACGTCAGGCAGCGGGGCGGCTTCATCATATCCGGCCTCACGAGCGGACACGGCGTATTCCACTGGTTCACCCAGAGCCTCATCGCCATGCTGCCCGAAGTTAAAGCCGCCTTCGCGCTCGACGGCGTGGGCGTCGGCGGCATAACCTCGATACGCGAACTCGTCTCCGGCGTAGTAACCCTGCCGGGCGGCGTAATCGCCGACGCGCTCCGAAAGTATTGGGGAATGGTGCTCGCCGTATGCATGGCGCTCTTCGGCATCGGCTGGCTGATTATCAGCATCGCGCCGCACTACTATGTCCTTCTGTTCGGAATGGCAGTCGTCGCCCTAGCCGCCTCTATATGGCATCTGCCCGCGATGGCATCGCTGTCGCACCACTTCTCGCACCGCAAGGGAACCGCCCTGTCATTCCACGGAGTCGGCGGTCAGATTGGCGACGCCCTCGCCCCGCCCGTAACCGGGCTGCTTCTGGGCTTTCTCGCATGGCGCGAGATAATCAGCATCTACGCCGCCCTACCCATATTCCTCGCCTTCCTAGTCTATTGGGCTTTCAGGAACATCGGCAGAACGCACGAAGAAAATGAACCGTCCGATGAGCCGTCAAGCCAGTTCCAAGCCACAAAGCGCGTGCTCCGCAACCCTATACTCTGGATTGTCGCATTCGTAGGCGGCATAAGGGGCATGGCGTTCCTCGCCCTCATAACCTTCTTCACCATATTCCTGAACGACCTCGGAATGTCCCCCTTGGTGAGAAACCTTCACTTTGGCTTGCTCATGGCAATTGGCATCGTCTCCACGCCAATCGTCGGCTATCTGTCGGACAGGCTGGGCAGAAAGGTAGTTCTCGTTCCCGGGCTGCTGCTGCTGGCGGCGCTCTCATTCCTGCTTGGAAGCTCAGGCGTCGGCATCTCGCTCATTATCATCATCGCCCTATTGGGCATATTCCTGTTCGGCGACCAGCCCATCCTCACCGCCCTCGCCCTAGATGTAGCAGGCGACGAAGTCCCCACCACCGTGCTGGGCATCCTATCGCTCGAACGATTCCTGTTAAGCGCCGCATCCCCCCTAATCGCGGGCAAACTCTACGACGACGGCTTCGCGCTCGGCGGGCTTGACCTCACTGGCCCCCAAGCCGCATTCACCTATGTAGCCGTGCTATTCGCCCTCGGCGCAATCATACTCGCCTTCATCCCACTCCCACGCACCAACCAACCATCCGACCACCACCACTAGCCTAACTCAACACCCCTGTCAGCCATCAGGAAGAAGATGTAGGGGCGACACCGGCCGGTCGCCCCTAATGCCGCCTCAGTTATTCCGAAACCCACGCCCTTATCATTTCAAGCGTCCATCCCTGTCATTTCGAGCGTAGCGAGAAATCTAAAATCCTAGCCTACCGGATACCTAGACTTCAGCAACACCCTTTCACTCCGTCTTGCCATCAAGCCACGAAACACCCCGCACACCAACCCTCAACACAACCCAATTCTTAATTCCTAATTTTTAATTTCTAATTCCTATACCCGCCCCGCTATCACATCGCCCAATTCCGTCGTCTTGACCACCTCACCCCCGTCGCCCGCGATGTCAGGCGTCCGGTAGCCCTCCGCCAGCACACCCTCCACCGACCGCTCGACCGCCTGCGCCTCAGCCTCCAAATTCAGCGAGTACCGCAGCATAGACGCCATGCTCAAGATAGTGCCGATAGGATTGGCGATCCCCTGCCCCGCGATGTCCGGCGCGCTCCCGTGTATCGGCTCATACAGGCTGACGGGACGCCTGCGCGCGCCCGGCTTGGGCAGCCCCGACAGGCTCGCCGACGGCAGCATGCCCATAGAGCCTGCCAGCACCGACGCCTCATCCGTAAGAATGTCGCCGAAGGTGTTCTCAGCCACGATGACATCGAAGTGCGCCGGATTGCTTATCAGCTGCATGGAAGCCGCGTCAACCAGCACATGCTCAAGCTCCACATCCGGATAGTCCTCACCCACCTCCGTCGCGATCTCACGCCAAAGCCTGCCCGTCTCCAGCACATTCGCCTTGTCCACCGATGTCAGCCGCTTGCGTCGCCCCTGCGCCAAGTCGAACCCGACGCGCAAGATGCGCTCAATCTCCTCCTCCGTGTACTTCAGCGTATCCACTCCGCGCCGCCCCCTTGAAGTGTCCCAGCGTCGCTTTGGCTTCCCGAAGTACAGCCCGCCCGTCAACTCGCGCACGATAATCATATCCACCCCTTCCAGCAGGTGCGGCTTGATGGGGCTGGAGTTTATCAGCTGCGGATACACCTTGACCGGGCGCAGGTTGGCGAACAGCCCCAGGCTCTTGCGAATGGCGAGAATACCGTCTTCCGGGCGCGTCGGCGCGCGCGGATCGTCCCACTTAGGACCTCCCACCGCCCCGAACAGGATGCCGTCCGTTTCACGGCACATCTCCACCGTCTCATCCGGCAGCGGCGTGCCGAAGTCGTCAATAGCATTGCCGCCCACCCTGCCATATTCGGCATCGAAACTATGCCCGAAACGCCCCCCGACCGCGTTCATCACCTTGACCGCCTCCGAAACAACATCAGGCCCAATGCCGTCGCCCGGCAGCACCGTAATGGAAAAGTTCATCGCTAACTCCCGTCAAAATCTTGATATGATATAGTCGCGCGCACGCGCACAAGGTATTATATGCCAAAACCGCCTACAATGCCCTTACGCATCCAACTCATCAAAATCGGCAACCCGAAGCACAAGCCTGTGGAGGCAGCACGATGACCACAAGACAGCAGTACGACGCCATCGTAATCGGACTTGGCGGAATGGGCAGCGCCGCCCTCTATCAGCTCTCCCGGCGCGGCAAGCGCGTGCTCGGCATCGAGCGGTTCGGCATCGCGCACGACATGGGATCGTCGCACGGCGTTACCCGCATCATTCGCCTCGCCTACCATGAACACCCGTCGTATGTTCCCCTGATACGCCGTGCCTACGAGCTATGGCGCAGACTGGAGGCATCCACCAACGAGCAAATCCTCCACATCACAGGCTCACTCGACGCCGGCCCGCACGGCAGCTCGAACTTCACCGGATCGCTGCTATCCTGCGAAGAACACGACATACCTCACGAAGTCCTGACTAGCGCGGAGATTACCAAGCGCTTCCCGGGCTACCGCCTGCCCGGCGAAACCATGGCGGTCTTCCAAGAGGACGGCGGCTTCCTGCTGCCGGAGCGCTGCATCGCCCTATTCGTAGAACAGGCGCAAACGCTCGGCGCGACCGTTCACGCCAACGAACGCACGCTAGAGTGGCAGCCCACCGAAAGCGGCGTCCGCGTGCGAACCGAAAACGGCGAATACGAAGCCGAAAATCTGGTCATCACGGCAGGCGCATGGGCATCCAAGCTTCTGCCGTCATTAAGCGCGGCGGCGATACCGGAGCGCCAAGTGCTCGCATGGCTTGAAACGCTCAAGCCTCAGTTGTTCACGCCCGAAAACTTCCCCGTATTCAACCTGATAGTGGAAGAAGGCAAGTATTACGGCTTTCCGGTCTATGGCATTCCCGGCTTCAAGTTCGGACGCTACCATCACTTTGAAGAGGATGTTGACCCCGACGCCATAGACCGCCGCCCCAACGCCCGCGACGAAGCCGTGCTGCGCCAATTCGCCGAAAAATACTTCCCCGACGGCGCGGGCGCAACCTCTTCCATGAAAGCCTGCATGTTCACCAACAGCCCCGACGAGCACTTCATCATAGACCGCCTGCCCGACGCCCCGCAGGTCGTCATAGCCGCAGGCTTCTCCGGTCACGGCTTCAAGTTCGCCAGCGTCATCGGCGAAATCCTCACAGACCTAACCCTAAACGGCGCAACCACCCACGACATAGGAATGTTCAATCTGGCGCGGCTTCAAAACTAGGGAGTTGATATGATGGAATAGCGGCGTGGCATGGAAGCTTGCGAGGAGTATCAGATATGAATGCATGGAGCGGGAGTATAGTTTCTGACCAAGATGTAATGCTGGGCAAGCCGGTAGTAGCCGGCACGCGCATCACCGTCGAACACATACTGGAAAAACTGGCTTGTGGAGAAACAATCGCCGAGGTCGTCGAAGAACATCCACGACTGACCGAGGAAGACATACGCGCAGCCCTGGCGTTCGCGGCTGAAGCAATGCGTTCAACGGCTATCCATTCGGTCCCTGAGGTAGCCGATTGAACATCTTGGCAGACGAAAATCTGGACATCCAAATGGTCGAGCGACTACGCGAGGACGGACACTCAGTCATCTACGTCGCTGAACTCGCGCCAACTAAGTCCGATGACGCAATTCTGGATTTGGCAAGGCAACACGCCTCTCTGATATTGACGCACGACCGCGACTTCGGGGAGTTGATATTTCGCCAAAACCGAGCAACTAACGGCGTGCTGCTAATGCGGATACATAGGCTTTCCCGCGATGCCAGGATAGACTTGGTATCCGCAACGCTTCAAGAACACGGCGAGACGATAGAGAACAACTTCGCAGTTCTGACACCCGGGACATTTCGCGTCAGCCGAGTTTCTCCCTGAGCCAAACTGCTGTCAGTCCACGAACTCAAAGGCAATGTCTGGCACAACAAGTTACCCGCTCCGGCCGCGACATCCTCCCCTACCGCGCCACCACATTCACCAGCTTCCCCGGCACATATATCACCCGCGCGATGCTCTTGCCCTCTATATGCGGCGCGACGCGCCGACTTTCCAGCGCGGCGCGCTTGGCTGCATCCTCATCCACGGAGACCGGCGCTTCCAGCTTGTCCCGCACACGACCGTTCACCTGCACCACCAGCGTGAACACCTCATCGGCGGCAAGCGCTTCATCCCACTGCGGCCACGCATTCGCATGCACGCTGCCCTGATGGCCCGTGCGCTCCCACAGCTCTTCCGATATGTGCGGCGCCATCGGCGACATCAGCGTCAGCAAGTTGCTGATCGCCTCCGCCCAGTGCTGCGAATGTACGCCCTTCGCCTCCCAGTGCTGGTTCAGCCCATTCGTGTACTCCATCAGCCCCGCCAGAGCCGTGTTGAACTTAAAGCGCTCCAAGTCCTCCCCCACACGCCGTATCGTCTTGTGCATCAGCCGCTGCATCCCCCGCACCGCGTCATCGTCACGCGGGAAATCGTCCAGCTGCCTTGCGTCGCGCGTAGCGACATCCCAGACGCGGTTCATCCAGCGCGCCATGCCGTTGATGCCCGAATCACTCCAGCTCCCGCCCTGGTCCCAAGGTCCCAGGAACATCAGGAAGCAGCGCACCGTATCAGCGCCGAACACATCGACATACTCATCAGGCGCGATGACATTGCCGCGCGACTTGCTCATCTTCTCGTGGTCTGTGCCAAGTATGACCCCCTGGTTATACAGGCGGTCGAACGGCTCGTCGAAACTCAGCATGCCCAGATCGCGCAGAGCCTTCACGAAAAAGCGCGCGTAAAGCAGGTGCATCACCGCATGCTCCACGCCGCCCGTGTACTGGTCAACCGCGCCCCACTGCGCCAGCTTGTCCGAGTCGAACGCGCCGTCCGCGTATTTGGCATCCGTAAAGCGCAGAAAGTACCACGACGAATCGACGAAGGTATCCATCGTGTCCGTCTCCCGCTTGGCAGGCCCTCCGCACTCCGGGCAGGTCGTATTCAAGAAGGCGTCGTTCAGCGTCAACGGCGACTCGCCCGTCGGGAGAAACTCCGCGTCCTCCGGCAGCAGAACCGGCAGGTCGTCGTCAGGCACGGGAACATCGCCACACTCCCCGCAATAGACGATGGGAATCGGCGTCCCCCAGTAGCGCTGGCGAGAGATTAGCCAGTCGCGCATCCGATACTGCACGGTGCGGCGTCCCCAGCCGTTTTCCTCGATGTGGTCGGCGATGCGCCTCAAGCCTTCGCTGCTGCTAATTCCGTCGAACTGCGCCGAGTTGACCTGTGTACCCACGCCCAGATACGCCTCTTCCAGCGGTTCGCCATTCCAGTCGGGCGGCGCGACCACCACGCGAATGGGCAAGCCGTACTTCTGCGCGAACACAAAGTCGCGCTCGTCGTGCGCCGGCACCCCCATCACGATGCCCGTGCCGTATGTCAGCAGCACATAGTCGCCGACGAGGATGGGCACGCGCTCCCCATTCAACTTGTTGACGCAGTACGCGCCCGTGAACACGCCCGTCTTATCCTTGTCGGTCGAGAGGCGCTCTATCTCAGTCTGCGCGCGCGCCTGCGCGATATATGCCTCCACCTCAGCCCGCTGTTCGGGCATTGTCAGCTCTTCGACCAGCGGATGCTCAGGCGCAAGCACCACGAAGGTAACGCCGTACACCGTATCGATGCGCGTCGTGAAAGTGGTGATAGACTGCTCGCTCAGCCCATACTCGGATATGTCGAACTCGATGTCCACGCCCTCGCTGCGACCAATCCAGTTCTCCTGCATCCTGTTTATCTTCTCAGGCCAGTCAATCTTGGAGTTGTCCAGCAGTTCCTCGGCATAGTCGGTTATCTTGAAGAACCACTGATTGAGATCCCGGTGCGTGACACTGGTCGAGCAGCGCTCACAGCCGCCGTCAATCACCTGTTCGTTAGCCAAAACGGTCTGACACGAGGGACACCAGTTGACCGGCGCGTATGCGCGATACGCCAGCCCGTTCTTGTAGAACTGGAGAAAGAACCACTGGTTCCACTTGTAATACTCCGGCGCGCAGGTAACGACTTCCCTTTCCCAATCGTAGATTGCCCCCATGCTGCGGAGCTGACGGCGCATGTTCTCCATATTGTCCGTCGTCCACTTGTAGGGATGAATGCCGCGCTGAATGGCAGCGTTCTCCGCGTTCAGCCCGAACGCGTCGAACCCCATCGGATGCAGCACATTGTAGCCTTGCATGCGTCGGAACCGGGCATGAGCGTCTGACGGACTCATCGCATACCAATGCCCGATATGCAGATCCCCCGACGGATACGGGTACATCGTCAGCTCATACCACTTAGGGCGCGGGTCGTCGTCATTCACCCTATTTGAGCCGTCTTCAAGCCAGCGCCGCTGCCACTTGGCATCAATCGCGTTATGGTCGAAGCGCCGCTCCGTCGTTCTGACAACTGCCATAATCTACCCTCCGCTCAATTCAACTGCCAAAGCCACAAAAAAAACCCGCCCCTCTGCATCAGGGACGGGACTTCACTACGGAAGATACCGCGGTACCACCCTTGTTCCTCGCCTGCTACTCAGCCGAGACACTCGATAGCCTTAACGGGCATACCCGTCCGGCCCTACCAAGTCTATCGCTTTCAGGCCGGATGCTCCAGGGCGAGTTCACGGCAGGTCGGCGCGCCGGGATCCCACCATCCCCGGCTCTCTGCCAGCCTCCCCGCGCCGCTACTACTCCCCTTCGATGCGTTTCATCTATATTCAACTACCCTAGCATCGGGCAACATTGGCGTCAAGGTAAATCCCCTCTCGCAAAGCGCAGCCCTCACAACTACCGCTCACTCACGCTATAATTGACCATATCCACATCGAGGAGAGCGACAAGTGGGAGTATTCCAAGTCGAGCTGCAAATAGGCGACCCGCAAGGGCAGCGCTATGAAACGGTCGAAGCCATGGTCGATTCAGGCGCGACCTACACCACATTGCCCGAGTCGCTGCTACGAGAACTTGGGGTCGAAGCAATAGAAAGCAGGACTTTCATACTGGCAGATAATAGCCGCATGCAAAGGGAATTCGGTCAGACCTGGATCAAAATTGACGGAAGGCGGATAGTCTCGCCCGTCGTATTCAGCGATGACAACTCCATGCATCTGCTCGGAGCCGTAACCCTCGAGATATTCGCGCTCGGCATAGACCCCGTGAACGGCCGCCTCATCCCCGTTGACAGCTTCCTCCTCTGAACAAGAGCAGATCGAACAGGAAAGTCAGCGCAAAATGCAAAGCCACTGTCCTCCCGCGATAGCGTTTCCGTTCAGGCGGCAAACCTTTTCGTCATCCCCGCTCATTCACCCGTCATTCCCGCTTTCGCGGGAATCCAGAGCATTGAAGGCACACCCAAGTATAAACAACCTTGCCGTTTAACCCTAAATCACAATCACCCTATCTATGGGACAAGTTCTAGCGAGGAGGGCGATAAGTGGGAGTATTTCAAGTCGAGCTGCAAATAGGCGACCCGCAAGGGCAGCGCTATGAAACGGTCGAAGCCATGGTCGATTCAGGCGCGACCTACACCATGCTGCCAAGTTCACTGCTGCATGGATTAGGCGTTGGCGCGGAGTCGAGCCGTACATTTATACTTGCGGACGGCAGCCGCATACAAATGAACCTCGGCGAGACCAGAATCAGGATTGACGGAGAGAACCACACATCCCCCGTCGTATTCAGCGATGACAACTCCATGCCTCTGCTCGGAGCCGTAACCCTCGAGATATTCGCGCTAGGCATAGACCCCGTGAACGGCCGCCTCATCCCCGTCGACAGCTTCCTCCTCTGAACATCCAACTTGCCATGAAGAACGATACACTCCCCCACAACCATTCAAGCCTGCGCCGCATAGTCATTCTCGGCACGACCGGCTCAGGCAAGTCAACGCTGGCGCGAGAGTTAGCGCAAATACTGCGCGTCCCCGTAGTGGAGCTGGACGCCATACGGCACGGCCCCAACTGGACAGAAACGCCCGACGATGTATTCAGACAGCGCATCGCCGATGCGCTGCGCGGTGAGGGCTGGGTTGTCGATGGCAACTACAGCGTGGCGCGCGATATAATCTGGTCGCGCGCCACGACGCTCGTATGGCTCGACTACTCATTCCCTCTGGTATTCTGGAGACTCTTCTTCCGCACCATGACACGCGGCATAATGCGAAGGCGGCTGTGGAACGACAACCGCGAAGACCTGTGGCGGCACTTCTTAACCAAGGACTCCCTCTTTCTCTGGGCGTTTCGGACCCATTGGAAACGGCGCAAGTCCCTGCCCGCCGCATTCTCACAGCCGCAGTACCGCCATCTGAAAGTAATGCGCTTCACTTCGGCATCACAAACCAAAAGGTGGCTTGAAGGGATTATAAGCCCCAAATTGTAGTATGATAGCGATGCGGCAAAGCCTCCGCATACCATAAGCCAACGAGAGGTCAAAATGGCCGAATACAAGGTATCCATCATTCGCGGCGACGGCGTCGGCGTCGAGGTCATCGAAGAAGGCATCAAGGTGCTGAACGCCGTCGGCGAGCAGTACGGCATCGGTTGGAACTTCATCGAGCATCCGTGGAATTCGGACTACTACTTCGAGCACGGCAGGATGATGCCCGCCGACGCGCTAGACCAAATGGCGGCGTCCGACGTCATATACCTCGGCGCGGTGGGACATCCCGAACTGCAAGACCACATCACGCTGAACGGGCTGCTGCTGCCGATACGACGCAGCTTCGACCAGTATGTTTGCGAGCGTCCCAGCGTGCTGTACCCGGGCATAACATCCCCCTTGCGCGACCCGAATCCCTACGACATAGACATGCTGGTCATCCGTGAGAATGTCGAGGGCGAATACGCCGAGGTAGGCGGCTTCCAGTACGCCGGCTTCGAGGACGAGATAGGCGTCCAATCCGGCGTGTTCACGCGGCGCGGCTGTGAGCGCGTCATCACCTACGCCTTCGAGCAGGCGCGCAAGCGTAACAAGGCAAAGCATGTAACATCTATCACCAAGTCCAACGCCCTAGGCTACGGCATGCTCGTCTGGGACCGCGCGTTCGACAGAATTGCCGAACGCTACCCGGACATCGCCACCAACTCCCTGCTCATAGACGCCGCATGCATGGACTTCGTGCGCCGCCCCGAAAGCTTCGATGTAGTAGTAGGCAGCAACCTGTTCGGCGACATCCTGACCGACATTGGCGCAATCATCACCGGCAGCATGGGACTCGCCCCAAGCGGCAACATCGACCCTGAGCGCCGCTTCCCGTCCATGTTCGAGCCGGTTCATGGCAGCGCCCCCGACATCATGGGCAAGGGCATCGCCAACCCCATGGCAGCAATCCTCTCCGCCTCCATGATGCTGCGCCACCTTGGACACGACGAAGCCGCGGACGTAATGGACAAGGCAGTAATCTACCTCATCGCGCAGGGCGAGATACTCACGCCCGACCTCGGCGGCACATCATCCACCTCGCAGGTGGGCGACGCCGTAGTCAACGCGCTAGGCAAAGGCTAAGGCGCATGGAAGCGACCGCAAAGACCGCCACGACCCGCAGAAGGCGCAAGCTGCGCGCGCAGGACGTCATGGACTGCCTCGGCGCGCAATACGGCCCCGTACAATGGCATGTGCGCTACTCGCCCGCCGAGGAACTGGTCTATACCATCCTGTCCCAGCACACATCCGACCTGAACTCCGAGCGCGCATTCAAGAGCCTGATGAGCGCGTTCGACTCGCTCCACGCCGTTGCAGACGCCCCCGTCGACGCCATCGAGGAAGCGATACGGCGCGGTGGACTGGCAAAGCAGAAAGCGCCGCGTATCAAAAATGTCCTCTGCCAGATACGCGACGAGATTGGCGGCTTCGACCTGTCATTCCTCGCCGAAATGCCCCTCGACGACGCGAAAGCATGGCTCAAGCGGCTGAACGGCATAGGCCCCAAGACAGCGGCAATCATCCTCTGCTTCTCCCTGGGCATGCCCGCCATGCCGGTGGACACGCACATCTTCCGCGTATCCAAGCGCCTCGGCTTGATTGGGCAGAAGGTGAACGCCGACAAAGCGCACGACATCCTAGAGCCGATGGTCGCGCCGCAAGATGTATTCGCCTTCCACATGTACCTCATCCAGCACGGACGGCAAGTATGCAAGGCGCAGCGCCCCCTCTGCGGCGAATGTCCCCTAGCATGGGGCTGCCCTGCCCGCCCCAAGATAGAGCGCGAAGCAAAACGATCAGCGCGCAAGCCCGCCGCAAAGCGAAAAAAGGTATAATGCAGGTGGGAGGAACGCCATGAATATCAAAATCCCGCCCGAAATGGAAGAAGAAGTGCTAAAGCACGCGGAGATACTGGGCAAGACGCCCGAAAATACAGTGCTCGACTTTCTGCGAACGCGGTTCTCGCCGCCGGTAAAGCACAAAGACACCAAGCCGCTCACCAAGCCAAAGGAAGGGCAAACGCTGTATGACGCTCTGCGCGACCACATCGGCGTGATTGACAGCGGCGAAACCGTCGAAGGCGGCGCCCGCATGTCTGAATTCGCCAGCATGAAGTTCACCGATGGCATTATCGCACTCGATGAGCATCTCCGAAAGAATCGAAAGAACAAAGAATGCTCCTGACGGACACGGGCCCTTTGGTGGCGCTACTCGATGTCACAGACCCATACCATGATCAAGGTATAGCCGTACTGAATTATATGTCGGATGAGTCTATGCTCACCACGCTGCCTTGCCTCACGGAAGCCATGTATATGCTAGGCAAGTCCGAGGGATATACCCATCAGGCTGCCCTCTGGAGCCTGTGGACATCAGGCAGGCTTGTCTTGCACAACCACAAACCCCAAGAAATCGACAGGATGATGGCGCTTATGGGACAATACCAAGACACCCCGATGGACTTGGCGGACGCATCCCTGATTGCGACGGCAGAAATTCTTTCTCTGCGTAGAGTGTTCTCCTTTGACAGCGATTTCTATGTCTATCGCCTCGCCGACGGCTCAGCCTTGGAAGTCATACGATAGCGAAAAGGAAGATTGCACAAGCCTTTCACGCTCGCTCACCCGTCATTCCCGCTTTCGCGGGAATCCAGAAATTGGCAACGCCTGACCATTGTAATTCCACTTATGCAATTTTCTCGGCGAAAACATCCCACTTGTTACCCATACCACATAGCATATAAACTTATAGCACAATCATATTCAGGAGGCAGATGCGTTGAAAGTAGGCATCATCAATGTAACCGGATATGCGGGCGTGGAATTGGCTCGTATCCTCGCTCGACACCCTGACGCGCAGATAACCTCCGTCACCGGACGAAGCGCCGCCGGGCAGAAGCTCGGCGATGTATTCCCGCACCTGTCCGAGATCGACCTGACCATCACCGAAGAGATAACCGAGAGCGTGGATGTGGTCTTCTCCGCGCTGCCCCACGCCGCGAGCGCTGAGCGCATCGGCCGCGCCCTCTCCGACGGCGTGAAGGCGATAGACATCAGCGCCGACTTCCGCCTCAAAGACCTCGCCGTGTACGAAGACTGGTACAGCGTGCAGCACCCCTGCCCCGAAAACATGGAGCAGGCCGTCTATGGCTTGACCGAACTCCACCGCGAAGAAGTCTCCGATGCCAATCTCGTCGCCAACCCCGGCTGCTACCCTACCGCGTCCATAATGGCGCTCGCCCCCGCCATCGATGCCGGCATCATCGAGCGCGACATCATCATAGACGCCAAATCGGGCGTCTCCGGCGCGGGGCGCGGCTTGTCCCTCAAGACCCACTTCTCCGAAGTCAACGAAAACTTCATGGCATACTCGGTCGACGGCCACCGCCACCTGCCCGAGATTCAGCAGGAACTAGAGCTTCTGCACTCCAACGGCAGCCTAAACATCACCTTCCTCACGCATCTCGTTCCAATGACGCGCGGGATACTCGCAAGCTGCTACGCCCCGTTGAAGGAAGGCGCAATCGCATCCGGCCCCGACGCCAAAGACGAAGTGCGCGACATTTACGACAACTTCTACAAGGACGAAACCTTCGGCAAGGTCGTGGACGCCCCGCCTATGACCAAGCACACACTGGGCAACAACGACTGCGTGATATACCCCACCGTCGACACGCGCACGAACCGGCTCATCGTCCTCAGCTGCATAGACAATCTCGTCAAGGGCGCAGCCGGCCAAGCCGTGCAGAACATGAACCTCATGTTCGGCTTGCCCGAAGACGAAGGCATAACCCAACTCGCCCTATACCCATAGCCACCCAATACAAGAGAAAATTGCGTTAGTACAGTTTAGCCGTCGATGGGCGAGCATTTTCACCCCCATCCTAACCTTCCCCCATCAAGGGGGAAGGGACTAATGCAATTTTCTCAATACAAAAAATTTCGTTGCGCGTCGCACTCCGAATCTCTACAATAGAATAGTCAGCCAAGTTGCCGGCGCATCCGTGCCGCTTCACACGCCGATTTAGTGGCCCCATCGTCTAGGGGACTAGGACAGCGGCCTTTCAAGCCGCAAACACGGATTCGAATTCCGTTGGGGCCACCACCACCACACCCACTTTCCCCGCGCAGCCGTCGCGCCCAGGTCTTCCCAACCTTGTCCACCGACCGCATCAAAAGGGCTATCCGTCTGGGCTGGGACGAGATGTCCGCGTCCTATCAGGCAACGACGCGAATCTCGCTCCACGATGTCCACTACGCGCCGCTATGCCCCGGCGAGCGCGAACTCAACATCATCGGCGAGGTGCGCGGCAAGCGAACCCTAGAGCTTGCTTGCGGCGCTGCCCAGAACTCCATCGCCCTCGCCAAGTGCGGCGCACGCCCGACCGCGCTCGACATGTCGCCCCGCCAACTCGCCCATGCCAAGACGCTCATCGCGCGAGAGAGCGCACCGGTCGATCTGCTGCAATCCGACATGGAACGGCTCACCATGTTCACCGACGGTTGCTTCGATTTGGTGATTTCGTGTTTTGGTTTGGAGTTCCTGCCCAACCCCGACGCCTGCTTGCGCGAGTGCTTCCGCGTGCTGAAAGACGACGGGCTGCTAGTCATAAGCACCGTGCATCCGCTGACCGCGTTCGAGTGGGACGCCGACGCCAAAGCGCTCTGGGTGACCGACTACTTCAACCCGCCGATAGAGGTCTGGGAGGAGCCGACGGACAGCGCGGAACAGAAGGGCTTGACATTCTTCCGCGGCTTTCAGGAGATCTTCAATCTGCTTGTGAGCGCAGGCTTTCAGGTCGAACGGATAGTCGAACCCGCGCCCTACGACGCGCAAAGCGCGTCTGAGACCGATGGCAAAAAAACGCCTTACGGCGGCGCGTATTGGGAGAGCGACCGCGAGCGGCTGAGCAAAGTCCCGTTCGCAATCGTCTATAAGGCGCGCAAGCCCGCCTAGCCCCCGCCGGTGTCATGTCGCCATCCGGCAGACAGCCAAAATCACCCACCGCCGACCGCGCGCACAATCTCCACCTCGTCGCCCTCGCCAAGCGTGATGTCGCCGAACTCCTCGCGTCGCAGCACCGTGCCGTTGAGAGCGACCGCGATGAACTTGGTATTCACCTCAAGCGACTCCAAGTAGTCAACAAGGCGTGTCGGCGCGTCCAATGTGCGCTCTTTGCCGTTTATGTTTAGTGTAATCATGCACTCCTCACAGCGCCCGATACCACCGCCGCAAGTGCCGACCGCATGCTCACCGGCGCTGTGCCGTTGAGAGCGACCGCGATGAACTTGGTGTTCACCTCAAGCGACTCCAAGTAGTCAACAAGGCGTGCCGGCGCGTCCAATGTGCGCTTTTTGCCGTTTATATTTAGTGTAATCACGCACTCCCCACAGCGCCCGATACCGCCACCGGCGCGAATGCCGCCCGCATGCTCGCCAGCAGCGCGGCGGATGCGGCGGCAGGGTCAGCGCTGGTGGTGATTGCCGTAATCACCGCCGCGCCGGATGCGCCCTGCGCCACCACATCGCCCACATTCGACGCCGTCACGCCGCCTATCCCCACGAATGGCACGCTCACCGCCGCGTTGACATCCCGCACAAGCGTCAACCCGCCCGTCGGAGCATCGGGATGCGACGCCGTCGGAAATATCGTCCCCAGCGTCAGCAAATCCGCGCCCTCAGCCTCCGCCGCGACCGCGCCCTCGACGCTATGCACGCTCCGTCCCAGCAGCAGCCTGCCGCCCGCGACGCGCCTTGCGGCATCCAACGGCAGCGCGCTCTCCCCAAGCTGCGCGCCGTCCGCTTTCGCCGCGAGCGCGACATCCAGGCGGTCGTTCACGAACAGCAGCGCCCTGCCCTCTACCATCGCCTTCAGCCGACGCGCCAGCGAATATAGTTCCGATGCGGACATATCCTTCTCGCGCAACTGCACCAGCTCAACGCCGCCCTCCACCGCGGCGGCTACGACATCCTCGATACGCCTGCCGTTGCACCGCCGACGGTCGGTTACTAGGCACAGCGCGGGGAACGCGGGAAGCGCGGGAAAAGAAGACTCCATCCCGCTGCCTAACCGACGCTGCCAACCGGAGCGGCGACGCCCTCCGTCGGGCTGGACGCCGTCGCGGACTGCTTGCTCTGAATACGCCCCGCCATATAGGCTTTGCGCCCCGCCTCCACGCCAAGCCTGAACGCCTCACCCATGAGTTCGGCATCCGCAGCCTGCGCGATAGCGGTGTTCACAAGCACGCAGTCAGCCCCAATCTCCAGCGCCTGCGACGCCTCCGACGGCACGGCAAGCCCCGCATCCACTACCACCGGCACATTGGCGTCGGCGATAATCAGGCGTATCTCATCCAGCGTAAGGATGCCCTGCCCTGACCCGATGGGCGAGCCAAGCGGCATCACCGTGGCGCACCCTATATCCTCCAAACGCTTGGCAAGCACCGGGTCGGCGTGAATATACGGCAGCACCGTGTAGCCCTCATCCACGAGCTGCCGCGCCGCCTCGAATGTGCCGATGGGATCGGGCAGCAGATGCTTCGGTTCAGGAATGACCTCCAGCTTTATCCATGACGAGCCGGTAACCTCGCGCGCCAAGTGCGCCGTAAAGACCGCTTCCTCCGCGGTCTTGCAGCCGGCGGTATTGGGCAAGATGGTGTAGTCGTCCCAGTCGAAGTAATCCAGAATGTTCTTCTCGGCGGGATTGTCCAAGTCCAGGCGGCGAATTGCGACAGTGATAATCTCAGCGCCCGACGACTTCACCGACGATACCATCTCTTCCATACTGCGATGGCGTCCGGTGCCGACCATCAGACGGGACTTGAACTCTTTGCCTCCGATAATAAGGGGATCGCTCATGTAGATGTCTCCTGCTGAATTCATGCCGTTCCTACAACCCGCCCAAAGTATATCACTAACGCAAAAGCCGCTGACATCATGCCAGCGGCTTGCTCCGATCGCATCGTTCCACAAGTCCCTACGCTGGCATTACCCAGATCAGGTATAGGGTCGCCCCAAAATGTCGGAGCCTCTCAGCCTGGCTCTACCCAAGCTCCCCCTATGTCTTCGTGTATATGTTATCCTGTCCCAACACTAGCCCACACCGCCCACGATGTCAACCGCCACCCATGGCGATCGCATCTAAATCGTCATTACCCCCTTCTCTGTCATTCCGAACGAAGTGAGGAATCTAAAATCCCCGCCACCAACACGCCCAATACGGCAAGCATTTCAGCCCCCTACCCCCATTCGGCGTAACAATTGAAAGTCCCTGAGCAAATCAACGAACCCATAATGTCTGAACATCGGCTATGTGTCAAAGCGCCAATTTTCAGTAGGATTTGCCCCTGAGATTTAGATGCGATTGCCCCGAACCGCCAGCAATATCCCAGCAAGTGCTAACCTGCCGCCGACACCATCGTTTTACAAGTATCAGCCACTCTTTCGCCACGAGATAAAAGCGGGAACATAGACAAGAGGCGCGAAAATGAACAAAGCATGCTTGGCGCTCATAGCCCTGCTCATAGCGATAATGACCGCCGCCTGCGGTGCTGCCACCGAACAGTTCAGCGCGTCAGCGCCGGCTCCCGCAGCGCCGGCCCAGGCGCCGCCTGCTCCTGCTATGGCAGAATCCATGCCCGCCCCCGCAGCTCCCGCAGTGCCGGCTCCAGCAGCTGCAGCAGCGCCCGCGCCCGCACAGGCGGCGGACGTCCAAAGGATAGTCGTGGAGAAGGAAGTCGCCGAAGAAGCGCAGACGGCAAGCGATACTTCGCAGGTCGGCGAGTTCGACGAAGCGCAGGTCGCGCTGATTGCCCAAAACCGCATCATCGTGCGAACCGTGAACCTCAACCTAGAAGTCCAGGATGTAGCCAACGCCATAGATGTCATTTCCGAGAGCGTCCAGCAGTCCGGCGGCTGGGTCGTCAACTCCGACAGAAGCTCCACGCACTACGGGTTCATATCCGTGCGCGTTCCGGCCGGAGAACTCGATTCATCCCTCGAATGGATGCGCGATGTGGGCGTCGATGTCCTCTCCGAGTCATCCACCAGTACAGATGTAACCGACGAATACTACGACCTGCGCTCTCGCGTCAAAAGCCTTCAAGCCACCGAAACCGCGCTTCTGAAGCTGCTGGACAAAGCGGAAAAGGTGGAGGACGCGCTCGAAGTCCAGCGCGAGCTCGCCCGCCTTCAGGTGGAGATAGAAGCGCATCTAGGGCGCATCAAGCTGCTGGAAGAGACCGCCGCGTTCTCCCTGGTTCACATCGCCCTGAACCTCGCGCCCGTGAATATGCAGGTCGACGCGGGCCCCGACAAAACCTTCAGCGTAGGCGAGCTTGTCCGCTTCAGAGCAACATTCGCGCCCCCCGAAGGCATCGACGACTTCAAATTCACCTGGGACTTCGGAGACGGCACGCCGCCCGTCAGTGGCAACGGCAGCGCGCCCACGACCGACGCCGGACGGCGCATAACCGCCACCGTCAACCATGTCTATAACGACGACCGCGATTCCCCCTACATCGTAGAGGTCTCGATTATCGGAACGGGCGACGCAGGCATCGTCGAAGGCGCGGACACCTTCATCGCCAGCGTCAGCCAGGTGCCCGCAATCGTCGTGTTCGCCGGCGACCATCGCGTCGTAGAAGAGGATAGCGAGGAGACATACTCGGGTTCATTCACACGGCCCAAAGGCTTGACGAACTATAAGTATAGCTGGGATTTCGGAGACGGCTCGGCATCCGTGAGCGGCGCGCCCGAAGAAGGCGCGACCACCGTGGAAACACTCCACACATTCGACAATCATCGCCCCGCCTCCTACACCGTCACCCTCACCATATCGGCGGAAAGCGACGCCGGCACTGTCCTAGGCAGCAGCTCTTTCGAGGTGTTCGTGGAAGAAGCGCAAGGGCTTGTCATCTCCGGCTGGAGCGCGGGCGACACCCTCAAAGACTCCGTCCGCGCGCTGTCGGGCGTGGCGCAAGTGCTAGGCACGATGCTAATCTGGCTGGCGATCTTCAGCCCCGTATGGATTGTGCTGGCAATACTCGTCTTCGTGATTGTCCGCTTCCGAAGCCGCCTGATACGCACCTCACGACAATCCGCCATAGCCGCCAATGACGCGGCGCGGCAGCCCGCCAACACGGATGAGTAGCCCCAACATGGCGACCGTCCGCCATTTCACCGTAACCGGCTTCGTGGTGCATGAGGGACACTGCCTATTGCACTGGCACCCCAAAGTCAAGATGTGGCTGCCGCCCGGCGGCCACATCGACCCCAACGAAGACCCTGTGCAAGCCGTCCTGCGCGAAATCAAAGAGGAAACCGGCGTCGCCGCGGAGGTCGTGCCCACCGGCGTCCTCATTGAGATGGACTACCCCACGCAGGTTCACGCCCCATTCACCATAATGATTGAGGACATCGACGACCCCGCGCAAGGCTGGCATCAGCACATAGATATGATCTACTTCTGCCGACTGATCGGCGACGCCGCGCCCATCAACGACGGCTGGCTCTGGGTGAGCGCGGACAAGCTTGCAAGCGGCGACGCGCTCCAAACCAAGCGCGGCCCCACCGTCCCGCCCCCCGAAGATGTACGCCTTCTAGCCGCGCGCGCCTTCAAGACAGTCGGCAAACTCAAACGCTGACCGACTACCCCTCCGTAGCCAGCCCCGCCCCTTCGATGCCCGCTCTAACCGCATCCTCATCCTCTTGCGGCGTGCCGCCGCTGCCCCCCGCCGCGCCCACAAGCTCGCCATCCTTGTAGATTGGCAACGCCCCCTGGCTGGGTATAAAGCGCCCACCCTGAAGAGCCATGAAACCCGGGAATATCGGCTCACTCCAGCGCGCCGCCATATCCGCGCTCGACAAGCCCCATGTCGCAGACGCAACCGCCTTCCCCTGCGAGATGTACGGCGTCCGCCAAGACGCCCCGTCAACGCGAGCAAGCGCTATCAAGTCCCCCCTGCCATCCACGATAGAGACGCTAAGCTTCACGCCCATAGCCTCCATCTTCACCCGCGCCCCCGCAAGTATCGCTTCCGCTTCCGCCAATGTAAGAGTCGCCATCCGTATCCTCCTATTCCAAGCCTCAACACAACCCAATTCTTAATTCCCAATTCTTAATTTCTAATTCCTCAGCACACCGGCTTGCTAAGCACCTCCACGTCTATCTTCCTGCGAACCAGCCGCCCCACGCTCGCGCTCCCGCTCAGATTGCGATCCTCCACCATGATGTTGCCGCGCAAGATCGTCGTCACCGGCCACCCCTCCACAGGCCACCCCTCCCAGATGCTGTAATCCTCCAAATGCAGGTCGTCAAGCGACAGCGGCCCCTTGATGTTCGGATCGATGATGGTGATGTCCGCGTCGCTCCCCGCCGCGATAGCCCCCTTGCGCGGATACATCCCGAATATCTTCGCCGCATTCGCCGATGTGATGTCCACGAACCGCTGCAAAGACATGCCGCGCCTCACCACGCCCTCGCTGTACGCCACGCCCATGCGCGTCTCGATGCCGTTATGCCCGCCCGTAACATCCGCCACCGTCTTGAACCGAATCTTCTCCTCCCAAGTCGTGGAAACGAGATCCGTCGCCACTGTGGACAGCCTCCCGTCGAGCAGCCCTTGCCACAGCGAATCGGCGTCCCCCGGCGACTTCAGCGACGGGTAAGTATGATACTTCATCCCGTTGTCCTCGCGGTAATTCTCCGCATTGAAGCACGCATAGTTGTGCAGCGTCTCCCCGTACACCGGCAGATTGCGCCCGCGCGCCTCGCCGACCGCCTCGACCCCCTCATCCGCGCTGACATGCACGAAATAGATAGGACAAGACTTCTGCTCCGCGAGCCGAATCGCCCTTCGGAAAGACACATCCTCCGACAAGTTCGAATGGATATGGTGCATATTCCACCAGTCCCACTGCCCGCGCCCCTGCGCGTGGTCGTAGTTGTACGACACCATATCGTCGTCCTCAGAGTGAATCATCAGAATGCCGCCATGCTCCGCAACCTCGTCCATTATGGCGGACAGCCGGCCGAAGTCGGTCTTGTTGTCCTGCATCTGCGGGCTGGGCGGCCTGATGCTGGTGGTGAATACCTTGAAGCTGGCGTAGCCGTCCTGCACGAGTTCGCCAATCTGCCCGATTACCTCATCCTCCGCGCCTCTGGTGAATATCGGATGATACGAATAGTCCGTGTATGCGTTCCCCTGCCAGCGTTCGGCAGCCTCGCCAAGCGCGTGGTGCAAGTCGTGGCCCGGCACCTGCGTCGCAAAGTCGAGCACCGTCGTCGTGCCGCCATGAACTGCCGCCAGCGACACCGGCTCAGCGCCCGAGCGCTCAGGCTGACGCGGCCCCCCGATATGCGCGTGCGGCTCGATGCCCCCCGGCACGACAAGCTTGCCCCCCGCATCGATGCGCTTGTCCGCTTCCAGCGCAAGGCTGCCCGGCTCAGCGACGGCGACAATCTTTTCGCCATCGATCGCCACATCCCAGTTGCCCACGCCCCCCGGAGTTACAACCTGGCCGCCCTGAATAATGATGTCAACCATAGTGAACCTCCCCTTGACTATGACTATCAGGATGTCTGCGCGATCCGAACTATCCATATTCCCGCTTTCGCAGAAATCCGGTATAACAAAGCGCCAGAACCATCTAAAAGGAAACGCTGCGCCGCCATCCGTGCGAGAGTGCGGCGGCAAATGCCGAAAACCCATATCGGTTGGCATATATCAATCGGAATGTTACGAGCGAGCGCGCAGAGTGTCAAGGCGATACCGCTTTCGCGCCGCATGCCGCTCACTCCGCAAAGCCGCGCCACCCACAATCTCCGTTCATGATTAACTCGCTTTCACTTGACAAGGTTTTAGACACTCACTTAATCTCAAAACAAGAAACCTACAACAAACGCTAGAACATCTTATAAATGCTAATGTCATTCCTGCGAAAAGAAAGTCACCCCTGCGGAAGCAGGGGCAGGAATCCAGAGTATTGAAGGCGCATACAAGCATAACAACGCTGCCGTCTAACTCTGAAAATCGCAATCAGTCCATTTATGAGATAAACACTACGAACTTTGGTGATTATAATGACGCTTGACACCTACATGACGGAGATTGCGGACGAGGCAAGTCCGATAAAGCGCTCCGGTCTGCTTCAGCTCTCAAGCCTGACAAGAGACGACATCAGAGGCTTCAGACGCTCTTGGCGCGCCGTGCCTAGAGGACGCAAGCGCGAGATACTCGCGCTTCTGGTGGAACTGAGCGAGGACAACCTAGAACTCGACTTCAGCGCCATATTCCGCTGCTGCCTGTCCGACGAATCCGAGACGGTGCGCGAACAGGCAACGCGCGGACTGCTGGAAACCGACGACCGCGTCGTAATCCGCCCGCTCGTCGGTCTGCTGAAGGACGACCCATCGTCCAAGGTGCGCGCCGCCGCCGCTATCTCCCTGTCCAAGTTCACCGACATGGCGCAGCAGGGCAAGCTAATGTCGCGCGATGAAGAACGCATCCGCGAGGCGCTGCTTGCCGTCATATCGCGCGGCGACGAAGACTTGGAGGTGCGCCGACGCGCCATCGAGGCAGTCGCCAGCTTCAACACCCCCGAGATCGACCAAATCGTGCGCGACGCCTACGCAAGCGCCGAGGCCGCAATGCGCCAGTCCGCCATATACGCGATGGGGCGCAGCTCCAACAGCGAATGGCTGCCCACCGTGCTGCAAGAGATAAACGCCAACAATCCCGCCATCCGATACGAGGTGGCGAACGCCTGCGGCTTGCTCGGCGACGAATCCATCATACCTCACCTGATTGAACTCATCTCCGACGAAGACATCGAAGTCCAGTGCGCCGCCGTAACCGCCATAGGCAACATCGGCGGGCCCTTGGCAAAGCGCGCCCTGCTGCGCGCCGTTCAGCTCGGCGATGACGCGCTCACCGAAACCGCGATGGAAGCCCTCGCCAACCTAGAATTCGACGACGACCCGCTCGGCTTCAGCTTCTAGGACTATTCGGCGGCATTGGCGAACGCCAGCGCCGCCGCTCCCAGCAGGCTAACATCATCCCCAAGCTGCGACTTGGCGACCGGCATCGCCCCCCGAAAATGAGCCATCGCGCGCCGCTCCACCTCAGCCTGGATAGTCGGCATTAGCATGTCCAGGTTCTGCGCCACGCCGCCGCCGATGACGATGAGCTGCGGATCGAATATGTGCATCAGATTGATGATCCCGCTCGCAAGATTGACCGCCACTTCTCGCATCAGCGACACCGCCAGCGCATCCCCCGACAGCGCCGCCTCGGCCACGACGCGTGCATCCACCCTGCCAATGTCTCCGCCCGCAAGCTCGATTAGCGCGCTGCCCTCCCCTAGCGCCAGCCTCTCCTGCGCGATGCGCGCCAAGGCGGTGCCTGACGCCAGCGCCTCCAAGCATCCCACATTGCCGCAATTGTCCAAAGGCCCATTCCGGTCGATAGTCATGTGACCGATCTCGCCGCCGAAGCCGCTTGCCCCCGCATACAGCTTCCCATCGATGACGATGCCCCCGCCTATGCCGGTGCTCACCGTCATATACACCATGTTGCGGCATCCCCTGCCCGCCCCAAACGCATGCTCCCCCAGCGCGCCCAGCGTGGCGTCATTCACCGCCCAGACCGGCAGCGACAAACGCTCTTGCAGAAACGGCTTGGGCGTGTACAAGTGCCACTCGTCGCCCAGGTTCGGCGGGTTGTACATCACGCCCGTTTCAGGATCCGTAGGACTTGCGACCGACAGCCCAACCCCCACAACATCCCCCGCTTGGCTGGCAGCCACATGCTCCAGCGCATCCGCAAGCCTGCCCATCACCGCGTCCCTGCCCTCATGCGCCAGCGTTTCGGCGGCATGCCTGCGCGATATGCCGCCAACCGCATCGACCAGCGCAACCCTCGTCTGTGTGCCTCCCACATCGGCCGCAAGCGCATATCTGCTCATAACTACTCCCCCACTTGCCCAACAAAATGATAGTATAGCATCCACCAAGCGCAGAATAACCCGCCATCCATGGCGCACACCGTTTCAGTTCGGGCGCACAAGAAGATTGGATAAGCCTTTCCCGCTCACTCACCCGTCATTGGAGAAAGTCCCTTCCCCCTTTGGGGGAAGGTTAGGATGGGGGCGAAAACGCTTGCCCCTCGACGGCTAAACTATACCAATGCAATTTTCTCATCAGGACTTACGCACTTGAATATGAACTCCTATCTGTATTGACCCGTTTCAAGTACGAAATCGCGCTCAACTGCGTAAGTCCTACATGAGATAAGTTCTACCGCCCCCTTCTAATTCTCAATTACCGAACAGCATCCGAATTGTGAGGCATCATTGGCAACCGTAGGCATTATCGCCAACCCCGCCGCAGGCAAGGACATCCGACGGCTGGTGGCTCAAGGGCGTTTCGTCCCCAACCAAGAAAAAGTCAACATCCTCAAGCGCATTCTCGCGGGGCTGGAGGCAACCGGCGTCACCGACATAGTGATGATGCCGGATATGGCGATGCTGGGCAAAGGCGCGCTCGACGGCGCGAAGTCCGCGCTGAATGTCGAGTTCCTGGATATGACGGTCTTCAACGCTGAACGCGATTCTATACGCGCCGCCGAACTGATGGCTGACATAGGCGTCGGCAGCCTCATAACCCTGGGCGGCGACGGCACCAATCGCGCCGTGGCGAAAGGATGCGCCGATGTGCCGCTCGTCCCCGTCTCCACCGGCACGAACAATGTATTCCCCGTCATGGCGGAAGGAACGCTTGCCGGGCTTGCGGCCGGCATCGTGGCGCGAGGTCTCGTGCCGCCCCAAGAAGCGACCCTCCCCAACAAGCGCCTCGAAGTATATGTCGACGGCGCGCTCAGAGACATTGCGCTGGTGGATGTCGCCATATCCACCGAGCGGTTCGTGGGCGCGCGCGCCATCTGGGACATGAGCACCGTGAACGCCCTCTACCTCGCCCGCGCGGAGCCTGCAAGCATCGGACTATCAGCCATAGGCGCGCAGCTGCGACCCGTTTCGATAACCGACGAGAGCGGGCTGTACATCAGGCTAGGACAGGGCGGCGAGACGGTGAACGCGCCCGTCGCGCCCGGCGTCATCATCCCCGTCCACATCGCGCGCTGGGCGGCGATGGACATCGGCGAGCGCATCGACATCGAACTGCGCCCCTGCACCGTCGCGCTGGACGGCGAACGCGCCTTCACCCTGCTGCCCGGTCAGCAGGCGCATGTATCCCTAAGCGCCAACGGCCCCCGCGTAGTGTCTATCGACGCCGCACTGCGCCTCGCCGCGCTCAACGGCACATTCAGAACCACAGGACAAGCAACATGAAGTTCGACTCCAGGCGCTCCAATGTAATGGCAAGCAACGGAATGGTCGCCACCAGCCAGCCGCTTGCGGCAATGGCGGGACTCCGCGCGCTAACCGCCGGCGGATCGGCGGTCGATGCGGCGGTCGCGGCGGCGGCAGTCCTGAATGTCGTGGAGCCGTTCTCCACCGGCGTGGGCGGCGATGTATTCGCCCTCGTCTGGAACGCAAGCGAGCGCAAGGTCTATGCCCTAAACGCGAGCGGACGCTCCCCGGCAGCGTCCGACGCGGCGGCGCTCCGTGCGGCAGGCTACGACGGCATCCCCGACGATAGCCCCTACGCCGTCACCGTCCCCGGAGCGGTCAGCGGCTGGCAGGCGCTGCTGGACAAGTTCGGCAACATGCCCATCTCCGACGCGCTCCGCCCCGCCATCGACTACGCCGAGAACGGCTATCCCGTTTCAGAGATAATCGCCCTCCAATGGCAGGGCGCGGAGCAAAGGCTGAAGAAGCGCCCCTCAGGCGATGAGCTTCTGCTGAACGGCAGAGCGCCCCGCGCCGGCGAAGTCATCAAAATGCCAACGCTCGCCTCCACCCTACGCGCGATTGGCGAGGGCGGCGCGGATGCCTTCTACAAGTCCGATATTGCCAAGCGGATAGCCGCCTTCGTTCAAGAGCAAGGCGGCTGGCTCACCGCCGACGACCTGGATCAGCACGCGCCCACATGGGAGCGGCCAATATCCACCGACTACCGGGGCGCGACCGTCTGGCAATGCCCGCCCAATAACCAGGGCGTGAATGTCCTGCTCGCCCTGAACATCGCCGAGGGCTTTGACATCGGCGCGATGGGCGCGCAGTCCCCCGACAGGCATCACCACCTCATCGAGTGCGCCCGACTCGCCCTGACCGACGGCATGCATCACATCACCGACCCCGCGCACATGAACATAGACGCCCCCGCGCTCATATCCAAGCGATACGCCCACAAGCGCCGCGCCCTGATACGACAAGAGCGCGCCATGGACACCATACCCGTCGGACTAAAACCGCCCGACGGCGATACCGTCTATATCACCTGCATCGACGGCGCGGGCAACGCCTGCTCCCTCATCAACAGCGTCTTCTCAGACTTCGGAACCGGCCTCGTCGTGCCGAAAACCGGCATCGCGCTCCACAGCAGAGGCGCATCGTTCTCGCTGCATCCAAGCCACCCCAACGCCCTCGCGCCGCGCAAGCGCCCGTTCCACACGCTCATACCCGGCATCGCCACCAGAAACGGCGAGCTATGGCTGAGCTACGGCGTAATGGGCACGGTACAGCAGGCGCAAGGGCAACTCCAAGTGCTGAGCAACATGATTGACTTCAACATGACGCCGCAAGACGCGCTGAACGCGCCGCGCTTCAGCTACAGGCCCATGGAAGGCGAGATTGGCTTGGAGCCGCGCATCAGCACCGCCACCGCCCACGAACTCCGAGCGCGAGGCCACAAGATAGTCGTCAGAGATTCCCACCCGCTCTACTTTGGCGGCGGGCAAGTCATCGCGCGGGACGCAAACAGCGGCGCGCTAATCGGCGGCAGCGAACCCCGCAACGACGGCTGCGCCATCGGCTGGTAGCAACACACCCGTTCATGCCTGACTGAGACATGTATTTGATTATCGCAGCAACTTACCCGTTAATCCATCCGTTCGTGGTGAGCCTGTCGAACCACGCCGGCGACGCTCATTCAGCCTTCACATCCTGCGTAATGCGCCGCGCCCAAGGCGTCTCCGCAACCTCGCACAGCGCCCCGCTTGGCGACAAGAAGCGCGCCGTCACCTGACCCCAAGGTTCAGTCTTTGCGGATTGCTCCATCGCCGTCCCCGCCTCACCGATGCGCCGGCTGGCAGAATCAACATCGTCAACCTCCAAGCCCACCGTGAAGCCAAGAGGAACGCGCTCAGCCACATCCGCGCTGCCATAAGTGGCTTTGGCAGCTTCCCCCCGCGACCAAATTGCGAAATGCAGCGCGCCGGACATCTTCACCAGCGCATAACCATCGCTGAGCGGCTCCACCTCCAGCCCTAGCGCATCCCTGTAAAACCTCACCGCCGCATCGACATCCTCGACAATCTCCGCGACGCTGGCAAAATGCCTGACCATCCCAATATCCTTTCGTCCCATACAAAAACCTGACATCCAGCCGTCCCCCCATAGCCGCGCTTATCAGAAGCGCCGACCACGGAGGAACGACTGCGAGAAAGAATTAATCGTGCGGGTGAGTATGCCCCTCCGTCGACTTGTAGAGTGATATGCGGTTGCCCGCGATGTCATAGAAGATTGCGATTGACCCGAACCCGCCGGGCAGATCGGTCGGCTGCATCATCGCCTCCCCGCCCAGGCTGACCGCCTTGTCCAGATACGCTTGCAGATCATCGACCATCACCGCAACGGAAGGCGTGTTTGGCGGCATGCCCTCCTCATGCGGGAAGATGCCGCCGCCTATGCCCTCGCCTTCCTGCTGCACGAGTCTGTAGGTCATCCCGCCCATGTCCACGCCGCTTATCTGCCAGTCGAACATCTGCGTATAGAAGTTCTCCAGCCCCTCCGCGTCGCTTCCACCGACCTCGAAATGCACCACTGCCGGGCCGTCGCCCTTCGGCGGCATCTCGCCCGACCAGTTCTCAGGCAGCGAATACAGCCCCATGGCATTGCCCGCCGGATCCATGAACATAGCGACCGAGCCGACCTCAGGCCCTATCTCCATCGGCGGCATTATGGTATTCCCGCCCAGACCGGACGCCTTGTCCAGCGCGGCTTGCAGGTCATCGACCTGGGTATAGACCGTCACATAGTTGCGAACCGGCATGTCCTCGGTCGTGGGAAATACGCCGCCGCCGATGCCGCCCTCATTCGCCCATACCACGCCATAGAACCCCATATCCTCGTCCTGCTGCTCGACCCTCCAGCCGAACAGGTCGCGGTAGAACTGTTGCAGCGCAGGCCCGTCGGGACCTCCTATCTCGAAGTGAACTACTGGGTTTCCCATTACTCCTCCTATCAATTAGGCAAATTGTGTGCCGTTTAAGCACTTTGATAGAACAAGCATAGAACGAAATAATGTTCTTGTCAAGGACTATTTCAGACAAGATTTGCGCTTTTCGCGCAATTCGTTCCGAGAGGGAAAGGTAATGCTACCTTATAAACACAAATGTCATTCCCGCTTTCGCGGGAATCCGGAGCATTGAAGGCGCATCCAAGTATGAACAACGCTGCCGTTTGACTCTGAAAATCGCAATCAGTCTATCTATGAGATAGGTTCTAGCGTTACCTTGGAGCGGCGGTAGCGAGGCGCTTGGCATGCTCATAGTCGCGGATGCCGTCCTCGCGGCGGCCCGTCGCCCACAGCGCCATGCCCCGATTGTTGTAGGCATACCAGTAGTCGGGGTCAAGCTCTATCGCGCGCGTGAACTGCGCGATGGCTCCCTCATAGTCCCCTTTGTCCGAGAGCGCCATGCCCAGATTGTTATAAGCGTCGCGGTAATCCGGGTTGAGCGCTATCGCCTTGGCGTAATCGGCGATGGCAAGTTCGGCATCGCCCTTGCTGCGATGCGCTATGCCTCGATTGTTGTACGCAACGGCATCATCCGGCACAAGTTCGATAGCCCTGCTGTAATCGCCGATAGCGAAATCAAACGCGCCCCGATCCAGATAAGCGTTGCCGCGCAGAAACCATGCGCGCGCATCATCAGGCGCTGCATGGATAGCGTCAGTCAAGCTGTCTGCGACCTGCCTCAGATGGTCATTGTCGCTCATCGCGCTCAGATTGGGGTCATGTTTCCAGTTCAAAAGCAGTCTCGCTATGCATGGCTACGCGCCGCCTCTGTGGATATGGCGGAGAGGAAGGGATTCGAACCCTTGGTGCCCTTTCAGGCACACACGATTTCCAGTCGTGCCTGTTCGTCCACTCCAGCACCTCTCCGCGACATTGTCAACCCGCCATCCCTTTAGATTACTTCTTGCGCGCCGCCTCATATCGGCTGATGTACTCATCCACCGGCGTTGACGCTATCGTCTCCGCGATAAGCTCCATCGGCAGGTCATCGACCTTCTTGAAGCGCACACAAGACTTGCCCATGTTCAACTTCTTGCCGCTCGCCTTGAACCGCGCTTCAAACCAAGTCTTATCATCCCCATCCGTGTACACGCCCATCAGATAGAGCGACATATAGTTCTTCTGCGACGCCAGCGCCGCATACATCAGCGGCTGCTTATTGTAGGTGTCGGGATACCGTTCCAGCGGCACCTCCCACGAAATCATGCCCCAGTTCATCGCCTCATCATAGCCATCAGGCAGGTTGTGCAGCACCACACCGCGCACCGCCTCAATCGCCTCACGCCGCTCAGGAGCAAGCTCACCCAAATACTCTTCGACTGTCGCCGCCGCGCTTCTCACCATCGCTGATTGCTAGTTGTTCTTTCTGATTTCTATGGCTTCTTCAATCACCCTAGCCAAGTTACTTTTAATCGAAGCATACTTAGCTTTGCTACTAGTTCCTTGGGGATTGTAGCACTTCACTATCTGAGATAACTTTTTACCGTCATAGTCTATGTAATCAAAGGGATTGTTGCCTTTCTTTGAAATCCGCTGATTAAGATCCTTCAGTCCATGTATGTATATTCCAACAACGCCCATGCCCTTGTTCCAAGATTCCATTATCTCGTGGGTGATCCACTTCCTGCCAGCAGTTTGGCTGCCAACGAGAACGACCGTACAGGTGCGACCTTCCAGTTGGCCGTTTATCCACCTCTTGATTGCAGCATCCCCGGCACCTACAACCTCTTCCCAATCGTTGTCGGTAGCGGGCCGATTACCTTCGACAACGCCGATGTTACGGACTTGACTAGCCCGCGAATTGTCTGGCATGTAATGGAAACTGTAGAATACTCGCCGTCTCACCATAATCTCAGCACTCCTAACACCGGAATTGCAAGAACAACCAAGCCCACGCACACATAGAATATCACCAAAGTTCTCGAGAACATCGTTCTAATCCAACCATTACGACCGTCCACTCTATACGCTCTGGTATCCATCGAGAAATCAATGGCATCTTCATCCAGTTGTCGCACATGGTCGTACAACCCCCTGAACAATCGCTCCTGCGATAGAAAAAAACCGTCGAGAACCCAGAAGGCAACAACAACAAAATACACTGCAATGATGTACTCTGCATCCCCGCCTCTTGCGACAAACGCAATGATTGCCGCAACAAGGATTACAGTCCACCCCTTCAGCATAAACGAATTGCGCGCCATTCGGTTGATAACCGCTTGGACAAACTCAAGGTGCTTAAGTTTCTTCTCCATGACCGCGTCCTATCGCCTCTATATGCCGAACCCTTGATGCAGCGTGCGTTGTGTGGCGGAGAGAGTGGGATTCGAACCCACGATGAACTTGCGCCCATACCGGTTTTCGAGACCGGCGCCTTCGTCCGCTCGGCCATCTCTCCCCCGCAAACCTCCCCAAATTATAACACAACTCGGCACACCCGGACGTCGACAAAAAACAGAGATAAAATTGAATTAGTCCCTTCCCCCTTGATGGAGGAAGGTTGCCTGCTGTCAAGCGCAATCCTAGGGCGTGATTGTCCCTTCCCCCTTTGGGGGAAGGTTAGGATGGGGGCGAAAACGCTCGCCCATCGACGGCTAAACTGTACTAATGCAATTTTCTCAAACAGAAGATTGGCGTCTTTCAATTGCCAGAGCGTCCACCCCCGTCATTCCAAGCGTCTCCCCCTGCCATTCCGAGCAATTTCTCCCGTCATTCCGAGCAATTTCTCCCGTCATTCCAGGCGCCCCCTCCCCCTGTCATCCCGAGCGCCCCCTCCCCTGTCATTCCGAACGCAGCACAGCGGAGTGAGGAATCAAAAATCCCCGCCACCAACACGCCCCACATGGCAAGCATTCCAGCCCCCTCACTCCGTCCAAGACGACAATCCAAAGACCCCGATTCCCCCCCGTCCATAGCGAGCCCCCCTGAGCTCGTCGAAGGGCGAACCACCACAACCCCATCGCCCTGGTCCCGTGAGCCTCTGGAAGTCACCCGTCATTCCCGCAAAAGGACATCACCCCTGCGAAATCAAGAGCAATCCCGAGCGTCAAAGACACACCCAAGCACAACCAACCCCGCCCTTCACCCCGAAAATCGCAATCAACCCATCTACGAGATAAGTTCTACCAACTCCCTCCATCTATAATTCTTAATTCTCAATTCCTAATTCTTAATTGATACCCCCCTACCCCCGCAGCAGCCCATACACGCGCTTAGGCTCTACCAGCACAATGACCGCTTCCTGGTCTATCATCGCCCGGTCATACTCTTCCCAGTCCGGATGCTCCGTGTCGCTGCACGCCATATACACCTTCCGCAGCATCACGCGCGCCGCCTCCGCATCCATATTGCCATAGTCATAGAGCGTCGCCTGCCCCTCGACAGACACCCACTCACGCCAGTCCTCCCTTACGCACAGCACCGTGCAGTTCGGATTGCGCCGCAGATTGCGTATCTTCTGCGAGCGTGGATATACCGACACAAACGCCGCGTTCCCCTCGTATGCGCCGCACACCACGATGCTAGAGTGCGCCGCGCCATCCGGACGCTGCGTCGATATGACGCCTCTGTGGTGCGTCTCCATGAATGGCCGAACATCCTCAAAGTTCATCGATTCCTCCCTATCCTGAAAATCTTGTACCCGCCTTGTTCAAGTTCAGCGCACATGCGCCGATGCAAACACAAACCACCCCCGCCGTCAAAAGCAGCGCGGCAGCGACACGCCCTATCAGCAGCCCGCCGAGCCTTCATCAGCAGCCACCCCCAAAAACACATCGGCTCTACACCCTCGCCACCCCAACTATGTTCGGTATCGTAACCGGCAGCCCCACCGAAAGATCGAACGCCCGCAACTCCACGCTGCTGAAACCCGCCCCCTCGATGGACGCCGTGAGGTCCCGATCGAGATTGCAGCCGGTCGTCAGGCAGCGCCACGCCGGATTGAGCGTCTGCTGCCACCACCGCCCGCGCCGCCTCGGTGATACCACATGCTCATAGAACAGAAACGAGCCGCCCGGCTTGAGCGCTCGCCTAGCCTCCCGCACGACCGCATCGGCGTCCCGCACCATGCACAGCACGAGCGTTGTAACCACGCTGTCAAACGACGCGTCGGCAAACGGCAGCCGCTCCCCCACCTGCCGCACAATCACGACATCCCGCGCCTGCCGCGCCGCGCGCCGTCGCAGTCGCCGAACCATGTGCATGTCCGGCTCGATGAAAGTAATCTTTGCATCCGACGGATAGTAGGCGAGGTTCGCGCCCGTGCCGCCGCCAATCTCCAGCACATCGCCCCAAGCCTTGCCCGCCGTCTCCCTGCGATACGGGACTACCCGGCCCTCGACGCCGGAGTTCAGCAGGTCATACCACGCCGCGAACATCCACTTGCTGAAACTCATGCCGATACCGCGCCCACCCCGCTAGTTATGACACCCGCGCGCCGTAATGTCCCAGACCGCTTCCACTGCTCCGTTCCGCACCCCTACGAACTGGTCCCACCGATTCACCATGATGTCCTGCTGCCCCGAAATCAGCAAAAACTTGTCGCCCACCTTCAGCGGCATATCGCCCTCCGACTTCAGCACGATATGGTTCGCCGCAAGCGAATCCACGCGCACCCCGTCCACGCCTTCCAGTTCGGGCAGAACTCCGCTCGGCGACGCCAGACAGCGCGAGCCGGTATCGCCTATCGCAACCCCCGGGCGCGGCGTACTCGTTACCGTCCCCAAAATCTTGCCCGCAAACTCAAAATCCTCCATGTAGGCATAGGCATGGGACATGAGCGCGTATGTGCCGCCCTCCACCTCGGTAACGCCGGGAATCGTCGGGCAAATGTCGTATGTCCAGCTCTCGCCCGCCGACACCACCTCGACAGGAATGCCCACCGCCTCGATTGCGTCCTTCACATCCAGCGTCTTCTGTATGAAGCGAGGCCCCTCGATGAAGCGCGTCTCGCGGTCAGGCTGGCCCGGCAGCGTCTGATGGCTCATCACGCCCTTGAAGGCGACGCCCGGCAGCGACGCGGCGACCTTGGCGAGCGCGACCCCCTGCTCAGTCGCGCGAATTCCGGCGCGCTGCATCTGCGTGTCCACCTCGATGACCACGCCGATGGTAACGCCCATTGCGTCGGCCACCTCCGATATGGCTTGCAGATTGTCCGTGTTGTCCGCGGCGACCATGATGCTCGCCTGCTTCGCCAGCGCGCACAGCCGCGCAATCTTGTCGCGCGTAACAACCTGGTTCGGTATGAGTATGTCGTCGATACCGCCGTCGACCATCGCCTCCGCCTCAGAGACCTTAGCCGCGCACACACCGCCCACCGTGCCGCCCGCGCGTATCTGCATGTGCGCCAGCATCGGCGACTTCAAGTTCTTGATATGCGCGCGCATCTTGCACTCAGTATCCCGGTAGGTATCCGCAATCAACTGATAGTTGCGCTCAAGCGCGTCGATCTCAACCAGCAGGCAGGGCGTATCCAAATCCTCGATGCGTGTCCCCACGAGAGGACGATAATTCTCCATGTCTATGCTCCCAATATACTCATGCTCTTAAATGCAAACTAGCGATACAGCCCCCTGGCCGATATGTTGAACACCGCCTCCAACTTCCCGTCGCGCACCCCATGAATGTAATCATACACATTGACGCACGCGCCCGTATCCATCGGCGTGAACCGCACCCTATCCCCAAGCTTCAGCGACACATCCGCATCGTCCCGCCACTGAAGCTTGCCATGCTCCGCGCTCATCGACGCGACCTCCAAGACATCCGAGTCCGCTATCACAGGAAAGCCGTAATCGTCCCCCATCGCCTTGCGTCCCGTATCCAGGATTGCCGTCCCGTCCTCCGGCAGGCTCGTAACTGCGGCAATCACCCCGGCAGCGGGCGTCAGTTCAGGAAGCAGCGCGCTGTGCCGATAATCCATCAGCGCGTATGCCCCCGCCAGCGCCTCCGTAACGCCGTCCGTATCACACGCCAACTCATAGCAGTGCGTCCCGCCAACGCTGACCCTGCGAACCTCCAAGCCGTCCCGTTCCAGCATCTCGCGCGTGTCCAACGCCTGCTGTATGCGCCTGCCCGACTCCGCGGCGATAGCATCGGCGTCCCCCGTCAAGTCCGCTTCATCCCAGCACATCAACCCCGCAAACTCAAGTCCACCACTCTGCGCGATGGCGCGAGCGAGGTCGAGCGCGGGCTGTCCCGGCGCAACGCCGCTGCGATCCTGCCCCGTGTTGATGTCAATCACGACATTCAGCGCAACCCCGCCGTCCTGCGCCGCTTGCGACAGTCGCCGCGCATTGTCGGCGTCGTCCACCGCCACGCTCACGCTGACACTTCTGGCAAGCGCGCACAGACGGCTAATCTTCGGCGTGGTCACGACCTCATTCACAACGAAGATGTCCGTGATGCCGTTCTGGGAGAAAATCTCCGCCTCGCCCACACTCGCGACGCTAATGCCGCCCACGCTGCCCCCTGCCGCGAGCTGCTTATGCGCGATAGAGGGACATCTATGAACCTCAGTGTACGGGCGCAGCTTGGCGTCCGATTGGCGAAAGCGAGCATGAACCGTCTCGATATTAGATTCCAGCGCATCCATATCCACAACCAGCGCGGGCGTGTCCAGCTCATCCACGGGCGTTCCAACAGGCTTGAGTATTGGCCGTTCCATTCCAGAACTCCTGTATTCCGATAAAGTTTGGCTGATTAGGTTTGGAGAATAGCACAGCAGCGATACTTCGTCCAACTCACAACCGCATCCACAGCGCATTTTCATTATTCCCGCCCGCTCACCCGTCATTCCCGTGAAAACGGGAATCCAGAATCTCAGAATGTAGGTATTTTCGCATATTTCAGGCAATCCAAAAGCGCTGGATTCCTGCTTTCGCAGGAATGACGGGATGAAAATCGAAATGTCCACATAACCTAGTCCCTTCCCCCTTGATAGGGGAAGGTTCGTCGGCGAAGCGCGGACGCCGCAGATGTAGATGTCCCCTCCCCCTATGGGGGAAGGTTAGGATGGGGGCGAAAACGCTTACCCATCGACGGCTAAACCGTACTAATGCAATTTTCTCTCCATGCGGCGCACGCATGAACGCCCGGCCCGTCGCCCGTTCCCTCTGCCAAAGGACAAACCACCCCATCCTATCACCCCCGTTCGTGGTATCATCAGCAAAGCGAGATTTTACCGCGTATGCTAGGAGGATAGCCGTCCCATCGGCGGCGGCTCTCACCCCAAGCCAATTTCACTAGGACTTACGCAGTTGAGCGCGATTTCGTACTTGAAACAGGTCAATCTCAGGTAGGAGTTCATATTCAAGTGCGTAAGTCCTGTTCACACCATCCGCGAGGAGGCCAGACATGAAGGCAATCACCGGCGCAACCATGATCGACGGCACGGGCAGCGCACCCGTCGCGCGCGCCGTCGTGCTGATTGACCATGGCGAAATCCACGCCGTCGGCAGCGCTCGGCAAGTCCAGCCGCCGGAAGGCGTCGAAGTGATAGACGCGCAAGGCATGACCCTAATGCCCGGCCTCATAGACACACACGACCACCTCGCCTCATTCAGCTACGAAATCGCCAGTCGTTGGGGCATCGACGAGCCGCGCAGCACCCGTCATCTACGCATCGCCTCCGTACTGCACCAAACCCTAATGACCGGCTACACCGCCCTCCGCGATGCGGGCGGGCTGGACGCTGGGTTCGCGCTCGCCGTAGATGAAGGCTTGGTGCCGGGCCCCCGCCTGCAAGTCGGGCTAGGCTTCATCACCCCCACCGGCGGCATGGCAGACCGCGTAAGCCCGCTCGGATACAAGCCGCCCGCAGGCGAAGACTCCGGCTTGCCCTGGGGCGTCGCTGACGGCGCGGAAGGCATGCGCGCCAAAGTGCGCGAAATGGTCGGCGCGGGCGCCCATGTCATAAAGACGGCAACCACCGGCGGCGCAAGCTCGGCAGCCGGCCTAGGCCCAAAAGACATCCTCTTCGAGCGCGCCGAACTGCAAGCATTAGTGGACGAGGCGCACAAGCGCGGTCGCCGCGTTATGTGCCACGCGCTCGGCGGCGAAGGCTTGCGTATGGCTATCGAAGTCGGCGTTGACTCCATCGAACACGGCACATACCTAGACGAAGACCCCGAACTGCTTGAGATGATGGCAGACAATAACATCTTCTTCACCCCAACCTTCGGCGTGTACACCTTCCACGCCACGCACGGCACGCCGCACGGCAAGGCACGCGCCGCCGCGCTCCGTGAACACCATGTCAAAAGCGTCCAAATGGCAATGCAATACGGCGTAAAAGTAACCGCCGGCACCGACGAAGGCGGATGGGAACACGGCAACAACGCCCACGAACTCACCTGCCTCGTTGAAGCGGGCTTAACCCCCATGCAAGCCATCGTAGCCGCCACAAGCCACGCCGCCGAGTGCATGGGCTGGAAGCGGCAGATTGGCAGCATCGAACCCGGCAAGCGCGCCGACCTAATCCTCGTCGAAGGCGACCCACTCCACGACATATCAATCCTCGAGCGCGGCAACGCCGTCAAATATGTAATGAAAGACGGCGTCACCCACCTCGACAGCCGTTGAACGGAGCGCACATGCTACATGCACACACGCGGGAGAGCGAACCGCCCCAGAGCAGCTTATACGGCATCACCCTCATACCCGACGAAGAAATCCGGTCCACCCTGGGCATGGACGAAGCCGATAGCAGCGAAGACAAAGACATCCTGCTGCTGACCGACAAGCGCATCATCCAAGTCAGCGGCTCGGACGCAAAGCGGCGCGCATCATTCGCCGCCATAGACGACATCCTCGCCGTAGAACTAACGCGGCAAACCGAAGGCTACGGCGCTTTCGTATGGGCAGCCCTCGCCTTCTTCGTATCCGTAATGCTCTTGCGCGTCATCGAAAGCCAGACGATTTCGCTCGTGGCAGCCG
The DNA here is from genome assembly GCA_958295865.1 of uncultured Dehalococcoidia bacterium. Classification (GTDB taxonomy): domain Bacteria; phylum Chloroflexota; class Dehalococcoidia; order Lucifugimonadales; family JADFKI01; genus Bin90. The sequence goes on along the minus strand of CATQHF010000003.1, from coordinate 458,673 downwards.
TCCTAGTCGCCTTAATGGGCGTCTATCTGATTATCGACCGCCTCACCTCACGCGGCGCGCGAGTAGTCGTCTTCAAGACGGGCGCAAGCGAAATTCGCGGCACAATAAAGAACGATGCTGAGCAGTCCGAAGCCGAGGCGCTCATCGCCGACCTGTTCGCGCTGAAAGACGAGCGCGCCACTCCGCGCCGCGCCCGCGCATTCGCCCCCCGATAGCGACCGTTCATCCCAACCGCAAACTCGGCATCACATCCACATCCCACTGCGAGCGCACCCCCGTGCGGAAGTGAAAGAACCCCGCCGCGCCCATCATCGCCCCGTTATCCGTACACAGCGCCGGCCGCGGCACAATCACCTCCACAGGCACGCGCTTGTGCATCTCCTGCCGCAAATGGCTATTCGCGGCAACCCCGCCGCCAAGAACTACACCCTTGACCGAATACCGCTTCACCGCCTCCAGCGTCCGCCCCACCATGCAATCGACCGCCGCCTCCTGAAACGCCGCCGCCATATTCGCCACCTGCTGCGCGTCCGGCGGCGCATCCTCCGACGGCGGATACATCCCATACTCTTCCGCGCGCCGCGCCACAGCCGACTTCAAGCCGCTGAAACTAAAGTCCAGCGAGTTCCTCACCACCGGGCGCGGAAAGCGCGGCTCGCCGCCAACGCTATCCTCCGCCGCCCTCTGTATCTCCGGCCCCCCCGGAAAGCCAAGCCCCAGCGCGCGCGCCGCCTTGTCGAACGCCTCCCCCGCCGCATCGTCCCGCGTCCTAGCGATCAGCGTATAATCCCCATGTCCCTTCATCAGTATCAAGTCCGTATGCCCCCCCGAAGCAATCAGGCACATCAGCGGAAACCCCGGCGACGCCTCCGGGTTCACATCCTCCAGCCAAGCCGCGTAAACATGCCCCTCCAGGTGATTAAGCCCGATGAACGGCAGCTCATTGGACAGCGCGAACCCCTTCGCCGCATTCACCCCAATCAGCAGAGCGCCCGCAAGCCCCGGCCCATGCGTAACCGCCACCCCGTCCAGCTCATCCGCCCTCATCCCCGCCTCATCCAGCGCCTGCCGCATCACCGGAACGATAGTAACCATGTGCTGCCGAGACGCAATCTCAGGCACGATACCCCCATACTGCGCGTGCAGCGTCGCCTGCGACGCCACCACATTAGAGCGTATATGCGTCCCATCCTCGATAACCGCCGCCGCCGTCTCATCACAAGATGTCTCGATCCCAAGTATATTCATGGTGCTTCACTGCCCTATGTCGTAGTTAGAATCCAAGCGTTCGATTTAGGTTCTGTTGACATTTCGACTTTTCGTCTCGTCATTCCTGTTCACTCACCCGTCATTCCTGCGAAAGCAGGAATCCAGTGTTTTGAGATAGCCTAGAATATGCGAAAGTGCCCACATTCCGAAGCTCTGGCTTCCCGTTTTCACGGGAATGACGCAAATGTCCACACAACCTAGTCTCAAACGCTTAGATAGTCAAATCAAATCGTCTCAAACTCCAAGACGGACAAGTTCAGATTAGCGGAACGCCGCGAGAGATAAAGCATCTCCACGCCCACCACCTCATTCGCCTCGTTATAATCCAGCACAACCCCCGGCGCGACCTCCTCCGACTCGACTATCATAGAGTCATCAAGCCGCAGATAAAGCGCATCCGCCTCCCTATCCACATTCAGTTTCATAGCCTTCCCCTCATCTTGCGGTCAAAAAACACGCTCACCACACGCCAAGCGCCGACACGCTCTATTCACCCCTGCCCCCGCAGCCGCTCAATCTCAGCCTGAAGCTCTTCATTCTCAGACCGAAGCTCTTCATTCCGAGCCTCCGCCGCCAACCGCGCATCACGCTCCTCGCCCACGCTGCCCAGCCAATCGCCCGTAACGCTGTCCCGCAGCAAATACCTACCCGCCCCATCCTCTACCCGATAGTAGAAGTCCACCCCCAAAACCTCACTCCGAGACCATATATCCCCATTCGCCTCCGTATGAAGCTCACACCGCTCATACACGCCATCCACCAGACGCTCACCCACCAGCGGCTCGCGGTAATACGCCTGCTTCCAGTCCAGCCGCCAGTACTCCTCAGCCCCCATCCGCGCGTAAATCTCCCGCTTCTCCCCAAGATCCCGCGCCGCCGTACTCCCCGACGCCACCTCCAGCACAAACGACGGCGGCTTATCCCACTCATCCACTCGGTAGCTCCGACGGTGCATCTCTATCGTCCTAGCATCCACCCCCAGCACAACATACCCGTCCGGAACCACCACCGACCCCGGCACTTCCGAGTCATATATCACATTCGTCCGGCTTGACACGAGCACATCCGGCACATGCATGTAGCGTCGCAGCAGTACGGACATCACATACAGAATCGTACTCGCCTGCTCCATCGCGTCCTCCGGCGGTTCCGGGGCATCATTTATCAGCTCATACCACGGCATTTCAACCGCCGCGCCCGCCGACGCCACATCATACCCGCTAGTCGTCATAGCCAAGCCTCCAACAACGAGAAAATCGCATTAGCCCCTTCCCCCTTAATGGGCGAAGGTTAGGATGGAGGGTGAAAATGCTTGCCCAATACATTGCATTAGTCCCTTCCCCCTCTGGGGGAAGGTTAGGATGGGGGCGAAAATGCTTGCCCATCAACGGCTAAACCATACCAATGCAATTCTCTCCCAACAACCCATATTGCTCAGCACATTGTAGCACAGCCCAAAACCCCAACCGCCCAGCCCCTTTCCGTTCGTGGTGAGCTTGTCGAACCACCCTTGAACATCCGTCGCCCTCACACCGCAAAACATCGCACACCAACCCTAAACACAACACAATTCTTAATTCCTAATTTTTAATTCTTAATTCCTCCCCCCTTTCCCCACAATTCCGTCTATAATGACAAACACGAAAGGCAAAACCAATGCCCAACACAAACCCATTCCGACAATACATCCGCAGCATCCGCGCAAACCTCAAGCAAGGCGACGCCACCGAGCACACCCACCGCCCCGCCCTGAAAACACTGCTCGAATCCGCCATGCGCGGCATCACCGCCACCAACGAACCCAAGCGGATCGAATGTGGCGCGCCCGATTTCGCCATATCAGCCAACGCTCTGACCATCGGCTACATCGAGGCAAAAGATTATGGCGTCAGCCTCGACGCCCTCGAGCGCGACAGCAGCCTCAAGAACCCCGGCTCACCCAACGGCAGGCAACTCAAGCGCTACCGCCACGCCCTCCCCAACCTCATACTCACCAACTACACCGAATTCCGATGGTATGTCGACGGCGAACGCCGCTCGATTGCAACACTCGCCGACGATGACGGCAGCGGCAATCTCACCGCCAACAACGCCTACATCACCGAAACCGACGAACTGCTCTCAGCGTTCATCGACCGCCGCCCCGAACCCGTCGTCAATCCCCAAGACCTCGCCCAACGCATGGCGCGCCTCACCCACATGATACGCGATGTCGTTCAAGAAGCCTTCAACAACGACCATGCCTCTATGGATGTCAAGGACCTATACGAAGCCACACAGAAAGCGCTCGTCGCCGACCTGTCCCTCGAAGACTTCGCCGACATGTTCGCCCAAACGCTCGCCTATGGCTTATTCGCCTCCCGCGTGAACCACAGCGCGGGCGACTTTCACAGGCGAACCGCCGTGTACGACATACCCGCCGCCAACCCCTTCCTGAGAGAAATCTTCAACCTCGTCGCCGGATTCAACGCCGAGAACGAACCCTTCATCGGCTTTGTGGACGACCTAGCGCAGCTCCTCGCCAACTCCGACATCCAAGCCATTCTCGCCGATTTCGGCAAGCGCGGCGCGCTCCAAGACCCCATCATGCACTTCTACGAAACCTTCCTCACCGCCTACGACCCCAACCTGCGAGATCGGCGCGGCGTCTATTACACCCCCGAACCCGTCATATCCTACATCGTCCGCTCCGTCGACCTCCTCCTGCGCGAACGATTCGGCTGCCCCGAAGGCTTGGCAGACTACCAAATGGCGGAATACCAAACCATGGAGCAAGTGGACGGCGAGCAAAAGCCGGTCACCAAGCCAGCGCATCGCGTCCTCATACTCGACCCCGCCTGCGGCACCGGCTCATTCCTCTACGCCGTCATAGACCGCATACGCGAGACCTACCGGCGCGGCGGCAATCTGGGAATGTGGAACGGCTACGTCCGCAAACACCTGCTCAAGCGCATATTCGGCTTCGAACTCATGATGGCGCCCTACGCCATGTCCCACCTCAAATTGGCAATGCAGCTAGCAGCCCAAGACATGCCCGAAGAACGCCGCGCGGATTGGGCTTACCACTTCAACCCCAATGAACGACTCGGCGTATATCTCACCAACTCCCTGGAACAGGCAGAACAACAAATACCCGACCTATTCGGCCCAATGCGCGCAATCACCGAAGAAGCCAACGCCGCATCCAAAATCAAGCGCGAACTCCCCATCATGGTCGTGCTCGGCAACCCGCCCTATTCAGGCAATTCGCCCAACGCCAGCCAAAAGAACGGCAAACTCACTTGGATAGGCAAACTCATCGAAGATTACAAAATAGTTGACGGCAAGCCGCTCGGCGAGCGCAACCCCAAATGGCTGCAAGACGACTATGTGAAGTTCATCCGCTTTGGACAGCAGCGCATCCAGCAGAGCGGCGCGGGCATACTCGCCTTCATCACCAACCACTCATATCTGGACAGCCCCACCTTCAGAGGCATGCGCCAGCAGCTGATGGACACCTTCACCGACATATACCTGCTTGACCTGCACGGCAATTCTCTAAGGCAGGAACGCGCGCCCGACGGCGGCGCAGACCGGAATGTATTCGACATTCGGCAAGGCGTAGCAATCGCGCTGTTCGTCAAAGAGCCGAACAAGAGCGCCCCCGCGCGAGTTCACCACGCCGACCTATACGGAGTGCGCGAAGCCAAGTACGAAACCCTATCCGCGTCAGACATATCAACCACCAACTGGGAGCGGCTCGCCCCTGCCGCGCCCAACTACCTGTTCAAGCCTTGGAACAACGAACTAGCGGCAGAGTATGAGCGGTGGCAAAAGATTACCGACATCATGCCCATCAAATCCGCAGGCGTCGTCACTGGACAAGACAAGGTGGCTATACGCTGGTCGAAGGACGAAATGACGGCTGCGGCGCATGGTTTCACATTTCCCGACGATAAGAAGATGGACGACGAACTTGTAATCCCAATCCAATATCGTCCATTTGATACCCGATACATCTATTACAGCGCTTCGGTAATCACAAGGCGTCGCCAAGAAGTGATGCGCCACATGTTTGCAGGGTCAAACATTGGACTAATTACTTGCCGTCAACAAGCGCGCTCAGCAGATTCATGGCAACTTTGCGGAGTAAGTGATTCCATAATTGAGTCTTGCGCTATATCAAACATTACACGCGAAATAAACTCGCTATTCCCCCTCTACATCTACCCGACCGAACAAGAAATCGAGCTAGGGCTATACCCGCCCGACCACCGCGAACCCAACCTGTCCCCCGCGTTCACCGCAGACCTGGAACGACGGCTCAAATTGCAATTCATCCCTGACGGCAAAGGCGACCTAGACAAAAATTTCGGCCCCGAAGATGTATTCCACTACATCTACGCCGTCTTTCACGCCCCCGCCTACCGCCAACGCTACGACCAGTTCCTACGCGCCGACTTCCCCCGCGTCCCCCTCACCGACGACACAGACCTATTCCGCGCGCTCGTCCGCCTAGGCGCTGAGCTGACGGCAGTTCACCTGCTCAAATCCCCAAATCTCAATGGCGCGCAATTCGCCTTCCCCGTCCCCGGCGACAACATCGTAGAGAAAGCCCACCCGAAATACTACGCCCCCGGCGAAACCCCAACCGGCGAGCGCGCCCCCATCAAGCGCGGCAGAGTCTATATCAGCAAAAGCAATCGCAAAACAGGCAAGCAAGGCCAATACTTCGACAGCATACCCCCCGACGCCTGGGCATCCCGCATCGGCGGCTACCAGCCCCTAGACAAATGGCTAAAAGACCGCAAAGGACGCACCCTAACCTTCAACGACATCGACCACTACAAACAAATCGCCGCCGCCCTCCAACAAACCACCCGCCTAACCGCCCAAATAAACGCCGCAACCACCTGGCTAAACCCCTCAACCGACGACACCCCAGGCGCAAAACCCCCATTTCGCGTCAAGCCAAACCACAGCGGCTTCACAAAAGAAATAGACCCACTGCACCTGAACCGACTTTTGGACGAACTCGAAACCGAAGACTTCCTAACAAAAAACCCCGAATGAATTAGTCCCTTCCCCCATCAAGGGGAAAGATTCGTCGGCGAGGCGAAGACGCCGCAGATGTGATTGTCCCTTCCCCCTCTGGGGGAAGGTTAGGATGGGGGCAAAAACGCCCGCCCATCGCCGGCTAAACCGTACCAATGCAATTTTCTCATCAGGACTTACGCACTTGAATATGAACCCCTACCCGAGATTGACCCGTTTCAAGTACGAAATCGCGCTCAACTACGTAAGTCCTATCTTAATTGACACCCCTGTCATTCCGAACCCCTTCTCCCCTTGTCATTCCGAACGCAGTGAGGAATCAAAAATCCCAACCCACCGAACCCCTAAACTTCACCAACCACCCTAGCGCTCCGTCTCGCCATCAACCCACGAAACACAGCACACCAACCCCAAACACAACCCAATTCTTAATTCCCAATTCCTAATTCTTAATTGACCCCGCCCCCCTATATCCCCCTAACCCCATGCCCCAGCGCCACATACGGATGCGCCGCCGCCACCTCCTCATTGAAAGTCAAGCCCAGCCCCGGCCCCTTCGGCAGTTCCACATACCCATCCTTCTGGCGCGGCAGCCCCTCGAACACCTCGAAATAGTGCGGCTCATAGAACTCCGCGTGATACTCCTGTATCAAGAAATTCGGCATCGCCGCGTCCAGATGAAAACTCGCCACCGTGCCCACCGCCGCATTCGTATTATGCGGCGCGACCATCACATGCTGCGCCTCCGCGATAGCCGCAATCTTCTTCAGCTCCGTAATCCCGCCCGCATTGCACATATCCGGCTGCAATATGTCAACCGCCTCATTCCGCACCAGCTCGAAAAACGGAAACTTCGTGTATAGCCGCTCCCCCGTCGCGATGGGTATATTCACATTATCCCGCACCTGCTTCATCTCCGACACATTCTCCTGCGACACCGGCTCCTCGAACCAGAACGGGCGATACCGCTCCAGCCGCTTGCCAAGATGCACCGCCGTATAGACATTGAACTTGGCATGCACCTCCACCAAAATCTCCACATTCGGCCCCACCGCCTCCCGCACCGCGGCAACCCTATCCTCAGCCAGCTGCGCCTCCTCCGGCGAGATAGTCATATAGTTGTGCTGCCCGAACGGATCGAACTTCATCGCCGTATAGCCCATAGCCACCACGCGCTTGGCCTCCTCCGCGTTCTGCTCCGGCGCGCCCGGATTCGTGTACCACCCATTCGCATACACGCGGACGCGCTCCATATAAGGCCCCCCGAGCAGCTCATACACCGGAACGCCCAGCGCCTTGCCCCGCAGATCCCACAGCGCGATGTCGATCCCCGACAACGCCGTGCTGAACAGCCGCCCGCCTCGCCCCAGATTATCCTGATACATCCGCGTCCAGTGAACCTCACTATGCAGCGGACTCTTCCCCACCAGATACGCCGCCGTCCACTCTTCCAGCAGCGACGCCACCATCGGATCATAGCTCAGCATAGAAGCCTCGCCGATGCCCTCCACACCCTCATCCGTCATCAGCCGCACAATAAGCCAATTGCGCTTAGCATTCCGATGCTGCGACGAAAATATATGCGTCCTAATCCCCGTAATCTTCATATCAACCTCTCCTTCGCCCCTATACCATACATCATAACCCCAACCACTATACACCCTACCCCATCCATCCCGCCCACCCCGCCAACCCCATCAGCGCACTCTCATCATCACAGCCACTCTCCATCCCGTCCGTGCCAATCCCACCCTCCCCATTCGCAACGAGCCGATTTTCTCCGTTCGCAGCAAACCGATTTTCTCGCTCGTAGTCAGCCGTTTTTTCGTTCGTAGTCAGCCGTTTTTTCGTTCGTGGTGAGCCTGTCGAACCACCCTTCCGAACACCCACCCCCGTCATTCCTGCGAAAGAACGTCACCCCTGCGAAAGCAGGGGCAGGAATCCAGCGCCCCCAACGCCACCATCCCAAACACCCCCCAGCAATCCCCCTTGCCATCCCAAACGCTCCCCTATCATCCCGCGCCCTCCCCCTGTCATTCCGAACGCAGTGAGGAATCAAAAATCCCAGACCACCGAACCCCTAAACTTCACCAACCACCCTTGCACTCCGTCTTGCCATCACGCCGCCAAACATCGCGCCCCAAGCCCAAACACAACCCAATTCTTAATTCCTAATTCTCAATTCTTAATTGACACCCCTGTCATTCCGAACAGCGTGAGGAATCAAAAATCCCAATCCACCAAACACACAAACTTCAGCAACCACCTTCGCACTCCGTCTCGCCATCAATCCACGAAACATCCCGCACACCAAGCCTAAACCCCAACCCAATTCTTAATTCTTAATTTCTAATTCTTAATTCCGCTTAATGGGGGAAGGCTAGGATGGGGGCGAAAATGCCCGCCCATCAACGGCTAAACCGTACCAATGCAATTTTCTCTTAATTGAAAACCCCCCTTGACACCCCCCACACATCCCTGTTACTCTACTTGCAAGAACATTTAATTCGCACACAAAGCCGAACACTCAAACAACCCCAAACCCCTAAAAACCTGACCACTTGAAAACCTGAAAGCCTGACACCCTCCCATGAACCAACCAACCCCCATAAACCCACATCAACACGATTCGGATGCCCACACGCACCATCTCGAATCCCTCCAGCACATCGTCCGCAAAGAGACCGACGGCGGCCGACGCATCATCCGCACATTCGTCAACATCATGGAAGGCGCAGAACCCGGCTCCACCCCTTGGCACCAGATGGAAGCAGGCAAGATCCTCCTCAAGATAGGCTTCGAAGAAGCAAGAGAAGTCCTAACCAACATCAGCGCCAAGCAAGAAAGCCAACCAAAAAACAAAGACACGCAGACGGAAGACGGCCCCGCGCAGCAAGCAATCAGCCCCGAACACGAAAGGCTGAACAAGAAACTCGTCGCCCGCATCCGCGTCGAGACCGGCGAAGGCGCAAGCATAGTCAGAATCCTGGCAGAGATAATGGAAGGACGCGACCGAGACGCCAAGCCAAGGGACAGGATAGAAGCCGCGAAAATCCTGCTGAATTGGGGCTTCGGCAACCCGCATGTCCCCGACCCAGAGTTCATGTCCTACTACTCCCCCTGCCACCCCGACTGCATCTGCGCCTGCCGCGACCTAGACGAAGACCACCCCGCCGTCATCCAGAGCCACGAACCGGTATCCGAAGCGCACATGAAAGAAGTAGCCGAAGCAGAGCGAATAGAAGAAAAAGCAGCCGAAAGCGCCCGCCAAATCTCCCAGGGACACACCGACTACCTATCAGAGATAAGCCACCTCCCCGGCAACAAAAAGCCCCGCCGCCCCGAACGCCACCCACCCTTCCGCTGACAGCAGCGGCGTTCAGGATCACAGGGGGGACGCTACGACTGAAAGATCTTGACCGAATAACTGAGAAAATTGCATTAGTCCCTTCCCCCTTGACGAGGGAAGGTTCGTCGGCGAGGCGAGGACGCCGCAGATGTGATTGTCCCTTCCCCCTCTGGGGGAAGGTTAGGATGGGGGCGAAAATGCTTGCCCATCGACGGCTAAACCTGTGCCAGGCTCTGTGGACATTTAGACTTTTCACCCCGTCACCCCGGCGAAAGCAGGGGCAGGAATCCAGCGCCTTCAATACTGCGCCATCCCAAACACACCGCAGCAATTCCCCCTGTCATTCCGAACAGCGTGAGGAATCAAAAATCCTAAGTTGCCGTCATCCTGAACATGACACAGCAATTTCGCCCGTCATTCCGAGTGCTCCGCCCTTGTAGCGGCACCCCGCACCCGCCCTAACCGCACGCCCGCTCGCCATTCCTCAATTCTCAATTCCCTCCCCTATCAGCCACTCTCCGGTAGCGGCAACTGGCAGTCGCCCCCATCGCCCCGCACCCGCCCTAACCGCACGCCCGCTCGCCATCGCCCACACCGCACCCGCTCGCCATCCCCCAATTCCCAATTCTTAATTCCTAATTCTTAATTCCGATGCACTCCGTCTTGCCATCACGCCGCCAAACATCGCGCCCCAAGCCCAAACACAACCCAATTCCTAATTCTTAATTCCTAATTCTCAATTGATAATGGTATGATATACGCCGACATTACCCACATCAGCGAGGTGAACATTGAACCGAGAACGCTCCACCCAGCTATACGACACCGCCCGCGCCATAATCCCCGGCGGCGTGAACAGCCCCGCCCGCTCCTGGGGCGCCGTCGGCGGCGACCCGCTCTTCCTCGCGCGCGCATCCGGCAGCAAAGTCTGGGATGTGGACGGCAACGAATACATCGACTATGTATGCTCCTGGGGACCCCTAATCCTAGGACACGCCAACAAGCAAGTCATCGACGCCATAACCCGGGCAGCAGCCGACGGCACAAGCTTCGGCGCGCCCACCCAGCGCGAAAACGAAATCGCCCGCCTAGTCGTCGACGCCTACGACTCCATAGACATGGTGCGCTTCGTCAACTCCGGCACCGAAGCCACCATGAGCGCCCTCAGGCTCGCGCGCGCATTCACCGGCAGACCCAAAATCGTCAAGTTCGAAGGCGGCTACCACGGCCACTCCGACGCCCTGCTCGTCGCCGCCGGCTCCGGCGCGCTGGCGCACGGCATCCCCGACAGCGCCGGCGTAACCGAATCATTCGCCCAAGACACCCTGCTAGGCAAGTTCAACGACATCGCATCCGTAGAAGCCCACTTCAGCGCCTACCCAAACGACATCGCATGCGTCATCGTCGAGCCGGTCGCCGGCAACATGGGCGTCGTCCCCCCGCAAGACGGCTTCCTGCGCGGACTGCGCGAACTGACCGCAAATCACGGCGCGCTGCTCATTTTCGACGAAGTCATCACCGGCTTTCGCGTAGAATACGGCGGCGCGCAGCAGCGATACGGCATCCGCCCCGACATCACCTGCCTAGGCAAGATAATCGGCGGCGGAATGCCCGTCGGAGCCTACGGCGGCAGCGATGAGATTATGCGTACCGTCGCCCCGCTGGGCGCGATGTATCAGGCTGGCACATTGTCAGGCAATCCCGTCGCGATGGCAGCCGGCATAGCAACCCTCAAGCAGCTCCAAGAGCCGGGCGTGTACAACACCCTAGGCGCAAAAGCCGCGTCACTCGCCGCCGGACTGCAAGAAGTATTCGCCGAAGCCGAAATCCCACTGCGAATCAACCGCATCGGCTCCATGATGACCCTCTTCTTCAACCCCGGCGAAGTAACCGGCTGGGACAGCGTATCCGCCTCCGACAGAGAAGGCTTCACCCGCTTCTTCCACCGCATGCTAGACCAAGGCATCTACCTGCCCCCGTCCCCATTCGAGGCAATGTTCGTATCCCTAGCGCACACCGACGCCGACATCCAAGCAACCCTAAACGCCGCCCGCCGCGCCCTAGCATAAGACAAGCCAATGCAACACAACCTAATCCAGGGCGCAACGCAGCGCCCCACCCACGCCGTCATCCCGAACACAGCGCACTACTCCTACTGCCATCCCAAACACCCATACCCTGTCATTCCTGTAAGTGTTGGCTAATTCGCCGACACTTACAATTGCGAACCCCATATACTGTCATCCCAAACGCCCCCTACTGTCATTCCGAACGCAGTGAGGAATCAAAAATCCTAATCCGCCGAACACACAGCCTTCAGCAACCGAAGTTCAACGGCGGTTGCCATCGAGTTGCGAAACATCCCACGCCAACCCTCAACACAACCCAATTCTTAATTCCTCCCTACCCAGCAGAAACGAGCATCAAACCAAAATCTTGGAAACGCCGACCGAATACCAAAAAGCCAATATGACCACGCTCAATAATCTCCGGCGGGCTTTGGCGGCGCATTACCAGAACATAGGTACGGGGGGGGAGGGTATTTCGTCCCCCCGACTGCGAAACGCCCTGTTCGCCCTGTTCATCGCGGCAATCCTCGCTTATGGCGCGGCATTCGCCGCATACATGCTCACCCGCTTCGACCTCATCAACATTATCCTCGATGTCAACACAGACGACTCCTTCTACTACTTTCAGATAGCCTACAACCTCGCCGAGGGCAAGTTCTCCACCTTCGACGGCGGCATTACTCGCACCAACGGCTACCATCCTCTCTGGATGTTTGTCATCACGCCCTTCTACTGGGCGCTAGACAAGGAAGCCGCGCTGTTCGGCATCAAGGCGTTCGAGATAATGCTGGTTGCGGGCAGCGTGGCGCTCATCGCCGTTGCCGCGCGACTAGCGCGCCTCCCCTGGATCCTGCTGTTCGCGCTGCTGCCCATGCTTTACCGCGTTCGCAACTTGACAGTGGGCATGGAGGCAGCGTTGGCGCTGTTTATGCTGGGCGCGCTCTTCTTGGCGGTGATGCTCTACGCGCGCAGCCCCGCCCGCTGGAAGTGGCTGCTTGCCGCCGTCGCCTTCGCGCTCCCTTGGGCGCGCCTCGAGTACATCGCCATATCGCTTGCGGCAACCGGCGCTCTGTGCCTCGTAGAATTGTCGTGGCGCGACAAGCCACTCGGCGCATCGTGGCGCGAGTTGACGCGCACCCTATCCCGACTGCAAGCGCTGCCTTCGCTGCTCGCCGCCGTCGCCGGCATTCTGGTCTATTTCGCCTACAACCAACTTGTCTTTGGCGGCATCATCCCCGTCAGCGCAGCCACCAAGCGAGCATGGTCGCAGGCGCGATGGAACGAAGGCGGGTACAGCCTGCTCCAAAACTTTCAGGATACATTGCAGATTTTCGCCTTCGACTACGAACTGCTGGTCGCGTTGGCAATCTGCGCCTGCTTTCTGATAATCTGGTGGTTCGCCCGCCGCTCCCGCAGCCGCGATGACTGGCTGACGCTAGTCTTTCTGCTGTGCGTGTTCAGTCTCGCCGCCGGCCATCTGGCAAAGTTCGCGCAAACCGTCCTCACAGTGCATCCGGCTGAACCATTGTCGCCATGGTATTTCGTTCCCGCGTATCTGATGATGGCTTTGGTCGTCCCAATCGGTTGCTACATCGCGGTGTACTGCATTCGCCATTTCATAGCGCCGATGTGGCATATCGCGGCCAACATCCTGATAGCGGGCGTGGTCGTCGTCGGCGCGGTCTTTCTGCTTACGGCAGTGGGTTTCAGTCAGCCATTCAGGTTCGTTGACCAGGCTAGTGATGCGACCACCAATCCTGACGGATGGTCTGCCGGGGTCTATGCCGGTACGCTAGTTACCAATCGCCTGCTTCCCGAAGGCAGCGTGATCGGCTCGTGGGACGCCGGCATCATAGGTTACTTCTCGCGGCATCCGGTGGTGAACCTAGACGGACTGGTCAATTCTTACGACTATTTTCACGCCACGAATGTGGATACAGACGGATATGCCCACTGGAACGATGGTGAATTCAAACACCTATACCGAGAGCTGGGAATAACTCACTTTGCCAATGTTTCGGGCATCGGCTTCAGTGATCTGATTTTTGAAGGCTCAATATCCTCCAATCGGCAATTCGATGTCGGCATCTATGAGTTGCCGGAAGATTTTGACGCCGCTTGGTTCTACGAGCGTATGAAGCCGCACTTCCACTACGAATCCGACGGCGTAGGGCTGATTGTGGACGACCGTCTGGCGCAGGCATTCACGCAAGACTGCGAATCGGGTGAGTTTGCGGTATGGTCGTGGAGCGGTCAAGCAAGCGGACCTATCGCCATAACATGGGCGAAAACGCAAACCGGGCTGTGCACAACCACCGTCGTGCTGCCCCACGATGCGGCATTGCCCATTCGCGTCGAGGCGATGTCGGCAGACGACTATTTCGCGCGTCTAGTCGGTGACGATGCGCTCGCCATCCGCTCCGACTTTGGTGTGTATCTCATCGAAAACGATCTCATCTACGCCAAAGGGCAGTGCATCGTGGACGACACCGAGGCGTCCTTCTTCCTGCACATCGACCCGATTGATGTAGAGGACTTGCCCGAACATCGCAAGCAGCACGGGTTTGATAATCTCGACTTCAGATTTGAGCAGCATGGCGAGACATTCGGCGATGCTTGCTTGGCGACCGTTCCGCTGCCCGACTATGACATCGCCGCAATCCGCACGGGACAGTATGTGCGTGTGGGCGGTGGCTATCAGCATCTATGGGAGGGTAAAATCAACCTCGACAAATGAAGCGCAACCCCCCGACCCCGCAATCACACCCAAAAGCGACACCCAGCAATCTAATCCAAGTCCATCTGCACCACCTTGTCGCCGACTCCGACGAAACTTTGAGCGCGTTCGTATGCCGTGCTCGGAAAGTCATCATCGTATTCAGATATTGTCTTTACTTTGGTGATTTTCCGAAGATCAAGTGACAACATCGAAGACGGTTCACTCACTTGATAAGTTTCATAGGTGCGCGCTATTGAAAAGCGCGGCTGAACATAGGATACCCTGACTCGTATCTTCACCCTTTTGATAGTGCCTAGGGTTTCCCCCGTGTCGGGATCAAGAATTGGGTCGAAATCATCTACCACTTCAAATCTCATGCCGTTTTCGACACCATGTTCTGCGCCCCGGTTTATGACCAACTCGCGCTTGTTCAGAACCTTCGCGACTTTTCCTTCTATCGTTCCCACTTGAGTAGATTGCATGGCATCATCTCCAGTTATCCAACAGTCCCGCTAATGTACTAATTATTTCCGCTTCTGGCAAATCTCTAACCAGATATACATTTGCGGGCTTTGATGTATCCGTATTCACTCTATTCTCAAGTTCTTCCCAGAAATACGGGTTTATCATGTCATACGGAATGCAATCGCAATCGAAGTCCCTCACATCCACAGCCCTCACCACACCCCATAGTCGATTGTCAGTCGCCTCATATACATTGAAGTATGTACCCTCTTTCACGCCTTGCGATTGCCCAGCTTGAACTCTGATTGCAACATCGCCTTCTATCTCAAGTATACCCAAGCACTCAACCCGCGTCATTGCATACGCAATACTGGAACGGATCGCTCTCCTCGCAAGCCTTCGCATGACTGCGCGGTAAGCCCGCGTGCTCCAGACTAGCGGCAATCTGTATCCCGCGATAAGCGCGGCGATAGCAACCGAAATCCCCAACGACGCCAAAACCGCAACAAGCACGCTCAACGCACTGAGAGCGTTCCAAGCCACGACCAAAGTAAGCGCGACGGCAAAAGCGATGCCCAGCGCAATGCCAAAAGCGTACCCAAACACCCTGCCGCTGAACGCTTCCATCCGCCGCCCTAGACGGCGCACGCCCTTATCGCCGCAATCCCCTCTCCCACGCTCATGCGGTCGTTGTACACCGCAGAGCCTGCCACCAGCACATTCGCGCCCGCCCGCACCACGCTGCCGGCGGTCGCCGCGCTGATGCCGCCGTCCACCTGAATGTCCGCGTCCAGTCCGCGCTCATCGAGCAGCGCGCGCACGCGGCTAATCTTGCCGAGCATAGACTCGATGAACGCCTGCCCGCCGAAGCCGGGGTTCACCGTCATCACCAGCGCCTGGTCTATGTCCCCGATGACCTCTTCGATAGCCGACACCGGCGTGGCGGGGCTGATAGCGACGCTCGGCTTCTTGCCCGCCTCCCGTATCTGATGCACCGTGCGATGAAGGTGCATGCAGGCTTCCGCATGCACGGTTATGATGTCCGCGCCCGCGCCCGCGAAGTCCGCGATATACCGCTCCGGCGCGTCAATCATCAGGTGCAGGTCGAACGGCAGGCTAGTCCAGCGTCGTATCGCCTCCACCACCACCGGCCCCATCGTGATGTTCGGCACGAAGTTGCCGTCCATAATGTCGATGTGTATCGCGTCCGCCCCGCCCCGCTCCGCCTCCGCCACCTGCTCGCCCAGACGACTGAAATCCGCCGACAGGATGGACGGCGCTATCTTGATACGGCGTTCATCGCTCATTCTCCGCCTCCAGTTCAGCCCTTGCCTCCACAATTGCCTGCCGCACACGCCCAAATGCCGTTCCCCCCGGCACATCCCTCGCGGCAACGGATGAATCCACGCTTATGGAAAGCGCATCCTCACCGAACAGCGATGAGAACCCGCGATACTCTTCCAATGTCAATTGCTCGAACTGAACGCCGCGCTCCACGGCATACTCCGACAGCCTAGCCACGACCCCATGCGCCTCGCGGAAGGGCATGCCCCGCTCCACGAGATAGTCCGCGATGTCGGTCGCAAGCATATACCCCCCCTGCGCCGCCTCGCGCATCCGCCCGGCGTTCACGCTCATCGTCGCCAGCATCTCCGCAAAAATCGCAACCGTATTCAGCAGCGTATCGAAGGTATCGAAAAAACCTTCCTTGTCCTCTTGCATATCCCGGTTATATGTAAGCGGCAGCCCCTTCAACAGCGTCAGCAGCGCCATCAAGCCGCCATACACCCTGCCCGTCTTGCCGCGCGCAAGCTCCGCGAAATCAGGGTTGCGCTTCTGCGGCATGATGCTGCTGCCCGTCGTGAACTCATCGCTGAGCCGAATGAAGGCAAACTCGTCAGACGACCAAAGTACCATCTCTTCCGCCAGCCGCGACAGGTGCATCATGCATATCGCCGAAGCCGCCTGAAAGTCCAGCAGAAAATCCCTGTCCGCAACCGCGTCCATGCTGTTCCGCGAAATGCTGCCAAACCCAAGCTCCCGCGCCACAAACTCGCGGTCTATCGGATACGGCAACCCTGCCAGCGCGCCACTGCCGAGCGGCAGAACATCGGCGCGCCTATACGCCTGCCGAAAGCGCTCGGCGTCGCGCCCAAGCATCTCGAAGTACGCCAGCATGTGATGAGAGAACAGCACAGGCTGCGCCCGCTGAACATGCGTATAGCCGGGCATCACCACATCCGCGTTCGCCTCCGCCTGCCCCGCCAGCGCTGCCCTCAGGTCATGGATCCCGCCCAGAATATCGCCGATGGCGTCCTTGGTGAACATCCGCACATCCAGCGCCACCTGGTCGTTGCGCGAGCGCGCCGTATGCAGCCTGCCCGCCACATCCCCTATCTTCTCATGCAGACGCCGCTCCACATTCATGTGGATGTCCTCGAGCTCCGCGCGCCATACGAAACTACCGTCCTCGATCTCCTCGCGTATCTCCACAAGACCCTGCTCTATCGCGGACAAGTCGCCCTCCGCGATAATGCCCTGCTTTGCGAGCATCCGCGCGTGGGCGATTGAGCCTGCGATGTCCTGCCGATAGAGCCTGCGGTCGTAGTGGATAGAGACCGTGTAGGCTGAGGACACCTCGCGCATCCCGCCGAGCCTAGTCATCTGACTGCATCGCCCCTGCTGCGGACGCGACCGGACGCTTCGTAACCAGAAAGCGCCGCCTCAGCGTCAACACCTGCTCGCCCCGCTGATTGATGCCCCGCGACTCCATATACACGATGCCCCGATCAGGACGGCTCTTGGATACCCGCACATCCAAAATCTCGCTCTCCGCATAGATAGTATCGCCCTCGAAGGTAGGCCCATCGTGAGTAGCGTTCTCGTACTCAAGATTAGCGATGGCTTTCCCCGAGGTATCCCGCACGCTAATGCCCACGACAAGACTGAAGACCAGCATCCCGTTCACAAGGATTTTGCCGTGCGGATGGTCCTTCATATAATGCTCATCGAAGTGCAGCGGATTCGTGTTCATCGTCAGCAGCGTGAACAGATGATTGTCCATCGCCGTGATAGTCTTGCCCGGCCAGTGCTTGAACACATCGCCCGCCTCAAAATCCTCCAAATACCCGCCAAAGTCATCGCGCCCATCATGTATCATATCTGCAATTTCACCTTAACCTTGTTATGGTTTGTGTAAGACTCATACAAAGCCTAGCGTATCTTGATTATCGCAAGCGACGAGATAGAAACTACTCTATGGATTGGTCGGACGATTCAAGTGAAAGCCGTTGTATGACTTCAAGCAGATTTACCACAAATTCGTCGTTCACACCGCTAACGCTGAATCCGTGAGCAACTGCGTTCCTATGCTTCATCACATCATTCAGATATTCATAATCCTCGCGTGATATGACGCCCTCAATCACCGCAAGATCAACGATATAAGCGGAATTGGTTACACGCTTGACCGTAATTCCGTGCTCCTCAATCAGCGTCCTTAACACTGCGACGGAAGCCGACCATGCGATGAGAAAAGCGGCTTCCGTAAAGCCCAGCCGGAGGAGTCGCTCGGATTCCTCGATATGCCGCCGAATATCAGGGCTTGCGTATGGGCGCGCATCTTCAGGCGAACGCAGTTTCCCCCGCTCGCCCACCAGATTCAGCTGATAAGTCCAGCCGGGCTTTGAATAGAGTATCTTCAACATTTCGCCTGTTGAGGGATTCCGCTCCATTGAAGTTTGCGCCTTCACCTCTATTACTTTCACCTTGTCGCCCTTTCTGGCGACAATATCGGCGCGAAAACTCGGAAAGAAGTCAAGCGGAACTCCCCTGCTCACTTCGTAGCCTTTGGCGAGATACTCTTGCGCTATGGCATCGATGCGCTGCCTTTCAGCGATGATTATGTCTTCTATCATTGAATCACACTATTATTGTCATAGTTGCCCATCTTACGCAGCGTTTCGATTAGCGGATCTCCGGACTGCGAACCGGGAAGCTGATAAGCATGCACTTTTCGCAATCCACCGGCTTCATCCTTGAAGACGACATGAGCATAGCCCACATCTTCGATCCAGGCTTTCCCCCCCTTCTCTGAGGCTGTGATGGGCATATTGCGCGCCCTCTTGCTTTCGAGCGCTTCAGTCAGCGCCAGCCAATCGGTATCCAAGTTCTCCATCGACTGCCAGATTTCCGAGAGCGGCAGCCTTTCCGAAGCTCCCAGAACCTCGATACCGACCATCTGATCCCGCTCATTGAAGTCTATGTTAATATCCTCGTCTATCTGCCTCGTCTCAATGGATTTAGCGCCATCGGACAGATAGAAATAGGCTGCGTCCGCCGAAGCGTCATAGGTTATCCGCATCTGACTGCTCCCATCTTCCATATCTGGCAATTACAGTCACTATCACAAACGAATCGCCCTCCTCAGCATATATCACCGTCAACTCCATGTGAGGATACGAGCGCCCCTCCATGAAATACCCCGAAGTGAATACCTTCCGACGACCTTTGCGCGGGTGCCTGACATTCACATCGTATCCACCGGCCAGCGCATCGGCAACCTCATCCTCTGAGACGCCGCGCTTATCCATCTGTATTCTGGCATGGCGCGTGTATATGACCACTCGACGAAGAACTTGGCTAAATCTGATACTTCCGCAGCAACCGCCGCGCGATTATCAACTTCTGTATCTCATTAGTCCCCTCGCCGATGATCATCAGCGGCGCGTCGCGGTAGTAGCGCTCCAGCGGATAGTCCTTGATGTATCCGTAGCCGCCGTGAATACGCATCGCCTCCATCGTAACCTCGCCGCACATCTCACTGGCGAACAGCTTCGCCATCCCCGCCTCGAGGTCAACTCGCTCGCCCGAATCCTTCTTGCGCGCCGCCTCGTATGTGAGCAGACGCGCCGCCTCGATATTCGTCGCCATCTCCGCGAGCTTCAGCTGAATCGCCTGATGCTGCGCGATAGGCTGGCCGAACGACTCGCGCTGCTGAGCGTACTTGATGGCAGCGTCAAACGCCGCGGTCGCCACGCCCACAGCGCGCGCCGCAACATTTATGCGCCCCCCCTCCAAGCCACTCATCACCTGACTAAACCCTTGTCCCTCGACCTCCCCAACCAGGTTCTCCGTGGGAATCCGCACATTGTCGAACACAAGCTCCGTAGTGTCTATCCCGCGATAGCCGAGCTTGTCCAGCTTCTGCGCCACAGTAAAGCCCGCCGCCGGCTTCTCCACCACGAAGCAGCTGATCCCCCGATGCGGAGGCTGCGCCGTCTTATCCGTGCGCGCAAGCACCGCGAACGCATTCCCGCTCGCCCCGTTGGATATGAACATCTTGTTGCCGTTGATGACATACTCTTCCCCGTTCCTAACCGCCGAAGTCTGGAGGTTCTGCATATCGCTGCCGCCGCTCGGCTCTGTCAGTGCCAGACCGCCCCGAACCACCCCCTCTGCCATCCTCGGCAAAAAGCGCCGCTTCATCTCATCCGTCCCGTATGTGGCAATCACATACGCCAGAATATGATGCGTCCCCAGAGGCCCCGTAAGGCTCATCCAGCCCTTGCTCAGCTCCTCGAAGATAAGGGCGAAAGTGGTGTAGTCCAGCCCCAGCCCGCCATATTCCTCCGGAATCATGATGCCGAACAGCCCCATCTCAGCCATCTTGTCCACCAACTCTTGCGGATAGATGTCCTCATTCTCATAGTGTGCGACGACGGGTTCGACATCGCGCCGAACAAACTCGCGCACGAGGCTCGCCATCTGACTGCGGGTTTCCATAGAAGTGAGTGTCATATACTTACCTGCTTAATCTAAAGTTATCAGTCCTGCGCGAAAGTCCAAGACCAGCCGCCCGTATCTGAGAAAGTCCAAGCCTAGAACGCCATCTACGGTTGCGCTTGGGGGAAATATGTGGCACAAGATTGGAAAGTTCATGCGCTCTTGTCCCAGCGCCTCAATCCGTCTTACCGTAATTTCAGGCACGAACTCTACGCCGCTTCCGGTAGTCATCTGAACAAGTTCGGATGCTTCCGAAAGGTCGTATCCTAAAGTCAACAGAATACGCCTGTCCACTACCGACATTATCGCGCCCGTATCCAATGCGAGGTACGCTGATACACTTCTTGAAGGACCTTCAAGAATGACTTGCGTTACGATTAAGCCTTCACTCGCATTGAATGGAAGACTCAAATGACAACCACCGTCCCATCCGGAATTTTCCCCGTGTACATGAACGCGAGGTTGTGAGGAGGCGGAATCTCCGATGCCTTGTCATACACCTCATCCTTGTGCTTGCCGTGCGATACCAGTATGCCCCCCTTGACCTCCCGTTTGTCGTTGGTTACGGGGTCTGATAGAACCACCCATTCCGACTCGAACTGAGCGTATATCTCCTCTATGGTCATGAATTCCCCCATATTCGTCGCCTCCCTTCATCGCCCCAGATGCGGAAACTGCCGTGTCCCCACATTCTTGGACGATATGCCCAGCACCTTCAAAAAGCCCTCCGCGTCCGAGTGGTCGTAAGTCCCCATCGCCTCCATGGACGAGTCATCGGTATAGAGCGAGTGCGGCATCGCATCCGGCGTATCCTCGGCAGTATCGAAGAATATCCCGCCCTTGAACAGCCTCACCGAGATAGTGGCGGTGGCAAGCCGTGTCATCGGC
The DNA here is from genome assembly GCA_958295865.1 of uncultured Dehalococcoidia bacterium. Taxonomy (GTDB): domain Bacteria; phylum Chloroflexota; class Dehalococcoidia; order Lucifugimonadales; family JADFKI01; genus Bin90. Next base: position 437,096 of record CATQHF010000003.1, on the reverse strand, counting down.
TCCAGCGCCGCCAGCGCCGCCGTAGTCGCCAAGTCCAGCCAGTACCCCTGATATATCTGAAGGCTTATCACCCCCGACAGATAGTCAAAGAGTTCGCGCGCCCGCCGATCGAGAATGAATTGCAGCATATATTCATAGCTGCGCCCCAGCAACTCAATCCCCGGCGACTCATAGATACCGCGCGACTTCACGCCCACAAACCTGTTCTCAACCACATGCGTGCCGATGCCGACGCCATGCGCGCCCGCAACGCGGTTCGCCTCCTGAAACATATCGACAAGCCCCATGCGCCTGCCATTGAGCTCCACCGGAACCCCCCGCTCCCATCGTATAGTAACGACCTCAGGCTCATCGGGAGCGTCCCACGGCCAAACCCCCATCCCAGGCTCCACGAACACCGGCGAGATTGTAACATCCTCGAGGTCGCCCGCCTCGTGCGTCAGCCCCAGAAAGTTTGCGTCCGTAGAGTAACGCGACTCGCGCGCCGGCCGTATAGGCAAGTCATACTTCTCGCAGTAGTCGAGCATCTGCTGGCGTCCGGGAAACTGCTCCACGAACTCAGGATCGCGCCATGGCGCATACACATGCAGCGACGGCTCAAGCGTGTTGGCAGCGAGCTGAAAGCGCACCTGGTCGTTGCCTCGCCCCGTCGCGCCATGAAACAGCACGCCTATCCCCTGCCCCTGGATCTCCGGCAGCATCGCCCCAACCGTGATCGGACGAGCAATGCCCGTCGTATTCCAATAGCCGCCCTCATACCGCGCCTGCGACTGTATGACCTTCAGCCCCGCCTCCGCCAGCGCATCCTGCCCCGGTATGATATGCGCGCCCTCCGCGCCGCAGCCAACCATGCGCTCTTTCACCGCATCCAGGCTCTCCTCATCCGGCTGCCCCAAGTCAACCGTATAGCAATGCACCGAAAAGCCCTTGCCCTTCAGCCAGTGCGTAACCGTGCAGCTATCCAGCCCACCCGACACCGCCCCCGCCACCTGCGTTATACCGCCATCCTTCAATTCACGCCAATTCATCAGTGCTTATTCGTCCTTCGCGGATGTGAGTCCGGCTTCTACGGCTTCCCATTTTCGGGCATCCGTTACAGTCATCTTGTCCCGTTCGGCTTCGATGCTGTCCCGGATTTTCCCTATGAGTTCAAGGCGTTCATCAATGCTCATATTCCGTATATCCGACCGTTCCCACACTTGGGTTATGTAGTCCGTCTTCAAGTTGTCATACAGGAATTCGGGCGCGAAATCAGCGCCGTTCTCCCAACATATAGTGCCGAGTTCCTTGTCAAGTCGAACCCGCTTGAAATAGTTCACATCGTTGAGCGGCTCAAATATCTCCCCCCACAACTCACCCTTCAGGTCAATCTCCCCTTCTTTGCCGTCGTCAAACTTAAGCCACACCTTATAGCCGGCGACATACTTGGAATCAACTATCTCTGGGAACATCTTCCCCTACTCCGTCGTCCACAGCTGTTCCACTTCAAAAAGTGTGCATCCCAGTTGTTCAGCAACACTCTCACAAGTTACGATAAGCACTTGCCAATAAAAGTCTTCGTCAACGTCTTTTATTCGAGTGCTCATGTCCTCCCTTCGAGCACTTAAGAAACCATCCAAATTTCTGAACGCGATCTCATATAAATCAGCATCAACGTCCTTGAGGCTTTCTATCGAATCAACGAGGGATTGATGGGCATATTCTCCCATATTCCTCATTAGTTTGTTGTCAAACGGTGGATGAATTACAGTGTCCAAACCATCCCTACCGAATCCCGCTAAATAGCAGGTCGTTTTGAGATAAACGGCAATCATCTTCGCTGCCCATCCTACATTGATATTAGGATGACAGTTCATTAGATTGTTAACTTGTGCGACATGCCACTCATTGAATTCATCCTTTTCAATTGTGCCTAAGGACATGTCAAACAGACTATCGAATTCAACAGTTCCCAAATAACCGTTGATCTCTTTTTGTTTATTAGGGAATCTATCTCTTGTTCCCTGAGACTGAGTTGCTGCACGAGCAGTCCACTGTGCAAATGAGTGAGCGATTTGCCATCTTACAGGCTCAATGTTCCTGTCCAAAAGTTCTCTGTCCATTGATTGCTCCATCTGCCAGCTAGTAGGACATTTCAATTGTCAGAGCATCGTTCTCACTATCATCCCAAGCAATTTCCCCTATCACTCCAAACGCCTACCCCTGTCATTCCAAGCACTCGCCCTTGTTATTCTGATCAATTTTTTCTGTCATTCCGAACGCAGTGAGGAATCTAAAATCCCCGCCACCAACACGCCTAATATGACAAAGATTCTAGCCCCTTCACTCCGTCCTAGAGGACAAGTGAAAAATCTTGCGGCTAATCGCCAATCACCTTGACCCTATCCTCAGTCTTGCCATGAACCTCCCTCCACTCCACCCAACGCTTGAACGACCTTTCAGTTTCCCCCGACGGATTGCCAATAAGCAGCCCTTCTACGCTGATGTCCTCATCCAAGTCCGGCCAGTGTATGCCTTCGCCCCCGCCAATCAAGCGCCAGTTGTCGCGCTCTTCCGGCGTAGCGAAGAGTAAGCGCGGATACCACCCCAGAGGCGCGGATACCGTCCGCGCATCCTCCAATTCCACAGTCAAGGCTTCCTCTGTAACGATGACATCCATCGCCCTAGCCATCTGTAGTTTAAGTTCGATCACCGAAGAAGGCATGCCATTCTCCAAGTAGATATTATCGGTCTAGCGAATAGCATCGCTCGGATTTACCTTATACGCCTCGATACGGTGGGCAAGTTCCCTCTTTTGCTCATCAGTGAGTAGCGTCAAAGCGCCCTCTTCCTCTTCAAGACTGTCCCAGATTTGTTGCACAAGCAGGACGCGCTCTTCGACACTCAGGTCATCGAGACTCAGAGGAAGCGAAATCAATGTTTCTACTTTGCTCTTGCCCTGCGCCGCTCGCGCATCCAGCCACCGCTTGAGCGATGCGGAGCTTTCGCCGGACGGGCTGCCGGTAAGCAGATTCTCCACGCTGATATGTTCATCAAGATCAGGCCAGTGTATGCCATCGCCCATGCCAATTAGGCGCCAGTTGCTGCGCTCTTCCGGCGTCCCATGCCACAAGCGCGGATACCATGCAAGAGGCGCGGATATGGTGCGCGCATCCTCCAAGTCAACCTTCAGCGCTTCGCTGGTAACGGTTACATCCATCGCCCTAGCCATTGAAATCCTAAGTTCAATCAGAGAAGAAGTCATTCCATTTCTCCAAGAAGAGTTCTTCGTTTTCCACTACCAATCGCCAGATTCGATTAACTTCCGACTCGCGAAAACCCCTATTTCTGGCTCTATCAAGTTCCACAGGTGTAAGCCAAATCTTCATTTTGTATCTGTCCCTTACAACATGGACATGCGGTCGCTCATCACGGTCACCCGCATAAAAATGAAAACTATAAGGGCCGCTCCGCAACACTGTCGGCATTACCGATACGACCCCTCAACAAGACCTACTCCATTTTACGCCGGCCGCCCTACCCTGCCAGCACAGTGTCAATCGCCCGTCCCAGCTTCTCCAGGCACTCATCCACATCCGCCTCCGTGATGATAAGCGGCGGCATGAAGCGTATGGCGTCCGGCAGCACCGGGTTCAGCAGCAAGCCCTCATTATTCGCGGCGGCAACCACCGCGGGCGCTATCGCCGATTGCAGCTGGAGCGCAATCAAAAGCCCCATCCCGCGCACGCCCTTCACCACATCCGGCCGCGCCGTCCTCATATCCTCGAGCTTGGATTCGAGATACGCCCCGACCCTCTTCGCATGGCCCGGTATATCGTTCTCCACCATATAGCGCACCGTCGCGTTCGCCGCCGCCGTCGTCAGCACATTGCCGCCGAAAGTGCTGCCATGGTCGCCCGGCTCCAGCACATCGCAGCTATCCTTGCACATGAACGCGCCGATAGGCACGCCGTTCCCCAGCCCCTTGGCGGAAGTCATCACATCCGGCTCCACATCGAACCGCTCATACCCCCACAGGCTGCCGAGGCGCCCCATGCCCGTCTGCACCTCATCGAATATCAGCAAGATGTTATTCTCGTCGCACCACTCGCGCAGCCCCTTCAAGTATCCCTCAGTCGGCACATTCACGCCGCCCTCACCCTGCAAGACCTCGACCATAATCGCGCATGTGCTATCCGTCGTCGCCTCGCGCACCGCGTCCAAGTCCTCGTATGGAACATTCGCGTAGCCCTGCGCGAGCGGCAGCCATGCCTGCTGATACGCCGGCTGGCCCGTAGCGGCTATCATCCCCAGAGTGCGCCCATGGAACGAGTTGAGAACCGTAATGACATCCTGCGCGCCCTCGCGGTGCAGCCGCCCATACTTGCGCGCCAGCTTGATCGCCCCCTCATTGGCTTCCACGCCGCTGTTGGCGAAGAACACCTTGTCCATGCAGCTATTCTCGACGAGCGCTTCGGCAAGCTCGAGCTGCGGTATCGTATAGAACAGGTTGGAAGTCTGCATCAGCTTGCCCGCCTGCTCCCGAATAGCCTCGGTAACGGCCGGGTGGCAATGCCCAAGGTTGTTCACCGCAAGCCCGGCGGTGAAATCCAAATACTCCTTCCCCTCGGTGTCCCATACGCGCGCGCCCTCACCACGCTCTATCACCATCGGCTGGCGATTGAATGTGTGAATGTAGTATTGGCTCTCTTTCTCTTTCCATTCCGCTGCCGAAGTCATCACCCTTCCTCCATTCGATTAAAAACTATTCGGTTCGTCTGTCTGTCAATAGCCGTTCCACTGCTGAGAAAATTGCATTAGCCCCTTCCCCCTCGATGGGGGAATGTTCTTGCCGTGTGCGATTTACATCAATCGTCATTTGTCCCTTCCCCCTTTGGGGGAAGGTTAGGATGGGGGTGAAAACGCTTGCCCATCGACGGCTAAACTATACTAATGCAATCTTCTCCACTGCTGACCCGCTACCTCGCAAGCGACTCCGTCAACCTGTCCAGCGCGTCTTCAAGCTCCGACAGGTTCCGCCTGACATCGCGGATAGCCTCTTCCAGCGTATCGATGGTGGCTTCCACTGCGCCCCCGCCGGTCGGTGGCTGCGGCGCGGTCTCCGTCGTCGCGCTATCCTCAGCCTGCGTCACGAACACATCCGAGCCGGTCAGCGCGCTGAGCGCCTCATTCAGCGAGTCCTCCATCACCACCTTGTCGCCTGTGGCAAGGATGACGCGCTTCAGCTCCGGGAAGCTCACGCCCTCTGCCTGAATATACACCGGCTCCGCGTAGATTATCCCTTGATCAACCGGAATCACGAGCAGATTGCCCCGCAAGCAGCTCGAACCCTCCGTGCAGCGCAGCGTGAACCACGCCGATATATCCTGGTCGTTGTCGATCCTCGCCTCCACCTGCGCCGGCCCGTCAACCTGCCTATCCTTCGGGAAGTTGAACGCTATCAGACTGCCATAATTCTCCCCGTCGCTGCGCGCCGCGAGCCAGCCAATCAGGTTCTGCCGCTCATTGGGCGTATAGGGCAGCAGCAGCACGAACTCTTCCTTCGTCTCGCCCGGCAGCTTCATGATTACATAGTACGGCTCCACCTGCTGCAAAGTGTCATCCTGACCGAACTTCTCCTCCGCCACCGCCCACAGGTCTTCGTTGTTGAAGAAGTTCTGCGGCTCTTTCATGTGGTAGCGAATGTACTTCTCAGCCTGAATGCGGAAGAAGTCCTCCGGATACCTGACATGCGATTTGAGCGATTCGGGCATCTCTGCTTGTGATGCGAACAGCTGCGGGAATATCCGCGCGTATGTCAGGATGATAGGGTCCGTGGTGTCCCAAACATAGAACTTCAAGTCGCCCGTGAAGGCGTCCACGCTAATCTTCACGCTGTTACGCATGTAGTTCAGCTCGCCCCCCAGCGGATCCGAATACGGATACCTGTCCGTGTATGTGTAGGCATCCTGAATCCAGTAAAGTCCCCCCTCAGAGACAGCGATGTACGGGTCCCTGTCAAGCCGCAGGAAAGGCGCTACCGTATGAACCCGCTCCTGAATCTCACGCCGATACTGCAAGCGACTGTCGCCCGTGATCTGGCTGCTGATGAGTATGTTCACATCCGCGAACTGCCACGCATACGACAGCCGCCGGAAGAACGACGACATCTGCACTCCCCCGCTCCCCGTGTAGTTCGTGCGGAACAGCTCCCCGCCCTCCGTCTGATAGTCCAGCTCATCCTGCTCCGTATTCACGATCACATAGTCCAGCGTATTCTCGCCGTAGTAGATGCGCGGGTTCGTAACCAGCAGTTCGGGCTCTCCCTCCGAATCCACCGCCTGAATCGGAATCACCCCGTCCGCCGGTATATCCTTGGCGAAGAACTCCGGCCTGCCCTCAGGCGTGAACTCCGTAACCGGACTCATAGCGATGCCCATCCCATGCGTATAGACCAGCCGCGTATTCGTCCAGTTCTGCGCTCCCGGATCAAGCTTCTCAGTAGCGACCTCCCGCGCCGAAAGCAGCACCTGCCTTATCTCGCCGTCCAGCTCATAGCGATCCACATCCGCGTCGCGGAAGTCATAGTACGGCCGGATAAGCTGTATCTGCCTGTACACGCTGGACAGCGGGCGATAGTCCCACAAGCGGATATTGTTCACCGTCCGCGGGTTGCGCTGGATAACCTCCGCATCCACTTCCGTCTCGGCCGGATAAAACTCTTCCGAAACGCGGTCAAGCCCGAAGGCGCTGCGCGTGAATTGTATGTTGCGCTCGATGAACGGCGCTTCACGCACGAACTCATTGGGGTTCACCGTGAACTGCTGCATCAGATTGGGCCACACGCTGCTGAGCAGGATATTCATCACGAACCACAGCCCAAACGCGCCGATGATTAGCCGCCTGCCGCTCATGTAGATATTCGCCAGCATCAGCAGCCCTGCGCCCACCGCGATGATGGTCATAATCAGCAGCGCCGGCATCCGCGCGTTCACATCCGTATAGGCAGCGCCAAACACCGCCCCGCCCTCCGACAGCAGCAGATCCCACCTATCCAGCCAATGCCCAAAGCCTATCGTGAACATCACCAGCGCCGCGATGACGGACAGATGTATCTTGACGCCCGTGTTGTCCAGGTCCAGCCGCGAGCCTTGCATGCTGAAGCGCAGAAAGTAGAAGGCGACAGTCGCCGCCAGCGTCAGCAGCAGCGCCCCAAGAACCCAGCCCTGCACGAAGCTCAGCATCGGCAGGGTGAACACATAGAAGCCGACATCATTCCCAAACACGGGATCGACTTTCCCGAAGGGAACCCCATTCGAGAAGCGCAGGAGTGTCTCCCAGCGCGACGCCGCGACCCCGCCAAAGATGATAGCGAGAACCGCTACCACGCCAACGCTGATGCTCGCAAGCGCGCGGTTCATGAAGCGCAAAATGTCATCCGGCAGCGGCAGCGACGCCGTCCCCCTGACTATGCGGCTCGCCGCGTATATGCTCGCGCCCGACAGGACAGCCATAGCCACCGCCCCCGCCGCGAACAACAATATGCGCGTAATCAGCACCTTCACGAACACGCCGCGATAGCCCAAATTGTCGAACCACAGCCAATCCGTATAGACACCCCGCCCAAACACGAAGAGCGAGAACAGCGCGATTGCCGCCACCGCGTAGGCTATCCACTTGGCGAGCGTGCCTATCTGCCCGAACAGCTGGAACAGCTCCTCAGTCGAGTTGCCGTCGCCATTGCTTCCATTCTGGTATTCACCGGCCATAACAATCCTGCCTGTCTTTAACCAATTCGCGTTCCAAGCGTTTCTCCGGAAATAGCGCCTATCAGCGCCGACGGCTTGCGACCGTCAACAATATGCGAAACCCCGCCGGAATGCAGCGCCGTCAAGCACGCCTCCAGCTTGGGAATCATGCCGCCCGCCGCCACATTAGAGCTGATTAGCCCCCGCGCCTGCCGCTCCGTCAGACGCGGTATCAGCCTGCGCGAAGTGTCCAGAACGCCCTGCACATCCGTCAGAAACACCAGCCTGCTCGCTCCGAGCGCGGATGCGATCTCGCCCGCGGCGGTATCCGCGTTGATGTTCAGCAGCGTGGGAGTAGCGTCGCCGTCATCCGCCACCTTCAAGGCAACGGGCGCTATCACCGGAATGCAGCCCGACCTCAGCGCCGCGCTTATGGGATCGGCATTGACGCCCACAACATCACCCACAAGCCCAAGCTCAGGGTCGCGGATGTTCGCGCGCAGCATGCCGTCGTCCACGCCGCTGATGCCAACCGCGCGCGCGCCCAGCTCGACCAGGGAGGCAACAAGGTTCTTGTTGATGAGACCGGTAAGCACGGCGACGACAATATCCAGGCTGGGCGCGTCCGTAACGCGCAGCCCCCGCACGAAGCGCGGCATCACCCCCTGCTTTGCCATCCAGTCGCTGATAATCTTCCCGCCGCCATGCACCACGACAGAGTTCACGCCCTGCCGTTGTAACTCAACGAGGTCGTGCAGCGTGGTATCATGGCTGCCGAGTGTGCTGCCGCCAATCTTGACTACAATCGTCCCACCGGAGTCGGTCTCCTTCTGCGCCCCCCTCGCGGACACTGCTTCCGCTTGCGGCGCGTTCATTCCCATCTGGCTGTGCGATAGTGACATGCTCTTTAGGTGCTGTACGCCGAATTGAAGGTCACATACTCTTCGGTCAGGTCGCAGCCCCACGCCGTCGCGCTGGCATCGCCTATATTCAGGCTCACCCGAAAGCGCACATCAGGCGAACTCGCCATCGCGCTCACCACCGAATCCAGGTGGAACGGAATCGCCTTGCCCTCATGCACAATCTGAATGTCATCCACGAAGATGTCTATCTCCGACTCATCCATCTCCGCGCCGCTCTTGCCAAGCGCCATCATGATGCGCCCCCAGTTCGGATCATTCCCATGCACCATAGCCTTGACCAGCGACGAAGTCGAAATCTCCCTCGCCGCCTTGCGCGCGTCCGCGACCGTCGCCGCCGCCTCCACCGTAACCTCGATAAGCTTCTTCGCCCCCTCACCGTCCCGCACCATATCCTTGGCAAGCGAAACGCACACATAAGTAAGCGCTTCCTCGAACGCCTCCGCGGCAGCCGTCCCCGCGACAACCTCATCGCCTCCCGCCTGCCCGTTGGCGAGCGCCAGCGCCGTATCATTCGTGCTCTGGTCGCCGTCGACGCTGCACATATTGAACGACTTATCCACCGCCCTGCTCAGCGCCGCTTGCAGAAAAGACCGCTCCACCGCCGCATCCGTCGTCATGAACGCCAGCATAGTCGCCATATTGGGATGAATCATCCCTACGCCCTTAGCCGCGCCGCCAACAACAACCTTGCGCCCGTCCAGCTCCACCGACACCGCAATGTCCTTATGCCGCGTGTCCGTCGTCATGATAGACCGCGCGAAGTCATGCCCGCCCCCGCTCGACAGCCCCACATTGCCCACATTCTGCCGCAGCAGCGCCATCGGCAGCTCCACCCCAATCATCCCCGTGCTGCAAACCAGCATATCCTCAGGCGCAACCCCCACATGCCCCGCCGCGAGCTCCGTAAGCTCAGCCGCATCCGCCAGCCCCTGCACTCCCACGCAGCAGTTCGCGCACCCGCTATTAGCCACAACGCCCCGAGCGACCCCGCGCTCCGCCCGCTGCCGGCTCAGCACCACCGAAGGCGACAATATCTTGTTAGTCGAAAAAGTGGCAGCAAGGTTCGCCGGCGTCTCCGACAGCAGAATGCCCAAGTCAAGCACCCCGTCCCCCTGAGTCTTCAAGCCCGCGTAAGTCCCCCCGGCAGCAAAGCCCTTCGCCGAGGTAACGCTCCCATCATTTATAAGCTCAACCATCGCAGCCATTCGCACCCCTCTTTTCACTGCCGCGCCGCGCCGCCCTCAACCGGGCATAGGCGTCAAATTAGCCCGCAAATTATACCATAGCGCAACATGGCGGCGCAAAGCGCGCGCCCATGCTATCCTGTAATCGGTTCGTCCCACTCCGCTCATGCCGCGCGCTAGTCCGTCGCAAGGGAGATTAGCAACATGACCACGCAGACCGCAAAGGTAAAACACACCTATGAAGACTACAAGCGCACACCCGACGACTTGCGCTATGAACTTCTTGACGGAGAACTGATTTTGTCCCCATCGCCGCGCACGGCACACCAACGAACTTCCAGAAGAATCCTGAAGCCGCTGGATGATTTCGTCGAACAAAACAAACTCGGCGAAGTGTTTCACGCCCCCTACGATGTCGTGCTGGACGACTTCAACGTAGTGCAGCCGGACATACTATTCGTCAGCAGCGAGCGCGCGCGCATCATCACCGAAGACAACATCCAGGGCGCGCCCGACCTCATAATAGAGATACTTTCGCCCTCCACCGCGCGGCGCGACAGGACACAAAAACGCGACCTATACGCCCGGCGCGAAGTCAAGGAATACTGGCAGGCTGACACCGACGCCAAGAGCGTCACGGTGCTCACCCTCGAAAACGGCGTCTATCGGATAGCGGGCATATACACCGAAGGACAGACGCTGACATCCCCCCTGCTCCAAAGCTTCACCCTAAGCATATCCACCATATTCTAACAGGACTTACGCACTTGAATATGAACTCCTACCCGAGATTGACCCGTTTCAAGTACGAAATCGCGCTCAACTGCGTAAGTCCTATTCTTAATTGGAGAAAGTCCCTTCCCTCTTGATGGAGGAAGGTTGCCTGCTGTCAAGTGCAATCCGACGGCGTGATTGTCCCTTCCCCCTTGATGGAGGAAGGTTGCTTGCTGTCAAGCGCAATCCGACGGCGTGATTGTCCCTTCCCCCTTTGGGGGAAGGTTAGGATGGGGGCGAAAACGCTCGCCCATCGACGGCTAAACTGTACTAACGCAATTTTCTCCATCGCCGAACAACACTGGAAAGCAAAGCAATCTGCGGTATAATCTAAGCACAACCTGGCCGGACTATATGCGGCAAGACACGCCCGAAGACAACATGCGGCGCAAAGCCTGACATCCGCCCTAACCCACGGCAGAACCCTAGGAAGAAACAATGACCACAATAAACACGATACAAGACCTCCACAGAATACTCCGCGAAAATCCCGAATGGCGCGACGAACTCCGGCGCACCCTGCTGACCGAAGACCTGCTGAACCTCCCGGCGGCTCACGAGGCGTTCGTAGCCGAGATGCGCGAATTCGTAGCCGAGGTGCGCGAATTCGTAGCGGCGACCAACCGGCGCTTTGACGAAAACAACCGGCGGCTTGACAACCTAGATACAAGGATGGACAGAATGAGCCACGACTTCAGAAACTTCCGCGGCAACTTCGCCGAAACCGCCGCCGTCAAAGATGCCGTCGGAATTGCCATGGCAATGAGTGACGCCAAGGGCGTTCCCATCGACGAGACAATAATAGAAGTCCTTTCCCCCGACAAGCGCCGCGCCCTTGCGCGGGCTTACGGCAGCGACAACCTCGCCGCAATCCCCCGCGAAGACAGGCGAACCTTCTACCGCTCCGACCTCATCATGGAAGTTCAGCAGGAAGACGGCGAAACTTTCTACATCGCCGTCGAAGCCTCATACACCTGCAACGGCAGAGATACCCGCCGCGCACTGACTCACGCCGACCTCCTGACAAAGTTCACAAACAAAACCGCCTGGCCCGCCATAGCCGGAGTACGCATAGACAGACAAATACAAGAAACCATCGACAGCGGACAAGTCCTCTGGTATCAGCTGGAAGAGGAAAACCTAGAACCCCCCGAACACGCCTAACAAATCAGCCCCCAAAGAAAAGCCCCGACAGTCGAACCGTCGGGGCTTTCCACTATCCCACCCGATCCCCGTCCCGTTCATGGCAAGCATCCTCAGCCTGTCAAACTCCAATCCGTTCGTGGTGAGCCTGTCGAACCACCTCTATCATCCACCCTTCCGGTAGAGATGACCGGGCCGGCACCTTCACCCCGCCATTCCAAGCCTCCACTTCCACCATCCAGAGCGCCCATCCCTCTGTCAGCGAATCACCTAACGCTTACAATTCCTATTCGCTGGGCAGGCAATTTTGGCACACGGCTAAAAGCGCATGGCGGCGTCAGTCTCAACCTCTTGCTCCCTTCTACGACGCCATGAGTACACGATGACAACTACGATTGCAATAATGACTGCAATCGCCAGCACCCACACGGCCCAATGCACATACGTCCTGCCCGATGCTTCCTCAAAGGCATTCCACACATTCGCGGATGAGGAGACCGGCTGTCCGCGATAGACTGTGTCACGCTCGTTTGGATATATCTGAAGTTCAGCATCATGGGGTAAGGCAGCTATCCTGAGTGTCTGCTGATCTTCCGAGATGATGTCGCCCACGCTACTTTTATCTATCTTCCTAGCGCACCATATCAGGTACGAGTCGCCGGGGTTCATGGCAAGCGCCTCGCCGTTCCCCGGAAGCAGCACTTGGGAACCAAGTCCCACGCCGTTTGCGTGAGTTATCCAGCAGCCTTCAGCAGGACTTTCCGAGCACGCTGCCAGTAACAGCGCGGTAGCCAATGCCATAAGTACCATGGCGATGGTCTTCATAATGTTCATTCCTTTCGCTGTCTCGCTAGTTGGAATCGGAAGGCCAGCCATCATACGCGGCGGGCAAGTCCTGTGCTCGAAGCCCATCGCTCGCCCTGTAGTACATCGGCATGATCATGCCGTCCTTCGGCTGCCACCACAGCAGCACGTGCATCGGCGAACTTCCCAGTTCGTTATGCTCACCCATCAGAGTATTCCACTCGCCGCCAAACGAGATCTTCATATCATCAGGATCAGGCAACGGATAATCCCGTTTGACATCCGTGGACGCCACCAGCATCATCGTGCCGTTTGAAACCTCTATCGGGCTAGTGGTGATGGGATCTATCAAATGCCGCATCAGCATCCTCGTCATATCATGCGTGGACTGCCTAGACTCATTCCTGTCCTGTATGATGTTGTGATCGCCGGGAGGGCTGCCGATGTCCCTTAGCGGCAACGAGTCCCTGAGCGGATCGATCATCCATCGGCTTGCGGGCAGCGGCATAGCCCAAAGCCTTTGGTGCGACCACTTCTCCCATTCGTTGTTCAATTGCTCAACATGACTGTCCACCCGTTCAGGCAACTTATCCAGGACAGATCTCAGATAATCACTTGCGTCACGCAGCGCGCGCGCTCTGCCGGACAGCCTGCGGTTCCACCATCGCAGACTCATCTTTGCGTCTTGCCATGCGTTTGCGGCATCCCTAACATCTTGAACAAGTCCCTCTGCCGATGTCCCTGTCAGCTTGTCGATGACCTCGTGCATCAGAGATACATCGGGTTCTTCCACGGATAGAGGATAGATGCTCGGCGCACGCTCTTTGACAAAGCGTAAGTTGCGAAGCAATTCCTGGTCTTCACGACTCAAACCTGCCATTACAAGCCCCACATGAGAGAACGGCTCGCAGCTGTCCAGCAACTCGATGGAGTCGTAGAATGTGTCGTCGTTCTCGCGCGCATCCACTGGTCGGCAGGTCAACAGTGCTGAAAGTGTTCGCGCCACCCATTCGCTATAGTCCTCCTTATTGTCCTGAGTCCGCCATGCGCCGCTACCGTCCATGAGCAAGAACTTGTTGAACGGCTTGTCCAGCATGCTCAGTTCGCGGGGTGAAGATGAAGGCGCGAGGCGTTCCTTGATGACACCCGACATCCGCAATCCATGCAGGATGTTATACTGCCCTGCGCCATCCGTAGGATCGGGCGGAAAGCAGCCAACTCCCACGAACAAGGGCATTGTGCCCGTGTCCAGCGTACTATTGATGACTGCCTGCGCGTCTTCCCCTCGGTCATTCAGCAAACGACTGCGAAGCCTGTCGCGCAGCACAACCGCAGCCTCCACGCCCACCGTGCTGGATGTCATACCCGTCATGCCAAACAGGAAAACTATCATTACCCTAGGTTCGACGAGCCTACCCGTATGAGTGTCGTCCGCACCCACTGTCGGGAGCATGTCCCAAAGCGCGTCGAGTATCTCGCGCCCCCAGAGATGGGTCTGCACTCTGACCATCGGAGGATGGTTGGGAAGCGGGTCTTCCCATGTAACACCACGGCCGAGGATGCCCATGCCGTCTGCTATTTTGTCGAACTTCTCCCGGTCGAGCACCCGCTTGTGCAGCCTGACATCTCGGATCTCCACATCACTGCCGCTGTACATGGACACATCTTCGTACATTTCGCGGATAGTGGAATCGTCGTGGTCAATGAACAGAACGCCCCGCACCCTGCTCTGCAAACTGCCCATGACTGACGAGATGATTATCTTTGAGGATTCACCGCCTCCGACAAGTATTATGTCCTGATTCGCCATGCCGCGAAACTCCCTTCACCTTTCTCTGCCGTTCTACGCCCCTAGTCCCTATTTTCGCGAGTGTGCCCTATGAAAACTGCAAAAAATTAAACCCCTCAGATTGATTGGCAAGGGGTGAGGGCATTCCGAATAGGGTCAACACGAGACTTTTGCAATTTTCTCGATATTTCTTATGTATACTCATATCCGATTATTTGATTTTACGATATGGGGGGGGCATTTCAATACACAACGATGATATTTCAGGGAGGGTGCAAAATCAGATCCTTCAATCGCTAGGAGAGTAGCGATAGGCGTATCAGCGAGGTAGCATCCATATCAGAGTAGTCCCACCCTCTTAACATCCCGTTAGCCAATCCCGTGCGTCTATGTGTTACAATGCGCCTGCTAAACAAACCCCAATACATCCACGCACGGAGGTCAAGTCGCAATGCCATCCAGCATCGTCCTATCAACCAAAGAATACAATGTAGTAGGCACTCGCCCCATCCGACACGACGGCTACGACAAAGTAACCGGCAAGGCGCTATACGGCGCGGACATGAACCTGCCCGGCATGCTGCACGGCAAGGTGCTACGCAGCCCTCACGCTCACGCCAACATCCTGTCCATCGACACCAGCAAGGCGGAAGCCCACCCCGAAGTCATGGCGGTCGTAACATCAGCCGACTTCGCCGACGTCCCCGACGAGGCGCGCGTGATAGTCGCCGGCCCCCCCACGAACCTGAAGCACCTCAGCAACAACGTCCTCGCGGGCGATAAGGCTCTCTACAAGGGACAGGCAATCGCCGCCGTCGCCGCCCAGAGCGCCCACGCCGCCGAGGAAGCCCTCAATCTCATCGACGTCGAGTACGAGGTACTGCCGTCCGTCGCCACCGTCGAAGAGGCGATCGCCGACGGCGCTCCCCAGCTCCACGACAACTATCAGAACAACATCGCCAGCCACTCCGTAATGACGCTCGGCGACATCGAGAAGGGCTTCGCCGAAGCCGACATCGTCATGGAAAAGGTCTTCCGCACCAAGACCGTCCACCAAGGCTACATCGAGCCGCACACCGCAACCGCATGGTGGCAGCCGGACGGCAGAATCACCATCTGGTGCAGCTCGCAAGGACACTTCCAAATCAGAGACCGCACCTCCGCCGTGCTGGGCATCCCCCACTCGCGCATCAAGGTCGTGCCGATGGAAATCGGCGGCGGCTTCGGCGGCAAGACCACCATATACCTGGAACCCGTCGCCGCCGCCCTCTCCCGCAAGTGCGGCAACCCCGTCAAAGTAACCATGAGCCGCGCGGATGTGCTGGAAGCATCCGGCCCCACCTCCGGCAGCTACATGTGGGTAAAGATTGGCGCTACCAACGAAGGCAAGCTAACCGCTGTGCAGGCAGACCTCAAGTACGAGGCTGGCGCATACCCCGGCTCACCCGTCGGCGCCGCCATGAACTGCATCTACTCCCCCTATAATGTCGAGCACCTCCGACTCGACGGCTACGACATCGTGAACAACAAGCCCAAGACCACAGCCTACCGCGCCCCCGGCGCGCCCGGCGCCGCTTTCGCCTCAGAACAGGTCATCGACGATATTTGCAGGGCGCTGAACATAGACCCCCTCGACTTCCGCATCATGAACTCGGCGAAAGAGGGCACGCGCCGCAGCTACGGCGTGGTCAACCCCGTCGTCGGCTGCATAGAAACCAACGAAGCCGCCAGAGACCACGAGCACTACCAGACACCCCTCGAAGGCGCGAATCGCGGGCGCGGCGTGGCGACCGGCTTCTGGATGAACGGCGCGGGCGCGGCATGCGCCACCGCCAATGTCAACTACGACGGCACCGTCAACCTGACCATCGGCTCTGTGGACATCGGCGGCACGCGACCCGCCGCCGCCCAGCAGTTCGCCGAAGTGCTAGGCATACCCGTCGAGGATGTCAACCCACAAGTCGGCGACACCGAAACCATCGGCTACACATCCATGACCGGCGGCAGCGGCGCGGCGTTCAAGACCGGCTGGGCAAGCTTCGAAGCCGCCCAGGATGTCAAGCGCCAGATGATCGAGCGCGCCGCCCTCATGTGGGAAACCGATGTTGACCAGATCGGCTTCGCCGACGGCGCTTTCCGCCACAAGTCCGACTCCGAACTGAGCATCGGCTTCAAAGACATGGCAGAGCGGCTCACCGAGACGGGAGGCCCCGTAGTCGGCAGGGCAAACCTCGACCCCGCCGGCCCCGGCAGCGCATTCGCCACCCATATCGTCGACGTCGAAGTTGACCCCGACACCGGCAAAGTAACCATCCTGCGCTACACAGCCGTGCAGGACGCGGGCAAAGCCGTCCACCCCAGCTACGTCGAAGGCCAAATCCAAGGCGGCGTCGTGCAGGGCATCGGCTGGGCGCTCAACGAAGAATACTTCATGAACGCCAACGGCCAGATGGACAACTCCAGCCTGCTCGACTACCGCATGCCAACCGCGCTCGACCTGCCCATGATAGACACCGTAATCGTCGAAGTCGCCAACCCCTCCCACCCCTACGGCGTGCGCGGCGTCGGCGAAGTCTCCATAGTCCCGCCAATGGCAGCCATAGCAAACGCCATCTACGACGCCATAGGAACCCGCATGGACGAACTCCCCATGAACCCGCCATCCGTAACCAAGGCAATCCAAACCGCCAACAACAACTAACCCCCATCAATCAAACCAACAAAAGCAGGGGCAGCCACAAAGGTTGCCCCTATCAATCCACCCCCCTTGGGGAAAGGTCATGACAAGGAAAAAAGATTGTTCAAACACATAGTCGTGCCGCTCGACGGCTCCACCCTGTCCGAGACAGCCCTAGCCTACGTCGTCCCGCTCGCAAAGCGCATGGACGCCAAAATCGTCCTGCTCCACGCCACCGCCGACCCCTACGCCGACATGTTCGACTCCGACGCCCTCCGCGAGAGCGCCGAGCAGGCGCGCCAAGCAACCCACGACTACCTGCGCGGCATCGCCGAGCGCATCCGCTCCAACGGCATCCGTTGCGAAACCCGCACCGACCACGGCGCGCCCGCCGCCGTCATCCTCGACTACGCCGCCGAGCAGCAGCCCGACCTCATCGCCATGAGCACGCACGGACGCTCCGGACTGCGCCGCCTAGTCGTCGGCAGCGTAACCACCACCATACTGCCCCGCGCGCAAACTCCCCTGCTGGTGATGCACCCCGGCGAAGACGAACAGCCGCCGGACTACGAAAACTCGCTCGAAAGCCTCATCGTACCCCTCGACATGTCCGAACGCTCCGAAGCCGTCCTGCCGCATGCCACGGCGCTCGCCCACGCGCTCGACCTCAGCGCCACGCTGCTAACCTGCATCCCGTCCCCATCCCAACTCTACATCGGCTCCGCGCCCGAAATGTCCCTCTACCCCGCAGACCTAGCGCAGCAGGCGCAAGAATCCGCCGCCGAATATCTGGAACAAACATCCGAAGCCGTAAGCAAGCAATACGGCGCGCAGGTCAACGCGCAAGCGCTTCAGGGCAGCCCCGCCGCCAAAATCGTAGAGTACGCCGAGACGCAGCCCAACAGCCTCATCATCATGTGCACGCAAGGCAGAACCGGACTCGGACGAATGGTGCTCGGCAGCATAACCGACGCCGTAATCCGCGCCGGCGCAATCCCCGTCCTAGTCATCCCTTCTCACGACGCCGAAGCCCCGACCGCCGAACCCGCATTCGCCGTATAAGCATAAGGGGCAACCGCGTGGTTGCCCCCACCATATTATCTATCCATGTCAATTACGCACTCACAACACAGGCTCCGCCAGACTTGGCAAACGGCTCGAGCCGCGCATCCTGTCCAGCGCCTGCCGCTCCAGCTGCCGCACGCGCTCCCTCGTCACGCCCAGCTCCTGCCCCACCTCCTCAAGCGTGCGCGGCCTGTCGTCGAAAAACCCGAACCGCAGCGTCAGCACCAGCCGCAAGCGCGGCGGCAGCTCCTGCATCGCCTCCACCACATTCTCCCGCGTCACCAGGCGAATAGCCATCTCGTCCGTCGCCCAGCCCGCCGTATCCTGGATGAAATCCTCGAGCGTGGACTCCTCCTCCCCAACCGGCGTCTCCAGCGATACCGTGTGCTGACGCTGCTGCAACAGCGCCTCCACATTCTCCGCCGACCAGCCCAGTTCATCGGCAATCTCCCCCGGCGATGCGTCGCGGTCGAGCCTCCGATGCAACTCGCGCTCCGCGGAACCGATCTGCTGCAACCGTTCCACCACATGCACCGGCAGCCGAATCGTCCGCCCCTGATCCGCCAGCGCGCGCGTCACCGCCTGCCGAACCCACCAAGTCGCATAAGTGCTGAACTTGAACCCTCTGTGCGAATCGAACTTCTCCACCGCCCGCATCAGACCCAAGTTGCCCTCTTGCACCAGATCCAGCATAGGCAGACCGCGATTCTGGTACTTGCGCGCGATGCTGACGACCAGCCGCAGGTTGGAGTTCGTCAGCTCCTCCCCTGCGTCGCGCCCCGCCCTCTCGATCGCCCTCCACAGGTCTTCTATATCATCGATGAACCCATGCAGCAGCGCGGCAATGCGCTCGGCGTCCCGCGTCTCACCGCCGGCCGCGCCGTCCAGCAGCGCGATGACAGACGGCGGCAGCAGACGGCTCAGCCGCGACACCGCCGCGACCCGCGCGACCGCGTCCGACTCTTCCGTCTCAAGCGCCATCGCCAACTCCGACTTCATAGCCGCATTCATCGGCAGGTCAACCGCCTCGCTCACGGCGGCTACTGCCAGCATGTCGCTCATAGACGCATCGCCCGCCGCTTCACAGCCCAGCACGCCCGCGAAGGCTCGCAGCGTCCCCCGATAGCCCCTCAGCGACCCATAGATGTCCGCCGCCAGCCGAAGCGTGGACGCCTCATGCCCAAGCTCATCCTTGAGGCTTTCGCGCCGCTGCTTCAACTCCATCCGGCGCTCCACCGCCAAGCCCAGCCGAACCTCATCAGCCTTCGCCAACAGCGGATGCTGCCCGATGGCAGTCAGATACTCGCGTATCGTGTCCGTGCTGTCGCCCACACTGTCGCGGGCATCGTTATTCTTACTCGGTGCAGGCTTCCTAGCCTGATTTACGGCGTTCCCCAAGCCTGCGCCCGACATTTCGGAACGGCTTTTCACATTTACCTCCCGTTCGACCATCTCACACATACCCCTCAATCCCAAAAATTGGGTATCCAACAATATCAGATTTCCGCCTCTGAAACAATCAGTTTTCGCATAATCTTACGATTATACCATCAGCCTATCCAAAAGGCAGCCTTAATACATCCCTCTTCTCATGATTACAACGCTCCGAGTAACTAAAAGGTTAGCCCCCACAAACAATCCTGTAAAGACATATTTCAAAACAATCAATATCAATAATCGCAATACTGCCACCCCACCCTAGCCCCACCAATATAGCCCACACTTCCCGCGCGGTTGACAAACCAAACGCTCAGTCGTATATTCTGCAAAACATGGACGCAATAGTAGGTATTGCGAATAATAATGTTGGAGACCGGCAAATAGATAAGCAGCGACGAACCAACGGCTGAGAAGACGCCCAATAGCGCCCAGGCAAGGAGGCCAAGATGAAAGTATGGACACGATTATTGGCTCTTACAGTAGCGTTAGGAGCGCTTCTCATAGTAATAGGCGCATGCTCCAGCGCCGAAGCCCCGGCAGCCCCCGCGGCCCCGGCAGCTCAGCAAGCAGCGCCCACAGCCGCCCCCGCTGCCGTACCTGCTGCGACATCTACACCTCCCCCTTCAGTGCCTCAGGTGGCTGTACCTCAAGAGGCAGCTCCAACGCTTGACCCGCCGGAGTCAAACGCCAAGCGCGGAGGATTCCTTAATTACGGTTGGGTGGCAAGTCCACCCCACTTGGACCTGCATCAGTCAGGCACTACCAACAACTGCACTCCCCAGTGCCCGTTGTATGACCTGCTGGTGATGAACGATCCCACCGATCAAGCCAGATCCATTATCAACGCAGGACTGGCGCACTCTTGGGACATTTCCTCTGACGGTAAGGACTTTACATTCAAGTTGCGCGAAGGAGTCAAGTTTCACGATGGCGCGGACATGACCTCCGCAGATGTAAAGGCAACTTTCGACCGCATCATCTTCCCACCTGATCACGTAAACAGTCGCAGACAGACTCTATTTACATCAGTTGAGTCAGTTGATGCGCCTGACGACTTCACGGTCAGATTCATGCTTAAGGAAGCTAGACCGGCCAGTTACGTCCTGCAGTCCATTGCAAGCGGCTTTAACGTCATCGTCAGGAAACAGACGCTCGACGACTCTGGCTCAGATCTGCGGCAGATTCCAGACTACCCTGGAACGGGACCCTTCAAATACGTCTCTCACATTGACGCAGAGGAGTGGCGGACTGAGAAGTTCCCCGACTATTGGAATCCTGATCTACCTTATCTCGACGGCATAAATACATTCCACATCTGTGCGTTCTGCCAGCAGTTGGTTGCGGCGTTTATCGCTAACCAAATTGACTACGCCCGCGGCATAGATCCTAAGACATGGTTGGAGTGGCAGACCAGCCCGCCTGAAGGTACAACAACTGTGCGCTTCCCCCAGACAACCGTAATCGCTACATTTCTCAACCAGGCAAGCGAAGGTCCCCTGCAGGATGTACGGGTCCGAAAGGCTATTCACACTGTAATTGACCGCGATGCAATAATTCAGGGCGCCAAGGATATTTCGCCGATGTCCCCCGGCTTTGGCTTCATCTTCAAGTTTAGCGAGTTTGCCGCCCCGGAGGAGGAGCTCCGTATGAGGCAGGGCAATGCGACTACCACAGAGAAAGGGCCTGAAATAGAACTCGCAAAGCAAATGCTGGCGGATGCCGGGTATGAAGACGGCATCCAAGGGCTACGGATAAGGTACACCAACAATGCCTATTCCGCGGTTTGGGGTCCAATGGTTGCCCAGATGGTCGGAGACATTGGTATAGAAGTAGAGCAGGTTCCATCCGAATATCCGATCTGGATCGAGACTACGGAGAGTGGTGACTTTGACCTGAGCGTGGGACCGGTGGTGTTCCCATTCGGTGACCCGTCATCCTATCTTCGCACCTGGTATGGTTGCGATGGTCCCACAAACTTCGGTAAGTTCTGCGACGAAGAAGTGGAGAGCCTGATAGACAGGATAGATTCCGAGCTAGACCCCGCGACTCGTAAGGAGCTTGTCACCGAGATCGACCTACTTCTTGAGGAAAGAGTGCCGTTCGCTCCTCTATCATGGGAGGAATTCACCGATGCCCACTACCTCTATGTAAAGGGACACGCGGTCGGTGGCAGTATCGGACTCTACAACGCTGAACGGAGAGGTACCTGGTGGCTGGATAGATAGAACAGGCAGTTACCATCCTATGCCGGGCGGCCAGACCGATGTTCGCCCGGCACAAGCCTTCAGCAAAATACACGAAATATCAATGAAAGGAAGGATTTGACATCGCCAAGTACCTATTGAGAAGGATACTATACGCTATCCCCTCACTGCTTGCCATCACTGTTATCATTTTCGCTGTCCTGCGCGTGATACCAGGTGACATCCTGACCGCGTTCTATGGTCAGGACGATGTCACGCGGTTAACGGAAACCCAGCGTCAAGCCATCATGGAGGCGCTTGGACTCGCAGACCCACTCTACGTGCAGTATTTCCGGTGGCTGTGGGACGTGTTGACCTTGGAATTTGGCAGGTCATTCTTTCGTACCTTCACAGTCGCTGAAGTCATAGCTCACAGAGGGCCGATTACTTTGGAAATTGCCATCGGCGCAACCCTGATTTCCTGGCTGATTGGTTTCCCCGCAGGCATCATCAGCGGTCTAAAGAGGAATAGCGTAGGTGACTACCTATCGCGGTTCTTCACTATCCTCTTCCTAGCGGTTCCTGGTTTCTGGGTTGGGATGATGATGGTACTTGGACTAGTGCTTGCATTCGGTTATAAATCGCCGATCGCAATAGTCCAGATTTGGGAAGATCCGTGGCAGAACCTTCAGATTATCTGGGGGCCTGCGTTTGTACTTGGAATTTCCTCCGCCGCGTACATAGCGCGAATGACGCGCTCGTCCCTCTTGGAAATCATGGGGCAGGAGTACATCCGCACGGCTCGAGCAAAGGGACTTGCCGAGCGAGTGACGCTTCTTCGTCATGCAGTCCGAAACGCAATTCTCCCCGTGCTCACAATATCCGGAATCTTGCTCAGTTTCCTCTTGGGTGGATCCGTAGCCATTGAGCAGGTCTTTGGCGTGAAAGGAATGGGCGAGATATTGGTGCGAGCTATATCTGAGCGAGACGTGGTAACAATCCAAAATCTCGTGCTCCTTTACGGCGTCGTATTTACTGTGATGAACATCATCGTGGACTTGATGTACGCCTGGTTGGATCCTCGAATACGCTATAGCTAGAAGAAAACTTCGGAGTGCGACTTGAACCCAGAACAGTCTATAATCACAGAAGCTGTCCCGGCAAAATTCGGATTTAATAACATCCGGAAGAATACCGTGGAGTTCGTTGTCCAGAACCCACTAGGGGGAGTCGGCGCGTTAGTCCTCATTATTCTAGTGCTTGTCGCCTTCGCTTCTCCACTCATTGCCCCGTATGAGCAAGAGCGTGGGGATTTCCTGTATATGTCGGGCGCACCCAATTCTGAACACGTGCTGGGAACTGATCACGCAGGACGAGATGTGCTTAGTAGAGTTATGTTTGGAGCTCAAACCACACTTCTCGTAGCCTTTGTTGCGGTTCTATGTGGCACTACGGTAGGTGCCCTCCTAGGTGTTGCAAGCGCATATTTGGGCGGCAAGACCGACTTGATTATGCAGCGCGCTATGGAAATTTTGCAGGCGTTTCCTGATCTCATTCTTGCCCTATTGCTGCTTGCGGCGCTAGATCCAAGTTTATGGACAGTAACGATCGCAATCTCAGTGACAAGGATTCCATTCGGCGGCAGGGTAATTCGGTCGGTCGCGCTTCAGATCAGGGAAATGGACTACGTAACGGCCGCACGTGCAATTGGCGCTACGGACGCGCGTGTCATGCTTCGACATGTAACCCCACAATGCGGCGCGCCCTTCCTTGTGTTAGCCACAGCTCACCTCGGAGTGGCAATTCTCATTGAGGCAAGCCTCGGATTCCTCGGAGCCGGCGTGCCCCCGCCCACAGCTACTTGGGGCAACATGCTCGCACTTGCATCCACTTCGACATTCAAGCCCCTATGGTGGTTGGTCGTCTTCCCCGGTCTAGCCATCACTATCACAGTGTTGGCTTTCAACTTGCTAGGCGACTCCCTGCGCGACGTCCTTGACCCGCGCCTCCGCAATAGATAATCTCCATCCAACGAATTGTCCCTGCCCCTGTGCAGACAAGGGATGCGGTTGCCAATAAACCCATCCCTCCCCTACCCCTGTATTCCTCATCCTTCCCCCTCCCTATCGGAGAGGGCTAGGGTGAGAGCAAAAAGGAGCTAACAATGAGATTCGGCATGTTCGACATCATCCGATGGCACGAAAACTGGACCGCCGAGCGCGCATTCGACTCCGCGCTTGAGCAGATTGAACTCGCCGACAGGCTCGGCATCCAGGACATCTGGCTAGGAGAGCACCACTTCTCGCGGCACGGCATCCTGTCTGGCATCTTCTCCTTCATGGGCGCGGTCGCCGCCAAGACGAAGAACGCGCGCATCGGCACCGCCATCGTCGTGCTCCCCTTCCACAATCCCGTGCTCGTCGCCGAAGAGAGCGCCATCATCGACATAATCTCGAACGGCCGCTTCAACCTCGGCGTGGGCGCGGGCTATCAGGCGCAAGAGTTTCACGGGCTAGGCGTGGACATCGCGCACTCGCGCGAGATGTTCAACGAATATCTCGACGTCGTCGCCAAGTGCTGGGAAGAAGGCAAGACCACCTTCAAGGGCAAATTCGTCGACTTCCAAGACATCTGGGTAATCCCCAAGCCCATTCAGAAGCCAGGCCCGCCCATCTACATCGCCGTCAGCACCAGCCCCGAGAGCGTGGACAACGCCGCAAAGCGCGGGCTGCCCATCATAGTCGGCGGCCCCACGACCACGCTCGGACAGACTCCGCAAGTCGTGAAGCTCTGGCACGAGCGCATGGAGCATTACGGCAACCCCCACGAGCACATCGACCTGCCCGTCAGCACCAACATCTACGTCGCGCCCACGATGGAGCAGGCGGAGAGCGACATCAAGGGCTTGGAAGACAGCATCAACCAAGAGTTCTACCGCGTGGGCAACCCCGCCGACAAAAACGGCAACATCCCCGACAACTACAAGCACTGGGTACACCGCGACCGCGACCGCCTCGAAGCCGGACGGCGCGCCCGCGAACAAGGCATCCTGCCCCTCATCGGCACGCCCGAAGTCGTCTGCGAGCGCATAGAGGCGCTGCGCTCCAAAGGCATCAACCGCATCTTCGGCAAGTTCGGCGCGGCAGGCCTCGACCTCGACAAGTCCCTCCGCTGCATCGAGCTATTCGCGTCAGAAGTCATGCCCGAGTTCGCCGAGGATGCCGTGGCCGTGGCAGACTAGCCCCGCCGGCCTTATCTCCACATTGAGCGCGTAAAGCCAGTGACCATTTTGGACGGCATATACAAGGCAGCCCCGTACAACTGCGCCGTCAACGGCAAGGTGCCGAGCCTCTTTCAGGATGCAGTGATACGGAGCGCATTCCGCCGGCGGTAGCCGGAGAACATCCCTCCCCTCCCCTAGCGCAAACGGATTTTGTTGACTAAGCCGCGCTTGCCGCTAAATCAAGGAGGTTGGAATGGCGGATGAACTGGTAATTCAGACCGAAGGCTTAACCAAGCGTTTCGGAGATATAACCGCGGTGGACAACCTCTCCATGGAGGTGCGCCGGGGGCACATCTACGGGCTGCTGGGACCGAACGGGTCCGGCAAAACTACCACGATGGGGATGCTGCTCGGCGTGCTGAAACCAACGGCGGGCAGTTTCCGACTGTTCGGCTCGGCGACGCAACACGAGGAATCGCGCCGCCGCATTGGGGCAATCATCGAAAGCCCGGCATTCTATCCCTACATGTCAGGGCGGGACAACCTCGGATACTTCCGGTTCATCTCCGGGCGCGGCTCGTCGGACGACGTCGACGCCGCGCTGGAAAAGGTGGGGCTGGCAGGCCGGGGTGACGACCGCTTCCGCACCTACTCCCATGGGATGAAGCAGCGACTTGGGATAGGCTACGCGCTGCTCGGCGACCCGGATATCGTGTGCCTGGACGAGCCAACCAACGGTCTGGATCCCGAGGGCATGATTCAAGTGCGGGAGCTGGTACGGAGCCTCCGCGACGGCAAACGGACGGTGCTGCTGTCGAGCCACCTGCTGCACGAGGTCGAGCAGATCTGCGACAGCGTCACCATCATCTCGAAGGGAAAGTTGGTAGCCCAAGGTCAGGTAGCCGAACTGGTGCGTTCCGCCAAGGGCGAACAGATCCGTGTGAAGACCACCAATAATGTGAAGGCACACGAGATACTCTCCGCGCTGGACTGGGTCGAGGCAGTCGGAACGATGGAAGATGGCGCGATGTTCGTGTCCGCGCCCATCGCGCGCTCAGGTGAGTTGACGGCAGCCATGAGCCATTCCGAAGTCTATGTCACCGAGATGTCCCCGGTAAGAACCTCCCTTGAGGAGTATTTCCTGGATGTAACGGGCAGCAACTAAGGAGAAGATAGCCATGATAGCGCATATTCTGCGTCTGGCAGTAGGCGAATGGTACAAGCTGCGCCGACGATGGATACCGTGGATACTGCTGGGAATCTTCATCTTCGTTACACAGGCAATCCTGTTGATAGACTACACATCGCTTGGCGCCGGAGACCCAAGCGCGTTCGGCCTCCCGTCCAACATCACACAAGCCACCACAGACCCCACATTCCTAATCCTGCTCATGATGATTCTTGCGGCGTCGGTCATAGGCGCGGAGTACGGCTTGGGCACGCTGAGGGTCACTTTGGCCAGAGGCGTAGGACGCTGGCAGCTGCTCAGCGCGAAGCTCATCATGCTCATGGCTGTGGCACTCGCCGGGATAATCGTCATTGGCGTACTTGTCGGCATTGCCACCCTGCTCATGGGAATCATAGCGCCGGCAGAGGGGGTAAGGCTCATCGTTGCCGATACGGGGGCGTGGATAGACACCGTTTTAGGGGCGGGCAAAGCGGTGTATGCCGTAGCGCCATATATCGCGCTGGCTGCGTTCCTAGCAGTGGTAACTCAGTCCACCGCACAGGGCATCGCGCTCTCATTGGGCTACTATATCCTTGAACAGATACTCCCTAGCATCCTTGCCGCGACAAGCGATTGGGATTGGATGTGGGATGTGCTAGACGTAGCCCTACTGAGATTCAACATTGCCGAATGGACGAGCGCGGGTCCTACGGCGGACACCTTCCGGGCGTTCTTCGTGATACTGGCGTACACGGCGTTACTGGTTGCCATATCAATGTGGGTCTTCCTGCGAAGGGATGTTCCTGGAGCGAAGGGGGAGTAGCCGCACCAAGGACGCGACAAGCCCCGCGCCAACCTTATGTCGGGCTGTGCGTCAAGTTTCCGTGGTATATTCCCTACCCTGCCGATACTGAAATGGCTATTCCTTCATCCGCAGGTGTTCGCGCATCAGGCAATCGGTGAATTAGTAGCGTGTTGAAGTTTGAATCGTCGAAATCCCAGCGCTGGATACTGCGGGGTTCTGTCGAGTTAGAGCAGAACAATCCGGCGGCGATGGCATCTACGACAGGTTTAACGAAGTTCTCTGCGTCCAACTTCCTATTGCCGTGATTGCCCAAATGGAAACGCAACGCCAGCGAGATAGCATATCTATCGCTGGCGCTCCAAGGTCGCATTCCGCGCGCCGTTTTGACTTCGGACGCCACCTGTGCCTTCCAATTATGCTGCCGCTCCCTGCCCCTTGCGCCGTCAACGATGGAGTTGATAATCACCCCTCTAACAGCCATGCATAAAGACGGACGAGTAGAGTGGTTGAACTCAATAGTCGGCAAAGCCCAGCCGCCAATCTGTCGTTCTGCAAACATGAGACCACTATTTTTAGAAAACATAACTCCCCCTTCATTACTAACTGTCATCGTGCGATTGATGAAGTACGCGCGTTACGCAAAGAAACGCCCGCCGAATATATCGGCGGGCGTCTCGTATATGCGATGGTTGCGGGGGCAGGACTCGAACCTGCGACCTTTGGGTTATGAGCCCAACGAGCTGCCGCTGCTCCACCCCGCGTTGTTACTAACAATCCTGACGGCGCGCTCATAACACGCAACCGCTTGCCACAAGGCAATACCTCTACTACTAAATCCTGTCAATTTCTGTGACATCCCGCGTAAATGACCCTTAATGTGGGTCAAGTCCTCGGTTTATTAGTACCGCTCAGCTGAACCCATTGCTGGGCTTACACCTGCGGCCTATCAACCCGGTAGTCTACCGGGAACCTTACTCCCTAATCAAAGGGATGGGAGATCTAATCTTGGAGTTGGCTTCGCGCTTAGATGCTTTCAGCGCTTATCGCATCCAGACTTGGCTACCCGGCGATGCTCCTGGCGGAACAACCGGTACACCAGAGGTCTGTCCTTCCCGGTCCTCTCGTACTAGGGAAAGCTCTCCTCAAATCTCCTGCGCCCACGACGGATAGAGACCGAACTGTCTCACGACGTTCTGAACCCAGCTCGCGTGCCGCTTTCACCGGCGAACAGACGGACCCTTGGGACCTTCTTCAGCCCCAGGATGCGGCGAGCCGACATCGAGGTGCCAAACCACGCCGTCGATGTGAACTCTTGGGCGTGATTAGCCTGTTATCCCCGGGGTAGCTTTTATCCGTTAAGCCACGGCCCTTCCACTCGGAACCGTAGGATCACTTTGCCCGACTTTCGTCTCTGCTCGACTTGTAGGTCTCACAGTCAAGCTCCCTTATGCCAATGCACTCTATAGGTGATTTCCATCCACCCTGAGGGAACCTTTGGACGCCTCCGTTACCTTTTAGGAGGCGACCGCCCCAGTCAAACTGCCCACCTGGCAGGGTCCTCCGTTTTCTACGGAGTTAGGGCCGAAGATATAGAAGAGCGGTATTTCAAGGGCGACTCCACCCGAACTGGCGTCCGGGCTTCATAGTCTCCCGCCTATCCTACACATCCATAACCCCAGTCCACTGCCAAGCTACAGTAAAGCTCCACGGGGTCTTTTTGTCCTGTCGCGGGTAGCCAGCATCTTCACTGGCCTTGCAATTTCACCGAGTCCCTCGTTGAGACAACGCTCAGGTCGTGACGCCATTCGTGCGGGTCGGAACTTACCCGACAAGGGATTTCGCTACCTTAGGACCGTTATAGTTACGGCCGCCGTTCACCGGGGCTTCGATTTGAAGCTTTGGCATATGCCGAACCTCGCCTCTTAACCTTCCGGCACTGGGCAGGCGTCAGCCCCTATACATCGCCTTTCGGCTTAGCAGAGACCTGTGTTTTTGGTAAACAGTCGCCTGAGCCTCTTCACTGCGGCCCGCAAAGGCTTAGCCGGCGTGCGGCCTCACCTCACGGGCACCCTTTCTCCCGAAGTTACAGGGCTAACTTGTCGAGTTCCTTAACGAGGGTTCTCCCGTTCACCTTGGGACTTTTACCCCTGCCCACCTGTGTCGGTTTACGGTACGGGCACTGAATTCCCTAGCAGCGAAGATTTTCTTGGCGGCATAGGTTCAACAGAATTCCCCCGGGTTTTATCCCTGGAGTTTTCACCCTCCTCAGCTCAGGGAACGGATTTGCCTATCCCCTTCGTCGCCTACAAGGGCAAACGCGCCATGTCCGATGGGCGCGCTCTGCCTACCTTCCCGCGTCCCTCCTCTGCCTTAAAGCGGAAAAACAGTGGTGCAGGAATTTTGACCTGCTGTCCATCGCTTTCGCGGTACGCTACAGCTTAGGACCGACTTACCCTACGCCGATCAACGTTGCGTAGGAAACCTTGGGCTTTCGGTGTCCTGGATTCTTACCAGGATTGTCGCTACTCATGCCGGCATTCTCACTTCTCAGCGCTCCACCAGGCCTTACGGCACCAGCTTCTACGCCCTGACAACGCTCCCCTACCAATCCGCATTACGCGAATTCCGCGGCTTCGGTGGTGGACTTTAGCCCCGTTACATTTTCGGCGCAGGAGCCCTCGACTAGTGAGCTGTTACGCACTCTTTAAAGGGTGGCTGCTTCTAAGCCAACCTCCTAGCTGTCTGGGGATTCCCACTTCCTTTCACACTTAGTCCACACTTCGGGACCTTAGCCTGCGGTCTGGGCTGTTTCCCTCTCGACAATGGAGCTTATCCCCCACTGTCTCACTCCCAAGCATCATTTTATGGCATTCGTGGTTTGGTTGGGGTTGGTAAGCTCACGCCCCCTAGCCCATCCAGTGCCCTACCTCCACAAAACTAACTTGAGGCTGTACCTAAATACATTTCGGGGAGAACCAGCTATCTCCGGGTTCGATTGGCATTTCACCTCTACCCACAGCTCATCCCAGCACTTTGCACCGTACACGGGTTCGGTCCTCCATTCGGATATTATCCGAACTTCAACCTGGCCATGGGTAGCTCACCCGGTTTCGGGTCTAATCCAGACAACACATCAGACATGTTGAAGGCTCAATCTTCGCTCTCATCCCAAGGATCAACCGCGTTGATACGGGCTTACCCCGCCGAAACGGGGCGGCCCTAACGTGGCCGTCCACCGGAAATCCTGCTCCAACATTGCCTCCGCCCGATTCGCGCCCTATTCGGACTCGCTTTCGCTGCGGCTCCGGAACTGATATTCCTTAACCTAGCTGCCTAAATTAACTCGCCGGCTCATTCTTCAATAGGCACGCAGTCAGCCCGGACGAATCCGAACCTTCCACGGCTTGTAAGTCTACGGTTTCAGGTCTATTTCACTCCCCTCCCGGGGTTCTTTTCACCTTTCCCTCACGGTACTGGTTCACTATCGGTGGCCAAGGGTATTTAGCCTTGGAGGGTGGTCCCCCCAGATTCCCACAGGATTTCACGTGTCCCGTGGTACTCAACAACACGCCAGGAGCCTGAACCCTTTCGCTTACGGGACTATCACCCTCTGCGGTCGTCCTTTCCAGGTTCGTTCGGCTAAGGTTCAGGTTTCTTACTCCTTGTTCTCGCTGGGGCTTGAACTTGCGTGCGTTGCAACCCCCACCGGACATAGGACCCCAGTCCACTAAGTCCGATAGGTTTGGGCTATTCCCCGTTCGTTCGCCACTACTAGGGGAATCTCGTTTGATTTATTTTCCTCAGGGTACTTAGATGTTTCAGTTCCCCTGCTTACCTCCCCGCGTTTCGCGGGGTATCCTGGTATGAGCCAGGATGGGTTTCCCCATTCGGGTATCCCCGGCTATGCTCGCCAGACAGCTCGCCGAGGCTTATCGCAGTCTTGCCGCGCCCTTCTTCGGCCCTTGGCCCCAAGGCATCCACCGTAGACTCTTAATAACTTGACCCACATTAAGGATCATTTACTCGGTCTATTTTTGACAGGATTTAGTTGTTAAGGTGCAAAAAAATACGGCTGGCAATCCCCAGCCGTCCGCTGAAGGTTACCGAAAGTGGTCTATGTCAGTAGATGTAATTCATCATCACTTTCAACCGTTCCGCTAGTCTATACCATAAATTACCGCCCCGTCAACCCTTATTCGCAAGAAAATCTATCCATATCAGTTTATCCCTCTCCCCTCAATGGATGCCGGCAAGCAAATCCCCATCCCCTTGGGTGAGGCTGATGGCGTCCACCGCCCAACAGTCATACCGACGAACTATCCCCCCATTGACACTTTTGGATATAATAGCAAAAGACCATATCCCAACTTTGGCGGTGTAACGATGTGCGCCCTTCAAGTCAACCTGCGCGGGAACGAAGAGATACTCAGCGAAGCGGAGTGGGCAGTGCTCACCAACCAACGCCTCATCGCTGCCCTCAACAGAAAAGACCGCACCGAGATAACCGACGATGTCCCCCTGGCGGACATCGTAACTTTCAAGAAATCCAACGGCGGGCAGGACAGCCGAATGCAGCCCGGCCTCCAGTTCCTCGGCGCGGGCATCGCCATAACCGTCGTCCAGTTTTTCTTTGCGGACCTGATAAGCTCACAGCTCGCCGAGATCGTCCTGTTTCTGCTAGGCGCGGCAGGCATACTCATCGGCCTATACCTCATCATCGGCAGCGTCATGCGAATCAAGCCATTCACCGTAGTCGTCTTCTCCGTGCTAGGCTCGCGCGACATACCCGTCCACTTCCCCGGCAACGACCACCCCGAAGCCGACAACATGATGCGCCTGTTCACCAGGGCAAAGCGCGGCATCTAAACTCAATCAATCCCGCGTATCCTACATATCGGTGTTAGCGCCCGTCCACGGCAGAAGGGTTCTCCGGGCGCATCACCGATATGACCATCGCCATGAGCATCACCGCGGCGCCGACGATGAACGCCCTGCTCATACCCGCCACGAACACGCCTCTAACCTCATCCCCGCCCGCCCGCGACACTGCCGACAAGTCCGGCTCGATCCCCTGAGACGCCATCGTGAATACCACGATAGCCGTGAATATCGCAATGCCGCTCAACCCCGCCGATGTCCTCACGAGGTTCAGAAACGCCGACGCCACGCTGAACTTGCGACTGTCTATCGCCGTCATTATCGCGCTCGTATTAGGCGACGAAAACAGCCCTATTCCCGTGCCCTCGATTATCACGCTCACCACAATCTCCCACACCGACGAATCCACATCCAGCCGCGCGAACATCAGCATGCCGACGCTGCACAACGCCATGCCGACCACCGTCAGCCAGCGCGTCCCTACCCTGTCCGACAACCTGCCGCTGAACGGCCCCCAGAAGGCAATGCACACCGACCCCGGCACCAGCAGCAGCCCCGCCATGCTCGGCTCGAAATCCAACCCCTGCACAAGGTAGAACGGCATCAGGAAGTACACTGCGGACCCGCCCAGGAACGACAGAAAGCGCGCCGACACGCCCAGCGTGAACACCTTGCTCTTGAAAAAGCTCAGGTCCAGCATCGGCGATTCGGCCCTGCCCTCCCACCAGATGAACACTGCCACTGCCACCACAGCCATGCCGAACCCGGCTAGTATCACAGGCGAGGCCCAGCCAAGCTTGTGTCCGTTCGTGATGGACAGCAGGAAGCAGACAAGCGCCATCGCCGATAGCCCCGCGCCCGTCCAGTCGAAGCTCGTTCTTGCCGGTTGACCGCTGCTATCGGCAACGCCGCGCCGCAGAACTACGGCAGCCAGCGCAAGCGCCATGATGCCCACTCCCGCGCTCACCACGAAGATAGAGCGCCACCCCAGCAAACTAACCAGCGTGCCACCGATAACCGGGCCGCCAACCGCGCCCGCGCCTATGATGGACATATACAGCCCGATGGCTTTACCGCGCTCCTTCTCAGGGAAGATGTCCGCAACCATCGCCATGCCGTTGGCTTCTATGCCCGCGACCCCGACGCCCTGGACTATCTTCGCCGCTATCAGCACGGGAAACGCTACCGCGCTGCCGCCCAGAGCCGCGCCCACCACGAAAACCACGAACCCCAGCATGAACACATGCGTCCGCCCGAAGATGTCCGACAGCCGACCGACCGGCATGAACATGACGCTCGTGCTCAGCGTGAATCCCAGCGCAATCCACTGCGCCGACGGCAAGTCCGCCCCAAAATGCTGCGCGATCCTCGGCAGCGCGATGTTGATGCCCGACTGGTCCGTAACCGTCAGGTAAAGCCCCAGCGCCACAGACGCGAACACCCACCACTTGTAGTTCGCGCTTCGCGTTATGCGAGGAACTGGCCCCGCGGCAATCTTCATTCAGATTTACCCCTGTCCACGGTGAGCCAATCCCTGCCTGCTCGTGGTGAGCCTGTGTCGAACCACGCCCCCAAGATTATGCACACCTTGCTCTAATCCGTCTGGCCCGGAACGATGAGCTTCCTCATTGTATGTCTGCGGTTCTTCGTATGAGGGCGAACCTCGCCCGGCCAGCGTCCCTGCTCCGACGCTTCCGCCCAGGCATCGCTCGTAATCACATCCGCGCTCTCAAGCTCATATATCGCGCTGTAACGCGGCTCGTCCTCCACCACGATAGTCCGCATCTCCCCGCCGATTGCCAGCGTCAGCTCCTGCCTCTTGAACCGCGCCACCGACACCACCCCGGGAACCGCGCTCAGCAGCGGCACATGCTCCGTGTCATACACCTCATTGAACAGCGCCTCCTTATCCCCTGCGACATCCATACTCGCCGTGAACAAATACCGACCCGTAACAGGCATAGTCATCCCCTTCCTTTCATGTGTAGCGGCAGGCATCGTGCCTGCCCATCGACATGCTGAATACTAACACACCAATCACCCGACTAACCGACAAACTTACCACCTTGTATATCGTGTTAGCCTTCGTCTTGGACTTGACACGCCGTTTCACTTCTCTACAATTAACCGCAAATCTCCCCACTATCGCTTTTGGAGGCACTCACATGATTAATAGGTTCGGCAGCCTGTTCGCAGGACACATAGACTTAGACGACATGGGCTTCGACGCTACGCCCGCAAACGACCGCTTCTATTCCAACGAGCGGCTTGCGTCCGTCTTCGACAAGACAGATGCAATCGCCACGACTATGGACAAGAAGGGCTACGATACCTTCTGGATGGCGGAACACCACTTCCAGCGCGAGGGCTATGAGTGCATCGGCAATCTGCTGATGGAGGCGGTACACCTCTGCCACATTACCGACAACATCAAGATTGGCTGCGGCTTCAACATCGCTCCGATGTGGCACCCGTTGCGCCTCGCCGAGGACTTCGCCACCGCCGACATACTGACCAACGGCCGCACGATATTCGGCGTGGGCAGAGGCTACCACACGCGCGAGGTCGAGGTCTTCGGAGCGCCCATGCTAGACGCCGACGCCAACCGCGACCTGTTTGAAGAACAGGTTGACATCATCTTCAAGTCGTTCAACAACAAGTCCTTCTCTCACCAGGGCAAGCACTACACAATCCCGCCGCGCGTGCCGTACAGAGGCTACGAGCTGGAGGAGATTACCCTAGTGCCGCGTCCGGTGAATATGCCCGTCGAGTGCTGGCAGCCCGTAGTCAGCGCCAGTGAGCGCGGCTTGCGCTTCATGGCGAAGCACGGCATCAAGGGCATCATTGGCGGCGGCGCGGCGCCCGGCGGCGCGCAGCAAAGCGTCGTCGAAGCATGGCAGAAGATTGAAGCCGAGCACGGTCGAGAGACGGAACTCGGCGGAAACCTCATCATCAGCTTCTCCGTCTATCTCGCCGAATCCCCGCAGCAGGGAATCCGCGAAGCGCGCTCATTCTTCGAGGAGAACATGAAGATGTTCGCGCCGCTCGGCTTCGTGCGCGGCTTGACCGACGACCAGATAGAGGCGCTCGGCGACCCCGACAGGGCATATAACGCAAACTTGCCCACACTGGAGCAAGGCGTCGAGGGCGGCTCCTGGCTCATAGGCACGCCCGAGATGGTAACCGAGCAGCTGATGGCTATTCAGAAGCAGTACCCAGGCTTGGAAGAAATCAATGTCGGCATGCCCGTCGGAACGCCGCAATCCGTCATAATCGAGCAGCTCGAGCAGTTCGCCGAAGAGGTAATGCCCGCCTTCAAGAAGTAGCCCATATTGACATTTCGACTTCACCTGTCATTCCTGCGAAGGCAGGAATCCAGCGCTTCCAATGGGCGTAAATTGCACAGAACTCGCCCCGTTTCGTGGCTCTGAATCCCGTTTTCACAGGAATGGCGAAAATGTCAACAGCGCCTAGCTCACACTGACAACCGACGCACAAAGCGTCTCAGACCTAATAGGCAGTTTTAATGAAGAACAAGAATCGTCCCCTACCCCAGGCAGCTCTCTATGCCATTGCCGTGGCGTGCCTGTTGCTGGCGGCATCGTTGTCGTGTAACCGCCAGTCGACGCCAACGCCCGAACTCACCGGCGAGCAGATGGCGGCAATCCTGCTATCTCAAGAAGAAGTCGCCGCCGAGTTCTCCGCCTTGCTGCTCACCCCCGAATCGAGCGGCATCCTCGACAACGCGCAGACCGCTGTCGACGACACCCTGAACCCGGATGATACCGGTGCCGACATCGCAGCCGCAGGCAGGACTACCGGCTACATACATACCTTCCAAGACCCGCAGAGTCCGCTCGATAACGTCGGCGAAGACCCCTTCGAAATGCGAGCGATAGTCCACCTCTTGGAAGACGAGAAACAAGCAACCGACTTTCTATCTACGCTGACCGAAGAGTTCACGAAGTTCGAAGACGTGCCCGTGGACCAGGGTACGGTAAGCTCAGTATCCACCCTCGACCACGACACACTAGGAGAAGAATCAACCTTCTTTCGAGCCGAACTAACGCCCCCGGAGTCGGAGACTGCCGCCATATACTGGCTGCTCTGGAAGAGAGGCGCAACGGTGCTGGAAGCGGGTGCCTTCGCACCCGCCACCTCCGCCATTGACCACAGCAGCGCCGTCCTTAGACTCACTGCCATAATGGACGGCCGGGCGAAGCGGACGGCACAGTAAGCTCAGTGATGGGATGCCCTGCATCTCTGCGCTACGGGCTAGGAAGTGCGCCGCTCCCACCAGCCGTAATACTTGGATTCAGGAAGTCGTCCGTCTTTCGCAAGGCGGACGGCTTCCTCGTATGCCGCGTTCACCTCTGCCTCAAACTCAGCAATGCCGCCGTCGTTGTGGAATACGCGGTCGGCAGCGGCGGCGCGCTCCTGCCACGCCCTCTGGCTCGCAAGTCGCTGGTTCGCCTCCTCCACCGAGAACCCGTTGCGCCGCATCAACCGCTGCCGCGCCGCATCCTCTTGGCACGCGAACAGCCACACCGCATCGCACCAGCGTCCGTATCCCGCCTCGATTAGGTTCACCGCCTCCAGCACTGCGACATCATCGCTGCCCAGCGTATCGTTCCAGCCGTCGACCACCTCTTTCACCACCTCCGCGATATTGCCGATGGCAGTCGTCAGCTTTGCCATCTCTTCCGGTCTGCCGAACACCTTGGAGCCGAGAACCTTGCGGTCAATGTATCCATCAGCCCCCACGATCTCATCGCCAAATATGGATACGATGCGATCAAATGCAGGCTTGCCCGGGTCATACAGACGATGCACCAGCCGATCCGCGTCAAGATGCGTCGCACCCTGCGCCGCCATCAGCCCGCAAGCGCTGCTCTTGCCCGTCGCTATCGCTCCCGTAACTCCAATAATAAGCGGCATTTCTTCCTCGCCCTCTGAAACTGCTCCGACCGGATGGTATGATACGCACGCAACAAATTATCTTATCCTGACCATTCTGTCTATCCCGTGTATAAAGTGTTGCCAAGCGATGCGAATTTCTAGCAAAGAACTCAAAAGATTCCATCTTGAAGGCAAACTAGGCGAAGGCGCGGACTCCGAAGCCTTCGCCGCCACCGATGCCGATACCGGAACCCCCGTCGTCGTGAAGCGCCCGCATCCAACCCTGATAACGCGCGCGCAGCACAACGCCGTCGAGCGCCGCATCGCAAGGGTAATATCCCTCCGTGAAAGGCTTGGCGATAAACTCCCCCACATCGCCAAGATGCTCGCCTACACCCCACGCGCCGCACACGACGAATACTTCGGCGACGCGCTTGGAGAGCAATACACCGTCGTCGTAGAAGAACGCGCTCACGGCATCCCCCTCGTCGGCAGCGCCATTGACGGCATCAAGCGCCATCCCATAGGCATTCCGCAGAACATCTTCGCAGTCCATCCCGTCGTTCCCCACGCCAAGCGCGGCAGGTTCAGCGTCGCCCGCGATGTGCTAGAAGTCGCCGAAACCTTCCACAACGGCGGCGCGCTCATACTCGACATGCGCCCGCAGAACATCTACTTCGCGCCCGCGAACGCAAAGATAACCGTCATAGACATCGGAGGAATCGCCGAAGAGCGCCGCGCAGACCGACGCAAGCCGCCACTCGACCCACACGACTTCTACCTCGAGCTTTTCAAGTGGTACATCCCTCACTCACGCCCACCCACGGACGCCGCCGAGTACCGCCGGCCGCTCGGCATGGAATCTGTGCCGATGTTCAACCAGAACCTCGACGCCATGATACGACGGCACACCGAAGACCCATGCGAACCCTACGATACATCCGCCCTTGACATCCTCCGCAATATCAAGGCGCGCGCCTACCCCACCATCCAAGCATTCAAGCAAGACTTCACCCCATTCTTGACACTGCTTGAAGCGAGATACGCGCGCCTATCCGAGTGCGCCCGGTTAACGCAGGCGTGGCACGACGCCCTGAACCTGTTGACCGATGACTACTGGCGCAAGTTCCAATTCAACCCCGGCGACCTGACATCCTATCCTGTACAGGAATGTTAGCCTTCTTTACCCCAGCGGTAGGTCATCAGCCGAGTCCTTCGGCTCATACCCAAGCGCCTCTCGCGGATGCTCCAGGTCCCGATAATTCCACCTGTTGTTGGAAGTCGCAAGAAAAACATCGTACTTCAGGCTGTCCGGCGCATCCACGCACAGATGCAGTATCTGTGCGACATCATCGTGGCTCAGATATATGGAGCGGTCGCGCACCGCGCCGAGACCGTTATCCCTCGTAACCCGCCCAATTCGCACGCACAGCGCCGACAGCCCGTATGCGTCCGAATAGTAGCGTCCCAACGCCTCCCCGAACACCTTCGCCGCGCCGTAGATGCCTTCCGGCCGTATCATCTCGTGCGTAATGCGCGGAAAGTTCTCCGGCACATCGTCGTAATTCCCGGCGGCGATGGACTTGTAAGGTTCAACCAGTTCAAACCCCCGTATCGTGTTGCCGCTGCTTGCGAACACCACCCGCTTGACGCCGGCGAGCCGCGCCGCCTCGAATACATTGTATGTCCCCACGATGTTCCCGCGAAGCTGCCCCTCAAAGTCATCGCTCCCAAGATACGCCGCCAGATGCACCACCACATCCTTGCCCTCGCAGGCAGCCTTCACCGCCTCAAAGTCCGCGATGTCCGCGCGATAGCACTCCACGCCCTCGACCGCGCTCCGATTCAGCGCGCTCAGCTCATATCCGCCCGCCGCATCGAGCCGCTCCCTCAGCAGTCCCCCGATAAGCCCACTCATCCCCGTAATCAGAACCTTCGTCATATCTTTCAACATCCTTTCCGTTCATCTACCCTATCCATCCTGTTAGCCTCCGCTATTATAATGTATCCTCATAGAACAACACACTGCGGAGGCAAAAACATGTCCGGCGCTTTGGACGGAATAAGAATACTGGAGTTCACCGAGATTATCGCCGGCCCATTCGGCGGCATGCTCCTCGCCGACATGGGCGCGGATGTCATCAAGATTGAACCACCTTGGGGCGACCCATGGCGACACGCCGCGCCCATCGAGCCGGGCGAGAGCAAGACCTTCATCAGCCTCAACCGCGGCAAGCGCAGCCTACCCCTCGACCTCACGCGGCAGGAAGGGCGCGATGTCGTCTATCATCTGATTGCCGACGCCGACGTCGTCATCATAAACTACCGCCCCGATGTGCCGTACAACTTGGGCATCGACTACGAAACGCTGTCCGCCATCAACCCGCGCCTAATCTACTGCGAAAACACCGCTTTCGGGCGCAACGGACCCCACAGCCAACGCCCCGGCTACGACATCATCGCCCAGTCCATGACCGGACTGATGGCGTCGGAAGACAAGATAGAAAACGGCGTTCCCCAGCAGGTCGCTTCCACCCCGGTCGCCGACTTCTCCACCGGCATCGCAACCGCTTGGTCGGTCTGCGCCGCGCTATACCACCGCGAGCGCAGCGGCAAAGGGCAGAAGATTGAGACCAACCTGCTTGGCTCTGCCCTCGCCGCCCAATCCATGCGCTTTATGGAAGTCGCCAGCGCCGATACCGAGCGCCGCTCCGAGTTCTTCGACAGCCTCCAACTGATGCGCGACTCCGGCATCCCCTACAAAGACATCCACGCCTACTACCGCGAGCACTTCGACTCTTGGCGCGGGCGCGTAACCAGCATCTACTACCGCACCTATCAGGCTGCGGACGGCGCGCTGGCAGTCGGCTGCCTCAGCGACCCGCTCCGCAAGCGCCTCATAGATGTGCTCGGACTCCACGACATACGCTTTGATCCAAACTACGACATGCTCAGCGACGAAACCCGTATCTTCAACGAGAAGCTAGTCGCGCAGGCAGAAGCCATATTCCTGAAAAAGACCGTAGCCGAATGGCTGACCGTCCTCGACGCCGCGGGCGTCCCCGCAGGCCCCGTGCGCTTCGTCGAGGAACTTGTTACCGACGAGCAGGTCGTATCCAACGGACTCGTCGTAGAACTCAACCACTCCGTAGTCGGCAAGATAAAGATGGTAGG
This sequence comes from uncultured Dehalococcoidia bacterium, assembly GCA_958295865.1. Taxonomy (GTDB): domain Bacteria; phylum Chloroflexota; class Dehalococcoidia; order Lucifugimonadales; family JADFKI01; genus Bin90. The sequence continues at coordinate 397,240 of CATQHF010000003.1, read as the reverse complement.
CCCCCTAGTGAAGATGAGCGAGACCCCCTTGCAGCCAACCCTAGCCTCCCCCGCTCTCGGCGAGCACACCGCCGAGCTGCTCAAAGCCTACGGCTACACCCCCGACCAAATACACCACCTCCGCGAACAAGGCATCACCCTATAATCCCATCCCGCCTATGAATATAAACCCCTTATATTAGTTGAAAGCCAACCCTATACCAATCTATAATTCAGCAATGATTACAGTCGTCGGGCAGTCCGACGCCAAGCATCATCGAGAAAGCAGGAGGAATCCCTAGAATGACCTACATCATAGCCGAGCCTTGCGTTGACCTCAAAGACAGTGCCTGCGTGGATGTGTGCCCCGTGGACTGCATCTACACCGAAGACGAAGACAACCAGTATTACATCCACCCCGACGAGTGCATCGACTGCGCCGCCTGCGAGCCGGTCTGCCCCGTCGTAGCCATCTTCGCCGAAGACGACGTTCCCGAAGAGTGGCGCAACTACATCGACATCAACTACGAATACTTCGGCCTGTCGCGGTAACTCAACACCCGGTTCGCCCTTCACAGGCTCAGGGCGAGCGCCGACATTGCCGCTGTGACTTGTTCCGCCGATAAGTGAATGGGAGCGCTTATGACGCGGACAACTATCGAAGGTCAAGTTGGCGAATTGCGCGGCGAGATAAGCGGACTGAAAAGCCGCATGGACGACATGCACCGCCTGCCTATGGTGCTCTAAGCATCGCAGGCGGTGGCTTGATTACACCCATCACCAGCGTCACATTGCAACTCCTGAAATAATCGGCATCTTGGACGCTGATGTCTCGTAAGGGAATCCTATATGAACATCCCAAATTAGAAATTGCCAGTCCGTTTGCTTTGGAAGGATGACAAGAAACATGGTCACAATCGAATCTACGCCTGAAATGGCGGCGCAGGTCTATCAAACAATGGAGCGCAACCTCGCCGTTGTGCGCCGTCGCCTCAACAGACCGCTCACGCTCGCCGACAAAGTCCTGCTTGGGCATCTGGACGACCCCGAAAATCAAGAGATGATCCCTGGCGAAAGCTACCTCAACGTGCGCCCCGACCGCGTGATACTCCAGGATGTGCTCGGACAGACCGGCATGCTCCAGTTCATGCAGACGCAGCGCGACAGCGTCGCCGTTCCCACCACCATCCACTGCGACCACCTGATACAGGCGCGCGTAGAGGGCGCGGCAGACCTGCGCGAGTCCCTCGCCGAAAACAGCGAAGTCTATGACTTCCTGCGCTCCGCAGCCGCCAAGTACGGCGCGGGCTTCTGGGGTCCCGGCGCGGGCATCATCCACCAAGTCGCCCTGGAAAACTACGCCTTCCCCGGCTCTTTGATGATTGGCACAGACTCCCACACCCCCAACGGAGGCGGGCTTGGCTCATGCTCCGTCGGCGTAGGCGGCGCGGACGCCGTCGAGGTCATGGCAGGCTTGCCCTGGGAAGTCCTCTACCCGCGCCACATCGCCGTCTATCTCACCGGCGAAATGAGCGGCTGGACAGCCCCCAAAGACATCATCCTCTACGTCGCCGGCGCGCTCACCGTCTCCGGCGGCACGAACGCCATCGTCGAGTACATCGGCCCCGGCGCGCGCACCATCAGCGCCACCGGCAAGGCAACCATCACCAACATGGGCGCGGAAATCGGCGCAACCACCTCCATGTTCCCCTATGACGACCACATGGCGGCGTACCTCAAAGCAACCAATCGTGGCGGTCTAGTCCCGCCCGCAGACGCCAACAAGCAACTGCTTGAGCCTGATCCGGAGGTAGAGGCAGACCCTGAAGCCTACTACGACCGCGTAGTGCGCCTCGACCTGTCAACCCTTGAGCCGCACATGGTCGGCCCCCACTCCCCCGACCGCGCCCGCCCCATATCGCAGCTCGCCGCAGAAGTCGCTGACGGCGACAACCAGTTCGTGGACGCCATATCCGCCGCCCTCATCGGCAGCTGCACCAACTCATCGTATGAAGACATGAGCCGCGCCGCCGACATCGCCGAGCAGGCAAAAACGCGCGGCATTGCGACCGCCGTCCCCTTCATGGTAACGCCCGGCTCCGAGCAGGTACGCGCCACCATCGAGCGCGACGGGCAGATGTCATCATTGCGCGACATCAACGGCACGGTGCTCGCCAACGCCTGCGGCCCCTGCATTGGCCAATGGCGGCGCGCCAGCGATGCCACCGCGCAGCCAAACACCATCGTTACCTCATACAACCGCAACTTCCCGCGCCGCAACGACGGTCAGCCCACCACGATGAACTTCATCGGCAGCCCCGAAATTGTAACCGCGATGGCAATCGCCGGCAGCCTGTCATTCAATCCGCTCACCGACGCGCTCACGGACGGCGACGGCAACGAGTTCAGATTAGATCCGCCCGGCGTCGCGCCCGAGGTGCCCAGCCAGGACTTCGACACCGGCAGTTCCGTCTATGAGCCGCCCCCCGCGGACGGCAGCGACATCGACCTTGCCGTCGACCCCAACAGCGAGCGCATCCAGCTCATGCAGCCATGGCCCGCATGGGACGGCAGCGACTTCAACGATATGCCCGTACTGATGAAGACGCAAGGCAAGACCACCACCGACCACATCTCCCCCGCAGGCCCCTGGCTGCGCTTTCGCGGACACCTAGACAAGTTCAGCGACAACATGTTCATGGGCGCGACCAACGCCTACACCGGCGACGCAGGCACCGGCAAAAACATCATCAGTGGCGAAGAAGGCAGGGCAATCTCCAATATCGCCCGAAACTACCAGGCACAGGGCGTCAAGTGGGTAGTCGTGGGCGACGACAACTACGGCGAGGGCAGCAGCCGCGAGCACGCCGCATTGTCGCCCCGTCTGCTCGGCGGCGCAGCCGTCATCGCCCGCAGCTTCGCCCGCATCCACGAGTCCAACCTCAAAAAACAGGGCTTGCTCGCCCTCACATTCCAGGACTCGGCCGACTACGACAAAATCCGCGAAGACGACCGCATCAGCCTAACCGGACTCGCCGACATGGCGCCGGGCAAACCCGTTGAATGTGTAATATCCCACGCCGACGGCACAACCGAAAACCTGCGCCTCAACCACACCTTCGGCGAATCCCAGCTAGAATGGTTCCGGCTAGGCTCAGCCCTAAACCTCTTCCACAAATAACCCCAAAAAGAAGGGGCAACCCCTAGTGGTTGCCCCGTCCTGGACACAGCCGAAAGGATGAGGGCGACAAAAAATCCCCCCATCCCGCACATCGCTATTACCCCCCGCCTACTACTCCGGGTCAGTCCCCACCCATCCCCCTTGGGATATGTCAATCATCACCCCATCCGGCCCCCTGTACTTCGTCTCCACATTGCGCCCGCCGCGAGAAGGCGTCATCCCTCCATGCAGCGCATCGTTCACATCATCCATCGGATAAGCGTCCGCGCCCTTCATCCGAATATCCGCGGCCTCCGCGTCATCGACCTGAAACCCGATATGGTGAATGCCGCTGTACTCCATATCGAAATCCCCGCTCACCACATCATTCTTGAACTTCAGGATAGCCATATTCACATTCCCGTCGCTCAGGTAATACCCATCCGCGTTCGCGCTGCTCACCTTCCCCACCTCCTCCAGCCCCAGCACATTCTTATAGAACTCCGCCGTCTTCTCCGGGTCCCTCGAAGCGATCGCGATATGCTTAATCCTTGCCATAACCTCTCCTAATCCGGCCGTCGCCGACCCTGCTCCATCGTTCTTGAAAAAGTATAAGAACTCACCCAATCAATATATGAACGCCCCACAAAATTGTCAATCCCGCCCAATCCCCTGTCTAATCCTATGATGTCGGGCGCAATTCGTAATATCCCCTTCCCTAACCTTCCACCTTTGAGAAAAGGACAAGAGGATTAGGTTCTGTGGACAATTTGACTTTTCATCTCGCCAATCCTGCTCACTCATCCGTCATTCCTGCGAAAGCAGGAATCCAGTGCTTTGAGATAGCCCATTTTCACGGGAATTGTAAATGTCCACACAACCTAGATATTATACCCACTTCTAAACCATAATCCCCTGCTTGATTATGCCTCAATATCCTTGTAAAATCATCGCAAACCTCTACCCTCGGAGCTTCATTCTATGCAAATCAGACAGCGCGACAGGCTTCTAAATGGCGCGAGACGGTTGGCGTACTGGTACCCCGACTTTGACAACGATAACAGGCTCGGTATCAACGATGCGGAAGCAGAAGCCTACTCGGAGAGAAGAAATTGAAAGCAAAGACACGGCGTCGACTCATTTTATCAGGGTTGGCTCTATTGGCTCTGTTAACTTTAAGCGTAGTGGCCTTCGTCGTACTCCAAAAAGATGCTCTCCTTGTTACGGCAATTGAAAACAATAATCCTATAATAGCCCAAGCACTCATCAATGCAGGCGCGGATGTCAACGCCAAAACCACCGATGGACGGACTCTACTACACCATGCGGTGAGGGAGGATCGTACAGAAACAGCACGAGCACTCATCAACGCAGGCGCGGATGTCAACGTCAAAGATAACAAGAGATGGACTCTACTGCACCGTGCGGCGGGGAATGGTCATACAGAAACAGTACGAGCACTCATCAACGCAGGCGCGGATGTCAACGCCATAGACAACAAGGGACAGACTCCACTGCACCATGCGGCGGGAAATGGTCATACAGAAACAGCACGAGCACTCATCAACGCAGGCGCGGATGTCAACGCCAAAACCAACTATAGAGAGACGCCACTGCACCATGCAGCGTCGCATGGTCATACGGAAACAGCACAAGTGCTCATCAACGCAGGCACTGTTGTCAACACCAAAGCCGCCAATGGCGCAATCCCACTGCATAGTGCAGCGTTGCATGGTCATACGGAAACAGCACAAGCGCTCATCAATGCAGGCGCGGATGTCAACGCCATAGACAACGATGGAGTACCGCCACTGCACAATGCGGCGTTGCATGGTCATACAGAAGCGGCACAAGCACTCATCAACGCAGGCGCGGATGTCAACGCCATAGACAACAAGGGACGGACTCTACTGCACCACGCGGCGGGAAATGGTCATACAGAAACAGCACGAACGCTCATCAACACAGGCGTAGATGTCAACGCCAAAGACAACGATGGGGTGACTCCACTGCACCATGCGGTGAGAGAGGATCATACAGAAACAGCACGAGCGCTCATCAACGCAGGCGTGGATGTCAACGCCAAAAGAACCCACAATGGAGCGACGCCACTGCACTATGCGGCGGCGAGTGATCGTACAGAAATAGCACGAGCGCTCATCAGAGCAGGCGCGAATGTCAATGCCAAAAACATCAGTGGACGGACGCCACTGCACGATGCGGTGTTTGGTCATACAGAAGCGGCACAAGCGGCACAAGCGCTTATCAACGCAGGCGCGGATGTCAACGCCAAATCCACCACCGATGGAGCGACGCCACTGCACTATGCGGCGTTTCATGGTCATATAGAAACAGCACAGGCGCTCATCAGAGCAGGCGCGGATGTCAACGCCAAATCCGCCGATGGAGGGACGCCACTGCTAACCGCAGAAATATTCGGCAATTCATCAGTAGCATCCATCATCCGACAAAACGGCGGCTGGAGATAGGCTCGCCATTACCCCATCAATCCATCCCCATCAGCCCCCTCAGCTTATCTCCACCGGCCGACGCGCCCTATATCTCTCAAAGCGCGCCGCCACTGCCGCATGCTCTTCGCCGTCAAGTTGCGGGTCAGCACCCAGCAGTCGCCCGGCCTCCTTGCGCGCCATCCGCATGATGTCCAAGTCCGTCAGTCGCGCGACCTTCATGTCGTTCAAGCCGCTCTGCCGCGTCCCCATATACTCGCCCGCCCCCCGAATCCTGAGGTCTTCCTCCGCAATCTCGAACCCGTCCGTCGTGCGCTCCAAGATGCGGATGCGCTCATGAGCCGAAGCGCCCGGGCTGTCCGACAGCAGCAGGCACTGGCTCGGATGCTCACCCCTGCCCACGCGCCCCCGGAACTGGTGCAGCTGCGCTAGTCCAAACCTATCCGCCCCGTCAATCAGCATCACCGTCGCGTTCGGCACATCAATCCCCACCTCGATGACCGAAGTCGCCACCAAGATGTCGATAGTCCCCTCCTGGAACCCCCGCATCGCCGTCTCCCGCTCATCTTGACCCAGCCGCCCATGCAGCAGCCCCACCCGCAAGTCCGCGAACACCAACTTGGACAGCCGCTCATACTCCTCCGTCGCCGCCCGCGCCCGTATCGCCTCCGACTCATCGATGAGCGGGCAGATGATGAACGCCTGTCGGCCCGCCTTGACTTCTTGCCGAACCACCGCATACGCATTGTCGCGCTGCTTCGGCGCAATCCACCGCGTCCGAATCTGCTGCCTGCCCGGCGGCATCTCATCTATCGTCGAAAGTTCCAAGTCGCCCAGCATCGTCAACCGCACCGAGCGCGGTATAGGCGTCGCGGACATGGCGAGCATGTGAGGCGTGCCGCCCCTGTCGCGCAAGTTCATCCTCTGCATCACACCAAATCGATGCTGCTCATCCACCACCACCAGCGCAAGCCTGGGAATGTCCACCGCTTCCTGTATCAACGCCTGCGTCCCAATCACGATGTCCACCTCACCCTCCGATATGCGCCTGTGCATCTCATCTTTCGCGCGCTTCCGCAGGCTGCCCGTAAGCAGGCAAATCGTGATTGGCTTGGCATCGGGCGACAGCTGCGCCGTGAAATATGCGGAAGACATCGCGGCGTCATCGCTGCCAGACAGCATCCTCGACACGGACAAAAAATGCTGCTCCGCGAGAATCTCCGTCGGCACCATAAGCGCGGCTTGGCGGTCGTTATACGCCGCCAACAGCAGCGCCGCCGTAGCGACAACCGTCTTGCCGCTCCCCACATCGCCTTGCAGCAGACGGCTCATCGGAATATCCCGTTGCATATCTCGAAGTATCTCGTCCAGCGACCGCCGCTGAGCGTCCGTCAGCGAGTACGGCAGCGAGTCCAGGAACGCGCCAAGCCGTCCGTCGGCAGAGTGAAGCGCCGCCGCGCCGCCCGAAGTCTGCCACTCTATCCTGCGGCGCGCGACCGCAAGTTGCAGCATCAGCAGCTCATCGAACGCAAGCCGACGCCGCGCCGCCTCCACTCGCTCCGGTGAGTCCGGGTAGTGGAACTGCGTTATCGCCTCGCGCAGACGCATCAGGTCGTAGAGATTGAGCGTCGCCTCCGGCACATACTCCCGTACCTGCGCCAATGCGACATCCATCGCCTCCCTGACCGCCCGCCGTATCGTGCGCTGATACAGCCCGTCGGTGAGCGGATATATCGGCACAAGCCGCCCGGCATGCATCAGCCCTTCCCGCTCGTCGAATATGTCATACTCCGGCGACTGAAACACAATCTGGTTGCGATACACCTTAGCCACGCCGCTGATGACGATCCGCGTTCCCGGCGTGAGCGTTCTGACAAGGTAGCCCTGATTGAACCATGTAACCCTGATATTGCCCGTCTCATCGCCGAGGATAGCCTGCGCCGACTTCTTGCGCCCCCGCCCCGTCGTCTCCCTAACCTCCCAGACCGTCGCCAGCACCGTCTGCGTCTCGCCCGGCACAAGCTCCGATATGGCGCGAACATTCGTGAAGTCGTCGTGCCTATGCGGGAAGTGATATATCAGGTCTTCCACCGTCTTGATGCCCAGATTGTCCAGTTTCGGCTTCGTCCGGGCATTCACGCTGCCAAGCCGCGCAACCCCATCGTCAAGGCGAACCGGCTTAGCGCTCACCTTGCGCGCTGACTTTCGCGGCGGCGGCTTGCGTCTATCAGGCGGCTTGGACTTCGCGGGCGCATCTCGTAGCGAGCTGACAGCCGATTGCCGATTGCTGACTACACTACCGGCAGCGGACGGCTTGCCCTCGATTTTCGCCAGCGTCGCCTCACTCCATCGTCGGCGCTCCACCGCGCTCATATCGGCGTAGGACACACCTGAACCCAGCACCGCACCGAGCTCATCGCTCCAGCGCCGCAAGAAGGCGTCCAACCCGCCTATAACGGCGCGGTCAGCCAAGCCCTCACGCTGCTCAAGGCGCAGAATGTTGGCTAGTGTACGCAGTTTAGCGTTGCCGTCCGAGTTGGTCATGCTGGAATTGTAACGCACATTCGGCGCATGCGGAACATCGCTTCGACCGTCAGGTTGCGGCATATCGGCGTATGGAGACGATACCGCCGGGCTTACTTCGCTGCCGAGCGCAGCAAGCTAACCCCAAGCGCGGAAGGCCCGGTGTAGGTGCCGACGGAAGAGCCTATCTGCGCCAGCAGCGGCTCTTTGCCTTCCGGCAGCAACGGACTAAGCTGCTCGGCGAAGGCGCGCGCCTCGTCGGGCGTGGTAGCGTAGGTAACGCAGATTTCGTCAAGCGGCGCAAACTCTTCGGTAACGCGCCGCAGCCTCGCCATGCCCTTCCTGTGGGTTCGCTCCTTGCCCAGCTCTTGAACGATGCCGTCGCGCAGGATAATCATAGGCTTGATGCTCAGCAATGTGCCAACCATCGCCCTTGCCTTCCCTATCCTGCCGCCCTTTTGCAGATACTCCAGCGTGTCCAATAGTACGAATGTCTCGCATCGTCCGATTGCGTCCTCTGCCGCGCTGACGACCTCCCGCAGATTGCCGCCGCTCAGCGCCGCCCTCGCCGCCACTATCGCTATCAAGCCCGCGCCCATGCCAGCCTGCATGGAGTCCACAACCTCTACGCTGCAATTGATGTTCGCCTGCTCACTGCCCGACCGCGCCGAATCGACCGTGCCGCTGAGCGCGGACGAGACATGCACGGAAACGATCGCATCGGCGCCATTGGCGATAGACTCGTACAGTTCCTTGAATTCGCCCGCGGACGCCTGCGAAGTGGTCGGCAAGGTATCGCTGCCCGCAAGCCTGCGATAGAAGTCGTCGCCGGATATATCAACGCCGTCGCGCAACTCTTCCGTGCCGAATATCACCTTCTGCGGAATTACGGTGATGCCAAACTGCTCGGCTATGTCGGACGGCATGTCCGAAGTGCTGTCGGTTACTATTCTAACACTCATTTCACTCACTCTACTGAAATTATAAAATGGTAGTACGGTTGCCCACCATAATAATGCTGCAAGTCAACCGACGGAAACGCCGACTGAACCTCCGTAACGACCTCAAGCGCCTCGTCTGCCGTAATCGGTTCGCCCTGGTAGAGCGTCACCAGATCCCCCTCGCCCACATCGGCGCTTCGCAATATGGCAAGCGCGGTATCGGTCAGCCCTTCGCCCGCGGCAACCATGCGGCGCTCGAACAACCCTATGAGCTGTCCTTCCTCCGCGCTAATGCCGTCGAGGGTAACGGAGCGCGCGGAGCGCGTGATTTCGGCAGTGCGGACATCCCGAATTGCCTCTCCCATCTCTGCGGTGTTGTCGTCCATGCCTCTGTACGGCTGAAACTCGAGGATTGCGGCAATGCCCTGCGGTATAGTCGTGGTGGGAACGACTCCAACCGTCTTGTCGGCAGCCTCCGCCGCCTGCTGAGCGGCAGGCAAGATATTCCCGTTATTCGGCAATATGATGACATTCTCGGAAGGCACTTCCTCTACGGCATCCAGGATTTGGCGCACGCTTGGGTTCATCGTGTCGCCGGCGACCATCACCGAAGCGCCTTCATGACGAAACACCGCTTCCAGCCCATCGCCCCATGCCACCGCCAGAACGGGTATCGGTATGACTTGCGAGAGTACATCCGCCTGCTGACGCTGCTTCGACGCGAGCCGTTCGCGCTGCTCGTCCATATTCTCCACGCTGACACGGCTCACGCTGCCCAGCGCGCGCGCGTAGTCCAAAATAGCGTCAGGAACTTCAGTATGCACATGCACCTTGATAAGCGCCTCGTCCCCAATCACGACCGCCGACCGACCGCGCTCGCTCATCTCTACTCGCAAAGCGTCAATGTCCAGTGCCTCGCCCCTGATGACGAACTGGGTGCAGTTGCCATACTCCTCATCCTCGGTCAGGTCCAGAAACTCCAGCGATACCCCGACCTCCGCGCTATCCACGCCCTCCGGAAGAGGCATGTCCAAGTCGTCCGGCGCGGCATCATCCCCTGCCACGCAGCGGCGAACCCCTTCTAGTATCATCCACAGCCCCAAGCCGCCCGAATCGACCACGCCCGCCTCGCGCAGCCTGGGCAGCAACGTCGGCGTGAGAATAACCGCGTCCCTTGCCGCCTGAACGGCGCTGGCAAGCATATCATCCGCGCTGTCGCTGTTCTCCGCGCTATGCGTCGCCGCGTCCGCCGCATGGGTGAACACGGTCAACATCGTGCCTTCAACAGGATTGCCGATGGCTTTGTATGCATGCCCTTTCGCCAAGCGCAAGGCTGCCGCGAAGTCGTCGACATCGACCTCCGCCTTGCCCTCGAACGCCTCCGCCATGCCCTTGAACAGCTGGGAAACTATGGATCCCCCATTGCCCTTAGCGCCCATGCATGCGCCGTCCCACATAGCCTTAGCCACAGCATCAGCCGTACCTCCCTCGGCGGGGCGCGCCTTGGCAAGCGTATCACGCAGGGTCAGCAGCATATTTATGCCGGTATCGCCATCCTGCACCGGAAACACATTCAGGCGATTGACCAGGTTGACATGGCTTTCGAGGATGTGAGCGCCTGCTGTGAACATCTCAAGCAGCGCGTCGCCCGACCACGGGGACGGGAGATTATCTTTCTGAAGTCTATCGGACATAATCGTTGCCGTTTTACCCCAAATATGCTATCTTTGTGTACTAATTCACAGGCAGCCGCCCGTTGAAATGTCCCACGCGCTCACGAAGGTCGGAATGCCTGAACAAGGTTGATTCTATTCAACCGCAAGCAAATAGTAAAGGTGAAATATGGCAGTATGTGAAGTGTGCCATAAAACCGGACAGTCCGGGAACAATGTCAGCCACTCCAAGCGACGGACGCGGACGCGATGGCTCCCCAATGTCCAGAAGGCGACCGTGATGGTCGATGGCGCGGCAAAGAAGGTGCGTATATGTACGCGCTGCCTCCGCACGCACTACAAGCAGTTGATGAAGGGCTAGGCGATTTGCAACAGATTCTGCTCGTTGGACTAAGCCAAAAAAGCGCGCCGCTGGATGTGCGGGAATCGGTCTCATTTCTAAGCAGCCAGATCCTCCAGGCTCTACCTACCCTGAAGGACGAACTTGGGGAAGCCGTCATTCTTTCGACCTGCAACCGCACCGAGATATACACGGTCGCGGACGACGCCCCCGCAGCCATAGACCGCATTCAGAGATTCGTCGCGAACTACCACGAACTGCCCATCGACAGCATCGCCCCGCATACCTATAGCTATGCGGGCGTGGACGCTGTGCGACACCTGTTCAGCGTATCAAGCGGCTTGGACTCCATGATTGTGGGTGAATCCCAAATACTTGGGCAGGTTCGCGGCGCTCTAAGCGCCGCAACAGAGGCGAAGTCCACCAGAATGACCTGTGCGGGACTGTTCCACTCTGCCCTGCGCGTCGGCAGGCGTGTACGGCAGGATACGAGCATCGGGCGCAACCCGCTCTCCATAAGCTACGCCGGCGTGCGACTGGCGCAGCGCATGCTTGGCAGCCTTTCCGACAAGCGCGCGCTGCTAATCGGCGCGGGCGAAGCCGGCAGCCTAGTCGCCAGGGCATTACGCACCGTCGGCGTCGGCGACCTGATGATCGCCAATCGCACACAGAGCAGGGCTAATGAACTCGCAGACTATCTCAGCAGCCGGGTCGTGCCCTTTGAGAGCCTCGATGAATCCCTCAAGGTTGCGGACATCGTAATAGCCGCGACAGACTCGCCCAGCTACATCATCACCCTGCGCATGGCAGATTCACTTCACCGCGACCCTGACCAAGCCCCCCTATTCGCGTTCGACCTGGCGATGCCGCGCGACATAGACCCCGAAGTCGCCACCCAGTACGGAGTGCGCCTCTTCAACATAGACGACCTCTCCGCCATAGCCGAAGAAAATCTGGCAGAGCGGCGGCGCGCAGTATCGGACGCCGAAGTCATCATCGACATAGAAGTCGCCAAGTTCATGAAGTGGTGGGACTCGCTGGATGTACTGCCCACTATCCGCGCAATCCGCCAAAACGCGGAAGACATCCGTCAGCGCGAGTTGACGCGGGCAATGGATATGCTCGATGACCTGACGCCGCAGAACCGTCAGGTAGTCGAGTCTCTGACGCGCTCCATAGTGAACAAGATACTCCACGACCCCACCGACTCGCTGAAGAACGGAGCGCCCAAATCGCAGATTCGCGCTGCAAAAGACCTGTTTCGCCTGTGGGAAGCCTAAAATTGCGCTTGCGACACAGGCATAGGCACCTGAGGAGGTAAGACATGGCCGAATACACCAAGAGCGAAGCATTAGGTTGGGCGCGAGAAAACCTGCGCGGCCAGTGGACGACGCTAATGACACCCTTCACCCCCGACGACCGGTTCGACGAAGAGGGGATGCGCTCCAACATCCGCCATGTCCGTTCCTTGGGCACGCAAGGCGCGGGCTGCACATGGGGCATGGGCGAGTTCTGGAGCCTCACCCTTGAGGAGCGCATGCGCGTCTATGATGTCGTGGCAGACGAAGCGGGCGGCGAATGGCCCATCGCCGCGCATGTCACGCACACCTCCTACAAGGACATGCTTGCGATGGCAAAGCACGCCGAGGCAATCGGCTTCGACCTGCTCATCGTAGCAGCGCCCTATTTCGTAACCAAGACAGAGGCGCAGGTTCTGGACTGGGTTCGCATGCTCGCGGACAACACCGAACTCGCCATCATGTACTACAACTCACCGCAATTCGGCATCGTCATGAGCGCCCAGGGCTTGGAGCAAATCTGCTCTATCCCCAACGTCGTGGGCGTCAAAGAAGCAAGCTTCAATCCCGAGCTGTCCATAGAGACGCATCAGCTGCTAGGTAGAAATGCCATCATCAGCACCCCCGACGAATGGATAATGTTCAAGGGCAGGGAGTTGGGATTCGAGCAGCAGGTAATGTTCGCCAACACTTCCGACTGGCGCTTCGACAGGCCCGGCAAGAACTACTACAACCAGTTCATCGACAAAGCGATGCGCGGCGACTTGGACGACGACTTCTACGACGCCCATGTGCGTCCCATAAAAGCCGTCTCCGACAAGTGGTGGGCAAGCACCGTGCAGAAGGCAAACGGCGCGCTACCCGCTCCGATGTGCAAGTATTGGGGCGAGGTCATGGGCATGGCTGGCGGTCATGTCAGGCAGCCGCACATCAACCTCTCCGACGAAGAGAAGGCCGAACTGAAGCAGGACGTCGAAACCGCGCTCGACCAAATATAGACCCCTCCGATAGAAATCCCAAGAAAGGTAACTCGCCATGATACTGATGGTAAGCGTTCAGAACCTGGATGAGGCATTGCAGGCTCTCAAGGGCGGCGCAGACATCGTTGATGTGAAGAACTTGCAGGAAGCCCTAGTCGGCTCTGCCCACCCTCATATCGTCCGCGATGTGCGAAACGCCATACCGATGGAACGCCACGCAAGCGTTACGCTGGGCGTCGTACCCAATCAGGTAGGCACGGTCGCAATGGCCGTGTACACCGCCGGAGTGCTGCAAGCAACCTCCGTCAAGGTGGGCTTCATGAACCACGAGTACGAAGCCGCCGTCGAGACGCTGCACGCTTGCAAAGAAGCCCTTGACGGCTTCGATACCAAGCTCATCGGCTCGCTCTTCGCCGACAACACCATGTTCGGCGGGCTGGAGCCCCACCTGATGAACAAGCTGGCAATCGAGACCGCCTGCGACGGCTGGCTGATTGACACGCTAACCAAGGACGGGCGCAACCTCTTCGACTTCATCCGCGAGGAAGAACTGCGCGAGATGGTGTTCGAGGGCAAAGAAGCGGGCATGAGCACCGCCCTATCGGGACATCTGCGAATCACCGACCTCGACGAGCTGGCGCGAATAAACCCCGACATCGTGGGCGTGCGCGGCGCAGCCTGCCAGAAATTAGACGACCGCACATCGAGCGTTCACTGGGAGCCTGTCGCCGAGTTCAAGCGGCAGGTGGACATGCGGCTCAGCGGCGATGTCGATGTATTCGCCACAGCCCCGTCCGGCAACGGTTCCAACGGCGTCGGCGGCAGCGAATGGGTCGTCATAGACGGCACCGGCAAAACCTGCGCCGGCATCATCGCCGCGCTGACCGAGCACATCGACACCGACAGCGAATCCTTCGTCGAAGTGCTTATCCCCGATGTACTCAATACCTATGATGTGATTGTCTGGGCAGAAAAGCGCAACCACAGCATCCTGACACAGCGCAACGACGACGCAGGATTCGTCCGCATGCTAATCAAGCCCTAACCGCCGCCACAGCCAAAGCATATCCGCGCTCAGCCTCCCCTTTCAAAGGCTGAGCGCTCTTAATTCATACGCGCATAACTCCACGCCCGAAGCCACCCTTGCATTTCCGAGCCTTGCCTAACCTCCCTTCACCCCCTCCCCCACCCATTTTATTTGCCGTAATCTGTATGGGCGTGCTACGATTAGGGCACGGCATCAGGAGCATGGATTGATGGTCCCAGACATTGTGCAGGACATAGCGATATATGTAGGTCTCGTGAGAGACCTATTGCTGCTCACCATACTGCTGGTTATCCTTATCGTCGTACTTTCGATATACAAGAAGATTTCGCGCGGACTGAACTCGGCAGGCCGCATACTCGAAAACACTGAGGAAATCGTTAACACGGTGTCCGAGAACATAGTCAAGCCCGCATCATCCGGATCAGGGGTTGCCTTCGGTTTAGGCAAACTATTCGCGTTTTTGAGGGGCATGAACAAATAAAACTTGAAGGAGGAAGAAGGATATGGCAAACAACGACAATGGTGGTGGTGGTGGATTCGCGCTTGGGTTCATTCTTGGCGGCATAGTCGGAGCGCTGATTGCGCTGCTGGTCGCGCCAAAGACAGGCTCGGAGACACGCAGCGAGATTATGGAGCGCAGCCAGGCGATGCGCTTGCGCGCCGAGGAGTTGGCAGCGCAGGCGCGAACGCAAGCGCAAGACCGCGCCGCGGCAAGCATGACAACCGCCCGCGAGCGAATTGGCCCCGCCTACGACGACATGCGCGAGCGCGTAAACCCGGTCGTCGAGCAGGTCAGCTCGCGCATCAGCCGCAGCAACGACGGCATAGAAGACCCAGCCGACGAGCATTCGCAGCCGGATAAGGCGTAACCCAGTCGGCATTAGCATAAAGCCAGAATAACAACAGCCCCTGCTTATCACATGTAGCAGGGGCTGTTCGCATGTCAGACGCTATTCGCCCGTTGCGGGCCACGAACGCCAAATCACGCTCAATCGGGAACATGGCGCGGGTATGAACCCAGCACCTTGAGCATCGACACCTTCTCCCCTATCGCCTCCAAGGCGCTGCGAACATCGCCGTCCTGCTGGTGTCCATCGACATCAGCGAGGAAGAAGTACCTGCCGAGGCTTACCCTCGTCGGGCGCGACTCTATCTTGTTCAAGTTGATGCCGCGCTCGGAGAACTCGGCAAGCACGCTGACAAGGCTGCCGGGCTTGTCGGCGTCAAAGTTGAAACATATCGAAGTCTTGTCCCGCCCGGTGGGGGCGCTGTCCTCCACCGACAACACGATGAACCGCGTGGCATTGCTGTGGTTATCCTCAACCCATTCTTCGAGTATCTGCACATCAAAGAACGAAGCCGCTCGCCTGCCTGCGATGGCGACGGCCGGCTTAGCGCTCTGCATCATATCGATCACTGCCGCCGAGTTGCTCAGCGACTGCATGGGCGTAGCGTTGGGAAATCGCTGCCGAATGTACTCACGGCACTGCCCAAGCGACTGCGGATGCGAGTACACGACCTCCACATCGTCCGCCGTCGCGCCCGCCGTCGCCAAGAGGCAGTGGTGGATTGGCAGCACAAGCTCGCTCTTTATCTTCAGCGTGGTCTCATGGATAAGCAAGTCGGCCGTGAAGGTCACAGCGCCTTCCAGGCTGTTTTCCACGGGAACGATACCTTCTTCCGCGTCGCCGTCATGCACAATATCGATGACGGCAGGCAGTGAAGTAGCAGACACCAGTTCGGCGTCCGCGTCATACAGCAAAGCCGCTTCCTCAGAGTAGGTGCCCGGGGGTCCCAAGTACGCCAGCCTTCTTGTCATTACCCTATATCTCCGTACCGATGGATTTTCTCCGCTTGCGCTTGCGATGTTAGCGAGCCATGTCAGTTAGCGAGGCTGTCGAGCAGGTCATCTCCGGCGGCGAGCACCAGCCAGTCGTTCGCGCGCAGCCTATCCTTGCCCTCGGGCTTCAAAGTGATGTTCCTGCCGCGCGAGATTGCCAGCACCGCCTGGCGCGTGTCTCGCGTATTGCCCAAGCCGGGCAGCTCATCGATGCTGAGTTCGGCGAAGCGAATAGGCACCTTAATCTTGCTGATACCGTAGTTGGGCAAAATCTCCATATATTCCTGCACATCAGGGTGAAAGAGCGAATGTCCCAGCCTTGCGCCCATCTCCGACTCCACTTGCACCACCTTATCGACGCCAAGCCTATCCAGCGTGTTAGCGTGCAGCTGATCCTTGGCGCGCGCCACGATGTACTTCATGCCCATATCCTTGAGCATCACCGAGACCATCACGCTGGCAACGAGGTCTGCGCCGATGGCGATTACCGCGACATCGAACTCGTGGATGCCCAGTTCTCGCAGCACAGTGTCATTCGTGGCATCGCCCACAAGCACATGCGTCGCCTTGCCAATCATCATCTGAACCCGCATCTCGGCATTGTCTATCGCAAGCACATCATGCCCCTGATTATACAAGGACTGCGCCACACTGGAGCCAAACCGTCCAAGCCCTATTACGACAATCTGTTTCTTCATAGTTCATTCACCCTGAAAATTTGATGCTGTGCTTAACCTATTGTAACCCTTTCCTGAGCGTAGCGGTACAAGTCATTCTCCGACCTTTGCGTCATAGTCAGACCAATCATCAACGGCCCCAGCTTGCCAATAAACATCGTCGCGATGATTATCAACTGCCCATAGGTGGAGAGCGCGGGCGTAATCCCCAGGCTCAAGCCGCAAGTCCCGAACGCCGACATCGCCTCAAAGAAAATCTCGCGCATCGGCGTCCCCTCTTCAGTAATGCTGAGCAGCGCCACGACAAGAAAGACAAACGCCACGGACACGAAGAGGATGAGATACGAGCGGTTCACCTGCGAGTCCGGCACTTCCCTGCCGAATGCCGATGTCTTGTTCCGCTGCTTAATCTGAGCGGTAAGCGCTATCACGACCACGGCGAGCGTATTGACCTTGATGCCGCCCGCCACCGACGCCGAAGCGCCGCCAATGAACATCAACGCCGTCTGCAAGACATTGGTCGCATCCCGCGCCGCCGTCATGTCCGCAATCTCAAATCCCGCCGTCCTGCCGCTAATAGATTGGAACACGGATACGGCAATCTTGTCGCCAAGCGAGAGATTGCCCAGCGTCTCCGAGTTGTCAAACTCCAAGACGAAGAAGCCCGCGAACGCCATCAGCGTCAGCAGCAGCGTAGCGGCAAGCACAAGCTTGGCGTTGAGTGAAAAGCGCGAGAAACGCCGTATGCGTACCAAGTCGATTATAACAAGATAACTGATAGCCCCTATGAATATCAGCGCGGCTATGATGCCCATAACCGCCTTGTCGGTCTGGAACACCAAAAGCCCGCTCGGATGGTTGAACGCCAGAAAGCCCGCGTTGTTGAAGGCTGATACCGAGTGGAACGCCGCCTGCCAAATCGCCTCCGCCAACGGATAGGTGAACAGATAGAAGTACACGAGCAGCGCGATGAACCCCAAAAGCTGAATACCTGTCGCTATCAGCACGATTGCCACCGTCAGCCTCACCAAGTTGCCGAACTGGTCGAGCATCAGGTTCTCGCGCATCAACAGCCGCTGCGTAAGCGTAACGCGCTGCCCGATGAGAATGAGCAGGAAGGTGGCGATGGTCATGAAGCCAAGCCCGCCAAAGTATATCATCCCCATGATGATGACCTGACCGGCGCGCGTCCAGTAAAACGCCGTGTCCTCCACGACCAGCCCGGTGACGGTAATAGCGGAAGTCGCCGTGAAAAGCGCGACGACGAAGGGCGTACCCCCCTCTCCCCTGCTTGCGAAGGGCAGCAGCAGCAGCAGCGTCCCCAGCGCGATGATGGCGATGAAGAAGTAGATTATCATCTGGGGCGAGGCGGCAAACCTCGACGTCATCCGCCGACGCGACACCGTAACCTGCACCGACTCCGTTCGCGGCTGGTCGGGCAAGCCTCGGGCGTCCTCGGATGTCCTCTGCTTCCAAATGTTCTGCACTTCAAGCCTTTGCCGATCAGGACTTACGCACTCGAATATGAATCCTACCCGAGATTGACCTGTTTCAAGTACGAAATCGCGCTCAACTGCGTAAGTCCAACGTCAGATTATGTTCTGTTGAACCCAAACGCCTTTCCCCTGTCATTCCGAGTGCCCTTCTCTGTCATTCCGAGCGCCCTTCCCCTGTCATTCCGAACGGAGTGAGGAATCTAAAATTCCTGCCACCAACACGCCCGATATGGCAAGCATTTCAGCCCCCTCACTCCATTCACGGCGACAATTGAAAGCCCCCGGGCAAATCAACGAACCTATAATATCTGAACATTGACGAGTAAGCCCTATTTATGTCAAAGCGCCAATTTTCAGTAAGATTTGCCCTCAAACTCAGATGCGATTGCCCTGGTTTCAAATCAACCTTGATTAACCCCTAACAATGTATAATATAAACCGCAATAATGGCAGTGGCTAAAAGACTTCTTAATGGAAAATTGACAAGATGGAGGGTCAAATCAATGCGTGTACTGGTTACGGGAGGCGCGGGCTTCATAGGATCGCACATCGTCGACAGCCTCATCGAGCGCGGACACACCGTATTCGTAGTGGACGATCTATCCGAAGGCAGACGCGGCAACCTGAACCCGAACGCCCGCCTGTTTGAATTGAGCGTCAACGACGCCGAAGGGCTGGCAAATGCGTTTGCGGAAGCCAAGCCCGACATCGTAAGCCACCACGCGGCGCAAATAAGCGTGCGAAACTCGATGTCAAACCCGACCCACGACGCCGAAGTGAACATCATAGGCTCGCTGAATGTGCTGCAATGCAGCGTCAAGCAAGGCGTGGAACGCCTGATATTCGCCTCCAGCAGCGCCGTGTACGCCAAGCCTATATGTCTGCCTATGGACGAAAATCACCCACAAAGACCTGAAAGCGTATATGGCGCTTCCAAGCTCGCTGTGGAAAGCTTTGTGCGACTTTATGGCGATACCTACGGCATCAGGCACAAGATACTGCGCTATGGCAATGTGTACGGCGCTCGCCAAAACCCCGGCGGCGAGGCGGGCGTCGTAGCCATATTTACCGGCCAGTTCAGCCGCGGCGAACAGCCGACCATATTCGGCGACGGCACAAAGACGCGCGACTACATATATGTGAGCGACATCGCGGCAGCCCACCTGCGAGCGATGGATGCCGCCGGCGACGATGACACCTATAACATATCTCGCGGCGTGGCGGTATCCGACTTCGAGATATTCGACGCGGTACGCGCCGCCTGCGACTCACCAATGCAGCCCAAATACTCCCCCGTGCGTCCCGGTGAGGTCGACGCCGTATGCCTCGACACCTCGAAGGCGCGGCAAAAACTAGGCTGGCAGCCCGTGGTGTCGCTCGACGACGGCATCCGGCGGGTCGTCGAACACCACCGCAAGACAGACGGCAAGATCACATAGCGATACGCGCCGTCAGCGTTTCCATTCAAGCGGCAAACCCTTTCGTCATTCCTGCGAAAGCAGGGACAGGAATCCAGCGCTCCAATGCAGGACAATTGCATCTAAGAGGAATCAAAAGTCTCTGCACACCGCCATCCCAAACACACCGCAGCAATCCCCTTCGATTGCCCATCAGCCTGCCAAACATCGCACCCCAACCCTCAACACAACCCAATTCTTAATTCCTAATTTTTAATTCGGCAGCATACCGCCGCAACGCCTCATCTGCTACAATTCAAGCGACAATTAAACACAAGCGGCGGATGCCCAATCAACCCACACGCCAAGCATGCAACCTGACTCACAAATACCCACGCGCCTCATACGGCGCATACACGACTCCCCCACGATGGCGGTGGTGTCCGTCGCGGGCGCTGGCACGGCAGCCATATCGTGGCTGCTGGGCGTCGCCGGCGCATCGCGCACGGCGCTGGAAATACTCGTGCCATACGCCGCCCCCGCGCTCACCGAGTTCGTCGGATTCGAGCCGTCGCAGTCCGTATCCAAAGAGACCGCCGTAGCGATGGCGCAGTCGGCGTACAAGCGCGCCCTGCGCCTACGGGAGAACGCCGCGCCCGTCGTTGGAATAGCATGCACCGCAACCATCGCTACCGACCGCGCCAAGCGCGGCGACCATCGCTGCCATATCGCGGCATGGAGCGCGGGCGGCGTTACCACCCAAACCCTGACATTCATGAAAGGACTGCGCGAACGCGCCGGCGAAGATGCGATTGCCAGCAAGCTCGTCCTGCGCGCGCTCGCCGATAGCGCGGGCGTGAAGTTCGACATAGAGTTGCCCCTTGACGCCTCCGAACAAGTCGAGACGACGAGCGTATCCTACCGCGACGCCATCGAAGCCCTAATGGCGGGGCATATCGAGCATGCCGTAGTCCATGCTGACGGCAGTCAGAGCGCCGATGAACCCGTCAGCGGCGGCATCTTGTCCGGCTCATTCAACCCCCTGCACGAAGGACACGAATCGCTTGCCCAAGCCGCTTCTCGCATTATGGACGACGCAATCGCTTATGAGCTTTCCGTGACGAATGTCGATAAGCCGCCTCTGCGTGAGGACGAGGTGCGCCGCAGGGTAACGCAGTTCACGGGCAAAGGCAGCATCGTGCTGACCCGCGTGCCAGTGTTCTACCAAAAGGCTCGCCTGCTGCCGGGCTGCGCGTTCATCATCGGCGCGGACACCGCCGTAAGGCTGGTTGACCCGCGCTACTACGGCAACAGCAGCCCACAAATGCTGATGGCGCTAGAGGGCATGCGGCAGAGAGATTGCCGCTTCCTCGTCGCCGGGCGCGCCGACGGTGATGCGTTCCGCACCCTGTCCGATGTGCAAATCCCCGACGGCTTGGGGCGGATGTTCAGCGCAATCCCTGAATCGGAGTTTCGCAGCGACATATCATCCACACAAATCAGGCAAGCCCGCCCTACGGTGAGCGCATGAGCAGCTACAAGGACCTGCGAGAGTTCATCGCCTTCCTAGAGCGCAAGGGCGAGTTGCGCCGCATCAAAGCGCCGGTCAGCAGCGAGCTTGAGATAACCGAGATTGCGAGCCGAGTTATCGCCGATGGTGGGCCCGCCCTGCTGTTCGAGAATGTGGACGGCGGCGACATTCCCGTGCTCATCAACATCTACGGCACACACGAGCGCGTGGCGTGGGCGCTGGGCGTAGAGCGCATCGAAGAGCTAACCGAGCGCGTCCGCAAACTGCTGGGACTGACGCAGGGCGCGCCTGTGGGCATCGTGAACAAGCTCAAAACCGTCGGCGACCTCGCCGGGCTTGCCCGCAGCCAGCCCAAGACGGTCAGGAACGCGCCCTGTCAAGAGGTCGTGATTGCGGGCGACGCCGCTGATGTGAACATGCTGCCCATCCTGAAATGCTGGCCTCTCGACGGCGGACGCTACATCACGCTCCCCTTGGTCATATCGCGCGACCCCACATCCGGACGCCGCAATGTCGGCACATACCGCATGCAGGTGTTCGACGGCAAGACGATGGGCATGCACTGGCAGTCCCACAAGGTCGGCGCGCGCCACTACCGCGACGGAGAGGCGCGCCAACTTGAACGCCTGGATGTCGCCGTCGCGCTCGGCGGCGACCCGACAACCCTATGGACAGGCTCCATGCCGCTGCCGCCCGACATGGACGAAATCGCAATCTCCGGCGTCATCAGGGGCAAGGCGGTCGAGATGGTCAAGTGCAAGACCATAGACCTAGAAGTGCCCGCGCATGCCGAGATTGTGCTGGAAGGCTATGTCATCCCCGGCGAACTTCGCCCTGAGGGACCCTTCGGCGACCACACCGGCTACTATTCGCTTGAGGACGACTACCCCGTATTCCATCTGACCGCCATAACGCACAGGCGCAGCCCCATCTATCCCACAACCTTCGTCGGCGTCCCGCCAAAGGAAGACTTCTTCATGGGCAAGGCGACCGAGCGCATCATGCTGCCAGCGCTTCAGGCTGCGCTGCCGGAGGTAACGGACATAAACATGCCTGCCGAGGGCATCTTCCACAACCTCGTCATCGTCTCAATCAAGAAGGAATACCCCGGCCACGCCCGCAAGGTCATGAACGCCCTGTGGGGTTTGGGGCTGATGATGCTCAGCAAGGTCATTGTGATTGTTGACCACTATGTCGATGTGCAGAACCTGTCCGAAGTCGCCTGGCGCGTAACCGCCAATCTCGACCCCGGCGCCGACATCGTGTTCTCCGAAGGCCCCCTAGACGACCTAGAGCATGCCAGCGCAACACCCCGATACGGCACGAAGATGGGCATCGACGCCACCGCCAAGGGCAGGCTGGACGGGCGCGCCCGCGAATGGCCTCCCGACATAGTCATGAGCGACGCGGTAAAGGCGCTGGTCGACAGCCGATGGCGGGAGTACGGCGTATGAACGCGGCATCGATGCCCCTCTCGGCGGCGCGCAAGCTGGGACAAAAGACGACGCTCTTCCTGGACGCCATCAAGTTCCACGAAAGCATCTTCGCGCTCCCCTTCGCCTACACGGGGATGATACTGGCGGTCTATGCCGAATCCGAGGCGGCGCGCTGGTATCCGACGCTCCATCAGTTCATCTGGATTAGCGTTGCGATGGTCGGAGCGCGCACCGTCGGCATGGCTGCCAATCGCATCATAGACCGCCACATAGACGCGCAAAATCCGCGCAACGCCTCGCGCCACCTGCCATCGGGCAAGCTGACCATGCGCGACATGTCGCTGCTCACGCTGGCAGCGCTGGCAGTGTTCATATTCGCCGCGTATCAGTTGAACCCGCTCGCGCTCGCGCTCGCCCCCGTAGCGGTCGCATACCTAGTCTTCTACCCATACACCAAGCGCTTCACATGGGCGTCGAACCTGCTGCTTGGCTGGGCGCTTGCCATCGCGCCGTCCGCCGCGTGGATAGGCGTAACCGGCAGCCTGACTTGGCAGCCCGTCCTTCTGTCGCTTGCGGTCGCGCTGTGGGCAGGCAGCTTCGACATCCTCTATCACACGCAGGACTACGACTTTCAGAAGCAAGCGGGACTGCACTCGGTAGCCAGTCGCTTCGGCGTCGCGGGCGCGTTCCGCTGGGCGCGCG
Organism: uncultured Dehalococcoidia bacterium; assembly: GCA_958295865.1. Lineage (GTDB taxonomy): Bacteria > Chloroflexota > Dehalococcoidia > Lucifugimonadales > JADFKI01 > Bin90. The sequence goes on along the minus strand of CATQHF010000003.1, from coordinate 373,751 downwards.
CAATGGACGCCATGGCGCTGATAGCGCTGCTGGCGCTGGGGCTGTGGTTAGCGCTGAGCTGGCCCTACTATATCGGACTTGTGCTTGCCGCCGCCTTTCTCGTCTATAAACACAGGCTGGTATCGCCCGACGACCTGTCGAGCCTGGGAATGGCGTTCTTCCGCATCAACGCCTATGTATCCACCACCATGCTTGTGGCGACGCTCATCGCGGTGCTGCTATGAACCGAACGACAGCAGGCATCAAGCCCGTAGTAGTCGGCATAAGCGGCGCGAGCGGCTCTGCAATCGCAAGCCGCCTCATCGACGCGCTGCTGGCGATGAACGCGCCAGTCATCGCCACGGCGTCATCTGCGGCGCGCATGGTCTGGCAGCAAGAGATGGATCACTCGTTCGGCGAGGCGCTGGAGCAATGGCAGAGCGCGGGCGATTTCACCTACCATCCGCCGGGCGACCTGGCAGCGCCAATCGCAAGCGGCACATTCGCCACGCACGGCATGGCAATCGTGCCATGCAGCATGTCAACCGTCGCCGCCATTGCTCACGGCTTCTCAGACAACCTCATTCGCCGAGCCGCCGATGTCTGCATCAAGGAGCGCCGCCCCCTGACGCTGGTGCCGCGCGAGACGCCGCTCTCCGCTATACACCTAGAGAATATGGCTTCCTTGGCGCGTCTTGGCATAACCATCCTGCCGCCGGAGCCGCCGTTCTACCTGAAACCCCAATCTCTGGACGATGTGGTCGATTTCGTGGTCAACCGCGCGCTGGCAAGCCTTGGGCTAATCGACGCCCTACCCGATTCGATGCGATATGAAGGTCCCGCGAGGCCGCCCACAAGACCGCGAGGATAGCAGATGTACGACTTTCACACACACACATTCCTCAGCGACGGCGTACTCGCGCCGACCGAGCTGATCCGCCGCGCCATACACAACGGCTACCGCGCCATGGCGGTCACCGACCATGTGGGCCCCGGCAACCTCGAATTCGTGCTCAAGACGCTCGTCAAGGACTGCGCCGCCGCATCCAGGCGATGGGACATTCTCGCGCTGCCCGGCGTAGAAATAACCTACGCGCCGGTAGAAGACATAGACGCGATGGCGCGGGACGCCCGCGCTCTGGGCGCGAAGGTCGTCAATGTACATGGCGAGACGGTCGTCGAACCCGTCGAACCCGGCACGAACTACGCCGCCGTCAGCTCCGCCAATGTCGATGTCCTCGCGCATCCCGGCCTAATCACCTTGGAAGAGGCGCGCCTGGCTGCCGAGCGCGGCATCTTCTTGGAAGTGTCGGCGCGCAAGGGACACGGCTTCGCCAACGGGCATGTGGTTCGCACAGCCGCCGCCGCCGGCGCGCGCATCGTCCTAGACTCCGACGCCCACGAGCCGGACGACCTGCTCACACGGGACTTTGCGCTGAAGGTCGCGCTCGGCGCGGGCTTGGACGAGGACGAGGCGAACCGCCTGCTGGAATCCGCCCCGCTGGAACTGCTAAAGAAAGTCGGCGTTCCCTACCCCTAGTCGGGCAGCACGATGGACTCGGGATCCTCCCCGCGCGCTACTCTGGCGGTGTTGTACATGGCGAACTCGCGGCTGCGCTCCCCCGACTCCTGCGTGAACGACGCCAGATGCGGCGTAATCAGCACATTGTCGAACCCAAACAGCGGGTTGTCGGTTGGCGTCGGCTCTTCTTCCAGCACATCTAGCCCCGCCGCCATAATCTTCTTCTCTTGGATGGCGCGCAGCAGCGCCGCCTCGTCCACAACCGGGCCTCGGCAGGCGTTGATGAGCACCGCGGACGGCTTCATCAAGTCGAACTCGCGGTCGCTTATCAGCTTCGTCGTGCTGCCATTGAGCGGCACATGCAGCGTAATGATGTCCGCCGTCTGAAGCAACTCATCCATCGGCATGCGCGTGGCGTTAAGCTCCGCCTCCACCTCCGCGTCGATGGGCACCTCATCGTAGTACACGATTTCGCACTCCCAGCCCTGCAATCGCCGCGCCACGCGCGAGCCGATGCGCCCAAGCCCGATGATGCCGACCGTCTTGCCCGCGATCTCATGCGCCTGCGAGAACCAGTCGCCGCGAATGTCGCCCGCCCACTCGCCCGCCTTGACCGCGTTGAACTGCAACTGCATCTTGCGGAATACGCTCACCAGCAGCGTGATGGTATGCTCCGCGACGGAGACCGCGTTGCCGCCGCCGTTGTTGGCGACGCGAATGCCAAGCTCGCCCAGCGTCTGCTTGTCTATCATGTCCGTCCCCGCGCTGGTAGTCTGAACGAGGCGCACGCTCGGCGTCAGGCGCGCCAGCTCGACCGAGTACACGCTCGGCGACACGATTACGGCCGCCACTTCCTTCAGGTCTTCCGCCTGCTGCTCGACGGACTGCGTGGAGTCAACCCACTTTATATCCGCGCCATCCGAAGCGGCGTTCTGGAACGATTCGAGCAGGTCTCCATTCGGGGCAAGGTATGCGATATTCGCTGCCATTGAACTCTCCTAATTGCTTGGTTTAGTCTTGATTTACAGGGCTGATTATATGCGATAAGCGGATGAGGCGCAAAGGCGCGAGCCGCCGCATGTTATACTTATGCGGACAGCAAGATTCTGATAGCGAATACCGATACATTGCCAGACAGAGCATTAAAAGGCGTGCGCGTCCTCGACCTGACGCACCATGTAGCGGGTCCATACTGTACCAAGCTGCTCGCCGATTTCGGCGCTGAAGTCATCAAGGTCGAGCGGCCGCGCGGCGACCCCGCCCGCGGCATGCCGCCGTTCGCCAAAGACAAACCGCACCCTGAGCGCAGCCTGTTGTTCGCGTACCTGAACACGAACAAGAAGAGCGTAACGCTCAACCTCAAGACGCCCACCGGCAGGTCGCTGCTCCATAGACTGCTGGCAGACGCCGACATTCTGGTGGAGAACTTCGCGCCGCGCGTAATGCCCGCGCTCGGACTCGACTACGACGCCCTGACTAAGGTGAACCCCGCGCTGGTGATGGTGTCCATATCCAACTTCGGGCAGAGCGGGCCTTACCGCGACTACAAGGCGGCGGACATCGTGCATTACGCGCTGGGCGGGCTGATGTACATCTTCGGCTCCGCGGAGCGCGCGCCGCTCAAGCATGCGCTGCGGCAGACGCAGTTCAAGGCAGGCGCGAACGCTGCCACCGCCGCGCTGATTGGCTGGTATCACCGGCAGCTCGGCGGCGCGGGGCAGCGCATAGACATATCCATCCAAGAGTGCGTAACCTCCGCGCTGCGCGACACCACATCGCTCTACACCTACGCGGGCAGTACGCGCCAGCGCCAGCCCAAGTACACCGGCGACATGCCGCGAAGCCCCGTACCCGCGCAGGACGGCTACATCGTCCCCATTCACTTCGGCGGCGCGGTGGATTGGGACGGCGTGGCGGACTTCATCGGCGCGCCGCAACTGCGCGATGAGGCGTTCGCCACGCCCGAGAGCCGCTTCAACAACGCCCAAGCGCTCCAAGAGGCGCTGGAGGCGGGCATGGCAACATGGCGCAAGTTCGAGCTGATGCGCGAGGCGCACAAGCGGCGCGGGCATATCTACGGCGTCGTCCACAGCCCGGCCGAGGTTCTTGCGAGCGAGCAGTACGCGGCGCGCGGCTACTTCGCCAGCATCGCGCATCCCGTCATCGGCGAGGCAACCTATCCGGGCGCGCCGTTCATCATGAGCGAAACGCCCTGGCGCGCCGATACGCCCGCGCCGCCGCTCGGCGAGCACAACCGCGAAATCCTGTGCGACAGGCTGGGCTTGTCCAAAGACGACCTGAACCTGCTCACGGCATCGGGAGTTATCTAGCATGAACCTGCCACTTTCGGGAGTGCGTATCGTGGAGATGGGGCAGCTCATCGCCATACCGCACGCCATCAAGCTGCTCGGCGACATGGGCGCGGAGATAATCCGCATAGAGTCCTGCGCGCGCCTCGACAACTACCGCACCCACTCGCTCTATGAGAACAGCGGCGATGGGCGATACTGGGACCGCGCCGCGAACTTCTACGAGCAGAACCGCAACAAGTACAGCCTCACGCTGGAGCTGAACGACCCCGACTGCATGGATGCGCTGCGCGAGCTGGTGAGCGTCAGCGACATATTCGCCGAGAACTTCACGCCGCGCGTCATGCGAAACTTCGGGCTGGAGTACGGCGACCTGCGCCGCATCAAGCCGGACATCATCATGGTCTCCTCCACAGGCTACGGCTACACCGGACCTTGGGCAGACTACGGCGCTATCGGATACACGACAGAGGCGACATCCGGGCTGTCGCACATCAGCGGCTACAAGGACGGCGCGCCCGTACTGCCGGAGATACCCTACGCCGACTATACCGCAGCCGAGCACACCGCGTTCGCTATTATGGCGGCGCTCGCATACCGCGCGCGCACCGGCAAGGGGCAGTTCATCGACATTTCGCAGTCCGAAACGCTGACCTCGACCATCCCCGAAGCGATTATGGATTACACCGTGAACGGGCGCATCGGCGAGCGCATCGGCAATCAGGACGCTATGATGTCGCCGCACGGCTGCTACCCGTGCGCGGGCGATGACAGGTGGATTGCCATCGCCGTCTCGACCGATGAGCAGTGGCATGCGCTCTGCGAGACGCTGGAACGCCCAGCTTGGCTTGCCGACGCCCGCTTCACGGATGCGCCCTCGCGCTGGAAGAACCGCGATGCGCTCGACGCGCTGCTGTGCGAGGCGACCGCCGCGCATGAGCAGTACGCGCTCATGAACGCATTGCAGGCGAAAGGGGTTCCCGCCGGGGCGGTATTGGACGGCAAGGGGCTTCTGTTCAATCCCCATCTGAAAGAGCGCGGCTTCTACGAAGTCGCAGAACACCATGCGAGTACGGGCATCCCTCCACTGCCCTACACCGGCAGACCTTGGAAGTTCTCCAAGACGCCCGGCGGACTGCGCGCCGCCGCGCCCACGCTTGGGCAGCACAACCGCTTCATCCTGAGCGACATGATGGGAACGCCCGCCGCGCAGGTGGAGGCGATGGAAGCAAGAGGCGCAATCGGCACAGCGCCGCCCAATCCGAGCAAGCCGCGCACCGTGTCCATTGAAGAGCAGCTGCGCCGAGGCCAGATTATCGCCTGGGACGCCGACTATCGTGAGAACCTCGCGCGGCATTATCCACTCTGAGCGGCAAGAGTCCCCTTTTTTCGTTCGTGGTGAGCGTCCTGAGCTTGTCGAAGGACGAACCACCCCCACAATCCAACCCCACAACCGCAACCGGCAACCCACAAACACCCACCACGCCCCCAATTCTCAATTCCTAATTCTTAATTGGAGAAAGTCCCTTCCCCCTTGATGGAGGAAGGTTGCCTGCTGTCAAGCGCAATCCGACGGCGTGATTGTCCCTTCCCCCTTTGGGGGAAGGTTAGGATGGGGGCGAAAATCCTTGCCCATCGACGGCTAAACCGTACCAATGCAATTTTCTCGCTCAGGCTATCCTCAATACGCGCTGACTATCAAATCGTCATTCCTGCGAAAGAACATCACCCCTACGAAAGCAGAGGCAGGAATCCAGCGCGGTTGATACGCCGCCCAGATTGTAATACCAGTACATATTGAGAATACCAATTGAAAACCCTCCTTGACATCACACAAAACCCTACCTATACTATTTATACGAACTAATAATTCGCACACAAAACCGAACACCCAAAAACCCCAACCCCTGACACGCTGAAAATCTGAAACCCTAACCACCTCAAAGACACCCTCCCATGTGCATCCGAACCGCCATCCAGCGCACAATCCATAAGCACACCAAAGACGGCGACCTAATCGCACAATTCCTCGTGTCCACCATGCAGGGCGAAACCGCCGACGCAAAAATCTGCCACCGCCTAGACGCCGCCAAGCAACTCATCAAATACGGCTACGACGACCCCCAAGACCCCGCGCAAGGCGAAAGCATCATACACGACATGCTAATCCCAACCCCCGAAGAACTCGCCCTAGAAAACCCCGCCCGCGCTGAACAAGCATCCGCGCACGGCAAGCCGAATCCCGTCCATGGTAAGCAGACTTCCACTTACGGCAAGCCGAACCCCACGCACGCTGAGCAAGGTTCCGCAAGCAGTGAACAGAACCCCGCGCAAGGCAAGAAAAATCCTGTTCGTGGTGAGCCTGTCCAACCACCAACACACCTAGACATCATCAACTACGCCATCGCCCGCCACATCCGCAAGGAAACCGCCGACGGCTACACCATCGTCGCCTTCCTCATAGATGTTATGCGCGACAAGCAGCTCCCCGCGCCATTCGTCAGCAAGAAGCGCCGCTTCACCCCCGCCGACAGAATGGCGGCGGCAAAGGAACTGCTGCGGCGAGGCTTCGGCGACTTCTCAGCCCGCCCCCGCCTCGACGACCAACTCGACGGCATAAACGACTACGACACCCTCCACACCGACCTCGCCAAGCGCATGCGCGACTACACCGACAACGGCACAGCCGCCGTGCGCTTCCTGCTCGATGTCATGACCGAGCGCGACCCCGAAGACGGCTTCAGCGCCCACCACAGAATATCAGCCGCGCGAGAGCTCCTGCGCCGCGCCTGGGACATCAACTTCGACGCCGTAACCTGGAAGGACGTCGAAGACTACTGCCGCGAGCAGGAATCCCCCCGCCTATCCGTAGGGCAGAAAAAGATGCTCGCCGGAATGCAGGCATTCCTAGACGAATACGACCGATACGACGATGTGGACTACGACGTCATAGCAAAAGAAGACGAAGAACGGGAATACCAACGCGAAACCGGCGCAGCGCCTTTGGCAAAGAAAACCCGGCTCCCCCAAGCCGCCAACACCGACAGCGCCCCGCCCGCGCCGAGCCGGCAGCAAGACGAACCCCAAGACGAATACATAGAATACGCGGGCTACGGCCCCTCCGACCCCGACCCGACCGTCGACTACTACTACGAGCCGCTCACCCCCGAAGAGCAGGCAAAATTCGACGCGGAACTCGCGCTAGAATTCGCCCAAGAAGAAGATCTCGACCCTGAACAACTGCCAAACATGCCCCCGCCGCAACTCAAGTATGACCCCTTTGAGCAGCTAGCCGCCGCCATAGCCGCCCGCCCCTCCGCAATCTGCGCCCCCCAAAAACCCCGCATCCGCAGCCCCTAAACACCCCACCCTTCCGCCACCCAGAGTCCCTTCCCCCTCAAGGGGGAAGGTTAGGATGGGGGCGAAAATCCTAGCCCACCGGACACATAGCCTTCAGCAACCGCCCTTAAACATCGGTTGCCGTCGAACTGCGAAACATCGCACACCAACCCCAAACACAACCCAATTCTTAATTCTTAATTTCTAATTCTTAATTCCGCCCCCCTGTCAGCCCGGGCGTAGGGGCAACCGACTGGTTGCGCTATCCTGATCAGAGAAAATTGCACCCTAACCTTCTCCCTTGATGAGGGAAGGTTAGGATGGGGGTGAAAACGCTCGCCCATCCACGGCTAAACTGGACTAATGCAAGTTTCTCATGAGCGAGCACTCCTTGACCGCTTGTTATGGGGATGATAGGATTTGGGCATAGGCAGCGGTGTCTGCATTCGGCATACTGAGGCGTTATCGCCCGGAGGTGTAACGGTGACAACAACCCCTCTTATCGAGGTTTCCGAGTTGGCTTCACAAAAACTCGAAGAGATACTGAACGAGCAGGGCGAACAGGGCGCTTTGCTGCGGATGATGGTCGTGCCCGGGCCGCATGGGAGTTTCCAGTACATGCTGGGCATGGAGCGCGAGGCTAAGTCTGATGATATGGTCATCAGCGCGCCGGGCGTTCAGGTGCTTATCGACCCTGAGAGCGCCCCGCTGGTCGAGGGCGCGCAGATCGACTATGTGGACGGGCTGATGCGTAGCGGCTTTGTCATCAGCAACCCGAACTTCCAGGTCGGCGGCGGCGGTGGTGGATGCGCTTGCGGCGCGGGTGGCGGAGGATGTGGCTGCGGCGGTGGCGGTGGTGGATGCGGTGGCGGCGGATGCGGGTGCGGCGGCCACTAGGCTTTACCGCGAACATGAAATACCGCGCGCGGCGGGGCGATGCTGTCGTCTCGCCGCGCCGTTGCTTGCACGAACTTTTCAGCGCCCCCCTACCCTTCGGCAGGCTCAATGACCATCAGGGCGGACGATTTAGGCTTTTCGCACAGGACAACAATTGCTCTTTCGGCTCTTCGATCAGTTTCAGATTGACCCCGTTGGCGCGCTCATCGGCCTTGCCGCATTTGCCGTCGCGCTCGTCGTGGGCATTACGGTGCATGAGTTCAGCCATGCATGGTCCGCGGCGCAGCTGGGCGACTATACGGCGCGGCAGCAAGGCAGGCTGACGCTCAACCCGGCAGCGCACCTGGATCCGCTCGGAACGATACTCATCTTCGTTGCGGGCTTCGGTTGGGGCAAGCCCACGCCCGTATCGCCGGCGAACATTCGCATCGGCGCTAGGCCGGGGATGGCTGTGGTCGCGCTCGCCGGGCCGGTGTCCAATCTCATCGTTGCCGCGCTTGCCGCCCTACCCGTCAGGCTGGTGGATACGCTGTCGGACGGCGGCATAGACGCCCAATTCTTGCAGGCGCTGGTGCTGTGGAATGTCGTGCTTGCGGTGTTCAATCTTCTGCCCGTAGCGCCGCTCGACGGGTTCAAGGTCGCTCTGGGCGTCCTGCCCCGCGCGCTTGCGATACCCTTCGAGCGCACCGAACGCTTTGGCATCATCATACTGCTGCTCGTGGTGCTTGCGGACAGCTTCCTGAACACCGGCATACTCAGCCGGATTATGTTTCCGGCTATCAGAACAATCGCGGGGCTGTTCCTGGGCGCGTAACGCGGGTTCAGCCAATTGTGATAGACTTTGGGTATGAGCATATTGCGAACGAGCAGTCGCAGGTTGGAGCAGGAGGTGTAACTTGGAGCGGATTGCGATAATAGGCACGGGGGTTGTGGGTGTGTCCATCGGGCTTGCCCTGAAGCGGGCGAACCTGCGGAACACGGAGATTGTGGGGAGTTCGGGCAACAGGGACGCCCTGAAGATTGCGTCCAAGGCGGGCGCATACGACGATGAGACGCCCAATCTGCGGAACGCCGTGCGGGGCGCGCAGATGATTATCTTGGATGCGCCGTTCACGGAGACGCGCGAGCTGATAGACGCCATAGCGCCGATAGTCGAGGACGGCTGCGTGGTTACCGACACATGCGTTGCCAAGGTGAAGGCGATGGAGTGGGCGGAACAGCTGCTGCCCCGCAATGTGAGTTTTGTGGGCGGACGGCCGCTAATCAGGAAGCCATTCACCACGCTGGAAGACGCCTCCGCGGACCTGTTTCAGGGCGCGCAATACTGCGTTTCGCCGTCCAACTCCGCCGATCAAGCGTCGGTAAAGACGGTGGTGGGCATGATAGAGCTGATTGGCGCGCGGCCGCTGTTCCTCGACCCGCATGAGCACGACAGCTACGCGGTGGCGATGGAAGTGATGCCCGCCGTGCTGTCCTCGGCGTTCGTGACGGCGACAGCGGGCAGCGAATCGTGGCGCGAGATGCACCAGATCGCCGCCGCGACCTTCGCGGAGTATTCGCGCTTGGCAGCGGAGGATCCGCTGGATAATGAAGCCGCCTGCTACTCCAACCAAGAGGCTCTGGTTCACTGGCTCGATGAGTACATCACCGAGCTGTACACATACCGCAACATGATTAAGGACTCTAACGACGACCTTGTGGAGACCTTCATCAAGGCGTGGGAGGGGCGCGCGAGGTGGGACGCGGGCGCGGTGGTGGATACGGGCGAGAACGCGCTGCCAAGCGCCGGCGAGTCCATGGCGAATGCCTTCTTCGGAGAGCGGCTTACTCGGCGCTACCGACAGATGAGCGGCGGCGAAAAGAAGACGGCATGGACATATCTGCGAAATCGTTAGCGCAGGCGCGCGCCGCCATATTCGGCGCGGGGGTTCGATAGTCTTGGCAGAGCGGCGGAACACAGCGCCTAATCCCCTGCTGCTGGTCATATCCGGGCCGTCGGGCGTGGGCAAGGATGTCCTGCTGTCGCGGATTAGGGCATCGGGCGCGCCCTACTTCTTCACGATTACCGCCACCACGCGGGACAGGCGCGACGGCGAGCGGGACGGCGTCGAGTATCACTTCTTGAGCAAGCGCCGCTTCGAGGCGATGATCGCCAGCGGCGAACTGCTCGAGTGGGCGACCGTGTACGGCAACTACTACGGTGTGCCAAAGGCTCAGGTGATGGACGCCCTCAATCGGGGCGAGGATGTCATCATCAAGATCGATGTGCAGGGCGCGGCGACTATCAGGGAGATTGCGCCCGACGCCCTGTTCATCTTCCTTGCCGCGCCTAGCGAGGCCGAGCTGGAGCGCAGGCTGCGCGGGCGCAAGTCGGAGTCTGACAGCGCGCTGGCGCTGCGGATGGAGCAGGCGCGGCACGAGTTGCGGGAAGCGAAGAAGTTCGACTATGTGGTCGTGCATCAGACCGACCGCACCGATGAAGCCGTGCGCGAAATCGAGGGCATCATCGAGCGGGAGCGCGGGCGCTCACGCCCACTTGGAGGGCTGACGAATTATGAATCCTTGGCTTGAATTAAGCATAGAATACGCCAATCAGAGGAGCTATCTTGATGACCTTTTCAGGGTCTATCCAACCATTCCAGAAGGTATTAGAGACATTGACGGGACTATTTGGGAGGATGTCGTAAGCGCCTTCAATGAACGGAACAATACCGCATTAATCGAGAGTCTTTTAAGGCTTGAATTGTTCCCCATAAAAGACTCGTATGTGGCTTATTTGAAACGAGATAAGAGCGCGTTGGAGCGTAATCCCTCAACAGTTGCTCGACTCAGTGGTCGTATTTATGAATTGGGACTTGATAAAATATATGAACTCTCATCTGAACCAAAAGAAACAAACCGTCAAATGGGACCACACTTTCAAAGATGGCTGAACCGGAAATCGCTAGGCGTGCAACCTATTGGACTGGAAGAATTTGTTGCGACGGAGGAAAACGCTATACTTCAGGCGAGCGATGTTGAGAAAGGGCGTTATGCTAAAGAAAACCTAGGTTAACCCCGTGTGCAAGTATAAGCTTCATGTGAGCAGTTTGGAGATTTGGAAAGGCGGATTGCCAAGAGATTGATTCAGCATCACTGCCAAGGTGTGGCTAAGTACCTTCCTCATGAGCCTGTTTCCCAGATGCCACAAGTCCCTAGCGCCCACGCTCTTCACAGAGTAGCGGTCTTCCAACTGGCTGAACAGCGTCTCTATCCGATAGCGCACACGACTGCACAAAGACGACCATCCCACCTCCTCATCCCGCCCGGATGACTTCTTCTTGAAGGCCGCGTGCAGCCACACTCCCTGCTTCTACAACTCTTCTCGCAGGCGCGGACTCCAGTAGTTGCGGTCGCCCAGTATCAAACCCTGCTGTCCATTGACTAGGCTCGCGACGACCTCAGTATCTTGGATGTGCGCGGGCGCGAGGACGAACCCCACGATTACGCCCGGCAGCGCCACTAAACTGTGCAGCCGAAAGCCGTAGAAGAGACCCTTTTCAGTCGAGGCGTGGCCGTAAGTCGCCCATTCTCGGAACAGCTTGTGCCTGTTGGCGCGGGGGAACTCGCAGACCGCTATAGGCATGCTGTCCACTATGTGCACACCCTCATCTTTGGGTATGTCCTGGAGCAGTCGCTGCCAGATGTGCCTTTTGACTTCGCGCAGGTTGGCAGCCTGCCTCGTGAATGTGGTGCGATGCACCTTAGCCATAGCCGGAAACAGGTGTGAGTAGTGTCTGCGGAAGTAGTCGTAAATGGCTTTGTCCTTGCTGAGTTCCAGGTACTCGCCCACGACTTCCATAGTGAGAACCTCGCTGTCGGCGAGCAGTGGCATAGGGCCTCTCTGCCTGAGTCGTCGGTTTGCGAGTATTTCTTTGAGCATATCGTCAATTAGGCAGAAAGCGGTTATGATGAAAGTGTCCAGGTCCATAGCAATCTCCTGAGATTGTAGTTAACCTCATTAGAAACGCTGTGTACCTGGATTTCAACTCCGATTATCCTCACTCATAAACTTGCACACGGGGTTAATTCTTAATTTCTAATTCTTAATTCCGCCCCCCTCTACCCCACAAACCACCCCGCCAACTCATCCCGATTCCGCTCCAGCCACGCGGCATTCAGCCGTATGCGCTCCAGCGACTGGCGCACCGTGCGCTCCCCCCCGGGGGCCGGATTGTCCGTGAAGAACCGCTCCACATCGTCATGCATCTCCGGCGTGGTGAACGCGGACGCGATGCCGACCAGTCGCATTATGGCAAAGCCCCCCTCACCATATCGCCTGTCCAGCTCCGCCCAATTGTCCTTGAGGAACTGCCAAGCGAGGTCGCGCCCGTTGCGATTGCCCGCGACCAGCGTGATGACGCTCACCGTATCGTGTACGCGAACCTCATCGCCTAGCGAGCGGTTGAGCGTCTCTTCTAGCAGTGCCTGCTGCTCGAACCCCGTCAGCCCGTACAGGAACCTGACCTTCTCCTCTTGAAGCGGCGTCCAGTTGCGAAGCTCCCACATGCTATCGTACTCCGAGCGCCCGCCTCTCTTAGCCGCAAGCCTGAACACGATGCCCCGAATGTCCGGACTGATGCTCGCCGGGTCGTCCGTATATGCCGCAAAGCGCGCCGCCGCCTCGCGCAGCGCATCCTCATCGTCGCACCCACCCACATGGCTGAGTACCGTGCTACGCAGCAGCGCGTCCATGTGCGTCTCGTCGGGCTTGGCGTCCCAGCCCACTTGCGCCGCTACCTGCTGAAAGATGCTGCGCGAAAACGCCTGAAAATTGCCGTAAAAGCCCTCATCGGACAGCAAGTTGTCGAGGCTGCCCAAGTTGGATGAGAGGTCGGCGCACACGGGCGCGTTGTCCTCGCCCTGATACGCCTCCGCTATGGTCAGGAAGTCGGTCGCGGGTATGATGCCCGCGCGGCTGAGCGCGAAGGCGTCGTTCTGCACGCCGAGCCTGTCTATCGGCGGCAGCGTCTTGCTCCTGATAGGCGCGGCGAGCCGCTCCAAGTCTTGCTGCCAATATCTCACGCGGTAGAATCCCGTCTGGTCCGGGTTCAACTTCGTCCACGCGCCATCGTCCGCGCCTGCGTCGGCGACATCCCACGCCAGCGTCCGCGAGTCCATAAGCGTGGTTGCGCTATCGCTGCCGTTGCCCGTGTACACGCCGATGGGCAGCTTCCAAAGCGTTTCGTCGGCGTCATCGCTCCCCAGCACGGCGTCATAGAGGAAACGCCTCTGCAACATGTGAAGGTTGATATTGCCGCCGCTCCGCTCTACGCCCACCTCCAGCACCGGATAGCCCGTCTGCATTACCCAGGTGTCCATAATCTCGGCGACCGGCTCGCCTGACGCCTCGCCAAGCGCGTTCCACAAGTCCAGCCGCTCGGCATTGGCGTACTGATGCTTGGTCAGGTATCGGTTCAGCCCCTGTCGGAAGGTCTCCGCGCCGAGGAAGCTCTCCAGCATCCGCAGCACCGACGCGCCCTTGCTGTAGCTTATCGCATCGAACAGCTCGCCAATCTCCGCCGGATTGTTGACCTCTTGCTCGATGGGGTGCGAGTTCCGCAGCCCGTCTAGGCTGAACGCGCGGTTGGTGTCGCTGGATACGAACTGCGTCCATACTTCCCAGTCTGGGAACAGGCTGTCGGTCGCCTTGTCGCCCATCCAGGAGGCGAAGCTCTCGTTGAGCCATAGGTCGTTCCACCACGCCATCGTAACCAAATCGCCGAACCACATGTGCGCCATCTCGTGCGCGATGATTGCCGCGACCAGCTGGCGCGTGCCGACCGATGTGTTCTCCGGATCCACCAGCAGCGCGGTTTCGCGGTATGTTATCGCGCCCCAATTCTCCATCGCGCCCGCCGCGAAGTCCGGTATGGCGAAGTGGTCGAGCTTGGGCAGAGGGTAGGGGATGCCGAAGTAGTCGTTGAAGTACTTCAGCAGCCGCGTCGAGGTTTCGAGCGCGAACCGCCCCTGTTCCTCGCGCCCCCGCGTGGTGAACACGCGGATGAGCGTGCCGTTGTCGCCCACCTGCTCGATGTGCGTCAGGTCGCCGATGATGAACGCCAGCAGATATGTGGACATTATCGGCGTCTCCGCGTAGCCGACCGCCTTCACGCCGGGGCGTACTTCTTCCTCGCTCACGACCGGCATATTGGACACCGCCGCAAGTTCGGAAGGCACGACGAGCGTGAGCGCGAAAGTCGCCTTCAGCGCTGGCTCGTCCCAGCAGGGGAACGCCCGCCGCGCGTCGGTTGCCTCAAGCTGCGTCGTCGCCATGTGCCGCTCATTGCCGTCTATGTCGGTGTAGCTGCTGCGATAGAACCCGCGCAGCTTGTCGTTCAGCTCCCCTGTGAACTCGATGTCAAGCGTCGCCTCGCCGACGGGCAGCTCCGCGCCGAACTCGAATGTCGCCGTCTCCGCGTCCTCGTCGAACGATATGCGCTGCGCCGTCAGCGTCGCGCCGCCGTCAGGCGTAACCGAACACGATTGGATGCCAAGCTCGATGGCGTTCAGCGTAATCGCCGATGTCGCCGACAGAACCTCTACCCGTACCGTCTCGCTGCCCGTGAATGTGAATGTGCCGAAGTCCGGCTCCAGCGTTATGCGATAGTTGACCGGCTTCACATTCGCCGGTATCAGGACCGCGTTGGATTGTTCCATTGATTCCTCTCGCTATATCCTATATCCCGTCCGTCCATATTCGCCCTGTTCGCCCCGTCAGCTCGCCGTCCAGTTGGGCTTGCGCTTCTCAGAGAACGCCAAGGGCCCCTCCACGAAGTCGTCGGAAGCCGACGCCTTCAGCTGCTCGCTGTAAGTGCGATTGAGCGCTATGTCCAGCGGCCAGTCCATCCCGCTCGTGGACATCTGCTTGCTTGCGCGCGCCGACAGTGGCGCGACTTCCAGAATCTCGTTAGCCCAGCGTTCCGCCGTAGCCATCAGATCTTGCAGCGGCACGACCTCATTCACCAGCCCAAGGCGATACGCTTCCTTAACCGGAATGCGCCGCGCCGTCAGCAGCATGCCCATCGCAATCTTGAACGGAATGTGTCGGGGCAGTCTGTGAACCCCCCCCGCGCCCGCAATCAACCCGACGCGCGGCTCAGGCAAGCCCACTTCCGCATGGTCTGCGGCGATGATGATGTCGCACGCCATAGCAAGCTCAAGCCCGCCGCCGAGCGCATAGCCGTTCACCGCCGCTATTATCGGCTTCCAGCACTCGAAGTTGGAGGTTATGCCGCCGAAGCGGGCTATCTCCCCGGAACGGTCCCTTCTGCCATGCTCCGCCGTATATCGCAAGTCGTTGCCCGCGCTGAACGCCCTTTCGCCCGTGCCGGTCAGTATCGCAACCCATGCGTCCGGGTCGTCCCGAAAATCGCAGAAGGCATCGTATAGCTCCGCGTTGGCGGGCGGATGCAGCGCGTTCAGCCGCTCCGGCCTGGTGATGGTTACATAGGCGATGCGCCCCTTCTTCTCGTATGTGATGAATTCGTATGCCATAAGTTCTCCTAACTCCTGCGCTTGAATACAGGGGCAATTATATCAGGTTTGCCCGCGCGACTTGCCGCGCCGCCAAGCGCAATCTGCCAGCGCGCTTGAAAAGCAAGATTAGTCGCTCTGCGTCCAGCCGTCCCAGTGAGTAACCTCATCCAGCGGCTTGCGTCGCGTCGCGCCGTATCCCACGCCCTCCGCAGGATAGCCTATGGGCAGCAGGGCGGCGGTCTCCACATTGTCAGGTATGCCCAAAAGCGCGCGCACTTCATCCTCGTACTGCTTATGGAATGTGGTCAGCACGCTGCCAAGCCCCAGCCCTCTCGCCGCCAGCAGTATGTTCTGCACCGCCGGATAGATGGATGAGCCGGTCGTCAGGTTCGTGGAGCCGCCGTGCTCGATGCAGGCGAGCAGCAGCGCCGGCGCCTCGTCCATGTGCTCTATCAGGTGCGTCGCGGATCGCAAGATGCGCGGGTTGGCATCCTGAAGCCATTGCAGGTTGGGCAAGGCGTTGCGCCCCGCGCGCCGATATATGCCCGCCAGCTCAGCGCGCAGCCCGTCGTCCCGCACGACGATAAAGTGCCACATCTGGCGATTGGTGCCGCTCGGCGCTTTGGACGCCGCCTCCAGCAGCTTCGTCAACAGTTCCTCCGGCACCGGGTCGGGCTTGAAGTACCTAATCGCCCGCTGCGTGTGCATCGCCTCAAACAGACCTATTTCGTCAGCCATATCATGCTCCTGCTTAATAAGATTGCAGGCGATATTATAACGCATTAGCGGCAGGCTTTGTGTGCGACCGCGCCCCCGCTCTGATAAGATAGACGGACTAAATCTTACACAAGTGGAGGCAGCGCAGATGAAGGTTGGCACAGGCATGCAGGGCGGCTTGGTCGCGGATGTCCCGCAGAAGGCGCGCAAGGCGGAGGAACTCGGCTACGACTTCTTTGCGACCAACGAGACGAAACACAGCCCGTTTATCACGGCCGCTCTGGCGGCAGAACACACAGAAAGCGCGCAGGTACGCACATCCATCGCCCTGTCGTTCGCGCGCAGCCCGATGGACACCGCGTACATGGCATGGGACTTGCAATCGCTGTCCGGCGGACGCTTCCAGTTGGGCATGGGCAGTCAGGTTCGCGGTCACATCGTCAGGCGCTTCAACATGCCCTGGGGCAGACCCGCCGCCCGCATGCGCGAGTACATCCTGGCGCTCCGACATATATGGAACAGCTGGCAGACGGGCGAAAAGCTGGACTTCAAGGGCGACTTCTACAACTTCAACCTGATGCCCCCGTTCTTCACGCCCGATCCCATAGAGCATCCCGACATCAAGATATACATCGCGGCGGTCAACGAGCGAATGCTGCAAACGGCGGGCGAGGTCTGCGACGGCGTGCTGCTCCACTCATTCGGCACATTCAAGTACATCAACGAGGTGGCGATACCCAACCTGCAAAAAGGCGCGGAGCGGGCAGGCAGGACGCTCGCCGACATCGACATCAACGGCGGCGGCTATGTCATCACCGGGCCCAGCGAAGAACACATCGAGCGCAGCCGCCAAGAGGTCAAGAACGCCATATCGTTCTACGCCTCCACCCGCAGCTACGCCCCCGTAATGAACCATCACGGCTGGAACGACACCGCGCAGAGGCTCTACCGCATGTCCGTCGAAGGCAGGTGGGGCGAGATGGGCGCGCTCATCACCGACGAAATGCTGGACGAGTTCGCCATAGTCGGCAGCTACGATGACGTCGTCGACAAGATAAAGGCGACCTATGGCCCATTCGCAAGCTCGCTCAGCTTCTCGATCCCCGTCAACTCCGGCGAAGACGAAGAAGTCCTAAAAGACATGATAGCGCGCCTCCAATCAGCCTAGCGGCGGCCAGTTTGCCCGATCAAGAAATCATAATCGGTTTGAGAGAACAGGTCGCTTGGCGTCTGCGACAGCCGCTTTCGGGTGGTCTCTATCGCTGGCGCTGAATCATCAATCCCAATCCAGCGGCGATTGAGCGTTTGGGCAGCCAGTAGCGTTGTGCCTGAACCGCAGAAGCAATCCAGCGCCAAATCCCCTTCATTGGATGACGCTTCAACGAGGAACTTCAACAACTCTAGGCTCTTCTGTGTTGGATAGACGGGATATTGCGGGTCCTTGAAAGTCAGTATGTCCTGGACCCGCTTGCCCGGGCGTTCATCTGCGAATATCTTTTTGCGGGGAACGCCATTCGCTGACCATTCGATAAGCCCTTGCCTGTCTAGTTTCTCCAGCTCATCAGGGGCGCTGCGCCAGTGCCTGCCCTTGGGCGGACTTATACCGCGCCATGCTTTGCCTGTGCTGCCGTTGCGAGTTTCTCCCGGCGCGTGTAGTGGAATGGTGGTGTACAGCCGCCCTTCTTTGTCAACTTTTCTGAACAGTCGCGCGGTATCCTCTTCTGAAAATGGAAGTCTAGGGTCGTTCCATGTCATCTTGTCCGACTTGGAGTAGAAAAGTATCAGATCTTTGATGTTCCCGTAAGCCTTGCGGGGAAAGTTCTTCGGGTTGCACTTGATGCGGGCAATGTCGTTGCGAAAATGTTTCTGTCCAAAAACCTCATCCATCAGCACTTTCAAGTAGTGTCCGATTTTGTAATCAATGTGAAGATAGATGCAGCCCTGTTCAGACAGCAACTCCCGCAGCAAAATTAGCCGCTCACGCATGAACTCCAAGTACTCTGCGCCAACCAGCGTATCGCTGTAAGCCAAAGCGTCGTCTTTGCTGCTGCTTATTGTGTTAGCCCTGTCCACGCCTATCCTGAACTGCCCGTTGGTGGCGAATGGCGGGTCGATGTATATCAAGTTCACTTTGCCCTGATAGTCATCTAAAAGGCTTCGGAGAACGGGTAGGTTATCGCCTTGGATTAGCTTGTTTGTTGAGCCTTTGTCGCAAACCGTCTCCAGCCGCGCCTTTTCACCGCCGCCAAGAATGTCAGCCTTACTCTTTTTGTCCTTATATGTCAGAAGCATAGAAATTACACCTGATAAAGAAACTCTCGAAGAACGAGGCTACTCATAATGTTCTCGTTCTTCAATTCTGTCGTAATGAGTCGGTGCATCTTGTTTCTACCGCTAATGTACAATACTCCGTCGAGAATGGCGATGGGGATTGCTTTGAGATTGGGCAATGCGAGCGGCGCTATGCCGTCGTTAAATTGAGCGTTTTGATGCCCTCCGAAATCCGTAAGAAACTTCGCTTCGCCTATGATGTATTTACCATTAAAGCGAGCGACTAAATCAAGACCTTTATCCAAAGTATAACCTAACCCCGTGTGCAAGTTTATGAGCGAGGATAATCGGAGTTGAAATCCAGGTACACAGCGTTTCTAATGAGGTTAACTACAATCTCAGGAGATTGCTATGGACCTGGACACTTTCATCATAACCGCATAACCGCTTTCTGCCTAATTGACGATATGCTCAAAGAGATACTGGCAAACAAACGACTCAGGCAGAGAGGCCCTATGCCACTGCTCGCCGACAGCGAGGTTCTCACTATGGAAGTCGTGGGCGAGTACCTGGAACTCAACAAGGACAAAGCCATATACGACTACTTCCGCAGACACTACTCACACCTGTTTCCGGCTATGGCGAAGGTGCATCGCACCACATTCACGAGGCAGGCTGCGAACCTGCGCGAAGTCAAAAGGCACATCTGGCAGCGACTGCTCCAAGACATACCCAAAGATGAGGGTGTGCACATAGTGGACAGCATGCCCATAGCGGTCTGCGAGTTCCCCCGCGCCAACAGGCACAAGCTGTTCCGGGAATGGGCGACTTACGGCCACGCCTCGACTGAAAAGGGTCATTTCTACGGCTTTCGGCTGCACACTTTAGTGGCGCTGCCGGGCGTAATCGTGGGGTTCGTCCTCGCGCCCGCGCACATCCAAGACACTGAGGTCGTCGCAAGCCTGATCGATGGACAGCAGGGTTTGATACTGGGCGACCGCAACTACTGGAGTCCGCGCTTGCGGGAAGAGCTTGAGAAGCAGGGAGTGTGGCTGCACGCGGCATTCAAGAAGAAGTCATCCGGGCGGGATGAGGAGGTGGGATGGACGTCTTTGTGCAGTCGTGTGCGCTATCGGATAGAGACGCTGTTCAGCCGGCTGGAAGCCCGCTACTCAGTGAAGAGTGTGGGTGCCAGGGACTTGTGGCATCTGGGAAACAGGCTCATCAGGAAGGTACTTAGCCACACCTTGGCAGTGATGCTGAATCAGTCTCTTGGCAATCTTCCTTTCCAAATCTCCAAGCTGCTCACATGAAGCTTATACTTGCACACGGGGTGAATTAAGAATTGGGTTGTGTTTAGGGGTTGGGGGCGGTGTTTCGCGGACTGATGGCAAGACGGAGTGCGGGGGTGGTTGCTGAAGTTTATGTGTTTGGTGGGTTAGGATTTTTGATTCCTCACTCCGTTCGGAATGACAAGAGGAGGGGGAGGGGGTTCGGTGAAACAAGGGGAAGGCACTCGTATCCAACGGAATATAATGACGATTTAGATGCAATTGCCTGTTCAAGAGACTCCTTTGCGCTATTCAGGCGTAAAACGCCTTAGTGTGTGTTCACGATATTCAGAGCCGCCTGTCGCGTTAATCCAGTCAGATTCAGGTCAGTGTTGAGAACAACAAGGTCATTGGGTCGGCTACCTTGTAGATCCCAGGCACAAATGGCATGAACGGTAGATTTGCGAATTCGGATGAGGGTGTAAAGCTGCGGCATCCGCTTCACCCACTTTCTCATACTTACTCGGTAGTGGTGCCAACTCCAAGGACTGTCTGCCTTGCGTCTTGTGTCATCCAGTTCCGCACCGATACGCTTCGCCGTTTGGTGAAGCAACGGCCAAAGATAGTAGTCGCCGGCAGAAAGCACACCGTCAGGAGTGACGGCGTAAATGAACACTTCAGGATCAACCGCATGGTGGTCGAAGGCAACTATCAGCTCAGAGGCATGGTCGGCTAGGAAGTGCTGGGCGGTGTCCAAGTCGTGGCTGTTTTGGAGATTGATGACAGGACGCCCTTGCCGATCATAAATCCTGTCCTCATTCAACATATAAACCTTCTTCGAGGAGGTCAGCAATGGAATTGTTCCGGCGGACGCTTCACCTGACTAAGCTACTCCGGCTCCGTGGTCCAGAGGCGAGGATTTGAACCTCCGTGTCTTCCACCGGAACAATATCATTGTAGCAAAGAGATTTAACTCTGCAAATCATGCCATGATGTTTGCATCCGCATAAATTCACTTATCGCATATAAAGAAATAAGGGAAATCTGCATACCATCAGATTTCCCCTAGACAGTACATTCACGCATCTATGAAGGCGCGCTATTCCTTCAAGAACGCCGCTACTATGTCGGCGAACTGGTCTGCTTGCTCGATCATTAGCATGTGGCCGGCGTTTGGTATGGTTTGCGCGGATGCGTTGGGGATGCGGGTGGTGAATTGGCTGGCGTAGGATGCTGGCACTATCTTGTCTTGCTCGCCCATGACTACGAGGGTGGGGGCTGTGATGCGGCTCATGCGCTTTTTCAAGCCTTTGTCGGGGATGGGCCAGAGGAATTTGCCGACTGTGGCGAGGGAGCGCGCGCGTTCGATAATCTGCGTTCCGCGCTCTAGGTCGTCTTTTGGCTCGGGCAGCACAGACGCCGCCGCTTCGGAGTCGGGGTTTGCGAATAGGACGCCGGGGAGCTCGTTCATTGGGACGGCGAAGTAGTCCACGCCGGGCGCGTCGTCTAGCCAGATGCCGGCGGGCGCTGCCATTATGAGCTTGCGGATGCTGCCGGGGCGAAGCGCCGCCATCTCCGCGGCAATCATGCCGCCGAGGAAGTGGCCTACGACATTGGGCGATTGCAGTCCCAGGGCGTCCAGCAGGTCGAAGTGGTAGAGGGTCAGGTCGAGCATATCGTCTATGTCGTCGGGGCCGGGGGCGCTGTCTGTGAAGCCGGGCTGCACGGGCGCGTACACCGTGAAGTTTTCGGCGAGCGCGTCGAGGAACGGATGCCATGCGTTGTATCCGAATGCGCCGTGCAGATATACGAGCGGTTCGCCGCTGCCCTTGCTGGCGACTTCGATTTGGGCGTCGCCAACCTTCACTGCTTGTCCGTTGTGCTGGATGACCATCTGTGCAAACCTCTGATATTCGTGTGATTTTGTGTTTGATGCAACGCAAGTTACGGGCAGGCATTAGCCTGCCCATACGATGCTACGGAGTTGGTGGCAGTTCGGGGTTAGGGGCCTGCGGATGCCGCGCCCGCGACTTCGCGCTCTTCGATGGGCTGGGGCCACCAGTGGTCTTCGTATTCGTCCCACATGCCCTTGACTTCGGGCATCACCTCGGTTGCGAATAGCTCGGTGTTCTTCATCGTGAGGTCTTTGGGCATGCTGCCAATCTGAAGCAGAACCATGAGGTGACCGACGCGCAAGCCTTCGACGGCGTTACGCAGGTTTTCAATCACCGTCTTGGGGCTGCCCGCAATGACATAGCCTTGTTCGACGAAGTCGTCCCAAGTCATCGCCTGGCGCTTTTCGTTCGCCGCCGCGCCCAACTGCGCGACCGCGCCCGCCTTCAGCGTGCGGATGGTGCGATAGCCCGGCGCGTCGGCGAATCCCTCGTACACATGCAGGCACTTCTTATAGAAGTATTCCACATGCTCGGCGTAGAGTTCCTTCGCCTTCTCGTCGGTTTCGGCGACGCATACGAGCTGCAAGAAGCCGGCGCGATAGGGGTTGTCGTCCGTGCCGAGCCGCTCCATCTCCTTCCAGTAGCCATCCATCACCTGAATGCCGCGCTTGTAGCCGGAGTAGCTCAGGTAGCAATATACATAGTTCATGCGGCTCGTCCACTCCCAGGTCTCCACGCTGCCGCCGCCGGGAATCCAGACGGGCGGGTGCGGCTTTTGCAGGGGGCGGGGCCAGATGTTGGCGTAGCGCACCTGATTGTACTTGCCGTTGAAGGCGAACATATCCGGCTCTGTCCAAGCCTTCATCACGAGGTCGTGCGCTTCGTAGTATTTTTCGCGCAGGATTGCGGGGTTGACGCCGTAGGCGAAGTTGGTGTCCATGGATGTGCCTACCGGGAAGCCCGCGACGAGTCTGCCGCCACTGATGCAGTCGAGCATGGCGAACTCTTCGGCGACGCGCAGGGGCGGATTGTACAGCGCGAGGCTGTTGCCCAGCACGATGATCGCGGCGTCCTTGGTGCGCCGCGTCAGGGTTGCGGCGGTGATGTTGGGGCTTGGCATTATGCCGTAGGCGTTGTTGTGATGCTCGTTGACGCAGATGCCGTCGAAGCCCACCTCGTCGGCGAACTCCAGCTCGTCCAGGTATTCGTTGTAAAGCTGATGCGCCTTGTCTGCCTCGAACAGGTGGCTGGGGACATCCACCCAGACGCTGCGATACTTGTCCTCGAAATCCTTCGGCAGGAAGCGATAGGGCATCAGGTGGAACCAGCTTATTTTCATTTAAGACCTCTCTGCTGCGTATAGTCTTTTGAGTTTTGGGGGCTGTTGATTTTTAGTCGTCTTCGAGGGTGCTGGTGTCGCCTTCCGGCAGGCCTAGCTCGCGCGCCTTGAGGAGGCGACGCATAATTTTGCCGCTGCGGGTTTTGGGCAGGGTTGGCACGAAGTCCAGCTCGCGCGGGGCGACGGCGGCGGCTAGCTTCTGGCGGCTGAAGCGCATGATGTCGCGGCGCAGTTCGGTTGACTCTTCGTAGCCGTCCTTGAGCGACACGAAAGCCTTGACTATCTCCATGGCGATGGGGTCGGGCTTGCCGATAACGCCCGCCTCCGCTACCGCGGGATGCTCTATCAGCGCGCTCTCCACCTCGAAGGGGCCAACCAAGTGTCCCGCCGTGTTGATAACATCGTCCGCGCGTCCCACGAACCAGTAGTAGCCGTTTTCGTCGACGCGGGCGCGGTCGCCGGTGATGTACCAGCCCTTGCGGAAGCGCGAGTTGTACATCTCGGTGTTGTTCCAGTAGGCGTGGAACATGGAGGGCCAGTTGGGGCGCACGACTAAGTTGCCATCCTCGCCCGGCGGCACCGGCTCATATTCGTCGTCCACGATGCCAAGCTCTACGCCGGGGATGGGTCTGCCCATGGAGCCGGGGTTGACATCTTGGCAGGCGTAGTTGGCGCACAGAATAGCGCCCGTCTCGGTCTGCCACCAGTTATCGTGGAACGGCATGCCGAACACGTCGTCGCTCCAGACGACCGCTTCGGGATTGAGCGGCTCGCCGACGCTGGCGATGAACCTCAGCGAGGACATATCGTAGCGCTTGGGGATGTCGTCGCCCGCCTTCATCAGCATGCGGATAGCCGTTGGCGCGGTGTACCAGACGGTGACATTGTAGTCTTGGATGAGCTGATACCACTTGCTGGCGCGGAAACCGCCCTCATAGATGAGCTGGGTGACTCCGTTCGTCCAGGGGGCGAGCATGCCGTAGGAGGTGCCCGTTACCCATCCCGGATCCGCCGTGCAGAAGTAGATGTCGTCCTCTTGCAGGTCGAGCGCCCATTTGCCGGTGGCGTACTGCTGCACGACCGCTTGATGGCGATGCACCGCGCCCTTTGGCTTGCCGGTGGTGCCGGATGTGTAGTGCATGATGGAGTAGTCGTACTGGCTGGTGATGACCGTATCGAAGTTCGCGGTCGCCTTTGACATCTCTTCTTCGTAGCTGAGATCGCCGGACATCAGCGGCTGCGGGTCGCGGTTGTTCTTGTTGACTATGACCATGTGCTGGAGCTCGAATAGTTCGGGGATGATGCCGGTAATCTTGCGGCGCAGGTCGGGCTGCGTAACCAGCACTTTCGCTTCGCTGTCCAGCATCCTGTCCTTCACCGGGTCGGGGCCGAACGCCGAGAACAGGGGGCCTGCGATAGCGCCGACCTTGAGGATGCCGAAGAAGGCGATGTACAGCTCGGGCAGGCGTTCCATGTAGATGAAGACGCGGTCGCCCTTCTCGATGCCGAGGCTCTTGAGCACATTGGCGAACTTGTTGCTCTGGTCTTTCATTTCGCCGAAGGTGTACGACTCTTTTTCGCCGTTCTTGCCTTCCCAAATCATGGCGACCTTGTCACGATTGCGCCCGTTAGCGTGGCGATCGATGGCTTCGTGCGCCTTGTTCAGCCCGCCGCCCGGCAGCCAGTCGAGTTCGTCGTACATCTGCTGCCAGTCGAAGTTGCCGCGCACCTTGTCGTAATCGAGGTTGGGCTTTGTCTTCATGTCCTCAATGGCAGGCTTGCTTATGATTGGAAATGAAGAGGTTGTCATCGTCTGCCTCCATAGGATTTAGTTTCGGTAGTTAGCCGTCGGTGGCGATGCGTTGGGCGCGCTATGATACGCCGCAACGGACAGTTATTGTTGTTGCGGCGTATTATACACGAAAGTCTTGTGATATGAAGGGCGCGGCGGCGGCGGCTCGGTTCGGCAGCTATGCTGCGCCGGAGGTTACGGCTGCTGGCCGCGCAGGCGGCGCAGTTCTGCTTTCAAGGCGTCAGCGCGGGCGCGTTCTTGGTCAGCGCGGGCGCGTTGCTGGTCGGCGCGGGCGCGTTCTTGGGCGGCGCGGGCGCGTTCTTGGTCGATGCGCGCCTCGGCGGACTGCCTAGCGGCGCGTTCGGCTTCCAGCGCCGCTTGCGCTTCTTCTTGGTTCAGCAGCCATCGCCCCGTCATAGGGTTCCAGAAGTGCAGTCTGCCGTCATCCCACCACAAATCGAGGTTCAGCGCGGGGCTGCGCCCCCATACCCTGCCATCCGGCTCATGGCGCATTTCAAAGCGCCGATACTCGCCGTCGACCAGATATTCCCCGACAAGCGGCTCGCCATAGAAATCGCCGCCCGTGGAGTCGTAGCGCCAGTACTCGGGGATGCCCAGCCGCGCGTACAATTCGCGCTTGCGGCCCGTGTCGACCGTTGCGGTGCTTACCGAGGCTATCTCCAGCGCGAAGTCGGGCGGCTTGCCCATCTCCCACAGGCGATAGGTGTTGTTGCTCAGCAGCAGTTCTACATCCGAGTCGTACACGACATAGCAGTCGGGCGACACGGAGCGGCGGGGGTTGCCTTCTTCGTAGTAGATGAAGGTGTTGCCGCTGACGACGGTGTTGGGCTGGTCTTTGAAGTATGTGGCTATCGTGGATACGATTTCACGGAAGAGCGGGTCTTGAAAAACTCCGTCAGGCAATGGCATACCGTCCGTTTCAGGGTAGATTATTTCGGTGGAGGTTTTTGTAGTCATAGGCGCTTCTCCCTTCGGGGGTCATTCTATCATAGCCCGACGCGCGCAAAAACGCCGCAACGATAATCGTGGTATCGGTTGCGGCGTTTTTGACATTTCCGTTGATCAGACTACGACAATTCGGATGATATGCTTGAACGCGCTGTCCAACCTCTTGTAGTCAAGAGTAGCGACCGATTCACGCATCAAGTTGTAGCCCTGCGACAAATCTCGCTTGCGTGTTTCTATCAGATGCGGGCGATAGACATCATCGAGCGTCTCTTTGTTCAGAATGGCGTCTTCTTCGTCCAAGATTGCGATGTCAACAATTTGTGCCAGCCCATTAGTCATAGATGCTACGGCTTTCACATCCGATGGATTTTGAGGTGAGCATTGAGATAGCAACTGGCGGAGAACATGGTCAACTTGCTTGGTTGCCTCAACGAGTTCAGTGATGCGGAGATCCACAAGGTTCGCCTTTTCAGTCAGATCGTCCAACTTGCACTCTTTGTTGTCTATCTTATCTATCTCCTCTTGGACTGCGGCTTCAAATTTGTTGGCATCTAGTTGCGAAGCGAATCCCATTGCCAGCAACGCGGGACCTATTGGGAGTCCCCCAAGAGCCATCGTTCCAAGCGCCATCCCACCGCCTCCCGCAGTTAGAGCGCCACCGCCCAAGAAGGCAAGTTTGGCGCTTGTAGCGGCGGCTCCACTCAGCCCTGAGATAGCGGCGCCGGTCGACGCCGCACCAAAACCGGCTGCTGTCCAGGCGGCTGACACGCCCGCTGCGCCAACCCCCAAGCCACCTAACGCACCTAGCGCATCCGCGGCAACGCCGGAACGTCTTTTGAGATGGTCAAGATGTTCCAGGGTGAATCCGAACTGTTCTGCCTTTCCTTGCTTACCCAGCTTGCTGTTCTTCAAGAAAGACGCAGCATTCCCCAAGGTTCTGTAGGCTTCCAAGCGAACAAAACTCAACTCTGCAAATTTCTCTCTCACATCCTCGCACTTCTGCTCGCCGTGGTGATGCTTGGCTTTGTATGCGCCGTAGCGATTCTCATAGGCTTCCTTAGCCTGCTTCTTGCGCTTGTCTGCCTTCGATTTTACTACAAGCCCAGTTACTCCACTAACAAGGATGGATGTGCCTATGGCGATAGGTATTAGCGGTAATGGCATTATTGCCTCCTTTTAATCCCGAACAACAAAATTTGTTGAGCATTGCTATTTTCGCTGACATTGCGTTTAGAATACAACCCCTCCTCATCCACCGTCTTCATCCACCAAGTTTCGCAGCTCGTCTTTTGCTTGCCGTATCTCTTGTATCTTCTCGGCAATTCGGTCGAACAAGCCTTGTCGCGCCTTGATGCCTTCGCCAATCAAGAACGCCGCCGCCTCTGAGCGGCTGCCCATGATGCCCGACTCTACTAGCTCGTCGAGGCGCTCGAGGCTTGCCTTGTCGACGCGCACCATGACGACGTTGCTGCGATTGGAGCGTGCGCGGTCGACGGTCTCCATGATGTTGCCCCCGATGGACTCGGCGGCATCTACGCTCTCGGTGATTGCCTCTCGGACGACTTCGTTGACCTTGTTCATGATGCCGTCGACGTTGTCCGACAGCCTACGCTTGTCTTCCCTGTCCTGTTCTTGCTCGTTCTGCCGTTCAGTCATGTCAGTTCTCCTTATGTAGTTACTGATAATTGAATTACATGTAACTATACACCACGCGATACCATTCTGTCTATGGATGTTAGTTTCGATGAGAAAATTGCATTAGCACAGGTTAGCCGTCGATGGGCAAGCATTTTCACCCCCATCCTAACCTTCCCCCATCAAGGGGGAAGGGACTAATGCAATTTTCTCGAGACTTCAATTTGACTTGCGCCCGCATATTCGCCTATCGTTGAATGCACCTCCGAACTGACACGGAAGAATAGCGGGCGCGCTCTGACGCTGAAGGATTGCATGCAAGAGGACGAATCACAGTCGCAAGGTTCGGCGCGTTCGCCATCGCAAGCATCCCACTCGCGCGCATCGGCGCAGTCACCAAGCCCAAGTCGCCGCACACGGCGACGCTCTTTCGCCGGGCGCGACCTCACGCTGGGCAGCATCCGCAAGCATCTATGGTACTTGGGATGGCCTCAGGTCGCGGAGGGCTTTCTCGGCGTCGCCGACCAGATAGCCGATCTCGTATGGGCGGGACGGATAGGCTTCCACGCCATAGCCGGGCTGGGCGCGGCGCAGGCGTATCTCAGCACCATCATGATGGCGCGCATGGGGCTAGATTCCAGCATGCGCTCCATGATTGCTCGCGCGGTCGGGGCGCGGCGCATTTCCTACGCGAACCATGTGCTGCTTCAGTCGTTCACGCTCACTTCAGCGCTTGCGCTGGTGATGATTGCGGTGGGGTTGCTGTTCGCGGAGCCGCTGCTGCGTATCATCGGGCTGAGCGATGCCGCCGTGGAGCAAGGCACAGGCTACATGCGGGTTCAGCTCGTCGCCATGGCCTGCCTGAGCTACCATCGGCTCTTTAGCGGCGCGCTGCAAGCGTCCGGCGACAGCATAACGCCGTTGAAAGCCGCGCTGGTCTCCCGGGTAATTCACATCGCGCTTAGCCCGCTGCTCATATTCGGCTGGCTGGGGCTGCCCGAGCTTGGGCTTGCGGGGGCTGCCTACGCGCGGCTGGCGGCAGAGGTGTTCGGCGTGGGCATGACATACTGGGCGCTGACATCGGGCAGGGCGCGCATTCGTCTGCGGTTCAGGGAGTATAGCATCGACTTGCCGCTAATCTGGAGTCTCATACGGCAGGGCGCGCCCGCGTCGGTGACGAACATGCAGCGCGGCGTGTCGCAGCTTGTGGTCGTGGGGGTGGCGGCGCAGTTCGGCGATGTGGCGCTGGCGGCATTCGCGCTCGCGCGGCGGGCGGAGAATGTGGTGAACCAGAGTTCGCGCGGGATGGGACGCGCGGCGGGCGCGCTCGCCGGGCAGAACCTCGGCGCGGGGCATACGGAGCGCGCTCGCGGCGCCGTGCGCTGGGCGATGCTGTACGGCGTGGGACTCGCAGCGCCGTTCCTTGCCCTGCTCATCGTCTTTCCGGTGACCGTCTCGGGCTTCTTCAATTCAGACGCCGAATTCTTGGCAATCGCCTCCACATGGCTTGTAATCGCCACTATCGGCTACATATTCATGTGTCCGGTGCAGATATTCACGCAGGCGTTCAACACATCAGGCTCCACATTCGCGCCTATGGTCATCACGGTGGCGACTATGTGGGCGCTCGAGATTCCGCTCACATTCATACTGGCGAACTTCACGGATTTGGCGCAGTTCGGCATTCCGGCGGCGATAGTCGGCGGCATGGCGTTGAGGTTGATAGCGTTCACATGGTACTACTTCAAGGGCAAGTGGCTACGCACCGGCTTGATGTAAGGGGGCGGCGCGGTGTGCTATCCTAATGAGAAAATTGCATTAGTATAGTATAGCCGTCGATGGGCAAGCGTTTTCGCCCCCATCCTAACCTTCCCCCATAGGGGGAAGGGACTAATGAAATACTTTCCCCCATCAAGGGGAAAGGGACTAATGAAATACTTTCCCCCATCAAGGGGAAAGGGACTAATGAAATACCGTCCCCCATCAAGGGGAAAGAGACTAATGCAATCTTCTTATCTTAATCAGCACACATCGGCAATACCCAAATACGGGGATATATCAGCAATATGGAAGAGCGCAGCGCGATAGACGGGACTACGGAAGTTAGCGCCGCCCAAGGCGACATGGAGCGGCTGGCATGGTATCGAGACTGGCTGCTGCTACCCACGATTGGCGTTGTGCTGCTCGCGGACCAGCTCACCAAGTTCGCCGTCAAGGGGACGCTTCGGCTTGGCGAGTCTTGGCCCGCCGAAGGGCTGGTGCGGATAACGCACGGCGCGAACACCGGCACGGCGTTCGGGCTGCTGCCCAACCAGACGCTCTTTCTCATCATCGCCTCCATAGCGGCAATCGGCTTTCTGGTCTATTTCTACCGCGCCTACGCTATGCCCAGGCGCATATTGCGGCTTGCGATAGGGTTGCAGCTTGGCGGCGCGTTCGGCAATCTGTTCGACCGCGTGGCGTTCGGCGCGGTAACGGACTTCATAGATGTGGGCTGGTGGCCGATATTCAACATCGCGGACTCGTCTATATGCGTGGGCATGGCGACGCTCGTCATCGTGATGCTGCTGTTCGACCGCAAGCCGGAAGATGACGCCATTCCTGACGATGCCGAGAGGGGTTAGCCGTGAGCCGCACATTGACCTTCGAGGCGGACGGCGACGGCGAGCGGATCGATGTTTTCTTGGCAAGCCGCTGCCCAGATATGTCGCGGTCTCGACTGCGGACGCTCATCGGGCAAGGTTGCGCGACGGTGGACGAAAAACCTGCCAAGCCGTCCACAAGGCTGCGGCGCGCTCAAACCATTGCGCTGCACATACCGGAGCCGTCGGTGAGCAGGCTTGAGCCGCAGCATATCGCGCTCGATGTCGTGTATGAGGACGGCGACCTGCTGGTGGTGGACAAGCCGGCGGGCATGACCGTTCATCCCGCGCCCGGGCATCCCGACGGAACGCTGGTCAACGCGGCGCTGGCGCACTGCCCGGATCTGCAAGGCATAGGCGGCACGATTAGGCCCGGGATAGTGCATCGCCTGGACAAGGACACATCCGGCTTGCTGGTCGTCGCCAAGAACGACAACGCCCATCGACTGCTGAGCGCGCAGCTGAAGGCGCGCGAATTCACCAAGGTCTATCTCGCGCTCACGCATGGCAGGGTTGCGCCCGCCGAGGCGATAATAGACGCGCCCATCGGTCGCTCGAACGCCAATCGCCAGCGCATGGCGATTGCGGAGGGCGGGCGCGAGGCGGTAACGCGCTACCGGGTAATGCGTCGCTTCCCGTCGCACACGCTGGTTGAGATTCGCCCGACGACGGGGCGCACGCACCAGATTCGCGTTCACTTCGCATCGCTAGGCTATCCGCTTGTGGGCGATGCTACCTACGGCAAGGCGGACGGCAGCCTCAACCGCCATTTCCTCCATGCCACCACGCTGGGCTTCAGGCATCCGACAAGCGACGAGTATCACGAATTCAGCGCTCCCCTGCCCGACGAGTTAGAGGTGTTTCTTCGATCCCTTCAAGCCGCTGACTAGGCTTTGTTGGCGCTTGCGCCGTTCTGGTGAAAACCGGGATTCAGAAGCTCAGAATGTAGCCATGTAGCCGCTTTCGTATATTTTAGGCTATCTCAAATTACTGGATTCCTGCTTTCGCAGGAATGACGAGGTGAAGGGCAGGAATGACGGATGAGTGAGCAGGAATGACGAGGTGAAGGGCAGGAATGGCGGGTGAGTGAGCAGGAATGACAAGGTGAGAAGCGGGAATGACGGAGTGAAAAGCGGGAATGACGAATATGAATATCAGCATAGGTTGAGAATACCGGCGGGGTGAAAAGTTAGAGTGTTGGAGCGACGCATGTTAGAATAGGCACAGGAGGGTTGAACAGGATGAGTGAGAAAATCCGAGTGCGGTTTGCGCCTAGTCCGACGGGCGAGCCGCATGTCGGCAACATTCGCACCGCGATATTCGACTGGCTGCTTGCGAGGCAGACGGGCGGCGAGTTCGTCGTGCGTATCGAAGACACAGACCGCGCGCGCGCAGTCGAGGGCACGGTCGAGCTTATCATCGAGGCGCTGAAGTGGCTCGGCATCGATTGGGACGAGGGGCCGGACATTGGCGGCAAGTATGCGCCCTATATGCAGTCGGAGCGACTGCCGCTATACCACGATGCCGCCGATAGGCTTGTCGCGGCGGGCCGGGCGTACAAGTGCTACTGCTCGACCGAGCGGCTTGCCGCGGTGCGCGAAACGCGCGCCAAGCAGAACGCAACCGGCTACGACCGCCATTGCCGCAACATTAGCGACGACGAGCGCCGACGGATGGAAGCGAACGGCGAAACCCCGGTGGTGCGCTTCAAGATGCCGTTGGAAGGCGCGACGACGGTGAACGACCTGATACGCGGGGAGGTTACTTTCGACAATCGGCTCGTCGACGACTTCGTGATGCTGAAGTCGGACGGCTTCCCAACATATCATCTGGCGCATCTGGTCGATGACCATGAGATGGGGATTACGCATGTGCTTCGCGGCGAGGAGTGGCTGCCGAGCGTGCCGCGACACTTGCAGCTGTATCGGGCGCTCGACTGGCAGCCGCCGCTGTTCGCGCACCTGCCCATCATACTCGCGCCCGACCGTTCCAAGCTCAGCAAGCGTCACGGCGCGACATCGCTGCTCGACTATCGGCAGATGGGCTACCTGCCGCACACGATGGTCAACTTCTTGACGCTGCTCGGCTGGTCGCTGGACGACAAGACGGAGCTGTTCACACAGGAAGCGCTTGTCGAACACTTTTCTATCGAGCGAGTCTCGAAGTCGGGCGCGATATTCAATAACGACAAGCTCGACTGGATGAACGGCTACTACATCCGCGAGATGGGCGCGGAGGAACTCGCGGATACGCTGCGGGAGTTCTGGCAGACCTGCCCGCCGCCGGAAATCCCTGCCCTGCCCTCGCGTGAGCTTGCGCTGCAAATAGCGCCGCTTGTGCAGGAACGGCTGAAGACGCTGCGCGATGCCGCGCCGCTCGTCGCGTTCCTGTTCAAGTCGGACATAGAATACGACAGCTCGGAGTTGATTCAGCGCAGGATGGACGCCGATTCGACCCGGCGCTGCTTGGAAGCGGCCTATGACGGACTTGCTGCGCTCGACTCGTTCGATGCCGAACCGATAGAGGCGTTGCTGCGCGGCATGGTCAAGGAGCTGGATGTCAAGGCGGGGCAGCTTTTCGGGT
This sequence comes from uncultured Dehalococcoidia bacterium, assembly GCA_958295865.1. GTDB lineage: Bacteria > Chloroflexota > Dehalococcoidia > Lucifugimonadales > JADFKI01 > Bin90. The sequence goes on along the minus strand of CATQHF010000003.1, from coordinate 341,073 downwards.
CGCTGCGGGTGGCTACCACAGGACAGCGCATAGCCCCGCCGCTGTTCCAGTCGCTGGAAGCGCTGGGGCGAGAGCGCACGCTGGATTTGGTGCGGGCGGCGGTGGAACGGCTGTGAAGGGGCGTTAGTCCCTGTTATGACCTTCATCCGGAGGGCTGACACCGGAGGGCTGACAGGGGTATGCGAGAATATGAAATGGGTTGTGTTGACGCTTGCGGTGCGGGACATTTTGCAGCGCAATAGCCAACTAAAGTACAAAGGCGATTGCTAAAGTCTATGTATTCGGCAAATTAGGATTTTAGATTCCTCACTCCGCTACGCTGCGTTCGGAATGACAGGGTGCGGAGGCGCTGTGTTGGGAATGACAGGATGCGGGGGCGCTGCGTTCGGGATGTCAGGGAAAATTGCTCTGAATGACAGTGAGAACGATGCACTGACGATTGAAAGACTTTGGAGTTGGGACTAGGTGAATAGGGATGGCTATTAAGGACAGGCTGAGTAACGACCTTAAAGACGCGATGCGCCAGCGTGATGCGCTCAGGCGCGATACTATACGGCTGCTGCTGTCGGCGATAGGCTATGAGGAGAAAGCCAAGAGGACTGACGCGCTTGAGGACGACGCCGTAATGCAGGTGCTGAGCAAGCAGGCGCAGCAGCGCCGCGACAGCATCGAGGCATATCAGAAAGGCAACAGATCCGACTTGGTGGCGAGGGAAGAGGCAGAGCTTGCCGTCGTAGTCGAGTACTTGCCGCAGCCGCTGACCGCCGAAGAGATAGCGGACATCGTGCAGTCTGCGGTAGCCGAGCTGAACGCGAGCGGGCCTCAGGACATGGGCAAGGTGATGGGCAGGGTGATGCCGCAGGTGCGAGCGCGCGCGGACGGCAAGCAGGTCAGCGCGCTTGTGAACCAAACGCTGCGGGGCTTATCCGCATGAAGTTCGGCGTTGTGGTCTTCCCCGGCACATGGAGCGATGTTGACTGCTTTGATGTGCTTCACGATGTCTTCGAGCAGCCGGTCGAATATGTCTGGCACAAGGACACCGACTTGTCGGCGTATGACTGCGTCATTCTGCCGGGCGGCTTCTCTTATGGGGACTATCTGCGCCCGGGCGCGATAGCGCGCTTCTCGCCCGCGATGCAGGCGGTGACAGAGTTCGCGGCGCAGGGCAAGTTGGTCATTGGCATCTGCAACGGCTTTCAGATTTTATGTGAAGCGGGACTGCTGCCCGGCGTACTTCTGCCCAACGACCATCTGCAATTTCGCTGCCAGTGGGTGACGCTGCGTGTGGAGAACGCCGATACTCCCTTCACCGCCACGACGACCGTCGGACAGACGCTGCGTGTGCCAATATCGCACGGCGAGGGCAACTATTTCGCGGATCCGGCGGTGATTCAGCGGCTGGAAGCCGACAATCGCGTGGCGTTCAGGTACAGCGCCCCGGACGGCGCAATCACCGAGGACGCCAACCCCAACGGCTCGCTGAACAACATCGCGGGCATTCTGAACGAGCGCGGCAATGTGCTAGGGATGATGCCTCATCCAGAACGCTGCTGCGATGCGCTGCTGGGTGGAGAGGACGGCAAGTTGATTTTCCAGTCCATGATTGACGCGCTGAACGCCGCAAGCCTCAGTGGGGTGTTAGCCTAGTGCTTGGCGCTGTTCTCGCTCTGTCGGCGGCGCTCGGATTTGGCTCAAGCGCCGTCTTCGCGCGCATAGGCTTGCAGTATATGCGCCCAACTACCGGCACATTCATTTCGCTGCTGGTGGGCATCGCCATCTCGCTGACGCTTGCGGTCGTGTTCAACTTCGATGACATACTCGCCCTGGGCGGTATCGCGTTCGCGTGGTTTTTGGTTGCCGGGACGCTGAACTTTCCGCTTGGCCGCCTGCTCAACTTCACCAGCGTCAACAGCATCGGCGTGACGCGCGCTGCCCCTATCACGGGCGCGTCGCCGCTCTTCGCCGCCGTGCTGGGCGTAACGGTGGGCGGGGAAAGCATGAACCTGTTCATATTCGCCGGAACGCTGACCATCATCGCGGGCATCGCGCTCATAGTGGGGCAGAAGTGACGATTAGCGGGATCGCTCGGCGCGAGGCAATCATCGGCTACGGCGCCGCGATAGGCGCGGCAGCCTGCTACGGCACGCTGGCGGTGCTTGGGCGCAAGATTGCCACGGATGTCGCGCCGCCGCTGGTGGCGAATTCGTTCTCCATGATTTTGGGAACCCTCGTCCTCGCAGCCATATTCCAGAGCCAGATACGCACCGACTTCAGGGTGCGCCCGTCAAGGAAGGGATGGCTGTTCGTGGCGCTCGCCGGGTGCGCGTCGACATGGGGCGTGACATTCTGGTTTCTCGCGCTGGGAGAAGCGCCGGCGATACTGGTCGCGCCGCTTGCCGCCGTATATCCGATGATCTCTGCGCTGCTGACGCTGGTGTTCCTGCGCGGACTGGAACGGGTGACGGTGCGGACGATACTTGGCACGCTGCTGGTCGTCGGGGGCGTCATTCTGGTTACGCTTGGGATACAATGACTCATGCTAGGCTCTGTGAACATTTCCGCCATTCCCGTGAAAATGGGATTTCAGAGCCGCGAAACGGGACGGATTTTGCGCCATTTACGCTCATTGGAAACACTGGATTCCTGCTTTCGCAGGAATGACGGGGTGGGCATTCAAAATGTCCACACAACCTAGTAAAAGTTGCCCGTTGCGCGACGATGCGCGTTACATCAATATAGTCCGGGGATAGGCGATAGATATGCCGGTTTCACAGCAGACGCTAAATGAACTCGCGCTGACAGAAGCGGAATATGAGGCGATAGTCGAGCGGCTCGGCAGGGAGCCGAACCACTTGGAGTTGGGACTTTTCGGCTCGCTGTGGAGCGAGCATTGCGGCTACAAGCACTCCAAGCCGCTGCTGCGACTGCTGCCGAGCGACAGCCCGCGCCTGATGGTCAGCCCCGGCAGCGAGAACGCGGGCGTCGTGGACATTGGCGGGGGCATCGCGGTCGTCATGAAGATCGAGTCGCACAACCACCCGTCCGCCATAGAGCCGTATCAGGGCGCTGCCACCGGCGTGGGCGGCATCGTGCGCGACATCTTCGCCATGGGCGCTAGGCCCATCGCGCTGCTGAACTCGCTGCGCTTCGGTTCGCTTGCGGACGCGCGCAACCGCTATCTCTTCGGAGGCGTGGTTGCGGGCATATCCGGCTACGGCAACTGCATCGGCGTGCCGAATGTGGGCGGCGAGGTCTATTTCTCGGACTCATACGCGGGCAATCCGCTCGTGAACGCGATGTGCGTGGGCATACTCGCCGCGGACGACCTTGTGCGGGCTACGACAGGCGGCGCGGGGCATCTGCTGATGCTTGTCGGCTCTGACACGGGACGGGATGGGATTCACGGCGCGTCGGGGCTGGCGTCGCGCACCTTCGAGGAAGAGCGCGAGCTGCGCCCGACGGTTCAGGTGGGCAATCCGTTCATGGAGAAGTCGCTGATTGAAGCCTGCCTAGAAGTCGCCAAGACCGAGCATATCGTCGGAATACAAGACCTCGGCGCGGCAGGCTTGACGAGCGCGAGCGTGGAGGCGGCATCCAACGGCAGGAGCGGCATAGAGATCGATGTCGCTCTCGTGCCGCGCCGCGAGACGGAGATGACGCCATACGAGGTGATGCTGTCCGAGTCGCAGGAGCGGATGCTGGTCGCCGTCAAGCCCGGACATGAGGACGCGGTAAAGGCGATTTTCGACAAGTGGGACTTGCAATCGACGCTCATCGGTCGCGCGACCGACGACGGCTTGGCGCGCATATTCGAGGGCGCGGAGCTGCAAGGCGAGCCGCCCATCGACATCCTCACCGACGCCCCGCAGTATCGGCTGCAAGGCGTAAAGCCGGGCTGGCTTGCCGCATTGCAAGAATACGACCTGAGCGCGCTGCCGCTGCCGGAGCAGTCCCCGCTCGAGACGCTGCTTCGGCTGCTTGCATCGCCCAACATCGCCAGCAAGGAGTGGGTGTATCGCCAGTACGACCACCAGGTTCAGACGAACACGGTGGCGTCTCCGGGCGGCGATGCGGCTGTGCTGCGAGTGAAGGGCAGCGCAAAGGGCATCGCGCTATCCACCGACGGCAACGGGCGGCTGTGCTACCTCGATCCCTTCGTGGGCGGGATGATCGCGGTGGCGGAGGCGTGCCGCAATGTGTCCTGCGTCGGCGCTGAGCCTATCGCTCTGACCGACTGCCTCAATTTCGGCAACCCGGAGAAGCCGGAGATATACTATCAGCTTGAGCAGTGCGTACTGGGAATGGCGGAGGCGTGCCGCGCGCTGAATGTGCCGGTGATAAGCGGCAATGTCAGCCTGTACAACGAAACGCAGGGCACGGGCATCTATCCAACGCCGATTGTGGGCTGCCTCGGTCTGCTGGACGATGTGCGCGCCAATGTCGGCATGGGCTTCCAACGGGCGGGCGATACGGTGGTCTTGCTCGGCGTGTCAGGGCTGGGCGCTGACGCCTCCGCGCTCGCGGGCAGCGAATATCTTGAGATTATGCACGGGCCGGTTGCCGGAATGCCCGCGCTCGACCTCGGCAAAGAGGCGGCGTTGCAGCGCGCATGCCGCCGTCTGGTGAGCGAGGGCGTCATACGCTCGGCGCACGACTGCTCAGAAGGCGGGCTTGCGGTTGCGCTGGCGGAGTCGTGTATCGCGGGTGGATTGGGTATCCGGTGCGACGCTGACATCGCGCCCGATTGCCGCTGGGACGCCCTGCTGTTCGGCGAAACGCAGTCCCGTATCGTCGTGTCGCTGCCGCCGGAGCGCATGGACGCGCTGGAACGGCTTTGCGCTGCGGCGGGCGTGGGATGGACTGCGCTCGGCAAAGTAGCGGAGTCGCGGTTCACCATCGGCAGCCTCATCGATGTGCCGATGTCGGAGTTGGAAGCGGGATGGCGCAACGGCTTGGAGGGCGCGTTGAATGAGCATGCGGGCGGGTAATGACCCATTAACCGCAATGCCAAACGCTATGCTAATTTGGTATTCTCAACATGTATTGGCGTTACAATCTGGGCGGCGTATCAACCGCACCGGATTCCCGCCCCTGCTTTCGCAGGGGTGACGTTCTTTCGCAGGAATGACGATTTGATAATCACTGCGTATTGAGAATACTAACACTATCGTAATTTGACACCATTTCGGCGTAGTGCTACATTATTAAGTGCTGGCAGTCGCGCCTGAGCTCTGCCAACCCTGCATTAGATTGGGAGTGTCTATCTTGCCTGCTTATGACTACAAGTGCAACGGCTGTGGCTATCGCTTCGAGGAACGCCAGAGTTTTTATGCCGACCCGGTGGCGACCTGCCCGGAGTGCCAGAGCGAGGCAAGCCGACAATTCGTTGCTGTGCCTATCGTCTTCAAGGGCAGCGGCTTCTATGTGAACGATTACGGCAAGAGCAGCAGCTACAGCAGCACAAAGTCCAACAACAACGGCGCGTCGTCCGATTCCGACAAGAGCGAATCGTCTTCATCGCAGGAAAAGCCCAAGGCAAAGGCTAAGTCCGGCTCATCCGGCTCGGACGAGTAGTCTTGCGCGCCCTCGTGCAGCGTGTGTCCCAAGCGTCGGTCAGCGTCGATGGCGAAACCGTCGGCAGCATCGGCGCGGGGCTGGTTGTACTCGTCGGCATAGGGCAAGGCGACGACGAGGAAGACGCCGCCTATATCGTCAACAAGACCGAAAACCTGCGTATATTCAGCGACGACGCTGGCAGATTCGACCGCTCGGCACTCGACATCGATGCCGAGCTTTTGGTTATAAGCCAATTCACCTTGTACGCCGACACGCGCCGCGGCCGGCGTCCTAGTTTCAGCGAGGCTATGCCTCCTGAGCCTGCCACCGCGTTGTTCGAGCGGACGCTGCGCCTATTCGAGCAGACGGGTTTGAAGGTGCGAACGGGGCGGTTTCAGGCGAGTATGCTGGTTTCCATTCAGAACGACGGGCCCGTCACCATCATGATCGACTCCGCGGACAGGATGCGGCGCAGAAGGGGCTAGTGTGAAATCCGATGCGTGTTCGCTTCCCTTCCCCGCGAGTGCGCCAAGAGGCGGCGTTGGGCTGAGAAGCGGTTCAGCGCGGCGACCAGAAGCCCATGATACCCTCACCGATGACATGGGGAGTAGGCACCGGCGTTGTATCTACCACAACGATGTGAAACGATGAATGTCCCGGATGGTCGCTGAGGGATGCCGCTACCGAGTCGGTGAGCAGATCGCCCGCGAAAACTATGCTCCCGCCGTCGGGAGACCAGACGGAGTGCGAGTGAGCGTACTGGTCGAAGAACTGGAGCATCGTCAGCTGCTCGGCTGAGGGGATGAAGTCCACCAGCGGGATTGCCTCGCCCTTAGCAACATCGAGCAGCGCCCATCGCAGCGCGCCCGGGGTTTCGGACAGCGTAACGAAGGCGATTTCCGAGCCGTCGGGCGACCAGAAGAAGGCTATTATCGGCTGCTCGAACTCGACCGCATCCTGCGGCATTGCCGCCGGCACGATGGCAAGGCTGCGGTAGATTTGCAAGGGGCTGTCTCGATAGATGAAGAAGCGCGGCGACTCCACTACCGCCAGATGTTCGCCGCTCGGCGACCACAGAAACGCGGTGTCCCACAGCACAGCCCGCAATGGCGTTACGGATTTGATTGCCGCGCCGTTGAGCTGAGCGGTGGATATGGCGAACCTCGAAGGGCCGGCTTGCGCTTGCAGCGTGATGGCGCGACGGGCGGGCCGCCATGCCGGAACGCGATAGCCGGCGGCGTTGATGTCCAAGCCGCTCACGCTGAACTCGTCGACGGCGTCCACTACGAAATGCTCATTGCCGCGGTGTACGGCGAGCGCGGTGGAATCGTGCGACCAGGACATCCACAGAGGGCCTTCGTCCAGCAGATGCAGCGCGCCGGTGTCTTCGGTCAAGTCGTCCATGAACAGGCTCAGCCCCTGCGATGTGGCGACTACGAACGCTAGATTTGCGCCGTCGGGCGACCAGAGCGGATAGTGGACGACGCCCTGCGCGAGCAAGCCGACCTCGCCGCGTTCACTAGCGTATAGCACGCGCTCCGCGCCGCCGGCGATGTCGGATGCGTACAGGCTAATCTGCAACTCATCGCCGCTGCTCACCACGCCCGAATACGCCAGCGACCTGCCGTCGGGCGACCAGGTGGGCCAGGTGAAGAAGCCTTCGACATCCGGGCTTATTCGGTTAACGAGCGCGCCGTCCGGCCTCATCGTCATCACGCTGCCTTGGGTGTCCACGAATGCGATGAGGTTGACATCGGGCGCGGCAACGGGACGCACGGTTGCTATGACGCCCGCGACGGTCAGGATAGCGGCGAGTAAAAGAAGTCCGCTAAGCAGTCTTGGGGACTTCAAGCGCTCACGACTTGAAGTCCAGGCTTATGTCGAGAGACATAGCCGAGTGTGTCAGCGCGCCGACGGAGATGATGTCGACGCCGGACGCCGCTGCCGCTCGCACCGTATCCAGCGTGATGTTGCCGGACGCTTCGGTTACGGCCTTGCCTTGCGCCGCGCGGACTGCTATTGCCATCTCCTCAGGGTCCATATTGTCGAGCAGCAGGATTTTCGCGCCCGCCGCCAGCGCTTCCTCCACCTGCGCCATGTCCTCCACCTCCACCTCAACATTGATGGTATGCGACTTCTCGCCGTTAGCCTTCCGCACGACATCGCCAAGGCTCATCCCCAGGCTGCCTAGCGCGTCGATGTGGTTATCCTTGATGAGTATGCCGTCGCCGAGATTTTGGCGGTGGTTGTAGCCGCCGCCCGCTCTGATGGCGTACTTCTCCAGCGCGCGCAGCCCCGGAGTGGTTTTGCGCGTGTCAACAATCCGCACAGGGTATTCTTCGACGGCGCGCACATACGCCGCGGTTTCGGTGGCGATGCCGGACAGCCTGCGGATGAAGTTAAGGGCGGTGCGCTCCGCCTTGAGGATGGAGTTCATCCTGCCCTTCACGGCGGCGATCATGTCGCTTGGCTTGATATGAGCGCCGTCCCGAATGACGACATCGGTGTGAAGCGAAGCGTCGGCACGCTTGAACACGGCAAGCGCGACATCGATGCCCGCAAGCACGCCCGCTTCTTTGGCGACGAAAACCGCCTGCCCTTGCATATCCGCCGGTATCAATATGTCGGTCGTCGGGTCGCCAATGGAGAGGTCTTCCGAAAGCGCGCGGTCGATGAGCGCTTCCGTGTCCGGGGTCATTTGGAACATTGCGTACCTCTATGGCTGAAGTCAGCGTACACTATTTCAGAATTATAACACAGACGGATAGCGTAACCGATGCTTGTGGAACGCTTATGTTGACGCAGCTAAGCGCCGTAACATATCCTTTCGGCTAATGACGACGCCATCAAGCGAAAGAGAGAATGTCATGTCATTCAGCAAAGAGTATGCGGCTTTGGAGCGCGAATTCAAGGCTATGGTACAAAAAGACAACAAAAAGTTCGGCTTAAAGAGCACATATCTTCGCAATTTTGTGCCGAAAGCCCCTGCTGACTTTGTTCTCATCGCAATGGAGCCGTCGGGTGGGGCAAGCAGCGACGCCGACAGTCCAATAAAACTTGGCGCTAACGCCAGAAATTTCGCCTACTCAGTGGAGGATTTCATCCTCCACTTTTGCGTGAAAAACTACCTCTGCGCGGGCGCGGAAACCTACCACCTTACGGATCTCTCAAAGGGGATGCTGCCCGTTGAAGAGGCGAAGGGTAGTAGCAAAAAGAGATGGAATCGCTGGTATCCCCTATTGGAAGAGGAACTTGAGCTGGTTGCCAAGCCGTGCGCGCCGATAATCGCAATAGGAGGTCAAGTAGAAGGGTTTCTCAAAAAGAAAGGGACACCTAATTTTGCGGGCAGAGTTCTGCACTATTCCGGATCGGCGATCGGACACAGGAAGCACACACCCTGCCAACATCCAGATCTCTACAAGGAATTCGCGCCGACGGTGAGTTTCTGCGACATCAAAAAGACCGTTAAAGAGGTATTCTCCCCCTCACATTTGAACTTTCTGTGGAACCTACGCTAAAGCGTCTTAAGCGAGGGAGCGGCTTGACCGAATCCAGAAAGCACCTTATGTTCACCTATAAGATGCGGTTTGCAGAAATCCGCGAGCAGGCGGGATTAGGCTAGGCGCTCACCTCGTCCACAACGGCTATACCACCGCGAGCATTCTGTCGAGGGCGACCCTAGCCTGCTCTGCCGTGTCGCTGTCAACGGTAATCCGGTTCACGACTACGCCTTCGTTCAGCCCATCTAGCACCCAGCTCACATACGCCGGATGTATGCGGTACATGGTGGAGCACGGGCATACCACCGAATCGAGGCAGAATACCTTCTTGTCCGGGTTTTCGGCGGCGAGTCGAGTTACCATGCTAATCTCTGTGCCGACCGCGATGACGCTGCCCGGCGCGGCGTCGTGAACGACGCGCTTGATGTACTCGGTCGAGCCGTTGGAATCGGCGGCTTGCACGACGTCCATGGTGCATTCGGGATGCACCACCACATGCACTTGCGGATACGCGGCGCGCGCCTGCTCGATCTGCTGCACGGTGAAGCGTGTGTGAACCGAGCAATGCCCTTGCCAGAGGATGAGCTGGGCGTTTCGCAGCGCATCCGCGCTGTTGCCGCCAAGCGGCTTGAACGGGTTCCAGACGACCATCTCATCCAAGCCGATGCCCATCTTCAGCCCGGTATTCCTGCCGAGGTGCTGGTCGGGCAGGAACAGGATGCGCCGCCCACGCTCCAGCGCCCATCGGAATGTCGCCGGCGCGTTGGAAGATGTGCAGACGATACCGCCGTTGCGCCCGCAGAGCGCCTTGATGGCGGCGGTGGAGTTCATGTAGGTGATGGGAACAATATCGCCGCCGTCGCCCAGCGTCTCTTGCAGGTCGTCCCAGCAGTCGAGCACATCGTCGATACGCGCCATGTCCGCCATGGAGCAGCCCGCCGTCAGGTTCGGCAATATGACCTTCTGCTGCGGCGCGCTGAGAATGTCGGCGGTCTCCGCCATGAAGTGGACGCCGCAGAAGATGATATGCTCCACATTCTTCTGCGATGCGGCGAACTGCGACAGATTGAACGAATCGCCCCTATAATCGGCGTACTTGATGACCTCTTCGCGCTGGTAGTGGTGTCCTAGAACCACGGCGCTGTCGCCAAGCCGCGCCCGCGCCGCGCCGATGCGCGCGTCAAGTTCCTCGGGGGACATTCGCATGTAGCCGACCGGCAGCTTCTGCCAGCGCACGCCCGCGCTGAACTCGTCCTCGAGCGTCTTGGCTCGCAGCTCGTCGTCGGTCTGACAGAACGCCGACTGCTCTATCTCCGTGATGGGTATGGTTGGAGTTCGTTCTTTGACAACCATAACGATGTTCCCCTCCGAGGGTCAGCCGGTATGTCGGTCTTTCGGTTGGTCAGCGTTTGGGTGCGCCGACATGCCGATAAACCGATGTGCCGACTATTCTAATTGTGTCAGCGCGCTATCGTCCCCTGCAATGACCAGGGAGCCGTCTTTTCGACCTTGACGCTGACCATCTGCCCTTGCAGGTCGATCTCCGATTCGCCGTCGTTGATGAAGACAAGCTTATCGTTGCGATTACGCCCGAACCACTTGCCGCGCTTGCGTCCCTCCACAAGCACATCGAAACTGCGTCCCAGCAGCGCAGAGTTAATGTCGGTCGCAATCCCCTCTTGCAGTCGCTCGATAGCCTTCAGGCGCGCCTTCTTCTCGTCGTTCGGCACATCGTCCTCGAGCTTGCGCTCGGCGATGGTGCCGGGCCTGTTGGAGTATGCGGCGGCGTGAACCTTGTCGAACTTGATGTCCTCGATGAGCGACAGTGTTTGCCGGAACTGCGCGTCCGTTTCGCCGCAGAAGCCCACGATGACATCGGTGCTCAGCGACACGCCGGGGATGCGCTCTCGAATCCTGTCTATCAGTCGCCTGTAATCGTCGTTCGTGTAGCCGCGCCGCATATCCGCAAGCACGCGGTCATCGCCCGCCTGAAACGGCAGGTTGATGTGTTCGCACACCTTGTCCAGTTCCGCTACCGAGTCGATGATGTGGTCGCTCATGTCGTTGGGGTGCGATGTCAGGAAGCGCACGCGCTCCAGTCCTGACACATCGTTGACCGCCGTGAGCAGGTCGGCGAGGTCGCGCTCTTGCGGCAGGTCGTGGCCGTAGGAGTCCACATTCTGCCCCAGCAGCGTAACTTCTTTGACGCCGCGCTGAACCAGCATTTCGGCTTCGCGCACAATCTCCGCGACGGGACGGCTTACTTCTCTGCCCCGCCGATACGGGATGATGCAGAAGGTGCAGAACTTGTCGCAGCCGTGAATAATCGGGATGTATGTCGCCACATCCGCGCGCGCCACCAGTGGGCCTACGCAGCCGTCAGCGTCGATGCCCATGCGCTCGCCGAGCAGGTCGATGAGCGGCTGGTACTGCTGCGGGCGCATGAACACATCCACATAGGGAAAGCGCTTTTCGAGCGCGGCGGTCTGCGCTCCCACCATGCAGCCCATCAGGGCGACGACCTTATCCTGATTGCGCTGCTTCAGCGGCTTCAGGCTCGTCATCATGCCCACGACGCGGTCTTCGGCGCTTTGGCGCACGACGCAACTGTTGAGCACGATGACATCCGCGTCTTTTGGCGACGGACGCGGCGCAAGCCCCATCTGCCCTAGCGCGCTTTCAAGGCGCTCGGAATCTGCCTTGTTCATCTGGCAGCCAACGGTCCAAACGAAGTATCCATCCATTTGTGAAATTTTTCTCAAAATCAGGGTAAAAAAATAAATAAATGGCGGAGGGAATGGGATTCGAACCCATGAGGGCCTTTTCAACCCTAACCGCTTAGCAGGCGGCCGCACTAGACCTCTATGCGATCCCTCCTTGCCGATTTGATGCTCTAATATAACAGATACCGGGAATTATTGGCAACTATGATGATTGTGATTTTCGGAACTATCTCAGCGCATAATTCGGATTTCCACAAACATACTCGCCATCATGACAGATAATGAGCATGCGCCGCGCTCCGCACAGGCGAATTCGTCATCGAATTGCGAATGATGTGCCAAAAGGTATCAGTTTGGGAAGCGGCAGGCACGATATTGGCGCTCCGCACAGACCTAATCCCCGCGCGCGGCTACCGGGACGTCCTGCTTGGCGCAGGCGTCTTCTTGGCTGCCCACCCATACCTCGCCGCCCTCGAAGAACTCTTTCTTCCAGATGGGTACAATCTGCTTGATGCGGTCGATGGCATAGGCGCACGCCTCGAACGCCTCTTTGCGGTGCGGCGACGCTACGGCGACGACAAGGCTCAGGTCGCCAATCTCCAGCCTGCCGAGACGATGCGCTATGGCGAAGTCGGATATGCCCCAGCGCTCCCTGACCTCGTCGGCGATGCGCGCGAGCTGATTGTCCGCCATCGGGCGATACGCCTCATATTCGAGGTAAAGCACTTTGCGCTCCGCGGTGGAGTCGCGCGTCGCGCCCAAAAAGGTGACGACAGCGCCGTTGCTGTCGCGCTTCACGCTGTCGGTGATTGCTTCCGGGTGGAGCGTCAGGTTGGTAATGGTAATCATGTGTTCACCGATAATCCTGTGCCGTCTGTTGTTATGCCACTAGCCTCCGCTCACCGGCGGAATGAACGCTACCTCGTCGTTGTCGCTGAGCGGGTAGTCGTGCTCTTGATACTCTTCGTTGACCGCAATCATCAGCCGCGCGGCATCCCCCGCAATGGACGGATGCAGGCGCAGCAACTCACGCGCCGCGTCCGATACGCTCGCGCCGTCGGACAGGCTCATCTCTATGTCCGCCCTGCCCGCCTTCTCTTTGTAGCTGGCAAACAGCTTGACCCTGACTATCAGCCTGACACCTCCCGCATAATCGGATTGCCTTGATTATACCACGCCCCGGGCGGCTTACGAGTGGACGCTAGGGGTTATCTCACAAATAGACTGACTGCGATTTTCAGAGTTAAATGGCAGCGCCGCTTATGCTTGTATGCGCCTTCAATGCTCTGGATTCCCGCTTTCGCGGGAATGACGAGTAAGCGGGCGGGAATGACATTTGTGTTTATGCGATGGCTTCTAGTAAGCGAGCGCGCCTCCGTTGACATGGATGGTCTGCCCGGTGATGAACGATGCGTCGTCGGATGCGAGGAACGCGCAGGCGGTCGCTATCTCTTCGGGCATGCCCAGTCTGCCGACAGGTATGCCGACGGCGCGAGCGGGCGCGGGGGCGGCGAAAGCGTCCGACTGGCCGGGCGGCGGCGTGGTATCGAACGCGCCGGGCACGATGTGATTGACTAGGATGCCATGCTCGGCGAGCTCGGCCGCAAGCGCCCTTGTCAGCCCCAGCGCGCCCATCTTCGAGGCGCACACATGCGCCCAATCTGCCCTGCCCTTGAATGCGTTCAGCCCCGACACATTGATGATACGGCCCCATCCGCGCTCAATCATTCCGGGAATGACCGCCCGCGAGCAGAAGAACGGGCCGTCCAGGTTCACCGCAAGCACGCTGCGCCACTGCTCAGGCGTCATGTCGGTTATGGAGTCTGCCGCGCGCAGTCCCGCGTTGTTGATGAGGATGTCCACGCGCCCAAACGCCGACAGCGCCTTATCGACCATCGCATCGACTTGCGCCTGAACGCCAACATCGGCAAGCGCGGAGATAGCCTTGCCGCCCAGCGCCTCGATCTCGCCGACAACGGCGTCGGCCTCGCCTTGGTTGCTGCGCGCGTTGACCACCACGCTCGCCCCGCGCCGCGCCAACTCCAGCGCAGTCGCGCGCCCGATGTTCCTGCCGGAGCCGGTGACGATTGCCGTTTTGCCTGAAAGGGTCATTGCACTAATTCTCCTTATGATTTGTCTCTCTAGCTGGGATCAGTTACCGTTCGCAAATGCCGACCAATGTATCCTACCAACCATTTGCCTTCGTCCTTTTCCCAACGCACATGGATGCGAATATCATTGTTCAATATCTTAATGTGCCGCATCATTGTGACATAGCATTCAGATTTGTCGTCGTAAAAAGTCCTTTCCTTGAAAAACTTTTCCCTCGTGGGTTTTGATTCATCTGAGAAATCGACATACTTGCGACGGAACCATACGTCTAAACCCATCCCCAATCCCTTTGGACGCTTCTCAGCGCATTCGTTCAATATCAGCAAGGCATCGTACATCTTGCTTGCTTGCCCATCGAATTCTCTGGTGTACTCTGATTTGGCAGTATCAAACGCATTGGGAAGAAACCGCAGTCCGTTCAAGACTTTGTCGGCGTGCTGAACCGCCTCAAACACCGAAACGAATCCGTCCGTTGCGGGGGTGTCAACGCTTGAAGCCTCTTCAGGTTCATTAGGGTATGCAACAGGAAGCGCCCCTCTCTCGAGTAGAGCAAGTTGCTGCTTCAATTGCTTTTTGTCTTCTTCAAGCCTATCCGCTCTATTTCTCTGCGCTTTGGCGACCCTTATGGCGGCGTCAAATCTTGCACTCCTCACGAAGCCAGCGTTGTCCAAAGATTCATCAATCACAGGCTCGATAATTTCAAGAGCTTCGTCCAATAATTTTCCTTCCTTTTCAGTTTGACTTTGCTCCGCCATCTCCACTTTGTTTTCCAGTTTTCGTTTATCTTCCTCCCATATCAGTTCCCGCACCGGCGCGAACAACCTGCGCCGTCCCCGACGCGATACCCTGTTGACGCACTCGTCCCGAAGCATTGGCCAGAACCGCCCAGCCAACTTGTCCACATCATCGCGCATCCAATACGGATGCTGCTGCGAAATATCGCCTTCCGAACAACCCGGCGAGTACAATCGCACAGCGCCGTCATAGCATCTGAGCGAACGCGGCAAGTCCTTTGCTATGTTCCAAGCGGTGTCATGGTCGTAATTGAATACTCTCGCCACGCCTATCAGTTGCGACTGCAATCTATCCGCTTCTTCGGAGTAAGTTTTGGCATCTTTTCCCGATACGACAACCAAAGGCATCCGTCTGTCGGCATTGAGCAATTCCTCCTTGGCAAAAGCGTCCGCTTTTGCAAGTGGAACATGAATTGCAGTCGTTTTCAGCGGCCGTCCATCCACGTTGCAATCAAACCGCTCAACCAGAGTTTTCAGAAATACCGGCGGACGTGCCATATACTCCCATGAAACCGCTTTTCCATCGCTTTCTACACCTTGCACCTCAATATCACTTTCGATATCGTTGCCATCAGTAGCAAGGCGCAAACTCAGTCGCCAATGAGAACCCAAGCCATCAGATTCCCGACGCTCCCAGACAAGACTCAAAAACCCTGCTTCATTTAGCTTGCGATCATTGGGTCGCAAAGTCCCTTTTCTGCCCTCCAATTCTCCCCGTTCTTCTTGGTAGGAATCACCAAACTCTTCAGCAGCCCATTGGCGGACGCAAAACTCCACCTCGTCCAGTAATTCAAGTCCTTGCCTCTTCTCACCGCTGATTGTAAATATCGCCCGGTAATACTCAGCCATTGCTCACAGCCTCCTAAGTTCACCCGTTCAGAAGCGCTTCGCTTTGCTGCTAATGGTAATATAAGTGTCAAGCGCCTCTGTCCTCTGCCTCTATCTTCTCAATTCTGCCCATCAGTTAGCCCCTGTCCGCTCACCCGTGATACAATACGCGCCATGAAAAAAAGCGCTATTCCCTTCCTGCTGCTGCCCTTGCTGCTTGCCGCCTGCCTTGAGCTTACGCCCAATGTTTCGACCGACTTCTCGGAGATTGAAGCGCGCGCGGTCTTTGAATCCGAGGCGCGGCGTATGTGCGAGCATAAGAAGTCCCGCATTCCCGCCATACTGAGCGAGATTGAAGCGGCAGAGGCGATGCCGGATATAGACTATTGGACATTCAGCCTCGGGGAGCTGGAAGCGCAGGTGTTCCCGTCGGGCCTGATTACCGGCGAATACCATCGCCATATTCAGGAAAACCTTTGTCGCTAACCCCGGCAGCCGCGCGCATCGACGCGCTCATTCCATCCGTATGATACGCAGCGTCCCCGCTATGTCATCGGGGGGAGAAAATCAGAGGATGTCGCCGGTCAGCGGGTCCATCACCAGCACTATCTGATTGACCTTCAGCCCAAGCGAATCGCGCACTCTGACCAGCGCATCGAGCGCCTGCTCGCGCGTACCCCAGCCCACTTCGCGCACGATTGCGACCATCTCTTCGCCCAGCCGCGCCACCTGCGGGCTGCGCTCGGTGAAGACGGCTTCCAGCGCAGCCCACTCTTCGCCCGACAGCGTAAATTGCAGTTCGCAGTAGCGGATTGCCCAAGTCGTGAACCACGGCGTACCGTATTGCGGAGGCGGGCTGCTTGCGACGCCGTTCAGCGCGCCATTCAGCATGCGCGCACGGATGAAGTCGTTCGTGAAGCCCAGCTCGTCGCGCAGCAGCTCTTCGAGCGGCGGATGCAGTATCAGATCTTCGAGGTCAGCGCCGATGCGCGCCTCTGCTGAGTTCGGCGGGTAGTGGCGTCCTCGCATCGTCTTGGGATAGCCGCGCCCGCGCTGCACGATATGAAACAGCTCGTGCGCGATGTGATAGGCGAAGTCGGCGTCCGGCAGCGCCGCCCAAGCGGGTTCGGCGGGCGCGCTCAGGTCGTAGCCTTGCTCGCCGAACACCGCGCTATGCCCCGCTTCGATGTACTCGACCGGCGTGGAAATCTCAGAGCGAAAACGCTCCCAGAACTCATCGAACTGCGGCGGCAATTGGCGTCCTAGAACTTTCATCGTGCCTTACACGGGGGCTAACGGGATGTATAGGATGAGCCGGTTGGACAGGCTCACCATGGGCGAATTCGCTAGTCGGCGGGCTGAACCGACGGCGCGCGGGCGGCTTCTCCCACCTGCGGACGCTTTACGGCGAGCATCAGGAACGCGCCGAGTATGTTCAGCAAACCGAAGAACGCGAAGGGTATGAAATATGTGCCGGTGGTGTCGAACATGAAGCCGGCGAACAGCGGCGCGAATATCATGCATATATTGTTCGGCATCTGCGACAGTCCCATTATCGTGGCGAATGCCTTGCGCCCGAAATACTCCCCGCGTATGGATGTCAGCAGCGGTATGCGCCCCCCGAAGCCGATGCCGTAGAGCAGCGCGAAGATGAGCGCCATGAATATCTGGTCGGATACCGCGATTATCATTATGGCGACGCCTTGCAGCAGTATGAAGATGAAAATCAGCGTGGGCTTGGGCATCCTGTCGGCGAGCCAACCGGCGGCGAACTGCGTGGGCAGCGCGAGCAGCGTGTAGATGAGCACGATGGTACCCGCGCCGCTGAGTGACATTCCCATATCCGTGAGCTTCGGCGCAAGGTGCAGCGCAAGCGTTACAATCGAAACGCTGGAAGACATGTGAACCACGGTCAGAATCCAGAAGGCGCGCGTCCTGAGCGCCTGCCGCGCCGTGAACTCCGGCTCGTTGTCTTCAGCCGCGCTGTGCGTCGCCCTCTGCTCCGACTGCCGCCGCGCGCCGGGGCGGTCGCCGTCCGGCAATAAGCCCATGTCCTCGGGCTTGTTGCGTAGCATCGCGTATACCGGCAGAATCAGCGCCCACAGGAATATGGCGATGCCGAAGGTCGTCCATCGGAAGCCGTACATCTCGATGCCGAACGCAAGCGCCGGCACCAGCAGTCCGCCTAGGTGGATGCCCGACATGGAGGTGGCAATCGCCAACGAGCGCTGGCGCACGAACCAGTTGTTCATCAGCGACATCAGCGCGAGCCAGCCGCCGGTCCCTGAACCAAGGCTGATGACGATGAACGCGATGTAGAACTGCCATATACCGCTTTCTATCCTGAAGAGCCGCAAGTCCCAGAAGTCGCTGTTCCCCACCTGCGAAAACATCAGGAAGCCGAACGCCATCAGGCAGTAGCCGAACAGCACCATGCGGCGGATGCCGAACTTGTCTATCAGCCATCCTTCGATCGGGCCGAGGACCGCGCCCTGCGCCCGGGAGAGCGAGAACGCGCCGGAGAGCACCGTCCTGCTCCATCCGAACTCGGTTTGCAGCGCCACCAGAAAGGTGCCCAAACCCTGGAACACCGACACCGCCATGATCGTCAGCAGCACCACCGCGATGCCAACGAGCCACCAGCCATAGAAGACGCCCCGCACCATGCCGGCTACGGCGGACGGCGAGCGTATATTGTCCACAGGGATTCGCATGGAGCAAGTGTACCCACTTTGCGCGGGTAATCCAAGCGGTTCAGGCAGACGACAGAGACGCCCCGGGCATTAGTCGCCGAACAGCACGCCGCGCTTCCTGCCCTGTTTTATGCGCTCGTACTCTGAGCTGAGTTCTGCCCCGAGGATGAGGATAAGCCCGCTCACATAAGTCCACAGCAGCAGCGCCACCACAGGCGCGAGCGTGCCGTATATGTTCTCGAAGTTGCTGAAACTGTTCAGGTATAGGATGAACAGGTCTTTCGTAATCTCAAATAGCACCGCGGCGACGACCGCTCCGACCCAGATGTATCGCCAGTGCGTCTTGGCGTTGGGCACATACTTGTAGAGCATCAAGAAGACGCCAAGCACGAGCGCGAACGAGCCTGCGTACAGTATGACGACGCTGCTCGTTCTGACCAGCACATCCGCGAAAGGGAAATCCAGCGATGCGAAGCGCTGGTATATCCCCAGGAATGCCGTGATGCTGGTTGAGAATACGAACATCAGCCCGCTCAGCAGAGCCATCAACAGCTGCCGCGCCTTGCTCAGATAGAGCGGTCGGTCGGTATGCACATCCCAGGCGCGGTTGATGGAGCGCGTGATGCCCCCGAAGATTGCGCTGCCCGCCCAGAACAGACCGACTAAGGCGAAAACGCCAATCGTGCCCCGCACCGCAAGCACGCCTTGGATGTTCGCCGTAACCAGACTTTCGGAGCCGGGCAGGAAACTCGACACCCACCTCGTAACCGACTCCTGCGTAGGGGCGTCCTCCAAGACGAAGGACATTATGGAGATGATGCCGAGCGTGAGCGGAAACAGCGACATTAGCGCATAGTACGATATTGCAGCCGCCATGTGCGTCGCGTCATCGTCTATCATCTCTTGCACCGTCCGCACGGCAAGCTTCACTATAAGCCTGCGCCGCAGCCTCTGCACGATGGTGCGAAAGCGATACCGGGCAATCGTAGTAGGTCGCCTGAACATTGGATGGCTTCGTATCGTGTATTGCATAGTCTCTTGGTGGGCTATTATAGCAGAATAGCGTCAGCGATAGTATCCATGAACGAAACGGGAGAAAATTGCATTAGTACAGTTTAGCCATCTATGGGCAAGCATTTTCACCCCCCATCCTAACCTTCCCCCAAAGGGGGAAGGGACTGATGCAATTTTCTTCACCTTCCCCATCAAAGGGGAGGGGACTAATGCAATCTTCTCGAAACGGGTCATTTTCTTTCAGACGGTTTTGATGCTATATCGCACCGGATTGCTGCCCCTGCTTCCGCAGGGATGACATTCTTTCGCAGGAATGACGAAAGGTTTGCCGCCTAAAAAAGAACCGCTGCTTGTCCAGTCCGCACATTGACAGCAATACTACTCCCGCATAGCATCAAATAACAACCCATTTAACCCTTGAATATCCGAATTAAGGCGGTTAAGTTGTCCCATATAGCCCTCCAATGCTCCGAATGCGCCGCCAAGCACACGGCAGACATGGCCACGCTGCACTGCTCCGAATGTGGCGGAGCGCTGGATGTGGCGTATAACTCGCGCACGCAAGACCGCCATTCGGCCACCATGCCCAACCCGCTGCACTCCCCTGACGACGCGGTAACACTCGGCGAAGGCGGCGCCCCTGCCGTAAGCCTGCGTAATCTCGGTGGGCATCTGGGCGTTCAGCGTCTTTACGCCAAGCTCGAGTCGATGAACCCCACAGGCTCTTTCAAGGACAGAGGCACGGCGGTCATGATGTCCGTCGCCAAGGAATTAGGCGTGTCCGAAGTGGTGGAGGATTCTTCCGGCAACGCGGGCGCATCCGTCGCCGCCTATGCCGCGCGCGCCGGCATACGGGCGCACATCTTCGCGCCCGCGAGCGCGCCCGCCGCCAAGCTTGGCCAGATCGCCGTCTATGGCGCAGCCACGCACCTCATAGACGGCGACCGCCAAGCCGTTACCGACGCCGCCATAGATTTCGCCGCTCGCAACGCCCTCGTCTATGCCTCCCATAACCTCAGCCCGTACTTCATCGAAGGCACAAAGACATTCGCCTATGAGATAGTCGAGCGGTTCGGCGCTAACCTGCCCCGCAACATCGTCATTCCCGTGGGCAACGGCTCGCTGTTTATAGGCGCGCACAGGGGCTTCAGCGAACTTCGGCGCGTCGGGCGGGTGTCTGACATCCCCAGGCTGCATGCGGCGCAGGCGCGCGCCGTAATGCCCATCGCCGCCGCGTTCGAGGGCGCGCGCAAGCCTGCGACAAGCGCCGGCGGCACCGTCGCGGGCGGCATCGCCGTCGCCAACCCGCCGCGAATGCGCCAGGCGCTGCGCGTGCTGCGCGATACGGGCGGCTCGGCGGTTGCCGTCGACGAGAGCGACATATTGCGCTGGCACAGCCTGCTGGCAGAGCGAGAAGGCATATTCGTCGAGCCGACATCGGCAGCCGCGTTCGCGGGCGTGGAAGCCCTTGTCAAAAATGGCGTGATACGGCGGTCGGAGTCGGTTCTGGTTGCAGCGACAGGCTTCGGCTTGAAGGACGCCATCCCTCAACGCATATAGTCCTGTCAGCACTTGTGGGCGAAGGCTGCGATGGGGACAAAAATATCTAGCGGTAAGCCTCTATTGCCGCCTCAAAGCCCGCGAGCGCGCCTTCCAGCGTGCTATCGTCCACGCAGTACGATATGCGGAAGTAGCCCGGCAGGCCGAAGCCCGCGCCCGGCACGGCAAGCACCTTGTGTTCTTGCAGCGCGGCGACGAACTCCACATCGTCGGGCGTGGGCGACTTCGGGAACATGTAGAACGCGCCCTGCGGCTTCACCACGCTATACCCCATGCGCGTGAGGTTGTCGTACAGGAAATCGCGCTTCTTCCGATAGTCGGTGATGTCCACCGTAACCGATTGCAGCGCCTTGACGATGTGCTGCATCAGCGCGGGCGCGTTCACGAAGCCGAGCGTCCTGTTGCAGAACACCAGCCCGTCCATCAGCTCGGTCTTGTCGTCGTAGTCGGGATGCGCCGCGATGTAGCCGATGCGCTCGCCGGGCAGCGCGAGATCCTTGGAGTGCGAAGTCGCAACGATGCTGCGCTCGTGGTGATGGAATATGTGCGGATACTCAAGCCCATCGAACAGCAGCCTGCGGTAAGGCTCATCGCTCACAAGAAATATCTCGCGCCCATGCTCCGCCTCCGCCTGCCTGATGACCGCGCACAAGTCATCCAGCAGCTCCGCGCTGTACAGCACGCCCGAAGGGTTGTTCGGCGAATTGATGAGCACCGCCTTAGTCCGAGAGTTGAAAGCGTCCCTGAACGCCGCCATGTCCGGCAAGAAGTTTTCGTCCGGCGGCACGACGCGGCATGAGCCGCCGTGATTGTCCGCGTAGAAGTGATACTCCACGAAGAACGGCGAGAAGATGATAATTTCATCGCCCGGATCGAGCAGGGTCTTCAGCACAACATTGAGCGCCCCGCCCGCCCCACAGGTCATCACGATTTCGTCCGCGCTGAAGCCAAGCCCCGTTTCGCTTGAAAGCTGCGCCGCGACGGCGGCGCGCGTCTCCACATAGCCCGCGTTCGGCATGTAGCGGTGAATCCCCGGCGCGGGGTCGTCCGCGATGCGCCGCAGCTCCTCAAAGAACTCCGGTGGGGGCTGCATCACCGGATTGCCCAGCGACAGGTCGAACACATTCTCATCGCCGAACTGCTGCTTAAGCGCGATGCCCTCCTCAAACATCCTGCGTATCCAAGAGCCTTGCTCCATGAAGCTGCGTATTTTCTGTGATACTGCCATATCTCATACTTTCAACAAGGGATGGGGGTGGCACAACCAAGGGACGCTTGGATTTTGCCGCATCCACGCCGCCCTGTCAATTCAGCCAATTTCTTCCGTCCTGTCCTATTCCGCTAGTCCGTGCCAAAGTCGCCCGCAGATGGTATCCTACAAGGCAAGATGGCATGTATGGACGGATGCCCCGATAGTCCGATGTGGCAAAGCGATTCCCGTTCGCCCGGAAGCCCGTCTAAGGGCATAAGCGCAGGAGGTTGGGCTTTGGACAAGGTAAGACTGGCAATCGTGGGTTGCGGCACCATCTCCCAGCTCAACGCCCCCGGCTATCTCATGCACGACAATTGCGAGATTACCGCGCTCTGCGATCCGCAGCCCGAACGCGCCGAGCAGCGCGCCCGGCAGTGGGGCATCTCCCCGCGCATCCACTCGAGCTACGAAGACCTGCTGAACGACGCGACGGTGGATGCCGTGGAGCTGCTCACGCCCACGCACCTGCACCCCAAGCAGATTGTGGACGGCTTGAACGCGGGCAAGCATGTTTCATGCCAGAAGCCTATATCATCGACCGTCGCCGAGATCGACACCATCGCCGCCGCGCTGAGCGGCGCGACGACCAAGTATCGCACAACCGAGAACTTCCTCTACTACCCGCCAATTGTGAAGGCGAAGGAACTGCTGGACGCGGGCGTCATAGGCGAGCCGTCAATCGTGCGTATCAGAA
Source organism: uncultured Dehalococcoidia bacterium (assembly GCA_958295865.1). Lineage (GTDB taxonomy): Bacteria > Chloroflexota > Dehalococcoidia > Lucifugimonadales > JADFKI01 > Bin90. The sequence goes on along the minus strand of CATQHF010000003.1, from coordinate 318,347 downwards.
CCGTGCGCGGCAAGCTCGCGTCATCCCAGATAGAGGTGTCGCCGGGCGCTTACGAATGGCGGCGCGATCCCAGCCTGCACGCGGGCGGCATGCTCTACGATGACGGCTGGCACAAGTACGCCACCGCTATCTGGTGGATTGGCGAAATCGAGAGCGTGCAGAGCATCGTTTCAAGGTCGGACGACTATCTCGACGAGACGCCAAGCGCCGCCATCTGGAAGTTCAAGGACAAGAACTGCCTCGGCATCCTCGAGTACTCATCAGCCCCCGAAATGAACATTCGCGGCAGGTACTACGCGGCCGACGAGTTCTTTGAGATTCAGGGCAGCAAGGGCGCGATATGGGTTACGCGCTGCACCGGGGAGATGCTCGACCTGCCGCCCGTCATGGTCGTGAAGGGCATCGAGACGACGGGCATTCAGGTGCCTATGGACTGGATAGAAGGCTTCAACGGCGCGGCGCGGCAGTTCATAGACTCCATCATCGGCGACGAGCAGCCGAACATGGACATCGACTTCTCCCGACAAACGATGCAGACGGCAATGGCAGTCTATCAGGCAGCCGCGGAAGAACGACCCGTCAAGCCCTCATCCCTCACCTAATCTCGCGCAAGCAACCGAAAACCGACTACTCTTGAAGGACGAAAAATGCCAAAGTTCGCAGCCAATATAACGATGATGTTCAACGAGGTGGATTTCCTCGACCGCTTCCAAGCCGCCGCAAACGCGGGCTTCAAGGGCGTAGAGTACCTGTTCCCCTACGACTACGACGCCGCTGAGCTTGCGGATGAGCTGCAACGGCACGGCTTGACACAAGTCCTCCACAACCTGCCGGCCGGCGATTGGACGGCGGGCGAGCGCGGCATCGCGTCCCATCCCGACCGCGTGGACGAGTTCCAAGACGGCGTGGGCAAGGCGATAGAGTACGCGCAGGCCCTGAACTGCCCGCAAGTCAACTGCTTGGCGGGCATTATGCCCGAAGGCGTGTCCGACGCCGACATGGACGCCACGCTCATCAGCAACCTGACATTCGCCGCCGACCGGCTGAAAGCCGCAGGCATACGGCTGCTCATCGAGCCGATCAACACCATAGACATACCGGGTTTCGCGCTCAACTACCCGTCGCAGGCGCGCGACCTAATCGAAAGAGTTGGCTCAGACAACCTTTTCTTGCAGCACGACCTCTATCACATGCAGATTATGCAGGGCGACCTGGCGCGCAACATCGAGCGCAACCAAGACATCATCCGACACATTCAGATTGCCGACAACCCGGGACGCCATGAGCCGGGCACGGGCGAGATTAACTACCCCTTCCTGTTCAAAATACTCGACGATATGGGCTACGACGGCTGGATTGGATGTGAGTATGTCCCGGCAGCCGCCACAAGCGAAGGGCTAGACTGGATTAAGCCGTTCATGTAGCCGCCGCTTATCAACCCGCCATTCCCGCGAAAGCGGCAATTCGGCGCGATTGGCGATGATGACGAAACCGCATTGCCAGCGCGCGCAGAGATGACCGATACCTGATGCCTGATGACCGATCCCCGACTACCGGCAAAGGAGGGTAACGATGGCAACGGCAATTCGAGAGCAGACAAGCGCATATCAAGACCGCGACGCCATCCTGTCGCAGATTCAAGACCGCGTGCTCTGGCTGGCGATGCAGATGGTTCACTACGCCAACAATGTGCGCCCTTCGCCGGAAGGCAAGGTCGGCGGACATCAGGCGTCCAGCGCGTCCGTCGTAACCATACTGACCTCCCTGTACTTCGACTACATGCGCGCCGGCGACAGGATTTCCGTCAAGCCTCACGCCTCGCCCGCGTATCACGCCATACAATACCTGCTTGGCAACCTCGACGGCAGGTACTTGCGGATGCTTCGCCAGTTTCACGGCTTGCAGGCATACCCAAGCCAGACGAAAGACCCCGACTATGTTGACTTCTCCACAGGCTCGGTGGGCTTGGGCCCCGTAGCCCCCAACTTCGCGGCAATGACGGAAGAGTATCTGCGATCGCATCTGCCCTCGTTCGACCGCGCGCCGCGCCGCTACATCAGCCTAGTAGGGGATGCCGAGCTGGACGAAGGCTCTATATGGGAGGCGGTGGCGGAGCCGGAAATGGCAGACCTCGACAATGTGCTCTGGATAGTCGATCTGAACCGCCAGAGCCTCGACCGCGTAATTCCGGGCATTCGCGTGCGGAGCTGGCGCGATATGTTCGCCGCCAACAGCTGGAATATCATAGATGTGAAGTACGGCAGGCGGCTGCAAAGCGCCTTCGCCGAGCCAAACGGCGAACTGCTTCGCGTGTGCATAGACGAGATGCCCAATGAAGTCTATCAGCGCCTGCTGCGCGTGGAGCCGTCCACGCTGCGCGAGTGGCTGCCCCGCGCCAGCCGCTACCCGCGCGACCTTGCGCGCTTCATCAACAAGTGGGACGACGCCGATTTTCACAGCCTGTTCAGCAACCTCGGAGGCCACGACTTCGCCATGCTGCGCGAGGCGTTCACCCGCGCCGACGAGTTGCAAGGGCCCACCGTTGTATTCGCATACACTTTCAAGGGCTGGATGCTGCCTTCCATCGGCGACCCCCACAACCATTCGAACCTCTTGTCGGCGGCGCAGATGACGCATCTGCGCGAACACATCGGCTTGCCCGAAAGCCAGATATGGAATGGCTTCGCGCCCGCGTCCGCGCCGGGGCGCATGTGCCTGCAAACCGCCGATCGGCTGCGCGCGGACGAGCCACGCGACACCGCCGCGCCCATACCGCCCCTGCCCACCGATCTCGACCACGACTATCAGGGCAACACATCCACCCTGCAAATATACGGGCTGGTGCTCACAGACCTCGCCCGCAACATGCCTCGCATCGCGGAGCGCATCGTTACCGTAAGCCCCGATGTGGCGAGTTCCACCGGGCTGGGCGGCTGGATCAACAGGGCGGGCGTCTGGAAGCGCGCCGAGCCGGAGCCGCTGCCCGAAGATGATGTCATCAGGGCGCTCAATTGGAGCGAGTCGCCTCAGGGACAGCACATCGAGCTTGGCATATCGGAGAACAACCTTTTCATGATGCTTGGGCAGCTGGGACAATCATTCGAGGCGGACGGCGAGCTGCTCTTCCCCATCGGTTCGCTGTACGACCCCTTCGTGAGGCGCGGGCTTGACGCCTTCATGTACAGCATCTACTCAGGCGCGAAGTTCATAGTCGTGGGTACGCCCGCCGGCATCACGCTCGCGCCCGAAGGCGGCGCGCACCAGTCGCTCATCACGCCTTCTATCGGCACTGAGATGCCCGAGCTCGACTTCTACGAGCCTTGCTTCGGCAAAGAGGTCGAGTGGATTATGCTAAGCGCTCTGGAGCAGCTGCGCCGTCGCGAGCGCTCGACCTACCTGCGCCTCACCAGCAAGCGCGTCGACCAGTCGCTCTTTACGCCGCCGTCCGATCCCGAAGCCGCGGAGCGCCTGCGCCGACAGGTACTCGATGGCGCATATCGGCTCGTCGGGCGCGAGTCCGAACCCGAATACCAGCCCGGCGAGAATGTGGTCAACATCATGGCATGCGGCGCGATGGTTCCCGAAGCGGTCGAGGCAAGCGAGCGTCTGCTGCGCGAGGGCATATTCGCCAACATCATCAACATCACGGGCCCCGGGCCGCTCTATATGCGGTATCAAGAAAGCATACGCGCCGCCTTAGACGGCAAGCCGACTGAGGCGTTTATGGCGGGCGTCATTCCCGCATCCGAGCGCGGCGCGCCGGTCGTCACCGTCGCGGACGCGCACCCTCATTCGCTGGCATGGCTCGGCGGCGCGCTCGGAACGACCGTAATCCCGCTTGGCGTAACAGAGTTCGGCCAGTCGGGCAGCCGCGCGGAACTGTATCAAGAGTACGGCATAGACATCGACAGCATCGTAGCCGCCTGCTTCGCCGCCTTGGACATCTAGCAAACAACCATAGGAGAAAATCACGATGACAAAGATACTGGTTCTTCACGGCAAGGGCATGGAACTGCGCGGCACGGTGGACATAGAAATCTTCGGCACGATGACCCTCCCCGAGTACGACGAGCACATCAGGCAGTACGCATCAGAGGCGGGCGTGGATGTGGAGATATTCCACTCCAACGAAGAAGCGGAGGTCATAGCCAAGCTGAAGTCGTCCGACGCCGATGCCGCGCTGATAAACCCGGGCGGCTACACCACCGGCCATCCCGATCTCGCCGAAACGATACGCCAATCGGGGATTCCCACGCTGGAAGTGCACATGTCCAACCCCGCCAGCAGAGGCAGAGCGTCCGAGATTGCCCCCGCCTGCAAGGGCGTCGTCACGGGCATGGGCATCGTGGGCTATCACCTTGCCTTGCAGGGCGCTAAGCGTCTAGCGGCCGAATAGTCCAGTCCCAATCCTTGACAGCATGCGCCTTCATTCGTTAGGCTGAAACTATCTCAAACGGGCTTGTAGCTCAGCGGCAGAGCGGTCGGCTCATAACCGATTGGTCCCAGGTTCGATCCCTGGCAAGCCCACTTCCACCCAACCATGCCCTACAACGGCAAGTCTGCATCGCGCATCCCCATGACCTACCCCACCGCCAACCGCACGCGCTTCGGCCGCATGCCATCCAAGAACAAGGTGATGTCCGCTTGATCTATCGCCTGATGGCACTCGCGCTCATGAGCGTCTTCATCATGGGGCAGACCCCAACGCCAACCCAATCCGTCTTTGACGCCCCGCTGCAGCTTCACCGCGGGCCCGCGGGCCCCTACGAGGTCGTCATTACCGTGCAGCCGCATAAGCCCAGAGTCGGCACCGTGCATATCGCCGTGACCGTGCTCGACCCCGCCAAGCGCATAGCGGTGGAGGACGCCAAGGTGCTCATCGTGGCGTACAACCCCAAAGGCGAACCCACCTACCAGTCGCCCGCGCTCAACGACCCCGCTACGCCCATTCACTACAAGGGCAACATCATCTTCCGCAGCCCGGGACAATGGGAACTGCTGGTCAAGATTGAGACCGATGAGCACGGCGAAGTGACCGCAACCACGCCCCTCAACATCGCCGACGCCGCATCCAATCCGGGCATAGAAGGGCTGATCGTGCTTGCGCTGGTAACGCTCGCGCTCGGCGGCGGCACGGCGTATGTCATATACAGCATCAGACGCCAGCAGCGCAGAAACACTGCCTAGATTGTGTGGACATTTGCGTCATTCCCGCCCGCTCACCCGTCATTCCTGCGAAAGCAGGAATCCAGCGCTTTGAGATAGCCCGAAATATGCGAAAGCGCCTACATTCTGAGGTTCTGGATTCCCGTTTTCACGGGAATGACGGGGTGAAAAGTCGAAATGTCAACAGAACCTAATTACCGTAGTCCGCGATAGCCTGCACCACCAGCGCGTCCCCCTCACGGGAAAAGAGCACCTCGACCGGCAGCCCCAGAAGCTTGTGCTCATTCAGGTGCGACGGCGTGAACTCAGGAAAGACCTTGTCTCTGCCGTCGAAGCGCCATACTACGCCGTCGTCATCCTGCACCTCCAGCGCGCTCAGCGAAATCAGCGAGTGCGCCTCGACATGCACCACCAGCCCCCTGACCGCCTCCGACCCTGCCGCCTCGTCCGCGTCTGCGCCCGCCGCCTCATCGCCGCAGCCGACGAGCAGCAGCGCGACCGCCAGTGCAAGCATCATATACCCCGACTTTATCGTGAGCATCCGAATGTTTTTAGGTTCTTTCGCCGCGATTGAAGCGCCATTTACGATACGGTTTCTAATACACATTCTATATTGTGGCTCAAAACGGAACTAATTTTGCGTTGACGCTTATGTTCAAACTTGGGTATTTTGGGACTAATTGGAGGTAGATAATGCCCAAACTAAAAGTCGTTTTCGCACTAACCGCAATAGTATTACTTTCGTGGAGCATAAGCCAGTTGGAGCCGTTGCGCGCCGACTCCGCGCAGCCGCTGTACATCGTGCTCATCGACGAGCACGCAACGGGCGCGTCGCAGGAGAACCGCGACCTCGCGGTGTCTTTCGTCGGGCTGCTGTCCGCGCTCCGTGAGGGGCAACGCATCGGCTATCTGGCAACCGGCGATGCAGCCGCCATCGGGCCAGCCGTCGTCGGCAGCACGGAGCACAAGAGCGCGTACAAAGATGCCGTCGCCGGCATTGCGGGCGCTTCCGGCGCGCCCGTTGCCGATCTGTCCGCGTCGCTGTCCTACGCTCACGAGCTGATGCAGTTCGAGGGCGCGGCTGAAGGCTCGACCGTCTATATCCTGTCCGGCGGCGAACTGGATGGCGAAGCGCCCGGCGAATCCGCGCCGCTCGGTGAGACCATCAGCAGCTTCAACGCGGAGGGCTGGCAGGTCGTCAGCGTCGCGCTGCCCGGCTCGTCCACTTATGCCAGACAGTTCATGCGAACCGCATCGGGCGGCACGGGCGGCGACATCTTCCCGCTCTCCACGGCGCAGGAGCTGAAGGTAATCGCCGACAGCATCCTGAGCATGGACGCGCGGGGTTCGCTCTTCGAGATTGGCCAGGGCGAACTCGCATCCGACGATGTGTTCACCGCATCGCTGGACATCGCGCCGAGCGCCACCGAATCGTCGCTCGTCTTCTTCAAGCAGGGCGCTGGGGGTTCGCTCAGCCTGAAGAACCCGTCCGGTGTGGAGGCGGTAGGCGGCGACCGCGCCCTGTCAGGCGTCATCGAGACGCCGCATGTGGTGGTATGGACGCTCGTCGACCCGACGCCCGGCGAATGGTCGGTGGATGTTCGCGGCGGCGAGGGCTTCATATCCGCATGGCACTATCCCAAGAACAACCTCAGCCTGCACATGGTGTCCTTCGACACGATTCCGTTCGACCGGAGCACCGAGTTCGTGGCGTATGTCTCCGACGGCGGGGAGCGCGTGCAAGCGCCCAACGGCGAGATGCGCGTTACCTTCACCGACGCGGCGGGGCAGACCTTCACGCACGCGCTCAACGACAACGGCGAGCTCGGCGACGCCATCGCGGGGGATGCCTACTATTCGACGACCGTGCCGCCGCTCGGCGCTGAGGGCAGCTACAGCGCGGAGATCGAGCTCTACTGGCCCGAGTATGAACATTCCATATCCACGCGCACTTCGGTTACGGCGCAGAGCTTCCCGACGCTGGATGTTCACCTGACTCACACCGAGGCGCTGCTGCCGGGCGAGCGCGTCATCATCGGCAGCGCGGAGGTCAAGGTCAACGGGCAGCCCTACGGCATACCTGTCAACCTGCTGTCCGCGCATCTGTCGTCCGGCAGCGGCGATGGCGTAATCGAGATAATGCCGCGCAGCCTGCTGAACACGGGACACGCTTGGGAGTTCGACATCGTGTTCACGCCCGCGAATGAGGAGCTTCACACGCTGCTGTTCAGCCTGGATATGCAGTATGCGGCGCGCGACTACAAGTTCACGACCGGCTCAACGGTGATCTCGTCGATGGTACCGCCGCCGCCCGTAGTCGCGCAGGCGCCGCCGCCGCCGCCCGCGCCCGTCCAAGCCGCGCCGCCGCCGCCGCCGCCCGCGCCCGTCGCGCCGCCCGCGCCTGAGCCGCAGCCGGAGGATAGCAGCCTCACAAGTATTATCAGGATAGCCGCGTTCGCGGCAGCGGGCATAGTGTCCGCGCTGGCAGTCGCCGCGCTAGTCTATGTCATCTACGGACTGACGAGGCCAAGCCCGTATGGTTATCTGTGCGATGATGAGGGCAAGCTGCTGGTGGACTTCTCCATGGTTGAGCGCCCCACCATGACTGTGGTGACTTCCAAGAACCTGCTCAGCGGCTCGGAACTCAGCATACCGGAGCTGAGAGGGCTGTCGTTCTACTTCGGCAAGGACGATGTTGACATACGCAGCGCGCAGACCGAGCCGAGCATCCGCATCAACAATCGGCCGCTGATTGACGGCGAGCAGACGCGCATCGACAATCGCTCGTGGATTGGCACGCAGGGCAAGCTGTTCAGCCTAAGCCTGACGAAGCCGCTAACCGACATCGAACCGCCCATCTTCGCCCCCGGCGTGGGCGACGACTAGCAGCCGCCCGCGCTATGTAAGCCTATTAGGGGCAGGCAAATTGCCTGCCCCTAATAATGTCTCCGTCCGGTATATTCGGTTTTCCCCTGTCCCCTGCCCCGTCTGCCGATGTTAGTCGGATTCCGCTATGCGTATCGTTCTCATGGCGTCGCCGGGGGTTCTTTGGCGCATTGGATCGCGCACTGAGATGCCGTTCACTACATCCATCCCGGACACGACTTTGCCGAATACGGAATGACGGTCGTCTAGGTGGGGCGTGGGGCCGAAGGTGATGAAGAACTGGCTGCCGTTTGTGCCGCGCCCGCCGCGCACTCCAGCGTTCGCCATGGACAGCACGCCCGGCGAGTCGTGCCGCAGGTTGGGGTGAAACTCGTCGTCGAACTGGTAGCCGGGCCCGCCGCTGCCCGAGCCTGTGGGATCGCCGCCCTGAGCCATGAAGCCGGGTATTACGCGGTGGAAGGTTACGCCGTCGTAGTAGCCTTCACGGGCGAGAAAGACGAAGTTGTTCACGGTAACGGGCGCGTCCGCCGCGAACAGCTCTATCTCTATCTCGCCGCCCTTTTCCATCTCTATCGTCGCGGTATAGGTCTTGCTTTTGTCTATCCCCATCCCCGGCTGGGAGTTGTACTGCTTGCTTGCCACGATTCCTCCTGTCGTCTCGCACTGAACTATTTCTCTTCGATTCTAATCGTCTTGATAGCGTCCCCCAGAGAAGTCGCGCTCCCGGGGTCTCTCAGGCTGATGCCCATCACAACATCCATACCCTCCACGACCTCGCCGAACACCGAATGGCAGGACACGCCTCTGGGCATGCAATCCTTCTTGGAGCCGTCGGCATTGAAGCCGTCCAAGAAGTTGGTATCGCGGAAGGTGATGAAGAACTGGCTGCCGTTCGTGCCCTTGCCGGCGGACATTCCCGCGTTCGCCATGGACAGGATGCCGGGGCCGTCGTGCAGAAGTTCCGGGTGGAACTCGTTGTCGAAGCGATAGCCTGGGCCGCCTCCGCCTGAGCCGGTCGGATCGCCGGTCTGTGCCATGAAGCCGTCCAGCACGCGGTGGAAGGTTACGCCGTCGTAGAAGCCTTCGTTTGCCAGAAAGACGAAATTGTTCACCGTCATCGGCGCGCGCCTCTCGAACAGGTCAACGACAATTTCCCCGCCCTTCTCCAGCTCGATGACCGCCGTGATGTCCTTGCTTAGATCTATCATCATCGCCGGCGGCTCGTCCCATTGCTTGAAAGCGGGTTCGGGCGCAGCAGCCGTCGGAGCGGCAGGCGCGGCGGCGGCGGGCGCAGCCGTCGGCGTTTTGGGCGCGCCAAGCTCGGGCTCGCTCGAACCGCAAGCGACCGCCAGCAGCGTGAGCAAGCCGGCAACTACAAGTGCAAACTTTCGCGTATGCTTGAATATCATTTAGCGCCTCCTGTTCATAATCGCACTGGCACTATTCTACAATTCCCGCAAGCTAATCGCCACCCTACCCTACTTTAGGAATTAAGAATTAGAAATTAACCCCGTGTGCAAGTATAAGTTTCATGTGAGCAGCTTGGAGATTTGGAAAGGCGGATTGCCAAGAGACTGATTCAGCATCACTGCCAAGGTGTGGCTAAGTACCTTCCTGATGAGCCTGTTTCCCAGATGCCACAAGTCCCTAGCGCCCACACTCTTCACTGAGTAGCGGTCATCCAACTGGCTGAACAGCGTCTCTATCCGATAGCGCACACGACTGCACAAAGACGTCCATCCCACCTCCTCATCCCGACCGGATGACTTCTTCTTGAAGGCCGCGTGCAGCCACACTCCCTGCTTCTCAAGCTCTTCTCGCAAGCGCGGACTCCAGTAGTTGCGGTCACCCAGCAGCAAACCCAAACCCTGCTGTCCATTGACCAGGCTCTCGACGACCTCAGTATCTTGGATGTGCGCGGGCGCGAGGACGAACCCTACGATTACGCCCGGCAGCGCCACCAAAGTGTGCAGCCGAAAGCCGTAGAATCTACGCCTTTCAGCCGAGTTGTAGCCATAAGTCGCCCATTCCCGGAACAGCTTGTGCCTGTTGGCGCGGGGGAACTCGCAGACCGCTATAGGCATGCTGTCCACTATGTGCACGCCCTCATCTTTGGGTATGTCTTGGAGCAGTCGCTGCCAGATGTGCCTTTTGACTTCGCGCAGGTTGGCAGCCTGCCTCGTGAATGTGGTGCGATGCACCTTAGCCATAGCCGGAAACAGGTGTGAGTAGTGTCTGCGGAAGTAGTCGTAAATGGCTTTGTCCTTGTTGAGTTCCAGGTACTCGCCCACGACTTCCATAGTGAGGACCTCGCTGTCGGCGAGCAGTGGCATTGGGCCTCTCTGTCTGAGTCGTCGGTTTGCCAGTATCTCTTTGAGCATATCGTCAATTAGGCAGAAAGCGGTTATGATTAGGTCGTCCAGGTGCATAGCGTCCTCCTTGAGTTTTGCTTACCCAATTAGAAACGCTGTGCGCCTGGATTTCAACTCCGATTATCCTTCCTCATAAACTTGCACACGGGGTAAATTAAGAATTAAGAATTGGGTTGTGTTTAGGGTTGGGTTGTGTTGAGGTTTGGGGTGCGGTGTTCCGCGGGCTGATGGTAAGACGGAGTGCGGGGAGGAATTAAGAATTAGAAATTGAGAATTGGGTTGTGTTTAGGGTTGGCGTGCGGTGTTTCGCGGGCTGATGGCAAGACGGAGTGCGAGGGTGGTTGGTGAAGTTTAGGTGTCTGGCGGATTGGGATTTTTGATTCCTCACTGCGTTCGGAATGACAGAGGGAGTGAGCGGCGAGGGCCAGGATGATTTGCAGGTGGATATGCGCTTGTGATAATCTCACACGGGGAGAATGTCCATTGCGATTGTCCGTTCATAGGGGAGAAGGAGCGAGGATGATTAGTTTCAATTGCATCGTGCAGGAGGGGGTCGTGTCCGACGAGCTCCGAGCCGCGCTTGCCGCAGAGCTTGCGCGTATCAGCGCCTCCGTGCTGAATATCCCGTCCGACGATGTGGAAGTGGGGTACTATGAGGTGCGGCACGGGTTCGGCTTTCGCGGCGGTGAGGTGTCCACGACCTCGACGGTGCGCGGGCAGCTGTCCGAGCCGATAGACCAAGACACTCGCGTCGACTTGATGACTCAAATCTATGAGATGTGGTGCGGCAAGACGGGATGCTCGGTCGACGAGTTTCTTGTGTCCGTGCGCGATCCGCAATGAGAACATTGCACTGGTACAATTTAGCCGTCGATGGGCAAGCGTTTTTGCCCCCATCCTAACCTTCCCCCTTTGGGGGAAGGGACTAATGATCTTCCCTCGTCAAGGGGAAGGGACTAATGCGATTTTCTCCCGCAATAATCTGACCTAGACGATATGGGGCAGTCCCATATAATAGGAAAATCTACGAGAAGGCAGCAGCGAGAAAGGAAGCAATATGCCGTATTACAAGTGCATCGTACCGGAAGGCTCAGTAGGGTTCGAGGAGCGGCAGGCGGTCGCCAAGGCGTTCACCGACATCCATTGCGGCAGCACGGGGGCGCCCCGAACCTTCGTGCATGTGGAGTTCATCGAGTATCCGGCGGGCGGCGAAACGGGTTACGACAGCAGCGCGCCCTACTATATGGACGGCGGCAACCGCGCAGGCCGACCGGAGGAGGTCAAGCAGAAGCTCCTCAACGACCTGACGGGGGCGTTCGTGAGCATAACCGGCATCTCGCCTGACGACATGGACGGCAGGATCACGGAGGGGAAGGCGTCGCAAACGATGGAAGGCGGTCATGTACTGCCCGAGCCCGGCGAAGAGGGGCCGGAGTGGTATGAGCACGCGGCGGACTAAGGAATTAAAAATTAGGAATTAAGAATTGGGGTTGTGTGGAGAGGGCGTCAGGGGAGGAATTGGGAATTGGGTTGTGTTTGGGATTGGGGGGCGATGTTTCGCGGGCCGATGGCAACCGCCGTTGAACTTCGGTTGCTGAAGTCTAGGTGTGAGGCGGATTGAGATTTTTGATTCCTCACTCTGTTCGGTATGACAGCGGGTTGGAGTGCGCCGCGTTTGTAGTCGTGAGGGTGGCGGGCGACTGCCGGTCGCCCCTACCATACGAAAAGCCAATGCCTATCCCTGCCCTACCCTGCGCCTGTCAGCGGGAGGGTGGTTCGCCCTTCGGCAATCTCAGGATTCTCACCACGAATGGAGCGGTGGGGCAGTCGGCGGTCGCTCCTGCGGTTGTCGGAATGGCGTTGCGTATGATGTGTCCAGCGCCTAGCCCTATCCCCCTACCCTACCCTTGTCAGCGGAAGGGTGGGTGGCGTTCGGGGCGGCGGGGCTTTTTGTTGCCGGGCAGGTGGCTTATCTCTGATAGGTAGTCGGTGTGTCCTTGGGAGATTTGCCGGGCGCTTTCGGCTGCTTTCTCTTCTATTCGCTCTGCTTCGGCTACTTCTTTCATGTGCGCTTCCGATACCGGCGCGTGGCTCTCGACTACGGCCGGGTGGTCTTCGTCTAGGTCTCGGCAGGCACAGATGCAGTCGGGGTGGCAGGGGGAGTAGTAGGACATGAACTCCGGGTCGGGGGTGGAGGGGTTGCCGAAGCCCCAACTGAGCAGGACTTTTGCGGCTTCTATCCTGTCCCTTGGCTTGGCGTCTCGGTCGCGCCCTTCCAACACTTCGTTGAGTATCCTGACTATGCTCGCGCCTTCTCCGGTCTCTACGCGGATGCGGGCGACGAGCTTCTTGTTCAGCCTTTCGTGTTCGGGGCTGACTGCTTGCGTGGGGCCGTCTTCGGATTGGGCGTCTTCTTTCTTTGCCTGCCGTTCCATCTTGGAGCTGAGGCTGTTGATGAGTGCTTCGGCTTCTTGGAAGCCTAGCTTGAGCAGCAGGCGCGCGGCTTGCAGTCTGTGATGGGGCGTGCTGTCGAGGTCGTCGCCGGTCATGATGGAGACGATGCTGCGTATGATGGTTCTGCCGTTGTCGGTTTCTTGGTGGACTAGGTGCTGGAGGTGCTCGATGGCGGTCGCGCAGTGCCTGTTGTCCAGGTGGTCATGTTCGCCATGGCTGTCCTGGCTGTCCTGTTGGCGCTGGTTTATGGGGGTTGGTTGGTTCATTGGTTTTTCCCAAAGGTTTCAGGGTGTCGGGTTTTCAGGGGTTGGGGTTTTGGGTTGTCAGGGATTGGGTGTTAGGTTGTTCGTGCTTGCTATGTAACTTATGTTCTTGCAAGTAGAATAGCAGTGATGTATGAGGGTGTCAAGGGTGATTTTGGGGGATTGGGAATTGGGTTGGTACGGTTTAGCCGTCGAGGGGCGAGCGTTTTTGCCCCCATCCTAACCTTCCCCCAGAGGGGGAAGGGACAATCACATCTGCGGCGTTCTCGCCTCGTCGACGAACCTTCCCTCGTAAAAGGGGAAGGGACTTTCTCCAATTGGGAATTGGACTTACGCAGTTGAGCGCGATTTCGTACTTGAAACGGGTCAATCTCATGTAGGAGTTCATATTCAAGTGCGTAAGTCCTGTCTTAATTGCTCCCGCCTGATGCCCTGCCCTATTTGAAATAAAGCCGTTTGCTGTATAACATATTCAGCGACAGCAATTCAAAATGACGGAGGGTGACGGGATGAAGATTACCGATGTGAAAGTAACTATGTTCAACTGGAAGCAGAGCGCATGGAAGACGGGGGTGGGGACGACGTTCGGCGGCACTACGCTGCTCGGCATTCTGACGGTGACGACGGATGAGGGCATCGAGGGGAACGCCTTTCTCGGCTCGTCGCGGCAGGGCGCGGATGACCTGGCGGGGCCTTTGCTCAAGTTCCTCAAGCCGCTGGTGATGGGCAGGAATCCGCTGGACATCGGCGCTATCTGGTGGGATATGTGGAAGGAGAACCGTTCCGTTACCACTAACGCCATCGGCGCTATCGACATCGCGCTGTGGGACATCGCGGGCAAGGTCGCGGGCTTGCCGATACATCGGCTCATAGGCACGTGCCGCGACAGAGTGCCCGCGTACTCCAGCACGGCTTGGCATACCACTACCGAGGAGTACGCGGAGGAAGCGAAGCATTTCCAGTCGCTCGGCTGGACGGCGCACAAGATACACCCGCACGGCGAGCCGAAGATGGACATCAAGATCTGCCAAGCGGTGCGCGAGGCGGTGGGCGGCGACATGGTTCTTATGCTCGATTCCATGTGGGCGTACTGCTATGAGGACGCCTTGCGGGTCGGGCGCGCCATCGAGGAACTCGATTACTTCTGGTATGAAGATCCGCTCGTGGAGGAGGACATCTACAACTATGTCAAGCTGCACGACAAGCTGGACATACCGATAATGTCCACCGAGTACGCACCGGGCAGGCTGTATGGGATGGCGCACTGGATACAGAGCTATGCGACCGACATACTGCGCGGCGATGTCGCCGTGTCGGGCGGCATCAGCCCGCTCATAAAGATTGCCCACCTCGCGGAAGGGTTCGGCATGAAGTTCGAGATACATCACGGCGGCAACTCGCTCAACAATGTCGCCAATCTGCATGTTACTATGGCTATCCGCAACTGCGACTATTATGAGGTCTTTCCGGCTAACGGCGCGAACAAGTACGCGCTGGTGAATGACATCGAGGTCGATGACAAGGGGCTGGTGTATGCGCCCACGGAGCCGGGGCTTGGCTATGAAATCGACTGGGAGCTGGTCAAGCGCGAATTCGCGCAGGTGGTGTCTTAGGTTCTGCTGACATTTTGGCTTTTCATCCCGTCATTCCCGTGAAAACGGGAATCCAGGATCTCAGAATGTAGCCACTTTCGCATATTCTAGGCTATCTCAAAGCGCTGGATTCCTGCTTTCGCAGGAATGACGGGTGAGCGAGCGGGAATGACGCAAATGCCCACGCAACCGAAGCCGTCAGAAAACCTACCCGCGCGTGAAAAATACCCGAAAGGCGGTACTCTCAATATGTACTGGTATTACAATCTGGGCGGCGTATCAACGCACTGGATTCCTGCTTTCGCAGGAATGACGATTTGATAATCAGCGCGTATTGAGAACACCTGAAAGGCGCATCTATGGACTTGCACAAGAAACTGCGCGAATCGCCTTATCATCGCTGGCTGGGCGTGGAGCTGGTTCGCGTCGATGCGGGCGATGTTGAGGTGCGCCTGCCCTTCCGCGAGGAGTTTCTCGGCAGCGACGACCGCGTGAACATGCACGGCGGGATCATATCCACGCTTGCGGACATCACCACCTGCTTCGCCATGATGAGCAGCACGGGCGGCGACGCGCCCAACATGAACCTGCAAGTGGACTATCTGCGGATGGTGGGACCCGACACCGACCTCATCGCGCGCGGCAGGACGGTTAAGGCGGGGCGCAGCGTGGGGGTCGCCGATGTGGAGATACGGACGCCAAGCGGCAGGCTGGTAGCCGTCGGCCGCTCTACCCTCGCCAACAGCGCACCGCCGCGCGAAACGCTTGCGGGCTAAGGGCCGCTAACATTGACGGACAGGATTTTTTCGGCTTGGGAGCATGGGCATGGCGACTCAGAGGACGCACCTGAAGTTCACATACGAAGACTACAAGCACACGCCCGACGACGAGCGGTATGAACTTATAGACGGAGAATTGATTATGGCGCCCGCGCCGCGCATCGCGCACCAACTTGCTGGGGGAAGGTTAGGCTCACGGCTTCTCATCTTTGTGGAAGCGAACGGGTTGGGGTGGGTCTTGTTCGCTCCCACGGATGTGGCACTGTCGGATACGGATGTAGTGCAGCCGGACTTGATGTTCGTCTCCAACGAGCGCGCGCATATCATCACGGAGGACAACATTCGGGGCGCGCCCGACATCGTTATCGAAATCCTGTCCCCTTCCACCGCCGGACGCGATAGAACGGTCAAGCGCGCGCTCTACGCCAAGCACGGCGCAAAGGAGTATTGGCAGGTGGACACTGACGCCAAGACTATCGCGGTACTGCTGCTGGGCGCGGATGGCTACGAACTCGTGGGCATATACGGCGAGGGGCAGACTTTGACATCACCCACGCTGCCCGGCTTCGCGCTCGACCTCGCTGAGGTGTTTTAGACGACGCATGCCCGCCACCCTGATTGACACAATCCCACTCCAAGCGAACATGCGCTAACATCAACAGACAAGATTTTCCCAACTTGGGAGCATGAACATGGCGACTCAGAGAACACACCTGAAGTTCACATACGAGGACTACAAGCACACGCCCGACGACGAGCGGTATGAACTTATAGACGGAGCGCTGATTATTATGGCACCATCGCCGCGCGAGGCGCATCAGAGAACCGATATGCAGCTCGGAACTAAGCTCAATACCTTTGTCGTGGATAACGACTTGGGACGGGTCTATTCCGCTCCGTTCGATGTTGTTTTGTCGGACACCGATGTCGTGCAGCCGGACTTGATGTTCGTCTCCAACGAGCGCGCGCATATTATCACGGAGGACAACATTCGGGGCGCGCCCGACATCGTGATAGAAATACTGTCCCCTTCCACTGCCGGACGCGATAGAACCGTCAAGCGCACGCTCTACGCCAAGCACGGCGCAAAAGAGTATTGGCAGGTGGACACCGACGCCAAGACTATCGCGGTACTGCTGCTGGGCGCGGACGGCTACGAACTCGCGGGCATCTACGGCGAGGGACAGACATTGACATCCCCCACGCTGCCCGGCTTCGCGCTCAACCTCGCTGAGGTGTTTTAGATAGCGTGGGCGCGCTATCCCGATTAGGGCGTACTGACATTTTGACTTTTCATCTCGTCATTCCTGAGAAAGCAGGAATCCAGCGCTTTGAGATAGCCAAAATATGCGAAAATGACTACATTCCGAGATTCTGGATTCCCGTTTTCACGGGAATGACGGGTGAGCGAGCAGGAATGACGCATATATGCACACAACCTAGCATAACTTTACTCCAAAAAGCATGACTCCACCAAACACCTCCACCTTGAACAGCCTTAGGCGGGGGATCTCCGCGCGCTGGCAGAACATAAGCGCGGGGAGGGAGTGCGAGACTCTAGGCGGCGTTTCCACCTTCGCCTACCTCTGCGTCGGAGTGAGTATGCTGTTCTTCAGCTACCTGCTGCTTATTGCCCCGCGGCTCTTCGCGGCGCTGACGCAAGAAGACTCTTGGGCGGAGTATCTTACCGCCGCGCTGTTCATGCTGACGAGCGTCCTGCTGTTCTTCACGGCTGCGGCAGAGCGCAGTCTGTGGCGGCGCGGAGTCTATGTCCTCGGCGGCATCGTGATGGTGTTCGCCGCCGGCGAGGAAATCAGCTGGGGACAGCGCATACTCGACTTCGCCACGCCCGACCTCCTGATAAACGTGAACCGCCAGGACGAGTTCAATGTCCACAATATCATTATCCTGAGCGGAAGATTTGAAAAAATCTACCAGTACGGAACGCTGCTGCTGTGCGCGATAACCTTTGCCGCTTTCTTCTTCCGAAAAGACAGGCTCTTCGGGTTTCCTTTGCCGTCAATCCTGCTGATGCTGTGCTTTCTGCTGATGCTGTCCTATCGACCGTCAGTAAGCTTTTGGGGAAGCCTGAGCTTCATCTCGTTCATGGTGAAGGGCTTGCTGCTGCTCTTTATCATCTACGCGCTGCTTTCCCGCAAAGCCCGCCTGTTCATTCCTGTCGCCGCGAGCCTTGCGCTCATCATAGCCGTCTCATACATAAACTATCGCAGCATGGGTCTTCTTGGAAGAAACATCGATCTTCTTGGAGGAATCCATGAGGCGCTGGAATATCTGCTCGGCGTTGCCTGCCTCTTCTACGCTCTCGAGCTGCTGCTGGCTCAGGAATCGGCGCGGCGCAGACTGGCGGCAGTATCCATAGGCATATCCGGCGGGCTGAGGTCGGCGGGCGGGCGCTTGCCGTTGCCGCGCGGCATCAGACGCCGATCAGGGAGCGCTCCGGCAGCGTATTCCAAGCCACCCGCGCTTGTTCTTGTCGGGGCATTCTTGAGATCGCCTCTGCTGGCGGTGTGCTCTCTGGTAATCGTGGGCAGCATCGGCTTGATTCCTTTAGAGCGTTCCATCAGCAGCGCCAAAGATGCCGTCATTGAGGAAAGATACCAGTCAATCGTGTCCGGCGACATCGGCGAACCCACAGCCCGCTCGACATTCGACATCTATCTTGCGGAGAACCTGATGAGCTACGCCAAGCAGTCCTGCGCCCCCGCCGACTTAGAAGCGCACTTCTTCCTGCACATCACCCCAACCGACGAGGGCGACCTGTTCGACCACCGCAGGCCACACGGCTTTGACAACCTCGACTTCGATTTTGACGACCGTGGCGTGATGTCCGACGGGAAGTGCATAGCGACTGTCCCGCTCCCCGAATACGACATCACCAACATCAAAACGGGGCAGTACAATCGCCCCGATGAGAAACAGATCTGGAAGGTGGAGTTTCCCTCCAGCAGCAACGCCAAAGATGCCGCCATCGAGGAAAGATACCAGTCAATCGTGTCCGGCGACATCGGCGAACCGACAGCCCGTTCGACATTCGACATCTATCTTGCGGAGAATCTGCTGAGCTACGCCAAGCAGCCATGCGCCGCCGCCGACATCGAAGCGCAGTTCTTCCTGCACATCACCCCAACCGACGAGGGCGACCTGTTCGACCACCGCAGGCCGCACGGCTTTGACAACCTCGACTTCGATTTTGACGACCGTGGCGTGATGTCCGACGGGAAGTGCATAGCGACTGTCCCGCTCCCCGAATACGACATCACCAACATCAAAACGGGGCAGTACAATCGCCCCGATGAGAAACAGATCTGGAAGGTGGAGTTTCCCTCCAGCAGCAACGCCAAAGATGCAGCCATCGAGGAAAGATACCAGTTAATCGTGTCCGGCGACATCGGCGAACCGACAGTCCGCTCGACATTCGACATCTATCTTGCGGAGAACCTGCTGAGCTATGCCAAGCAGCCATGCGCCCCCGCCGACATAGAAGCGCGCTTCTTCCTGCACATCGTCCCCGCCGGCAGGGGCGACCTGCCTATATCCCGCTGGCTATACGGATTCAACAATCTGGACTTCGGTTTTGACGACCATGGTGTGATGTTCGACGGGAAGTGCATAGCCACCGTCCGGCTCCCCGAATACGACATCGACCGCATCGCAACGGGACAGTACACCCCTGACGAGGGGCAACTCTGGAAGGTGGAGTTCCCCTTCCGTGAGTAGGGGTGTTCCAGAGTTGCCGTCGCCCGTCCTATGAGAAAATTGCATTAGTACAATTTAGCCGTCGATGGGCAAGCATTTCGCCCCCATCCTAACCTTCCCCCAAAGGGGGAAGGGACAATTGGCGCGACCGGCTCGCTCGCCAGGCTGGAAACCTTCGCCCATCAAGGGGGAAGGGATTAATGACGATTGATGTAAATCGCACACGGCAAGAACCTTCCCCCATCAAGAGGGAAGGGACTAATGCAATTTTCTCGTCCTGTTGGGCGCGATTTTTCAGGCGATAGATTTCGGTGTTAAACTGACAACGATATTTTAGATGATGCAGGCACGCCATTCCCCGATGCGCGCAGCCGTGATTAGCACAGCCCCACTCCAAAACACATGACCCCACCGAACACCTCCACCCTGAACAGCCTTAGGCGGGCGTTCTCCGCGCACTTGCAGAACATAAGTACGGGGGAGGGCAAATGCGCCTAGGCAGCGGCATTTCCGCCTTCGGCTACCTCTGCATCTGCGCGAGTACGCTGTTCTCAGGCTGGCTCATAGTTGCTCAGCCGTGGAACTACCTGCCGCTGACGCAAGAAGACTCCCCTGTGGAGAACCTCACCGCCGCGCTGTTCCTGCTGGCGGGCGTCCTGCTGTTCTTCACGGCTGCGGCGGAGCGCAGTCTGTGGCGGCGCTGTTTCTACATCCTCGGCGGTATTGGAATGGTGTTCGCCGCAGGCGAGGAAATCAGCTGGGGACAGCGCATATTCAACTTCGCCACGCCCGACTTGCTGATGAGCGTGAACGAGCAGAACGAGTTCAATGTCCACAATATCGCCTACCAAGTATTTGACGGAATCTACCTGAACGGAGCGCTGCTGCTGTGCCTGATAACCTGCGTCGCTTTCTTCTTCCGAAAAGACAGGCTCTTCGGGATTCCTTTGCCTTCAATCCTGCTGGCGCTGTGCTTTCTGCTGGCGCTGTCCTATCGACAGACAGCAGTCTTTGTGGATGTCCTGAGCTTCATTTCGTTCCCTGAGAAGGGCTTGCTGCTGCTCGTTGCCATATACACGCTGCTTTTCCGAAAAGCCCGCCTGTTCATTCCCGCCGTCGCGAGCCTTGCGCTCCTCATAGCCGTCTCGTACATAAACTATCACAGCATCGGTCTTTCTAGCATCGGTCTTGTTTACAAAATTCAAGAGATGCGGGAGTATCTGTTCAGCGCGGCTTGCCTCTTCTACGCTATCGAGCTTCTGCTGGCTCAGGAAGCGGCGCGGCACAAGATTGCGGCAGTATCCATCGAGCTGAAGTCGGCGGGCAAGCGGCTGCGGTTGCCGTTGCCGCGCGGCATCAAGAGCCGCTCAGGGAGTGCTCCGGCGTCTTCCAAGCCACCGGACCCCACCCCTGTCAGGGTATTCCTGAGATCGCCTCTGCTGGCGATGTGCCTTCTTGTAATAATGGGCAGCATCGGTTTGATTCTTCTCCAGTTTTTCAGCGCTAGGGACGAAGCAGCCACAATTGAGACAGCCTACCGCCCCATAGAGACAGGCGCTTACGGCGAACCGGCAATCCAAGCCGACTTCGACATCTATCTGACAAACGACCGGCTCATCTACTACAAAGAAGAATGTACGCTCAAGGATATGCAGGCGCGGTTCTTTCTACGCATCACTCCGGTCAGCACGCGCGCACTCCCGGACGACAGAGGGCAATATGGGTTTGGCACGCAGATTTTCTACCTTGACTGGCATGGGAAGAGGTTCGACGGGAAGTGCCTAGGCAGCGTTCCACTCCCGGAATACGCCATCGCTTACATCTATACCGGACAGTACAACTACTTCGAGATACCGGGCTGGGAAGTGAGTATTGTGGTGAATAGCGGCGCGCTTGAAGCGCTGTACGAGTCAATCGTGTCCGGCGAACCGACAGCCCGCTCGACATTCGACATCTATCTCGCGGAAAACACGATGAGCTACACCAAGCAGCCATGCGCCCCCGCCGACATAGAAGCGCGCTTCTTCCTGCACATCATCCCCGCCAGCAAGGTCAACTTGCCCATATCCCGCTGGCGGTACGGCTTCGACAATCTGGACTTCGACTTTCACAACCGCGGCGTAATGCTCGGCGGGAAGTGCATGGCGACTGTCCCGCTCCCCGAATACGCCATCGCCAACATCAGCACGGGGCAGTACACCCCTGACGAGGGACAACTCTGGAAGGTGGAGTTTCCCTTTCGGGAGTAGGGGTGTTCCAGAGTCGCCGCCGCCCGTCCTATGAGAAAATTGCATTAGTACAGTTTAGCCGTCGATGGGCAAGCATTTCGCCCCCATCCTAACCTTCCCCCAAAGGGGGAAGGGACAATTGGCGCGACCGACTCGCTCGCCAAGCTGGAAACCTTCGCCCATCAAGGGGGAAAGGACTAATGACGATTGATGTAAATCGCACACGGCAAGAACCTTCCTCCATCAAGGGGGAAGGGACTAATGACAATTGATGTAAATCGCACACGGCAAGAACCTTCCCCCATCAAGAGGGAAGGGACTGATGCAAGTTTCTCGTCCTGTTGGGCGCGATTTTTCAGGCGATAGATTTCGGTGTTATACTGACAATCGCGGGCAGAACCCGCGTGACGCTATTTGACAGGATTAACCCGATGCGCGCAGTTGTCATACATGAACACGGAGGACGCGACAAGCTCATCCTGGAGGAAGTTCCCGACCCGGCGCCCGCGCGCGGCGAAATCCTGCTGCGCGTCAAGGCGGTCGGGCTGAACTACTTGGATATATTCGTGCGGCGCGGCATGCCGGGCTTGCCGATAGACCTGCCGCGCATATCCGGCGGCGACATAGCGGGGGAGGTCGCCGCGCTGGGCGAGGGCGTGGAGTCGGCGCTAGTCGGGCAACGCCTGCTGATCGACCCCGCCATCACTATGCCCGACGGTACGCTTGGCGCGCTCGGCGAAAGCACGACAGGCGGCTTATCGGAGTACATCGCGGTGAGCGCGGAGAACGCCATTCCCCTGCCCGACGATGTAACTTATGAGCAGGCGGCGGCGCTGCCAATCGCTTACGGCACAGCCTGGCGCATGCTCATCACTCGCGGCAAGCTGCGCGCGGGCGAAAGCGTCCTGATTCTGGGCGCGAGCGGCGGCGTGGGGACGGGCGCGGTGCAGATTGCCAAGATGCTGGGCTGCGAAGTGTTCGCCGCCGCAAGCAGCCCGGACAAGCTTGAACGCCTGAAGCGGCTCGGCGCGGACTACTTGGTGAACTATGTGGAGCATACGGAGTTTCACCGCTATGTGCGCGGTCTCACGGACGGCGCGGGCGTGGATGTGGTGGTGAACTATACCGGCGGCGACAGCTGGGTGCGCGGCTTGAAGTCGCTCAAGCACGGCGGGCGCGTCCTCACCTGCGGCGCTACCTCCGGCTTCGACCCGCCAACCGACATCCGCTATATCTGGCGCAAGGAGATGGATATACGCGGCTCCGACGGCTGGCGCAGGCAAGACCTCATAGACCTGCTTGACGCCGTGCGGCAGGGCAAAATCATCCCCGTCATAGGCGCGACGCTGCCCTTGGAGGAGACCGCGGAGGGACACCGCCTGCTGGAAGACAGAGAAATCTTTGGAAAGGTGATTATTACACCATGAGCGTTGAAAAGCATCCATCAAGAAACTTCGGCGAACTCTTCTGGCGTCCGGTCATGCTCCACCCGGACAAGGTGGTCATACGGCAGGGCGATGTGGCGTTGACCTACGCCGAACTGGAGGCGCGCACTCAGCGGCTGGCGGCGGCGCTCAGTCGGCTCGGCATAGGCAGAGGCGACAAGGTGCTGCTCATGATGCCCAACGACTACCGCTATGTTGAAAGTCTGTTCGGCATCATCAGGCTCGGCGCGGTCGCGGTGCCGGTGAATATCAAGCTCGGCAGCGACAGCCTGATATACATCGCCGAGCACAGCGACTCGCGCATCCTCATCGCGCACGACGAACTCGTCGACAAGGCGCAGGCGATACGGGGCGGCGCGGCGAACATCGAGCACACGCTGATTGTGGGCGGCGGCATGCCCGGCGCGCTGGACTACGACAAATTGCTCGACGCGGAACGGGAGGGCTTTACGACAGCCGCCGTGAACGACGAGGATGTGGCGATGATGATGTACACATCCGGCTCCACCGGCAGACCGAAGGGCTGCCTGCTCAGCCATGCCAGCAAGTGGTGGACCGCGCTGTCCAATGTGCGCTCCATGATGCATGTGGAATCCGACAGGGCGTTGATTGTGGGTCCACTCTACCACGCCAACGCGCTCTGGGGCAGCCTAATGCCGATGCTCTATGTCGGCGGCTCCACTGCGATACTGCCGGGCTTCGACGCCGTGCCTGTCATCGAAGCCATCGACGAGTACAAGCCAAGCTTCATGTCCGGCACGCCCTCTATGTACAGCCTGATACTCGCCGAGCGCGAGGCGCTGCGCGCGAACGATGTGACCTCAATCGAGTTTCTGTCGTGCGGCTCCGCGCCCGTGCCGGAGGAGCTGATGAACGAGCTCAAGCGCGTCTTCAAATGCGAGCTGGTGGAGAGCTACGGGCTGACGGAGGCGGGCGCGAATGTGCTGACGCCGCGCTGGGGCATCAAGAAGCTGGGAAGCTGCGGCTTGCCGGTCATGGATGTGCAGGTGCGCGTCGTGGATGCGGAGGACGAAAGCCGCGACTGCGAGCCGGGCGAGATAGGCGAACTCTGGAGCAAGGGGCCGCCCAACCTGCTTGGCTACTACAAGCAGCCCGATGTTACGGCGGAGAAGATGACGCCCGACGGCTTCGTGAAGTCCGGCGACCTGGTGTATGCCGACGAACAGGGCTACATCTACTTTCAGGGGCGCAAGGACGACATGATTAACTGCGGCGGCGAGAATGTGTATCCCAAAGAGGTGGAGACTATCATCCTGACGCATCCGTCCGTCGCCGATGTGTGCGTGGTTTCGGCGCGGCATCAGGTCAAGGGCGAAGCGCCCGTCGCATGGGTCGTGCTGCACAAGGATGAGACTGCCGATGAGCGCAAGCTGAAGCAGTTCTTCTTCGCAAATGGACCCGCTTACGCCCACCCCAGGCGCGTATTCTTCGTGGACGAGATACCCGTATCGGGCACGAACAAGATTGATCGCAAATGGCTCACCGAAGAAGCCGCGCGCCGCATCCCGGAAGGCATCGCCGGCGGCGCGGGCTGAACAACGGGAGATACAATATGCCGCTTATCGAGAATGCCCGCCAGACTTTTCATATCGTCATTCCTGCTCACACAACCTAGCGCAACCCCACTCCGAAAACGCATGACCCCACCAAACAGCGCCACTTTGAACAGCCTTAGGCGGGCTATCTCCGCGTATTCACAGAACATAAGTACGGGGGGGGGTGAATGGCTAGGCGGCGGCGTTTCCGTCTTCGGCTACCTCTGCGTCGGAGTGAGTATGCTGTTGTTCAGCTACTTGCTGCTTATTGACCCGCGGCTCTTCGCGGCGCTGACGCAAGAAGACCGCGGGGCGGAGTATCTTACCGCCGCGCTGTTCATGCTGACGAGCGTCTTGCTGTTCTTCACGGCTGCGGCAGAGCGCAGTCTGTGGCGGCGCAGAGTCTATGTCCTCGGCGGTATCGTGATGGTGTTCGCCGCCGGCGAGGAAATCAGCTGGGGACAGCGCATATTAGGCTTCGCCACGCCCGACTTCCTGATAGGCGTGAACTATCAGAACGAATTCAATGTCCACAATATCAATATCCTGCACAGAAGATTTGAAGAAATCTACCAGTACGGAACGCTGCTGCTGTGCGCGATAACCTTTGCCGCTTCCTTCTTCCGAAAAGACAGGCTCTTCGGGATTCCCTTGCCGTCAATCCTGCTGGTGCTGTGCTTTCTGCTGCTGCTGTCCGTTGATAGGACAGCAGTCTTTGGGAGAACTCCGGGCTTCATCTCGTTCACGGATAAGGGCTTGCTGCTGCTTTTTGCCATCTACACGCTGCTTTCCCGAAAATCCCGTCTGTTCATTCCCGCCGCCGCGAGCCTTGCGCTACTCATAGCCGTCTCATACATAAACTATCGCGGCGTCGGTCTTGGCTACAGAATTAATGAGGTGCAGGAGTATCTGTTCGGCGTGGTCTGCCTCTTCTACGCTCTCGAACTGCTGCTGGCTCAGGGAGCGGCGCGG
This sequence comes from uncultured Dehalococcoidia bacterium, assembly GCA_958295865.1. Taxonomy (GTDB): domain Bacteria; phylum Chloroflexota; class Dehalococcoidia; order Lucifugimonadales; family JADFKI01; genus Bin90. The sequence goes on along the minus strand of CATQHF010000003.1, from coordinate 292,917 downwards.
CGCAGGCTGGCGGCATTGTTCGGCGGCGTAAGCGCGATGTGCATGCGGACAGGGATTGCGCTGCCGTTCCGCCGCAAACGCCCACCCGCCGCAAGCCCAAGTATGGGTTTCCTGCCGTCCCCCATCTTGGCGATATGCTTCTTTGTAATCGTTTGCGGCATCGGCTTGGCTCTTCTCCAGTATTTCAACGATAGAGTCGAAGCAGCCACAATCGAGACAGCGTACCGCTCCATAGCGACAGGCGCTTACGGCGAACCGGCAATCCGCTCTAAATTCGATGTCTATCTGACAAACGACCGGCTCATCTACTACAAAGAAGAATGTACGCTCAAGGATATGCGGGGGACGTTCTTTCTACGCATCACTCCCGTCAGCGTGTACGCACTCCCGGACGACAGAGGGCAATATGGACTTGGCACGCAGGATTTCTACCTTGACTGGTACGGGTGGAGGTTCGACGGGAAGTGCCTAGGCAGCGTTCCACTCCCGGAATACCCCATCGCTCTTATCAACACCGGACAGCACGACTACTCAGAGAGACGCTGGGACGTGAGTATTGTGGTGAATAGCGGCGCGCTTGAAGCGCTGCACGAGTCAATTGTGTCCGGCGAGCCGGCAGCCCGCTCGACATTCAACATCTATCTTGTGGAAAACACGCTGACCTACACCAAGCAGCCATGCGCCCCCGCCGACACCGAAGCGCAGTTCTTCCTGCACATCATCCCCGCCAGCAGGGGCGACCTGCCCATATCCCGCTGGCTATACGGATACGACAATTTGGACTTCGACTTTCACAACCGCGGCGTAATGTTCGACGGGAAGTGCATAGCGACTATCCCGCTTCCCGAATACGACATCGACTATATCAGAACGGGGCAATTCATCCCTGACGAGGGACAAATCTGGAAGGTGGAGTTTTCCTCCAGCAGTAGCGCCAAAGATGCAGCCATCGAGGAGAGATACCAGTCAATCGTGTCCGGCGAGTTTGGCGAGGCGACGGCCCGCTCGACATTCGACGTCTATCTTGCGGAGAACACGATCACCTACACCAAGCAGCCATGCGCCGCCGACGACGTGGAAGCGCGCTTCTTTCTGCATATCATCCCCGCCGATATGGATGATCTGCCGGACGACCGCAAGCAGTCCAGATTCGACAATCTGGACTTCAGTTTCAACGGGTATTTGGGTAACGGGATATGCATCATTACGCGCAGTCTTCCCGAATACGCCATCAACCGCATCACAACGGGGCAGTACATCCCTGACGAGGGACAGCTTTGGAAGGCGGAGTTCCCTTTCACTGAATAGAGGCATTCAAAGGTTGCCGCCGCCCGTCCTATGAGAAATTGCATTAGTACAGTTTAGCCGTCGATGGGCAAGAATTTCGCCCCCATCCTAACCTTCCCCCAAAGGGGGAAGGGACAATTGGCGCGACCGACTCGCTCGCCAGGCTGGAAACCTTCCCCCATCAAGGGGGAAGGGACTAATGCGATTTTCTCGTCCTATTGAGCGCGATTTTTCAGACGATAGATTTCGGTGTTATACTGACAGTGATATTTCAGATGATGCAGGCATGCCATTCCCCGATGCGCGCAGCCGCGATTAGCGCAACCCCACTCCAAAAAGCATGACACCACCAAACACCTCTACCCTGAATAGCCTTAGGCGGGCTATCTCCGCGTATTCACAGAACATAAGTACAGGGGAGGCCAAATGGCTAGGCGGCGGCGTTTCCGCCCTCGGCTACCTCTGCATCTGCGCGAATATGATGTTCTTAGGCTGGCTCTTATTTGCTCAGCCATGGAACCACTTTGCGCTGTTACAAGAAGACTCCTGGGTGGAAAACATCACCGTCGCGCTGTTCCTGCTGACGGGCGTCCTGCTGTTCTTCACGGCTGCGGCAGAACGCAGTTCGTGGCGGCGCGGAGTCTATATCCTCGGCGGTATCGTGATGGTGTTCGCCGCCGGCGAGGAAATCAGCTGGGGACAGCGCATTTTTAACTTCGCCACGCCCGACTTCCTGATACCGCTGAATACCGTCAACCAATTCAATGTCCACAACATCGACGGCTTTTGGGGACCATTTGCCGCAGCCTATCTATATGGAGGGCTTACGCTGTGCAGCATAACTTGCGTTGCCTTCTTTTGCCGCAAATATGCGCTTTTTGCCATCCCATTGCCATCAATACTGCTGGCGCTGGGGTTTATCGTGATGGCGTCCTATCGAGCCGGCACAGGACTTGATTTGCCGCCTTTCATCTTCAGCGCGCCGAAATATCTGTTGCTGCTTTTGGGCATCTTCGCCTTGTTGCGCGGGCAAGCCGCATTGTTCATCGCTACCGCTTCTACCGCAATCGTAGTGTTAGCCGTTTCATATATGGACGGGCACAACAGATTCTTGAGAGTGCATGAGATAAGAGAGTATCTGACCAGCATCTTCTGCCTCTTCTACGCCCTCGAGCTGCTGCTGGCTCAGGAAGCAGCGCGGCACAAGATCGCGGCAGTATCCATCGAGCTGAAGTCGGCGGGCAAGCGGCTGCCGTTGCCGTTGTTGAGCGGCATCAAGAGACTCTCAAGGAGCGCTCCGGCGTCTCCCAAGCCACCGGACCCCACCCCTGTCAGGGCATTCCTGAGTTCGCCTCTGCTGGTGGTATGCTCTCTTGTAACAATGGGCAGCATCGGTTTGACTCTTCTCCAGTTTTTCAGCGCTAGAGCCGAAGCAGCCACAATCGAGACAGCCTACCGCCCCGTAGCGACAGGCGCTTACGGCGAACCGGCAATCCGAGCCGACTTCGACATCTATCTGACAAACGACCGGCTCATCTACTACAAAGAAGAATGTACGCCCAAGGATATGCGGGGGCGGTTCTTTCTACGCATCACTCCCGTCAGCGTGTACGCACTCCCGGACGACAGAGGGCAATATGGACTTGGCACGCAGATTTTCCACCTTGACTGGTACGGGTGGAGGTTCGACGGGAAGTGCCTAGGCAGCGTTCCACTCCCGGAATACCCCATCGCTCACATCAACACCGGACAGTACGACTACTCAGAGAGACGCTGGGAAGTGAGTATTGTGGTGGATAGCGGCGCGCTTGAAGCGCTGTACGAATCAATCGCGTCCGGCGAATTTGGCGCGGCGGTCGGCCGCTCCAACTACGATGTCTATATCAGCGAAGGCAGGCTGATATACTTCAAAGAGACCTGCGTCAGGACAGATACCAAAGCGCGCTTCTTCCTGCACATCGTCCCCGCCGACATGAACGACCTACCCGACGACCGTAAGCGGTATGAGTTCGACAACCTGGACTTCGACTTTTTTCACGACCACGGCGTGATGCTCAATGGGAAGTGCATAGTGACTGTCCCCCTCCCCGAATACGCCATCGCCAACATCAGAACGGGGCAGTACATCCCTCACGAAGGGCAACTCTGGAAGGTGGAGTTCCCTTTCATCAGCAGCGCCAAAGATGCCGCCATCGAGGAAAGATACCAGTCAATCGTGTCCGGCGACATCGGCGAACCGGCAGCCCGCTCAACATTCGACATCTATCTTGCGGAGAACACGCTCACCTACGCCAAGCAGCCATGCGCCCCCACCGACATAGAAGCGCCCTTCTTTCTGCACATCACCCCCGCCGACCTGAACGACCTACCCGACGACCGCAAGCAGTACGAGTTCGACAATCTGGATTTTGACTTTGGCAACTCTGGCGTAATGTTCGACGGGAAGTGCATGGCGACTATCCCGCTTCCCGAATACGCCATCGCCAACATCAGAACGGGGCAGTACACCCCTGACGAGGGGCAAATCTGGAAGGCCGAGTTCCCTTTCATCAGCAGCGCCAAAGATGCCGCCATCCAGGAAAGATACCAGTCAATCGTGTCCAACGAGCCGGCAGCCCGCTCGACATTCGACATCTATCTTGCAGAGAACGCGCTCACCTACACCAAGCAGCCATGCGCCCCTGCCGACGTGGAAGCGCGCTTCTTTCTGCATATCACCCCCGACGACCTGAATGACCTACCCGACGACCGCAAGCAGTACGAGTTCGACAATCTGGATTTTGACTTTGGCAACTCTGGCGTGATGTTCGACGGGAAGTGCCTAGCGACTATCCCGCTTCCCGAATACGCCATCGCCAACATCAGCACGGGGCAGTACATCCCTGACGAGGGACAACTCTGGAAGGTCGGATTCCCCTTTCGGGAGTAGGGGTATTCCAGAGTTGCCGCCGCCCGTGCCGTTGAGCGCGATTTTTCGGACGATAGATTTCGGTGTTATACTGACAGCGATATTTTGGATGACGCAGGCACGCCATTCCCCGATGCGCGCAGCGATTTGTTCCTGTCATTCCGAGGGCGGCGAGGAATGTGAAATCGGGGGATTGTGGGCGGATTGAGATTTTAGATTCCTCACTGCGTTCGGAATGACAGGGGAAGGTTCGGAATGACAGGTGAGCGAGCGGGAATGACAGGGTTGGCGCACGCTGCGCTCGGAGTGACAGGGGGGAGGGTTCGGAATGACGGGTGAGCGAGTGGGAATGACGCGAATGTCCACATGGCTAGGCATCTCATCGGGGTCGAAGTGGCAGAGGACGGCGTCTTTGACCATGAACTTAAGGTCGTCCCAGGAGTCGCCTAGCGTGAATATGCTGTAGCCGATGGCTTTTGCCTCGAAACTGCCGTCGGGCGATTCGGTTACATCGAATACTATCTCGCTTGGCTTCATTGCATACACCTCGCGTCCCTCTTGGAAGCCCCGGACTCACTCATTGTACGCCCACGCCTTGATGAGGTGGTGCGCGATGGCGATGGGCGCGGGCACGGTCAGTCGCTCGCTCTTGCCTTCGAGCGCGAGGAGCACCTCGGAGCGCTCGAACCACTGCACATCGGTCATCTCTTCGTTGTCCATGTTTATGTCGGTGGTGGCGGCTTCGGCGATGCAGCCTATCATCAGCGACGAGGGGAATGGCCAAGGCTGCGACGAGTGGTAGCGCACATTCTTCACCCGTATGCCCGCCTCCTCCATCACCTCGCGCGCGACCGCTTCTTCTATCGCCTCGCCCTGGTCCATAAAGCCGGCGAGCGCGGAGTACATACGCATGCGCGACAGCCGCCCGCGCGATTGCCCCAGCAGGCAGCGGTCACGCTCGCCGTCGATGACGACCATGATGATTACGGGGTCGGTGCGCGGGAAGTGCTGCGCGTTGCAGCCGGGGCATTGCCGCACCTGGCCGCCGCGCCGCTTCTCGGACGGCTGACCGCACACGGAGCAGTAGCGGTGGCGGCGATGCCAGTCGAGCTGCGCCCGCGCCTGCGCCACGATGCCGCCTTCCTGCCCGGACAGCGCCTCGCCCGCCGCCCTGCAATCCTCGAAGCGCATCGCCGTATCTCGCTCGATGGATGCGGCAGCGTCGTCGTTCACCTCTATGGTGAAGTGGGTTATGCCGTCCAGGATGCCTAGCATAGTTGGGGTACTCACCGCGCCGCAGGACGGGATGGCGCTTGGGGACAGCCAGCCTAGCTTCGCCTCCGCATCGCCGCCCAGCAGCACATTCAGCGAGTTGAAAGGCAGAAAGCGGCTCTGCGGGTCTTGCGCCCGCGCCTCTATCCAGTCCTCATCGCGCCGCTCACGCTCGCCCCTATCCAGCGGATTGCCCGCAAACACATGTGGCTTCCTCAATGGCTACACTCCTTACATACCCGTCAATCAGACGCGACCGCGCCGCATCCAAGCGATTATACATAACCGCAACGACGCCATGCTATAATCCCCGCAACCAATGGCGAAAGGGCAATCACATTGCGATAAGGGGTTTCACTCCGATGATTGAGTCGATTATCACCGATAGAGGGCAGACTACATTGCCCGATGCCGTGCGCGAGGCGCTGTCCGTGCAAGCGGGCGGTCGTGTGAGGTATGTGATTTTGGATGGCGGTGAAGTCCGCATGATTGGGATGCGCCCTATCAGCAGGCTGTACGGCGCTCTGAAGCGCGAAGGCGCGCCCGTCACCCTCGAAGACATGGAGCGCGCCATCACAGAGGGAGCGGGTGGCAAATGATTGCTAGTGAAAGGAACACATGATGCCTTTGGAAAGCCTGCTGGAACTCGTCGAAACCCTGCAAAGTCGCATTGACGAACACGGCGCAGCGCTCAGACAGAGCGAAGCCCTCACACGCGCCGCGCTTATCGACCCGCTGCTGCGCGAACTCGGCTGGAATACAGAAGATCCCGCGCTGGTCATGCCTGAATACAGGCTAGGCAGGGGGTACGCAGACTACGCGCTGCTGCATAATGGTAAGCCTGTGATAATGGTGGAAGCCAAGAAGTTGGGAACGCCGCTGCATGAAGCTGCGTCTCAAGGCATCGGCTACTGCATCGAAGACGGCATCGGCTACTTTGCCGTGACGGACGGCGGGCAATGGGAGATTTATGAAACGCACAAGATGGCTCCAATCGCCGAAAAACTGACAGTGCAGTTCGACATAGAGCAGTCGCCCCCAATGACATGCTTGAAAGCAATGGCGCTTTGGCGGCACAGCGTACAGGACGGAATTGTGAGCGCGGGGCAAGTTCCAGTTCTAGGATTTGAAAGCAACACGCAGACGCCTGCCGCATCGCCCAGTTCTCCCCCATCGCAACCTAATACGGTAATTCGCGCACCATCCGCAGCACCTAACACCCCTACCGTCCAACAAACACATACCACTATAAGCAAGACCGGTGAATGGACACCACTTTCGGAACTCGCACCAACAGGCAATAAACCTGCTGCGATGATGTTCCCAGACGATTCGCAAAAGGACACCACTTCTTGGGCGCAACTAATCGAGGATATAACCCGTTGGTTATGGGACAACAAATACTTGAACTCTAGCGACTTGCCCATCAAGAGTCCTAGAGGCGCTGCAAGGTACATAGTTTCCTATGAACCTAAACATCCAACAGGAGAAGATTTTCGACAATCAAAACCAAATTCGGCGGAAAGAAGTCATTTTTATGTAGAAGCGCAGAACAACGCAAGACAACTCGTCGAAAACGCCCAATTGGTCATTGAGCACACAGGCCAAGACCCCGCCCAATTCAAAGTTCGCCTGCGCTAATCCCAAATTCCTGTCCATCCTGCTAGGTTCTGTTGACATTCTGACTTTTCATCTCGTCATTCCCGTGAAAACGGGAATCCAGAACCTCATAATGCAGGCACTTTCGCATATTTTAGGCAATCCCAAAGCGCTGGATTCCTGCCCCTGCTTCCGCAGGGGTGACGTTCTTTCGCAGGAATGACGCAAATGTACACACAACCTAGACAAAACCCATGGGAGTATGCACCAATGGACAAAATTTTTCGCGGCAGCCATACCGTTCTTGCTACGCCGTTCACGCCGGGCGGGCGCGGCATCGACACGGACGCTCTGCGCCGCCTTGTTGACTGGCAGATCGAAAGCGGTTCGCATGGACTTATTCCGCTTGGCAGCACGGGCGAGTTCCTGTCTGTCAGCGACGACGAGCGCACTCAGATTGTGGAGACGGTGGTTGATGCCGCCGACGGGCGCGTTCCGACGCTCATCGGCACGGCGGACGAGTGGACGGATAAGGCGGTGCGCTATTCGGTGGAGGCGCAGACAATCGGCGCGGACGGGCTGATGATTATCTCGCCGTACTACTCCAGCCCGACGGAGGACGAGCTTTTCGAGCACTTTCGCCGCATCAGCGACGCCGTATCCATCCCTATCATGGTCTATAACAACCCGAATACGGCGAATGTCGATCTGCGCCCGGAGTTCGTGGCAAGGCTTGGAACTCTGGAGAACCTGCGCTATATCAAGGAATCGAGCGGCGACATATCGCGCGTGCGGGAGATTCACCGCGTCAGCAACGACCGCGTGTCGGTCTTTGCGGGCTACCATCCGTTTGAGTCGCTGGCGGCGGGCGCGAAAGGCTATGTGTCGGTCATCGGCAATTTTCTGCCTGCGGAGTCGGCGGCAGTCTGCGACCTGATGGACGCCGGCAGACACGCTGAGGCGCTGCGCCTGTACAATCGGATGATACCGCTGCTGAACGCCATCGCGGGCGACAAGTATGTGTCGGCGACCAAGTGCGCTATGGCTGCCGTGGGCATGCCCATCGGCGAGCCGCGCCCTCCCAGGCTCGCGCTGCCCTCAAATGACGCGGCGCGGCTGCAACGGCTTATCGCGGAGTTCAGGGCGGAAGGGGCAGTATCCGAGGCGGCGGACTAGACTAAGCCGTCGGGCAGGCTTACGACCATCGCGCTTGCGTCGAGGTCAACATCGAGCACGACATCGGGCAGCGCGGGTATAAGTATGTCGCGGCGTCCAGGTTCGTGAAGCACATAGACATCGTTGCTGCCGGTGGAGATTATCTCGCTGACGACGCCTAGCCGCTCTCCCTCTTGGGTGAGCGCGCGCATGCCGATAATCTGGAAGTGGTAGTACATGCCTTCGGGCAGCGGCTCCACCTGCTCCGGCAGGATGGTCAGGTCTTCGCCGCGCAATGCGTCCGCCTGCGTGCGATCATCGGCGGCGTCCAACTTGAGCAGCAGACCGCGCTTGTGCTTGCGCGAACGCTCGACGCAGGTAGGCTTGCCCTTCAGCCGCAGGACGCTTCCCGCCGCAAAGCGCGTGGGCGCGTCCGACAGCACCTCCACGCTGACATCGCCTTTCAGTCCCCACGCCGCGCGTATCCTGCCGACGATGACCGGGGCGGTATGTGAGGTGGGGCTAGTCAATTTTCAGGATAACCCTTGTGCGGTCTTTGACGGCGGCGACGCGCAGCAGCGCGCGCATGGACTGCGCCACCCTACCCTGCCGCCCGATGACCTTGCCCTTATCGGAGGGCGCGACCTCAAGACGGAGGATGATTAGCCCGTCATCCTCCACTTCCTCGATGACTTGCACTTCGTCCGGGTGGGACACGATTGCCTTGGCGATGTACTCGACTATATCTTTCATTGCGCGGTGGTGGTCTCCGCTTCTGCGGCGGTTTCGGTATCGGGGGCGGCGTCAGCCTCAGCGGTCGCTTCGGTTTCGGAATCCGTCTCGGCGGTTGCGTCGACGGTCGCCTCTGCTTCCGGCTCGCCCATCTTGTCGATGATGCGCTGAACGGCGTCGGACGGCTGCGCGCCGACGCTAAGCCACTTGCGCGCCTTCTCTTCGTCTATGACGACCGTGGGCGGATCTGTGCGCGGATTGTAGTGTCCCAGGTAGTCGACGAAAGCGCCGTCCCGCGCCGCCCTCGAATCCGCCACGACTATGCGGTAACTCGGCTGCTTCTTAGCGCCGACCCGTCTCAATCTCATCCTGAGCATTATTCCCTCTTCCAATTCCTTCTTCGGTTATCCTTTCCCCATAGATTGGGGAAGGCTAGGATGGGGTGAACACGCATCCACTCTATCCTATGCTTACATTAGCGCGGTATTCTCAATATGTATTAGTATTACAATCTGGGGTGGCGTATCAACCGCACTGGATTCCTGCCCCCCGCTTTCGCAGGGGTGACTTTCTTTCGCAGGAATGACGATTTTATATCACGCGCATTGAGAATGCCGTTAGCTCGCGCTCTTTGCCTTGTGGAGCGCCTTCATGATGCGCGACTTGCGGCGCGAGGCGTTGTTGGAGTGCAGCGCGCCCTTCTGCGCCGCCTTGTCGAGCGCGACGAATGCGGAGCGGACAGCCTTTTCGGCGCCGTCTAGGTCGTTGGCGTTTATGAGCGTCCGCGCTCGCTTGATTTCCGTCTTTGCCCGTGTACGCAGCGGCAGGTTGCGGCTGCGCTTTCTGAGCGATACTCTTGTTGACTTTGCGCTTGGCAATTCTGTTGTCCTCCTGAATAAGACCGATGGCTCGCCGCCCGTCGGTGTGTGCTATGCTCTGGTTCTGCTCACGCCCGTTACCCCTCGCACGCCCTCCATCTTGGAGAACAGGCGGTTGAGCTGGCCGATGCCGTTGACATATACGGTCAGGGAGATGATGCTGACATCGCCATCTTCCTCTGAAAGGCATGAGGCTATATTAACACCTTCCTCGGAAACGAGGGAGGTAACATCGCGCAGCAGTCCAACGCGGTCGCGCGCCTCCATTCGGACGCGCACCGGATAGAGTGGCTGCGTCTTGCCCCAGCCGACGGGTATGAGGCGTTCCGTTTCGCGCTCCGCGAGGATGTTGGGGCAGTTCCTGCGATGCACGGTTACGCCCCTGCTGCGGGTGATGTAGCCGATGATGCTATCGCCGTGTATCGGCGTGCAGCAGTGCGCCATCCGCGTCAGCAGGTCGCCGACGCCCAGCACCTCGACGCCCGACGCCGGGCTGCTGGCGGGCATGCTCTCAACCAGCACGAAGTCGTCATCGGGCGCGATTTCGTGGTTGGTGATGCGGTCGACGACCTGCTGGACGCTGATTTCGCCGCCGCCGAGCGCAACAAGGAACTCGTCCGTGCTGGCGAAGTTGAGCATTTTGGCAAGATCTTCGTCAGCCATAGCCATATTCAGGCGGCGCAACTGCCTGCGGAATATGTCCTTGCCGCGCTGGATGTTGATCTGCCGTTCTTGGCGATTGAACCACTGCCGCACCTTCGCGCGCGCGGAGTTGGTGTTGAGATAGCCAAGGTTGGCGTTCAGCCAGTCGAGGCTGGGTCCCCTCACCGTCTTGCTGGTCATAATCTCAACGGTGTCGCCGTTCTGAAGGCGGTATGTGAGCGCGACCAGCTTGCCGTTCACCTTCGCGCCGATGCAGCGATGCCCGACATCGGTATGGATGCGGAAGGCGAAATCGAGCGGAGTCGCGCCCGCCGGCAGCTCTTTCAGGTCGCCCTTCGGCGTATAGACATACACCTGATTTTGGAAGATGTCCGTCTTGAAGGATTCGACGAACTCTTCCGCGCCGTTGACATCGCGCTGCCAGTCGAGGATCTGCCGCAGCCATGTCATCTTTTCTTCGAACTCGATGTCGGAGGTGCGGCCTTCCTTGTAGAGCCAGTGAGCCGCTACGCCGTACTCGGCTACGCGGTGCATCTCCGGCGTGCGTATCTGCACCTCGACCGGGTGCGCGTCTATGCACAGCACCGTCGTATGCAGCGACTTGTACAGGTTGTCTTTTGGATTGGCGATATAGTCGTCGAACTGCCCGGGCAGCGGTCTCCAGTTGGCATGCACGACGCCGAGCGCCAAGTAGCAGTCCTGCTCGGTATTCACCATGACGCGCAGCGCGAACAGGTCGTAGATGTCATCTACTCCGAGGTTCCGCCGCCTGTAAGTCTCGGTCTTTCGGTGGATGCTGTATATGTGCTTTGGGCGGCCCGTTACCTCTGCTACGATGCCTGCCTTGTCGAGTTCGGCCTGAAGCAGCGAGCGCACGCTCTCGATATATTCCTCGCGTTCCTGCCGCTTGGAGTTCAGCAGGCTGGATATTTCCTTGTATGCGCCGTTGTTGAGGTGCTGGAACGCCAAGTCTTCCAGCCGCCACTTTATCTCCCATATACCAAGCCGATGCGCGAGCGGGGCGTATATCTCCAGCGTTTCCTGTGCGATAGCGCGCCGCCTGTTCGCCGATAGCGCGTCCAGCGTCCGCATGTTGTGCAGCCTGTCGGCGAGCTTGATGAGCACGACGCGCACATCGGACGCCATGGATATAAGCATCTTGCGTATGCTCGCTGCCTGCGCCAGCTCATCTTGGGGCTTTTGCAGGTAGGCGTTCGGCGATTCGTCAGCCAGGGCTTCGGTCTTGGTGAGCTTGGTTACGCCGTCGACCAGCCCGGCAATCTCTTTGCCGAACTCGTGCTCGATGTCCTCGATAGCCACATCGTCGCAGTCTTCGACTACATCGTGCAGCAGCGCGGCGGCGAGCGCATTGGAGTCGAGGCGCAGGTCGGCGAGGAACAGCGCGGTCTGGAGCGGGTGTTCGATGAACGGCTCGCCGGAGCGCCGCACCTGTCCGTTATGCGCTTCGGCAGCGAAGCGATAGGCGTGGTCGATGACGCCAAGCCTATTCTCAGGCAGGTAAGTCTTTGCTTTTTCGAGAAGCGTGTCAACCATAGGTTTTCTCTGCGCCCGCGATGCGCCTTGATGGGGTTTCAAATGCTGATTATAGTATATCCCAGCGCCACCTATCGCACAATCAGTTGATAGTTGTCTAGAAAATTGCATTAGTACGGTTTAGCCGTCGATGGGCGGGCATTTTCGCCCCCCATCCTAACCTTCCCCCAAAGGGGGAAGGGACTAATGCAATTTTCTCAGTTATCAGCTATCGGGCGTCAATAGTTGGAAGCGATAAACCCCGTTCGCCCTGAGCCTTTTGAAGGGCGGGTTTGGGAGGGTGGTTCGACAAGCTCACCACGAACGGAAAATGGGCGCGGGTTGGTCTAACAATCAATGCGTCGAGCGGCTTGTGATACAATCTATGATTGCAAGTCCAAAATGTTCAGATTTATCAGGAGTGAGGCTGCCGAATGTGCGCCGATCGCAGGAACAGGATAACGCCAACGCCCATTAGCGGCTTTCCGGAGTGGACGCCCGCCGAGCGGATGGTCGAGCAGCAGATGATCGACCAGATTCGCGCCGCGTTCGAGCGCTTCGGCTTCTCGCCAATCGAGACGCCCGCCGTGGAGCGCAATACGGTTCTGACGGCTAAGGGCGGCGAGGAGACCGAACGCCAGATTTACAGCCTGACGGGGCTGCACCCGCAATCCGGCGGCGACGCCCGCGACTACTCGCTGCACTTCGACTTGACCGTGCCGCTCGCAAGGTATGTCGCGCAGCACAACAACGACTTGGTGTTTCCGTTCCGCCGCTACCAGATTCAGAAGGTATGGCGCGGCGAACGCCCGCAGCACGGACGCTTCCGCGAGTTCACGCAGTGCGACATCGACATTGTGGGCGACGGCAAGCTCAGCCTTATGGCGGACGCAGAGATTCCCGCCGTCATATCCGCCGTGTTCAGCAGCCTGAACATCGGCGATTTCACCATCAGGATTAGCAACCGCAAGATACTGACGGGCTACCTTGCACACTTGGGATTTGATGAAGATGCCGCCTCGTCTATACTGCGTGAGGCGGACAAGATTGACAGGCAAGGCACAAGACCGCTGCTTCAGCGCCTCGACAGCCTGTCAGCAAGCGCCGCCGCGGACGACATCCTCGCGCTGGTGCAGATGCAAGGCAGTTCTGCCGAGATTCTGAACAACCTCGCGGCGATGAGCGACAGCGGGGAGCGCTTTGAGCAGGGCGTCCATGAGTTGCGAACGGTGTTCGAGCACGCCGCCGCATTCGGCATCCCGGACGAGAACATCGCCGTCGACCTGGGCATCGTGCGCGGGCTGGACTACTACACCGGCACGATATACGAAACGCGGCTCGACGACCATCCGCAGCTTGGCAGCATCTGTTCGGGCGGCCGCTACGACGACCTCGCCAGCTACTTCATACGCAGGACGCTGCCCGGCGTGGGCATATCCATCGGGCTGACGCGGCTGTTCTCGCAGCTGCTGCAAGCGGGCATCGTGAAGCCCGGCAGCGCATCCACGGCGCAGGTTCTCGTAACCACGCCGGACGAAAGCCTGATGAGCAGCGCAATCGAGATCGCGAGCGCGCTGAGGGCGGCGCAGGTCAACACCGAGATATTCTTCGAGGGCGCGCGGCTGGGCAGACAGCTCAGATACGCCTCGCGCAAGGGCTTTAGGTTCGCCGTCATACCGCTGCCCGAAGACATGGAAAGCGCGCGCGTAAAGTTCCGCGACATGGACGCGGGCGAGGAGTACACCGTTCCGGCAGCGGAACTGCCGCAGCAAATCGCCCGACGACTCGGTTAGCGATGCACAACGGCGGTCTGCGCTCTCATCCGGCTTTTGCGAGCGCAAAACCGGCGTCTGATATACTTACCAGCGACGAAGCCACACACGAATAGCGAACGGCCAGACAGATGACAATGCAAGAGCGGCTTGAGGCGATAGAGCGCCGCTATGACGAACTCGACAGCCTCATGGCAGACCCCGAAGTGTCTGCCGACTACACGCACATACAGACGCTTGCGAAAGAGCAGGCGTCCATTCGCGCCATCGTGGAGCTGTCGCGCGAGTACCGCACGGCGTTGACGCAACTCGATGAGGCGCGCGTCCTGCTCCACGAAGAATCCGACGCCGACATGATAGCCTTGGCAAAGGAAGAAGAGTTGGAGTTGCAGGCGGACATAGAGCGCATCGAAGCCGACCTGCACATCGAGCTCATCCCCAAGGATCCTAACGACGAAAAGAATGTCATTTTGGAGATACGGGCGGGCACGGGCGGCGACGAAGCCGGGCTTTTCGCGTCCGACTTGTATCGCATGTACACGCGCTACGCCCAGCGCAACGGCTGGAAGACGGAGGTCATAGATGTCAACCAGACGGGCTTGGGCGCAATCAAGGAGATTGTGTTCGAGCTGCGCGGCAAGGGCGCGTACAGCCGCCTCAAGCACGAGAGCGGCGGCCACCGCGTCCAGCGCGTGCCGGTGACCGAGTCCAGCGGACGCATCCACACATCAGCCGCCACCGTCGCCGTGCTGCCCGAAGCCGAAGAGGTGGATGTCGAGATTAAGCCCGAAGAGCTGGTCATAGACATATTCCGCGCGGGCGGACACGGCGGTCAGAATGTGCAGAAGGTGGAGACGGCGGTGCGTATAACGCATGTGCCAACGGGCATAGTCGCCACATGCCAAGATGAGCGTTCCCAGCTCAAGAACCGCGAGAAGGCGATGGCAGTGCTGCGCTCTAGGATTTTGGCGCGCGAGATTGAGCGCCAGCATCAAGAAATCTCAGAGGCGCGCAGGTCGCAGGTTGGCAGCGGCGACCGCTCCCAGCGTGTACGCACCTACAACTTCCCGCAGGGGCGCGTAACTGACCATCGCGTCAACCTGTCCAGCTACAGCCTGGAGCATGTGCTAGACGGCGACCTGGACGAGTTCATAACCGCCCTCATTCAGCGCGAGCAAGCGGAAGCGCTGGCATTCGCCGGCTGATGCGGCTGCGCCAAGTCCAAGCGCAAATCGCGGCAGAACTGCGACGCCACGCCATACCCGACAGTCAACTCGAAGCGGAAGTCCTGATAAGGCACGCGCTCCAATACGACCGCGCGCGCTTCTATGCCTCACTCGCCGAGCGGCTGAGCGCCAAAGACTTGGAACATATTCAGGGTCTTGTCGGGCGCAGAGTTGACGGCGAGCCGCTGCCGTACATCACCGGACACAGGGAGTTCTACGGGCTGGATTTCATCGTCAATCCCGCCGCGCTCATCCCGCGCCAGGAGACCGAACTGCTGGTCGATGCTGCGCTGGACTTTGCGCGCGCCCATCATCAAGGCGACATCGCCTGCGCCGACATCGGCACGGGCAGCGGCGCAATCGCGGTCGCAATCGCAAGCAACCTGCCGCGCGCGCATGTGTACGCCATAGACCGCTCCCCCGATGCCCTAGCGGTAGCCAAGCGCAACCGCCGCAAACACGGCGTCGCCGACCGCGTTTCGCTGCTGCAAGGCGACCTGCTCGCGCCACTCACGAACAGCGTAGATCTGATAGTATCCAATCCGCCTTACATCGCCAGCGGGCTGATGCGCGGCTTGCCCATGGAAGTAAGACGCGAACCTCAGATTGCGCTAGACGGCGGTGAGCGAGGCTTGGAGGTGATACGCCGTCTGCTGACGCAAGCGCCGTCCAAGCTGAAGGCGGGCGGGCGGCTGATAGTAGAGATTTCGCCGGAGCAGCTGGACGCCGTGCGCCAGATGGCGCGGGCTGAGTTTCCCCGTGACGATATTACGCACCGCAACGACCTGCTAGGGTCAGCGCGGTGCGTAGTGGTGGACAGAGCCTAGCATAGCGCAAGCGTCAGAGAAGCATGCCGGGCAAGCCGCTACTCCATGCCCAGCTGGTAATGCTTGCCTTCTGTCTTTATGGACGGCGCGACCACGACCTCGGCGTTGTGCATATCCTGGATGGTTTGCGCGCCAACCATGCCCATGCACACCTGCAACGCGCCCATCAGGTTTTGCGTGCCGTCCGTAACCGAGGTTGGGCCGTAGAGTATCTGCTCGAGGCTGCCGTTGATGCCAACCTTGACGCGCGTACCCCTCGGCAGCGCGGGATGCGGATTTGCCATGCCCCAATTGTAGCCCTTGCCGGGCGCTTCCTCGGACTGCGCCAATGGCGTGCCTAGCATCACGGCGTCGGCTCCGCATACGAACGCCTTGCACAAGTCGCCGCCCGTGCGTATGCCGCCGTCGGTGATTATCGGCACATAACGCCCTGTTCGGCGATAGTATTCGTCTCGCGCGGCGGCGCAATCGAGCGTGGCGCTCACTTGCGGCACACCCACGCCGGTAACCTCGCGCGTCGTGCATGCCGCGCCCGGGCCGACGCCGACAAGCACGCCATGAATGCCCGTCTCCATCAATTCGATCGCCACATCGTAGCCGACGCAGTTGCCGACCAGCACCGGCACATTGACCATCTCAAGCAGTTCCGGGAAGCGCAGCCCGCGCTGGCTGTTTGAGATGTGCTTGGCGGTCGTGACCGTCGATTGCACCACAATCATGTCCGCGCCCGCTTCCGCCGCTACGGGAGCGAGCTCTTTCGTCATGGCGGGCGTAACAGAAACGGCGCACGCAGCGCCGTTCTTCTTCATCTCTTCTACCCGCTCACCCACAAGCTCGTGCCGTATAGGGACTGAGTAGAGACTTTGCAGCAAACTCGTTACCTCGTCTTGCGGCGTGGTAACAATCTGGTTCAGCACCTCATCCGGGTCGTCGTATCGCGCCTGCACCCCTTCGAGGTTCATCACGCCCAGACCGCCCAGCGCGCTCATGTGCCCAGCGAACGCGGGCGACCCTACGGCATCCATCGCGGACGCCAGCACCGGGGTTTTCAGCGTGATGCCATCGATAGGGAAGTCTGTGCTGACCAGCTCGGGATTGAGCGTAACCTCTCCCGGCACAATCGCGACTTCATCAAATCCATAGACTCGTCGTAATTCCTGAATCCGAGGTGTTGCCAAGACAGGACCCCCTCAAAAATGGATTTCATGAACTATATCAAAGCAAAGCGACTTAAATCAAGGATATTCAAGCGGTGTTCAAAGTCTTTCAATTATCAAGGCATCATTCTAACTGCCATCCCAAGCAATCTTCCCCGCCATCCCAAGCGCCCCCTGCCATTCCGAGCGCCCTTCCTTTCTTTGTCATCCCAAACTCCCTCCCTCTGTCATTCCGAACGGAGTGACAATTGAAAGACCCTGAGGTGGCATTTCAATTCCTCAGTCGTCAGCGCGCAAAGCCAAACAGACATGATGAAGGTAGCGAGTTAATCGTGATGGTATAATGGGACGGGATAGCGGTCAACATAACCGTAGAGAAAATTGCATTAGTGCAGTTTAGCCGTCGATGGGCAAGCATTTTCGCCCCCATCCTAACCTTCCCCCAAAGGGGGAAGGGACAATTGGCGCGACCAACTCGCTCGCCAGACTGGAAACCTTCTCCCATCAAGGGGGAAGGGACAATTGGCGCGACCGACTCGCTCGCCAGACTGGAAACCTTCCACCATCAAGGGGGAGGGACAATTGGCGCGACCGACTCGCTCGCCAGACTGGAAACCTTCCCCCATCAAGGGGAGAGGGACTAATGCAATTTTCTCAACCGCAATGCAGTACAAATCTACGCCAGAACATCGCAAAGGATGATAGATTGCAGGCAACTCACGCCAATGCGGAACGGGCAGTCAAGCGGCTTGCCCTCGATTGCGGCTTCGACATCGCGCGCATCACGACGGCGGACGCATTCAGCCGCGACGAAGCCGCCGCGCTCAAGCGCATCCGCGACGGCCACATGGACGGCTTGTCGTGGTACACGGAGGAGCGCGTGCGCCGCGCCAACCGCCCGCAGTCGCTTCTGGAAGGCGCGAAGTCGGTCATATCCCTCGCGCTGAGCTACAACACCGGCGAGCCAAACGCGCCCGATTCACAGCCGCGCGGCAAGATAGCGCGCTACGCCTGGGGCGACGACTACCACGATGTCATCAAGGCACGGCTGCGCGAGTTCGCCGACGGGCTGCCGGCGATTGCCGGGCGCGCCGTCAGCACGCGCGTATTCGTGGACGACGGCCCGATGAACGACCGCGCGGCGGCGGCGCGCGCCGGCGTGGGATGGTTCGGCAAGAACACCAACATACTGACGCCCAGCCACGGCTCCTGGGTCTTCTTGGCGCAAGTGATTACCGACATCGCGCTTGAACCGGACGCGCCGCTCAAGAAGACCTGCGGCGATTGCGTCCTCTGCATCGACGCTTGCCCCACCGGCGCGATAGTCGCGCCCTATGTGGTGGACAACACGCGCTGCATCTCATATCTCACCATCGAGCTGCGCGGCGCGATACCGCGCGAACTGCGCCCACTGGTCGGCGATTGGGTGTTCGGCTGCGACATTTGCCAGGATGTATGCCCCGTCAATCGCAAGGCGACGGGCAGCCTGGAAGCGGCGTTCAAGCAGCGTCACGACTTCGCCGCGCCCGCGCTGACGCCGCTGCTGGACTTGGACGCCGCAGGCTTCAGCGCGCGCTTCCGCCGCAGCCCAATCAAGCGCGCCAAGCGGGTGGGCTTGCAGCGCAATGTGTGCGTCGCACTCGGCAATATCGGCGATCCCGTCGCCGTTCCCGCGCTCGCAAACGCGCTCCACAGCGACAGCGACATTGTGCGCCTGCATGCTGCCTGGGCGCTCGGACGCATCGGCGGCAATGACGCGGAGACCGCCCTGCGCTCTGCGCTCGACGAGGAGACGGATGCGGAGGTCATCGATGAGATACGGCTTGCGCTCGAAGAGGCTGAGGCGTCATGAGCGATAGTTGGGCATGCTTTTCCGAGGATAGAAAATATCGCTATCGGCTGACCCGACGGCTCGGCGCGTCAAGCCGTCGGCTGCTCTTCATCATGCTGAATCCGTCGAAGGCGGACGAAACGCATGACGACGCTACGATTCGGCGCTGCATCGGGTTCGCGCGAAGCTGGGGCTTCGGAACGCTGGAGGTGGTCAACCTGTTCGCGCTGATGGCTACTCACCCCGCCGAACTGCGAAGGGCAGCCGAACCAGTGGGCAAGCGCAACGACTGTTACATCCGCGCGGCGGTCAAAGCCGCCGACAGGGTGATATGCGCCTGGGGCAATCACGGCTCACACATGAACAGGGCAGCGCAAACGCTCACTTCATTGCGGCGCACCGCCCAACTCTGCCATATCGGACTCAACAAGTCGGGAGAGCCGCGACATCCCCTGCTTATTCCCAAGTCCGCGACGCCAATCGCATGGCATCCGGCAGAGATTACGGCGTATCTGAAATCCCATTCCTGATATACTGACGCACTGACACACCCGACTAGCCGAATGACTGGTGAAATTATGCCGCACGACAAGATATTCATAACTCGCAGCCACATCATCCCCGACGCCATAACCTTCCTGCAAAGCAGGTTCGATGTGGAAGTATGGCAGGAGAACACGCCGCCGCCGAGGGCGCTGATGTTGGAGAAGGCGCAGGAGTGCGCCGCGCTGCTGACGGAGGTGACCGACGTAATCGACGCCGAATTGCTCGACGGCGCAACCACGCTGAAGGTGGTTGCGAACCGCGCCGTCGGGCTGGACAACATCGATATTCCCGCAGCCACGCGCAACGGCATACTCATCGGCAACACCCCCGGCGTGCTGCACGAGTCCTGCGCCGACTTCACGCTTGGGCTGATACTTTCGCTCGCAAGGAACATCACCTACGGCGACCGCAAGATACGCGCCAAAGAGTGGACGGTATTCGACCAGATCCCCTACCTGGGGACGGATGTATATGGCGCGACGCTGGGCATTGTTGGCATGGGACTGATAGGAACGGCGGTTGCGCGGCGGGCGCGGGCGTTCGACATGCGTATCATCTATCACTCACGCACCCGCAAGCCGGAAGTGGAAGCGGATCTTGGCGCGGAATGGCGCGATGACATGGACGCCGTGCTGTCGGAAGCCGACTTCGTAAGCCTGCACATGCCGCTGACGCCGGAGACCGAGTACATGGTTGGCAAGCGCGAACTGGAACTGATGCGCTCCACCGCGTTTCTCATCAACACCACGCGCGGGCGCACGGTGAACCCGCGCGCTCTCTATGACGCCTTGAGCGGCGGCGAAATCGCGGGCGCGGCGCTCGATGTGACCGACCCGGAGCCAATCCCGCACGACGACCCGCTGCTGTCGCTCGACAACCTGCTGCTCACGCCTCACATATCCAGCGCAAGCCACCAGACCGTTCGCAGGATGGGGCAGATGTCGGCAGACAACATCATCGCCGCGCTGCAAGGCGAACCCATGCCGTCCTGCGTCAACCCGGAAGCGCTGGGCGGTAACTAGGTTCGCGCGCTATTCGAGAACATAGCCCTCTCGAACAAGTCCTTCATAATCTCCATCGCGCCTTCAATCCTTGCCTGGCCCTTCTGCAAATCGGATATATCGGCTTGCATCGCAGTTACTTTCGCGCCCTGTTCTTCAAAGAGTCGATACATTTCCTGTCTCAACTCACTTATGCGCGAGTTAATTCGCCGTTCCAGCAGGAAGCCAGCCACGATTATGAAAACTATGATGGTTATCGTGTTTATGTCCATTATGTCTATTCCGCGGCGTCCCTCAACGCCAGGATGTCATCCGCGCTGTACTTGCCCAAGAAGCGGCGGCCGGAGCGCACGAACCATTCGGGGTGGTTCTCAGCGCCCGCTATCAATTCGATGGGGATGCTTTCCCTTGGGAGGTCGTTTCGCGCGATCTTGTTCAGTTGGCTTCTCAACTTCGCGTCGTGTCCATGATTGAACATCGTTCCCGCCGGATAGGTTGAGTTTGGGCTTCCACAGCCGCACAAGCAATGTGGGAACAGACGAGTATCAAGGGGATCCGGGGGAATGGGGTTATATCTCAGCTGCTCTTTCTTGAAGGCATTGACGCCCGTAACCAGCGCGGGCAGGCCGCCCATCAGGAAGGCGACGCGGATGGTCTCCGCAATCTCCGCTTCCGTCGCGCCCATGTCGCGCGCCCTGTCCGCAATGACGGACACGCCGTTCTCGTGCGCCAGCAGCGCATCGCACAGCATCGTCATCAGCGTCTTCACCTTCGCCGAAAGCGCGCCGTCCTCGAGTATGAACTCGCGGTTCGTCGCCAGCATCTCAGCCATCTTGGGGTCGTTGTGCATCAAATGAGCGGCATAAGCCGGTTGCTGCTGCATATCTTCCACTCCCGGTTATTGCAATCCGCTGGACGCGGAAACATCCACTCCGTCCAGTATATCCTGTGTTAGCCTCTATCCCTGCGCCCTCTACGCCGCGCCCGCCTCAGCGGATGTGTCCCTCTGATATGTCGGGCGAATAATCAGTTCGGGAATGCACGCGGCTTGTGGCAGGCTTGCGATTAGCATTATCGCCTCTGCCGCGTCCTCGGCCGTAACCATCGTTTCCCGCGCCTCCGCGGACGGCACTACCGGACGCCCGTCCAGTATGGGCGTATCGACCTCGCCGGGAATTACCACGCTGGAACGAATCCCGGTGTTCTTCAGCTCCGCGTTGAGAAACGATGTGAAATTGATGACCGCCGCCTTTGCCGCGCTGTACGCCATGCCCGCCAGCAGACTGCCGTTCACGCCCGCCAGCGAGGACACATTGATAATCGTCCCTTCTCCGCGCTCTCGCATGTGAGGCACGACCGCCTGCGCGCAATAGACGCTCCCGGAGACGTTGGAGTCCAGCACGGCGCGCAACTCCTCCGGCGTGGTCGTCATCAGCCGTCGGTGCGGTGAGCTATGCCCCGCGTTGTTCACCAGCACATCGATCTGTCCGTAGCTGCCAAGCACGTCGTCCGCCATCCGCATCACGCCGTCGTAGTCGGCGACATCAAGCCCGATCGCCATAGCGGAGCCGCCTGCTGCTTCAATCTCCTGCTGCACGCTCTCCACCTTGGACGCCGTTCTGCCGACCACCACCACCTTAGCGCCTGCCGCCGCCATCATGAGCGCCGCGCTGCGTCCGATGCCGCTGCCGCCGCCCGTAACGATGCACACCTTGTCTTTGAGTCCCATTTATCACCTCTTTTGTTGCAGCCCTGACGGGCTTGTGAATTACTGCGTCAAAGTATATCACGAGGCAAGCGCAAGCACGAACAGCCCCGCGAGAGCGACGCCCAGCCCTACCCACTGGCTGACCGCAAGGCGTTCGCCGAACATGACGATGCCGCCCACCATCGGAATGAGCGGATAGCCGATGGACGCCGCGGCGACTATGGAGATGACGCCTATCTCCGCGCCCCGCGCATAGGCAAACATACCGCCAATCTCCGCGACGCCCGCGACGGCAATTCCCGCCGCCAGCGGAAGCGTAACGCCTCCCAGCGTCCATTGGCGCATTGCGATTGTGAGCGGCAGGAACAGCCCGAGTACCAGCGCGCGGTTGATATAGACTGGCAGGAACCATCCTATATCTCTGGACAATATGCCCAGCGCATACTGCATCAGCCCAATGCCCAGCGTGGCGGCTATCGCCAGCAGCACGCCTAGCCCAATCACCCTGCCGCCGCTCGAAAACCCTCGCGGATCGAAGGACGCCAGCGCTACGCCGCTAATGCTGCACGCCGCCCCCAGCGCCTGCCACCCGCCGAGCCGCTCGCCCGCCAGCATCATCGCAAGCGCGATGACCACTATGGCGTATGCGGATGTGATGGGGCTGACGACGGCAACGGGGCCTGCGCTCAGCGCGCGGTAAAACGCGATGTATGCCAGCAAGCCCAATACTGACACAGCCGCAAGCGCCGCCCAGTGCGTCCATGCCAAAGCGCCGGGTTCATAGACCACGAAGAGGTAGCCCGCCGCAGCCACGCACGAAGCCAGATGCACGCCGGTCGCCGTCCGCAGAACGCCGAGCCGCTTCGCCGCGATTGCCGCGAGAAAATCGGCGACGCCCCAGCCGATTGCGGCAATGACGCCATACAGCACACTGACTGCGACGACGCTCATTCCGACTTGCTGACAGAAGCGCGATACCCGCGCTCACGCAGGCACGCCGACATCACTATCACTATTCACTATCCGGCGCTATCCGGCGACCGCGAGCCGCTCGCGTATGTCCTTGAGGCGGTCGAGGTTCGGCTTGTCCGGCCCCTTCTTGTTCATGCCCGGCACTTCCAGCAGGAATGGCACATCCGCAAACGCGGCATGCGCCATAATCGTCTCAAAGCCCTCGACGCCGATATAGCCTTCGCCGATGTTCTCGTGGCGGTCGACGCCCGAGCCGAACTCCACCTTCGCGTCGTTGGCATGCACGACTACAAGCCTGTCCAGCCCGATTTCCTCGTCGAACTCCGACATGGCGCTCTGGATGCCCTGCGGGTCGGCGATGTTGTAACCGGCGGCGAAAGCATGCTCGGTGTCTAGGCATATCTTCAAGCGCGGCGAGTCCACCGCCTTGATGAGCCTGCCAAGCTCGGCGAATGACGCGCCAATCTGAGCGCCCATGCCCGCGCAGTTCTCGATGATGAGCTGCACATCGTCATCGGTGTTGTCCAGCACCTGCGCCAGCGCGTCCGCCGCCTGCCCCAGCACCGCGTCGAACCCGACGCCCTTGTGACTGCCCGAATGGAATATGACGCCCCGCGCGCCCAACTGCGCCGCCGCGCCCATGTGGTTGGTCAGCGAGGCAACCGACTTTGCCACATGCTCCGGCTTCCCCCCGATGTTGACCAGATATGAGCCGTGCAGGAAGGTGGCTTCGATGCCTGCCGCCGCCGCCTTCTCGCGGAACGACAGCGCCTTGTCTTCCGCAATGGGCTTGAACTTCCAGGCGCGCGGCGAAGACGCGAACACCTGAATAGTCTCCGCGCCGATGCCAACGGCGCGATCAATCGCCTTGTCTATGCCTCCAGCAGCCGATACATGCGCTCCCAATTCCATTCAGAACCTCCCAAGTCAATGTTATGTGTTATTTGTTCCTCGATCTATCCACCTATCCACTATCCTTTTCGTCATTCCTGCCAAAGCAGGAATCCGGCGCGGCATAGCAGCAAAACCGCCTGCAAGAAATGGTATCACCCGTTGGCATTATAAGACAGAGGCGCATGGTTTCTGATATTCTGAAATCAGGCAAATGTTACAGATGCCGAAGCAGGCGTTCGCGCTGTGAGCAGCCTTGCGGTTCGGCAGAAAAGGAGCGTCCATCATGTCCGTCCACACCGTAGCCATACTAAGCCCAGGCGACATGGGATCAGGCGTAGGATATATGCTTGGTCAAAATGAGATAGATGTAATCACCTACTTGCGGGGCAGAAGCAACCGCACGCGCCAGCTCGCGGGCAACGCGCACTTTCGGGACATGCCCACGATGGGGCTGCTGGTCGAGCAAGCCGACCTCATCCTGTCCATCACCGTGCCGGATCAGGCGATGAAGGTCGCCACGAATGTCGCCAATGCCATGCGAGCGACCGGCAAGAACGCGGTGTACGCCGACTGCAACGCCGTATCCCCGCAGACGACGCGCCAAATAGAGGCTGTCATCAGAGACGCGGGCGGGCGCTATGTGGACGGCGGCATCATAGGCGGCTCGCCCACTCGCGGCGCGCCCCCGCGCTTCTATGTGTCCGGCGAGCACACGAGCGTCGTAGCCGAGCTTGACGGCAAGGGCATCAGCGTCAAGCCTCTTGGCGACCAGATAGGCAGGGGATCGGGCATCAAGATGTGCTACGCCGCGCTCACCAAAGGCACATCCACCCTTCAAATCGCGCTGCTGGCGGCGGCTGAATCCCTGAACCTGACCGATGAGCTTATCGCGGAGTTCGAGTACAGCCAGCCCAGCGCCCTGAAGCAGATGTCCGGCGGCATATCGCGCCTGCCGCCCAACGCCCATCGCTGGATAGGCGAGATGTACGAAATCGCGGCAACCTTCGAGCATCTGGGCGTAACGCCTGCGTTCCATCAAGGCGCAGCCGAAATCTACCGCCTGCTGAGCATGACGCCTTATGCCGCCGAAACGCCCGAGGAATCCGACAAAGACCGCCCCACAAGCGACACGATACGCGCCGTCGTCGACCTGCTGCAATCCGAAGCCGCCGCCGCCGACTGAGGCGTTACGCCTGTGCCAAACGAATTCATGGCAGGAATAGGAACAGACATGCAAGCGCTGGTTCTGAACACTGACGGAGACGCGCCGCGCTTGGAGCGGCGCGATATTCCGACGCCAAGCGTCGGCGCGCGCGATGCGCTAGTGCGGGTCGCGGCGTGCGGCGTGTGCTATCACGATGTCGCGGTCGTCGATGGCACGCTGCGGCGCGGCGTCAAGCGCGATGTCGTGCTGGGGCATGAGGTTTCCGGCGTCGTCGCGGATGTGGGCGAGCAGGTAACGACGGTTCAGCCCGGCGACAGGGTTGTTGCCGCCCTCACCGCCTTTTGCGGCAAGTGCGCTCGCTGCGCGGCGGGGCAAGAATACCGCTGCCTGCGAGGGCGCGGCTTCGGGCATGCGCTCGACGGCGGCTTCGCGCAGTTCGTCAGCCTGCCGGAGACGAGCGTCGTGCCGCTGCCAGACACCATGGACATAGTGCAGGCTGCACTGCTCGCCTGCCCTATCGGCGTCGCGCTCAACGCCATGGAGGATGCCGCCGCGCTGCGTCCCGGGGAAACCGCGCTGGTGGTGGGCGCGGGCGGCGGGCTTGGCGCGCATCTCGCGCAGGCGGCGGCGGCGCTCGGCGCGCGCGTTCTAGCCGTAACCACATCGCCCCACAAGATCGACATGCTTGAAGCGCTCGACGGCGTCGATGTCATTCTCGCCGACGGCGAGCTGGACTTCTCAGAGATTGCGATGGCGCTGACGGACGATGAGGGCGTAGATGTCGCGCTCAACCCCGTCGGCTCCGCGCTCTTCGGCTCATGCATAGCAAGCCTGGCGCAGTTCGGCAGAATGGTCGTGCTCGGCGAGATAGCGGGACGCGCCGCGCGCTTCAACCTCGCCGAGTTGCTGTTCCGCGACGCGACCGTAGTGGGCGCGACAGGCGCGTCGCCGCGGCACATCCGCAAGGCGGTGGACATGGCAGCCAGCGGCAGCGTTCAGCCCATCATATCGCAGCAGTTTTCATTCGACGCCGCATCGGACGCCATAGAGCAGATGCGCGCGGGCGCGACATTCGGGCGCGTCGCCCTCATCCCCCCGTCAGCGTAGGGCGACCGGCCCCTCTGTCCATCCTGTCGGGAACTCCGGCCTACGCCGCCGCCGCCGACCTGCGGAACGGCAGCAACCGCCCGAAATCGCCGTTCTCCCATGCAACCAGCACCTGGCTCGCCACCGCGATGGAGCTGTATGTCCCCGCTATCACGCCGATGAGCAGCACCATCAGGAAGGTGCGGAGCGTCGGGCCCCCGAACAGGAACAGCGCGGTCAAGACTATCAGGAGCGTCAGGCTAGTGTTCAGCGAGCGCCCTATCGTCTCCGATATGCTGACATTCACATTCTGCGCGAAACTGCGGTTGCCGTAGTTGACGACATTCTCGCGCAGCCTGTCGAACACCACGATGGTGTCGTTCACGCTATACCCGATGACGGTCAGCACCGAAATCAGGAACATCGTGTTCACCTCAAGCCCCAACAAGTTGCCAAGCACGGCGAAGATGCCCACGACGATGATGAGGTCGTGCAGCAGCGCGATGATAGCCGCCACGCCATAGCGGAACGGGCGCGGCACGCTGCGAAACGCCCACCACAGATACAGGAATATGCCCACGGCTGCCGCGATGACCGCGTATATGCCGTTGAGTATCGTATCGCGCGCCACGACGGGCGACACGAAATCGGACGACACATCCACGCCGTCGGGCGACAGGCTCGCCTCAAGCGTGTTCGCCAGGGCGTCCTTAGCTTGGTCGGATAGCTGGCGCGTGCGGACGAAGTAAGTATTATCGCCGAAGCTCTGCACCGTAGCGTCGACCTCGCCCACGCGCGTCAGTTCCGCCCTGAGCGCCTCTTGCGTAACCGGGTTCGAGAACCTAATCGTCAGCGTGGAGCCGCCCGTGAAGTCGATGCCCATACGCAGCCCCGGGTTGATGATGAGGAACACCACGCCCGGCAGAATTACGATGAATGAAAACAGGAAGAACCAGTTTCTCTTGCCTACGAAGTCCAAATCTTAGCTCCTCTGAACGGCTGTCATTGCGGCTTGCTGAGGCAGTTCCGATGCGCCTGTTGGAACGAAAGCGCCCAGCAATCGGGAAAGTCGGGTTGATGCGATGACTCGCAAGATGGTGCGGCTGACCACTATCGCCGAGAACATGCTGAGCATCACGCCGATTGCCAGCGTTACGGCAAATCCCTGCACTATGGTCGTTCCAAGCTGGTTGGAGAAGTAAAACAGGATGCCGCATGTAATCAGCGTTGATACATTGCTGTCGCGGATGGCAGGCCATGCTCTGTTGAAGCCGATGTTGATGGCGCTTATGAGCGTGCGCCCGTTACGCAGCTCGTCCTTCATGCGCTCGAATATCAGCACATTGGCGTCAACCGCCATGCCGACCGAGAGTATCGCCGCCGCCACGCCGGACAGCGTGAGCGTAACCGGCATCAGCTTGAATACGGCAAGCACAAGCATCGAGTATATCAGCAGCGCCAGCGATGCGACCAGCCCGGGAACGCGATAGTACAGCGTCATGAACAGGAACACCAGCCCCAAGCCGACTATGCCCGCCACCACGCTCTTGGCGAGTGAATCCGAGCCGAGAATCGCATCGACGCTCCGTTCCTGAATCAATGTAATATCGAACGGCAGGCGACCGCCTTCGAGCAGAAACGATACATCCCTGGCGCGCTCCAGCGTAAATCTGCCGCTGATGAACGCCGTCCCCGTCGTTATCGGGCTGGTAACGCTCGGAGCGATAAGCTCCTCGTCGTCAAGGAAGATAGCGATAAACTCAGTGGTGACGCCCGCGATTTCAGTCGTCTTTTCGCCGAAAAGCCTCGTCCCCTCGGTATCGAACTCGATGTTGATTATAGGCTCGTCGGTCTGCGCGTGAAGTCCCGGATACGCCCTGGCGAGGTTGTCGCCGCCAAGCCCGAAATCCTCATCGACCTGCCCCTGCCGTTCCACGAAGCTGATAACGGGATTGCTGCCAATCGCGGCCTGCGCCCGCGCTACATCGTGCGGTTCGGCGTCCGGCGCGTTAGGCTGCGGATACGGGAACACATATCGGTTTGTGCCTTGCAGCTTGCTGATTAGCAGCGAAGGCGCGTCAATCGTAATCGGCTCGTCGCCCTCTATGGTAACATTCAGGCTGCTGGGAAGGCCGCGCGTCTGCAACAGATCCAAGCTCTTCTCCAGCCGCGCCCGAACCTCCTCGAACTTGACAGCGCCCCCCGGCGTGAACTCCACGACTATCACGGGCAGCTGCGACAAATCCGGCTGCGCGTCGGCTTCCGCGCCCGCCTCTTCTGCCGCCGGAGCGCCGGCGGCTTCAGGCGCCGCGGTCGTCGCCGGCGTAACCGGCTCAGCGCTTGGCAGAAGCTCATCGGGCGTAGCCTCTGCCGTAACGCCGATGATGTCGGCGTCGGTCAGCACGCCCTCGGCTGTGAGGTTGCGCGGCACATTCAGCTTGCGATGCTTGAACTCCAGGCTGGCGGTCTCACCGATGATTTCCTTCGCCCTTGCCGGGTCGCTCACGCCGGGAAGCTGTATCAGCAGCCTGTCGTCGCCCAAAATCTGTATGATTGGCTCGCCAAGCCCGGAGGAGTTGACGCGCCGCTCGATGATGCTCTGAAGGCTAATCATGTCCTCCGCATCCGGCGCGCGCGGTTCGGAGCCGGCGTCGTCAGTGATAGGCTCCGCCTGATAGACCAAGTGGCTGCCGCCCTGAAGGTCTAGCCCCAGACTAAGCCCCAGCAGCGTATCGCCGCCACGCTGGAATCCACCCAGGCTGATGGTCTGGAAGCCGAGCAAAAGCCCCGCCGCCACGACCAGCAGCACTATCGCAATTAGCGCTCTTGCGTTCCTACGCACCGTCACCTCCACGCTCCAGGCTGGAACTTACCAGATCCAGCGCCTGCGCTCTTGTAGTAACTTCACCGCTTGCCTGCGCCTCGCGCACCATCCGCAGCAGTCTGCCGACGGCGGGGCTCGGCGCAAGCGCGAACCTGTCCATTATATCGTATCCGTTGACCAGCGCGGGGACTGATTGGGGCGCATCTTCCGCTCTGCCCGCCTCGAGGATGTGGCGAATCAGCGCGCAATGGTATGCCCAATCGTCATGCCCCAGCATTGGGCCGCGCGCCGCCAGATAGTCGGCGATGTTCAAGTACAGCGTATCCGGCGCGACATCGCCCGCGTTCCGATAGTATCTATACAGCGCGCGCGCCGTCGGCATTTCGCCCTTCTGCGCCATCTGCGTCGGTTGCAGGTGCCGCCGCACCATCCGCGCGACATGCTCCACGCCGCGATTGCCGAACCTCAGCCGCGTGAGCGTCTGCCGCACCGTATCCTCGCCCTCCGTATGATGCCCAAGGAAGCGGATGCGCCCCGAAGCCTCGACCGTCTTTGTAGCGGGCTTGGCGATGTCGTGCAGCAGCGCCGTGAGCTTCAGGAATGTCAGGCGGTCGAAGCCGTCGCTCACATCCCCGCCAAAGTAGTCGTCCATGCCCTCGAAGCGCGGCACAAGGCTCAACGGATAAACATCGGCGCGCTTGCCGAACATCGCGTCCACCCATCCCACCGCTTCTACGAGATGGTTGAACACATCCCAGTAGTGTTCTTTGGGCTGCGCGACGCCCTTGGCGATTGCCAGTTCAGGCATGACGCTGCACAGCAGCCCCAGATCGTCGAGCATGCGAACGCCGTCGCGCGCATTAGGCGTCTGCAAAATCCGCATCAGCTCATCACGCACCCGTTCTTGCGGCGCGGTCGCCAGACACACGGCGTTTCGCCTGATGGCTGACGCCGTATCGGGTTCAATCGCAAAGCCAAGCCGCGACGCCAGCCTGACGCCGCGCATAAGGCGCACGCAATCCTGTTCCAGCACGGCGGGCGATGTCATTCGCACTACGCCGTCTTCCAGGTCTTGCGCGCCGCCGCACGGATCCAGCAGTTCGCCTCTAATATCGCCGCCGGACGCCGCATCGAGCGGCAGCGCCATTGCGTTGATGGTGAAATCGCGCATGAGCAAGTCCCGCTCGATGGCGCTCTGAATTGTCGTTATGTCGATATAGCCGGCCGCTTCTTCACCCTTCAGCGCCACTCGCGCAATCTGCCAATCCTCGTGCAGTCGCACATAATGATGACCACCAAGCGCGTCGGCAAGCTCGCGCCCAACGCGGGCGGCGTCCGCATCAATCGCAATGTCTATATCATCGGCATCCCACCCTGTAAGCGCATCGCGGACGCCGCCGCCCACGAGATACGCCGTAATTCCCCTGCCGCGAAAGAAAGCGGCAAGCATCCCCACCGTCGGCGGCAAACGCCGGGCGTCAAGCGTAACTATGGCGTGGGGAATTGCGGGGGCTTGGTTCATAATCGCTAGGTTCGTGGCGGCGGGAATAATGGCATTAAGAACCCGGCAAGCCACAACAGGGGTTATTATCAGGGCTACTTGAGCTTGAGAGATGCGGGAGTATTGCGCGAATCGTCGTCCGGCAGCCACAAGCCGCTATCCGTCTGCGCGCTCACTTCAGGTTCGGACTCGTCGGCGTCCGATGAGGCGTCGTCCGAAGGTTCAACCTTCTCCAGTTTCTCATGCGCCTCCATGTGGTCGATGTAGAGAATGCCGTTCAGGTGATCGACCTCGTGTTCCAACGCCTGCGAAAGCACATCTTCCGCTCTCAGCTTGACGACGGTGGCGGTATGGTCGAGCGCGCGGAATCTCACCCAGACCGAGCGCGTAACGGTGCCCTTGTATCCCGCAATGCTGAGGCAACCTTCCTCGACTCGGCGCTCGCCGTCCCTTGCCGTTATTTCAGGGTTGATGTAGATGCGCGCCTCTTTTTCCTCCGGCAGCTGAATCACGATGACGCGCCTGAGGTCGCCGACCTGATTCGCCGCAAGCCCGACGCCGTTCGCCTCGCGCATCGTGTCCACCATATCGTAGGCGAGGCGCAGCACATCCTCATCTATGTCGCGCACCTTCCGCGCCCTCCGTCTGAGGACGGGATGCGGAAGCTGCAAAATCTCCCGAATAGCCACTCTAAGCCTCGCGCAAAGCCAATTTGCGTTACAATTGATACAATAGCAGTCGCCGATGAGTTCAGCATCTGATTATAGACGCACCGCCCTTTTAGTGTAAAGTTCGCGGCGAGTCTCTCACGGCGGCGCGGCGCATGAATAGCGCAAGGAGCGAGTATGAAAGTCCTCGTCGCAGGCTCATCCGGTTTGATAGGCACGCCGCTCGTGGAGCGATTGCTCGGCGGCGGGCATGAGGTCGCGCGACTGGTGCGGCGCGCGCCCGTCGGCAGCGATGAAGTGCGCTGGGACCCGGCTGCGGGCAGCATCGACGCCACGAAGTTAGAGGGTATGGATGCCGTCATACATCTAGGCGGCGCGAGCATCGCCGCCAAACGCTGGAACGCGGCGTACAAGGCGGAGATTCGCAACAGCCGCGTCGACAGCGCGCGCCTGCTGAGCGAGACGCTGGCGCGGCTGGATACGCCCCCGTCCGTGTTCGTCTGCGCGTCCGCGCTCGGCTACTACGGCGACCGCGCCGACGAGACGCTCACGGAGAACGCGCCGCAAGGCGACGGCTTCATGGCTGAGGCAACCGCCGAATGGGAGGCTGCCACCGCACCGGCAGCGCAAGCGGGCATCCGCGTGTGCAATATGCGTATCGGAATCGTGCTGAGCGGCGCGGGCGACCTGCCCAAGAGGATGCTGCTTCCGTTCAAGCTGGGGCTGGGCGGCAAGCTCGGCAGCGGCAAGCAGTACATGAGCTGGATTCACATAGACGATGTAGTGGGGGCATTCATCCACGCCCTAGACGCGCCCACGCTGCAAGGCGCAATCAACCTCGCCGCGCCGAACCCCGTAACCAACGCCGAGTTCACGCAGGCGCTCGCCCGCATCCTATCGCGCCCCGCCCTATTCACCGTGCCATATTTCGCGCTCCAAATCGCAATGGGCGAAATGGCGCAAGTAGTAATGGCTTCCACCAGACTGAACCCACAGCGCCTACTAGAAAGCGGCTACGCCTTCCAATGGCAAACCATCGAACCCGCCCTCCAAGACACGCTAACTTAGCACACCATCCATCCCAAACACACCGCATTAGTTTCATCTGTCATTCCGAACGCAGTGAGGAATCAAAAATCCCCGCACACAACAACTCAATCCCAACCGCCATCCCATCCATGCATACCGCCCCGTAATCCGCCCGCAGTGAGCCTCTTTTCCCGTTCGTGGTGAGCCTGTCGAACCACCCGTCCTCCCAATTCCTAATTCTCAATTCTTAATTGAAACTTCCCCTTGACACCCCCAAACATCCCTGCTATCCTACCTGCAAGAACATTAGGTTCGTACATAAAGCCGAACACCCCAAAACCCCAACCCCTGAAATCCTGACCACCTGAAAACCTTGGGGAAAAACCAATGAACCAACCAACCCCCATCAACCAACACCAACAGCACGACCAGGACAGGCATGACCAACATGCCCACCTGGACAACAGGCACTGCACGAGCGCCGTCGAGCACCTCCAGCACCTAGTCCACCAAGAAACAGACAACGGCAGAACCATCATACGCAGCATCGTCTCCATCATGAACGGCGACGACCTCGACTCCACGCCCCACCACAGACTGCAAGCCGCCCGCCTGCTGCTCAAGCTAGGCTTCCAAGAAGCCGAAGCCCTCATCAACAGCCTCAGCTCCAAGATGGAACGCCAGGCACAGAAGGAAGACGCCCAAGGGGAGAACGGCCCCACGCAGGCAGGCAGCCCCGAACACGAAAGGCTGAACAAGAAGCTCGTCGCCCGCATCCGCGTTGAGACCGGCGAAGGCGCGAGCATCGTCAGAATCCTGAACGAAGTGCTGGAAGGACGCGACCGAGACGCCAAGCCAAGGGACAGGATAGAAGCCGCCAAAGTCCTGCTCAGCTGGGGATTCGGCAACCCCTCCACCCCCGACCCGGAGTTCATGTCCTACTACTCCCCCTGCCACCCCGACTGCATCTGCGCCTGCCGCGACCTAGACGAAGACCACCCGGCGGTAGTCGAGAGCCACGCGCCGGTGACAGAAGCGCACATGAAAGAAGTAGCCGAGGCAGAGCGAATAGAAGAGAAAGCGGCCGAAAGCGCGAGGCAAATCTCCCAAGGACACACCGACTACCTATCCGAGATAAGCCACCTGCCCGGCAACAAAAAGCCCCGCCGCCCCGAACGCCACCCACCCTTCCGCTGACAGCGGTAGAGGGGCAGATATTGGATAGCAGAGGCATAAACACCCCATCCCGTCATTCCTGCGAAAGCAGGAATCCAGAGCTTTGACCTGCTGCCATCCCGAACACATCGCAGCAATATCCCCTGGGGGCGTCCCTGACACCCTGAAAACCTGACCCCCTCTAGCGCAGCCCCTGAACGGAAAACACCAGTCGCCGAACCGCCTGCGCGCTCGCCTCCGCGAATGTTCTGGCGTCTCGCACCGTATCGGCCGGAATAGGGAACTCGCCCTCATCGTGCAGCGATGCCACGCCATGCCTGTCGGCGTAAGCCTGCGGAATGTGGGCGGGCAATTCCTGCTCCGACATCACCGCGAAATCGAGCGCCCACGCCCGCGCCACCGCTTGCAGGTCGTAGCCGCCCCCGCCAAGCGCAAGCCACTTGGGAACGCCAAGCGATGCCAGCTCCCGCACCGCTGCCGCATGCCCCTGCACCGAGAGCGCCAGATGCGTAATAGGATCCCTGAAATGCGAGTCTATCCCCAATTGCGTTACGAGCGCATCCGGGCGAAACCTCCGCAGCAGCGGCATAGCCACCTCACGCAGCGCCCACAGATACACATCGTCCGTCGTGTACGGATACAGCGGCAGGTTGACCGAGTAGCCCCTGCCCCTGCCCGCGCCAATCTCCTGCGCGTGCCCCGTCCCCGGAAACAGGAACGCGCCCGACTCATGCAGCGAAATAGTCAGCGCCGAGTCCGTGTCATAGAAGGCGTGCTGCACGCCGTCCCCGTGATGGCAGTCTATGTCCACATACGCCACCCTCATGCCCGCCGCAAGCAGTCGCTTGATGCCGATCACAGGGTCATTGAACACGCAGAAGCCATACGCATACGAGGGCATCGCGTGGTGCAAGCCGCCCGATATGCTGAACGCAGCGTCCGCATCATCCGACAGCAGCATCTCGACGGCGGTCAGCGTCGCGCCCGTGGACAGCGCGGATGCGTCGTAGATGCCCCGATACGCCGGATTGTCGCCCGGCCCAAAATTGAACCTGCCCTGATCGACGCCCATATCCCCGTCATTCAGACGCCGCACCGCGTCGATGTACTCCGGCGTGTGATACGACAGCATCTCATCAGCGCCCGCCACGCGCGGATTGACAAGCGACACATTGGGCGCATCGAACGCGCCGTATGCTTGCAGCAGCTCGTATGTATAGCGCAGACGCGCCGGCTTCATCGGATGCGTCTCGCTCAATACATGCCGCGACAAGCCGTCGGCATACACAAACGCGGTCTTCCTTGTCATCGCCGTTCCATCCTATCTATCCCGTCCGTCCCGCCAGATCTCGCAAATCGAAGGTCATATCCGCCTCGGTAACGACGAACCTCTGCCCGCTCTCGCGCGTAATCTCCGCGAGTTCGCGCCGCACGGCATCCTCCCAGGGCGGGTTGATGTGCGAAACCAGCACCTGCGGCATGCGCCCATGCCGCTCGCCAAACTCGCGTAGCGCCTCCATCAGCAAGTTGGGCGTGAGATGCCCCGACGCCCGCGCCCCGACCTCATTGTCGTTGCCAAATGTAACCTCCGTGAGCAGCACATCCGGCGCGACATGCTCCCACGCCGCGCTCAATCCCTTACCTGTGTCGCCCGTATAGAACAGGCTCACACCTTCCGACGCCAACGAGAACCCCGCCGCCGGGACCGAGTGAGGCACCGGAACCGCCATTGCCCTATATCCAAGTACCTCAAACGGCTGGTAGAAATCAACGCTGTGCATCCTGAAAGTCGGCGCATCCGCGCTAGGCGAGTTCAGAAAGTCGGGAAACAGCCTGCCGCTCATCAGCGTATCCGTAACCGCGTCAACCGTGTCCTGAATGGCATAGACATCCACCGTAACGCCCTCGTTCCGAATGGCGATGCCAAGCGGCAATAAGTCCTTTACATGGTCGAAGTGCCGATGCGACAGGATTATGGCGCGTATGCCGCGCTGCTCGTCCGGCGTCAGCGCCCGCGTCAGCGAACCCGCATCCAGCGCAAGTACGCCGTCAACCAGATGGCTCTCCATCCGCGTATGGCGGCTTTCTACATTGTGCGCCCCAAGCACTCGCAGCTTCATTTAATTCTCCCGATGCCCCTAAACGCCCACAATCTTTATCATGGAGTGCGCCTTGTAGATACGGTTGATGTTCAGCAGCAGCGCCGTCAGGTCTTCGCAATACCGCGCGTTCTCAAGCCCGCCGCCATCGATCCCGCGCGCGCCCTTGATAGTAGCCGCCAGCGCGATGACGCTGCGCTTGGCGTCCGCATCATCGCCGCATACCACGATGTCCGTGTCCAGCGCCCGCTCCGGCGAAAGCAGTTCCTGCGCGCTCACATTGTGGAACGCCGCGACATGCGTCGCATCAGGCACGATAGCCCGCGCTTCCAAGGCGGCGGAGCCTGCCTCCACCCGAATCGCGCTCGCAACCCCCTTGCTGAACGCCAGCGGCGCGACCACATTGACTATCAGCTTGCCCCGCAGCTCTTCGGTCAGCGACTCGAGCGTCGGCTTCTGCGCCGCATAAGGCACGGCAACGAACACGGTATCCGACTGCGCGGCGACATCCGTGTTCAGCCCGCCCGCGATGGATATGGACGGCGCAATCTCCCGCACGCTGTCAGCCGCCGCCTGCGCTCTTGCCGCATCCCGCGAGCCGATGAGAACCTGCTCACCCGCAAGCGCAAACCTCAGCGCCAGCCCTCGACCCTCCGGCCCCGTCCCGCCAATAAACCCAATCATGCAATCTCCCCCAATCGCGCCGTATCGTGAACACGCCATTTCAACCTGCCCATAACTCTAACCGCCCACCCCATCAGACGCAACCCGCTTACACAGCCCTTCTGACTGCCTGACAACCTAGAGAAAATTGCATTAGTACAGTTTAAGCCGTCGATGGGCAAGCATTTCGCCCCCATCCTAACCTTCCCCCATCAAGGGGGAAGGGACTAATGCGATCTTCTCACCCTATCCCGCCTGTTGCACGATTTTGCGCCTTTGACTAGAATTAGGCAAGCATCAAATCTATCTTGGAGGAATTAGCCGTATGCCCACTTATTCAACGGACAAATTGCGTAATGTAGTGCTGCTGTCACACGGGGGCGCGGGCAAGACTATACTCGCGGAGGCGATGCTGCACACCGCCGGAATGACCACGCGGTTCGGCAGAGTGGAGGACGGCACGACCGTTTCGGACTTTGAGCCGGAGGAGATTCGCCGCCAGTCCAGCGCGCAGATGTCAGTCCTCGCCTGCCCTTGGCGCGACCACAAGCTCAACATCCTCGACACGCCCGGCTATGCCGACTTCCGCGGCGAGGTCGTATCCGGCGCGCGCGTCGCCGACGCCGCCATCATAGTCGTGTCTTGCGCCGCGGGCGTAGAGGTCGGCACGACGCAGATGTGGCGGCTCGCCGATGAGCGCAGCCTGCCCCGCATCATCTACATCAGCAAGATGGACCGCGATAACGCCGACTTCCAGCGCGTTATGGACAACATCACCGAGCGCTTCGGCCGGGAGTGCGTCCCGGTTCAGATTCCCATCGGCGCGGAGTCGGCGTTCTCAGGCGTGGTGAACCCGCTCGACCCCCAGGCAGACATACCCGCCGACATCGCCGACATGGTGGAGGAAGCGCGCGAACGCATCGTCGAAGCCGTCGCCGAGTCCGACGACGCGCTTGCCGACAAGTACCTCGAAGGCGAGGAGATCACGCAGGCCGAGATGATCGCCGGGCTGAAGCAGGGCATAGCCGACGGCTTGATAGTACCCGTGCTGATTGGCGCGTCCACCGCGCAGATTGGCACGACGGAGCTGATGGACGCCATCGTGGACTTCCTGCCGTCCCCGGCAGATGTCGGCGATGTGGCGGCAACGCAGCCCGACGGCGACGAAGAGGTGTCCCTAACTGCCGACAGCGACGGCCCACTCGCCGCGCTGGTGTTCAAGACATCCGCCGACCCGTTCGTGGGCAAGCTGTCGTACTTCAGGGTGTACAGCGGCACATTCGGCAGCGACAGCCAGCTCTGGAACGCGAACTCCGGACAGGCTGAGCGCATCGGACAGGTATTCGAGGTGCGCGGCAAGGAGCAGACCGCTATCCCCGACTTCGCATGCGGCGACATAGGCGCGACCCCAAAGCTAACATCCGTGCTCACGGGGCATACGCTCTGCGCGCGCGACAACCGCTTCATCCTCGAAGGGATGGAGTTCCCGCGCCCCGTGTATCTGATGGCGGTAAGCCCCAAGTCGCAAGCCGATGTGGACAAGATGACCAGTTCGCTCTCCCGCATCGTGGAGGAAGACCCCAGCCTGACCGTAACGCGCGAACCCGACACGCTCCAAGTGCTGCTCGGCGGGCTGGGCGACACGCATGTGGACATCGCCGTGGAGAAGATGAAGAACAAGTTCGGCGCGGAGATGGTCTTGCAGATTCCGAAGGTCGCCTACAAGGAGACGATCGGCGGCAGGGCGCGCGTGGAGTACCGCCACAAGAAGCAGTCCGGCGGACACGGCCAGTTCGGGCATGTCTGGCTGGAACTGGAACCGCTCCCCAGAGGCGGCGGCTTTGAGTTCGCCGAGACGGTCGTGGGCGGCAATGTCCCCCGCGAATACATCCCCTCAGTGGGTAAGGGCGTCGCCAAGGCGATGAACGACGGCGCAATCGCCGGCTATCCCATCGTGGATGTCAAGGCGACGCTGTTCGACGGCAGCTATCACACCGTCGACTCCTCCGGCATCTGCTTTGAGATTGCGGGCGGGCAAGCCCTCACAAAGGGCGTGCAGCAGGCATCCCCGACGCTGCTGGAGCCGATAATGCGCGTGCAAATCGTCGTCCCCGACGACTACACGGGCGACATAATCGGCGACATGAACTCCAAGCGCGGGCGCATCCAGGGCATGGCGCCGCAGGGCGACGGCACGACCATGATCGAGGG
The DNA here is from genome assembly GCA_958295865.1 of uncultured Dehalococcoidia bacterium. Classification (GTDB taxonomy): domain Bacteria; phylum Chloroflexota; class Dehalococcoidia; order Lucifugimonadales; family JADFKI01; genus Bin90. The sequence continues at coordinate 254,534 of CATQHF010000003.1, read as the reverse complement.
CGAAACGCCGCAAGCCGAGATGCTGCGCTACGCCACCGAACTGCGCTCCATGACGCAGGGGCAAGGCGGGTTCACCATCGAGTTCGACCACTACGAAGAAGTCCCCGCCCACCTCGTCGACCGCCTAGTAGAGCAGCTGAAAGAGCGCGAAGCAGCCCGCGCCTAGCGCGAAATACTATCTGAAAATCCCTGCATAGTAGCCACCTAGCGCTATGCAGGGACAACCGCCGCCGCACAGCGGCGCAAGCGGCAACCGATTGAAAGTCAGCCAACCCTTGCCACCCCCGAAGCGCCAGAAAGCAACCCCGCCTAACCGTACAAACACTCTTTGGCAGTCGCTGATAGCGCACTGCCAGAACATCAGTACGGGGGGGGGGGTATTTCGCCTCCTCCATGGCGTTCTCGGGAACGGCTGGTTCTTGCGGCGTTCGTGTGCCTGCTCATAGCGGCGGCAGGGCTGCGCTTCTATGACCTGTCGGGGAAGTCTCTACGGCGTGACGAAGCGGTTGTCGCCAATCATTCGAGTGGCGCGCGCTCGGAAGTAGTCCATAATACCCGCTACGGGAACTCATCGCCTATACTGTATCCCTATGCGCTATGGGCGGTGCAGAAAGTCCGGAGCACGCTCTTCAGCGTCCGGAGCACGCCCACGCCCTTCAGCGTCCGCGTTCTTCCGGCGACGGCAAGCGTTCTGACCGTCGCCGTGATGCTCTTTTTGCTGCCGCGCCTCGGGGTGAGCCGATGGGCAGCGTTTCTGGCTGCCCTGCTCGCCACGCTTTCCGTCCAAGCAATACGGCACGCCCAGGATGCGCGCGAATACTCCATCGACGCGCTGCTTGCCGCGCTGATGATAGCGGGGCTGCTGTGGTATCTGCGGGACGGCCGTAAGGCTCTGCTGTGCGTTGCGCTGTTCCTCGCACCGCTGCTTCAGTACGGCTTGGTTCTGTTCGGCGTCGCCGTCTTGAGTGCCGCTGTGGTTCTGTCGCCCGCGACTTTGGCAGCGCCTGAATGGAACGCATACCTGAGCCGAATTCCTCATTGGCTCAAGTCGCGCATCGCGCTGCTCTTGCCCGCAGCGTGCTTTCTTGCGGGGTGCATCATCAGCTACTTGATGACTGTGAGCTATCATTGGAGGGAAGGAGGCTTCGGCCCGGATTATCTGCCAGCGCATTACTATCAGGGAGGGTTCGATGCGCTCGCTATCTTCGAGTTCTCGGTTGATGGGATTTGGGGTTTGCTGACCTATCATTTGCCGGATTTCGTGGCGATAGCGGCGCTTGCCGCGTTCGCGCTTCTACTTGTCGCTTCATTCGTCAGAAGGCTGCAAGGAAATCTTCAGGTCAACGCCATCGCGGTCTTATTTGTGTTGTGCATCGCGGTTTCCGTCACTGCCGCCTTGCTGGGGATATATCCGTTTGGGCACATTCGCCAGAGTATCTATCTGGGTCCGGTCATCTTTCTTGCCGCCGGGGTTTTCATCTATTGGATGATCGATAGTCTATCCGCGCTCGCGCGTCGGGCGTGGCTGGCTCCGGCGCTTGCCGTCGCGGTCGCCGGCGCAATTGTGCTTACCGGAGTGGGCGACATAAGGCGGTATAGTTCGTACAAGACATATCAAAACATCAATTCCATTCTTGCTGTGCTGAAAGAACCGGGATGGGAAGCGGATATGGTTTATTTTTACGGGGGAGCAGTCCCAATCATGCAGTTCTATCAGGGAAAAGAGGGAAGACCGGCAAATTACTACTATGGAACCTCTCCGTGCAAGGACTCCTTCGAACCGTGTCTTCGTGAGATGGCAAATTCATTAGTCTCGCTTCCCGCTGTCCCAAATAGAATCTTCTTCGTCCATGATAGAAAAGAGGCACTGGCGAAATTAGAACTACTGGGAGAGCAAATTCTAGCCGAGCCAGTCATTACTGACGGACAGATCGCTCTCTTTCTGATTACGAACGCCAAGGAGCTCAAAGAGTCGATCGAAGCGGCGGAGCGTTCCGCTTATGAGGCGCTGGTATCCGGCGAACCCGTAATTCGCGCCGACTTCGACATATATGTCGGCGACAACACGGTGACCTACGCTAAGGAGCCGTGCGACCGCGCGGACACGGAGGCGAGCTTCTTTCTGCACCTGATTCCGGCTGATGTGGCTGACCTGCCCGAGTATAGCAAGCAGCACGGATTCGACAACCGCGACTTCAGCTTCGACGGGCACGGCGTGATACTCGACGGCAAATGTGTGGTGAGAATCCCGCTCCCGGAGTATGACATTATCCGCATTAGGACGGGTCAGTATGTGCAGGTGGAGGGCGGTTTCGATAATCTTTGGGAGGTGGAGTTCCCTCTCGATGCGACAGAGTGAGGGATCCCTGCGCTATATCGTAGCGCGCGGCGGCGGCTTCAAGAACATGGAGGAAGGCTTTCAGCAGGGGCTTTCAAGGACTAATACCCCGAACTTCCAATTGTTACCCCGAACGGAGTGAGGGGTCTAAAATCCTTGCCATATCGGGCGTGTTGGTAGCAGGAACTTTAGATTCCTCACTCCGTTCGGAATGACAGAGGTGAGCGCGCGCTTCGTTCAGATTGACAAGGCTGGGTGCGCCGCGCTCTGAATGACAGTGAGAACGCTGCTCTGAAAATGAAAGACCCTAGTCCCCCGCCGCCCAGATGGTGCGATAATTCTTGCCGGTAATGGCGTTGATGTGCTCTGTCCGCTCCAGCGCGCGCAGCTCGTCCAGCGCGCGCTCGCACTGCCCTATCGCCTCATCATCCCCGGCAGCCTCCAGCCGCCCGATGAGCTTGTCCCACAGCCCCAGGCTGACGAGGCTCTCCACATAGCGCGTCCAAGGGATGACCGCCAGGTTTCGCACCCTAGGCAAGCCCGGGCGCTGGCGGCGTATCAGCCGCAGCCGTTCCTGCGGAGACGCCGCCATTGGGGTTATCTGCACCATCGCCCCATGCCTATCGTTCACGCGCGGGTCAACCACAAGCGCCTTGCGAAACGACGGAAAGAATATGGAAATCACATCCGCGCTGTCTATCGACCTCAGCATTCCCTCTATGTCAAACATGAAGTCGCTGTTCATAGTACGACTCCTCGCTCAAGCTAAAAGCGCCAATCCCATCTTGTCCATCTATAGCCAGCCCCTTCTAGGAGTCCACCAGTTCGCGCACAGTCTCTATGAACGAGGGCAGCACATTCTTCCAGTCGCCCACTACGCCGAAACTCGCGCTCTTGAAGATGTTCGCGTCCGCGTCGCGGTTGATGGCGACGATGTGCTTGGACGCCGAGCAGCCCGCCATGTGCTGGCTTGCGCCCGATATGCCCACTGTGATGTACAGGTCGGGCGTGATGGTCTTGCCGGTCAGCCCCACCTGATAGCTATGGTCGAGCCAGCCCGCATCGCACACCGCGCGCGATGCGCCGACAGCGCCGCCAAGCAGCCGCGCCAAGTCTTCGAGCTGATCGAACGGATCAGGTCCGCCCAGCCCTCTGCCGCCGCCTATGACGATGCCCGCATCCTCAAGGCGCACGCCCTCGGCTTCCTGCGTAACCGTCTCCACGAGGCGCGCCTTCACCACCGACGCATCCAGCCCCGGGTTGACGACTACGACTTCGCCACTGCGCGAGGCGTCCGCTTCCAACGGCTCATACGCCTTGCCGCGCAGCACAACCATCTGCGGGTTGGCATCCGGGAATGTTACCTTTGCGAGCGCGTTGCCCCCGTACACCGGACGCACCGCAACCACTCTGCCGCTGTCGGTATCGGCGTCCACTTGCAGGCAGTCCTGCGCCAGTCCCACGCCCAATCTGAACGCGAGACGCGGTCCCACATCCCTGCCCGCGAGCGTGCGCCCTATAAGCACGACCGACGGCTGCACATCGCCGCAAACCTTCTCCAACGCCGCAACCTGAGCGTCCAGCTGCATATCCGCCAGCACATCGTCTTGCACCAGATACGCCCTGTCCGCGCCGAGCGCTATCGCCGACTGTCCCGCATCATCGCCGCCGTTCAGCAGCGCGACGGCCACTTCTTCGCCGAGCGCGTCGCCGAGCTTGCGCCCCGCCGCCAGCAGTTCGCCCGTGATGCTCTGCAACTTATCGCCATTCAGTTCGCCAATGACAAGAACTCCAGCCATATATCAAATCTCCACTAAATCAGCTTCTCTTCACGGAGGCGCAGCGCCAGATTTCTCCCCGCGTCCGCGTCGTCCTCGCCTTCTATTACCTCTACCTGATTATCGCTGACGGGTATGTACAGCTCAGTCAGCGTGAGCTTGGGCGCAAGCGCGCCGGCGTCCAGCCCGACATCCGCCGCGCTCCAGTTCGTCGGCCGCTTCCTGCTTGCAGTCATTATACCGCGCAGCGTAGGGTAGCGCGGCTCGCCCAGCTCATTGCTCACCGTGACCAGAGCGGGCAGCGGCGCTTCGACGACCTCGTAGCCGTCCGTGAGTACGCGCTGCACCACGATGCCGTCGTCCACGACCTCGATTTTCTGCGCCAGCGTAATGCATGGCAGCCCAAGCATCTCAGCCACGCCCAGCGGCACATGCGCCTGATCCCAGTCCGACGCCTGCCTGCCGCACAGCACCAAGTCATACTCGCCGACCTTCTTTATCGCCTCTGTAAGCGCGGTAGCCGTAGCGTAGGCGTCAAAGTCTTGCGTCGCTTCGTCGTCAATCAGGATAAGCTCATCAGCGCCCATGGACAGGGGCTTCTTCATCACATCCATCACGAAGCCGCTGCCGATGGAGATAACGCTTATCTTGCCCACATCCCCATTGTCCTTGAGCTTCAGCGCCGCCTCGACCGCGTTCTCGTCGAAGCCGTTGACCACCGGCGGAATCCCCGGCGCAGCCATGACGCTCTTGGCGTCAGCGTCGATGTTGAAGGCGGAAGCGGGCGTCTCCGGGTCCATCACCTGCTTCACGCACACAATCACATTTATCGGCATACTCTCCATCCATCCTGTTTGTTGATATTTTGACTTTTCATTTCGTCGTTCCCGCTCACTCACCCGTCATTCCTGCGAAAGCAGGAATCCTGCGACTTGAGATAGCCTACAATATGCGAAAGCGACTACATTTTGAGGTTCTGGATTCCCGTTTTCACGGGAATGACGCAAATGTATAAGCAACCTAGAGCCTGAACTCCGTTCGCGGCTTCAGCAAGTGCTCGGACACATTCGTCTCACGCATGAACTTTAGCAGATACTGGTGGATTTCCCGCGCCGTGTCCATGTTGTCAGATATTACATTATGCTCCTGCGCCGGGTCGTTGGCGATGTTGTACAGTTCCGACATGCCCTCATCCATGCTGTACAGGAACGACCACTCGCCCGCCGTAACCGTCGTCACCTGCGAATTTCGCAGATGACGCCGTATGTTGTCCACAGAGCGCACCTCTTCGCCGGGGTTGGCGAAGGGTATCGTGCTGACGACGAATTCGCGCCCGCCCGTCGAGCCGTCGCGCATCTTGGGCAGCAACGACGCCCCATGCAGGCTTTGCGGCGCTGACTGACCCGCAATGTCCAAAACCGTGGGCATCACATCCACCACAGAGGACAAGCCGTTGTACACCCCTGGCGCAACCCCCGGCACATAGATGAGCAGCGGAATCTTGACCAGTTCCTCATACAGCGGCGAGTGCGCCCAGCGCGCATCGGAGTCGCCGAACCTGTACAGTCCACCGCCCTCGCGCTTGTCGAATGTCATCTTGCCGAACTTCCCGCCGTGCTCGCCGAAGTAGAAGCCGTGGTCGGATGTGAAGATGATGGCGGTTTTGTCCATCAGCCCCATGTTCTCCACGCGCCGCAGCAGGTAGCCTATCCAGGTGTCAACCATCGTGATTTCGCCGCAATAGGTGGCGTTGGCTTTCTTCACCGTATCGGCGGAGAAACCCGGCTCGTCCTGCCAGTTGCCATAAATCGGCTGGATTATCTCGCCGTCATAGCCGGGCCAGTACAACTCGGAGTAGTACGGGGGCGCTTCCCAGGGTTCATGCGGATCCCAGGTGTCGATGTAGAGGAAGAAATCCTCTTTGTAGTGGCTTTCCAGCCAGTTCATCGCGTTGGTGAAGGTCTGCGGCGCGTTGTGGTCGGACTCCAGCCGCCATCTGCTGCGAATGTCGCGCGATTCGTGGTTGCCGACCTGCTGAACGCGCGTGGGCGAACCCTCTTGGCCGGGATGGAAGAAGAAGGTCTGATAGCCGCGGTCGTAGTTCATGCCCCCGCGAATATAGAACGGCGTGTCAATCGCCGCCGCGGTGTGATAGCCGTTCGCCGCGAGTATCTGCGCCAGTGTAACCTCATCCTCCGGCAGCGGCTCCCAGCCCATGAACGACATCGTCCAGCGCCCGGTCGCATGGTCGGCGCGCGTGGGCATCGTGGGAAAGCCGCCGGCGTAGTGGCTGTTGAAGCGCGTCCCCTTAGCCGCCAGCGCGTCCAGCGTCGGGGTGCGAATCGACTTGTGCCCATACGCGCCCATGTGATCCTGGCGGAAAGTGTCGGCAGTAATCCATATTATATTCATACGCTTCACCTCCACGGCTTCCGGTAGCATTTTCTCGACCTTCTCCCTGCGGGGGAAGGCTGGGATGGGGGCAGCGCGCTATCAAGCGCAGAGGACATAAATCCCGGTTCAACCCGACCAGCCCATACGAATGTTATTAGGCTACGGTTTGAGTGTCAAATGTGACTGCCCTCGAAAGCGCTCTCATGCCCCCGTCCGGCGAAGCCTATTCACCCATGTCAGCCCAAAGCGGCGTTAGGTTAAATGTACTATCCGCCCGTGATTTTCATCACATATCGAGCGAAAATCAGGCATCAAAATAGGGCGTGCAAGCGTCTAATTCCAGCGTCAACGCCCAAATGGGGCGGGGCGAACGCCTCCGCGAAAATGGAAGGGGATACATCCCTGTATTGACTGCTTCATGCCCATGCACGCCGTATTACAGGCGTTCCTGGATTTGTCCCAAATTACTCAAAAATACTGGCAATTCGCACTTGACATGTGTTTTATACAAGATTTAACCTTTGTTCAATCCTTTTACTAATGATGTTTAGAAGCCGCGCAAGTATGTGGAAAGCATCCTCCAAGTGAACACTGAAACGCACTACGGACACCGCTTTTCACCTGCCTCCGAAGCCTCCGTACTACGGGTTAAATCTTCGGGCTTGTCGGCTCTGATGTAAAGGTCGAGCCTGTCGGATGGCAGGCAAAAATTTCAAGCCGTGTGTCTTGATAGGGGACTTTTTGCGCCATTTTCATGGCGGCGAGAAGCGAATACCAGCACACCGGACTACGCCGCAAGTAGATCAAGGAGGGATGTTTTAATGGTCGTCCAGGCCGAAGAGTTTGTATCTTATCAGCCAAAAGTCGTTCAGTTCGTGCCTGCCAAGCGTGAACTAATATGCCCCAGGTGCGACACGCAACTGCGGATCAACTATGACGAACCCCAATGTATTCAGTGCGGCTATGTGGACTACAGCTATGTGCCGCCCAACGCGCACAAGAAGCGCAAGAGCCTGATGAGCACCGGAACCCGGTATGTGCTGCGCTACACCGGCGGGTTCGCCACCCTGTCGGACAGGCTGACGCATGTGCAGCTCCGACGCTTCCGCAACAGGGCGATATACCATGTGAACTGCCCCTTCTGCAACAAGCACATGGAGCAGTCCTCGCTGTCGGGCAAGCGGCGCGAGGTGCGCGAAGAGCGCTACAAGTGCGACGACGGGCATCGCATCTCCCTGATCCCGTCCAAGGACGGCTCGCTCGGCTGGAAATAGCGGCGGGGCGGCGTATCCTCGCCGGCAGTAAAGTTTGACGATTAGAAGATGTGCCGCGCGGGTGTGGCGACAAGCCATTGCCCGGCGGCACATTCCCTTTGGCGGACACGATGGCGAAGATAGCCGACACATACGCCGAGCGCGGCGGTGAGCCGCTGTTCATCTGCGACTTCTCCCCGCCGCGCGGCGCTTCACACGACAACCTCCGCTCCGCGCGCTCGCTCGATGCCGACTGGCTCTCCATCCCCTACAACCCCGGCAAGTCCGTGTACGCCAACTCCGCGATGGCGGCGCACTCACTCAGCGCCAGCGCCGGCAAGGATGTCGTGTTCACCATCGCAACAAGGGACACGAACATCCTCGCGGCGCAGAGCCTGCTGCTCGGGGCCGCGCTGCTGGGACTGGAGAATGTCGTCGTCGTGAGAGGCGACGACTTCACCGCCTCGCAGCTGCACGCTACAAAGGCAGTTCACGACCGCACCCCCACCGCGCTCATACGCTCCATCGCCGCTATGAACGCCGGCATAGACTTTCGCGGACGCGCCCTGAGCGCGCCGACGAACTTCTGCATCGGCGCAACCATCGATATGGCGCGCGGCGTCGAGGCGGAAGTCGCGCTCACCCGCCGCAAGCTCGAGGCGGGGGCGCACTTCTTCATCACTCAGCCCACATTCGCGCCCGAAATCCCGCTGCGATTCCTGGAACATTACCGGACGACATACGGCGAGGAACTCGCGCCGCCAATCTTCTTTGGCGTGCAGATATTGGCGGCGGGCGGCAGGTCATTCGGCGAAGCGCCGCAATGGGTCAGCCGCGACCTGCGCGCCGGACGCTCCGGCAGCGACATCGCAGCGCAGGTACTCGACGCATTCTTCGCCGCCGGCCTGAAATCGATCTACCTGCTGCCGCTCATACTTCCGGGCGGCGCGCGCGACTACGACACCGCCCAAGAAACGCTCCGACGCTTCAATTCGCGCTGAGCCTTACTCTCGGTTCGTGGTGAGCGCTATCTCTCTGTCCAAGGTGAGCGCTATCTCTTTGTTAGCAGCAAGCCTTACCCATCCGTTCACGGCAAGCCCCATATCTCCGTTCATGGTGAGCCTGTCGAACCACCCCTTCCCGTCAAAGGACTTGTCCGCGCAAAAGAAAAGCCGCCCTTTCAGGCGGCCCTCCACTCAACCTATCAATCCTGCGTATCCTGTCAGCCCGCGCCCCTAGTCGGACGACGGCAGCTTGCGCGGCTGCTGAACCTCCATCGGCGCGCCGTTATAACGCAGGTCGCACTGACCTGCCTTAGTAACCAGCACCGTCACGCCCTCTTCATCCGCCTGGTAACGTCGGCCCAGGTTGATGGTCTGCGCGTCCGCGCCCGGCGATGCTCCGTCGAAGCCGCTGCCGGAATCCTTCTCCTGCAACGGAACTTCGCCATCCGTCAACATGCCGTCGCCGCCCTTAGTAACGACAAGCTCAGCGCCACTCGGAGTTACAAATCTGGTTCCCGCCTTGATCATGCCTGTCTGTACCTCGCCATTGGGATTCATGCTAGTGGCAGAGTCGTCCCCGCCACCTTCGCTATACAGTCATTCTACCCCCCTTTGCCAAAATGTTCAAATCCTATTGCGCGTATAAATCGGGGGCTAATCATCTCTCTCGCGGAGCGTCCACAGGATTATTAACGACATCGTAAAATGTTTCGTTGGCAAGAAAGCCGTAGCGCTTGCCTCGATTACCTATGAAATGTATGGCGTAGGGAGCTAGCTCAGCATATTGCCAACTAGCTGGATTATAAAGGCGTAGCTCATAGCGACGCTCGTTCACTCGCGTGATAGCGGCAATATCTCCGCGCCTGGCAACCTGAGAATAGCGTAATGGTCCCGTGCCAAGCCTGAAGTCAAGATTGTTCTCCGCTTCAAAGGTAACGCGGCTTTCGTGTTCCTCGCCAATATCTATGTAACGCATATTCACGATACAAGAATAAGTAGTCTTAATTCCCCGTCGATTAGTGTCAGTGAGTGGCGGAAAGAAGTCGTAACAATCCCTACTGAGCCAAAAATACTGTGTTCCTTTCGCGGCATTTGTACCACGAGTTGCCATAATTCGGGCTGTGTCGGAATGTCCTAGCAGCAAAACCATCGTCACTTCGTCAGTTTCGTCAAGCGTAATCCTAGTAGATTGCTCATCATAGAGCAACTGCCATGCAGGAGTATCAGATTCGTTGAGAGTTGGTTGGTAGAACTCCCATCTCTGATTGAACATATTGTCAACCATCGCATCCCAGGAGAAACCAATGCTAGACGTGCTTGCACGGTCAAGGAGAAGGGACATTTCAACATTTCGCGCCATGCCCGGGCCGGTAAAATTGCCGCTTGTAACAACTAACATTTCCCCATCAACGCTAGTCGACCCATAGGATTTAGCATGCATCAGGTGCCTGCGATTGACTATGTGAACTTCTACGCCACAATCAAGTAACTCTCTCACCACTTGACGACTGGTAAGCCTTTGCTGAGCGCTGCCACCGAAAATCGCCACAACCCTGCCGCCGTTATCAATATGCCGTTTGAAAACCGGAAAGAAACGAACACCACCGTTATAGTTGGCAAACCCAGAAATGATGTACAGCGTTCCATCGCCTGAAGCGCGTTCGTTAACCCAAACTCGCTCCAGCAGTGCGAGCAAGCCTGTACTTCTGCCCGTCGCATATACATGCGGATGAAGTGCTAGTTCGTCCATTGCGCTTACGCCTTTAGAATTACCAAAGACTCGGATGAAATTGCGTTGTTCATGTGATAGCCGTAACGCTGATAGGTTTGAAGCGGCATACTCTCTACTAGACCCCAACCGACGCTTTTGGCCAAACTAGCGAGGTGTGCCGGTGTATTGATCTCATATCTCACACCACCAAGGACAGTGTGATTGCTGCCAATGATTAAGCCGAGAGGCGCGCCCGGCTTCATGACTTTGCGGATCTCCGCGAAACTATTTCTCATGTCGGTAAAGTACCGATAGAGCAGAGACGGAACAGATTTTCGTCGAAAGCCATCGCTTGAACCTAGCGCTCTCTGCAAGATGCTGCAAAATTCCGCTTCTTGATCAGGTAAACCGGCAGCGTTAAACTCCCGGTCATATATCGCTTTATGGCGCGCTTCCCCTCGTATTTCACGGCTGCCAACCAGTTTAGCGTCCAGTTCAGGAATCCGCCTAGCGTCAAGTAAATCAAGCCATACCAAGGACAGACGATGCGTATCAATGTAAGGAAGAGCCATGGCATAGGGCGGACTGGTAATCGCCGCGTCGAAAGAAACGGGAATATCCTGTGATGTTAGAACGGTTGTATCGTAGTGTGCCGCCATTCCAGACACCAATTCGCAAGTATCTATTTCAGATTGCACATCGTCAAGACGAGTAAATGCTTGCTCGGCAGAACACACAAAAGCGCCCACAAAAGGCGTTTCCGGAATAGGCGACTTGCGACGACGGATTCTCAGGTCGCGTGGATCCTGTTGCGAGTAATCTCGAAGCAAATTGCTGGCAATGACCAGAAAAATTGGCGCAAGAGATCCGGCTTCGGCTTCGATACAACTGCGTGTGATTTCAATTGTATGAAGAATGGGCAAGTCAAACCAGCGCGCCAAGTAACGGCTGCGATGATTATCTGACAAGCAAGTTCTCCTATTTTTCGCGCTTCGCAATCTATCTTCCACTCTGGCCATTACTGAACGCAGTTGGGCGACCGGAGTTGTTAGCGCCAGTAACTTCGCATTAGCAATATAGACTGCTAGGGGATTCAAGTCAGTTCCAAAGCCTTGCACTCCCATGTGCGCGCATTCAACAAGAGTAGTGCCGCTACCACAAAAGGGATCGACCACATTGTCGCCAGGACTGACCTTAAAGATATTCAAGAGAGACTTGGCTACTTGCGGGTTAAATTTGCCCTTATATTCGTGCAGCCCGTGAGTCGAATAACGAGTGGCCTGACGATTCTTGCCACTTCTAGCGGTTGCTTCCAAAAGGTGCTGTTTGGTTGGAAGAAAAGATTGACCTTTTTTAAGACCGGAGAAATATGCGAGGCGCCTGATTGAATCAGTGTCGAAAGAGCCGGCTAGATCCAGTCCACCGACAGATTCGCGCATCTGTACACCAGGAAGCACAGCGGCAGATTCCCGTCTCGCCAATTCACGCTCATACGGATAATAGCGGTAGTTGTGCCAAGTTAGTTTCATAGTGAATGTCCGGTTCGGTGCAATACCAGAAGCGTTTCCTTCTTGATGTTGGCGTGTGACAGATTGAACGACTTCCGACGAGGTGAAATGGACCTCTCAACCTTAAACACCGGATTGAATCCGGCGGCAAGCGCGACAGACTCAATCATTGCTCCGTTATCAACAATTCGTCCATGAATTTTGGAACGCCCAATTATGAAGCAAGCATAGCCATTAGGCGCTACAACCGAGCGTAACAGTTTGAAAATCTTGGTCATCTGCCCGTTAAAGTGGTCAGGCGTATGCGGGTTGCGCTTGAAAAAATGCGCCCGCGCTCCTATTTCACGCCGTTTTACAGCCAATGGGTCATAACCAAGCCACCACATGCGGTATTTGTGATAAAGCCAGTATTCGTAAGCGTTTGGATAAGGCGGAGAGGTAATGACCATGCCAACCGGACGGCGAATATCATCGGCGGAAAGTTCAAGTGTATCGCTGGTGATGACTTCCGCCGGTGTCAGTTCATAGTCACGATCCGAAAGGACTGAAACTATCTTTCTCGCGGAATCATAAAATCCAGAGAAGACATCCTCTTGGCTTACATTTTTAGACACTGCCGCATAGCGTGTATCACTGTCCTGATTTGATATGCGCACGATTATGCTTGATAAGGCTAGCCGGAGAACATCCTGATATTCAGCCTCTGCCGTAGTGATTGCAGCCATGCAGGCAGCTAGAGCGGATTGTATCGGTTTCTTGAACCAATGATCTAGGTTGGGAATCGTCGGTATGCGAACGGAATCAACGCGATGCGCTTGGTCTATAACCCGTACCAAAGACTGCTCTATGCCCTCGGGTAAAGGAGATGCCTTGACACGGGTAATCAAGGTAGCAATAGGGTTCAAATCAACCCCGATACATTGCATGCCTCGTCGCTGGCTTTCAACCAAAGTCGTGCCACTGCCGCAGAACGGATCAAGTACGATGGTATTGGGCGGCAGCGGCAACATTTCAAGCAGCGCCCGGGGAATCTCCGAAATGAATTTTGCAGGGTACGGGTGTAAGCCTTCAATGCCGCTGTGAGCGACCCTCTCGGGAAAATCCCAATCCACCTGCGACAGTAGTTCGGATTCTTGGGAAACCGGATAGCGGTCAATCAGCATCGTCGCAATCTCTTTTGGGAACTTTGCCCATTTAGCGTACAGGACATTCCTTGCGATATTTCAACATTCCTGACAATGGCTTTCCAAGTTACTTACACCGCCTATCGGCTGGTTCCATCTCTACCCCCATCCCGTCCATCCACGTCATACTAACGCCGCCGCGTGCTGCTCGTCGGCGTGGTATGAGCTTCGCACTAGGGGGCCCGATGCGACATGCCGAAAGCCGAGCGCCTCGCCTTCACGCCGCAGCTCATCGAACTCCCCCGGCGTGTACCAGCGCGACAAGGGCGCGTGCTTCTGCGAGGGCCGCAGGTATTGCCCTATCGTCAGCAGGTCGCAGTCCACCGCGCGCAGGTCGCGCATCGTCTCTATAATCTCATCCCAGCTCTCGCCAAGCCCGACCATCATGCCCGACTTCGTAACGGCGTCCGTGTCTAGCCGCTTAGCGTTGGCGAGCAGCTCCAGCGACAGGTCGTAGCCGCCCTTGGGACGCACGCGGCTAAACACTCGCCGCACCGTCTCGATGTTATGGTTCAGCGTATCCGGGCGCGCCTCCATCACGGACGCGAGCGCATCCACATCGCCCTGGAAGTCGGGTATCAGCACCTCCACCTTGCACGACGGCAGCCGCTTGCGTATCTGCCGTATGCACTGCGCGAATATGAACGCGCCGCCGTCCGGCAGGTCGTCGCGATCAACGGATGTGATGACCGCGTAGCGCAGCCCGAGCCGCTCCACCGTCTCCGCCAGTCTGACAGGTTCTTGCAGGTCTAGCGTCGTGGGGATGCCCGTGTTCACCGCGCAGTAGGAGCATGCGCGCGTGCATGTGTCGCCCAGCACCATGAAGGTCGCCGTCCCGCGATCCCAGCACTCCCCGATATTTGGGCAGCGCGCCTCTTCGCAGACCGTATTCAGCCCCTCCGACCTGACGAGCTGCCGCAGTTCGAGGTAGCCCCGACTGCCCGGAGCCTTCACTTTCAGCCATTCAGGAAGCCTTCTCACCCTTGCCGTCGCCATGACCCCTCCAAACTAGAACTTCTGCAATCATACCAGATTGCGCCATCGCTGGGACAAGGCGGATGAGCATCGGTATCACAAAAAACCCCCACGGGTTCATGTGCGCCCGTGGGGACTGCCTATCGAATAACGAGTAGCCGAACTCGCCAGCCTAGAACGAATAGTACCGCACTCCGGCTTGAGGCATCCTGAAGTACCACCGCTCACTGGCAGACGCCTTCTTCGCCTGCGACTGCTCGGATGTCTCCAGTAGCGCTTCGATCTCCTTCGTCGCCTTGGAATTGAGCCTGTCGCCGTTCACTACCGCCTGCTCTCGCCGCTCAAGAATCGCCGCTTCTGACATAGAACCACCTCCTTCAAGAGTGTACATGGCGAGTGTAGCGGTTGATACAACCCGTGTCAACTTTGTGCCATTTTTCACCAGAGGCTTATCGCTGTCATCCGAATGTCATAGACGCCTGCGCCGCTGTTGAGCGTCCTTTGAGAACACCCCGTCGAGAAAATTGCATTAGTCCCTTCCCCCTTGATGGGGGAGGGTTAGGATAGGGGTGAAAATGCTTGCCCATCGACGGCTAAACTGTACTAATGCAATTTTCTCTCCGTCATATCAGTCCCCCCAAATCCCCTGATGCTGGTATGATAGTTAGCATGATGCACAGCGACACACCCCACGAAACCGCCCAGCTCTATCTGCACGCCTGGGGCAGCCTGGGCGACACGCTTGCCGACTTCGAGGACGGCGGCATCAATGTGTTCGGCGGCATCTGCGGCGAGCGCGTGGAGGCGCGCATCGTTCGATACAGGCGCAGGCGGCGGCGGCATGTATCCGCCATCGTAACGGAAGTGCTTGAAGCGTCTCCGCACAGGATCGCCCCGCCATGTCCTTACTTCGGCGCATGCACGGGCTGCCAGTGGCAGCACATCGAATACGGGCATCAACTCACGCTGAAGCAAGAGCGCGTGCGCCAATCCTTCGCCGAATACGCGGAACTGCGCGGCGTCCCCGTATCGCCCACGCTTCCAAGCCCGCAGACTTTCGGATACCGCAACCACGCCCGCTTCACCGTGCGCGAATCGGGCAGGCTCGGCTTCATCAACCGCCTGACCAGACGCTTCGCAAAGGTTGAGGAGTGCGCGCTAATGCACCCCTGGATTAACGAGGCGCTGCGCGCGCTTCAGGGCAAGGCGGGCGAGACGACCCAGCTTTCGGTGCGCTACGGCGTCAACACGGGCGACTGGCTCATCCAGCCCACGATGCACAACCCCGACATACCGCTGCCCACCGGCCAGACCCACTACTGGGAGCGGATGCTGCATCGCCGCCTACGCATCGCCTCCCCCTCATTCGCGCAGGTCAACACACCTCAAGCCGAAAAGCTGGCCGCGCTGGTGGGCGAGCGCCTCCAACTCAGCGGCAGCGAGCTTCTGGTGGACGCTTACGCGGGCGTGGGCACATTCGCCGCGCTGCTCGCAAACTCGGCGCGCCGCGTCATCGCAATCGAAGAGTCCGCGTCCGCCGTCAAGGACGCCGCCGTCAATACTGTGGGCATAGACAACCTCGAGTTCGTGGGCGGCAGGACAGAGGATGTTCTGGACGGGCTGCAAGACGCGCCGGATGCCGTCATCCTCGACCCGCCGCGCGTCGGCTGCCATCCCGCCACTCTGGACGCCCTCATCCGCAGAAAGCCCCGTCGCGCCGTGTATGTCTCCTGCGACCCCACGACGCTGGCGCACGATCTCGCCGCGCTGGTGGCGGGCGGCTTCACGATAACATCCGTGGAGCCAATGGACATGTTCCCCCAAACCCACCATATCGAGTGCGTCGTAACCCTCATACCGTCCAATCCCGCCCATACTGCCCATCCAAGAGTTAGCCCCCCGTCAGGCGCAATTAGTGTAAAATAGGCAAATGCCACAACACGCACTCAACGGAAGAACGACCGACCGCAAGCGGCTGCTGCTCGCATCAGGCTCGCCCAGACGACGGCGACTCATCGAGGCGCTCGACATGGATGTTCGCATAGTCGGCAGCGGCGGAGACGAACCGCCGCCGCTGAACGGCGAAGCCGCGCGTGACTATGTGCGGCGGCTTGCGCTCCAAAAGGCGCGGTATGCGCTGAAAAGCGCCGCGAACGCCATTGTGCTAGGCGCTGACACCACCGTAGCGGCGCAAGGCGAGATTATGGGCAAGCCGACCGATGCCGACGACGCCGTGAGAATGCTCAAGGCGCTCTGCGGCAAGCCGCACAAGGTCATCACAGGCGTAGCCGTCATAGACGCGGCGAGCGGCGAGTGGGCGACTACGGCAAAATCAAGCGATGTGTATATGCGCCGCTATTCGGACGCCGAGATTGCCGCGTATGTGGCGACGGGCGAGCCTTACGACAAGGCGGGCGCCTATGCCGCCCAGGACGAAACATTCAGCCCCGCCGAGCGCATAGAAGGCTGCTATCTGAATGTGATTGGGCTGCCTTTGTGCGATGTGCTTCTGCTGCTTGAGCGCATAGGCGCGCGCGGCGCGCTGAAGCCCGAATGGGAGATACCCGACGGCTGCCCCGACTGCGCGCGATGGGCGGTCGACGGCAGCCACAGCCGATACCCGAATGTCATTGAGCAGGTGGGCAAAGCATGAGTTTTCTCGGCATGGGAACGCTGGAGATTGTCATCATCCTGCTCGTCGCCTTCATCTTTCTAGGGCCTGAGCGCATGGTGGACGCCGCTAGAACGCTCGGCAAGTGGAGCGGCGAACTGCGCCGCATGGGTTCGAGCATGCAGGCTGAGATGGACGACATCGTCGCCGAAGACGCGCCGCCGTCCCAAGCGCGACGCCCTGACGCAACCGCAAGACGCCCCGGCGCGCCCAGACAGCCGCTAGACAGCGAGGACGCCCTGCCCGACTCCGAAGCCGCCGCCGCGCAGCCGCCTGACGACACAGACGGGCCGGTGGCATTCAGAAGCGGCGCTGACAGCGCCGCCGAGCCGCTCGCGGATGAAGCGCAGCCCGCCCGCAACGAGGGACGCCTATGAGCGCCGATGCAGGACTGTCGTTCCAAGAACACCTGTTAGAGCTTCGCCGCCGCGTGAAGTACTCGGCTATCGCCGTGCTCATCACGACGATTATCGCCTTCATCTTCCACGAGCAGGTACTCACGCTGCTGATGCAGCCTGCCCAGGGCTTCACCAATATCCCCAGCGGCAAGCCCATCTACACCGACCTGACAGAGTTCATAAGCACCGCGATGAAAGCGTCGCTGCTGGTGGGGCTGTTCGCCGCGATGCCCTTCGTCCTCTACCAGATGGTGCTGTTCGTGTCGCCGGGCCTAAATCCATCCGAGCGCCGCTACCTATACGCGCTGATGCCGGCGGTCGTGCTGGCGTTCATAGTGGGCGCGGCATTCGGCTACCGCGTGCTATTCCCGCCCGCCATACAGTTCTTGCTCAGTTTCGGCAACGACATCGCCACGCCGTACATCCGCATCGGCAACTATGTCGGCTTAATGATTTCGCTCTTGCTGTGGATGGGCGTCGTATTCGAGACGCCTATCGTGCTATTCTTCCTGTCCAGGATCGGCATCGTATCACCGGAGCAGCTCGGCCGGCAGCGCCGCTACGCCATAGTGGTGGCGTTCATACTCGGCGCGCTCATCACGCCCACCTTCGACCCGGTGAACCAGACCATCGTCGCCCTGCCCATCATCGTCCTCTATGAGATTGGCATCTGGCTCGCCAAGTTCGGCGCGCGCCAGCGTCGCCGCCAGCGCGCAAACGAGTTCGGGTAGGCAGAGGCGTGTCGCGCATGATGAAAGCGGCGGCGGCGCAAAGCAGAAAGCAGAAGAGCCTGAGGCAATCCGCCCCAAGCTCCCATTATGCCAAACCCTTATTCCCGCGTAGCCTATCCCCGTCCTGAACGCGGAGCGGCAACCGAAAAGTCGAAATACCCGGCACTATGCGACCGGCTTCTGCGCCTTGTCCTTCTCTTCCTCCGCGCCCTCGCTCTCGAATTCACCGTTCTGACTCTGTCGGAACTGGCGCACCGCCTTGCCAACCGCCTGCCCCACCTGTGGCAGCTTGCCCACGCCAAAGATTAGCATGACGATAACGAGGACGAGTACCAACTCAAGGGGACCAAATCTTGTGAATGGCATGCCTGACTCTCCAATCTCGCTTAATAATTACAAACACTACTTAACAAGAATGATAGCCCTCCAAGCCGCTTTCGTCAATAAGAAGCCCATCGCCCAATCCCGCCCATCGCGTAAATCGGTGTTACTCCCGATGCCGCATGATATAATTCCCAAGCAGTCTTTGTTCGCATCACAGGAGGCAGATAAATGGCGGAAACAGCCCGCAGGCAGCTCGTAAAATTCACATTCTTCAAGATCGAATCGGAATGGCGACGCCTGCCCGAAGAACTTCGCTATGAGAGCAAGATCAAGTTCGCGGAAGCCGTCACGAAAATCTCGGAGAAGATGTTCACGCGCTGCTTCAGCCTAGTCGGGCTGCGCGGCGACGCCGACTTCCTGCTCTGGCAAGCCGCCGACACGCTCGAAGAGATACAGGACGCCGCCGCCCAACTTTGGGCAACCTCGCTCGGCGCGTATCTCACTCAGCCCTACTCGTACCTAGCGATGACCCGCCGCTCACAGTATGTCGGCACGCACACACACGCCGGCCAGGAAGGCACAGGCACGCGCCTGCGCCCCGGGAAAGCCGAGTACTTCATCGTCTATCCTTTCCTGAAAACCCGCGAGTGGTATCTGCTGCCGCAGGAAGAACGCCAGCGCATGATGAACGACCACTTCACCATCGGGCACAAGTACCCGTCCGTGAAAATCAACACCACCTACTCATTCGGCCTAGACGACCAGGAATTCGTCGTCGCATTCGAGACGGACAGTCCCGCCGACTTCGTCGACCTCGTGATGGACTTGCGCGGCGTCGAGGGCAGCCTCTACACCCTCCGCGACACCCCCATATTCACCGGCATCCACAAGACCATCGAGGACACCCTGAACGACCTAGGCGGATAATTCAAAACCCCACCCACGAAAAGCGCGGATGGGGCTTTGGAAGGTATCTACGACCGGCTCACAGACCGCCTACAACTGCGTCTCCAGCTTCGTTATCACGCTGTCAACCTGCGATACCACATGGTCAACCTCGTCCCTCGTGATGCACAGCGGCGGCGCGAGGTATATGCTGTTTCCCGGCCTGCCCAACAGGTTATGCTCATTCATCAGCGGCGCGATCTTCTCCGTCAGTTTCGCCTCAGCGGGGAACGACTCTTTCGTGGCGCGGTCCTTCACCAGCTCAACGGCACACAGCAAGCCCATGCCCCCGCGCACATCGCCAACGGTCGGATGCTCGTACAGCGTCTGAAGCTGCTCGTACATATAACTGCCCATCTCCGCCGAGTTCTCCACCATCCCCTCGCCTTCCATAATATCGATGTTGGCAAGACCAGCCGCGCACGCGACAGGGTTGCCGCCGAAGGTTATCAGGTGGCGGAAGGTCGAGTCCTCGCCCATGAATGCGTCCGACACCTTCTTGCTTGCGATAGCCGCGCCAATCGGGATATACCCGCTCGTGAGCGCCTTTGCCACCGTGAAGATGTCCGGCTTTACGCCCCACTGCTCGGTGGCGAACATCTTGCCCGTGCGCCCGAAGCCCGTGATAACCTCGTCGCATATCATGATGACGCCATACTTGTCGCATATCTCGCGGATGGTGGGCCAGTACTCGGGATGCGGCACATGAATGCCCGCCGCCGCCGATATAGGCTCGCCGATGAACGCCGCGACCGTCGACGGCCCCTCATGCTGTATCGCTACCTCCAAGTCCCTGGCGCATTGCAGATTGCAGCCGCCGCTTGCGCTGCAACACAGGCCGCGATAGCCGTCCGGCTGCGTGATATGGATGTTGCCGGGCATCAGCGGCCCAAAGTGTATGGGCGCGCCAACGCCGCCGCCGCCCAGGCTCATGCACGCATGCGTCGCCCCGTGATATGAGCCGCGCCTGCTTATGACCTTGTAGCGCATAGGCTCGCCGTTGTTCTTGTGATACTGCTTCGCCATCTTCAGCGCCGTCTCCACTGCCTCCGAGCCGCCGCTCACGAAGTAGGTGCGCGCCTCCTCATCCGGCGCTAGGCTCGCTATCTTCGCGGAGAGCTTAGCCGTAGGCGGGCTTACCGTCCCGCCCGGCGTGTAGCTGATGTCCATCATCTGGGCATAGACCGCATCCGCGACCTCTTTGCGCCCATGTCCGATATTCTTCAGCCACATCCCCGCAATCGTGTCGAACCACTGCTCGCCCTCCACATCCTCTACCCACACGCCCTTGCCGCTCTGCACCAGCTTCACGCCGTCATCATCCATATTGCCCGCCTGGTTATTGTGCGGCCAGAAATGGTCGGACGCCTGCTGCTTCAGTTCCTCTATCTGCTCACCGCTCAGTCTGGTAGCCATATTCGCGCTTCACCTCCGCAATTACATTCAAACGGCATCAACGCCGAAGACTTCGGCATATCATCATGCCAAGATAGTATCATCAAACGCCCGCACGGGCTACACTTCATCCCATCTATCCCCGTTCATCCATGTCAGAGCCCAACCCAAAATTGACACCCGTTCCAACCCATTGCTATAATCGCATGCAGGCGCATGGGGATATAGCTCAGTTGGGAGAGCGCGGCGTTCGCAATGCCGAGGTCGGGGGTTCGAGTCCCCCTATCTCCACCACCTACCTACATTCATTTATATCTTCTTCCACTCCCTTTTTCTTTGTCCCCACCGGACTTTCACCTTAATGAAATTGGAGTCTCGCTATGTGGCATGTAACCGCCGAAGAAGATATGAAATGCTCAGAGTGCCGTCATGTCATACCGTCAGGTTTTATCTGCTTGTCGCAAATGCCGGTGGATATGCCTGAGAACTTCCGTCGAGCCAAATACGAAAACTTCTGTATCAGTTGCCGAGAGTGCAACAGGAAGGCAGCAAAGGACCAGCAAATCATAAATCCCTGCTACGCTCGGGCGCTTAACCATTGGTACACCGCCAAGAAGAAGACACAGCAACCTACTGCTTGTGCTCATTGCAATCAAGGTATACCAGAAGACGCTTGGGGCATTGTCCAAAAGATCTATGTATGGCCTGAATCTGATACGGACACGAATACGGACACGAAAGCCGAAAGTACGACTGGACAGGCTACTGGCATAACGACGACTATGGTGGATCGAGCCGCCAAATCAGGTGCAGGAAATTGGCATAACCTCAGCCCTGAAGCTCAACGCATGTTCCAGACTCGCGGATTGGGTCGCAACCTCGGCTCCCGCACACCGACAATGGCTAAACGCCTCTATGAGACAGTACCCCAAGTAGTTCGCGACGAAGGTGAGGGCGCTGTTCTCCAATGGCTCAAACCTAAGCACTTCAGCCATATCAAATCGGTAGCCAATGCTCCTAGTCAAGCCAAGCAACCCAGCAACATCCTTTTCGAGGATGCCTCCAAGAATATGGCACGGGGTAGTCGCAACATGACTGCATCCGAAGTCACTGCGACAAAAGGCGCGATGCGCTCCTCAGCCATCAAAACAGGAATGAAATCTGTCACAAAGACTGCGCTTGTAGCCGCTCTTATCGAAGCGCCAATAGCATCAACCGAGAATTATCTTCACTACAAGCGCGGGCGGAAAAGTGGTGGACAAGCGGTTAAGGACACTACAAAGAGCACGGCCGTTGCAGGCGGAACAGCCGTCGTCGTGAGCGGGACAGCGGCAGGCGCAGTGAAAGTTGCTGCTTTAGCCAGCGTATCCTTGTCATTAGGTCCTTTTGGTGTCCCCATTGCAATAGGATCGGGCGCGCTGCTTGTCGGCGCCACCATTCATCGCATTGCCAAGGCTAACAAGCGTGATATTCCGCTTGACGAGTACTTCCTGTTCTTTTGCAAGAAAGGGAACTGCAAAACTATGTTTGCACATAACCTAGCAAGTTCCCTCTGATGAGGAGCGCCATCATGCAATTCGGTTTCGGCTTGCCCAACACCATGGACGGCGACGAGCTATGCCAGTTCGCGCAGAAGGCGGAGGAACTTGGCTTCGAGTCGGTATGGATTGGTGACCATATCGTGCTGCCCACCGCGCCGACCAACCAGTACCCTTACACCGCCGACGGCTCGTTCACACGACCGCACGAAGCGCCCTTCCTCGAAACGCTCACGGTGCTCGCCTATGTCGCCGCCTGCACCGGCAGCATCCGCATCGGCAGCACCGTCGTCATTGTGCCATATCGCAACCCCATATTGCAGGCAAAGATATTCGCGTCCCTCGATGTGCTCTCAAAGGGCAGGGCAGTCTGCGGCGTTGGCGTCGGCTGGCTCGAAAAGGAGTTCGAGACGCTCGATGTGCCCTACTCCGAGCGCGGCCCTATGACCAACGAGTGGCTGGAAATCTTCATGAACCTGTGGACAGAGGACGAGCCGGAGTATCACGGCAACTACTACAGCTACGACGGCATTCAATTCAACCCAAAGCCGGTTCAGCAGCCGCGCATACCCATCTGGGTTGGCGGACACACGCGGCGCGCGCTGCGTCGCACCGCCAGATACGGCGACGCTTGGCATCCTTCGCGCCAGACGCCCGAATTCGTAACCCGCAACCTGCCCTATCTGTGCCAGCAGGTCGAAGCGGAGGGACGCAACCCCGACGACATCACCATCTCGCTCAAGCGCAGCCTGCACATATCGGACATCGGCATAGCCGACGGCAGCGGCGGCACGCAGCCGGGCGGCGGCATAGCCGACACCACGCAGGGCGTCATCGAGGACATCAAGAAGTGCGCCGATGTGGGCATCCACCAGCTCACCTACGACTTCCGCACATCCGACATCGAAGAGTGCATCCGCATCCTGGAACACTTCGCCGCCGAGATAGCCCCTGCCGCATCATAAGCCGTCGGCTTCACGGCACCGATTACCCCCTTGGCGATGCCGCCCGCTCCACGACAATGACGCCCGTCATATCGGACGCTATGCGCGGTATGCGGACAATCCCAACCGACGAGCGCAGGCAGGGCAATCCGAAAACTGCTGCCCTGCCTGACATTCGGCTAGTACGGGAAAAGCCGACTTTCTACATCATCGCATCGCGCCGATAGCGTCCGTCGCTACACCGCCAGCGCGCCAACCTTCTCATAAGTCCCGTTGACGATGGGCTTTGCCTCGACCTCCAGCCAGTCCTCCAGTATCTCCGTATAGACGCCGCGGAAGTCGAAGTTGAACGCGAGGTCGCCCTCGACCAGCTTGTCGGCCTCCATGGAGGGATAGTCGTTATAGTGCCCGCCGCGCACTCCGTCGCCAATCAGCAGCGACACGCCGCCGGAGCCGTGGTCCGTGCCGTTGCCGTTGTCCTTCACGCGCCTGCCGAACTCCGAGAACACCAGCATCAGCACATCGTCGCCGGCGTTGTGCTCTTTCAAGTCAGCGTACAGGTCGTAGATGCCGCCGGAGACCTGATGCCAAAGATGTTCCTGCAAGGCATACTCATTCGTGTGAGTGTCGAAGCTGCCGTGCTGCGTGTAGCAGACGCGGGTGCCGACATCCGCCAGCAGCACCTGCGCCACGCCCTTCATGCTCTGCCCGTATGAGTTATTGCCATACTCGACATTGGATGCGTACTTCTGCGGCGCGGTCTTGAGGATGTCCGCGCCGCGCATGGCGTCAAGCCCCGTCTTACTCAGAAAGTCCATCACAGGCCCACTGCCAATCGCCTGAGAGTACATATTCGAGAACAGCTCAAGCGCCTCCGCGCGCTGGTCTGCGCCGTCTATGTCGGTCAGCAGCCCGTAGCTCTCCAAGTCGGTTACGGACGCCACCGGCACGCCCGGCGCCACGAGCGCCCTAGGCAGTCCCGCGCCGAAGTTGACCCCTCCGACCACATTCTCGCCGCTGGGGTCCATCTCACGCAGCGCCTGACCCAGCCAGCCCCTATCGCCAACCTTCGTAGGCTCTGCGGTGTGCCAGATGTCCATCGAGCGGAAGTGCGAGCGGTTCGGGTTCGGATAGCCAACGCCGTGAACGATAGCCACCTTGCCCTCATCGTACAGTTCCTTGATAGGAGCCATACCCGGGTTCAAGCCATAGTCGTCGTCCAACGGTATCGCCCGCTCCTCGGGAATCCTGATATTCGGGCGGTTATCGATGTACAGCGGATCGTTGTACGGCACGATGCAGTTCAGGTAGTCGTTGCCACCCGAAAGCTGCACCACCACCAGCTTGCGGTTCTTGCCATTGCTGCTCATGTGATCTGTTCCTCCTGCTTATTCCCCCTCTACCTTCGAGGGAGACGGTTGGGGTGAGGGTGAGTTCCCCGCATAGATATACTTGTCGTGATTTACCGACGCATCCTTAATATCCAGTTCGTCCTCAGGTATCGGATTACGCCCTAACGCGCTCAATGGGTAAGGTTCGTCCTTAAGAACACCCTTACCTTTGCGACTTTCGCGCACCGGACTTTCATCAACATTGGGCAGAAGCGACTTGGGAATTGTAACCCCCTGCTCAGTTACTTTAATCCTCATCAGATGTCAAACCTTATCCGCATGTTTCGTATCCTACTGATGCCTTCTTTTGTTCTCTTGCCTACCACTTTGGCTTGTTCTACGGACTTCCTGCCAGTGTCTGCCGCTTGTTCCGCTACTTTTTGACCTACTTCAGTTTCCAAAGCCATAGAACCGCCTTTGTATGCCAGATACAAGGCAGCGCCGCCAGCAAGAGCAGTTCCACCAGTTGCCACTGCCGCACCAGTCAAACCAGCGACGCCGACAGCAGTTCCACCGGCGGCTATACCAAAACCACCAAGGCCGGTGAAAGACAATGATGCTGCGGCAGCGCCTAATCCGCCCACCAATCCTGCCTTTTCCGCAGACGGATCCACCACGCGCATAAATGCTTCCTTGACACTACGCCCTTCCTTCTGAGTAAATTCGTCGACGAGTTCTTCCATAAGTAGCAACGACGCTACATAGCGGCCAGCAGCAGCATCAGGAATATCTGCGCCACTCTTTATCAGAGCGATATTTAAGTGGCGATGAATTTGCTCAAAATGAGGCTTGTGTCCTTTGCCGTCAGCAGTTCTACCTGCGGCTATACCAAAACCGCCAAGGACGGTCGAAGACAATGATGCTGCGGCAGAGGTTAATCCGCCCACCAATCCCGCCTTTTCCGCAGACGGATCGACCACGCGCATAAATGCTTCCTTGACACTATGCCCTTCCTTCTGAGTAACCTCATCGACGAGATCTTCCATAAGCGCCAACGACTCGATGTAGTGGACAGCAGCATCAGCAGGAATATCCACCCCACTCTTGATCAGAGCGACATTTAAGTGGCGGTGAATTTCCTCAAAATGAGGCTTGAGTTCTTTAATGTCTTCTGGTGTAAGCATATTATGCCCTCCGTGTTCTACACCTTCTCATACACCTGAAAGCGGTGTCGGCAGGTCTCCAGCACATACACGAGCTCTTGCTCGTCCAGCACGACGGTCACCGGGTCCCAGAAGTACGACTCCACGCGCGCCGAGGCTTCATGCGGGTCGTTCACATCAACCTCGAACTCCGCCACGAACCGCGAGCGCGCGTCCAGTTCGTCGGCGTTGGCGTTCAAGTATTCGACCGCCCATTCGCCCAGCGTCGCCTCACCGCGCAGCGATGTTATGAAGTTGCCATCCGCGTCGAGAACCTGCACCCGCTGGTTGCCCCAATCGGCGACATACATATTGCCGTCCGAGTCGACGGCAAGCCCGGAAGGGCGGTTGAACTGCCCTTCGCCGTCGCCGCTGGAGCCAAACGCCGCCAGAAACTCGCCGTCCGCCGTGAACTTCTGTATGCGGTCGTTGCGCCAGTCGGCGATGTAAATCAGCCCGTCCTTGTCGAGCGCGATGCCCCAGGGCAGATTGAACTCGCCGTCGCCGCTGCCAAATGAGCCGAACTTGCTTATAAACTCGCCGTCCTTGCCGAGCTTCTGCACCCTGTGGTTGCGATGGTCAACCAGCAGCAGATTGTCATCGGCATCGAACGCCAAGCCCGAAGGCCCGTCGAACTCGCCGTCGCCCGCGCCAACCGTCCCCCACTTGGAGACGAAATTGCCCTCGCTGTCATACACCGTAACGCGCTGCAAGAAGTCGTCCGCCATATAGAGCGTGTTGTCCTTGTCCAGCGCGACCGCGGACGGCCAAATCATCTGCCCGTCGCCTCTGCCGTACCCGTAGAGCTGCCCAAAGAAGCGGTGGTCGACGGTCGCCATCTGAATACCCACGATGTCCAGCGCGGTCGTGTTGCTGCGGCTCGCCACGAATATCCTGCCGTCGTCCCGTATCACCATGTCGGTGGGCAGGTGAAAACCCCTGCCGCCCTGATCGGCGACGAAGCCAATCGTGTCCACATACTTCAGGGTGAAAGGCTTTGTGATTGTCTGTGTAGCCATATTGCCGTCCTCTTTCATGTCAGGCTAGAAATTGGCGCGCGCCTGCTATGTCAGCTGATACTCTTGCGTCGTTACCACCAGTTGAAGCATCGTCACTATCTTCCGCTCGGCGTCGGCGGCGGCATCGTCATCATGGAACTCCAAGTCGCCCCACTTGGCGGCGTAGTCGATAAGCCCCTGCCGCGTGCTGTCAAGCACCGGCATAGGCCCTATGGCGTCCAAGCAGGCATCGACCAGCATCTCCGCGCTGAGCGCGCCATCGTCCGCGGCATCCCGTATATCATCGATGAGCATACGCAGCCCCGGCTTGCTCGGGTTGCCGAGAACCTTGCTGGCAAAGTTGACCCGATGCACATACGAACCCGTGTTAATCCACTCGCTGCCGCCCTGCCAGCCCTCGACGCTCGGCGGAGCATAGAGTGCCTGCCCCATCTGCGAGCACACGCCGGCGGCGGCGTAGGTCTCCATAGACGGCACTTCAAGCCCTCCGGCGAGCCGCAATGTGCCAACTACCATCTCTGCCGGACTCTTGATTCTGGCGAACCGCGCAGCCTCATTCTTGAAGAAGTCGGAGTTGAACATCACTCGCAGCATCTCCGATATATCGTAGCCCGAATCGAAGTACGCCTGCGTCATGATGTCAATGGCTTCGGGGTCTTTCGGGTCCTCATAAGGCCACTGCGGAACCGGCGCTTCATCGGCGACGAAGAAGTGATACAGGTGGCGGGCGATGAAGCGCGGCGTGGCTTCCTGCTTGCAAATTATGTCCACCACATCCTCGCCGTTGAAGTTGCCCGTCTCGCCAAGGAACTGCTTGTCCTCATGGTCATGGTCGTCTTCGTCGTAGTTGAACTGCCATGCGATGTAGCCATACGGTCGAGCCGTGTTGTTACGCATCTTGATGGACATATAGTCCGGGTTGACCACGCTCCAGCCCGTGAAAGCCCGCGCGCACTCCTTGATGTCCTCTTCCGTATAGTTGCCCACGCCCATGGAGAACAACTCCAGTATCTCCCTGCCGTAGTTCTCGTTTATCGCGCCCTTGTGGTTGTCCTGATTGTCCAGCCACATCAGCATACCGGGATCGCGCGACAGGTTCACCAGCAGGTCGCGGAAGTTGCCCATGCCGTACTTGCGGAACATTTCCACCTGGTTCACGACCATACGCGCCTGAATCAGCTTCGTGGCGGCGGTTGCGAACACCCTGTGCCACAGCAGCGCCATCTTCTCTTCCAGCGGGTTCGGGGTAGTCGCCATGCGATAGACCCAGTGCGCGCCGGCGGCTGCGCCATTGCGAAGGTCGGACTGGTCAACATGGTAGCGGCGTATGATGTCCTCCGGCATGGAGAACGGCGCGGAACGCTCCAGCAGATCCTCGACCGTCGCCTCATAGCCCGCTTCCAGCCGCCGCTCCACCTCTTTTCGCGTCGCGCCGAAGGAAGCTCTTCTCAGCAGATGCGCCATCAGCGCCACATCCTGTTTCGACTGCACAGTCGTCATTTGCGTCCTCCCTGTTCGTTGTCAATCATTCGCAAAGCAGGCGCGCGCGCAAAGCGGGCGTTCAACACGCGCATCCCGCGCCTCAATGCGCGCAGCGCACACCTATAATTCATCCCGCAAAGTTTATCAGCACCCCTATTTTCAGTCAACGACTTATGTCGTGGCAGCCGCCTCGTCAGACTCCGCCATGTCCGGCGGCTCCCGCCGCTCCCGCACCCAGAACATCACCACGAAGCCCACGATAAGGAACGCGCTCATCATCAACAGCGAAATCCTGTACCGGCCGCTGCCAAAGTCTTGGAACAGGTAGAGCGTCAGCGTCCACAAAGCAGGCCCAAGCACCGAAGACAGCCTGCCCGTAACCTGGAATAGCCCGAAGAACTCGCCCACCTGACCTTCCGGCGCAAGCCTTGTCAGAAGCACGCGATCGGAGATTTGCGGCGCGGCCCAGAATAGCCCCATCACCAGCGCGATTACCCAGAACATCCACTGCACGCTAACGAGACTGCCGACTACCAGCACAGCCGTCCAGCCCGCGAGACCCACCATCAGCACCCGCTTAGGACTTGTCTTGCTCACAAGGAAGCCGATGGTGAATGAGGCAAGCGTCGCGACGAACAGCGTTACGAATATCATATTCTGCGCCTGTTCCCTCGTGAAGTCGCCCACATTTATGAGATACAGCACATATACGGAACTCACCGTATTGACCGCCTCCATATACGCCAGCCTGCAAAATATGAAGCGGAACAGGTTCGCATGTCTTCGAGCGCGCTGAAAAGTGCGATACAGCTGCGTGTACGAATCCTCGATGAGCGCGGCGTTCACGCGGCGGCTCACGCCTGCCTCTTTCACCAGCAGAAGCAGCGGCAGAGCGAACAGCAGGTAGAGCGAAGCCGTCAGTATGAATGCCCACTCGCCGCCGTGCCTGTCGATTATCGGCCTCATCACCAGAAACGCCGCTATCAGCCCGATATAACCCGCGCCCACGCCTATGCCCGACACGATGCCTCGGTTGGTTTCGGAACTCACATTGATGATTAGCGAGTTGTAGAAGATAAGCCCCGTCTGGTACAGGAAGTTCGCCAGCACGAACAGCATAAGCCCCGCCGACAAGCCGCCGAATGAGCCAATCAGCGCGGTGCTCAGCACACACACCACGATACAGACGGCAAGCGGCGGTATCCGCCTTCCCATCCTGTCGGATATTGTGCCGAACATCGGGGCGCTTAGCGCCACAAGAAGCGACGAAAAGGACAGCATCGCCGTGAACATCGCGTCTCTGCCGCCCGCGTCCTCAGTTACCCACAACGGAAAGTAGAATGTCAGAATGCTGAACGAGAATATCGTGTCCGAGAAGTCATAGAGTATCCACGACGGCGTAGCAAGCCTATTCCGCAGTGTCCGCCGAGGCGTCGCAAGAGGCGCGCCGATGTCGCCGCCGGGCATGTTCGTCAATCTCCACCTCTTTTCATCCCGTCATTCCTGCTTTCGCAGGAATCCAGCGCTTCCAACGGGCATATATGCCGCAAAACCCGCCCTGCTACTCCGGCAGCGACGCCTCCAAGTGCGCCTCCGGCTCCACGCCAAGCGAGACGAGCATCGCGTTCAGCATCGCATAGTAGCCTATGACCACCACAAGTTCCACCGCCCCTTGCGCTCCAAGCAGATGCTCTATCGCCTGAAATGTCCGCTCGCTGAGCGCGCCATTGCGTACAAACTCATTGCCCGCCTGCGCGAACACGCCCTCTTTCGGCGGCAACCCCATCGGCGCTCTGCCCTCGCGAATAGCGTCTATGACCGCCGGACGCACGCCCACCGCCCTCGCCACAGGTTCGTGATGCGCCCACACATACCCGCTGTCGAGCGCGCGCGCCACCCCCAAGATAGCCGTCTCACGAATCACGGCGTCGAGCGTAGAATGCAGCCGCACATGCTCGCCCAACTGCCCGACCGCTTCAGCCGCGTCCGGGCTGTTCATCAGCAGCCTGAACGAATTCGGCATGCCAATGCCATCAATCCCGCCCCGCGTCGCCGCGATATGCTCATATATGTGCCGCTTGTCGGCGGGCAAATCTCCCTCGGAAATATACGGAATACGCGCCATATCTACCTCCTTGCTCCGGCTGCTACTCGGATTTCGCTATGCGTTGCAGTATAGCCTGCTTAGCCTGAGCTTGGCGCATCCGAAGATGCTCACTCACACGGACAGGATACTCATGCGGCGACCTCAATCGCTTGTGCGCCGGGGACAGGCAATCCAAGGCGGACGCGCATCGCTGCCGAAGCTCCGCGAGCGTGGGCGCGGGCGATAGCCGCCTACCGCCGCGCACGACCTCCACCAGCAGCGGCTCGCTGCCCTGTAGCGTAGGCTCATCCGCGCATGCAATCACATCACCGGCGAAGCGGCAATCATCGTCCTTGCTGCGAAAAATCTGCTTCGCGCCCACCAGCGTCTCTTTGCCCTCACTCAGCTTCATCACGGGCTTGCCGTCATACTCCACCAGCTTATACACGCAATCGAGCCAAGGATAATCAGCCGATGTACCCACATTGGTTCCAACCCCGAAGCCGTCAATCATCGCGCCATCCTCAAGCAACCGCTCGATTTCAAACTCATCGAGTCCCCCACTGGCAAGCGCCCGCACATCGGGTAGCCCCGCAGCGTCCAGCATCGCGCGCGCCTCGATCGACAGCGTCAGCAAATCCCCGCTATCCAGCCTGACGGCGTTCAACTCATGCCCCTGCTCCCGCATCCGCTTAGCCACGACTATGGCGTTTCGCATGCCCTCAATTGTGTCGAAGGTGTCCACCAGAAAAGTGGAATCATCGGGAAATGCGGCGGCGTATGCGCTGAACGCCTCTATCTCGCTGTCGAACGAAGTAATGAACGAGTGCGCCATCGTGCCTACCGCCGGAATGCCGTAGCGCCTGCCCGCCAGCACATTGCTAGTACCCGCGAACCCGGCGATGTAAGCCGCGCGCGCGAACTTGAGCGCGGCGTCTATGCCCTGAGTGCGCCGCGCCGCGAAATCTACTACCATGCGCCCATTCGCCGCGCTAACCACCCGCGCCGCCTTAGTCGCCAGCATCGTCTGGATGTTGAACTGATTCAGCAGCAGCGTCTCCACAATCTGCGCCTCGATGACGGGCGCGGTTACTTCCAGCACAGGCTCGTTGGCAAAGAACACACTCGCCTCCGGCATCGCGCGCACGCTGCCGCTAAAGCTCAGCCCGGCGAGATACTCCAAGAAGCCGTCGTCGAACAGCGACAGCGAGCGCAGATGCGAGATGTCCGACTGAGTGAACCGCAGGCTGTCGAGCGCATCCAGCATATCCTCAAGCCCCGCGAACACCAAGTAGCCGCGCTCACTAGGCAGACGCCGCACGAACAGGCTGAAACACGCATCGGCGGTAACGCCCGCCTGCCAATACGCCTGCGCCATCGTCAGCTCATACAAGTCCGCGAACAGGCTAAGCGAGCCGTCCGTTGCCGTAGTGGATGAAAAATCGTGGCTCATCTATCCCCGCTTGGCGGCAGTCCTGTTGTAGATGTTGCAGATAAAGAGCGCCAACCGCGCTGCCCACAACCGCCGCGCTCAACTCTGTGTTACCCTAAATGCGTTCGCCTGTGAGTGTAGGCAAGGCGCTGCCTAAGGTCAAGCAGCGCCGCCCTGACAACTATCGTTTGGCTGGATTGTGCATCCTATTAGTTACAACCCTATGAGTTGCATCGGAGTAACTATGAGCATGTTCAGAAAATCGACTTACGCCATACTGCTATTGACACTCGCATGCATGATATTTCTTGCATGCGCCGCGCCCACGCCCGCAGCGCAGCCTACCGCCGCCGCGCCTCAACAAATGTCCGCGACCGCGCCGGCAGAGCCGGCCGCCGCACCCACAACCCCGCCTGCAACGCCGCCCGTAGCTAAGGCGCAGCCCACCGCCACAGCGATACCCGCGCCCGCTGCCGCCACAGCGCAACCCGCCGTCGCGCAGCCTACCGCGACGGCAGCGCCGGCGAAAGCAGTCGCGGCGCAACTCATCCCGACAGCGACGCAAGCGGCGACAGCCGCATCGCTGCCGCCGTCGACCGCAACGCCCACGCCCCCAACCGCCGAGCCGACGCCTGCGAAATCCGTTGCCGCGCAACCCACGCCCGCGCCTACGCCGTCCGCTACTCCGATGCCGCCAACGGCAACTCCCACTGCCGCGCCCGTACCCACCGCAACGCCAATCCCGCCGTCCGAACCCGTAGTCGGCAACGAGCTCGATGACGCCGCGCCCGACTTTACGCTGGCGAGCGCGCGAAGCGGCGAATATAATCTGAACGCCTACCAGGGCGACAAGAACATCGTGCTCGTCTTCTACCGAGCGTTCTGGTGACCGTTCTGCCGCGCCCAACTCGTCGAGTTGGCAGACCAATACGCCGCCATAGAAGAACACGACGCCATCGTGCTGGCAATCAGCGCGGACGACCTGTCAGGCGCGCAGGAAGCGGCGCAAAGCTGGGGCCCGCCCTTCCCCATCCTCTACAACCCGGGCGGAAGCGTCATCCAAGACTACGGCGTATTCACCGGCAAGATCGCAATGCCGTCAACCTTCATCATCGACAAGGATGGCATCATCCGATGGAAGCACATCGGAAGCAAAACAGATCGCCCGTCGCCGCAGACCGTCATCCGGCAGCTTCAAGCATTGGACGGCTGAACCAAGCGATAGCGTTTCCATTTGGGCGGACGAAAATGAAATCCTCGTTCATCCTGAGCTTGTCGAAGGACAGAGCGCTCAGCAAACCGCCTAATAGAAACGCTATCAACCAATCTGTATTTTTGACTGCCCGTTAGCACGGTACGCATGCCCCCCATGCCGCAGCGCGCGTACACGCCCTGAGCGACGCGGCAACCCATCGTCGCGGCGTCCACACTTGAACGCCATTCAGCAGTCTATCACCACCTATTCGCGCCTCTGCCGCCCTCCCTTCGGCGCATCCTGAGCGTGCCGCACACGGCGGCGCGCTGCTTGACACTTATTGACGTTGACTATACTATTAATTCATTGGGAGACCTAGATAATCTAGGGCAAATCATCAAGAAAGGAAGGTGAGTAAAATGGAAATCGCAATCTTTTCAATACTCGCCGTCCTCATTGGCCTAACCATAGGCGCGCTTGGTGGATACTTCGGAAGAGGGCTGCTTCAAAGCAGAAGCTATGCCGCAACGCAGTCAGAGGCTGCTCAAATACTGGAAGACGCCGCCGACGAGCGGCGCGCAATCATCATCGAGGGCAAAGAGGAGGCATTAAAGTTTCGCTCCGATGCTGAATCTGAAATCCGCGAACGCCGTGCTGAAGTTCAGCGCACCGAACGCCGCGTCGCCAACCGCCAGGAGAATGTAGAGCGGCGCGCCAACAATCTCGACCGCAGAGAGCGCAAACTCTCCGACAAGGAGAAGGCAGCCGAGGACATCGAGCGTTCCTTGACCGACCTGAAAGCCCAGCGCAAGCAGCAGATCAAGCAGATGCAGCAAGAGCATCAGCAGAAGATTGAGCGGATGTGCGCTGAGCAACTCCTTAAGCTCGAAGAGACTGCCGGGCTGACTCTGATAGACGCCCGCGGCAAGCTGATGCACACCGCCGAACAGGATATTCAGCACGAGCTGGCTATCCGATACCGCGACCTCGAAGAGCAGGCAAGGGCTAACGCCAACGAAAAGGCGCGCGACATCCTCGCCCTCGCAATTCACAGGTTCGCGGCAGATGTGGTCTCCGAAGCCACAGTCACCACAGTGCAGCTCCCAAGCGACGACATGAAAGGTCGTCTTATAGGCCGTGAAGGACGCAATATACGCGCAATCGAAAAAGCCACCGGCGTCGACCTCATCATAGACGACACCCCGGAGGCAGTAACCCTATCCTGCTTCGACCCCGTGCGAAGGGAAATCGCCCGCCTCGCCGTAACCAACCTCGTCGCGGACGGCAGAATACATCCCGCCCGCATCGAGGATATGGTCGGCAGGTCGGAGAAGGATGTCTCGGAAACTATATGGAAGAACGGCGAGCAAGCCGCCCTAGAAGTCGGTGTTCGCGGGCTGCATCCCGATGTGGTGAAGCTGCTCGGACGCCTGAAGTACCGCTACAGCTACGGCGAGAATGTCTTGCAGCACAGCATCGAAGTCGCGCACCTATCCGGAATGATTGCATCCGAAGTGGGCGCGAACATCAAGGTCGCCAGAGCAGGCGGCTTGCTGCACGACCTCGGCAAGGCGCTAACCCACGAGGTCGAAGGACCCCACGCCGAGATTGGCGCGGATGTAGCCTCAAGGCACAACGTCCCCAAGACCGTATGCACCTGCATAGCCGAACACCACGACGATGTGATGAGCACCACCGAGGCGTTCATCGTCTCAGCGGCGGACGCCATCAGCGCCGCGCGCCCCGGCTCCCGCAGGGACACCGCCGAAAACTACATCAAGCGCCTCAAAGCCCTCGAAGATGTTGGGCGCGCCTTCGACGGCGTCGAAAAGTGCTACGCGATACAAGCCGGGCGCGAGGTGCGCGTCATGGTCAAGCCCCAGTCCGTGGACGACGCCACCGCCGCGAAGATGGCGCACGACATCGTGAAGAAAATCGAAGCGACGCTCGTCTATCCGGGGCAGATAAAGGTAACGGTCATTCGGGAGAGCCGCTCCGTAGAGTACGCTCGCTAACCTTGACACACCGAACAATAGCAATGGAGGGACCGTCAGGGCTTGCACGCCAAGTCCCTGACGGTCTTTTGAGTACATCATGATAGAAGCCGACCTGCACCTGCACACAACCTTCTCAGACGGCACGCTCACGCCCACGCAGCTCATAACGCTGTGCGCCGAGCGCGGCTTGAAGGTGATCTGCATCAGCGACCACGACACCACCAACGGACTGCCCGAAGCGTTCGAGGCTGCCCGCGCCTACCCGCAAATGACCGTCATCCCCGGCATCGAGCTGAGCACCGATGTACCCGGCAGCGAGATCCACATTCTCGGCTACTTCGTCGACCACCACGACGCCGACCTCCAGAGCATCTTGGAGGAGTTTCGCAGCGGGCGCGAAAATCGCGGCAAGAAGATGGTGGAGAACCTAAACGCGATGGGACTCGC
The DNA here is from genome assembly GCA_958295865.1 of uncultured Dehalococcoidia bacterium. Taxonomy (GTDB): domain Bacteria; phylum Chloroflexota; class Dehalococcoidia; order Lucifugimonadales; family JADFKI01; genus Bin90. The sequence continues at coordinate 219,252 of CATQHF010000003.1, read as the reverse complement.
CATAACATGGGAGCGCGTGCGGCAGATAGCGGGCGAGGCATCCATCGGCAGGCCGCACATAGCCCAGGCGCTCGTCGAAGCCGGCTATGTGCAATACTCGCGCGACGCCTTCGACAAGTACATCGGGCGCAACGGCGCGGCATACGCCGAGCGCGCGAAGCTCGAGCCGCGAGACGCCGTGCGCCTGCTGGCAGAGCATGGCGCGCTGCCCGTGATGGCGCACCCCACCTACTCAGAGACAAAGTCCGACCGCGCCGGCGTATCATCCCTGCCCGAAACCCTGGACGAACTCAAGCAAGCCGGGCTTGTCGGCATGGAAGTCTATTACGGCGACTACACGCCGGAGCAGGTCGAATGGCTGCGCGGCTTAGCCGACGAGTTCGCGCTCATCCCCTGCGGCGGCAGCGACTATCACGCGCTCGGCAACCCCAACGAACCCGAACCCGGCAGCGTAGGGCCCCCCATGTCCAGCGTGGAAGCCCTCTACGCGCTCAAGGCGGCAGCGGCAAAATGACGCTCGCAGACGGCATCCTGATAGCCATCGCCTACCTCTGGGGCAGCATCCCTACGGCATATCTCGTCGCCCGCTTCACCTCAGGCATAGACATCCGCGAGTACGGCTCCGGCAATGTGGGCGCATCCAACGCCGTGGCGCATCTGGGCGCAAAGACCGGAGTCGTCATCGGCGCGTTCGACCTCGTGGGCAAGGGCATATTGCCGGTTCTGCTGGTGCGATGGCTCTATGCGACCCCGGACGACAACCTTGCCGTGCAGGTCGCCGTCGGACTCGCCGCCGTAGCCGGGCATAACTGGTCGCCGTACATCCGCTTTACTGGCGGCAGAGGCATCGGCACGGCGGGCGGACTCGTGCTCGCGTTCGCCCTCTGGTACGAGGCGCTCATCGCCGCAGTCATAATCGTCGGGCTGGGGCGTCTCGTGTTCAAGGATGTCGCCCTGCTGACGCTGGCGGCGGTAATCGCGCTGCCCGCAAGCGCCATCGCATTCGACAGACCGCCGGAGATTATAGCGATGTGCCTGCTGATACTCGCGCTGCACATCGCCAAGCGGCTGACCGCGAACTGGGAGCGCCCATCGACGGGGCAGCCCATCTTGCGAACGATAGCCTGCCGCATCCTGTGGGACAGAGATGTGAGCAGGCGTGAAGACTGGACAAACCGCATCCCTAATTCAGACATTCCCGAGGCATCAGCCAATGACACAAACGCTGTACTGCGCTAGGCATCCAAAGAAAGAGACCGGCATCCGCTGCGGCAGGTGCGATGACCCTATATGCCCCGACTGCCTTGTGCATTCGCCCGTGGGCATGCGCTGCCCCAACTGCGCCCGCGTGAACCGCGTGCCGACCTACGATGTCACCACGCCCTTCCTCATCAGGGGCATAGCGGCAGGCGTCGCAACCGCCCTGGTTCTGGGCGCTGTGTTCTTCGTCGCCGCGCCACTGCTGTTCAGGCTGGTGTTTGTCGGCGTCCCCATCCTCAATACCATCCTGCCATACCTGTACATCGTCATCATATCAGCCGTAGGGTTCGCCATCGGCGAGGCGGTGAGCCTTGCGACCAATCGCAAGCGCGGAACCAAGCTAAAGCTGGTAAGCGCCGCATCCATGCTCCTGGCGTCAGTGCCGATGACATACGCATTCCCAGCGGCGGCTTACGGCATGCTCTACCTGTTCATCGGTCTCGCGCTGGCAACCTGGTTCTCAATCCGCCGCTTCTAGGTTCAGTTTGACAGCCCGATAGCGCATAGTTAGAATTGCCGCATGGACGAGCTTGACGCCACGATAATCGCAACGCTGCGGCGCAACGGCAGAACCTCCAACGCTTCCCTCGCTCGCAGCGCGGGCGTGAGCGAGGGCACGGTGCGCCGTCGCCTCCGCCGCCTCATCGACGAAGAGCACATCTTCGTTGCCGCCATCCCCAACCCCGACAGGATGGGCAGCCCGTTCGAGGCGCTCATCGGCGTGCAGGTCGATCCCGACAAAACCAACACCGTGTCTGACGCGCTCGCCGCGATGGAAGAGATGTCCTGGGTAACGGTCAGCACCGGCCCCTACGACATCTACGGCTGGGCGATGCTGCCGGACGCCGCCGCGCTGAGCGAATTCCTGACCGCCAAAATAGGCACGATTCCGGGCGTGCGGCGCACCGAGACCTTCGTTCACCTCAATGTGAAGAAGCGCTCATACAGCATGCCCGTCTAGCCCTCCGATACCCAATGCCTAGCGCCTAAAACCCTGAAATCTGCCTGCCAAGCCTGTATAATCTTTAACACGCTTACGATTTCAGGGGGAATAAAGTTGCTTAAGACTATCAGCTGCGGCGAAGTGCGCGCCGAACACATCGCCAAGACGGTTACGCTCGCGGGCTGGGTTCACCGCCGCCGCGACCATGGCGGACTAATCTTCATTGACCTGCGCGACCGCGAGGGGCTGGTGCAGGTCGTGTTCAACCCGGACAACGCTCCCGACATCCATGCTACCGCCGAGTCGCTCCGCAACGAATGGGTCGTGCAGGTGACCGGCAGTGTAACCGCTAGGCCCGATGGCACGGAGAACCCGAACCTCGCCACCGGCGCAATCGAGGTCGCCGCCGAGCGGGTCAAGGTGCTCAACGAGTCCAAGACGCCGCCCTTCTACATCAACGACGAGAGCGGCGAGGTCGACGAGCTGCTGCGGATGAAGTACCGCTTCCTGGATCTGCGCCGCCAGTCCATGCGCGACACCATCATCATGCGCCATAAGGTAGTGCGCTTCATCCGCGACTTCCTATGCGACAGGGGCTTTCTGGAGGTCGAAACGCCCATCCTCATCAAGAGTACGCCGGAAGGGGCGCGCGACTATCTCGTCCCAAGCCGCCTGTATCCCGGACGCTTCTACGCCCTGCCGCAGTCGCCGCAGCAGCTAAAGCAGCTTCTCATGGCTGCCGGCGTGGAAAAGTACTTCCAGATTGCGCGCTGCTTCCGCGACGAAGACCCGCGCGCCGACCGCCAGCCGGAGCATACGCAGCTCGACCTGGAGATGAGCTTCGTAGAGGAAGACGATGTGCTCAACCTCATCGAAGAGCTTTACACCCGCTTGATAGAGACCCTGTACCCCGACAAGTGGATTATGCGCCCCTTCCCGCGCATGACTTACGCCGAGGCGATGGCATCCTACGGCACGGACAAGCCGGACTTGCGCTTCGACCTGGACATGGCAGACCTGACCGACATCGCGGCGGACACCGACTTTCGCGTATTCAGCGCGGTCGCGGCAAGCGGCGGCATCGTCAAGGGCTTCAAAGCGCCCGGCTGCGCCTCATACACGCGGCGGCAGACGGACGGACTTATCGAGTTCGCCAAGTCTTACGGCGCGCAGGGACTTGTTACCATCGCGCTCACCGGCGAAGGCGATCTCGACGACCTCACGCAAGACGGCATACGCTCGGCGGCGGCGCGCTTCCTGACGATTGAGCAGGTGAAGGCGATCGCGCACAGGACGGAGGCGGAGCCGGGCGACATGATTCTCATCGTGGCGGGCCCCGCCAAGACGACCAATCAGGCATTGAGCGCGCTCCGCAACGAGATGGGCAGCAGGCTTGAACTCGCCGATCCCAACCTCATCGCGTTCGCCTTCGTGACTGACTTCCCGCTGTTCGAGTGGGACGAGGACGCTGAACGCTGGAACGCGATGCACCACGCCTTTTCCATGCCGAAAGACGGGCATGATGCGTTCTTGGAGAGCGACCCCGGCAAGGTCATCGGCAGGCTGTACGACTTAGTTGCCAACGGCGAGGAGCTTGCGAGCGGCAGCATTCGCATCCACAGCCGCGAGCTTCAGGAGCGCGTGTTCGGCGTGCTTGGCTACACCAAAGAGCAGGTCGCGGAGCGCTTCGAGCAGCTGCTCACGGCGTTCGAGTACGGCGCGCCCCCGCATGGCGGCATCGCGCCGGGCATCGACAGGCTCATGATGGTGCTGACCGGGCGCGACAACATCCGCGATGTCATCGCCTTCCCCAAGACGCAGAGCGGCTTCGACCCGCTATTCGAAGCGCCGAACATCGTGGAGCAGAACCACTTAGACGAACTGCACATCAGGATCACCGACGACGACACGGGAGACAGCCCTACCATTTAGCCGACGCAAAGCCCAAGCCCCTTCAGGGGAGGAATTAAGAATTAGAAATTAAGAATTAAGAATTGGGTTGTGTTGGGGTTTGGCGTGGGATGTTTCGCAGCTTGATGGCAACCGATGTTGGAAGGCGGTTGCCGGAGGCTAGGCATCCTGCAAGCTGGGATTTTTGATTCCTCACTCTGTTCGGAATGACAATAAAAATTGCTGCGGTGTGTTTGGGATCGCAGTATTTTAGGCACTGGATTCCTGCTTTCGCAGGAATGACGGGGTGGGCGGCGGGGCGATGGGGGCGACTGCCAATCGCCCCTACATGATCGGGGGCGCTTGCCCCGCCGCTGCTGTCAGCGGAAGGGTGGGTGGCGTTCGGGGCGGCGGGGCTTTTTGTTGCCGGGCAGGTGGCTTATCTCGGATAGGTAGTCGGTGTGTCCCTGGGAGATTTGACGGGCGCTTTCTGCTGCTTTCTCTTCTATTCGCTCTGCTTCGGCTACTTCTTTCATGTGCGCTTCGGATACCGGCGCGTGGCTCTCCACTACGGCGGGGTGGTCTTCGTCTAGGTCGCGGCAGGCGCAGATGCAATCAGGGTGGCAGGGGGAGTAGTAGGACATGAACTCCGGGTCGGGGGTTGAGGGGTTGCCGAAGCCCCAACTGAGCAGCACTTTGGCGGCTTCTATCCTGTCCCTTGGCTTGGCGTCTCGGTCGCGCCCTTCCAGCACTTCGTTGAGTATCCTGACTATGCTTGCGCCTTCGCCGGTCTCTACGCGGATGCGGGCGACGAGCTTTTTGTTCAGCCTTTCGTGTTCGGGGCTGACTGCTTGCTGCGGGCCGTTCTCTCCCTGGGCGTCTTCTTTCTTTGCCTGCCGTTCCATCTTGGAGCTGAGGCTGTTGATGAGGGCTTCGGCTTCTTGGAAGCCGAGTTTGAGCAGCAGGCGGGCGGCTTGTAGTCTGTGATGGGGTGTGGAGTCGAGGTCGTCGCCGTTCATGATGGAGACGATGTTGCGTATGATGGTTCTGCCGTTGTCGGTTTCTTGGTGGACTAGGTGCTGGAGGTGCTCGATGGCGCTCTGGCAATGCCTGTTGTCCAGGTGGTCATGTTGGGCATGACTGTCCTGGCTGTCCTGCTGTGCGTGCTGGTTTATGGGGGTTGGTTGGTTCATTGGTTTTTCCCAAGGTTTTCAGGGTGTCGGGTTTTTAGGGTTTGGATTGTCAGGGATTAAGGCGCTAGGTTGTTCGTGCTTGTGATGCAACTTATGTTCTTGCGGATAGTATAGGTGAGGGTTTGGGCGGTGTCAAGGGTGATTTTCAATTAAAAATTAAGAATTAGGAATTAAGAATTGGGGGGGGGGACGGGTGGTTCGCCCTTCGGCAGGCTCAGGAGGCTCACCACGAACGGGAATAATAGGCTTGCTGCGTTCGGGATGACGGGGGGAGAAATTAAGAATTAGAAATTAAGAATTAAGAATTGGGTTGTGTTGAGGGTTGGTGTGCGGGGTGTTTCGTGGCTTGATGGTGAGACGGAGTGCGAGGGTGGTTGCTGAAGTTTGTGTGTTTGGTGGATTAGGATTTTTGATTCCTCACTGCGTTCGGAATGACAAGGAGAGGGGGGTTCGGAATAACGGGGAAAATTGCTCGGAATGATGGGAGGGGGCTTGGAATGGCGGGGGTGTTTGTGCTTGGGTGTACTTTTGAGGCTCTGGATTCCTGCTTTCGCAGGAATGACGGAGGGAGATTGCTGTGGTGTGTTTGGGATGGTGGCGGGTTAGGATTTTTGATTCCTCACTGCGTTCGGAATGACAGGGGGAGGAGGGTTCGGGATGACATTGGTGAAGGCTCGGAATGACGGGGGGAGGGCGCTTGTCCTAGCTGCGCGGCTGCTTGCCATCCCCCAATTTTTAATTCCTACCGGAATGGCGCGTCTCGCGCTTCTAGGAAGGCGCGCATTCCTTCATTTTCGCGGATGGCGGCGAGCGCTTCTTTCTCCGGCACATCGGGCGCCATTGCTTCTATCATTCGCAGCATGAGGTGGTGCTCGAACGCCTCTGAGAAGCCCATCTTTTCGTAAGTTCCCTTGATGCTGCGCTTCATCATCTGCGCCGCATACGGCGGCACATTGGCGATACGCGCCGCCGCCTTGCGCGCGTCAGCCATCAGCTCGTCGGCAGGCACGACCCAGTTCACCATGTTCCACTTCTCGGCGGTGCGCGCGTCTATCGTGTCGCCCGTGAAGTAGAGCCAGTGCAGATGGCGCAGGGGGATCATGAACGGCAGCATAATCGCCGGCGAGTGCGCCACGAAGCGGATTTCAGGCTCGCCGAACACGGCGTCCTCTGACGCAATCACGATGTCGGCGGTCATGGCGAGCACGTTGCCGGCGGCAAGCGCGTGCCCGTTCACAGCGGCGATTGTCGGCTGGCGCAGATGCCACAGCTTCATCAGCGTGCGCGCCGGCTGGTGCTTGGCGTCCCAATACGCCGTCGCCGGCGCATCTTCCGCCGCCTGTCCCGGCGATATGTCGTAGCCCGCCGAGAACGCCCTGCCCTCCCCCGTGAGTATCAGCACATTCACATCGTGGTCGTTGTGCACATCGTCCAGCGCATCGCTGAACTCTGCCAGCAGTTCCGCGCTGAGGGCGTTCCGCTTCGCCGGGCGATTGAGCGTAAGCGTGGCGATGCGCTCCGACTTGTCCAACTTTATGAACTCGTAGGTCAACTTATCCTCACTTCCGTCCCAAGACTATCCACAGCAGGTTGAGAATGAATATCGCCGCCGCCACAATCCACAGGATAGTGCCGTAGGTCGGGTTGAATTGCAGTCCGACCCCAAGCCCGATGAAGAAGACCACGGCGGCGACAATGAAGAGCAGTACCTGGACAATGATTTTGAGCGTTCTCATTCTCTCATCTTCCATTTCATCGCTGCTGTACAGCGCCCAGCGCCGCTATATTAGGTTCTGTTGATATTCCGACTTTTCATCTCGTCATTCCCGTTTTCGCCCCCATCCTAACCTTCCCCCAGAGGGGGAAGGGACAATTACATCTAATGACGGGGAGCGCGGGCGGGAGTGACGCGAATGTCCGCACAACCTAGACTGGCAAACGCCCGGCCGCTCTCTACACGCTGGGCAGTGGCGCGGTGTCGCCGGTTTCGTGCTGCCAGATGCGGATGCGCGCCGCCATGTCTATAATCCTGTCTTTCTGCGCGGGGTCGTTGTACAGGTTGTTCATCTCATACGGGTCGTTGTTCAGGTCGAACAGTTCGCACTGGTCGCCCGCGCACAGGTTGAGCTTCCAGCGATCGGGCGTGACTACAGAGCGCCAAGGGAGCGTCAGCATGCGGTTGATGTCGCGGCTGCCCAAGAACCTGTCCGGCAACTCGCCGCTCGTGCCGTTCCACTGGATGAACACATCGTTGCCATCCAGCGTCCGCTCCCCCTTCATCACCGGCACAAGGCTTTTGCCCTGCAACGAATCGGGCGCGGCATGGCCGCTCAGTTCCAGCAGAGTTGGCACAAGGTCGATATGCCCGACGCTGCCCTCGACGACCGTCTGCTCCTTGGACAGCCAAGGGACGCTCATCAGCAATGGCACCCGTGAGGATTCCTCGTAGAACGAGCGCTTCTCCAGCATGCCATGGTCGCCCATCATGTCGCCGTGTTCGCTTGTGAACACCACCACCGTGTTGTCGGCAACGCCCGCGCTCTCCAGCGCGTCGGTTATCCTGCCGACCATGTTGTCGACCAGCGTGATGTTCGCCAAATAGTGCGCGCGCAGGGTGCGCCAGCCCTCTTCGGTGGTAACATCCTCGCGCGCGGCGGCGTAGCGCGTCATGTAGTCGTCGTCGGCATGGCTCTTGCCCTCCAGCATGAACTGCATGAAGTAGTTGGCGCGCACGCGATTGACCCGCGAAGCGCCCTCAGGAAGCTGCAAGAACGCATCCCCTACGGGCAGCTCAGCCGGGTCGTACATATCCATGAAGGGGCCGTGATAGGGCGAGTGCGGCTCGAAGGTGCTGACATACAGCACGAACGGGCGCTCTTTGTTGCGCTCGATGAACTCCGCGGCGCTGTCGCCCAGATACGACGCCATCTGATACTCTTCCGGCAAGTCTTGGCGGGCGTCCGCCGAGAAGACGCCCATACCGTCCGAGTGCTTGCCGTCCGGCTCATATCCGCTTTCGACCAGATGCTCGTGATACGGCGTCATCTCGTAGCGCAGTTCCGCGCGAGTGTAGTTCTCGCGGTGGCCGTCCTCGGTCGGATTCCACACATCGAAGCCGTGCTGAGCCGCGACGTCGTTGCCCAGATGCCACTTGCCCATGTAGCCCTTGAAGTAGTCATCATCGATCATCTCGGCAATGACGGGCGTGTCGGGCGGCAAGTGAATCTTGTTCACGATGGGGCCTGCGGCGTGGGGATACAGCCCAGTCATAATCGTGGCGCGCGCGGGCGTGCATACGGGCTGCGCGACATAGGCGTTGCGGAATACGAAACTGCGGTCTGCCAGCGCGTTCAGGTGCGGCACATTCATGAATTCGCTGCCGTAGCAGGCGAGCGTGTCGTAACGCTGCTGGTCGCTCATGATGAATACGATATTTGGCCTGTCCGCCATACTTTCACCTCTCCTTGAGCCAAGTTTATACAAGTCATTATGCTTGCGTGAGTTTATAAATACGCTGCCCACTCTGTCAATCCCATAGCCGCGCGTTGACTTGGCGGGCTTGGTGATGTTAACTAGGGAACAGATGGAAAGTGGGCAAGGTATAGCCAATGATTCCGATAATCGCCGAACATGCCGATGAGGTGCGAGCGCTCTGCCGCGCTTACGGGGTGCTGCGCCTGGAGATTTTCGGGTCGGCTGCTACGGGAGAGTATCACCCGGAACGCAGCGACTTGGATTTTCTAGTGGAGTTTCAGGATTTTCCCACAGGCGGATACGCCGACGCATATTTTGGGTTGCAGGAGGCTTTGGAAGACTTGTTCCACCGCCAAGTTGACCTGATAGTGGATTCTGCCATCAAAAACCCTTACTTTCGGCAATCGGTAAATCAGACTAGGCAGTTGCTGTATGCGGATTGAAGCGAAGTGTATTCTTTACGATATTCAACTAGCAATCAGTCGTATCCAAGAGTTCACACATGACGCGAACCTCACGGATTATCAACGCAATGCAATGATGCGCTCTGCCGTTGAGCGCCAGTTTGAGATAATAGGGGAAGCCATAAATCGGCTTTCCAAAATTGCGCCAGAGTCGGCATCCCAGATCACGGCTCGCCGTCGGATTGTCAATTTTCGCAATCAGCTCATTCATGGCTACTTTGTCGTGGACGACCGCGCAGTCTGGGATGTGATTCAAACTCATCTTCCGACTCTTGCCAGCGAGGTCGCGGCGCTCTTGCAAGAGGCTTGAATCGAGGACACTATATGACCGCAGACTTCAAAGTAACCCTGCTTGGCACAAGCTCGCCGTCTCCGACGATTGAGCGCTTTGGCATGAGTACGCTGGTCGAGGCGGGCGACGAAAGGCTGCTGTTCGACTGCGGGCGGGGCGCGATTCAGCGCCTTTTTCAGCTCGGGCCGGACTACCCGCGCGTGGACAAGCTCTTTTTGACGCATCTGCACTCAGACCATATTGTGGGCATACCCGACTTGTGGCTTACTGCTTGGATTATGGGGCGCAAGACGCCCTTCCGCGTGTGGGGACCTGTCGGCACCGCCGATATGATGGCGCATCTTGAGCAGGCGTATCAAGCGGACATTCACATACGCCGCGATCTCGACGAGCTTCTGCCCCAATCGGGCATAGACTTCATCGCGCACGAGATTGCGGAGGGGTTCGAGTACCGACAGGACGGCGTAACCGTCAGCACATTCGACGTCGACCACCGTCCGGTTACGCCGGCGTTCGGGTTTCGCATCGAGTACGGCGGCAGGGTGGTCGTGCTATCCGGCGACACGCGCCCCAGCGACAACCTCGTGAGGCACGCGCAAGGGGCTGACCTGCTGATTCACGAAATCATCGCGCCGCAGGCGTTCCTGAGCCGCGCCGCGCAGATGACCGAGCACCATCGGCAGGCGGTCATCGAACACCACACGACGCCGCATCAGGCTGGGGAGATATTCAGCAGGATAAGCCCGAAACTCGCCGTCTATTCGCATGTGATCGGGGGGCCGGGCACGGACTACAAGGCGGAGCTGATAGAAGGCACCCGCGCGACATACGCCGGCGCTGTCGAAATCGGATACGACCTGATGGCCGTCGAAGTCGGCGATGAGGTGCGGATAGTAAGCAGCCGGACGGACGCCTGACCGCGCCTATCGGAGCAAAGTTCCCTTCTCATGGGAAGGGTTGAGGTGGGAGCAGCAGCAAGACGACGGGAACTTCCACCCTCTGATGTCCAGCCTCATGAGCGGGTGGCTATGCGATGTAGTTGTGCAGTCCGAGCGTGCGGTACTTGCCTTTCGAGCGCGGGTTTGCGGGCCAGGGCAGGACTTGGCATTTTGCCGCCCATTCCTCGTATAGCCGTGTCATCTGCCGCGCGCGTTCGCTCTCCCCCGCAACCAAGTCATTCAGTTCAGTGCGATCCTCGTCCATGTTGTAGAGTTCCCAATCGCTATCGTGCTCCGCGACTAGTTTCCATTCGCCGACGCGCACCGCGCGGTTGCCCTCGTGTTCCCAGAATATCGGCTGCTGCCGTGTCCAGCGCTCGCCTTGGATGACGGACATAAAGCTCTCACCCTCGATAGGCGTAATCTGCCTGCCCTCGAACTCTGTGGGATAGGTCGCTCCCGCCGCGTCGATGCAGGTAGCGGTGATGTCGGTGATGTACATCGGGCTGTGGTCGATGCTTGCCTGCTTTATTCCGTTGGGCCAATGGACGATGAACGGCGTGGATATGCCGCCCTCTTGTATCCAGCTCTTGAACAGGCGGAATGGCGCATTGCTCACATTCGCCCAAGGGAGGTCGTAGCTCATGAAGGTGTCATCCGGGCCGGGTCTGACGCCGGGAATGTTGCCGGAGGTTACCGGCCTGCCGTCCACGGTGGGAACTGAGTAGATGCTTGGCACCGGAATGTCGTTATCCTCCCTGAACAGCTCGGCGCAGCCGCCGTTGTCCGACAAGAACATGAACAGGGTGTTGTCGTACTCGCCGAGCGCGCGCAACTTGTCCATGATGCGCCCGACGCCCTGGTCGACGCGGTCAATCTGCGCCGCATACACCGCCATCCGCAAGTCCTCCCAGTCCTGATGTCGCGCGTCATTCCAGTCGGGCGCATCTATATCGCGCGCGCTGATGCGCCACTTCTCATCGAGCAGCCCCATTCCCTTTTGCGCCTCGTGCCGCGCCGTGCGCTCGGCGTCCCAGCCATTCCTGAACGCGCCTTCGTACTTGGCGATGTCCTCCTCCAGCGCATGCAAGGGCCAGTGGGGCGCGGTATATGACAGATACAGGAAGAACGGACTGTCGGAATCGCTGCCCTCATCAATCATCTGAACGGCGTGATTGGTTATCTCATCGGTCAGGTAGAAGTCTGTCGTCTCAGCCTTGATGGGCGTGTCGTCCAGCCCCAGCGAGTCGGGATTGAAGAATGATGTGTAGCCGCCCCAGATGCCGAAGAAGCGGTCGAATCCGCGCTGGCGTGGCGTCGGATAGCCGCGCTCGCCGGTCGGCCAACCGAATTCCGGCGTGGGCGGGTGGTAGTTGCCGCCCACATGCCATTTGCCGCTCATCAGCGTGCGATAGCCCGACGCGCGCAGCACCTCGGCGATGGTTACGCACCTGTCGTTCAGATACCCTTGGTAGCTGTCGATGCCGTAGTCGGATGTCATGTGCCCGACGCCCGCTTGGTGCGGATACAACCCGGTCAGCAACGCCGCCCGAGACGGGCAGCAACGCGCCGAGTTGTACATCTGCGTGCAGCGAATGCCGTTCTCCGCAAGCCGGTCTATGTTGCGCGTAAGCAGCCGCGAGCCGTAGCTTCCCAGGTCAGAGAAGCCTAGGTCGTCCACGAGGCAGATGATGATGTTGGGGCGCGGGTTGGTCTTTGTGGTCAAAATGCTTGTGTCCTCTATCAGGCGATTTAGCCGAGCCAGTTGCTGGCGATGATGGCGATGAGTATCGCTACTGGCAAGCCAATCAACCATCGCTGGTTGTTCTCCAATGTGTCGATTCTGGCTTCAACGCGCTCAAACCCGGCGCGCATTTCTTGTGTTAGTTCGCGCCGCCATTCCTGTTCATTATCAATATCCCGTTCCAGCAGTGATATGCGTTCTTCACTCGTTACCACTGTGCTTAATCCTTTCGGTCTTAGCGGGTTGGCGCATCGCCAGGCGTAGGCATGGACGGCGCTCCCGCGATATGGGCGTTTCTGCCCATCATCCTGAAGCCGGGGAATACCGGGTTGGCGGGCCAGGGAACGACATTAGCCCTGTCTGCCCAGCCCTGCCAGAGCGCCGCCATCTGCCGCACCCTGTCGGCGTCGCCGGATGCTAGGTCGTTCAACTCAGTGCGGTCTTCGTCCATGTTGTAGAGTTCCCAGGGGCCGTTGTGCTCGGCGACCAGCTTCCACTCGCCGACGCGCACGGCGCGGTTGCCCTCATGCTCCCAGAATATGGGCTGCTGCCGCGTCCACTGACCGCCAATGACAGACAAGAAACTCTCGCCCTCCAAGGGTGTGATGGGCATGCCCTCGCGCTCGGTGGGATATGCCGCGCCTGCCGCTTCTATGCAGGTCGCCGTGATGTCGGATATGTAGGCGGGAGAGTCGATTATGGCAGGCTGCTTTATGCGATCCGGCCAGTGCATGATGAACGGCGTTGAGATGCCGCCCTCATGTATCCACCGCTTGAACAGTCTGAACGGCGTGTTGCTGGCATTCGCCCAGGGCAAATCGTAGCTCATAAAAGTGTCCGCGCCGCCGGGCCGCAGATTGGGGATGTTGCCCACTCTGGTTTGCCTGCCGTCCACCGTCGGAATAGCGAAGACGGACGGCACGGGAATATCGGTATCTTCCATGAAAAGCTCGGCGTCCCCGCCGTTGTCGGAGAGGAACATGAACAGCGTGTTGTCCGCCTGCCCAAGCTGCCCTAGCCTGTCCATGATTTGTCCAATGCCATGGTCGACGCGGTCTATCATTGCGGCGTACACCGCCATTCGAAGGTCTTCCCAATCCTGATTAGGCGCTTCGCCCCAAGGCGGCGCGTCTTCGTCGCGGGGGCTTATCTCCCATTTGGGATTGAGTACGCCCATGCCCTTGAGTTCTTCATGCCGCGCGGTTCGCAGCGCGTCCCATCCGTTGCGATACATGCCCTCGTACTTTGCGATGTCTTCTTCACGGGCGTGCAACGGCCAGTGGGGGGCGGTATAGGACAGGTACAGGAAGAAGGGCTTATCCATGCCCGCGCTCTCGTCAATCATTTGGAGGGCGTGGTCCGTAATCGCGTCGGAGAAGTAGAAGTCGGGCGTTTCAGCGTTGATGGGCGTGTCGTCCAGCATCATGGAGTACGGGTTGAACAGCGATCCGTAGCCGCCGAGTATCCCGAAGAACCTGTCAAACCCGCGCTGGCGCGGCGTGGGGCGTCCTGGAGCGCCCACATCCCAACCCTCTTCCGGCACGGGCGGGTGATAGTGGCCGCCCACATGCCACTTGCCGCTCATCAGGGTGCGGTATCCTGCCGCGCTCAGCGTCTCTGCCACTGTTACGCATCTGTCATTGAGGTAGCCCTGGTATCCCGGAGCGCCATAGTCCTGCACCATGTGTCCCACGCCCGCTTGGTGCGGGTAGAGGCCCGTGAGCAGGGCGGCTCTGGATGGACAGCAGCGCGCGGCGTTGTACATCTGCGTAAAGCGCAGCCCGTTGCTGCCCATGCGGTCGAGGTTGGGCGTCCGAATCTCCGAGCCGTAGCAGCCGATGTCCGAAAATCCCAAGTCGTCCACAAGGCACACGATGATATTAGGGCGGGAGTTGGATTGAGTGGTCATAGCATCAGTCCTGTCAGCAGTTTATTTTGCAGCGAAAATCATTCTTGCGCTTTCCGTTTAGTCTTCAAGGAATCGGCGGAGTTCAGGTGTAAGTTCGCCGCGCTGCTCCAACTGATCCAACTTACTGCGAATTTGCTTGCGTTCTTCCGCGCGGCCTTCTAGGCGGCCTTCTAGGCGGCCTTCCACCCGACCTTTCTCTCTGGCTTTCTTTTCTACGGCCTCTTTTGCAGCGAAAATCAACTTTGCACCTCCGTATAGCACACCTGCTGTAGGGAACAGCATTAGCGTCGCCACTATGATGACGCCATCTTCCTGGGTGGTCAATCCCTTGATGAGTCCGACAACCGACAATCGCTCACAAAGAACGCACCTGCTCAGCAAGACAGCGACCAGCATGCTGGCGCTGACCGATATTGAGCCATCAAAGAAGCGCCACCATGCCCCGTTGCCTTCTATGTTGGAATCACTCATCAGCAAACATTATATCCGCAATTGGGGACAGCAATTGAAAGTCAGGATATGGCTTTCCTGATTGCGAGACTGGGCATTTCGCATTCAAGTTTCATCTTGCCACCTTATTCTGTGCCAGTTGTAACGAATTGCCAATAGCGTACTGATAAGCATAGGGACGAACTCTCAAGCTCGTCCCTTGAATCTGACTGCTGAGCGCAGGCGGCTCAGGTTGAACTGCGACGAGTGGCGTCAGGAGCGGCTGTCGGCTTCGTCGTCCTCGCCGCCGAGTATCCGCGCGAGTTCCGGCGTAAGCTTGCCGCTCCGTTCCAGTTCCTCGCGGATGCGATTGCGCTCTTCGGTATGCCCTTGAGTGAGACCTTGAGTGATGCCTTGCGTGAGACCCTGCCTATGCCCTTCTTTGATGCCTTCTTTGCGCCCTTCTTCTCGTCCCTCTTCTCTTACTCGCTTCCTGTCTTCCCGAAGTTTCCTGTCAGCGGCTTGTTTTGCAGCGAAAACCAATTTGGCACCTCCGTAAATCAGCAGCGTCTTGGGGAACACCAGTATCGTCGCCACTATGATGACGCCGGCTTCCTGTTCGGTCAAATCCTTGACCCATCGGATGCCCCATGACTCTCCGCAAACGCCGCAGCGGTTGTTATCAATATCCCAATGGCAGTGAGTCCATCCACTTCCGAATGAAATCACGAGGGACGGACCATAAAAGCCCGTCCCTTGAATATGACTGCTGAGCGCAGGCGGCTAGGCTGAACTGCGACGAGTGGCGTCAGGAGCGGTTGTCGGCTTCGTCGTCCTCGCCGCCGAGTATCCGCGCGAGTTCCGGCGTGAGATTGCCGCTCCGTTCCAATTCCTCGCGGATGCGATTGCGCTCTTCGGTATGCCCTTGCGTGCGTCCTTCTTCTCTTACTCGCTTCCTGTCTTCCCGAAGTTTCCTGTCAGCGGCTTGTTTTGCAGCGAAAACCAATTTGGCACCTCCGTAAATCAATAGCGTCGTGGGGAACACCAGCATCGTCGCCACTATGATGACGCCGGCTTCCTGTTCGGTCAAATCCTTGACCCATCGGATGCCCCACGACTCTCCGCAAACGCCGCAGCGGTTTATTAGGACGGCAAGCAGCATACTGGCGCTGACCGACGAGGATCCGTCCAAAAACCGCCACAGCGTTTGGTTGTCTTCCATAAGAGTACCATTGCAAAGAGCGCCATCACAGATTTCGCGCGCCACTGAAGACCGCCGGACATAATATCAGTTCAGCCTCGAAGCCGATCGCCGGTGGACTACAAGTTGAACTGCGCCTCCATGTAGTCGTTCACTTTGTTGTAAATCTGAACGCGCGCCCGCTGTGTGTCGGCGACTATCAGGCGCGACTTTGCCGCGTCGAAGGTAACGCCCGTTGGCAGGGTGAAGCGCCATTCGGGTTCGAGCGTGTACGCGCGGCGGCGCGCCTTGATTACATCCGGGTTGGCGTCCACCTGCAACTGGTGTCCTTTGGCAAGCTGCTGGGCGTCACCCACTAGGCTGGCGATGAACCTGCCGCTGCCGGCGAACACTTGCACTCGGTTGTTGCCCCAATCGCACACATACACATCGCCGTCGGGGTCAACGGCGACATCGCTCGGTCGGTTGAGTTGTCCCTTGCCCTTGCCGTAACTGCCGAAGGTTGTTATGAAGTCACCGTCCGCGTCAAACTTCTGCACACGATGGTTCTTGTGGTCTGCCACATACACGCCGTCTTCATGGTCGATGGCAATTCCCCATGGGGTGTTTAACTCGCCGTAGTCGTAGCCGAAACCGCCGAACTGCGAAATGTATCTGCCGTCCTTGCTGAACTTCTGCACACGGTGATTCAGACCGTCGACGACATAGACGTCATCGTTCAGGTCGAGCGCGATGCCGGAAGGGCGGTTGAACTCGCCATCGCCGTCGCCCGCTGTTCCCCAATGTCCAAGGAAGCCGCCCGCATTGTTGAATATGGAAATGCGGTTCATCCACTCGTCAGCAATGTAGATGTTCTCGTCGGAGTCCAAGGCAATGCCCACAGGCCAGATAAACTGACCTTCTCCGTTGCCGTACTTGCCGAATGTGCCTAAGAACTCTTCGGCTCCGGGCGTGGTCGGCACACTGAACAAGTTCACCTCGGCGTAGAGCGCCGCCTTGTACCAGGGCACATCGAGAATCTCTTCAAACTGACGGTTGAGCACATATACGGTATCGCCTGTGCCACAGGCGGAAGCGATGGGCTGGGGCATCTCCAAGCCGCCCACCGCGTGACTGAAATCGAAAACGCGTCCCGCTGCTAGTGTCGTAAGCATCATGACCCCTCAAATTATGCTAAATGCCCAAGGGACCCACGCATGCTGGTATTACCAGCGATCTCAGCGATCAGTTTTGCCTGTCCTTCTAGGCTCCTCCTTTCATAACGACTGCAATCTTTGTGCTTTTCGCGGTATTCTCAACACGCGCCGATTATCAAATCGTCATTCCCGCAAAGGCGGGAATCCACGCGGTTGATACGCCGCCCATATTGTAATATCAGTACATATCGAGGATACCGCTTTTCGCCCCCATAGGGGCTGCCTTACTTTCAATCCGTTACAGGCAATCCGTTACAGGCGACCCGCTACAGATTGAACTGCGCTTCCAGGTAGCCGTTCACCTTGCTGTATATCTGGAGGCGTCCGCGCTGCGTGTCGGTGACCAGCAGGCGCGACTTGGCGGTGTCGAAGGTGAGTCCTGTCGGCATCGCAAAGCGCCACTCCGGTTCGAGCGTATAGACGCGGCGGCGCGCCTTGATTACATCGATGTTGGCGTCCACCTGCTCTTGATGCCACTTGGCGAGCTGCTGCGCGTCCCCGACAAGGCTTGTGATGAAGCCGCCGTCAGCGTCATAGACTTGCACGCGGTTGTTGCCCCAGTCGCACACATACACATCGCCGTCGGGGTCGATGACAACGGCGCTGGGGCGGTTGAGCTGCCCCCTGCCCTTGCCGTAGCTGCCGAACGACATGGCGAAATCGCCGTCCGCGTCGAACTTCTGCACGCGGTGGTTCTTGTGGTCTGCCACATACACGCAGTCATCATCGTCGCAGCCAATGCCCCAAGGGGCGTTGAACTCGCCTTCGTCCACGCCTAGACTGCCAAACTGCGCGAGGTATTCGCCGCTCTTCGTGAACTTCTGCACGCGGTGGTTCAGGCTGTCCACGACATAGGCGTCGCCGTTGGAGTCCAAGGCGATGCCCGACGGCTTGTTGAGTTCGCCGTCGCCATTACCCCCCTTACCCCATACATCCAGCAGTTCGCCTTCCTTGTTGAAGACGGACACCCTGTTCATCCACTCATCCGTGATATACAGGTTTTCGTCAGAGTCCGTTGCCATTCCGCTGGGCCAGATGAGTTCGCCCTCGGAATCGCCGTACTTGCTGAAACGCCCTAGAAACTCCTCGTCGCCCGGCGTATCCGGCACGGTGAACCTGTTGACCTGCGCGGCGGTTGCCGCCTTGTTCCAGGGCACATCGAGAATCTGCTCATACTGGCGGCTCAGCACATACACCATATCGCCCTCGCCTGCGGCAACCGCGATTGGGCTGGGCATATACAACCCTCCGACAGCGTGGCTGAAGTCAAATGTGCGTCCTTTGGCTACTGTGGTTAGCATAGATATTGCTCCTTGCCAATCAGGCATGTTGACATTTTCTTGTCATTCCGAGCGAAGCGAAGAATCTGAAGTCCGCGAATGTCGTGTGTGCAAAGTTCTTAGATTTTTCACTCCGCTACGCTGCGTTCAGAATGACAGAGTGAGCGAGTTTCTCAAGTCGAGAATGTCTTACGCATCAATTGTCAATACGCCCTAAATCGGGGCAGCGGTTCCGTTCGGGGTGGGGATGGTTCGCATCCCCACCCAAACCTTCCTCCAACGAGGGGAAGGGGTTTTCTTGTGCGTTTGCGAACTAATTGGCGATGAAGCCCAGCTTCTCGAACTCGCCGCCGACAATCGACCGCGAATCCATCTTCATCCAGTCGTCGACGAGCGTGGAATAGACGCTGCGGAAGTCCACACTTTGCACGACGTCGCCCTGTTCGAGGTCTTCGGGACGCAGGGACGGGTAATCTCCGTACTGACCGCCCTTCACATTGTCGCCGATGACGAAGACCGCGCCCGCCGCGCCATGGTCGGTGCCGGAGCCGTTGTCGTGCGTGCGCCGCCCGAACTCGGAGAACAGCAGCATTACCACATTGTCGGAGGCGTCGTGCGCGCGCAGATCGTCGAAGAAGTCGTTGACGGCGGTGGACAGGTCTGCCCAAAGGCCCGCCAGCATGTTGGGCTGGCCGGCGTGCGAGTCGAAGCTGCCGTGGTCGCAGTAGAAGACGCGCGCGCCTAGCCCCGCGAGATGCACCTGCGCGATGCCCTTCAGCTTCTTTGCCAGCGTGGTGTCCGCGTATTCCACATTGGACGAGTATCGCTCCGGCGCGATCTTCAGGATGTCCGCGCCCTGCAAAGCGTCCAGTCCCGTCTGTCCGAGGAACTCCATCACCGGGCCTCTGCCGATAGCCTGTCCGTACAGCCGCGAGAACCTGTTCAGTATCTTCTGCCGCTGCTCCTCCGCGCTGATGCCGGGCATCAGACCGTAGTTGTTCAGGTCTTCGACGCACGCCACCGGCACGCCGGGCACCGCCATCGCGCGGAACATGCTAGGGCCGAAGCTGACGCCGGTGACCACATTCTCCTTGTGCGGGTCTATTTCGCGGATGACCTTGCCGAGCCAGCCTTCGGTGCCCACATCATCCGGCTCGCATGTGTGCCAGATGTCCATCGAGCGGAAGTGCGAGCGTATGGAGTTCTCATAGCCGACGCCGTGGACGATGGCGACATTGCCCTGCTCGTACATGTCGCGTATCGGTCCCATCTGCGGGTGCAGCCCCACCTCGTCGTCGAGGTGCAGCACCTGCTCCTGCGGGATGCCGACCGTCGGGCGGTTGTCGTAGTAGATTTCGTTGTTGTACGGAATTACGGTGTTCAGGTAGTCGTTGCCGCCCGAAAGCTGCACGACAACCACGACCGGGTCTTTCTGTGCTGTCGTCATTTCACATACCCCCTAATCTGGCGTAGCTGCCTACGCATACTGGTAATCTCTGAGCGATACGACCAGCTGAAGCATCTCGCTGATTCGCATTGTGGAGAACTCTGCGTCCTTGTCGGTGTCCCACTTCAGGTTGCCGTCTATCTCGGCGTGGTCGATCAGCTCCTGCCGCGTTGCCGCGTCCAGATCGAGCGGGCCCATGAGATCCAGGCAAGTGTCCACGAACTCGTCGACGCTGAGGTCGCCGCCCTCTTGCAGCCTGCTTACTATGGACTGCACGCCCGGCAGCGATGTGTCGCCCACCAGGTCGGCAACGAAGTTGATGCGGCGCATCAGCGAGCCGCTGTTAATCCATTCGCGCCCGGTGTGCCAGCCCTCCACGCTCGGCGGGTTCAGCACCTCTTGTCCCATGTAGCCCATCTGCCTGCCGAGATTGCCGATGCCCGGCGCGGGGAACTCGTGTCCGCCTACGAAGCGCAGCGTGTTCACCACGACCTCGACCGGACTCTTGATGCGCGTGAAGCGGGCTTCCTTGAAGAAGTCGGAGTTGAACAGCACTCGCAGCACGGAGCGCATATCGTACTCGGATTCGACGAAAGCGTCCGCGAGCGTCTGTATCGCCTCGGGGTCGCCCGGAGCGACGCGCTGCCATGCGGGCACCTGCGCCTCGTCCGACACGAAGAAGTTGTACAGGTGGCGCGCGATGAAGCGCGCGGTGGCGGGCTGCTGGCAGATGATGTCTATGATGTCCTCGCCATTGAAGTTGCCCGTATAGCCCAGGAACGACTTCTCGCCCTCGTCGTGGTCGTCGTCGCGGTACTC
This sequence comes from uncultured Dehalococcoidia bacterium, assembly GCA_958295865.1. GTDB lineage: Bacteria > Chloroflexota > Dehalococcoidia > Lucifugimonadales > JADFKI01 > Bin90. The sequence goes on along the minus strand of CATQHF010000003.1, from coordinate 198,773 downwards.
GAACTCCCAGTCGAAGCGCCCCATCGGGAAGCGCGGCAGCTTCGGCGTAATCGTCCAGCCCGTGAAGGCGCGCGAGCACTCGAAAACATCGTCCTCCGTATAGTTGCCCACGCCCATGCTGAACAGTTCCAGCAGCTCGCGCCCCCAATTCTCGTTGGGCGCGTCGGCGTGGTTTTCATTGTTGTCCAGCCAGTAGATCATCGCCGGGTTCTGGGCAATCTCCATCAATATCCGCTTGTAGCTGCCCAGCCCCTTATCGCGGAGCATATCCACCATGTCCTGGATTTCGTCCCAGTGGTCGACCTTGGAGACGCCGGTGGCGAATATGCCGTGCCAGAACACCGCCATCTTCTCTTGCAGCGGCGCTTTCGTGTTGACCATGTGATACAGCCAGGTGGCATGCCCGGTGCCCTGAATCGTGCCGGGCTTCCACGACCAGGGGTGGTAGCGCAGCAGCTCATACCTGTCCACCGGCTCTTGAGCCTCAGGGTTGAGCAGCTCTTCAACCGTCGCCTCATAGCCCTTGGCGACATACGCTTCCAGCTGTTCGCGCGTCGCTCCGAACCCCGCGCGCCGCATCAGGTGCGCCATCAACGCAATCTCGTCTTGGTGAGCCATTATGCTACCTCCTCATTGGAATGCGTCCATATCAGGGACGCTTTCAGTTCGTCATGTTTCAACGATATTCATTCTGCGCTTTTCGCCTACTTTATTAGTTCCAATATATGAACCAGCGCATATTGTGTCAACCCTAAAATATGGCTTTTTGCCTATTGATTGGGCGGTTCAGAACGATAATCGCCCGTCCGCGATAAATCCTATTCTGTACATCCATGTCAGCCCTTCGTATAATCCCCGCAACGCACATAGGGAGGTAGTGGCACAATGGCAGAAGCACAACGCAGATTGGCGGGCAAGGTAGCCGTGATTACGGGCGCGGGCAGGGGCATAGGCAGGGCAATCGCCGTCGGTTTCGCCGCCGAGGGCGCGTCGGTGTGCTGCGCCGCGCGCACCGGCGCGGAGATAGAGGAGACCGCGCGCCGGATCAGGAGCGACGGCGGCGCGGCAATCGTCGCCCGGACGGATGTAACGCAACAGGACGATGTAGAGCGGATGCATGAGGCGACCGCCGAGCGGTTCGGAGGCATCGACATCGTTGTGGTGAACGCAGGCGGCAACCTCGAGCGCAGCCGAGTTGAGGACAGCGATCCCGACGCATGGATTGCCACCATAGACCTCAACCTGAAGGGGGCGTACTACACCGCCAAGAGCGCGATCCCCTACCTCAAGCGGCGCGGCGGCGGCAAGATAATCACCATCGGCTCCGGCATCGGACACAACGGGCGCGTCAGCTCGTCCGCCTATGCCTGCGCCAAGGCCGGCGCGTGGATGCTGACCCGCGTGCTCGCGCAGGAGCTTTGGGAGCACAACATTAGCGTCAACGAGCTGGTGCCGGGTCCCGTCCTGACGCCCGGCGCAACCGCCGCCTGGGAGCGGGAAGAAAACAGCGTCAATACCATCGATAGCGAGTGGGTGAAGCAGTCGGAGGATGTGCTGCCGCTCGCGCTGTTCCTTGCCACGCAGCCCGACAAGGGGCCCACCTCACAGAGCTTCAGCCTTATGCGCCGCGACACATAGCCCCCAAAGGGTGAGTTCGCATGAGAAAATTGCATTAGTACAGTTTAGCCGTCGATGGGCAAGCGTTTTTACCCCCATCCTAACCTTCCCCCTTTGGGGGAAGGGACTAATGACCTTCCTCTATTAAGGGGGAGGGACTTCGGAAGATGTGCTGCCGCTCGCGCTGTTCCTTGCCACGCAGCCCGACAAGGGGCCCACCTCGCAGAGCTTCAGCCTCATGCGCCGCGATACATAGCCCCCAAAGGGTGAGTTCGCATGAGAAAATTGCATTAGTACAGTTTAGTCGTCGATGGGCAAGCGTTTTTACCCCCATCCTAACCTTCCCCCTTTGGGGGGAAGGGACTAATGACCTTCCTCTATTAAGGGAGAGGGACTTCGGAGGATGTGCTGCCGCTCGCGCTGTTCCTTGCCACGCAGCCCGACAAGGGCCCCCACCTCGCAGAGCTTCAGCCTCATGCGCCGCGACACATAGCCCCCAAAGGGTGAGTTCGCCTGAGAAAATTGCATTAGTACAGTTTAGCCGTCGATGGGCAAGCGTTTTTACCCCCATCCTAACCTTCCCCCAAAGGGGGAAGGGACTAATGACCTTCCTCTATCAAGGGGGAGGGACTAATGCAATCTTCTTTTGGTTGACTTGCCATGCCCTGCATCCCATAATTGACGGCACATCAACGCCGTAACGATGTTGTCAACCTTGGCGTTCACTATGCCCAAATTGGCTTTGACAACGCAAAAATAGCAGGCAGATAGATTAAGGAGCTTTGTATATGTGGGGTTTTTCCAGTAGAAACAAGGCGGTAGCGTGGTTACTCACGCTGGCGTCTATAATCACGATAGCGGGCATGGCTTGTTCTAGTCCGGCTCCCGTACAGCAACCGGCGGCAGCGCAAGCGCCGGCGGCGGTCGCGCCCGCCGCGCCCGTAGCGCCGGCCGCGCAGCCGGCGATGATGCCAGTCGCGCCCGCCGCGCCAGCGCCGGCCGCGCCAGCAGCGCCCGCCGCCATGATGGAAGCGCTGCCCACTCCGCAAGCGCCGCAGCTTGCGCCCGTTCCGGCTCAGGAAACCAGACGCGCGGCTCCCGCCGCAGCGTCCGGCGAAGCCCAATTTGGCGGAACGCTCCGCATAGTCGCGTCAGGCAGCATCCAGTCTTTCGATCCGCTCTGGACGACCGCGTCGGGAACGGGGAATGTGTCCAACACCATCCTGGAAGGGCTGTTCGAGTACACCAGCGACTATGGCATCGCCCCGCTGCTGGTTGAGAGCTGGGAGAGCAGCTCGGACAACCTATCGTGGAACTTCAAGATACGCGAGGGCGTCAAGTTCCACGACGGCACGCCGCTGACCACCGAGCAGGTGCGCGGCACCCTCGCCCGCCAGAAGGATCGAGCGCCCATCCTGCGCCTAGTCCGCAACGAATTCGGAGCAGGCTCAGGCGAATTCGAAGATTTCTTCACGGTCGACGACGATTTCAACTTCACGCTGAACCTCCGCGAAGGCACGGGCTTGGTCATCGACGCCATAGGGCCTCAGGGTTTTGGGCCGCGCCTCGTAACCTCGGACTGGTACGACAACTACACGGCTAACGAATCGGCGGAAGGTCCCCCTAACGGAACGGGGCCGTTCATATTCGAGGAATGGCTGCCCGGCGACCGCTGGAGCGCAGTCCGATACGAGGATTACAGCCCGCATCCCAGCCCGGCTAACGGCACTTCGGGCGGACATACCGCTTATGTTGACAGGATGGTGTACATAGAGGTGCCGGACCAGACGACGCGCGTAGCCGCATTGCAGACGCGAGAGGTTCACATCGTCCAGGAGTTCCCGGCGGAGTTGCTGTCTAGGCTGGAAGCGGATCCCGGCGTAGCCCTCTACGACAATCCTCCGTTCAGGCTTTTGGGACACTTCAACCATGTTCGCCCGCCGTTCGACAACAAGCTGGCGCGCCAGGCGGTCATCAAAGCCTACGACAATCAGAAAGCCCTGACGCTGGCGACGGGCGATCCCGCTTTCACGCGCCTTTGCCCCTCGCTGCTTCAGTGCGAAACCAAGTGGGAGACCACATCCGGCTCCGAAGGCAATTACTACGCCCAGAACCTTGAAGAAGCCAAGCAGCTCTTGGCTGAAGCGGGCGTGACGGGCGCGCATGTGCGCCTTATGGATCCGGCCGACAGGCAGCCCGCACACGCCGCCGCGCAGGTTAGCCGCGAGGTGCTTACCGCGCTCGGCTTCGATGTGGAGTTTCAAGTTATGGACTGGGCGACGATGGTCGCTCAGCGCGCGCGCCCCGACGACTGGGAGTTCTTCCACACATGGAGCGGCGTTACCGTGAGGTCGGGCCCCGTCGGACACCTGCTGTTCTCAGAACTGCAATACGACGCATGGTTCAACAACTATCAGGACACGACCGAAAAGCAGCGCGAAATCTACTCCCGTCTGGCGCGAGCCACCACGGAAGCAGAGCAGATAGCCCTCAACAACGAGTTCCATGAGCACTTCTACGAGGACGCCATATTCTTGCAGGTAGGCGAGTTCTTCAGCCGCTGGGCGGCAAGCACCAAGGTTCAGGGCATCGTCAACGGCGGCTCGGCGCAGCAAAAGCCCTTCGACAAGTGGCTGACCGAATAGACCCTTAACGGATTCGCGCCCCCGCACAAACAATCTTGACACGGCAATGAGTAGGGGCAGGTCTTATCCTGCCCCTATGACTCTATCGGCAAATACGGGCAAACTATGATTGGCAACCCACTGACCTTGTGCCGAAAACGGCTTGCGGCATAGACGAAGGAGCATACCCGGCGGATGTGGCGCTACACCATTGTTCGTATCCTTTCCGCCCTGCCGGTCATAGCCGTGGTTGGGGTAATCACCTTTTCAATCATTCACATAGCCCCCGGCGATCCGGCCGCGATTATCGGCGGCGACGAAGCGACGGTGGAAGACCTGCAAAGAATCAGAGAGCAGCTCGGCACCGACCAGCCCATCTACATACAGTTCGTCAGGTGGATTTCGCGCCTCGCGCAGGGCGACCTCGGCACTTCCATATTCTCCAAGAAATCGATAACCTCCCTGATGGCGCCGCGCCTCCAGCCCACCTTGTCGCTGGGCATTCAGGTCTTGCTTCTGTCCTCGGCGCTCGGCGTGTCCATAGGCATCCTGTCCGCATGGAAAGCGGGCAGACCCTTAGACCGCATCTTCATGTTCTTCGCGGTTCTCGGGTTTTCAGCGCCGGGCTTTTGGCTGGCATTCATCCTCATCTGGGGGCTTGCGGTAAATCTGGGGTGGTTTCCCGCGCTGGGATACACCCCCATCGGCGATGGGCTGCTCGCGCACCTGCACAGCATGTTCTTGCCGGTAGCGGTCAACAGCATCCTGTCATCCGCTTTCATATCCAGGATTACACGCTCGGCGATGCTGGATGTGCTGCGTGAGGATTATGTCAGAACCGCCCGCTCGAAAGGGCTGCGCGAACTCGTGGTGTATATGCGCCACGCATTCCGCCCCGCTTCCATTCCCATCGTAACGGTCATAGGCGCGTCTCTTGCCGGACTTGCGACCGGCTTCGTGGTTACGGAGTCTATCTTCGCCATACCCGGGCTTGGCAGGATGTTGATAGAGGCGATCATCCGCCGCGACTTTCCGATAATCCAGGCGATGATGATGGTTGTGGCAACCGCCTATGTGATGATAAACCTGTTTATAGACATCCTGTACGCCTACCTAGACCCTAGGATTCGCTACTAATGGCACAGCAAGAGCAGCAGCAAATCAGGCTTGCCCCAAGCGTGGGCGCGCGCATACGCCGCTTCTTCGACGCCTTCAGGCTGATAACGCGGAGAAATCCCAATGTCATGCTGGCTATGGCGATACTGACGGCTATCGCGCTGCTGACGATATTCGCGCCGCTGATTGTGCGCTCCGACTACACGCAGACCACCACCGACTTGCGCCTGCCCCCGTCTTCCGAGCACTGGTTCGGCACGGACGCATTCGGCAGGGATGTGTTCGACAGGGTGATAGCGGGCAGCCGCGTTTCGCTCTATGTCGGCTTTGCCGTAACCTTCATATCGGTCGTGCTTGGCTTAATCATCGCCCTATTCGCCGGATACTTTCGCCTGCTCGACCATGTGCTGATGCGCTTCATAGACGGCTTGCTCGCGTTCCCCACGATACTGCTCGCCCTTGCCCTGATAGCGCTGCTCAGCGGGAGCGTCAACAATGTCATCATCGCCCTGTCCGTAACCGGCACGGCGAGCAAGGTGCGACTGGTCAGAGGGCAGGTATTGAGTCTGCGCGATGAGCAGTTCGTAGAGGCTGCGCGCGCCGTGGGCGCTCCGGTGTGGCGCATCCTGTTCCTGCACATCGCGCCGAACACATTCGGCATCGTCCTGGTGCAAGCCACCTTCACGCTCGCAACCGCCATCCTCGCCGAAGCGAGCCTCAGCTTCTTGGGGGCGGGCGTCCCTGAGTTCATACCCACCTGGGGCAACATAGTTGCGACCGGCAAAGGCTATGTGCAAGTAGCCTTTTGGATCTCTTTCTTCCCCGGCGTATTCCTTACTCTGACCGTCCTGTCGGTGGTCATTATAGGCGACGCGCTCAGAGATTACCTCGACCCCAAACTCAAGGGGCAGTTCCTCTAGCGCAGCCTCACAGCGGCAGGGACGCAGCAGATTCCACGGCGGCAAGGCTGCTCCAGCGCATAGCAAGCCCGAACTGCCTGCCAAACGAGCGCGCGACGACCGGCAGCGCATCAGCCGTCGCGACAGCGCGCCCCGTTTCGCGCGACATGGAAGTAACGCGACCGTCGGGCATGCCGCAGGGCACGATGTGATCGAAGAACGACAGGTCGGGGCAAACATTGAGCGCGAACCCATGCATCGTTACGCCGCGGCTCACGCGCACCCCGATTGCCGCTATCTTGGCGTCGCCCGCCCAAACGCCTGTCGGCATGCCGTCATTGTGGGCGTCGATGCCGTACTCGGCGAGCGCGTCAATGAGCGACCGCTCCAGCGTATGGACATACTCGCGGACGCCTCCACCCCACCGTCGCAGGCGAATGATGGGATAGCCAATCAGCTGCCCGGGCCCGTGATAGGTCGTCTCGCCGCCCCTGTCCGTAGCATGCATCTCGACGCCCAGCCGCCTGAGCGCGTCATCGCCAACAAGGATGTCCGCGCGACGCCCCCTGCGCCCCATGGTATAGACATGCGGATGTTCCAGCAGCAGCAGCACATCCGGCAGTTCACCGCCAACGACCAGCGCATGCAACCGCCGCTGCAAGTCGTAAGCGGCGGGGAAGTCGAGTAGGCCCGCCGACGCCACAAGACAGGTGTTCATCTAGCCATGCGCCCTAATATATCCCCGTCTCGTCGCCTATCGCCTCAAGGCGACGCTTGACGCCGTTGGAGAACGCCGATGCCTCCGCGCCGTCTAGTATGCGGTGGTCGAAGGTGAGGCAGATGTTCATCATGGAGCGTATGGCGATGGCATCCCCAATCACTACCGGGCGCTTGACTACCGCCTCGGTCGTCAGGATTGCCGCCTGCGGGTGGTTGATGATGGGCTGTGATGCTACAGAGCCGAGCGCGCCTGTGTTGTTCACGGTGAAAGTTCCCGACTGAACATCCTCTACGCCGAGCCTGCCCTGCCGCGCGCGCGCCGTCAGCTCAGACGCGCGAACCGCTATGCCTGCGACGCTCAGCGCATCGGCGTCACGCAGCACCGGCACGACAAGCCCGTCCGGGGCGGCGACCGCAATGCCGATGTTGACGCGCTTCTTCAGGACGATGGCGTCGTCGCCCCAGGACGAGTTGAGCAGAGGATTTTCGCGCAGCGCCTCGGCGACCGCCTTGATGACGAAGTGCAGGTAGGTCAGGTTCACGCCCTCACGCCGCTGAAGCTCGTCTTTCAGCGCTTCACGCCGCCGCGCCAGCCCGCTCACATCCACTTCCGTGATGGACCACGCCGCAGGAATCTCGGACGCGCTGCGCTTCATGTTCGCGGCGATCATGCGGCGCACGGGCGTAAGCGGCAGTCGCTCTTCGTCGGCGTCGGCTTGCGTATCGACGGGTGAGGGCATGGGCATCGCCGCCTCAGCCTGCGCTGCGCTGTACGCGAGCACATCCTTGCGCGTTACGCGCCCGTTGATGCCTGTGCCGCGCACCCGCGACAGGTCGATGTTCCGCTCATCGGCGAGCCGCCGCACCGCCGGCGAGTAGCGTCTGCGCGTCTGCGCGGACTCGGCAGATTGCCGCTGAGCGGCATCTTGGGGGATAGCAGCCGCGACGCCCGCGCCCGTCGGCCCCACAGGCGCGACATCCTTCAGCAAGACGCCCGTGCGATCGATGCTCCGCGACGGTTCGGCAGCATCGGGAGCGGGCGCGGCATCGGCGGGCGGGGCGGCGTCAGCGTCGGCTTCGGTCTCTATCGCGGCAATAGGCGCGCCCATCGGAACGGTCTGCCCTTCTTGCGCCAGAAGCTCGGTGACGACGCCCGCGACGGGCGACGGCACTTCCATGCTCACCTTGTCGGTAAGCACTTCCACGAGTGGATCGTACCTGTCCACATGGTCGCCGACCTGCTTCAGCCACTGGACGATAGTGCCTTCAGTGACCGACTCTCCAACCTGCGGCAGCTCAATTATCATCCGTTCACCTGACCCTTGCGCCTGACTTGCCGACTTGCCGACAGGCAGAATACTGCCCTACCAGGTTGTGCGGACATTTCGACTTTTCATCTCGTCATTCCTGCGAAAGCAGGAATCCAGCACTTTGAGATAGCCTAAAATATGTGAAAGCGCCTACATTCTGATATTCTGGATTCCCGTTTTCACGGGAATGACGGGTGAGCGGGCGAGAATGACGCAGATGCTCACAGAACCTAATACGCCGCCAGCTTGCGGATGGCGTCTGCGATCTTGGCGGAGTCGAGCATGTACAGCGCCTCAAGCGGCGGGCTGAACGGCATGGCAGGCACTTCGGGACCAGCAAGCCGTCTGACCGGCGCATCGAGGTACTCGAACGCATCCTCGGCTATTGTCGCTGCTACCTCGCCGCCGATGCCCCCTACCTTGTTGTCCTCATGCACTACCAGCGCCTTGCCCGTCTTTCGCGCCGATTCGAGCACGGCGTCGGTGTCCAGTGGGCGGAGCGTGCGTAGGTCGAGCACCTCCACGCTGACGCCTTCGCTTTCGAGCGTCTGAGCCGCCTCTAGGCAATGATGCACCATCAATCCATAGGTGAAAACCGATACATCGTCGCCCTCGCGCTTCACATCCGCCTTGCCGATTGGCAGCGTGTACTCGGTATCGGGCACTTCGCCGCGCACCAGCCTGTATGTGCGCTTGTGTTCCAGGAACACTACCGGGTCATCATCCCGAATCGCGCTCTTGAGCAGCCCCTTGGCGTCGTATGGCGTCGAGGGCGTAATCACTTTCAGCCCCGGCGCGTGGCAGAAGTAAGCCTCAGCGGATTGCGAGTGGTACAGCGCGCCGCGCACGCCGCCGCCTTCCGGCGCGCGCAGCACCAGAGGCACGCTCAGCTTGCCGTTGCTGCCGTAACGCGCCCGCGCCGCCTCTCCGACAATCTGGTTGAACACGGGCCAGATGAAATCCGCGAACTGTATCTCGGCAATCGGACGCATCCCGCTCATCGCTGCGCCCAGCGCCATGCCCGCGATGGAGGACTCGGCGATGGGCGTGTCTATCACGCGCTCCTCGCCGAACAGGTCGACGAACCCGTCCGTAGCGAGGAACACGCCGCCGCGCACTCCGACATCCTCGCCCAGCACGAACACGCGCTCATCGCGCAGCATCTCCTCGCGCATCGCTTCGCGCACCGCCTCAAGCACATTCATCACAGCCATTCAAATATCCCGCCTATCCCTGTTCATCCCATTAGCCCGCATACACATGCTTGTAGAAGTCATCGGTGTCAGGGTATCCTGCCGCCTCCACGAAGTCGGTAACGGCGTTCACCTCTGTTCGCGCCTCAGCGTGAATTCGCTCGACGGCGGCGCTGTCGAGGATGCCCAACGCGGTCAGCCGCTCGCCGAACAACTTCAGCGGGTCGCGCAGGCGCGCCTCTTCAATCTCAGCGCGCGCCCTATACCGCGTATCGTCGTCGTCGCTGGTGTGCGGCAGATACCGCTCCACCTGCGCCTCGATGAGCGTGGGGCCTTCGCCGTCCCTTGCGCGACTCGACGCCTCCGACACCGCCTCATAGACGGCAATCACATCGCAGCCGTCGATGGAAACGCCCGGCATCCCGTAGCCCTCGGCACGGCTCGCCACGCTATCGACCGCCATCTGGCGATGCTGCGGCACCGATGTGGCGTACTTGTTGTTCTCGCACATGAATATCACCGGCAAGCGGTGTATCGCCGCGAAGTTCATCGCCTCATGCGTGTCTCCGAAACTGGATGCGCCATCGCCGAAATACACGATGACGACCGCATCTTCGCCCCTCATTCGCAGCGCCAGCGCCGCGCCCACCGCTTGCGGCAGCTGCGTGGAGATTACATTCGACAGGTTGACAAGCCCCAATTCGGGATATGCGCCGTGCGTGGGGAACTGCCGCGCGCCGCTCAGCGGTTCGCCCACTTTCGCAGTGAAGCCCAGCATTATCTCTTGCGGCGTCATGCCCAGCGTCAGCATTACCGCGAGGTCGCGGTAGTAGATGTAGAACTGGTCGACGCCGCGCCGCAGGGCGTACACGCTGCCAATCTGCGCCGCCTCATGCCCCTGCGACGACGCCACGATAGCCGCCTTGCCCTGTCGGTTCAGCATCCAGATGCGCTCGTCCAGCGTGCGCGACAGCGCCATCTTGGCGTACATCTCAAGCAGAGTCTCGTTGTTCAATCCGTCAGCCATAGACCTAATCTTCAGACTTTCATGTTCGGTCGCGCCATACCCTAATTATAAGAGCCGCCCCGCCGATGCGTCAAAACCCGCTGACGCCCGCGCTCGTATCGGGCTTCATGCGGCGTCAGGACTTTTGCAGGCGCAGAGCGACGGCGGTAACGACCGTAGATGTTATGAGGCTCAGGCAGCCGCCGATGATGATGTCTATCGGAACTAGGGCGACGGGCCAGTTGGCTATGCTCAAGAAGACGGGCGCGATGTAGGTGGCATACGCCGCGCAGCCAATAGCAAGGCTGTTCTTCACTGCCCTGAAGATGTTGTTCTCCCTGATTGCGGGTTCGATTGCGAGGTAGCTGTTTGCGAAGGCGATGAGTAGGAAGAAAACCAGTATGGAGAGTATCTCCGCGCCGCCCCAAGCTTCGGGCGGCTTTCCTATCATCTCCCGAGGGCTGCCGGTGGCGTCGTGCAGCCTCTCGTACATTCCCATCACGGGAGGCAGGAAGTTCCACACAATATCAATCACCGCGTAGGTTAGGAACGCCGCTATAAATCTGACGAGTTTAATCATGTCTATCCTTTCTTTGCCTATTGCTTAGCGCCGCACAGTCCGATAAGCAGATTATAGTATCCTTCTCATCCTGTCCATCCGTTAGTCTATAATGGAAGCGCATAACAGCCCGCAATCAACCTTACCACTGCGAGAGTGCATCATGAAATTCGCCTTGATTACCCATCTGCCCTGGCCCGAAGGCACGGACGCGCGCGGCATCGTGGAGCAGACCGTCGCCGATGTCGCGCTCGGCGAGGAGCTTGGCTTCCATAGCGCTTGGTTCGCCGAGCATCACTTCACGCGCTACGGCATAGGCTCGTCCGCGCTCGTCTTCGCGGGCGCAATCGCCGCGCGCACCAGCGAGATTAGGCTCGGAACTGCCGTGCTCGTGCCGCCGCTGCACAATCCCATCCGCTTGGCGGAGGACACCGCCACCCTAGACCTCATAAGCAACGGACGCTTGGATGTCGGCTTTGGGCGCGGGGCGTCCAGGAGTGAGTTCACGCCATACGGGATAGACCACAGCGACACGCAGGCGAGCTTTCAGGAATCGGTCAACATGATTCGGGGCATGTGGACTACGCCCGAATACACGCACGAGGGCAGCCATTACAGCGTCCGGCAGGCGAACCTTGTGCCGCCGCCCTTGCAGCAGCCCCACCCGCCCATCTACATCGCCGCCACGCGCACGCCAGAGACGCTGGAGTTCGCCGTGTCCAACGGCTTCCCCACGATGATAGGCTTGACCGTGGACACCGACCCCGCAATCGAGCTTTGCCATCGCTACGAAGCCATGTCCGCCGACGCCGGCATGAATATCACCGCTGCCGACATTCCCTTCTTCCGCTACTGCTACCTCGCGGCGACGGAGCGGCAGGCGCGCGAGGATGTGCGGAAATCGCTTGAATGGGTCATCGACATGCTCCAATGGCGCGGCACGCTGAACGGCGCGAGCGAAGCGGCGCACAGCATAGACGCATGGCGCGAGACGCGCGGCAAGCCGTCGCTCACTTTCGACCATGTGGCAGCCAACCGCTCTATCATCGGCGCTCCCGAACAATGCGTCGCCAAGCTAAAGTCGCTGCAAGCGCAAGGGATAGAATACTTCGGCTGCAACTTCGCCTTCGGCGGCATGCCCCGCGACAAGGTAACGGCGGCGATGCGGCTGTTCGCGGCTGAGGTGATGCCGGAGTTTGCGGAGTAGATAGAGCCGCATGAACACAGCCGAAACACACCACTACGACGCAGATGACAAGGTAGAGGACTACCAAAGGCCGCCGCTGAGTTGCGCGTTCCTCTTTGTCATTCCCCAATCCGGCAGCCCGCGCATCATCGAACCCGTGTCACTCGAATTGTGAAGTTGCTGACATCCGGGGCGTCGGCGCGGGCTACGTCTATGACTCTGGCGAGTATCCATCCTACCGCGCTCGGCGTCCATTCGGGCAGGGTGACGAACACGCCTAGGTCTGATTTCGGAACAATGGGATGATACGGCATTTCGGCCGGCACATTAACCATGTGCTGCTCAGGCACGGCTATTACCGGGCCGAACTCGAACGGCTCGGTGATTCTGCGTTGCAGGGTGGCGACGAGCTCGGAGACATCTTGTTCTCCGAGCAAGCCATGGTCGAAGGCGACAATCGCGTCGGCTCCCGCCTTCAAATTTGTGTTGAACCAGTTGAGTACCCCGACAAGATGGCTGTCAGATTGCGCCATGGTATCCAGGTAATGTGCCGTCAGCTGGATACTGGACAGATCGACTACCCCAAAGCGGCGGAGGGCGTCATCGAAACACTGAACCAATATAGGCAGGACAACAGCCGGCTCGGCAACGCGACGGCGTCTCTCATGAGCATGAAGCGGTGCATACGTCCAGCCTGTGGGCGGGTTCGACGGCAATCTGTACGGATCGGGATCGATATTACCAAAATCCAGTCCGACCTGTATCCATCCGATACGGGATGGGTCGATATTGGAAGTTATCTCTGCTTCCTCCATTCCCCATAGCTCCGGGTGGTGGCTAGAGGAAGTGTCGGAACAGCCCATCAATACGCTGCGCGCTCTGAAAACGCTGTATAGATCTTCTTCCAGAGAATCGATGGTCGCCGGGGCGGATAGATGTCCGAAAGCCTCAAGGAAAAGTGTCGGCATGAACGCTAATCTCTGTAACCGGGTCCGGGCGGGCGGCAAGGCGCTTGTATGACATTATACATCCAGTCGGGTGGGACGATTACGCCCGGAATGTCAACATTATCATCGAAAACACCTCTGTTATTGCCAATAATGATATTTGCCCGATGATTATATTTGATGTTCTTATCACGATGGGCATGTTTGCCCATTCACCGCTCGCAGACTATAATTCGCCCCATAATCACGATAAGCAACGAGACGATGCACATCAGCGCACGAAAGGATACTGCTATGGCACTGCCCGACCGAATGAAGTTCGGCATATTCCTGGGGCCCTTCCACCGCGTCGGCGAAAACCCGACGCTTGCCATCGACCGCGACCTCGAGCTCATCGAGTGGCTCGACTATCTCGGCTACGATGAGGCGTGGATTGGCGAGCATCACAGTTCGGGCTGGGAGATTATCTCATCGCCTGAGATATTCATGGCAGTCGCCGCTGACCGCACGAAGCACATCAAGCTCGGCACGGGCGTGGTCAGCCTGCCGTATCACCACCCGTTCAATGTCGCCAACCGCATGGTGCAGATCGACCACATGAGCCACGGGCGCGTGATGTTCGGCGTGGGTCCGGGCGCGCTCCCCGGCGACGCCTACATGATGGGCATCGAGTCCACGACGCAGCGCGAAAAGATGGACGAGGCGTTCGGCGTCGTGTTGCGCCTGTTCACCGAAACCGAGCCGATTACCTACAAGTCCGACTGGTTCGAGCTGAACGAGGCGATGCTGCAAATCCGCCCGTTCCAGCGACCGCACATGCCGATTGCCGTGGCGTCCATACAATCGCCGTCCGGCGTTGCGCTCGCGGGCAAGTACGGCGCGGCGGTGCTCACCATCACAGTGCCGCGAGATCCCTCACGAGGCGCGCAGGCAAATCTCAACGACCTCTGGCACATCGCCGAGGAGTCGGCGGCAGAGCACAACCAGACGGTTGACCGCAACGACTGGCGGCTCGTCGTGCCCACCCACCTCGCCGAAACCCGACAGCAGGCGCGCGACGAAGCGCGCATGGGCGCGGGCTACTTCCTCCGCGAATACACCGAGGGCACGAACGGGCGCAAGTCCGACTTCGACGGGCCCGTGGAGAAGGTCATTGACCACATGGCGGACAGCGGGGCATGGATTGTCGGCACGCCCGACGACTGCATCGAGGCGATCCACAAGCTCGACGAACTCAGCGGCGGCTTCGGCGGCTTCATGGTGCAGACGATAGACTGGGCGCCCCGCGACAAGATGCTGCGAAGCTACGAACTGCTCGCCCGCTATGTCATGCCCCACTTCCAGGGCAGCGCAATCGCAACCAAGGCGTCGCAGGACTGGGCAATCGCCCACCAAGACGCGCTTGTAAGCGGCAGGGTGCGCGCCATAGACCGCGCCAAGCAGACCTACGCCACCCGCAACAACTAGCGCCAACTACTATATTCATCCCGTCATTCCCGCGAAAGCAGGAATCCAGCGCTTTGAGATAGCCTAAATGTGAGAAAATACCTACATTCCAAGGTTCTGGATTCCCGTTTTCACGGGAATGACGGGTGAGCGGGCGGGGATGACGCAAATGTCCACAGAACCTAGACTCAATCCTATTACCCTGTGAGGGACGGACAAGAGATTTGCCAGACCTGATTAGCTTCGACATAGACGGCACGCTCGAAGTGGGCGAGCCGCGCGGCAGCATCACCATAGATTTCGTGCGTATCGCGCAGCGCAAGGGCTGTATCATCGGCAGCTGCTCGGACCGCCCAATCAGCTACCAGCGCCGTATATGGCAGCAGCACGAAATAGCCGTCGACTTCACCGCCCTAAAGCAAAACTTGGACGATGTGAAGACACGCTTCAAAGCCGACGCCTACATTCACATCGGCGACACTGATGTGGATGAGTTCTTCGCGGGCAAGGCGGGCTTCCACTTCATCAAGGTGGACACGCAAGCCTGGCACGCCTGGAGCCAGCGCCTGCTGAAGTAACCCATCTGCCAATACCTATCCCGACTATCGTGTGAGTTGAAGGCAGCCAATGACAAGAGCCGACGGTCGCGCCAACGACGAGTTGCGCCCCACGAAGATAACCTGCGGCGTGCAGACATTCTCGGAGGGCAGCGTCTTGATAGAGACGGGGCTGACGCGCGTGCTGTGCGCCGTGAGCATCGAGGACAAAGTACCACGCTTCCTGCGCGGATCAGGGCAGGGCTGGATTACCGCCGAGTACGCCATGCTGCCGCGCGCGACGCTCACCCGCAGCCCGCGCGAGCGCACGCCAAGAGGTCGCACGCAGGAGATTCAGCGGCTCATCGGCAGGTCGCTGCGCGCCGCCATAGACCTTGAGCGGCTCGGCGAGCGCACCTTTACCGTGGACTGCGATGTGCTGCAAGCCGACGCCGGCACGCGCACCGCCGCAATCACCGGCGGCTATGTCGCGCTCTATCAGGCAATCGCCGCTCTCGTCGACGAACGGCGACTGCCGGATATGCCCATACGCGCCGCCGTCGCCGCCACAAGCGTGGGCATCGTGGACGGCGAACGGCTGCTCGACCTCTGCTATGGTGAGGACGCTGGGGCTCAGGCGGATTTCAATGTGGTGATGACGGCGGACGGCGAGTTCGTCGAGGTGCAGGGCACGGCTGAAGGCATGCCCTACTCCAGACGCGCCCTCGACGATGTGCTGTCCCTCGCCGAGCAGGGCATCGGACAGCTCATCGACATCCAGCGGGACGCCATCGCCCGCATCGCGCCCGCCTAGTAGTCGTCATCCATGTCATCGTCGTCGCTGGCGTTGATGATGCGATGGATTACCGGCGAAAACGCCTCGTCATCCCCCGGCTCCGTGTCGTCGTTCGACCAGTCCTTCATGCCGAGTTCGCCTAGCCCTCTGACGCCCGGCTCCGCGTCCTCGTAATCCAGCATGCCCCCGGGCAGATATACGCGATAGTCCGCGCCCGCGCGAGACGGGAACGACACTACGCTCGCCTGCGAAGGATGCTTGAAGGTCTCGCGTATGATTATCGTCAGATCCTGAAATCCGGCGCTGGTAACCGTCGCTTCGTATCGGTTGCCGCCGCGCAGCAGCCGCGCCAGCCGCGCCGACAGCTTAGGCTCCACGCTGCCGATGTAGTCGCCGTTGGCGTCCTTGACCTTCAGCCGCTTGTTCTCGATCTCAAGCATCACCGGATTGCCCGGCGCAAGCTTGAGGAGCGTCTGCGGCGGCGCGAGGCTCACCAGCGCGGTCGTAGCCGCCTTGCCGCTCTCCTCGATGAACACTCGCGGCGCAGACTTGACGCTGCCCCGCGCTCGCGGCGCGCCCTGATCGCCCAGGCTCATCAGCCTGTCCAGGTTCTTGCGCGCGATGCCGTTGTGCGGCGAAATCTCAAGCGCCCTCTGGAACGCCTGCTTCGCCTCGTGGTTG
The DNA here is from genome assembly GCA_958295865.1 of uncultured Dehalococcoidia bacterium. Taxonomy (GTDB): domain Bacteria; phylum Chloroflexota; class Dehalococcoidia; order Lucifugimonadales; family JADFKI01; genus Bin90. The sequence continues at coordinate 182,137 of CATQHF010000003.1, read as the reverse complement.
CGCCCGGTCTCACTGAGCGCCTTGCCCAGCCTGTTCTGCGCCTCCAAGTCGTCCGGGAAGTCCCTCAGGATGGCGCGATTCATCGCCGCCGCATCATCCCATTGGCTCCTCATCGCCAGCGCGACCGCCTTCTTCGCGCGGTCGCGCCTGACCTTTGCCTTGTCCCTGTCCGCTATTTTCTGCATTTGCATCTACCCTGTCATTCTGATATTTCAGTGGCGTTGCCCGGGGCAAATTCACCGCGGGCGGTGGTAAAGTCGTAAGAGTATTAGAAATAGTATTACGAAAGAATTAAAGGTTTCTACGCCCTATTTTTTCGCCATCGCAGCAGGAACAGCCGCCACAGCGCCTCCCAAATTATGGCGAGGCTCAGCTTGGATTCGCCGAATGCGCGGTCATAGAAGGTAATCGGATACTCCACGACGCGATGCCCTTGGCGCTGGCATGCGTAGGCGACTTCGGCTTGAAATCCGAAGCCCTTGCAGCGGAACTCATCGAAGGCGATCGAGCCGAGCGCATCCGCTCTGAAAGCCTTGAAGCCGGTAGTAGAGTCCTTCACCTTCAGCCCGACTACGGCGCGGATGCCATAGTTGGCGAACGCGCTGAGCATGTGCCTCCGCAAGCGCCAGCCCTTATCCACATCGCCCCCGTCCGTGTAGCGCGAGCCAACGACCACATCGGCGTGTCGCAAGGCATCGAGGAACTCGGGGATGTACTCCGGCGCGTGCGACAAGTCGGCGTCCATTTGCAGCACATAGTCAGCGCCCTGCTCGATGGCGCGCGAAAAGCCCACCTTGTACGCCGTGCCGAGCCCGTTCTTGGAATCGCGCTTGATGAGGTCGAGGCGGCGGTCGTACTTCTCGCTGAGGCTGCGTACCACATCGGCAGTTCCGTCCGGCGAATTGTCGTCCACCACTATAATTCGGGCGTCGGAAATGTCAAGAGAAAACAGACGCTCGACCAGCACGGGCAGATTATCCGCTTCGTTGTATGTCGGCACCACGATGGCAACCGAACCCGCCTTTGTCGTTGGCGCGGCGGCATCCGACAGACGAGGCGCTTGGCTTGCGCGGTTGGACGAAGAATAGCCGCCGCTCAGACCGCGCCAGCGCAGCGCAAGCACATCGCGCAGCATGGACAGGCCCGCGGAAGCGGGGCTTAGCCTGCTGTCCGCGTCATGATGCCACTCTATCGGTATCTCCAAGATACGCATCTTACGCTTGCGCGCCAGATACAGCAACTCCACATCGAAGCCCCATCCCGTCGTGCGCTGCAACGGAAAGAGTTCGTTCGCGGCGGCGGCGCTGAAGCACTTGAAGCCGCACTGCGTATCCTGCAAGCCGCGCACCGCCAGCAGCTGCACCGTCTTGTTGAACGCGCGCCCCATCAGGTGACGGCTCGAAGATTCGCCGTATCGGTTCGCTCCCGCAATCTGACGCGAGCCAATCACGATGTCATACCCCTTTGACATACATGCCAGAAAGTCGGACAGGTGCGCTATCGGCATGGCGAGATCGGCGTCGCACATGAAGCGGTACTTCCCCGTCGCCGCAAGCATCCCATGCCTTACCGCCGCGCCCTTGCCGCCGTGCCGAATACTCTCCAGACGAAAGCCGTCTCGCTCCGACGACCACCGCTCCGCAAGCGACGCGGTCGCGTCGTCGCTGCCGTCGTCGACTATGATGACCTCCCAGCCGTAGGCTTGCCCATGAAGGTACTGCGCCAGCGTCTCGAGGGTGGCGATTATCCGCGCCGCCTCATTGTAAGCGGGAATGATTACTGACAGGAAGGGAGCAGGCATAGTCGGATTCAAACTTTAACATACGCTACTCTTGCGGCGCATCCAGCTGAAAGGCGTCATGAAGCGCGCAGGCGGCATCGGCTACCTGCGACTCGTTCACAAGGCAGGTGATGCGAATCTCGGAGGTGGTAATCGAGTCTATGTTTATGCTCTTGTCGGCGAGCGCGCGGAACATCCGCGAGGCGTAGCCGGGCGCGTCCTGCATGCCGGAGCCGACGATGCTGAGCTTGGCGAGGCTGTCGTCGCTGACCGTGCCGCGACTGCCCAGCGCCTCCACGACGGGCTGCACGACCTCCAGCGCGCGCGCCAAGTCGGTGCGCGTTACGGTGAAGGTCATGTCCGTCGTGCCGTCCACGCTGGCGTTCTGCACGATGACATCCACGCTGATGTCCGCCTGCGCCAGCGGCTCGAACAGACTGGCGGCTATGCCGGGCCTGTCTATGACGCCAAGCACCGTTATCTTTGCCACATTGGTGTCCGTTGCGATGCCCCGCACGCGATTGCGGATTTCGCCCACATTGCCGTTCATATCAACTTCTCCGTGAATCAGCGTGCCTTTGCCGTCGGTGAAGCTCGACGCCACCAGTATGGGCACATTGTAGCGCATCCCCATTTCTATGGAGCGCGGGTTCATCTTCGCGCCGTAGCTGGCAAGCTCAAGCATCTCCTCGAAGCCAATCTCATCCAGTCTGCGCGCGCGCGGCACAAGGCGCGGGTCGGCGGTATAGATGCCGTCCACATCCGTATAGACCTCGCAGCGGTCAGCGCCCAAACCGGCGGCGATGGCGACCGCGGTGGTGTCCGAGCCGCCGCGCCCCAGGGTGGTGATGTCCATGTCCTCGGTGATGCCCTGAAAGCCGGCGACGATGACGATGTTGCCCTCGTCGACCTCGCTCATGATGCGCCCCGGCGCGACGCCCGCGATGCGCGCCCTGCCGTAGCTGGTATCGGTCAGTATGCCCGCCTGCGCGCCGCTCAGGCTCACCGACGCATAGCCCATCGTGCGTAGCGCCATCGCCATCAGCGTGCATGACACCAGCTCGCCCGTCGAGAGCAGCACATCCAGCTCGCGCGCATCGGGCCGCTCCGCGACCCGGTTCGCCAGGCCGATAAGCTCATCGGTGGTATCGCCCATCGCCGACACGACCGTCACCACCTGATTGCCCGCATCCCTGCTGCGCGCGATGCGCCCCGCGACATTCCGCACCTTATCGGCGTCCGCCAGCGAACTCCCGCCATATTTTTGTACGATTAGCATGATAGACTTTCAGGTTTTCAGATGGTCAGTTTGTCAGTTACTAGGAAGTGAAAGCCCGTAGAGTGAACTTTGCAAAGTTGTACTCGTCAATGATCTTGGCGAGACTGTTCTTATTCTCGCAACGCTCAGTGAATGACTTGATTGCCTCACTGCGAGAAAGACTTTCCGCTTGCATTGCCTCATTTACGGCTTGTCGAGCCAGTTCTTGCATTTGCGGCAAGAATATATGTGCATATTCGTAGCCATCACGACCTACATTATAGTTCCCTCGGATAGTGCCGTCCCACATAACAAAAAGGTTTCGATTGACAGCGGCATTCAACATCTTCGAAGTTGCAACGCTTTCATCTCTACGCCCCGATAGCGCTATGCCATTGAAGGACTTTGCTATTAACTGACTAACACTCAGTCCATCGCATATAATTTCATTGAATTCGACGTCCAGGAGAGTATCCTTCCGCAGTAGGTTCAATGCAGGAACTGCCTTTTTCAGTCCGTCCAGTACGTTTATCACGTTGACGCTTTGGCTCGGCATATGGCATTTCCACTGATTGCAGAAATAAATAAGCCTATCAGCGTCACGGAATTCAAGGCTGGAGGGACTATTCCATCTAGCAGGATCCCTGTCATTGAGGTAATCTCTGTACGCCCTGTCGTAACTCCGTCCATCTTCATTTTCATGGTACAGGTCGCATCCCTGCCGAATATCCTCATACAACATCGCGCCGATCATCCTATGCCAACTAGCGCCCAATCCTACGCATCCTGTCCATTGATGTTAGCCTATCGCCAACTCGCTGTGAATACATCGGTCAAGTCAATCGTCAAGCCGCCCAGCGTCGGTGAAGTGAAACTCTGCCCCTCGCCGTATATCCCCGCAATTGCCAATTCGCCGTCTCGAAGCGTCAACATCCACACAATCCCCGCCTCCGGTTCCACCAGCCACATCTCTTTGACCTCATGTCGCGCGTACAACTCGCGCTTCTGCGTCCAGTCACGCCTAGCCGTGGAAGGCGATAGTATCTCCACAACTAGGTCAGGCGCGCCCTGTACATTCGCCGCCGTGATAATATCCTCTCGCTCCCTAGAAATGAACAGCATGTCCGGCTGCACCACATCATTGTCGGTCAGCACCACATCAAACGGAGCGTAATAGGCCCATCCCAATCCATTGTCTTCTGCCAATAGAATCAGTCGAAACAATCTCTTGGCAGTCCTCTGATGAATTTCGCGCGGTGATCCAACCAAAATCAACTCCCCGTCGATTAGTTCATATCGCTCATCGCCCGGCAAGTTCGCGTAGTCATCATAGGTAAGTTTCGCTTTTGGCTTGACCTGCACCATATCCGGCCTCCTTGCTCGCCAACTCCACCCAATATCCGCTCCCTGAAACCCTGACTACCTGACACTCTGGCCGACTAGGTGCGCCCCTAGCGCCGTTGGCTGCGTAACCTTGATCATGCCCTCGACGCCCGACTTCATCGCCGCGTCCGCCATTTCGTAGCCGATTGTATATTCGCGGTCGCGCGCCAGCGCCAGCACGCTGGAACCCGCGCCCGACAGGAACACGCCCAGCGCTCCCGCAGCCATCGCCGCGCGAAAGATGTTCTTCATTGGAAAGAATATCTTCTGTCGCGCCGGCTGGTGCAGCATGTCCTCAGTCGCAACGCCAAGATGCTCTAGGTTGCCGCTTGCGAAGGCGTTCACCAGCAGCGCGGCTCTACCTATATTAAACACGGCGTCTCGCCTGTCAACCGTCTGAGCCAGCAGACCCCGCGCCTGTTCCGTCGGCATCGGCGTTTCAGGCACGAACAGCACCGCCTTCAACTCGTCGGGTATGGACACATCGGCGGTAACAAGCCTGTCGCCCGCGCTCACCACGATGCGGCAGCCGCCCATGATTGCGGCGGCGGCGTTGTCGGGATGCCCCTCTATCTCCGCCGCAAGCTCCAGCAGCCGCTCGCTTGTGAGGTTTGCGCCGCTCAGCGCGCTGCCCGCCAGCAGCCCGCCCGCGACCGCCGCCGCGCTACTGCCCAGACCGCGACCTAGCGGAATCTCGTTCTCGCACTGAATCCGCACCGACGGCGCAGGCTTGCCGACGCCGTCATACACACGCTTGAAGCATCTGTAAATCAGGTTGTCGGCGTCCGTCGGCAGGCTGTCCCTGCCCTCGCCGCTGATGACGAAGCCGGTCGAGCCCGCTTCCACGCTGATGGTGTTCCAGATGTCCAGCGCCATGCCGAGGCAGTCGAAGCCGGGCCCCATATTCGCGGTTGTAGCCGGCACTCTCACCGTAGCCGTGAGTGTCATATCGTTAGCCTGCCGTCAAAATGCGTCCGGCTCGCCTGCGTAGCGTGGCAGTCGTTATGCCGGTATCGGCAAAGCCTACCAGATACGCGCGCAAGGATAAAGGCACACAGCGCCATAAGAAAGGCTTGCCCCCCGTCCAGCCGTATAGGGGAACTCATCCCGCTCCCCGCTTATGCGGAAGGTCTTCGAGAGCCAAACGGCGGGATGCGCTTGATGTGAAGGCGTGCCATAGGTTCTTGTCCCCTATGGCAGCCGATGTGGTGTTACGCGGCGACCTTGGTCTTCCGCCTGCGCCCAGGCTTCCCGCGCGTCTTCGCCCAGTCGAATGTCTTCTTGGGCTTGGGCAGAATGTCCTTTGTGTAGCCACACTGGAGACACTCTCTGTAATCGCCATACATGTCCCTAGTCAGTTTGAGGTCCCCGGTACACCTGGGACACGCCTTGAATTCTACCATTTCGCTTGTTCCGTCCTTTCTCCGCGATCGAACTCCGTGCATCACTTAACTCAATACTTATGCCACAATAATATGTCTAATGCACAATATCTATACAATTTGCATGATAGCCATTATTATTTTTCATGATACTAGCATCGCGCGCAGCAGGTATAGCGGGATAACGCCGGACGAAATCGCACAAAACGCCTCCCTTGCGGGGAATAGCAAGACGCGAGAACGGGCGCATAGCCGCGCTACTCCTTGCGCGCTCGTTCCTGAAGCTCATACAGCTTATTGATGGCGTCCAGGGGCGTCATGGCGGAGACATCCAGCGCAAGCAGCTCATCCACAACGGGCGAGGCGAATCCGAGCAGCGGCATTTGCTGAGGCGGCGGACTGCCCCTCCTGCGTCGCGGCGATGCGGTGTTCGCCGCGCGGCTGCCATCCTCAAGCTCCGCCAGAACCTCCCAGGCGCGGTTGATTACGCTGCCGGGCATGCCCGCGAGCCGCGCCACATGCACGCCGTAGCTCCTATCCGCCCCGCCCGGCGCTATGTTCCGCAAGAACACCACCTGCCCCTTGTCCTCGGACACCGCCACATTGTAGTTGAACGCGCGCGGCAGCACCTCCGCGAGCTGCGTCAGCTCATGGTAGTGCGTGGCGAACAGCGTCTTGCACCCAAGCCTTGGGTTGTTGTGGATATGCTCTGCCACCGCGCGCGCCAGCGCCAGCCCGTCGTATGTGCTAGTGCCGCGCCCAATCTCGTCCAGCACAATCAGCGAACGCGGCGTCGCATGGTTCAGTATGGCGGCAGTCTCCACCATCTCCACCATGAAAGTCGATTGCCCCATCGCCAAGTCGTCCTGCAAGCCCACGCGCGTGAATATCCTGTCGCAGACGCCAACCGTTGCCGACTCGGCCGGCACGAAACTGCCAATCTGCGCCATAAGCACGATGACGGCGACCTGTCGGATGTATGTTGACTTGCCCGCCATGTTCGGACCCGTCAGCAGGATGAGCTGCTCGCCGCTGCCCGAAAGCGCAGTGTCGTTGGCGACGAAATCCCCCGTCGGCAGCATCCGCTCCACGACCGGATGGCGACCCTGCCTTATCGCCACCGCGTCGCCGTCATCCAGTATCGGGCGCACATATCCATAGCGTGATGCCACCTCCGCAAGCGAGGCGAAGGCGTCGATGTTGGCGATAGCGCGCGCCGTCTTCAGTATCCGCTCGGTATAGCCCGCGACCTGCTGGCACACCTGACGGAACAGCGCGCTCTCTATCTCGCCAATCCTATCCTGCGCGTTCAGGACGCGCGACTCGTACTCCTTCATCTCCGGCGTGATGAAGCGCTCGCCGCCCACGAGCGTTTGCCGCCGCACATAGTCATCGGGCGCTTGCGCGAGGTTCGGGTTGCTAATCTCGATGTAGTACCCGAACACCCTGTTGTAGCCCACCTTGAGCGACTTGATGCCCGTGCGCTCGCGTTCCCTCTGTTCCAGCCGCGCGATGTAGTCCTGGGCATTGCGCGATGCGCCCCGCACCTCGTCCAGGTTCGGCGAAAAGCCCTCACGAATTACCTTGCCCTCGCCCACGATTATCGGCGGATCGTCGGCTATCGCGCGCCTGACAAGAGAAACTACCTCGCTGTTGTCGGCGATGCCCTCAGCGAGCCACTCCACCTTAGCCGAGTCGTCGTCCTCACGCAGTATCGCCTTGATATTCGGCGCTGCCTCAAGGCTGGCGGCAAGGCTCACCAAGTCGCGGGGCGTGGCGTTGTAGCCGCGAACCCTGTTCACCAGCCGCTCCATATCGGACACCGCCTCGAGCAGCATAACGATGCGCTCGCGCCGCAATGCGCTGCGATGAAACCACTCGACCGCATCCTGTCGCCGCGTCAGCCGTTCCACATCCAAAAGCGGCTGTCCGAGCCAGCGACGCAGCAGCCGCCCGCCCATAGAAGTCTTGGTGAAGTCCAGCACGGTGAACAGCGATGCGTTGACCGCGCCCCAGCGCCCGCCCTCATACAGCTCCAGATTGCGCCGCGTCTGCGCGTCCAGCACCATGTACTCGGCCGTCGAATGGGTGTACAGCGTGGTAATCTGGCTGACCGCGCTGCGCTGCGTCTCCGCGAGGTAGTCGACGACAGCGCCCGCCGCCCTTACCGCAAGCGTCTGCCCTTCGCATCCGAAGCTCTCCAGCGACGCCACCCCAAAATGCTTCAGCAAGTTCTCACGCGCCCAATCCGCATGGAAGGCGTCCGTCGATAGCGGCGTCAGCATCACGCCGTCGCCAACGTCGATGTCCGGCTGCGCCTCCGGCACCAGCAGCTCCGACGGCATCAGGCGCGCCAGCTCAACCGGAAGGTGCGCCAGCGGAAACTCGCTCGTGGCAAACTCGCTCGTCGTAATATCCACCCACGAAAGCCCGGCAAACTCGCCCTCCACCACCAGCGCGGCAAGATAGTTGTTGGCTTTCTGCTCAAGCAGCGCGTCCTCGATGACCGTGCCCGGCGTAACCACGCGCACCACCTCGCGGTCGACGATGCCCTTGGAAGTAGCGGGGTCGCTCGTCTGCTCGCATATCGCCACGCGGTAGCCCTTCTTGATGAGCCGCGCCAGGCTCGACTCCAGCGAGTGATAGGGAATCCCGGCAAGCGGCACGCGCTGCCCCTTGCCGAACTCGCGCGAGGTCAGCGCAATCTCGAGCTCACGCGAAAGCAGCCGCGCGTCATCATCGAAAGTCTCGTAGAAATCGCCCATGCGGAACAGCAGAATATCATTCTGATGCTCGCGCTTGACGCCCAAATACTGCCGTCGTACAGGTGTTGTCATCGCCCCTTCCCTGCCTGCGTACTATCGATAAACACGCCATCATCCTACCCCATCGGAGCGGGCTTATTAAAGGAACAACGGGACATCTTTTGCGACTGACGACAAGGGACAGGGCGAAAGCGGGCTATCCGTCAAGGCGCGGGCTGAGCTGGCGCGCAAACGGCTCGGCGGGCTTATATGCGGTCGATTATCAGCGCTCGAAGATCGGAATCCACCTGCCGAAGAAGAGCTGCGGGTAATAGTAAGCACAGTCTATATCGACATCGTAATCACTAATGTATTCACTGCCGGGATTGCGGCTGAAAATCATACGCAGAGTAACTTTATCGGTTACGCTCAGGCTATGATAGGGGCGTTCCAGCAATTCCAGAACATCGGCGGTATGCTTATATCTGATACTGTCGTATGGGAAACTGTAGTTTTCATCCCTCTCAAGATTATATTCACCAAAGCACTCATCATAATAGAGTTCTTCGTTGCGCTTGTCTGCGTTCTCCATCGTAATGGGTTCGCTCCACAGGTCTTGGCAGGGAATAAGCAAACCAGATTTGTCAGACAGCACCTTGAACCACTCCCAGCGCTGCTTGTCAGTCAAGGTTTGCGGGTTTGTCTCTTCTATCTTCTCGATAAGGATACCGGAGAAGTCATTCCCCAACGCTGCGAAGACGCAGTTTTCCAGGGAGTCGGCTGATTCGACAGCCTTTTCAGGCGCTCCGACAGACTGGGCAGGTGACGGCGAGGTCTGCTGCGCCGCAGACTGAACCGCCGGCGGCGAAATCTTGGACACTACATCCGTCGCCTTTGCCACCACCGAATCCAGTTTATCGACGCTGGGCAGGACATTGTTGAGCGCGGCTATGCCCGGCAAGTCCAGCAGATTAGTGCTGAAAGACGCATCCGCCAATTGTGGGGATGAACGCCTTACGGATTGCTCATCCATATCCACGATAACGAGAAACGGCAGGGCAACCTCGATGTAGCCATCGACAAGCCCTTCTACATCCAAGCTCAAATTCACCCGCGCGGTAGCTGTCACCTCATATATGTCATCATCATCGTCAGAGCGTTCCGCCGAATAGTCCCACTTCACTACATCCTGAATAAGACCTTCCAAGTACTCGCCGCCCAATTCTCTAGCCAAAGTGCTGAGAATGGGCGCTTCAAACGCCATGAAGCCCGCGATTTCCTCACTAAAGGCGTCTATGTTGTCATCGATATGCGACTTGGCTATCTCCTCAGGCGTAGCGGTGACTCGCTGTGAAAGCGCCCACCACACAACGCCAATCGCAAGCGCCGCCACAACCACCGCCGCGCCAATCTTCATGTACGACTTGTTGTCACTATCGCCGCGCGCTCCCGTTCGCATTCCCAATCTGCCCCCTCTTGAAATGTCCTACTTCATCATCAACCCTACCCCTTCTGAACGCGCCGATTAAAGGAACAACAAGCCCTATTTGAGCCGTCTTTACGACCGACGGCGAAAGAAGCGACGGGCAGCGCTCAATCGTCGAGGCGGGAGCGGCCAAAGCAAAGCGGCAGGAGCGCTCTGATTACGCCCCTGCCGCCTATACTTGCAATTCGATTTTATCGCCTAGTCCACAACCGCCCATTCACAAGAAACCCGATTGTCAGCCGACAGCCCCTTGACCGACTGAAAGACCGCCGCCTATGTAACTTCGAGCGTAACATTTCGCAGCGGCTCGGCGTACTGCGTGCGGTCAAGCTCAATCGCTTCCTTCTGATATATCTGCACGCGGTAAGATTCGTAGTCCGGGATGAACAGCCGGAACTCGCTGTCAACCCTGACCGAGCGCGGACGCCGCAGGCGCTTTTCCTGCTCCAGGTCGCCCATCTCCCGCAGCCTGTTGGGAACGGCGTTCGTGAGCATGTAAGACCTGGCAACCCGCGACAGCGTGGCGTCCCCCGTGAAGCTCCAAATATACTGCCCTTCCGCATTGAACATCTGCACGCGGTCGTTGCCCCAATCCGCGACATAGATGTCGCCGTGAGCGTCGACCGCGATTCCGGTCGGCCTGTTGAACTGGCCGGGGCCCGTGCCCGGTTCGCCGATTACCTGCTTCACTTCGCCGTCGGACGAAAAAATCTGAAAGCGGTTATTGCCCCAATCGGACACATACACATCGCCCAGCTCATCGATATGGACGCCCCACGGCAGCTCGAAATGCCCCGCCGCGTCGCCAAACGAGCCGAACCCGCCCAGATACTCGCCGTCCGTCGTGTATCGCTGCACCCTGTGGTTCTTGGAATCGACCACGACAAGGTTGCCGTCGCGATCGAATGCGATGCCGTTCGGCGCGTTGAACTCGCCGTCGCCCTCGCCATGACTGCCCCAGCGCGAGACGAACTCGCCGTCGGGATTGAAGCGCGAAATCTTGTGCGTCGCCTCGTCGCTGACGAATATGCCGCCCTCGCCGTCCGTGATTATCTGCACCGGCCAAACGAACTGCCCCTCGCCGGGACCGTAGCCGCCGATGCCCTTCAAGTCGTCTGTCAGCGCATCCGAATCCTCAACGGGCCAGATGCGTATGCTCGAACCGCCTTCCGACCTCATCAGTATCAGCGCATCGCCATCCTTGGAAAAGGCGATGTCCGCGGGAAAGTTCGTCACGCGCCGCATCCCAAGCGTCCGCAAATACGGGTAGCCCGCTCGCAGCAGTCCCCATGGTCTGGTCATAGTTTCGTCTCCTTTCCCGATGAAGTCCCTTCCCGCTTTGCGGGAAGGTCATAGATGCCCTAATTGGCAAACGGCCGTATCTGCTCATACTCGCCCTTGACGATTGGCTTCGCCTCCACATCCAGAACCTGCTCCAGCAGCGTGGAGTAGATGCCCCTGAAGTCAATCGTGTGCTTCAAGTCCTCGCCATGCTCCCATTCCATCGGATGCAGCGAGGGATACTCGCTATACAGCCCGCCCTTGACATTCTTGCCGAAGATGTACGCGCCGCCGCCGGAGCCGTGGTCGGTGCCGCTGCCGTTGTCGCGCATTCGCCGCCCGAACTCGGTGAACACGAACACGGTTACATCGTCCGAGGCGTCGTGCTCTTCGAGGTCGTCGAGGAAGTCCGATATTGCGCCCGACAGGTCGTTCATCAGCTTGGGGTGCGAGGGCATTTCGTTCGCATGCGTGTCGTAGCCGCCGTGCGCCGTGTAGAAGACGCGAGTGCCAAGGTCCGCAAGATGGACGCGCGCCACATCGCGCAAGTTCTTCGCTATCTGGTTGTCGGCGTACTCCACGCCTGAATGGTAGCTGCCCGCGACATCGGCGAGCATGTCCGCGCCCTTGAGCACATCCAGCCCCGTCTGCCCGATGTATTCGGCGACCGCGCCGCTGCCGATAGCCTGGCCATACAGCCCTTTGAACGCCTCCAGCGCCTTGTCGCGCAGCCGCTCTTGCTCGATGCGCGTCATCACGCCATAGCCTTCCAGGTCGCCTATGGAGGTTACTGGAACGCCGCTGACCGCCATAGCGCGCGGCAGTCCCATGCCGATGTTCACCCCGGTGAGCACATTCTCACCTTGCGGGTCAAGCTCACGCACCGCCTGTCCCAGCCAGCCCTCATTGCCCACGCGGTCAGGCTCTGCCGTGTGCCAGATGTCCATGCCGCGAAAGTGCGAGCGGTTGGAGTTCGGGTAGCCTATGCCCTGGATGATAGCCATCTTGCCCTCATCGTAGAGGCGCTTGAACGGCGCGGCGTTGGGGTTGATTGCCAACTCGTCGTTGATTGGCAGCACTTCATCCTGCTTCATCACGACCGTCTTGCGCGAGTCGTAGTAGTGCGGGTTGTTGTACGGCACAATCGTGTTCATGAAGTCGTTGCCGCCCGTGAGCTGCACGACGACCAGCGTCTTTTCCTTGCTTTTAACGCTCATTCTGTCCCCCATCTTGTCTTGTCCTCAAACGATGCTACGCGAACTGATAGTCAACCGTCGACGCCGTCATCTGCAACAGGTTATGCACTCCGACCGGGTTGTCCTCGTCCTCTATACTCCGAAGCTCTTGGGCGTAATCCACCAGCGAAGCATAAGTCTGCTCACTCACCTTGATGCCGCCCAGAATGTCCAGGCAGCGCTCGACCAGTTCCGCGGGTTCGGCATCGAGGTCGCCCGCGCGCCGCACCATGTCCATAACGCCCGGCTTGCTGATGTCCTCGAACTGGCTTTCCACGAAGCCGACGCGCTCGCTGAGCGTCCCTGAATCTATCCACTCATGCCCCGTATGCCAGCCCTCGACCGTCGGCGGGTTCATCAGCCGCTGCCCCATAATCGCCATAGTCCCCTCGGTCAGAGAGCCGTTCAGCGTGGTGACGGCAAGCTGGAACATGCCCGGCGTCGGGCTGCTGAACTCGCCCGTCTGCTTCAGCACGCCCGCAACCAGCTCCGTCGGGCTTTTCACCTTCTTGAACTGCGTCGCCCGCTTGAAGAAGTCCGAGTTGAACAGCTCGCTCAGCACCGCGCGCATCTGCCCGCCCGTGTCCAGGAACACCTTGCTGAGCTGCCGTATCGCCGCCTCATCCTTCGGCGCTTCCGTCGCCCAGGACGGCACTTGCACCTCATCTTCGACGAAGAAGTTGTACAGGTGGCGCGATATGAAGCGCGCCGTAGCCGGCTGCTTCACGATGATGTCTATGATGTCCTCGCCGTCGAAGTTGCCCGTCTCACCGAGGAATGTCTTCTCCTCATAGTCATGGTCGTCCGGCAAAAACCTGAACTCTGCCGGGTAGTGTCCGTTGGGATAGAGCGACAGCGGCTGCCTGAAAGTCCAGCCCGTGAACGCCCGTGAAGCCGCCTTGATGTCGTCCTCGGTGTAGTTGCCCACCCCCATGGAGAACAGCTCCAGCAGTTCCCTGCCGTAGTTCTCGTTGATCTCGTCCTTGTGGTTCTCGTTGTTGTCCAGCCAGAAGAGCATCGCCGGATCGCGCGAAAGCTCCAACAGTATCGTCTTCATGTCCGTCAGCCCCACCCGGCGGAACATCGCTATCTCCGTGTACAGAGAAGGCCCATGCTCACTCTTGCCCCATGCGACGGGGAACAGGTGATGCAGAAAGAGCGACATCTTCTCTTCGAGCGGACGCTGCGTGTTCACCATGCGATACAGCCACTTGCCCACATGCACCGCCACCGGCTCGCCGCCGTAATATCGCTCGATGTAGCTCTCATCCAGCTCCGGGAAGCGTTCCGGGTTGACAAGCCCATCCACAATCTCTTCGTAGGTATTTTCGCTCGTCAGCGCGTCAAGCTCGGCAGGCGTCGCCCCGAAGCCCGCGCGCCGCATCAGGTGCGCCACAAGCGCCCTATCCGATTTCATCTTGCTCTTCCTCCTGTGTGCCTATGAAGTTTGAGCCTGCTTATTCGGGTCATTCTACCCGATTATCGGCATTATAACCACAGCCTTATTCCTGTTGGCAGCGCTTCCATTCGGGAGGTGATTTCTATTCGTCATTCCTGCGAAAGCAGGAATCCGGCGCGATACAGCAACATAACCACTCAAAAGGAAACGCCATTATTCCTGTTGAAGCCGACGCAATTCCGCCCGCAGCAACTCCACTTCCGCTTCCGCAGCAAGACGCCCAGCATCAGCGGCATCCCGCTCAGATTCGGCAGCAAGACGCCCAGCATCAGCGGCATCCCGCTCAGATTCTAGCGAATCGAAACGACTCCCCCACTCCACAGGCGTCGGCAGAAACTCCCCGGTCTGCGGATTGCGAATCCGCAGCGCGCCGTCGAGCCAACACAAGTCCATCCCCAAAATGGGGCTGTGTCCCCATTTCATCCCGTCCACTTCCTCTATTATCTCTATCGGCTCATACTCCCCGCCAACCAGCGCATCGCCCGCAATCGCCGCGTCATGATAATCCCCTCCGGTGTGATCGAAGCGCCAGTATTCTCGAACGCCGTAGCCCGCATAGCCGTCTCGCTTCACCGTGTAGTCCCGCCGCCCCGTACTCCGCGATCCCACTTCAAGAATAAAGTCCGGCGGCTTGCCCACTTCACTTATCACATACCCGTTGCGCGCGGTTATCGCGCGAGCGTCAATCCCGAATGTAACCACGCAGTCCGGCACGAGCCAGCCCGCCGTGCTGCCGCTCGCCTCATGGCACAGGTATCCCTCGCCGGAAATCAGCACATCGGCGCGATCGCCGAAGTAAGCCCTCAGCGACGAGGCGAAATCCATAACCCCATCGAACTGCTCCAAGTCATTCACCCTTTCGGGATCGGGCAGTCGCTCGATGTGCGAATAGTCGGCGTATGATGACTTCCCTATGCTTTGTGTGGTCATCGATGAAATCTCCGTTGAGCGGGTACAAAAATCAATCCTCTTTCCAGAAGCGCTCCTCATCGACCGCATAGCCCTTGGGAAGCATGCGCGCCTTCACATCCTCTATCATCCCCGGATGACCGCAGGCGTATATGAGCGTGTCCTCTTGCTTCAATCCAAGCCGCTCAACCTGAGCCTCCACTACGGCGTTCGCGCGCCCCTTTTCGCCCTGCCAGCCGTCATTGCGCGCCTCATCGGGTCGGCTCACGGTCGGAATGAAGCTCACCAGTTCCGGGTATTCGGCGGCGTAACGCGCGAACTCATCGTCATAGCCGAACTCGTCCTGATAGCTCGCCCCCTCAAGCACATAGAAGCGATGCCCGCTCTCATTCCTGTGCAGATAGTCGCGGATGTAGCTCACATAAGGCACGACGCCCGTAACCGTCGCGACCAGCAGATGATTCTTGAAGTTCGAGTTGAAGGTGAAGATGCCCTTCGCCCTCGGTCGTATGGTCAACTTATCGCCCGTCTTGAGTTCGTACAGCAGCGGCGTCAGATGCCCGCCCTCGTCGTATGGCACAAGCTCGACGAACAGCTCCAGACGCTCCTCATGCGGCGCGGAAGCTATGGAGTATGCGCGCTCGATGCCATCGACGCCGAGAGTGCAGTATTGCCCCGGCTTGAAAGTATAGCCCTCCGGCTTCTCAACCCACATCAGCCAGAGATCCGGCGTCAATTCACGCCGTTCAAGAACCTGAGTTTCGGCCAGCCTCGGCCTCATGCGAGTACCCCTTGCAGTCGTCAACAGAAATAATCCTCCACTACACTAAAGTACCCCCATCCCTTTGGGAGAGGGTTAGAGGGCAGGACAAGATCCTGCCCATCATCCTGTCAGCCCCTATCAGTCCGCCGCCGTTGCGACCGCCACCTTGACGATGCTCGCCGGAAGCAGCGGCAGCCCGTCAATCTTCAGCATCGGATCGGGCGAGCGAGACCGCTCGATTGTCGTTATCATCTGCCCGAATAGCGTCGTAACGGACAGTACCCCGCGCTGCGTCCCTTTCAGGCTTGCCCGCGCCCGCAACTCTCCGCCGTCATATACCACCTGCACATCGTCGCCCTCGGCGATTCCGAGCGCGGCGGCATCATCAGCGTGAACCTCCACAATGTCATCGCGCTCGATGAAGTTGCGCCCCCTGTCCGCCTGAATATCGAGCCGGCGTTCAGGCTGGTTCAGCACGCGCCCCCGCGCCAGCAGGAACGGACGCTCAGCATCGATGCGCGCGGGCGGCTCCACGAATGTCATCGGCGAAAGCGCTATCTTGCGGCTCTGCGAACCGCCGGCGTACAGCATCGGCGTGTCAGCCATATCCGAGGCGGCGCAAGGCCATTGCAGCGTCTCCACTTGCAGCCTGCGGTAGCTTATGCCGCCGTAAGGCTGCCACAGACCGGCGAATTCGTCGAACACCGACTCAGCGTCCGCGAAGTCGAACCCGTCCGCTCCCATGCGGCGCGCTATCTGGCACAGAATACGCCAGTCCGCATCCTCATCGCCCTTGGGACCGAGCGCCGCCCTAAGCAGCTGCACGCGCCGCTCGATGTTCGTATAAGTGCCGTCCCTGTCCGCGAATGTCATGGAAGGCAGAAGCACATCCGCGATTTCCGTCAACTCATTCGGGAAGGTGTCCTGAACCAGCAGAAAGTCCAGCTTTTTCGCGGCATCCACGAACTCGCCCAACTCGCCATTGGTGAAGTTCGGGCTGTCGCCAATGACATGCAGCGCCTTTACCTTGCCGTCCGCGATAGCGTCCACAAGCTCGCGAATGCCCACGCCCGGCTGCGACGGCAGTTCGGCGTCCCATGCCCGCTCCATGTTGCCGCGCGCCGCGTCATCCGCAGGCGAGCGGTAGCCGGGCAGATAATCCGGCGTGCAGCCCACATCCTTGGAGCCTTGCTCATTCGCGCCCGGGAACAGCGGATACAGCCCGGTTGAAGCCTTGCCCAGATTGCCCGTAACCAGCGCGAGGTTCACCAGCGCGCGCGCGCAGTCCTCACGCAGCGACGGCGCGAGCGTCTCCAGCGCGTACAGGATTGACGACGGCTTGCTGCGCGCGAACAGCCGCGCCGCCTCACGAATATCCGCTTGCGCCAGCCCCGTCACGCGCTCCACCTTGAGCATATCGAACGCCCAGATGCTGTTCTTCAGTCCGTCAAGGTTATCGCAAATGTCCCTGACAAACTCATGGTCGTCGAGCGATTCCTCCAAGATAACCCGCAGCATGCCGCCAATCAGCGCCGTCTCGCTTCCGGGACGCGGTCGCAGCCACACCTTGGCGTAGCGCGTCAATTCCGTCTCGCGCTGGTCAATCACGATGAGCGCCGCGCCCGCCTGGACAGCCTTCTTGATAGGCACGGCAATGACATTCTGCTCCTCGGTCATGTTCGATCCCACGACCAGCAGCCCGCCCGCCTGTTCAATCTCCCAGATGGTATTGGTAGCCGCCGCGCGCCCCAGCATCTCCCGAAGCGGCGCGGTCAGCTCAGGGCGCAGGTTGGACGATATATCAACATTGTTGCTGCCCATCACCGTGCGCGCGAACTTCTGCGCGATGTAGTTGTCCTCATTGGTGCCGCGCGGAGACGCGACTATGGCATACTCATCGCCCCTGTGTTCGGCGAGACCCGCCGCCGCCGCATCCAGCGCGTCCGGCCACGAAGCCTCCACCAGCGCCCCGCCGCGCCTCACCATTGGCTTGCCCAGCCGCTGCCGCGTGTTGTTCACGAAGTCCAGCCCGAACTTGCCCTTGAAGCACATCTGCCCCTGGTTGGCGGGAGCGTGGATGTCGGCTGTCGGGCGAATCAAGCGGTTGCGCTTGTCCACCTCCATGTTCATCTGGCATCCGACCGGGCAGTGCGGGCAGATGCTCTTGACCGTATCAACCGCCTTGTCCCACTTGTACTTGCGCTCCACAAGCGCGCCTGTGGGACACACATCGATGCACGCGCCGCAGAACTCGCAGCCCGACTCCAGCAGCGATGTACCCTGCGATGTCCCGATGAGCACGCGGTCAGACCGATCCAGCAGCGTCAGCGCGCTGTCCCCCCGCACCTCATCGCACACGCGCACGCAGCGCGCGCAGACGATGCACAGGTTCATGTCCATCTCCCAGTACGGATCGCTGACGGCGAGCGGCAGATTGCGGTTGTTGTACGACAGCGGCGAGTCCATGTCCATCTCGAGGAAGCGCACCGTGTCCTTGAGTTCGCAGCGCTCATTCTTGGGACAGGTTACGCACCTGTCGTTGACCGACACATGCCGCAGGCAAATATCCGAAGGCCCGCAAAGCTCGATGCGGTGGCATGTCAGGCAGCCATGCGGATGCTCCGATATGAGCAGATCCATGATGCC
Source organism: uncultured Dehalococcoidia bacterium (assembly GCA_958295865.1). GTDB lineage: Bacteria > Chloroflexota > Dehalococcoidia > Lucifugimonadales > JADFKI01 > Bin90. The sequence goes on along the minus strand of CATQHF010000003.1, from coordinate 163,811 downwards.
GCGCCGCAGCTGCACGATGTCATCGGAATTGGTCGTTACGCGCATCCCGTCCATGACGGGCGTCGTGCAGGACGCGGGACTGCCCGGTAGCGCCCTGTACTCACCGTCGCGGCCGGGCGCTTCCGCCGTAACCACGCACATGCGGCACGCGCCAAACGGCTTCATGCCCGGATAGTAGCACAGGTAAGGAATGTAGATCCCCGCATCCGATGCCGCTTGAATAACCATCTTGTCCGGCGTCGTCTTTACCTCGATGCCATCTATCGTCATGGTGATTTCATCTGCCATACCATTCTCCATTTGGCGAGCGTGTCAGCTCCCAATCGCCGCTTTGCCTCCCGGAACATGCCCAAGTCGGCGGCTTGCCAACCCAGAAAGTCAGAGCGTCCTGACCGGCAGCGGCCGATTGCCGTCCATCGCATAGGGTCGCGTGTTCTTCGGCGCTATCGCCGGCCGCAGGCAACTCCCCGTCGGACACCGCTTGCCGCCTATGTGCGACACGAAGTCAGCCTCGAAATGCTGCAACGCCGAGCGTATTGGGCCAAAGCCCAACTGCCCATGCCCGCACAGCGAGCTTGCCTCCATAGTCCTGCCGATGTTCCGCATCAAGTCAAGGTCTTCAGCGCGGCTTTCGAACCGCACAACCCTGTCTATCACTTCCAGCAGCTGCTCCATCCCCAGCCTGCACGGAAAGCACTTGCCGCAAGATTCATACTGCGTAAATGCAACCAGATTGCGCGTGATGTCCACGGCGCAGGTGTCCTCGTCTATCACGATGACGCCGCCGGAGCCGAAGATAGCCCCCGCTTCCCGCATCTCATCGAAGTCGATATGCACACCCAGGCTGTCAGCGCCCAGCACGCCGCCGAGCGGCCCGCCCGTTTGCAGCATCTTCAACCTCTTGCCGTTCGGCACGCCGCCGCCAATATCGTTGACGACCTGCCCCAGCGTCAACCCCATCGGCACCTCATACAAGCCCGGGTAGTTCACATTCCCGTTCAGGCACACAATCGCCGTGCCGGTGCTACGATTGACCCCGATAGACGAGAACCACTCCGCGCCCTTGGCAATAATCTCCGGCGTGTACGCGAGGCTCTTCACATTGTTTATCGTGCTAGGCTTGCCCCAAACGCCAAACGCCGCCGGAAATGGCGGTCGAAAGCGCGGCTGCGAGCGATGCCCCTCGATGGCTTCCATCAGCGCCGTCTCTTCGCCCGCTACATACGACTCGCCCGTCAACGCCACCTCTATGTCGAAGCTGAAGTCCGAGTTCAGAATGTTCTTGCCAAGCAGCCCATACTCGTATGCCTGCTCTATCGCCCGCTCCGTGCGGCTGATAGGCCCCTCATGGCCGTGACGGATGAACACGAAGCCGTTAGTCGCGCCCGTCGCGTAGCCCGCGATGCACATCCCTTCCAGCAGCGTGTACGGGTCGCTCTCCAAGATGCCCTTGTCGTTGTACGCGCCCGGGTCGCCCTCCTCACAGTTGCAAAGAATGTACTTTGGCGGGTCGGAGCGCACCATGAAACTCCACTTCACCCCCGTGGGAAACGCCGCCCCGCCCCTGCCGCGCAGCCCGGAGTCGATGACCTCTTTGACGACCTCATCCGGCTGCATCTCAAAGAGCGCCTTGTGCAGCCCGGAGTAGCCGTCGTTGGCGACATACTGCATCAACTCCGCGGGCGCGGTATTGCCCGCGTTCCGCAACGCGATCCGCTGCTGCATTCCGATGGCGGGCAGCGCGCTCAGGTTGGCGACGCCAGGGATAGGCGTGTCGCCAAGATAGCCGAGTACGCCGGCGTCCGGCAGCGCGCCGTCCACAAGCACCGACTGAACGATACCCGGCACATCGTCAGGCGTAACATTATTCAGGAACAGCCGCGAACCGCCCGGCTTCAGTATATCCACCAGCGGCTCGGCGTAGCAGATGCCCAGGCAGCCCACATCGTCCAGGTTGGCGTCGATGCCTCGCCTGTCCAGCTCCGCCCTGAATGCGTCCCTTACATCAAACGCGCCCACGGCATGAGCGCACATCGCGCTGCCTATGCGTATCCACGGCTTTTCGCCCGCGGTCAACTCCTGCCACCGGCTATCCGCCTGCGCCTTCAATTCCTCGTATGAGCGCATACTCAATCCTGATTCTCCGAAATCCGCTCCCGACATCGGGACGGGTTTCACTCAAAGTCCCTTCCCCCATCGAGGCTGACAGGGGCATGTATCTGATATTCGCACTTGTAGGGGCAATTGGACGGTCGCCCTCATCGTCCCTGTCATAAGCGTAGCCAAAAAGATGGGTATGATAGACTCATAGCATCACATACCGCACACCAAAAGGCGTTAATGTCCGCCGCCCGCCTCCAGCCCCTCGACGCGCCGCAGCGCCGACTCTACGCTGATGCGCCCCGCAAGCCGATGGTTCACCATCATCACCGGAGCCTGCGAACACGCCCCCAGGCATGTGTTGTACTTCAGGCTCACCCTGTTATCCTCGGTCTCGCCCTCATCGGCAAGCCCAAGCCGACCCTGCACGGCGTCGAGTATCTCAGGCGCCCCTAGCAGGTGGCAAGTCGGCCCCCAGCATATCTCCACGACATTCTCGCCCGGCGGCGTGAACCTGAAATTCGTGTAGAACGACGCCACCCCCCAGACCTCGTTGATGGTCGCCCGCATATAGTCCGCGACCTCTTCGATAGCCTCTTGCGGGATATATCCCATATCGTCCAAGACGGCATGAAGCGAGGACAGCACATTGATGTTGGACTTCGTTTGCGACCCAATAGCCGCTCTTATGCGCGCTCTAAGCGCATCAGGTTCCACGCTCAACGGGCAAGCCTCCATGACTGCACTACAACATGCGCCAACGATGCGCCTGAAAATTAACGCTTATAGGATACTTGCCAACCCCCCTGAACGCAACCACTCTAAACATCCCCCATTATCATCCGCGCAACTTCCTTCCCCATCCGCACACTGTAATTCGTCCCCCTGTCCTCAGGGTATATCTGCGTCGTATTCGCCAGATACAGCCGCTCAAACGGCGTGCGGTGGCTCGGCATCCGCTCCGAATAGCGCGGTCCAATGATGGGCTGCGCCGCCCCGACCCGATGATGGTAGCTCTTCTCGATCCACGACGCGTCGAACTCAGGGTTGATCTTTCGCAGATGCGGCATGTACTCATCGAGAAGCCGCTCATGCGTCATCCCATAAAGCGGATTTTCGGTCGTCAGGTAGTTGGACAAGTACACGATATGCTTGCCGCCATAGTTCTCAGGCGGAATGAGGTTCGTGTGCTCGATCACCGCCACGAAAGGCATGGAGCGGTCGGACACATTCAGCCAATACACATCCGTCAGCGGCCTATCCAGTATCAGCACGATGAGAACCGCCGCCATGTAGCTCACATCGGTAAGCCGCGCCAGATAATCCTCCGGCAGCGGCGGCACGAGCGCCGGAAATATGTACGACGGCGTAGTCGCCAACACCGCGTCGAACTCAAGCAGCCGCGCATCTTCCCCTTCGAGCGCGACATGCAGCCCCCTCGCCCTGCCGTCCACCACCTCCACCCGTTCTACGGCAGCGGAAGTATGCACAGCTCCGCCCTGCTCCCGCACCTTATCCCCCAGCACATCGAACACCTCGCCGAAGCTCCCTATCGGATAGCCCAGCTTCTCCTTGAGCATGCTCTTGCTGCGAGACTTCACCCGCGTCTGAATCTTCCCCCACACCCATGCCATCCCCACATCCTGATAGTGTTCCTCGCCGAACTTGCCCCGCATCATAGGCCCCCAGAACACATCATACCCGCTCTTGCCCACGTACCGCTTCAGCCACTCGTCGGCGGTAATGTCCTCATACTTCCTGAAGTCCTGCTGCCGCTGCAAGTACAGCGTCGCAAGCCCCAGCCGTATGCGGTCCGGCAGGCTCATCGCCGTGAACTTCAGCAAGTCCATCGGCGTCACGAAGTCATATATCTTGCCGTCAACCAGCGTCCCCACGGTCGAGTCTATCCAGCGAATTCGGTCGCCAAGCCCAATCTCTTTCGTAAGGTCGATGATGTCGGTATCGCTCGTGAACCAGTGATGATACCCTCGCTCCAGCCGCGCGCCCCCAACATCGAAAGTCGAAGCCTGCCCCCCAAGAAACGGCGCGCGCTCATACACGGCGGCATAATGCCCCCGCTTCCCCAGCTCATACGCAGCCGCAAGCCCCGCCGCGCCCGCGCCAATTATCCCAACCCGCATATCATCCAACCAACCCCGCTACTAAAAATCCACCTCATCCCTTATCCATCCTATCATCCCTCTGCCCTCGCCAGCCTCCGCAGCGACAGATTGCCCGCCCACAGGAACGCCTGCCCCAGCAATATCATCGGCAGCAGCAGCGCGAAGTGGCTCACCGCCGCAAACGCCGCCGCAAGCGACCTGTCCACCGCCGCCAACGGCAGCAGCACCAGCGTCTCCCGCGCTATCAGCTCAAACAGACCGATGCCCCCCGGCGACGACGGCACCGAACTGCCTATGTTCGCCAGCGCCGTAACCAGCGCCATCGCCGCCGCCAAGTGCCACAGATTATCATAGATATGATGAAACCCGAACGAGAAGCCAATCAGATAGAACAGCCCAACCTCGAAAGCCCATACAGGCACGGAGAGCGCAAAGAGCAGCCCAACCGTGCGCGGATTGCTCAGCGGCGCGAACCCCGCCAGAAAGTAGTCGATGATATGCGTCGCCCGCGCATGCGGAAAGCGCTCCGGCAGCGGACGCAGCAGCGTCAACGCCAGCGCGCGCGTCCTGTCAGGCCATCGGGAGAGCAGCAGCATCACCACAAACGCGCCCACGAACGGCAGGCTGAACCCCGCCGCAAGCAGCGCGGGCGCAATGCCCCACTGCGCCCCAAAGCCCGCGGCGACCCCGCTCACCGGAACGAAAAACGCCACCGCCGCCACGAACAGCAGCAGCGTCAGCGCATCGAACACCCGCTCCACGAATATCGTCGCCAGCGCCGAACTCTTGCTTACCTGCTCGCGCTCGCCCAGATAGTAGCTCCGCACCACCTCCCCAAGACGCATCGGCAGCAGGTTGTTCGCCATATACCCGATGACCACCACGGGGAACAGACGGCGGTTGCTCACATGCTTGATATGCCGCAGCAGCACCTGCCAGCGCATCGTCCGAAACACCACGCCTATCAGATACAACCCAATCGCCGGCGCGACATAAAGGTAATTCGCATCCGCCAGCGCAGCTACCATGTGCCCGACATCCACCGTCACAAAGAACAGCAGCGCCAGCAGCGCGCTCAGCCCCAGCCCAATCCAGAACTTGCCACCAGAAAACAAAGAAACCTCCTGCCCAAACACTACCATAAAGACAAGAGGCTTTCATAGATTTTCAAGACATTCCAACCCGCCCCGGAACATCAAGAACTAGGCTCCGTTGACAATTCGACCTGTCATCTAGCCATTCCCGCCCCCTCACCCCGTCATTCCTGCTTTCGCAGGAATCCAGCGCTTCCAACGCCACCATCCCAAACACACCCCAGCAATCTCCTCTTTCCCGTTCGTGGTGAGCCTGTCGAACCACCCTTCCGAACAGCTCCCCTGTCATCCCAAACGCCCACCCCTGTCATTCCGAACGCAGTGAGGAATCAAAAATCATAGCCCGCCGCCATCCCAAATACACCGCAGCAATCTTCCCCGTCATTCCTGCGAAAGCAGGAATCCAGCGTCTTGAGATAGTCTAGCACATACGAAAGTGCCTACATTTCGCAGATCTGAATTCCCATTTTCACGGGAATGACGCAAATGCCCACACAACCTAGTTTCGCCAGCCCTTCTTGCAGTCCCCACTTCTATTATCATGGAACGACACTAGACTATTGTTCGGTGGCGTTCCATTTCTTCTGTCGAACGCGCGATGAAGCCAATTCCGCAACTTAGCCTCCGCCCGGCCACGAGGCCAGTCATAGATAAGCGCGTATGGGTCGTCTCCCTCACAATTATCTGCCAACCTTTGAGGTATCCTTTTAAGATTTCGCCTTTTCTTTTCAAAATCTGGATGGTTCGGAAGCAGAATCCCCAACAGCCCACACCGAGAATTCTTCTTGGTTTTCCTTAAGCTGGAGCCAATTTCCCAGTCCACATGCTTTCGCTGCCATGTGCAAGGGCCAATCAACACTACCGTGACTGTTGCGTCTCGGATATAGTTGTCCCGTATTATTTGGCGGACTCTGGTGACTTTAAGGTTTGTGTCGTCAATATCCCCGGTATCGACAGACTTGTCTATTGCGACCTTTCTCGTCTTCCGTAGGAATTGCCTTTTGTATCGCCTATCTTCATCCGTGTCATGATAACTGATGAAGATATTATGTCTAGGAACACTTGCCACTGCTAACCTCTCTCTACTGACTTACTAACCGCCAAATTATCAGTATCATCACAACAAGCGTGGGATAGAATGTCCATATAGAAATGAACGCAAACTGGCTAAGAAATGCTTGGAAATCGATCCACACGGCGCAACCACATAGAGAGCATAAGATGAAAGTTCGCCACTGTGAAGCTTTGCAACGAACCCTGAATAGGAATCGCGAAATCCTCGCTCTAGCGCAAGATAGTATGTATCTAGGATAAGAAACAGAGCGGCAGGTATCAGAGCAATCAAAGAATACTCAGGCTTCTCTGTTCGAGCAACCAGCACCAGAATAGCGGCAACGAGCGTTACGCACCACACCTTGCAGGAACGGCTATTCTCTGCCATACGCTGGATTACCCTTTGCATGATAGTCAAGTGAGACTGAACGGCGGATGAATCTCCTTTAAGAATTACGCTATTCTTCATGCGGTCTTACCTCACAACAACTTACAGTCAGAGTTTGCTTTATAATTCCAAACTCCCGTCCCACCGTTCCACCTTGTCCCTCACATCATACCATCTTATCCAACCCTCACATCCCCCCAATCGCCGCCCGCGCCGCCCAATACCCGCACATCCCATGCACACCCCCGCCCGGCGGCGTCGAAGCCGAGCACAGATACACCCCGTCAATCGGCGTCCTATATGGCGCGAACGCCGACACGGGCCGCGCGAACAGCTGCCGCAGCGTATTCGCCCCGCCGCCAATATCCCCGCCCACATAATTGGCGTTATAAGCCTCCAGCGCCGAAGGCGGCATCACGCTCCGCGCCAGTATCCGCTCCCTGAACCCCGGCGCAAACCGCTCTATCTGCCTCTCGACGCGCTCCGTCATATCCAAGTCCGAGCCATGCGGCACATGGCAGTACGCCCATGCGACATGCTTCCCCGGCGGCGCGCGCGTCGCATCGAACATGCTCGGCTGCGCCACCAGCACAAACGGCTTCTCAGGATGCTCGCCCCGCCACACCGCAGCCTCCGCAGCCGCGATCTCGTCCAGCGTGCCGCCCAGATGCACCGTGCCAGCATCCGCGCACTCCGCCGCCGTCCACGGAATCGGAGCGTCCAGCGCCCAGTCCATCTTGAACACGCCCGGCCCATACCGAAACGCCGTCAGCCGTCGCCTATACCGCTCCGACAGCCTATCGCCCGCCATACTCGCAAACTGCCGCGCCCCGACATCCAGCAGCGCGACGCGCGCGCGCGGCAGCTCATCGAGCGACCCCACCCTCACGCCCGTAACGACCTCGCCGCCCAGCGATTGCAGATACGACGCCATCGCGTCCGTGATGCTCTGCGCCCCGCCAAGCGGCATTGGCCACCCAACCGCATGCCCCGCCGTCTGCAAAATCAGTCCCGCCGCCGCCGATGCCCTGTACTCCGGCGGCGTAACCGAGTGCGCCGCGATGCCGGCGAACAGCGCCCGCGCCCGCTCAGTTCGCAGCCACGTCTCCGCGAGCCTTCTCGCCGAGCGCAGCGCCTTCACCCCGAACCGTCCCATCACAATAGGATTGCGCGGCAGTCGCAACGGCCCCAGCGCGCCCCGCGCAATCACATCCCAATCGCGTACAAGCGGCGACATCAGCCTGCGATAAGCCCGCGCATCCGCGCCGAGCGCAGCCGCGGTCGCATCGACATCGCGCTCCAGCACAGCCGCGCTGCCGTCATCCAGCGGATGCGCCACCGGATAGCGCGGGTGAATCCACCGCAGCCCATGCTCGTCCAACGGCAGCCCGCTCAGGAACGGCGACCCGATCGCAAGCGGATGCAGCGCGGAACACACATCATGCCGAAAGCCCGGCAGCGTCAGCTCCGATGTGCGCGCGCCGCCCCCCGGCGTATCCCCCGCCTCCAGTACAAGCGCGCTGCGCCCCGACTGCGCGACCGCAATCGCCGCCGCAAGACCATTCGGCCCAGCCCCCACGACCACCGCATCATAGCCGCCATTCTTGCCCATCCGCTCCGACCGTCCATCCATAGTAGCCCCCGTTAGCCCCGCCGATGGTATCATAGCAATGAACCCGCACAACCCAACGGATGAAATGCAATCGCAATAACCCCAGACACGGCAAACGGAACACAACGGCGGTCGATAATCCCAACCCAACGAATGAAACACAATCGCAACAACCCCAAACACCGCAAACGGAACACAAAACATGCTCACGCTGCTCAGATACAAGTCGCAATTGGCGAATGGCTCAAAGCGCCCCACCTTCCTCACTACCGAGTGGCGCAACCTCGCCATGCTCAACTACGAAATCGACCCCGCCATCCTGAAGCCATACCTGCCCGTCGGCACAACGCTCGACGCATGGAACGAAAAACACTACATCAGCGTGGTAGGGCTGATGTTCCTGAACACCCGGCTCTACGGCTTGCCCATCCCTCTGCATCGGAACTTCGAGGAGGTCAACCTGCGCTTCTATGTCCGCCGCGAGATGGACGGCGAACTGCGGCGCGGCGTGGTATTCATCAAGGAGATTGTGCCTAGACGCGCGATTACCGCGGTGGCTCGCGCCATCTACAACGAGAACTACATCACCATGCCCATGACCCACGCCTTCCACTCCGCCGGCAGCGCCCACCGCGTAGCCTATGAGTGGGGACACCCGCGCGCCCGACACGGCTTGTCCGTCGAAGCGAATGGCGAACCAACCCTGCTGCGAGACGACACCGAAGAAGAGTTCATCGCAGAACACTATTGGGGATACGCTGTGCAGCGAGACGGCGGCACGCTCGAATACGAAGTAGAACACCCGCGCTGGCGCGTCCGGCGCACCCACAGCGCCAAGCTCCAATGCGACATCGAGCAACTCTACGGCAGCCAATTCGCCCCATACATCACCCCCACCCCCGACTCAGCCTTCCTTGCCGAAGGCTCCCCCGTAACAGTCCGCAAAGGCATACGAATCAGATGAACCTAACCCGCACCATACTCGGGGCGTGGGAATGTAACTCATACACGCTGCGCGAAGCCCGCGACGCGCCCCAAGCGACCCGACAGGCATACCTCATAGTCGGAATCGCCGCCCTCATAGCCGGCCTGACGAGCGCCCTCTACTTCGCGCCCCAAGCCGAGCGCCTGACCTACCCCGCCGCCTTCATCATCATCTTTGCCTTCGGCATCATCAGGTCAATCGTCCATTGGGGCGTCTGGCTTCTGGTAGTCCACTACCTAGGCAAGAGCTTCATGCCCGGCTCAAGATTCACCCGCCCGCAATCCGTCCGCGTGTTAGGACTGGCTTACGCCCCGCAATGGATGCGAATCTTCGCAATCCTGCCCGATCCGATAGGCCCGTTCTTCATGCTGCTGCCCACGATATGGCAAGCGCTGGCAGCTTCCGTCGGAATCCGCGCGCTCGCCCAAGTCCGCAACGACATCGACCTGATATACGAATGTCCGCTCTGCCATCGCCCCTGGCCATCATCCGCCGCGCATGTGCCGAGGGGAGCATCGATACGCAACGACAACCCACCGCGCGTAGGCGTCATCGCCCTCACGATATTAGCCTTCCTTCTGGCATCATTCGCGGCATCCAAGATCTTCTCAATCGGCGCAAATCTCGCGGGCATAGGCGGCTAGCAGAGCCTATCCGTCACCCGGCTCCGTCAATGATGCCATTCACCTCTGCCACATCCTCAGCCGTCAGCGACCAGCTCGCGGCTTTCGCGTTGGCGACAATCTGCTCCGCCCTCGTCGCCCCCGCGATAACCGAGCTTACGGCAGAATTGGCAAGCAACCATGCGAACGCCAACTCCAGCACGCTATGTCCCCGTTCCTCGCAAAAAGCCTCCAACCGCTCCAGCAGGTCGAAGTTCGCATCGGTGAACATGCCCCTATCGCCCTCCGCGAGCCGCGTGCCTTCCGGCGCGGGCTGACCCCGGCGATACTTGCCCGTCAGAAACCCGTTCGCAAGCGGATAGTACGGCAGTATCCCAATATCATACGCCTCGCAGAACGGCACAAGCTCAGCCTCTATCTCCCTGTCCATGATGCTGTACTTCGGCTGCATGCTGACAAACGACTCGACGCCCAGCGTGCGCGAAGTCCAAACAGCCTCGCACATCTGCCAAGCCATGAAATTGGAGCATCCGATATAGCGCACCTTGCCCTGCCGCACCAGATCGTCCAGCGCCCGCAGCGTCTCCTCTATCGGCACATTCGCGTCGTGCCAGTGTATCTGATACAGGTCGATATAGTCCGTGTTCAGGCGGCGCAGGCTGTTCTCCACCTCGCCCATTATGTGCTGACGCGAGTTGCCCCCGTCGTTAGGCCCATCCGCAATCCTGCTAGACACCTTCGTAGCGATGAGCGCCTTGTCCCGCTTGCCCTTCAGCGCCCGCCCGATGTACTTCTCCGAATACCCGTCCCCGTAGCTGTTGGAAGTGTCGATCATATTGACGCCCATATCCAGCGCATGGTTGACCACAACCGCCGCCGTGTCAGCATCCAGCCGCCGCCCAAAATTATTCGTGCCCAGCCCAATCGCCGACACCCGCAGCCCCGACCTCCCCAAATAACGATACTCCATCCCTCACTCCAATCCTATCCATACAACCCAATTCTTAATTCCTAATTTTTAATTCTTAATTTCGCCGCGCCACAAGCAGCCCATCCTCACGCTCGACCCCTATCGCAAACGGCACGCTGTCGATCTCCAGCGCCATATCCCTGTCCTCCGGATGAAACTGCGGCTGCTGCGGATCCGCGTACTTCTGCGCCTCAGCGCCCGCCAGAACCAGCGCGCGCACCGCCCCATGATCGGGCTGCCGCCCCTGCAACAGGTTTCGCATATACAGCGCGCACTGCTCATCCTCATCCGCATGCACCCGCGCCTCAGCGCCCATCGCCACGATAGTAACCAGAGCCGGCGCATCCCGCAGTATCGCCCGCGTAGTCGCCTCCGCGATGACCAGCGACCCGGCGTATATCCGCGATGCGTTCACCGCCGCGCTCATGCCCACCGTCCCCGCCCGCGTGGACTGTATCAGCGTCTTGCCGGCGACATCCACCTGAGAAAGCTCATAAGGCGAATTGCCATAGTCGAACCCCTCCGGCCGTATGCCGTCCACCTCGCCCATGCACACATCGCCCGCGCCCTGCGCCCGCAGACTCAGCGCCTCCTCCACCTCCGCCACCAGAATAATCTTCTCCGCCCCATTCGAGAACGCCACCGCCGCCGTCGTGAACGCCCTGAACACATCGATGATTACCACCGTCCCCCGCGCCTCCACCGCGCCCCGATACAAGCTGTCTATCCTAATGTCCATCCATCACTCCATAAATCCGTTAATGGTAAGAAAGAAGATTGCACAAGCCTTTTCGCCCGCTCACCCACCATTCCCGTCTCCCTCACCCGTCATTCCCGCGAAAGCGGGAATCCAGAAATTGGCGCCCCTCGACCATTGTAATTCCACTTATGCAATTTTCGCGGTAAGCCCGCAAGACATTTTCACTATTGCAGCCGGTCGCCGTTCCATCCTTGGTAAGCCTACCTTATCCCCGTTCGCAATGAGCCTACCCCTCCCCGTTCATCGCAAGCAAGCCCCAACAAAACCCAATTCCTAATTCTCAATTCCTACCCCCGTCAACCCTAGTCCCGCAATTCCCTCGGCAGCACAAAAGTAATGTCCCCTTCCGGCTGCCCAATCGGAATCACCTCATCCGGCTCTATCGCCGCAATCACCGCCTGCACCAGCTCCTCAGGCGTCGACGCCCCCGATGTAATGCCCACATGCTCCGCCCCCTCCAGCCACTCGGCGCGCAGCTCATCCGGCCCATTGAACAGATACGCCGGAACGCCCCGCGCCTCGGCGACCTCGCGCAGACGATTGCAATTGGAACTGTTTTGCGCCCCGATCACCAGCACCACATCAGACACATCAGTCAGCTCCTTGACCGTATCCTGGCGGTTCGTCGTCGCATAGCACAAATCGTTCCTGACGATGACATCGGAGAAGTTATCCTGAATGCTCTCGATGGAACGCAGCGTATCATCCACCGAGAGCGTGGTCTGCGTCAGCACCACCACCGGCTTGTCCGCGTCCCATTCCGGCAAGTCCAGCTCGCCGCCGTCATCCACCAAGTGCATCTCCGCCTGCCCCATCGTCCCCTTCACCTCTTGATGCCCCTGATGCCCCACCAGAATGATGCCCCTGTCCTCCGCGTCATACTTGATCGCCTCATTATGCACCCTTATGACCAGCGGACAGGTGGCGTCGATAACCTTGAGACCTCGCGTCTTTGCCTTCTCAAAGTCCTCCGGCGGCGAACCATGCGCCGAAAACACCACATTCGCCCCCTCCGGCACCTCATCCACATCCTCCACCGTGATAGCCCCCTTCGCCTCCAGCGAGTCCACCACATACGAGTTATGCACAATCTGATGCTTCACATACACCGGCGCGCCAAACCGTTCAAGCGCAATCTCCACCAAGTCGATAGCGCGCACCACTCCCGCGCAAAACCCCCGCGGAACCCCAACATAAACCTTCATCGCAACTACCCCCATGTGCCAAAATCCTCACCCAATCCTACCACAAAATCCCTTCCGCTCCATCCCGTCCATCCTGTCACAAGAAGATTGCATTAGTCCCTTCCCTCTTTGGGGGAAGGTTAGGATGGGGGTGAAAACGCTCGCCCATCGACGGCTAAAGTGGACTAATGCAATTTTCTCCCTGTCAACGCCCGTTTCCCAACGCCTAATCAACCGCATAACTGTTTAATATATTCCACCACCCGTTTATAATAGCCACACCAAGCCTGAGCTAGAGGGGATACAGATGAAGCTTGCAGACCGAATGAGCCGACTGGGAACCGAAACCGCCTTTGAGGTCCTGGCAAAGGCGCGCCGCCTCGAAGCCGAGGGCATGGATGTAATCCACCTCGAAATCGGCGAGCCGGACTTCGACACCCCCGAAAACATCGTCGACGCCGGCGTCCAAGCGCTCCGACGCGGCGAAACCCACTACGGGCCATCGCCCGGATTCCCCGACATCCGCGCCTCCATCGCGCACGAAGTATCACAAACCCGCGACATCTCCGTCACCGGCGATAATGTCGTCATCACGCCCGGCGGCAAGCCCATCATGTTCTTCATCATGCTCGCCCTCGTCGACTATGGCGATGAAGTCCTCTGCCCCAACCCCGGCTTCCCCATCTACGAATCCATGATTAGCTTCGCCGGCGGCGTCCCCGTCCCCATGCGCCTCCACGAATCCCTCGACTTCAACATCGACATAGACGAGGTGGCGAGCCAAATCACCGACAAGACCAAGCTCATGATTATCAACTCCCCCAACAACCCCTGCGGCAGCGTCATCGCCCGCGAAGAACTTGAAGCGCTCGCAAACCTCGCCAAGCGGCACGACCTCATCGTCCTATCCGACGAAATCTACATCCGCTTCCTCTACGAAGGCACACACCACAGCATCGCGTCATTCCCCAACATGCGCGACCGCACCATCATCCTCGACGGCTTCTCCAAGACCTACGCCATGACAGGCTGGCGCGCCGGATACGGCGTAATGCCCCTGGAACTCGTGGAGCCAATCTCCCGCCTCGTAACCAACAGCGTATCCTGCACCGCCAGCTTCACCCAGTACGCCGCCCTGGAAGCGCTGATAGGCCCACAAGACGCCCCCAACAGCATGGTCGAAGAGTTCGCCCGACGCCGACACATCATCGTCGACGGGCTAAACGCCATAGACGGCATCCGCTGCGCCACCCCCAAGGGCGCATTCTACGCCTTCCCCAATGTCGAAGGCACCGGCATCTCAAGCAAGGAATTCGCCGATCGCGCCCTCGAAGAGGCCGGCGTCGCCTGCCTCGCCGGCGAATCCTTCGGCGAATACGGCAAGGGCTTCGTCCGCTTCTCATTCGCCAACTCCCCCGAAAACATCCGCCGCGCCCTAGACCGAATCAACAACTTCGTCCAATCCCTATAACCTCTTATCCCCCTGCTGCCACCCTTATAGGGGCGACCGGCCGGTCGCCCCGAACTTGTCAGAGGCAAAGCACAAAAACACCCGGTCAGCCCAAGCCTAACCCCCGCCCACCCGACGCCCAATATCCGCAATGCGAACCTTCAGATTAGCAATGGCACAGATGAACGCCACCGTCGGAGACCTCGACGGCAACGCCGCGCGCATCACCGCCCGCATCCACGAGGCGCGCTCGCTCGGCGCAGACCTCATCGCCTTCCCCGAACTCGCCCTCCCAGGCTACCCCCCCGAAGACCTGCTGCTCAAGCCGCAATTCATCCAGGACAACATCGCCGCACTCCGCCACATCGCTGCCGAGTGCGCGGGCATCACCGCCGCCGTCGGCTACATCGACGCCGACGCCGACATCTACAACGCCGTCGCCCTCATCCACGACCGCAAGCACATCGGCACATACCATAAGATGTATCTGCCCAACTACGGCGTCTTCGACGAAGCCCGCTACTTCGAGCAGGGCGGCGAATGTCCCGTCTATACCATCAACGGCACGCCCGTCGGCATCAACATCTGCGAAGACATCTGGCACGCCATGGGTCCCGCCGTCGTGCAGCGCTCCGCAGGCGCGGAACTCATCGTCAACATCAACGGCTCCCCATTCCACGCCGGCAAGCGCTCCTTCCGCGAGAAGATGCTCGCCACCCGCGCAGCCGACAACGGCTTATTCGTCGCCTATGTCAACCTAGTCGGCGGACAGGACGAGCTCGTATTCGACGGCTCCAGCATCATCTTCGGCCCCGACGGCGAAGAGGTAGCCCGCGCCGCGCAGTTCACCGACGAGCTACTGGTAGCCGACCTGGAAGTCGAAGCCGTCTTCCGCTCCCGCCTGCGCGACCCGCGCCCGCGCAGCGAACCCACAAGCCTGCTGCGGCAAATCGGCGCGCCCGTTCACACCCCCGTCTCCGACTACTCCCCGCACGACGGCAAGCCGCCCATCACGCCGCGCAAAGTCCACATCCACGACCAGACCGCCGAAGTCTATGAAGCGCTCACGCTCGGCACGCGCGACTATGTACGCAAATGCGGCTTCCACAAAGTGCTAATCGCCCTCTCCGGCGGCATAGACTCCACACTCGTCGCCGCAATCGCCGCCGACGCGCTCGGCAGCGACAATGTAGTCGGCATCGCCATGCCCTCCCGCTACTCATCCGAAGGCAGCGTCCTAGACGCCAAATCCCTAGCCGACAACCTAGGCATAGAACTCTGGACGCTCCCCATCGAAGACGCCTTCACCGCCTACCTCAACACCCTCGCCCCCGCATTCGAAGGCACGGAGACGGGCGTCGCCGAAGAGAACATGCAATCCCGCATACGCGGCAACCTGATTATGGCAGCCTCCAACAAGTTCGACTGGCTAGTGCTCACCACCGGCAACAAGAGCGAAATGGCGACCGGCTACGCCACCATATACGGCGACATGGCGGGCGGCTACGCCGTAATCAAAGATGTCCCCAAGCAGCTCGTCTATGAACTCTGCCGCTACCGCAACACCGTCGGCGACGCCCCCGTAATCCCCCAGAGCGTCATAGACAAGCCACCAAGCGCCGAGCTGCGCCCCGACCAGAAAGACGAAGACTCCCTCCCTCCATACGACATCCTCGACCCCATCCTCAAGGCGTATGTAGAAGACGACTACGCCTTCGACGACATCGTCAGCATGGGCTACGACCCCGACACCGTAAAGCGCATCATAACCCTCGTCGACCGCAACGAATACAAGCGTCGCCAATCCCCCCCCGGCATCAAAATCACCCCCCGCAACTTCGGCCGCGACCGCCGAATGCCCATAGCCAACCGCTACCGCCCCTTCTAAGCCACGCCTCCCATCTAATCCGTTGCCTCACGTCCAGCATCATTAGCAGATAGAGTTGTTCTATGTTGTACTTGACACTCCAAATAGAAAGGTGTAAAGTAAATCTGGAACAACGACATACAACGACGATTAGTTTTAGTTTAGTGAGGTGCTTATATGGTCACATCAACCTACAAAGCTACCAAAACACGCTCTTCCCGACCAGGTTGGAGTGTAACGTTCAACCATCCTAGACGCAGCGATGCCCGCGGCAAGTTCGGGCTGAAAGTACGGCGTGGTCTTGGTACAAGGGATGACGCTGAAGCAGATCGCTTGGTTGAGCAACTCAACACGCTGCTCGCAGATCAATCATGGTGGAGTCTAGATCGACGCGCCGAAGCCACACAACAGTTTGATAGCGTCGTCGTCTCCGCGTTCTACGACGGAATTGAGGTCGGCAAAGTCAAGTCTCGAGACCTGAGGGAAACGTTTATCCCTCTGCCTACGCCGGACGACGGCTACGCACGGGTAATGCTGGTAGGGTCCACAGGAGCAGGTAAAACTACTCTACTGCGCCAACTCATCGGCTCCGACCATAAGCGTGACCGTTTTCCTTCCACCTCGACAGCAAAGACGACAACAGCAGACATTGAGATAGTCACCGCCGATGGTCCCTTTGAGGCAGCGATTACTTTTATGACTGAACACGAGGTTCGTTGTGCAGTCGACGAATGCTTGGAAGAAGCATGCATCAGTGTGATTCGAGAACGCGACGACACTGGAATCGCTAGTGCCCTGCTGGAACACAGGGAACAACGCTTCCGACTCTCCTACCCACTGGGAGCCTGGCAACAAGAACAGCCAGGCCAGGATGCTGACGACCAGTACGCGATGGATTACGAGTATGAATACGAAGAGTCTGAAGTAGAAACCTTAGCGGACGACGAAATCGTTGACGGCGCTGACATCACCGGAAATAATGAACGGCTACGCGAGTACGTCGCCCGCATAAAGAAGGTCGCAGCAGCAGTGCGCGAGCAAATGGTAAAGGAGCGAGGCGAATTTCAGGACATGGGTAACGCTAACCATCGACAGGACTGGCTAGAAGGTTTCACCGACGCGCTGTATGGGTATCAGGATTTCGCACAAATCTCGCTCGACATCATGGATACCATCAGCGAACGGTTCGCTTTGATCGAGATGGGTGCCTTTGAGCGCAGTGGGACGGGTTGGCCTACCCTTTGGTATTATTCGGAAAAGGATCGCGACGTCTTCTTACGGCATGTACGATGGTTCAGTAGCAACCACGATCAGCAGTTTGGTCGGTTGCTGACACCATTAGTAGATGGCATTAGAGTAAGGGGCGAGTTTCAACCGACATCTGATCAACTCAGGAAGGATGACCGACATCTTGTGTTGCTTGACGGCGAAGGGCTGGGACACTCGGCGAAAGAAGCCAACAGCATATCAACAAAGGTGACCGAGAAATTCTCTGAAACGGATATGATCCTTCTGGTGGACAATTCGCAATCACCCATGCAGGCTGCCCCGCTAGAACTGCTACGCTCAGTCGGTAGCAGTGGACATGGGCACAAGCTTGCCGTTGCATTTACACACTTCGACCAGGTAAAGGGGGACAATCTCAGTAGCTATACTCAGAAGCGAAATCACGTCCGCGCTTCAATAGGCAATGCCATATCAAGTCTTCGAGAGTCACTGGGAGCGCCGGTAACAGAGATACTCGAACGCCGGCTAGAGAATAACGACTTTTACTTGGGCGGACTAGATCGGGCCACAAGGAAAATCCCCCAAGGTTTTATTAGGCATATCCAAGAGTTGATGGTACTCATGGAAAAGTCGGCTGAGCCTTCCGCGCCTATGGCAGCTGCGCCAATCTACAATATAGTCAGACTTGAACTCGCCTTGCGCGACGCATCTGACGGGTTCGTAGATCCTTGGCGAGGCAGGCTCGGCCTAGAATACTACGAAGGAATTGGCAAGGAACACTGGGCACGCGTTAAGGCATTATGCCGACGCATCGCCAACCTATGGGATGACGAATACAACGGACTGCGGCCGGTCGCCGATTTGGTTCGACAACTACAGACCAGTATATCTCGATGGCTAGACAATCCCACCAACTGGATAGGTGATCCGGCAGATGAAGATGAGAAACAAGCCATCGTCAACATAATACGCCAGAAAGTGTTCATTGGCATACACGAACTGGCAAAGCAACGTCTAATCAACACTCAACGTATCGGATGGAGAACTGCTTTCGGATTCAGTGGCGCGGGATCGAGCTTTGACAGGGCAAGGGAGATGGATCAGATATACAAATCAGCCGCTCCCGCTATCACATCTGTCATGGATACGTCAGCTCAGAGTTTTTTGAACGAAGTCATCCGGATTGTCTGCGATGCCGTCGAAGATGCAGGTGGGTCAGTAGAAGGAGTTGCAAAGGGCGAATCTAGCGTTTCATAGAACGCTCTACACGCCGCTGTAACACCGTAGCACATTACAGGAGGGGCCAACTGGACAAGAACTGCATATTCACACCACACGCAAAACGACAGATGCAACGGCGCGGAATAATGCCAGTAGCGTTGGATTTCCTTGAAAGGTATGCGGAGCGTCGCAGGGCGCCAGGCAACGCATTCCGCTACCTAATCACCAAGAAATCAGCACGGCGTGCAATGAAAGACGGGAGAATATCCCCTCAAGAGGGTGATAAACTCATTAATTGCGTCTATGTAGTAGAGATGATTAAGTCCATCAAAACCGCATACAAACAAGAGGATGGATTCAATGGTATCCGTAAGATCCAGAAGAGCAAACTCAACCGCAAGCGTCACAGGAAGGATAGAGCCTTCCCTTACGATGTGGCGTAGCAAGCCAAACGACGAGATTTGAGCGCATTAAATCCTAAACGAGAAAGCGGCGACGGATTTCCCCCGTCGCCGCTTTGCGTTCACCACCCGGCATACAGCCACCGCCTTATACGACAATTTGTCCGACACCTTTATCCTATCCATCCTGTTTGTCTCTGTACCCCAATATGCGCCTTTTGTAGCTATCTCAATTCGCTCTCTGCACCAATCCCCCAAAAATCACCCTTGACACCACCCAAACCCTCACTTATACTACCTGCAAGAACATAAGTTGCATAGCAAGTACGAACAACCTAACACCCTAATCCCTGACAATCTCAAAACCCTTATCCCTGACAATCCAAACCCCTGAAATCCCGACACCCTGAACCCCTGGGAAAAACCAATGAACCAACCAACCCCCATAAACCAACACCAACAGGACAACCAGGACGGGCATGACCACCTGGACAACAGGCACTGCACAACCGCCATCGAGCACCTCCAGCACCTAGTCCACCAAGAAACCGACAACGGCAGAACCATCATCCGCAGCATCGTCTCCATCATGACCGGCGACGACCTCGACTCCACGCCCCATCACAGACTCCAAGCCGCCCGCCTGCTGCTCAAACTCGGCTTCCAAGAAGCCGAAGCCCTCATCAACAGCCTCAGTTCCAAGATGGAACGGCAGGCAAAGAAGGAAGACGCCCAATCCGAAAACGGCCCCACGCAGGCAGTCAGCCCCGAACACGAAAGGCTGAACAAAAAGCTAGTCGCCCGCATCCGCGTCGAGACCGGCGAAGGCGCAAGCATAGTCAGGATACTCAACGAAGTGCTGGAAGGACGCGACCGAGACGCCAAGCCAAGGGACAGGATAGAAGCCGCCAAAGTCCTGCTTAGTTGGGGATTCGGCAACCCCTCCACCCCCGACCCGGAGTTCATGTCCTACTACTCCCCTTGCCACCCCGATTGCATCTGCGCCTGCCGCGACCTCGACGAAGACCACCCCGCCGTAGTCGAGAGCCACGCGCCTGTATCCGAAGCGCACATGAAAGAAGTAGCCGAGGCAGAGCGAATAGAAGAAAAAGCAGCCGAAAGCGCGAGGCAAATCTCCCAAGGACACACCGACTACCTATCAGAGATAAGCCACCTCCCCGGCAACAAAAAGCCCCGCCGCCCCGAACGCCACCCACCCTTCCGCTGACAGCAGCGGCGTTCAGGATCACAGGGGGACGCTACGATTGAAAGATCTTGACCGAATGACTGAGAAAATTGCATTAGTCCCTTCCCCCTTGATGGGGGAAGGTTTCCAGTCTGGCGAGCGAGTCGGCCGTGCCAATTGTCCCTTCCCCCTTGATGGAGGAAGGTTGCCTGCTGTCAAGCGCAATCCGACGGCGTGATTGTCCCTTCCCCCTTTGGGGGAAGGTTAGGATGGGGGCGAAAATGCTTGCCCATCGACGGCTAAACCCGTACTAGGCTCTGTGGACATTTAGACTTTTCACCCCGTCATTCCTGCTGAAAGAAAGTCACCCCTGCGAAAGCAGGGGCAGAAATCCAGTGCCTCAAATGCTGCCATCCCAAACACACCGCAGCAGTTTCATCTGTCATTCCGAACGCAGTGAGGAATCAAAAATCCTAGTCTGCTGGACAAATAGCCTTTAGCAACCGCATTTGAACTTCGGTTGACTATTGCAAAATATCTCGCACCGCAAGGGAGTGAAGAACCGAAAATATGTGCATGGCTGCGCTGCAATGATTTCAGATTCCTCACTCCGTTCGGAATGACAGAGTGGGAGCGCCCGAATGACAGGGAAACCCGCCGTTCATGCTTGGTGTGCTGGCGATTGTATGGACTATCCCCGCGTGTGCGGGGGAACCTTCACCATGAACCCTGAGGGGCCGGGGCATTGGGGTCTATCCCCGCGTGTGCGGGGGAACCGGGTCTGCGTCCGCGTCCCCGCCGTAGTACTCGGGTCTATCCCCGCGTGTACGAGGAAACCATGCCGTCGGTTTCGTTTGACATCCAGCCGTAGGGTCTATCCCCGCGTGTGCGGGGAAACCTCATCTGAGGGCTGGTGCCGGCGTTGATGGTCGGGTCTATCCCCGCGTGTGCGGGGGAACCTTTGCGACTACCGAGGGCGTGGCTCACGACGACGGTCTATCCCCGCGTGTGCGGGGGAACCGTAGCCACGTCGATGACCGCGTTCACATTCACAGGTCTATCCCCGCGTGTGCGGGGGAACCGGGCGGGCGGGCAGGGCGGCGCGAATAGCAAGCGGACTATCCCCGCGTGTGCGGGGGAACCATGGTTGCGGTTTCGACCGACGCCATCACGGTGGGACTATCCCCGCGTGTGCGGGGGAACCCAGGATGAACGGGCGTATAAGTCGCTTCAGGGCGGACTATCCCCGCGTGTGCGGGGGAACCCCTTTCTGCCCGTAGGCACTAGACCGCTTTAACGGACTATCCCCGCATGTGCGGGGAAACCCCACCAACCAGCAGGCGCACAACCACAACCCCCAATTCTTAATTCCTAATTTTTAATTCTTAATTCCGCCCCTACTGCATCGGCGAACACTCCGCCGGCAGCAGTATCTTGTTCTCCTGATGCACAGGCGACACTGGGCTGCTCGGCGGCCAAACGCCCTTCGCCCGCGTCTCATCGCGCACCTGCGTCCGCTGCTCGAAGCTCTCGTATGCCCACATGTGAACCCACCTGTTCAGCGCCCCCACATCCGAATAGAACGCGCCCACCAGCGGCGAATACTTCTCACGCTCCTCGATGGCATTGCCCCAAGCCTCGATGACCTTGGGAATGTCCCCGGTCTGGTAAGTATAGATGCGGATCTCGTATATCGGCCCCACCTTCCGCTCGCCCAGCGGCTTCATGAACGGCGCGGGCAAGTAGAAGTCCGACTGCATGTTCACCACGAACTCCGCCGTGTTCGGAGGCCATGCCCCCGTCGCCATCGCCTTCGCCCGCGTATCCGCGCGCTGATTCATGTCGTCATAAGGCCAGATATGCAGCACCTGATTCAGCGGCCCCGCCTCCGTGTGCCACAGCCCCGCCAGCGGCGAAAACTCCACCCTCCCCGGCAGCTTCTCGCCGAACCGCTTCTCGAACTCCGGCACGCTGCGCGGCTTCAAGTCATAAGTCCGAAACTCATAGAGCATCATCTTCTCCTTCACTATTGTCCCTTCCCCATCGATTGCCGATAGGGATATGTGTTTGATTTTCGTATGTGCGGGCAACCGACCCGTCGCCCATCCAGTCCACCGACGCCAGCCCTAATACACGCCCGTCCGCCACTCCGAATACCGCGCGTCCTTCCCCCTCACGATGTCATGGAACAGCTGCTCCAGCGCCGTAACCGCCGGTCCCACGCCGCCGCTCCCTATCCTGTAACCGTCCACGCTATCCACCGCCTGGATCTCCGCGCCCGTGCCGCAGATGAAAATCTCGTCCGCTATGTACAACTCCGTGCGATCGACCTCCCGCTCCACGACCGGAACACCGAGCTCATTCTCGAAGAGCTGCCCCACCACGTCGCGCGTAATGCTTTCCAGGATGCCCGCCGACACCGGCGGCGTTATCGCCTTCCCGTCCCGCACGATGTACAGGCACGCATACGAAATCTCCGCTACCTTGCCCTGCGGATTCAGGATGATGCCGAAGTCATACCCATGCCGCGAGGACTCGTCCGCCACATAGCGGCTGTTCTGGTAGTTCGCTATCGCCTTCACGCGCGGCGGCATCACATTGTCCGATATGCGCGTCCACGAGCTTACCCCGCAATTCACCGTGCGCCCCGAACCCAGCACCGAACCAATCTGACGGTTGAATATGGTGATGTCGCCGTCCTGCTCTTGCACCGGCAGATAGCCCGGCGTCGTGCTCCCGCCAAAGTACGCCAGCGGCTGCACATATATGTCGTCGCGGAACTCGTTCGCCTGTATCAAGTCGATGACCGCGCGCTTGAGTTCCTCAATAGACCACGGCGAGGTCATCCGCATCACCTTCATGGATCGCAGCAGCCGTTCTAGGTGCTGCTCCAGGTGGAAGATGTTGAGCTGCTCTTCCTCCGCGTTCCAGTAGCCCCGAATCCCCTCGAACACCATGGATATAGCAGACCACCCAAGCATCGACACATGCACATTCGCATCGTCCCACGCCACGCGCTCACCCGACATCCATACATAGCCGGGGTCTTCGCCGACAGTCCCCAGCATATCCTTGATCTCTTCCTGCTCCTGAGTCATAAACCCCTCTTGCTCATACATGATAGGCGTGCCACCGCCACCACCAAGCCTATCACGCCCACGCCCGCCATGTGAACCCATTCCCCATCCCGTCCCTCTATATCAGCCACCCGTATCAGCCACCGCCAGCCTCCCATATAGTAAGATGTACTTGCTGACCACGCAGCGCGAACCATCACAGGAGCAACCCATGACCAACAGCGCAAACCGCCTATTCGACGCAGCCACCGAGCGCATACTATCAGCGACCTGGGAGCAGTACCCCAGCACGGCGTCGCGGCTCGGACTGCATGAGTACGACGGGCGGCTGCCCAGCATATCGCGGGCATCGCTGGCGAACAGGGCGGGCGAACTCAAGCAGCAATTAGCCTCCCTGGACAGCATAGACACCACCGCGCTCAGCGTGCGCGCCTACTACGACCATCGCACACTCACCGCCGCCCTCCACAAGGAACTGCTGGAACTCAACGAGCTGCGCTGGCACGAAACCAACCCGATGGAGATGCTCCAACACATTGAACTGAGCGGCTACATCAAGCGAGACTACGCCCCGCCCGAGCAGCGCGCGGCATCACTCACGCAGGCGCTTGAAGGCGTGCCGGGCTACCTGTCAGAACTCAAGGCGGTCATGAGCGGGCGGCTCGCCGCGCCCGTGCTGGAAGCAAGCATCGAGGCATACACGGGCATCGCCGCCTTCTACGAAACCGACCTTACCCTTCCCGCTCACAATGAGCCTACCCCCTCCGTTCGTGGTGAACCTTCCCTTCCCGCTCACGGTGAGCCTACCCCCTCCGTTCGTGGTGAGCCTGTCGAACCACAACCGCCGACGCACGACGACCCGCACCGCCGATTTGAAGCCGCGCGCGCGTCCGCAACCGCCGCCGTGCGCGAGTTCGTCGCTCACCTCAAGGCGCTGCGCCCCTACGCCGACGCCTCATTCGCCATAGGCACAAAGAGGTTTTCCGCGCTTCTCCGATACGGCGAGATGGTGGACTTGCCCCTGGAATACCTGCTGAACATAGGCGAGGCAGACCTGCGGCGCAATCTGGCGCGCCTTACGGAGATTGCCGCGAGCATCGACGCCGGCAAGACGCCCGGCGCGGTCATCGCGTCCGTCGCCGCCGATCATCCCGCCGCCGACGCGCTCATCGCCGAGACGCGGGACATGCTGGAGGACATCCGTCGGTATCTCATAGACAACGACATCGTGAGCGTCCCGTCCGAGGTGCGCTGCCGGACAGCCCCCACGCCCTCGTTCATGCGCTGGGCGTTCGCCGCCCTCGACTTCCCCGGACCCTACGAGCGGACAGCGACCGAGACCTACTACTATGTCACCCCGGTCGAAGACCACTGGAGCGACGCCGAGAAGGAGCAGTGGCTGACATCGTTCAACTATGCCACCCTCCGCGCCGTGTCCGTCCACGAAGCCTACCCGGGCCACTATATCCACTACTTGCACACGCGCAGCGCCGACTCCATCGTAAGCCGCGTATTCGGCGCGTACTCGTTCTGGGAGGGCTGGGCGCACTACGCCGAACAGATGATGATCGAGCAGGGCTACGCGCCCGAACCGCAAAACGCGCTGGGGCAGCTCTTGGAAGCGCTGCTGCGCGACTGCCGCTTGATATGCGCCATCAAGATGCACACGCAGGGCATGACGCTCGACGAGGCGACACGCTTCTTCATGGACAACGCCTTCTTGGAGGCGCTGCCCGCCCGCCAAGAGGCGATGCGCGGCACATTCGACCCGATGTATCTCAACTACACGCTCGGCAAGCTCATGATTCTGAAGCTGCGCGACGACTACCGCGCCGCGATGGGCGACGCCTACTCCATCAAGCGCTTCCACGACGACCTGCTATCGCACGGCGCGCCGCCCATCCCCCTGGTCCGCGAAATGATGCTCGGCAACCCCGACAGCGACATCCTGTAAGCCGCTCGCCCGTCAGAGTCCCGCGAGTATCTCGTCAGTATGCTCGCCGAGCGCGGGCGCGTGTCGCCGTATGCCGCCCTCGCTTTCGCTCAGATGCACCTGTACGCCCACCTGCCGCATCAGCCCAAATGTCGGGGCGTCCACCTCCACCACCGCGCCCATAGCCGACGACTGCTCGCACTCCAGCCACTCATCGACGCTGCGACACATCGTGCATGGCACGCCCGCCTCGTCCATAATTTGCTCCCATTCCAGCGCGGGGCGGCTTCTCCATGTGCGCTCCAGCGTGTCAATCCAAAGCTGCCTGTCCTCCGGGTGCGCCAGCAGGCTATCAGTGTCGAGCAGCGGCTCCGCCCACTCAGGATGTCCGAAGGCGCGCGCCATCGGTATCAGCGCGCGCGGATAGCCCGCGTTGATGTTCACCCAGCGCCCATCGGCGCACTCATAGAAGCGCGCTATGACCGGATGAACCGTCGGGATTGCGTCCGGCGATGTTTCCGGCAACAAGACCGCCTGCGCGCCCATCGCCCCGAACATCGCGTCGTACAGGGGCAGCTCGATGCGCTGCCCCTCGCCCGTCGCTTCCCTGTGCAGCAGCGCCGCAATGACGGCGGGCGCGGCTCCAAGCGCCCCGAAGATGCTCGCATGCGGCACGGATATGAAGCTCGGCGCGCCGCTTCCCTTGTCCATATAGATGCCCGTTGCCGCCGCGACAAGCGTCTCCAGCGGCGGCAGCGATGCGTCCGCATGCTCCGCGCCGAAAGCGGGCAGGCACACGCTCACCAAGCGCGGGTTCGCCGCCTGTATCCGCTCCACGCCGACGCCGCTCGGCAGTACGCGGGAGTCGCTCACAAGCACATCCGCGCTCGCCGCCAGCCGCTCTATGACACCCGCGCCGCTATCGCCTGAAGCGTCCACGACGACCGACTTCTTGCCCCGATTCCACACCGCGAACGGCGCGCCCCCTCTTAGCCTGCCCCCGCCCGGCGGCTCCACCTTGACCACCTCAGCGCCCTGATCCGCAAGCAGCATCCCCAACACCTGCGAAGCCACATATTCGCCAAACTCCAAAACCCGAAAGCCCTCCAATACGCCACTCAAGTCCACGCCTCCTTAATTCCGTCCCCAATCGCCAAACGGGAACATAGTAACATGCCCGTACAACCCACTATGGCAACCGCCACCGCTTGGCGTTATAATCAGCCGCAGTGTTCATCGTGTACAGAGAGGTCAGGGGGACTTGAATATGGCGACAGACGAAAGCAGGGGCGCGCTCGCGCCCATTCGGATATGCGACTTCTCGGGGCAGCTTGCCGGAGCGGGCGCAACGCGCTTCTTCGCCGCATTTGGCGCGCAGGTCATCCGCATCGAAGACAGGCTCTCGCAGGGCGGATGGGACATCTTCCGCGGCAACGGGCCTTACATAGACGAGCGGCGCGGCGCTAACTTGGGCGGCATGTTCAACAACCACAACATCGAGAAGATTGGCATCACCCTCAACGCCAAGAGCGAGCGCGGCAAGCAAATCCTACGCGAAATCATATCTATCAGCGATGTTGTTACCGAAAACTTCAGCGCGGGCGTGATGGAACGCTGGGGCTTCCCCTACGAAGAGATGAAGACCATCAAGCCCGATATAATCTATGTCTCCAACTGCGGCTTCGGACACGCAGGACCCTACAAGCATTTCAAGACTTGGGGACCCGTCGTGCAAGCCGTCTCAGGCCTAACATTCCAGTCCGCGCTGCCCGACATGCCCCCGGCGGGCTGGGGCTTCTCGCACATGGATCATACCGGCGGCTACTTCATGGCTATCGCCATTCTGATGGCGCTATACCACCGCAACAAGACTGGCGAAGGGCAATATGTCGATCTGTCCTGCACCGATGCCGCCCTCACCCTGAACGGCCCCGCGCTGCTGGACTACACGGTGAACAAGCGTCCCATGCGCCGCAAGCACAGCCCGCACAGCAACCGCAATGTGTTCCCGCCCATGGCGCCGCACGGCATATACCGCTCACTGGGCGATGACCAATGGGTGGCTATCTCCGCGCGCGACGATTCCGACTGGAAAGCCCTATGCGATGTCATAGGACACCCCGAACTTGCGAAGGACGACAGGTTCGCCACGCTGGAAAGCCGCATGCGTAACCAGGACGCCCTGGACGACATAATACAGGCGTGGGCGGACGCGCGCTCACCCTCCGACGCCATGAACGCGCTGCAAGAGCGCGGCGTCCCCGCCGCCGCCGTGCAGCATCCCGAAGACCGCATGGACAAGGACGAGAACTCGCTTGCGTGGAACACCTTCCCCGAAGTGAAGCACCGCGAAATGGGATGCGTCCGCGTGGAGGGCATGCCCATGAAGCTGTCCAAGACGCCCGCGAAGATTGAGCGCGGCGCGCCCGTGCTCGGACAAGACAACGATTTCTTCTACGACGAGATACTGATGCTGGACAAGGCAGAGCAAGAAGCGCTGCATGCCAAGGGGGTCATCTAAATGACATCTGTGCTTGACGATGTGCGTATCCTCGAGGTCGGCGGCGCGCTCGGCGGCGCGCTCGGCGGCTGGTGCGGCAAGCTGCTCGCCGACATGGGCGCTGCCGTCATCAAGGTCGAGCCGCCCGACGGCGACGAAACGCGCTCATACCCGCCCTTCCTCGACGACGAGCCGCACAAGAACCGCAGCCTCTACTTCTGGCACTACAACAGCAACAAGCGCAGCGTTACCCTGGACATGGAAAGCGAGTCCGGGCGCGACCTGTTCATGCAGCTCGCGGCGCAGTCCGATGTGATAATAGACAGCTGCCCGCCGCGACACCTCGATTCACTTGGCATCGGCTACGACGCCGTCTCGCGGGCGACGCCCGACATAATCGTCGCCGCCATCAGCCCCTTCGGGCAGGATGCGCCTTACAGCGACTATGCCACTACCGACCTCACGGCGCTGGCATTCGGCGGCCCCGTCTGGAGCTGCGGCTACGACGACCACACGCTCCCGCCCGTGCGCGGCGGCGGCAATCAGGCGTATCACACCGCCTGCCACTTCGCCGCCATCGGCATACTCACCGCGCTCGTGCATCGCCAGTTCACCGGCGAGGGGCAGTTCATCGATGTCAACATGCACGCCGCCCAGAATGTTACGACCGAGGGAGCGGTGTATCACTGGCTCGTCGCGGGCGATACCGTGCAGCGACAGACGGGACGGCACTCATCGCCCACGCCCACGCCTGAGGTGCAGATGCTCTGCGGCGATGGGCGCTATGTCAACATCGGCTTCCCCGCGCGCACCGAAGAGCAGTGGTTTCACCTGCTCGCATGGCTCGACGAACACGGCTTAGTCGGCGACCTGTCCCAATACCTCACGCCGCCCAGCCGCGAGGCTATCGCCAACCGCGATCCGGTGGCGATCCGGCAGATGAACGAAGTCATGGCTGCCGTGAGCGAGCTGTGCATGGCGAACACCGCATACGACATCTTCGTGCGCGCTCAGAACTTGGGCTTTCAGTGGGGCATCATCTACTCGCCGGAGGACACCTTGGAGGACAGGCACTTCAAGGAACGCGGCATGCAGGCGCCGGTCGCGCATCCCGAACTCGACGCCGAGTTCATATATGTCGGCGCGCCCTACGACTTCAAGGCAACCCCATGGGCAATCAAACGCCGCCCGCCCCTGCTCGGCGAACACAACGAAGCCATATACGCCGAGATAGGGGTTACGCCGTCTAAGCTGGCGGCGCTGCGCGATGCGGGCGTGGTCTAGCCGGCAGTTTCGCGCCAGGCATCGTAGTTCTGGCGCATGTACTCGATATGCTCAGGAACATGCCGCTCGTAGGTGTCGAGCCAATCGTCGAGTGTGGTATCGCCATTTTCCGGATGGTATGAGGCGTGCGCCCAAACGGGTTCGGGGAGCGACTTGATGAGCGTGTAGATCTTGCGCCGCAGCCACTTGAACAGCGCCATGGCGTCTTCGGCGCTCTGGTCGTGATAGTCAAGCGATGTCGCCCAGCGATTTTCGTCGTATGCCATAAGGGGCTTGCCCTGCTCGGCAATCAGCCTGCGGCAGCGAATGTAGCTGTTCGCTTCGCTGTCGGTGATGTGGATGATGTGCTCATGGATGCTCCAGCAGCCATGCTCGTCCCTGAACTGCCACATCTCCTTGGGGAACTCGCTCAGCGCGTCAACGAGAAGGCCATAGGCATTGCTATAAGACTCTATTTTCAGGATACGCTCTTGTGGTGTCATAGATGGTATCTCCCAAACTGAAGGTGTCGGTGATTGAGTCTCCAAAACGAATATATCGCATGATAAGGGTTGAACAGGTTTTGAGACAACGAAAGTGGTCGAGTGAAGCAGCCTGATACGCCAAAATTGACCGCTTCCTTGTAACTACTTATAATGACCGCCTGATATGCATGTCTATCGGTACGGCTATACGAACTTTGGCGAGTTAGTTAAAGGAGAGAAACATGGTTCAGCAGCAACCTCAGATTCTTCGCCCCGAAACTCTGATAGAAGAGTTCAAGAAGAACGGCGTAACGCACATCATCACGATTCCGGACAGCGAAACGAACTACCTCTACGAGCTGATGGTCGATCAGGACTGGCTGGATGTAATCCCCGTGTCGCGTGAGGGCGAGACTATGGGCGTGGCGCTCGGCTTGAATGTCGCGGGCAAGGTGCCCGTATGCCTCATACAGAACACCGGCATGATGGAGTCGGGCGACTCCATACGCGGCATGGCTTTGGATACCGGCTTCCCGCTGGTGATGGTCATCGGCTATCGCGGCTGGACGCGGCGCGGCAAGACGCCCGACACCGCCGCAACCTACACAGAGCCGTTCCTGAACGCATTCCGCATCAACTACTACCTCGTCGAGCAGGACGAGGACGGCGAGCGAATCACGGAAGCCTTCGAGGAAGCGCGCGCCACCAATCGCCCCGTAGTCGTGCTAGTTGGCGACGAATATCACGGCTTCAACAGGTAGGCGCGGACGGCGCTTGCTTTTAGGTTCTGTGGACATTTTGAGTTTTCATCTCGTCATTCCCGTGAAAACGGGAATCCAGAACTCAGAATGTAGGCGCTTTCGCATGTTTTAGGCAATCTAAAAGCAATGACTTCCTGCCCCTGCTTTCGCAGGGGTAACGGTCTTTCGCAAGAATGACGCAATAGAACACACAAGGAGAAAAAATATGATAAACCCCGTTGATGTATTCAACGCATTCAAGTCTCATCGCGGCGATGCCATCGTAACGACCGCGGGCACTGCCGGCCGATACTGGACGGACATCAGCACAGAGCCGGCGCGAGACATCTCTCTCGGCGGCGCAATGGGACACACCACTTCCGCCGCGTTCGGCCTTGCGCTCGGACTGCCGGACGAAAAGATTGTGCTATTCGATGCCGAAGGCTCCCTGCTGATGAACCTCGGCGTGCTGGCAAGCATCGCGGGCAAGAAGCCCGCCAACTTCGTTCACTTCGTGCTCGACAACGAATGCTACGCCACAACCGGCGGCCAGCCCGTCCCCAACTCCGCGGAGATCGACTACGCGGCGATGGCAAAGGGCGCGGGCTATGTCTCCGCCTACAACTTCGACGACCTCGAAGAGTTCACCACACGCATCGAGGACATCATGCAAGAGCAGGGG
Source organism: uncultured Dehalococcoidia bacterium (assembly GCA_958295865.1). Lineage (GTDB taxonomy): Bacteria > Chloroflexota > Dehalococcoidia > Lucifugimonadales > JADFKI01 > Bin90. The sequence goes on along the minus strand of CATQHF010000003.1, from coordinate 132,887 downwards.
CCCATCCTCATCTCCATTAAGATACAGCCGGAGGTACAGAACCTGCCCATCGGCTTGCGTGAGCGCAGAGTAACCCGCAGCCGCGCGGAAACCATCAAAGACCTGCAAGCCGAACTCGGCATCGCGGCGTCCTAGCCCCCCAACCGCGCAACCGCCCCCTCTCCCGGAGGGAGGGGGCTGGCGGCGTGGAGGGCGCGGATGTTCAGGAATGGTCGGCGGCATCGGCGGCGAGCGCGCGCTGCCTGTAATATATGCCCCAGCGCTGCATCACATCGCCGATACGCTCATCGTCAAGTTCCACCAGTTCGCGGAAGAAGCCCGCAAGCGCATGGGCGTGCAGCAGTTCGTCCGAGCAGACCCAACTCGCCTCGCCGCGCACGACATACACAAGCCCGTTCTGGTGCTCGCACTGCATCTCTATGCGCTTGCCGTCCGAACCGTGCTTGACCGTAAGTCCCAAGTCCGCCATCTAAAACACCTCATCGGGATTGCTGATATAATTTCGGCACAAACCACATACTATCAGACTTCTAGGAGAAGATATGACACCTCACTTTCAGGACGACGCCATTACTATCCACAAGCTGGAGTGCGGGCCCTATGGCAACAACGCCTATCTCGTAGTCTGCCCCAAGACTAACGAGAGCATACTAATCGACACGCCCGCCGAGCCGGACGAGCTCATCAAGCTGGCTAAGACGACGGATGTGAAGGCGATACTCATAACGCACAACCACATGGATCACCTGCTCGGCTTCGACGATGTAACGGCGGCGATACAAGCGCCCGTCGGCATTGGCACGCACGACGCCGACGCGCTGTCCAGGCCCGCGGACATACTGCTGAACGATGGCGATGTCGTGTCCGCCGGCAGCGTCAGCCTGACGGCGGTGTTCACGCCCGGACACACGCCCGGCTCGACCTGCTATCACACGGACGGACACCTCTTTTCCGGCGACACCCTGTTCCCCGGCGGCCCCGGCAAGTCTGGTTCGCCTGAGAAGCTGAAGCAGCTCATCGAGAGCATCACGACCAAGCTGTTCACGCTCGGCGATGATGTGAATGTGTTCCCCGGACACGGCGATGACGGACACTTGCAGGCGTCCAAAGAGGAGTACGCCGATTTCGCCTCGCGCGAGCATCCCGACGACCTCTATGGCGATGTGCTGTGGAGGGAAAGCTAAGCGGCGGGCGCGGAGCTGACGAACCGCTCTAAGACCTATGCCGCCTTATCGTCCGGAGTATGCCGCCGACCGTCGCTCACGCCCCGATGACGCCACCGGCTGCGCCGCCATATTCGTAGATAACACTCTGACCGTACCTTGGAATGTCTGGGATGTGGTCAAGGCGGCGCTGCTCATCGTCGGGCTGTTCGTCGTCTCCGTCGTCGTGGCGCTTGTCGTCCTTCTGGCGACGCCGGAAGACGCCCGGAGCGCCTTGGAATACCACCTGGGCGCTGTGATGGGCTACGGCGCGATGCTGGCGGGCGTCTGGTTCTTCAGCCTACGCAAATACCGCGTGTCCTGGCGCGCGCTGGGCTTTCGCCGCCCCGCGCTCGCCCACCTGTTGCTGCTCGTGCCGCTTGCGCTTGCGATGAGCTGGGGATTTAACGTGGGATACACCCTGTTCATCAGCACGCTTGGCGTAGAGGCGCTGATACCTGAGCAGGAATCCATCGACGATCTACTCGCCGATAGCATCACGCCTATACTCTACTTTGACATTATAGTTCTGGGTCCCTTCATCGAAGAGATTCTGTTTCGCGGCTTCATTCTGGCAGGGTTAATCATCAGGCTGGGCAGTCTGAAAGGCGCGCTCATCAGCTCGGCGGTGTTCGCTCTGGTACACCTCGACCTCGATGTAATGCCGATAATCTTCGTTTCTGGTATGCTGATTGCGTGGCTCTACATACGCACAGGATCGCTCTGGCCCCCGATAGCCATGCACACCATATCCAACGGAGTATCCATAATCCAGTACGAAATGCTTAATTGAGGACACTAGCGCAACAATGGCAAACCGCATCGACACAACACTGGCGGCGCTCAGGAACGAGGGCAAGTCCGCGCTCGTCCCATTCATCACCCTGGGCTACCCTAATCGGCAAATATCCGAGGCGATGGCGGCGTCCATCTTGGAAGCGGGCGCGGACATGCTCGAACTAGGGGTGCCTTTCAGCGATCCGCTCGCGGACGGGCCCACGATTCAGATGACGAGCTTCCACGCGCTCGAACAGGGGGCAAGCCTTCAGACATCGATAGAGAGCGTGGCAAGCCTGCGAACAAGGGGCATCGATTCGCCGCTCATATTCCTGGGGTATCTGAACCCGTTCCTGAATTATGGCATAGAGCGGTTTGGCAAGGACGCCGCGGATGCGGGATTGGACGGCGTTATCATCCCCGACCTGCCGCCGGAAGAAGCGTCCCCCTATCAGGCGATACTGGAATCGCGGAATATACATCTGATTCCGCTGCTCGCGCCCACAAGCACGGAGGCGCGCATCGCGCAGGCTTGCAAACAGGCAAGGGGTTTCATATACTGCGTTAGCGTTACGGGGGTAACGAGCGCAAGGTCCGAGCTGTCGGGCGGCGTAGAGGAACTGGTGCGGCGCATACGCAGCCACAGCGATCTGCCGGTGCTAGTTGGGTTTGGCGTGTCGCGGCATGAGCATGTGGAGCGCATCGGGCGCTTCGCGGACGGCGCGATTGTGGGCAGCGCGCTCCTCGATAGCGTCAGCCGCGCCTCCATCGAAGACGCGGCAATGACCGCCTCACAGTTCATAAGGCAGCTCAGGGGCGTAGAACGGCAGTAACATTAACCGGAGAGTGCTTTTAGGATGTCCAAAGTCCGAGGCATAAGAGGCGCGACCACCGCCGAAAGCAACAACAAGGACGATGTGTTCAACGCCACCAGGGAGATGCTGGACGAACTCGTGGCTGCCAACGACATCGACCCCGACGATGTGGCGGCGGCGTTCTTCACCACGACGCCCGACCTCAACGCCGACTTCCCCGCCGCCGCCGCCCGCCTGATGGGCTGGACTTATGTCGCGCTGCTGGACGCCGTAGAGATTGATGTTCCCGGCTCACAATCCAAGTGCATCCGCGCGCTCATCCTCATCAACACCGACAAGCCCGCCAAAGACCTGGTGAATGTGTACCTGCGGGGCGCTGCGAACCTCCGCAAGTGGCGAACCGACGACTAGGTTGTGTGGACATTTGCGTCATTCCCGTGAAAACGGGAATCCAGAATCTCAGAATGTAGGCGCTTTCGCATATTTTAGACCATCTCAAAGCGCTGGATTCCTGCTTTCGCAGGAATGACGGGTGGGTGAGCGGGAATGATGAGATGAAAAGTCGAAATGTCCACAGAGCCTAACATTATCCTCCGCCCCTTGCCCTTGCGATGACGACCGTGCTGTTCAGCCCATGCCCGTGCGCGTCGTGCTCGGACGGCTCTCCATGCTCGACGACCAGCGCGCGCTCAATCTCCATCCCTCCAAGCTCAGCCACAACCTCGTCGACGCTCGTGAGCGTTGCCAAGTCATCCTTCGACCACCCCGGGGGCGGCGTGGAGCGGTCATGGCTTGCGAACAGCAGCATCCCGCCCGGCCTCAGGGCGGCGCGCATGCGCGAGAGCATAGCAGCCCTTTGGACGGGCGGAAGCTGAATGTAAAATGAGGCAACCAGGTCATACGACCCTTGCGGCCGGTATGTTGCGGCATCCGCCACGATGAACTCAACCGCCGCGCCCGCTGCGTCGGCGTTTCGCCTGCCCGCTTGCACGGCTTTGCGCGAGAAGTCAACCGCCGTTACGCGCCAGCCGCGTTCTGCCAGCCAGACGGCGTTGCTCCCGTCGCCACAGCCCATGTCGAGGGCGCGTCCAGGCTCCATGCCCGCCAGCTCTGCCACAAGCAGCGCGTCAGCGCCGTCATGCGGCGAGCCTTGCGCCCCCGCTTCCCATACCTCATCCCAATATCGGTCGCTGTCTCCCGTCATCACACCTACTCCTTCACTGATATTTCGTTCGCAATCGTAGTATAATCCACGCCACTATGCTATTGAACTTCATCACCCGCGCGCCGCGAAGCCGCAGAACCTTATACTTTGGCTCTGTGATGCACATCTGGAGCGACCTGCACTTCGCGCTGATGTTTCCGCTGCTGCCCCTGATTGAGCGCGATATGAACCTATCGTTCACGCAGGTCGGGATGCTGCGCGCCACATTCAGCGGCGCTTCCGCGGTGCTCCAGATACCCGCGGGCTTCCTCGCCGAGCAGATGGGCGAGTTCTGGCTGCTGGTGCTGGGCAACGGCTGGGTGTCCATAGGGCTTGTGGGCATGGCGCTTGCGCCCATGTTCGGAACGCTTATCGTGCTCAGCTTCATCGGCGGGCTTGGCGGCGGCTTCCAGCATCCGCTTGCGTCCAGCATGGTGTCGCGCGCCTACGACGACAAGGGGCGCTCGACCGCGGTGGGCACGGTGAACTTCGCCGGAGACCTTGGCAAGCTGCTTGCGCCGCCCATCGTAGCCGCCGCCATCGCGGTCAGCATGGGCTGGCGGCAGATACTCTGGATTACCGGCTTGGCAAGCCTGGCATTCATGGTCGCCGCTGCCCTGACACGCCGCGGCGTTGACATAGGCAAGCCCGCCGCCGAAGAATCGGAGGCGATAGCGCGGGATGGCGGCGACACTCGGCTGCGTGCGTTCGCCACGCTGAGCGGCATCGGCATGCTCGACTCCACCGCGCGCACGGCGGCGCTGACATTCCTGCCATTCGTGCTAATCTCCCGGGACATGGACGCGTCGCAGGCAATCGGCATGCTGACCTTCGTGTTCATTGGCGGCGCGGCGGGCAAGTTCATCGTGGGCTGGCTTGGCGACCGCTTCAGCACGGTCAGCCTGATATGGGCGACGAAAGGGCTGACCGCCGCGCTCATCGCGCTCGCGCTCTACGCGCCAATGGCGACGATGATTCCCCTGCTTGTGCTGCTGGGCATCGGGCTGAACGGCACATCATCCATTCTGTACGCGACCGTCGCCGAATATGTCCCGGCGCGCAGGCGCGGACGCTACTACGGCTTCTTCTACACGACCAACGAGATTGGCACGGTCGTCGCGCCCATCGCATACGGCGTAATCGCCGACGCGCTCAGCCTGAACGCGACTATGCTGATAATGGGCGGCATAACGGCGATGATTCTGCCCGCGAGCCTGCTGCTGCTGACCCGTCGCTTCACCCAATAGCGCGGCGTTGGCTTGAAATGTTATAGAATCGCTCTCCTCTGTCTGCTATACTCCTCTACACGATTTCGCCCTTGTACGGGCGCGGGGCGTACCGCGACCGGAGCGACTGAATCTTACACATCCGCAATCAGGCGAGTAAGGCGCAATGCGAATCGACCAGGAGCTGGCACAGGCGTCCATCGACAGGGACTCGGCGCTCACCATCGGCGTCTTTGACGGTGTGCATCGGGGTCATCAGCGCCTGATTGCCAAAGTCATCCGAGAAGCCGCCGCCAAAGGCTGCATGGCAGGCGTGCTAACCTTTCGCAACCATCCCGATTCCGTGCTCAATCCAAACTTTCGCCCGCAGTACATCACCGGCATCGAAGAGCGAATACGCCTGCTCAAAGAACTTGGCGTCGACTTTGTCATCCCCATCCGGTTTGACCTCGAGCTAGCCAGTCTTAGGGCAAAGAAATTCGTCGAACTGCTGCGAAGCAGGCTGAGAATGCGCGGGCTGGTCGTCGGGCCCGACTTCGCAATGGGCTACAAGCGCGAGGGCAATGTGGAGACGCTCGCGTCGCTGGGCGCTGAAATCGGCTTTTCGGTGAGCGTCGTCGACCTGCTGTCCGAAGGCGGCGACCCCGTGCGAAGCACGAGCATACGGCAAGCGCTCGCCGAGGGCAAGGTGAGCGATGTCGCCAAGAAGCTCGGACGCGACTTCGCCATCAGCGGCACGGTCGTCAGCGGCGAGAAGCGCGGCAGGACGCTGGGCTATCCTACCGCCAACCTTGAAGTGGGGCATCAGATGGCAATCCCCGGCAACGGCATATACGCCACGCGCGCCTTCGTTGATGGCGAAGCGTACATGGCGGCTACCAGCATCGGCACACGCCCCACATTCGACGGCACGGGGCGCACCATAGAGGCGTTTTTGCTGTCATTTGACAGCAACCTGTATAATAGGGTACTACGGCTGGAATTCGTTCAGCGACTGCGCGATGAATTGAAGTTCGACAGCGTAGAAGCATTGTTGAAGCAGATGCAACTGGATGTAGAGCAAACCCGAACACTGCTTGAGGCGAAGCCATAGCCCAAAGCGCAACGGGACGGGAGTTACTCATGCAAGAACGCACAGGGGAAGTTTCCGCGAACACCGCGCCGCCCGATAATCGGGACGCGGTTCTCGAGGCGCGGCGTGTAGCGGCTGAGTACGCGATATTCGCGGAGATTGGCAGGGTCATCAGCTCGTCGCCGAACATCCAAGAGGTCTATGAGGGTTTCGCCGCGCAGGTTCGCAACATCATCCCGTTCGAGCGGCTGGTCATCAACAGCGTTGACCTCGACGCCGGCACGGTGGTAACGCTGTACCAGTCCGGGGAGAATGTGCCGGAGTGGGCGCCCGGCCTTGTTAGGCCAATCGCTAATTCGCCAACCGAGTGGGTCGCCAGAAATCGGAGCGGCTTGATCATCAGCCCCAACTCCAATCAGGAAGCCCAAAGACAGTTTTTGAACCAGTCCCCCGTCTTAAGGGCAGGCTTGCGCTGGCTGGTCGCGGTGCCTCTAATATCCAGGAACGAAGTCATAGGCACGCTGCACTTCAGAGCGAGCGATCCTAACGCCTATTCCCAGAGCAGCCTCGAAGCGGCGGAGAAGGTCGCCTCGCAGATAGCGGGAGCCGTGGCAAACTCGCTGCTGTACGCGAAGCAAACGAACACGCAGACGGCGCTGGAAGAGAGTTTGCGCTTCGAGAAGCGGCTCGTCCAAGAACAGGTTCTCTTCTCTGAGATTGGCAGGGTAATCTCATCATCCGTGGACATCAACGAAGTCTATCAAGACTTTGCCGACCAGGTCCAAAAGCTCATAACCTTCGACCGTATTTCAATCAGCCTCTTGAACGCTGAAGACAACATGCTCATCAACGCCTATGTGCTGGGGCTGGAAGCGCCGGGGCGCAGCATAGGCCAAAAGTTTCCGGTGGAAGACACGCCGGCAGAAGACGCGGTGCGAACCGCGCAAACCGTCCTGGTTCAGGGCAGCGCCGATGTGCTCAGGGCGCGCTACCCGGCCACGGTGTTCTACAATATGCGCTCCATGATTCTTGCGCCCTTGATATTCAAGGGCGAGATTATAGGACTGCTCAATGTGCGCTCCCTCAGAGATAACGCTTACGGACAGCGCGACATCGACACGCTCACACAGGTTGCCACGCAGATAGCGCCCGCGGTCGTGAACTCGCAGCTCTACGCCCAGCAGAACAGGCTCGCCACCTTCCCGATGCACAACCCGAATCCGGTAATCGAGGCTAACCTCGACGGCACAATCGCCTACTGCAATCCAATAGCGCAGCAGCGCTTCCCCAACCTGTACGACCTGGGGCCCCGCCATCCCATCATGACGGACATAGAGGCAATAGCCGAAGACCTGACGGCGGGCGGAGCGTTTCATTCACGCGAAATCGATGTCGGCGATGAGACATACCAGCAGCGAATAGTGTATATTCCTGCCATCAACCAGCTGCGGATCTACTCCAACGACATCACGCCGCGCAAGAGGGCGCAAGAGAAGCTGGCGCAGCAAGCGGATGAACTGGCGCGCTCCAACGCCGAACTGCAAGAGTTTGCCTATGTAGCGTCACACGACCTGCAAGAGCCGCTGCGAGTCATATCCGGCTTTGTGCAGCTGCTCTCAGACCGTTACAGCGGTCAGCTGGACGAGACCGCTGACGAGTTTATCGGCTATGTAGTGGACGGCGCGGACCGTATGAAGGTGCTGATTAACGACCTGCTTGAATACTCGCGCGTGGGAACGCAGGGCAGACCGCTGGAGCCGGTGGAAAGCTCCAGCGCGCTGGAACAGGCTATGGCCAACTTGCGCGTAACCATAGCCGAAGCGGAGGCGCGCGTTACGCACGACAGGCTGCCCAGAGTGCATGGCGACATCAACCAGCTTTCGCAGATGTTCCAAAACCTAATAAGCAACGCAATCAAGTTTCGCAGCGAAAATCCACCCCGAATTCACATATCGAGCGTGCAGGTCGGCGAGTCCTGGGTGATGTCGATCTCCGACAACGGCATCGGCATAGAGCCGCAGCACTGCGATCGCATCTTCGGCATGTTCAAGCGGCTGCATGGCAGGGGCGAGTATCCTGGCACCGGCATCGGACTTGCGATATGCAGCAAGATTGTGGAACGCCACATGGGGAAGATATGGGTGGAATCGGAACTTGGAAACGGCGCGACATTTAGCTTCACGCTACCTGTTGCAGAAGATCGAAACTAAGAAGTAAAAGGAGGGCGCTATGACTTCAACAGCAAGTGGCCGAGCAATCGAGGTTCTTCTGGTAGAAGACAACCCCGCCGATGTGCGGCTGACCGAAGAGGTCATCAAGCAGTCGGAGCACACGACGAATGTCACGGTCGCGGAGGACGGCGTTATCGCAATGGAGATGCTGCGCGGCGCGGGCGCCTATCGCAGCACGCCTCGCCCGGACCTGATTCTCCTCGACCTGCGGCTGCCCCGCAAGGACGGGCCCGAAGTGCTTGCGGACATCAACGCCGACGAAGGGCTGGTCAACATCCCCGTGATGATTCTGACGGGCACGGAGGCTGAGCAGAGCCTGCTGAACGCCTACAACATCCCGCCCAGCAGATTCTGCCGCAAGCCCATCGAGCTCCAGCGGTTCAACAATGTCGTCGGCCAGCTCGGTATGTTCAGCCGCCAGCCGATAAGCATGGGGCCTCCGGCCGGGCAGACGGAAGCCGCGCCCTCCGGTGGCGGGCGCAAGTGGTGGTGGCCCTTTGGCGGCAGCTAGACCGCGCCACCGCGCGGCAAGTCTAAAGAGAGTATAGCAGTGACCACATACAGAAGGCCTGCCAGCAGGCCGCTGGAAATACTGCTGGTTGAAGACAACCCCGCCGACGTGCGGCTCATCCAGATTATCCTGGAAGACGCCGAGTTTCATGTCAACTTCACCGTGGCGAACAACGGCAAAGAGGCGATGACCATACTCAAGCGTGAGGACAACCATAACAACGCGACGCGCCCGGACATGATTTTGCTCGACTTGAACATGCCCGTGATGGACGGCAGAGAAGTCCTCGCCGAGCTGGAAGAATACCCGGATCTGGGCGCTATTCCCGTAGTCGTGCTGACCACCTCGCAGTCACAGGAAGATCTCGAGTACGCATATAGCAAGTGCATCAGCAGCTACATCACCAAGCCGGTAGATGTGCACCAGTTCAACACCAAGGTTCGGGACCTGCTGAACTACTGGACGAATGTTGCCGTACTGCCGGACAGGTAGGCAAGCGTCCGAACATCGCCGCCGCAACGCCCAAAACGGCGTTGACACCGCGCCCGATGATTGCTATCGTTAGGTATAGGAGCGCAAGACTCCCAAGCAACTGCCACAGGCGTTTCGCCAAGGCTGACAGGAGGATGACTATGGTTCGCCAACTCGTTATGAATCATAACTGGAAGTGCCCTTGTCACGCCCCTGTCGGTTTCGGGGGCGGCTATGGTGGGACGCGGTGACAGGGAGGAAGCTCCAATTGAAACCGGCAGGGGAGGCTAAGACCGGCTGACCCGTGTGCCGCAAGCGGCTGCCAGATGACCCTTGGACTTCAGGGCGCAGCCTCCGGTCAACGACCGGGAGGACGGGAAGAACGGACAATTAGAGGGAGGCGGACGCAGCATGTGTTGCGCCCGCCTCCTTCCTTTGCGATACTTGTGAAAATACCCTGCCCGCCCTATTAGCCCCTATCCGTTCGTAGTAGGCGCTGCCCTGAAACTCAAACCCGTCATCAACGAGGTATGCCATCTTGAATACAGCCACCGTACAAGACGAAAGCATGATGCGCCGCGTGCTCAGGCGCGGCGTGTCGGAGATTATCGTCGAGTCGGAGTTCGTGGAGCGAATCCGAACCGGCAAGCCGCTGCGCCTCAAGATGGGCTTCGACCCCAGCGCGACCGACATCCACCTAGGGCATGCCGTCGGGCTGCGGAAGCTCCGTCAGCTTCAGGACCTGGGACACAAGGTAGTGCTCATCGTCGGCGACTGGACGGCGCAGATTGGCGACCCCAGCGGCAGGTCTGCCACGCGCCCGATGCTCACCGCCGAGCAGGTGCGCGAGAACGCCGCGACATACATGGCGCAGTTCTTCAAGATTGTGGACAGGGACAGAACCGAAACGCGCTGGCAGAGCGAGTGGTTCGGCGACTTCTCGCTAACCGATGTAATAGGGCTGACCAGCCGCTTCACGGTAGCCCAATTCCTGGCGCGCGACGACTTCGCCAATCGCTTCAAGTCCAACCAGCCTATCGCCATCACCGAGCTGCTCTACCCCTTGCTTCAAGCGTATGACTCGGTAGCCATCGAGTCCGATGTGGAGTTCGGCGGCACTGACCAGATGTTCAACCTGCTCGTGGGGCGCGACCTGCAACAGATGATGGGACAGACGCCGCAGCAATGCTTCCTAATGCCGCTTCTCCCCGGAACGGACGGCGTGCAGAAGATGAGCAAGAGCCTGGGCAACTACATCGGCATCGACGAGCCGCCAAGCGACATCTACGGCAAAACCATGTCGCTGCCCGACACGATGATGCTTGCCTACTACGAATACCTGACAGATGTGCCCGACGACGAACTGGCAGAGATGCGCCGTGCGATGGACGGCGGTTCGGTCAACCCGATGGACATGAAGAAGCGCCTCGCGCGCGAACTCGTCGCGCAATTCCACGACGCCGACGCCGCGCGCGACGCAGAACGGCGCTTCGAGCGCACCGTCCAGCAACGCGAACTGCCGGACGACAGTCAAATGGAAGATGTCCTGATTTTAGGGCAAGAAGCTGCATTGGTTGGCGGCTTTCTGTATGATCAAATGCTGAAAGACTTCGGCTTGAATGTAACGGGTGGTATGATTCAAGAAGATCGACCAGATCTCAATATCAAAAAGGGGGATATTATCGTTGATGTTCCATGGCTCTTGGTCAAAGTCGGCCTAGCTTCAAGCACAAGTGAAGCGCGGAGACTCGTCCAGCAAGGCAGCATTTCCATAGACCAGACACCCATATCTCGACTGTACCCAAATGCTGATCGAGTTGCGTGGACTGTCAGGAACGGTAGCATCATTCAAAGAGGACGAAGGTCTTACAAGAGATTAAGGTTTTGGGGTTAGTGTTGACAAACAATTCTCGTCCTTCGACAAGCTCAGGACGAACGAGATTTGAAACCCAAACCCGTTCGTGGTGAGCTTGTCGAACCACAAATGTGCAAAGCAATGTATGTAAATAGCTTCTACTGCTACATCCTAAAATGCTCCGACGGTTCATATTACACAGGACATACGGATAATCTTGAAGTGCGAGTTGCATCCCATCAGCGCGGTGAAATCCCCGGATACACATGGAAGAGGCGACCGGTCAAGTTAGTGTTCTCAGAGGAGTTTGACTCCAGAATAGATGCGCTTGAGCGTGAGCGCCAGATTAAGGGATGGTCGCGGCGAAAGAAAGAAGCATTGATTCGTGGCGACTGGGCGTCTTTGCAAAGGCTGTCTAGGGCACGCTCTTCTCAGTATCAGGACAAATAAGGTTCTCTATCAACGGGCGCTTGACATGCGTATCTCATTACACTAGGATGAATGTTCTAGTACAATGAGCGCATGGAGAGTGAAATGCTTATCAAGCACACGCCCGACACATTCGAGAAACTCCACATCCTCGGCGGCATGGCGAGCGACGACATCCTGTCGCGCCCCCCGCCAAGCGGCAGAACGCAGGTCCCTTACACATCCGCGCGGCGCAACCCCGTTCCCGGCGTTTATAAAGCCGCCATGCCCAACGGCAAGTTCATCAGCCTGATGCGCGTGATGTTCACCGACTTCTGCAAGATGGACTGCTTCTACTGCCCCAACAGCCACTGGGTGCCGCGCAAGCGCTACGCCTTCAAGGTCGATGAACTCGCCAACGCCTTCATGGAGATGCACCGCCGCCACACCGTCAACGGCTTATTCCTCAGCTCAGGCATCGCGGGCAGCGGCTCCAAGACCACCGAGCGGCTGCTCAAGGTCGTGGATACGATACGCAACAAGCACGGCTTCAAGGGTTACATCCACATGAAGGTAATGCCCGGCACCGAGTATCAGTTCGTCGAAGCCGCTTACAGGCTTGGCACTCGCCTATCCGTGAACATCGAGACCCCCACGCCTGAGATGATGCGCCGCCTCAGCTCTATGAAGGATATGCAGCGCGACATCCTCGACCCAATGGGCTGGGTCGCCAATCTAATGCGCCGCAATCAAGGCAATGGCAAAGGCGCGACGGTTGGGCAGGCGACGCAGATGGTCGTGGGCGCTGCGAACGAATCGGATTGGGACATCTTCAAGCGCATGGAGCAGCTCTATGGCGAGTGGAACTTCAAGCGCGTCTATTACGCGCCGTTCCAGCCGGTGCGCTACACGCCGCTCGCCGAGCATCCCGCAACCCCTATGGTCAGAGAACACAGACTATATCAGGTCGATTGGCTGAAGCGCGTGTACAAGTTCACCAACGACGAGATGCGCCTCGCCTATGACGACAACGGCTTCCTACCGCACGACGACGATCCCAAGCAGGCGATTGCGGTGCATAACCTGGACGCATACCCCCTCGATGTGAACCTCGCCACTTCGGAGCAGCTCTTGCGCGTGCCCGGCGTAGGCCCCACCTCGGCAACCCGCATCCTGAAAAATCGCGGAGCGCACAGCATAGACAACTGGCGTGACCTTCAGGCGATGGGCGTCGTCCGTAAGCGCGCTTGGCCCTTCCTGCGCTTCCCGGGACACCGCCCTCCGCGCGCGAAGCAGCTTAAACTCGACCTATTCAGCGAGGGAGCAAAGCAAGCGCGCAAGAAAGAGATAGCATCGCTCACGGGGCAGGCGCAAGCCAAGCACAGCCCCGCTTCCTGCGGGCAGGCGACCCAAGCGATGTCCTGCGCCGGCTGTCCGCTATACGGCGCGCCGGGCCACCCTGGCAGCGCGAACGCCGCATAGCCGAGCATCGGGCTATCCCGCATCACATCGACCAGGACGGGCTTATAGGACACTTCAAGGCAGTTCACCCGTATTCAGGCACAGGACAAAATATCAGAGAATCTGCCGCAGGCGAGTGTCCCAGCGATCGCGCAGCCAGTCGCCGATGAAGTTGAACGCAAGCACCGTCAGGAATATCGCCATGCCCGGAAAGAACGCCACCCACCAGGCATCATTCAGATAGTCGCGCCCATAGGCTATCATAGAACCCCATGCGGGCGCGGGCAGCGGAATGCCTGCGCCCAGGTATCCCAGAATCGACTCGGCGAGGATGATGCCGCCCACTTGCAGCGTAGTCGCCACAACGAGCGTGTTCATAACACCCGGCAGAATGTGCCTGAACAGAATTCGGAAATCGGACGCGCCGGACACCTTCGCCAGAGCTACATAGTCCAGCGTCTTGAGTTGCAGAGTCTGACCGCGCACCAAGCGCACAACCTCGGGCCAGCTCGCCAGAGCAAGCACGCCCACGATGACATAGTATTTCTGCCCAAGGACGACCACGATGATGAGCGCGAGCAGCAGGTACGGAATGGCGGTTGTGACATCCGTAAGGCGCATCACAACCTCATCGACGACTTTGCCGAAGTAACCCGCCGACAGACCGAGCGTCGTGCCGACCAGCGTCCCCAAGGTTATGCTCACCACCGCCAGCGTCAGCGTAATGCGAGCGCCGTGGATGATCCGCGCGAGCACATCGCGCCCCAGCGGATCAGCGCCCAGGATGTACTTACCCCCTCGACCGCAATTGTCGAAGTAAGGCTTCTGGCTCTCCGCGCACTGCGGATACCAGAATGGCGCGGCGTTGCGATCGCGCAAGTCCTGACGATTAGGCAGGTTGGGCGCGATGTAGTCGGCAAAGACGGCACAGACGACCAGCGCGCCAATGATGAGCATCGGGATGAGCGGCCAGCGCCGCAGAACATAGCGCGCTCTTGCCAGCAAGCCGGGCTGCGTGCGCCGCTCGATGTCGGCGAGCGTGAGGCGCGTTGATCGGTTCATAAAGGAGAATCTAACATTGACGGACGGGATGGGCGGGATAAGACAGCAATGTGCGAGATAAGCCTGCTACGGCGGGCGGATGGGGTAGTGAAACGAAGAGGGGCAGGCATGATAGCCCGCCCCTCCATATAATCAGGCATGCGCGCTCAGTCAGGCAAGCCGCCCGACTAGGTGGTGAACAGAATTGGGTTACGCAGCGGCGGCGCTATCTCCGCCTCGGAGAGCGCGTAGGCTTCCTTCTTGTAAATCTGAATGCGGTGAGAGCCGAAGTCGGTGATGTAGAGCCTGCCTTCGTCATCGACGCGCACGGTCAGCGGCGCGCGCAGGCGCTTGGTGGCTTCGAGGTCTGCCATCTCGCGCAGGCGCAGCGTTACGGGGTTGGCTAGGATGTACTCCCGCGCCGAGCGGGATAGGTTGGCGTCGCCGATGAACTGCTCCACGAAGCGCCCCTCAGAGTCGAAGAGCTGCACGCGGTCGTTGCCCCAATCGGCTACATATATGTCGCCGTCCGCGTCGACGGCAACGCTGGTCGGGCGGTCGAAGTCGCCCTTGCCATTACCGGAGCTGCCGATGCTCATCAGGAACTCGCCGTCGGGCGCGAACTTCTGCACACGGTCATTGCGCCAGTCGGCAACATAGATGTCGCCATCGCCGTCAACCGCGACGCCCCAAGGCATGTTCAATTCCCCTTTGCCATCGCCGAGCGCGCCGAACTGCGAGATGAACTCGCCGTCTCTGCCGTATGTCTGGACGCGGTGGTTCAGCGTGTCCGACAGCACGATGTTGCCATCGCCGTCGAAGCTCATTCCGGTCGGACGATTGAACTGACCTTCGCCGTCGCCCTGCTCGCCCCAGCTTGCTATCAGCTCGCCGTCCTTGTCCATGACGAAGACCTTGTTATGCGCTTCGTCCGAAACATAGAGCGTCTCGTCCTCGTCGCATAGTAGGCCGGATGGCCACTGGAATGTGCCAGCGCCGATTGTGCCAAGGTTGTCGTCCGCCCAGTTGATGCGCCTGATTTCCGTGCCAAGCCCGCCTCGGCAGAGCACATACACGCGCTCCTCCTCGCCAAAGGCAATGTCGACGGCGTTGGATGTTACGCGCCGCATCCCAAGCGTCATGTAGTAGGGAAAGCCTGACCTCAGCAACCCGTATGGTCTGACCATTGTCGCACCTCGCGTCTGATTAGTCGGTTTTTCAGTTAGTCGGCAAGGTCCCTTCCCTTTTGACGGGGGAAGGTTAGAGCCATAAGCCTGTCGAAAGGATGGCGGTGAAAGCGCCATTGCCGACTAACTGATTGATTTTACTTGAATGGAGTGATTTGCTCGTAGTGTCCGTTCACGATGTCCGGCGCGTCTATGCCCATCCACTGCTCCAGCATCGTCGCGTAGATGCCGCGGAAGTCAATCGTATGCTCCAGATCCTCGCCCTTCGCCCATGTTTCGGGGCTGAGGGACGGATACTCGGAGTACAAGCCTCCCTTGACCGGCTCGCCGATGATGAACGCGCCGCCGCCTGAGCCGTGGTCCGTGCCGCTGCCGTTGTCCTTGATGCGGCGACCGAACTCCGTGAATACGAGCATCGCCACATTGTCCGCGGCGTCGTGCTCGTTGAGGTCGTCGAAGAAGTCGCGGATAGCCCCGGAGAGGTCTTGCAGCAGCTTGGGATGCGTCGGGTTCTCGTTGGCATGCGTGTCGTAGCCGCCGTGGCTCGTGTAGAAGATGCGCGTGCCTAGTCCGGCGGTGTGCACCCTGGCGATGTCCCGCAGGCTCTTGGCTATCGCGGAGTCGCCGTACTCCACGCTAGAGCTGTACTGAGCGGGAGCTGCCTTCAGCCTGTCCGCGCCGCGCAGCACGTCCATGCCCGTGCGGGAGAGGTACTCCATCACAGGGCCCGTGCCGATAGCCTGCGCGTACATGTCCTTGAAAATCTGGAGCGCTTGGTCGCGCTGCTCATCCTCGCCGATGCCCGTCATCAGCCCGTAGCTGTCGAGGTCGTTGACGGATGTAACCGGCACGCCGGGCACAGCCATCGCGCGCGGCAAGCCAACGCCGAAGTTGATGCCCGTCAGCTCGTCCTCGCCCTTGGGGTCGAGTTCACGCAGCGTCTTGCCAACCCAGCCCTCGGTTACGACCTTGTCCGGCTCACAAGTGTGCCAGATGTCCATGCCTCGGAAGTGGGAGCGGTTGGAGTTGGGATAGCCAATTCCCTGCACCACCGCAACCTTGCCCTCCTCGAACATCTCCTTGACGGGGCGGAAGTTGGGGTTGAAGGCGAGGTCGTCGTTGATGGGCAGCACATCCTCGCGCTCGATCTTGACCAGCTTGCGGTTGTCGTAGTAGGTCGGGCTGTTGTATGGGATGAGCGTGTGCATGAAGTCATTGCCGCCCGATAGCTGCACCACGACCATGACCGGGTCTTTTCCGTTACCATTGGCTGGCATCTCGTGTGCCTCCTTATGCTTGTTCTGCCTCTGATGCTCTCTATGTTTCTGATTTTATACGGAGTTCAGGCAACGCTACGCGAACTGATACTCGCGAGTGGATACGATGAGCTGAAGCATCCTGCCGATGTGGACTGCGCTGTCGTCGGCGTCCTCTTCGGTGTCGAAGCTCAAGCCGCCCGCCGCCTGCGCGTATCGCAGCAGCCCCGCGCGAGTGCTGTCATCGACCGCGACATGCCCCGCAAGCTCCAGGGACATCTCTACGAACTGCTCCGGCGCGAGCTTGCCGTCATCGCTGCCCTCTGCGCTCATCCGCGCCACGATGTCCTTGACGCCGGGCTTGGAAATGTCGTTCAGCTGGTTGACCGCGAAGTTGACGCGCTCGTTGAGCGTGCCGCCGTCAATCCACTCATGCCCCGTATGCCAGCCTTCCACCGTCGGCGGGTTCATCAGCTGCTGTCCCATCACCGAGGTAGCGCCGCTGAGCATGCCGATGTTCTCATTCGGCTCCGGGAACCTGTAAGTGCCGACGAGCTTGATTGCGCCCGCGACCAGTTCCGCCGGGCTTTTGACCTTCTTGAACTGCGCCTCCTTGAAGAACTCGGAGTTGAACAGCGTCTTCAGGATGGGCTGAATCTTGCCGTCGTGCTCGAAGTAGGCGGTGATTAGCGTCTCCATAGCCTCAGGATCGCGCGGCGGCTCCAGCTCCCAGGCGGGAACCTGCGGCTCGTCCGCAACGAAGAAGTTGTAGAGGTGGCGGCAGATGAACGCCGCCGTCGCGGGCTGCTTGACGATGATGTCTATGATGTCTTCGCCATTGAAGTTGCCCGTCTCCCCTAGGAAGGTCTTCTCTGAATCGTCATGGTCCTCGGCGATATAGAGAAACTCGGCATCGTAGCTGCCGAAGGGATACAGCGGTATCGGCTGCGTGAAAGTCCAGCCGGTAAAGGCGCGCGAGGCGTTCTTGATGTCGTCCTCGGAGTAATGCCCCACGCCCATGGAGAACAGCTCCAGCAGCTCGCGCCCCCAGTTTTCGTTAGGCTCGCCCTTGTGGTTTTCGCAGTTGTCTAGCCAGTAGTTCATTGCCGGGTCTTTTGCCAACTCCAGCAGCACCGTCTTGATGTCGGACATGCCCACCTGACGGAAGGTTTCTATCTGCCGAACTATGGAAGGCACATGCTCGCCCTTGTACCAAGCGGTGGCGAATACATGGTGCCACAGCAGCGCCATCTTCTCCTGAAGCGGGCGCTCCGTGTTGACCATGCGATATACCCAGCGTCCGGTGTGGGCAGGAAGCGAGTCGTTGTAGCTCAGTTCCAGGTTGTATCGCTTCCAAACATCTTCCTCAAGCTCCGGGAAGCGTTCCGGGTTCACCATGTCGTCCACAACGGCCTCATAGCCCTTTGCCGCCAACTCGTCTAGCTCCGCCCTTGTCGCGCCAAAACCCGCGCGGCGCATTAAGTGGGCAATCAGAGCAACCTCATTCGCCATTCTCGCTCCCTCCTTGAAGTGCGTTTCATCACGGTCATGCCCGCAATTCCCCACGCAAGCATGCCCTTATAACCTAAACTTAGAGTGCATTTTACATCAGACGGGCAAGGCGCACAACAGGAACAATGGCAAGTTCCCACAATGTAAGGGCGACTGATCCGACAGGCGAACCCGACAAGCGCTCGGCTGCGCTCAATTCTTGGCTTTGCGCCCGCTATTGGGCAAGTATGGTTAGCCGCAAAATTCGGCGCATTTCTTCACGATTGGCTTGCCATCGCGCCGCGAATTCAAGCCCGATTGTTGACTTTATGGCTCGTATTCGGCTAGTATTCCCGTGATTGTAATTTTATGCACAATCAACCAACCCCCGATTGACGATTAGCAATTACAACGCTTGCTAATGAGCATAGGCATCAAGCGACAGAACATTAGGAGGGACACAAATGAAGGCAATCGGCAAGAAAGGAAGATTTTTGTGGCTGCTGCCACTGGCGGCGATAATCGCATTCGCCGCGATTGCATGCAGCAGCGCGCCCGCGGAGGAAGCCGCTCCGGCGCTTGCCCAATCGCAGCCCGCAGCCGCGCAACCCGCGCCCGCCGCTCCGACCGCGGCTCCCGCCCAGGCCGCGCCCGCGTCGTCCTCTGCCATGACAGAATCGACCGGACAGGAAGGCACACTGACCGTCGTGCTGGACAATGTCGGATCGCCCCTGTACAGGAACGAAAAGGCGACCTGGCCCGACAACATGATGAACTACTACTACGGCTTCCAGGAGCTTCTGGTGACCTGGGAACCCAACACCGCCGGCGATGGCGGCGCGGGCAAAGTATCAGATGAGACCTGCGAAGCCCCCATGCTGGCGCTGAGCTGGGAGTACGACCTGCCCCCCAACTTTGACGACCCGGAAAATCAGGGCACCGTTACCGTCAAGCTGCGCGAAGGCGTGGACTTCTATGTCGCCGACGGCAGGCACTCAGAGTTCACCGCCGAAGACGCCGCATGGTCATTCAACGACGCCGGCTCCAACAACCCCGCCGCTACCCACTCCAACGCGGGTGAAGCAGGCGACTGGTTCAAGCTCTGGGAAGCCACCGACAAGTACACCCTCAAGGGACACTTCCGCAATTACATCGCCGACTGGCTGAACGGCGGCGGCGCGGGCATCAGCAGCATGTGCGGCGACGCCATCGGCATAGTGTCCAAGACGCTCTTCGACGAAATCGGCGAAGACATACTCACCACACCGCACGGCACAGGCCCCTTCTATGTGCAGGAATGGCGACCCAACGAGCGCATCGAAGCCACATCCCGCACCGATCATTGGAACAACAACCCCAACTTCGCATTCATCAACCTGATTCAGGCGTCAGAGTCGGCGCAGCGAACCGCGCTGCTGAAAACCGACAGAGCGGACATCTCCATGGTGTCTATTCAGGATGTCGCCGACTTGCAGAGCGAAGGCTACAAGTTCCACAGCGGCTTGAACCAGATCCTTGGCCAGTTCATCTACATGGCAGGCAACTACTGGTCTTACAAAGACCCGCAGACGGGCGAACCCGTGCCGCTCCGCAAGGGCTTTACGCCCGATGTTGACCATCCCTGGATTGGCGACCCGCGCATCGAGTGCGCCGACGCAGACCGCACCAACACATCGGATCTCGGCGCAGGCTGCGACGCCACCGGCTTCGACTACGCGGACACCGACAGGTTCTCTTACGAAACCGAGCACATGCTGAAGGCGAAAGCCTTCCGCGAGGCGCTCATACTCGCCATAGACCGCGACCTCATCCACGAAACCATCGTCTCAGGTTACGGCGAAGGCAAAGTCTTTGGCACAGGGCACGGCGGCGGCATCGCCTTCCATCAGCTCCACCCCGAGTACAAAGACAGGTGGTCGGTGGAGTTCAGCCCCGAGGCGGCACAAGCTAAACTCGCCGAGTCCGGCGTAGAGCCAGGCTTTGAGTTCGAATACTTCTGCCCGGCGGGTAACGGCACATCCATCGAGGTCTGCCAAGCCGTCGTGGGCATGTGGGAAGAGCATCTTGGCTTGGAGCCATACATCGACAACACTGCCTACTCATCCCGCCGCCCGACTATGGTCGGACGCGAAATCAACGCCGTCTGGCAGACGAGCTGGGGACCTAACAGCGCTCAGGCGAAAGATCCCGGCGGAACCATCCCCGTCTGCTGCCTCTGGCCCATCGGCTCTGCTGGCGGCTACAACGCGGGCATCGAAGACAACAACTTCTACAACGACTTCGACATCACGCGCATTCAGGAAAAAGGCACCCCTGAAAACCTCGCCACGCGAGAGAAAATCATGGATCGCTGGTGGGATCTCAAGACCGGCACCGGCATCGTGGAAGTGCCCACACTCATCGGCATGAACCCCGAAACCGTAGGCAGCTGGGACCTGAAGCCATGGCGACTCACCAACAGCTTCGACACGGTCGTCTATCAGCCCCCGCAGTAATCGCTCATAAACAAGCGCCCATCCGGTATTTCTCCGGGTGGGCGCGCTTTCTTATCCACCATCCATAGACCATAGACACCGGACGCTTGCCGCGCCGCTCAAAATAGCAAGATTGCGGCGTTATCCCACAGGCGAGTAGTGAGGGCGCATTAGGTCCCGATATGAAGACTTTCGTAATTCGCAGGCTCTTCTTCATGGTTCTGTCCGTGATCGCGGCAACGCTGATTGTATTCAGCCTGTCGCGGCTGCAAGGCGACCCGCGCTATCTGTTTCTGGCGTCAGGCTACACGACCCAAGAGCAGTGGGATGCCTGGGGCGAAGAGTTCGGGCTTGACCAGCCCCTGCCCATTCAGTACTTCATCTGGCTCGGCAAGGCGATGACCGGCGACTTCGGCAAATCCCTGAAGTCCGGCTACACATCAACCACCATGCTGCAGATATTCGCGCCCGCCAGCATCCAGCTTGGGCTTGCGGCATGGGTATTCGTCCTTATAACGGGCGTGCCTCTGGGCGTCCTATCCGCCGTCAAGCGCGGCTCTCCCTGGGACTTGGTGGGCAGAACCTTCGCCGTGTTCGGTCAGGCGCTGCCCCCCTTCTGGCTCGGCATCATGCTAATCCTGCTGTTTTCGGTGCAGCTCGATTGGCTGCCGTCCGGAACGCGCGGCAGCGGCGACGAAGACATCATCACGCGCCTATCCTACTTCGTCCTGCCCGCCGTAACGCTCGGCTGGCTGGCATCCGCCGGACTGATGCGGCTCGTCCGCTCATCCATGCTGGAAGTGCTGGACTCAGAGTTCGTGAAACTCGCCCGCGCCAAGGGCGTGGGAAACACCACCCTGATATGGAAGCACGCGCTCAAGAATGCCCTCATACCGCCGCTCACATTCGCGGCGCTCATAATGGCAAGCTTCATCGCCGGAACGGTAGTAACCGAAACCGTATTCGCCTGGCCCGGACTTGGCTGGATGACCGTGCAATCCATCATCAACAACGACTTCCCCGTGATGACCACCGCAGTGATGGTATTCACCATCCTCTATGTGCTCGTGGTCTTTCTGGTTGACATTCTCTACGCATTCATCGACCCCAGAATTCGGTACGCCTAGCCTAACCGAGCTGGACTGGGAGCAAGCCGCACATGGCGCAAGCGACGGCAAATCTGACAGACATACAGCGAGCCAATAGACAGGATCTGCTGAGCAGATTCCTGTATGTGCTGCGCCGCTGGCCCATATTTCCGATATTCATAATTCTGACGCTGATTGTGTCTGCGGTATTCGCCCCCTTCGTATCGCCGAACGACCCCGTCAAGCAAGACCTGCGCGCCAAGACGGACGCCCCCTTCTGGTATCCCGCCTGCGGAACGAAGACCAACCCGATAAACGGCAACGAGATGAAAGAAGTGCCTTGGCTGGATAGTTGCCGCCAAACCGGCGACAACTTCTATATCCTCGGCGCGGACCCCCTGGGGCGCGGCTTGCTCACGCGCATCATCTACGGCTCGCGCGTCTCACTGCGCCTCGCCGCCGTCGCCATAATCGTCGGAACCGTCGTAGGCACAAGCCTGGGGCTGTCCGCCGGCTACTTCGGCGGCATCATCGACGAACTCATAATGCGCCTCACAGACATCGCCACCGCGATTCCATACCTGCTGCTCGCGCTCATAATCGTCATCGTCTTCGGACAAGAGGAGTATGTCATCGTAGGCGTGCTCGCGTTGGCAAGCTGGCCCGGCATCGTGCGCCTCGTGCGCGGGCAGACACTCCAGCTGAAAAGCCTAGATTATGTCTCGCTGGCGATGATAGCGGGCGCATCCACCCCGCGCATCATGTATCGCCACATCCTGCCCGGCGTAACCAACACCATCGTCGTGGCAACCACCCTACAGGTCGGCAGCATCATCCTCGCGGAATCCATACTGAGCTTCCTCGGCGCGGGCGTGCCGCCGCCCACCCCTTCCTGGGGATCCATGGTATCCGACGGACGGGACTACCTATCCTCCGCATGGTGGGTAGCGTTCTTCCCCGGCATGGCGATATTCCTGACCGTGCTCGCCTTCAACTTCATCGGAGACTGGCTGCGCGACCGCTGGGACCCGCGCCTGCGGCAGCTCTAGCCCCGCTCAACGCACAAAACGGCAGCAATGGCGAGCAATCGTCCGCTTATACTGTGTCGCCCAAACACAGCCCGAACGCGTCGTCAAGATATTCTCAACACGCGCCGATTATCATCGTCATTCCTGCGAAAGCAGGAATCCAGCGCCGTTGATACGCCGCCCAGATTGAGAATATCGCCGTCAGGGTTGACAAGATATGCCTTATCCAGTATAAGTTGGGGCTAAGTGCCTTGCCCATGACTCATCGGCCGCGCCCCCCCACAAAGCATTTGGCGGTCATAGTCAAATACGCTGTGGGTGTGTTGCGTAGTCAATGATATTGAGGCAAATACCACAAACATAAAGGAGGGTTTTATCCACATGCGAACCAGTCTATCGGCTCGGCTCTTGTGCATGCTCTTGGCTCTAGCGGCGCTAACGGCGTTCGTCCTAGCGTGCGGCAGCGCACCGCCCGATACAGGCGGAGAAGCGGCGCCAGCATCACAAGTTCAGGCAACCCCAACATTCCCGCCCACGGTCGTGCCTCCCTCGATTCCGACTGCCGCGGCACAGCAAGCCCCCGCGCCTGCTGCTTCTTCCGCTATGGCAGACGGCGAAATCGTGCGAGGCGGACATCTGCGCGTCATCAATGCGACATTCCCGCCTAAGTGGGACTTCTCGCAGACCAGCACATGGATTTCACTGTTCCATTTCGGTGGAAGGATGTATAGCGGGCTGTTGCAGTTCTCACCGCGCGACGGCATTGAGATTTGGCCCGACATGGCGAATTCATGGGAAGTTACAAACGATACCCAGACATTCACCTTCAAGATTGACGAAAACCTTACCGAGTGGAACGATGGCACGGCCTTTGATGTTGACCACATCATCTACGCCATCGACCGCTGGCGCAACCCGCCTGAGGGCGTCATTCAGCCCCGCGTGGGCGCATTCAACCTTATAGACAATATGCGTAAGGTTGACGACCGCACACTGGAAATAAACCTGCAAGAGCCTTTCGGCGACTTCATCGCTGAGTCAGCCAACCAGTGGCACTCCATCATTCCACAGCACATCCTCGAAGCCAATGACAGCACTATCCCGCGCTGGCAGGATGTTATAGGCACAGGCCCGTACAAGATTATCGGCGCAGAGGACGGCATATCAGTTGAGTCCGAGAAAAATCCCAACTACTTCCGCGATGCGCCGGATGGCGACCCATATCCGTATCTGGACAATGTTACATCCATCGTAATCATCGAGCCTCAAGCGCAGATTGCAGCGCTGCGCGCAAAGCAGGCTGATGCCACAAAGCCCACCTTCCAGCTCAGTCACAATGAGTACAGGAGGCTGCTTGAAGACTTCCCCGGCGAAGCCTCTTTCAAGGTGGAGCCGTTCGTGGATGTAGCTGCCATTCAGCTCAACAATCAGAAGCCACCGTTCGACAATATCGATGCGAGAAAAGCGGTGTTCTACGGCTTCTACAAGCAAGGCGTTGTCGATGGCGAAGGCGCGGAGAATCCGGTGTTCCCGATAAGCTGGTTCAGCTATGTATTCCCGGACCAGCAGGAGATACTGGACACTATACCCGGATACAAGCCGGAGAGCCGCGAAGAGGAACAGACTTTGGCACGCGAGTTCGCCGAGAAGGGCGGATTGACGGAGTTTGAAGTCATTGCGGTCACTACGCGCGCACACCACGGGGAACTACTTCAGGCAGATATGGAGGAAATCGGCGTTGATGTCTCGATTCGCCTTCAGGACTGGACGGCGATGATTGCGTCGGTCGAGGGCAGAAACTACGAAGCCGCTACCGGCGGCACCGCGCCAAGTTACGGTGGAGTAGTGCCAGTTGCCGACATTATGTATAGCGTGGGCGGCGGGCGCAACGGCGGTTGGGATCCTCCCGCAAACTACCTTGAAGCTTGGAACTCGGCGCGTACCCTGCCGGCAGGTGCGGAACGCGACGAACTATTCGGAGAGATGCACCGAATCATGAGGGACGAGTGGGTGCCCAGCGTGCCGTATATGGCAGCCAACCAGAACAAGTTCCATTGGAACTATGTGCATAACTGGGACCTGGTTGTGCAGGAAATCTTCAGCAACAACAAGTTTGAGGATGTTTGGATCGCCTGCGACGCTCCGAACCCGAGCTCAAGCTGCCCATAAAAGCAAAACCAACAATTGGCATAGCATAGCTCGCATCCCGCCCTGGGCGAAATGCCCGGACGGGATGCAGGGCTAACTGCAAGAAACTTTTCAGCATCAACAAAGAGCAAGGGCCAATGATATGTGGAAATACATAATCCGCCGCTTGATGCTCATCATACCCACCGTGTTCCTGTCAGGTACACTGGTGTTCTTTATGCTGCGCGTACTTCCGGGCGACATCGTTAGCACTCTGACATCAGAGGGCGGCGCTACAGAAGCGACTAAAGAGAAACTACGCGACGAACTGGGGCTGAACAATCCAATCGTGGTGCAATACGCGCACTGGCTGTGCGGAAACTGCATCGTCCTTGATAATATGGGCTTCGCGGCTCCCAAGTATGGCCGTGAAGCTGTAGATGCCAATAAGTCTGAGCCTCTTATCGGGGGTATTATCAGCGGCAACTTCGGATACTCCAACTACCAAGACAGGTATGTAGGGCAGATTGTCAGGGATAAGATGGAGGCAACGCTGACCATGGCGATATTCGCCATGGTGTTCTCGCTATTGCTTGCCTTTCCTCTGGGCATCCTGTCGGCAATCGAGCGCGGCGGCTGGTGGGATCAGGGTATCAGGATATTCACGGCGCTTTCGCTTGCCGTGCCGTCCTTCTGGCTAGGCATATTGCTCATCATATTCGCGTCTAGGACATTCAACTGGAGTCCACCCCTAAACTATACCCCGTTCTTCGACGACCCAGGCAGAAATCTTGCACAACTATTCCTGCCGGTAATTGCAACCGGACTAACTTCAGCCGCCGTTCTGAGCCGCCTTGTGCGCTCTATGATGCTGGAAGTGCTGCGTGAGGACTATGTCCGAACCGCTCGCGCCAAAGGCCTGCGAGAGTTCATAGTAGTCGCGCGCCATACTATCCGCAACGCAAGCATTCCGGTGCTCACGATGGCAGGTTACCACTTTGGTTTCATCATTTCGGGCGTGGTGGTCATCGAATTCGTCTTCTCCATACCCGGACTAGGGCAACAGGTGTTGCTGTCAATCCTCGCGCGCGACTATGACATGGTGGTCGGCATAGTCGTCATTCTAACGATGATACTCGCTGCCTGGATCCTGGTCGTCGACCTGCTCTACTCGGTCGTCGACCCGCGCATTAGGTACTCGTAAATCAATTTTGGACCTGGCAGGCATCCCACTGGTCAGTTAAGGAGTGTCCGACATCATGAGTCAAGCCGGATTGAGTTTCCCAACCTCCGCAGCTCCTGCCGACAGGCTGTCCCGAAGGGCCGGCAGGACAATTGGCAGATTTTGGAGTCGATACCCGTCAGCGTCGATAGCGTTAGTAGTGCTAACTATCGTCCTGGGGGCTACGATTTTAGCCAATGTCGTATCGCCCTTCAAACCAAACGAAAGGCAAGGGATTCGCTTCGCCGAGCCGTTCACAACCTCACAAGACGGGCGAATGCATATACTTGGCACGGACAGAATTACACGCGACCTGTTCAGCCGCCTGCTGCACGGCGGACGCATATCCCTGATTGTCGGACTGGTTGCGCCTACACTGGGCATCACAGTTGGGGCGCTCCTGGGAATTACGGGCGCATACTTCGGAGGCATAACTGACCTCATAATTCAGCGTCTAACGGATACCTTAATGGCAATCCCCAGCATCATACTGGCTATGGCAATAATCATTCCGTTTGAATTTGAAGGGGAATTTGATCTGGCTCTGGTGATTATTGCCTTATCGATTGCTATATCGCCCTACGCATCCCGTTTGCTGCGCTCCCACGCCCTCGTCCTGCGAAGCATGCAGTATGTTGAGGCCGCGCGCGCGATTGGAGCTTCGAACAACCGCATCATCCTGCGTCACTTAGTACCCAATTCCTGGGCGCCCTGGATAGTCATGCTCGCCGTCAATGTGGGCAACGCTATCGTGCTTGAGGCGTCCCTCAGCTACCTTGGCGTCGGAATATCACCGCCCACAGCCTCATGGGGCAATCTGCTCACAGGCGCTGCCAACTATTTCGCCGATAACCCGCATCTCGTATATGCGCCCGGCCTGATGATTACAATCGTAGTGCTTTGCTCCAACATCTTCGGCGACGCGCTCCGAGATATGCTCGACCCTCGCCTGCGCGGGGCAGACTAGCGCCTGAACAATCCTGTGCGTGTGCCGCCTGATATATCTATGTCCGCACTTATCAAAAACACCGCTGCCGCAACGCTTGTGGCGGCGATGTTTTTTATCCTCGCCTGCCAATACATCAATCCCCCACCTGCGGAACCGCCCGCCGACGCCGACGAAATCCGCCCGTTCGTCGATGTCACGCAGTCCGCGCTCAAAGGGCTGAAGGAGTCCTGGAATATCCGCCCGGGCGTGGTAATCTTCGACTACGACCGCGACGGCGATATGGACTTCTATGTCAGCAACGCCTACGAGTTCGGCAACTGGCTGTATCGCAACAACGGCGACGGCACATTTGAGAATGTCGCCGATGACGCCGGCGCTGCGCTGCGACAATCTCACGGCACGGGCGTCGTCGCTTGCGACATCAACAACGACGGCTACCAAGACCTCTATGTCGGCGCGCAGGGCAGCCTCACCGACCGGCTCGACTATCGCTCAATTCCCGAAGGTGAGCAGAACATCGACAGGCTGCTTCTGAACAAGGGCGACGGCGCTTTCACCGACATCACGGCGTCCGCCTTTGGCGATGCCGTCAATACGCGCTCCGCGATGAGCGTAACCTGCGCCGACGTTGACCGCGACGGCTGGCCCGACATCTATGTCGGCAACCTCGCGGAAGACGACTTTCGCGGCATGAGCGTCCCCTTCCAGAATGGCCAGTACAATGTGCTGTATCGCAACAACGGCAACCTCACCTTCACTGACATTAGCGAGACCTCCGGCGTGCGAGGCGCGCAGATATGGATGCGCGAACGCGACGGCGCTCCCGTGATATACAAGGACGGGGCGACCGGGGACGAGTACGAGGGCTATGACCCAAACCTGCGCGACCTCCACGACAACCGCGTCGGCGACCCCAGCGGCCAGACTCAAGCGGTAACATTCTTCGATTACGACAGCGACGGCGATTCCGACCTGTGGGTGGCGAACGACGGCGACAGGCTGCATGTGCTCCGCAACGACTCCGCGCCCGGCAGCGTGCGCTTCACCGACGTGGCGCGATACATCGGCATCGACCAAGTGGGCGCATGGATGGGCTTTGCCATCGGCGACTACGACGGCGACGCCGACTTGGATATATTCATCTCCAATGTAGGCTACCATCCGCGCCTGCTGCCCGCCCCCGATACACCTATGCCCTACTGCGCCTATCACGAGCGGTTCGCGTGGGGCACCTGCCTGCATTACCTCTTGCGAAATGACGGCGCGCGCGAAGTGCCGGGCGTGGGCAGAGTGGGCGCGTTCCATGATGTAGCCCCGTCAACGGCAGTAACGCCCAGCCCGCTAATGCCGCCCGACTCGCTCGACCCCGCGAACATCCATGAGAGCCAAGTCGTGCCGACTGGATTGAGCGCCTACGACTTCGCTTTCGGCACGACCTTCTTCGACTACGACAACGACGGCGACCAAGACCTGTATTGGCTAGGCTCCACGGTGGACAGGGGCGAAGCTCCGGGCGGCGAGGTGTTCCCCGCCGCCGGGCGCATGCTGCGTAATGTCGCAGACGGCGCATTCGAGGACATCACCGTGCGCGCCCGACTGCTGGACATCCAGCGCGCGCGATACGACAAGCTCGACCCGCAAGACCCAAAGCGCGATACCGGCATCCACCGCATCAATCCGATATTCCACGAGAACGGCAAAGGGCTGGCGCACGGCGACCTGAACGGCGACGGCTACCCCGACCTGATTGGCACTAACAGCAAGGGCAGCCTGTGGGAAGACTCGCGGCAGGTTTCATTCAGCGAGGCGGGCGGCCCCATCTTCGTATGGATGAACCCCGGCGGCGGCAACAACTGGATTAACCTGCGCTTGAAGGGACGCATGGCAATCGACGGCAGCGGCAGCAACGCCGACGGCATCGGCGCTCGCGTCTATCTCACGGCGGGCGGACGCAGGCAGGTGCAAGAGGTGCGCGCGGGCTCGAGCTACCTTTCGATGGACAGCATCAACTTGGAGTTCGGACTAGGGCAGGCAGATGAGATCGACACGATTGAGGTGCTTTGGCCAAGCGGACGCACGCAGACGCTCCAAAACATCGCCGCCAACCAGACGCTGGAGATAACCGAGCCTGAAGAATAGCGCGGCATCGAGCCACCTCCGTTGACGGCGAGCCTGTCGAACCACGCAGCCTACCTCGTCCGCAGCAGCGTCTCGAAGTGCAGGTCGGACGGCGTGCCGTTAGTGGGCTGCCAGTCGCTCAGGTCGGGGCTGATGGCGTATGTGTTGTGCCGCCACAGAATTGGAAGCGCCCAGTACTCGGCATAAGTCTTGCGATTCAACGCCTGAAGCGTCAGGGCGCGCTCGGCGTCGTCGGATACGGCAGCCACCTGCGCGAGCATCGCATCCCCGACTTTGGGCGCGAAATATGTGAGCATCGCGCCCTCAGCCCCGCTTATGTAACGCCTGATGTCGTTGATGTCCCCGCCCGGACGCGCCGGCGCGGCGCCGTGCAGCACAGGCGCGGGCGCGAACTCAGCGAACTCCTGCGGCCTTGCCAAGGCGCGCGGCTGCACCGCGGGCCATTCGGTTGAAATGACCTCAGCGCTTATGCCCACGGCGCGCCACTGTTCAGCCACCATCTCGTTGATACGCGGCATCTCTGACAAGCCGTATGCCACAAGCGACATCAGATTGACGGGTTCGCCCGCATAGCCTGTCTGCTCCAATAGCGCGCGCGCCTGCTCAGGGTCGTATTCGTAGTGAGACAGAGCCTCGACATAGCCGGGCGATGTCGGCGTGAACAGCGCTGAGCCGGTCGCCACGGACGCCGCTTCCGGCGCAAAGTTCGCAGCCACTATCTCAGGCATGTTCACGCTCACCGCAAGCGCCTTGCGAAACTCAAGGCTTGAAGTCAGGTAGTCTTCATCGTAGCCCATGAAGAAGCGCATAGCCGTGGAAATCACATTCTTGGGACCATCGACAGCGAAGCCGTCGCTTTTCACATCGCTAATTGATGCTGTGCTGATGGGCGACACTTCCAGCTTGCCCGTTTTCAGCAATGCGATGCGCGTATCTTCTTCCGGCACGAGGGATATATGCAGCGTGTCGAAGGGCGAAACCCGCTCCATATTCCAGTAGTCCTTGTTGGCTTCATACTCCACATAGCCGCCTTCCGCGCGGTCTGCGAAACGCCAGGGACCGCTCCCTATGGGGCTGCTTTGCAGCGCGGATGCGCCATCGCCGTCGAGAATATGCGACGGCAGCAAGGGCATGTCGCCCTCTATCGGCGCAAGCAGCCCCATGAACACCACATCGGACTTGCTGAGATGCAGCGTCGCGCTGCGCTCATCTATCACCTCGACGCTTGCGACCGATGCGCTCACATTGCCGCAGACGCCGCAAGCAGCGCCGTCTCGAAAGTAGTATTCGAGGCTGGAGCGTATGTCATCGGCGATAGCGCGCTCGCCGTCGTGCCACCTAACGCCTTCGCGCAGCGTCAGCGCGAACGAACTGCCTTCGGCGTTCACCGACCACTCGCTGATCAGCCCATAGCGCGTATCAAGCCTGCCCTCGGGGTTCGCGCCCGTCAGATAATCGTACATGTGCGTGTGGTATCGCAAGCCATCCTGCGTATCCAGCGACGGGTCGAGCGTCTCCGCGCTGAAAGACTGCATCGCCACGCGCAGAGCGCCGCCGCCCTTAGGCGCAAGCCCAATATCCAGGTATGTGTAGGCAAGCGCCACCACCACCGCCGCGATAACTATCAGAATTGCGACTGCCGTGAGCAGTATCTTATTTGTCATATCCGCTAATTCCGTTCCATTCTTATACTCTTGATATGCGATTTCAGCTCATTCAACGGGCAATATAGTCAGTGAATCGCCCTGGAAGTTGGCGACCCACACGGAGTCGCCGACCGACAGCAGCGCATGCGGACCCCTGCCGACGGGCAGTGTGTCAACAAGCTGCCCGTCCATAGCCAGCCTAGTTACGGTATCGTCCAGGAAGTTGGCGACCCAGATGCTGCCGCCTGCGGCGACGACTGCGGTCGGCCACTTGCCGACATCGTATTCGTCCCAAACCGTGCCATCGGTATCCAGCTTGACGACGGAGTTAGCCGAAGCGACCGTAGCCCAAATGAACCCGCTATCGAACGCCAGCGCCGTGCCGCCTCCGCCCCAGGCATCCCCGCGCCCTTTGGGCCACTCGGCTATCTTGAACGAGCCTGTCAACTCGCCCGCGCCGTCCAGCCTGTCAACCATGGTGCTGCCCATGCTCGCCACCCAGACGGCTTTGCCGTCGTGCGTGAGCGCCCAGGGGGACGGATGGTAGCCGGGAATACGCACGGTCTTGATTGCGACGCCGTCCAGACTGACCTTAGTAACCGAGTTGCCCCAGGACGCCGCAACCCAGATGCTTTCGCCATCGAATACCAGCGCGGAGGGTGATGTATCCGGCAAGCCTATGCTCACGGTGTCCAGCGCCTCACCGTCTAGGCTCAGCTTGGTTATCGTATTCTCTCCACTGTTGCCAACCCACATGTGTTCGCCGTCGAAGGCAAGCGCGCGCGGGTATGCGCCCGCCTTGTAGTTGGCGACATTCTGCCCTTCCAAGTTGTACTTTGCGACCGTCTGCACGCCGAACAGCGTCGCCCATATATGCTCGCCGTCGAAGGCGAGCGAGCGCGGCCCCTGCTCGGTCGCAATAGTCCGCGCTTCCGACGGCGCGGGGGGCGGCTCAAGCGCGGAGTCCGCGCCGCAAGCCGTCGCCGTCAGCAGCGCAGCCAGCAAAATAGTCAGCCATAACGAAATATGCACAGCCAAAACCCTAACATGCGCTGTCGTTCAAGCCAACCCTCATCCCACCCATCTTGTCCATATTGTCAGCCCAGAGTATTCACATGTCGGACACCCGCGCTATATGATTGCTGTATCATAGTGATAGCCTAAAAGTGAAGCAATCGCACGGAGCAACTGCACGGAGCAATCGCAATGTATGTCATCGGAACGGCAGGGCATGTTGACCACGGCAAATCAACCCTAGTCGAAGCATTGACGGGCATCGACCCGGACAGGCTGCGCGAGGAGAAAGAGCGCGGCATGACCATCGACTTGGGCTTTGCGTGGCTGCAACTCCCAAGCGGCAACGAAATCAGCATCGTGGACGTGCCGGGACACGAGCGCTTCGTGAATAATATGCTCGCGGGCGTCGGCGGCATAGACCTCGCGCTGCTGGTAGTCGCCGCCGACGAGTCGGTGATGCCGCAGACACGCGAGCATCTCGCCATACTAGACCTGCTTCAAGTGCAGCGCGGACTGGTAGCGATTACCAAGCGCGACCTCGTGGATGACGATTGGCTTGAACTGGTAACTGCCGATGTCGAAGACACGCTGCAAGGCACCGCGCTCGAAGACGCCGCAATCTACCCCGTCTCCGCGATGACGGGTGAAGGATTGCCGCAACTCATCGCCGCCATAGACACGATGCTGGACGACACGCCGCCGAAACGGGATGTAGGACGCCCGCGCCTGCCGATAGACCGCGCATTCACCATATCCGGTTTCGGCACCGTCGTAACCGGCACGCTGATTGACGGCAAGATTCGCACGGGCGAAGAGGTGGATCTGGTCGTAGCGCGCAAGTCCACGCGCATCAGGGGGTTGCAGACGCACAAGAAAGGGCAGAAGGAGGCGCTGCCCGGCACCCGCGTCGCCGCCAACATCATCGGCGTGTCGCAAGACGACATCACGCGCGGCGAAGTGCTGACGACCGAGGGCTGGCTTCGTCCAACCGACGCCATAGATGTAAGGCTGCGCGTCATCCCTGACGCGCCGCACCCGCTGCGGCACAACATGCACATCACCGTGCATACGGGCAGCAGCGAGGTCATCGGACGGCTTCGACTGCTGGAAAAGGACATCCTGGAGCCGGGCGAAACCAGCTGGGCGCAGATTAAGCTGGAAACCCCGCTCGCGGTCGTCAAGGGCGACTACTATGTCATACGCTCCAATCGCGCTACGCTCGGCGGCGGCAACATCGTGGAGACGCACGCCAGACGCCACCGGCGCAAGCACGCCCCCACGATAGAGCGCCTTGCGGTCATGGAACTAGGCTCTGTGCAAGACATCCTGCTGAAGACCATCGAAATATCTGAGCCTTGCGGCTTCGACGAACTGGTCAATCGCGCCAACATGGGCGCTGACTCCGTGCGGGCTGAGCTTGAGACGATGGCGGCTGACAGCCTCATCGTAGCGCTTGGCAGAGAGGGCATCGGGCGCGGCAGCTTCATATTCAGCACGGCGGGTTGGGACGCGGTAAGCGAGAAAGCGCGGCAGTCGCTGGAAGCATACTATCGGCAGTTCCCCCTGCGACGCGGCGCGCCCAAGGAAGAGCTACGCAGCAGGCTGAACATGTCGGCGCAAGTGTTCAACCTTGCGTTCTCGAGGCTTCAGCGGCAATCGGTTGTGGAAGAGGACGGCGCGCTCGTGCGACTGCCCGCCTATGAACCCACGCTCAGCGCCGCGCAGAGTGAGCAGGTGATTGCCTACCTCCGCCTTCTCAATTCCGATCCCTTCTCTCCGCCGACCGACGCGCCGCTCGACCGCGAAGTGCTGAACCTGCTAGACGAACAGGGCAAGATTGTAAGAGTGAGCGAAACGGTTGCGTTTTCCGCTACCGCTTACAAAGATATGGTGGATATAATCTCGGAGTACATCAGGGACAATGGCGAAATCTCGGTTGCGAATGTGCGCGATGTACTAGGCACGAGCCGCAAGTATGCGCTCGCGCTGATGGACCATCTCGACCACAAGCGCATCACCCGTCGCGTGGGCGACGCCCGTGTGCTGCGCTAGGTATGGCGCTTTCATTGCGGTGAGCTTGCCCCACTCTCCGTTCATGGTGGCATCCTAAGCCTGTCCTGAGCCTGCCAAAAGGCTTATTGAAGAGCGAACCGCCCCAATCAACCAACGACTGATAACCGAACAACGGTAACTCTTATGGCGCTTGATCTATCCCGCACGGCAATTCAGATTGACGACATGGCGGCGTCGCTCAAGGCGGGACGCGCCGACAAGCATCTGCGCCTTGCCAGCGCGCACGCGGCGGCGCGCTCATTCCATCCGCAAACATACACCGAAAGGCGCGAACACCCGGACACGCGCTTGAACTGGACAGTGCCCGACATACACGAGCGCCTTGACGCGGCGTATCCTCCGCCGCCGCTTCCCGCCGACTACTGCGTGCTGGGCGTGGACGGCTCGCACATCGATGTCAGCAGGCACATTCCGGCGCACTGCTACCTCATCAACATCGGCGGCATGGCGCTGCGCTACGGCAGCAAGCCGAGCGCCGACGTATTCAGCGCTCCGCGCCTTTACGCAAGCGAGGACGATCTGGTCATACGCGACACCCTCGCGCCCTACCGCGAGGAGACGATAAGCGGCGCGCTGCTGGACGCCAAGCGCGCGATTGAGGAACTGCGCGGACTGCTGGATACGCTGTGCGACCTGCCGCCCGACGCGCCCACTTTGGGACTGATGGACGGATCGCTGATAATGTTCGGACTGCATCGCCATCCCGATTTTGTCGTGCGCTACCTCGTAGATGAGGGTTTCGTCGGCATTATGGACGAGATACGGCAGCTTGCGTCCGAGCGCTCGCTTGCCATAGCAAGCTACATCAGCCTGCCGCGCAGCGCAGAGGTTATCAACGCCCTGCGCCTGAGTGTCTGCCCGCGTCCCGTCGCCGACTGCGACCGCGAGTGCGGCACAATCCGCACTGGCGAGCGTCCTTGCGACAAGCTGCTTCACGGCGTCCTCGACAGGGAGATTTTCATCAATTCTCTGCAAGTAGGCGAACGCTCCGCCCTATTCGGCAGCAACGCGCCCATTGTACGCAACCATTACCAACGGCATGGTGTATCCTTCTTCTATGTGAGGACGGAAGAAGAGATTGGGCGCGTGGAAGTGCCAGACTGGGTTGCGGAAGATGAGGCGATGCTTGGGCTTGTACACTCGCTGATTGTGGAGCAGTGCAGGCTTGGCCCAGGCTACCCCGTCGCCCTGAAAGAAGCGCATGAACAAGCCGTCGTAACAGGCGCGGACAGGCAGTATTTCGTACAACTTGTCGAGGCGGCGCTGACAGATCGGCAGATGCCGGTGTACTCTTCCGAGAAGAATATCTCCAAAATGCGAAGGTGGTTATAGAGGGAGCGGAAGTTTGGCGCTGAACAGACAGCAAGAGCAATCCGATTACCGCGTCGGCGAGGTCATCGAGGCATCTACATCCGAGTTCACGGCGCAATGCTATCGGCTGTACGATGCGCCCGCGCTCGGCAGCCTTGTGCGCTGCGGCGAGCAGACACCGACCTACGGCATCGTCTGCGAGGCGACGACGCAAAGCCTCGACCCCGCGCGCCACACCATCCCGCGCGGCATGGATGAGGTTGACGAAGCGGGCGTATTCAGCAGCAACCCGCAGATTGAGCGCTTGCTGTACACGCGGTTTCGCGCCGTTATCGTGGGCTATCGCGACGGCGCTGCCATTCGCCGCTACCTGCCTCCCGATGTCCCGCGAATATACTCTTTTGTGGGCGAGTGCGGCGCGGAGGAGTTGCGGGATTTCAGCAGTTCGACGGAGTTCATCCCTCTGCTGCTGGCAGCGCCCATCAGCGCGCAGGATGATGTCATCGCCGCCTTCCTGCGACAGGCAAGCGCGACGCATCCCAATGACCACGACTTTCTGGTTGCGGCGGGCAAGACGTTGGCAATCGCGCTCGCCGGGCAGCTGCCCCGTCTGAGCGGCATTCTGGGGAGGCTTCGATGACACTGAACGGCGCGAACGGCATGCACCTCGATTACGCCGGTGAGCGCAAGCCGCTGGGTATGGTCGTCGCCGGCTCCCTCAGCGACGGCGTCAAGATACGGCTCGACGACGGCGTATCAATCGAGGACATCAAGGTCGGCACATTCGTCAGCATACAGGGGCAGCGCAGCCGCTTTCTGGGCGTGCTGACCGAGATTGAGCTCGCCTCGACAGACGAAAACATCGTCGCCGCGCCGCCCGATATGTCCAACCCGCTCATGGCGCAAGTCATGTCCGGCACGATGGCATACAGCACAATCACAGTCGAGCCTATGCTGATTATCGGCGTCGACACGCTGAACGCCCCGCAGCCCGCCAAGACGATACCGCCGCACTTCTCCCGCGCGTCCGTTGCGTCCGAGGAAGACATCCGAATGGTGTTCGGCAGCGAGGACGCCGAACACTTCTACATCGGCAATCCGATGGACATGGAAGTGCGCCTGTGCCTGAACATAGATGAGCTGGTGAAGCGCAGCAACGGCGTGTTCGGCAAGAGCGGCACCGGCAAGACATTCCTAACGCGGCTGCTGCTCATCGGCATATTGCAGCACGGCATCGCCGGCAACCTCATATTCGACATGCACGGCGAATACGGCTGGCGCGGCTCCAGCGAGCACGCCGGCGCGGTCAAGGGGCTAAAGCAGCTCTTCTCATCGCGCGTCGCCGTATTCACGCTCGACCCTGAAAGCGCAAGGCGTCGCGGCCTGAGTCCCGACTACGAAGTCAGCATCGGCTACGACGACATAGAGCCGGAAGATGTGGAGATTCTCAAAGACACTTGGGGGCTGTCCGACATTGCGGCAGACACCGCGCATTCGTTGAGGCGCAAGCTGGGCAAGAGCTGGCTGCGCCAATTCCTGGCGTATCCGGGCGGCGAAGAGTTCAGCGAGCTTGCGCGCGAAATGAATGTGCAGCACTCGACCTTGAGCGCCCTCCGCAACCGTCTAATTCGGCTACAACGCCTTCAGTTCATGACCGAAGGCAAGGGCAGCAACTCCGTGAACGACATCCTGGCATGCCTCACGCGCGGCATGCATGTGGTGCTGGAGTTCGGACGCTATGGCAGCGACATAGGCGCTTACCTGCTGGTGGCGAACCTGCTCACGCGCCGCATCCACAACAGATATGTCAGCATGTCCGAGCAGGCAAGCGGCGACGACGCACAGAAGCCGCGCCCGCTTGTCATCACAATCGAGGAAGCGCACAAGTTCCTCAGCCCCGCCATAGCCAGAAACACCATATTCGGCAACATCGCACGCGAAATGCGTAAGTACAATGTTACCCTGCTCGTCGTCGACCAGCGTCCCAGCGGCATCGATGACGAGATAATGAGCCAGCTGGGAACGAAGATAGCCTGCCTGCTGGACAACGAGAAGGACACCGACGCCGTGCTGTCCGGAGTATCGGGCAGCCGCAAGCTGCGAACCGTAATGTCGCGGCTGGAGTCCAACCGTCAGGCGCTGGCGTTCGGACACGCCCTGCCGATGCCCGTCGTCATACAGACGCGCGAGTACGGCAGCCCCGAATCATACAAGGAGCTTGGGTTCGTAGAAGCCGCCGAGCTCAAGGCGCAGGTAGAACGCGAGACGGATATACTATTTGGGCCATCGGGATGCTAGAATAGCGACATCCCAACCTTTCATCTCGTCATTCCCGCTTTCGCAGGAATCCAGCGCTTTGAGATAGTCTATAATATCGAGCAGACAGAAGGAGATTTGCTATGGTAACGATACAGCACATGACGACAGAGCAGCTCGAGGCGGGACTTGACGACATACGCCAAGCGCCGAAGGACTCGGGCGTCCTGCAACTCATCGTGCGGCGACCGGACACGGGTGAGCGCGAGATACTGGACGACGGACAACTCGACGCCGCCGAAGGGCTTGTGGGCGACAACTGGCGCGCTCGCGGCAGCAATAGCACACCGGACGGCTCGGCGCACCCCGAATGCCAAATCACCATAATGAACACGCGAGTTACCGCGCTCGTGGCGCAGGACAAGGCGCGCTGGCATCTGGCGGGCGACCAGTTCTATGTCGAGATGGACATCAGCAGGGAGAACCTGCCGCCCGGCACAAGGCTTGCGATTGGCGACGCCGTGCTGGAGGTGTCCGCCAACCCGCACACAGGCTGCGGCAAGTTCGTCGAGCGCTTCGGCGCGGACGCGATGAAGTTCGTGAACTCGGCGGTGGGACGCGAGCTATGCTTGCGCGGCATAAACACCTGGGTCATCGAGCCGGGCGCGGTGTCCGTAGGCGACACGGTACGCAAGCTCTAGCCCCCTATTGTGCATATCCCGTTAGCCCCTGTTCCGATGAACGGATCAGGGGTTAAACCGCCCTGTCCTCCAGCCATTCGGTCGTGATTTCAAGACCGAAGCCAGGAGCGTCGCTCGGCGTCAGATAGCCGTCCTTGATAGCAGGCGTTCCGGGTAGCGTCACCATCTCCTCCAGCGGCACGCCCGGCGGCGATACGCCCTCCGAGCGCTCACCCCAAGCGATGGCGGGCATGGCATAAGCGAGATGCTGCCCATACGGGTAGTTCATGCCGCCATGCCCTATGACCGTGACGCCGTGCGCCTCGGCGATATGGCAGATGCGGACACTCGCCGTAATGCCCCCAACCCAAGCGACATCGGGCTGCATGATGTCCACAAGTCCCTGCCCCGCCGCCAGCGCGAACGGATGTATCGTATGCCAGTGCTCACCCGTCGCGAGTATCTGGCTCGGCACGCGCTGGCGCACCTTGATGTAGCTGTTCATGTCATAGGGCGGCAGGTAGTCTTCCAGCCACTTGATGCGATACGGCTTCAGCGCCTCCGACAGCCGCACGACATACTCCACATTCAGCGAAATCCATGCGTCCAGCATCAGCTCCACATCATCGCCAATCTGCTCCCGCGTGCGCGCCACAAGCTCCACATTCTTGTTCAGCCCCTCTATGCCCTCATTCGGGCCGTGCGGCACGAACAGCTTCACAGCCTTGAAGCCCAATTCCAAGAACCAGTCTATGCTATTCGCCACGCCGTAAGAGGTATCGGTGTTGCTGGCATAGCAAAATATCTTGTCCTTCTGAGGCCCCCCGAGAAGCTCATACACCGGCCTGCCCAGAAGCTTACCCTTCAAGTCCCACATGGCGTTGTCCACCGCGCTAATCGCGTAGCTCGCCA
Source organism: uncultured Dehalococcoidia bacterium (assembly GCA_958295865.1). GTDB lineage: Bacteria > Chloroflexota > Dehalococcoidia > Lucifugimonadales > JADFKI01 > Bin90. Next base: position 93,757 of record CATQHF010000003.1, on the reverse strand, counting down.
GCCCCACATTGCCGTAGTGCGTGGATACGCGCTGCATCATATCCCACGCCTTTTCCGTAGCCATGCAGTTCTGCCCGACGAGTACGGGCGCGAAGTGGTCGTTGATGATGCTGTTGACCGGCGCGCTGTTGACCGTAATCCCCAATCCCCATGTGCCGTCCTCGGCAGTTACCACGCAAGCCGTCCGTCCCCAAGGCGCGTTCCAGTCCGCCTTGCTAAACTCCGAGTAGCCCATCATCGGACTCACCCAATCGGGTACTTGCTGCTTTGGCATTCGCGGCGTCGTCTTGGGGCTGGGAGCCAAATCCACCGATACGGCTTTGACTGACCTGATTTTCATTGCAAGTTCTCCTGCGTGTTAGATGGTGTTCCTTACGCCGCCCTGGATTCCCGCTCCCGCAGGAATGACTCATAAGGGGTATGGACAGGCACAAGACCTGCCCGACACCACGATTGGGTATTGTGTGGGTTAAAGCCCGAACTGGTGAAGGCGCTCGTCGTCGATGCCGAAATGGTGGGCGACCTCATGCACCACCGTGTCCTGAACCTCGCGCACGATGTCCTCATCCGTGGCGCAGATGGACTCGATAGGCTGCTGGAACAGCGTTATCTTGTCCGGCAGCACCATGTCGTAGTTGAAGCGGTCGGTAAGCGGCAGCCCCTCATACAGCCCCAGCAAGATATTGCCCTCATCTATGCCGGAGCCAACGAGCTGCTCCCTGCTCGGCGCGTCCTCGACAACGATGTCAACATTATCCAGCCGTGCGCGCAAATCCTCAGGAATGCGCTCCAGCGCCCGCATAACCAGCCGTTCAAATTGCGTTCGTGTCATAGCCGAAAGTCTATCAGGAAGGGTGAGCGTGGGGCAAGGAAAATTATGCCATCTTGAAACTAGGCGTCTGCCTGCGCCAATGCAACTAACGCTTTACGAACTTCCACCATCGCCAGAGTGTCGCGGGCGCAGTAGGCGCGAAGATTGTCGAATATATGACGCCTCTCGCCTGCATCGGCGCTTGCCACTGCGCGGGCATACCAAACCGATGCCACTAGCCCATCGGCAACTTCCAAGTCGCCGTAGCCCATACTTGGGGCAACTACCGGCAGCACGGACTTAATCGAAAAAGACCCATGAAAGTCTGGGTGATAGTAATTCCTTCTCACTATCGGCAATAGGTCAACAAGCCGCGCGATGACAGAGTTTAGCGCATCGGCATACTGCGGAAACGCTGCCGCAAGCGCCTTTACCTGCCTCTGTTCAAAACCGGAATAAACGCAGATGCTTCCTTCGTCTCCAAGCGCTTCAAGTAAGTGTTCAATAAGCATCGGTCTCGGGTCGCCTTCCTCGTGCAAGTAATCCACATGCTCAGGGGAAGGAGACGATCCATCAACTTCGGTGTGGACGGAGAAGAGGAACGGAATCTGGTCATAGGGGCGTGTGCCAGCGAAGCGCGGAATGGCAGGCTGAAATGTCTCGAAGTCGAGATAACGCACGGGTGGCGTTATTGTGGCGAGTGCGCTCGCTAAGTTGCCATACTCAAGGTCGTGTCCATCAATTACCGCCCTGCGAATGATGGATTGCAGCCCGCTAAGTGGGAAATCATGCGGAACATCCCGCACCTCGGCAATGCCCATAGATTCCAGTTCTTCACGGCGGTTGGCTCTAATCCCCCACAGTTCGCGGATGCCGTGTTCAGGCTGTGGAATGTTGCGCGTGCAGTGCGCGTAGTACCAGCACTCATACGGCTCAAAGCAGTGCGAACCCGGCGCGATTTCGGGAGCGGCATCCGACGCAAGCATCTCCTGCATCATACCTACATCTTCCCCCACGGTTTCCAACAATGCGCTTGCTTCATCAAACACGGGATGCAACTTGAACAGCGCATCAAGATCAAGCCGAATGCCGTCATAAATGTAGTAGCGGTTGAGCGTGAGAATGCCCGCATCTCTCACATCCAACCCGACGCCTCGCAGCACCCATAGTTGCACGGCAGCATCGGGGATATGTTCAGGTTTGCAGCGTGTGGTCGATTTCACTTCGACCATGCGCCAGCCGCCACCCGGCATGCGCTCAAGCACATCCACGCGCGCCAGAACGCCCTTACACTGAAACGCCGCCTCAAAGAGCGCGGGTGCGCCGTCCGATTCAATGAGACGCCGAGTTTCAGCAAGAGCCTGCGGGATATGTCGATAGTCGTGCGCGACCAGATGACCGCCAGGGTATCGCTCACGCGCCAAGTCGCCGACTTCATTGCCTGTGTCGAATTTCGCCTGCTGTACCTCACCTATGAGCGGCATGAGATCGCGTTCGTGGACGTCATACCACAGGCGCAGATGGCACTGATGCCCGGACATATAGCGGGACTTGGATAGGCGGTGTCGGTTCAATGTCAGTCCTCAATCGCTTGCGGTCTTGCGGGGTGGCTGTTTAGCGGGGTCATCCTTCCATTTTCGCAGATAGCCAGCGAACAGCCCACCCATATCGCCCTGACTTTCAACAATTTCAGCGAATTCGTCGAAGTAGATGTAGTGAAAACGGTCGTCGTAAAGTTTATCTTCTTCGGATTTTTGGGGCTGAACATAGACCACTTCAAGTTTGCAAGCGGGCGGTACGAGTATGCGGATGTCATCAATGAGATTGTACACACCCCTAGAATCATCAGCCCACATTTTCTTTTCAAGAGCGCTGCTTAGCGGACCAATAAGACCAAGTTCCGACAGAGCATGCGCCAGGTAGAAATACTTCTGCCTTGCGTACTTAGGGCGCTTTGATTTTGAGATTTCCTTGAAGTCGTCCATGATACTGCTAATTCCCCTTTTTTGTGCTTCCTTGAGATAACAGCTCTGCTTCTTTCTAATGGATGCCATATCAGTCTTCAATTCAATCAGGAAGGCACGCTCGCCATCCTTCGACAGAGCGAAGAAGTCAACCTTGACGGATTGATTGTTGTTCTCCTTTTTCAGGGGAAACTGAGGGATGATTTGCGGCTTGACTTCAACACCAACGCATTTGGATTCTTTTAATACTGTCGGCAAGAACAGCGCAAAGAGAACTTCGGATCGCGGTTCAAGTGAAAAGGCTGGAAAGTGCCGCCACTTATCCAGCAGAACGAAAAAGTCGTTGACGCTTGGATATGCTGTCATAACAGTCTCTCTTTGTCGCACTTGCCAACCGATATTTATGCCGAGATTGTAGCGTTGGCAGGTTCGTCAATCAAGTATGCTAGAGCATATCGCTTCCCGTGATTGGCACAATGCAACGCATCAATTGGCTTCACGCTTCACCCCACCCACACCCCCCACTTGACCCGCGCGCCCATACTCGGCTATCGTTCTGCCATCGGAACGCACACGATTTGCAGGAGGCATCACTTGAAGATAACCAACATCAAGAGCTTCGCATTCACCGACAACGACGAAAAACTATACTTCATCGTGAAGGTGGAGACGGACGAGGGCATCTACGGGCTGGGCGAGGTCGGCATCCCTAGATGGGGCAATGCCGTCGCCAACGCGATAGACCACCTGTCGGAGCTTGTAATCGGACAGGACCCGTTCAGCACCGAGCGCCTGTGGCAGCGCATGTTTCGCGGCGGCTTCTTCCCGGCCGACAAGGTATATTGCTGCGCCATCAGCGCCATAGACATCGCTCTGTGGGACATCAAGGGCAAGGCGCTGAACATGCCCGTGTACAAGCTGCTCGGCGGACCCGTGCGCGACAAGGTGGTATCCTACCCGCACACTCAGGGCGGCAGCACCGACGAGCTGGTGGAGAACTGCAAGCGGGCGGTCGCGGATGGCTGGAAGTTCGTGCGCTGGGGACAGCCGGAGACGGGCGGCGTCTTCGAGTATCAGGGCATGGACGGGCTGCTGGAGCCGGTCGAGTCCATGCGTCTCGCCGAAGACCAGATGGCGCGGGTGCGCGATGCCGTCGGCCCCGACATTCAGCTCTGCTTCGATATGCACACGCGCCTCGACACCGCGCACGCCGTACAGCTCTGCAAGGCGCTGGAACCGTATCGCCCGTTCTTCATCGAAGACCCGCTGCGCTCCGAGAACCCGGCGAGCTATCGCACGCTGGCGCGGCATGTGTCGCTGCCCATAGCCGCCGGCGAGCAGTGGGCGAGCAAGTGGCCCTTCCGCGAGGTCATCGAGGAAGAGCTGATAAGCTACGCCCGCATAGACCTCTGCATCGTAGGCGGCTTGACCGAAGCCCTCAAGATAACCCATTGGGCGGAGACGCACTACATAGACATCGTGCCGCACAACCCGCTGGGTCCCGTGAGCGCCGCGGCGTGCGTCAACCTGTGCATGGCGTCGACTAATGTCGGCGTACAGGAGATGCCGCGCCGTCCGGGCAGCTACGCGACCGATCTGTTCCCGCAGCAGATTGATTGGAAGGACGGCTACTCTTATGTGCCGTCTGACGCCGCCGGTCTGGGCGTCGACTTCGACGAAGAGCTGGCAGAGGCGCGCCGCATAGACCCGACCGGCTGGCCGCCCCAGCTGCGCCGCAACGACGGCGCGTTCACGAACTGGTAAGGAAGTCCGTCAGGATGTCGGTAGTCAGTGTAGTCTTACATTCCCAGGTTCTTGGCGTCGCTATCGTGCGGCTGTCGTGAGCCTGCCGAACGGCTTGTCAAACCACTCTTCACTATATGCCGACAAACTGACATACTGACACCGACAACTAGCCACTGATGAATACGCAGGAGGTAAGCCATGGTTAAGGCGTATGTACTCATCGAGACGAGGGCGGGGTCTTCAACCAGTCTCGTCGGCGCTCTGCAAGACAGCGCGAACATCGTCAGCGCGTCCCGCGTTACCGGCCCCTACGATGTCATCGCCATCGTGCAGGCTGAGGACCTGAACAAGGTGCACGAGCTGATTACCGAGCATATTCACCGGATGCAAGGCGTACAGCGGACGACTACGAGCGTCGCTATCGGCTAATGCGGCTGGCATTGGAAAAGCGGGACTACCCCGTTACACCCTCAGGGTCATCCAAGTCGTCGAGGTCGTCCCACTCGGGATCGGCGTTGCGCCTGCGATGACCCACTGAGGCGTGTACCAGCACCAACATCGCTATCACCCCGACGCCAAGCGCGACGGGAAGTCCGTCGGTGTTTCTGACCATCCAGATGAGCGCGGCGACGCCCACAACCGTTCCAAGCAGCGAGGTGTAAGGCAGCTTCTGCCCGCCTAGCGTTACGACGGACGCAATCACGGCGGCTATGAAGCCCGCCAATGGGAACAGAGCAATCATCGCTCCACCCAGAGGCGCGATGCCGTCCCCGCCTCTGAATCCCGTGAAGATGGACTTCCAGTGCCCCACTATCATAGCCACGCAGGGCAGCAGCAGCCACAGCCCTTCTACTTGCATAAGCTGCGCCGCGACTATGGCGAGCAAGCCCTTTGCCATGTCGCCGACGAGCACCATGCCGCCCGGCACATTTCCCACATTCCTGCGAACATTGGACGCGCCCGGCAAGCCCGTTCCCACCCTGAATATATCCACGCCTCTGCGACGACTTATCCACGCCGCTATCGGCAGCGCGCCAAACAAGTAGGCAGTCAGTGTCGATATGACAATCGCTATCAGCAGATTGAAGTCTGTCACGGGTGTTCAAGCCTCATCTCAGTGGTTTTGTGGGAGTGTTAACCACATTATATTACCATTCTTAAACAAAGGTAATACCCGACGCCTTATCCCTTGAGAAAATTGCATTAGTCCCTTCCCTCTTGACGGGGGAAGGTTAGGATAGGGGTGAAAATGCTCGCCCATCGACGCCTAAACTGTACTAATGCAAGTTTCTCCTTATCCCTTTCATCCCGTCCGTCCATGTCAGCCACCGCAATTCCTAGAACTCGAACTCGGTGCCGACGCCCCGCTCTAATGCCTGCTGATAAACATGGTAGGCGGCAGATATGTCCTGTATCGACAGCCCAACGCTCTTAAACAGCGTAATCTCCGAGTCGTTCTCCCTGCCCTGCTTCACTCCGGTAACCAGTTCGCCCAGCTCGCCATAGATGTCGTCTGCCGACAGCGCGCCCTCCTCCAGTGGAATCTGAATATCGCCCGCCTCGGCGAGGCATGCCGCCGTCTGGTCGCAGATGATCTTGGACTTGACCACAGTATCGGTGTCCAGCTCCCGCACGCCCGGCGCATGCGAGCCGATAGCGTTGATGTGCAAGCCCGCCGGCAGCCACGCGCCGTCCACGATGGGGGTCGCGGCGGTTGTGGCAAGCGCAAGCACATCCACGCTCTCCACGACTTCCTGAACGCTGCCGGCGACGCTCACCGATACGCCCAATTCCTGCGACATATCGTCGGCGAACTGCTGCTGCGCCTCCGGCGCGTCCATGGAGAAGCATAGGATACTGTCGAGTTCGCGCGCCGTCGCCATACCCGCGCACTGCGCCCGCGCCTGCACGCCCATGCCAAGCACGCCCGCAACCTTCGCGTTCTCACGCGCCAGATACTTCGTCGCCAGCCCGGATACGCCGCCTGTACGCATCGCGGTCAAGAAGCCGCCATCCATGACGGACAAGGTGTTACCCGTCTCAACATCCAGCAGAATGATGGACGCCAGCGTGCTGGGCATGTTGAACTTGGCGGGATTATCCTTGAACACCGTAACCGCCTTGATGCCAATCGTGCCCATGCCCTTCAGGTGGGCGGGCATGAAGGCGTACCAGCCGTTGTTGGCGGGGTCGGCAAGCACGGTGCGCGCCGGCATCACCGCATCGCCGGACGCAAGTTCGCCAAATGCGCGCTCCAGCAACGCCATCGTATCGCTCATCGTGAGCAGCCCTCTAATAGTTTCTCGGTTGAGCAGCAGAGCCATTTTTCGCCTCCAAAGTAGCGTTTGGTTTGATGCGAGATATTTTTTTCAGTTTGTATTGTATCGTAAAACCCCTGTCGGCGTCCCCCATGTTCCGCAGGTTATAGTATCATCAAGCCTGATCCTGGCTCGGCATCCACGACTGAACGCGCAATGCGCCAGCACAAGTTATCCTGAACGGACATATCTATGGAAGACCTACTCAAGAAATACTTCGGATACGACAGATTTCGCCCCCTTCAAGAAGAAATCATCTCCTGCGTTCTCTCCGGGCGCGATTCGCTGGTGCTGATGCCAACCGGCGGCGGCAAGTCGCTGTGCTACCAGCTCCCCGCGCTGCGCCTTGACGGTGTAACGCTGGTAATATCGCCCCTGATTGCCCTGATGAAAGACCAGGTGGACGCGCTGAAGGCAGGCGGCATCCCGGCAGAGTTCATCAACAGCGCTCTCACTTATGCTGAGACTGCGCGCGTGCAGACGCAAGCGCAGCGCGGCAGCCTGAAAATCCTCTACCTCGCCCCGGAACGCCTCGCGCTGCCCGACTTCAGAAACTTCCTGAACACGCTGAAAATCTCCCTTGTGGCAGTGGACGAAGCGCACTGCATATCCGAGTGGGGGCACGACTTCCGCCCCGACTACCGCGCGCTAGGCGCGCTGCGAAGAAGCCTGCCCACAACGCCGTTCATCGCGCTGACCGCAACCGCCACCGAACAGGTGCGTAACGACATCCTGACGCAACTGGCGCTGGTCGAGCCGCAGCAGTTCGTCGCCAGTTTCGACCGCCCCAACCTGCGCTACGATGTGCGCCCCAAAGAGCGAGCATTCGACAGACTCACACAACTATTGCGTGAGCGCAGAGACGAATCCGTCATCATCTACTGCTTCTCACGCAAGGACACCGAGGACTTGTCCCAGAGATTGCGCGATGAGGGCTTTGAAGCGCTGCCATACCACGCGGGACTAGACAGAGAGACGCGGCGCAAGAACCAGGAACGCTTCATCCGCGACGAAGTGAATATCATCGCCGCGACCATCGCCTTCGGCATGGGCATCGACAAGCCGAACATTCGCCTCATAGTGCATCAGGAGTTGCCCAAGACCCTTGAAGCATACTACCAGCAGACGGGACGCGCCGGACGCGACGGGCTGCCCAGCGACTGCGTGATGTTCTACTCTTATGGCGACAAGATAAAGCAGGACTTCTTCATAGACCAAATCTATGACCAAGCGGAGCGTCAGAACGCGCAGTCAAAGCTGGCGCAGGTCATCGAGTATTGCACCCTGCACACCTGCCGCCGCCGCTACCTGCTGGACTACTTCGACGACGAATCGCCCGCAAACGACGACGAAGCGCAGAACTGCGCGGGCTGCGATATATGCCTCACCGAGCGCGAGGACTTCGACGCAACCGTCATCGCGCAGAAGATTATGTCCGCGGTCATCCGCACCGGCGAGCGCTTCGGAGTAGCGCATATCAGCCAGGTATTGCGCGGCGCGAACACAAAGCGCATACGCCAACTTAACCACAATGCGCTCAGCGTCTATGGCATCGTCAACGACTTCACGGACGGCGACATCAAGGACATCGCCGCCATGCTGCTGGGCAAAGGGCTTTTGCACAAGAACAGCAGCGAATACGCAACGCTCGGCGTAACGACGGAAGGACGCGACTTTCTCAGAAGCAGAAAACAGATTATCCTTACTAGGCCCAAGAAGCAAGAAGTTGAGCGCGAAAGCAACTCATCGGCTAGGCATAGGCATGCGCGCGACACACTTGAATTCGACATGGGGCTTTTCCAGAAACTGCGTAGCCTGCGCGGACGAATTGCCAACGAAAAGAGTGTGCCGCCGTATGTAGTCTTTGGCGATGTCACATTACAGCAGATGGCGTTCTACATCCCACAAAGTCGTGATGCCCTCTCACGCATATCGGGCGTGGGCGCGGTGAAGTTGGAGCAGTACGGCGACGAGTTTTTGGGGGCGATAGGCGAGTATGCGCGGGAGAACAATCTGTCAGAGCGCCTAATTCGTCCGCAACGACAAAGCAGGCAGCGCAGTGAAAGCCGCAATGCGACAAGCCTAGGCTCCACCTACAATCAGACGAAACAACTGCTGGCGCAGGGGCTATCGCTTGATGAAGTGGCGCAAGAGCGCGACATGGCGCCTAACACGATATTTGCCCATATAGAGATGCTTGTACAGACGGGCGAGAGTCTGGACTTGCGAGCGCATCTGCCGTCTGCGGATCGCGCGATGCGTATCCAAGACGCCTTTCGCAAGGTCGGGGATAGCAGGTTGACACCTGTGAAAGAATTGTTGGGAAATGATTACTCATACGAAGAGATACGGTTGGTTCGCGCCTTTATAAGTCAACAAGCAACAGAAGAGCCAAATGAATCTAAATCCTACAGCGTGGATGAAGTTCGTCAGCAACACCCGTCAGCATACGAAAAGTGGTCAGCAGAAGACGATAATGAGTTGAAGCGATTGCACAATACGGGACTGAGCGTATCAGAACTTGCAGAACATTTCGGTCGTAAGCCCAACGCAATTCAGTCAAGGTTGAGAAAACTCTCAACTGACAACTGATTACTGACCGCTTTACTGGTATAATTCCCCACAACACACAACCACAAGGAGAAGATATGCACGCCATATTCGTAACCATCAAGATTAAGCCGGGGTTTGCCGACCAGTTCAAGGAGGCGAGCTTGGGGGACAGCCAGGGCAGCGTCAGGGACGAGCCGGGCTGCTTCCGCTTCGACATCCTTGAAGACAAGACCGATCCCAACACCTTCTACCTGTATGAGGTGTACGCGGACGCGGACGCTCACATGAACGCCCATCGCAACGCGCCGCACTACAAGAAGTGGCGCGAGACGGTGCAGGACTGGTTCGACGGCGACACGCAGGCAGTCCCAATGAACACCGTGTTCCCCTCAGATGACGGCTGGCGCGCGCAAAAGCCGGGCTTGCTCAACTGGTAGGCTCGCATCGCCTACTTCATCGCGCTCCATCCATGTGCAAACCTGAACGCTTGGGGTGAACACCTATGACAGAGAAACAACTGATACACGAGAACAACGCCCACGCCCCATACCCGACCGGCGGCGTAATCAAGTCGGCAAAGGAACTGATACTCGACGCCGAGCCGCTTGACGACCCGCTGAACATAGTGCCGCATGTCCGCGCCAGATACTTCAGGGAGAACGTCTACCCCTACACCGAGCGGATACGCTCCAGAGAGTACTACGAACAAAAGCTGCCCCTTCAGATAGAACTGGTGAAGCTCCAAAACTGGATAAAAAACTCCGGCGAGCGAGTGATTATCCTGTTCGAGGGGCGCGACGCCGCGGGCAAGGGCGGCACGATTACGCGCTTCATGGAACACTGGAACCCCCGCAGCGCGCGCGTGGTCGCCCTGGACAAGCCCTCGGATGTGGAGCTGGGGCAGTGGTACTTCCAGCGTTACATACGTCACTTCCCCACCGCCGGCGAAATCGTCCTCTTCGACCGCTCTTGGTACAACCGCGCGGGCGTAGAGCGAGTGATGGGCTTCTCCAGCGACCCGGATTACAGGCTGTTCATGCGGCATGTGCCGATGCTGGAGCGGATGATAGTCGACAGCGGCATCCATCTCATCAAGCTCTACTTCTCCGTAAGCCAGAAAGAGCAGCTCAGGCGCTTCGAAAAGCGCTCCAATGACCCGCTCAAGCAGTGGAAAGTAAGCCCCATAGACATACTCGCCAAGGACAAGTGGCGGGAGTACACCGAAGCGAAGGAGGCAATGTTCCTCCTGACCAACTTCGAGGTGGCTCCGTGGACTATCATCAAGTCCGACGACAAGAAGCGCGCGCGGATTAACGCGATGCGCCATGTGCTGAACCTGATGGACTATGACGGCAAGGACAGCGCGGTTGCCCACGCCCCCGACCCTTCCATAGTCGCCTACTCCCACGAGGTCTATACGGCGGGCGCTCCAATAGGATGACGCAACTCGCGCCATGACTTCCCTCGACCGCAGCGCACATTCTATTAAGAATGATTGTGCTTTTCAGTAAGCGCATCAAAGTTGCGGCGAGGTCAAATCATGGCGCGCTCAAACGGCGTCGGCAAATCTGATGAGATAAGTTCTACTCACCCTTGATAGCGGGTATGACGCTGCTCCCCAAGAGTTCCAGTTGCTTCAGCACCTGCGCCTGCGGCATGCCCGGCCACTGCATGCGGAAGATGATGTAGCTCGCGCCCAAATCGTCCCGGTAGCGCCGAACCTCAGCGACAATATCCTCAGGCGATCCAATCAAAAAGCGATCGCGCGCCAGCTCCTCGAACGGGACGGCAAAGCTCTCCTCGCCCGGCAGCGCCTTGTCCTGCCCCCAGGCGGCGTATGCGGCGTACTTGCCTTCCAAATACGGCTGGCTTTCGGCAAGCGCCGTCGCCCTGTCTTCCGCCACATACATCTCGCGGAACATCGGCATCGCGTCGGGCGTCTGCTGCCCCGCCCTGTCTATCTCCGCGCGATACACCGCCGTCTGGCGCGCTATCGTGGACATCGTGGCGTGCGGATTGATGAGCCAGGGCGCGCCCCAGCGCGCGGCGCGGCGTATCGCGCCGTCGTTGTTCGCGGCAACCCATATCGGCGGATACGGCTTCTGTATCGGGCGCGTCACCGGCTTGACCCTAGGCAGCCGGTAGTAGCGTCCGGCGTACTCCACCTCGTCCTCCGTCCACAGCAGCTTCATCAGCTCCAGCGCCTCGCGCAGCCGCCCGACGCGCTCATTCGACTTGATGCCAAACGCCGCGAACTCCTCATCGCGGTAGCCCAGCCCAACGCCGAATATGAAGCGCCCGTCGCAGATGGCATCCATCGTCGCCACGCTCTCAGCCATATCTACCGGGTTGTGCAGCGGCACGAGTATGACGGCGGCGGCAATCTCCATGTCCCCCGCCTCCGCTGCCATTCGCGCCAGAAACGGCAGCGTCGCCGGCTGCGCGTAGGGCGCGGACAAGAAGTGCTGACCCGTGCATATAAGGTCGAAGCCCGCATCCCGCGCCGCGCGCACCTGCTCCGCGCTCTCCGCTACCTGCTGGGCAAGCGAACTCTGCGGCGAAATCTGCGCCCCAAGAAATATCCCAAACTTCATCCTATTCTCCTTTCAGGTCAGCCTAGCGCCTTCCGAACTCACGCTCCAGATGGCTGGCGCTCAGGTGTATTATCGTCGGGCGTCCGTGCGGGCAGGTGTGCGGCTGCTGGCACTCTTCGAGTTGGCGCGTCAGCGCGGTCATCTCTTCATGGCTCATTATCTTGCCCGCGCGAACGGCGGCATGGCACGCCAGCGAATACGCGGCGCGGTCGCTCCACGACTCCACATCGCCCCCCTGCGCCATCTCATCCAGCATATCCACCAACGCCTTCACCGGATCCGCATTCGCCAATATGCTCGGCACGCCCCGCAGAATATACACATCGCCGCCAAACGGCTCTACCAGCAGCCCCAATGCGGCAAAAATCTGCTGGTGCGCCCCCAAAAGTTCCTGCTGTCGCGGGTTCAGCTCAACCGTGAGCGGCTCCAGCAGGCTTTGCGATTGGGGCATGCTGGCGGCAGCCTCAGCCTTTATCCGCTCGAACATCACGCGCTCATGCGCCGCATGCTGATCTATCAGATACATCCCCTCCGGCCCCTCCGCCGCGATGTATGTAGCCCGCACCTGCCCAAGCACCCGCAGCGCCGGCAGCGCCTCCAAATGCGTATAGCCCTTCTCACCATCCACCGGCTCGAATGCCGCGCCCTGCATATCCCGCGCAATCTCGCCGTCCTGCTCCCCGCGATCGGCAGCGGGCGGCTTGAACGGCTCAATCGGCCAGAAGTATCGGTTCGGCTGGCGCGGCGTCCCCGTATAGCCGGAATATGTCGGCTCGGCGCGCCGCATCTCAGGCACCGGCGAATGCGTCGTCAGCGTGTGCCGAACCGCCTGCTGTATCGCGGAGAATACCCTGTCGCCCTTGCGAAAGCGCACCTCCGTCTTGGACGGATGCACATTCACATCCACCTCATCGTAGTCGAGCGATATGTTGACCACAGCCATCGGAAAACGGCGTTCCTTCATAAATCCGTGATACGCCTGCTCCAGCGCGAACCCCAGCATGCGGCTTTGCACCCATCGCCGATTGACGAAGAAGCTCATATAGCCCCGATTCGCCCTGTCAAGCGCCGGCTGGCTCACCATCCCGCTTACCGGATAACGTTCGACTCGCTCATCGGAAGCCTTGATGTCTAGCATCCCCTCAGCCACATTCAAGCTGTACACCGCCGCAATCGCCTCGCGCAGGCTGCCCGAGCCGGGCGTGGCAAGCGACGACCTGCCCGTATTCAGCGCGAACCTCACCTCAGGATACGCCAGCGCATAGCGCGTTACGAGCGTCTGTATGTGCGCTGTTTCGGTCGCCGTAGTTCGCAGAAACTTGCGGCGCGCGGGCACATTGCGAAACAGCTGCCGCACCGTCATAACCGTGCCCGGCGATGCCCCCTGACGCCGCTTGTCCGCCAGTCGTCCCTCCTCGATCTCCAGGCGCGCCCCGACCTCCTCCCCCGCATAGCGCGTTACGAGCGACACCCGCGCCACCGACGCGATGCTCGGTAGCGCCTCCCCCCTGAAGCCAAGCGTCGGGATAGCGTCCAAGTCAGCCGCGTCACTGAGCTTGCTGGTCGCAAAGCGCTGGAACGCCAGCTCAACCTCGTCGTAGGGAATGCCGCAGCCGTTGTCGGCGACCCGTATCTGCTCCACGCCGCCGCCGCGCACATCGACCGAGATTTCGCTCGCGCCCGCGTCCAGCGCATTCTCCACAAGCTCCTTCACCACAGACGCAGGGCGCTCGATGACCTCGCCCGCCGCAATCATGGACGACACCTTATCGGACAGCAGTCGTATCGGCATCAGCCACCGCCCTCCGAGCGCTTCCTGCCGGGGCGATACGCCCTATGCTCCGAGCCGCCGCCCTCCACCACATCGCATATAGTCTGATAGATTTCGTCCATCTCCGTATCCTTGCGGTTGCGGAAGTAGTAAGGCTTACAGATAAACCCGCCAAACACCCGCACAATCTCCGGATAATCATCGATCACAAAGTCAGGACGCGGCAGCACCCCAAGACCCGGCAGCGCCGCCTCATAATCCTCCAGCGGCTTCTGAAACACCTTAGTCACATAATCCGCCAGCCCAAAGCGCCTCACCTCCGCCGTCCGCACGCCCACGCCCGACCAGACGAACACCCTATGCCCGTCCGCAACCAGCCTCTGAAAAGTCTCCGCCGTATTCTGGCGCAAGCTCCCATCAGCCCCCATAATGGTATAGTCAACATCAAAGAATATGTTCATAATTCGCTATATTACACCCTAGCATACGATATATGATACGCCTGTAAGAGACATTATCCCATTCCGTTAGAAGGGCAATAGACACATGGCTCATAACTAGCGTATGTCGAAGGCGTAGCCGCCGTGTTGGTGAACAGCCTAAAGTACATGACCGATGACTGCGACATCTTTCTTGTGGCGAACGACAAGTTTGGGATGTATCCGCGCATCGCGGATCTGTCAGGGTTGATAATCAAGAAGGAATACAAGCGTCCTGTCCTCAATCGCTCTGAAGGCGACAAGGGCGCATACGCGGAAACGATTTTTCACATGCAGCGGAGAAGGACATGTTCAACTCATTACAAATAGAGGGCATCATAGAAACGGCATTACGCGATAAACTACGCAACTATAACCCTGAATCGTCCCACATGCCTTTTCACACCCGCCTATTGGGAAAAGATAGGATGGCGCTATACTCATTTCTTCGTTCACTTAACACAACATTCAGGACTTCCATTTACAAAAGAGTAGCAGAGGGAATCGCAGCCGGAGAATTTGATGAGGTCGCTTCGCACAACGTCATCGGAAGGTTTTCGTCGGGAGCGCAAACCGAGATAGCAAGGATAATGAACGGCTTAACCTCCGCTAGTCGCAGGCCTAATCACGCCGATGAGATAGCGCAAATCCGTAGCAAACTGGAAACGGGCGAAGAGGTGACAAAGAAACTGCGTAAAGCCGATATATTCCTGTCGCGTGGCAATACGAGGTTCTTGATAGACCTAAAGACCGTAAAACCCAACATAAGCGGCTTCGAAAAGCACAAACAAGATATGCTGGAATGGGCGGCATCCATTTTGCACCAAGACCCAAGTTTGGATGTGCGTACAATCATCGCCATACCGTACAATCCTTACGAACCCGAACCATATAGCCGATGGACGCTGCGAGGCATGCTTGAGATTGAGAACCAAAGCCAACTGATGGTCGGGGAAGAGTTTTGGAACTTCCTTGCGGGCGGACAGGACATTTATCAAGACCTACTCGATTGCTTCGAGAATGTCGGCTGCCGCATGCGCGACGACATTAACGACTACTTCAAGGAACTCGGAGCGCGACGCTACATATAGAATATGTCCCACGCCCCCCCAGCGCCCCCCGTCAACGCATACCATCTAACATACTTCACACCGAATCACACGGAGGAACAAAATTGTGGAATAGACCGACCCTTCACGATGTCATACAAGCGCGCGGGCGCATCGCCCCCTATGTCTGGCGCACCCCCTTGCACCACTACCTCACGCTCGACGAGCTGCTCGACGCCGAAGTCTGGGTGAAGCACGAAAACCACCAGCGGCTCGGCGCGTTCAAGATGCGCGGCGGCATCAACCTGCTCTCGCAGCTCACCGACGCGGAGAAGCGGCGCGGCGTCATCACCGCATCGTCCGGCAATCACGGCCAATCCATCGCCTACGCCGCCGGCATACTAGGCATCAAGTGCATCGTATGCGTGCCCGAAGGCGCGAACCCCGGCAAGGTAGAGTCAATACAAAGCCTCGGCGCGCAGGTCATCCACCACGGCCCATACTTCGACATCACAAACGAATACGCCGAGCGCCTAGCCAAAGAAGAGGGCTATCGCTATGTCCATGCCGTCAACGAACCGATGCTCATCGCGGGCGTAGCCACATACACCCTGGAGATCCTCGAAGACCTGCCCGATGTCGACTACATCATCGTGCCGCTCGGCGGCGGCAGCGGCGCTTGCGGAACTTGCATCGTCGCCAAGAGCGTCAACCCGGACATCAAGATAATCGCCGTGCAAGCCGAGAGCGCCCAAGCCGCCTACCGCTCATGGAAGACAGGCAAGATTGCCACAGCGCCCATGGAGTCCGTCGCCGAAGGACTCGCCACCGGCAAGGGCTACGAACTGCCCCAAAGCATCCTGCGCGACCTTCTCGACGACTTCATCCTCGTGTCCGACGAAGAGATGGAGCAGGCAATCGTCATGCACCTTGAGAAGACCCACAACCTGACCGAGCACGCGGGCGCTGCATCCCTCGCGGGCGCGCTCAAAATGAAGGACAGGCTGCACGGCAAAAAAATCGCGCTCATAATGAGCGGCGGCAACCTCTCACTCGACCACCTGAAGGCGGCGCTGGGGTAAAAGAATTGTAGGACAGTTTATTGTGCTATGATTGGGACACTGCGTTTGATGAGGTGTCTTAATGAAGATAGAAGTCAAAGACTTCGGGCCAATAATTGAAGGCGCCGTTGAACTAAAGCCCCTCACCATCTTCGTGGGTCCTAACGGCTCCGGAAAGTCGTACATGGCAATGCTAATGTACACACTTCTTCATCAGCAACTTTCCGGTAGCATATTCGATATTCCCTTTAGTGTCCGAAGGGATGCCGGTTCTCACCTACTCGGATATTATCCGTTGCGTCGCCATATCTCAGATGAAGGCTTTTTGGAGTTCCAAGAGTGGCTCTCCCGCCATATCGAAGAACTCCAAGTACGCTCAACCTTGCCCGTATCTGATTTGCCCGATACATTCATACGGATGTTGGAAAGATATGCTGCGCTATGGGTTGACCGGATTGTTAGTTCCTCCGAAAGCGAACTTCCACGCTGCTTCGGCTCTGAGTTGTCGCTCCTTTCACGAAAGACTAACACCAATGCAGGGTTTAGCGTTTCCATGAAGCACTCCGGCCCAGAATGGTGCGTGAGCATATACCCTGATGACAACAAGCTTAAATCTGAAATCACAGAGCCGTCATTCTCAAGCGAAACATTGAGTCTCGATGATTTACAGATATTTCTTAGTGGATTTAATCAAGTTGGGTTGAGAAGTATGACATCCGCAGCCCCTGATCTGCTCCTCTTCATCACTGATGAAATATCTAGGCAGCTGTTCGGTCAAATGCTTCGACAACTTCCAAAACTTGGTTACTACTTGCCAGCTGCCCGCTCCGGGATACTCCAAAGCCACAAACTGCTGGCGAGTGCAATTGTTAGGCGGGCTCCTTTCGCCGGTATTGAACCATTATTGCCATCTGCTCGCCTCACAGGCGCTGTTGCGGATTTCATCAGCGGTTTGTTGACGATGGACTCTGACAAAATATCAGACCTATTCGGAATAGCCGAGTTCCTAGAAGGGGAGATTGCCAAGGGGCGTATCTATACGGAAACTACGAGTATAGAATATCCCGAAATCTATTACGAAACCCAAGAACAGAGATTTCTCTTGCATCAGACCTCTTCAATGGTATCCGAGTTAGCGCCATTGGTACTTTACTTGAAGCATGTAGTCACGCGCGGAGACCTATTGATAATCGAAGAGCCTGAGTCGCATTTGCACCCTGCCAATCAGCGCAATCTAGCTAGGGGAATAGTGCAAATGATCCGTTCTGGCCTCAAGGTAATGCTCACGACGCACAGCGACTATTTCCTGTCCCAGTTGAGCAACTTTGTGCGCCTCAGCGCGCTGGAAGATGAACGGGCAAAGAGGGGCTACAATGAAGACGATTACCTAAATCCCGAAGATGTGGGCTGCTATCTGTTCGAGTGGAACGACGAAGAAAGCGGTAGCGTCGTGCGCGAACTTGAAGTAAGTGTGGAAGATGGTATTGTGGAGGATGAGTTCTACAGCGTTGATGAGGCGCTGTATGACGAATACATAGACTTGGAAGGGGCAATTGCAAATGAGCGAAAATGAAACGAGCGTCGCGGCGCGTATTCCTTCAGAATCCACTACTGCAACCATTTCCGCCTGACGACTGATTGCCCGTATCATAAGCGTCCGACGCGCGACTGTATGGCCGGCGGAATGGACTGGGGCGGGTACTGCTACAATCATGCCGTCACCAGCATTGACCAAAATGGCGAAGACGGCATGCTTCTTCGTGAGTTTCATAAGCGAGAGCGGAACAGCAATTGTTTGATGCGCTGAACAAGACAGAAGGGAATCTATAATGCCTATAACAACCGATGTTACGCGCCGCATTTTTCATGTGAGGATGATGTGCTTACAAAAATCAAAATGTACTGAACCCTCATTCCAAACAGGTACGGCTTTTGCATTGGATCACGGAGGGAAGCAGTACCTTGTGACGGCTCGTCATCTGTTAGAAGACGCTGTACCTAATACTTTGCAGATACATGGGTTTGGTCATTGGAGTCAGAATCAGTATGAAGAAGTAGGGCGGGGCGAGGGCTGGAAAGATGTTGCAGTTTTATCTGTTGACAGACCTCTAACAGCTAGAAATTATAAGTTAGAGCCGTCCACAGGCATGGGTTATGAGTTGGCATACATATTAGGATTTCCCTATGATTTTATCCATCGGTACATGATTCCGCAAACTCACTATTTGCGTCCTATATGCCGTTCAGGGATTATTACATCATGGTCTCTTGGCAAAAGCCCCTTTGTCATTGACGTGATAGGAAACCCAGGTTTTAGTGGGGCTCCTGTTGTATATCAACCTTACGGAAAACCTACAGAAGGTTTTAAGATTGCGGGAGTTGTTATAGGCGACCCTACACTACCCGTTGGAGCCTTGCCCCCTGTTGTTAATAAGGATGGAGTCCCCATAGAAGTTGACGGAGAACCAGCGTATTTTCCTGAAAACACTGGTTTAACCTTGGCAGTGGGCATCCGACATGTTTTGGACATTATTGAGGCAAATCCAATTGGGTATGATTTGCAGGATATACCTGAGGATGGTTTTGTATTCCCTCCATAAAGGCATCATCTGAAAGACGCCGAGATGCTTGCGCGAAACCACACAGATCTATCGCGTCTCGAAATCAGAGAACAATGAGAGAAATAAGCAGTGGCGACGACATTTGACACTCTCAAAGCAGCCCAGGATCTCAAAGCCGCCGGTTTCAACGATGAGCAGTCGAAGGCTATCGTATTGGCTATTCAAGCATCGCTTGAAGGAATAAGCGCCTCAATAATAACAAAAGCGGACTTGGCTGAGCTGCGCGCCGACATAGTTGCCACCGCGATATTCGCTGTATAATAGACCAAGTAAGCGGAGGGGTGGCCGAGTGGACGAAGGCGCTTGTCTTGAAAACAGGAGCAGTTAAAGCTGCCGCAGGTTCGAATCCTGTTCCCTCCGCCAATATGACTGCATAAAAAGGGGCCGTTCAAGGGCTTTGGTACCTTCCCGCCCCCTATTGGCGTCGGTTGTGAACGGAGCCGTCGCCTACAACAGAGATAATCTTCGGGTATTGATACCACAATGACACCATTACCCCTAAAACAATCGCTCTACGGCGATTCTACGGCGATGCTTTCACGCAATAGGTAATACATCGGTAGATAAGTTTGCGCCGATTTTGCTATCCAAGAGCAGAAATGCAAAAGAATTAAGGGTGTTCGCCAAACAAAAGATAACCTTTCAAGGCTTTGCACAATCCATAAAGACAAAGAGATGCGGCGCATCCCTCCGTGACCTACTTTAAGGACAACAGCATGCCCACCACACGCACGCACCACATAGCATACGGCGACGGTTACATCGAGGCGGCGCTGCCTGAGCGCGCGCGGGTCATCGAAGGCAAGCGTCCGATGCCCGCCATCCCTGACATCGCCGAGCGCGTGCGCCGCGTCATAGACAGCCCCATCGCCCACGAGCCGCTCCGCGCGCTGGTCAACGGCAAATCCAAGGTCGTCATCGCCTTCGACGACGCATCCGGCGCATACTTCCGCACGCGCCGCGCCGACTTCCGCCAAACCACTATCGAGGTCATCGTCGACGAGCTGCGAAAAGCAGGCGTCGCGCTCAACAACATCACGCTGCTCTTGGCGCAGGGGTTGCACCGCAAGCTGAGCCGCACCGAGATGGAGACCTTCCTGGGCAGGCGGCTCGTGCTCCAGTTCGGCTACAACAACCTCTACTGCCACGACGCCGAAGACCCCGACCAACTCGCGCATCTTGGCTACACCCATCGCGGCTTCGATGTCGAGGTCAACCGCGCAATCCTAGACGCCGACCAGTTCATCTACTTGAACACGATGTGGGCGCCCTTCAACGGCGGCTGGAAATCCACCGCCGTCGGGCTTGGCACGTTCAAGAGCATACGCCACCACCACCGCCCCTGGCCCATCTCCAGCGGCCAGTCCGTTGACGACCCCAAGAACTCATCGTTCAAGAAGCTGGTATGGGAGCAGGGCGCGCTCATCCAGAAGGCGCTCGAAGCGAAAGGTCACCGCATCTTCACCATGGAGTCGGTCTATGACAACGCCGACCCCCAAAAGGACATCATCGCCATCAACGGCGGCCACCCCACCGAAGTTCACCCGCACACGCTCGCGGCTATCCAAGAGCAGCAGGTCGTAGATGTGCGCGGACAATCCGACATCCTCGTGGCAGGCATCGCCAACTGGAACGAGTGCTACTCCAAGTTCTCCGTCGTCAACCCCATACTGGCGGCGAATCAGGCTATGGCGAACACCGTAACGCAGTTCCAGGGCATGCCGCTCGTGCGCGAGGGCGGCATCGCTATCCTGGCGCACCCGCTGACCGCGCAGTTCGACAGCCGCCGCTTCTCCCCATACATGGAGTTCTACGAAAAACTTCTGCCACAGGACACAGACCCCTACTGGCTCTGGGAGAACTATGTAGAAGAGTTCGCCCACCGCCCTGAGTACATCCACGGCTACCGATACGGACACGCATACCACGGCTCACACCCGTTCTTCATGTGGAACAGCACAGGCATCCCCAAACGCTACTTGAGCAAGATATACTTCGCGGGCGTGCAAGACACCGACGCCGCCAAGCGCCTGGGCTTCGAGGCGTTCGCAAGCGTGGAGGACGCCATCGCCGCCGCCGAAGCGGAGCTTGGCAGAACGGCCAGCATCACCCTCATGCAGCGCCCACGCCACTTCATCCCGCGCGTATCGCCGGACTAAGCGGAAAGAGAGGCATCGCATGGCATACAGCGAAGAACTAGCGCTCCGAGTAAGGCAGTCTCTTGGAGAGCAAGCCTGCGTCGTGGAAAAGAAAATGTTCGGCGGACTATGCTTCATGGTGCGCGGCAACATGTGCTGCGGCGTCACCGGCGACGAGATTATCGCCCGCGTTGGCCCGGAGCAGTACGAGGATGCCCTTGCTCTGCCTCACGCGCGGCTGATGGACTTCACCGGCAGACCCATGCGCGGCTTCATAGCAGTCGGGCCTGAGGGGTTGTCCTCAGACGAAGACCTCGCGGCATGGATAGCTCGCTGCCTTAACTTCACCGCCTCGCTGCCGCCAAAATAGTGCCGAAACCCACTCCATGTCCATTCAATTCCCAATTCTTAATTCCTAATTTCTAATTCTTAATTGTCCCCTCACTCCGTCTCATTCCGTTGATTTGCAATCCTCACCTGTCTATAATCAAGTGCATAGATTTTTGCAAAACTAACCGAATTTCACCGCGAAAATGATTGACTACTCTAAGCTGAATTCAGGGCAGCGGCTGTCCGACGAACCCTTGATGCTGGACGCCGCCGCCATATCCGAATATACCGCCGCCGTAGGCGATACCAGCAGCCCGACAGCCACCGACGGCGCTCCGCTTGTGCCGCCTATGGCAATCGCGGCGCTGGCATTGAGCGCCGTCATCAACGCCTTGCGGATTCCCGGCGGCACTATCCACGCGGGGCAGGAACTGGACTTCAGCCAAGCCGTGCCCGTCGGCGCTGCGCTCCACTGCACCGCGACGCTGGCGCAGAACTCAGTGCGCCGTAACTGGCGGTTTCTAGTCGTCAACCTGGAAGCGGCAGCCGGCGACGGCAAGGTAGTAATGACCGGCAAGAGTACCATAATGCTGCCAGTCTGAGTATGAGACTGAGCCTGATGAGAAAATTGTATTAGTCCCTTCCCCATTGATGGGGGAAGGTTAGGATGGGGGGTGAAAATGCTTGCCCATCGACGGCTAAACTGTACCAATGCAATCTTCTCGACTGAGGCGCGCTCTGAGAGCGGAGAGAACGACATGCGGCAAGGCGACGCGCTGCCCACGATAGAAAAGAAGATAACGCAGACGCAGGTCGAGCGGTACGCGGACGCGGCGGGCGACCATAACCCCATCCACCTCGACGCCGACTTTGCCACCGGCGCGGACTTTGCCGGCTCCAAGCTCGACGGCACAATCGCGCATGGTATGATGATACTTGCGTCTATTTCCGAGATGCTGACCGTAGCATTCGGAGAAGACTGGCTGAAAAACGGCAAACTCAAGGTGCGCTTTCGAGCGCCCGTCTATCCCGGCGAAACCATAGCCACCTATGGCAATGTGAAGAAGATCGATGAATCAGACGGCGGCAGCGAACTCGTCTGCGCCGTCGGCGTGCGTAAGCTCAACGGAGACGCCGTAATCAGCGGCGATGCCGTCGTGAGCATAGCGCGCAATGGCTGACCCGACAGGAGGGCACGACTTGGCAACATCCAACAAGCCGGTTCGCATAGCCGTCGATGCCATGGGCGGCGACAACGCCCCCGGCGCGGTTGTAGCGGGCGCGGTGGCGGCAGCAAGAATGGGCGGCGTGCAAATTATGCTCGTCGGCGATCCAGCGCAGGTGCAAGCAGAACTGGCGCGGCACGACACCGAAGGGCTGCCAATCGGCGCGATTCCGTCCGAAGGCATCATCATCGAAGGCGAAGCCCCCGCCCTAGCGTTGCGGCAAAAGCCGCGCGCATCCATCCTTGTCGCTACGATGCTGGTCAAGCAGGGCAAAGCCGACGCCCTAGTCTCAATGGGATCAACCGGCGCGGCTATGGCGTCGGCAGCCGTTGTGCTAGGACTGTCCGAAGGCGTCGACCGCCCCGCGCTCGGCGGCCCAATCCTCGGATTAGCCCCTCATACATTCATCATAGACCTCGGCACGAATGTTGACTGCCGCCCAACGCAACTGCTCAGCTTCGCCGTAATCGGCGATGTATTCGCGCGCCAGTTCTGGGGCGTCGAGCAGCCGCGCGTAGCCATGCTCAGCGTAGGCGCGGAGGCAGGCAAGGGCAATCGCCAAGTGCGCGAAACCACCGAACTCCTGCTCAAGAGCGGCCTCAACTTCACCGGCAATGTCGAGGGCGACGACCTCGTAAAAGGCAACGCCGAAGTGGTCGTGTGCGACGGCTATGTCGGCAATATCGTCATGAAGCTCACCGAAGGGCTGGGACTGGCGCTATCGAGCCACCTGCGTAAGACACTGAGCGGCAAGCTCTCCGAAACCGACCTCGACGCCACCGCTCAAGATGTCCACGACCTCAACAACATCGTGCACACTCACGGCGGCGGGCCAATTTTCGGCGTCAACGGCATCAGCGTCGTGGGACATGGCGCAGCCAACGCGCGCGCGGTGCAGCGCGCCATCGGCACGGCGAAATACTCCCACGACATAGACTTCATTCCCAAGCTGAACGAGGAGATGGCGCAGGTGTACGCTAGGGTGCAAGAGGAATCCCCCTCTTTGCAATCATAAGCGGCAGGGCAATCCACCAAGCAAGCCGCGCGAACATCCAGCGAATAGACAGGAGCCAAATTGAGCAATTCGGACATCACTGAAAGAACAGCTCTCGTCACCGGCGCATCCAAAGGCATCGGCAAGGCGATATGCCTGGAACTCGCCAAAATGGGTGTCAAGGTCGCCGTCAACTACAACTCATCCAAGGAAGACGCCGAGAAAGTAGTCAAGACCATAACCGCTGACGGCGGCGAGGCGTTCATGGTTCACGCCGATGTGAGCGACCTCGAGCAGGTCAACGCGATGGTGGACGAGGTCACCGACGCATGGGGCGGCGTCAACATCCTCGTCAACAACGCCGGCATCATCAACGACGGGCTGCTTATGCGTATGTCCGATGAAGCCTGGCACCGCGTCATGGGCGTCAACCTCAATGGCACATTCTACTGCACCCGCGCCGTCCTGCGCTACATGGTGCGCCAGCGCTGGGGCAGGATAATCAACATCGGCTCCGTCGTCGGCATACGCGGAAACGTCGGCCAAACCAACTACTCATCATCCAAAGCCGCCATCATCGGCTTCACCAAGTCCCTCGCCAAGGAAGTCGCCACCCGCAACATCACCGTCAACGCCGTAACCCCGGGCTACATCAGCACCGAAACCGTCGCCGGGCTGACTCAAAGGCAGAAAGACACCATAATGACCTGGATCCCACAAGGCAAGTTCGGCAACACCGAAGACATCGCCCACATGGTAGCCTTCCTAGCCAGCGACAAGGGAAACTATGTAACCGGCCAAATAATCAGCGTCGACGGCGGCATGGCGATATAAGGTTAGTCAGTATGTCAGCGTCCCTGACTTGCGCTGATTGCCAAACCGTCATTCCCGCTTTCGCAGGAATCCAGAATATCAGTTTGAGTCAAGAAAAGCCGCAATTCTAACTCGCTACGCCTTCCCCCCGTCATTCCGAACGCCCTTCTCTGTCATTCCGAACGCAGTGAGGAATCTAAAGTTTTTGCCACCAACACGCCCGATATAGCAAGCATTTTAGACCCCTCACTCCGTTCGGGGTGACAATTAAAAATCTCTGGGTAAATCAACGAACCCATAATATCTGAACATTGATGAACAAGTCTGATTTAGTGTGTCTAAACACCCAATTTTCGGTAGGATTTGCCCTTGAAATTTAGATGCGATTGCCCTGGCACAACATAGTTGATTCGTGCTAATTATGTGCTAATATAGATGTAGTGCTAAAGAAAATTGCACACGCCACACAAAACTTCAGGAGGGGTAAATGGCTACAATTCAACAACAGCGAGACAATCTCACCATTGGTCTTGATCTTGCCAATTGGGATTACGCTAATTTGGGACTTCCTACCCTTGACGTGGTGTTAGAGCGCTCGCTTGGCTACAATCATAACGGAGGGGATTCGTCTAGCTATCCTGAGCCTTTCGAGCGTAGATTTCGAGCGGCTCAAAGAGTGGGAAGGGACGCCTACCGTGCTCGCATCCCGGGCTACTTTACCTTCAACGCGATGGCTTTTGCGGGTAAGTTCATATACAAAGCTACATGGTATGTGTGGATCAATCCTAATACACACCGGCCCCAACCAGTGCCTCTACCGAGTGGTGACCTATCTCCAATGAGGCTACTCCGAGACCGCGATCTCGATACGCGGCAAGCTACGAATAGGAGCATAAGAGCAGCACACAACATTCACGAGCAAAAGCAAGCGATTGCTAGACAAGATACACGGTCGATTGAGGCAATTCAATCAAGAATGATTGAAGACGGAAGCGCAAACGAGATAATAACTGGAATCCATGGAATACCGTATGCGGACATCCACGAAATTATACCGCAATTAGCCGATCGACCTGGTTGGTTTCATTTTCAAACGGTCGCCAAGGATGTTGTCGAGCTTCGAAAACGCTTGATAGAGCGTGAGAACTACATTGCTGACCAAGTGCTTAAACTGGCAATGATTCAATCTGATCTACCCCCTAATGCCCCCAATCTAGCTCTTCAACAAGCTCAGCACCGACTAGACGAGCTACCATAGGATAAGCTATGCAGAAAGACACCCTTGAATCGATCGCTCAACTCCCCATAGATGAATGGTATGGCACATTCGTCGACATACCTGTCGAGATAATAAAACCGGACCCTGAAAATCTCAGAACAGAATTCGATGCGAATGATCTAATCGACCTTGGCAGAAACATCGAAGCGGTAGGGCAGCTAGACGCAATCACAGTATTCCCCCTACTAACGGATACAGGGGAGTGGACAAGTTTCTTTGACCTGCACGATGGCGAGCGCCGATGGCGGGCGGCTCAGATGGTGGGACTTTCTACTCTAGCAGCCCAAATCGTCCCTAGACCCTCGCAACAGGAGTTGATGTTCAAAAAAGTCAGCAGGGTTATGCAGACACGTTCTCTTAGCCCAGAAACCAAACTACTAGGCTTGGAAAAAGCATTCGTAGATTTGGAAGTGATCGACAAACCAGAACAGTGGCAATCACTCAGAGGCAAACTCGGCGGAGGACCAGAGTGGCCTCAATTGACTCGAGTACTCCAATTGCATCCGAAAGTTCGGATAATGTTTGGAAAAGGTCAAATAAACTTCACCATTGCTCAATCCGTAGGACGCCTTCCTTCAGATAAACAAGAGCAATTGGCACAGTACGTAGTCGTGAACAAAATCAGCGGCAGATTCTTATCGACCGAAATGGTTCCATATCTGATCGATAATCCCGACGCGAGTCCCGCCCAAGCGTTCGAGCACTCTCGTGTGGGGGGGTGGAGACAATATTCTAGTCCGCATCAAAAAGGCGCTGGTGTCCCTTCAACCGAAGAGCAAGTTGAAAAATTCCTTGACGCCTGCGTGCATTGGGAAAGAGCATGGGAAACTCTAGTAGTCGAAGGTCTTGTGCATAAAGTCAAGGGACATCCTCAAGATATATTTCGACTCAGAGATGCAAGTCGAAGGTTAACGGAAAGATCATCAGCCTTACTAAACCGATTAGACTCAATTGATGATGAGCCGCCAGCCCCACTGTCGACTAACGTGCTTACAGGCGATGATGGATCAGACGGTTAATTGCAATGTCATTTGAAGGCAAGGTAGCCCTAGTTACGGGCGGCTCGCGGGGCATCGGCAAAGCCATCGCCCTCCAATTCGCCGAACATGGCGCGCACATCGCCTTCAACTACATCCGCAACCACAAAGCGGCAGCCCAGACCCAGACCGAGATTGAGGCGCTCGGCGTCCGCTGCCTACGCACGCGGGCGCACCTAGGCGACGCATCCAAGATTAGCCAACTCTTCGCGGAAGTGGACGAACATTTCGGCAGGCTGGACATCCTCGTCAACAACGCCGCTTCAGGCGTGCAGCGCTCAGCGTCCGAACTCGAAGAAAAGCACTGGGACTGGACGCTGAACATCAACGCCAAAGCCCCCTGGCTCTGCGCCATCGAGGCATCCAAGCTCATGCGGGACGGCGGCAGCATCGTCAACATCACCAGCCAGGGATCCCAAAAGGTGCTGCCCTACTACTTCTCAGTGGGCACATCCAAGGCAGCCCTAGAATCCCTCACCCGCTACCTCGCCGTCGAGCTTGCGCCCCAAGGCATCGCCGTCAACGCCGTGTCCGGCGGCTATGTCGAGACCGGCGCGCTCGACCACTTCCCCAACCGCGAAAGCATGCTGGAAGCGGGACACAGCACACCGGCGGGGCGCATGGTCACAGCGTCCGACATCGCCCGCGTGGTGGCGTTCCTCTGCACCGCCGACGCCGCGATGATACGCGGACAGGTCATCGTAGTGGATGGTGGCTACACCCTGCTGGCTTGACGCTCCACCACCACGCCAACGCCGCAATCCGTCGCCAGCCGCGCCCCCTCTTGGACATACGCCTTCCTGAGGTAGCCCAACCCCAACCCCTTGCCATCAAGCGTAGCGGTGGCAACCGATGTGAGCGTGCCGACCTGCTTGCCGTCATACAGCAGCGCGGCAGGCGGCTCAGGCGCGTCATCGCCGTCCCACGACAGCCCAACGAGATGCTTCTGCACCTTGTCGTATGTGTTCAGCCGCGCGACGACCTCCTGCCCGATGTAGCACCCCTTGTTGAAGCTGATGAAGTCCATCAGACCGGCTTCAAGCGGATTGTAATCCTCCGCAAGTTCGCTGCCATAGCCCGCAACGCCGTTGCCGATACGCACAAGATCCAGCGCATGCGCCCCCACAGGCACAGCGCCCATGCCCTCAAGCGCTCCCCACAACGCGGGCGCATCCTCGGCCGGCGCTATCAGGTCGTAGCCGTCTATCCCCGCAAAATCGGTTCGCAGCGCCAGCGCATCCACGCCCTCGATAGTGAGCGTCGCCGAGCCGTAGAGCGGCACATCGGCAAGCGACGGCAACGCAGACGCCGCAGCGCGCCCGACAAGCGAGAGCATCGCCGTCTCCTCCGTAACATCCGTGACGACTACATCCTCGATAAAGGTGTAAAAGTCTATCCACTCCGCCACTCGACGGCGCGTCTCCGGCCCCGTGATAACCAGCAAGTCGTCGTCCCGGCGCAGCGCATACAGCAGGTCGATGACGCGCCCCTTGTTCGTAGTCAGCGCCGTCCCCTGAACATCCCCGACCGCCAAGTCGTCCAGATTGTTCGTCGACAGCCGATTTAGCAGGTCTAGCGCATCCACGCCGCTCATCCTCAGCCGCCCAAGATGTGAACGGTCAGCCAGCGCAGCGCCCTCGGTCGCGGCTCTGAACTCATCCCGCACGGACGAATACACCGCAGCCCGCATCTCCAGCGTCCCACTCTGAACCATCGTCTGCCCCCCTCAAAGAAAATCAGCCGCCCCTATTCGGAGGCGGCTGCCAAATATCAAAACCATTCCCGTTAGCCCGCGATAGCGTTTCCATTCAGGTGGTCAAGATTATCCGTCATTCCCGCTTTTACAAGAATCCGGTGTAATAAAGACAAGAACCATCCATCGTGCATTAGTCCCTTCCCCCTTGATGGGGGAAGGTATTTCATTAGTCCCTTCCCCCTATGGGGGAAGGTTAGGATGGGGGTGAAAATACTTGCCCATCGACGGCTAAACCGTACTAATGCAATTTTCTCATCTAAAAGGAAACTCTGATTGAGCCAACTCCTACACGCTGAACGAAGTGCCGCAGCCGCAGGCCGTCTTGGCGTTCGGGTTGTTGAACACGAAGCCCTTCCCGTTAAGCCCGCCGGAGTAGTCCAGCTCAGTGCCGGCAAGGAAGATGTAGGATTTCTTATCTATGTACAGCTCAAGCCCATGACTGCTGATAACCTTGTCGTTCTCGCCCGGCTCGTCCACCAGGTCCAGGTCGTAGGTCAAGCCCGAGCAGCCGCCGCCCTTGACGGCAACGCGCAAGTTGCAGTCCGGCTTCCCCGAGTCCAAGGCAAACTGCCGCACATGCTCCGCTGCGCCGGCGGTTACGGATATTGTTAGCGGTTCAGGCTGTATTCTCGCCATGACTATCCCCCTGAGCGTCAGCTCATATCATCAATCCGATACCCTATATCTACATTCTATTGATAATACCCCCAGCCGTCAATCACTATGAGCGGCACGAGAAAATTGCATTAGTCCCTTCCCCCTATGGGGGAAGGCTAGGATGGGGGTGAAAATGCTTGCCCATCGACGGCTAAACTATACTAATGCAATTTTCTCACGGCACGACATTCATACCTCATAGCAGGCAACCAAATGCCCCGCAGCCTTCTCATCTGTGGGAGGGTGCGGGCTATTCCGGCAAAACTCGGTGGCTATCGGGCACCTGTCATAGAAGCGGCACCTAGCCGGCGGATCTATCGGCACGGTCACATCCCCCAGAATGTCAGGACGCGCGCGGCGGCGCGACGGATTCGGCACAGGCACCGCCGACAGCAGCGCCTTCGTGTACGGATGGAGCGGATTACGCAGCAGCTCCTCCGTATCGGCGAGTTCCACTATCTTGCCCAGATACATCACCGCAATCCGGTCGCACATATAGCGCGCCACCGCAAGGTCATGCGTCACATACAGATAGGTAATCTCCAGCTTCTGCACAAGCTCTTGCATCAGCGACATAATACCCGTGCGGCTGGACACATCCAGCATGGAGGTGGGTTCATCCGCCACCACGAAGGACGGCTCGATAACCAGCGCGCGCGCTATCGCCACCCGCTGCCGCTGCCCTCCCGAAAGCTCATGCGGATAGCGAAACAAGAAGGTCGTCGCGGGCGTGAGTCCTACCAGCGTCAGAATGTCCGTAACCTGATCCATGCGATCCAGCACGCCGCCAATCCCCTGAACCGACAGAGGTTCGGCGATGGTGTCATATATCGTCCGCCTGGGGTTCATGGATTCGTAAGGATCCTGAAAAATCATCTGCGCCTGACGGCGGAACGCCCGCAACTGCCGTCCGCTTATGGTGGACGCACTCACCGCGCTTTCAGGATAGCCCTTGCCCATGGAAGCGTCGGGAAAGCGAAAGAGTATGTCGCCCTCCGTAGGCTCCAGCAGCTTGACCAGCAACTTGCCCACGGTCGTCTTGCCGCACCCCGACTCGCCCACCACGCCGAGGCTTTCCCCGCGCGCCAGCCGAAAAGACACGCCATCAACGGCGTGTATGAAGCTGGAAGGCTTTCGGAACAAGTTTCTGGCAACCGGGAACTTCTTGGTCAGCCCATCTACGGCGACCAGAAACTCTTGTCCGGTTTCACTACGGCGCGCGTTCTCCATATCCTGCCTATCCCGCCCCCTGACGCAAGTCTGCCGAGGTCGGCGTTTCGTTCAACGGATGCCAGCACCTAGCCCAATGACTCCCCCGGCTTACGCGCGGCGGATACTCCGTTCGGCACACTTCCGTAGCATGCGGACAGCGCGGGTGGAACGAACACCCCGATGGCGGGTCTATCAGGTTGGGAGGCTCGCCCGACAGCGTAGCAAGCGCCCGCTTCTCGCCGCTTATGCTCGGAAACGAAGCCATGAGCGCAGCCGTATAGGGATGGATGGGCGCGCGGAACACATCGGCGGTATCCCCATACTCCACCAAGCGACCCGCGTACATCACCCCGGTCATATCGGTTACTTCCGCCACCACGCCAATATCGTGGCTTATGTAGATTATGCACATCTGAAGCTCTTGCTGTATGCCCTTCAGCTCCCTCAATATCCTGTCCTGCACAATCACATCCAGCGCGGTAGTCGGCTCATCGGCGATAATCACATCGGGATCGCAGGACAACGCCATTGCGATGACCGCCCTCTGGCGCATCCCGCCGCTGAACTCATGCGGGTATCGCTCCATCAATTGGGGATCTAGCCCCACCATGCGAAACAACCGCGCCACCCGTTCATTGGCATCTGCCGCCGTGCTTTCCACGCCATGCGCCTCAATCGCCTCGACCACCTGCTCCCCCACCTTATACACCGGATCGAGCGAGTTCATCGCCGCCTGAAACACCATCGCTATGCGTCGCCAGCGATAATGCCGAATATCATCTTCAGCCAGCGACAGCAGGTCTTGACCGTCGAGCAAAACCTGCCCCGCCGTCAACCGCGCGTTGTCCGGCAGCAACCGCATCAGGCAATTGGCGACCGAAGTCTTGCCGCATCCCGACTCGCCAACCAGCCCCAGCGACTGCCCCTTTGCCAGCTCGAAGCTGACATCCTGCACAGCCTTGACCTCGCCCTGCCGCGTCAAGTAGCGCAGGCTGAGATTCACAACCTTGATGACCGGATTAGCCTTCAACATCGCCATACGCCCCACCCGCAAAAATCACTCATACCGACGCCTCAGCCTAGGGTTGACCACCTCATCAAGCGCCCGCCCGCCCAGATAGAACGCGCTGCACAGCAAAGTGATCGACGCCCCCGCCGGAACTACCAGCCACCAATACCGAGTGCCACCCAGCAGATACCCTCCCGTATTCGCCGTATGAATCATTATGCCCCAGCTCATCCTCAAGTCCAGCAGCCCCAGGAACGACAGCACCGCCTCCGCGAAGATTGCGCCCGTAACCGTGAACATCATGTAGAGCAGCGACAGCGGCAGCAGATTGGGAATGATATGCACCGCGATGATGTGAAAATGGCTGCCCCCGGCAACTCGCGCCGCCTCGATGTACGGCTTGACCTTGATACTCAGCGCCTGCGACTTCAAGATTATCGCCGTTCCCCCGAAGCCCCCCAGCACGCCAATGATAAGCGCCAGATAGAAGAGGTTCAACTCGAAGAGGGCGCTCAGCACGATTAGCAGCGAAATGGCTGGCAGCGCGATTATCAAGTCCGCCAGTCGCATGAAGAAAGCGTCCACCAGACCGCCGTAGTAAGCGGCTACCGCGCCCACCGTGGTCGCTATGGCTACCGTTACCAACGCTGCCGTTATCCCCAGAATGAACTCTGAACGGGTGCTCCAAAGCAGCTGGCTGAGCACATCCCGCCCCAGCGAGTCCGTCCCCAAAAGATGCCTCCGGCTTGGCGGCGCGGGCTGCTCCGTTTGGTCGAAGGCATACCCGGTAACCGGGTCGTATGTCCCCGCGTCCCACACCGTAGCCATCAGTACGGGATGCGAAACCGCCATCAGCGCGAAGATTAGGATGATTGCCAGCGCCAGCAGCCCGATGCGACTCTCCATGAATATCGCCCAGCCGCCCTTGAACGAGCGCGCCGCGAGCCGCATCCTCGTCAGAACGACCTGCGACCTTCCCCCGCTCAAATCTATCTGCGGCGGTTCGGGCGATTCACCCGCGCCTGTGGGATGGTTCGTCCCGCGCGTAATCACTGGTAGCGTATCCTCGGGTCCAGATACACATACAGAATATCCACTATCACATGGGCAAGCAGCGAAAACAGCCCGATGAAAAGCATCGCGCCCAAGACCAGCGGCAAGTCCTCCGTGCGTACCGCTTGCAGCAGCGTCATGCCGGTGCCGGGCCACGAAAACACGCCCTCGATTATCACGCTGCCGTCTATGGCGAAAATCAGGCTATACACCAGGCTCGTTACAACCGGCAGCAGAGCGTTTCGCGCGGCATGACGGTCCCTCACCACATTCTCCGGCAGCCCCTTGGCGCGCGCCGCCATGATATAGTCCTCCCGCACCGTCTCCAGCATGCTGTTCCGCGTAAGCAGCATCGTGCCCGCAAACGATATGAGCGTGAGCGTAACGATGGGCAAAACCATGTGCTTGAGTATGTCCAGCGCCAGCCCGCCAATCCCTGAGAAGCCCCACGCCAGCGCGACGACGACCGCCCCCGCCAAAATAACCGGAGCCGCCGCCGCTCTGAGCCGCACGCGCCCCGACCGCCTCAATGCAAGCGGAACTGCGAAAGCGAAGACGCTGAAGAGCGCGGCGCTGACGAGCATGAAGCCGAACACATAGTTCGCGCTCACATCCGCGCTCCGCCATACCAGCGGATCCAGAAACTTGCCCACCGGAAACCAGCCCAGCCTGAAGGCGAATATCCAAATCATCATCAGCGCGAAAGCCGGCGTGAACGCCGTGAACAGCGTCGCCCCCGATATGGTCGCCGCATACTCCAGCGCGCTGCCCCGCCGCCACGCGATAGCCTTCCCCAGAAAGAACCCCATATAGAAAGACGCCACCGTAGCGGTGAGAAACAGCACCGCCGTCCGAGGCACTCGCTCCCACAGCACATCCATCACCGGACGCGGAAAATGACCGAATGATACGCCGAAGTTCCCGGTAAAGGTGTTCCTCAGATGTATCAAGTACTGCTGCCACAGCGGCTTATCCAAGCCAAACGACGCCCTTATCTGCTCCCGCACCTCATAAGGCAGGTCAGGGTTGAGCGCATAGAAGGAAGCATAGTCGCCGGGCTGCGCCTGCACCAGAAAGAACGCGAAAGTAACTATCAGAAACAGCGTCAGAACTATCTGTCCTGCACGACGGAGCAGGTAGCCTGTCATCGCATCTAACTCCTGATTTCAGCGCCCGAAATCCCGTTCATCCTAAGCCTGTCGAGGGACATGCAATTTTCGTTCGTCCTGAGCCTGTCGAAGGACAGCATACCCCGCCAAACCAATGCAATTCTCGTTCGTCCTGAGCCTGTCGAAGGACAGAGCGCCCCGCCAAACCACCCGAAAAGAAACCCCTACTTGATCTTGACCACGGTGGGCAGCCCGGCAACATTCTGAAGTCCACCCAGATTTTCAGTATACGGAAACTCCAAGCGATCGCTCCGATAGGTCTCCACTATCGGAGTCGTGAACAACACCACATAAGGCAGATCCTCCGCCAAGAACGCCTGCATCTGAAACGCTTGCCCGCGCGCCGCGTCCAGCTCCGTCTCCGCCAAGAACTCGTCCGCTAGGCGGTCGAACTCAGGGTTGTCATATCCACCCGGGTTGTACCCCTCCAGCTCCGAATGACGGCTGTGAAAGAACGCCTCCAAGTAGTCAGGATAGGGGCTGAGCGCCCAGCCCAAAATCCACATGTCGAAGTCCTGCTGATCGAGCACCTTCTCCACTATAAGATTGAAGCCCGTAAGGTCGGCTCTCAGCGGAATCCCCACCTCATTCATCCACCGCTCAATCCAAATGGCGAAGGTAGAGCGCAGCGGATCATAGCCTGCGCTGGGCGCAAGCACCTCCATCGCGGGAATCGGCTCGCCGTTGGGCATCTTCAAGCCCTCCCCGCGCTGCTCCACAAACCGCCCGTCCTCGCTGATCTGTGGCTCGACCTCCCAGGTGAACCCCGCTTCCTTCAGCAGCTCCACCGCCCTATCGATTCGCTCCCCCCGCGTCATGCCCTGCCCGATATGCGGCACATCCGCGTTGTGCCAAGCCGCGTTGCCCTCAGGCACCATCGTGTACACGGGTATAGCCACGCCCTGAAGCACCGTATCCGTCAGAAACTCCTTGTCTATAAGAGTTGCCACCGCCTGCCGGAACGCCTTGTTATCCATAGGCGGCTTGCGAAAATTGAAGCCCAGATACCGCACGCCGTCAGACGGATTTTCTATCGTAGCCAATCCGTCCTCACCCTCCAACTGCTCCTGCAATCCCTTCGACAGCCCCAGAGGATTGAGCATGAAATCTATATCACCCTTCTTCATGGCAAGCACGGTGGCGTCCTGACTGCCATAGATGGAGTAGATTGTGCTGTCCGCATAAGGCCCCACCGTATATTCCAGCGTCTTGTCGCCGACCGCTTCCCCGTAGGCGGTGAACTCATAAGCACCCTGCTTCGACTCCGCATAAGACCCGTTGGCGTATTCGACCACCACGCTGTCGCTGAAGTAGTAGTCCTGGTTCTTGGACTTCTCCGCGAAAGCCCCCTGCTCCCACTTGCCGAACCGGAAGCCGCCCGCCGTAGGTTCGTCTTGGGGAACATGGGCATACAGCGTCTTTTGCTGCTCCGTGATCTCTCCCGCCTGCTTTGCCTCCGCCACAATCGGCTCCCAGTAAGCCTTGGAGAAGATAGGCATGAACGCCAGCCCAAACTGCCAGCGTGCCAAGCCGGGCTTCTGCTTGAAATATATCTTCAGCCTATACGGGTCGAGTGCCTCCGCATGGTCGAAGAACTCAGGATCCACTATGGAGGGCCAATTGCCGCTGAGCTGCAACTCAGTCGCGGTGTGCGCCGTGAACACAAAGTCCTCTGCGGTAACATCATTCCCGTCGCTCCACTTGACCCCCCGCTTCAAGTCCACCTCGGTCGTCCAAAGCGTCTGCCCTCCGACCGTTTCCTCCGCGAGCGTCGACGGAAAATCCGCGGCGAGCGCGGGAACCCAGTCAAACCGCTGAGCCGAATAAGTATAGAGCGTCGTGTTGCTTCCCCCCAAAACATACAGGTTCCAAACGGTGCCGTCCGGCCCCAGATAAGCCCAATAGTTGGTAGTCGTCAAGTCCGCCGAAATGCCTATCTGATAAACCTTTTCCTCATCGCCCGAACTCGCTTGCGAAGACTGCGTAGCGGCGGCTTGCGTGGGAGCGGGCTGCGCCGCGCTCGTCGGAGCGGCAGCAGTTGAAGCCGCGCCCGCCTGAGAAGACGCAGCGGCGCCCGGCGTGGGCGTAACCACCACCTCTTTGACCACCTCCACTTCCCGAACCACTTCAACCTCTCTGGTGCAACCCAACTGAACCAGCAGCGCCAGAACAAAACTGAAGCCAATCAGCCACCTAATCGAGTACGCCATCGATGCCACCTCTAGCACATCTTGGGACAAGCAAAAATCAATTTTGACGGTAACAGCAAAGCCTAATTCGGTCAAGAATACCCATCCTGTCCATCCCGTCCATCATAGCCCCCGCCCCCCAATTCCTGATAAAATGTCGGCATGCAAACACAGCAAGAGTACAACTCAGACCCCGACGCCGAACGGAATGTCCTACGCGCCAAGACCCAGGCGCTTCTGGAGTTCCACACCATCCGTGAGCGCGTCGCCAACCGCGCCTCATACTTCCCCGCGCATCAACTCGCCCTGAGCCTGCAACCATCCTACGACGCCTACGAAGTCGAGCTGCTTCAGCAGGAGACCGCCGAGGGACGCGCCGTGCTCGACCGGAGCGGCGAAGTGGACATGTACAGCCCCGACGACATCGGCGAATCGGTCGTGCGCGCATCCATCGGCGGCATCCTCACCGGCATGGAACTCCTAGCCATCGCGCAGACGCTCGACGTCCATGCGCGCGCCAAAAACGGCATCCTCGCCGTGCGCCAGTACGCCCCGATACTCGCCGACATCGCACAGAGCATACCCAACCTGCGCGAACTCACCCGCCAGATCCGATCCCGCATCGGCGACAGGGGCGAAGTGCGCGACGACGCCACCCACACCCTGCGCGCCCTTCGCACACAGATACGGCAGGCATACCGGCGCGTCACCGACTCCCTCAACTCCCTCATCCAGGCATCGCAGTCTGACAATGCGCTGCAAGACAATGTAATCTCAATCCGCAACGACCGCCTCGTCGTGCAGGTCAAGGCAGAAATGCGTAGCCGCATCCCCGGCATCGTCCACGACGCATCCAACACCGGCGCTACCCTCTTCATCGAGCCGTTCTCCACGGTCGAAATCGGCAACACCTGGCGCGAACTCGCGCTTGCCGAAGAGCGCGAAATTCGCCAGGTGCTGCGCGACATATCCACCCTAGTTGGCGAACTTGCGCCCGACATAAGGCGCGGCAGCGAACTCACCGCCCGCCTCGACCTCATCCTCGCCCGCGCAAGATACAGCTACTCCATACGCGGCATCCGCCCCATGTCCCCAGGCGACGCCACGCTCACAAACCCCGTTCATCCTGAACTCCCGAACTCGCCGAAGGACAAAGGACAAAAAAACCCAGACGATAAGCACACAGGAAAACCCGTTCATCCCAATCTCCCGAACTCGTCGAAGGACAAAGGACAAAAAACCCAGACGATAAGCCTGCAAGAAAACCCATCCGCCCTGAACTCCAGAACTCACCGAAGGACAAAGGACAAAAATGTTCGACTCATCAATGCCCGCCATCCTCTGCTGGGCAGAGACGCCGTCCCCGTCAATGTGAACATCGGCCCCGACTGGTCCGTGCTTGTCGTCACCGGCCCCAACACCGGCGGCAAAACGGTGGCGATGAAGACCGTCGGACTGCTCGCCCTGATGCACCAGGCCGGCTTGCAGATACCCGCCGACGATGGCAGTGTCCTGCCCACCTTCGACGGCGTCTATGCCGATGTCGGCGACCAGCAGAGCATCGAGCAGTCCGTATCCACCTTCAGCTCCCACATGCGAAGCGTCATCGAGATTCTGGCAGAGGCAACGCCCGAATCCCTAGTCCTGCTAGACGAGCTTGGAACCAGCACCGACGCCGAGGAAGGCTCCGCTCTGGCAAGGGCAATCCTCGACCACCTCGCCGCTAACGAGGTGTCCACCATAGTAACCACGCACCACCGCAACGTCGCCGCATTCGCCGAGACATCGGACGGCATGATGAACGCCAGCGTCCAGCTCGACGCCGACTCCCTCACGCCAACCTACCATCTCACGCTCGGCGTCCCCGGACGCAGCTACGCCATGGCAATCGCCGCAAGCCTCGGCTTGCCCGAACACATCATGCAAAACGCCCAGGCATCCATCGAGCCGCAGTACCTGCGCTTTGAGGACTGGCTAACCGAATTGCAGCGCGAGCGCAACCAATTGCAGACGATGCTGCTAGAAACCGAGCAGTCGCGCGCCAACGCGGAGGCATTGCGCCAGCAGCTCGACGAGCAGATAGACTACCTGCTGACCCACCGCGAGGACATGCTGGACAGCATGCGGCGCGGCATGCTCGCTCAGTACGACGAAGCGAGACGCAAGCTCAAGCGCGCCGAAGCCGCCCTGTCCTGGACTTCCCCCACAGGCGCGCCCGCGCCCATGACGCAAGCCGACATCGCCCGGCTGCGCGGCGAAATAGACGCCGAGCGCGCCTCAATGCCGCCCGCGCCCGCGCCCGCCCGCGCGCCTCAACGCCCCCTTGCCGTCGGCGACAAGGTATATGTGCGCGGACTCAACCTTGGCGGCATGCTCCTGTCGCTGCCACAGGACGGCGCAGACGCCGATGTCGGCATCGGCAATGTCCGCATCCAAGTCCAGCCGGCGCGCCTGTCCCTCATAGAGCAGCAGCCCGAGCCGCCCAAAGCCGAAGTCCGCTACGACATCGGCCCCATGCTGAACTCAACCGAACTGGACATTCGCGGCATGCGCGCCGACGAATCCCTCGCCCAGCTTGAGCAATTCCTGGACAAAGCGGTGCGAGACGGCTTCAACTCCGTCCGCATCATACACGGCAGAGGCAAGGGCATCCTCCGAAATGTCGTCCGCGAGCATCTGACACGCCATCCGCTCGCCCGCTCATTCGAAGCCGAAGCCCGCGAGCGCGGCGGCGACGGCGCAACCCTAGTGCATCTTGCATAGCAGAACAATGATGCGGCTCAGGATAGCCGCCACTGTCACCATCATCACGCTAATGCCGCTTTGGTTCGGATGTGCGGTGAGTCCCGCCGCATCGCCCACACAATCGCAAAGTACGCCTGCGCTCAACATCCCGCCGACACCCACAGCGCCTACCGTTGCCACTGCGACCGCAATTCCAACACCTTTGCCTACTACTACACCCATCCCGCCTACGCCCACGGTCGCCCCGCCGCTGTCGCCCGACAACATTATTGCTGAATTCGATCTGGCGATTGACATGCTGGCAGAACTAGGCGAAGAGGTAAAAAGCGACCCCGCACACAAAGCCGCGGAAGCCGAGCTGCTCGACTGCATGAACACGCCGCACGACGACGGCTACGGCGCGCTGAAAACCTTCTCATCACTGAACGACATCCTAGAAGGCTACACAGAGCCGGTCTATACAAAGATGGAAGATGGCGGCGTTTGCAGCGCGCAGGCAGACGCTATGTTCGACGCCATCGAGAGCCTCACGCAGACCAAACTGGCTGAGTTAAGAAGCGCTAATCCCCAATATAATGCGCTGCTCAACACCGACCACGGCAAAGCCTTCGCCGAAGATGCGGGCAACCGAGATTTCATCTTGCTTTATGCGAAACTGTCGGCTCCCGAACCTCTCCCCCACTCGACGCCCACGCCGTCCCCAACGCCAACCCCAACAAGCCCCGTCGTCACGATAGGCGGCGTTCCATTCACCGCCGAAATCGCCGACACAGACGAGCTGCGTAGCAAAGGACTAGGCGAGCGCGACAGCCTCGCCGCGCAGACCGGCATGCTCTTCCTGTTCCCCGACGGGCGTACATCGTCCTTCTGGATGAAAGGAATGCGCTTCCCCCTCGATTTCGTGTGGATTGGCGCTGACTGCGCGGTAGTTGACCTTACCGAGAACGTGCCGCACGAGCCGCCCAATACCCCCAACTCCGAGCTGGAAATCTTCACATCCGCATCGCCCGCCGCATACACATTTGAAATCAACGCAGGCGAGGTGAACCGCTTCGGCATCGCCGTCGGCGACGGCGTACAATTCCACAACATCCGCTCGGAACTCGCCGCCTGCTGCGAATCAGGAGTTTGCGATGAGTAACCACGCGCCGTTGAAAGTCGTGTTCATGGGAACGCCCGTATTCGCCGTGCCCGCGCTCACCGCGCTCATAGACGCCAACTGCGACATCGTCGGCGTCTATACCCGGCCCGACCGCCAAGCAGGTCGTGGCAGACGCCTTGCCGCGCCCCCCGTAAAGCAAGCTGCGATTGAACGCGGCTTGCCCATATTCCAGCCCGCATCCCTCCGCCGAGACGCCAAAGCGCGTCGGCGCATCGCATCCCTGCGCCCCGACCTTATCATCGTAGTCGCCTATGGCTTGTTCCTGCCCGCCGACACCCTAGCCGTGCCGCCCCTCGGCGCATTGAACATACATCCGTCGCTCCTGCCAAGACATCGCGGCCCCTCACCCGTCGCGACCGCCATCCTGCAAGGCGACGCCACCACCGGCGCAACCGTCATACTGCTTGACGAAGGCATGGACTCCGGCCCCATCGTCGCGCAGCGACAAACAGCCATCCGCGCGGAGGAAACGACGCCCGAGCTCACCGCGCGGCTGTTTGAGATGGGCGCGCGCCTGCTAACCGACATCCTCCCGCGCTGGCGCGTCAACGACATTGCGCCCACCCCGCAAAACGAAGCCCACGCCACCATCACAAGCCTGCTCACCCGCGAAGACGGCGCGATAGACTGGAACCGCCCCGCCGCGAGCATCGCCCGCCAAGTGCGCGCCTACCACCCCTGGCCCGGCAGCTCCACCCGCTGGAACGATAAGCGACTCAAAATAATCCAAGCGTCCGCGCTGGAATTGGACACAGGAAGCCCCCCGGGCGCTGTCGTCGCGCTGCCACAAGGCATCGGCGTCGCAACCGGAAACGGCGCTCTGCTGCTCCGGCGCATCCAACTCGAAGGGCGTCAGGCAACAGACATCAGCGATTTCATGCGCGGATACAGCGACTTCACAGGTTCGCAACTCGCCGCATCCTGATATAATCCATAAGCCTAAACGAAAACCTGACAGCTACGCGGAGGTGTAACATGGACAAGGCGCTTGCAGGAGTCAAGATTCTGGACATGAGCCGCGTGCAGGCAGGCCCATCATGCGCCCAGCTGCTCGCCTTTCTCGGCGCGGATGTAATCAAGCTGGAAGACACCGCCGGAGGCGACAACACCCGTTGGGAACAGGCGCACATCGACGGCATCGACAGCGTATATTACACCATCTTCAACAACAACAAGCGCGCCCTCACCCTGAACCTCAAGAACGAACGCGGCAAGCAGCTCTTCGAAAAGCTCGTCCTCTGGGCAGACGTCGTGCTGGAAAACTTCTCCAAGGGCGTCATGGAGCGGCTCGGCATCGGCTACGCCCGCCTGAACGAGCTGAACCCCCGCGTCATCCACGCCAGCATCAAGGGCTTCGGCGAGTACGGCCCCTGGAGCGAGTACCGCAGCTTTGAGCTCGCCGCTCAGGCAACAGGCGGCGCGCTCGCATCCAACGGCTACCCCGACAGGCCGCCCCTAGCATCCCCCATCGGCGCGGGCGACTCCGGTACAG
Organism: uncultured Dehalococcoidia bacterium; assembly: GCA_958295865.1. GTDB lineage: Bacteria > Chloroflexota > Dehalococcoidia > Lucifugimonadales > JADFKI01 > Bin90. The sequence goes on along the minus strand of CATQHF010000003.1, from coordinate 52,529 downwards.
GCTTGCACACCGCCATCGGCATCCTAGCCGCCCTCCGACATCGTGACAGCAGCGGCGAAGGACAGCACCTTGAAGTCTCCATGCAAGACGGCATCGTCAACCTGCTGCGCTACCGCCTAATACGCAGCCTATCGCTCGGCGCTCCCAACATTCGCCCCGGCGACCGAGGCGGCAGCGGCATCCCCATGGTATTCCCGTGCCATCCCGGCGGCTCCGACGACTATGTGATGATTCACATCGCGGGCGCGCTCTGGGAAACCGTCCTCGCCGTCATAGGACGCGCCGACCTCATCGGCGACGAAAGCTACTCCACCGACGCCGCGCGCAGTGAACGCTCCGACGAGGTGCTGGCAATCATCAGCGAATGGTCAAGCGGGCGCGACAAGTACGAGGCAATGCAGGCGTTGGCTGCTGCGGGCGTCTGGTGCGGCGCGGTCATCAGCCCCGAAGAAGTGCTCTCCAACGAGCATCTGGCAGCCCGCGAAATGATAGTCGACGTGAACGACCCCGCGCGCGGCAACTACCAGATGATAGGCTGCCCCATCAAGCTGGACAAATCCCCCGTCGAAGTCACCCCCGCCCCCCTATACAGCGAACACACCGACGACATCCTAACCAACCTGCTAGATGTATCCCCCAACGAACTACCAACCCTCCGCAAGCAAGGCGTCATAGTCTAGAAGCGTCAATTCATGATTACAGATTCACAATCAATCTCTCGCCATGGTCAAAAGTGATTCGGTATCTGTCAATCAAACCCCTTCCCATGATGCATTCATCGCCTAGGAAAGTAATACCTATCCCACCAATCGCAGGAAGTTCAGAAATCTGAACGCTGCCCACATAAATCGAAGAGGCAACCATGGAACCGTCAGCCAAGGTCCATCCGGTACGACTGTCAGGTAAGCCAATCGCTTGCGTCAGCTCATTAACAGGAACGACAAGGTTTCCGGTAAAGCCTGTGTCTAGCAGTGCATAAGCCTCACGCTCCCAGGCACGAATACGAATATGAACCCGCAAGTACGGATACCTGTCGCTGATTATGGGCTGAGTGTGAGCCATTGACCAAACGCCTTATGCCCAATGCGCGTGAGCGCAAAGTTGCCCCTACCGAAGGTCTCGACCGCCCGTATCAGCACATAGTCAGGATCGGTTGAGATAATGGTTCTTCCGTCAGACCCTATGGCTATGTACTCGCCTTCGTGTACATATTCGTGAGGCTTCCCGTATAGTTCATAAAGGCGCTCATCCCTTTCTGCCACCTCATCAAGCCATTTCTCAACTTCTGTGCTGTACATGATACGCCCTCTGACTGGAAATCTTTCAGATGGAATTGTACCAGTTTAGAAGCAGTGCATCAAAAGGCAAACTCTTCAAATGTGAACTTCACCCGGTCAGACGAAGGCGCGGAAACATGCAACTTCTCAAAACCGATCACATTCCCCGCTTTGTCCTTCATCAATATGACCTCTTCCCGCGTTTCCTCACAGATGTATTCATCCTTCGGATTGCCAAACCAGACCGTAAGAGTCTCGCCCGTGCGGTCATAATAGACCTTTATTTCTTCCATATCAGTTCCCCTTGCTTTATGTAATCCGCAGGATAAGCCGTCAACAAGAACCCTTCACCGTTAAGGCGCTTTGCTACAACGCACACCCATCGCCCCCCTATACAGCGAACACACCGACGACATCCTAACCAACCTGCTGGACGTACCCCCCAACGAACTACCAACTCTCCGCAAGCAAGGCGTCATAGTTTAGAAACCCATTCTTCGGCGGGAAGTTCCTCAAACGAAAATTGCAGACGCTCTGAAGAGGGAACTGAGAAGAACAGTTTCTCAAAACCGATCACATTCCCTTGTCTGTCCTTCATAAGAACAACCTCTTCACCTGTTTCCTCGCAGATGTACTCATCCTGGGGATTGCCAAACCAGACCGTAAGAGTCCCGCCCGTGCGGTCATAATAGACCTTTATTTCTTGCATATCAGCCCCTCTTGCTTGATGGCGTTAGGCAGCGTACACCCACCTCGAAAAAATATATCGGCTTCCATATCAACCCACATCCCAATAATCATCCACCCGCGCCGCCTCACCCTCCCCCGGCCACGGCGGCATCGTAACGATTACAAAGCAGAGCGCATCCTCGCCCGTATTGCGGAACTGAAAATGCGTCCCCGTTTCGATACTCAGCGACACCCCCGGCGCAACATCGACCACCGACTCCGCGGCATCGCTCTTGCGCCAGACCTGACCGCGCCCCTGAACAAAATACCACACCTCTTCCACCGTCCGATGCCTGATCGCCATGGAAGCAGCCCCGCGCGGCAGCCTGCAATGCGCCATACTGCCGCCCCTCACCGAAACAAGCTCCCTTATCTCCGAGCCGTCAGGCGCGAGAACCGTATATTCACGCGGTAGTTTCCTGCTGTCCATCATCCAAACCCCACAAACTTCAGCTGGCGCGGCTCTTCAGGATGCGCCTCCGACCGCTCGAAGCCCGACACGCCCACGCCCACAAGCCGAAATCGGCGGCGTCCGTAAAGCTCCGCCCGCAGCAGCTCCCCCGCCGACCGCGACAGCTCATCGGCAGACTGCACCGCATGCGGCAGCGTCCGTTGGCGCGTGAAAGTCGTAAAATCCGAGAGGCGCAGCTTGAGCTTCACCGTGCGCCCCTGCAACTCCTTGCGGCGCAGCTGCTGCGCGACGCGCTGGCTCAGGCGATTGACCACCTCTTGCAGCATCTCCGCGTCGCCCGTATCCCTGGCGAATGTCGTCTCCGCGCTCACCGACTTCGTCTCGCGGCGCGCCACCACCGCGCTGTCGTCCTCCCCTAGCGCCAACCGCCGCATCTGCGCCCCGTGCTTGCCGAACATCCCCACCAGCCAACCCTCATCCTGCCGCGCGATGTCGCCGATAGTCTCCACCCCAGCCGCAATCAGCCGCTCAGCCGTCTTAGGCCCAACACCCCACAGCTTCCCAATAGGCAGCGGCGCGAGAAACGCCCGCTCATCGCCCGGCGCTACCACCGTCAAGCCGTCCGGCTTATCCATATCCGACGCTATCTTCGCAACCGACTTGCTAGTCGCCACGCCTATGGATATAGTCAGCCCCAACTCGACCTTCACCCGCCGCCTGAGCTCCGCCGCAATCATAGCGGGCTGTTCGCCGTTCGTCGCCACCGCCGTAACATCGAGATACGCCTCATCCAGCGACAGCGGCTCCACCAGCGGCGTCAGATCGCGGAACATGGACATGACCCGCTGCGAGATCTCCCGGTAGCGGTCGAAGCGCGCCCCCACCCGTACCGCCTCCGGGCACAGCCTCTGCGCCGTCCGCATCGGCATCGCCGACCGCACCCCAAACCCCCGCGCCTCGTATGACGCCGACGCCACCACCCCGCGCCCCTCAGCGCTGCCCCCGACCACAACCGGCTTGCCGCGCAGCTCCGGCGCGTCAAGCTGCTCCACAGAAGCATAGAAAGCATCGAAATCCGCATGAAGTATATGGCGCATATCGCAAACCCCCGCCGCCATAATACTACCAACCGCCCCACCCATTAAAGCGCCAACCGACGCCTAATTACAACTGAACCGCAAGCGCCCTCCCCCTTATCATCCCGAACACCACGCCCCCTGTCATTCCCAACGCCTCCCCCTGTCATTCCGAACGGAGTGAGGAATCAAAAATCCCCGCACACCAACACGCCCAATACGGCAAGCATTTCAGCCCCCCGCTCCGTCCAAGGTGACAATTGAAAAAACCTAGGTAGCGTGTCAGGTTTTCAGGATGTCAGAGGTATTTGAGAGGCGCAAATTGTAAGGGCGGCCGGCCGGTCACGCCCCTACAATAATAGGCGGTCATTTTGGAGTTTCACCCCGTCATTTCTGCCCACCCATCCGTCATTCCTGCGAAAGCAGGAATCCAGAACCTCCAATATCACACCATCCCCAACACACCCCAGCATTCCCCCCTTCAGTTGCCATCAGCCTGCGAAACACCCCGCAAACCAACCCCAAACACAACCCAATTCCTAATTCCTAATTGAAAACCCCTCCGTCTATCGACACATCCAGCACCGCAGGCTTGCCCAGCGCCAGCGCCTCGCGCAGCGCCGCCCCAACCTCCCCCGCATCCTCAATCTTGCGCCCATACACGCCCATCGCCTCCGCTATCCCCGCAATGTCAAACGGCGTCGGGAAATCCATGGCGATATACTCGCTCCTTGGGTTCGCCTGCCCCAAAATCTCGCTCTTGTACAAGTTCATATTCAGCTTCAGCACGCGATACGCCCTGTTATTGCACACCACATACACGACCGGAATATCCGCATTGGCAGCAGTCCACAGCGCCTGAACCGTCATCATCGCGCTCCCGTCGCCCACAATGCCAACCACCGGACGCCCAGGATTAGCCATCTTCACGCCCAGCGTGCCGCCCATCCCCCAGCCGAGCGCGCCCCCCGTGATGCCAAGCAGACTGCCCGGCTCATCGAAATCCATCGCCCCGAACACCGACGCCCGCGTCGTAACCGAGTCATCGACTATTATCGCATCCGACGGCAGCGCAGCCGCAATCTCAGCCATCATCCGCTCCGACGACATCGGGCTGATGTCCCGTCGCGCATCCAGCCGCGCCTGCCACGCCGCCCCCTGCGCCGCCTTCTCATCAGCGACAGCCGCCACCCGCCCCTTAGCCGCCTCGCGCGCCGCTCCCGACATGCCCAACTCCAGCGCATCCGCCAGCGCCGCCATAGCCGTCCGCGGGTCTGCCAGTATCCCTACATCCGTAGGCTCGGTTCGCCCAATCTCCGTTGCGTCAGAGTCGATATGCACCAATCTGACATTCGGCTTGAGCGCGCTCCCCGAAAAGTAGAAATACCCCGGAAACACCGCCGTCCCCACCGCCACGACCGCATCCGCCCCCTCCAGCAGCGCCTTGCCCGCCGGCATACCCGGACTTGCCAACCCCAAAAACTGCGGATGGCTAGTAGGAAAGTTCACCTGCGAAAAGAAACTCGCATACACCTTCGCGCCCAGCGTTTCGGCGAGACGCGCCGCTGCGTCGGACCCGCCCGACTGCCCCACCCTGTCGCCCACAATCAGCACAGGATTATCGGCATCCGCGAGCATAGCCGCCGCCGCATGGATCGCGCTGCCGTCCGGCGCGACGCGCGCGTATGTCTTATGGGACGGCACAATCTCCACATCCGCCTCATCATCCAGCGCATTGGCTGAAAACGCCACATACACCGGACCAGTCGGCGGCGTCTTTGCCTCATTGAAAGCGCGCCGCATCACGCTCGGAACTTGCTCCGGGTGCGTAACCTCCGCGCTCCACTTGCAAAACTGGCTGACCATCTCAACCAAATTGGCGCGCCCCTCCGCCAGCTTGCGTATATCCTTGTTCGCCGATGTCAGCACCAGCGGCGTATTGCCCTCCGCCGCGTTCGCCAGCAGGCTTATCCCATTCGCAAGCCCCGTCTCGATATGCAAGTTCACAAAAGCGGGCGTCCCCCGATAGCGTGCGTATGCGTCCGCCATCCCCATCGCCGCGCCCTCTTGCGTCGCAAGCATATAGCGTATATCCGAAAAGTTCTCCAGCTCATCCAGAATAGGCCCCTCGCTGGTGCCCGGATTGCCGAAGATATACTCCACCCCCTCCGCCCGCAGCATCTCCATCAGCGCGCGCTTCCCCGTCATTCTTGGCATCGCAACACTCCGTTACTGCCTCTCGAGAAAATTGCATTAGTCCCTTCCCCCTTGACGGGGGAAGGTTAGGATGGGGGTGAAAATGCTTGCCCATCGACGGCTAAACTGTACTAATGCAATTTTCTCAGCTCTCCCACAAGTTGGCATTAGCGGGAAAATCGCCCGACTGCGGCGGAATCACGCAAAACAAATGACCGCTCGGCGCTTCCATAATCCAAAACGAATCCATCTGCTGCTTGCGCCGCGCCCCCAGCGCCTCCAGCCGCACAACCTCCGCCTCCACATCGTCAGTCTCGATGTCCAAGTGTATCCTGGAATCATCGTCCACTCGCTGGAGAGCCACCCCCAAATCCCCGACCTGCCCGTCGAAAAACACATAACGGCCGGAATCGACGCTCGGCGAGCGCGGACGCATGCCGAGCGCCCCCGCCCAGAACTCCACCCCCTCATCCATCCTGTCCGCCGCGCAATCAATCAGAACAAAACTAACCCTGCTGTGATGCACTGCTCCCCCCTATCCCATTATCGTCTAACCAAGATTTCGCCGCGACTAGCCTTGCGCGTCCTGCCACATGCTGAATCCCGTCGTGCCCGTCGTCAGCACGAACAGAGGATTGATGAGCGTCCACATTTCCAAGTGAACCAGCCCAACCGCTACCGGCTCGTTCTGCGGAAAGAAGCCGAAAAACCAGTTCCAAAAGAACCACAGCGTCAGCACGATTGACGCATAGAACAGCATATTGACCTGAACCCGCCTGCCCGTAAGCGGCGCATCCGCTCCCTCGCGCGCGCTGACGATCTTATTGCGAACATTCACGCCCAGCGCCACGATTACCGCCACAACCATGAACCAGTTCAGAAAAACCCAAACCGGATACTCCCCGCTGCTGTTGTCGTAAAGAGGCGTGATAATCCAGTGCGCCCCCACCAAAGCCGCTAACACGATGAGGTAGATCGCCCCCACCCGCTTGATGACGCTCATGCTCAATCCCTCTTAATCCCTATATCTTGCTGAGAATCTCTTCTATCGCCTGCTTGCGAAACCGTTCGAGGTCATCCGCGTCCTTGATGATTGCGCCCAGCGTCCGCTCCACCGCGTCGTAATCCAAGTAGTCCAGATGCAGCGCCACCATCGCCCGCGCCCAGTCCAGCGTCTCCGATATGCCCGGTACCTTGTCCAAACCGGAGCGCCGCGCATTGTCCACAAAGCGCACCACCTGTCGCGCCAACTGCGCCTCGATCCCGTTCACCTTGGAGCGCACGATACGCAGCTCTTTGTCCAAGTCCGGGTAGTCAATCCACAGATACAGGCAGCGGCGGCGCAGCGCATCCGACAGGTCGCGCGTGCGATTGGATGTCAGCACCACGAACGGGCGATGCTTCGCCCTGATTGTCCCAATCTCCGGTATAGTCGCCTGAAAGTCCGACAGAACCTCCAGCAAAAACGCCTCGAACTCTTCGTCCGCGCGGTCAACCTCATCTATAAGCAGCACCGGCGACTTCTCTTGCTCCGTCAGCGCCGCAAGCAAAGGACGCTTCAGCAAAAACGGCTCGCTGAATATGTGCTGCTCTCGCTCCTCGACCGTCCGCTCGCTCTGCTCATTCAACTTGATCCACAGCATCTGCCGAGAATAGTTCCACTCATACAGCGCGGTCGAAGCGTCAAGCCCCTCATAGCACTGAAGCCGAATCAGCCGCGTATCCAGCAGCCGCGCCATCACAATCGCGATTTCCGTCTTGCCAACACCCGCGCGCCCCTCTATCAGCAGCGGCCGCCCAAGCGTCTGCGCCATGTATATGGAAGTCGCAATCGCCGCGTCCCCCACATAATTCTCAGACGCCAGCCTATCCAGAATATCCCTAATTGGATCGTCCCGCTGTTCCAACTCTATCCCTTCCATCCCGTCCATTATCGCCAGTCCCAACAGAAAAAAGGGCAGGTGCATAAAAACTTGCCCTCTTTTCCGTCATACATACATGTTAGAAAAAGTTCCGGTTAGCCGCCATGCCTTGGCTCTACACGGAACTCGGAGAGACCATTTCATCCGTCTTTTCGCGCGCCTCATCGCTCAGCTTCTCCCGAACCCACCGAGCAAGCAAAACCTTAGGCGATACGCCCATCCGCTTGGCGACCGCGCGCATCTCCAAAGCCAACGCCATCTCGATGGGATAATAGATAGCCCGCGATTTGACATCCATATCGAACTCCGCGGAAGGCACTTCATCCCAATAGTCGGAAGTATCGTGCGTATCCCAAAAGTCCCCCATCGCCTCATAGGAACTAGCCTCGGACACAGAACTCTTACCAGCGTTCATACCGCCTCATATATCCTTGCACTCCGTCTTGCCATCAACCCGCGAAACATCGCACACCAACCCTCAACACAACTTACGCACTTGAATATGAATCCTACCTGAGATTGACCTGTTTCAAGTACGAAATCCCGCTCAACTGCGTAAGTCCTATTCTTAATTGGAGAAAGTCCCTTCCCCCTTTGGGGGAAGGTTAGGATGGGGGCGAAAAACGCTCTTCCATCGACGGCTAAACCGTACCCTAGTGGCAAAACCGCAGCCCTCCCTATTGCGTCAGAGAGGGCTGCGACAACATAACGATCCCTAGCTCCCCTGCGCCTCCTGAATCAGCCGCCACACCTTCTCCGGCTTGGCGGGCATGTCGATATGCCGCACGCCGAACGGCGACAGCGCATCCACCACCGCGTTGATGACCGCCGGCGACGCCGCTATCGTCCCCGTCTCGCCCGCGCCCTTGACGCCGAGCGGATTAGTCGGCGACGGCGTTACCGTCCGCGCCGTCTCGAAGAACGGCAGGCTCGCCGCCTGTGGCACCGCATAGTCCAGCATGCTCCCCGTTATCAGCTGCCCGTCCTCGTCATACACGCCCTCCTCCATCAGCGCCTGCCCGATGCCCTGCGCCACTCCGCCATGCACCATCCCGTCAACTATCATCGGATTGATGACATTGCCCACATCATCGACCGCGACATAGCGCAGCACTTCCGTATCGCCCGTATCCGCATCGACCTCCACCACGCAAATGTGCGTCCCAAAGGGCCAGGTAAAGTTCTTCGGGTCATAGATGCTCGTCGCCTCCAGCCCCGGCTCCAGCCCCTCCGGCAGCCCGTCGTACCAGTACGCCGCCAGCGCCACCTCTTGGAAACTCTTCGCCTCCGCCGGCGCGCCCTGCACGAACAGCTGCCCGTCCTCATACACCACATCGTCCGGCGACGCCTCTAGCATGTGCGCGGCAATCTTCTTCGCCTTGTCCTTAATCTTCTCCACGCTCATGTGGATAGCCGTGCCGCCCACGACCGCGCTGCGACTGCCGAATGTCCCCGTCCCCTGCTGCACCTGCGCCGTGTCGCTCTCCACAACCTCCACATCCTCGACAGGAACGCCCAATTCAGACGCCGCCAGCTGCGCGAATGTCGTCTCATGCCCCTGCCCATGCCCCGATGATCCGCTGTACACCGTAACCTTGCCCGTCGGATGCACCCGCACCAGCGAGCTCTCCCACACGCCCGCCCTCGCGCCTAGCGAATAAGCGACCGCGGAAGGCGCCATGCCGCAAATCTCCACATAAGTGGACAGCCCCACGCCGATGTATCTGCCCTGCTGACGCGCCGCTTCCTGCTCCCGCCGAAAGTCCTCATAGTCCAGCATGCCCAGCGCCTTGTCCAGCCCGGCCTCATAGTCGCCGCTGTCGTATGTGACGCCCGTCGCCACATCATACCCGTCCTCGAACGCGGGAATCAGATTCTTGCGCCTCACCTCCGCCGGGTCCATCCCAATCTCAGCCGCGAACAAGTCAAGCATCCGCTCCACAACATAGGTCGCCTCCGGCCTGCCCGCGCCGCGATAAGCGTCCACCGGCGTCGTGTTCGTGAACACGCCTATCACCTTGCAGCGCACATTCTCAATCTTATACGGCCCCACCAGCATCAGCCCGAACAGATACGTCGGAATAGCCGGCGCGAAAGTGGACAGATAAGCCCCCATATTGGCATAGACCGTCCCCTGTATGCCCGTTATCGTCCCGTCGCGGTTGCCCACAATCTCCCAGTCGCCGATATGGTCGCGCCCGTGCGTAGTCGCAAGGTAGTTCTCCTGCCGCTCCTCAGTCCACTTGACCGGCCGCCCCAGCGACTTGGCGAGCGTGAACGCGATGACCTCTTCCGCATACAAATAGAGCTTGCAGCCAAACCCGCCGCCCACATCCGGCGAGACCACTCGTATCTGATGCTCAGGATGCCCCGTAACCAGCGCCAGCAGCAGCCTTACCAGATGCGGTATCTGCGACGATGTCCACACCGTAACATGGTTCGTGCCCGGGTTATAGTCCGCAACAACCGCCCTGCCCTCCATGGAGTTGGGAATGAGCCGCTGGTTCACAACACGCTGCGAGACCCTCACCTCCGCGCTTCCGGCGGCAGCATCGACATCACCGCCGCCAACCTCCCACTCGAAGCCAACATTATTCGGCGCATCGTCATGCACCTGCGGCGCGCCGTCCTTAGTCGCCAGCTCCGCGTTCACGGCGGCAGGCAGCACATCATAGCCCACATCCACTAGCGCGGCGGCATCGGCGGCGGCGGCAGGACTGTCCGCGACAATCGCCACAACCGCATCCCCCACGCAGCGCACCTTCCCGATAGCCAACGGCGGATGCGGCACCTCTATCGTATCCGGCACCACCCAGCCGCACGGCAGCCCGATCTCCTCCCCTATGTCCGCGCCCGTATAGACCGCCACCACGCCATCAGCCGCGCTCGCCGCAGATGTGTCTATACTCGTAATGTTCGCATGCGCGTATGGACTGCGAACCAGCGCCATGTGCAGCATCCCAACCATCTTAATATCATCTACATATGTCCCTCTGCCCGTAATCAAGCGCGGATCCTCGCGCCGCTTGATACTGGAACCAAACAACGATGGAGCAGCAGTAGTCATCACATTCCTCCTTCTTGCCTCGCCATTCTATCCTCGCAAAACGGCTCAAACTCACCACCGGCATAGGCTTGCCGATGCCCTGAGTATCTGAGCGTTACTCTACATTAACGCCCACAATTAGGCAATACCGCACCCGCCGCACCATCATCCCAAGCCCCCGCCTAGTCATTCCGCGCAATTTCCCCTGTCATTCCACACGCCTCTTCCCCTGTCATCCCGCGCAATTTCCCCTGTCATTCCGAACGCAGTGAGGAATCAAAAATCCTAGCCCACCGGACACCTAGCCTTCAGCAACCACCGTCCATCAAACCAACCCGCCCTTGTAGCGGCAACCCGCGCTCGCCCCAATAACGGCCGCCGCCCACACCGCACGCCCGCTCCCCATCCCCCCAATTCTTAATTCCCAATTTTTAATTCCTAATTCTCCTCCCCCTCCCCCGCCCTAGGATGCGCCGCCAGATACACCCGCTTCGCCTCCGAGTTCGTAACATGCGTGTATATCTGCGTCGTAGCGGGACTCGCATGCCCCATCAGCTCCTGCACCACCCGCAGATCCGCGCCCCCCTCCAGCATGTGCGTCGCGTATGAGTGCCGCAGCGTATGCGTATGCACCCCCGAAGGCAGCGCCGCCTTCACGCTGTATCGCCGCACCTTCTCCTGTATGCTGCGCTGGCTCAGCCGCCCGCCAAAGCGGTTCAGAAACAGCGTCATGCCGCTATCCTTGCCCGCCAACTTCGGACGCCCCTCACGCAAATACAGCCCCACCGCGCCCTTCGCCGTATCGCCCATCAGCACCACCCGCTCCTTCGAACCCTTCCCCGTAACCCGAACCTCCCGTGTGGACAAGTTCAAGTCCGTCACCTTCAAATTGCTCGCCTCGCTCACCCGCAGCCCCGCGCCATAGATGACCTCCAGCAGCGCCTGATCCCGCAACCCCGTCGGCTTGGCAATGTCCGGCGCATCCATCAGTCGCCCCGCCTGTTCCTGCGACAAAAAGCGCGGCAACCGCTTCTCCACCCGCATCATACCCCGCTTCGGCAGCGGATCGCCCTCTATGATGCCCTTGCGCGACATCCACTTCAAGAAAGTCCGCAGCGTGCTCAGCTTGCGCGACACGCTATGCCGCACATACCCCAGCTCCGTCAGCCACGCCAGATACCCGCGCAACTTGATGCGGTCGAGCGCGCGCATATCCGAAATCCCCCTGAGGCGCATATACTCATAAAGCGGCTGCAAATCCGCCTTATAATTGCGAATAGTCAGATCCGCAAGCCCCTTCTCCGCCTTCAAATGCCTCTCAAAATCCGCAATCAGCCCCTGCCACTCATTCTCACTCATACTTTCACCACCCAATCAATCCTTCAATGTCAGTTTCGCCGCCATCCCCAGCACAGCCCAGCAATCTCCCCCTGCCATTCCAAGCGCCCCTCCCCTGTCATTCCGAACGCCCTCCCGCCGTCATCCCGAACACACCGCAACGCCCCCACCCGTCATTCCTGCGAAAGAACGTCACCCCTGCGAAAGCAGGGGCAGGAATCCAGGGCCTCAAATGCCCCACCATCCCAAACACTACGCAGCAACTTTAATTGTCATTCCGAACGCAGCGCAGCGCAGTGAGGAATCTAAAATCCCAGTCCCCCAAACACATACCCCTCAGCAACCACCATCCATCAAACCAACCCGTCCATGTTGGGGGCGACTGGCAGACGCCCCGATAACGGCCATCGCCCACACCGCACGGCTACTTGCCATTCCTCAATTCTTAATTCCTAATTCTTAATTTTTAATTCTTACCTAAACCCTAATCCCCCCTAACCAAACCCTTCAAGCAGCGTTATAGTCTCTGATAGCCCACTTTCACCCACACCCCATAAAATCGTCCGTGATGAACCTGATGCGCTCGTGGTAAGCCTCAATCGTTGTGGTGATATACAACCGTTCGTGGCAAGCATCCTGAGCCTGTCGAAAGGCGAACCACCCCATACACAACCGTTCATGATGAACTACAACCGTTCGTGGTGAGCCTGTCGAACCACCAAATCCCGCATATAGCGTTCCATTCGGATGACAAACCTTTTCGTCATTCCTGCGAAAGAACGTCACCCCTGCGGAGGCAGGGGCAGGAATCCGGTTCGGCATAGCAGCAAAACCATCCGAAAGGAAACACTATCCATCCCGCATATTCTGTTAGCCTTTCACCCCGCATCTGCTATCATGCTCACCGGAAGACATCCTTGGAGGTAAATACATGGAGGAGCAATCCGCTCCCCGCCGGCGCTGGATGCGCTGGCTATTAGCGCTGCTGCTATCCGTCATCGTCATCGCGGCAGCAGCCTACTTCGCGCTGAACCGCTTCACCGCGCTTAACCCATTCGCCGCCAACGACGGCAGCGACGGACTCGCCCCAACCGAGCATCTGATACCCGTGCGCCTCGACAGCCTGCTCAGCGAAATCTCCATCAACGGCAGCCTCGCCTTCTCCAACAAGCAGGACATGACATTCGGCTCGGCAGGCTTCATCGACGAGATACTCGTCAGCGAGGGCGAAATCGTCTCCGAGGGACAGCCCCTCGCCCGCCTAGATCCGGAAAGCGTCTCAAACCTGCGGCGCGACATCGCGCAGGCGCAGTCCGACTACGAGGAAGCCCTCGACAATCTCCAAGACGCCAAGCAGCCCACACTGCGCCTAGCCGAAGCGGAAGCCGCGGTAGCCGACGCCGCCCTTGAACTCCACAACGCCCAAAAGACCCTCGACAACCTGCTCAACCCTGAGCCTAACGACATCGCCGCCGCGCAATCCGCAATCGCCGACGCCGCGCTGGAGGCGCATACCGCGCAGGAAAGCCTTGACGAACTGCTGGAGCAGCCAAAGCCAAAGGCAATAGCCGACGCCGAGCACGCCATAGCCCAGGCAAGGGTAGCCGTTCAAGACGCCGAACTCGCGCTCGGCAGCGAATACATCAACGCACTCACAGATTTTGAAGTCGCCGACCGCGAACTCATTGTCGCAAGGCTGCTCCTCGACGCCGGCAGCAACAACGCCAATGTCACGGAAGCGCGCAAAGCCTTCGAGCAAGAGCAGACAGACTACGAGAATGTCATCTACAAGTGGACGGGCGTCAGCGCCACGGACGAAGACATGACAATACCTCCCGACGACCTGTTCGCCGCGCTGGAGTTCGTCCCTGAGCTCGTGTTCGACAACGACTATCCACTATTCCCCGACGGGCGCATCGCCGACAACCCCGATACCCGCTGGAACGAACTGAAGATATTCGCATGGCGCGCGCTATTCCCCGGCGCGAGCCAAATCGACCTGGACTGCGAGCACGACACCCTGCTGCCCAAACCCACCACATCCGACACCACCAACACCAACGCCGAACTCTGCATACGGCGCGATATGGACAACGCATTCGAAGCCCTGCGAACCGCTAGAAACACCCTGCACTCCGAACTAGCCGCTTTTGACGACAGCATGGCAAGCTTGAATGAGCGCCACTCACGAGCGATAACGGCGCAGAGCGAAGCGCAAGACAAGCTGAACAGGCTGGAAGGCGGCAGCATAGACGACCTACGGCTGCAAGCGCAGTTCGCAAAGGCGAAAGCCGACCTGGACGCCGCCAAACAAGACCTTGACGACCTCCACAAGCCCAACACGGCGGAAATCGAGAGCAAGCGCAAGCAGTTGGCGCTCGCCCACGCCAAGCGCGACAAAGCCGACGACGACCTCCAAGCCCTCATCACCCCCGAACCGGCGGAAGTCGAGAGCAACCGCAAGCAAATCATGCTGGCGCAGGCGAAACTCGACAACGCGAACCGCGACTTGCAGCGCATCGGCGACCGCCGCGATTTGCAGGTCAGCCTGCAAGAGGGCGCGCTGGCGGCGGCGCAGGCAAAGATAGACGGCGCAATCCGCCGCTACGACGACTCCACCCTAAAAGCCCCTTGGAACGGCTACATCGCCAACATCCCCGTAGAAGCGGGCAAGGAGATTGAACCCTTCGAGATAATCCTGACCGTCGTCAACACCGGCATCGTGCAAGTAGAAGGCAGCGTGGACGAAATCGATGTCCTCTCCCTGCGCCGCGACGACGCCGCGACCGTAACGATGGACGCCCTCCCCGACCAAACCCTCGAAGGCATCGTGAGCAGCATTAGCTCCACAGCCACCAACCAGCAGGGCATAGTTACCTTTGATGTCAAAATCACCGTCAGCATACCCGAAGACATCACGCTCCAAGAGGGCTTGAGCGCCATAGCCAAGGTCGCCGTCGAAGAGAAGCGCGGCTTGATAATCCCCATCCAGACCGTCCGATACGGACCCGACGGCGCGTATGTGCGAATGCAAGACGAAGCGGGCGAGATAGTCGAGCGCCCCGTAACCCTGGGCGACAGCGACGGCTTCTACACCATCGTCGAAGACGGCTTGGCAGAAGGCGACCGCATAGCCATGCAAGTGCTGGACGACGGCCAACTCGATCCCAACATAATCTTCGAGCCGGATGAAGACGACGGGCCGCCGCGCGGCGAGCGCCGAGGTCCCCCACCCGACAGGCAAGGCCCATAGCGCCAATGCCGCCATATCATCGCCATATCACCGACGACACGACTACAACACCTCTCTGGCATACCATGATCCAAATCACCGATGTAACCAAAATCTACACCATGGGCAGCGTCGAAGTCGCCGCCCTCGCGGGCGTCAGCCTGTCCATCGAGCGCGGCGAAATGGTCGCCATCATGGGCGCGTCTGGCTCCGGCAAGTCAACCCTCATGAACATCCTCGGCTGCCTAGATGTCCCCACATCCGGCAAGTACACCCTCGACGGCGAGAACATCGGCGCAACATCAGACAACCGCCTCGCCGAAATACGCAACCGCAAAATAGGCTTCGTATTCCAAACCTACAACCTGCTGCCGCGCCTCACCGCATTGAGCAATGTGGAGCTCGCCCTGATGTACGGCAAGCATGGCGCGCGCCGCAAGACGGCAACGGAAGCCATGGAACACGTCGGACTTGGCGACCGCCTGAACCACAAGCCCGCCGAGCTTTCCGGCGGTCAGCAGCAGCGCGTCGGCATCGCCCGCGCACTCGTCAAGTCCCCCGACATCCTGCTAGCCGACGAACCCACCGGCAATCTCGACTCCCGCTCCGGCGACGAAATCATGGACATCCTTGAAACGCTGCACGGCGAAGGCATGAGCGTCATCATCGTAACCCACGAAGCGGACATCGCCGCCCGCGCCAACCGCATCGTCAGAATGCGCGACGGCTTAATCGTCTCCGACGACGGCACACATATAACATGAACCCATTAGACATCATCACAACGGCATTGCGCTCGCTCATAAGCAGCAAGCTCCGCTCCGGCTTGACCCTGCTCGGCATCATCATCGGCATAACCGCCGTAACCGTCCTCATGTCCATCGGCAGAGGCGTGCAGGAGAGCATCACCGCCAGCATCCAGTCGCAGGGCACGAACCTGCTTTTCGTGCAGCCCGGCTTCAGCGAGTCGTCCGCCCGGGATAGCGTGTCCGGGCTGACATTGCAGGACGCCGAGGCGCTCATAGACCCCGCGCTTGCCCCGTCCGTAAAAGCCGTAGCCCCCCAAATCAACACATGGTCGCAGATTGTCGCCGGCCGAGAGTACATCGGCGCTCAGGTCATCGGCGTCACGCCCGACTATGCGCCCGTCCGCAATGTGAGCGTCGAAAGCGGCCAGTTCATAACCCCCGCCCACATACGCGGCAACTCAGAAGTCGCCGTCGTCAGCGCGACAGTCGCCAACTGGCTGTTCCCCGCCCGCAATCCCGTCGGCGAGTACATACGAATCGATGGACGCCAGTTCATCATAGTGGGCAGGCTCAAGGATGGGGGCGCGTCCTTCTTCGGCTCCGCCGACCAGGTATTCGTGCCAATCACCACAGCCTACTACCGCCTGTCCTCCGAGCGCACCGCGCAGGGCAGCATCAGAGTGGACTCCATAGATGTGGAGGCGACAAGCAGCGAAACCATCGACGCCGCCAAACTGGAAATCGCGTCCATCCTGCGCCTGCGCCACCGCATCACTGACATGAACGACTTCGAGATTGACACATTGCAGGAACTCCTCAACGCCCTCAACCAGATAATCGCGGTGATGGCGCTGTTCCTCGGCACAATCGCCAGTATATCCCTACTTGTCGGCGGCATCGGCGTCATGAACATCATGCTCGTATCCGTAACCGAGCGCACGCGCGAAATCGGCATCCGCAAGGCGATGGGCGCAAAGCGCCGCGACATCATGCTCCAATTCATCACCGAGGCTATCTTCCTCACCACCAGCGGCGGCATCATCGGGCTGCTCATCAGCCTCGCACTATCCCCGCTCACCAACCTAGTCGTCAATCTCGCGGGCGACGGCCTAGCCTCAAGCGGCGGCATAGCGTTCCGCTCCGACGTCGCCCTACTCGCCATATCCGTCTCCGCGTCAGTCGGGCTGCTATCCGGCATCTACCCCGCAATGCGCGCCTCCCGCATGCACCCAATCGACGCCCTCCGCTACGAATAGCCGCCCCCTGTCATTCGTAGGGGCGACCGGCCGGTCGCCCCCAATACCCCGCGAAAGCAAGGCGCAAGAGCAACCCCAATCCCTGTACACCTTACCCGCAATATCGTATAAAATACCCCAATGAACTCACCGAACGCCACCGAAAACCAACCCGTGCGGCGCAAGTCCGGCAAGACCGTAAAGCTGCTGCTAATCGGCTATGTCCTGCTCGCCACGGCGTTGGGCATACTGCTAGGCTGGCTCGTATTCAAAAACGCCGAGTGGGCCCCCTTGCGGCACGCGCTATCCTCCGCAAGCCTGACGCTCATATTCGCGGCGTGGGCGCTGACCACCATCGCCGCATACCTGCGCGGCGTCCGCTGGAAGTTGCTGCTGCACAACGAGCGCACAGGCGCAACCCGCCTATTCTTCATAGAGCAGACCGGCACCGCGCTCGACACCCTAAGCCCCATCCGCCTGCTCGACGAAATCGTGCAAGTCGGCATCCTCGCGCTCAGGGACAAGCTCCGGCTAGGCACAATCCTCGCCACCCTCGCCCTTCAGCGCACCTTCGAGTTCGCCACCACCGTCCTAGTGCTGGGCGCGGGCGCGCTGCTGCTCCCACAACTCCGCCAATTCCTGCCCTGGATTGCGGTAGGGCTGTTCTTCGGCTTGGCAAGCCTCGTAGTCCTATTCGCCGCCGGCCCCGTGCTCAGCCGCATCAAAATCCTGTCGAACATCCAGATAGTATCGCAATTCTCATCCGCGATAACGCTGCTGAGACGCGAGAAGCGCCGCGCGCTCGCAGCCTTCCTAATCTCCCTAGCGCAAGCCGGACTCATAGGCGGCGCGGGCTGGCTGGTCGCGCTTGCGACCGACCTTCAAGTCAGCCTTCCCGCGATGATAGTCATCACCATGTTCATCACCTTCTTCAGCAGCACCGTCCCCGGCTTGCCCATGTCCATCGGCACATTCGAATTCGCCGCCGTCTCCATCCTCGCCCTCTGGGGCGCTCCCCGCGAAGAGACGATAGCATTCGCCCTAGTGCTCCACGCCGTCCTATTCGTCCCGCCAATCCTCTTCGCCGTCCTATTCCTGCCCCGAGAAGGCTTGCTCTCCATCAGAGAACTCCGCGCCCTAAGCAGCAGAACCCGCGCCAGAATGTCCTCAGCATCCGGCTCATCATAAGCCTGCCAAAGGACAAAAACAAAGGCAACCACAAAGGTTGCCCCCATAATCCGCGCCTGTCCAACCCGCCCAGCCCATGCAATATCTTTCAATTGCCTGGGCGTAGTTCCCCCTGTCATCTCGAACGCCTCCCCCTATCACTCCAAGCGCCCCCTTCTGCCATTCCGAACACACCGCACCCTTCCATTGTCATCCCGCACTCCGCCACCAACACGTCCAATATGGCAAGCATTTCAGCCCCCTCACCCCATTCAAGGACGACAATCGAAAGACCCCGAGAGCCGATGCCAAAAGGGTTGACAACACCCCTCAAGGACTTCATAATGTACTTGAATTAGCACAAACCATCTATTCCCACACATACCCATGAACGCAAAACCATGACGCCAACAAACGAAAGTCCCAGCCATCCCCAAAGCGCGTATGAGCGCCTCGCACCAAAGCCGACCTCGAAAAGAGCATAAGCGCTCTCAGAGACGACTTTCGCAAGACGCACATCCAACTCGTAATGTGGACGACCGGGATAATGCTAGGTTGTGTGCACATTTGCGTCATTCCCGTGAAAACGGGAATCCAGAATATCAGAGTATAGGCGCTTTCATATCAGGACTTACGCACTTGAATATGAACTCCTACCCGAGATTGACCTGTTTCAAGTACGAAACCGCACTCAACTGCGTAAGTCCTATTCCCAATTGGAGAAAGTCCCTTCCCCTTTGACGGGGGAAGGTTCGTCGGCGAGGCGAGGACGCCGCAGATGTGATTGTCCCTTCCCCCTTTGGGGGAAGGTTAGGATGGGGGCGAAAATGCCCGCCCATCGACGGCTAAACCGTACCAATGCAATCTTCTCATCAGGACTTACGCGCTTGAATATGAACTCCTACCTGAGATTGACTCGTTTCAAGTACGAAATCGTGCTCAACTGCGTAAGTCCTAAGGAAATCAGCAATTGCTACGCCGCCGCACCCCCAGCCTGCGGAACAGCCCCCTCATAGCCGCAAGCGTCATCCAGACACCGCGCCTTCCTGCGCCCTGCCGAAGCGAGCAGCTTGCCGCAGTCGGGGCAGGGCTGCGCCAGCGGATTCACCACCGACTTGCAGTCAGGGTAGTTGATGCAGCCATAGAATATCTTGCCGTTGCGACCGCGCTGCTTGCGCTCCACCAGGTCGCCGCCGCACTTGGGGCAGTCCACCCCGACCGGCAAAGGCTTGGCGTTCTTGCACTCAGGATAGCCGCTGCAAGCCAGGAAGCGCCCGTTGCGTCCCGACTTCACCACCATCGGACGCTCGCACTTCTCGCAATGGGCATCCGTCTCTTCGCTCACGCGCTCCCTCACCGCGCGCTCTTCATCAGACTCGACCGGCCGTGTATTCTTGCACTCCGGATAGCCGCTGCACGCCATGAAGCGCCCATAGCGCCCCGACTTGATGACCATCGGGCTTTCGCACTTCTCGCAGAACTCCCCCGTCTCCTCCTCCAGAAGCTCACGCGGCACGCGCTCAGCCTCTTTCATCGTCTTCTCGATCAGCTCGTCGAACGGATCGTAGAACTCTTTCAGCATCGGCTCCCATGCGCGCTGACCCTCGGCGATATTGTCCAGCTGCTGCTCCATCATCGCCGTGAAGCCCACATTCATCACATCCGGGAAGTTCGCCGTGAGCAAGTCCGTAACCACGATGCCGAGCCTAGTCGGAACGAACCGCCCGCCGTCCTTCAGCACATAGTCCCTGTCAACTATCGTCCCCAGGATGGGCGCGTAAGTGCTGGGTCTGCCGATGCCCTGCTCCTCCAGTGCGCGAATGAGCGTCGGCTCGGTAAAGCGCGGTGGCGGCTGCGTAAAGTGCTGATCCGGCGTAATGCTCAGGCAGTCCAGCGCGTCGCCGCCGGCAAGCTCCGGCAGCGGCGGCGTATCCTCATCGGCGTCGTCGTTGTCGTCCGAGCCTTCCATGTACAGCGTGCGGAAGCCCGCGAACTTCAGCACCGAGCCGGTGGCGCGGAACAGATACTCATTCGCCGACTTGCCGCTCTTTGCGCTAATGTCAACTCTGGTGGAATCGAACAGCGCATCCGTCATCTGGCTCGCCAGCATGCGCTTCCATATAAGGTCGTACAGCCTGAACTGCTCGTTGTTCAGGTATGCGCGGATCTCCTGTGGCGCGCGCAATATGGATGTTGGGCGAATCGCCTCATGCGCCTCTTGCGCGCCCTTCACCTTCTTATTGTAGGTGCGCGGCGCTCTTGGCGCGTACTTCGAGCCGAACTTGGCTTTGATATAGTCGCTCGCCTCTTTGAGCGCGGGCGCGGCGACATTCGTCGAGTCGGTACGCATATATGTGATAAGTCCGACTTCGCCCTCATCGCCGATAGACAGCCCTTCATAGAGCTGCTGCGCCACCTGCATCGTGCGCCGCGCCGTGAAGCGCAGCTTGCGCGACGCTTCCTGCTGCAATGTCGAAGTGATGAACGGCGCTGCCGGGCGGCGGCGCGTCTCACGCTTTCGCACCGACTCCACGCTGAACCCCGCGCCGTCCAAGTCGGTCGTCAACTCATGCGCGCGCGCGCCGTCGCCAATCTGAATCCGCCTCTTGCCCTTGAGCGAGTGCAGCGCAGCTTTGAACTCGATGCGCTTGGCGTCGCTCTGCTCGTGCTTGGCGAGCATGGCGTCTATGCTCCAGTACTCCACCGGCACGAAGGCGTCAACCTCGCGCTCGCGGTCGACGACAAGACGCAGCGCCACCGACTGCACGCGACCGGCGGACAGCCCGCGCCTCACCTTGCCCCACAGCACTGGGCTGAGCCGATAGCCGACCAGCCTGTCGAGTATGCGACGCGCCTGCTGCGCGTCAATCAGGTTATAGTCAAGCTCGCGCGGGTGGTCGAACGCATCGTTGATCGCCTCTTTGGTAATCTCGTGAAACACCACGCGCTTCACCTTGGAGGGCGCGATCTTCGCGGCGCTCAGCAGATGCCAAGATATTGCCTCGCCCTCGCGGTCCGGGTCAGTCGCCAGATACACGACCTCGGCATCTTTGGACGCCTTGCGGAGCTGCGTAACTATCTTCTTCTTGTCGGGCATCACCGTGTAAGTGGGATGGAATCCCTCATCATCTATCTCCACGCCCATCTTGCCCTTGGGCAGGTCGCGCACATGCCCCATGGAGGCAAGCGTTGAATATCGGCTGCCAAGAAAACGCCCAACCGTGCGGGCTTTCGCGGGTGATTCTACGACTACAAGATCTTTTGCCATGCTTCCTCTCACAATGCGTTTACAGAATATCCACTGGAGGCTTCACGCATCCTTACATAGTTCATGCCCCCAACCTGTTTCACCAGTCCCTTGAGTTCCATCATTGCGAGCTTGCCGCTCACATCGGAAGCGGACCTGCTCGAACTGCGGCAAACCTCATCGATATGCACCGGATCGAAGGTAATGTATCGCAGCAGTTCGGCTTCATCCTCATCCTCCGGGAACAGCGCCGCCATCTCGATCTGCTGAGTTACCGCCGTCAGGTTAAGCTCTTGCAGCACATCCTCACAGTTCGTTACCAGCTTCGCCTCCGACCTCCTGATGAGTCGGTTGGTGCCCCTGCTTCTCTCCGAGTATATGCTGCCCGGCACGGCGAACACCTCGCGGTTCTCATCCAGCGCCTGCCGTGCCGTTATGAGCGCGCCGCTCTTCAAGTCCGCCTCTATCACCAGCGTCCCAAGCGTCATCCCGCTCATAATCCTGTTGCGGCGCGGAAAGTTGCGGGCGTCCGGCCTTGTGCCAAGCGGATGCTCAGAGATTATCGCCCCGTTTTCCGCAATTCGCTCGGCAAGATTGCTATGCTCTCGCGGATAGATAATGTCCAACCCGCTCCCAAGCACCGCTATCGTGCGCTGACCCGCATCCAGCGCCGCGCGGTGCGCTATGCCGTCCACCCCGCGCGCCAGCCCACTGACGATAATAACACCTGCCCTCGAAATATCATATACCAGCCGCTCCGACACCTGACGCCCATACGCCGACGGATTGCGCGTGCCAACCACCGCCACTGAGCGCTCATCATCAGGCAGCAGGCTGCCTTTCAAGTAGATGAGCGGCGGCAGGTCGTATATCTGCTTCAAGCGCGCCGGATAATCATCATCGTGCCATGTGAGCGCGCGAACGTCGCTCTGCGCCAGCAGCTCTATCTCAGCGTCCGGGTCAACCTTCCCCTTGTCGCCGACGATAGAGCCTATCGTGCGCTTGTCCAGACCCGCAGCGCGGTATTCGGCTTCGCTACCCGCCCAGGCCGCTTCCATCGACTCAAAGTAGTCTTCCAGCAGCTTGAACCGCACCCTGCCGATGCCGCGAACCCGACTGAACGCCAACCAGTATTTAAGATTCTCCGCTTCCATGCACTAACTATATTAGCACAGCCCACCATGAATACCACAACATAAGTGCCTACATTCCGATGCTCTGGATTCCCGTTTTCACGGGAATGACGCAAATGCCCACAAACCTAGCATAAGTTGATATGGTGTAGGCGCAGCCCCGCCAAGCCGTCATGGGTTGACAGGCTTGACGAGGGCTTGGCAGTTGAGCCTTTTGACGGCGTTGCAGTATAATGCGGCGCACAGGCAGCCTTGATGTGTTGCAAGCAAGGGGAGCGGCTATGACTAACGGAAATCTTGGGCTAATGGCGCACCTGCTGCGCCGCGCGGGGTTTGGCGCGAGTCGCCATGAGCTTGAAATGTACGCCGCTCAGGGCTACGAGGCAACCGTCGAGGCTCTGCTTCACTCCGAAGACGCGCCGCCCGCTCTCGAAGATGAAGACCTCATAAGACGCTATCACATCGACCAGCACAGCCTGATTTATGTGGAAAGCTGCCAGGCTTACTGGCTCTACCGCATGATTAACACCCGCCGCCCCTTGGAAGAGAAGATAGCCCTATTCTGGCACCATGTCTTCGCCACCGGCTACACCAAGCTGAACCAGCCCAAGGCAATCCTGAAACAGGTGGAGATGTTCCGCAGGCACGGACTCGGCAGCTTTCGCAATCTTCTAGTCGAGCTGTCCCGCGATCCGGCTATGATTTTCTGGCTCGACAACAAGGACAACCACAAGGACGCCGTGAACGAGAACTACGGACGGGAAATCCTGGAACTCTTCTCCATGGGCGTCGGCAACTACACGGAAGACGATGTGCGCCAGTGTTCCAGGGCATTCACCGGCTGGACGATACGCAACGCATCCCTGCACGCCTCCCGTGTCTCCCGCGATTCCGTCTGGCCCTACGGACGCCTCGACTGGCAGTTCCAATATCTGAGCGAAGACCACGACCACGGCGAAAAGGCGTTTCTGGGTGAGCGCGGCGACTTTGACGGCGAAGAAGTGATAGACATCATCTGCAAGAACCCGGCAACGGCGCGGTTCGTGGCGCGGCACATCTACAACTTCTTCGTGGCGGACGAGGCGCAAGTCCCGGCATGGCAGACAGTCCCGCCCAACGACCCGCACGCGATCAACCTATTGGCGGCAGAGCTGATGGAACGCGACTACGACATACGCTCGGTCTTGAGGACGCTGTTCAATTCCGACTTCTTCAAGCAATCGGCATTTCGCAGAGTGAAAAGCCCGGTTGAGATGGTCGTCGGCTCCGCTCGCCTGAGCGGCAGCTACGAGTTCCCGGAGGTGGAAGACATCCGGCTGGGGCTTCAGGCGAACTTCATGGGACAGAACATCCTCGACCCGCCCAGCGTAGAAGGCTGGCACACGGGAACCGAGTGGATAAACACGGCGGGCCTGGTCAACCGCATCAACTTTGCCACAGGCTTGTTCTCCGACCCGAACAAGCCGGGCGTCCGCTACATCGTCGACAGCATCAAGGGACGGCGCAAAAGCCTGTCGCCGCCGCAGTTCGTCGCTGAATGTCTCGACCTTATGGGCGCAGTCGCCGCCTCTGATCGCACGCGGCGCGAGCTTGAGGAACACGCTGTGCTGCTTGGAGAGCTGCGCTTCGAGACGGACGCCGACGACACGGAGTCGACGCGGCGCATAATCGAGATGATGCAGCTCGTCGCATCCTCCCGCGAGTATCAGCTAGGATGAACCATCGACGGAAAGCCGCATGAATTACCGTTACAGCCACACCATAGGCTTCCTCTCCGTTAGTGGACGGGGCTTCAACAATCCCGTTGACCTCGTTATAGGCGATGGCGGGCTTTTGTATGTGCTGAACCGAGCGGGATCGGATGTAGCGGAGCGCATGGTCTCCAAGCGCATATCCGTCTGCACGGTCGAAGAAGACTACATTGGCGAGTTCGGCATGGGCGGCGTTGCCGACGGAGAAATGATGTGGCCCTGCGCCATCGTCATGAGCGACGACGGCTACCTGTTCGTGTCAGACGAAGCGCTAAACCGCATCTCCATCTTCGACAAAGACGGCGGCTTTGTGGACGGCTGGGGCATTCAGGGAACGCGCGCGGGGCAGTTCAACCGTCCCGCCGGCATAGCCTTTGACGCTGAGGGCAACTTGTTGGTTGCCGACGGCCTCAACAATCGCGTGCAGAGATTCACCCCCGAAGGGCGCTACCTGGATGGCTGGGGCAAGGCTGGCGGCGGCGGCGGCGAGTTCAATGTTCCCTGGGGCATAACAACAGGCTCAGACGGCAACATCTTCGTCGCCGACTGGCGCAACGACCGAGTGCAAAAGTTCGATGCCGACGGAAAGCATCTTGCCGTGTTCGGCGCGCCGGGAGGGAGCGACGGTCAGTTGCACAGACCGGCGGCGGTCACCCTAGACGAAGATGGCAACTTGCACATCGCCGATTGGGGCAATCACCGCGTTCAGGTTCTCGACCCGGAAGGCAGATTTCTCGCAGGCTTCCGGGGCAACGCGGGAATGTCCGCATGGTCAGAGGACTACTTCCGCGCCAACCCCGATGAGCTGGAGGAACGACAGAAGGCAGACCTAGAACCCGTTCTCGACCCGCTCACCATATACGACACGCGAGACGAGTCTGCCAGCATCGAAAAATACTTCTGGGGCCCCACATCGGTCAGGCTGGATAACGACGGCAGAATGTATGTGGTGGATAGCTGCCGCCATCGTATCCAGGTGTATCAGCGAGAGGCAACGCCGCCTGACTAAAGATGCCGAACTCCCGCCGATGTCAGCCCCCTACACCACGGGCCACCGCGACGGAAACGACACCCCTGTCCGCGCCAGCACATCCTCCCCAATCTGCTGCACCTTCTGGATAAGCGCCCACTCGTCCACAAACACCGGCTTGTAGTCTTCCACGACCACCCTGCCGTCCACCAAGACGGTGTGAACGCTTCTGCCGTCCGCGTTGTACACCAGATTGTTCACCGGATTGAACAGCGTGCGCCACTCCGCGCGGCGCGTGTCGAACAGCACGAGGTCAGCCTTCTTGCCCACCTCGACGGAGCCAATCTCATCGCCCATGCCGAACGCCTCCGCGCCGCGAATAGTCGCGAGCTCCAGCGCCGTCTCAGGCGGAATCATGCTCGTGTCCTGCCGCCCGTCCTTGTATATGACCGCCGCCAGATACATCGCCCGCATCGTCTCCATCAGGTTGGAGTTGTTCGGCGCATCCGTCCCCAGCCCTACGCTGATGCCCCGCTCCAGCAGCTCCGGCAGCTTGCCTATCCGCGTAATCCCGCTGCCCTGCTTCAGCGTCTGCGACGGACACATCACCGTCGTCGCGCCCGTGCGCGCCATGGCGTCCATCTCGGCGTCGTCAACGCCAATCACATGCGACAGCAGCACATTCTCACCGAGTACGCCTAACGATTCCAGATACTCTATCGGGCGCATGCCGTGCGCTCTGACGCTCGCCGCCACGACGGACGGCATGTTTATCTGGTGCAGCGTGAGACCCGTGTCATACTCATCGGCAAGCCGCTTGGCGGCGCGCAGCAGCTCGTCCGTCGAGTAGCTCGCATCGAACGGCATCGCCCACGCCCTCACTCTGTCATCGAGGCGGTGGTCATACTCCCGTATGGTGTTCTCCATTATGGCGATTGCTTCCGCCGTCGAATACTGCGGCAGGTTCACCGGATTAGGCATGTCCGTAACATGCGTACCGACTATGATGCGGCATCCCGACTGCTCATAAGCCTCCATGCACGCATCCAGGAACTTTGTGCTGCCCGGGTCCATAAAGCAGGTCGTACCGCCCTTGAGCAGTTCAACAATGGCAAGCAGCGTCGTGTAATACTCCGCTTCCTCATCCAGTTCGCCTTGAAGCCTGAACACATTGGGCAAGTAGTCCGGCCCCAGCGTGTCGGGAAAAATGCCCCGCGTGGCATGCGCGTAGCTGATATGCGCGTGTCCGTTCAGCAGCCCCGGCGTAACGACCATCTCACTCGCGTCGATCACGCGCTCCGCCGGCGCGGATTCCAGCTCTGCCGCCTTGCCAACCTCGACTATGCGCCCGTCCTCAACCAGGATTGAGCCATCCCTGATAATTCTGCGCCCCGCGTCAACCGTCAGGATGAACCGCGCATTATGGATTTTCAGCCTGCCGTCCCTATCTGTCATCCTGCCTGTCCTATCTACCCCGTCCATTGATGTTATAACCCATCGTCAGGTTCACAAACTCCGCGCTCTTAACCTCGCGCTCTATGATGTGCCGAATGTAGGCGCGCATCAGGCGCTCCATGTCCTTCAGCACACGCTCCCCCGCGTTCAGCGCCTCCACCCTGCCAAAATCCGCCTCCCGCTGTATGAACCGCAGCGTCTTCATTGCGTTCACCGGCAAGGGAATCAGAGCGCCGTCAGAGCCGCCGCGACACTCAGGGCAAAGCGCGCCGCCGCTTTCGCAAGTGAACAGGTGGTCGCCGGGTTCGAGCCATTCGCGGCATTCGACGCAATGCACAAGCTCAGGCATATAGCCGGAGCAATCCAGCAGCCGCATCTCAAACCAGCGCATCAGCAGGTCGATATTGGCGGCATGCTCCAGTCGGCGCAGCGTACTCAGCAGCAGCAGATACGCCGCGCGATTGCCGTTACCCTCCATGGAAAAGCAGTCCGTCAGTTCCGCCACATACAGCGCGCGCGAAACCCGCCGCAAGTCCCCCCGAATGCCGCCGAATGTCGAGATTGCCCACGCCTCGCTGACGCTGTCCAGATTTCGACCGCGCGCCAGCGATACCGAGGCGTGGTTCAGCAGCTCCAAATGCCCGCCCATCCTGCTCTTAGTGCGGCGCACGCCCCTTGCGACTGCCCGCACCTTGCCCATGTCGGGCGCGCACAGCGTCAAGATGCGGTCGGCTTCCCCTAGCGGCGTCTGCCGTATGACCACCGCCTCAGTCCGATATGTCCTAGGTTGGCTCAAACCCTACTCCATCCGTCCTTACAGGTTAGCCCCTCAAAACTCTTGCCTGCCCTCGATGGCGCGTCCCAGCGTAACCTCATCCGCATACTCCAGATCGCCCCCCACCGGCAAGCCGCGCGCCGGGCGCGTAACCCGTATCCCCAGCGGCGAAATCAGCTGCTGAATATACATGGATGTGGCTTCACCCTCAAGGTTGGGATTAGTCGCAAGGATGACCTCTTGGATGTCATTGCCGCTCAACCGCTCCAGCAAAGGCTGAATCCGCAGGTCGCCCGGCCCTATGCCGTTCATAGGCGAGATGACGCCATGCAGCACATGGTACATCCCTCTGTATGTGTTCGTGCGCTCAAGCGCCAGCACATCCAGCGCCTCCTCCACCACGCATATTCGGCTGCGGTCGCGGCGCGGATTAGCGCACACCGCGCACGGATCGGATTCGGTGATGTTGTAGCATTGCGCGCACAGCACGATGCGCTCTTTTACGGCGATAATCGCCTCCGCAAGCAAGCGCGCATCCTCCTCCGGCATACGCACCAGATAATAGGTCAGGCGCTGCGCCGTCTTGGGCCCAATCCCCGGCAGCTTATTGAACTCATCCGCAAGCCGAGCCACAGGCGCGGCAGCAGGCGTTCCGTCCGTCGTCATCTAACAGCTCCGTAGTTCCTTCCCTTTCGCGGGGAAGGCTAGGATGAAAGCAAAATCCTGTCCATCGATGTCAGCCCCGCCGTCCCCTAGAACAACCCCGGCATGTTCATCCCGCCCGTCAGCGCCCCCATCTTCTCGGACGCCATCTGCTGCGCCTTGTCCAGCCCCTCATTGACAGCCGCGCGCACCAAGTCTTCGAGCATCTCCACATCCTCGGGCGACACCGCGTCCGGGTCTATGCTGATAGACTCCACATTCATCTTGCCGCTCACGACCACCGTAACCACGCCGCCGCCAACCGTCGCCGTGACCGTCTCCGATTCCAGCTCTTCTTGCATCTTCAGCATCTGCTTCTGAATCTGCTGAGCCTGCCTCATCATCTTTCGGTTCATCATCGTTGTTCGTCCTCCTTTTCACTGACAATTCTAGCGCCCATCGCCTGCGCCGCAAGCACCAGATGGCTTCTTTGCGACGCCGACTGCGTTCCCGCGCTATTGCCGCCATTCACAAGCGACACCTTGATTCGGAAGCTGCCGCCCATAGCCTTCACCACCGCATCGTCCATGGCGCGGCGGCTTTCAGGGTTGTCCAGCTCTTCCTGTATCCGCTCCATATTCGAGCGATGGGCAAACTTCAACACTATCGTATCATCCGCTACCTCGCGCTCTTTGCAGCTATTCAGCAGCGCCCCCAGCATGAACCGCGTGCCCACATGCCGCAGCGCCCATGTAATCGTGCGCCACTGATGCTCCAGTCTTGCCGCGGGCTGCGCGGGCAGCTCTCCATTCATCGAAGCCGGAGCGCCCGCCGGGGCTTCCGCAGCCACCCTTGTCGGTCTTGGCGGCGGTTGTGGCTGGCTTTGGCGCGGCGGCTGGCGATATGGCTGGCTGTTCGGCGGCGGAGATGCGGGCGGCGGCGCGTAGCGTGGGGGTGGCGGCGCGGCTTGCGGCGCAGCCTCACGACGAGGCGCGGCCACCGCTGCCACGACAGCGCGCTCCGGCTGCATCGCCGACTCCACCATCGCCAGCTCAAGCGGCAGCGTGGACGCCGTATCGCGGCGCATATTCACCCCGGCGAACACCTTCAGCACGCGATACAGATGCTCCATCTGCGTATCCGCCGCAAGCGTGTTCAAGCGCTCCGCGACCTCATCGGAATAGCCGAACTGCGCGCCCGCGCCCGTCTTTATCAGCAGCAGCGAGCGCAGGTATTCCAGCGTGCCGCGCAGCAGCTGGCGCAAGTCGTTCCCCTGCTCGGAGGTGCTGTTGATAGCGGCGATGCCCTCGCTAACCGACTTGCCGACGATATGCCCCACAAGTTCCAGCGCCATCTCATCGCCGCCAAGCTTCAGCAGCTGCCGCACATCGTCCTCATCTATGGTCGAGCCATAAGAGACGAACACCTGCTCCAGCAGATTCTCCGCATCGCGCAGCCCCCCGTTGGCGATGCGCGACACCAGTTGCAGCGCGCCATGCGACGCCTCTATGCCCTCTTGCGCGCAGATGTCGCCGAGCTTGGCAACCATCTGCTCAATCGGAATGCGCCGAAAGTCGAAGCGCTGGCAGCGCGATATGATGGTCAGCGGAACCTTGTGCGCCTCAGTAGTCGCCAGGATGAACACCGCATGCGCCGGCGGCTCTTCGAGCGTCTTCAGCAGAGCGTTGAACGCGGGCTCGGTGAGCATGTGGACTTCGTCGATGATGTATATCTTGAATCGCGCTTCATTCGGCGAAAACCGAACCTTGTCGCTCAGGTCGCGTATGTCATCGATGCCCCGATTGCTGGCGGCGTCAATCTCGATGAGGTCGAGCGCGCGCGACTCGTTGATGCCCACGCATATATGACACTCGTTATCAGGCTCGCCGTCCCGCGGCGACATGCAGTTGATAGCCTTCGCCATAATGCGCGCCGTGCTCGTCTTGCCCGTGCCGCGTGTGCCGCAGAACAGGTAGGCATGCGCCACGCGCCCCTGCGTTACCGCCTGCTTCAGCGTCTTGGTGATGGCTTCCTGCCCAACAACCTCACTCAGGCTCTTGGGCCGCCACTTCCTGTAAAAGACCTCAGCCATACCGATCAGTCTCCATCACCCGCGCCATTATGCTGCGTTCCTTGGAGTTCATCGCCAGTTCTTCGGCATCGCTCATGTGGTCATGCCCTATCAGATGCAAGACGCCATGCGCGACCAGATGAGCAAGCTCTTCCTCGACCGAGCGCCCACGCTCCCGCGCCTGCCGCGTCGCCTGCGGATACGAGATTATCACCTCGCCAAGTCCGGCGGCTTCCCCCGGCGGCAGCACAAACGAATCGTCCGTCGACCACTCCGAAGGCGCGTCGCCCTCGCCGTAGTATTCGCCCTGATTGTCGAACCCAAACGAAAGCACATCGGTCGTCGCATCCAGCCCGCGATACTTCGCGTTCAGCGCGCGCACCGTGTCGTCATCGGCAATCACCAGACTAACCTGCCGCGCAACGCCCTCTTGCTCCAGCGCCGCCCGACAAACCGCATCCAGCCGCGAGACGCGCACCAAGCCCTCGAATTCGTCGAAGACTTGAACCGCAACATCGGCATTTTGGCTATTAGGCGAACCCAAGCGCAAACCTCTTTCGCATAGTGGAGTTCATTATAGCGTCTGCCAACCGCAAATGTGTTGATGACATACGACCTAAAATGCGAAAAAATTACGTATGCTGCCCTATTTTCACCTAGGGGGAGGTGATGAAGGAACAAGGCTGACAGCCGAAGGCTGAAACCCGACGGCTGCTCGCTATTGGCAGGATGTCATATACGAAGCGTCATCGTTGGAATGCACCGCGTATGTGTCGCCCTCATGCTCGAAGGTGACCTTGTACCCCGGCGTAACCACCTGCGCGTATGCCGTATCCGGCTTCGGGCAGCCGAGGCTCGCATCCGACCATTCCGTCGCATCCGAGCTGACAAGCGTAAGCTCGCGCGCGCCAACGCCAAGCATGCCCGCAAGGTAGTTCGCGGCAAGCGGCTCGAGCGCGGTTTCAGCCGGAGGCTGTACGGCCGCCGGCACCGGCGCGCCGTTGAACTGGCCCTCGCCGCCCGGCGTTTGCAGGAACTGGAATAGCGAGCTGTTGGCTGGAAGCACGACCGTAGTGCTGCTTTCGGGCAGGAAGTTCTTGTACGCCTGGAGGCTGCGCTGGAATGCGTAGAACTCCGGGTCCTGTCCGAGCGACTCCGCGAAGATACGCACCGCCTCAGCCTCGCCCTCGCCGCGCGTAATCTGGGCGTCCCGCTCCGCCTCGGCGCGAATGATAGCCGCCTGTCTGTCAACATCCGCCCGCACCTCGGCGTCCCGCTCCGCGCCCTCCGCGCGCTCGCGGTCGGCTATGCGCTTGCGTTCCGCCTGCATCCTCGCATAGACGCTCTCAGCGATGGTGTCCGGGAAGTCGGCGCGCTTGATACGCACATCAAGCGTCTCGATGCCGAACTCGGCCAGCTTCGGATTTACCGAATCCCGCACCCGGTTCATGATGCCCTCACGCGTTTCCCGGATTACCTCTATCTGCGTGTCGAGCGCAATCTCGCGCCGAAGCTCGGAGCTGATGATGTCGATTGCCCGCGAAGCCGCCTGCGACTCCGAGTTCACCGTCTTGAAGAACAGCAGCGGGTCGAATATCCTGCCCCTGGCATACACATCGATCACAAGTCGCTTCTTGTCTTCCGTCAGCAGCGAGTCCGGCGGCGCGTCAAAAATCAGGATGCGCTTGTCGAAGTATCTCACGGTATCGACGAAGGGCGTCTTGACATAGAGGCCCGGATCCTTGATAGACCGTCGCGGTTCACCGAAGCGGGTGACTATCGCAAGTTGCGTCTCATCCACGATGAAGAGCGTCTGCGGGCCGACGATGGCGGCCGCCAGAACGAATAGGACTACTATGCCGGCGAGCAGTTTCATTATCTAGTTTCGCTTCCTGCGTTGCTACTGGTTGGATGTCGGAGTCGGAACATTAAACGGCGTCGTAGTATTGCCCGTTTCGCTCAGCGGAAGAAGTTGCAGCAGGTTGCCGCCGTTGTCCGCATCCACGATAAACTTGGTAACGCCGGGCAAAATCTCTTCCATCGCCTCAAGGTACAGCCTTTGCCGCGTAACATCCGGCGCCTTGCGATACTCTTGCAAAACCGCGAGGAAGCGATTGGCTTGACCTGTCGCCTGAGCCACGCGCGTCTCCTTGAACGCCGCCGCCGACTCGGTAAGCCGCGCAGCGTCGCCTCGCGCGAGCGGCAGCTGCGACTCTTTATAGGCATCGGCAAGGTTGATGATGCGGTCCTTGTCCTCACGGGCGCGAACAACATCGTCAAAGGCGTCCTGCACCTGATCGGGCGGGCGCACATTCAGCAATTTGACCTCAGTAACCCGTATCCCCGTCTGGTAGAGATCCAGCAGTTGCTGAAGCTTGAGGCGCGTATCTTCCTGAACCGCTTCTTTTTCGATAGTCAGCACATCGTCGATTTCGCGCTGACCTACGACCTGACGCAGCGAGGTCTCGGCAGCATCCTTGAGCGTAAGTCCGCCGGGGTCAACCGCCCTGAACAGAAAGTCCTGCGAACTCTTGATGTTGTACTGCACCAGAAGCTGCACATCCACGATATTCTGGTCGCCGGTAATCATCTGCGCCTCGTCCGGAATGGGCGCGCTGCCGCGCACGCCGATTTCCAGCCGCCGCACCTCATCGACCCTCACCACATCGCGCTTGCCGATAGGCGAGGGCCAGTACCAGTTCAGCCCCGGCCCGGTCGTGTTTTCGTATCGTCCGACCAGACGCAGCACCGCCTCCTCACCCGGCTGAACCGTATAGATTCCCGTGCCGAGCCAGAAAATGACCGCTACCGCGAACAGCCCCAGAATGAAGTACGCGACGCCGTTGCCGCCGCCGCCTCCATCCCTGCTTCTGAACGGGTTGAAGGAGCGAATCCGCTCCAATATCTGTTCCAGATTTACTTCCGGTTCGTCTTGGCGATACATATCACTCCGCAAACTTCATCATTTATACAATAGATATTAGCACATTTTCACCGCGCGCGTGTGAAAAAACAACCTGTCCGTCCATATTAGCCCCCGTTCTCAAGCTCATCAAGCAGGCGCAGAAACTCATCGTAGCTCGAAATCCCCGATACGATGCGGATGAAATCCCCCAGGTCAGGCACGAGCGCGCGGAATCGCTTCACCTCATCGCCTATCGGACTGATGGCGGCAGGCAAGTCGGCGTATGTGCCGTAGAACGCGAAATACGCCTGATTCAGCTTGCGTATCGCATACCCGTTCTCCACAAACAACCGCCTGCGCTCCTCCATGTAAGCCTCCGCATCCTCCACCCGTCCGTCTTCCAGCAGCGTCTCCACCTCCAAGCGCGTGCGGCGCATCTCCGCCCCGAAGTCAAACGGACTCGCCGCCGCCTCATCAGCGTCGCTTGGCGCGTCGCCGGGCATCGTATCGGCCGGCGGCAAAAAGTCCTCCGCCATCATCTTGAACGCGCGGTCGCCAATCTCCTTGCCCACCACGCTGGCAATCGTCTCGTTCAGATTGAACATATCGTCATCGTCGAACATGCGCTGACCGAGCGGCCGGAAGAAGAAGTAGTGATGCAGCCACTCATGCGCCGACGCCTGAAGCGTCCAGCGCATCGGATGCCCGTTTGCCACGGACGCCGGATATGTCGCAAGCCCGCCGATGTCCTCCACCAGCGCCGACAGATTTTCATCGCGCAAGAGCCTGCGCTCTATTTCCTCTCGCGTCGACAAGTCCACATCCGGGCGCAGCAGCACATCATGCTTGCGATAGATTCGATCGCGCGGCGAAGTCACCAGCAGCTTCGGCGGCTGCACCAGCCGCACATCTACGGGCGGCAAGACGACCTCGCCAAACACCGCCAAGCCCTCCTCGACCAGAACCGCGCTGATATAGCTCTCTATCGTCTCTTCCGCGCCATCCGACAGCGCGGCAGCCTGCGCCTCTGCGTCATCCAGCAGCGCCTGCATACTCGCGGTTCGCTCATGCAAGTCCCGCGCCGCCGCCATCCTGAGCCCCCCGCGAATATGGGACATCTCGGTATTCATGGAAAAGTATTCGTG
Organism: uncultured Dehalococcoidia bacterium; assembly: GCA_958295865.1. GTDB lineage: Bacteria > Chloroflexota > Dehalococcoidia > Lucifugimonadales > JADFKI01 > Bin90. The sequence continues at coordinate 18,056 of CATQHF010000003.1, read as the reverse complement.
CGTGTCCCGTTCTCGCGCGGCGTCGGCGTCGCCCGGCAGCGCCCCCGCCGCCCTGAACAGCCACTTGCTGAAGAAATTGTCCAGCTCCCAGCTCACCAGATTGTACAGATACGGAGCCGCCGCCCACTGCGCCGGATTGAAGCGCCGCGAATCCGACGGCAAAACCAGCGCCACCAGCACGAGCAACGCCGCCAGCCCCCACCGAAGCGCCCCAATCAAGTAAGCCTTCACCCTATCCCGTCCATCCTGTCCATCGCCGTTAGTTCCCGTTCACCCTCGATTCGGTTATATTATTGTAACCCAAGAAGGAGATGACCAATGAAACTATCACTCTGCATCGTCGGCTGCGGCAGCTACGCCGACTCCGTCCTCACCGAAATCCACCACATGACCGACGACTTCGACTTCTACTTCGCCAGCCGCGACCTGTCGAAGGCAAAAGCCTACTGCGAGCGCTTCGGCGGCATAGACTACTTCGGCAGCTACGACGAAGCCCTGTCAGACCCGCGAGTGCAGGCAGCCTACCTGTTCACGCCGCACCATGTCCACCTCGAAAACGCCCAACTCGCCGCACGGCATGCAAAGCACATCCTAATAGAGAAGCCCATAGCCCGCACCATTGAGGAAGCGGAAGCGATCTTGCAGGCCGCGCGAGACAGCGGCGTCCGGCTCATGGTCGCCGAAAACTACCGCTTCCTGCACACCGCGCGGCGCGCCAAGACGATGATTGAAGCGGGCAACATCGGCAGGTTGCGCCTCATAGACATACATGTCGAGGCATACCGCCCGCCGTCAACCCCATGGCGCTACGACGCGACCCTCACGGGCGGCGGCTCATTCATAGACGCCGGAATCCATTATGTGGACTTGATCCTCAACCTCGGCGGCATGCCCAGCCAAGTCTATGCCGCCATACCGCCAAGGGTGCATCGGCGCTCCGAAGGCGAGGACGGCTTGGTCATGCTGGCAAATCTGCCCGATGGCGCGGTGGGCATGATTAACTTCTCGCGCGCCACGCCCAAAACCGAACAGCGCAACTGGATCGCCGTCACCGGCAGCGACGGCTGGTTCGGATTCGCCCCCTACGGCAGCGAGATAGTCTTCGAGAATACGCTGGTAAAGCGCACCGTGCGCCTGCCCGCGGCGCATCGGGGCGTGCGCGGCATGGCGCTGGAGTTCAAGGAGAGCATCGAGCAAGACCGCCCTCCCCTCATGAGCGGCGAGGAAGCCGTCAAAGATCTGGCAATCGTCCTAGCCGCCTACCGCTCAGCCGCCCAGCGCAGACACATCCCTTTGGACGAACTCATATCACCCAGTTCATCCGAACTTGCCGAAGGACGCCCGCAAAGTCCCTTCCCCCTCGATGGCGGAAGGCTAAGGCGCGGATGAGAAATCCCGACATGCTAACCCACGCCAGCCCTCACAGCATCCGCCGCCGAAACAGCGCGAGAAAGCGATCCTCATAGAAGTCGAACAGCCCCCAGCGGTCAAGTTCGCGCTTGAGTATGTCCGGGTTGGCTAACCCCAGCCCCGACTCAAGCTCAACGAACATCCGCTCAACCTCCCGCGTGGCGGCGCGCGGAATCCCGTTCAGCCCCGGCTGCGGCTCCAGCAGCCCGCTCGACTTGAACTCCCGCACATTCTGGCTTGCGGACGACGAAGTGAACTCATAGATGAACTTCAGCAGCGCCACATCCCAATACTCATCCACGCTCACCATCACCACCGCAAGCTCCTGCCTGCGCTCATCCAGGTCGTCGCTGATGCGGTGCGCGATCTCCTCCGGCATCCCCGCGAGAATGTCCATCCCCTCCGGTTCGTTCTTGTACTGATAGAGGATACCCGGACTGTTCGGCCCATGCTTCTGCATCATGCTCTGAAAATACTCATACGCGCCATCGCTGAACCCGTCGAGGTTCATCGCATAGAAGGGCGTAACCACGGCGGGCTTGTCCGCGACCACCTGCCCCGTGCGTACCACCCCCTCACGCTTGTCCGGCATCATTTCCTGATAGATTGGCTCAGTAACCACATAATACTTGATGTTGGTCATGCCAAAAGTCGCCAAACTCTGCCTTGGAAAGCGCACCACCCAAGTCTTCTCAATCGCCCGTCGCCAGTCGCCCTCGTTCTCAATCATGCCCTAATATATCCTGTCCATCCATGTTAGCCCCTTCGCCGCCGCGCCCATAGCCAAGCCACCCCCGCCAATATCGCAACGGACGACATCTCGACCGCGCCCGCAGACCCGCCGACAGGCGCGCCGCAAGCGCCACTTCCGCGCGGCTCAAATTCCTGCTGCCGCTCAGCGGCCGCGCCGGCGTTAGAAGCCGTCGCGGCCGGCCGCTCGGCGCGCGCGGCAGGCGCGGGCGTCGCCGTAGCCGTCGAGACCGCCGCCGCCACAGGCTCCGGCGTAACCGTCGGCAGCGTCGCGGCAGGCGCCGGCGCAGGAACGGCCGTAGCCTCGGCATTCCCCTTGTCACGCAGCGAGTCCAGCGAAAACAGCTCCAGCTTCGGCGTGGGCAACGGCGTCGGCAGCGCCGAAGCCTCATCGGGCGCTTGGCGGTGCGCCACCCCGAGCTTGTCGCGCCAAAGGTTTTCCAGCTCTATCAGCGTAACGCCATACACCAGCGGAACGGCGGTGCGCGCGCTCTTGCCGCTCTTCATCGTCACCATCAGCTCGCGCATCTTCTCTTCTCCGTACTCCTCCACCATGAACCTCACAATGCTCCGCGCCTGACCGTAGAAGATAATCACATCCTGCGGATTGCCCGGCTGCGCCGCCATAGCAGTGATGGGCAGCAGGTTGTCCGTGCGTATGGCAAACTCCAATGCGTTGTCATACGACTCGCCCGGCTGCAAATTGCCGTACTCCGCAAGCCCCTCATTGAGCCAGCTCGGCACATTCCCCAGCACGCCCTCGCCCGCCCTATGCACCAGAATGTGCGTAACCTCATGCGCCGCGATGCCCCGCGCCCGCGCCGCCCCGCCAAGCACCAGCAGCACGCCCTCTGCGGAATGAGCCTGCCCCTCCGTTACAAGCTGCCTGCGAGAAACCGCGCTCGAAGGCGGCAGCGCCTCCCGCATCTCAGGCCAGTTGTTGTACATCGTAACACGAATGGGTTCGTCTACGCCCGCGCCCAGAAGAGGCCCCATGATGCCAAGCGTCTCTACGATAGCGTCCAGCACATCCTGCGCCCGAAAACTCACGGGCCCATGATATGAGACCGTAACTATGCCGTTGGAAACTTCATCCCACTCATAGCGCCCGTCATGATAGATGAACTCCGCCGGCTCCGTATCCAAGCGGTTGCCGTTCACATCCTCAATCTCGAAGTTGTAGGTAATGATAGTGCCGGGCGCAATATACCGCGCCGCCGTGTTCGTCCGATAGAACACCGACGCCCTTACGCTTGCGCCGCCGCCCGATTCATCCGCTTCCAGATACTCATACGCCCCCACAGTGCGCTGCCCAATCCGAAACCGAACCGCTATCTCCTCGATTTCAGCCGACGACCGCACATCGGCATCAAAGCGTATGCCTTCCGGAAACTCGCCCGTCGCGCCGGACGACAGCAGCTCAATATCCCCGCCGCCCGCCTGTCCCCACGCCTGCCCCATAAAAGCCCCAAGCGCGGTCACAGCCACAACCAGCGCCACGACAATACGAAAATAACTCACTACGGACTCCATCCTGCCAAGAACTTCATGCATCCCTCACACCCACTAGAACGCCCTATGAAGCCTTGGGGTTAGGATACTGGACAAATATCCTGTTTAGCTCCCGCCCCCGTCCGCATTCAGCCCCCGCCATGTGTGAAACAGCCGCTGCGCCGTAGTCAGGATGGTCAGCGCCGCAATCGCTCCCAGAACCACCAGCACGACTACGGGCAGCCAGTGCCCGATGACAAGCCCAATCCCCAGCGCGGCGACGCGCTCCGGGCGCGTCATGATGCCCACCTTACAGTCTATGCCAAGCCCCTCAGAGCGCGCCCGCAGGTAGCTCACCATTATGGAGCCGCCCATCGCAAGATACACCAGCGCAGCGCCCTCAAGGGAATCCGCGCGCAGGTAATACAGCAGCAAGCCAAGCAGAACCACAATCTCTGATACGCGGTCGACCACCGAGTCCAGCAGCGCGCCAAACGCCGAATCCCGCCCCGTGCTTCTAGCCAGCGCGCCGTCGAACAGGTCCAGCGCGCCCGCGAACAGCATCGCCAGCCCGCCCGCCCACAGCATCCCCGCGCTGATAAGCCACGCGCTTATTGCCGCGCCCAGCAGTCCCGCGAGCGTAACCGCGTTCGGCGACACGCCAAGCCGCGCGAGCGCGCCCGCAACCGGCTGCTCGATGTAAGTGGATAGCGCTTGACGGACGGATACCCTGTTCATATCAGCCGCCTACCCTTGCGTACCCGTCGCCTGCCGCGAAAACGCCCTCCGCGCTGCCCGCTGCGAGGTGTCATAGCAAGCCATCACTCGCCGCGCCACCCGCTCCCAGCGATACTCTTGCACCAGCAGGCTGCCCGCATTCGACAGCCTCCGGCGCAGCGCGGCGTCCTTCAGCAGCGCGGCTATCGCGGCGGCGAGCGCATCATCATCCTTTGGCGGCACTAGCAGCCCCTCCTTGCCATGCGTAATCACGCTGGAGTAGCCCTCGATGCCGGTCGCCACGATAGGCGTACCCGCCGCCATTGCCTCCAGCAGCACGATGCCAAAGCTCTCCTTGCCCGTCGCGGGCGAGCAGTAAATATCCGCCGTCTTGTAGTATCTGAACTTGTCCTCATCCGACACCCTGCCCAGAAACACCACATCTTGCAAGTTGCGCTCGCTTATTATCCGCAGCGAGTCCTCATCAGGCTTGCCCGGCCCAACCACAAGCAGCCGCAAATTCGGCCACTCCCACTTCAGCTTGCTGAACGCGCCCAGCAGATACTTCAACCCCTTGCGCTTCTCCAGCCTGCCCACAAACAGCAGGTTGACCATGCCATCATCTTTGAGATGGGAAAATGGTTCGGCATTGGCGAAGTCGTCAACCTGAATCCCGTTCGGGATAATCTCATACTCGCCCGGAAAGTGACGGCTGATGAACTGGTGCGCGGGCCGTGAGACCGCGATGCGCCCTTGCAGCATCCTGAAGTACGGCATCGCCAGATGCTTCGCCCCAATCTTGTACAGCCGCGTCCCCTCGTATGTGTGAAAAGTGCCGACTGCCGTGGATTCGGCCGGGTCGATGAGGCTCAGCATATCCTTGTTGATTAGCCCCGCGAACGGCTCATGGAAATGCACCACATCGAACGCCTCACGCTCGAGCATCTGCCTTATCTGGGGTTTGAGCCATACGGAAAAAGACACCCGCGCGATAGAGCCGCCGCTGGGTATGGGAACCGCCCTGCCCATCGGAATGAAGTCGTCATCGTCAATCGCATCCGCGGATTTGCACGGCGCGATAACCTTGACGCTATGCCCCCAAGCCCTGAACTGCGCCGCGAGGTTGTTGATATGGTCGGCAACCCCGCCATGAAAAGCATGGTCGTAAGGCGACACGAGCGCTATCTTGCGACAAGATTCCGTATCCCGCAAAGCCGCCTCCACTTATCCCTGATTGATCATCAAGGGGAAAGGCTAGGGCATATCATGAGATTGCCGAAGGGACGGGCGCGCAAATCCTGTCCATCCATGTCAGCCCCGTTAATCCTCGCCCCTGCCCACAATAAAATCTTCCAGCCTCTGCCGCGCCTCATCATCCGTGTACTGCACCGGCGGCGACTTCATAAAGTACGACGACGGCGCAAGCACCGGCCCCCCCATTCCCCTGTCCTTGGCAATCTTGGCGCAGCGTATCGCGTCGATCACCACGCCCGCCGAGTTCGGACTATCATGCACCTCAAGCTTCAGCTCCACATTCAGCGGCACATCGCCAAAGCTCGTGCCCTCAAGCCGAATGTACGCCCACTTGCGATCGCTCAGCCACGGCACATAGTCGCTGGGACCCACATGCACATTGTCCCCCGGCAGGTCATAGTCAACCTGCGATGTAACCGCGCTAGTCTTGGAAATCTTCTTGCTGTACAGCCGCTCGCGCTCCAGCATATTAAAGAAGTCCGAGTTGCCGCCAAAGTTCAGCTGATATGTATTGTCCAGCCTCACGCCCCTATCCATGAACAGCCGCGCCAATACGCGATGGATGATAGTCGCGCCCACCTGCGACTTGATGTCGTCGCCGATGATAGGCAAGCTCGCATCGCGGAACCGCCGCTGCCAGTAGTCCCCCTCGCCGCTTGCGATGAACACGGGAATGCAATTGATGAACCCGCAGCCCGCAGCCAGCACCTGCTCCACATACCACTTGGTCGCTTGCTCCGAGCCGACCGGCAGGTAGTTGATGACCACATCGACCTCGCGCTCTTTGAGTACGCCCGCGATGTCGTCCGTCGGCCCCGACGCCTTATTGATGATGTCCGACATATACTTGCCCACGCCGTCGTGCGTCATGCCGCGCTGCACCGTAACGCCCGTATTCTCCACATCCTGGAACTTCACCGTATTATTCGGCTTGGCGAAAATCGCCTCCGACAAGTCAAGCCCCACCTTACTGGCATCAACATCGAACGCCGCGACAAAGTTAATGTCGCCGACGCCGTACTCGCCGAGTACCGGGTGCATCAGCCCCGGAATCTCTTCATTATTAGTAGCGTCGGCGTACTTAGACACGCCTTGCACCAGGGACGAAGCGCAGTTCCCCACGCCTATGATAGCGACATTAATGCTTCCCAATCCTGCACAGCTCCTTATAAAAGCAACCGAATTTCAGCCACAGACACACCGCCCCCAACACCACATCCACCGCCCAATACTAGCATCTACCCCAACCCCCTGACAAGTAAAGCGCATCCCCCAATCAAAGCAAACCCACCCCAAAGCGCCCCGCGCCAATCCCCCCGTCATCTCCCTATCCCGTTCGTGGTGAGCCTGTCGAACCACCCATCCCCTCATTCACTCGCCAATTCCCCCAGAGAAAATCGCATCAGTCCCTTCCCCCTTGACGAGGGAAGGTTGCCTGCTGTCAAGCGCAATCCGACGGCGTGATTGTCCCTTCCCCCTCTGGGGGAAGGTTAGGATGGGGGCGAAAACGCCCGCCCATCGACGGCTAAACTATACCAATGCAATTTTCTCCCCCCAAAAATCACCCTTGACACCCCAATACATCCTTGCTACTCTATTTGCAAGAACATAAGTTGCATATCAAGCACGAACAACCTAGCGCCTAATCCCTGACAACCCAAAACCCTGAAACCCCTGGGAAAAACCAATGAACCAGCCAACCCCCATAAACCAGCACCAACAGGACGCCATGGACAGTCATGACCAACATGACCACCTGGACAAAAAACATTGCCAGAGCGCCATCGAGCACCTCCAACACCTCGTCCACCAAGAAACAGACAACGGCAGAACCATCATACGCAACATCGTCTCCATCATGAACGGCGACGACCAAGATGGGACGCCCCACCACAGACTACAAGCCGCCCGCCTGCTGCTCAAGCTAGGCTTCCAAGAAGCCGAAGCACTCATCAACAGCCTCAGCTCCAAGATGGAACGGCAGGCACAGAAGGAAGACGCCCAAGGAGAAAACGGCCCCACGCAAGCAGTCAGCCCCGAACACGAAAGGCTGAACAAAAAGCTAGTCGCCCGCATCCGCGTAGAGACCGGCGAAGGCGCAAGCATAGTCAGAATACTCAACGAAGTGCTGGAAGGGCGCGACCGAGACGCCAAGCCAAGGGACAGGATAGAAGCCGCCAAAGTGCTGCTCAGCTGGGGATTCGGCAACCCGTCCACACCCGACCCGGAGTTCATGTCCTACTACTCCCCCTGCCACCCCGACTGCATCTGCGCCTGCCGCGACCTAGACGAAGACCACCCGGCGGTAGTCGAGAGCCACGCGCCGGTATCCGAAGCGCACATGAAAGAAGTAGCCGAGGCGGAGCGAATAGAAGAAAAAGCAGCCGAAAGCGCGAGGCAAATCTCCCAGGGACACACCGACTACCTATCCGAGATAAGCCACCTGCCCGGCAACAAAAAGCCTCGCCGCCCCGAACGCCACCCACCCTTCCGCTGACAGCAGTAGATAAGGGTAGGCAGGGGCAGGCTTGGATAGCAGCAGTAGCGGCATAAACACCCCACCCCGTCATTCCTGCGAAAGCAGGAATCCAGTGCCTAAAATACCGCCATCCCAAGCACACCGCAGCAATTTCATCTGTCATTCCGAACGCAGTGAGGAATCAAAAATCCCAATCTGCCGAACACCTATGCCTTCAGCAACCGCCCCCAAACTTCGGTATCGGTTGCCATCAGACCACGAAACATCGCACCCCAACCCCAAACACAACCCAATTCTTAATTCTTAATTCCTAATTCTTAATTCCTCCCCCCGTCATTCCGAACAGAGTGAGGAATCAAAAATCCCAGCCCACCGAACACCTATGCCTTCAGCAACCGCCCCCAAACTTCGGTATCGGTTGCCATCGGCCCGCGCAACACCGCACACCAACCCCAAACACAACCCAATTCTTAATTCTTAATTCCTAATTCTTAATTCTTAAACAACCCCCTCACCCCGCAGCCGCCCAATCGCCGCATCGTCCAAGCCCAGCAGCGAACCAAGCAGCTCACCCGAATGTTCCCCCAGCAGCGGCGGTGGCTCGATAGCCACATCGTTCGACGAAATCTTGATAGGATTGCCCAGCGCCGTATAGTCGCCGCGCTTCGCGTCCTCCACCTCCACAACCATATCGCGCGCGCGCAGATGCGGGTCATCCAGCACCTCCCGCGTATCCTGCACCATCCCGCACGCGATCCCAAGCGGCACGAGCGTCTCCATCGCCTCGCGCTTAGTAACCGTGCGTGTCCAGCCCGATATTATCCGCTCCACCTCACGCGCATTCTCGCGCCGCGCCTCGTCCGTCGCATACCGAGCGTCCCCAATAAGCTCGCCTCGCCCCGCCACCGCCAAGATGGTATCCCACGAATCCCCACTCAGAACCAGCCCGATATAATCGTCAGGCCCACACGGATAGCACGGGTATATCATGGAAGGCGCGTACCAGATGCGGTTGCCGCTACGCGCGATAGGCGCGCCGTCCGCCAGCGTATCCAGCATCCGTATCCGCATCAGATTCACCACCGCATCCTGCATCGACACCTCAACCCGCTGGCTCGCCCCGTCCTTGTCCCGCTGCCGCAGCGCCGCCAGTATGCCGATGGCGCAGTGCAGCCCCGTCCCAGAGTCGCCCACCCCCGGCGCAACGAACAGCGGCTCGCCATCCGTCTCACCATTCGCGCTCATCGCCCCGCCCATCGCCTGCGCTATATGCTCAAAGCTCTTGACGCCCGCATAAGGCCCGTATGTCCCAAACCCCTTGATAGTAGCATAGACGATACGCTCATTGGCGGCGCGCAGCGCATCATACCCCAGCCCGAACCGCTCCATCCTTCCCGGCCCATAGTTCTCCACCACCACATCCGAGATCCCCACCAGTCGCTTAAACAGTCCGACGCCCTCTTCCGACTTCAGATTCAGCGTCAGGCTGCGCTTGTTCGCGTTGAACACCAGGTAGTAGAAGCTGTCCAGCCCCGGATCAGTCGCCCTTTCGCGGCGCGTGCGATCCCCCACGCCCGGCTCCTCCACCTTGATGACATCCGCGCCAAGCCATGCCAGCAGCTGCGTACACGAAGGCCCCGCCTGCACCTGCGTCAAGTCCAGAATCCGTATCCCCTCCAGCGGTGCGCTCATAAAGCCCTCCTTCCTCGATGACCACTGAGAAAATTGCATCAGTCCTTTCCCCCTTGATGAGGAAAGGTTTCCAGTCTGGCGAGCGAGTCGGTCGCGCCAATTGTCCCTTCCCCCTCTGGGGGAAGGTTAGGATGGGGGCGAAAACGCCCGCCCATCCACGGCTAAACCGTACTAATCCAATTTTCTCGACCACTAACAACCGATTGCCGCCCGCTACGGACTATGGTAGATGTCCCCCTCCGGCGTCCGTTCCACGAACACCACGCCCTCCAGTCCCGCATAGCGGTCACGAAAATCCTCGAACACCCGCAGCCGCTCCGGCTGAAACGCCGTCGGTCGCTCGTCCTCATCCAGCCACGGATTGGGGAAGTAGAACCGCAGCAGCGTAACCTCATTCGCGCCCGACAGCCGCAGATAGTACAGCTTGGGCATCATATCTTCATGCCCATGATGCGAGTTCTCCACGAACTGCGCCCCTTCCACCGCCGCCAAGTCCAGGTGGATGTGCCACTCCCCCGCCTCGATAGTCGCCCACCTGTCATCGAACTCGGCCGAGATTACCGGCGGCGTGTGCATCTCTGCCACCGCGCCCCCCGAATCTATCACCAGCAGCATCCCATCGCGCGCCACCAACTCCCCAATAAGCCCTCTAATCACATCTCTATCCATCATCCCCTCCGTCTGTACACCCTGATAATCCCCGATAGCCCCCGTAGAGTAACATTGACGCCCCCATTCGCAAAGTGTTAGCATCCCAGCGTTTGAACCGCCCCTAAATGACACCGACACATCCATACCCGCAAGCAGGTAGCGCATTGCAACAGAAGCTGGCAAATCGCACGCCCTTCTACTATGGCTGGGTGATACTAGGCGTTGCCGGCAGCGCCATGTTCGTGCGTAACGCCGCCGCCAGCCTCACCATCGCCGTATTCGTCTATCCGCTCTCCGAAGAACTCGGCTGGAGCCGCACGCTCATATCAGGCGCGGCAGCGGCAGGCGGACTTGCCGCAACCTTCATGTCCCCCATCGTGGGCAGCCTCATAGACCGCTACGGCGCGCGAGCCGTGCTCACCGCAAGCATCCTCATACTCGGCATATCCACCCTCGCACTCGCCCGCGCGACCGCCACCGTAACCGCATTCGGCATCACCATACCTTGGGCATTCTACATCGCCTACGCCACAGGCCGCGTCATATTCTCCAGCCCCGTGCAGATTGGCGCTTCCGTCGTCGTGTCGCGCTGGTTCATACGACTGCGCGGCAGAACCAACGGCATCCTGAACCTGTCGCACTCGCTCGGCATGGTGCTATTCCCGCTCATCGCATCCATCGTCATCGCCCAAAGCGGCTGGCGCGACGCATGGTTCGTGCTAGGCGTGCTGGTATTCGTCGCCGCGCTGCTGCCCGTCGCCATACTCATAGCGGAGCGTCCCGAAGACCTAGGCTTGCGTCCCGACGGCGACGCCGAGGAACCTACCTCGGACGACGCAAGTGACACCGCCCAAGCCGACGCCGCCGAAGAACCCGACTGGACGACCCGCGAGGCAGTCCGCACCCCCGCGCTCTGGCTGCTCGCCATCGCCACCGGACTGCTCTTCCTCATGCAGGCAGGCACGAACACCCACAGCGCCGCCTTCTTCCAGGATCAGGGACTCGGCGCGCTCATCGCGGGCGTCGGCATCAGCTTCAACGCAATCTTCCTCGGCATCGGCAGCATCGTCTGGGGCTGGATAGGCGAGAAAGTACCCGTGCGCTTCGTAATGGCAGCCGTCGCCCTCGTAATGGCGACCGCGTCATTCCTGTTCACCACCACCGACACCGCGATTGAGGCGCTGGCATACTCCGCCCTCTTCGGCTTCGGACTCGGCGGCATGCTCACCGTGCCCCCCGTCGCCTACGCCGACTACTTCGGCAGGCGTTCGCTAGGCACCATTCGCGGCATAACCGAGCCGTTCACCACCTTCGGCCAGGCAGTCGGCGTAATGATACCCGGCATAATCTTCGACTACATCACGCAAGGCAACTACACACCCTTCTTCATCGCCGCCGGCTCCATCGGCATCATCACCGCCGCCATATCCCTCTTCGCCACCCAACCGCGCCACTCATAGCCTGCGACCGCCGACGTGTCTGTTTATATTCCGTTCGTGTCGAACTCGTCGATCCGCACCTATCCTGTCCATTTATGTTGGCATCGCTCATTGACCCTCTTCAAAGCGCTTTGATACACTCCCCAAGAGTCGCCTAGTTGCAATGGACGACTCAAAGCGTTACTATGAAGCCGTAACACGAACATAACCTCTATGTCGGGAAGAACGCTATGGCAAGTGAGGACATGTTCAGCAAAGGCGCTGAGCTAGACATTCTCTCCGTCGATGAGGCAAGCGACAGAATTACCTATCGGCTTGGCAGAGAACGGCAATACGCTTGGAGCGACCCTGAAGAGAAAGTTCGCGCCCAAGTCATACTCGACCTGATTTTCAGGTATCAGTATTCGCCAAGACGCTTGGATACGGAAGTGGCTATCCCCGGGCGCACGCCCACTAATTGGGCTGATGTCGTCGTGTTCAAGGACGACCGACGCAGAGACCCGTACATCACCGTGGAAACGGCGGCTCCCGGCATTGCCGCGAGCGAACGCGCTCAGAAGATTGAGCAGTTATTTGGCTATGCCAACGCGCTCGCCTCTGAGTTCGCAGTCTATGCGGACGGCGCTTCACCCAGAAGATTTTGGCGCGTACATGGATATGGCGGCTTGGAGCGCGACGATAATATCATCTCCGACGTGCCGCACAACTATGGCGATACCCCCGAATATCGTTACCGTCGTTCCGGCGACAGCGACCTCGCCAAAGTGGATGCGGCGCAACTCGCTAGGATATTCGGTCGTTGCCACAATGAATTATGGTCGGGCGGCAGGGCAGACCCTACCGAATCTTTCGATGAGATGAGCAAGCTCATATTTGCCAAGCTCTACGATGAGCAGCACACGCCCAACGGCGCGGAATACGGGTTTCAGTGGGGCGTCAATGAAACGGACATCATGGTCGCTCAGCGAGTGATTGAGCGGTACGACAGAGCGCGGAGTGACGATCCGCGCGTGTTCGTCGCGGACATTCACGCTGAACCAAGCGGCATCGCGGCTGTGGTGCGCCTATTGCAGCCTGTATCACTATCCCGAACCGACCCTGACGCTAAAGGCAGGGCTTTCGAGCAGTTTCTTGGCGATGTGTTCCGCGGACGCTTGGGACAATACTTTACGCGCCGCGAAATAGTGGATTGCCTTGTGGATATGGTCGAACCCACAAAGGACGATGTGCTGCTTGACCCTGCCTGCGGAAGCGGTGGATTTCTGGTTTATGCCATGAAGCGCGTCTTCCGGCAAATCGAAAATGATTACTCAGGCGATGAACTCGCTATATTCCGCCATAAGAGTGAGTTCGCTCAGCGGCGCATTTACGGCATAGAGGTCAACGAAAGAATAGCGCGCGTCGCTATGATGGATATGGTCATCAACGAAGACGGCCATACCAACATCGAAAATCACACCGCCTTCGACAACACATTTACAAACCGAAAAATCAAAGATGGCGCTTTCTCTCTGGTGCTGGCTAACCCACCCTTCGGCGATACCGTTAGACGCGACCAGAATGAGAAACTCGGACAATCTGAACTAGACGACTATACGCTTGCACACGGCAAATCGTCTGCCAGATCCGAAGTCCTGTTCATCGAGCGATGCGCTAGATTTCTGCGTCCCGGAGGTCGGCTAGGCTTGGTGCTGCCGGACGGCGTTCTGTCAAATCCGTCAGACAAGCATGTCAGGGAGTATCTATTAAGACATTTTCAAATCAGCGCCATTATTTCGCTCCCGTCATACGCATTCCGCAAAGCGGGTTCCGGAATGAGAACAAGCCTAGTGGTTGCAAGAAAATGGACAGACGGCGAAGACCATGACGCCGACTACCCGATATTCATGGCAATAGCCGAGCATATCGGCTACGACGCGACCGCGCGCCCCGACACCAACGACTTGCACATTCTGTCTGCCCACTTCCACAACTCCACCGGCGCGCTCGATGACAAGATAGTGCGTATTCACGCGCGCAGCTTGGCGGGAACAAAGCGGCTAGACCCTCTGTACCATTACTTGGGTCCCATAATCGAGCGCGAATTTGAGAGCATACCCTATCCCGTTCACTCGCTCGGTTCCATCGTCGAAGAGCCTATTCAGAGCGGAAAGTCGCCAAAGGGCGGAGCCACTTACAGCGTCGGAAATGTGCCGATACTCCTGGTGGGGAACATCACGCCTCAGGGAACTTTGACGCTAGACAACATCAATTACGCCACCGAAGACTTCTTTGAAGCAAACCGCGATAAGGCTGCGGTCAAGCCAATGGACATCCTGATTGCCAAAGATGGCGCAACAACGGGCAAAGCGGGGCTGGTTCCGCCGGACTTCGATATAACCCAATGCCTGTTCAGCGAGCATATTTTCAGAATCTCAATCGGCGCTCACCTTCCAGGCGACGAACCTCAACCCAATGAACCATTGGACGAACTGAAGGAACTCAACACCTACTACATATTCTTCTTCCTGAAGTCTTGGCTGGGACGGCAGCAGATAGCCCGACAAGTGTCAGGTGGCGCTCAAGGCGGCATTACCAAGACTTTCGTCGAGAATATCCGTATCCCTGTTCCGGCAATCCAAGAACGCGCTCATTTGGTACAACGCACTCGGCAAGAGTACGACAATTACTTGTCGCTAACGATCCAGGCAAACGAGCAATATAATCGGTTTATAGATTCGCTTTCAATGAGAACATGAAGCACATGACCACCACCTACGCCGCCGTCATCCTTGCCGCGGGCATGGGCACTCGCATGAAGTCCGGCACGCCGAAGGCGCTGCATCGCGTCTGCGGGCGCGAGATGGCGCTGCTTGCGGTGGACGCCGCCAAGGGCGCGGGCATCGATACGATTGTCGCCGTCGTGCCACAAGACAGGCGTCCGTTCCAAGCCGCGCTCGGCGACTCCGCGCTGTACGCAACCCAAGCCGAGCCGCTCGGCACCGCTCACGCCCTCTCGCAGGCGTTCAGCGCCCTGAATGATGCGGACAACATCGTCGTGCTGTACGGTGACGCGCCCCTCATCCGCGCAAGCACGCTCTCGAAGCTGATGCGGCGGCACGATGAGAACAAGGCATGCGCCACCATCCTGACATCAAGCCGCATCAACCCCGACGGCAAAGGGCGCATCGTCCGCGACAAGACCGGCGGCATAACGGCAATAGTCGAGGAGCAGTATGCCGACGCTGAGACGCTGGCAATCCGCGAGGTCAACTGCGGCTTCTACTGCTTCCACGCTTCATGGCTACGGCAGAACTTGGAACGCCTCACGCCCGCGCCCAACGGCGAACTGCTGCTCACCGACCTTATACACGCCGCCAACACGCAGGGATTAGGCGTGGAGTCCATCGCGTCCGACGACGCCCATGAGACGATGGGCGTCAACAACCGCGTGCAGCTCGCGGAGGCGGAGGCGGTCATGCGGCAGCGCATCCGTGAGCGCTGGATGCTCAGCGGCGTCACCATGCCCGACGCTTCGAGCGTGTACATCGACCACGCCGCAACGCTGGGGCAGGACACCACCATCCTCCCCAACACGCACATCATAGGGCAGTCGATCATAGGCAACGGATGCCACATCGGGCCTAACTCCATCATCGCTGACGCCGTTATCGGCGATGACTGCGAGGTCATATCCTCGGTGGTGCGCGATTCGACGCTGGAGGCGGGTGTGGATGTAGGCCCATTCAGCCACATTCGCGGCGGTTCGCACATCGAGGGCGGCGCGCACATCGGCACATCCGCCGAGATCAAGAACAGCCGGCTGGGGCGCGACACGAAGATGGGGCACTTCAGCTACATGGGCGACGCCACGCTGGGCGCTAATGTGAACATCGGCGCGGGCGCGATAACCTGCAACTTCGACGGCAGCGCCAAGCACGAAACCACCATCGGGCGGGACGCCTTCATCGGCAGCGACACCATGCTGGTCGCGCCCGTGAATATCGGCGCGGGCGCATCCACAGGCGCGGGCGCGGTCGTAACCAAGGATGTGCCGCCCGGCGCGCTCGTAGTCGGCGTTCCCGCAAGACAGCCCGCCGCCCGCAAACCCGCGTCGCAACCGGACGCCGACGCCTAGCCTAGCGCAGAGCGCAATCAGTATAGCCCCCGTCCCAACGCCGAACCCGCGCGTATAGTATGTAATCAACCGCACAGAAAAACCCTCCGTTGTTGGCTCGTTGAACTCAACGGAGGGCTTTGTTTCACTATTGCTGCGCCGCAGCGGGAAGGATTACTTCTCTTCGACCACTGACAGAGGCGCGGTAACTGCCGCTTGCATGCCGCCAATCGGCTGTCCCATAGCCTTAATGGTGTACACACCCAAGTCCAAGGTTATGGTGGCGTCTAGGGAGAGCGCCCCAAAGGAGTTGGCGGAATTGCCAACCAGCACTCTGTCATCACCACCGGAAGCGCCTACGGCAACTACGGTAACGAACTCGCCCGGCATGAAGCCTGCGGTCATAATCGTAACATCGCCGCCCGTCTCCACAACGTTGCTGCTCAGCGCTATGCTGGGCGAGTCGGCGATGCCGCCTGACCCGACGACCCTGATGGGCGTACTTGCCTTGCTGCCGTCCGCGCCGCTCGCCAGAATGGACAGGCTGTTTGCGCCGCCATTGGAAGCGTCGAGCAACCGCGCTACGGAATTACCCTTGAACTCAGCGCCGACCGAATCCACCGAGAAGGTGAAGTTGCCGCCGGAGTTCGCCGCAGTCTGCGCGCGCCTTCCGCCACCCACGAAGGGTTGCAGGTTCTGGTCAACCACCAGAAGCAAAGCCACCGGCTCATTGGGGCGGAAACCTGAACCGCTGATTGTCAAAGGACTATCGATAGCGATTACATCGGAGTCAACCGCGATCGCCGCCTGCGGAGATACGCCGTTCAGACCCGCAGGGCCGGGAGGACCCGGAGGTCCGGCAGGGCCTGGAGGTCCGGGGTTGCCGGGATTGCCGGGGTTGCCTGGGAAGCCGGGTTCGCCGGGCAGGCCGGGCACGCCTTGGAAGCCGGGCTGTCCCGGGTTGCCAGCCAAGCCTGGCAGACCGGGCACGCCCGCAGGCCCCTGAGGCCCCGCGCATGCTAAGAGAACTACCACGAGTATTGAAAACAGCAGAGTAAGTGCCTTACCCTGCGAAGGGAAACGGTTCGACATTTGACCCCCTCTTCTTGTAAGTATCCATTCAGTGTCTGTTCGGGTGTTTCGTACACGCTGCTGATTGTGTCCGAAATCACAAGTTTTCCTGTGATACGCACGCAACGATTGCAATGATAGTCTTGCTATGCAAGTGTTGTCAATACCTTAATGAACGCCATTCACAATCCATTTGCGGTTTCAATAGCCGTTCACATCTGGCAGCCGAAACACTGGCAACAATGTTATCTATACTTATCCGAAACTTCAAGCATTTTATTGAACGCATATTTAACGAATATCCAATTCACTGCTTCACCGCGCCTATCAGGGCGTCCTTCAATCCTGAACTGCGCCCTTGTTGTTATGCTGAACGCCAACTGCTATATTTGTAGTACGCCCCCGTAGCTCAGCGGATAGAGCGCTGGCCTCCGGAGCCAGGTGCGTGGGTTCGAGTCCCGCCGGGGGTGCCATACACTCAAGAGCGTCAACATTCGGCGTCAGCCGTCAGCCCACTTATGAGGCGCGTCCGTCAGCCTGTCGAAGCCATGCTCGGCGCAGAGCGCTTGATACTGCGCCCGCCGCGCGCCCTGCCACTCAATATCGTCGAGCGACTCGCTAATTGGCACATCCAGACGCAATGTGGCGAGTTCCTTGTACAGAGCGGCGGCTTCCCTGTGTTCCGCTAGGTTCTTCGCCAATGAGTTCGCGCCGCGCACCTTGATATTCCAGTCGCCCCCATCGTCGGGTATGCCCTCGATATGCGTGAACTCTTGAAGTACCTGCGCCGACGACTTCGCGCCCCATCTCGGTACGCCCGGTATGCCGTCCGCCGCATCCCCCACCAGCGCCAGATAGTCGGGAATGGACGCCGGCGCTACGCCGAACTTTGCTAATACACCCGGCTCATCCAGGACCGCGTTGCGCCTCCTATCCAGGCAGACGACCTTATCGCCGCGAACCGTCTGCGCCAAGTCCTTGTCCGGCGAACAGATGACGACCTGCG
>CATQHF010000002.1 GCA_958295865.1 uncultured Dehalococcoidia bacterium | reverse complement strand
TGGACGCCGTTGATATATCAGTCGGCATCGTCGCCTGCAACTACCTTGACGATGTGCGCCGCTGCATAGACAGCGCCTTCCGATGGCTTGGCGACCGCAAATCTGAGGTCGTAGTCGTTGACAACGGCTCTGTCGACGGCACCGACGAATGGCTCGAATCCGCCGCCGCCGCTGACGACCGCCTGCGCGTAATCCATACCGACCACCCGCTCGGCGAGGGCGCTGCCAAGAACATCCTGCTGAAGCAGTGCCTGGGAAGCGCCATCGTTATGCTCGACACCAGCGTCGAGGTGAACGGCGACATATTCGACCCCCTCGCGCGCGCGCTCCAAGACGACACCATAGGCGTGGCAGGTCCTTTCGGTCTTCGCACCACCGACTTGCACCACTTCCACGACGGCGAGGGCGAAAGCGGCGATATGGACGCTATGCAGGCATACTGCTTCGCCTTCAAGCGGGAGCGTCTCAGGCAAGTCGGCTTGCCGCGCCAGACATTCCGCTTCTACCGCAACCTCGACTTGGATTATAGTTTTCAATTCAAGGCGCAAGGGTATAGAATAGTTGCGTATCCGGAGCTTCCCGTCGGTCAGCACGAACACCGCGTCTGGTCCGAGCTGGGCGAGGCCGAGCGCGACGAGTTGAGCCGCAAGAACTACGGGCGCTTCCTCGACAAGTGGGGAGACCGCGCCGATCTGCTGGCATGCAACCAAGGGCGAGACTGATTGCTGATATACGCCTGCGCTGACAGCCTACGGCCCCGTACATCGGGGTCGTTTTTTGTGCTGAGACGCCGCCGCGCGCGAACCATAGGAAACTAATTGATAGCATTTGCCCAATCTATACCCGGTCTTTGGCTGCAACTCCTGCTCGCCGCTGGCTTTATTCTCATCGCATCCAACTTCTTGGCTAAGTCTGCCGACATCATCGCGCTGCGAACAGGGTTAGGACGCTCTTTCGTGGGCGTGGTGCTGCTCGCAACCGCGACATCGTTCCCGGAACTCGGCACGGGCGTTAGCGCCATAACACTCGTCGGCGCTCCGGACCTCGCTGCGGGCGACGTCTATGGCAGCAATCTCTTCAACCTGTTCATCATAGGCATACTGGACTTATTCTGGCGCAACGGCCCCATCCTGAACACCGTCAACATCACCGCCGCGCTCACGGGCGTGCTGGGAATACTCGTCATTTCCATAACTCTGATTGCCATCGCCATTCACAAGCATGAAATCGTGGAGGGACTATCCGACTGGACTATCAGCCCCATTACAATCGTTCTATTCCTCTTGTTCCTCGCGGCGATGTTCCTCATCTACCGCACCGGAAGAATGCAGCCTCCCCAAGAGCTGGGCGATGAAGACTATGCGTCCGAAAATCTGTATCGCGCCGCCGGAATCTATGCAGGCACGGCGCTCGTCATTATAGGTTCATCGATATGGCTTGCCATGACCGGGGAGGGCATAGCCCACGCCATGAACTGGGAAGCCAGTTTCGTCGGAACGCAGTTCTTGGCGTTCAGCACTTCGCTTCCCGAACTCGCCGCATCACTCGCCGCGCTACGCATCAACGCCCCTGAGCTCGCGCTGTCCAATGTGCTCGGCAGCAACCTATTCAACATGGGCTTCATTCTCACGCTCGACGATGTTGCCCTCATTGGCGAACCGATTTGGACATCCATATCGGCCATACACGAATCGACGGCTATATTCGCCATCTTCATGACATGCGTCGTAATCATCGGAATCTTGAGCAGACGCCGACGCCGCCCGACCAAATACATCACTTTCGAATCGGCGACGCTCATAGGGCTGTACATCCTTGCCAGCGTCTATGTGTTCAAGTTCAGCGGAAGCTCATAGCGATGTTCCGTTCATTGATATTAGCGCCCGTCAACTTGACACATCGCCCCCGCGCTAATAGAGTAACCCCAAATCAAAACCAATTTAAGGGAGACGCCAATGTTCTTTGAACTGAGAGAATACCGCACCCAGCCGGGACAGCGAGAGAACTGGGTCAGGTTCATGGAAGAGACCATCATACCCTTCCAGACCGGCAAGGGCATGGTCATCGTGGGCAGCTTCGTTGGGGAGGAAGAGAACGACCTCTACATCTGGGTGCGCCGCTTCACCAGCGAGGAAGAGCGCGAGCGCCTCTACGAAGCCGTATATGAGAGCGACACATGGAAGGACGAAATCGCGCCGCAGATTCCTGATATGATGCAGCGCGGCAAGATTGTGGTGCGGCGAATAGAAGCCACGCCCCTATCCGTAATCCAATAAATCGTCCGGTTAAATCCTAGCGTGGACAAGGGTAGGGGACAAAGCATCGCCCCTGCGTAGAGAGCATTTTGTCCCCAAGCGCCCCCAACCTCATACTGACCAACGCCCATGTGCTGACGCTCGACCCCGCCCGGCCGCGGGCGAGCGCAGTCGTCATAAGCGGCGGGCGTATCGCTTGGGTAGGGGAGCGCCATCGCCTCTCGCCCGCGACAATCTCCGCCGCCCGGCTGATGGATTGCGGCGGTCAGATCGTCGTGCCCGGCTTCATCGACGCCCATTGCCATGCGCTCGCCTATGCCGCCAGCCTGATAGCGGTGGACTGTGCGCCGCCAGCCGTTTCCACAATTGGCGACATCATCCACGCAGTCTGTCAACGGGCGCAACGCACGCCTAACGGCGACTGGATTCGCGCCACCGGATACAGCGAGTTCGACTTATACGAAAAGCGCCATCCGACGCGATGGGACCTCGACCGCGCCGCGCCGAACAACCCGGTGCGGCTCAACCACCGCTCCGGCCATGCCTGCGTCCTGAACAGCGCAGCGCTGTCGCGCGTCGGCATTTGCCCCGATACTGACGAACCCCCCGGCGGCACGATAGCGCGAGACCTCAACACTGCTGAACCTAATGGCTTGCTTTTGGAGATGGACGCTTGGCTTGAAGACCGCATCCCGCCCCTCGGCGATGCCGAGATGCACGATGGAGCATCCCAAGCGAGCGAGCGGTTCTTGATGCAGGGCGTTACTTCTGTGCAGGACGCCACGCCGTCCAACTCGCTCGAACGCTGGGATGCCCTGCGCCGATTGAAGGCGCAAAAGACATTCACGCCGACGCTGTCCGTAATGCCCGCAGCCGCCCACTTAGACGAGTTCGTCGCCAACAATCTGCGTTTCGGCGACGGCGATGAAATATCCGGTCTGGCACACGCAAAGATAATGCTCACGCGCAGCGGCGGCAGCCTATTCCCGTCTGAGAACGACCTAAGCGCTATCATCGCCCACGCGCATGGGCATGGCTTTCCGGTGGCGATACACGCCGTTGAAGCGGACACGGTAATAGCCGCCGCCAAAGCCCTTGAAGCCAACCATGCCCCCGGGCTGCGAGACCGTATCGAGCATGCCTCTGAGTGCCCGCCCGCCGCGCTGGACGCCCTGCTGAACGCCCGCCCCGTCGTCGTGTCACAACCGCGCTTCATACACGACAGCGGCAGCCGCTATCTCAAAGAGTTTGGCGCGGATGCGGGCTGGCTCTATCGCTTCAAGACGCTCACCGACGGGGGCATTGTACTGGCGGCGGGTTCGGACGCCCCCGTAAGCCGCCCCAACCCAATCATTGCGATGCATGCCGCCGTGGCGCGCCGCGCGGGTTCGGGCGAAATCATCGGCAGTACGGAGCGGTTGACGCCCATGCAGGCGCTCACCATGCACACATCCGCCGCCGCCTACGCCGCCTGCATGGAATCGGAAGCGGGCACGATAGCCCCCGGCAAGCGCGCCGATCTAGCCATCCTCACCGATGATCCAACCGGCGCTTCCCCCGAAACCCTGCTCAATATCGGAGTAGCGACAACCATCGTCAACGGGCGCATCGCATGGCAAGCGTGAAACATGCGAAATCGACTATGATATGAGGTTCTGGTTTCCCGTTTTCACGGGAATGACGGGTAAGCGGGCGGGATGGCGCGAGTGTCCACACAACCTAATTTCTTCGCACTTTCACATGGCTCACCAACTCCTCAAGCGAATCGCGCGATGGGCTGCTCGGCAGCGCGGCGAGGCTTTCCAGCGCCTTCTTGCAGTAGCCGTTGGCGAACTCGTAAGACTCGCGCAGTATCGCCTCGTCCTGAATCACGCGCACCGCTTCTTGAAGCAGTTCTTCTTCGTCCGGATGCGTCAGCGTCCGCGTGACCGCATCGCGTCCCGCCTTGCCCTTCATGGCGATTAGCGTGGGCAGCGTAATCACGCCGTTCGCAAGGTCGCTGCCTATCGGCTTGCCAATCTCTTCCTCCGTGCCGTCGAAGTCGAGGATGTCATCCACCACCTGAAACGCCATACCGAGATTGTATCCGTAGCGGCGCATCGCCTCCGCGCGCGCTTCCGATGCGCCGCTCAGCACAGCGCCCGACTCCGCGGCGGTCGTGAATAGCGATGCCGTCTTGTTGTAGATGCGCTCAAGATACCCTTCCATCGTCTGGTCGGGGCTGTAAGTCTCCGACATCTCTTGCAGTTCGCCGCTCGACAGCTCCATTATCGTCTCGGCGAAGCGTCTGATGACGCGAATGTTGCCCGTGTCGCATACCAGCGTCGCCGACGCAGCGAAAATGTAGTCTCCCGCAAGCACCGCCGCCTTTGGGCCCCAAACGCTGCTGATTGTCAGCTTGCCGCGCCGCAGCGACGATTCATCCACCGTATCGTCGTGAATGAGCGATGCGATGTGCAGCAGTTCCACGCCCGTCGCCATCTTCTCGGTGATGCGCTCGTCATGCGAGTGGAAGTTCGACCCCAGCAGCGTAATCGCGGGCCTGATGTTCTTCCCCGGCGTGGAAAATGTGTGGTCTAGCAGATGCGCCAGAAACGGGTGCTTCTTCTCTGCCATCTCCCTCAGGGATGCGCTAACTCTGGCGAGCCGCTCCCTGACGGGTTCATAGAACGATTCTGACTGCGCTCGATTCTGCTTCTCGGACATAAAAATCTAGTCGCTTAGCCGCTGCGCCTCAGCCGCGATGACCTCATTATCAATCTTTGCGAACAGGGGAACGGGCTTCGCAATCGTCTGTCCCGCCTTCAATTCGTTCGCGTCCCAAGTCCATCCGCCGGCGGCGGCATCGCCCGCCAGCCCCAGCATAGCGTGAAGCCTCTGCGAGCTGAACGGCAAAAACGGATACAGCAGCGTCTTGAGGCAGTTTATCACCGACACGGCGACGTACAGCGTTTGCGCCGCGTCAGCCTTGTCCTGCCGCACCGCGCGCCAGGGCGCTTTTTGGTCGAGGTAGCGGTTGGTAGCCTGCGCGAGCGCCATAGCCGCCTGCAACGACTGTCGAAGCCGCACCGCCTCCAAATGCCGCCCGGCCTCATCGAAACGCTGCCGCGCCTCCTCCATGAGCGAGTTGCTCACATCGTCGAGTTCGCCTGCCTCCGGCAGAATGCCGTCGAAGTTGCGGTTGACCATAGACAGAACCCGATGGACGAGATTGCCGTATGTCGCCACCAGTTCGTCGTTGTTGCGCCGCACATACTCCCGCCATGAAAAGTCCGAGTCCGAACTTTCCGGGAAGTTCGCCGCTATCACATACCGCAGCGGGTCCGGCTCATAGCGGTCGAGATACTCGGGCAGCCACACCGCCCAATTGCGGCTTGTGGACAGCTTGAAGCCTTCAAGGTTCAGGTATTCGTTGGCAGGCACATCGTAGGGCAGGTTCAGCCCGCCGTATCCTAGCAGCATCGCGGGCCAGATGACCGTGTGAAACGGGATGTTGTCCTTGCCCATGAAGTAGTACGCGCGGCTTTCAGCCTTCCAAAAGTCTTCCCACGCTTCCGGCTTGTCGGTGTTCTTTGCCCACTCTATTGACGCCGACAGATACCCGATGACCGCTTCAAACCACACATACAGCCGCTTGTCCTCATAGCCGTCCAGCGGCACGGGGACACCCCACTCTATATCCCGCGTGATGGCGCGGTCATGCAGCCCACCTTCAAGATAGCCTATCGTGAAGTTGCGGACATTCGGACGCCAATGCGTCTGCTTGCGAACCCACTCCAGCAGCCTGTCCTCGAACGCGCTCAACTTGAGGAAGAAATGCTCGGTTTCGCGGAATACGGGCGTATTGCCGCAGATGCGACATTCTATATCCCCCAACTCTTTGGGATCCAAAGTCCTGCCGCAGTTGTCGCACTGGTCGCCGCGCGCGCCCTGAGAATCGCAGTGCGGGCATGTGCCTTCCACATATCGGTCGGCGAGAAAACGCTGCTCACTCTCGCAAAACGGCTGAACCATCGTATCCTTGTATATGAACCCGCGCTCATGCAGCTTCAGGAAGATGTCCTGCGAGACGGAGGCGTGGTTATCCGTGTGGGTCGTGGTGAACAGGTCGAAGCTGATGCCCAGCCGTTCCCAGCTGTCCAGGAACTCTGCCTGATACTTGCTGAAAATCTGCTCCGGGCTGACTCCCTGCTGCTCCGCAGTCAGCGTAACGGGCGTGCCGTGCGCGTCGCTCCCCGACACCATCAGCACCTCATTGCCCTTGAGCCTGTGATAGCGCGCGAAGATGTCGGCGGGCAGGTATGTCCCTGCCACATGCCCTATGTGTATGGAGCCGTTGGCGTATGGCCAAGCGACAGCCGTCAATATCCGATCAGGCACTTGAAAATCACGCTCCGCTAAACCCAAATCGTTGCTTGCCATAATAACATAACCATCGCCGCCAACATAACCTATTGTCGCCCTCGACGACATTTCCATTCATGCGGCAAACCTTTTCGTCATTCCTGCGAAAGCGGGAATCCAGAGCGATATAGCAGCAAAACCACTAAAATGGCAACACCACGAACCGATTACATAGGCTTGACAGACCGCAAGAAGCCTGCGAAAATTGGATGACCCAGAAGTTCAGCCCTTATCAGCCCACAAATATAATTGATACCCTGTATCATGGCGACACTTCTAACATCACGACCGGACATCATCGCAATCCTTGAGGACAGGGGCTATCGCTCCACGGCTCCAAGGCGCGCCATCATCCGCATACTGGAAGATATGCATGAAGGCTTCACGGCTGAGGATGTCGGCAGGGAGTTGCCCGGCGTGGGCAGGGCTACCATCTTTCGCACCCTGAAACTTCTCATGGAGACCGGCGTTATATGCAGGCTGAACCTCATGGACGGCGCGCCTAGGTATAGCCTGTCGCGCATCGAGCACCATCACCATACCGTCTGCGTGGAGTGCGGGAAGGTGGGCGAGTTCCGCGCCGCGACCGTCGAGCGTCTTATGCGAGTGATAGGCGAAGACATCCCCGGCGACATTGTAGGGCATCGAATCGAATTCTATGTCAACTGCGACGAGTGTATCGGGGACGAGCCTAGCTAAGAACCACCAGTCTATTCGCAAAAACCCGCGCGACGCTAATTGATACTTAATATCAATACCTAATCCGCAATCCACACGAATCTAGTCAACCTTTCAAGAAAAACCGTCAATCAAAATCAGAAGGAGTTCAGACATAAATGATACGGCGTACCAATAACTATATGCTCGGATCAGTCAAGACCATATTGCTGGCGTTCGCGCTGCTCTTTGCCTTGGCTGCATGCTCAAACGATGCTCCCAGCGTCGCACCCACACAGGCAAGCGCGCCAACGACGCAGGCCGCCACGCCGCCAACCACGCCAACGACGCAGGCGACGCAGCCTGCGCCGCCGCCAACCGCGACGCCCGCCACGCTAACGACGCAGGCGACGCAGCCTGCCACGCCGCCCGCCGCCGATCCGATTAGCATCGTCACCACTACAAACATCGTCGCGGACTGGGTGGAGAATGTCGGCGGCGACAGGGTGGAGGTATTCAGCCTCGTGCCGGTGGGAGCCGACCCCCACGCCTTCCAACCGGGCGCTCAGGATGTGGTCAAAATCGCCGAGGCTGACCTGGCGCTGAGCATCGGCTTGGGGCTGGAGGAGTCCTGGCTTCACGAACTCTTGCAGAACGCGGCGCGCGACGAGTCTTCCATCGTGGAGCTTAGCGATGCCGTCGATCCCATAGAGTTCGCCGCGTCCCATGCGGACGAAGTCGAACTGCTTGAAGGGCTTATGCACATAGTCCATGAGGTGGAGGAGGGCGAGATTGACGCGGACACGGGCTTGGAGGAGATTGCAGAGCTTATCGCGGGCGTAGAGAATGAGGAAGAAGGTGAGGAACACGCGGGCGATGAGGAACTTCCTGAGCATGTGATGGAGATAATCGCTGAAGTGGAAGCGGGGGACATAGACGCAGCGGCGGCGATTGAGGCAATCGAGGCGCTCGGCGAAGAAGGCGAGGAAGAGCACGAAGGGCATGGGCATGGCGTCCACGACCCTCATTTCTGGTTCGACCCGCTCCGTGTCAAGATCGCGGTCAGCGACATTGCCGCCCGCCTATCGACGCTCGACCCGGATGGCAGCGACGCTTACAGCGCCAACGCCGCCGCGTACAACGCCCGCCTCGATGAACTTCACGCTTGGACGCAGGAACAGGTCGGACTTGTGCCGAGTGAGCGCAGGCTGCTTGTAACATCCCACGACAGCCTGGGATACTTCGCCAATCTGTACGAGTTCGAGGTCGTAGGCGTCGTTCTGTCAACTACCACCGAGGTGGAGCCGTCTGCCGAAGACTTGGCTGAGCTGATCCATGAAATCGAAGAGTTCGGCGTTCAAGCGGTATTCGGCGAGACGACCGTGAGCGAGCGTCTCGCGGAAGCCGTGGCGACCGAATCCGGCGTCGGTCTGTTCCGCCTCTACTCAGGCTCGCTAGGCACTGAGGGCAGCGGCGCGGAGACCTACATTGGTATGGTGCGAACGAATGTCGAGCGTATAGTCGAGGCTTTGAAGTAGCGACACTCAATCCGGGCATAGGCTGACTGCCGGTTACCCTCCCCGGCGGCAGTCTATGCCCTGAAAAGAGGCATGCAATGAAGTTCGGAGACTGGGAAGCGTCTATGACGACTTCCGAACCGGGTATAACCGTGGAGAATGTGACCGTCGTGCGCGGCGGGCATACTGCCCTGACAGACATCACCTTCACTGTGGGCGCGGGTACGTTGCTGGGCGTCTTGGGGCCCAACGGCGCGGGCAAGAGCACGCTGTTCGACGCGATCACCGGCGCGCTGCCACTCACGCAGGGCAGGGTAACGCTGCATGGCGCGGCGGCGCAAAGGGGCGCGCTCGCCTATGTCCCCCAGCGCGACAGCATCAACTGGACATTCCCCGCGACGGTGCTGGATGTGGTTACGATGGGGCGCGGCTGGAACATCGGCTGGTTTCGGCAGCCCGGCAGGCAGGACAAAGAGATGGTGCGGGTATGCCTAGAGCGGGTTGATTTGTGGGAGCATCGCTCCGACATGGTGACCGAACTGTCGGGCGGTCAGCGTCAGCGGGTCTTCATAGCCCGCGCGCTGGCGCAGGAGGCGAGCGTCATTCTGCTGGACGAGGCGTTCAGCGGCGTGGATGTGGGCGCTCAAGAGGGCATCGTGGAGGTGCTCCAGTCGCTGCGAGACGAGGGCAAGATAGTGCTGCTGGCGACCCATGACCTCACGAACCTCGCGCAGCGCTTCGACCGCGTGCTGTGCATCAACCACCATGTCTGCGCGTATGGGCCTCCTGACGAAGCCTTTACCTCCGATGTGCTTGAAGAGCTGTACGGCTCGCATGGCATCGAGTTCACCGCCGAGCACTTTCGCCACCGCCACCACCCATAGGGAGCATGCCATGATAGATTACATAGTCGGGCCGTTCCAGTATAGCTTTATGGTGCGCGCGCTGATTGTGTCGGCGCTCGTCGGGGTCATGTGTCCCATCCTTGGCGCTTATGTCATCACGCGCGGGCGCGCATTCATGGGGGACGCCCTCGCCCACGCCGTCCTGCCCGGGATGGTGGTAGCCTTCCTCTTGGGAATCAGCCCCTTCTTTGCCGCCGTGCCTGCCGGAATCGTGGTAGCCGTCTTGATGGGCGCTGTCAGCCGTCGCACCGGCATCAGCGAAGACACCTCCATCGGCATCATCTTCGCGGGGATGTTCGCGCTTGGGCTGGTGATGCTCTCCAGAGCGACCACCATCAATATCAACATCGAGGACCTGTTGCTTGGGCAGGTGCTCGGGGTCTCGCAGACCGATGTCTTCGTCTCGCTGGGGCTTACGGCGTTGGTGCTGGCGGGTCTCTACGCCTTCCATCGCCAACTCGTCTATACCACCTTCGACCCGGTGGGGGCTGCCGTAGTCGGCATCAGGACGAGCTTGGTCGAGTATGTGCTGCTCGCCCTGCTCGCGCTCGTCATCGTCATCGGCATACAGGCAGCCGGAATCGTCCTCGTGATGGCTATGCTCATCACTCCCGCCGCCGCCGCTTACTTGCTGGCAAGGCGGTTCGTGGGCGTCATGGTCATCGGCGCGCTCATCGGGGCGGCCTCTGCGATAGCCGGCCTATATCTGTCCTTCCACGCCGACTTGCCATCCGGACCCGCCATGGCTCTCGTCGCGACGGCGATATTCGCCGCCGCTGCCGTATCCAAGGGAGGATGGCTAGTAGGGGGCAAAGGCGATAAGCCTGCGTTTCGTTTTGGCCGGTTCCTACGCCTTGCTACACCGGATTCCCGCGAAAGCAGGAATGACGGATAATCTTTCCGTCACAAGCCGTCGACCCAGAGCCGATAGACCTGTCGCTTGGATAGCCCGGTGACGGCGGTAACATGGGCGACGGCGTGCTTTGCGCCCAAGTCCTGCCGTCGCAGCTCGTCCAGCAGCGCCGCCGCGTCTTCCAGCGCGCCGTCATCTATGCGCGGCTTACCTGCGCCCTCGAACACGAGGGTGAACTCTCCGCGCGGCTGCTCGAAGTGCGCGAGCGCGTGGGCGACGCTGCCGCGAAAGACTTCTTCGTGCATCTTCGTCATCTCGCGGCAGACGGCAACGCGCCTGTCGCCGAGCGCATGGAGAGCGTCCTCGAGCGACCGACGCAGACGGCGCGGGGACTCGAAGGCTATGAGCGCGCGCGGCTCGTGCGCCAGCGACTCCAGCATCCTGACGCGCTCGCCCTTCTTGCGGGGCAGAAAGCCCAGATAGACGAACCCGTCGGCGACAATCCCGGACACGGCGAGCGCGGATGTGACGGCGGACGCGCCCGGCACGGCGACAACCGCGATGCCCGCGTCGGCTGCCGCCCGCGTAAGTTCCTGTCCAGGATCGTTCACGCCCGGCGTGCCGGCGTCGGAGACTAGGGCGACGTCCATATCGCGCAGCGCCGTCAGCAGCCGGGGCAGCCTTGCCGCCCGGTTATGCTCGTTGAAGCTCAGCAGCCGGGTATGGATGTCGTAGTGGCTCAGCAGCTTGCGCGTAACGCGCGTGTCCTCGGCGGCAATCAGCCCGACTTCGCGCAGCACGCGCAGCGCGCGCAGCGTGATGTCTTCCAGATTGCCTATCGGCGTTGCCACTATGTACAGGCTTGGCATGTCTTGTCCCGTTAGGTTGGCGGAGCGCGCCGATGCAAAGGGGGCAGTCCTGAGACCGCCCCCGTGATTTTTGGACTTTGGACGCCGCGCCTATTCCATCGCGCTGGCGGTGCCTACGATGCACACCGTTCCGTCGGGCTTTTCCATCCAGACGGCGACATTGGCGCGTGTTCCGCCGTCTTCTTCCACCCTGTCGGTGATGACGCCGCGCGCCAGAACATGGTCGTCGGGCCAGACGATGTTGGTGAACTTGATGTCGAGCTTGCCGCCCTCATACCAGCCTTTGCCAAAGCGCCTGTCCATCATATCGCCGATGTAGGACATGGTCATCCTGCCGCCGACTACGACCTCCTCGAAGCCGAGCTCTTCAGCCGCGCGCTTGTCGGTGTGGTAGTTCTTGTTGCCGTGGAAGAATGAGCCGCACATCTCCAGCGTGATGTCGCTTTCCACGGGGCCGATCGCCTCGCCGTCCGGGACTTGGAACTTGCGGATGCCTTCCTTCTTCTTGGGGTCGCGCAGCTTGACCGTCCCCAGGTGGCTTTTGCCCAGCAGGTAGCTTTGGTGGTGCGTGCCGCGCGCCATGAGTTCATCGTCCGCGGACCAGAGATCCACCACCTGCTTGACGACCGTGCGGTCGCGCCAGTCGTAGATGTCCACGACGCTGGATGTGCGCTTGTAGGTCTCTGCCGGGTGCATGGGCTTGTGCAGCTCCCACTCCTGCCGTATCCACAGGTTGCCGAAGTTGTCGTCGAAGCCCGCGCCGCTGAAGCCGCCGTCAACATTTGTGAGAACCATGGACGGCACGACCGGCTTGCCGTAGGGGGACTGCTCTACATAGGGGGCGCTGTCAACATTCAGCCCTTCGAAGTAGTAGCGCAGGATGTCGTCCGTTGCCGTGAAGTCCAGGCTGCCTAGGTCTTTGCCTACAAAGGCTTCATTAGAATTGTCTCGCTCGCTCATTCGCAACACTCCTTGCTCTCGCTCATGGTGGCTTTACGCTCTGCGGGTATTTTACGCCATCCGCCCTGAATAGCAAAGAGGGGGGCGGGGGGAGCAATTAAGAATTGAGAATTAAGAATTAGGAATTGGGGTTGTGCCTACAATGATAGGTGGTCATTTTGGAGTTTCACTCCGTCATTCCTGCCCACCCATCCGTCATTCCTGCGAAAGCAGGAATCCAGAGCCTCCAACACCACACCATCCCAAAACACACCGCAGCAATTTTCTCTGTCATTCCGAACGGAGTGAGGAATCAAAAATCCCCGCACACCAACACGCCCAATACGGCAAGCATTTTAGATCCCCCGCTCTGTTCAAGAAACCTGGGTAGCGTGTCAGGGGTCAGATTTTCAGGATGTCAGGCGCGCGCGCCTACGGGGGAGCAGAATTAGGAATTAGGGAGAATTGGTTATGCTTGGGTATGCCTTCGATGCTCTGGATTCCTGCTTTCGCAGGAATGACGGAGTGGGCAAAGTGGTTCGACAGGCTCACCACGAACGGGGTAGAGGGTGAGCAAAACCCAATTCCTAATTCCTAATTTTCAATTCTTAATTGTCAGTTGCTCGCCTTCACCTTGGCAAACGGATGCACGCACGCCTCCTCCGCGCCTTCGACCGAGCTGAGCGTGGTGTTCAGCGCCACGCACGCGCGCAGGTAGCTGCCCACATCGCCCGACACCGGCGTGTACTCATAACTTCTGCCGCCGTCCTCGGTGATGTTCGTCCAACTTACGCCATCGGTGGACTTCGACCAGATCCATAATTTATATGACCCCACGCCGCCAGAACCCTGCGCCCGCTGAGCGGGACGATCCGGCGACGACAGGCACACCGACGCCATCTGCCCCACGACCGGATTATCGCCATTCGTTCCGGGCGTTCCCATCGCTAGGCTGCCCTGCGCCACTTGGCTCATGCCGTCGAACTTCAGGAGTGGATACTGCATGTTCGCCCCAAACTCCCATGGGTCGTCGTTGCCAGTCACCCCGTCCACATTCACATTCCAGTTGGCGTAGATGCCAGTGTACGATAGGACGGAGTGCAGGTCGCTAGTCGTCTTGCCTTCCGGGGAGGTCGTGTCGGAGTCGTCGGCGATGTCCGTCGTTCCCGTGTCCCAATATCCATCCGTGATTGTGACGGTGCTGTGCGTGATTCCCACCAAGCCCCCGGCTGTTCCTGTGCTGGCAACCGACACCGCACCCGTAGCGTATGATGCAGTCAGGGTCGCCTGTCCTGTCGAAGCGACTCCCATGTAGCCCACTAACCCACCCGCATAGACATTGCTTCCGGTGGCTGTGTTTGACACAGAGCCGGTGGCATAAGATGCGATTATAGTAGTTGAGGCTCCAGCGGCAGTGGCTTGAAATTGACCCACCAGTCCACCGACCATGACCCACGTCGTCCCCGCCACAGAGACATCGACGCTCGACCAGCTCGTCGTAATCGTTCCCGGAGAGGATGAGCCTATCAAGCCGCCGACAGCGACTAAATTGCCAGTCGAGGCGACGGTGGCGGAGAAGACGCCGGTGGCGTAGCTGGAGCGCACCGTTCCTATACTGTAGCCGACAAGCGTACCCGAGACGGAAAGGACGGGCATGGAAGTCAGGTTTATGTTGACATCCTCCAACCCCACGCCGCTAATGCTGCCGGAACCGGCCAAAGTGCCGAACAGCCCGATGCGTGTGAGGGTAGTTGCGCCGCTTATCGTCATATTGGATATGGTGTGGTTGTTGCCCTTGAATTCGGCTCCGTATGAGATAGTGGCAGTGCCTATCGGCGTCCAGTTCGGGTAGTCGTCGTTGCTGTCCACATCGCCGTCGTCGTCCGTGTCGAAGTCCAAGTTGGCGCGCAGTTCGTAGCCGGT
The DNA here is from genome assembly GCA_958295865.1 of uncultured Dehalococcoidia bacterium. Classification (GTDB taxonomy): domain Bacteria; phylum Chloroflexota; class Dehalococcoidia; order Lucifugimonadales; family JADFKI01; genus Bin90. The sequence goes on along the minus strand of CATQHF010000002.1, from coordinate 359,083 downwards.
GCAAGTTCCCGACGGACAGCCCATCCGGGTTGAGGCGCCGGTATCGCGGTTGGGGAAGGCGAGCAGATAGTTCGCCGCGTTTGTCGCCGCTACATCGCCGTCGCCGTTCAAGTCCCAGCGAATGGCGTTCAGCTGCGCCAGCGTGGTGACATCAATCAGACCGTCGTCATCGTCGTCGTAGTCGGTCGTCGTCGGCCGCCCTTGCGCCGTCAGGCTCATGCCGTCGAACTTCAAGCTCGGATACTGCGTATTCGTCCCAAAGTCCCAAGGGTCGTCGTTGCCCGTCGTGCCGTCCACATCCACATTCCAGTTGGCGTAGATGCCGGTGTACGATAGGACGGATTGCAGGTCGCTAGTCGTCTTGCCTTCAGGGGATGTTGTGTCGGAGTCGTCGGCGATGCTGCTCGTCGTGGTGTCCCAATATCCATCCGTGATTGTGGATCTGTTGCCCACAGATCCCACCAAGCCCCCGGCGCTTCCGCCGGACGCCGCACCCGTGGCGTATGACGCGGTTATGGTCGCACTTCCTGTCCCACTGCCTTCCATGTAGCCCACCAACCCACCCGCATAGACGTTGATTCCTGAGCCTGAGACCGACACCGATCCGGTGGCGTATGATGCGATTACGGATGCGTTTGCGCTGGTGGTAATCTGACCCACCAGTCCACCGGCTAGGACCCACGATCCCCCCGTTGCGGAGACATCCGCGCTCGACCAACTCGCCGCAATTGTTCCCCGGGCGATCGTTCCCACCAAGCCGCCAACATTGATGAAGTTGCCAGTCGTGGTGGCGGAGACGGAGCCTGTGGCGTAGCTGGAGCGTACAGTTCCTTCAACGTGGCCGACAAGCGCGCCCGCGCGGGAGCTGGCGGGCATGGAAGTCATGTTTATATCCACATCCACCAATCCCACGCCACTGATGCTGCCGGCGGGGGACAAAGTGCTGAATAGTCCGATGCGGTTGAGGGTAGTTGCGCCGCTTATCGTCAGGTTGGATATGGTGTTGTTGTTGCCCTTGAATTCGGCTCTGTAACGGTTGGTGCTAGTACCTATCGGCGTCCAGCTGGGATATGTGTCGCTGCTGTCCACATCGCCGCTGTTGTCGGTGTCGAAGTCCAGGTTGGCGCGCAGTTCGTATCCGGTGCAAGTTCCCGACGGGCAGCCCATTCGGGTTGAGGCATTGGTATCGCGGTTGGGGAAGGCGAGCAGATAGTTCGCCGCGTTTGTCGCCGCTACATCGCCGTCGCCGTTCAAGTCCCAGCGAATGGCGTTCAGCTGCGCCAGCGTTGTGACATCAATCAGTCCGTTGTCATTATCGTCGTAGTCGGTCGTGGACTGCGCCGCCGCCGGGCTAGGGTTGATGCCTACAACCGCAACCGCGATGAGCAGAAACGCGATTGCGATTTGGCGTGATGTGCAACGGCGGGGAGTAAAAATTGACCCAAAAGCGCCCTCACGCGCGCGCGTAAGGGCAGCCATCATCGGGGACGAATTGAGATTAGGGGAGTAGGGCATATCGTCTAAATCACTCCAAAACTTATTATCGTCATCGTGAGATTATCATAAGAGCGTATCCGTCCACAACCCCCGCGCAGAGTGAAAAAATCGCATTAGTCCCTCCCCCTGCATTAGTCCCTCCCCCCTTGATAGAGGAAATCATTAATCCCTTCCCCCTTTGGGGGAAGGTTAGGATGGGGGCGAAAACGCCTGCCCACCAACGGCTAAACCGTACCAATGCAATCTTCTCATCAAGACTTACGCACTTGAATGAATATGAACTCCTACCCGAGATTGACCCGTTTCAAGTACGAAATCGCGCTCAACTACGTAAGTCCTATTCCCAATTGGAGGAAGTCCCTTCCCCCTTGATGGGGGAAGATTGCCTGCTGTCAAGCTCAATCCGACGGCGTGATTGTCCCTTCCCCCTTTGGGGGAAGGTTAGGATGGGGGCGAAAACGCTCGCCCACCAACGGCTAAACCGTACCAACCCAATTCCCAATCCCCCCAAAATCACCCTTGACACCACACAAACCCTCACCTATACTATCCGCAAGAACATAAGTTGCATATCAAGGACTAACACCCTAATCACTTAGTCCCTGACAACCAAAAATCCCGAAAACCTGACCCCCCGACACCTTGAAAACCTTGGGAAAAACCAATGAACCAACCAACTCCCATAAACCAACACGCACAACAGGACGACCAGGACAGTCATGCCCAACATGACCACCTGGACAAAAAACATTGCCAGAGCGCCATCGAGCACCTCCAGCACCTAGTCCACCAAGAAACAGACAACGGCAGAACCATCATCCGCAGCATCGTCTCCATCATGACCGGCGACGATCTCGACTCCACGCCCCATCACAGACTCCAAGCAGCCCGCCTGCTGCTCAAGCTCGGCTTCCAAGAAGCCGAAGCCCTCATCAACAGCCTCAGTTCCAAGATGGAACGCCAAGCAAAGAAAGAAGACGCCCAAGGGGAGAACGGCCCCACGCAGGCAGTCAGCCCCGAACACGAAAGGCTGAACAAAAAGCTCGTCGCCCGCATCCGCGTAGAGACCGGCGAAGGCGCGAGCATAGTCAGGATACTGAACGAAGTGCTGGAAGGGCGCGACCGAGACGCCAAGCCAAGGGACAGGATAGAAGCCGCCAAAGTCCTGCTCAGCTGGGGCTTCGGCAACCCCTCCACCCCCGACCCTGAGTTCATGTCCTACTACTCCCCCTGCCACCCTGATTGCATCTGCGCCTGCCGCGACCTCGACGAAGACCACCCCGCCGTAGTCGAGAGCCACGCGCCGGTAACCGAAGCCCACATGAAAGAAGTAGCCGAAGCAGAGCGAATAGAAGAAAAGGCAGCCGAAAGCGCAAGGCAAATCTCCCAAGGACACACCGACTACCTATCCGAGATAAGCCACCTGCCCGGCAACAAAAAGCCCCGCCGCCCCGAACGCCACCCACCCTTCCGCTGACAGCGATAGCAACGGCATGAACACTCCCGCCTCCACCCTGTCATTCCTCACTGCGTTCGGAATGACAGGGGAGAGGGCGTTCGGGATGATGGGGTAGGGACGGGTTAGAGGATGACGCCATCATCTTTTAGGGCGGCGATGTCGTTCCAGTCGTAGTTGAGGGTGCCGATTAGTATGGCTTCGGTGTGTTCGCCGTGCGCGGGCGCCATTCGCCGGGTGGAGACGGGGGTTTCGCTGAATGCAATGGGGGTCTGATGCCACTTGGTCGCGCCTAGCGTGGGGTGCCGGAAGTCTATCAAGTAGTCGTTCTGGGTAACTTGCGGGTCGTCGGGCAGGTCCATTATCGACTGGACGCGCTCCCATATCAGATCGCCGGCGTCGTCGAGGCGCTGCTCCCACTCGGCGCGGGTGCGCGTGATGAATATGCCGTCCAGAATGGCTATCAGCTCTTCACGATGCTCGCGCCGAGCTTCCATGCTGCTGAAGCGTTTGTGTGAAATCAGGTCTTGCCTGCCCAGCGCGTCGCAGAAGGTTGGCCAGTAGCGTTCGCCTTGGCTCATGGAGAAGGCGATCCACTTGTCATCTTTGCAGCGATAGGAGTTCCAGAGTATGTTGCCGGCGCGAGTGCGGGGCTGGCGCTCGAACTCTTTGCCGGAGAGGAGGGCGATGCCGTCACGCATGCCGCCAAGCCACATGAGGCTGCCGAGATGGGATACATCGACGCGCTGCGCCGTGCCGAAGCGTTCGCGCGCCACTACCGCGCCAAGGATGCCGTAGGACAGCATTATGCCGGCTATCTGGTCTGCCATGCCGTTGATGTTGTATGGTATGCCGTCATCGGGGCCTGCCCACCAGAGCGAACCGGCGCGCGCCTCTCCGGTCATGGCGAAGGCGGGCTTGCCGGAGTCGTCGCCCTTGGGTCCGTAGCCTGTGGCTGAGGCGTATATGAGCGCGGGGTTGCGCTCGGTCAGATCGTCGTAGCCTAGCCCTAGGCGCTCGGCTACGCCCTGACGGAAGTTCTCCACGAATATGTCGGCTTTCGCCACCAGCTTCAGCATCGCCTCCAAGCCCTTGGGGCGCTTCAGGTCGAGCGCGATGCCCCGCTTGTTGCGGTTTAGGCTCTCGAAGTATGCGCTGCTGCCGTCTAGGGCGTTCGCCACGCCCGCGACGGTGGCGAACTGCCTGCCATGGTCGCCGTCCAGCGACTCCACCTTGATGACATCCGCGCCGAGGTCGGCGAGCATCATTGTGGACACGGGGCCGAACTGCCACATCGTCCAGTCTATGACCAGCATGCCCGCTAGGGGGCCGCGAGCGCCGTGGTTGTCGTTGCTCATATCTCTATGCCCTGTCGCTGAAGGTGAATGACGAAGGTCAGTGTGAGAAATTTTTGTCCTCACACTGACCTCATGCTAATCGAAGAACTGCCGGACTACTCTAATACTGGCGCTGCTGGCGTGAGCGTCCGCCCATGGATGCGTAGGCGACATCGGGGTCGGTGACGACGTCCAGCAGGGCGGGCTTGCCGGAGTTGAAGGCGCGTTCCAGCGCGGGGCGGATTTGCTCCGGGTCGGTTACGCGCTCGCCGTATCCGCCCATGCCGTCCATAATCTTGGCATAGTCGGTTTCTTGCGACAGGTATGTGCCGATGCCGCGCATGCCGCGCCGCACTACGCCTTGGGTCGTCTGGTTCCATGCGCCGTTGTTGCCCACGACGGACACGATGGGCAGGTTGAAGCGGACATAGCTTTCCACATCGAAGCCGGTCAGGCCGAAGCCGCCGTCGCCGTACACGATGCAGACCTGCTTGCCGGGGCGCGCCAGCTGAGCAGCCGCCGCGAAGCCGCTGCCCGCGCCCAGGCAGCCGAACTGTCCCGGGTCGAGCCAGTGTCCCGGCTCGTTGATGTTCAGCACTCGCGCGGCGAAGGTTACGATGTCGCCGCCGTCGCCGATTACGGTTGCGTCCTCGTCCAGCACATCGCGCAGCTCTTTCATCAGGCGCATCGGGTTGATGGGGGACTGGTCGCTGTTGAGCATGCCTTCGTCAGCCGCCTTGAGCGAATGGTCTTCGGTGATGACCTCTTCGACCCAGCCCTTGCCGGGGGACTTGTAGCCTGAGCTTCGCAACCCGTCCATGACTTGCTGGAGCACTGCCTTGGAGTCGCCGACTACGCCGACGTCGATGTCGCGGTTCTGCCCAATCTTGCTGCCGTCCATCATAATCTCGATGAGCTTCGGCTTCTGGGGGAACATGCTGTCCGCGCCGTAGCCGAGTCTGAAGTCGATGGGCGTTCCGATGAGTATCACCGTGTCGGACTTGACAAGCCCGTAGCGGCGTCCGAGGCTGCCCAGGTTGGGATGGTCGGAGGGGATGCTTCCGCGCCCCATCGCGTTGAGGAACACGGGAGCGTCTATCATCTCGACGAAGTCGCGCAGCTCTTCGGATGCGTCGTTCCACCATATATCCGAACCCGCAAGCACCATCGGGCGCTCGGTGTTGTGCAGGATGTCCACGACCTGCTGGATGTACTCGGGGTCGCCGTAAGCCTTGGACTGCGTGCGGTAGCTGCCGGGGTACTTCACATTCTCTTCGTCCGTGCTGCCGGCGACGACATCTATCGGAATCTCCAGATACGCTGGGCCTGGCACGCCGGAAGTGGCATGGCGGAAGGCGATGGAGACATACTCGGGGATGCGCTCCACACGCTTGACCTGCTCGGAGAACTTCGTAACGGGCTTCAGGAAGGTTGCGCTGTCGAAGTCCTGCAAGCCGCCGCGCAGGTGGTCGGATATGCCGGCGTTGCCGCCGATGAGGATCATCGGGCTTGGGGCTTGGAATGCGTTGGCGATGCCTGTGACGGCGTCGGTTACGCCCGGGCCCGCGGTGACGATGGCGACGCCCGGCTTGCCGGTGACCTTCGCCCAGCCCTCGGCCGCGTGAGCGGCGACCTGCTCGTGGCGGAAGTCTATGACCTTGATGCCCTCATCCACGCAGCCCTCATAGAGGTTGTAGATGTGCCCCCCGTTCAGCGTGAACACATACTCCACGCCCTCTTTCTTCAATGCCTTGGCGAACAGTCGCCCGCCGTCTATCTCTGCCATTTCTTCTCCTTATCTGTGGTGTTTCGTACTTGGTCTCACTTTCCGATTAAATATCCTATGTGCTCATATCTGCAACCACTTCGATGCGCCCGAGCGACTTTAGAGAATATGAGACAGCAGGATGACGGTACTTCTCTGCTTCAACCATACGCCACTCGCGCTCTTCGGGGAGGGCGGTGAGCGCTGCTTCTGCGTCACGTACCCGTGCTTCCCAGATGGGGATAACTTGACGTTGTTGTGCAGTCACAAGTGTTTCGCTGAGGCGGCTCAGAGTATTTTGTTCACTCTGCAGTTTGTCTGCGGCAACTCGCTCGCGGTAGTCAAAATACTTTATCAGCCTAGTGACTTCATGCGCTACTTGTGTGTCAGCCTGTTCGGTGGCATCAGCTTGCAAGGTTTGGCGCTTACTGCCCACGAATTCGTCGACTAAGGCTTTGACCGCGCCAAGGTTGTTTGGAATATCGATAGGTGGGATTTCCTGCTCTGTGTCATCGAACAAGCAGGCACGTTCTATGATACGTTGTCCTGCTTGCGTATCTAGTTCGCAGGCATCACTTACGAATATCGGCACTAGATGTTCGGTTGAGCGCACACCCGGCACAGTGAATAGATATGTGAACAGCCAACCAGAAGTTGGGCATATGTCGTCGCCTGCTGAGATACGGCGAGTGCCGGTTACGCCTTCATAGTGTTCTCCAATTACCTGTTTAACGATTGCATCAACAATCGGGTTACCAAATGCCATAAGTTCAATGTGCTCGGAGTCAGTGCGCCTGTCGGGCCGAAACACGGCGGTTATCTTGCCACCGCCAGCGAAAAGGACTCTGTGCTCATCAACAAAATGGTCTCTGAATGTCAGTTGATACTCGTCGTCGTTTGGCTTAATGTGTGTTCGCACATCGGATAGGAGCTGTCCCATGAAGCGGTCAATATCATCATTATCTATGGGCGACGGTTGCCCGGCAATACGCTCTGCGATTTCTCTGCCGAATGACTTGGTGTCCATTATGAAGTCGCCGAACAATTCAGAGGCTTGGCGCGCTTGCCGAACTTGAAATTGAAGTTGCGTCCCAAGGTTTTCGAGCGCCGCCTCTCTTACATCTTCAGCCAAGCGCATAATTTTTTTTATATCGTTCTCCGTGTTGCCAAGTATCGGGTCAAGCCCGCCCACGGTCTCTTCAAACACATTGATTCGATGTTCCAGCACATCCAACACGCGCTCTTCGATAGTGCCTTTGGTGAACAGATTGAAGATTCTGACCTCGTGCTCCTGCCCGATGCGGTCGACGCGTCCGATGCGCTGCTCCACCTTCATAGGGTTCCACGGCAGGTCGTAGTTAATTAGCGTATGGCAGAACTGCAAGTTGCGCCCTTCGCCGCCGGCTTCGGTGCTGAGCAGAACTTGCGGGCCTTTGCCAACCCGGAATCTATCCACTGCGCGATCTTTCGCTGCCGCATTCATTTGTCCATGGAACAGATTGACTTTCCAGTCGTTGGAGTGGAGCAGTTCAGCAAGGTGGTTTTGTGTTTCACGGAACTGGGTGAAAATTAGAACCTTTTGGTTGGGATCTTCGTCAAGCAGTTCACCCATCTGCCTCAGGAGTTCGGCAGATTTGGAGTCTGTTTTCACGCGGTCAAGCGCGTCAATTGTCTTTTCAATGAACGCAATTTCTACATCTGCCTCAGAAGTTCCGACACTTCCAATCACATCGCCCGCATTGTCATCGTTGTCCAATCTCTCATCAAGCTCACTTTCGGACTGATCGCTGGCAGTGTAGCGCTTCTGAATGTTCGCGCGTCTTTTGTACAGCGAACTCTTGATTGCGGCGATGCTGGACGCCATGAGTTTCTGGAATGTAACCATTACAAACCCGAAAGTGTTGCCGCCTTTACCTGACGCTAGATTGAAGCCGTACTGGATGTATCCTTCCAACACTTTGAGTGCCTGGCGTTCATCTTCTGAAAGTTCTACTTCCCATCTAGCTGCTACGCGCGGCATAAAGCCGCCAATTACGGATTTGCGGTTGCGAATCATGACTTCGCTGAGCAGGTGCCGATCAGACAACTCGCTTGCGAGCGCGTCTAGTTTATCACGGCCGGCAACTAGGCGACAGCGGGCGTGTTCTCGATCAATTTCCAACCACTGAGAAACTTGCTCAACGGCATCCTCAAAGTCGTCGCTGGAATCAGAGAAATCAGGACTTCTGAGTCTTTCCACAAGCCTGTTAAGACCTGGAACAGAGTTACGATGTTTTTCAAATTCTCCTGACGATGGGAATAGGACGGGGTCGAGTAGCTCCACCAAAGCGTAGATTTCGTGCGTTCCAAGTTGCATGGGAGTTGCAGTGAGCAGCAGCAAGCTCCTTCTGGCAGCGTTGTTGGAGATTGCGAGTTTTTTGACAACGTCGTACAAGCGCGTGGTGCGTCCGTCTTCATGCATCCGAACATGATGAGCCTCGTCAACTATGATGAGATCCCAGTCTGCTTCTGTGCAGAGTTTCGCCCATTCTTGGCGAGCTACCCAAGATGATGGGCAGATTACGCTGTTGTGGCGAGCAAAAGGGTTGCCGCGTTCTCCGCGGTTTGCCTCATACTTAACGGTCTGCGTATTGAGGATGGCGAAAGTTTCATTGAACTTCGTTTTCATCTCAAACTGCCACTGGCGAGCAAGGTTAGGGGGAACTATAATCAGCGCACGCTGCGCACCGCCCCTTATTCGAAGCTCCTTTAGTGCCATGCCCGCCTCAATGGTCTTGCCAAGCCCCACTTCGTCGCACAACAAGAATCGGTGGGGATAGTTGCTGACAACCTTGTGAACCACTCCGACTTGATGCGGCTTGATATCAACGCGAACATTCCCAAGTGAAACAAGGTCGTTGTTGCGATGCTGCCACAAGTACCACTGCGTTACTTCCCGCAGCCTGTACTTTTTCAGTGAACCAATCATTTTGTTTTGAACTCGCTCAACGGGTTCAGTTATGGGTATGGGGCGCAGGTCCGATTCCGGTATGTTGACTGGTGAAAAATCACCTATCGAGATACATTCCCACATTGGTTCGCCGTCGGTGGGTATAGGCGACATCGCCATAACGATGTTGCCGTTGGAGTATCTTCTGCACTGTTTTCTTGTAAGATCAATCCTTTCGAGAGGCGGCTTAGCAGAACTAAATTGCGTGGGATTGCCCACCGCATCCCACCGCACACTGATCTGCCTGCGGTCTATATCGGTGATGACAGCGTACTTATCATCGCTTGTCGAATTTGACCACCGTACTAGGGAACCTATTATTAGATTGTTGTTGTGTTTGCTCATCAATGCATGCCTTTTGCGCGGTGCGGTTTGTCAACCGAAACTTGTGCGTGTCCGCCTACAAGATCGCGCCCGCGTCTTGTAAGTCCTTGATGCCGTCCCAGTCGTAGCCGAGTTCGTCGATGAGTATCTGTTCGGTGTGCTGTCCGAGTTCGGGGGCTTCCCGCCAGATGCCCGCAGGCGTCTCGCTGTACTTGTTGGGGTGATTGCACATCTTTACATCGCCCAGAACGGGATGGTCGAACTCGGATATGTAGTCGTTGGCAACGACTTGGACGTCGTGTTCAAGCTCTTCGATGGCCTGCACCTTCGCGTATATGAAATCGACCTCGAACTCGCGGAAGATGGCGTCCCACTCGTCGGCGGTCTTCGTGGCGAACTTGTCGTCCATGATACGCACGAGATCGACGGCATGCTCGGCGCGCGCGCGCATGTCGGTGAAGCGCGGGTCGTCCACGATGTCATCCATGCCCATCACGCGGGCGAGCGGTCGCCAGTAGGGATCGGGCTGCAAGTGCATGAGCTGGATGCAGCGCCCGTCCTTGCACTTGTACAGGTTGGAGAGCGGGTTTGTGGGCGCTTCGCGGTCGTAAGAGCTGAAGCTGCGCCCTTCGTTCAGCAGGCTCATGCTGATGCCAAGCCCTTGCAGCCACATGTTGGCGCTCAGGTGGGATGCTTCGACTTTCTGACCGATGCCCTGCTGGCTGCGGCAGACGAGCGCGGAGAGGACTCCGAGGCAGAGCATAATCGCGCCCATCTGGTCGGATACGCCCTGCGATATGCGGGTGGGATACTCCGCGCCGGGCGTGGTGGCGGACATCATGAGGCCGGCGCGCGCCTGACCGCATCCGTCGAATGAGGGCAGATGCGAGTCGGGTCCGTTTGGCCCATAGCCGTTGCCGGAGCCGTACACCAGCATGGGGTTGATTTTGCTCAGCGTCTCATATCCAACGCCCAGCCGCTCGGCGACGCCCTGGCGATAGTTCTGCACGAATACATCGGCGTCCTCGACGAGCTTGTGGATAATGCGCTGTCCCTCCGCCGTCTTGAGGTTGACGGCGATGCCGCGCTTGTTACGGTTGCAAGCCTCGAAGTAGGCGTTGCGCCCCTCGCCCAAGTCCATGTTCAGGGTTGACGCTCGCCATAGCCCGCGCCCCGCGTCGCCGTCAAGCGCCTCTATCTTGATGACATCAGCACCCATGTCGCCCATCATCGCGGCGCTCATGGGGCCGAACTGCCATACCGTCATGTCCAGCACCCGTATGCCCTTCAAGGGGCCGTTACCGGAGTTGTGCCCATTAGAAATCATAGCCTGAGCCTCCAGTTTCCATTGCTCTCGCGCGTTTTGCCGCTACGCCGAGCCGTTGCTGCCGGTCGATTCAAGACGCAGGGATTGTAACACACTTGCTAATTTCACAATATCCCTTGATTTCTATTCCTTCATCCCTTCGGTCATCCCTTCGGTCTTCTCCGTGGCGTTTTCTTTTAGGCGGTTTTGCCGCTATGTCACACCGGAGTCCTGCTTTCGCAGGAATGACGAATAGAAATCACCACTTGTCGGTTCATGTTAGAATTGTTTCGCTATGAGTACACGCATCGTTGTCTTTTCAGATACACATTGCCACCGCTGGGATGAGGTGCATCCCGACATTCGCGCTGCGGTCGCGGAAGCGGATATAGCCGTTCACTGCGGCGACCTTGTGCGTATGGATGTGGTCGATGGGCTGCGCGGCGCGGCGAAGCAGGCGGTCGTGGTGCATGGGAACTCGGATCCGCCGGATGTGCGCCGCGCAATCCCGTATGTGCGGACGCTGGAGGTCGAGGGCGCGCGCATCGGGGTTATCCATCCCGCTTGGGGCGGGCCGGAGTTCCCGCCGGAAGACTTGCTTGGCGATTTCAGCGAGCAGGTCGACGCTATTCTGTTTGGGCATACGCATGAACCGCTCAATGAAGTGCGCGACGGCGTTCTGTATCTCAATCCGGGTCAGGGCTATCCCTCGTTTATGGTTGCCGCCACTATTGCCGTGCTTACCATCGACAACGGCAGGCTTGAGGCTGAAATCAGGACGGTGGTTCCGGCGCGATGATGTTCGAGAGGTGTCCGGCGTCTATTGATGCTTGATGGCGTTGCGGCACTGGCAGCCTTGCGCTTTTTGCGATAAACTCCCTCTGACTTGAAAGCCCGTCGGTCGAAGGGCGAAAATCCGCACCGGATACCCTCTAATCAGTGGAAGGACGAAACATGCCTGAGCGAATCAACCGAGTGATAGAGCTTTTGGAGCAGGGTCAGCCGATATACAACACGGGTACGCACGACCTTTCTTATGAGAATGGCAAGGCGATGGCTTCCACTTGGGGCGACTATATCGGCGTGGAGATGGAGCATGGCTCGTTTGATATGAGCGCGCTCGACGAGTTCATGCGCGGCTTGGTGGACGGGGGGCCTACGCCCAGCGGACATCGCACGCCGCCCGTCATCATGACGATTCCCACGGACGGCACGAGCGAAGAGGTCGTTCGCGCCAACGCTTGGATGATGAAGCAGGCGCTGGCGCGGGGCATTCACGGCATTCTGCTGTGCCACGCGGAGACGGAGGGCGCGGTGCGGGCGTTCGTGGAGTCGTGCCGCTATCCGTTCCAGATGCTTGGCGTGGGCGACGGGCTTGGCGTTGGGCGCAGAGGCGGGGGCGGTCAGCGCGGCGCGGCGCATATTTGGGGCGTGGAGCCGGAAGAGTACATGAAGATCGCCGATCCCTGGCCGCTCAACCCCGACGGTGAGCTGTTCTTGGGGCTGAAGCTGGAGAATAAGCGCGCGCTTGCCAACTGCGAGGCGAGCGCGGCGGTCGACGGCATCGCGTTCGCCGAATGGGGACCCGGCGATATGGGCTTGTCCTTCGGCTATGCGGACGCGCATGACCCGCCGTATCCCGATGATATGGACGCCGCCCGCCTGCGCGTCAAGGCGGCCTGCGACGCTGCGGGTCTGGCGTTCCTGTGCGGCTGGAACGACTATACAATCAGCGTCGAGGAGCGCGTGAATAAGCTGATGTCGGATGGCGTGAAGGTGCTCTCCGGCGTGGGCGAGGACGGCGCGGCGATTGGGCGGAGGATGACGAATAGAGAGATGGCGGTGTAGCGTGGGCTATTTGTCCCTTCATCAGAGGGGACTGATAGGGGTAGGTATTTGTGCGGTATGGGCTATTGCGCTTGTTCCCGCGAGGGCTTTTTCCCTTGTCGCCGTGAACGGAGTGGAGGGGTGAATCGCTGTGGGATGGCGAGGATGGCTTGTGGAGGGCGATTTTAGATTCCTCACTCCGTTCGGAATGACAGAGAAAGATGCTTGGAATGGCAGGAATAGAAGGCTTGGAATGGTAGGGATAGAAGGCTTGGAATGACAGGGATAGAAGGCTCGAAATTGACAGGGATGAGCGCTTGAAATGACGGGGGTGGACGTTCGGAGTGACGGGGGGAATTGTTGCGTCGTGTTTGGGATGGCGGTATTGGAGGCGCTGGATTCCTGCTTTCGCAGGAATGATGAATAGGACTTACGCAGTTGAGCGCGATTTCGTACTTGAAACAGGTCAATCTCGGGTAGGAGTTCATATTCGAGTGCGTAAGTCCTGATGAGAAAATTGCATTGGTACGGTTTAGCCGTCGATGGGCAAGCGTTTTCGCCCCCATCCTAACCTTCCCCCAGAGGGGGAAGGGACTTTCTCCAATTAAGAATAGGACTTACGCAGTTGAGCGCGATTCCGTACTTGAAACGGGTCAATCTCGGGTAGGAGTTCATATTCGAGTGCGTAAGTCCTGATGAGAAAATTGCATTGGCACGGTTTAGCCGTCGATGGGCGGGCATTTTTGCCCCCATCCTAACCTTCCCCCAGAGGGGGAAGGGACAATCACATCTGCGGCGTCTTCGCCTCGCCGACGACCTTCCCTCGTCAAGGGGGAAGGGACTTTCTCCAATTAAGAATAGGACATTTACATACCAACCACTACTGACAAGCAGATCAAAGGGAAGGAAAAGAAGAAAAAATGCCAAAGCGAATCAACCGCGCAATCGAGCTTTTGGAGCAGGGGCAGCCGATCTACTACACGGGCGGACATACGGGCGCTGACCTGTCATACGAGGCGGGGAAGGCGATGGCTTCCACATGGGCGGACTATATCAATATCGGGATGGAGCATGGGGCGTTTGATATGGCAGGGCTGGATCGCTTCATGCGCGGCCTGGTGGACGGAGGCCCGACGGCAAGCGGTCATCGCACTCCGGCGGTCATCGTGGAAGTGCCGGTTGACGGCGGCAGCGAGGACATCATCAGGTACAACGCCTGGCAGTTTCGGCAGATACTCGCGCGCGGGGTGCATGGCATCCTGTTGTGCAATGCGGAGACGCCGGGGGCGGTGCGCGCATTCGTGGAGTCGTGCCGCTACACCTTCCAGAACATCGGCGTGGGCGACCTGATTGGCAGGGGTACGCGCGGCGCGGGCGGTCAAGCGTCCGCATCGGAAATCTGGGGCATATCCCCGGACGAATACCTCGATAAGGCAGACCCTTGGCCGCTCAATCCCGATGGCGAACTGCTGCTGGGACTGAAGATCGAGAACAGGCGCGCGCTGCATAACTGCGAACTGAGCGCTAGGATTAGCGGCATTGCGTTTGCGGAGTGGGGGCCGTCTGATATGAGCATGTCGCATGGCTACAAGGGCTTGCCCAATCCGATGCCGCCGGAGATCGCGGCAGCGCGGGAGCGCGTATTTCAGGCGTGCAGTGACGCGGGACTGTACTTTCTCAACGGCGTCAGCCCGGACAATGTGACCGATATGCTGGATGAGGGCGTCATGGTCTGCGCGTCGGGTGGGCCGAGCGGCGAAGAGGCGGCGCGCATCGGCAGAGCGCACAGCGGCCGAACATTGCCGGTCTAGCCGAGCGCGCCCAATTGCCTGCCACCGATTAGGTGCAGATGCAAGTGCGGCACTACTTGTCCTGACTGCTCGCCTTGGTTGACTATCAGCCGATAGCCGCTTTCGGAGACGCCCTCGCGTTCAGCCATTTGCTTGGCGACCATGTACATCCTGCCAATGACCGGCAGGATGTCGTCTGTCAGCCCGGATAGGTAGGTGAAGTGGCGCGTCGGGATTATCAGCAGGTGAGTTGGCGATGCCGGGTTGATGTCGCGTATTACGAAGCAGTCGTCATCGCTGTGCAGCATCTCGCCGGGGATTTCTCCGCGCCTGATTTTGCAGAAGACGCAGTTTTCGGGTGTTTCAGTGTTGCCATTCATGAGATTACCGCGTAAGCCTCTATCTCTACCAGCATCTCAGGGCGCACGAGCGCAGTCACCACGACGGTGCTGCTTGCGGGGCCGTCCTGCGGGAATATGCGGTTTCGCACTGCCGCGTATGCCGCGTAGTCGTCGGCGTTCACGAGGAAGCAGGTTATCTTGGTGACATCGTCCCAGCTCGCGCCCGCCGCAGCCAGCGCAGCCTCCACATTTCTGAAGCACTGCTCCGATTGAGCGCTTGCGTCGCCCACGCCCACCATAGCGCCGTTTGCGTCAAGGGATACCTGCCCGGCGACGAATACCTGATTGCCAACCCGCGCCACCGGCGAAAATCCAACGGGCTTGTTGTTGGGGTAGGGGAAGAATACTTGTCTTGCCATTCCTTCGCCTCCGACTACTTGGGGAGCTGCAGCAGCTCGATACGCACATCGTCCGGCACTTTGATGAAGGCTATGCGCGGCCCGTTGGGATTGTCGGTTGGGCCTTCGTCAAGCTCCGCGCCGAGCGCCTGAAGCCGCTCAAGCTCGGCGTCCATATCGTCGACGGTGATGCCGAAGTGCTCCAGTCCGAAGTGGACATTGGCATCGCCCTTGCCCATATCCTCGCCCGTGCGCGCGCCCGATATGCGGACTATGGTGCCGTCTTCAGTCCTGCACTCGATGAACCTGTCGCCGGTGGGACGAACGCCCCTGTCGTTGAAAATCTCGAAGTTGAACGCCTTGACATACCAGTTCGCGGTCTTCTCCGGGTCGGGCGCTTTCAGGTGGACATGCTCGAAGTTGTAAGCCAATGTAAGCCTCCTGTAGTCTGTGGTTCGTATGACGCGGTAAAGCCTATGTTAAGGCGAACCAGCCTGTCAAGTTTGCTATGATACGCGCTGAATAGCCGACAAACTGATATACTGATTAACCGAATGACTGAAGGATTGACGCGCCGCTTACAAGGCGAATCAGGAGGGCGCTCCGCATGAGCATACATAACGCCGCCGACGGGATCGATTGGGACGACCCGATAGAGACGATGGAGCAGCTTTATCGGCTGGGCTGGACGGACGGCTTGCCCGTCGTGCCGCCGACGGAGCGGCGCGTAGCCGAGTTTGTGGAGCGCAGTGGCTTGTCTGCCGATGAAATCGTTGGCGAACTGCCGGAACGCCGCCGCGAAATAGCGGTGGAGAAGATCGCCGCCAACGCGGTGATGGCGGGATGCCTGCCTGAGTATATGCCCGTCGTGCTCGCGGCTGCGGCTGCGATGCTCGATCCGAAGTTTAACCTTGTTGGGCCTTCGTCCAGCCTGGGCGGGTCGGGGATAATGGTCATTGTGAACGGGCCTATCGCGCGCGAGCTGGACATCAACGCGCGCAATAATCTGTTCGGTCCCGGCAACCGCGCCAACGCCACCATCGGGCGCGCGGTGCGCCTGATTCTGATAAACGCCTGCGCCGCCATTCCGGGCTTGTTCGACCGCAGCATCCTTGGGCATCCCGGCAAGTACAGCTACTGCATTTCTGAGGCGGAGACGGAAACCCACTGGGATCCCCTGCATGTGGAGCGCGGGTTCGAGCGCGCTCAGAGTGCGGTGACGGTGTTTGCTTGTGAGGGGCCTCGGCAGGTGCGCGCCAACGGCAGCCCTGAAACGATGCTCAACACGGTCGCGGATGTAGCGTCGTCGCTCGGCACATCGCTGTCGACGGTAGGCTCCACCGACGACAGGTCGGCGGTTGTGCGGCAGGGCGAGATTGCGATAGTGGTGTCGGGCGAAAGCAGTGTCTGGGACGGGTGGAGCAAGCGGGACGTTCGCGCGACATTGCAGCCAGCAATACGGCGCTCGCTCGCGGACATCAAGCGCGCGGGGGAAGTAAGCGGCGACGTGACCCCGGAGGACGAAACGCACTATCTGCCGCTCGTCGCCGATCCCGACGACATCCTGCTCGTGTTCGCCGGGGGCGTGGAGCGGACTATGTGCGCGGTCATACCTAGCTGGGGGCCTAAGGTGTCTTCGACATCCGTAACGAAGGCGGTGAGGGCGGGGTAATTGGTAAGGGGTTCAGGGTCTTGGGAATACTCTGCTGCGCGCGGCGCGCGCTTCTGCCGCAACTTTGACTTGCGCCATGTGCTTCGTCAGCGTGCGCTGGAATATGGGACGAACATACGCTATCCCGCCAAGCCAGCCGAACATGGGAATGATGTTCCATACGAATTCGCCGCTGTGCGTCAAGTCGGTTTGCGCGCCGTTCACATCCTTGAATGTGAACTCTTCCCGGGCATAGCGCAGGGGGCCTGACAGATGCTTGAACGCAATTCGCTCAGGCGGATGTAGGATGACCTCTTCGACGGTGGTGTAGGTGGCAGACAGCGCTTTAGTCTGGAACTCGACGACTAGGGTATTTCCATCGCGGCTGATTACCCTGGACGATTCGCTGTTGTCGCCGGGCAGCCTGCCTCTGCCAAAGTGCGACATCATCTGAAATACGAGCTCGCGCGGGGCGGCGATGCGGATGGTGTGGGGTGTTAGTTTGATTGGTTTGGTCATCCCCTTGTTTTTTACACCCTTCTATCTGCGTCAAAGTCTATGCTTGGATAGTAAGGCTTGCCCCAATCTTCTTTTGGATTGTCCATCATCAGTTCAATGAAGAGCGGCACAAGGAACGCCATTATCGCCGCTCCGTCGTTGACTTGTCTGCGGTTCACAGAGCCGTCCCATGTTGCGCCGCCATGTATCATCTGATTGCGAAGCACATATAAGCGGTCGAACATTGTGGTTAGAACTCTAACTGTATCAGTCGTAGCGAGAGCAGACCTCACTCTTCGCTTGCTCGCTTCGAATCTTGTCTCCCAGTTTTCATATCCGTCCACGCCGTTGTAGTGCTTCCAAAAAGGTTCAAATACATATCGATTATTCAGCAAAACCCTGATTGGCCCTGTGAAGTTCTGCCAAATTGCGCTATAGACAGCGTTGTTTTCGTCAAGACCGATAATCTTGCTGAAGTACGCGTCGAAGATTTGTCGCTCGCTGTCGCGTCGACCACCGGAAGAATCTTCAACGTACAGAGCGTTGAAAGCAATCCAGCAGAAGATGAAGACAGAGTCGGGATCGTCCTCCTGTGCAACTGCGGGGGTTAGCCAACTCAGCGAGCGTCTCAGCCGCAGGCTCAAGACATTACCCCTGTGTCCGCCCAATTCTGCCCAATACCTGCTGTTCAGGTTATCGATTAGAGGTCGGTCGAAAAATCTCGTTGGACTCATAGGTTTTCCCCCTAACGCTATGTAATAGAACCGTTTCACACTGACGCCCGCCGCACCGCCTCGGCGAATGCGGCTATCTTGGCTGTGTCTTTGACGCCGTCGGTCTCTACGCCGCTGGATACATCCACGCCCCAAGGGCGCACGGTGTCGATTGCCTGTCGCACGTTGTCGGGGGCTAGGCCGCCCGCGAGGAATACGGGATGCCGCCGGGCAATCTCGGAGGCGATGTGCCAGTCGAAGGTGTGCCCGGTGCCGCCGAGCGCGCCCTTGACTTGCTTGTCCAGTAGTGTCAGGTGGATGCGATCGACCACCTCGTCCACCTGTCTCAGCGCGGTGTCTATCGCCGATTTGCGGGGCATCTCATCGTCGACCTTCACCTGTCGAATGACCCAGGCATCTATGTTGTCCCAATAGTCGGGCGGTTCGTCGCCGCAGAGCTGCGCGAAGTCCAGATCGCAACTCTTTATGGTGTCGTTCACTTCTGCGAGGGGTTGATTGGCGAACAGTCCGACGATACGCGGGCAGTCCGCACCGCGAGCGCGTCGGACGCTTCGGATGATGTGCGCCGCTTCCTGAACGGGTATCCGTCTGCGAACACCGGGTACGAAGACGAACCCCAGCAGTGAAGCGCCCGCGTCCGCCGCGGCGAGCGCGTGTTTCAGAGATTTCAGCCCGCATATCTTGAACTCAATCACACCAGACCTCCCAGCTTTGCGCCGATGTCCGGCGCCGTTACCAGCGCTTCGCCTATGAGCGCGGCATGCGCGCCCGCCGTCTTGACGCGCCGCAAGTCCGCGCGCTCGCTTATGCCGCTCTCGCTTACGACTACCTTGCCGAAGGGGATCTTGGGCGCGAGACGCTCGGTGACCGCCAAGTCGGTGATGAAGGTGTGGAGGTCGCGGTTGTTGATGCCGATTATCTCCGCGCCCGCGTCGAGCGCAACCTTCAACTCGTCCTCGTGGTGAACCTCTACCAGACACTGCATCCAGAAGCGTTGGCTTAACTCCATCAGCGACTTGAGGCGCTTGGGCGTCAGCATCGCCACGATTAGCAGTATGGCGTCCGCGCCGAATGCGCGCGCTTCATATATCTGATAGGGGTCGAAAATGAACTCTTTGCGTAGCACGGGGACTTGCCGGCGGCTTGCTACGGAATGCACCGCGCTCATGTGCTCGATGCTGCCCTGAAAGTGGTCAACATTGGTCAGCACCGATATGGCGGCTGCGCCGTTTTCGACATAGATATTCGCCAGCGCGGTGGGGTCGAAGTTTTCAATCAGCAGCCCTTTGGAGGGCGACGCCTTCTTGACCTCGGCGATGATACGCACCGAATCGCCCCAGAGTGCGCCGGCGAGATTCAGCGCGGGCGGCTGCGCTTCAATCCGCTCTTCCAGCGCGGCTATGGGCATTTCTACCTTTAGCCGTTCTACTTCGCGCCGCTTTACTTCGACTATCTTGTCCAGAATGTCAACCATGTTTTGCCTTCTTATAGGTGTTCAGCCAGTTCTTGCCTTGTAACGCCGGAAGATCGAAGAATGGATTGTAGAACTCTAGGGTGCAAGCTCCGGTTCCCGTGAACGGGAATGGTAGTCTGTCTTCTAGGGTTTGAAGTGTGTGCCATCTGATAATGGCTGCCACGAATTCGGATTACTTCAAATCCCAAATGCCTTAAAGCTCGTATCACTTGTCTGCCTGAAACCCTTGGCAGACGCATTATACAGCTATGTCCAAGTGATCAATCTTGTCCTCGTCGCTTTCAGGCACGGGCAGGTTGTAGGTTTTCAGCCCCTCTATCATTAACTCCGCGGCTTCCCTTATCTTTGCCATAGCCTCATCTCTGGAAACGCCGTAACTGCCTATCGAAAGAGCGGGCAGGGTGGCTATGTATAACTTTTCCTCGTCGTCCCACTCTAAGACTACTGTGTAGCGCGCTGTGCCCATAGGATTGTCCCCCTTCTTACTCTAACTCTTGGGTGAGGCTTACGAATGCTTCCATGCGTCTGTTGGCGCTGCCGGTGTCTATGGAGTTTGCCGCTATCTCTATGCCGGTTCGCATCGACAGCACTTTGTTGGCGGCAAGCAGGGCGGCGGCGGCGTTCAGGATCACGATGTCTCTTGCCGCGCCATGCTCGCCTGCCAGCACACCGCGCAGTATCTTCGCGCTTGCGGCGACGTCCGATGCCTGGATCGCATCGCGGGCGGCGCGGCTCATGCCGAAGTCATCCGGCGATATGGCGTACAACGATACCGCGCCGTCCTTGAGTTCCCATACCTGCGTGGCGTCGGCGAGGGTAATCTCATCCATGCCGTCGTTGCCATGCACGACTAGCGCGTGCGCCCTGCCGAGCCTGCTGAGCGCGTCCGCCATCTTGCTCGCGGAGGCGGCGTCCGCTACGCCGATGAGCTGTGAATTCGCGCCTGCCGGATTGGTGAGGGGACCCAGGATGTTGAACACCGTTCTTATGCCGATTTCGCGGCGGGGCGCTGCCGCAAAGCGCATCGAGGGATGGTAGCGCTGGGCGAACATGAAGCCGAACCCGGTTTCGCGGATGCAGCGCGCGACCGACTCCGGGCTGAGGTCTATCTTCGCGCCCAACGCCTCGAGGACATCGGCGCTGCCACTGGACCCGGACATGGCGCGGTTGCCGTGCTTGGCGACATTCGCGCCCGCGCCCGCCGCCACGAATGCCGCCGTGGTGGACACATTGAAGGCGCCGGCGTTGTCGCCACCCGTGCCGCAGGTGTCGACGAGGTTGTCCTCAATCTCCACATGCAGCGAGCGCTCGCGCATGACTTGCGCCATGCCCGCGATTTCGTCCACGCTCTCGCCCTTCATCCGCAGGGCGGTTACGAACGCGCCGAACTGCGCTGCTGTGGCGTCGCCGCTCATAATCTCGTTCATCGCGGCGGCGGCGTCCTCCATGGAGAGCGAGTTTCCGCTCACCACCGCCTCGATCGCTTCCCTAATCATCGTCTCCTCCGTTACATCTCCAGGAAATTACGCAGCAGGTCGTGGCCGACCTTTGTCATGATGGATTCGGGGTGAAACTGGATGCCCTCGACGGGGTGGCGCTTGTGTCGCACGCCCATTATGACGCCGCTATCCGTCCATGCGGTTACATCCAGTTCGTCGGGCAGGTCTTCCTTGTACACTGCCAGCGAGTGGTAGCGAATCGCCTCGAAGGGGTTCGGCAGCCCCTTGAACACGCCCGCGCCATCGTGATGTATGAGCGACATCTTGCCGTGCATTATCTCGCCCGCGCCGCCAACCGTGCCGCCATAAGCCTCGCCGATGCACTGGTGGCCGAGGCATACGCCCAGCGTGGGCGTGCGCCCTCCGAAGTGGGCGATCACATCGTTGGATATGCCCGCCTCTTTCGGCGTGCAAGGGCCGGGGGATATGACAATCTTCTCGGGCCCCATCGCGTCGATGTCCTCTATGGTCGTCTTGTCGTTGCGAACGACTTCTACATCCGCGCCCAGCTCGGATAGGTACTGGTATAAGTTATATGTGAAGCTGTCGTAGTTGTCTATCAGAAGTATCAATTTGCTTATCCTTCCCGTCCTGTGCGTCCCTGATTCGCAGGGGCAGGCTTTGTCAGCGACGGCTACTCATGAGCAAGCCCCACCTCTTCGGCGGCGTCAATCGCGCGCATGAGCGCCGACGCCTTGTGCAGCGTTTCGCGGTACTCGAAATCGGGGGTGCTGTCATAGACGATACCGCCGCCTGCCTGAGCGTGGGCTATGCCGTCCTTGATGACCAGCGTGCGGATGTCGATTGCGGTGTCCATGTTGCCAGCGAGGTCGAAGTATCCGACGGCTCCGGCGTATGGGCCGCGCTTGTCCGGCTCCAGTTCGGCGATAATCTCCATCGCGCGTATCTTGGGCGCGCCGGACACCGTGCCAGCAGGGAAGCATGCCCGCAGCGCGTCGAAGTTGGTGTAGTCAGAGCGGAGCTTTCCCTTCACCTGCGATACGAGGTGCATGACATGGGAGTATCGCTCTACATCCATAAGCTGCGTGACTTCCACCGTGCCCGGCTCGCTGACGCGCCCGATGTCGTTGCGCCCAAGGTCAACCAGCATAATGTGTTCGGCGCGCTCTTTTTCGTCAGTGCGAAGCTCATGCTCGTTGGCGTCGTCTTCCTGGGGGTCTGCCCCGCGAGGGCGCGTGCCGGCGATGGGATTGGTGGAGACGATGCCGTTATCCACTTGCACCAGCATCTCCGGGGATGCGCCGACTATCTGGAAGCCGTCGAGTTCCAGGTAGTACATATACGGCGATGGGTTGATGGCGCGCAGGGAGCGGTATATTTGGAACGGCTGCGCGGTCGTGGGGCGCGACAGCCGCTGCGAGACTACGGTTTGGATCACATCGCCCGCGACTATGTACTTCTTGACATCGTTCACCATGTCGTAGAACTCTTGCGGCGTCATGTTCGATGTGGTGGCGAGCCGTTGGCTTGGCGCGCTGCGTTCGGGTATGGGCATGGACAGGGGGGCTTGAAGCCGCGCGATTATCTCGTCTATTCGAGCGACGGCGTCGTTATAGGCGGTCTGCACATCGCCATCGAGGTGGGCGTGGCTGACGACGCTTATCTTGTGCGCCACATGGTCGAATACCATATAGGTCAGCGTCATCATGAATACGGCTTCCGGCACTTCCAGCATATCGGCGTCGGGCGTTGGGAGTTCCTCGAAGTAGCCGACCGACTCATAGGACAGGTAGCCGACCGCGCCGCCGTTGAAGCGCTGCATGTTGGGTACATCAATCAGCTTGAACCGCGACAGCTCGCGCTCGATAGGCTCGAGCGGGTCAATCTTGCCGAGCGTCTGCCCTTTGCCCGTCTTGATGACGGCGTGCGGCTCCGTTCCGATGAAGCTGTAGCGCGCGATGCGCTCTCCGCCCTCGACGCTTTCAAGCAGGAACGAGTAGGGCGGACGCGCCACCTTGAGATAGGCGCTGACCGGGGTATCTAGGTCGGCGTTGATTTCGCGGCAGATTGGAATCAGGTTTCCCTTGTGGGCAAGCAGTTTTACTTGCTCCAAGTCGGGGTAGTACATCGTTGATATTCCTCCGAATTGTGGGAGTAAGGTCTGCCGCGCCCGTGTCCGCGCCGATTGGCTGACGGAGCGCGGCAGCCTAGATAGCCTGTTGGTTATGAGCGCTGCGGCAGGGTGAAGCCTACAAGCCGCTTGATTTCGTCCATCTTGGGCGTTGCTACGGCTGTGGCTTGTTCCGCGCCGCGCGCCAGCATGCGGTCAAGTTCGGCCGGGTCGTCCATATATTCGTAGTAGCGCTTCTGAATGGGCGTCAGCGCTTCGATTACGACCTCGGCGACGCGGGATTTCAGTTCGCCGTAGCCGCGCGCGTCCGAGAAGTCGGCGATTACTTCGGGCTGCGACTTGTCGGTGATGACCTTGTATATGCCGAGCAGGTTGTTCACCCCCGCTTTTTCGGGGTTGTCGGAGAAGGCGATTTCGCTGCCGGAGTCGGTAACGGCGCGCTTGACGGTGCGCTCTATCTCTTTGGGTTCGTCCAGCATGCGAACCGCGTGTCCGCGAATGTGCGCGTAACTCTTGGACATTTTGACCGTGGGGTCGTTCATGCCCATTACCCGCGCTCCAATATCCGGTATCATAGGCTCAGGCACGACGAAGGCGTCGCCGTAGATGCGATTGAAGCGTATGGCTATGTCGCGCGCCAACTCCACATGCTGCCGCTGGTCCTCGCCCACCGGCACCTCATCGGAGTCGTACAGCAGGATGTCGCCCGCCATCAGCACGGGGTAGTCGAACAGTCCCGCCGACACGCTTTCTTGCCGCGCCGACTTGTCTTTGAACTGCGTCATGCGTTCCAGCCAGCCCATAGGCGTTACGCAGTTGAGCACCCAGCAGGATTCGGCGTGCGCCGCCACATGGCTCTGCACGAATACGGTGCTTTTGTCGGGATGCAGCCCTGCGGCAAAGAGCATCGCGGCGAGGGAGCGCGTCTGATGGAGCAGCTCGTCCGGCTGCTGATAGACGGTGATGGCGTGCAGATCGACGAGGCAAAAGAAGTTGACCTTCTCCTCTTGCCGTTCCACCCAGCCTTTGATAGCGCCTAGGTAGTTGCCGAGCTGCACCTCGCCGGAAGGCTGGATGCCGCTGAAGACGCGCCGCTTTTGGAGTGTCTGCGCTTCGCAGGTTTCAGTCTGTGTTTGCGTCGTCATGTCGTTGATAACCTCGTTGAAGTGATGATGTTCGTGGCGCGGCTATACGCTTGACCACAAGGATTTGCGGATGATGCCCATCGCGCCGATACCTCCCGCGCCTGAAAATTGCCAACAAAAAAACCCGCCCTCGAAAGGGACGGGTTGAAATCCGTGGTGCCACCCTAGTTCGTCGCCACAGCCTCAGCGCGCGCAGAAGCGGACGACCTCGTTGCAGGCACGGAAAACAAGTTCAATGTCTTCGATGCCCCAGGCTTAGATAACGGAGCCTATCCCGGCCATACCTACTCGTCCCGCTCGGGCGGCGTTTTCAAACGCCTTGCCTACGCAAAAGCTTTCGGGTGGCGGCTTCCAGGTCCATTCAGTCCTCCGCGCAAGCGCCGGCTCTCACCTTACCCGGTTCTCTGAGCTTCGCTAGAGGGCTTACTACTCCTGTTCACGGCCTTTGGTTGTGAGTTTGTTCACGATGATGTTAGCGCGGTTGGGGGGCGGTGTCAAGGATTGAATCGCTCGTTGACGCATGCCCATGACGGGCAAGGGGGCGAACATTGCCCGCATCACTGCCGCGCTAAAGCCTGCGGATATTCTATACGCAACTCTATCATGCCCACAGTCGCGTCCGTCGGCGAAGGGATTTCTCCGCACTCAGCGAGAACTTTGAGGTGGCGCTTCATCGCGTCCGCGAGCGACGTGCGGGCGTCAGGGAAGGGTTCGTCGCGTTCTAGCAACCCTTCGATGTGGAATGCGAGCGCCTCTCGGATGTTGGTTTGGGCATCTTCCAGGGTTCTACCCGTGCTGCCGCATCCGGGCACATCGGGCGCATAAGCCGCATAGTTATTCGGCGTTCGCTCAAAGACGACCGCGTACTCTAGCTTCATCGGCCTCTCCTGCTCAACCCTGCTTGCTTGAGTATGTTGTGCCAAGTGCCAAGCGGCAAATCGTTTCCAGTATGACCCGCGATAGTAACCAATCCTGGTTTAGATGGATGTTGATATTGGCGGTGACTGCCGCGCGTGCGCGCTAATCGCCAGCCGTCTCGCTCCACCAGCCGAATGGCATCCCTTACTTTGGGCACTGCTTACAAGCCCGCTTAGACATCAGATGCCAGCTTGCCGCTTTCTGCCCAGTTGTCTTTGGACACGTCGTCGAAGACTATGATGGTTGCTTCGGGCGGCGCGCCGGCGATGTCGGATATGGCATCCGTTATCGCCTTTGCCAGCTTCGCCTTCTGCTCGTGCGTTCTGCCGGGCCACATTTCTACTCGTACTATTGGCATTGTGATTTCCTCCGATTTCATTTGTGTGCTTTTGTCTGATTGTGGATTATTCTAACAATGCGGTTGGTGAAGCGCAACGCCAAGGAAGCGATGATGTTCGCCCTAACTCAGGTATCCTGCGACCCTATCCAAGATTGCGTGTCCCACATCGTACTTGCTCATTAGGGGTAGGGATTCTTCGCCGCCTTCGCGGTCGAGCAGTATGACTTTGTTGGTGTCGGCGCCAAAGCCGCTGTGCTCGGCGGTGATGTCGTTGGCGGCAATTAGATGCAAGCCTTTGCTGAGCAGCTTGCTCTGGGCGTTTGCCAGCAGGTCTTCGCTTTCTGCCGCAAAGCCGACTTTTATGAGGCACTCGGTGGAGATGCCGGCTACGATGTCGGGGTTTTTCACGAGTTCTATGTCCCAAGTGTCGGAACTGCCCTTCTTGACTTTTTGGTCGGCGGCGGCGGCGGGACGCCAGTCGGCGACGGCGGCTGCCATGATGAGGGCGTCGGCGTGGGCGCATTTATTCTGCAATGCGCTCCGCATCTCCAGCGCGGTAGCGATCTTCACTACATTCACGCCGAAGGGCGAATCGAGCGCGGTGGGCGCTGTTACCAGCGTTACATCCGCGCCTCTGTCGCGCGCCGCCTCCGCGATGGCGAAGCCCATCTTGCCGGATGAGTGGTTGGCTATCACGCGCACGGGGTCTATCGGCTCCTGCGTGCCGCCCGCGCTCACGACGACTTTGCGGCCGGCGAGGTCGCCGCCGCGTCCTAGCGTCTGTCGCAAGCAACCCAGCAGCTGCGGCACCTCCAGCAAGCGCCCCTTTCCCACCAGACCGGACGCAAGCCTGCCTTCGGCGGGGCCCGCAATGACGCAGCCCCTGGACTTCAGGGTGGAGGCATTTTGCTGCGTGGCGGCGTTGTCGAACATGTGGGCGTCCATCGCGGGCGCGATTATGAGCGGCGCTTGCGTTGCCAACGCGGTCGTGGTGAGCGCGTCGTCGGCAAGTCCGAGCGCGAGCTTGGCTATCGTGTGCGCGGTGGCGGGCGCGACGATGAGCGCGTCGGCGCGCTCGGCTATGGCTACATGGTCGATGCTCAACTCGGATTGCGGGTCGAACACATCTGTTACGACGGGACGATGCGTGATGCTGCGAAAGGTGAGGGGAGTGAGGAATTGGCACGCTTCCCGCGTCATGATGACATCGACGAGCGCGCCCGCTTGCGTCAGCTTGCTGGCGAGGTCAACCGCCTTGTAGCAGGCGATGCTTCCGGTAACGCCGAGTGCGATGCTGCGCTGCGCGAGCGGGTCGGGCATGTAACACCTCCGGCGGGGCGGTCAGGATGAGGTCGCCATATCGTGGATGAGGCGCAGTCCGGTCAGCGTGAGATCAGGGTTCACATCATCGAACACCCCGGCTTCGGCCTCGATGATGCGCGCCAGCCCGCCCGTAGCCACGACCTTAGCGCCGCCGCCGAGCTCGCGGTCGAAGCGCGCCACCATGCCGCGCACGAGGTCGGCGTAGCCCAGCACGACGCCGGACTGGATGGCGTGGATGGTGTTTCTGCCGATGGGCGTATCGGGGCTGACGAGTTCCACCCTTCGCAGCTGCGATGTGCTGCTGAACAGCGCGTCCGCGGCGATAGCCATGCCGGGGGCAATCGCGCCGCCGAGATAGTCGCCACTCGCGGTTACGGCGTCGAATACGGTTGCGGTGCCGATGTCGACGACTATGACGGGGCCGCCGTACAGCTTCAGCGCGGCGGCGGCGTCGACGATGCGGTCCGCGCCGACATCGCGCGGGTTATCGTACAGGATGCGAACTCCGGTGCGCGTGCCTGCCGCTACGACCAGCGGCTCCACGCCGAAGTATTGCCTGCACAACTCGACGAATGTGGGCGTCAGGGGCGGCACCACGCTGCAAAGGGCTACGGCATGGATGTGCCGCGCCGTCATGTCCCTCAGATGCAGCAGCTGGGTCAGCATGATGCTGTACTCGTCGGGCATCTTGGAGCGGTCTGTTGACAGCCGCCATGTGGCGACAATCCGCGCCTCGTCGAACACGCCGAGCGTGATGTTGGTGTTGCCGATGTCAATGGCTAACAGCATTGCGGCGCACCCCATATAGGCGGATGCGGCGGCGCGGTGGACGCTACTTTCGGAAGATAGCGTTGCCTTCGCGTCGCCAGTTGAGTTGCAGTAGCGTGCTGGCGGAGAGCAGCTTTTCGAGCGTGGGATACTGCGACGCTCCCAACTTGGGCGCGCCCAGCACTTTCGCAGCGTCGGATGCCGCCGAGCGCCCGGCGATTCTGTCGACGTCGCGCTTTGCCCATGCAGCGTCGACCGCGCGCTCCCAGCTGATGCCTACGGACGCGCCATTCGTGTCTGCCGCGCTCTCTTGCGGCTTGGGCGCGGGGGCAGATGCCTCGACCTCGACCTGCTTCGGTTCATCGCTTGGGGCAGGGACTTCAACCGGAACGGGAACGGGAGCGGATTCAGGTTCAGGCTTGTCATCGGAAGGGCGCGTAGAGCCGAGCAGTCGCCGCCCTGACTGCCCTCTGGGCTCGCTTTGCCTGCGGTTGGGCTGTCCGCGACCGGGACCGGCTTTCGGCTTGGCGTCGGTGTTTCGCTGCGTTGGCGCGGCTTTCTCTTCGTCGCTCGCATCTGACACTCTGGCATCTGACGACCGAGCGTCAGACGACCTTGCGGCGCGGCCGTTCGATGCGGCGGCCGGCCTTGCCTGCTCGCGGCTGCTGCTCAGCTGCACGATGACATCGCCGGTGCCGTCCTTGGGTCGCATGACATCGATGACATCGGTGTGCGCGTCGAGGAACTGGGTGAACAGCCTGTGCTTCAAGTCCTTGAAGTTGAAGCTCGGCTCTATGCGGCGCATCGTCTGGTACAGCTTGGAGCCGACGACTTCGCCCGCCTCGTCCATGGATGCGTCCATCGCGCGCAGCAGCAGGGACCTGGAGTTGGTCTCGTTCATAGCCATTCTGGCTTCTTGGGGGCCGCCGCGTCGTCCCGTCCTGCGACGGGGCTGCGCGGACTGCGGCGATACGACTCGCTTCTCGGCGTCCAGGAATATGTAGCGGTCGCAGCTCTTGATGAGCGTGGGCGATGTCGCTTCACGGCGTCCGGCTACGATGACACTCTTGCCGGAGGAGCGCAACTTGCCCACTAGGGGGACGAAATCGCTGTCCGAGGAGACGATGACGAAGGTGTCGATGGGGGAGTTGTGGAGCAAGTCGATGGCTTCTATCGCCAGCCGAATGTCGCTGGAGTTTTTGCCGGACTTGTTGGAATGGTACTGGTGTATGGGTTCAATGCCGAGTTCGAGGAGCTGGTCCTGCTTGCCCCGCTGCACCGACCAGTCGCCGTAGGCGCGGCGGATTATCACGCGGCCCACATCGGAAAGCTGGTCGAGCAGGTGCTGTATAGCGTCTAGCCCGACATTTTCATAGTCAATCAGAACTGCGACATTTGCGTCAACCAAAATCTATATTCCATTCACATAGTCGTGAGACTTCCAATATCCTGTTGGCATTATACCATCTTTGCCCTGAAATGCGTAATTCATAAGCGTACCAGATGAGAAAATTGCATTAGTACAGTTTAGCCGTGGATGGGCGAGCGTTTTCACCCCCATCCTAACCTTCCCCCAAAGGGGGAAGGGACTAATGCAACCTTCTTACCAGATAGCGTTTCCTTTCAGACCGCTCTGTTGCTATGTCGTACTGGCTTCCTGACCCTGCTTTCGCAGGGGTGACTTTCTTTCGCAGGAATGACGGGTGAGCGAGCGAGAAAGGCTTATGCAATTTTCGCATACGATATATGCCGCGCGGTCTGCCGTTGGGCGATGCCGCGTATGGGCGCGCGCTACCTGAACGCCGGTATTACCTCTTCGCAGAAGCGGCGCAGAGAAGCGGCTATCTTCTCTTCCGGTATGAGTTCGCCGGCGTTGAGTTCGGCGACTACGCCGCTGAGGCTGAGCTTCTCTTTCATGTTACGCAGCTGGTCTATGACGGCGTCGGGCGTGCCGACGGCTGCCTTCTGCCCGATGACATCGCGTTCCCAGTCTAGGCCGGCGAGTTGCTGGCCGCGCTCGGCGCGCGCCTCGCCCGGTTCGGCGCCCGCGCGCGATGCCGACGCGGAAAGCTGGCCGCCCAGCCGTCTGAACTGGCGCATGAAGCTCTCTTGCGGAACGCTCAATGCCTCCTCTTCGGTTTCGCCGACATACAGGGGAACGCGCAGGGATACATCGACATCGCCGTCGTGTCCGGCGTCCTTCCATGCCTTGCGGTAGCTGTCCACCTGCTCGCCGACGCCGTCCAGACTCATGCTACGCACGCCCACGAAGATGGGAAAGCCCATCTTGCCTATTACCGGGAATGTGTCCGATGCTGTCCACCTGCTCGCCGACGCCGTCCAGACTCATGCTACGCACGCCCACGAAGATGGGAAAGCCCATCTTGCCTATTACCGGGAATGTGTCCGATGTGGTCGCGGCTATGCGAATGGGCGGGCGCGGCTGCTGGTAGGGCTTGGGAACGAGGCAGACATCGTCGAAGTCGTAGAACTTGCCCTTGTAGGTGAAGCGCTCTTCGCCCCAGGCGGCTAGGATGATGTCGAGGTACTCGTAGAAGCGCTCGCGGCTCTCCGAGTAGGGGATGTTGTAGCCTTCGTATGAGCCAGGCAGCCCGCTGCGCCCGACGCCAAACTCAAAGCGCCCTTTGCTGATGTGGTCGATGGTGGCGGCTTCTTCGGCGGTGCGAAGGGGGTTGCCTAGCGGCAGCACGCTGACCGCGGTGCCTATTCTGAGGCGCTTAGTTCTTCCGGCGATGCCGGAAGCGATGGCGAGGGGCGAGGACAGCACCGACCTCGCAGGGTTGAAGTGGGACTCCGCAAGCCAGACGGCATCCAGCCCCAGCGCTTCCGCAAGCTCGATGTGCGCGAACGCCTCGCTGAAGGCGTCCGCCTGCGTCCCACCCTCGCGGCAGTGAAACTCCATAAATGATCCGAATTGCATCAAATCCTCTCCATACGGGCAAACCGCTAGTCGTAGAACATACAGCCGATGCCATGGTAGCCGATTGTAACCTCGCCGTCCTCCACGGTGACGGGCGTGATACGGTCGCCGTCCGTCAGCGCCTCGAGTTCCGCCCACTTCTCCGGCTGCTCGGCAAGGTCGATCTCGTGGTACTGCTTGCCCTTCTCGTCCAGCTCCATCTTGACCGTAACGCAGATTTCGCAAGTGGGATGCGTGTAGATGATGATATTGGGGTCTGCCAAGTCCTGACCTCCGTCTGCCAGTGTTTTCACAACGCCCCTTTACCTCGATGGGGGGAGCGTGTCCCAAGCCCGCCGAGGAGTGGGGATTGAACTATCGGCGCGGCGCTAGGACACGCAGCCGATGCCGTTCACGCCTACCGTAACCTCATCGCCGTCGATGACCACAGGCGTCAGGCGCACGCCTTCGGTATGCCCGAGTATCTCATCCCATCTGTGCGGGTGCAGGGACAGGTTGACCTCTTCATACGCCCTGCCCGCATCATCCAGCTCTTTCTTCACGACGTCCGTGTAGCCGCATCCGATTGTTGAATAGACGATAACCTTGTCTGCCAAAGCCTTCACCTCATAGTCGTAGTTCTCATAGTGTACGCATGAATGTTACACCATTTGGCGCAATGATAGCGCGAATTGGGTTAGCATTGCAAAAAAGGGCGGTGGTTTGGGGTGGCTCTTTCGGGTAACACTGGCATAGTGCGGCTAGGTTGCGTGGAGATTTGCGCCATTCCCATGAAGACGGAGTGCAGAACATCAGCATGTAGGCGCTTTCGTGTATGCTAGGCTACCTCAAAGCGCTGGATTCCTGCCCCTGCTTCCGCAGGGGTGACTTTCTTTCGCAGGAATGACGATATGGTGCGAACACCCTGCGCTTCGCATACACCGCATGCGTATGTGGACTAGGTATGCGTTGATATTAAGGACAGGCAAGATGCAGAAGAGGAAAAGATTACAGCGGCGGCGTGATCTACGCGACATCAACCTATCCACACTTCAGCCCCCAACAGAAACTCTACTTCGTATATGGTCGTACAGTTGTCGACGCTAACCGTATAACTCAGATTTACGCTTGGACTAACGATTTAGCCAGAGCGACTAATAGGCTTGATGGTTATTTGCGCCATTACATGCCCACTTACATGGCGCACGAGTTTGGCCATGCAGCCGGCCTCTGGCACACGCCTTCGGACAAAGATGGGATGTCGGCTGTTCCAAACGAGATGGCGAACCTCAGCAGCGACGACAAGAAGGCGATGAAGGCGATATATGAAAACCATACCGCGCACTAGGAATCGAACTATGCTCTATGACATATTCGGACTTGACGGCATCCTGATAAGGCGTCACCTTTGGGCGTGCGCCCTCTCGCTGCTCTCCACCATCATCATCTTGGCGGCTTGCGGCAACGCTCAACAGGCAGGAAGCGGCTCGCCGCCGGCTTCCGTTCCTCCGCCGGCGGCGTCACTCGCACCGTACCCTTGGGGGCCGGCGCCTACGCTGGACGGGCGCATATTCTTAGCCGATGCCATAGCGATTGTCCGCCCAATCTCCGTGGAACCGGGCGTTATCACGGTGCAAGACACGCAAGGACAGACGCTCTACAATCCGGTGATACAGTCCCGCTTTGAAGTAATCGAGTACCTCATGGGTGACGGCGCTTCCGAAATCATCGTGGACGCAAAGGATTTACTCGCTACCGGAGACTTGAGCGCTGAGCAAGCCCTTCAGAACGCTGAAGGCAATGTTGCCGCGCAAGACTCCGGCACAGGCGGCGGCGAGGCGGTGGTCTTCTTCCGGCGCGCGCAATATCCGGATAGTGTTCTGGACACGAGCCGAAAAGCAGATGAAACCGAGTGGAGGCGACACAACTCGCAGGTCGGACTATTTTCCGCCGACGGAGGTGTTAGCGGCGCATCCACGACTTTTCACGTAGTCTCCGCATCCGCCGCGGAGGTTGAGTGGAGTGAGACATTTTCAATCGACGACCTGCGCGAGCGCATCGAGGCGATGGAGTCTTTGCTCAGAGAGGGCGAGGGCATCGAGGGCTGGAGGGAGTGTATCGGGTCAAAACTAAGCTATGACAACTATCTTCGTAACTACCGGACAACGCGCGGAGAAGACCCGCCCAACAGATTTGAGCCCGGACCACTTCCTTCCGGACAACCGGCAGGCTTCACAGCACACAGCGGAGATCGTTTTGGGGGTCGCGGGTACAGTAGACAGTGGCTGGCGGGAGAGGACGCCAGCTTCTTCCAAATCCTAATACTGGAGGGAGGGCAAGTCATCACGCCGGACTACTGGGCGACGCGCAATCAGCCAACTGCTTACGATACTGAAATTAGAGCGATGCGTCCTCTTCCCGCCGGCCTCTATGAAATATACCGCCATGGCCAATCGCCACGTAATATTCCGTGCGACTTCGTTGCGCCGCCCTTCATCTGGATGTTCACATTCGATGCCCCCGCGGGCACACTGCACGAAGCGTTCTTCGACCCTGTGGATATTGACAACGCTGTGGGCGCGGACGGATACGACGGCGTGCTGCAACCCGAATGGTTCGATGCCGACTACGGCGAAGTCCTCATAGAGCGCATCGAGTGGCAAGACGGACAAGTGGAGATGGAACTCTCGCCTGCCGCCGACCTCTTCGGTCGCCGCATGGACTTCATCGCCCTCGATGGCTCCGTCGCCCTGCGCCTCGATTTCGACGAGGACATCGGGTTTGAGGACGAAGACGATACCTCAACCTTCACCTGGGGCGTCTGCGAACAGCCCTGGGAAGACGGCGACCTGTTGATGCTGCGAATAGCGTCAGGCGACCCCACAGACGGCGTCCAAACCACAAACGACCTAGAGTGCTTGAACGCACCGACGGTAACGCCGACGCCAACGGAGGGATCAGGCGCGGAGGATAGCTCTGTGCCTACGCCAACTCCGACGCCGGCGTCGCCGTAGGCGTGTGTTGCTGACGCTTCCATTTGGGCGTTGGGGGGCGCGGAGCGTGAGCGCGCGGTCAGGATTCCGCGCGCTGCCGCTCTGCCAGAACACGACGCAGTATCTTGCCGGACGGGTTTTTGGGTATGGCGTCTATGAACTCTACCTCGCGGATGTGCTTGAAGGTGGCGACTTTCGCTGCCACGAACTCCATCACATCCGCGCCGGAGACCGCCGCGCCGCCGCCGCGCACGACGAAAGCCTTCGGGATTTCGCCCGCCTCTACATCCGCCTTGCCGATGACGGCGGCGTCTGCGATGGCGGGGTGTTCCAGCAGCACGCCTTCGAGCTCGGCGGGCGGCACCTGAAATGCCTTGTACTTTATCAGCTCTTTCTTGCGGTCGAGAATCCAGACGCAGCCGTCGGCGTTCGCGCGCACTATGTCGCCGGTGTGAAGCCAGCCGTCCGCCGTGATCGTTTCCGCCGTCGCCTCTTCGTTGTTGTAGTAGCCTTTCATCACCTGGGGGCCGCGCACCAGCAGCTCGCCCACCTCGCCTTGCGGCACATCCTCCGTTCCCGTATCCAGATCTACGACGCGCTCCTCGGTGTCGGCGGTGGCGGGGCCTACCGAACCGGGCGTCATCCGCTCAGGCTCGATGTAGTCCAGATTGGATACGGGGGAGAGCTCAGTCATCCCATACGCCTGAAACACGGGAATGCCGACGGCTTCCTGCACTCTCATCTGAAGCTCGGCGGATGCGGGCGCAGCGGCGAGGCATGCGGCTTTCATAGATGTCAGGTCGTAGTCGCCGACATTCGGGTACAGCGTAAGCCCAAGTCCTACCGGCGGCACGGTGTACAGGTGCGTAATCTTGTGGTCGGATACTAGGCGCAGCATCTGTTCCATGTCGAAGCGCCCCATCATGACCTGCGTGCCGCCCGACGCTATCGCCGAGTTCATCAGCACCTGCATGCCGTAGATGTGGAACAGCGGCAGGTGCGCCAGCAGCACATCATGCTCGGAGGATTGAAGCGCTTCGCCGGGGCGATCCATGAACTGGCGCAGGTTCGCGGTCATATTGTGGTGCGTGAGCATGACGCCCTTGGACAAGCCTGTCGTGCCGCTGGAGTAGGGGAGCGCCGCCATGTCCGCCATCGGGTCGATCGCAACGGGCGGGGGCGTCGCGGGCGCGCGCTCTAGCAGTCCCCAGAAGGTATCGGGATTGCGCGATGTCGGCTCTATGACGATGACGCGCTTCAAGGCGGGGACGTCGTCGCGCGCCGCCTCTGCCATGGACAGCAGCGAGTCATGGACGATGAGCATCTCCGCGCCGCTGTTGTTCAGCTGATGGGCAATCTCGCGCTCACGATAGCCGGAGTTGATGGTCGAGACGACCGCGCCCAGCTTGATGATGCCGAAGAACGCTATCTCGAACTCGGCGCAGTTGGGCGCGAGCAGCCCCACACGGTCGCCTTTGGCAACGCCGAGCCTTGCCAATGCCGCGCCAAACCTGCTGCTGAATGAGTCGAGCTGCTGGTAGGTGAACTTATAGTCGTCGTCTATAATCGCCGTCTTTTGCGGCATGCGCCGCGCGGTGTCGCTCAGGATTTGCTGAAGCGGATATGCGGGGTAGGGCGCTAACGATTGTCGGGGATTTGCGATGCCGGTCATGGCTTGCCTCCTTGGATACGCCGTATTGCTTTACGCGGCGAATCGCTCGTGTCTAAATCCAACTCAGCTCAGGTAAATCGTAATCTCGGCATGTGGAAAATGCAATTCGATGCTTGCCCTGCGTTCCCGTTGCAGCGTACTCACATAATCGATACGGCTAGGGTGGTCGCCGGGGAGGTTGTGGGGGCATGGCGCGCGGCGTTCTTCCTGCGGGCACAGATGCAGGTTCGCCTTGTAGTCCCAGAACCCGACGAGCTTCATCGGGTAGAACAGCGTCTCGGCGACGCCGCGCAGGTCGGCGAGGATTTCGCTGGCGCGCGCGTCTCCGTCAATCTCGATTGCTACCGTTACCCTGTCTATCGCCATTTCGCGCATCCGTTGACTGGTAAAGCCGTTAAACCGTGTCGGCGCTGCCCGCGATTAGCGTGCTTGCCGCCGCGAACATGCCGCCGGGGCCGTGCGCGATGCCCACGCTCGCGCCATCGACCTGACGCCCGCCGGCCTCACCCCTGAGCTGGCGGGTCAGCTCTATCAGGGTGAACATGCCGTACATCCCGGAGTGCGTGTAGGACAGCCCGCCGCCGTTTGTGTTCATGGGGAAGTCGCCGCCCGGCGCTGTGCGCTGTCCCTCTACGAATGCGCCGCTCTCGCCCGGCTTCACGAAACCGAGGTCTTCCAGCGCGAGCATCGGCGTGAAGGCGAACGCATCGTACAGCTCCGCTACATCGATGTCCGCGTGAGATACGCCCGCCATCTCGAACGCCGCCTTGCCGGACACCTTTGCCGCCCTGGATGTGGTCATATCTTCCATCATGCTGACCATGTTATGCTCGGTCGCCTCGCCGGTTCCTAGTATGTGAACGGGAGGCTTACGCAGCGTCTTTGCCCTGTCCGCGCTTGTCAGCACGATTGCGCCGCCCGCGTCCGTGACCAGACAGCACATGAACAGGGTGTAGGGCCAGCAGATAGGGCGCGAGTTCATCACATCCTCGATTGTAATCGGCTCTTTCATCATCGCCATCGGGTGCATCGCCGCCCACTTGCGATTGGAGACGGCGACTTCCGCCATCTGCTCGCGGGTGGTGCCGTACTCGTGCATGTGGCGCGTGGCCGGCAGCGAAAAGAGCGTCGTGGGCCCGAGCGTGCCGTAAGGCGCTTCAAACTGTCCCTGCGGCGAGTCGGGCGCGATGCCGCCGATGCCCATGCCCACGCGCGACCTGCCGCTCTCGCCGTGCGTTATGAGCGCGACCTCGATGATGCCCGCGCTTATGGCGAGCATGGCGTGTTCCACATGCATGATGAACGAGCAGCCGCCGACATTCGTGCCGTCGCTGTAACGCGGCACGATACCCAAGTATTCGCCAAGCTGGACGCTGGTTACGCCTGCCGTGAACAGCCCGTCCACATCCGATATACGCAGCCCGGCGTCGTTCAGGGCGTTGCGGGCGGCTTCGGCGTGCAGCGTCAGCGCCGACTTGTCGGGCAGTACGCCAATCTCGTCCGACTCGCACGCGCCCACGATTGCTACCTTGCCGCGTAATTCCCTAGCCGAAGAACCCAATGCACCCTCCGAATTTTTTGTCCAGCTTGTCCAGCCTGTCTATCCTGCCCATTCCGTCTGTCTATTTTAGTCCCCGGCAGGACGAAATCTTGGCAACGTGAAATCGTCGTTGACATCGTCGAACACAATCTCTACGCGCATCTCACAACGCACCAGCTCAGGGTCAGGGTCTATGCCGATGAGGTTGGTCATCATTCTGGGCCCCTCATCCAGCTGCACGACGGCGATGATGTAGGGCGCATCGAAGCCGGGCGCGCTGCGGTGGTTGATGACGAAAGAGTACAGCTTGCCCTTGCCGTCGGCTTCCTCCCATTTCACATCGTCCGACAGGCATGCGGGACAGAATGGGCGCGGGTAGTAGTATGCGTGAGCGCAATCCTCACATCGCTGAATCAGCAGCCTGCGCTGCTTGAGCGCATCGAAGAAAGGCTTGCTCTCCGGCGTCGGCTGGGGCAGGGGGGCGCGTTGCGCTGTCAATGCCGTCCTCCTGTAAATTGGCGCTTCTCGTGAACAGAGTTTATGCCCCAATCATCCAAGCGTCAAATCCGCTTCCGAACCATCCTATCGCATTCAGCCCGTCCATGGACGCATGTCAGGCTCGCGCGCTAACACAAGCGACGGCAGACATGCGATAATGCCACGCACATAGACTTTAACCGAAAGGCGGCAACATGAAGCTTAACGAATTCGTGGAACAGTGCATGGAGGACTATCGCAGGCGAGTATATGCGGCGACCGCGCCGTTGTCTGAAGAGGAGATGCACTGGCGGCCGGATGCCGAATCCAACTCCATCGCGTTCCTCGTATGGCACACCGCCCGCGTTGAGGACAGGCTCGTCAATGTGTTCGCGCGCGGCGAACAGGAGGTATGGCTGCGGGACGGCTGGAGCGCGAGGACGGGCATACCGGAGGGCGATCATGGCGTCAACTATACGCTTGAGCAGGTGGCTGCGCTGCCCGCCATTAGCAAGGAAGACTTGCAGCAGTACTTCGATGCCGTGCGCGCCGAGACACTGCCCTATGTGCGCGGACTGACCGATGACGATTTCGATACCGTGCCAGAGGACAGAACACCATTCCCAGAATTTCCCGCTTCGGTGCGCTACTTCAGCGGGCGCAGCGTGGGCAGTATCTTCCGCCAGCTCATCGGTGAGGAAGACCAGCACTTGGGGCAGGTATCGTTCATACGCGGCTTGAAGCGCGGCTTTGGCAAGTAGGCGATTGCCGATTATGGCAAGCGCGGCGGCGAATATATCATGACGCAGAGCGAGTACAGGCAAGGCGCAGGACGACTTGGGCGGCAGCGGTTCACTCCCGCCGTATCAGCGGAGCGGCGGCGCGGGCTGTTGACCGGATTGCTGAAATCCGTATCCAGGGCGTTCTATCTCTCCGTGCGCGTCTTGCCGCCCCGGATGCGTGAGCCGGTCGCCATCGCATACCTGCTGGCGCGCGCCGCCGATACTATTGCCGATACCGCGTCCGTGTCCACGGAGCGGCGACTGGCGCAGCTGCACAAGTTCAGGGGAATTATCGCAGGCACGACCGGCGCGGATGCCATCGGGGAACTTAGCGCGGCGTTCACGCGCTCGCAATCGAGCGGCGCGGAGCGCGAACTGCTCAGCGCACTGCCGGAAGCGCTCACTCTACTTGAATCGCTGGACGCGGATGATAGAGAGCGTGTGCGCGCCGTCTTGCTCACCCTCACGAGCGGCATGCTCTTCGATCTGACTAATTTCAGCGCCGAAGACGCCGACGAACTCAAAGCCTTGCATACAGCGGAAGAGCTGGATGAATACTGCTACTTGGTCGCGGGCTGCGTGGGCGAGTTCTGGACGACGCTTTCCATCGCCCATACGCCATCGCTCTGCGACTGGAACGCCGCGGAGATGCAAGCCGTTGGCGCGCGCTTTGGGAAAGCCCTGCAAATGACCAACATCCTGCGCGACATTCCCAAAGACTTACGCATCGGGCGCTGCTATCTGCCGAAAAGCGAACTCGCGCGCGCCGGATTGAGCGCCGAGGACTTGCTCAACGCCGAGAACGCCGGGCGCGCCCGTCCCTTGCTCGTGTGGGGCATCCGCGCCGCGCTCGACCATTTCACCGCCGCGGAGCGGTACATACTGGCAATTCCGCGCCGCAATCTGAGGCTGCGCCTAGCCGCGCTCTGGCCCGTCCTCATCGGCCTGGCTACCCTCGCCGAACTCGCCCGCAGTTCTGACTGGCTCAACGCCGATACGCGCGTCAAGATACCGCGCCGCGCCGTATATGGCATAATTGTCCTGTCGCTGCTATGCGGACGCTCCAATACCCTGATAAGACTTTGGATAAGGCATATCAGGGCGCGCGTCGGGCGGGCAATCTAAAAGCTATACGATGCCCCCGTCATTGCGAGCGCGGCGGGGATTTGAAGCATCGGCTTTCAACCATTCTCAATCATTCCAAGCGCACAGTTATACGGACACATCAGGCACATCAGTAATCGAGGAGATAAGAATGACAACCGAATCCAACCGCAAAATCACCCTGAAATCCAGACCCGACGGCTATCCTGAGCTTTCAGACTTCGAGCTGGTCGAAGAGCCAATCCCCCAGCCGCGCGAGGGCGAGGTACTCATTCGCTCAATCTGGCTATCGCTTGACCCATATATGCGCGGTCGTATGCGGGATGTGGAGTCATACGCTCCCTCGCTGCAATTGGGCGATGTGGTAGTCGGCGGCGCGGTGGGGCGCATCATCGAGTCGCGCACTCCCGCCTTCAGCGTCGGCGAAATCGTCGAGGGCAGGCTCGGATGGCAGGAGTACGCCGTATCGGACGGGCGCGACCTGCGGCGCGTCGATGAGGCGCTTGGGCCGCTATCAACCGCGCTCGGCATTCTGGGAATGCCCGGCATGACCGCCTATTTCGGCTTCCTCGATGTGTGCGACCCCAGACCGGGCGAAACGGTGGTCGTGTCGGCGGCGTCCGGCGCGGTGGGGCAGGTCGTCGGACAGATAGCCAAAATCATGGGCTGCCGCGTGGTGGGCACCGCCGGCACGCCTGAAAAGATTGACTACATCGTTAACGAACTCGGCTTCGATGTCGGCATCAACTATAAGACCGAAAATGTCGCCGAAGCGCTCGCTGCCGCCTGCCCATTGGGAATCGACATCTACTTCGACAATGTCGGCGGTCCTGTCACGGACGCCGTGATGGAGAATCTCGCCGACTTCGCGCGCATATCGGTGTGCGGTCAGATTTCGCAGTACAACCTTGCGGAGCCGGAGATGGGTCCGCGCAATACACGCTTGCTCACCACGCATCAGGCGCGCATGGAGGGCTTTCTCGTCTTCCAGTTCGCCAACCGCCACGAGATAGGCAGGCAGCGCATCGCCGGCTGGATTAGGGAAGGCAAGATGAAGTACAAGGAAGATGTGGTGGAGGGCATCGAGAACGCGCCCGCCGCGTTCATCGGCATGATGAACGGCGAAAACTTCGGCAAGCTGCTAATCAAGGTGTCGGAGGAGTAGGACGATGCTGGAAAATCGGGAAGAAACGAATGCGCGCCTGCAAATCAGGGATCATCCCGTGCCGCTGCGCGCGGAGCCTGACGGCACGGTGAGGATTGGCAAGTCTCGGGTGACGCTGGATGTGTTCATTACCGCGTTCAAACTCGGGTCGTCGGCAGAGCAGATAGCGGAAGACTTCGACACGGTGAAACTGGCTGACACCTACTCGGTGCTGGGGTATTATCTGACGCATCGGAGTGAGGTAGAGGAATATCTGCGAGCGCGGGCGGCTGAGGCTGAGAAACTGTGGGCGAAGATTGAGAAGGAGTTAGCCCCTCCTGCCGAGTTTTGGGCACGATTCAAAGCGCGGAAAGATAAGGCGGAGGCTGAAGCAAGGCAGAAGGCTGAATAGAGCCTCCAGAGTATCTAATGATAAGGTTGTTGACGGATGAAAATATCAAAGGCGCTGTAGTCGAAGCGCTGCTTCAGCATACACTCGTCATTGATGTCGTAAGGGTGCAGGATATGGATCTGTACAGCGCACTCGATCCCGCTATCTTGGAATGGGCAAGCGAAAATAATCGAATTGTGCTGACGCATGACGCCAAAACTATGATTCCCCTTGCTCACGAAAGGGTTCACAAGGGGTTGAGTATGCCTGGAATGATAATCTTTTCTCAATCATTATCAGTAAATGTAGTCGTCGACGACCTGCTTGATATGGCGCTTTACGGCCTTGAAGGTGAATGGGAAAATCGCATTGTCTATCTGCCGCTGCCATAGCAGTGCGATTCGCGCCTTGGTATCAGCATTTTCGGTTGGTTCAGCTTGTCCTGTATGATGCGCTAAAGACAAGCATCACAGCATCATACCAGTTGTAAAGCCCTAGAATTAGCAAAAGCGCTTCTCCGATACCTATCCGCGCATGAGAGGGGGATTGTCGGAACATCACAGTCTGCCAATACCCGTTCAGATTGGCTTGAACTGATGCCAGAAGCCACACGACGATTATTGTAGAGCCAATTAGTCCTATCAGCATTGCAATAGCGAGACCTTCCGTAATCTCTCCAAACCAAGCCTGTCTCCGCCCCACATTCGCCAGAGCGGTTGAGATGAAAACGGCTATGACGGCTTTTAGAGGACTGACAGAATTGTCTAACCGTTGATTGCTCATGAGTTCCGTATAAACTCGCATATGAGCATGAACTCTGAACAAACTATAAATCGGCACCATCAGGGTAAGCGCGTGCCATACGGGATATGCCTTTTCTCCGGTATAATCCCGATAGTGCTTCCAAGTGATATAGAACCACCAGAATAGATATATCCCCCCCGACAATGCGGACATAAGGATGACGCGCCGTATTGACATCAAGCAGCGCACGTTAGGCTCAGCAGCAGCAGCGCTGCATCTGTCGCAGGAATTTGAGGTTGGTTGCAGTGCATTGCCGCACCGGGAACAGTATCTTGCTCGCAAGCGACACTCCGTTTTGTGGTCGGTATAAACTGGGTTTTGCTATTTTGCAGGATACAGTAGTTACGCGCTTTTGGTATGAATTGCTACCTGATAATGCCTTATAGCAGTTACGAAAGTCGCGCTCAAGCGCGTAAATTATGCGTAAATTATAGGGATAGTCAGATTCATATTACATTGTAGTACAATCTTCTTGATGAACAACAATCACCAGTGCAAGAAAGGCGAGCCGATGCGAACTATCGACGCAATAGCGCAGATTATGAAGCGGGAAGGAATCGAGTACTTGAGCGCATTCCCCACCACGCCCGTCATCGAGGCGGCGGCGGACGCGGGGATACGCCCTATCATCTGCCGTCAAGAACGGGTGGGCGTGGGCATCGGCGACGGCTACGCGCGCGTAACGAATGGGCGACCCGTCGGCGTCTTCGCTATGCAGTACGGACCAGGCGCGGAGAACGCATACGCCGGCGTCGCCACCGCCTTTTCCGACGCCGTGCCGATGCTGCTGCTGCCGCTGGGACATCCCAGGGAGCGCGACGGGATATTCCCGCATTACAGCTCGCTTCGCAGCTACGCATCGGTGACCAAGCAGATTGAGCAGATTAACGTGCCTGATCGCGTGGTGGATACGATGCGGCGCGCTTTTGCCGCCCTCAAGCGCGGCAGGCCCGGCCCCGTCATGGTGGAGATTCCGGCGGATGTGGCGACGGCTGAGGTGTCCGACGGCATTCTTGACGGCTACCGTTCCGTCAAGCCTGCGGCGGCGGCGGGCAATCCTGCCGACATACAAGCCGCGGCGGAGGCGCTGCTGAACGCCGACAACCCCGTAATCCACGCGGGGCAGGGCGTAATGTACGCCGATGCGACCGCCGAGCTGATCGAGTTGGCGGAACTTACGCAAATCCCGGTCATGACCACGATGGCGGGCAAGAGCGCCTTCCCCGAAAAGCACCCGTTGGCGCTGGGCAGCGGCTCCAGCGTGATGAGCCGTCCGGTATTCCACTTCGTAAGCAAAGCGGATACGGTGTTCGGCATCGGCACGAGCTTCACACAGCACGGCATGACGATGAGTGTTCCGGCGGGCAAGACCCTGATCCACGCCACGAACGACGCTATCGACATAGACAAGAACTATTCGGTTGACCACCCCATCATAGGCGACGCCAAGCTGGTGTTGCGCCAGTTCATCGACGCCTGCAAAGACTTGCTCGGGGATGGGCAGCGCGGCGACGGCTCAATCGCCGAAGAGATTGCGTCCGTGCGCCAGGAATGGCTCAATGAGTGGATGCCAATACTCACATCCGACCAGAAGCCCATCACTCCCTATCGTGTCATCTGGGAGTTCATGCAGAATGTCAATTCCGACAACGCCATCGTAACGCACGACTCCGGCAGTCCCCGCGACCAGATTATGCCATTCTACCGGGCGGGCGGACCCAGAACCTACCTCGGTTGGGGCAAGTCGCACGGGCTAGGCACGGGGCTGGGGCTGAACATCGGCGCGAAGCTGGCAGCGCCGGACAAGTTCGTGGTCAACTTCATGGGTGACGCTGCCTTCGGCATGACGGGGCTGGACTTCGAGACGGCGGTTCGCAGCAACATCCCGATTCTGACCGTGGTCTTCAACAACTCAACGATGGCGATAGAGACGTCGG
Organism: uncultured Dehalococcoidia bacterium; assembly: GCA_958295865.1. Classification (GTDB taxonomy): domain Bacteria; phylum Chloroflexota; class Dehalococcoidia; order Lucifugimonadales; family JADFKI01; genus Bin90. Next base: position 315,847 of record CATQHF010000002.1, on the reverse strand, counting down.
CGATGGCGCGCTCGCACGAGCTTTATGGCACAAGGGATTTGGGCGGGCATTACGCCAACCTTGGGCGCGACATGGGCGGCTGGGCAGAGCGCGTCGAAGACCCCGCCGATGTCGCCGCCGCAATCCTGCGCGCCAAGGCGGCGACTGAGGACGGACAGACGGCGCTGCTGGAGTTCATCACCAATGAAGAGAGCGCCTTCTCGCACAGGCGCGCCTTCGCATAATCGCATCCGTGAAATACTTCGTCATAGTCGCGCGCGCGGAGGATGATAGCGTCCTGATACTGTCGGATTCGGACGGTTGGACGCTGCCATCGTTCACGCCCGATACCACCGACGCCCGCGTGGTGGAACATATCAACGCCGAAATGCGCGGTCAGCTTGGCTTTGAAATCTGGACGCTCAAGTGCGCCGCGCAGGGGGATGACGGTGATTGCCGTTGGCGCGTATTCATCGCCGTCGCGCGGGAAACCGGCGCAGCGCCGCCGCCGCATGCCAGATGGGTAGGGCAAGCGGAAGTTCTTTCAGCAGAGTTCGCAGAGCCTGTGATACGCGAGGCGATTGCCGGATGGTTCACCGAGCGCGGCAGCTCGTCGGAGCGGCGCGCGCCTTGGGAAGCCATAGGCTGGCACGACTCCGCATGCGACTGGATTCGCGCTCAGATTGCGGCGCACGGCACAGACGCCAGCGCGCCCATACGCCAGCAGCGAGCATGGGGGCTGTCCTGCACGATGCGGGTGAGCGCCGCCACCGGCGCGGTGTACTTCAAGGCTACGCCGTCCTTCATGGCGCACGAGGGGCGCATCATGCGGGCGGTCGCTGTACGCTGCCCTCAGTTGCTGCCGCCGCCGCTCGCCGTCGATTCCGAGCGCGGCTGGCTGCTGATGCCGGACTACGGCGACGAAATGCTGCACGAGTGTCCCGACATCGCGCGCTGGGAGGATGCGCTGCGCCTGTTCGCGCAAACTCAGGTCGAGCAGGCGGCGCATACAAGGCATTGGCTTTCGCTGGACTGCCCCGACAGGGGACTTGGGCGCATGGTTGAGCTGATAGACCCGCTGATTGCCTCCTGTTCGCGGATGCTCACGGGCGGCTCTAATGGCCTGTCGGAATCGGAAGTCGGGGATTTGCGCTCGTTGTCTATGCCGCTGAAATTGATGTGCGCTCGGCTGGCGCAGTTCGGCGTGCCGCACTCGCTCGTGCATGGCGATCTCGGTGGCAACATCCTCATCAGAGGCGACGGCTACACTTTCTTCGACTGGACCGATGTGTGCATTTCCCATCCATTCTTCGACATGGCGACGGTCTCCGGCGCATACTTCGACGAAAGTGTACTCAAGGACAACCCGAATGCCGAAACCCGTCTGCGCGATGCCTACTTGCGGCCATGGGCGAAGTTTGAACCGATGGAGCGGCTGATAGAAACATTCGAGGCGTCAAGACCGTTGGGCGCGCTGCATCAGGCGATGACCTACATGTGGATCCTCACCAACATAGCCGCCGACGCGCGCCCGGAATTAGAGGGCGGTCTGCTGCACTGGATACGCAACCTGCTGCGGCTGTGCGGGCAGTCGCAGTATGACAACTTCGGTGGCGCTATTGCGCTAAAGGTTGGCAAGTGATAATCTGAATTCAGATTCACAAGTGATTCCCGGCGGGCGTCATGGGTGATTCTGGAATAGTGCCAGCATCAAACGCTGGCACTATTATTATGAAAGCCAGCACTCGCTAACTCCGCTTTTGTTCACATTCGCGGCGTCGATTTACTCAGCCGTCTAGCCCCGCCTGTCGGATACGATGCGCCCCTCTTTCAGAACCATGAGCAGGCTGCGGATGTTGTTGATGTCGTCGAGGGGATTGTCGGCGACGACTATGAGGTCTGCCAACTTGCCGGCTTCCACCGTTCCGAGTTCATCGCCCGCGCCGCAGAGTTCGGCGGCGTTGCGCGTGGCAGCCTGTATCGCCTGCCAAGGCGTCGCGCCGTCGCGCACCCAAAGCCCCATCTCCAGCAGCGCCGCCTCGCTCAGCGGGCGAATATCCGACCCTACCGCCATCTTCACGCCCGCATCGAGCGCGCGCTTGAACCATTTCGCATGCTCGTCGCTCGCGGCGTCTGCCCTACGTTGCAGATCATCCGGAATCTGCCGCCGCTCAATCCAATCCCGTTCCCAGTCGTTGGCAGCCTGCTGCTGGGTCAGGTGCGAAATGGCGAGCGTTGGTACATACCAGGCGTCGCCGCTCTCAAACAGCGCTAAGCACTCTTCGTCCATGATGTAGCCGTGTTCGATGCTGTGCGCGCCGAGCCGAATTGCGGCTTTCACCGCGTCAGGGTTGGTGGCATGCGCCATGACCTTATATTCTCGGCGGTGGCAGAGGGCGAATGCGGCTTTAATCTCGTCTTCAAGCAGGAAGGAATGTTTGTGCAGGTCCCATGGCGGCCCCATTATCCCGCCCGAAAGGTTCAGCTTGATATGGTCAACCCCACCCTTTATCTGTTCGCGGATTGCCTGAACGAAACCATAGGGTCCATCGCACTCGCGCGCCTGTCCCGATGTGAGGAAGTGGCCGCCCGTCGTGGTGAGGAAGTATCCGCTTGCGAAGATGCGCGGACCCGTGAACTTGCCTGAGTCAAAGGCGCGCTTCCACGCGACATCCATGAAGTTGGCAGCGCCGCCGCAGCGCACGGCGGTTACGCCGCCCTCGGTGAGCGCGCGCGAAAGGTTCGCGCCGAAATCCGCCGTCTGCTCCGCTATGGTAGCGCCCGACGCCGGCGGATATTCAGGATGCACATGCGTATCCCACAGCCCGGGCAGCAAGTACGCGCCGTTGAGTTCGAGGACGGTGGCGTCGCGCGTGTTCAGCGGCTTGTCTCCGCTTGCCACCTCGCTGATGCGTCCGTCCTCGATGGCAACGCTGGCATTCGCAAGCGGCGTCGGCGTTACGCCGTCGATGACATTCACATCTGCCAGCACCAATCGCATCTTGTCCATCCCGTTAGTCCCAGGCTACCCCGTTGAAGATGCTGTCGAACGCGAAACCCCATGCCGGGCGAAGGAAACCCAGCGCGCGCGCATCCTGGAGCCAGAAGCCATACGGCGAACTGCGCGAGTATGCGCCGCCGCCCACCACCTTGCCAATCCGCAGCAGCGTCGAATCCGCCAGCTCCGCGACGGCTTCCTTGCACAGCAGACCGCTGCGAGTGGCATTGCCGTTGCCGCTCTCCACATCGCGCAGCACACCCTCATACGCCTGTTGAATTAGCCAGGCTTCCATCTCCACGCGCGACCATTCGACCTGCTCGAACGGGCGCATCGAATCCCGCTTGCTCCGCATCTGTTGACGCGCGGCATCTACCGCCGATTCTACGACGCCCACAATCACGGAAGTGAATAGATGTCCTGCCGGTCGCCCCGCAAGCTCTCGCATTCGCTGGCGCTGACGGTTATCCGGCCATGCCGCGCGGGTGGCAGGCATGTCCGTAAAGCTCATCGCGTGGCTCTGCGTCGCCGTCATGCCATGCCCGTCCCATGCAGCCGTAAGCAACGCCCCCGCCGAGCCGTCCCAGGGCACGCCGCGCATATCCATGTAGAACACATCGGGCGCGGCTTCGCCCTCCGGCACCGCCTGAGTAATCATGAACGAGGTGATGCCCGAGCCGCTGCCAAATTGCTTTTGTCCCGTAAGCAGGTAGGGCTCATCATCGGACGCGCGCCTTGCCGTTGCCTTGGTTTTGGACGAGTCGCCGCCGCTGCCCGGCTCCGATATGATTGTGCCCCACCAGCAGCCATTCAGAGCGGTCTCGAACACCGTCCTGCGCTGCTTCTCCCATGCCTCGGTGTAGGGTGGGGGAGCCTCAGGAACTTCCATCCATCCGCCGATGACCGCGGGGTGCATCGACGCCACGAGCGCAACGCTGGGATCGCCGTGTGCCAGGATACGCAGCATCTCGCATAGCGGGCGCGTGGCCTCCGCAATGCCGCCGTTCAGTCCGCCCATATCCGGCGGCACGCCCGTCAGGTGAAAACCCGCATCTACTAACGCCTCGAAATCGGCGGCTGCCAACTCACGCCGTCTTAGCCGTTCCGCGCGCTCCGACGCGAACTGTGCCGACAGCTCCTTGATGTTCTCGACGACCTCTTCGGTGTGCTTTGTAGTTGCCCGCATTGTGCCTCCTCATCATGACGGGGTATGGGTGTAGGTTGGGATTAAAAATCAGTCCACAAGTGTGCGTTCCATGTGCGCCGTGGGAAAGATGGCAAGCACGCGCGCGGCAGCGCCGGAGCGGTTCACGAAGCCATGCCGAACTCCCGGCGGCGCGAGCACGGTCTGGCCCACACGCACGGTTATCACTTCGTCGCCTAGTATGGCGTCCATCTCGCCCTCCAAAATCACCATCGCCTCCTCGGTCGGGTGAGTGTGCGTAGGCACGACGCCGTCCACGCCCACGATGACATCGCCCACGCTCGTTGACTCAGAACCCTTATCACCGTCAACCAGCGCCCAGCGGTCAACTCCGGCCGACAATTCTGTCTTTTCGTAATCGTCTCTGTTGATGATGGGCATACCTGCTCCTTGTTTGTGAGTCTTGGGCGATTGGAATGGCAAGCGGATGCGTCAGGCAAATCGTGGAGCGGGAGACGGGATTCGAACCCGCGACATTCTGCTTGGGAAGCAGATGCTCTACCCCTGAGCTACTCCCGCGTGAACTGCAATTTTATCAGGCTGTCCCTATCTCTGTCTATCCTGTTTTTTGATGTGAGAAGATTGCATTAGTACAGTTTAGCCGTCGATGGGCGAGCATTTTCACCCCCATCCTAACCTTCCCCCATCAAGGGGGAAGGGACTAACGCAAGCTTTTCTTGATGTCAACCTTTCTTTGCTTGACATGCGAGCGTGTTGGGCGCACACTTTCCGTTGACCGGATACGCTGGCCGGAACATCGGAAAGATTGAGAAGGAAGGACGAAAATGCCGCTGACACCCGCGATTCTTGAGATGGGCATGGGCATAGACCTGCACGGACAGAACTACACCGAGGCAGCGAGGCGCGCCACCTGGAACGCCGTACATCAGAGCAGCCTTATGTTCCTTGGGCTGCTGGGGCCGAACACCGCGAGCGAGATGATTGTGGAAGTGACCATCGGCATACCCAAGCCCGAAGAAGTCCGCCATGACGAGGTGCTGAGCGTGCTGCCGCACGGCAAGGGCGTTCTGAAAGTGGTGCAGGGCGGCTTGGAGATTGAGGGCCGCGAAGGCTCAGGCGACTTCACCATCATCGCCAACGCCGCCGTCATCGTGAAGGTCAACGCCGATTAAGCACTCTTCAAATCCGTCCTATCCGTCCATAGTTGCCATATCAGCCCGAGTTGCCTCATACGCGCCAATCAGCCGCCGCAAGTCATCGGGGATAGGTCTCGCCGCGCCCGTATCGGCGTCGAAGTTCGCGTAGATGACTTCCGCGCGGTTGCACGGCTTTTTCGCGCCAATGTGGTACATCTCCGTGTTGAACACGATGCTCGTGCGCCCGATATGCGACACGCGGACGAGAATGTCCAGCATGTCATCGACCCGCGCCGGAGCCATGTACTCCAGCGTCGACTTGACGGTGGCGAGGTCGAAGCGCTCGCGCAGCTCGTCGCCGTACAGACGCAATCCCAAGTCGCGGAAGTATTCCGCCTGCGCCACCTCGATGAAGTTCATGTATTGGGCGTTGAACACGATGCCTTGCGCGTCGCACTCACCCCAGCGCACGCGCAGCCGGAAGCCGAACCTGAAATCTTCTCTCGCCAATTTCGCCTCAACCGAACCCTGATACACTGACCGAGAAAATTGCATTAGTACAGTTTAGCCGTGGATGGGCGGGCATTTTCGCCCCCATCCTAACCTTCCCCCAGAGGGGGAAGGGACTAATGACCTTCCTCTATCAAGGGGGAAGGGGCTAATGCAATTTTCTCGCTGACCAACTATCTATTCCCTTATACGCCGCCAAATGATATAATTTGCCTCGTGGACACGCAACTAGACGCAAGATGCACCGTAATCCATCCGGACGGACTTGAGGTCGAAGTTTCTTCGGGCAGCATGACACGCCTTGCCGGGGTATCGAAGGCGTTGGCTGGCACGGAAGGCATTCACCTTGCCATAGCGACGATTCCCCCCGGATGCGCCTCCAGTCCTCACTACCATGTGAACTGTGAGTCCGCCATCTATGTCGTGAGCGGCAAGGGGCGCTTTCTCACAGGCATGCATCTTGAGGAGACGCTGGAGATAGAGCAGGGCGATTTCATATATGTCCCGCCCGACTCCGTGCATCAGCCCGTCAACGACAGCCTGTCGGAGCCGATGGAGCTAATCGTGGCGCGCAACGCGCCCGTCGAGATTGTCGTCGAATTCGACCCCGCGACGGGCAAGCCTGTCGAGTAGCCTGCTTCCACATCGCACATTCGGGGGCCATTAGCTCAGCCGGTTAGAGCGCAGTCCTGATAAGACTGAGGTCCGTGGTTCGAGTCCACGATGGCCCACCAAACTACACAAGATCGAGAACCTTCACGCTCAAGTTCAGGCTGGCGGCGCAAGGGACGATTCGTTAGTCCGCAGTTTGGGATTGACCGGAAGGGGAGAGCCGGGGACGGCCCCGCCATCTGCCCGCAGTCGTTACCCAACTGCCTGATACGACGGCGTGAACGGCAAGGAATCTGGCGTACCCATGTACAGAGTTGCCATCGTAGGCGCTGGATTCATAACCGCCAAGAGGCACCTGCCCGCCTGGCTACGGCTGCGCCGCGATGTGAGAGTCGCCGCTCTCTGCGATCTCGACCGCGACCGCGCCGAAGCGGTAAGCCGTCAATTCGGAGTTCCGGCGGCGTATGACGACCTCCGCCGGATGCTCGAGACGGAACGCCCCGACTTCGTCGATGTATGCACGCCGCCGAGCGCTCATGCCGACATAGCGGTGGCTGCGCTGAAGGCGGACGCGCATGTCCTCATCGAGAAACCCCTTGCCGAGAAGGTGGAGGAGTGCGAGCGGGTCATCTATGCCGAGCGGGAAGCCGTAGGACGGGTTGAGGTGGCTCACACGGAACTGTTCCATCCGTGCGTCATCGAGGCTCGCAAGCGGCTTGAGCGCGGCGACATCGGGGAACTCACCGGCATGCGTATCTTCTACTCCACGCCCGTCACTCTGTGGACGACAGACCCCGCGCACTTCGCCAACCGACTGCCCGGCGGCTCCATAGGCGAGACGGGGCCCCATGTGGTGTACCTCTCCCAAGCGTTCATCGGGCCTATCCGCGATGTCTGGGTGCAGGGCAGAAAAATCTTGCCGGAATACCCATGGTCGCCGTTCGAGGATTATAGGCTGGAGCTGATGGGCGAGCGCGCCGCATGCAGCGCAGTGCTGACTTACACCTCCAAACATTCGGCGTTCCTCTTGGAGCTGTGGGGCACAGAAGGCATGATGAAGATAGACATGCAGAGCAAAGTCATAGTCAATTACGATAGGGTGAACCAGTCCCCTTGGGGCATCGGCATTTCTGCCGTCAGAGAGGCGGCGCAGATAGCATCGAGCACATTCGCCAATGGCTTTGGCTATATCACGGGACGCTTCAGGAACATCCACGACCGGCTCATCAGCGAGTTCTTCGAGCGAAGCGTCAACGGCTTGTCCCCGTCCGTTACGGCTGAGGACGGACTTGAAACGGTGCGCGTGATGAGCCTCATCAGCGAGCGGCTGCAACCCCCGATGGAGCGGACGGACTCCGTAACTTCCGGCAAGTTTCTTCACTAGGTTCTGCTGACATTTAGACTTTTCATCTCGTCATTCCTGCTCACTCACCCGTCATTTCTGCTTTCGCAGGAATCCGGCGCTTTGAGATGAGAAAATTGCATCAGTACAGTTTAGCCGTCGATGGACAAGCATTTTCACCCCCATCCTATTCACCCCTATCCTAACCTTCCCCCATCAAGGGGGAAGCGACTAATGCAATTTTCTATTGAGATAGCCTAAAATATACGAAAGCGGCTACATTCTGATATTCTGGATTCCCGTGAAAACGGGAATGACGCATATATCCACCCAACCTACCATGAACACAAGCGAACACATGAACATCGGAACGAGCGAACACCCAAAATCGGCAACCCTCGAATCCCAAGGGTCATCCCATGACCTTCCCCGCGTGTCGGTGATAATTCCGGCGCGCGATGCGGAAGCGACCATCATATCCACTCTTGATTCGGTATTCGCTCAGGACTATGAGGGTGAGATGGAGGTCATAGTCGCCGACGGCTGTGAAACCCCGACCATGTCCGAGCTTATTCGGCAGGCTCATCCGTCGGTGAAGTTGATTTCCAATCCGGAGAGGGTCCTCGTGCCCGGAGCCAACGCGGCGTTTCAGACCGCGACCGGCGACTTCATAGTGCGCTGCGACGCCCATGTCGTCCTTCCACCCGGTTACATAAGCCGCGCCTTGCAAACCTTGAAGCGAACGGGAGCGGCGAATGTCGGCGGGCGGCAATTAGCGGTGGGAACTACCCTGTTCGAGCGAACGGTGGCGATAGCCATGACAACCCTATTGGGCGTGGGCGACTCCCGCCATCGTCTGGGCGGGCAGGAGGGAGCCGCCGACACCGCCTTTCTGGGCGTGTTCTCCCGCAGGACGCTGGAGGAGTTGGGCGGAGGATACGCCAACCTTGCGCGAAATGAGGACTACGAACTCAATTACCGCTTGCGAAAGCGCGGCAAGACGGTCTGGTTCGACCCGGAGTTGGTGGTAGAGTACCGGCCGCGCGGCTCGATGTGGGCGCTGGCGCGGCAGTATTTCAATTACGGTCGAGGTAAGTCGGTGGTGCTGATGAAGCATCCGGGCTCCATTCGCTATCGGCATCTTGCGGCTCCGGGGCTGATACTTGGCTTGGCAGTCGGGGCTGCGTTGGCTGTGGCGGGATTTCCGTGGCTGCTGACCGCGCTGCTGCTTGCCTATGCACTGACTATCGTGGGCGGCTCGGTCGTAGTAGGCTTTCGGCGGCGGGACATGGCGGCAGCGCTGCTTCCGCTCGCGCTTGCCACGATGCACCTGAGCTGGGGAGTGGGCTTCTTCATTCCGGAGCGTCTCCAAGCAGATAGACTGGATGATACACTTTTACCCCCCCCCCCCCCCGCAAAAACCTAGTGGGTTTTTTAGAAAGATTATTGAAAAGAAGTGAACCCTGATTTTCTTGGTGAGCGCCACGAGGCTCAATCTTTGTGTTTCAGTAATCCGCGTTATGCTCCAATCTAAATCGGGAACTTCAGACGCGCTAGAGGCCCCGGACACGACCGGCGGGCAGGATGCGTCCGTGATGTTCGCCACCCTGGGCGGCATGGCTGCGCTGACGCTGCTGATACAGGGTTTGCTCGCCTACATGCTTCTTCCCGAAGGAAGGGGCGCGTATGCCGTCTGCCTCGTGTTCGGGACGCTGCTCGGCTTAGTCTTCACGCCCGGCGCGCAGCAGGGCGCTCAATACTTCGTCGCGGCGCGGCAGATGAGCGTGTCGCAAGGCGTGTCCTCCGCCCTGATAATCGGCATAGTCGGGGGAGCGCTTGCCGCCGCCCTCGCCGTTCCGCTGATATACAGCGAAATCGCGTTCTTTCAGAAGGCGGAGACTCACACATTCCTACTGGCGCTGACGCTGATCCCCTTGACGACCATCTCCGTCGCGCTCGACCACCAGCTCGTCGCGCTTCGACGCTTTAGGGGCTTGGCGGTCTTTTCGATACTCCGCGTCGCGGCGAATGTGGGCGCGATACTGGTTCTCGTATGGGAGCTGGGGCTTGGCGCGGACGGGGCGATTGTCGCCTTTGTCGCCGGGCATGGCGTGATGATAGCCGCCTGCCTGCTGTATCTGCGGCGGCATTGCGGTCTGGGCGCGGAGATGCCGCGCCGCTCGAACATCAGCCGCGTCCTAGGCTACGGCTTGAAATACCATGCCGCGCGGATAGGTGTCTTCGTCGAACCCCATTTTGGCGTCGTCGTCCTGGGGCTGATTGCCAGCCAGGGCGAAATCGGGCTGTTCGCGGCGGCGAGCGCGCTGATGCTTGGGTTCATGCTAATCTCCAACGCGGTGGGCAACGCGCTATTCCCCCGTATCGCGGGCGCGGAGCGCATCGAGACGGTCGCGCTCTGCTTGCGCCTCGTCTGCGCTGGCACGGCAATTCCCATGCTCGTAGTGCTTGCGCTAAGCGCGCCTCTGGTGCGACTGCTGCTTTCGGAAGCATTCCTGCCCGCGCTTCCGCTTTTGTGGATTATCGCGCCGGGGATGCTCGCCTACGCCGTATCCGGGATCTTCCTGACGCACTTCAGGGGCGCGAACCGCCCGCATATCTGCTCTTGGGCGGTCTTCCTGGGGCTGTGCGCCAATCTCGGCGCGCTTCTCCTGCTATACTCTAATCTTGGGGTCGCGGCGGCGGGGTGGGGCATGACCGTGGGCATGCTGTGCAGCTGTTTGCTGCTCGCCGTCGTCTTTCACAGAACGACAAGAACGGGCTTGCGCGCGGTATGGCTGCCCAGACGCGATGACGCGGGCTTTCTGTGGGCTGCGGGCAGATCCGCGCTTGCCCAGGCGACCGGCAGATGACGACGGTGGAAGCGCGGAATAACCCGCCAAGCGAGGAATGCCCCTTGACCGATAGCGGAAGTGATACGCCCAGCATCCTGCTCATCGCTCCGATACAGAAAGCGGGAGCATCCGACACCAACATCGTCGGGGGCAACAAGGTGATGGCGGACGAGCAGGTGCGCGAATTGGGCGCGCGCGGCTTCGGCATGGAAGTCGTGGACACATCGGGGGGCGTAACCAACCTGTCGGCGTGGAGAATCCGCGCCAACTATCTGGCGCGCTTCCTGCGGATTACTTGGGGCGCGCTGAAAAGGCTCCACCGCTCCGATGTCGTCTTCCTGATTTTGGCGTCCTATTCGGCGATAAGTATGGCGTCGTTCTTCTGGGTCGTGTGCAAAATCGCGCGCAAGCCCTTGGTCGTCCGCATCACCGGCGGGGACTTGAGCGCGGACTACCTGAAATATGGCGCTCTATCTCGCTGGGTGTCAAGCCGCACCTGGATGCGCTCTGCGCTGGTGTATGTGGAGACACAAGGCTTGCAGCGTATGTTCGGCAATTGGCGCAACTTTCGCTGGTTTCCTAATACGAGGGACATCGAGCCGCCGTACACAATCGGACGCGATGAGGTGAGCAATCTGATTTTCGTAGCCCGTCTGCACATGGACAAAGGTCTTGCCGAAGCCCTCGACGCATGCCGACATCTGCCGGAGAACTGCCATCTGAATGTATTCGGGCCGGGTATGTCCAACACCGACTTTTCCCTTTTCGACGGGCATCCTAGGGCGACATACGGCGGTGTTCTCGACCCGACGGACATGCCGCGCGTCATAAGCGAGCACGACCTGCTGCTGTATCCCAGCTACTATCGCAGCGAGGGCTACCCCGGAGTCATCCTGGAAGCGTTCCAATGCGGCGTGCCGGTGGTCGCCGCTAAGATGGGAGGCGTCCCCGAGCTGGTGGAGCACGAGGAGAGCGGGCTGCTCATAGAACCCCGCTCCGCTGCGGAGGTCAGGGCGGCAATCGAGCGGCTGCTGGAAGACCCGCAGCTGTATCGGCGGCTGTGTGAGGGCGCAAAGCGTCGGGGCGACTACTTTCGCAGCGCAAACTGGTACGATCGCGTTGCCGCCGAGCTGCGCGGGCTGTGCGCGAAGTAGTCGGGCAGGGGAGTATTGTTAGGTTCTGTTGGCATTTTGACTTTCATATCGTCATTTCTGCTCACTCACCCGTCATTCCTGCGAAAGCAGGAACCCAGCGCTTTGAGATAGACTAGAATATGCGAAAGCGCCTACATTCTGAGATTCTGGATTCCCGTTTTCACGGGAATGACGATTGGGGCGCATTCAAGTACAATCGAAGCTGCCGCTCAACTCTGAAAATCACAATCGGTCTATTCACAAGATAAGTTCCTATGATTTCGCTCATCCCTTTACTCTGGAAGAGGCTGGAGTTCCTGTCAGTCCCCTGCATCGCCTTTTCCTTCTGGGCGCTTGCCGTCCTGGTGCATATAAAGCTGCAAGGCGGCGTGATAGAGCCGCTAGTCCTTGGGTCTATCACCCTGTGCTGCATGCTGCTGCTGGCTTTCGTGAGCGTCCGTTCATGGAAGTCCATCGGTACGCCCGCGCTATTGCTTCTCGCCGCGATAGCGTCCTATCTGCTCATCGCCTCTGTCGTCTCGCTCGCCACAGACGCCGAATTGCAGACCGGGGACTTCGTGCGCCAAGTCTTCTTCCTCGGCGTTACGCTGGCTGCCATACTTGGCGGCTTGTCGCTGATGAGGCGTATCGGCGTGGAGAAGTTGCTGAAGTGGATGCTCGTGGCGTTGATGGCGAGCTGCGCGGTCATCGTGGCAACGCTGCAACTGCGCGATATTGGCGTGCTGCCGCCGGAGTATCGGATTCCCTATCGCCTGGCCGGCACTTTTACCGATCCTAACGACGCCGGCTTCATCGCGGCAATGACGATAGCGCTGGCGTTGGCGCTTCTGCACAACCGGCGACAGCGCCCGCTTGCGTATGCGGCTCTGGCGCTGGGATATGCAGCCGCGTTTCTGACGATTTCCAACACCGCAATCGCCGCGGTGGGCGTGATACTGACGCTCTATCTGCTGGTGAACGCGCGCCGCCTGCCGCAAAACCTGCCCGCCGTAATCCTGTCCGTTCTGGGCGTGGTCGGCGTATTGGCATACATATTCATACAATTTGAAGTGCCTTTGCCGTTTCGTGGGGATTCGTCAGGCACGCTGCCGGTGGCGACAAGCACGCCGACGGCGACGAGCGCTCCGACTCCAATCGCAGCGCCGTATGACGATATTTACAGGGCGCCGGTAAGAGGGGGCACAGATGCGGAGCGGCGTGTAGGTGAGCCTATCATCGTCGGCCTGGGAGAGGACCAGCCGCATCGAGTGGACGACGACCCGTTCCAGGGTTGGCATTGGCAGCGCGCCGACGCACGCGCCGACGATGCCGATGTGCCCAATGATGCCACCTGGAGCGAAATCGATAGGGCATTAGTCTCACCCCGGACCTACGACTACACCCCGACCGATGCGGATATAGACAAGTTCTTACGCGCCTATGTCTATTACGAAAAGGACGGCAAGACAATACTAGGGCAGACGCCCGCCATAGGTCCGATAGCGCAGGCTGTCGTCATTTCCGAGGCGCAGGTAAGCGGAGGCGTCGATGCGGAGCGGCGTGTAGGTGAGCCTATCATCGTCGGCCTGGGAGAGGACCAACCGCACCGAGCGGACGACGACCCGCCCCAGCTTTGGCATTGGCAGCGCGCCGACGCACGCGCCGACGATGCCGATGTGCCCAATGATGCCACCTGGAGCGAAATCGATAGGGCATTAGTCTTGCCCCGGACCTACGACTACACTCCGACCGATGCGGATATAGACAAGTTCTTGCGCGCCTATATCTATTACGAAAAGGACGGCAAGACAATACTAGGGCAGACGCCCGCCATAGGTCCGATAGCGCAGGCTACCGTCATAGGTCCGATAGCGCAGGCTGCCGTCATTTCGGAGACGCTTGTAGTCAGAGCCGCCTACGGAGAGCCGCGGGTGGGTGAGGCTATCAGAGTCGTGCCGGAGGGGGACGAGGCGCACCGAGCGGACGACGACCAGGCCGAGTTTTGGCAGTGGCAGCGCTCCAACACGGCGTCCGACGATGCCGACTGGAGCGACATCCAAGGTGCTAACGGATTGACATACACTCCGACCGATGAAGACTTCGGCAAGTTCTTGCGCGCCTATGTCCATTACGAAAGGGACGGTAGAACATATCTAGAGCGGACGCCCGCCATAGGCCCGATAGCGGAGGCTGCCGTCATTTTCGGGGCGCTGGTAACCGGCGGCGTCGCCGAGCAAAGGTGGGTGGGTGGGATTATCTTCATCAGCCTGGTAGGGGATCAGCCGCACCGATTGGACGACGACCCGATCCAGCCTTGGCAGTGGCAGCGCTCCGACGCGGCGTTCGACGATGCCAAATGGTCTGACATCGAGGGCGCCGCGTCGTGGAGATACACTCCGACCGGCGAAGACTTGGGCAAGTTCTTGCGCGCCTATGTCTATTACGAAAAGGACGGCAGAACACATCGAGGGCAGACGCCCGTCCTGGGTCCGATAGCGCCGAGCCTCACTGGCATAGAATCCGCGCGTAATGTATTGGGAATTGTCAGATTCGAGAAAGAGGGAGCGCTGCCGGTGCGGTTGGGTCTGTGGCGAATGGGCGCGGAAAAGGCGCTGAATTCGCCCGTCTTCGGACACGGTCTGTATCAGCTTCACTACATGGAAGGCGCGCGAATTGGACCTCAAAACAGACCCACAGGCACCCACAACCTATACCTCATGCTGATTGGGGAGGCGGGCATCATCCCGTTGGCGCTGTACCTGCTGGCGCTGCTGTATCTCGTGCGACTGTACTTCACAATGCCGCCATCCCTTGCCAGAGATACAATCGGCGCATGGGTAGTAGTGATGGGCTTCGTCGGCATGAGCTTCCACCATCTGCTTACTCAGGGGACATTCAACTTCCTCATAGGCTTGACCTGCGCTATGGCGGCGTTCCTCGTTCAGCGACAACGGGGGCAACAAGAACCAGATTCGGCGGGCGAGGCGTGATATTAGACGGGCGAGGCGTGGCGGCGGCGGCTCTCCCGTAGTCCCGCATCAGAACCGGCCAATACATGCACATGGAGGGCAATTTTGATAGGATATGGGTGGAAGGAGTTAAGCCTTGAACGGTAACGGCATGCGTGGCTTTGTACTGAATAATTTGTGGCGCGCCTTGATTGTGCGCTATAAGAATATAAGTGCGGGCGGGGGTGTAAGTCCTGCAAAGGTTTATCACACCATCGGGGGGCGTATAGCAAAGCGGTTCGGACTGAGAAATACCCCTTTCCTGCCCACCAGCGTCGACCTGGAACCGATAGATACCTGCAACTTCGCCTGCGACCACTGCCAAGTAACGCATTGGGAGCGGCTCACGACGCGCTTGACTATGGAGAGGTTCACCTCGATTCTCCGTCAGCTTCCCGCGCTCCGTCAGATTAAGTTGCAGGGGATGGGCGAACCTCTGCTGAACCGCCATCTGATTGATATGCTGGAAGAGGGGGAGCGCGAGGGCATCGATATGTCCATCGTCAGCAATGGCTCGATTTATACGGATAACATCGCTTCCAGGCTGAGCTCGCTGCGAGGGACCACGATCACCATCAGTATGGACGGAGCGACGGCTGAGACATTCGAGTCAATTCGTGTCAACGGAAACTTCGAGAAAGTCGTCAATAATGTCGCCGACATGGTGCGCCGTCGAGGTAACAATATCTGGCCCAGAATTGAATTGCGCTGCGTAGCGACGCAGCGCAACGCGCACGAGCTTCCCGACTTGGTAAGATTGGCGAAAAGGCTCGGTGTGGACAAGTTGACGATAACGACTTTGCTGACCGATTGGGGCAAAGAGGAGATGGAAGGCGCAATCGCGCCGATTGACATCTCCGGCGAATCTTCCAAGACGGACCGGCTTATACGGGAATCGAGAAAAGTCGCCGCCGAAATCGGTATGCGGCTCAGCGTCGAGCGCGGTCAAAGGTATTCCGAAGCCAACCGCTGCCCTTGGCCCTGGACCAGTTCCTACATCGCGGCGAACGGCGATGTCGTTCCCTGCTGTCAAATAGCCGATTCCAGCGTGGTAAAAATGGGCAATTTGTTCGATGAGCCGTTCGTCAATATCTGGAACAATGACAAATACCGGGAGCTGCGCCGACGAATTGCCGGCAACGACATTCCCAACTATTGCCGCACTTGCTACGGGATGAAGCCGGCCACCGCTTCCGCAGACCGGGAGGAAGAAATACGCCTTGGACGGTAGCGAAAGCGGCGCGCGCGCCTTCGCGCCGAGCAGCCTGTGGCGCGCCTTGGCGGTGCGCTATCAAACCATAAATGCGGAAGAAGGGGGTATTTCCCTCTCCACCGGACGCGCCGCATTTCCCGCGCTCATCGCGCTCGTCGCCGTTCTGGGCGCGGCGCACATCCTTGTTCGCACCTCCACCTACGGCGCGGCGCTCGGCAACGACGCCTTCAACTACATATCGGCAGCCGAAAGCCTCGCCGCAGGGGAGGGCTTGATCAGCCCCGGCGGCGAACAGATGACGCTGTTCGCGCCTTTCTTCTCCATGGCAATGGCGTTCCTAAGCCTGTTCGGCATCGAGCCGGTGGACGGGGGCAGATTGCTGAACGCAGTCGCATTCGGCTTGCTCATCTTGGCGTCGGGCTTGTGGCTGAGCCGGCGTCTCAAGTCGCGGCTAATCGCGCTCGGCGCGGCGGTGGCGATGATGACAGCCGTTCCACTCGCCCATGCCGCCTCGACCCTAATGAGCGAACCTCTATTCATCCTGTTCGCCATCCTCGCCCTGATGCCGCTGGAGTCGTTCCTGAACCGGAGAAGCGGCAGGTCGATGCTCACGCTTTCCGCCGTATTCGCCGCGCTCGCCGCGCTGACGCGCTACATAGGCGTCGTGCTCATCTTCTCCGCTGTCCTCATGCTCGTCTTGCGCCGGGACACTCCAATGCGCGAGCGCTTGAAGGATGCCTCGATCTTCGGCGCGATTTCCTCGCTCCCGCTCGCGGCGGCGATGACGCGCAACCAACTGGTCTCCGGAACCCTCACCGGGGACAGATCCGCAGCGTCGGGACAGCCCCTATTCGATTCGCTGAGGCAGATAGTTGAGGTGTTCCAGCAGTGGGTAGATCCGCTTTCGCTGGTCCACTATTCGCTGGTCCGCTATCAGTTGCAGCACTCGCCATGGCTGGTTGCATGCCTACTGCTGCTGCTGGCGGCGGTTCTATTCATCACCCCCCGTCCGGGCAGGGCGTCTTCCGTCTTCTGGGTCTTCTCGCTGATATACCTTGCGATTATTGCCGTGGTGGTGGGGCTTGCGTCCTGGCAGGGCATAGACAGCCGATTCCTGCTGCCGATATATGTCCCGCTGCTGTTCGTCGCGGCGTTCTGGCTGGACGCACTCGTGCGCGGCACGGCGTCGGGCAGGATGTCCGTGTTCCGATGGGCGCTTGCCGCCCTCGTACTTATCGGCTGCTGCTGGCATATCGGCATCTCCGCGCGGCAGAATCTGCGACTGACCGCAACCGCGCTGGAGTCGGGATACATAGGCAATAGTTTCAACACGGCGTACTGGGAAGATTCCAAGCTGGTGGAATATGTGCGGGCGAACCCCGCTTCCGGCAGATATTACAGCAACGACCCCAATGTACTCCGATGGAACGCGGGCGTTCCGGGAAAGCTGGTGACCTGGGTTTCCACACCGCTGCAGGGCATAGGGAAAGACTACGATTGCCAGCGCTGGTTCGAGCGCGCCGTCCTGCTCTACCAAAAGTATGGGAAAGCCGAAGAGTATGTCGTATGGGTCGGGCAGGGCGAAGAACGGCAGATAATTTGCGACATCTTGGACATGGAGTCACCGCTCCCGTTGGAGCCGGTGGCGGAACTTGCCGATGGAGCCATATTCAGGGTGAACGAGGCGTTTGACAGCGCCCGCGCGCGTCAGTCGGTATTGGAGGCTCGCGCATCCGCCTACGAGTCGCTCGTGTCCGGCGAACCCGTAATCCGCTCCGAATTCGACATATATCTCATCGATGACACGCTGGTTTATGTCAAGGAGCCGTGCGTCCGCGCCGACGCGGAGGCGAGTTTCTTGCTGCACCTGATTCCCGCCGACGAGGATGATCTGCCGCCGGAGCGCAAGCGGTACGGCTTCAGCAACCTAGACTTCGATTTCCAAGAGCGCGGCATAGCGTTCGACGGCAAATGTATGGTCAGAATAGCCCTCCCGGAGTATGATATTACCCACCTCAGCACTGGCCAGTATGTGCAAACGGGCGGCGGTTTTGAGAACATCTGGAAGGAAGAAATACGCCTTGAGCGGTAGCGGAAACGGCGCGCGCGGCTTCGCGCTGAACAGCCTGTGGCGCGTCCTGACGGAGCGCCTACTTCGCGCCACCTCCCTTTGGCGGCTGGCGCTGCCGCTTGGCGTTCTGCTCTTGGCGGTGGGATGCCAGTTCCTAGCGGCCGACGCTCCAACTCCCAACCGGGCGACGCCCCCGAACCCGCTGAACGCATCGGTCGCGAAGTGGTTTGACAACCACACCGCCGCAATCTCGATTACCAACGACGACTGGCCCATACGCGGAAGGGATCCGGACATAGACGGCTATGTGCTGGAGCATGGGCTGGTAATGGGCTATGAAATCGTGACCGGAAACTCATATCAAGGCGAGCGCATATTCAGCGGGCCCGACGATGAGCGGATAGCCTATCTGATGTCCGAGCTGGTTCCCCAGGGGATCAGCTACTTTGGGCATGGGCACGATCACATAGACCACGACAAGTTGTCTTACGAAGACGCCCTCGAATCGTTCCAAACCAACTATGAAACCATGAAGGAATGGGGAATGACGCCCGTCGCCTACGGCTATCCGAGAAGCGCCGGACACGAAGAAGAGACGCAGCGGGCTTTGGAGGCTTCAGGATTTTTGAGCGGCAGACTGCTGACCAGAGACTCCCGAGAGTTTTACAACATGCCGGGGGAACAGTCTGCGCCGGATAAATGGTTTGGCTTGATGTCGGTGGAGATGCAAAGTTTCGAGTTTGAAGGCTGCGAAGGCTGCATCAACAACAATGAGGAGTTGACGCCTGTCCTGGATGAGGCATTGGAGCAGACCGCATGGGTTATACTGACCTACCACGCCATCGGAAAGCCGGAGTGGTGGGGATGGTATCATTGGGACGAGTTCCGCAAGGACGTGCAAGCAATCGCGGCGCGCGATTTCTGGACGGCTTCCATGAACGACATAACCCTCTATGTCCGCGAAAGGGAGAAAGCCGTAATAACGGTTGAGCCGGTCGAGGGCAGCGCCGGAACCGAAAGCATAGAGATTACGCTGTCCGACGGGCTGGACGACCTCAGGTTCAACCACCCGCTGACGATACTGTTCGACCAGCCAACGGATTGGATTGGCAGACCGTTCACCGTTTCGCAGAACGGCGAATTGCTGGATGAGCTCGTCTTCAACACGGAAGCCGCCATGCTTTCGCTGAAGCCAAACGAGCGCCCCTATACTCTGCGCCCGCGCCCATAGTCGCGCCTTGGCGATGCCGCTTACACACACACGGAACAAGACCGCCTCACAGGAAGGACGCACAAATTGTTTGGCAAGACTATCGATTACAGGCTGCTTCGGCTGTTCGTGCATGACAGGCACCCCGAAGCGGAAGAGTTTCGTCAGCTCGAGCGTGACCTGAGCATGGAATACGCGAAGGCTCGCTTCGAAAAATGGAACCGCCGCCTGGACAACCAAATCCCCATCGATCCGGCTATGCGCTACTTGGATATGGGGTGCGGCACGGGCGAGATGTCCTTGGAGTTGGCGCGGCGCGGGTGCGAGCATGTGACGGGTATCGATAAAGACTCGTATTATATCGAAATCGCAAAGCGCTGTGCCGAGAAGGCGCAGCTGCGGGACAAAGTCACATTCGAGTGCATGAATCTTTATGATATGCCGAATGATAAGAAGTACGACATCGTGCTTTCTCACGAGATGTTCGAGCATGTGGAACGCCCGCGCGACTGCCTCCGCCATATCGACGGCGTTCTTAAAACGAACACAGGTTTGGAGAAGGGTAAAATAATTCTAGCGTTTGGCCCACTGTTTCATTCACCTTTCGGAGACCACCTGAACAGGATCTTCAGATTCCGCATACCCTGGGTGGCGCTGCTGTTTTCGGAAGACGCGCTTATGCGTCTCAGGCGCGAGTTCTGGCGCCCCACGGCGGATGAGGCATATTCGTTCGAAGATACGCGGGAAGGACTGAACAAGATGAAGTTCTCGGAGTTTCTTCGCTATGTCGAAGAAACGGGATGGATAACGGAACAGTTGGTAGTGAACCCGCAGTTAAAACGCTGGCATCCGCTCTGGCGACTTTCCAACCTGCTGATGCGCGTGCCGTTGCTGCGCGACTACCTCGCGGTTTCCGTCTATGCGATTTATCGGCAGCCATAGACGGCAAGCCGCTGACGATTGAAAAACCCTACTCCAAGCGGCGGCTTTGTCGCAGGGTTGAGATTATGAAGGGCACGAATATCAGGGTAATGACGCTGTAATATACGGTATTCGCCCATGCCGCGCCCTCCGCGCCGCGCAGGGGAACCAGCCAAACGATGAGCGCGATGAAGACCACTAAGCCGCCTATCTCCGCCGACAGCGGCGGCAAGACACGCCCGACTGCCGCGGGCAGCACCGTAAGCGCGGAGATGCTGTTGGCGGCGAATGCGCCCAAAATCATAATCAGCAGCAGCGGGGCGGCGTCCGCGAACTCCGCTCCCAGGATGAGCCGCGTTATGGGTTGATGAAAGACGGCAAGCAGCCCGAACAGAGCCACCGACGCCGCCAATGACACTAGGCTGAACAGCAGCGCGGTGCGGCGCAGCGCCCCCCCTTGGCGTGAGTACCATTGCTTGCTGTACTGGAGCTGCACCGCATCCTTTAGCGGATGAAACGGATAGTGTCCTGTGTCGGTAATCTGCCGCGCCGCCGAGTACAGCCCGACATTCGCCGCGCCCGTGAATTGCGCCATCAAGATAGTGTCCAGGTTATAAGCCAATGCGGAGATGGTCGTTCTGCCGAATATCCCCCCTTGGAAGCGCGCCACATCCGACGGAACTCTGATAGACGGCGAGCTCAGGAAGCCGGTCATCCCCGCACGCCGCGCCGACGCCGTCGCCGCGCCAAGCATCCCGACGCCGAGCGCCGCGGCGCTGACAATATGCACTAGAACTATCTCGAACAGCCCGCTCCCGCTCAGCCATACCATTCCCAGCAGGGCGATCCGGATAAGAACGCTCGCCAGAGTGATCGCCAAGCCCAGGTATAACCTATCGGACAGTCGCAGGACGGCAAGGGTTTCGGTTCGGGTAGATATTAAGATGCCCACCACGCCGTACAAGAGCGCGACGTCCCGATGGGCGTCGTCAATCCCCAGCAGGCTGCTTGCCATGAGGACGATGACCGCGATGATGAGGTAGGCGATGAGCGACAGCCCCAACGACATGGCTATCGTGAAGCGCAGTACGCGAGACGCCTCATCAGGTCGCTTCTCCTCCACGGCGCGCGTTACGAAGGTCGTAACGGTTTCACCGCTGCGCCCTGCCCACAATCGGTGGATGAGCGAAGAGACGGCGATGATGATGGCAAGGACGCCAAAGCCTTCCGGTCCCAGAATCCTGGCGGAGATAATTACCTGCGCCAGCCAGCCCACCATCTGAACCGCCGTGATTGCGCTCATCCAGAGGGTCTGCGCTGCCACGCGCCTGTCCGAGGACGACAGCAGCCGCGCGATTATGGGGTGATTCAAGCCCGAGCCACGCGCCTGTGGACAATCATGCGTCCGTCCAGGAACTCCAGCCCGTCCGCGTAATTGACCGTGTGCGTGCCTCGATTGCCGGGCAACTCCGATCCGTCGATGCGCCCGACGGGGGTTTCGCGGTAGGCGCGCTCGTTCAGCTCATCCACCCGGTTGAGGACTACCGCGCCTCCGTAGCGTCCGCCGCAATCCTGCGACGGGCGAATCAGGCTGCCGTCCCGCAGAAACAGCCGCCCCGCAGGCCGGGCGCGGCGGCGGTCGGACACCACCGGATTCGCCGGGTGCGGCATCCACCCGCCCTCCAGCGTATCGGCAATATAGATGTGCAGTTCGTCATTCGCCCGCGCCCGCGCCTCGCTCACCGTGCAGAACAGCCACAACTTCCCGTCCTGCCGATGCAGGGTAGGGTCGCTCATGCCCACGCCCTCCAGCAGCGTCCGTTCTCGCGTCCAGTCGTCGGGGAAGCGGCGGCAGCGCCACAGGTCAACCCGATGCTCGTCCCAAGTTTCGGGAAGCATGTAGAGTTCGCCCCCATGCTCGAAGACGAACGGGTAAGACAGATGGTAGGGACATTCCAGCGCGGTGACGACCTCACCCAACTCGCCGTCGGGGGACACCGGAGCGCAAGCGATGACGGCTTTCTGCGAGGCGAAAGAGTAGTCCTCGAAGAACACCCAGACCTTGCCGTCAATGACTATGGGAATGGGGTCTGCCCAGAAGCGGCCGGGCGGCGCGTGATGCACCTTCAGCCGCGCCATGGGCGTCCGTCCGTTCATTCCGAAATCGGCAAGGGGCGCGCCGGCGTTCACGGCAAAGAACCACTGCTCATCGCCGAAGATGCGCCGATACATTCTCTTTGCCAGACGGGGCGACCGGCGTGCCAGAAAACGCAAAATGTCCATACGGGGTTATCTCTCACACAAGGCGCGCAAGTCCCGCGCCACTTCATCGTACCAATGCCTGCTGCGGAACACCTCGCCGCGCGCCCGCGCGCCCTCACACAGCCGCCGATATAGCTCGGGGTCGTCCAATAGCCTGCCGATGGCGGCTTTCAGGCTGTCGACGGAGCGCGGCTCCACGAGCAACCCGTTCACCTCATGCTGGACGAGTTCGGGAATGTCGCCCCAGCGCGTAGCGATGACCGGCACGCCGCACTGAAAGGCTTCCACGATGACGCCAACATAGGTCTCGTGCGCCCGGTAGGTGGGAAGCAGCAGCAGATCTTGTTCGCTCAGGGTTCGTATCATCTCCGCCGGCTCCAGCGCTCCGCCGTATGCCGCCCTGGGATGTCCCTCGAACAGCGATAGGTCGGTGTCGCGCATCACAGGCCCAAAGACATTGAGCCGGCAGCCTTCGGGCAGCGAGCGGCAGGCTTCCAGCGCTTCCGCCAGCCCCTTATTCATCCACAATTGCGCCGCGAATACCAGACGGCGAACCTCGCTGCGCGGCGCGCGCTGAGGCGGGGCGATGTCTCGCGTATTTGGCAGCCAGCGAAAGTTGGGCGGGCTGCCGAACGCGCGCAGCAGATAGTGAGTCTCGAAATACACGAGCGGGCAGCGCAGGAAGGTTAGGTCGGCAAGCCGCCGCCTCAGGTATCCATAGCCTCGATACAGCTCGGGCAGCATGCCCCCGAAGAAGCGCAGCGCCATAGGGCGGCGCGCGACCTTGCAGATGAGCCAGACGGCGGGCGCTACGCCTATCGCCGAATGGGAGGACATATTGAGAAAGACGAGCCGCGAGCGCGGCGCGCGCATGACAGCGCCCCACATCACCCGCATCAGCACGACAAGCCCGATGAGGCGCATGCGCCAGCGGGGCAAGCCGCTGCGCGGGCGCGAGGTGTTGATGATGTCCGGCTCAAACCCGCGCAGCTCCAGCTGTCGCACCGTTTCGGCGAACAGCGTCCTAGAGCCGCCGATTGCGTGTCCGGCGGTCGGCAGGGGACCTATGAGCAAAACCTTCATCATCTCGTTCCCGCGAAAGCGAGAATACCCTCCTGGGGTCAACTTACACACAGCGCGCGCAAATCCCGCGCTACTTCATCGTACCACCGCCCGCTGCGGAAGACCTCGCCTTGCTCCCGCGCGCCCTCACACAGCCGACGGTATAGTTCTGGGTCGTCCAGCAGCCGAAGGATGGCGGCTTTCAGGCTGTCGGCGGAGCGCGGCTCCACGAGCAGCCCGTTCACTTCATGCCGCACAAGATCGGGAATGCTGCCCCAATTGGTGGCGATGACCGGCAAGCCGCACTGAAAGACTTCCAAGACGCTGCCCGGAAAGCCCTCGCCCTTGTAGTAGCTGGGAAACAGCAGCAGGTCGTATTCGGGCAAAGCGCGAATCAATTCCTCCGGCTCCAGCTCGCCGCCGTATGACGCCCTCGGATGTCCCTCGAACAGCGAGAGATCCGTATCGCGCATCACCGGCCCGAATACATCGAGATGGCAGCCCTCGGGCAGCGCTCGGCAGGCTTCAAGCGCCTCCACCAACCCCTTGTCCATGCGCAGCCGGGCGGCGAAGACCAGTTTGCGGACTTCACCGCGGCGTTTCTCCGGCGGGGCTGCAATGTCCCGCGTGTTGGGCAGCCATCGGATGCCGGGTGAGCCTCCAAGATCGCGGTGCGTCTGCGGCGTCTCCGCATAGACCGCCGAACAGCGCAAAAAAGTCCTTTTGGCAAGCCAAAGAGATAAGGAACCGTATCTACGGGAGCTGGGCAAGAAACCGCCGACGAACCATAGCGCCAAGGGGCGTCGCCCGGCTTTGGATATAAGCCAGACTGCGATAGTCAAGATGGTGTACAAGACTGTGAGGTCGGTGATGAGAACTACGCCCTCGGAGCGGCGAATTTGCTTCATCGTTCCCCAAGCCACCTGCGCCACCCACGCTATCGACATCAAGATACGCTTTCTAAGGGGTAGGGCAGCGTAAAAGAGCGTTCCATTGGAGTTGTCGCCCGTCCCTCGTTCGTTTAGAGGCCGCGACAAATTAAGGACAGTCAGGTCAAACCCTCGACTCTCCAGTTGCCGAACCATTTCGGCGAGAAGCGTTCCGGTGCCGCTGACGGCACAGCCGGGCGTTAGCTGCTCACCGATAAGCAAGAGCTTAACTCTAAGATTTTCTGGAATCATTCCAATTTTGTGCGGGGGGGGGGGGGGGGCAAATTGCAGCCAAAATTGTTACCTTTCTATCGCTCCCTTCATCTCGTCATTCCTGCGAAAGAACTTCACCCCTGCGAAAGCAGGGGCAGGAATCCGATAATTTCAGTCAAGTTCGCTGTCCTCGAAGCGATAGCCAAACATCTCGATGTCGCGCGCATAGCGCCGGGCGACCAGCGCCGCCGTCCTGTCCGTATAGACCGTCCGATAGCGTTCCAATGCCCCCGTGTACAGCAGATGCCCCACGCCGGACATGGACACGCCGAGCCTTGCCGACAAAGCGTCTAGGTCTTGGGAAAGCCGCTCCAGCTTGCCTATGAAGTCGTAGCGAACCGGATTATGCCCGCGCATGCCGAGAAGCTTGTGCTGAGACAGCCAGTGCCTATCGGCGCGCTCATCAGCGCCTTCCTCCGAGCAGAGCCATTCCACGAACTCACCGAACGGCATATTGGGCGAAAGCCCGTCGCGCCCGTTCATCAGCCGCGCCGCGATGAGCGGGTCGCCGCTGCAAATCTTCTGCTTGTGAACGGAAGCCACGCGACTCCATGGGTTTCTGACCACCGTGAACTTGAAGTAGTCGCGCGTCTCCGGTCGGTCTCTGAACAGCTCATCCAGCGTCTTCTTATAGACGAAGGCTTGCCCAAGTTCGCTTGTCGCCCGTTCTCCAAGCAGAAAATTGAGCAGCGAGCGGCTCGCCGCCTTGGGAACGGCGACATAGAGGAGCTTCCTGCCGGGTATAAGCGCCTTCTCAAAGCGATAGTCCGCGCGATTTTTGCGCCGCAGAACTAGCGTGTCCAGCGCATTGTAAGCCGACAGCCCCGCGCGCATGACCGCCCCGTCGCGCGGAGGCTTGCCCACTCCGTTGGGATAGAGCAGGGCGCTACGCAAGCGCCATAGTTTATTCGGCATGGATATGATTGCACACCTTTACAAGCGTATGCCCGAGTCTTCGGGCGATGCGGGGCGCGGCGCGTCCCGTTCCAACGCGGCTGAAATCGTCGATGTATCCCGATGCCCGTCACGACGCGGCTCCGAATAGCGCCGACTGAAGACCCGCGAGGAGTAACGCACCGCGCGGGTGCGGATGTACTTCCGCGCCAAATAGGCAGTCCGATAGTATTCGCCGCGCCGAATCATACGCGAGATCCTGCGCCACCGATTGCGGCGGCTCTTGCGCGTTACCAGTTCCGCCGCCTCTTGGACAAGCTCCTTGAAGCGCTCCGGCTCGATATAGGCGGTAAAGCAGTTCTCCGGACTTTGATGGTTGTATCTCGTGATGTCGAAGTCGTCGTCCACTATTCCCAGATCCTTGCACACCTCGAACAGCTCGGAGCCGGGGTAGGGCGTGAAGATGCTGAGCATGATGATATCGGTGTTAACCCGTTCCATTGCCGTCAGCGTGTCCCTGAAAGTCTCCTCAGTCTCCTCCGGGAAGCCAATCATAAAGAAGGTGCCGACCTCGATGCCCGCGCGATAGCAGATGTCCACCGCCTCGTATGCCTTCTCGATGACATGCCCCTTCTTCACGCTCCTCAGTATCTGATTGTTCCCCGACTCCACGCCTATGTTGATACGCACGCAGCCTGAACGCCGCATGTATTCTAC
Organism: uncultured Dehalococcoidia bacterium; assembly: GCA_958295865.1. GTDB lineage: Bacteria > Chloroflexota > Dehalococcoidia > Lucifugimonadales > JADFKI01 > Bin90. The sequence goes on along the minus strand of CATQHF010000002.1, from coordinate 289,560 downwards.
GGACTGCTCCTTGATAACGCCGACGGTTATCTCACAGCCCCACTTCAAGCCGGGACACTCGGTTTCTATCAAGCCGCAAAGCTCTTTGATGTAGCTCTGCTTGATGCCGAAAGTGTCGTCGTCGAAATAGACATACTTGACGCCGCGCTCCATCAGCATCTTGAGTTCCCGCACCACATTTTCGGGTGAGCGCCAGCGCGTCTTTTGCGACCAGATCGCTTTGGACTCGCAGAAGGTGCAGCTGTAAGGGCAGCCGCGCGCCGAGAACACAAATCCGAAGGCTTCGGGCGGGTACTTATCGTAGTCGCGCAGGATTTGCGGCGCGGCTTCCGCCGGAAACGGCAACTCGTCGAGGTCAGGCATATTCGTGCGCGGCAGCGTGTACACCATGCGGCCGTCCTTGCGGTAGGCAAGCCCCGACACGCCGCTCAGTGGCTCGCCGCGCTCCCGCGCCTTGAGAATATCCACCATCGTCATCTCGCCCTCGCCCAGAACCGCCACATCTATGTCGGGGCAATCCAGCGCGGTCTTGGTGGACAAGGTGGCGTGCGGTCCGCCCAGCAGCACAAGCGCGTCGGCGTTAAGTTCCTTGACGATGCGCGCCACCCGCATCGTGGACGGGAAGTTCTGCGTCTTGGAACTTATGCCCACGACATCCGGCTCAAACTCCGCTATCGCCGAGCGTATCTCTTCCCATATAGGCGCGACAGGGTCCTCCAGCGTCCTCAGGTAACGCTCCATCCCGTCCTTGATGCGAGTTACATTGTCTAGGGAAATGGCTTTCTTCTTCGTGTTGAAATCGGCGTTGTACGCCTGCACCTCCCAATCCGTCCACTTCAAGATAGCCCCCGAGAGGTAGCCCAGCGCCATCGGAAACTTGATCAGCGAGGCGTTGTCGTGGTAGAGCCGCTGGAATGGCGGATCGATTATCATAATCCTCTTGCGGGGCGTGGATGGCGAAATACGCTTCGGATCGGGCACTTCCATAATCTCCTACTATCCGATATACAGGTCTGTGTCGCGCATCACCGGCCCAAAGACATTGAGTTGGCAGCCCTCGGGCAGTGAGCGGCAGGCTTCCAGCGCCTCCGCCAATCCCTTGTTCATCCACAATCGCGCCGCGAATACCAGACGGCGAACCTCTACGAAGGCTTGCCCAAGTTCGCTTTTCGCCCGTTCCCCAAGCAGAAAATTGAGCAGCGAGCGGCTCGCCGCCTTGGGAACGGCGACATAGAGCAGCTTCCTGCCGGGGATAAGCGCCTTCTCAAAGCGATAGTCCGCGCGGTTCTTGCGCCGCAGGGCGCTACGCAAACGCCATAGTTTATTCGGCATGGATATATGCCCCCACGTCCGTCACGCCGCCGGCTCCGAATAGCGCCGACTGAAGACCCGCGAGGAGTAACGCACCGCGCGGGTGCGGATGTACTTCCGCGCCAAATAGGCAGTCCGATAGTATTCGCCGCGCCGAATCATACGCGAGATCCTGCGCCACCGATTGCGGCGGCTCTTGCGCGTTACCAGTTCCGCCGCCTCTTGGACAAGCTCCTTGAAGCGCTCCGGCTCGATATAGGCGGTAAAGCAGTTCTCCGGACTTTGATGGTTGTATCTCGTGATGTCGAAGTCGTCGTCCACTATTCCCAGATCCTTGCACACCTCAAACAGCTCGGAGCCGGGGTAGGGCGTGAAGATGCTGAGCATGATATTGTCGGAGTTAACTCGTTCCATTGCCGCCAGCGTGTCCCTGAGAGTCTCCTCAGTCTCCTCCGGGAAGCCAATCATAAAGAAGGTGCCGACCTCGATGCCCGCGCGATAGCAGATGTCCACCGCCTCGTATGCCTTCTCGATGACATGCCCCTTCTTCACGCTCCTCAGTATCCGATTGTTCCCCGACTCCACGCCTATGTTGATACGCACGCAGCCTGAACGCCGCATGTATTCTACGGACTGCTCCCTGATGACGCCGACGGTTATCTCGCAGCCCCACTTCAGACCGGGACACTCGGTTTCTATCAAGCCGCAAAGCTCCTTGATGTAGCTCTGCTTGATGCCGAAAGTGTCGTCGTCGAAATAGACATACTTGACGCCGCGCTCCATCAGCATCTTGAGCTCCCGCACCACATTTTCGGGTGAGCGCCAGCGCGTCTTTTGCGACCAGATCGCTTTGGACTCGCAGAAGGTGCAGCTGTAAGGGCAGCCGCGCGCCGAGAACACAAATCCGAATGCTTCGGGCGGGTACTTGTCATAGTCGCGCAGGATTTGCGGCGCGGCTTCCGCCGGAAACGGCAACTCGTCGAGGTCAGGCATATTCGTGCGCGGCAGCGTGTACACCATGCGGCCGTCCTTGCGGTAGGCAAGCCCCGACACGCCGCTCAGTGGCTCGCCGCGCTCCCGCGCCTTGAGAATATCCACCATCGTCATCTCGCCCTCGCCCAGAACCGCCACATCTATGTCGGGGCAATCCAGCGCGGTCTTGGTGGACAAGGTGGCGTGCGGTCCGCCCAGCAGCACAAGCGCGTCGGCGTTAAGTTCCTTGACGATGCGCGCCACCCGCATCGTGGACGGGAAGTTCTGCGTCTTGGAACTTATGCCCACGACATCCGGCTCAAACTCCGCTATCGCAGAGCGTATCTCCTCCCATATAGGCGCGGCAGGGTCCTCCAGCGTCCGCAGATAACGCTCCATCCCTTCCTTGATGCGAGTTACATGGTGGAGGGAAATGGCTTTCTTCTTCGTGTTGAATTCTGCGTTGTACGCCTGCACCTCCCAATCCGTCCACTTCAAGATAGCCCCCGAGAGGTAGCCCAGCGCCATCGGGAACTTGATCAGCGAGGCGTTGTCGTGGTAGAGCCGCTGGAATGGCGGATCGATTATCATAACCCTCTTGCGAGGCGTGGATGGCGAAATACGCTTCGGATCGGGCACTTCCATAATCTCCTCAGGACTTAGGCGCTTGAATATGAACTCATATCTGAGATTGACCCGTTTCAAGTACGAAATCGCGCTCAACTGCGTAAGTCCTACTCCTGCTATCCGACATATTGGATAATATACCACATATCACAGTGCAATTCGCCGTCTTTCATACCCTAACCAAGAGCGCCAGACTCGATTTGCCTTCTTTCGGCAAGGACAAGGCTTCCAATCCGACGCCCTCCCGTCGCAGACGGCGCACGGCGAGGTAGAAGCCGGGGTTGACCCGCTCACCCGTCCCCAAGGGCTTGCCGCCCGGAAAGTAGGAATGAAGCAGCAGCTGACCGCCCGGGCGCAGCGCCCCGATTGCCAGCGCGATGTCCCGATAGGCGATGTCCGCCGATGGGGTGTGATCCAAGAGGATGAAATCGAACTCCCGCCCGCGTCCGCTCAGATAGTCCGTGGAGCGGGCGACGGCGAATTCGACCATATCGGCGCAGTCCAGCCGCGCCAGCATCTCCCGGGGCGGCGTTAAGATGTGGTATCGTTTCGCCTCGGCGGTAGCGGGATTGTTGACATCGAACAAGTCCACGGTGACTAGACGGGGGAAGCCTCCATTACGGTATTCCCTCATCGCCATCGCGCCGGACAAGGTGGACGCGCCGAGGTTGGTGCCGATTTCCAGCAGGGAGCGCGGTTGAAAGCGGCGAATCAGGTGGTAGATTGCGCGGCGGCTTTCGGGATCTATGCCGTGCTTGATCGGCTCTTCCACAAAGACCTCGGCCATGGAGGTCTTAGCCCTTTCCCAGTCGTCGGCTATTCCGTCGCCCCAGAGCATCTCCGGCAGCGATACATCCACCGCCCTGGGAAGCGGGGCGGTGTCCACCGCCATCGTCGGCGCGCGGCTGAGCCTCCGACGATGCACCACCCGTCTGAGCGCGTCATACGCCGGCTGTGGGAGGCTATCGCGCACCAGCCTTTTCAATAATCTCATATCCACTACGGGGATCCTCGCCTAGGTTGCGCTTGCCTGCGTATTCCCGCCTGCGTATTCCCGATAGACTACTTGTTACCGCGGCGCGGGGAAGGATACCGACCCAAAGGCGGCGCAACTCAAACTGCTATGCTACCTTACTACTTCAACCCTCAAAATTATAGCGTCTTTCAATTGTCGGCGTATCGTTCCCGCCCTCTATGTGTCATTCCCGCTTTCGCGGAAATCCGGCGCGGTATGGCAACAAAGCCGTCTGAAAGGCAATTCTGTCGGCAATGCCGCAACGGGTGGACAAGACCGCCGCAAATCATATAGGCTATTGCGCGTGTAGCAGGCATGTAATATATTTGGAACGACATATTACCCGGGGAGTTGTTGCGATGGACTTTGACAAGTACGCCCTCGACGCCTCAATCTACGATGAGATGTTCCTGCCCGATGGCGCTCCGCGCGAGCACTGCCGGCAGCTCTACGACACGCTGCTCGGGCTGTCCGCCGAGGAACTCGCCACCATCCAAGAGCGGGTCACGCGCTCATTCTCCAACGAGGGCATCACCTTCACCGTGTACGGGGAGGACGAGGCTGACGAGCGCATCATCCCAATCGACTGCGTGCCGCGCACGATGCCGATGTCGGACTGGCGGCAGTTGGAAGCGGGCTTGACGCAGCGCATCACCGCATTGAACCGCTTTCTGCAAGATGTGTACGGACAGCCCCGCAGCCAAGACAGCGACGGCGTCCCTAGTATCGTCCGCGACGGCGTAATCCCCTTGGATGTAGTGCGCGACTGCCCCCATTACCGCGAGGAGATGCGCGGCTTCTCCGCGCCTTATGGCACTTGGGTCGGCATCTGCGGCACAGACCTTGTTCGCACCAACGACGGCTTCCGGGTGCTTGAAGACAACCTGCGCGTTCCTTCGGGCGTATCCTATATGCTCGCCAACCGCAAGGCGGCAAAGGCAAGCCTGCGCCGCCTGTATCGAAGTTCCCGCGTGCTAGAGGTGGAGCATTACGGGCGCGCGCTGCTGGATACCCTGCGAGAACTCGCCCCGCGCGGGCGCTCAGACCCCACTATCGCGCTGCTCACGCCCGGCGTGTACAACTCCGCATTCTATGAGCACATGTTTCTGGCGCACGAACTCGGCGCGGAGCTTGTGGAGGGCAGGGATCTGCTGTGCAAGGACGGCTATGTCTATATGCGAACCACCACCGGCTTGCGGCGCGTGGATGTGATATACCGACGAGTGGACGATGACTTCATCGACCCGCTCGCATTCCGCCCCGATTCCATGCTCGGCGTGCCGGGCATAGTGGAGGCGTATAAGCGCGGCAATGTATCCCTGGTGAACGCGCCCGGAACGGGCGTCGCCGACGACAAGAGCGTCTATGCCTATGTGCCGGACATGATTCGCTACTATCTCGGCGAAGATGCTATCCTCGCCAATGTGGAGACCTACCTCTGTCGCCGCCCGGAAGATCTGGAATACACTCTAGACAACCTTCAGGACTTGGTGGTCAAGCGGGTAGGGGAGTCGGGCGGCTACGGCATGCTGATAGGCCCCCACTCCACATCGGAAGAGCGCGACGAGTACGCGGAGCAGGTGCGCGCCGATCCCGCCGACTTCATATCACAGCCGACGCTCGCCCTGTCGCGCGCGCCATGCCTGATTGACGACGGCTTTGAGCCGCGCCATGTCGATCTGCGCCCGTTCGTGCTTCAAGGGCAGCAAACTCGCATCGTGCCCGGCGCCTTCTGCCGCGTCGCCCTGCGCCGTGGCAGCCTCGTCGTGAACTCCAGCCAAGGCGGGGGCGGCAAAGACTTCTGGGTAATGGAGGACTGAACGCAATGCCAATGAGTATATTCGCACATAACAGCCGCGCCATCATCATGGGAGTACTGGCGCTTCTGACGCTGGGCTTGTTCTTCGCCCGGCCGCTGGTAGCGCAGGCAGCGGGCGTCGACGAAGAGACGCAGTTCGTCCTAAACACCTTTGCGTTCCTCATCTGGGGCGCGCTGGTGATGTGGATGTGCGCCGGCTTCACGATGCTGGAATCCGGCTCGGTTCGCACCAAGAACTCATCCATGATATGCCTCAAGAACATCGGCATATACTCCATCGCCGGGCTTGCCTTCTTCTTCGTTGGCTACAACCTCATGTATGTTGATATCGTTGGCGGTTTCATCGGCTCGTTCAACCTTCTCTACGGCCCATCGGACGCTGAGGTCGCACTGCTAGGCTTGCCGGAGGAGGCGACCGCCGAGGAGGTCGCATCGGCGACCGCCGCGGTGGCCGAGAACGGCTACTCCACGATGTCCGACTGGTTCTTCCAGATGGTCTTTGTGGCGACCACCGCTTCCATAGTGTCCGGCGCGATAGCCGAGCGAGTGAAGCTGTGGATGTTCTTCATCTTTATAGTGATACTGACCGCGCTAATCTACCCGGTAGTGGGCGCATGGACATGGGGCGGCGGTTGGCTGGCTGCGCTGGGCTTCCAGGACTTCGCCGGCTCCACCATCGTACACAGCACGGGCGGCTGGGCCGCGCTCGCCGGCGTCCTAGTAATAGGCCCCAGGCTCGGCAAGTTCCGGCGCGACGGCACTGCCAGACCAACACCCCCTTCCAATGTGCTGGTGGTAACATTGGGCGTCTTTATCCTTTGGTTCGGCTGGTTCGGCTTCAACGGCGGTTCGCAGCTGGCGCTGGGCAGCGCGGCAGACGCGGTGGCGATGAGCAATGTGCTCGTCAACACCAACTTGGCGGGCGCGGCGGGCGCTCTGGCAGCCCTGGTAGTGTCGCGTCCAATCCTGGGGCGTATGGACCTGTTCGCAGGCTTGAACGGCGCTATCGCCGGACTCGTCTCCATCACCGCCGGCCCCGATTTCGTCGACCACTATTGGGCGGTCCTCATCGGCGCGATTGGCGGTATAATATGCACCGGCGGGCTGAAACTGCTGGAAAAAGTTAAGCTGGACGATGTTGTCGGCGCGGTGCCCGCCCACCTGTTCGCGGGTATATGGGGGACTCTGGCGACCGTCATCACCGTCGGCGCTCAAATCCATGTCCAGCTAATCGGCGTAGTGGCTATCGGCGTGTTCGTGTTCGGCGTATCGTGGGTATTGTGGCGTCTATTGGACCTCGCGCTAGGTCTGCGCGTATCCCTGCAAGTCGAGCAAATGGGACAGGATGTAGGCGAACTTGGAATGGAATCTTACCCTGAATTCGTGCTGATGCCCGAAGAAGACTACGAGGCGGATTGAACCCTATGCTCTCACGCAGCGCGCAAGGCATTTACTGGATGGGCAGATACCTGGAGCGGGCGCAGCGCCTCTCCCGTCTGCTGGCAGTGGAGACGGAGGCGCTGGTGGATCGCCCCGTCGAGGAGATATACTTCGGCTGGCGGCGCATCTACACCAGCATGAGCCTCCAGCCTCCCGGCGGCAGCCTGGAACTTGACGAGGACGACGACTTCACCCTCGCCGATTCCTACACCCTAGCCGACGACCTCACATTCGAGCCTTCCAACTTCGGCTCGGTGTGGAGTTGCTTCGCGCTTGGGCGCGAGAACGCTCGCCAGATGCGCCACTGCATCAGCGCCGAGATGTGGACATCCCTGAATCTGGCATACCTGCGTATTCAAAGGCTGGGCATGGCGGACATCTGGGCCGCCTCGCCTGAAAGCTTCTATGCGAGTGTGGTGACGGACATCAACACCTTTTCGGGCGTAGCCGCCGCTACCATGTACCGCGATGACGGCTGGCGCTTCATGCAGCTCGGACACCTCATAGAGCGCGCCCAACTCTCCACCGCGCTGCTGCTTGCCCAGATTGACGACGGCACGACGCTCGACGAAGACTGGACGAGCCTGCTCCGCGTCTGCAACGCGCTAGAAGCATACAACCGCAGGCATGGCGTCGAAGTGCATCCTGAGCGGGTACTGGACTTGCTCGTTGCCGACCCGATGCTTCCCAACTCACTCCGTCGCTCGCTCGATGCGGCAGTGTCCGAGCTTGCCGAACTTAGCTCCGGCCCGGACGCGGATTCCACCGCCGCCGTCCGCAGGCTTGCGGGCCGTCTGAGCGCATTCGTCCATTCCGAATGGCCGGACAGGGAAGACCACGAGGAATCTCTGCGCCAAGTGAGCGACTACTCCCGCGAACTTCACAACCTCGTGTCAGCCACCTATTTCGATTACGATGCGGTAATATAGACCGACTGCGCTATGGATGCTATACTTTACGCTGGCAAATTTGGCGCTGCGCCCTGTCAGTTCAAGAAAACTGAGAAGCCCTGCGAATGTGAAAATCCGCACAAGGCATTGAATAGGGCGTGAGACTGGATTATACTTACGGAAACCTGCGGATTCCGTATATGGCACATATATGGCGATGATGCCGAAATGGAATCGCGGCATGTTACTCTCGAGAAACACCAACGAAATCTAATAATCAGGAAGGCGAAGCAATGGCTACTTGGACGATTGCTGAAATCAATAACTTGACCATAGAAGGCGAGCACATAGACGGTGCGCTCGTCGCCAAGGCTGCGGGCAGAATTGACGGCGGCAACGCTCGTGAGTTCCAGAGCGCCCTCGAAACCCTCTTGACCGACGACATAACCGCCTTGCTCTTGAACTTTGAAGGCCTCGCATACATCAGCAGCGCCGGCCTCAGGGTCATTTTGCTCGTATTTAGGCAGATGGAGAGGATGAACGCGAAGTTCGGGGTGTGCTCGCTCTCACCTTCGATTGGCGAAGTCTTCCAGATTAGCGGCTTCGACAAGATTATCCCGACCCATGCCGCTCAGACCGATGCCCTCTCCTCATTCGGCAGCTAACCGAAACCCGTTCCACAAGGCACAAAACATGAGCATGAGCAAGGGAAAACCGCACAAAATCCTCGTAGTCGACGACGAGCCTGATGTAGAGCCGCTCGTGCTTCAGCGCATGCGGCGCAAAATCCGCTCAGGCCTCTACACCTTCGTATTCGCCCAGAACGGCATTGAAGCGCTGGAGCGGCTGCGCGCAGACGACGAGATTGAAATGGTGCTTTCAGACATCAACATGCCTCGTATGGACGGGCTTACCCTGCTTGAGCAGATACCCAAGGTAGATCCCGAACTGCGCGCGGTCATCATCTCGGCATACGGCGACATGGAAAACATCCGCACGGCGATGAACCGCGGAGCGTTTGACTTCGTGACCAAGCCCATCGACTTTGAAGACCTTGAAATCACCGTCGAGCGGACGCTGAACCACATAGCCGAGTGGCGCGACGCGCTCGCGTCGAGGGACAGGCTGGTCGCCATACAGAACGAACTGGATGTCGCAAGCGATATGCAGCAGTCCATCCTTCCTACCACGTTCCCCAAAGGCTCTGACTACCAGATCTTCGGCAACATGGAGGCTGCCCGCAATGTAGGGGGCGATTTCTTCGATGTCATACGCCTGGATGACGACCACATCGGCTTATCAATCGCGGATGTGTCCGGCAAGGGTGTGCCTGCCGCCCTCTTCATGATGTCCAGCCGCACCCTGATGAAGGGCGCGGCAATCGGCAGCACCAGCCCAAGCGAGGTGCTGCGCGAGGTCAACGACATGCTCAGCCAGGACAACGACGCCGGGATGTTCGTCACCATCCTGTACGCGGAGTACGACCCCGCGAGCGGAAAACTGACCTACGCCAATGGCGGACACAACTCGCCGCTCCTCGTCCATGCCGACGGAAGCTCCGAGCTGCTCCCACTGACCGGCGGCATCGCCCTGGGACTGGTGCCCGGGCTGGAGTACGAGCAGCACACCATCAGCCTTGCGCCCGGCGATACCGTCTTGCTGTACACCGACGGAGTTACCGAGGCGATGAACGCCGACGAGGAAGAGTTCGGGAACGACCGACTGCATGGGATATTCGCGTCGGCCCCTCCCAATAACTCCGAAGAGGCGAACAATGCGGTTTTTCACGCCGTGCACGCTTTCGCCGGCGATGCCGCGCAATCCGACGACATCACCTGCCTGACACTCTGCCGCCGCGAGCTTGAAGATTGAGCGAGAAACTGTCCCTAAAAGTTGAAGCCAGTCGCGGCGAGCTGGACCATATCACCGCCGCCGTAGAAGAACTGGGAGAGCGCGAGGACTGGCCGCCCGCGCTGGTGTACCGCGTGCATCTGGTGATTGAAGAACTCCTGCTCAACATCGCGGATTACGGGTACGATGGCGGCGTCCACGAAGTAGAGGTTAACTTCATCTCCGAATCCGATGCTCTCACAATCGAGATTGTGGACGACGGGCGGCCTTTCGACCCGCTGAGCGACGCTCCCTTGCCCGATGTCTCCGCGTCCGCCGATGAACGACCCATAGGCGGCTTGGGCATCCATCTTGTGAAGAACATGATGGATGACATGCGCTATCGGCGGGAAAATGGAAAAAATCATCTGACCATGGTCTCACTCAGGAATGAATGATGCGGATACTCCGTCCTTCATGGCGCGCGCTGATAGCAACTCTCATCGCAGCCGCAAGCCTGTCACTCGGACTGGCATGCGGCAACGCTGATGTCGTACTGATACCCGTAGCCGAGCCGGGGTCCCCCGCTCCCGCAAATGTGCAAGATAACGAATCCGACTTAGATTCAGGCGTATCCGACACTCGCGTCCTGTTCGGCCAGTCCGCCGCCTTCAGCGGGCCCGCCCAAGAGTTGGGCAGAAACATGCGGCTGGGCATACAAGCGGCGTTCCACGAAGTGAACAAGAGCGGCGGCGTCCACGGTCGGCAGCTGGAGCTGATTTTCGCCGATGACGCCTACGAACCCGAAGCCGCCATAGCCAATACCTTGCAGCTTATCGAGGACGGCGTATTCGCGCTTATCGGCGAAGTCGGCACTCCCACTTCACGCTCCGCAACTCCCATCGCCGCCGACGCCGAGGTTCCCTTCATCGCCCCGTTCACGGGCGCTGAGTTTCTGCGCGATCCGGAATGGGACAACATACTCAACCTGCGCTCATCCTACTACCAAGAGACCGAGGAAATGGTCGCCCGCCTCATCGGAGACCTGGGCGTCGAGCGCATCGCCGTGATGTATCAGGACGATTCCTACGGTCGCGCCGGCTATCGCGGAGTGCGCCTCGCCCTGGACAGACGCGACATGGCGCCGGTGTCGATAGGCTTGTACCCGCGCAATACCACCGCGGTGAAGACCGCCTTGCTCGACCTGAAAGAGGGAAACCCCGAGGCGATAATCATGATTGGGGCTTACAAGCCGGTGGCGGCGCTGATAGCATGGGCGCGGCACACGGGCTTGGATCCAATCTTCATGACCGTATCCTTCGTGGGCAGCAATGCGCTGGCAAAGGAGTTGGGTCCCGTCGGCACGGGCGTCTATGTTACCCAAGTAGTGCCCTTCCCGACGGATGACTCTATCCCGATTACCGCCGCTTACCTCGACGCGCTGTCAGACTACGCCCCCGATGCCGTTCCCGGCTTCGTCTCATTCGAAGGCTACTTGGCGGGCCGCTTGGCAATCGAAGGCGTTCAAAGATGCGGCAGAGAGATTGACCGCGCCTGCTTCCTGTACAGCCTGCGCCGCGCCGATGCCGTGGACATAGACGGCTTTCGGCTCCAGTACGGCGATGGCGACAACCAGGGTTCGGACAAAGTATTTCTCACCACGATAGGCTCGGACGGGGGCTATCACCCCGTTGACACGCTACGGGACATACCATGATAGCCAAACTTAAAAACTTACTGGAACTACGCTACCGCATCTCCACCCAGCTCTATCTGGCGATTGGAGGATCCGTTGCCCTCACTGTGGCGGCAAGCCTGGTGGGCTGGTTTTCCTTCAACAGCGTGGGTGAGGCACAGCTGCGCGTGAACGAGAGCAGCGTCCCCGAACTGGTGGCGGCATTCGGCGTCGCGCAGAACAGCGGCACGCTGGTCGTCGCCGCGCCGCGCCTGACGACCGCCGCCACACCGGAAGAACTCGCGCTCGTCTCCGCCGACATCGCCGAAGCGCGCGATCTGCTCCAAGAAAATCTGGCAGTTCTGGGACAGCAAGGCACAGGCGACCAGCGCTTTGACCGTATCCAAGCCAATGCCGACAACCTGAATCTCAATGTGCGGGCAATCGAGGACAGGAGGGCAGAGATACTGGAACTGAGCGCGCGCTCCGAGGCTCTGCGGATGGAACTTGGCGACCTGCGTATCCAACTGGACGACATCCTGGTTCCGGCAGTTGACGACCAGCTCTTCTACACGATGACAGGCTACCGCGACCTCGGACAGTCCAGCGCCGACCGCCGAGAGTATTTCTCGGAGAGCGAACTTGGCAACTACCGCCATCTGGCAAGCCTCCACGAGGACGCCAGCATCGCCGCGCACCTTCTGGAAAGCGCGTTCAGCGTCTCGGAAGGACCTCTGCTTGAGCCGCTGCGCGAACGCTTCGAATCCTCGGCGGGACGCATCGAGCGCAGCGCGGCAGCGCTTGAAGAGTCCGAACTGCGCTCCGAAGTCACCCCACTCTTGGCAAGGCTGGTAGAGTTGGGAATAGGGGAGCAAGGCGGGTTCGACCTGCTTGCCAGCGAGCTGAGGCTGGTTCAGGTTCAGCGCAATCTCACGGCGCTCAACCGCGACATATCCGTCGACCTCGTAGCCAATGTTGACGGCTTGGTAAGCACGGCAAACGCCAGCGCCCAGCAAGCCACCCTCGCATCCACGCAAGCGACCAACACGGGACGCACCCTTCTGCTGACGATTAGCGCGATCAGCATAGGCTGCGCGCTTCTCATCGCCTGGTTCTTCGTGGGCAGGGTGCTGCTGCGGCGTCTTCAAATGCTGTCCGACTGGATGCGGCGCATGGCAGGCGGCGACCTGGAATCTCAGGTAGAGATAGGCGGGCGCGACGAAGTGGCGGACATGGCAGCCGCCCTGGAAGTATTCCGACGGCACGCCCTGGAAGTTCAGCGCCTGAATCTCGTGGAGCAGCTCGCTAATGAATTGCAGGGGAAGAACGACCAGCTGGAAAACGCGAACCTTCAGCTGGAAAGCACGAATCTCCAACTAGAAGGCACGCTGGAAGAACTGGGCCGCGCCCAAGACCAGATTGTTATGCGTGAGAAGCTCGCCGCGCTCGGCGAACTCACCGCCGGAGTAGCCCATGAAATCAGAAATCCCCTGAACTTCGTGAAGAACTTCTCCGAGGTCTCCGGCGAACTTCTGGTAGAAATGGGAGAGGTCATCGACGAGAGCGCGGACAAGATAAGCGAAGACCAGCGCGAATACATCCAGGAAATATCGGACGACCTTACCCAAAACCTGGAGCGCATCCAGTCGCATACCAACCGCGCCAACCGTATCGTCCAGGACATGCTCATGATGGGCAGAGGCTCCACTGAGCCGCAGCCCACGAATATCAATTCCCTGCTCGACGAGTACAGCCGCCTCGCCTACCACAGCGCGCGCGCGACCGACCCCGACTTCCAGATGGAGATACGCCAGGACCTAGACCCCGAAATGGTCGAACTGGAAGCCATTCCGCAGGACTTGGGGCGCGTCTTCCTCAACATGGTGGGCAACGCCTGCTACGCGACCGACGAGAAGCGGCGCGCCATCGAGGAAGCCGGAGGCAACCGGGGCAGCGATAGATACTTCCCGACTCTTTGGGTTGCCACCAAGCGGTCAGAAGACAGCGTGGAGGTTCGCATCAAAGACAACGGCAACGGAATGCCGGCCGAAGTCGTGGAGAAGATATTCAACCCGTTCTTCACCACCAAGCCCACAGGGCAGGGCACCGGGTTGGGACTTGCGCTCTCCAACGACATCATCCGCGAACACGGCGGCAGCATTCGCGTAGAAACCGAACCGGGCGAGTTCACCGAGATGATAATCGACATTCCCTTAGTGCCATCGGCAAGCGCATCGCCGGTAGGATAAGGTGATCAAAGTACCCTCTGCCCGCCATACAGCATACCCCTTCCTGTGCTATCATGCTTGGGGACATCCGATCCGCGCCCACTCACCATACAGATATGGGCGCAAGAATGGTCGCAAAAAATGACGGCAATGAAAGGGTTAATCTGCATGAATGGCTTGTTGGAAACATTTACGGGACGGGGCAAACTTGGTTCGCGGCTGGCGCTCTTGTCGCTGATGCTGATTGCCGCAACCGCTATCACGGCTTGCGCGGCATTGAGCAGCGGCTCGGACGATGCAGGCGCTGTACCCGCCGCTTCCGTTCAGACCCAGGGCGCGCCCCGCGAAATCCCGGTATCGGGCAGCCTCGTATTCCCGAACAGCCGGACGCTATCATTCGAGTCGCCCGGCATCGTGGGCGAGGTGCTAGTCAGCGAAGGGCAGAGCGTTGAGAGCGGACAGCCGCTCGCCGCGCTTGACGCCCAGGCCATCGCGCAGCTGGAGCAAGCAGTCGTCCGGGCGCGGTCGAGGATTGTCGCCACGGAATCCAACCTAGCGTCACTCCGTCTTTCTCAGCCCGGCTCGATTGCCCGCGCCGAACTGGAAGTCGCCGGCGCTGTCGTCGCCCTGGACGAGGCGCAAGCCGCGCTTGACGACCTAACGCAGTCCCCAAGCATAAATGTCGTCGGCGCGCGGCTCTTGGTCGTTCAGGCAGAGGTCGCCCTTGACGACGCCAACGAGCGCCTGGAAGAGTTGCTGACACCGAAGGCAATCGCGGTATCGGCAGCCGAGCAAAGGGTTGCCGCAGCCCGCGTGGAACTGGACAACGCCCAGGAAGCCTACGACGACATTAAGGACGGCAGCTTTCCTGACGAGTCCCTGCGCGACGCCCGCAACCGCGTCGCGTTTGCCACAACCGCGCTCGACGCCGCCAACAGAAATCTCACCGACTCTCAAATTAGAGTTCAAAACGCCATCACGCAGGCCGAGGATGCCGAAAGCCTGATGCGCGAACGCTATGTCGGCTTGTTCAAGTACTGGTTCGGCACTGAGCCGACCGAAGCCGAACTGCAAATGACATCCGAGCAACTAATCGACGAATGGGGCATCGACCTCGAAGCGACCTTCGACCGCTTCAACCCCGACTACGCCACCCAGAGACCACCGCTTAACGACCCTAACACTCGCTGGAACGAGACCACCATCTGGGCTTGGCTCAATCTACACCCGCAGTTCGGCATAGTCGTGCCCACATGCTCCGAAGAAGATGTCATCGGCAGGCGCGAACTCTGCATCACGCGCGAGCTGGACAACGCCTATGACGCGCTCGACCGCGCGCGCGATAGTCTTGCGGAAGTCCGCAGCAACTCCGACTCGACGGCAGAACGGACGCTGGACGCTATCACGGCAGCCGAGGTCGCATTGACCGATGCGCGGGACGACTTGGAAGAAATCGAAGACGGCCCCGATGCCAGCGTAGTCGAGAACGCCGAAAAGCGTCTGCAACTCGCTCAGGCAAACCTGCAAGAGTCGGAGAAGGACCTTGCGGAACTGACCGTAGATATAGACCCGCTCAACATCGCGCTTGCGCGAGCGGGACTTGCCCAAGCCGAAGTTGCGCTTGAGGAGGCACAGGAAGACTTGGAGCGCGCTCTGAACGGCGGCATCTATGTGGAACGAGCGCGCAAGAATCGTGACCATGCGTCAGCCGCGCTGGAAGCGGCTCAGCAAAGGCTTGCGGACAGCCAAACGCTCTTGGACGACCAGATAAGCACAGCCGAAGCGGAGCTGCAACTTGCGAATACGATGTTCGCTGAAGCGCAGAAAGACCTCGACGGCGCGATAGTGCGCTCGCCCATAGACGGCATCGTGTCCCTCGTCAATGTCGAGGTCGACGACCGCGTTGGCGACGAACTCAGCGTGATTGAAGTCGTGGCTGCCGATGTCATCGAAGTTGACGGCGTAATAGACGCCGCCGGCAGACCCTTCGTCAGCGAAGGCGCGAGCGCCGTCGTGAACATCGAAAGCATCGGCGATACGCCGCTCGGCGGCAGCGTCAGCTACATCGACGAAGAGGCGCGCACCGAACGAGGCGTAGTCTCCTACGCCGTCCGCATCCGTGTCGATGTACCCTCCGGCATAAACATTCCGATAACGCTCTCAGCCGTCTCCGCCACTATCATGAGCAACGATACCGCGATGCTCCGTCACGGCGTCAATGCCGGTGAATATGCGTCGCGGCCGTCAGCATCCATGCTTCCCTGATGCGGCTGAAGCATCACCCTAGTATGCAGAATATAATCTCCCGCCTGCGCCAACATCACGCCCCGCCCAGGGATCGGCTTCTGAGGCCGGTCCATCGCTTCATTCACGCGGAGGCGGCAGGCGGCATCGTGTTGCTGCTTGCGGCGGTGTTGGCGCTCGTCCTCGCCAACTCGCCGCTCAACCACGCCTTTGAACGGGTCTGGGAGACCCATCTGTTCATCGGTATTCCCGGGTTCCTCATAGACAAGTCCCTGCATTTCTGGATAAACGACGCGCTGATGGCGGTGTTCTTCTTCGTCGTCGGGCTGGAGATAAAGCGCTCGCTGTTTCTCGGCGAACTCGCGTCCCTGCGTCAGGCGACGCTCCCCATATTCGCCGCGCTCGGCGGCATGATTGTCCCCGCGACGATGTACTTGCTGCTCAACACCGAAGGCGAGGCGGCGCGCGGCTGGGGCATCCCCATGTCAACCGACATCGCCTTCTCGCTCGGCGTGCTCGCCCTTCTAGGCACGCGCGCCCCGCTCTCACTGAAGGTCTTCCTCACGGCGTTCGCAATCGTGGACGACATCGGCGCGATAATCGTCATCGCCATCTTCTTCACCGAAACCATCAACTGGACGAATCTGGGCGTCGGGCTGGCTCTGCTCGCCCTGCTGATAGCGCTGAACAGGCTTGGCGTCCGCAATGTCCTCGTCTATTTTTTGGTCAGCATCGTCATCTGGGTGTCGTTCTTCGGCTCCGGCATTCACACCACCGTGTCCGGCGTCCTCATCGCCATGACGATACCGCTGCGTGTGCGAATCAATCCTGAGCAGTTCGTCGCGCAGGGCAGGGCGCTCATGGACATATTCGCGCGCGAGGGCAATGATGGCGCAAGACGCGGCGCTCTGGCGCTGACCACCTCGACGCAGCGCGCCGCGATCAAGGAGCTAGAGATCGCATCCAAAGAGGTTGAATCCCCCTTGCAGCGACTGGAACACTTCCTGCACCCCTGGGTTGCGTTCTTCATCATGCCCATATTCGCCCTGTCGAACGCGGGCGTCCCTCTGAGCGCGGGCTTCGTCGGCGCGCTCGGCTCACCCGTCGCCTTGGGCATAATAATCGGACTTAGCATTGGCAAGCCGCTCGGCGTAGTCCTTTTCGCATGGATTGCGGTGAAAAGCGGCATAGCGTCCTTGCCAAGACGCATCGGATGGGTGCATATCACCGGCGCTGCGCTGCTGGGCGGCATAGGCTTCACGATGTCCATATTCATAACCGGCCTAGCATTCACCGAACCCGACCTCGTGGTGCAGGCAAAGACGGGCATACTCATCGCCTCGCTGCTAACCGGCGGCGCCGGCTACCTGCTGCTAAGACGAGCCTAAGCAAACCCCTTGCCCCTCTGACTTTTCATCCCGTCATTCCTGCGAAAGAAAGTCACCCCTGCGGAAGCAGGGGCAGGAATCCAGCGCTTTGAGATAGCCTAGAGTATGCGAAAACACCTACATTCTGAGATTCTGGATTCCCGTTTTCACGGGAATGACGGGTGAGCGGGCGTAAATGGCGCAAGTGTCCGCACAACCTAGTTGACCACAACGCTCTCCTCATACAGCTCGAACCTCTGCCTAATCATGTCGCACGCGCTCCTCAAGCCCAGAAGCGCCTGCTCAGCCGTCATAGACTCGGCGAAAGCGCCCGTTATGCCATAAGAGTCATGAGTCGCCCTCACGCCCGCGCGCACCAGCCACCGCGTATATCCCCGCACCCAGTCCGCGAGGCAAGGCGACGCATCTACGCTGAAGGGCAGGGCATCCTGTCCATACTCATCCGTGGTCGCGCCAATCGCGGAAGTGGACGGCGCATCTTCGCCCGACGCCCATCTATGCGCGGTCAAGGTGAAAGTGGACGGCCCCTCGATGTCGGGCGACGCCACCCTGATATTGAACGACACGCCCGCCGCCGGAAACGGCAGCCTCACCGTAGCATTGACACCGGAATTGCTGCTCATAGTAACTTTCCTCCCATCATGTTAGCCCCGTTAGCCTCCGTCAGTCGGTATTGACCAACGGCAGGTTCTTGGAAGTATCTATCGGGCGGCGCTCGATGAACGACAGCCGCCGCTCCTCCGCTTCCTCAGACTTGATGTAGTCCGGCGCATACCGCTCCGTCGGGTTGGGTATCCCCTCGGCGTACTGCGTCATCTCATTGAAGGTAATCTTTTGGAGCTGCAAGATCACCGGGCTGTTGTTCTTTATCAGCGCGCAATATCGCTCGACCTCCGCGCCAAGCTGCTCGTGCGGCACAACGGAGTTCACCAGCCCGAACTCATAAGCCTGCTGCCCGCTGTACTGCTGCGTCAGCATCCATATCTCACGCGCCCGCTTCTGTCCCACCACGCTTGACAGATACCCCACTCCAAACCCCGCCGCCGGGCTGCCCACGCGCGGCCCCGTCTGACCGAAAGTTGAACGCTCAGACGCAACCGTAAAGTCGCACATATACGCCAATATGTTCCCCGAGCCGATGGCGAACCCGTCCACCTCCGCGATGACCGGCTTAGGCATCCGCCGAATGTTGCCCATGAAATCCTCTTCGCTCGTGCCGCTATACTCCGGGCTGGAGCGGTCTTCCGACTGGTCGCGCCCCGAGCAGAAGGCGTTCGGCCCCGCGCCCGCAATCACCACGACCCGAATGCTGTCATCATCCCGCGCGTCTTGCAGCGCGACCACCATCTCATCCGTCGTCTTGCCCCGCAGCGCGTTATACACCTCCGGCCGGTTTATCGTAATCCGCGCCACCCCGTCGCTCTTGCCATAGATAACATCCGTGAATCCCACCGAGTCACCTCCTGATTATGCTTAGAACCAAGCCTTCGACTATCCTAATTCCATCCCGTCTATCATGTCCATCCATGCCAATTCACTCAAAACTAACCGCCCAAGAAACCGGCAAACTGATACAATGCCTTCGCTATGCTGGTAAGAGACTTAGGCGAATTCGAGCTTATAGACAGGCTTGCCGCCGTCATCGCAACCGCCAACGAGCGGCGCATCGCGCAGATTGGCGAGCGCGGCTTCCGTATGCTGCGCGCCATCGGTGACGACGCTGCCGCTTGGCATGCGCCATCAGGCACGCGCGTACTCACCACCGACACTATGGTCGAGCGCGTACACTTTGACTTGCGCTACACGAACTGGCGCGATTTGGGCTGGAAGTGCCTCGCAACCAACATCAGCGACATAGCCGCCATGGGCTGCGTCCCAACCTGGGCGACCGTCACGCTGGGACTGCGCCCCGACCTCTCCGTCATCGGCTTGGAAGAGCTGTACAAGGGCATGATGGAACTCACCGCCGAGTGCGGCGGCGCGATAGTGGGCGGGGACATCGTGAAATCCCCCGTCTTCTTCATATCCGTCGCATTAGAGGGCGCGGCAACCTCCGGCTCATCAAACCCATTGCTGCTGCGAGACGACGCAACGCCCGGCGACCTGATAGCCGTAACCGGACATCTAGGCTCATCCGGCGGCGGGCTGAGGCTGCTGCTATCCGGCGCGGACGCTCACGCCGATACTGCCGCCGCGCACCTGAAGCGCGCCCACAACCGCCCAATGCCTCGCGTTCAGGCGGGCGTATCACTCGCACGGCAAGGCGTTCGCTGCGCGATGGACATCAGCGACGGACTGGTGGACGACTTGGGCAAGCTCTGTCGCGCCAGCGGTGTGCATGCCCAAATACACACGCCAAGCTTACCCGTCGATGCCCGCCTGAAAGCGGCATTCCCCGCAGACTGGCTGACCCTCGCGCTCGGCGGCGGCGAAGACTACGAACTGCTATTCACCGCGCCGCCCGAAGTCATGCATAAGGCGGCGCAAGCCACCGATACCCCGATAACTGTCATCGGCGAAATCCTTGCGGGCGAACCGGGCGTAACCGTCCTGGACGCGCGGAACGAGCCGCTTGACATAGCATCCGGCGGCTGGGACCACTTCCGCGACGACTAGCCGCCGCCCGCAACTTGCGCCGGCGACTACGCCGTAACCGCTTCGGCTTCCAGCTTGCGCGGATACTCGCCCTTGAACAGGTCGCCGGCGACTTCCCATTCATCCTGCGGCAACTCGTGATAGACCTCTATTTCGTTGCCGTCCGGGTCGAACAGATACACGCCCAGCGACACGCCATGGTCGCCGATGCCGCCAATCTCCACATCGTTCGCCTTCATGTGCTCATACAGAGCCTGCAAGTCCTCGAACGAATCCATCTCCCAAGCGAAGTGGAACAGCCCGACGCGCGAATTCTCAGGACCCGGGGCGTCCGCGCCCACGCTCACCAGCGCCAGCTCATGCGACGAGTCATCCCGCGCGCTCATGAATATCATGCTGCCGGGACGCTTGTTAGTCGTGTGCAGCCCCAGCACATCCGAGTACCACTTCTCGGACGCCTCCAAGTCCCTCACGCGCAGCACCAGATGACCTAACTGCCTTGGCTTTACCATGCCTGCCCTCCTTAATTCAGTAGTCCCGTCCATTGAAGCGAGTATAGCCGAACACACCCGCCATATCAACGAGCGCCCGCAACAAAAGAAGATTGCATTAGTCCCTTCCCCCTTTGGGGGAAGGTTAGGATGGGGGTGAAAATGCTTGCCCATCGACGGCTAAACTGTACTAATGCAATTTTCTCACAACAAGCAATCATTTCTGAAACAGCACGACATTCTGACTTGGAAAGCATGCATCCCACCCAAACCGCGCCGCAATCCACAGCATAGTCGCATGGCTGTAAAAGTTGATATGCGTCGGATCCCGATGATAGTGCCACGACCCGAAATCATCCCAGCTCTTCAGCATCCCGGTCATCACGCCTATCCAGCCGCCGCGCGCCAAGAGCCCGTCCAACGCGGCGAACTCGCCCATCGGATCGGCGAAATGCTCGGCGGTCTCGGTGCAAGTGATGAAATCGTAGCTGTCCGCCAGCACGGACACATCCGGATGAAAGTATATGTCGTAGATGCGCGCCTCAAAGCCGTCTTCCAGCATCATACGCTGCAAGGCAGGCCCGGGGCCCGCGCCATAATCAAGCCCAAGCGAACCAAGTTTCAAATGCGGCTTCAGCGCGAAGTACAGCCGTCCCAAAAACTCCCTGTACGCCGGATCGTCCACATCGTTGTTGTGCTCCAAGTAGCGCGCCTTCTGCCCTGCCTCGTCGAGCTGCTGCGCGCGCGGCACAAACGCCAAGTCGCACTCGCCGCAATGCAGGAAGTCCCGAAACCCCGACGCCTTGCCGCCCTTGTGAAGCGGCGCGGCGTCACCGGCGGCGCATAGCGGGCAGTTTCGGTCGTTCGTGGTGAGCATGTCAGGCTGCGCGCCTCAGCCGCAGACCGGGATATAGTCGCCATCGAGCGTAGCCTGCATCGTCCGCCCATCCTCACGGCGATAGAAGCGCGCCCCGTTGACCGCGAGCCTGCGAACCCATTCGGGCAGCGCGATCCCGTCAGAATCCATGCGTTGCAGCGTCGCGGCAAGCCCGAGCGCGTCCCAAGTCTCGAACGGCCCAAGCTCCCAGTTAAACCCCCAGCGCATCGCGCGGTCGATGCTCACGATGTCATCGGCGACCTCGCCCGCCTTCCACGCGGAAAAGGCGAGCAGATGCGACAGCGCGCGCCATGCGAAGCGCCCCCCCAAATCCTGCGACGCCACCAGCGCCCTCAACCTCTGTCCCGTATCATCGATTGCTCCCAGAGCGCTTGGCAGTATCCCGCGAGCCTTCTCACGCTCCCCATACCGCATATCATGAGGGTTCAGCGCGAGAATGCGCGATACGCCATCATGCCGCTCGCGCTTGTAAAAGCCCTGACCCGCCTTGCCGCCAAGCCAGCCCCTGCGCCGCATCTCCCGCAGATATTCGGGCGGCTCAAACGCCTGCCGCTCCGTAGGAGAACCGATTGCCGCGCGCGTGTTGTCGCATATATCAAGCAGGATGTCCACGCCAACGAGGTCTATCGTGCGATAGGTCGCGCTATTCGACCGCCCCATCAGCGGCCCCGATAGGGCGTCGGCTTCATCGGGCGTCAACCCGAACTCATCCGCCGCCCGCATCGCCGCCAAGAAGTAGAAGCAGCCGATGCGGTTCGTAATGAAGCCCGGCACATCATTCGCCAGCACAACGCCCTTGCCAAGCGCGCGCTCCGCGAAGCCGCGAATCTTCGCAATCGTGCCGTCTGTGGTATCGTCGGTGGGGATGAGCTCCAGCAGGCGCAGGTAGCGCGGCGGATTGAAGAAGTGCGTCCCAAGAAACCGCCCGCGCATACCCGGCGGCAGCGCCTCCGCAATCTGCGCGATGGGTATCCCCGATGTGTTCGTGCTCAGCATGGCATCATCGCTTGCGTGCGCCGATGCCCTCGCCCACAACTCCAGCTTGGGCTGCGCGCGCTCTACCACCGCCTCGATTATCCAGTCCGCATCCGCCAGCCTGTGCATGTCGTCATCGAACGAGCCTGCCCGTATCCGCGCGAGCGCGGCGGCGTCATCCACCACCCTCGGCCGCATCGTGAGCAAGCGCCGCTTGGCGTCCTCGACGAGCCTTGTATTCAGGTCCAGCAAGTCGCAGTCGATGCCGCGCTCCGCTAGAAGCGCCGCAATCTGCGCGCCCATCGTGCCCGCGCCCAGCACTGCCACGCGCCGCGCCGCAAACGATTCGCTACCTGTTGCCATCCCTCTGACTATCATTGCGTGCCTAAACTTACCAGCGCCCATCCACAAGGTCAACAGCCATACTCGCCCATGCCATACCCGTCGATGAAATCTGCCCGTCATTTTTGAGACTCAATCCATTGATTGCGTATATCGCCTATGGTACAATCATCTAGGTTGTTCAAGAAATAGTGCCTGGCGATTCCTAAATTGATTTACGGATACCCTGGTGATATTCAGAAGGCAACGATATTTTCTCATATCAAAGGAGACACCAGTGGTCTATCAGGACAGGACGCTAGTATGCACGGATTGCAGCACGGACTTCATATTCACGATCGACGACCAGCAGTATCACGCGGAAAAGGGCTACACCAACGAGCCTAAGCGCTGCTTGGACTGCCGCCGAGCGCGCCGCTCCTCGTATAACCGAGGCGGCGGCGGCGGTGGCGGAATGGGCGGCGGTGGCTTCGGCGGCGGCTCGCGCCAGACCTACGCCATCACCTGCGCGCAGTGCGGCAAAGAGGACGAAGTCCCATTCAGGCCCACCGGCGCTCGCCCGGTGTACTGCTACGACTGCTTCCGCTCCGGCACACCCCGCTAGCCAACTTCGTTCACCCTAACTGAATGCCGCTCACTGCTGAAGTGAGCGGCATTTACTATTACCCCCGCTTTCGCATCCTATCCATCCCGTTCCCGCCACATGCATGTTGACTATCAGGCGTTCAGTTTTCTAAAATCAAAAGCGTCAATCCAGTATCATCTTCAAGGCGTCGGGAAATCCGCCGCCGCCCGAAGATGATGTAAATCTAACACCGCAGGCGTACTGAAGCGCCGCGTACATTATGGAGGTTACAGATGGATGCGCCCGTGATAGTAAGCTTTGGATGGACAGGCGAGAACCGCGAGATTAAGGTCGTTCAGCAGGATGACAAGTGGCTCACCGAGCACTCTGTGGATGGCGAACCCGACCGCCAGCTGATTAAGCTATTCGGCACAAATACCATCCCGACGCCCTGGTCGTCCGACACCGACCGCGACGATGTCGTGCAGGAGCTGGCGGTCAGAAACCCCAACTCCAGCGTCGTCTAAAACTCGGTCTATTATGCCCGCCATGTCTTGCGGGCTACGATGTCGCTAAGCGCCTGAGTATGGCGGCAAGTCGAGGACGTCGGTCAAGGTGGCTATGACCCTGCCGGCGTCCTCATCCGAAAGTGAGAAGAACTTGCGCCTCGTCTGCCGCAAGGTGAGGTAGTGGTAGAAGGCATTCCATGCCCGCCACACCTGCTCCGCATTGCGCGCCTTCCTCAGAGCGGGCAGATACTGCCCCTCGAAGCGATACAGGATTAGCCCGCGCGCATCGGCGTCCTCGACGAAACGCAGCGCCTCATCCGCGGCTTCAACCCATTCTTCATCCGACAGATCCCATTTGCTCGCCATCGTCGCTACTCTACTCCCTGCTGACTACCCTGTTATTGACGAAACCGCCGAACCGCCACCCTTGAAAACTCTGGACAAATCACCTTTGCAATCCGCCGACGGTCAGAGCCTATATCCCCCCGAGCTGTTTCAGCGCCACGACGAAGCCGACGACAGCCTCTTCTACGCCGCGCCGCGCTTGGTGGTGCATATCGACGATGCGGCAATCGCCGCCATCGGCAGCTACTTCCGCGAGGCGCTGCCAAGAAACGGCGTCATACTCGATCTGATGTCTAGCTGGCGTTCGCACCTGCCGCCCGACCTTCCCGTGCGGCGGCTCATCGGGCTGGGCATGAACATCACCGAACTAGACGAAAACCCGCAACTCGACAGCCGCGTCATACACGACATCAACGCCAACCCCGCGCTCCCATTCGACGATTGCAGCATGGATGCCGCCGTCGTAACCGTATCCATCCAGTACATGACAGAGCCAATCGCCGTATTCCGGGAGATTCGCCGCATCCTGAAAGCGGACGCGGCGTTCCATGTCATATACTCCAACCGCATGTTCCCTACGAAGGCGGTAGCCGTCTGGCAGTCGCTCGACGATAGACGGCGCGCCCAACTCATCGCCTCATACTTCCAAAACTCCGGCGACTGGAGCCAAGTCAGGGCGCTTAACATCACCCCGCCATCCAACGGCTACACCGACCCCGTATATGTCGTAACCGCAAGCAAGGTCGCGTCCTAGTCGGCCGCCAGAATGCCCAACCCCGGCTCCGGCAGGGGCGGGCGCTGCCCCCCAACTACGGCATCCTGCTCATCCGCGCCCAAAGGACGAAAACGCTCGGCGGCGTCCAGCGCGCGCGGCAGCAACTCCACATCCCCCACGCTCGGCGCGGTGTGCATCGGCTGCGACAGCAGCCACCACAGCGCCCCGTCGATGTCCGATTGCCGCCGATGCGGGTCATACCATGTAGAATGTTCGCGCTCCCCGTCGCCCCAGCCGCCGCGCGCCAGCATCTTGATAGTATGAATGCCCACATCCCGCTCAGCCGCGACCGACAGCAGTTCATCGGCGGCTTCCCTGTACTCCATGTTGCGATACAGCGTAGCGTTCAGCGGGAACATGACGGTGTCGAAGTCAAACCGGCGCAGCGCCTCCAGATGAACGCGCGGCGCATCCGGCCCATGCCCCGTTATGCCCAGCCACCGCGTCAGCCCGCGCTCCCGCAGCTCCACCAGCGCCTCGAGCGCGCCGCCGCTTGCGGTTACGGCGTCCAAGTCCGCCATCGTCCCTACCGAGTGCAGCTGAAACAGGTCGAACGACACCACGCCTAGCCGCTTCATGCAGCTCTCGATGTTCCGCCGCGCCTCATCGCGCGTGCGCTCGCGGGTCTTCGCGCCCAGAAACATGCCGTCTCTCAGCTTCCCCATCCACGGCGCGAGCCGCTCCATCGCCTCCCCGTATGAGGGCGCAATATCAATGTGATTTACCCCGTGCTCGAGTATCCGCTCCACCGCCTTATCCGCCGCCGCCTGACTCACGCGCCCAATTCCCGCCGTGCCAAATGTTACAACCGTGCTCTCATGCCCCGTCCTGCCAAGCCGTCGCTTCTCCATCACTCGCTCCTCGCTTCTTATGCTTCCGTTCCGTCATGTCGGAAATGCCGTCTGCGCCTCAATTCTAGCACACACCACCTTGCAATCAACGCTCCGCGTAATGATACACTCTAAACATCAATCCATCCCCATTCTCCCCATCCCGCCTATCCGTATCAGCATTAGGAACGAAAGATGCCGGAAGCGCCTGAACTCGAAGTGGTGAAGGACTTTCTCACCGCGAACCTAATCGGAACGACTATCGAAGGCGCAAAGACGCTCAAGCCGAGCGTGCTGCGCTCGCTCTGCGGCGACATCGTGGAGGACATGCCGGGGCGAAGCGTGGAGCGTGTCGAGCGGCGCGGCAAGTTCATCCTGCTGGAACTATCGGGCGGTCGGCTGCTGTCCATCAATCCCATGCTCACCGGCGCGCTGCAATACTGCCCCCCAAAGCGGCGCGTCTATAAGCGCACCTGCCTCACATTCGCCCTCTCCAACGGCAGCGAACTGCGCTACATCGACGACAAGCAGATGGGCATGGTCTATTACATCGGCGACGAGCGGCGCGGCGACATCCCGCGCCTGCATGAACAAGGCCCCGATGTGCTCGACGATTTCACCTTCGACGACTTCAAGCGCAGCCTGAAGCGCTTTCACGGCGAGATAAAGGGAGTGCTCACCAGAGGGCGCGTCATATCGGGCATCGGCAACGCCTACTCCGACGAGATTCTGTTCGCGGCGCGGATATACCCCTTCCGCAAGCGCAAGGCGCTATCCGAAGACGAACTGCGCCGGCTGTACGACCAGGCCCGCCAAGTCGTCGAGGACGCCATCCCGATAGTCCGCGAGCGCATGGGCGACAACATCCACCTGAAGGTCAGGGACTTCCTGAAGGTGCACAACAAGGGCGGCGCGCCATGCCCCCGCTGCGCCAACGCCATCAGCCAGATTACCGCCAACAAGCGCATCACCAGCTACTGCCGCCGCTGCCAGCCCGGAATGCTGCTCAAAAACTGACACCGGCAAGCCAAGTCAGCCCTATAATTCGCTCATGGCGAGCCTCCTGAGCCTGCCGAAGGGCGAACCACCCATTCTGTTAGCCCTCCGCCCCTAAGCCACCACCAGCGGAATACGCATCTCCGCAGGCGTAAGACCGCCGTGATGCGAGATCATCGGATGCCCCGCATCGCCCAGCGCCGCGCGATAGTCCAGCGCCGCGTTCCCGGTGGACAGAACCAGCGCGCGCCCCATGCGCCGCCGCGTTTCATCCGACGGCGCGCCCGGCCCGAACAGCCCAATCTCCTCGACCTCTTGCGCCGTGAGCGCGAGGAAGTCATCGCCGAACCGCTCATGTATCAGCCGCCTGAACATATCCATGTTCTCATCCGCGACCTCCGCGTACATCGCCCGGAAGTCGCCCGTCGGCATGCCCTCGCAAAGCCTGATAATCTCATCCGACGCGGCGACGGCATGGCTCTTACCCTTGGGCGCGTCCAAATGCCCATGGTCTGCCGTCATGACCAGCCGCGCGTTGTCGGGCAGGGCGGAGGCAAGCGCCCCCAGCATAGCGTCCATCTGCCGCGCCGCCTTCAGCGTCACATCATGCGACGCCCCCAGCTCATGCGCCGCGCTGTCAACATGCGGCATGTACAGATACACGCAAGTCGGGCTGCGCGCCGCGCCAATGCGCTCCACCGCCGCCCGTATAGCGTCCTCCGGCGCATGCGCGTCGTATCCGACCTGCCCAACGCCGCCCGACCAGTAGTTGGAATAGACGCTGCCGACTATCTCTTTGGGCATGATATGGACCGCTTCACGCTTCGCCCTGCCAATGCGCGACGGGGCAGGGTAGGCAGTTTCCACGCTGACGCCAAGTTCGGACAGCGGCTTGCCGTCAGCCGTGCGGATGTAGCTTATAATCGTGGACACGGCGTTAATCTCGCGCAGCCGCAGGAACCAGCCGATAACCGCGTGCTTGCCCGGCCATTCGCCCGTCGCGAGCGTGGTCAGCACGATGGGCGTCGTCGACGGGAACACCGTTCGCATCTCGGCGGCTAGGTGGCTGCGAATGAACGCATCCGCGCCCAGCGTCTCCACGAAGTTCATCCCGAAGCCGTCCGCCAGCACCAGAACGAGATGCTCCGGCTCACCTATAAGCCGCCTGACGCTCATCGCGCCGTCATCGAGCGGCACATCGGGAATACCCATCAGGCTGTGCAGCGCGTTGGCGAAATCCACGATGCTCAACCCGTCTCCAACAGGGTGCAGCAGCGCGCCCGAGTCCATCAGTCCCTTCAAACTTTCCAAGTCGCTCATAAAGTTATCACCTGCTTGATGTCTTATAACATAGAATACATCCCCTGAGATTATAGACTAGCGGCGAATGTGTTGGTAACATCAAGGTGGACCAAACCACAGGAGCGATCTATGAGTTGTGAGCAAGCGACCGCCCAAGCGCTCAAGGAGTCCGGCCATCGTCTGACGCCCCAGCGCCTGATGATACTCTCCGCCATCCGACACTCCCAGATACACATCACGGCATCGGAGATATTCGACCAGGTGAGGGCGTCCTATCCCTACATAGATGTGTCCACCGTGTACCGCACCCTCAGCGTGCTCAAGCAGATGCGCCTCGTATCCGAGACCGACATGGGCGGCGGCGAATACCGCTACGAGTGGATTAATCACCTGCGCCATCACCACCTCATCTGTCGCGGCTGCGACAAGGTAGTGCTGCTCGACCACAAGTATTGGGAGAACATCGGCGCGGACATCATGGCAGACTACGGCTTTCAGCCCGACATAGACCATATCGCCCTGTTTGGCGTCTGCCATGAATGTATAGACGGCATGGACACCGAGTAGGGCAGGGCGAAAAAAGTCATGCTCGCCATCGCCGAACAGCCCGCCGCATACTCCGAAAACGCGCTCGCCGCGCTCTGGAGCCGCGCCCATACCCTCGCCGACGCGCTCATAACTCAGGGCGGCAAGAGGTTGCGCGTACTCTACCCCGGCAGACCGAGCGCGCGAGCGGGCCCCGACTTCCGCGACGCCGTCCTCCTCACCGACGACGGCAGCGCCATCACCGGCGACATCGAGCTGCACACCACCGCGCCCGGCTGGTACAGCCACGGCCACCACTCAGACCCGAACTACAACGGCGTCGTGCTGCATGTGGTCTTCTCGCCAAAGGGACACACCGACACGCGCCAGCAGTCCGGCATGAACGCGCCCATCCTCGCGCTTGAAGCCGCCGCCGACAGCTTGGACAAGGCAAGCGCCGACGCAGCGCCAAGCCTGCCCGCGCTCCACGCATTGCGCGACGATACGGACATCGGCGCAGCCCTGGACGCCGCCGGCGATGCCCGCTTCCTCGCCAAGAGCCACGGCTTCACGCTCGACATACGGCACGACAGCGCCGACGAAACCCTCTATCGCGGCATCATGGACGCCCTCGGCTACGCATCCAACCGCAAGCCCTTTCGCACGCTCGCTCAGCGCGTCCCATACCGGACACTCGCGCCGCTTCAGGACGAGCCGCCCGCAACCCGCCTGCTCGCAATCAAAGCGATGCTGCTAGGCACATCCGGCTTGATGCGCCTAGCGGACGACAACGAAGGCATCGCCCAGCTGCAACGCCTCTACAAGCGCATGCCCAAGCCGAAAAGACCGCTCAGCAAGAAAGACTGGCATCTATTCCGCGTGCGCCCCGCCAACCACCCCGTCCGCCGCATCATCGGCGCGGCGCGCATCCTAGACGACTGCCTGAACGACGGCATAGCCGACGCGCTTGCCAACGAACTGCTGCAAGGCGGCGCAAAGTCACTGACCGCCCGCCTCCAACACCCCCCATACATCGGCAAGGGTAGGGCGCAGGACATGCTCGTAAATGTCGCCCTCCCATTCCTCCACGCCCACGCACTTTCAGGCGGAGCCGACGCCCTTGCCCACGCAGCCCAAACCGCCTACAACACCGCCCCCAAGCTCCAAGACAACGAAATCACCCGCGAAATGCGCCGCCTCTGCAACATCGGCAAAGAAACAAAAATGACCGCCCGCCGCCAGCAAGGACTTATCCACCTCTACAAGACGGCGGTGCTTGGGCAGACTTATTCATCGTCACTTCAACGCAAAGAACACCCAATCGCTTGAGTTGTATGCGTTCGAGTCGTACATCACCAAACTATCAACATCCGATGACTCGACGCTGAAACACACATTGCCGCTTAATTCTCCGCCTTCAAACATATTACGGTAGTCGTCAAAGGCGTCAGGTATTGCGCCACATCTGTATGAATCATATTCGACATTTGATTGCCCTACGACTTTTAATCCGCTGCTTGAGTAACGCTGGACCTCAGTGCCATCGTTTTTAACCCTAATTTTCACCATCACGAACTGATGCCCATCAGATGGCGGATCATTAAATTGATTTTCCTCCAAAATCATCTGGTCAGCATCTTCGATTACATCCATAACCGACAAAGTTAGCCCATCATCAGTAACCCCAGGCTCACCAAACGGTATCGGGTTCTCTCTGCTCTTGCCCGCAAGAATAGGTCCAGAACCTTCTGTCGGTGTATTGGTTGCAAGTTTAACCGCCAACGCTTCTAATTCAGGAAGAGTCACTCGATTACCCAATACAGCCTCGTAAGAGTGCAAGCCCTTCGACCTTCCTACGAACTCTACGGAATCGTCTTCAAGCAGTCGTTGCCCTCGGTAATCTGAGAGATAGATGATTTCGTCATCTAAAACTTTTCCAACCCTAATCCGAAAATCGTATTCGTCCTCTCGCCTCTCTATGACCTGAACCACTTCTCCTTCGAAATAGAAATTTTCAGATTCGTATTGCTCATTATTCCTAAATAGTTCCTTGTATTCTATGATTCCTGCGTTGGCTTTCAAGTCTTCGAAAGTAGGAATAGGTGTAGAAGTCGGGCGCGCAGGAACGAAGGTAGAAGTCGGGCGTGGTTTTACGGTTGCAGACGGCCTTGAAGCCTGCGTCGATGTACTACTGCCTTCATTCTCGCTAAACGCACCATCTATGGCCGCCGCTACTATAAGCAACACGAAAGCGATGGCAAAAGTCACGGAGCAATATATCAGCACCTTCCACTGCTTGCGGATGAGGCCGATAGCAAAACCGATGAGCATCCCTATAAGCGCCGCGAGCGCAGTCAGACCGAAAATTATTCCTAAATTCTGTAACATAACAAAAGCCCCCTCATGGTTAGGATTCGGCGTCCGTTGCAAGGAGCTTCTACCCACAGCGACCATTCGGGGGCGCACAAACACCTTCCCAATCGCTGTGGGCAATAGAATATGGGCATACAGACTTACGCGACTTGGCGAAGTCTGAACGCTCCTTGCAACGGATTCAGATTACCACCATGCGGGCGCACATTCAACATCCCGTCGCTCGAACATGGCGTTTCCTTTCAGGTGGCAAACCTTTTTGCCATTCCTGCGAAAGCAGGAATCCAGTGCGATATAGCAACAAAATCATCTGAAAGGAAACGCTGTCCCTGCCCAAAATACACCCGCCGCCGTTGTCACTCCACCCCCGATATGCCATACTTGAACCCGACCAACTCACGAGGCAAAGCAGCGCAAGATAAAGCCCGTCGCGCCAGCCCGAGGTACGCCATGACCACCATCACATCCACAACCAAGACGCTGCCATACCGCAAGCAGGGCGAAATCGACTACGACAGCCTCGACTTCGACCCCAACGAGCCTGTACGAAAGCCTGACGCCATGGAACAAAACCCCGCGCTGATGAAACTACACGCCCTTCTCCACAGGCACCTAACCGACTTCGGCAAACGACCCGACATTTTCTTGGATGTCAACACCATCGTCTGCTACGACCCCGCCAACCTCAACATCCGCGTTTCGCCCGACATCTACATAGCGACAGGCGTGGAAGCAACCGCCATTCGCCCGCGCAAGATATACCTGCCTTGGGAGGTGGGCAAGCCGCCCGATTGGGTGATAGAGATAGCCTCTTCCAGCACGGGACGCGAGGACACGGGCAGAAAGCGCGGCATCTACGCCGAGATAGGCGTACCCGAATACTGGCGCTTCGACCCGACGGGAGGCGAATATCACGGCGTTGAGATGGCAGGCGAGCGGCTTGTGAACGGCGAGTATCGCCCCATCGAGCTGACCAACGAGCCGGACGGCGTCCTGAAAGGATACAGCGACGTTCTGGGCTTGAGCCTATGCTGGGACGACGGCGACCCGCTGCTGTACGACCCCGTAGCCGATTTATATCTGGAAGACTGGCAAGACACCGAAGCTGCGCGTCTAGCCGCCGAAGAAGGCTGGCAGAATGAGCGCGCCGCGCGACTGCAAGCCGAAACCCGCGCAGAGGATGCCGAAGCGGAAGTTCGACGACTGCGCGAACTGCTCAGGCGTCAGGGACAATAGCACGCCCCCAATATGCCATACTTGAATCCGACCAAACCACGAAGGCAAAGCAGCGCAAGATAAATCTGTCGCGCCAGTCCGAGGAACGCCATGACCACCACCATCGCATCCACAACCAAGACGCTGCCATACCGCAAGCAGGGCGAAATCGACTACGACAGCCTCGACTTCGACCCCAACGAGCCTGTACGAAAGCCTGACGCCATGGAACAAAACCCCGCGTTGATGAAACTACACGCCCTTCTCCACACGCACCTAACCGACTTCGGCAATAGACCCGACATTTTCTTGGATGTCAACACCATCGTCTGCTACGACCCCGCCAACCTCAACATCCGCGTTTCGCCCGACATATACATAGCGACAGGCGTGGAAGCCGCCGCCATTCGCCCACGCAAGATATACCTCCCTTGGGAGGTAGGCAAACCGCCCGATTGGGTGATAGAGATAGCCTCTTCCAGCACGGGACGCGAGGACACGGGCAGAAAGCGCGGCATCTACGCCGAGATAGGCGTACCCGAATACTGGCGCTTCGACCCGACGGGAGGCGAATATCACGGCGTTGAGATGGCGGGCGAGCGGCTCGTGAACGGCGAGTATCGCCCCATCGAGCTGACCAACGAGCCGGATGGCGTCCTGAAAGGATACAGCGACGTTCTGGGCTTGAGCCTCTGCTGGAACGACGGCGACCCGCTGCTCTACGACCCCGTAGCCGATTTATATCTGGAAGACTGGCAAGACGCCGAAGCCGCCCGTCAATATGAGCGTGCCGCGCGTCAAGCCGCCGAAGAAGGCTGGCAGAATGAGTTCGCCGCGCGACTGCAAGCCGAAACCCGCGCCGAGGATGCCGAAGCGGAAGTTCGACGACTGCGCGAACTGCTCAGGCGTCAAGGACAATAGCCCACCCCCGATATGCCATACTTGAACCCGACCAAACCACAAGGCAAAGCGGCGCAAGATAAAATCCGTCGCGCCAGCCCGAGGTACGCCATGACCACCATCGCATCCACAACCAAGACGCTGCCATACCGCAAGCAGGGCGAAATCGACTACGACAGCCTCGACTTCGACCCCAACGAGCCTGTAC
Source organism: uncultured Dehalococcoidia bacterium (assembly GCA_958295865.1). Lineage (GTDB taxonomy): Bacteria > Chloroflexota > Dehalococcoidia > Lucifugimonadales > JADFKI01 > Bin90. Next base: position 256,277 of record CATQHF010000002.1, on the reverse strand, counting down.
GAAAGCCTGACGCCATGGAACAAAACCCCGCGCTGATGAAACTACACGCCCTTCTGCACGCGCACCTCACCGACTTCGGCAAACGACCCGACATTTTCTTGGATGTCAACACCATCATCTGCTACGACCCCGCCAACCTCAACATCCGCGTTTCGCCCGACATATACATAGCGACAGGCGTGGAAGCCGCCGCCATTCGCCCGCGCAAGATATACCTGCCTTGGGAGGTGGGCAAGCCACCCGATTGGGTGATAGAGATAGCCTCTTCCAGCACGGGACGCGCGGACACGGGCAGAAAGCGCGGCATCTACGCCGAGATAGGCGTACCCGAATACTGGCGCTTCGACCCGACGGGAGGCGACTATCACGGCGCGGAGATGGCAGGCGAGCGGCTTGTGAACGGCGAGTATCGCCCCATCGAACTGACCAACGAGCCGGACGGCGTCCTAAAAGGATACAGCGATGTTCTGGGCTTGAGCCTCTGCTGGGACGACGGCGATCCGCTGCTCTACGACCCCGTAACCGATTTATATCTGGAAGACTGGCAGGATGAGCGCGCCGCCCGTCAAGTCGCCGAAGAAGGCTGGCAGGATGAACGCGCCGCGCGCCAAGCCGCCGAAGAAGGCTGGCAGGATGAGCGCGCCGCACGCCAAGCCGCCGAAGCCGCGCGCCAAGCCGCCGAAGCGGAAGTTCGACGACTGCGCGAGCAACTCAGGCGTCAGGGACCATAGCCCATCGCCAATATGCCATACTTGAATCCGACCAAACCACAAGGCAAAGCAGGGCATGAAAGTCCGTCGCGCCAGCCCGAGGTACGCCATGACCACCATCGCATCCACAACCAAGACGCTGCCATACCGCAAGCAGGGCGAAATCGACTACGACAGCCTCGACTTCGACCCCAACGAGCCTGTACGAAAGCCTGACGCCATGGAACAAAACCCCGCGCTGATGAAACTACACGCCCTTCTGCACAGGCACCTAACCGACTTCGGCAAACGACCCGACATTTTCTTGGATGTCAACACCATCATCTGCTACGACCCCGCCAACCTCAACATCCGCGTTTCGCCCGACATCTACATAGCGACAGGCGTGGAAGCAACCGCCATTCGCCCGCGCAAGATATACCTCCCTTGGGAGGTGGGCAAGCCGCCCGATTGGGTGATGGAGATAGCCTCTTGCAGCACGGGACGCGAGGACACAGGACTAAAGCGCGACATCTACGCCGAGATAGGCGTACCCGAATACTGGCGCTTCGACCCGACGGGAGGCGACTATCACGGCGTAGAGATGGCGGGCGAGCGGCTTGTGAACGGCGAGTATCGCCCCATCGAGCTGACCAACGAGCCGGACGGCGTCCTGAAAGGATACAGCGATGTTCTGGGCTTGAGCCTCTGCTGGGACGACGGCGACCCGCTGCTCTACGACCCCGTTGCCGATTTATATCTGGAAGACTGGCAAGACACCGAAGTTGCGCGCCAAGTCGCCGAAGAAGGCTGGCAGAATGAGTTCGCCGCGCGCCAAGCCGCCGAAGCCGCCCGCCAATCTGCCGAAGAAGGCTGGCAGAATGAGCGCGCCGCCCGTCAAGCCGCCGAAGCGGAAGTTCGACGACTGCGCGAGCAGCTCAGGCGTCAAGGACAATAGCCCACCACCGATATGCCATACTTGAACCCGACCAAATCACGCTCTCAGCGGAGGCATGCTCACATGGCACAGATAGAGATAATCCTTCCCGACGACAAGCTGGAGCTTATCGAGCGAGAGCGCGAATCCACAGGCGAGACGCAAAGCGAGTTCTTCATACGCCTGCTAAACGCCTTCGCAAAGCGGCAAGAAGAAGCCGAAGACCGCGACCGATACAACCAAGGCCACGAGCAGCGCCCGGAAACCGAAGAGGAAATCGCCTTATCGATAGCGCTGGCGCTACATGGGTTTGAGGTTTCCCCTTGGGATGAGTAGTAAGCACAGTGAGAAGGGGAGGACTCCGGTGGGCAAATATGCCCCGCCGTATGCAACTATGCTCTGCTGACATTTCGACTTCATCCCGTCATTCCAGCGAAAGAAAGTCACCCCTGCGAAAGCATAGGCAGGAATCAAGCGCTTTGAGATAGCCTAGAATATACGAAAATAACTACATTCTGAGATCCTGGATTCCCGTTTTCAAGGGAATGACCCAAACGCCCACACAACCTATCCTCAAACCTACATATTAAACCAAGGAGCGCCCCTCAATGATACGCAGCCTCGGAGAAGCAACCCCCAAAATCCACCCCACGGCGTTCATCAGCGAGTTCGCCTATGTCATCGGCGATGTGGAGATTGGCGAGGGTTCGAGCGTCTGGCCCGGCGCGGTCGTGCGCGCCGACATGGGCAAGATTACCATCGGCAAGCACACCAACATTCAGGACAATTCCGCCGTCCATGGCGACGCCGATGTGATTATCGGCGACTATGTGACCATCGGCCACAAGGTGCTCTGCCACGCCAAGACGGTCGGAGACCGCGCCGTCATCGGCAATGGCGCGACCCTCAACGACGGCGTGGAGATTGGCGAGTACAGCCTGATAGCGTCCGGCACGATGCTAGTGGACAATGTGCAAATACCGCCGCGCTCGCTGGTCGTCGGCTCACCCGGCAAGGCGCTGCGAGAAGTCGGCGAGCGCCACCTCGCCAAGATGAAGTGGTACTGCGACGTCTATATGGAAAAGACCAAGCTGTACAAGTCGCAGGGCAACCTGGAGTAGGGCAGGTTACTCACCAATCCTGCCAGCCCCGCGCCTTACATCTTGGTGGGAGCGTCCATCACCATCAGGCTCAGGCATCGCGCCAGCGTAATCCGCGCCGCGTCCACCAGCTTCAGCCGCGCCTTGCTCAGCGCCTCCTCGCCCTCGACCCCGGAGACGACGCGGCAGTTCTGGTAGAACCAGTGGAACGCCGTCGCCAGCTCAGATGCGTAGTGCGGCAGGTGGTGCGCCTCCAGGTTGTGCGCCATCATGCCGATAAGCTCCGGCAGCTCCATCATCTTGCGTATCAGCGCGAGTTCCGCCTCATGCGTCAGCAGCGCGGCGTCGCCGTCGCCGTAATCCATGCCGCGCTCAGCCGCCAGCCGCAGAATGCTGGCTATCCGCGCGTGCGCGTACTGGATGTAATACACCGGGTTCTCCTGCGACTGCCGCTTCGCAAGCTCCAGGTCGAACTCCATCTGGCTGTCCGCGGCGCGTGACAGGAAGAAGTAGCGGCAGGCGTCCGCGCCCACCTCGTCTATTACCTCGCGCAGCGTGATGATGTCCCCCGTGCGCTTCGACAGCCGCACCGTCTCGCCGCCCCGCTTTAGAGTGACCAGCTGATTGATTATCAGCGTCAGCTTGTCCTCCGGCATCCCCAGCGCGGCGACCACCGCATTCATGAACAGCGCATGCCCCTGGTGATCCGCGCCCCAGATGTTGATGACATGGTCGAATTCGCGCTCGAAGAACTTGTTGTAGTGGTAGGCGACATCCGAGGCGAAATAGGTCGGTATGCCATTGCCGCGAACCAGCACCTTGTCCTTCTCATCGCCCAGCAGCGTCGACGCGAACCAGACAGCGCGCTCGCGCTCGGTAACATAGCCCTTGTCTCTCAGCAGCGCCATCGCGCTCTCAAACTGCCCGTTGACATACAGCGACGCCTCGTTGAACCACTCGTCGAACTCTATTCGCAGGCTCATGAGGTCGTCCCTGATACGCGCCATGAACTTGGCTATGCCTATCGCGCCCAGCGCCTCCGACGCCTCCGGTTCGGGCATGCCCAGGAAGCGGTCGCCTTCCTCGGCGCGTATCTCGGCGGCAAGGTCAACCATGTACTCGCCTTGGTAGCCGTCCTCCGGCACCTCCGCGTCCCTGCCGCACTGCTGCAAGTAGCGCGCGTGCAGCGTGCGCTGAAAGTGTCCAATCTGCGCGCCCGCGTCGTTGAAGTAGTATTCGCGCGTCACATCATGTCCTGCGGCTTGCAGTATGTTGGCGAGCGCGCTGCCGATGACGCCGCCCCGCGCGTGCGCGATGTGCAGCGGCCCAACCGGGTTGGCGCTCACGAACTCAACCTGCACGGATTGCGCCTGTCCCGCGTCCAAGTCGCCGAATGTCGCACCCGCCGTCCTGATGGCGTCCACCCGCTCTTGCAGCCATTCCCGCTTGAGCGAGAAGTTGATGAACCCCGGCGCAGCCACGCTTGCCGACTCCAGCAGCCCGTCGCCGCGTATGTGCGTCGATATGCGCTCCGCTATTTGCAGCGGGTTCATTCGCATCGGACGCGCCAGCTTCAGCGGCAGGCTCGTGGCAAAGTCCCCGTGCTCCGCATTCTGCGGCCGCTCCACGGCGATGTCCTCGACTGCGACCGAGGGCAGCGCATCAGCCGCCTGCGCCTCGGCAAGCGCCCGCCTCACCAGTTCCGCTATCTGATCTCGTACTATCAATGCCTTCCATCTCCCACACTTGAACTGCAACAAAGATACCAAAGCCCGCGCCCATCCGCTACCAATTGGGCGTCGCCGTTATGCCGCTATTCCGCGAACGCGCAATCTCTAATCTTGCTCAAGGTCGCAGGTCCAATGCCTTTCACATCGCCAAGCTGCTCGACGCTGGCAAAGTTGCCGTTTGCGCTGCGGTAATCGACGATGCTTTGCGCTTTCACTGGGCCGATGCCCGGCAGCGTCTCCAACTCCTCGACGTTCGCCGTATTGATGTTGACTCTGCTTTCGCAAGGCTTGGGCGCGTCGTCAGGCGCGGGCGTGGATGAAGGCTTGGGCGGCGTACTCTTCGGCGCTCTCCATCCCGCAGCCTCCGCTTCCCGCTCGCTGCAAAACCAGCGCTCGCCCTTGGATGCGTCGATCTCCGTCCGATTGTACCAAGGACTATCCGGCGTATGATACACGCGCTCGTCGCCGCTGATATTGCCCTTGATGCGACAATCGGCAGGCACGGGCGTGGGCGTCGGCGGCAGGGTAGGCGTGTATGCGGGAACGGGCGTCGATATTGGCAGCGCGGTTGGCGTGGACGCGGGCGTTAGCGTCTGTGTCGGCGCGGGCGTTTGAGTGGCAACAGGCGTGGGCGTCGGCGCTTCCGTTGCTTTCAGTTCCGGCGTAGGCGTAACTGTGTGCGTAGGCATAGGCACCGGCAGGAGCGCGGGCATAGACGCAGGAGTATGCGACAGCGACGGCGCAAGCGTGGGCATGATTACGGGTATAGCGGTCGCGGTTGGCGCGGGAAGTATAGGCGTGGATGGAGGGAAGGGCGTCGCGGCGGCGAAAGCCGTCGCCGCGCGAGTAGCCGTCGCCGCGCTCTGCCGTATATCCATCACATCCGCATCAGCGATTGGAGTATTCACCGGCTCTGCGTTCGGCGTCCCATCCTGCCGCTCGAACATCGACGCGGGCGTAACGGGCTGCAAGTCGCTGATGAGTATGGGCGCGACAGTCGGTGTTGGCGTCCTCGTACTCGTCGGAGAAGCGGAAGCCGCCACAGAGTTCGCCGGCCGCGCCACAGCCTGAGCGTCAACGCGGGACGCTGCGGGCGCAGATTGGCAAGCCGCCGCCGCCACACTCGCAAAGGCGACTGCAACGGCAAGACAGCGCAACCACTTACAGCGACTCATTCGGCAGTGCGCGAACCCCAGGGACAAGCGGCCCTCCCACATTCCGATGACGATAGGGGAATCCCCATGTTCGCATCCTCGCGGCGTCAGCCGATTGCCGTGATTCGCCCGCAGGCGGCTACGGCGTTACCGAAATGGCGGCTGCCTGTGCATCCTGCGCCATCACCTCGCCTATGACCGCTCGCGTCTGCACGCCCGCATTCGCCAGCGCATCCAGCAGCGCGTCCAGCTTCTCCGGCGCGACCGCGATGAGCAGCCCGCCGGAAGTCTGCGCGTCCGCCAGCAGTATCCGTGTCTGCTCCGTTATATCGGCGTGCCAGTCAACCACGCCGTCCAGCGATTCCAGATTGCGATGAGTGCCGCCCGGCGCGATGCCCTCATCCAGCAGCTCGGTCACGCCTTCGATGACCGGAATCGCGCCCACGCTCACCCGCGCGCTGACGGCGCTGCCCTGAGCGATGAGCCGCAGATGTCCCAGCAAGCCGAACCCTGTGATGTCAACACAGGCGTGCGCGCCCACGCTCATCATCGCCTCCGAAGCGGCGCGGTTCAGTTCGCTCATCACCGCAACCGCCGCATCCAGCGTATCCGCGCTGACACGCTCCTGCTTCCCCGCGGTCGTGATGATGCCCGTGCCAATGGGCTTAGTCAGCACCAGTACATCACCCGGACACGCGCCCGCGTTGGTGACCTGCTTGCCCGGCTCGACCACGCCCGTTACCGACATGCCGTACTTAGGCTCGGCGTCGTCAACCGTATGCCCGCCCACGATGAGCACGCCCGCCTCTTCCGCCTTCGCCGCGCCGCCCTGGAGTATCTCCCCGAGGATGTCGTGCGGCAAATCCACGGGGAAGCCCACGATGTTGAGCGCGATTATCGGCTTGCCGCCCATCGCGTACACATCGCTGAGCGCGTTCGCGGCGGCAATCTCGCCGAAGATGAACGGGTCATCCACGATTGGCGGGAAGAAGTCCACCGTCGAGATGATAGCCGTTTCGTCGTCCATGCGATAGACGGCGGCGTCATCGCCCGTCGATATGCCCACGAGCAGATTAGGGTCACTGATTGCTGGCAGCCGGCGCAGCACCTGCGCCAGGTCCTTCGGACTGAACTTGGACGCTCAACCCGCGCAACTCGCCAACTCAGTCAGGCGTACCTCTTCATGTGTGTGCGTCATCGTATTCTCCCCATAATTCTGTCTATCCCGTTAGCCACCGCATTTGGACGATGGCGTTTCCTTTTAGATAGTTCTGGCGCATTATTACACTGGATTCCCGCTTTCGCAGGAATGACGGATAATCTCGACGACCCGAATGGAAACGCTGTCCATTTGAACCATCCTCAGTTTCGGAGTAACATTAGGCAACTATCATACCAGAAATCGGCGGAGGGCTTTATGGCAGACTACAAAGTTACGGTCGGAAATGTGGAGATGCTGGCATTGACGGACGGGCAGGGCGATATGCAGCCTTTGGATGTGTTCGCGGACAGCAGCATGGAGCAGTGGCAATCCGAGTATCCCGAACTGCTTGACGGCGACCTGATTCACCCGCGCTTCGGCACTACGGCGGTGCGCTCCGACGGCAAGCTCATCATCGTGGACACCGGCTTGCAAGCCCCGGACGGCGCTCTGATGGACGACATGCGCGCACGGGGCATTGACGCGGCGGCGGTTGACCTTGTGGTTCTGACGCATCTGCACCCCGACCATATCGGCTGGAATCTGACCGACGGCAGCCCCACATTCCCCAACGCCCGCTACCTAGCGACTAAGGCGGATTGGGACTACTGGACATCGCCTGCCGTCATCGACGACGCCGACCACATCAAGCAGCAAGCGCTGCCCCTGCGAGACCTGAACCTGATTGACCTCATCGAAGGCGAGTATCGGATTACCGATGAGCTGACGACCGTGGACACGCCGGGACACACGCCGGGTCATATCTCCATCGTGGTGTCATCGGCGGGCGAGCGCGGCTTCATCCTGGGCGATGTCGCCCATAGCCCCGCGCAGGCGCACTACACCGATTGGAGTCCGGGGTTCGATGTGGACCCCAATCTCTCACGACAAACGCGCCATGCCGTGCTCGATCGGCTGGAGAATGAGGGCGCGCTCGTATCCGCCGGGCACTTCCCGGGCAACGGCTTCGGGCGCTTTACCCGCGAGGGCAGCCGCCGCGTCTGGCAGGGCATCTAGGTTCTGTGGACAATTCGGCTTTTCATCTCGTCATTCCTGCGAAAGCAGGAATCCAGTGCTTTGAGATAGCCTAGAATATGCGAAAGTGACTACATTCCGATGTTCTGGATTCCCGTTTTCACGGGAATGACGCAAATGTCCACAGAACCTAACATTAGTGAACATGGAGGCTGGATAATGGCAAGCAACACAATCACGGTAGGCAATGTTGAGGTGCTGTCCGTCAAGGACGGCTTCTCCGCCAAGCGCGACCCCACGGTTACATTCCCGGAAACCGACATCGCCCAGTGGCGCGAGTTTCCGAGCATTCTCGACTCCAACGACGAGATTCAATCACGCTACGGCTCTGTGGTGATTCGCTCGGAGGGCAAGCTCCTCATCGTGGATACCGGCATGCAGACGGCTACCGGCGGCAAATTGCTCGACGACATGCGCGGCAAGGGCGTAGCCCCCGAGGATATAGACATCGTGTTCCTCACGCACCTGCACCCCGACCATGTGGGCTGGAACATCGACCTGTCCACCGGCAAGCCGGCATTCCCCAACGCCCGCTACATCGCGCCCAGGTCAGACTACGACTACTGGACGCAGCCCGATGTGCTCGCCCAAGCCGAGCATGTGCGGCTGCATGTCATGCCCCTCACCGAGCTTGACCTACTCGACCTGTTCGAAGACGGCCATAAAGTAACCGATGAGCTAATCACAGTGCCAACGCCGGGGCATACCCCGGGGCATACATCGCTGCTGATAGCCTCCGCAGGCGAGCGCGCCTTCATCCTCGGCGATGTCGCCCATAGCCCCGCGCAGGCGCACTATACCGACTGGAACCCCATGTTCGACATCCAGCCCGACATATCGCGCCCAACGCGCCACCGCGTCCTCGACGATCTGGAGAACGAAGGAACGCTGGTGTCGGCGGGACACTTCCCGGACCCCGGCTTCGGGCGATTCGTGCGACTGGAGGGCCGTCGCGTCTGGCAGGGCATCTAAGTTGTGGGCATTTGCGTCATTCCCGTGAAGACGGGAATCCAGAATCTCAGAATGTAGGCGCTTTCGTATATTTTAGGCTATCTCAAAGCTCTGGATTCCTGCCCCTGCTTTCGCAGGGGTGACTTTCTTTCGCAGGAATGACGGGTGAGTGAGCAGGAATGACGAGATGAACAGATGGATTCTATCTTCTCACCCAAGACAGCCGAGTTCGTAAGAACGCGTCGGATAGCGCGGCTCGCCACCGTGGACAGGCGCGCCGCGCCCCACGCCATCCCCGTCTGCTACGCATTCGACGGCGAGCGCATCTACACCGCCATAGACTTGAAGCCCAAGCGCGTGGACGGCAGACGGCTTCAGCGCGTTCGCAACATCCAAGCAAATCCCAGCGTGGCGCTGGTGATAGACGATTACTCGGAGGACTGGAGCGAGCTTGCGTATGTGACGATACGCGGCAAGGCAGAGATTATCGAGGGTGGGGAAGAGAGGCAGCACGCCGAAGATCTGCTGCGGCAGAAGTATCGGCAGTACGCCAGCATGCTTGAGCCGGGCTGCGCCGTAATCAGGCTGACGCCGGAGCGCGTGATAAGCTGGGGCGCGGTCTAGGCGGACAAGCCCCTCGCCCCGCGCGCGGTCGAATGAATGAAGGAATAAAGAAAGAGCGGCTTAGAAATCCTCAAGCCATCCGCGCTTGAACACGCCGTAATGCGCGCCCTCGCCCTTGCCCAGCGTCTCTATGCCGACCAGTTCCCAGCCCTTGCTGCCCATGCTGTTGAGCAGCCGCGTCGTATAGTCGAACTTGTCGTCCTCCGCTACCGCCTTCAGCCGTATCACCTCATACTCCCAGGAGGGCAAGCCCGGCGGCAACTCAAACTCTTCGACATAGTCGAACTCCGCCAGCTCATCCTCGCTCAGCTCCATCCAGCCGTCCGGCGATATTGGCTCGGCGCAGTCCTCGCACACCATCCCCGTGCCGAAGTCATAGGTGCCGCACTCAGGGCAAAAATATACTTTCATATCAGGTACTAAATCACCCTCTTCGCCTAGGCAAGAGCCTAGCGGATACATTCGCCCGTCAGCCGCCTCTACGCGCGATGCCCTTGCTATGTACGGCGTTGCTGACACTCATCAAGATGCACAATGATTATAGTGCAGCGTGAAACAATTCACAACTGGCATGAGTATTCTCAATACGCGCCGATTACCAAATCGTCATTCCTGCGAAGTCAGAGGAATAACGGAAACAAATTGCATGCCCGTTGTCATACGTGGCTAAGTGGGTTAGCCCTGTAAGTGGGTTAGCCCTGTATGAGAGCGTACATGCGCTCAATCTACAAAAAGTACCTCAAAACGAGAGAAAGGAGTGAAGAACAGAGTGGCTCGGCGGTTGTCAATCGGGGCAGCCACCGCTAATATAGCGAAACAAGGAGAATGTGATGAACATTGATGTTGACACGACCACCTTCCTGATAGCGATAATCGGCATGATAGTGGCAATCATACTCGGCACCGTAGGTCCTATGATAACAGTGATGGTGTTGCTTCACAGAAGCCATCGGACTGATGTGTCTAACCTGCGCGATGATATGTCCAACCTGCGCGATGACGTGAAGGGTATCAGCGAACGGATGAACAAGGTCGAAACGACACAGGCTGAATTACAGTCTGACATCAGAGCCCAACGCGATGACCTGAAGGGTATCAGCGAACGGCTGAGCAAAGTCGAAACGACACAGACTGAAATTTTGACTGTGCTCAGAATCCACAACGGACAATTCGATAGCGTGAATAAGAGTCTTGATGGTCAAGAGGAACATCTGAAAGAAATAAGCGGCGATGTGAAGAAGGTTATCGGCAGTATCGATGTGCTCATACCCTTATCACATGGTCACAGCCCGGTCGTTGCAAAAACAGAATTCACCGCGGACGAACCCGTTGGTCAGACGACAGGCGATTAACCGGCAGGAAGATCGCCAACGAGATTCGGATGAGGAGTTGAAAATGGTTAAAGGCGGTATTGATATGCTCAAACACGAACACATACATACCCCTGAAATCCTGACCACCTGACACCCTTCCTGACATTCCCACAAAACACCCCTGACACTCTGAAAACCTGACACCCAACCACCCATGCCATCCCTCTATCCCGTTCGCGGTGAGAATCCTGAGCCTGCCGAAGGGCGAACCACCCGTCCCTCCAATTCTTAATTCCTAATTTTTAATTCTTAATTGACTCCCCCTTGACACCACTCAAACCCCCGCCTATACTACTTGCAAGAACATTTAATTCGCACACAAAGCCGAACACCCTAACCCCTGAAAGCCTGAAAGCCTCCCATGAACGAACCAACCCCCATAAACCCACATCAACACGATTTGGATGCCCACACGCACCATCTCGAATCCCTCCAGCACATCGTCCGCAAAGAGACCGATGGCGGACGACGCATCATCCGCACATTCGTCAACATCATGGAAGGCGACGAACCCGGCAGCACCCCTTGGCACCAGATGGAAGCCGGAAAGATCCTCCTCAAGATAGGCTTTGAGGAAGCAAGAGAAGTCCTAAGCAACATCAGCGCCAAGCAGGAACGACAACCGAAGAACAAAGACACCCAAGCCGAAGACGGCCCCGCGCAGCAAGAAATCAGCCCCGAACACGAAAGGCTGAACAAAAAGCTCGTCGCCCGCATCCGCGTGGAGACCGGCGAAGGCGCGAGCATAGTCAGGATACTGAACGAAGTAATGGAAGGACGCGACCGAGACGCCAAGCCAAGGGACAGGATAGAGGCTGCGAAAATCCTGCTGAATTGGGGCTTCGGCAACCCACATGTTCCCGACCCAGAGTTCATGTCCTACTACTCCCCCTGCCACCCCGACTGCATCTGCGCCTGCCGCGACCTCGATGAAGACCACCCCGCCGTCATCCAGAGCCACGAGCCTGTATCCGAAGCGCACATGAAAGAAGTAGCCGAAGCAGAGCGAATAGAAGAAAAAGCAGCCGAAAGCGCCCGCCAAATCTCCCAAGGACACACCGACTACCTATCAGAGATAAGCCACCTCCCCGGCAACAAAAAGCCCCGCCGCCCCGAACGCCACCCACCCTTCCGCTGACAGAAGTAGGTAAGGGGAAGGTAGGGACAGGCATTGGATAGCAGCGGCAACGGCATAAACACTCCACCCTTTCCCGTTCGTGGTGAGCCTGTCGAACCACCCTTCCGCCCCCCACCCCGTCATTCCTGCGAAAGCAGGAATCCAGTGCCTCAAATAGATGCCATCCCTAATATGACACAGCAATTTTCATTGTCATTCCGAACGCAGTGAGGAATCAAAAATCCCAATCTGCCAAACACCTATGCCTTTAGCAACCACCGTCGAACTTCGGTATCGGTTGCCGTCGGGCTGCGAAACATCGCACCCCAAGCCCCAACACAACCCAATTCTTAATTCCTCCCTCTGTCATTCCGAACGGAGTGAGGAATCAAAAATCCCAATCTGCCAAACACCTATGCCTTCAGCAACCGCCCTTCCAACATCGGTTGCCATCAGGCTGCGAAACATCCCACGCCAAACCCCAACACAACCCAATTCTTAATTCTTAATTTCTAATTCTTAATTCCTCCCCCCTGTCATTCCGAACGCAGTGAGGAATCAAAAATCCCAATCTGCCAAACACCTATGCCTTCTTCAGCAACCGCCGTTGAACTTCGGTTGCCATCAGCCTGCGAAACACTGCACCCCAACCCTCAACACAGCCCAATTCTTAATTCTTAATTTCTAATTCTTAATTCCTCCCCCTGTCATTCCGAACCTCTCCCCCTGTCATTCCGAACGCAGTGAGGAATCAAAAATCCCAATCTGCCAAACACCTATGCCTTCAGCAACCGCCGTTGAACTTCGGTTGCCATCAGCTTGCGAAACACTGCACCCCAACCCTCAACACAACCCAATTCTTAATTCTTAATTTCTAATTCTTAATTCCTCCCCCTGCCTTCGCCGCTAATGGTCATCCTTGGCATTTCTCCCATTCGGCGCACTTCGCAGCCGCGTCAAGCCGATAATCGCCACTATGGAGATTAGCCCTGTTACCGAGAAGGTCAGCCCCCACTTTATCGCTTCCGGCGACACATCGAGGATAGCCCCGGCGACGATGGGGCCAACCACGCCGCCCATGAAGCCCAGGAAGGAGTGAACCGCCATCGTGGAACCCAGACGCGCGGGTTCGGCAACTTCCGTTACCGCCGTGGAGTATATCGCCGAGTCGGCGGAGATTGCCCAGCCGTAGATGACCGACGCCGCGACCACCAGCGCCCAGGGAGCGCCGACCATCCAGCCCACCGCGAACGAGCATGCGCCGCTCAGCGCGAATATCGCCGACGCGGAGGCGGCGCGCCCCCACCTGTCGGACATTATGCCGCCCATGACGGGGCCGACCGCGCCGCTCGCCATCGCCAGCCCGCCGACGGTGGCGGCGCGCACCGCCGCGCTCACCTCATCCTCGCCGCGCGCTATCAGCGCCGCCGCAAGCAGCGCCGGCAGCCAAACGCGCACGATGTACAGCTCGGCGGCATGCAGCGAGTAGCCCATGATATAGAGGCGCGCCGCCCGATTTCTCAGCGCCGAAAGATCCAGCCTGCCGGACGAACTCCCCGCCGCATGTCGCGGATGATTGCGAAGCAGCAGGTAGGCGAGCGGTATGCTGGCAGCCGACGCCAGCGCCATGATGAGATACGCGCCCCGCCAATCAAGGTGTGACATCAGGAAGCCGGTCAGCGCCAGCGAAAGGCTGTTGGATGCGTAGAAGAAGGTTACGAAAGTGCCGACCGCCATGCCGCGTCCACCATCCGCGAAGCGTTCCGCCACAATTCGCATGCCCGGATTGTACACGCCCACCATCCCCCATCCCGCGATGGCGCGCAGCGCGACCGCCATAGGCGCGTCATGAGCCACGAGCGGGAATAGCACGTGCGCTATCACCGATACGACGGTGGACGATACGAAGATGAGCTTGGAGCCGAACCTGTCGGTCAGCGGCACGACTATGAGCGCAGACGCCGCGAACCCGGCAAGGTACGCCGAGAATATCGCGCCCGCCTGCGTGTTGTTCAGCCCCCATTCGTCCTGAATGATGGGCAGCGCAGCGACATAGCTCGAGAAGGGGAATAGCATCACGAACAGCGTCGTGGACATCAGCAGCAGCCATACGCCGCTCCGCACATCCAAGCCGCGCAGCCAACGCGGGCGCTTGGGGTCTTGCGTCTGTACGCCTTTCAAGTCCCCTCCCGCGCTCCCGCCTGACTCTGGGCTGTGTGAACATTTGCGTCATTCCCATGAAAACGGGAATCCAGTACCGCAGAATGCAGTCACTTTCGTGTATTTTAGGCTATCTCAAAGCGCTGGATTCCTGCCCCTGCTTTCGCAGGGGTGACTTTCTTTCGCAGGAATGACGAGATGAAAAGCTGAAATGTTACCTGACCAGCGCGAGGATCTGCTTGGCGCGCGCGGCGATTTCCTCGTCGTCGGTAAGCTCCAGCGCGCGCTCAAGGTCGGCGATGCCCAACTCGGTGCGCTCCGCTATCAGATGTACTTCGCCGCGCAGCAGATATAGATGCCCCGCTCTCTGCTCCATGTCGATAGCCGCCGACAGGTCGCCTATCGCCGCGTCGAGGTCTTGCAGCGCGAAATAGACCCTTGCGCGCTCGAAGTATGCGTCCGACGACGGGGCGAGTTGCAGCGCGCGCGTAAAGTTGATCAGCGCGTTGTCGCTGTCGCCCTTGTCGGTGAAGATAAGCCCGCGATAGTAGTAGGCTTCCGCAATCTCCGGCTCAAGGCGCAGCGCCACGTTGAGGTCGGCAATGGTGTTCTGCTGGTCGCCAAAGGCGTAATAGACGGACGCGCGCGCGGCGTATGCCTCGCCATATCGCGGATTCAGGCGCAACGCCTCATTGAACGCATCGAAGGCGTTCCGCATCTGCCCCTGCTCGCGCAACTCCACCCCGCGCGCATACGCCGCTTCAGCCTCCAGCGCATCCAGCTCCGGCGAACCGCCGCCGCATGCCACCGCCAGCGCAACCGTCAGCAGAGATAGCACACTGGCTACTGCGATAGCATGCGATATGCCGAATCGTCTGTTTTGGCGAAACCGTCTTTGCACTCAACTATCTCTATCTCTTGTCAGAGGTCTGATAGAGTCATCAAAGGCTGAACCTGACTACAAAGCATCCTCATCATCGAAAACTTGGACTACCGGATCACCCGTTGACACATAACTGTCCTCTTCGTCCAAGTCTTCCCAAGTAGATTCTCTCGTCTCTAGGGTTTCGTAGCGCGTCACCCACCTAGGAGGGTCGAACATTCTACGGAGTAGGAGCGGAGCAGTGCCGCCGACATTGACGCTCTTTTTCCTGAAAGTGGTAGCTACGCTAAGTTTGTCATAAACCTGTATGACTTTTACCCTCATCTTGGGTCTTTCCACAGATCCCAAAACCTCTCCAGTGTCCGGGTCTTTGACGTCGTACCCTCTCGGGGTCATGATGTCAAACAGCATGCCATGTTCGACGCCTTGATTCCCACCGACATTCATTATTACTTCACGATCGTTTAGGATTTTTGCAATCTTCCCGTGGATTTGTTTAGTCTGAATAGTCATTTTCAGAATCCTTCCGTTCTGCTCCTCGTCCTACTCCCCATTTGCTCTGACAGTTCTTCAACATCTTCAGGAACAATATCACGCCAATCTTCAATGGCAGAGTTGCCAGTTACTATCTGCTCATCAACAATGGCTTATATCACTTCGAGTTGAGGGCTAGGGTTTTGTATTCTGAGTTCACCGATCCTAGATGATAGACGATAGAGGCTGTCATAAAGCGCCAGCACTCGGCGGAATGCCGGTCGTCCGTGAAATCGCATAATCTCCTCAGCAGCTCGGGTCGCGGAATTCTGCCCAAATATGTACGAACCCGATAGTCCCGCGCCTAGCGCTATAACTTGAAAAAGAACGGCTTCAAGCGATGTTAGCGGTCTCATTGAGGCTACTACAATCATAGCAATAGCGACAACTATCGAGGCAAGTACAAGAAAGAAGGGAACGATGTTCTTCTTGTTCCAAGGCGTTCGACTGGCATTACTGGACGGGTTCTTCGGAAGCATCTGAGGTTCAGGCTCCTTCATCGTTAATCCACTGCGCCACGCGCTCGGCTATCATGATGGTCGTGGCGTTGGTGTTCGCGCGGATTACATCGGGCATGATGGAGGCGTCAACGACGCGCAAGCCCTCGATGCCATGCACGCGGCAATGCTGGTCAACCACCGCCATGGAGTCCGATGCGGGGCCCATCTTGCAGGTGCCGGACGAATGATGCTGCGTGCCTACATTCGCCAGCAGCCACTTGTCCAGCGCGTCGTCGTCCCGCAGTTCCTCGTCCGAGGGCGTCAGTCGCTCGAGCAGGATGCCTTCGTACTCCGGCCTTTGCGACACTTCTACGCACAGCCGCACCGCGCCGCGCATGCGCTCCCTGTCCCAGGCGTCGCTGAGGTAGTCGTAGTTCAGCACGGGCTGTTCGGCAGGGTTGGCGGATGCAAGCCGAAGCCGGCCGGCCGTTACCGCCTTTTGCAGAGCGACGCTGAAGCCCGTGTATGTGCCATCTTCGTCCAGCTGCACATTCGACGGGCGGTGTTCGCTGGTCATCAGGATGGGACTCATCTGCATGTCGTTTCTGTGGCTTGAGTTCGGCGTGGTGTAGCGCATGCCCACCTGTATTGACGGCGTGTTGATGTCCGCCATATCCAAAGACGTGCTGAACGGAATGAAGGTCGAAGGATGGTCGCGCAGATTCTCGCCCACGCCCGGCAGGTCGCGCAGCGCATCTATGCCAATCTCGTTGAGGTGCTCGGCGGGGCCGATGCCCGACAGCATCAGCGTCTGGGGCGAGTTTATCGCGCCGCCGCTCAGGATAATCTCATCGGCATAGACGCTGAACAACTCGCCGCCGCTTTCGGCTTCCACGCCAATGGCGCGCTTGCCGTCGAACAGAATCTTATGCACGAGCACACCGCCGCGAATCGTGAGGTTCAGCCTGTGGCGAACCTGCGACAGGTAGGTGAGGGAAGTACTCATTCGCACGCCGTCGACATTGTTCAGCGGACGCGGGCCCACGCCCGTCGATTCGGGATGGTTCTGGTCCATCGACTCGGGAAAGCCCATCGCGACGCAGGCGTTCCAGAACGCCCGCGCACTCGGCAGCACATCATCTTTCCCATAGCGGCGCACGGGTATGGGGCCCTCGGAGCCGTGAAAGTCGTCACTGCCGAAGGTCAGGTCGTTCTCGCTCTTGCGGAAGAAGGGCAGGCAGTTCACGAACGACCATTCCGTGTTGCCAAGCTCGGCCCACTCGTCATAATCCTCGGGTATGCCGCGGAAGAACACCTGCCCGTTGATGGAGCTTGAGCCGCCGATGACCTTGCCGCGCGGCACGATGAACGGCTCGCGCCCCGGCGTAGCGTTCCCTTCGTAGTTCCAGCTGTGCGCGTCCGGCCCATAGGCGGAATGCCAGGGGCTGTTGCCCTGCTTGACGCTGTCGGGCAGGTGGTCGATGTCCGGGTAGTCCGGGCCCGCTTCCAGCAGCAGCACCGTCCTATCGGAGTTTTCGGTCAGGCGCGTCGCCAGCACTGAGCCTGCCGACCCTGCCCCTATGATGATGTAATCGTAATGCACGCCTCACCTCCTGGATTTCTGATAACCGTCCAACGGGCGGATTATACACGATGGCTTCATTCAACGCCCCTGTCCCATCGACTATATCCTGTCGGAGCAAGCCTGCCAGTCTCGCAGTATCTGCGCGTCATGCGGAAAGGGCAGCGAGGGCAGCGCATCGAGCGCGAAGGTCTTGACGGCGAGGGCGTCATGTCCCGCCTCGACCGCGCCGCCTGTGATGCGCGCCGAATACACGACCAGCACGACGGGGTTGCTCTCCAGCGAATACACGCCTATGAGCCTGTCCAGCGTTACATCCAGCCCCGTCTCTTCTTTCACCTCGCGCACCGCCGCCGCCTCGACGATCTCGCCTCTATCGACATAGCCCGACGGGAACGCCCATTTGCCGCACTGCGGTTCGACGCCGCGCTTCACCATCACCAGCCCGTCGCCATCAATGACAAGCACGACCGCCGCCACCTTCGGGTCGAGAAACACGACATGCCCGCAGGCGGGGCAGTGGTGGCGCATCCTGCCCTCAATCCGCTTCTGCGCCAGTCGCTCACCGCATCGGTTGCAAAAGTTGTATTCGTCGGACATTCTATCCTGCCTCGCTTGTCCTGAATTGCGCCACCATCTTACCACTTCCTCAAACTTGCCACGCGCAACGATACTGACAACTGACCGCTCGCAACGATATAATACCCGCACCCAACATAGATAGAGGAGAAAGAAGAATGCGAGAGAACACGACAAAGCATAAGCTGGAGCGCGGCGAGCATGTAGTATGTGTTTCGGGGCTGAACTCCACCCATATCATCGATTTTCTGGGGCAGTTCGGCTTTGATGCCGTCTGGATTGAGGGCGAACACGGGCCCGTTGACTTCGCCGACATTCCCGACCTTACACGCGCCTGCGATCTCTGGAACATGACCTCGGTAGTGCGCGTGAACCAGAACAACGCAGGCATCATCTACCGTACCTTCGATGTGGGCGCGCAGGGCGTGGTGATTCCGCATGTCAATACGGCTGATGAAGCGCGCGCAGTCGTGGACGCTGCCAAGTTTCACCCCATCGGCAATCGAGGCATGTTCGGCAGCCGACAAGGTTACGGCGATCCGGACTATGTGCATAAGGCGAATGACGAGACGCTGGTCGTGGTACTCATCGAGGACATCGCGGCGGTCAACAACATCCAGGACATCCTGACGGTGGACAACATCGATGTGTTCTTCGTCGCGCCCAGCGATTTGGCGCAGTCCATGGGACATCTGGGCGCAATCGACCACCCCGATGTAGTGGCGACGATAGACAGCGCCCTCGAGCAGATCGTGGCGTCAGGCCGAACGGCGGGCGCGCTGGTGACCGACGACAATGTGGAGCATTACATGGGCAAGGGCGTCCGCTTCATGATGACCGGCTGGCAGGCGTGGGTTGGCTCCGGCGCCGCCGCGTTCAAGGCAAAGGTGGAGGCGGCAGCCGGGTAGCCTCGTCTCACGCAGGTTCGCATTGACCACTATCGCCGCCACGCTTGAAGCGCAACTCGACGAAGTAAGTCTGCGCCAACTGCGCGTCATCGCCGGAGTAGCCGCACAGCGCGGGTTGCAAGCCTACCTCGTGGGCGGCGGCGTGCGCGATGCGCTGCTCGGACTGCCCATCGGCGACATCGATGTGACCGTGGCGGGCGCGACCTTGGGGTTCGCCCAAGCCGTTGCAAGCGCTCTTGGCGGCGAGGTCATGGCGCACTCGCAGTTCAACACATTCGCCCTGAACATAGCCGACAGGCGCATCGATATTGCGATGGCGCGCCGCGAGTCTTACGCTCATCCCGGCGCGCTGCCCACCGTGTCGCCCGGCTCCATGGATGACGACCTAGCGC
Organism: uncultured Dehalococcoidia bacterium; assembly: GCA_958295865.1. Classification (GTDB taxonomy): domain Bacteria; phylum Chloroflexota; class Dehalococcoidia; order Lucifugimonadales; family JADFKI01; genus Bin90. The sequence continues at coordinate 236,888 of CATQHF010000002.1, read as the reverse complement.
GCCGCGACTTCAGCATCAACGCGATGGCGGCGTCCATCAACCCCGACTCATGGGGCGAGCTGCTCGATCCGTTCGATGGCCGCGCAGATTTGCGGCGAGGCGTCGTGCGCGCGCTGCATGACGCCAGTTTCAGGGATGACGCAACCCGCATCCTCAGAGCGGTTCGCTACGCCGTCAGGCTCGGCTTCACGCTGGATACGCATACCCTGCGGCTGCTGCGGCGCGACTTGACACACATAGACGGCATATCGGGCGCGCGCATCCGCCACGAGCTTGAGCGCATATTCCAAGAGGGCAGGGCGGTATCAATCCTGGATAGGATGCAGCGGCTTGGCGTGACGCAAACCATACATCCCGCGCTCGCGCTGGACGCCCCTACGCTGGAAGCATTGCGCCGCGCGGTCAACTGCCCATATGCGGACAAGGCGGCGCTGTTCCTGTCCATTCTGACTTACGACATGGCTGCCAGTGATAGAGTCGCCTTCACGGAACGGCTGCGCCTGACTTCTCGCTGGGCGCAGGTTGTACAGGATACAGCACGGGCGCGATCCAGTGTTCAAGATGATCCTTCCATCGATGTGTTCAGTCGCAGCGAGATTTATATGCGGTTGCGGGCGCGTGATGAAGCGGCAATACTCGGATGCGCCCTGTTCGATGAAGACGGCGCAGCAGCGCGGCGGCTGACGCTTTTTCTGCGCGAACTGAGATATGTGAAGCCAATGCTGAACGGCAACGACCTGCTTGAGCTGGGCGTTCCGCAAGGCACGCGGATCGGCGAACTGCTATACGACCTGCTTGTCGCGCGCCTCGACGAAAAGATAAGGACGCGCGAGGACGAGATAAGCCTTGTACTCGCGCGACTGGAGAGCGCCACCGACGGTTAGCCCACGGACACGCCGCCTGCGGACAGTCCCGGCTCCGTCATCCCGCTGGGGTCGAGGATTTCGTCCAGTTCGGCAGCGGAGAGGTCGGTCTTTTCGAGCGCGACTTCCTTCACCGTCTTGCCCGTCGCCTGCGCTTCCTTGGCGATAGCCGCCGAGTCGTCGTAGCCGATGTGCGGCACGAGCGTCGTAACGATGGCAAGCCCGCGCTCCACCATATCGGGGCCCTTGCTCGTCGCCTTGATGCCGCTCACGCACTGGTTGTCGAGATTGCGCGCCGCCGCCGCCAGCAGGTCTATGGATTGCAAGAGGTTATACGCGCAGACGGGCATCATCACATTTATCTCGAAGTTGCCCGACTGACCGCCAACGGCAATTGCCGCGTCGTTGCCGATGACATGCGCCGCAACCTGGCACACCGACTCCGGTATCACGGGATTCACCTTGCCGGGCATTATGGAACTTCCCGGCTGCACTTCGGGCAGCTCGATTTCGCCTATGCCGCCGCGCGGACCCGACCCCAGCCAGCGAATATCGTTGCATATCTTCATCAGGCTCACAGCCACCGTTTTCAGCGATCCGCTCGCCTCCACAACATTGTCGAGGCTGCTCTGCGCCTGGAAGTGGTTCGTGGTCTCGCGCACTTCAACGCCCAGCGTCTCCGACAGACGCGCGCAGACGCGCCCCGCGAACTCCGGGTGCGTGTTCACGCCCGTGCCCACCGCCGTGCCGCCAAGCGCGACCTCCGAAAGTTCGCGCTCCGCATGTCGCAGCCGTTCGATGCCGCGCTCCACCTGCCCCGCGTATCCCTGAAACTCCTGCCCTAAGCGAACCGGCGTGGCATCCTGAAGGTGCGTTCGCCCCGTCTTGATGACGGGCATGAACTCTTCCGCCTTCCGCTCCAGCCCTTCGCGCAGCTGCTCCATCGCGGGGATGAGGTCGTCGTGAATCGCCTTTAGCGCAGACACATGGATAGCGGTGGGAATCACATCGTTCGACGACTGCCCGATGTTCACATGGTCGTTGGGATGAACCGGCGAGCGCGAGCCAAGCGCCCCACCCAGCAGCTCGATGGCGCGGTTGGAGATGACCTCGTTCACATTCATGTTGGTGGAAGTGCCGCTGCCCGTCTGAAAGATGTCAACCACGAACTGGTCGTCCAGCCTGCCGTCTATGACCTCTTGCGCCGCCCGGGTGATGCCGTCCGCAATCTCGCCGTCCAGCAGATCCAGCTCGACATTCACCTGCGCCGCCGCCTGCTTTATCTGTCCGAGCGCGCGGATGAACGAGCGCGGAAAGCGCAAGTCGCTGATGGGGAAGTTCAGCGCCGCCCGCATAGTATTCGCCCCATAATAGGCGTTCGCAGGCACTTGGAACTCGCCCATGGAATCCCGCTCGGTTCGATATTTTTTGTCCCGTTGTTCTGACACTCTGTTGACTCCTATGAAATTATATTGATTTTCCGTCCAAGACAGACGCTATTCCGTTGCCGTCTGCTATAATGACGATAACATTTTAACCCAATACAGGAGGAAATTCGGGATGGACAAGGTTGAGTCGTCCTTCAATGAGGCGATGATAGACATTTACCTAACAGCAAAGAACGAGTGCAACTATAACGCCACCTATTTCCTAGGTATGATTCAAGACTATGGGGGCCTCAATGCTGCCAAGCGACTACTTCATGACGATAAACTCCACGGAGGACTTACGAAGCTATGTCTTCTTGGACGACTAGACATCACAATGGAAGCCATGATTTGGGACAATGAAGTGTGGCATCCTTTGTTCTCTCAGGAAGAATTGCGGATTGTTCGAAGGCGATTGGAGGATTTAGAATACTTTTCTCATGGTTGAGGACACCGGCATTCTGCACGCTATCCTTGGAGCGTTTCCTCCATAAACACTGCAATCTGCTCTCCAACCTCACGCTCATGTCCTATTAGACCGTGGTCTGCGCCCACAATCTCGCGGAACTGAAGCGGCTCGCGCACACCGTCCAGAGCGCGCTGCAACTCTACCGACGATACCAGACGGTCGTTCTGCCCGACGATGAACAACTTGGGGCGCTTGTCCTTTACGATGCGCGAATTGACAATAGAGGACAGCGGCGGCGCAATGAGCGCTAGACTGCGGGCAGTCTTGAAGCGCCGCAAGTTTCGCAGTATGACGCCCGCGCCGAATGAGTAGCCCGCAAGCGCAATTCGCTTGCCGTCTATGCCGGGCCAGCGCCGCACCATGTTCAGCGCCGCCCTGACATCCTCGTGCGCCGCGTCGCCATTGGCGAACTCGCCCTCGCTGCCCTCCACGCCGCGAAAGTTGAAGCGAAATGTGGCAATTCCGCGTTCTGCCCCGCCGCGGCATACGCCGGTCACGACGCTGTCATCCATGTTGCCGCCGAGCATCGGATGCGGGTGGCACATCACGAGGGCAGGGTAGGGCTGCGGCAGTCCTTCCGGCAGTGTGAGCACGCCCTCCAGCGTTAGCCCTTTGCTCTTGAACGCGAGCGCAGTCTGCCGCATTATCCGCGCCGCCTATCATCGCCGAGCCATTCGCTGAAGAAATCGGTCGCCAGTGCCGTAACCTCCGACACATGCCCGCCGAAGAAGTGGTCAGCGCCCCGGATTATCTCGATGGACTTGGGTTCGGTGTATCGCCGCGCCATGAATCTGAACTGCTGCATGGGGAAGTCATGGTCGTGCTCGCCCAGGATTAGCAGCTTGGGCAGCAGCAGTTCGCGCGCGCTTATCTCATTGAACACGCGCGAGGGACAAGCGATGCTGACGATTGCCTGCGCTATGCTGTCTTGCGATGCCGCCGCCAGCGCAATCGCAGCCCCGAACGAGTAGCCCGCAATCCCTATTCGACTGGCGTCCACCTCGTCGCGTAGGGACAAGAAGTTCATCGCTTCTGCGGCGTCCTGAATCTCGCCCGCGCCGCCGTCGAACTCGCCTTCACTCAAGTCAACTCCGCGAAAGTTGAAGCGCAGCGCGGCAATACCGACAGCGCACAGCCTGTCGGCGAGCGACGCCACGATGACATTGTACATATCGCCGCCGTATCTTGGGTGCGGATGGCAGAGTACGACGCCGGGGAAGCGTCCCGTCCCATCGGGCAGGTGAAGAGCGCCCTCGAGTGTCAGGTCGCCGCTTTGGAATGTAATGTCGCGTCTGATTGGGAGCATTTGGAGTATGTCGGCGCAGTCTTGGATATCAGCAATGGCGGGGTTTGCGTTATGGGTAGGTTTTCTTGGGTGGTGGCGGCGGCGGTGGCGGTCGGCGGATGTTTTTGGGCTTGGGCGTTTCACCCTTTTTGATAATGCCCTTGGTAATCTGCTTCATTAGATCGCGCTCACGCGCCTTTCGTTCGCGCATCTCTAGCTCGCGTGGGGAAGGGCTGGGTTCTCTTGCCATCGCTTTACTCCTCATTTTCCTCAACAAATTGGGATTCTATGAACTCTACCATTTCCACATCTTTGGCGGGGTCTTTCAATTGTCACCCCGAACGGAGTGAGGGGTATAAAATCTTTGCTATATTAGGCATGTTGCTGGCGGAGATTTTAGATTCCTCACTGCGTTCGGAATGACAGGGATGGGCGTTTGGAATGGCAGTGAGAAGGTATTCTCAACATGTATTGGTGTTACAATTTGGGCGGCGTGTCAACCGCACTGGATTCCTGCTTTCGCAGGAATGACGAATTGATAATCAGCGCGTGCTGAGAATACCAGTGAGAACGATGCCTTGACAATTAAAATACTCTAAACCTTTGTTGGTGATAAGGTGCATTGCGCTTGCGCCGTTTGGAGTAGTCTAGGCAACCATCTGGTATTTGGCAAGCGTTGTTGCTAGAATTGACCGCACGAATAACTGGTCAAGCGATAGTAATACGGGCTTGGAGGAGCGCAAGTGAGAGAGGTTGACCTTCGGAGTGACACGGTAACGCACCCGTCCCCACAGATGCGCCGCGCGATGGCGGAGGCTGAGCTGGGCGACGATGTATTCGGCGACGACCCGACGCTGAACCGGCTGGAGGCTATGGCAGCCGATAGGCTGGGCAAGGAGGCGGCGGTCTTCGTCGCAAGCGGCACGATGGGCAACCTCGTCTCCATCCTTACGCACGCGGGGCGCGGCGATGAAATCATCATCGGCGACAAGGCGCACATCTTTCGCAGCGAGGCGGGCGGCGCGTCCGCGCTCGGCGGCGTCGCCTACAACACCTTGCCCAACGACAGCCGCGGCATGCTGGATCTCGACGAGCTGGAAGCCGCCATCAAGCCTCCCGACGACCATTTCACGCGCACGGCGATGATAGGCTTGGAGAATACGCACAACGCCTGCGGCGGCGCGCCCTTGACCGCCGACGATACAAAGGCGGTCGCCGACATCGCCCACCGGCACGGCGTCCCCCTGCACATAGACGGCGCGCGCATCTTCAACGCATCGGTCGCGCTCGAAACGCCCGTCATCGAGCTTGTCAAGGACGCCGACAGCGTGAGCTTCTGCCTCTCCAAGGGCTTGAGCTGCCCGATAGGTTCGGTCGTATGCGGCAGCGGCGAGTTCATTCAGCGCGCGCGCAAATGGCGCAAGATGGTTGGCGGCGGCATGCGGCAGGTCGGCGTCATAGCGGCAGCCGGCATCGTCGCGCTGGACGATATGGTCGAGCGACTCAACGACGACCACGCCACCGCTCGCAGGCTGGCGCAGGGGCTGGCGCAGATTCCCGGCATCGAAATCGATCCCGACAGCCTGCCCACCAACCTAGTCTTCTTCAAGATTGCGGACGGAGACCCCGCGCTGATAATGCGGGAAATAAACGGGCAGGGCGTCAAGGGCGGCATGCCTGCCCGCAACTGGCGCTTCGTTACCCACTACGGCATCACATCGGACGACATAGACTATACTCTGGAAGTTATGGAAGCGGCATGCCGAAAGCATGCTACGACATAGGCACACGCTACACCATCACCATAATAAACGCTGAGGCAGGCAGATATTCAATCGCCTGCCTTTCTTTTCCCTCATGCTGCTAATCCTCCGCAACCCCCGCTTCCGCCTGCTATGGATGAGTTCCGTCGTCAGTGAATTGGGCATAATGTTCCACTTCACCGCGCACGGCTGGCTCACCCTAACGGTTACGGACTCGGCATTTTGGGTAGGCGCCGTTTCCGGCGCGGCCGGCGCCAGCACAATTCTGTTCAGCACGGTATCCGGCGTGCTGGCAGACAGGCTCAACCGCAAGTACCTGATACTGATGACTCTGATATGTCAGGCATGTGTGGCAAGTGCGCTTGCGGCGCTCATATTCACTGAGCAGATACAGTTGTGGCACATCCTCCTTGCCTCATTCATCGACGGAGGTATGATGTCCATCCGAGTCCCTTCGAGGATGGCGCTGGTTATGGACATCGCCGGACGCCGCAACATACAGAACGCCACCGCCGCCAATCTTGCCGCCATGACAGGAACGGGCATCATCATACCGCCGCTTGCGGGGCGGCTCATCGAAACTCACGGCATAGCGTGGGGGTATGTCTCCATGTCCTCCGCATTTCTGCTGTCCTCAGTAATGCTGATCTTCCTGAGCGGCGTCAGGAGCGCAGAGCGTCGTGGGGTCGCATCCCCTATTCAGGACTTTACGGAAGGCGTCAAGTATGTCTTCACGACGCCGGCAGTAAGGCTGCTTATCCTTCTGATGCTGACCGCTGAGATTTTTGGCTGGGCGCATGAGGCTATGATACCCGTCATGGCGCGCGAAGTGCTGGAAACAGGACCCTCCGGCGTAGGCGATCTGATAGCCGCGGGAAGCGCGGGCGGGCTGCTGTCTTCGCTCGTACTTTCCGCCGTAGGCGACATCCGCAGAAAAGGCGTTGTATTGATTGGTGGATACATCGGCTTCGGCGCATTCCTGATATTGTTTGCCTTGTCTGACTCCCTCATACTCTCGCTTGCGCTAATCGGCGCAGCCTGGGCAATCGTCGCCCTGTATGAAACAATGCTCGCCACGCTCTTGCAGACTAGCGTCCCTAACGAAATGCGCGGCCGCGTGCTCAGTTTCCAGACCTTCACATGGGGACTCAGCGGCGTGTCAGGCTTCCAGACGGGCGCAATCGCGGCGTTTCTGGGCGCGCCCTTGGCAATCGGCATCGGCGGCGGACTGATAGTCCTAAACGGCTTGCGCCAAATCCGCGCAGTCGCCACCAGATACCGCGACGATCAAGCGGGGGCTGCCGAATCATGCTGCTAATCCTCCGCAATCCCCGCTTCCGCCTGCTTTGGACGAGCTCGGTCGTCAACTACATGGGGTTGATGTTCTATTTCACCGTGCATGGCTGGCTTGCGCTCACGGTCACCGACTCCGCCTTCTGGGTCGGCGCGACCTTCGGCGTCAACGGGCTGAGTATCATGCTCTTCAGCACGGGCGCGGGCGTGCTTGTGGACAGGCTGAACCGCAAGAAGCTGATTTTGGCGACGCAGTTCTGTCAGGCGGCTACGGCGGCGGCGATAGCGGCGCTCATCTTCACCGAGCAGATACAGCTCTGGCACATCATAGTCGCGGCGTTCATAGACGGCGCTATGATGTCGGTCAAGGTGCCTTCCCGCACGGCGCTGGTGCTGGATGTGGCGGGCAGACAGAACATGCTGAAAGCGACGGCGGCAAACTTCGCGGCTATGACGGGCGCGGGCATCGTCATACCGCCCTTGGCAGGGTGGGTGGTCGAGTTCCACGGCATAGGGTGGGCGTATGTAGCGATGACCTGCGCCTTCCTGCTTTCTCCGCTGATGCTGATATTCCTGCGAGGCGTCAGGCGAGCCGTGCGAAAGACGGAAACCTCCCCGGTGCAGGACTTCAAGGACGGGGTGCGATATGTCTTTACCACGCCCACCGTGAGGACGCTGTTTCTGATAATGCTGACCTCTGAGCTTTTTGGCTGGGCGCACGAGTCCATGCTGCCCGTGATGGCGGGCAAGGTGCTGGACGCCGGCCCCACCGGGCTGGGCTATCTCTTATCGGCGGGAAGCGCGGGCGCGCTGCTCGCGTCGCTAATCCTGTCCGGCATGGGCGACATCCGCAGAAAGGGGCTTGCGCTGATTGGCGGCTACACCGGCTTCGGCATATTCCTGATTCTGTTCGCAATGTCGCCATGGCTGGCGCTTTCGCTCGCTCTAATCGCGATTGCCTACGCCTGCGTCGCCATGTATGAGACTATGCTGGGCACGCTCTTGCAGACCACCGTCCCCGACGAGATGCGCGGGCGCGTGTTGAGCTTTCAGATGTTCTCCTGGGGATTCACCGGCTTCGCGGGCTTTCACACGGGCGCGGTCGCCACGCTGCTGAGCGCCCCCGTCGCCATAGCGATAGGCGGCGGCGTTCTGGTCGTCAACGGCTTGCGCCTCACCCGCGCCTTCGCCGGAAGATACCGAACCGACGAACCTGCCCCGTCATCCGTTCACGGTGAGGCTGCTCAATAGCCGGTTCGCGGTGAACTCGTCGAACCGCCCGTCGCTAAACCTTGTCTAGCCATTCCGTCCATCGGTGTCAGCCCTCGTTCGCGCCGAACCCCACCAGCGTTCCATCCGCTCCCGCACTCTCGCCTCATACCCCTGATTTCCCGGCTGGTAGTAGCGTCTGTTCCGCAGGCTGTCGGGCAGGTTCTGCGTGGGCGTGAAGTTCGCCTCATAGTCGTGGGCGTACTTGTAGCCTTCGCCGTAGCCCATATCCCGCATCAGCCCGGTAACCGCGTTTCGCAGATGCAGCGGCACCGGCTCATTGCGCGTATCCCGTACATCTTGCGTCGCCTTGTTCAGCGCCATGTACGATGCGTTGCTCTTGGGCGCGGTTGCGAGATAGACGGTCGCCTCGGCAAGAGGGATACGTCCCTCCGGCAGTCCGATGAAGTGCAGCGCCTGTTGCGCCGCAACCGCAACCGTCAGCGCCTGAGGCGCAGCCATGCCGATGTCCTCGGCAGCGAGAACGACCAGCCGCCGCGCGATGAATAGCGGGTCCTCGCCGGCCTCCAGCATCCGCGCCAGCCAGTAGATAGCGGCGTCCGGGTCGGATGCGCGCACCGACTTTATGAAAGCCGATATGGTGTCATAGTGCAGGTCGCCGCCCTTGTCGTGCCGCAGCGACCGTTGCTGCATCGCGTCCTCCACCATCGCCACACTTATATGGCGCTTGGCGTCGGCGTCGGGCGCGGCAGAGGACACCGCGAGTTCCAGAGCGTTCAGCGCCGTTCGAGCGTCTCCGTTGGCAAGGTTCACCAGCGCGGATAAGGCATCTTCGTTCAGGCTGGGCGACAGCGCGCCAAGCCCGCGCTCCGCATCCGACGCGGCAGTTCGCACTATGCGCCGCACCTGCTCATCGCTCAGCGATTCCAGCGCGAACACCCTGGCGCGGGAGAGCAGGGGAGACACCACCTCGAACGAGGGGTTCTCCGTAGTCGCTCCGATGAGCACGAGCGTCCCATCCTCGACATACGGCAGGATGACATCCTGCTGCGCCTTGTTGAAGCGGTGGATTTCATCGATGAAGAGGACGGTTGCTTGACCGCTCATCCCCAAACGCTCGCGCGCTTCCCCCGCAATGCGGCGCAGTTCCGCCACCCCCGAAGCCACGCCGCTGACCTGCTCAAAGTGGCTCTGCGTAACATGCGCGATGATGCTGGCAAGCGTCGTCTTGCCCGTGCCGGGCGGGCCCCAGAGTATCATCGACGGCAGGCGGTCGGCTTCTATGCTGTTACGCAGCACCGTGCCTTGCCCGATGATGTGCTCTTGCCCGATGTATTCGTGGAAAGTGCGCGGGCGCATCCTTGCCGCAAGCGGCGCTCTGCTGCGGAGTTCATGGCGAGAACGATGCTCAAAGAGTGTCATTCGGCGTTATCCTTCCCCATGGAGCGCGGATTGAACGCTACGCAGCAGTAGAGCGTCTTCATTCGGCAGCGTCGTTCGCGCATCCAGCAGCACGCGCCCGTCCTCGATACGCCCCAGAACCGGAGCGTCGGCTTCACGCAGCCGCTTGGCGACCTCTTCCGCGCCGCCCTCGATGCCCTCGCAGTCGATGGCAAGCGCCCATGTGGACAAGGTTTCGCCCGGCAGACTGCCGCCGCCAATCGTGGATTGCGACTTCACCGGCGACGCCCGCGCGCCAATCTTCTCAGCCCATAGCGCGGCGCGCGATTTCACATCATCCGACGTCATTGCTATCATTCGCCACACCGGAACCTTGTCCAGCGCCTCGCCGCGTATGTAGTGTTCCAGCGTCGCGGCGAGCGCAGCCATGCTCAGCTTGTCTATACGCATCGCCCTTGCGAGCGGATGGCGCGCCACTATATCCACAAGTTCGCGCTTCCCCGCGATGATGCCCGCCTGCGGCCCGCCAAGCAGCTTGTCGCCCGAAAAGAACGACAGCCCCACGCCCGCGCTTACGCTCTCTTGCGGCATCGGCTCATGCGCGAGCTTGAAGCGCGTCGTGTCCAGCAGGCAGCCGCTTCCGAGGTCATGCAGCACGGGAACGCCGTATTGCCCGCCAATCTCCACGAGCTCGCCGACTTGCGGCGCGTGCGTGAACCCCATCACGCGAAAATTGCTCGCATGCACCGCAAGCAGCGCGCCCGTGTTCTCGCCGATTGCCGCCTCATAGTCCCGCGCGTATGTGCGATTGGTCGTGCCTACCTCGACAAGCGTCGCGCCGCTCTGCCCCAGCACATCGGGAATACGGAAGCCGCCGCCAATCTCCACCGCCTCGCCGCGCGACACTATGACCTCTTTGCCGCTTGCGATTGCGGCCAGTCCCAGCATCACGGCGGAGGCGTTGTTGTTCACCACCAGCGCCGCCTCAGCGCCCGTTGCGCGCCCGACAAGCTTCGAGATATGCGCCTGACGCGAGCCGCGCCGCCCGGCGGCTAGGTCGAGCTCGAGGTCGCTGTATCCCTGCGCCGTGCGCCGCATCGCCGCTATCGCGTCGTCGCTCAGCGGCGCGCGCCCCAGATTCGTATGCAGCGCCACGCCCGTAGCGTTAATCACATGTCGCGGCCAAGGGCGATCCATCGCCTCGACCTGCTCACATACGGCGTCGATAATCTCATCCGGCTGCGGCGCGGCGCTGCCCCCGGCTATTGCGGCGCGCGCCTCGTCAAGTCGCTGCCTGACAGCATCCACGACCACCTGACGCGAGTGCGCCTCTATCAGCCCTAGCGCGCGCTCATGCGATAGCAGACGCTCCACGCTCGGCAACAATCTATATCCTGATGTCATCGCTATCATCTCCCGCCCTCATTATAAGCGATTCCGCGCCTATAATTCCTTATTGCCCCGAATAATGGTACACTCTTTGGGTTGTTGACCCTTTATCAGACGCTTGTTAAAATACCTTGAATGTGAAGGATTTCTCTATCTCAGGGAGGCTATGTTAGTAATCGGATTGACGGGCGGCATAGGCACGGGAAAAACCCATGCGTCGCATCTGCTGGAAGAGTTGGGCGCTGTCATCGTGAACGCGGATTTGCTTGGGCATGAGGTGTACACGCCGCGCAGCGAAGGCTGGCGCGCCGTCGTGGACGCTTTCGGCGAGCGGGTGGTAGCGGATGACGGCGAGATCGATCGCAGGGCGCTCGGCGGCATCGTCTTCAGCGACGAGCGGGAGTTAAGCAGGCTCAACGCCATCATGCACCCCCGCATATATGCGCTTGCCGAGCGGCGGCTCAATGCGCTCAGGGAGCAGGGAATTACGACGGCGGCGCTTGAAGCCGCTCTTCTGATAGAAGCCAAATGGACGCCGCTGGTCGATGAGGTCTGGGTTATCGTATCACCCGAGGAAGATGTCATAGCCCGCTTGCGGGAACGCAACCTAGACGCGGACGCCGCTCGATCGCGTATCAACTCGCAGATGCCCCAATCAGAGCGAATACGGCACGCCGATGTCGTAATCGAGAACAACGGCAGCCTTGAAGATTTATCGGCCAAAGTTCAAAACTTGTGGAACAGCAGGGTTCTTACCCGTTAAGGAGTGCAGGCTTACAAGATGACGCAATCAACCACAAAACTTTTCCGCAGCTACATCATAGAGGAATACCACCTCACCGAAGAGCCGTACTATGTCCCGGTAGGGGACGAGGTAGAGCTGTTCGAGGCTGCATACCAGCAGCGTATCCCTCTCATATTCAAGGGACCTACCGGCTGCGGCAAGACGCGCTTCGTGGAGTACATGTCATACAGGCTCGCCCAGCCGCTCACCAACATCAGGCAGACGGACAGCAGAGGCGTGGAGCGTCCGGAAGGCGAAACCCTGCCTCTCGTAACCATTGCCTGCCACGAAGACCTTACGGCGAGCGATCTGGTAGGGCGCTACCTGCTGGAAGGCGACTCCACCGTTTGGATTGACGGCCCACTGAGCCGCGCAGTTAAGGCGGGCGGCATCTGCTATCTCGACGAGATCGTCGAGGCGCGCAAGGACACCACCGTGCTGATACACCCGCTCACCGACCACAGGCGCATCCTGCCCGTTGAGAAGCGCGGCGAGCTGCTCGAAGCCGCCGACGGCTTCCTGCTCATCCTGTCCTACAACCCCGGCTACCAGAGCGCATTGAAAGACCTCAAGCACAGCACGCGCCAGCGCTTCGTCTCCATCGAGTTCGACTATCCGCCGCGCGACATCGAGGCCGAGATTATCGAGCACGAGTCCGGCTGCAACGCCGATGACGCTATGGAGCTTGCCAAGCTTGGCGAAAAGGTTCGCAACCTGCGAGAACACGGCTTGGGCGAGGGCGCAAGCACCCGCTTGCTCATCTACGCGGGCAAGCTCATCGCGCAGGGCATCGCGCCGCGCCGCGCCTGCCAGGTCGCGGTCAACTGGGCGGTTACGGATGACGCCGCCGTGCAGAAGAGCATCGAAGAGATAGTCGCCTCAATCTTCGAGTAAGTCGAGTAACATCTGTGGCAGATTTTCTGAAGATAACGCCGCACTTCTGGCTCTACGGCCGGGCAGAAGAAGCCGCTAATTTCTACACCTCGATATTCAAAAACTCAGGAATTGTGAGCGCGTCTATTTTGCCTGAAGATCCTGCCGGAGGCTCCGCTCTAGTAGAGTTTGAACTGGAGGGTCAGCGATTTATCGCCTTCGACGGCATTCCTGAAATACCATTCACGGAGGCTATTTCCTTCATCATCAATTGCGAGACTCAAGAAGAAATAGACTACTTCTGGGAAAAGTTGACCGATGGCGGCGAGGAGGTCCAATGTGGCTGGCTTAAGGACAAGTTCGGCGTCTCGTGGCAGATTGTCCCTGCGAATCTTGTGGACCTCATGCAGGACTCGACCAAGGCTCAAAATGTCATTAAGGCTATGCTAACGATGGTCAAAATTGACATTCGACAGCTACAGGACGCCTATGACAGGGCATAGGCTGAGCATTTTGCCTGCACGCTTCCAGTATAGCCTGAACGCCATAGCAATGTTCGGATAAACCTTGGACATAAAGACCTACGAAAGCGTACTCCCCTACATGGGCAATCCATTCACAGACCGCATCAAGCGCGTCATCGCTGACACTCCCCGGAGCAGCATCGATGACCCCGCGCTCACACCCGCGGGCGTGATGGTGCTCGTGTATCCAAAGAACGGTCAGCACTGCGTCATGCTCAACAGGCGCACCACGCGGGTGGACTCCCACAAGGGCGAGATTTCCTTTCCCGGCGGCAGGGTGGACCCTGAGGATGCGACGCTCTTGGACACCGCCCTGCGCGAGACCCATGAAGAGATGGGCATACATCCGCGCGACATCGAGGTGCTCGGCGCGCTGGACGATACGCCGACTACCACCCGCTACCGAATAAGCCCTTACGCCGGCACTATCCCGTATCCATACAAGTTCAGCCCAAGCGAAGCCGAGGTCGCGGAAGTGCTGGAAGTGCCTATATCCTCGCTGATGGACAGCAGGAACCGTCGCGATGAGATTCGCATCACCGACGGCGACCTTGACTGCGCGCCCGCCTTTGCATATAACGGCCATATTATCTTTGGAGCGACGGCACGAGTCTTACACCGATTTTTGCAGCTGCTCGAAACCTCTCTGGAGGAGGATACGCCTTGAACAACCAGTCGGCGACAACGCTAGATGACATCAGAGTCGAGCTTGGAAAATATCCCGTTTCCGTAGCCGACGAATTCGACAAGGCGCGGGCGCAGATGCCCCCAAATCTCACCGACGCCCAGATGCGCGAGTGGGCGAACGCCGGCCTTGACATCGCACGGGAGACGGTGCGCTCTTGGGAAGCCGCCGCCGAGTTCTACAAGGTGAGCGCCAAGGTGCTCGGCTACATGCCGCTGAACTACTTCTTCAAGTGGACGGACTGCGGCAAGTCCCTGTGCGCCGAATCTCCCACGCTCGCCGCCGCCTACTTCGAGGCAAGCCCCGGCACAATGAGCAAGCTCCGCTCGCGCCACATCGAAAGCTGGTCTAACCTGGGGCGCAGCCTCTACAAGGGCACTTGGAAGTCCAGCACACTAGCGTGCAAGTTCTTCCAGTCCAGCCCCGCGCTGCTCGAAGACCTGAGCTTTCCCGAGATGGAACGCTTCGCCAAGTTCCTCGACGCGCTTTCCCATCGCTCTTATGACCTGTCATCCGACTGCCTGACGCTCGGACAGCAGCTCTTCCCGCTAATAGGCGCGGACAGGGCGGCGTTCATAAACATGGCGTCAACACTCGTGGATTCGGGCTGGCGCGAAATCAAGGCATTCTTCGAGTCGGGAGCGCGCGCGCTGCCCCGCATCGAGGGTACGCAGCGCATGCGCTTCCTGAACCTCTCTGAGCAGCTCGTCCACAGCGGCGGCATGAACATACCAAGCGTCATGCTGGAGACATCCAACGCCCTGGCGCAGATTGATACGCACGACCACGCCCAGATACTGACCCTCGCCGAGGCGCTGCTGCCGTCCTCGGCCGCAGCCGTGCCGGAGTTCATCAAGGCATGCCCGCAGGCGCTGGACAAGCTCACTATGACCCAGCTGGAGAAGTGGTACATGGAGGGTGTGAACATCCTCCAGCAGAACAACGACGGCGGCTTGGCGTACTTCAAGATCGAGTCCGCCCGCTCCGAGGAGATGCTGGAAACGCTTTCGTCGGGCGTCGAGTTCGCCCGCATCAAGGATGTCATGGAGATGTACTGTCGCGGTCTTGCCGGCGCGGACATCAAGCTGGCCGAAAGCGGCGACCTTGCCGGCAAGAACATCGGCTGGGTATCCAACGAATCGCCGTCCACCGAAGGCTCCACCGTCTTCGTGCCTTCGCTCGTCGACCGCTACATCACCAAGTTGCAAAACTTCAACTGGTTCAAGGTCGTATCCACGCATCAGGTCGCTCACCTCGAATTCGGCAGCTTCTGGTTCGAGTTCGACAGGCCGTCGGTTATGTTCAACGACCTGCGCCCCGAACTCGCGCGCCAGAAGGTCGTGAACGGGCAAGCGTCCGATATGCCCGACATCGACGCCGAGAGCGTCGAACAGGCATGGCTCACAGACGCGCAGCGCTTCTTCGACCTGTTCGACGACCGCAAGCTCGCGCTGGACATCTACACCGTCGTGGAGGATGCGCGCCTTGACGCGCGCGTGAAAGCCGAATATCGCGGCATTCGCGCCCCATACACCGAAATCCAGCAGGATTCGTTGCCGGAGCGCCCAAACATCACCGAACTGCCAATGCGTCAGGCGATGGTCGAGTTCCTCGTCAGGCTCAGCCTCCAGCAGTACGAAGATCTGCCCGCGCCAGAGCAGTATGTGGAGCAGGCAAGGCAGATTGGACGCATCATCCGCCAGGTGCTGAAGCCGGAAGCGACCGTCGAAGACACCGCCGAGGCGACGCTACGCATCTATGCGGTCATATCTCAGATTCCCAACGAGGAAGCGCCCCCGGAGGACTGGGAAGATCTGGATATGAGTGACGACATGCAAGAGGACTACATGGATCCCGACGACATGGAGTCGCTGCTTCAGCAGATAGCGCAGGGCATGGAGATGCAGGTGCGCCCGGACGGTGAGCAGGACTACGAATCCACCGAGGAGGTGGAGTTTCGCGGCGACTTCAAGCCGGAGCTTGTGCAGCTCTTGGAGCAGCTGCGTATGCAGCAGGACGAAGGCGGGCAGGCGAGCGGCGAACCCATCACGCAAGAACAGCTTGAGGAGCTTTTGCAGAACAGCGCGGAGCTTGAACTGCAAGCCGTACAGGGCGAGATTCAGCAGTCCAGCAACACTATGGCGAACAACCTGATGAAAGAGGCGGGCGTAGATGCCCCGCAGTCGCCTGAGTTCGGGCAGGGGCCCCTCGTGCATGTGGATGAGGACGGCGGCGCGCTGGAGGCGAGCGAACCGCAGACCTTCGTGTACGACGAATGGGACTTCCGCGCCGACGACTACAAGCCCCGCTGGTGCATCGTCCGCCAAAAGATGATGCAGGAAGGCGATCCCTCATACTACGGCAACACGCTCGGCAACTACGGCTCGCTCGTAACGCAGATACGCCGCCAGTTCGAGATGATGGTGCCGGAGATGTTCCGCAAGGTGCGGAAGCTCGAGGACGGCGAGGAACTTGACATAGACGACATCATCGAAGCCTTTGTGGACATGAAGACGGGCGCAAGCCCCAGCGATAAGTTCTACTGGCGGCGCAACAAGGTTCAGCGCGATGTCGCCGTTGCCTTCCTGCTGGATACCAGCGCATCCACCGCGGAGGCGATAGACGACACCAGAAAGAACTCCGACGACTGGGACGCGCCCGACGACCCGGTGGAGTACATGGTATGGCTGCGAACCCGGCGCGGCGAAGCCATGCGCCGCTCCTACAAGCGCATCATAGATGTGGAGAAAGAGGCGATAGTGCTGCTCATCAACGCGCTTGAAGCAATCGGCGACCTCTACGGCATCTACGGCTTCTCCGGCTACGGCAGGGAGAATGTCGAGTTCTACACCATCAAGGACCTCGACGAGAACTTCTCCGACAAGGTGAAGAAGCGGATAGATCGCGTTGCGCCCCTGCACGCCACGCGCATGGGACCCGCCATCCGGCACACGACCTACAAGCTCGACAAGCAGGACGCGCGCACCAAGCTGATGTTCCTCATCAGCGACGGCAGGCCGCAGGATAGGGGTTATAGCCGCGAGGGTGTGGAAAAAGAGTACGCCGTCCACGACACCAAGATGGCGCTCGACGAGGCGAAGAACAAGGGCATCAACGCCTTCGCCCTCACCGTGGACAAGAATGGCCACGACTACCTGAAGACGATGTGCTCCGATATGGGCTACGAGGTGCTAGACGACATCTATGAACTCCCCTCACGCCTGCTGTACTTGTACAAGAAGCTGACGATGTAGGGGCTAGGGGACGCTGTTGCGCTACTTGGCATCGGAGAGGTCGTCTTTGTGGGCGACCTCTCTTTTTGCGCTTCTATCTACGATGTTATGAGCGACAGGCTAAGATAGCGGACGGCAAATCGTCACCCCATTCCTTGTAGGACTCGATGAAGGCGGCGGCTACGCTCCGAAGGTTCTCCAAAGCATCGTCAGCGGTGTCGCCCCACGCTCTGCATCCCGGAAGCGCGGGTATCTCTGCCATATACTTGTCCTCGGTTTCATAGCCGGGTTCGTGCATAACGAAAGCAAGTTTGTATAGATTCAATTCGCAACCCTCCCGCACGCTTTTGCGGCGATTATAGCACAGCGAAATCGCGCCTCTACAAGAATCTAACTGTGTGGGGCATCAACCGCCCCCGATGTTGAATAAGCGAAAAACGGAAAATGATAATGCCCTTCCAAAAGGGCAACCCTTTTTGTATCCTGTTCACATGAGAACCACATAAATGGATTAGAACGACGAAAGGAAAAACCATAATGATGAGCAAGTTACTTGGCGCGATCGCGTCGCTGGTAGTGGTATTGGCGTTGGCATTTGCGTGGAGCGGCGCGGCTTTCAGCATGGACTCAGAGCCATCGGGAGAGGCGGCATTGGCTCGCACACTGCTTTCAACGGAAGATGACGAGGACGACGCAGATGAAAACGCAGACGATGATGACGCAATTACCGTGACCGCAACGGCGACGGCTACCGGAGACATGACCGCGACGGCGACCGGCACGGACGACGGAACATCTTTGACGGAGACTGACAACTCAGACGCCGCCACTGACAACGATGGCATCGACACACCCGCAACCGACAATGACGGCTACGACACCGACATCAACACCGACCACGACGGAACCGACAGCGACGGCATCGACACCCCTTATACCGACTACGACGGTATTGATACGCCCGCTACCGACGGCGACGGCTACGACACTGACATCAATACCGACCACGACGGCACAGACAGCGACGGTATAGACACCCCGTACACCGACTACGACGGAACCGATAGCGACGGCATCGACACTCCAACACCGACCGACAATGACGGCACGGACAGCGACGGCATCGACACACCCGCAACCGACATTGACGATAGCGCGGACAGCGATGATGACGATGACAGCCTTGACAGCTAAAGCGCCTGTCGTCCTTGACGCCATTCCGATTTATCCGCAGTTCGCCATCGAAGACGGCGACCTGGATGGCTTTTCCAGCCTCTTCGAGGGTGGCAGGGTCTGGCAGGAATACTGCTCGCGGTTTGGCGAGCCGCACGGCAGCCCATATCGCATCAGGGTTCGCCAGCTCAGCCATGACCCCGGCAGGCGCGCCCTGGTCAGCTATGTCGCGGAATGGCAGCCCGACGACTACATGCCCGACGAGCAGTTCGCGCTGGAGATTCGGCGCGGCAGGGCTGCCAGTGTGTACCGCTACCCTGAAGACCCGCACCTTCCCGGGTTGAACGAAACCGCCTCGGTCGAACCCGCCCTCAGGCTGGTGAACAAGCATGTCCTGTCAGTTCCCGCGCGCCGCATTCGGGTGGACAAGGTCAGATACAGACCCGGCAACCGCGCGGTATTGCGCCATCGGCTAGGCAGAGCCAATTTCTATGTCCGCATAATGCGCCCCGATGTAGTCGCGCCTCTGCTGGACGCCGCGAGGCTCGTGCAGCGCTCCGGCTTCGTCGTGCCCCGTCTGGCGGGCTGCTGGCAGGAGGGCGGTGTGCTATGGATGTCGGAGATTCCTGGCAAGAACTTGCGGGGACACATACGGCGCGGGCATCAACCGCCGCCCGAAACGCTACTTGACGGTCTTGAGGGTTTGTGGAACCTGCCAATTCAGGATGGCAACACCCGTCCCTTCAACCTGGCGGGCGCATACCGTCGAGCAAGGCGAGCCTTCACCAAGGCGCTTGAAGATGACGAGATTGCGCGCCGCATCCTCGCAGACGCTACACAGGCTCTGGCCCCATTCGTCAAGTCGTGGAGACCTTCCCACATCGCGCACAACGATTTCTATGACGACCAGATGCTGGCGCTGCCTGACGGCAGGATAGCGCTGGTGGACTTCGAGGAAGCGGGCCCGGGCGATCCCATGCTGGATGTAGGCAACTTTTTGGCGCACCTGCGCTGGGGCGCTCACTTCGGGCGCGAGAAGGAAGCGAAAGCCAGAGGCGCATACCACAGCGTCTTTCGGAGTGCCGCACTTGAGCGATTGGGCTGGAGTGAGCGAGAGTTGGCGCTGCGCGAGGCGGTATGCCTGTTCAGGGTATGCACAAACGCAATCCGCCATCCACAACCCGACTGGCGTCGAAGGCTGGGTGAAGGATTGACGCTGGTGAACGAGATTATGGGCTGAGCGTCGCTTCCAATTTATGCGATTAACTTATATGCTTTGTGTATGAAAACCACAGTCAACATCGACGACGCGCTCTATCAGGCGGCTAGGCTCAAGGCGTCGCAGGAGGGCAGGCCTCTTGCCGATCTGATTGATGACGCCTTGCGGGAGTTTCTGCATGAACCCGCACATTACGAGCTCAAGTGGCATACGGTCGGCGGCGAACTCATGCCGGGCGCAAATCCCGATGACAGGGCATCGCTCTACGATGTCATGGGCGACGGGCTATGATAGCGATTGACACCAATGTGTTGATACACGCACACAGAGAGGAGATGGATCAGCACAATGAGGCATTCGAGATAATTCATCAACTCGCTGAGGGGAATACTCCTTGGGCTATTCCCGTGTTCTGCGTAAGTGAATTCCTGCGGGTCGTTACACATCAAAGAGTGTTTCATCCGCCTACTCGCTTGGAAACCGCTTTAGCCTCCGTAGAATCTCTTTTGCAAAGCCCAAGTGTTCACCTACTATTGCCTCGAGACCGATACTGGTCGATTTTCGCAAGCCTCTTACGCCAGAGCAATGCAACAGGGAACCTCGTGTTTGATGCTCAAATAGCGGCTCTTTGCATAGAACACGGCGTCCAAACCCTTATATCAGAAGACAGAGATATGAGGCGATTCCAAGATTTAGAAGTAGTCGGCATAAGCTAGACCGCATCCTCACTCGTCGAGGCGAATTTCGTATTCCCATAGACTCTTGAAGCCGTCGTCCATACGCACATATTGGCCGGTGCGGATTGCGGCGATGTCGTAGTCGGGCAGGGGAACGGTCGCCAAGCAGTCCCCGGCGAATATCTCGCCATGCCGCTCAAAGGTGAAGTCGAGATTGTCAAACCCGTACTGCTTGCGGTGGTCGGGCAGGTCGTTCGCGTCAATCGGATCAATGTGAAGGAAGAAGGTTGGGGCAGCGTCGCCCTCGGCGCACTGCTCTTTGGCGTAGATAAGCCTGTTGTCGGCGAGATACACATCGAAGTCGGAGCGGATTACCGGATCTCCGGCTTCTCGGATGATTCGGTCCATGTATCCATCTAAAATAGCCCTGTCGTAGAGGAACAGCCGCCGGTTGTACGGCGTAAGTAGTCCGAGACGCTCTTCACGCCGCGGCAAAATGACAAAGTCGGCGTTCTCTCTGTCCATGGAATATGAGTTGAGAAATGGTGGCACAGATTCGTCGTAGGTTTCAGTTCCGATGAAGCTTCCTTGAAGGAAGTAATGCAGCGCCACAGGCGCGCCGCCAAAATTATGGTCGATGTCAGCGTGAGGGATGAAAACCGATGACTCATTCACTATATCGCGTATAGCCACAAGGTCCTCCATAATGTCAGCTTCTGCTATCGCCTGATCGTAATCGTGCCCAACGCCCGCCATCTGAGCGGCGGAAAAGACGAACACGAATAGCGAACCAACGGCAAATATGGGAGCCAGTTGCTGCTCCGATGTCTTCCGTATCCACAGCATAATGAAAATGAAAGCCGTCAGGGGAATGCCGATATAGAACAGTGCTTGAAAATCGTGGTTAGAGGTGAAATGGCGCAGTGGCAGCGCCCAGAAGAAGCCCGAAATCACCAGAGTTGCCAGCAGCATCTTATTGCGTGTGTAAATCAGCCCAATGAAGCAGACGATTAGCGCCAGTCCCCCGGTAATGACCGCGAGAAAATCGCCCGGCGCATGAACGTCATAGTTGTCGTATGGACTCAAAGAGAACGGCAGCGCCATTCTGCCAATGCGGTATATCTGGTTTTCCAGGAAGTAATCCCATTCCAGATACTTGGCATGCTCTGCATTGAACGATTCATCGAGTCCAATGCGATAATGCACTGACTTAATTGTGGGTAGTTCCGCCAACGAAAACTCGCCGTCGAACGCCAAGTACTCGTTGGTTAGATTAAAAGACAGAACTGCTATACCGAAAACTAGTGTGGCAACCCCAAGCGCCATATAGCGGCTGCGCGCAAAGCAGACTATCAGCCGCTTTAGTCGAGCCAACGGATGGGGAGCGGCAGAGGCTAAAGCCCATACCTTGATTAACTCGCTCGCCAGTCCAAAGATGATGAATGGGAGCAGCAGCGCGTACACCTGCCAGCAAAGCAGCAGCGCCAGGCACGATTTGATGAGCAACTGCGGGAAGCGGCGCTCCTGTATAAAGACGACCATGCCGTGAAAGGTCAGTAGCACTCCGAACAAGCCAGGAAAGACATCGGGAGCGAAAGCGTCGGCGTAGTACAGCGCGTAAAACGAAGAAAACGCCAAGAGCGTCGCGGTCAGCGCAATCCAGCGGTCGGCTATTAACCTACGAAGAGCGAGGTATGCCAGCGCCGCGCTTCCGGCGAAAAAGAGCAGCATCACGATTCGGGTAGCGTAGATTCGCGCCCAAGAGCCATCGCCAAAGGGCAGGGTAGCCAGCTTAACCAGCGCGTAGCTGCCTATTGGCCAGCGAGCATAGGTTATGTAAGAAAAGTCACCGACAGAATTCTCTGTGGCGGAGATGAACAGCAGAAAATTGTGCTCCGGAGACAGGTTCACCGCTTGTGTCAGGTGCTGCGATGTCAGCCAATCGTGGTTTCCGGCTCGGTAGAAGTGGCCGCGGTCATTGCCGAAGATGAACACCGTTGACAGCGCGAGCAACAGCAGCAGTAGGGAAGGCGAGATACCCTCTCCTGCGATGATGTTCTGATAGCGAGTGGTCAGTACGCGCCGGAGGTTATTGAGTGTGGTCATACCGGCTTTCTGGTATGCGGTCAGTGTTCCCAAAAGTTGAACCTGCTACTCGTTCCCGTAAAAGCAAGCGGGAACGACAAGAGAACTTTCGCCATTTTATACACTCTCAAAGACTACCGCCTCAGCGTCGGCCCTTGCAGGCTCTGGCAGCGCAGGAAGCGAATTAGCCCCAGCAGCGCATGCGTTACGGCGCGCCCGCGAATTCGCAGGCGGCGGGTAGGGTAGTGCCCCGAAGTAGAATCTGAGCGCCCATCCATGGAGTATCCGATAAAGGAAGTCCCCGCGACCACTCTGCCATCTGCCGACTCCAGCGCAAGCGGGCTGATTCCGACTCCCACATCCGCGCCGAACATCTCACGGGCGGCGCGCGCCATATCCTCCGCCGCTTCCGCGCTCGCAGCGCCATGTTTATCTATGAGGGCGGCGCTCACGCCGAGCCGCGCCAGTGCATCCCTGCCACTTGCCGCCGCGCCGCCGTTCAGCACTGCGTCATGGGCTGCCACTTCAGTCAGGTTATTGCACAGCAGCCCGCCCGTGAACGCCTCGATGACCCCCAGCGTCAGCCCTTCGTCCCGCAGCAGCGCGACCGCCTTCGACTCCGGCGTCTCATCGTCCTCGCCCCATATCGCGTCGTCCCCGATGATGCGGCGTATCTCCGCCTCCATCGGCGCAATCAGCGCGCTCGCCTCGTCGTCCGTGGATGCGGTGGCGATGGCGCGCAGGTGAATGCCGTCCTGTTTGGAGTATATGCCCAGTAGGGGATTTTCGCTCTTGAAGAGTGTCGAGAGCATCTCGTCCAGTCCGCCCTCGGATATGCCGAATGTCTTGAGGTTGCGCGTTACGATGGCGATACCCGGGTTGCGCGCCTTCAAGCGCGGCGATACTTCATAAGCCCACATGCGCTGTATCTCGCGCGGGGGACCGGGCATCGCCACGATTATTCCCTCGTCGCGCTCAACCCACCAGCCAGGCGCGGTGCCCATGGGGTTGGCGATAGCCTGCGCCGACGGGATGAGCGTAGCCTGCTTGACATTCGTCTCCGGCATCGGGAAGCCTCGATTGGCAAACAATCCCCTGAGATGCTCCAGCAGGTCGTCCTGCACCGCCATCTTCTCGCCGCAAACCCTGGCGATAGTCTCGCGGGTCAGGTCGTCGGAGGTTGGCCCCAGACCGCCCGATGTCAGCGTAACATCGGAGCGCTTGCTGGCGCGGTCTATCGCCTCGAACAGCCGATCCGGGTCGTCCCCCACCTTCGTAACCCAGCGCACTTCGATGCCCAGCTTAGCCAGCTCGGAAGCGAGATACGACGAGTTGGTGTCAACCAGCTCGCCCATCAGCAGCTCCGTGCCAATGGACAGGATTTCAGCATGCATAGACCATAAACTCCGTTCGTCCTGAACATATCGAAGGACGAGCCGTTCCATCCTGTCCATCGATGTCGGCTTCCGCTCAGCCGTCCCCGTATGGCGGGTTCTCGGCCAGTCCTACGAAAGTGTCCACCCACTCTGCGGGCAGGTTGATGATGGGCTGCCGTATGAAGTTCGTTTCAGACTTGGCGTAGTACGCGCTGCCGTCCTCGTTCTTGTGCCCTAGTATCAGCAGAACGCCGTCGGTGAAGCGTGTGCCTCGCTCCGTCTCGCCTGAGAACCTTATCTCTATCGCGTCGGAATCTTCCCCGATACCCCAGGGGGTATAATCTTGGTCATCGACCGTCGGGACTGTCACGGTCATGTTCTCGGGCCCAGGCACTAGCGGAATGAGCGGCTCCCATACTTCCATGTCTATGGGGCGCTGTTCTTCGTCATTCTCATAGTCGATGACCGTCCACTCGTTCGTCCTGTAGTCCTGTATGAACGAAACCAGATGTGTGTCCTCTGTCGTGGGATTGCCGAAATACACATTGAGTTCGACGATGAGCTTGGGGTCGCGCCTGACATACCACTTCGGAATTGGCGGCTCCCCGGCGAGCCTGCTGATGACATCTCCCCATGCCGACGCAATCAGGAACAAGTCGGGAAAACCTACGACCTGCGCGTAGTGATGCCTGCCGTCGGTCGTGAGGTCGCCCAGCCGAAACTGAACGGCTCTGTTGGCGGTGAGGCCCACATCTACTATTGTTTCGGGCGTGTCCAGCCCATATTGCGCCGGGTCGTCGATGATGGGCTGCACAGCCGTCAGGTCGCGCCGCGTGCCAGGGCCGCTGAGCAGCAGCGTTACGCCGCCCCAGCGGTTGAAGTTCGGCGGTATGCCCTCCGGGTCCCTGAACGCCCAGGTGTGCGCTGCCGACTTATAGAACTCAACGGCGCTGTCGTCGTGCCAGACGCGGATCGTCTCGATGTCATCCTCGGCAACCTGATAGAACCAGGGCGACTTTGCGGCTTTGTTCTCCAGGAGGCTGAAGCGTCCCGGGCTGCTCTGCACGATGGTATAGTCGTCCAGGCTGCCCTCGTCGATGCGCGTCGCCGCGATAGCGAACACATTGCTCCATGCGATTATCCCGACGATAAGCGCCGCCAGGACTAATACACCCGTTGCCTTGAGATTCATCCCTTGTTTCTCCCATAGTAGCCGTCAGCAATCGGCAACGGACTTTCAGTAGTCGCTATGCCGTTGCGGCTGACGGCTGATTGCCCTTAACGCCTTCGCCACCACACGCCCGCGCCTATGATGAGCATAATCAGCGGCGGCACGAACCAGCTCGACCACTTGATAAAGTCCCGCTCCCGCGTGGTTACTACCAGCTCGCGGTAGGGGAAGAGCTTGGCGCGAATGGAAATCAGATCATAGTCGTCCGCAAGCCAGTTGACCGAGTTCAGGAACAGGTCGGCGTTGTCGCTCGACGAAAAGAACTTGTTCTTGGCAAAGTCGGAGTCGCCGACTACGACCAGCCGCGCCGTCGGATGACGCTGCGCCTCGAAGACGGTCCCCGTTCCGTCCATGATTACGGTTGCCCGCGCCTCTATGACGACGACGACCGGGAACGGCCCAGGCCTGTCCTCGCCCCCGTCGAAGTTCACCTCTTCCGTGTTGGACTCCAGCCAACTCGCCGGCGTGGTCATCGCAATCGGTGATATTCGCACGGACGCCGGCATTTCCTGGGGCGGTGCGAGTCGCTCTATCGCCACAGCCTCAGGGAAGAATGTTACATCTATCTGGTCGGCTATGGGTATGCCCTGCGCCAGCGGCGAACTGCTCGGCACGAACTGCGAGTTTGCCTTCTGCAGCAGGGGTGTTAGCTCTTCCCCTGCCACATTGCTCACGGCGTCGGCTATGCTCAGCGGCTTGTTCGTATCCGGGTGCCTGTTGGCAAGGAAGATGCCCCACTGCCAAATCAGCTGGTTGAACGAGTCGGGCGTAGTCGGGTCGAACAGCGCGATGACTCTGCCGCCGCGCTTGATATATTCGTCCACTGCTTGAAATTCCTGGGCGTCCAGATCCTTCTGGGGCCCCGCGATTACCAGCACGGCGGCATTCTCCGGCACGCTGGCATCCTGCTTCAGATTTAGCGGCAGGACGCGGTAATTGTCGCGCTGCATCCCGGCAAGCGCGAAGTCGAACCCGTTGTCGGCGTCTATCTCGCCTGAGAGCGGATCGCGCGTGGCTGCGGCTTCGTCGTGCCCGGTCAGGTAATAGACAATCTTCTGGTCGACGCCCGTGACGATGAGAATGCTCGTTACGAAGTCCTGCTCGGTGAACGACTCGATGTTCTGAAGCGTTCCGTCCTCAAGATCCTCGAACACAATCGACGGGAATGAGGTAACGCCGTACTGCTGGGCGACGCTGCGCTGCAACTCAGGGTCGACGAAGCGGTAGCTGAACTGGTTGCTGCGCCGCGTGAACTCGTTCAGCAGGTCTTCGGCTTGCTGACGCGCCGCGCCCGTGCGCGTATCGGACGGCACGAAGAAGGCGTTCGCGCGCACAAGCCCGTCGAGATTGTCCAGAATCTGCACCGTCTGGTCGGAAAGCGTGAACACTCGCGTCGCCGTAACATCGACCCGCGTCGGGTTTCTGAACAGCAGCAGGTTCACCAGTATCACGATTGCGAAGAACGCGACAGTCAGCACCACGATGTTGCTGCCATAGCGTCCTTGCCTGCCCACGAGGAAGATGGCAATCGCGCGCGGCGACAGCACCAGCGCCAAGAACACCAGCACGATGCCGATGATAATCACCGTAACCGAGAATTCGCGTATCTCTTCGACCGTGAAGTACATCGCGCCGCCGGCTATCAGCGCCACGATGCCAACCACCGCCGCCACGAAGCTCCAGAAGCCCGTCGATTGCAGCGACGACAGCATCAGTTGCTTCAGGCTGTCCCCGCCACTGCTTTGCTCTACCATACTTACCGCCACCTGCGCGTTTCTAATGACCGTACCGCTATGAATATGAACACCGCCGTCATACTCAAGTAATAGATGATATGGCTGGTGTCCAGAACGCCCCGCGAGAAGTCGGTGAAGTGGGCATTCATGGAGATACCCGTGAGTACATCGGACGCCAGCCCCTGCACGATGGCGGCAATCCTGTCGATGAACGACAGCGTAAGCAGGATGCCTATGCCCACTACCGCCGCCACAATCTGGTTGCCCGACAGCGATGACGCCATAATTCCTATGGCGAGCGCCGCCGCTCCATAGAGGACGAGACCGAGATAGGCGCTCAGGACGGGACCCGTATCAGGATCGCCGAACACATAGAGCAGCGCCACATAGTACAGCGTGAAGGAGATAGTCGCCAGCAGCGTGATGAAGCTTGCGATGTACTTGCCCAGCACGACCTCCCAATCGCGCACGGGCGCGGTGAGCAGCAGTTCCAACGTGCCAAGCTTCTGTTCCTCCGCGAGGAGACGCATCGTCAGCAGGGGAGCGAGGAACATGATAAACAGGCTCGCCCAGGATACGAAGTTGCGTATGCTTGCTTCCGCAAAGGGTCTGGTTACATCGAAGACGAAGAAGATGCCCGTCAGCACCAGGAACATCGCCCCGACGATATACGCCGGCGGTGTGGAGAAGTACGCCTTCGTCTCCTTCCAGGCTATCGTTGCCGTATTCTTCAATCCTCACTGACCTCCCGCTGCGCTTCCGCTTCCGGCACAGCCTCTTCGGTTGTAACCTGCAAGAAAATCTCCTCGAGCGACATTCCCACCGACTGCAAGCGCAGCAACTCCCAGCCGCCGCCCAAGACGGCGGACGCGAGCATGGAGCGCGGTTCGGACTCCGGGTTTGTCCCTACGATGAAAGTGGAATGTCCGCCGTCCTGCGAATAGCGATGCTCCACGCCCTCTACGCCCTCCACGCCTTCTATCGCCGTCGCAATCTCACGCGATGGACCTCTGGCGTCAATCTCGATGCGCTCCACGCCGCGCAGCCGCGTCGCCAGATTTTCCGGCCTGTCCACCGCCACAATCTGCCCTTCGTGGATGATGATTACGCGCTCGCATATCATGCTGACTTCGGGCAGTATGTGCGTGCTCAGAATAAGCGTGTGCTCGCCCCCAAGGTCTCTGATGAGCTGCCGCGTCTCCACCACCTGAATCGGGTCAATCCCGATTGTCGGCTCGTCCAGCACCAGCACATCAGGCTCGTGCAGGATTGCCTGCGCGATGCCCACGCGCTGCTTGAAGCCCTTGGACAGCTTGCCGATATGTGTCGAGCGGTATTCCTCCAGACGGCATATCTCGATCACCTCGCTCGTGCGTCTGCGGATGTAATCCGGCGACATGCCGCGTATCTTGCCCATAAAGCCCAGGTAGTCGCTCACATCCATATCGGTGTACAGCGGCACCGTCTCCGGCAGGTAGCCGATGTGCCGTCGCGCTTCGAGCGACTCGTTCACGATGTCGTAGCCTGCGACGGTCACCGTGCCCTCGGTCGGAGGATGAAAGCCTGTGATGACCTTCATCGTCGTGGACTTGCCCGCGCCGTTCGGACCCAGGAAGCCCAGGATCTCGCCCTGCTCCACGCGGAACGAGATGTCCGTAACCGCCGGAAAGTCGCCGTAGTATTTGCTGATGTGTTCCAGTTCTATCATGTTACCGCCATCCATCTTCTGGGACGCAGTTTGTCTCTACCCTGATATAACGCCATAGGTTCGCAAAGGTTAGCGGCCACCCATGCATCTCTGCTGTCATCCTGCGCGCTATCCCTGCTTTCACGGGTATCCTGTGCGGCAGAGCGCATAACCCGTCTATCTTCCGCATTTCTACATTCCCAATTGTACATTCTATCTAAAACGCCCCCTGGATTTCAATAAATTATTGTACCTCACGCGTACCCACTTTGAGGGTGAGGAATGCCAAAGTATTTGAGCGGAGGGTCAAGCATAGCAAGATAGTATTCCAGCCCCAGATGCAGCACGCCAAGTCGTCCCCAAGAACAGACCTTTCGCCTGAACGACGCGCTCGCTCGCATTCCCACAAGTATGAGCGCAACGCAGGCTATCGCAACTCCTAGCAGCAGACGCCCAAGACGCCCCGATGTGGTAACGGTGGTAGAGTCCATATCGAAGCGCTGCTTCCCATCCTTGAAATACTGCTCCGGCTGCATACGCTTGCGATACATCTTCACCGCCATCTTCGCATCGGACAGCGATGTCGCCAGATACCACGCGCTCCGGTGTCCCCTTCCCCAGAACAGCACGAGGTTGGTTGTAACCGCGCCATCCCTGCGATACTTCACCCGCCGAAGCAGCACATAGCGCTGCCGTCGCAAGCGATAGTCGCGCAGCTTGCCCCTGAACTCACCGCTCTGTACTATGGCATCCCCTTTGAGGCGAACGATGTACTCCACCGGATAGCCGCTTAGCGCGGGCAGCCTTTGCAGAAACAGCAGCAGGCTCGCCCTGCCAAAGCCCCTGTCCGCGACTATCAGCGGGCGAACTGTAACGGGCAAGTGCGTTACCAGCCTGCGGATGAACATCTCTTCAAGTCTGTTCTGTGAGGGGTTCAGTTCCTCCGGGCGCGCTACCCAGTTCAGCAGAGGAAGCCCGCGCCTTCTGAAGCACACTGCCGCGAACAGACCGTTGAAGCCTCTGCCAAGGTCAGACCAGTCTATCATTATGGGCGTCAGTCCCTTGATGCGCGCCGCGCGGATGATGTGCGGCATCATCTTAGCCTGTGTGGACAGAGGATCGAACTTGTCGTTAGACAGGAAGCGGAACAGACGCTTCTTGCTGTGGCGATGCGAGTGGCTGACCGGGAGCGCAGAGCATGCTACGGCTCTTGCGAGTATGGCGAGTGAGAGTCCTCTGCGGCTGAGTATGGCGCTGGTCAGCAGCGCTAGGTTGACTCTTCTGGTGGCTCTGAGTTCCGGGACGGCGTGGTAGAGAAACAGGTTGACGATGGTGTACCATCTCATTGGTCGGACTCCTCAGGTGGGTCTTGTTCAACCCTTATATTTACCTGAGTGTCCGACCTTTTTCTATACCTTGTTCAAAAGTGGGTACGCGTGAGATTATTGTACAGGTCAACCATCGGTGTTAATCTAATT
The DNA here is from genome assembly GCA_958295865.1 of uncultured Dehalococcoidia bacterium. Classification (GTDB taxonomy): domain Bacteria; phylum Chloroflexota; class Dehalococcoidia; order Lucifugimonadales; family JADFKI01; genus Bin90. Next base: position 207,007 of record CATQHF010000002.1, on the reverse strand, counting down.
GAACTCAATTCCACAATTCCAAGGCATAGAGGCAACTTGTACAGTGCATCTTGTAGTTGACGGTTATGGCGCGGACGCCGCGAAACTCAGGGATACCGATCTCGTCTATCGCTTCCTTGACGAATATCCGCGCGCCATCGGCATGACCAAGATCGTCCCTCCCCAAGTCTATACCTATCACGGCAAGACACCGCAGGACTGGGGCGTATCCGGCTTCGTGCTCATCGCCGAAAGCCACATCAGCGTCCACACCTTCCCCGACAGGCAGCACATCAACATAGACATCTTCTCTTGCAAAGACTTTGATGCAACTTCCTCGCTGGAGGGTGTCAAGCGCACATTTTCCCTGTCCGAAGTGAAAGTCTGGACGCTGGAGCGCGGCATTGAGTTCGCCACCCCGCGCGAAGGCTACAACGGCATGGTGCGCGAGCGCGTTGCTATGGGCAGCGTATCGCATATTGAGCAGAGCCGTACTTAATCCATCTCCCAGAGCCAAGGGATAGAGCCTGCCCTGAGCGTAGCCACGGGGGTGAGGGCAGCGCACCACAGGGCGCATAGAGAACATCAAGAAGGAAACCGCCACCTATGCCCGCTCCCGCTTACCACTGGCTCGGCGACACGCCCCTCCAATGGCGCACCTTCCTCGACACGCCGCCGCAAGAGGATTGCCCTGCCAGTGCCGGAGTGTTCGTCATTCCCGTTCCCTACGACAGCACCGCTTCGTTCAAGTCCGGCGCGCGCCACGGACCCGCCGCCATCATCAGCGCCTCACGCCACCTTGAGGACTACGACATCGAGCTTGACCGTGACATCTCGCAGGTTGGCATACACACCACGCCGGAGTTGCAGCCCAACATGGACGGCCCGAAGGCGATGATTGCCAATGTGCGAACCGCCGTCGGCAGCGCGATACGGCGCGGCAAGCTGGCTATGCTGCTCGGCGGCGAGCACACGGTGACTATCGGGGCGGTGCAGGCTTACGCCGACCTATACCCCGACCTCTCCGTTCTCTACATAGACGCACACGCCGACCTACGCCAAGCATGGCAGGGCACGCGCTGGGGCCACGCATCCGTCGCCCGCCGCATCAGCGAGATATGCCCCCTGGCGCTCGTCGGCATTCGCAGCGTCAGCGCCGATGAGCTGGAGTATGCCAGCGCGCGCCGCATCCCCATGCACCTCTGGTCGCCGCACTCGCCCGACAACCTGCGCGATGCCATAGCCCACGCCTTGGCGCATCTGACGGCAAATGTCTATATTAGCATCGACCTGGACGCGCTCGACCCGTCCATAATGGCGGCGGTCGGCGCTCCAGAGCCGGGCGGCATGCTCTGGCACGAAATCACCGCGCTGCTGCGCGCCGTCAGCCAAAACGCCAACATCGTCGGCTTCGACCTGGTGGAGCTAACCCCCGGCGAAGGACCGCTCGCATGCGCCTTCACCGCCGCGAAACTCGCCTACAAGCTCACAGGCTACGCCACGCAAGACCGTTACGACTTTTGAGCATAAAGTCAGTACATGCTAGAATGTTCAACTAGATGCCGTCGTTGGACGGATTTGAACGCTCAAAGAAAGGGGGAAGGGATGACCGTATCGGATAGGCTGATATATTTGGACCACTCGGCAACCACCCCCGTTCGTCCCGAAGTGCTGGAGGCGATGCTGCCGTACTTCTCCACCGACTTTGGCAACCCGTCCAGCATCTACACCCTCGGACAGGGAGCGCGCAAGGCGGTGGACGACACCCGCGAGCGCATAGCGCATATCCTCGGCGCGCGCATGGGCGAGATTGTGTTCACCAGCGGCGGCACGGAGTCCGATAACGCCGCGCTCAAGGGCGTAGCCTCCGCGCTGCGTAATCTCGGCAACCACATCATCACCACCGCCATCGAGCATCATGCCGTGCTCCACACCTGCCACCGGCTTGAGCAGTTCGGCTTTGATGTTACCTACATCCCCGTAGATGAGTACGGCATCGTCGATCCCGACGACATCATCGCAGCCATTACCGACGAGACCATTCTGGTAAGCGTGATGATGGCGAACAACGAGATAGGCACAATCGAGCCAATCGCCGACATATCGCGCAAAGTCAAGGCGGAGGCGCAGCGCCGCAACCGCTCAATCATCATGCACACCGACGCCGTGCAAGCCGCAGGCTTCCTGGATATAAATGTCCGCGCGCTTGGCGTTGACATGCTCAGCCTGTCCGCGCACAAGATATACGGGCCCAAGGGCGTGGGCTTGCTGTATGTGCGGCGCGGCACGCCCTTCGACGAGCAGAACGCCGGCGGCGGACAGGAACGCCAGCGCCGCTCCGGCACCGAGAATGTCCCCGGCATCGTCGGCTTTGGCGAAGCCCTCCGTCTCGCCGTCGCCGAGCGCGAAGAACTCTCTGAACGCTGCTTGCGCCTGCGCGACAGGCTGACGCAAGGCATCTTCGACACGATAGAGCGCGTGCATCTCAACGGGCATCCCGTCCATCGCCTGCCCAACAATGTCAACATATCCTTCGAGGACATCGAGGGCGAACCCGTGCTGCTAGGCTTGGACTTCGCCGGCGTATGCGCCTCAAGCGGCAGCGCCTGCTCCTCCGCGTCCTTGGAGCCTTCCCATGTGCTGCTCGCCATCGGCTTATCCGCTGACCTCGCTCAAGGCAGCCTGCGTATCACCTTCGGCCGCGACAACACCGATGAAGATGTAGATTACCTGCTCTCTGTGCTGCCCGATATGGTCGGCAAACTCAGGTCGATGCCATCGCTATCCGCGGTAAAGTAACCTAATCACCCTAAAATCTGTGCTAACGAGAAATCACCAATGGCAATAATCGGAAACGCATCTAAATCACGCGAAAGACTTGAAAAAGTCCAGCCTCGTTCAGACGCTGCCATTTCCGCGAAAGCGGGAAGCCGGCAGGCGGTCGGAGGCCAGAGCGCTGGACTTGCACCTTCGCAATCTCCCGGAACAAGGAACGCGCTGTCATTGCGGCGTCCGGCTATCTTCGGGCTGCTCACGCTGCTCATTGCGGCGCTGGCATTGACCGCCTGCGGCAGCGACGAACCCGAGCGAATCTCCGCGCGCGGCAGAAGCCTCGAGGTGCACACTACGCACCCCGTCGTCCTCGACAAGCTCGCATTCAAGGATGTCAACGGGCAGCATCGCGTCATTCGTCCCAGAGCGTCCAACCGCCAGCTCGTCGCGCTGGATGTAACCATAGTGAATCGCACCAGTCTGGTAACGCCGCTGCTGATAGACGCGGAAGCGGCGCAGATTGGCGACAGGCGCGGCGAGCGCATAGACGCGCTCGACCCCTTTGAGGCGTCTAAGCTCGTTGACGCCGCCGGTGAGGACGAAGACCTGTATTCGCCCTTCCTGTGGGGAGAGGTGGAACTCGACCGTGAGTTCCAGGTTCAAGGCTGGATGGTATTCGATGTACCCAAGGGCTTAATCCTAGGCAGCCTATGGTGGGATGAGGTGGACTCCATCATCGCCGACTTCATTGAATACAGACGCCGCAGATAAAAATCATATCCATCTCGCAAGCAGCTACCATTAAAGTGATTACTGACAAATCGGCAAGTATGTGGGAGCGGATGTGCTCCGGTGGGTTCCACGGACTTCAAATCCGATGGTCCCGGCCCTGCGGTCGGGACGGTGGGTTCGACTCCCTCCCGCTCCCGCCACATACCCGTCGATACTCGATGGAGAGTTAAAAAGAAAATTGCATCAGTCCCTTCCCCCTTTGGGGGAAAGGTTAGGATGGGGGTGAAAATGCTTGCCCATCGACGGCTAAACTATGCTAATGCAATTTTCTCAGTTAAAAGACCCTCATTGACCTACCGACTAACATTGGTTAGACTACGAAAATCTTCTGTTTCAGCCCTCAATGACTTGACAGATGCGACTTTATGAGTATTATTTCTTGCATGTGTAGGTCTTTGCGTAGGTCTTATAGGGGCATGCGAACCCGAAATCGTGGGACGACAACCGAATCGAATCGTGGAAAATGGAAACTTACGGAAGGCAACAAGCCTAAAAGGAGGGATAATGGGTAGGTTACCTGTTATTGGGAACAAATGGAGGAACATAGGCGTATTGGCGATGGCGGCAGTGGCATTATTCGCCCTGGTCGCCTGCGGCAGCGCGCCGGCGGAACCAGAGCCGGCAGCGCCCGCACAGCCGGCTGCGGCAGCGCCCACAGCGGCGCCCGCGCCCGCGCCAACAGCAGCGCCGGCTGCGGCAGCGCCCACAGCGGCGCCCGCGCCCGCGCCAACAATCGCGCCTGCCCCGTCCATGGCAGGCGAGGTTACGATAACGATGGCAATCCCCGAAGTCTCCGAGCAGTTCGGCGACTTTGAGGTGCAGACATACGGCGGCAGCCCCGGCGAGATCCAGATGGGTTTCTTCGACCAGCTTCTGGTGCATGACGGCGTAGATCCGCTTTCACCATTCGTCGCCGAAAAGTGGACAATCAACGACGCCGGCAATGAACTGACCCTCGACATCAGGAAGGGCATTATGTTCCAGACGCCGGACGCTTTCGCGGGCGAAGACTTCGGCGAGCTGACCGCTGAAGATGTCGCTTGGAACATGAACCGCCAGAACGCGGTCGTCAACCCCAGCCTCGGTGCCGCTATCGGCGCGCAGCTCGGCGCTACCTTTGGCGAGGCAAACGCCGTTGATGACTACACCGTCAAAGTGCCGATGGTAACCGACATCTTCTGGGGTATTCCCATCAGCGAGTTCGACATCAACGACACGACCGTCCGACTCGACAGCAAGGATGCTTACGACCGCATGGGCGCGGATGCAGTGCAGTTCGTACCCGTCGGCTCCGGCCCCTTCACCATCGGCGACTGGAAGCCCAACGACCGTGGTGAAGTCCACGCAGTAGCCGAGCACTGGATTGAGACGGCGCACATCGGCAAGTTCGTAGTCAGGCAGATGCCCGAAATCACCTCCCGCATGGCGGCGATGCAAACCGGCGAAATCGACCTCGCCGCCATCGACTTCGCCAGGCTAAACGAGCTCGAAGAGGCGGGGTTGAAGTTCATCCCCACAATGTCTGATAAGGACACGATGACCCTCAGCGTCATCTGGCCCGGCAACCTCTGGACGGACAAGAACGCCAAGACCGAAGAGGCTATCGAGCCTTGGATGTCTCCGGTATATGAAACCGACCTTCCGCACCTCGGCAACCCCTGGTGCGACATCGGCAAGCCCTGCCAGTATGAAGACACCAACAACCCCGACGGCATGACCGACATGGAACAGGCGCGACTGGTTCGCTGGGCGCTCTCTATGGCGATAGACCGGCAGGGCATCGTGGATGTGCTTCAGGCAGGCTTGGGCACACCCATCTACCTAGAACTTATGGGACCGAAGTTCCCCGGCTGGCGTCCTGAGCGCACCGTAACGCAGTCGATGGTCAACTCCGCTCACGAAAAGTACAGCAGCGAACTGCTTGGCAGCGGCACGACCTGGCCTGAGTACGATGTAGCCGCCGCCGAACCCGGATACGAATGGCCCTGGGAGATTCCCACCGACTACGACGAGGCAGAGCGCCTTCTCGACCTTGCGGGCTTCCCTCGTGGGGATGACGGCACTAGGTTTGAAATCAGCCTCAACAAGTACCGCTGCGAGACCGGCGATGTCTGCCTCGAGCAGGCCGACGCAGTCGCCGCAGGCTGGGAAGACATCGGCGTGAGCACCGCGCTCCTCACCGAAGAGTACGGCGCAGTCGTTGTGCCGCGCATGCGCGACCGCACGCAGCCCTGGCCCGTAGTCAAGAATTGCAGCGTGGAGACCGCCAACTATCCGTTTGACTGGCCTCCGCCTCCTTCGGACAGCTCGTTCAGCCGCCCGGCTTGGGGTTGCTCATTCGAGAGCCGCTTCCTCGACTACATGTATGTCGGCATCAATGGCGAGAGGGACAAGCAGGCGCGCGAAGACCTCCACCTCGACATGGTTGACTACTACTACTACTGGCAGCTCTACAGCGGTATGGTTCAGCCCCCGCGTGGAGTCGCGGGCAATCCCGAGACCGTACAGTCGTGGGGTTCACGCTCCACAGCCGCGGGCTTCTGGGGCAGGCCGCAGCACATCGTCCCGGCGCAGTAAGCTAACCTTTTGAAAATAGGGGAGAGGGAAGCAAATCCCTCTCCCTTTCGCACATCTACATCAACACCCAATTGGAAGTCGCGCCGACACATTGACGCACGGTTTTCAATTGTCATTCTGAGGGAGCGAACTAGGGGAAGAATATAGCCCCCGGCGAGTGATGCACAGTGCTTTACCCGCCTTCACTCCTTCAGAATAGCGATTGAAGTTTTACCCCATCGATGTAAGAGAGAAGCCGCAATCTCGGGCTAAACCAACAAGAGGTTCAAGTCATCTATGGCAAGATTCTTGGCAAGAAGAGCGCTCTCAATCTTCATCTCCATCATTGGGGCGACTCTTTTCATATTCATCCTCACTCGCTTGGGGCCTGACCCCCTGACTCTCTACATCGGGGACGCCCAGGTCGAGCTTTCGCCGGAGCAGATCCAGCTAATCAAGGAAGAGCTAGGGTTGGACAAGAACCTGCCTCAGCAATACCTGATATGGATTTGGAATCTGGCTCAGTTTGATATGGGCCAGTCCATCGGCACACTCAGGCCGGTCAGCGAGATAATCCGCATACATATCGCCGTTACCCTGATACTCGCCGCCGGCGCTTGGACATTCGCCATAGTCGTCGGCACCAGCATGGGCGTGCTGGCAGCAGTAAAACGCGCCACCTTTTGGGACTATGTGGGGCGCACCTTCGCCCTGATGGGTCAGGCGACCCCGCAGTTCTGGTCGGGTGTACTTGCGATATTCTTCTTCGCGCTGATTCTCCGCGAGTCCTTCGGCATAGATTTCTTCCCGACCGGCGGCATCGGCGAATACGACGGATTTCCCCTGCATTGGGGCAACGCCAAGTATTACATCCTGCCCTGCATCGTGCTAGGTTGGCCCGCCTCCGCGGGCATAATGCGCCTGACGCGCTCCTCTATGCTGGAAATACTCGACTCCGAGTACATCAAGCTCGCGCGGGCGAAGGGCATCGGCCCATTCACCATAATCTGGAAGCACGGGCTGCGTAACGCGATAATCCCGCCCTTGACCTCCGCGTTTGTGCTGCTTGCGGACTACCTGAACGGCGCTCTGGTCGTGGAGATAATCTTCTCACTGCCGGGAATAGGAACCGTCGCGCTCAACCAAGCAGTCTATGATAACGACTGGCCGTTGCTCGCGGGCACGGTGTTCGTCTTTATCGGCATCTATGTTACCTTTGCGTTCCTCGCAGACCTTCTATACGCGCTTATAGACCCCCGAATACGGTACGAATAGCTATGCAGTATAACACTCAGATGACGGAAATCGACCGCGATTTGCTCGGCATGCGGGACTACCCGCCCGTGCTCAGCCAACTGAGGACCGCTTGGCAGTTCTCCAGGCGATGGCCCGTCTTGCCGATGGTCATACTGACGCTTCTGGTATTCGCGGGCGTATTCGCCGGCGCTCTCGCCACGCACGGCGAAGCGGCGGGCGGCATACGCGACCGCCACTATCCGCCGATATGGATGCAAGATGACCGATACGATCGCTTGAGGGATAATGGCATAAACCCCGCGAGTTGTCTCTGGAACGCCGTCAGAGGCAATCCGGAGGAGACCCGCCGCGCGGATGTCTGCCAATTCCATATTCTTGGCACAGACCACTCAGGGCGTGATGTCTATAGCCGCATGCTGCACGGCGCGCGCATCTCCCTGGTGGTGGCGGCGATCGCGCTTCTCAGCGGCTTCGTAACAGGAACCACGCTTGGAGTAGTCAGCGGCTACGCCGGCGGATGGATAGATGAAATCGTCACTCGCTTGGTGGATATATGGCAGGCGCTGCCCTTCCTGATGGTCGCGCTTGTGTGCGTGCTCATCTTCGGGCAGAGCACCGTGCTCCTGCTTGCGCTCATGGCGGCGCTCGCCTGGAACCCCTTCGTCAGGGTCATAAGAAGCCAGACGCTCACCATAAAGAACCAGGCGTATGTCGACCTCGCGCGCGTTGCCGGGTGCTCCACGACGCGCATCCTCATTCGCCACATCCTGCCCGGCGTCATAAACACCGCGGTCGTCATAGCCACCCTGAGCGTCGGCTCGCTCATCCTTGCGGAAGCCGCCCTCAGCTTCCTCGGCGCGGGCGTGCCCGCTCCCGATGCCACATGGGGTAGCATGGTCTCAGAGGGCAGAAGCTACATTAGCACAGCATGGTGGCCCACCGTGCTACCCGGCCTGGCAATCTTCCTAGTCGTGCTTTCACTGAACTTTACCGGCGACTGGCTCCGCGACCGCCTAGACCCCCGCTTGCAGCAAATAGGCTAGGGCGTTGCTCTTTGTTGCCATGCCTGCGGAAGCGGGAATCGTCCCCTCTCCCTCTTGGGAGAGGGCTGGAGCCTGCCCTTGCGAAAGCAGGGGAGAGGGCAAAATCCTAACATTCATGGACAGGATGGATATTAGCCCATCGTTGGCTATGAACCAATGCTAAGCCTCGAATCCGCCGTCTGGATACTTGCCCGCGCCATCCTCGGGATATTCCTGTCGGTAGCCCTGTCTGCCGCCACCTGGGTGCTGTCCCGCCTCTTCCTGCAAAACCTCACCCTGGACACCACCATGTTCTTCGCAACCCAAGCGCTTGTCATCGGCATTCCGGCGGGCATAGGCGCAACCGCCGCGTGGTGGAACCTTGAAAGCCCGCGCACTCTACGCCTGCTCGCGGCAGCCGTCATACCCTCGGCGACTTTCATCTGCGCTTGGCTGACCGTCGAGATACGCGGCGTCTATACCTACAATGCCCTCTTTGGCGGCTCGCGGCGCATACCCGTAATAGACACCGGCGACCTGCTCGCCACTCTGATTGTGTCCTCCGTCATAGCCGCCAATGCTATCGCCGCCGCCCTGTACCTCTACCGTCTAATCCGCCACCGTGAAACCTGACCCCAACGCGCTTCCGCATTAGCCCTTCGACATAAGGGGATGGGAGTAAGAACATCCCGGAGCCTGCTGCGGTTGACGCCGTACATTGCGGATTTTAGCGTTTATATTATGCTTGGACTGCCCGGCGCGTCCGTCCACTCTTCGCCGGCGCCGTCCTGCGGCTCGAACCCCAGCACACGCCGCGTCGCGTCGATGTCCCAGATGCTCAGCGCGTTGTCTGATTCGCCGTTCAGGATGGCGAAGCCCACCGATTGCGGAGCGTCGATGCTGCGCCGTATCAGCTGCGCCGCATCCCTATGGCTCAGCCAGAGCGATAGCGCGGCAGGCGAGAAGGTAGGGTCGTCGGGCGTCATCACCCAGCCAATCCGCAGGCACACGACCGATATGCCATATTCGTCGTGGAAGTAGCTTCCCAGCGACTCCCCGAACGCCTTGCTCACGCCATAGTAGCTGTCCGGGCGCAGCAGCTCCGTCGTCAGCGGCGCGAAAGGACGGCGCACCTCCGACAATCTGCCGTCATAGATAGCCTTGTACGGGTCTTGCCTGAGCGGGTAGTTCCCCACGACATGGTTGCTGCTGGCGAATACGATGCGCTTCACGCCGGCAAGCCGCGCCGCCTCGAACACATTGCGCGTTCCTATGAGGTTGTTGCTCAGCACAGACTCCCATGAGGCGCGCGGGCTTGGGTCCGCGCCCAGATGCACGACCGCATCAATTCCGGCGAAAGCGGGCATGATGTCGTTTAAGTTAGCAATGTCCGCAACCGTCATCGGCACGGCTTCCACATCCACCCTATCAAGCCCGCGCAGGTCATACCGCGCGCCCAGCTCCCGCCGAATAATCCCCCCAATCTGCCCCGCCATCCCCGTAACCAGCACCTTTTTCTTGTCCAAAACATCCCCCTTTGAAATGGATCAACAGCGCCTTTTCATCATAGCAGACGGTCGCCGTTCCGTGCTGGATTCCTGCTTTCGCAGGAATGGCGAAAAGGTTTGCCACCTGAATGACATCGTTGACGTTGCGCGGCAAATCGCGCTGTGCGAAGATTGTACTTGAACTTTCTCCAATCGATACTTTGTGAAAGGGGAATATACGAATGAACTTCTGGATTTTCACTGCCAATAATGCCCATGGTACTGCCAAAGAAGCCTACCAACTCCGAATGACCCACAGGCTCTGGGGCATCGGTTCCAAGACCCCAAATCAAGGCAAGTTGGTCAAAGGTGATAAGGTAGTCTTCTATCTTACAAATCCTGCCATGGCATTCGCCGGAACTGCGACTATATCGAGCACGGTTCTGGGTGAAGAAGAGCAAGATATGCTCAGTAGCGAAAGTGTTTTCTTGAATGCGGATGGTGGTGTAAGACTTGCCGACATAGACGAATGGGAAGAGTGCAGACCCATTAAGGCTTTATTGTCCGACTTGAAATTCATCAAGAATAAGGAAAATTGGGGGAGCCACTTACAAGGTGGAGTAACCCGAATATCCGAAGAGGACTATGAACTTATAACTCGCAAGGAGATGACTCTCAAATGATTGGCGTTCTGACACACCACTGGGCAAAGGAAGACCTGATTGACGAGGCGCGGCAATTGCTCGATCGCAACGGCGAGGCGCAGAGCGGAGCGCCCGGCTTCGTCAGCCGCGAAACCTTCTACTCGCTCACCGATCCTGCCAAAATCACCACGATGGTCAAGTGGACCAGCGATGAGATATATGAAGATTGGCGGGCGAGTCCTGAGCGCGCCGACGTCATGACGGGCGCGGATGTCCTCTGGTCCAAGCACCCCGAATCGGAGCGCTTCCAAGTTGCGGACTAGCCCTGCCGCTATGTGAGTCCCTTCCCCCTTGGTGGGAGAAGGGACTAGATTGTCCTGAGCCTGCCGAAAGGAACAGGGGAGCTTATCCCCTTCCTGTTTGCTCCGGGTGTGATGGGGGTTAGTCGTCCTAGCCCCTTGCGAGCAGAATCTTCAGCACTTCGGGCGCGGCCTGCATCGCGCGCTCTCGCAGCCGTTCTTCGTCGAGGCTGCCTAGTGGATGCGGCAGCACTACGAACGGGTAGTCGGGTATGCCGCCGATGTTGGACATCGCCTTGCCGCTCGATATGAACGGCTCCGTGCAGATGACCGCTGTGGGGACGCCGCGCTTCTCGAGGGTAATTCCGTCGTGCACACTGCACGATGAGCAGGACCCTCAATCACCTGACGAGGTAATCACCACGTCGCACTGATCCACCAGCTCATCTATGATTTCCTCAGGGCAGGGGCGCGATGCGTTGTGCTTGTTGCGCGCCACCACAGACTTGAACTCGTAGCGGTCAGCCAGCACCTCTTGAGTCAGCGCCAGCACCTCTTCTGAGTTAATCTTGCCGTTCGCCAGCAGTCCTATCACCTTGCCGTCCAGCGTATCCGGCCGCCGCGCCACCACCGCGTCCTCCGGTATCGCCTGCACGGTCGGGTCAAGAACCGTCATCTTCTCCGCAATCACCATAATGAACTCCTTTCCTGCGCCTGTATATCCGTGTGTGTATTCTACACTATGAGGGTACAACAATTTGCTTGCACACCGACCGCGAATTCGAGCCGCCGCCCCAGAGTGGTATCACCTGTGAGAACGCGCCCGCAAAGCCGCCCGCGACTACCAGTGTTATGCTGTCCGCCGATTGCGTGGCGGCTTGCATCGTCTCCGCGTCTATCCCTTCGCGCGGCATGTGTCCCGCCGCGACCCACTCTGCCATCGCGCGCTGAGCGTTCTCGTGCAGGAACTGCTTCACATGCGCTTTAGTCCAGCCCGCAGCGCCGAGGTAGCCCACATGCTCAGGGCAAAGGGCTACGACTATCTCGCCTTGTCCGTATCCCGCGGAGAACATCGCGTCCCTGAAGCTCGTGAGGATCGCCTCCGGGCGGTTGCCCGTGTGGTTGCTCACTTGCGTTGCCGACAGCCCCGCGAATAGTGTAACGGCGCTCGCGTTGCTGTCCATTCCGCGCTCCACATGGAGCGGCTCCCAAGGGCTGACCTCTTCGCCTTCCGCGATGCACCAGGTATATTTGCCCGGATGCCCCAGCGTTGCCTTGTCCAGCACGCCGGGCAGCGCGCCCGTGACATTGATGATTACCAGCCTTATCGCCCGGCCAATGGTCGCGTTCGCCCTGTGTCCGGGGCCGAACACGCTTACGGACGAGTTCATAGCCAGATCATTCGCAATCGGCCCGTTGACCACCGCCAGCACCGCAGCGCCCATGGTGCTGACCGTGATGGCATGCAGGTTAAACTGCGGCTCGCACAGCGCCTCGATTGCCGCCAGCACGACGGGGAAGTATTCAGGCATGCAGCCCGCCATCACCGCGTTGATAGCGACTTTCTCCACCGTTATCACGCGCCCTTTGGTCGGCTCAGTCCCCAGAATCTCCGACGACGAGCGCCCCGCGTAATCGAGGAACTGCCGCACCTTCTCAGGCGTCGGCGGCACGACGGGCAGACCGTCAGTCCAGCCTTCCCGAAAGTAATGCTCGATCACATCGGAAGCGTCCTCAAACTCCAGTTGTTCGGAAGTCAGTAATTGCATACTCAAAAGCAATCTCCACGCTAAATCAGATCTAAAGCGATTATATGCCCGCGCCGCCCATACGGTCAATCTTCATCCTGTCCACAAATCTGGTGTCTCCATCCGGCTATCGGGGGTAGGTATTTGTGCGGTGCGGGCTATTGGGCTAGTATTCTCAGTATGTATTGGCATTACAATCTGGGCGTCGTATCAACCGCGTGGATTCCTGCTTTCGCAGGAATGGCGAAAAGTTTGTCACCTGAATATAAACGCTATCCGGTGTAATCGGAGGCTCATTGAAAGTCTTCTTTGTGCTACAATTCGGTCAGGTTGGGCGTCATATCAAGCAAAGCAAGAGGGGCAAGAATGGCGGATAAGAAAGAGCAATCCAAGTCAAGGGTATTCAACAATAGTAGAAACGTGCTTCCCAATCTCGAATGGCTGAAAAAGTCCAGAGATGATGTGCCTGCATCCCGAAACCCACTGACCGAGAACCCTTTCCTCAAACTTGAGAGACAGGCAATCGAAAGGGATGATACCTCGCTGACACAAACCGATAGCAGCAGTGATGCCGCTATCGACCGCAAAAGGATAGATTACGCATGAACTCACAGCCTACGGTCACACGCATAAGCAAGGAAGAAGCTCGCGCTCCGAGCGCGATGGTCGCAACTAAAGACAGGGAAGCCACGCGCGCGGGCTTGGAGATGCTCGCTCAGGGGGGCAATGCGATAGATGCCGCCGTGGCGTCTTGCTTTGCCATCGGGGTCGTCGAACCGGCCTCCAGCGGCATCGGGGGCGGCGGATACCTCGTCTATCAGGTGGGCGAGCAGGGCGGCGTCATCGGCTTTCCGATGAAGGGGCCGCTTGGGGCGACGCCGGACATGTATGAGCTTACCGGGGAAGCGGCGACGGGTTCGTTTGGGTGGCCCGGGGTGGTGAACGACGACAATATCGAGGGCTTCCGCTCTATTGCCACTCCCGGCGCGGTCGCGGGCCTGTGCGAGGCGCATCGGCGCTTTGGCAAATTGCCGCTGAGCGAGGTCGTCGCGCCTGCCGTGCGCCTAGCCCGCGAAGGCTTCGTCCCCAACTTGTTTGGTCTCAACCAGATTGGCAGCACTTCAGGAATGCTCATGCGCTATGATGAGCTGCGCCGCGTCCTCATGCCGGGCGGCAATATGCCTATGGGCGATGTTGTGGACAGGGCGGTACTCAAGCAACCTGATCTCGCCGATGTGCTGGAAGCGATCGGCAAGGGCGGCGCCGACGCCTTCTATAAGGGCGACATCGCCAAGGCGATCACATCCGACATCAGGCAGAACGGCGGCATCCTCTCAGAAGATGATATGGCGTCATACGAGCCAATCGTCTGGGATAACGGCTTGGAGTTCGGTTATAGGGGGCATACCGTCCGCGTGCCGCCTTTCGCCTGCGCGGGCATCACGAGCGCAATGACGCTGAAACTGCTCGACGGGTTCGATGTGGCGTCGATGGCGCACAACTCCGCCGACATGCTTCACGCCTACATATCCTGCGCCCGCCTCGCTTATGCGGATCGCTTCCAGTATCTGGCAGATCCCGCATTCGCCGATGTCCCTTGGAATGGGCTAGTATCGGACGATTATACGGAGCTGCGCCGCGCCGCCATCGGCGACTCCATGAACGGGGCATTCGAGGCGGGCAACCCCTGGGTGCAGGAGGGCAGGGAGCCTACAAGCGTGCTTCCCGCCAGCCGTCCGGCGGAGGACAAGGGCACGACGCACCTCTGCGTTACCGACTCCGAGGGCAACGCGGTGTCTATGACGAACACCGTCATGTCCGGCTTCGGTTCGGGCATCATCCCCAAGGGCACGGGCGTCATAATGAACAACGGCATGATGTGGTTCGACCCGGCGCCGGGGCGCATCAACTCCATCGCTCCGGGGAGGCTGCCGTTGAACAACATGACACCTGCGCTTGTGATGAACCGCGACGGTGTGCGAATGGCGGTCGGCGCGTCCGGCGGCAGGCGCATTACGAACTGCGTGACGCAGCAGATAGTCAAGGCGCTGGACTTTGGCATGGGGCCGCAGGAGGCGATAGATTCGCCGCGCGTGGATTGCAGCACGCCCTATACGAGCATAGATCCGCGCTTGGATGCCGCCGTCGTGGAGGCGCTTGAGAAGCGGGGGCATCAGATCAGGGCAATCCCGGAGAGCTTTATCAGCTCGGGCTATACTACCTTTGCCAGTCCGGTAGCTATAGTGCGCGAAGCCGACGGCGTTCGCGCGGGCGTGGATACTTTCCAGGCCGCTTATGCGGAGGGGCTGTAAGGCGGAATTAAGAATTAAAAATTAGGAATTAAGAATTGGGGGATGGCGAGCGGGCGGGCGGTTAGGGCGATGTTTCGCAGCCTGATGGCAACCGAAGGTCAAAGGCGGTCGCTGAGGTTTGTGTAGCCTCAAGGCTAGGATTTTTGATTCCTCACTCCGTTCGGAATGACAGAGAAATGGGGGTGAACGGCGGGGCGGTGGGGGCGACTGGCAGTCGCCCCTACATGATCGGGGGCGCTTGCCCCGCCGCTGATGTCAGCGGAAGGGTGGGTGGCGTTCGGGGCGGCGGGGCTTTTTGTTGCCGGGCAGGTGGCTTATCTCTGATAGGTAGTCGGTGTGTCCTTGGGAGATTTGCCTCGCGCTTTCGGCTGCTTTCTCTTCTATTCGCTCTGCTTCGGCTACTTCTTTCATGTGCGCTTCGGACACCGGCGCGTGGCTCTCGACTACCGCCGGGTGGTCTTCGTCTAGATCTCGGCAGGCGCAGATGCAATCAGGATGGCAGGGGGAGTAGTAGGACATGAACTCCGGGTCGGGGGTGGACGGGTTGCCGAAGCCCCAGCTGAGCAGAACTTTGGCGGCTTCTATCCTGTCCCTTGGCTTGGCGTCTCGGTCTCGCCCTTCCAGCACTTCGTTGAGTATCCTGACTATGCTTGCGCCTTCGCCGGTCTCCACGCGGATGCGGGCGACGAGCTTTTTGTTCAGCCTTTCGTGTTCGGGGCTGACTGCCTGCGTGGGGCCGTTTTCGGATTGGGCGTCTTCTTTCTTTGCCTGCCGTTCCATCTTGGAGCTGAGGCTGTTGATGAGGGCTTCGGCTTCTTGGAAGCCTAGTTTGAGCAGCAGGCGGGCGGCTTGGAGTCTGTGATGGGGCGTGGAGTCGAGGGCGTCGCCGGTCATGATGGAGACGATGCTGCGTATGATGGTTCTGCCGTTGTCTGTTTCTTGGTGGACGAGGTGCTGGAGGTGCTCGACGGCGGTCTGGCAGTGTTTTTGGGCCAGGTGGTCATGTTGGGCATGACTGTCCTGGCTGTCCTGTTGGTTTTGGTTTATGGGGGTTGGTTGGTTCATTGGTTTTTCCCAAGGTTTTCAGGGTGTCGGGATTTCAGGGGTTGGGGTTTTGGGTTGTCAGGGATTAGGTGCTAGGTTGTTCGTACTTGTTATGCAACTTATGTTCTTACGAATAGTATAGGTGAGGGTTTGGGTGGTGTCAAGGGTGATTTTTGGGGGGATTGGGAATTGGGTTGGTACGGTTTAGTTGTTGATGGGCAGGCATTTTCGCCCCCATCCTAACCTTCCCCCAGAGGGGGAAGGGACAATCACATCTGCGGCGTCCTCGCCTTGCCGACGAACCTTCCCCGGTCAAGGGGGAAGGGACTTTCTCCAATTGAGAATTGAGAATTAGGAATTGGGTTGTGTTTAGGGTTGGTGTGGGATGTTTCGTGGCTTGATGGCGAGACGGAGCGCTAGGGTGGTTGCTGAAGTTTGTGTGTTTGGTGGATTGGGATTTTTGATTCCTCACGCTGTTCGGAATGACAGGGGGAGGAGGGTTCGGGATGACAGGGGGAGGGAGGTTCGGGATGGCAATGAAAATTGCTTGGAATGATGGGAGGGGAGGCTCGGAATGGCGGGGGTGTTTGTGCTTGGGTGTGCTTTTGACGCACTGGATTCCTGCCCCTGCTTTCGCAGGGGTGACGTTCTTTCGCAGGAATGACGGGATGGCGCTCAGGAGGTGGTTCGACAGGCTCACCACGAACGAAAAAATTGGCTTACTGCGGGCAGGGTACGGGGTTGGTGTGGGTGGGTGGGGTTGCGGTTGAGATTGCGCTAGGGATTGGGGTTGGTGGCAGGCTAGGATTTTTGATTCCTCACTGCGTTCGGAATGACGGGGGGGCTTCGAAATGACAATGAAAATTGCGCTGAATGACCGGGAAGGGCGCGCGGAATGAAACAGGGGGGAGGGTTCGGGATGTTAGACTTGCTCGGGTCTCCAGGATAGGAAGCCTTGTCGCACGGGGGCGATGCCTTTTACTATGACGCCGCCGTCCACATCTACTAGCAGCTCGTCCATTGCTGCTTGCAGGCGCTTGTCTTGGGGGGCGCCGGCGCGTACATATAGGCGGTTTCGCAGCTGGGTCAATGCTACATCTCGGTCTTCGAATCTGTCAGGGGACACGGGGCCAAGCATCTGTATGTCAGGGTAGATGCCCATCTGCCACAGTACATTTACCAGCTCGGGCAGGGCGGGCATGTCGATGCGTGCCGCGCCATGCACCGGCTCCCAGAACGGCGATATGCGGGTCATTGGCGACTCTACGAATGCGAGCAGCACTACGAGGGATTTCGCGTGCGCCTCGAGCTTGCGGATGAACGGCTCGATGTTAGCCACTCCGTACACGACATGCGCGCAGAGCGCGACATCCGCCGCCTCGACTTCCGCATCTTCCCATACCGCCTGCGTGACCGATACATTGGCGATGCCCGCATCTGCCGCCGACTCATGCAGTTGGGCAAGCATGCTCTCGGACGGCTCTACTACATGCACATGCTCGCAGTTCAGCGCCATCGGCAGCGCCATTCGCCCCGCGCCTCCACCGACATCCAGCGCCGCGTCGCTTTTGTCCAGCATCGAAAGCAGCACATCCAGCACGGGGTCATCGCGCCTTCGCGGGTCTAGCCGAAAGAACCGGGCGTAGGGCTGCCAGAAGTCATCGTCTGACCATCCTGCCGACTCCATCACTCCCTCGGACTGCCTATGATGCGCCAAGACGCGCTCGTTCCAAGCATCTATCGCCGACAATGCGCCCACCTCACTTTGTTCATGCATGTCTTTGACCTTATGGGGTAGAGTGTATCAGAACCTTCACAAGTTCACAGCATTTTTTTTATTCTGGGTAGCGTTTCCTTTTAGATGGATTGCCGAGGCACTCTGTCCTTCGACAAGCTCAGGACGAACGGGATTTACATTTTCGCCATCAGGTGGAAACCCTACCACTGAAGGCTAACACATTGCGCCAACGCCGCCCAAGTAGTATCCTTTGCCGTGCAACTTAATAGGCATGCGTTGGCAAGTTCCGGCGCTCCATATTTGGCTGAAAGGCACTCATGGCAATACTTGGATACATAGATTCGCCGCTGTCCTGGGCAGTAGTCGGCTTCGCAATCGGCGCGGCGCTCGGCGTGAACTTCATATCGGTTGCGCTTGTCGCTGTCGGGCTTGGCGCGTTCCTGCTCTACATGTTCCTGCACGGGCCGGCGGAGCAGCGCACGGAGGGCAAGCTCTTCGCTGCCGCGCCCGTCTTCATCGTCGCGTGGATGGTGGGCTTTGTCGTCCATAACCTGATAATCAGATGACAGCCGCGTCAACGCCTGTCAGGGCGTCCTTGTTCGTGACCTGCATCATAGACCAGCTCTATCCCGATGTCGGCGAGAGCGTGGTTGGCTTGCTGCGGCGTCTCGGCGTCGACCTCGACTTTCCCAGCGCTCAGACTTGCTGCGGACAGCCCGCGTTCAACGCAGGCTTTTGGAGCGACGCCAAGCCACTAGCGCGGCGCACCATCGAGCTGCTGCAACATGACCGATATGTGGTAGCGCCATCCGGCTCATGCGCCAGCATGATGCGCGTCTTCTATGCGGAGCTGTTCCATGATGAGCCGCGGATGCGAGCGCCGATTGCGTCGCTCGCCGCGCGAACCTTCGAGCTTTCCGAGTTCATCGTGGATATACTCGGGATTACAGACTTGAGCGCGTATGCGTATGCGGACGCGGACGCCCCCAAGCGCAAAGTCACCTATCATGAAGGCTGTCATCTGCGCCGCGAACTTGGCGTCCTGACTCAGCCGCGCGCGCTGATTGACTCGCTTCCGGGCATCGAGCTTGTGGAGATGGAGCAGTCGGAAGTCTGCTGTGGCTTTGGCGGCACATTCTCGGTCAAGTATCCTGAAATCTCGGGCGCGATGCTTGCCGACAAGCTCGACTTTGCCGCCAAGACCGGCGCTGACGCTATCGCGGCGTGCGACAGCAGCTGCCTGATGCACATCGGAGGCGGCTTGCAGAAGCAGGGCATCGGCATCGAGCCGCTGCATATAGCCGAGCTGCTTGACAGAGCGACGCGCCCCAACTAACAGATTGTCCCTTCCTCTTGATGCGGAAGGGTGGAAGCCCGTTCTGAATGCAGGCGCGGGAATAGGGGTGAATGACCAATGCAACCCAAGACAAAAGAGTTCAATGAAGCGTCGAGCGTCGCGCTTGAGGACGAGAAAATCCAAGCGAACCTGCTCGGACTTTACGGCGGCTTCCATCAGGCGCGGCTTGATGCCTCCGGCGCGACGCCGAACTGGGCAGCCCTGCAAGAGCGCGGGCGCGCAATCAAGGCGCACACCATCGAAAATCTTGACATATACCTGCGGATGGTCGAGGAGAATGTTCGCAGGGCAGGGGGCAAGGTCTTCTTCGCCAAGGACTCGGATGAGGCGACGCGCTATGTGACCGACCTCGCCCAATCCAAGGGGGTCAAGACGGTGGTGAAGAGCAAGTCGATGGTCTCCGAGGAGATGGGGCTGAACGAGCGTCTGGAAGAGGCGGGCATCGAATCGGTGGAGACGGATCTTGGCGAGTACATCATCCAGCTCGCGGGCGAAGCGCCTTTTCACATCATCGCGCCCGCGATACATAAGTCGCGCGAGGATGTGTCCGAGCTTTTCGAGGATAAGCTGAATGCGCCTCACTACACAGACATCGACGACCTGACACAAGAGGCGCGCAGGCAGCTTCGGCAGAAGTTCATCGCTGCCGACATGGGCATTACGGGCGCGAATTTCGTGGTTGCGGAGACTGGCACGCTGGTGCTGGTGACCAACGAGGGCAACGGGCGGATGTGCACATCTATGCCGCGCATCCATGTCGCCATCACCGGCATGGAGAAGGTCGTTCCATCGCTTGAAGACATGGGGATTATGCTGCGCCTGCTCATCCGCTCCGCCACCGGACAGCGCATATCCAGCTATGTGACCACCGTAACAGGGCCTCGCCTGTCTGACGATGAGGACGGGCCGGAGGAGTTTCATCTCGTCATCGTGGACAACGGGCGCTCGCGCCTGCTTGCCGATCCGCAGCTGCGCGAAGCGCTCTACTGCCTGCGCTGTGGCGCGTGCCTGAACGCCTGCCCGGTCTATCGCAAGGTGGGCGGGCACTCTTATGGCTGGGTGTATCCGGGGCCTATCGGGGCTATCGTCTCTCCGATGCTCACCAACCTGTCAGACGCCAAGGATTTGCCATACGCCAGCAGCCTGTGCGGGGCTTGCAAGGAAGCCTGCCCGGTCAAGATAAACCTGCCGCGCATGCTGCTCTACCTGCGCCACCAGCTGGCGGAGGGCAAGGAATATCCGGAGCACAAGACGTCGACGGCGCGCGAGCGCATCGCCATGAAAGCATGGCGCATCGCCGCGTCGACGCCGTTCACGATGAGCATCGCCAACAAGCTCGGCAGGCTGATTCAGCCCCTCATGCCGGATGGCGCGCAATCGGGTAAGTCGTCATCGCCGCTTGCCGCATGGACGCGCTATCGCGCGATGCCCAAGTTATCAGCACGCCCGTTCCGCAAGCGGTGGAAGATGTGATATGATGGCGGTATCATCGAATCGCCTCAAGAGGCGTCGGCGCGTATAACCGTGCCTAGAAATTGCGGGGAGTATGGGATGGCATTGCAAACTTCTCAGGACACAACAGCGCGCCTGAACGCAGAGGCTTTGCATGGCACAATCTTCATCACTGACAACCTGCCGTTCCTCAAGGCATTGGACACTGAGAGCATAGACCTAATTTGCATAGATCCGCCTTTTGGCAAGAAACAGACATTCACTGGCAATCTGAAACCGCCTCTGTCTAAGGATGAACAGCGTATTGAGCAGGAATTGATGGAGAGTTGGGGCGTCAACGATCCAGACAGCGCCTATGAGCTTGGGTTGGAATATCCGGACCAGGCGGGTACGACCGCTTCGTTTCAGGATATATGGAACTTTCGGGTTAGGGTAAGTAAGGACTGGCTTGATGCTTTGGAAGGTGTCAACCCCGCGGCCTGGTGGCTGATACAATCCACGCGGTACACGCATGGCGACAGTCATGCTTCATATATCGCCTTCATGGTAGAGCGGATGATTGAGATACGGCGTGTCCTCAAGCCGACGGGTAGTGTATATTTGCATTGCGATCACGACGCCAACGCATATCTGCGGCAGATGATGGACGCGGTATTTAGTCCCGACAATTTTAGAAATGAGATTGTGTGGTCATATCGTACTGGTGGGGTTAGCAAGAAGTATTGGCCGCGCAAGCACGATACTCTACTGTTTTATGTGAAATCGAATTCGTACAGTCATAATCCGTTACAGGAACGAGTACAGTACGATAGACCTTTTTTCACCACTCAAATTGATCCGAAGGGGGATTACTACGCCGATGTATATGTTAGGGACGTTTGGGATAACATCAAGCCCCTCATTAACGTCTCGGGCGAACGAACAGGCTACCCAACGCAGAAGCCGCAAGCGCTTGCTAAACGCATTATCGAGGCATCCAGCAACCCCGGCGACATTGTTCTCGATTGTTTCGCCGGATGCGCCTATGTCCCGGTAGCGGCCGAACTCACGGGGCGCAAGTGGATTGCCTGCGACATGTCTCCGCGCGCGTGGACTATTATTCGCCGCCAGTTCCATAAGCATCCGGATTTGGGCATCCTGACGGAAGGTGAGCTAGCGAGCGAGGGCATTGAGACTCGCCTTGAACATGCCGATCGTGTAATACGGGTTCGTGGTCCGCAGAACCTCCCTACACGCACAACGCCGGATGCGCCTGAACCTATGCGTTTGAGCACACTGCCGGAGCCTGAGTTTCGCCAGCGTCCGCATGAAACCAGCGATGAGATATGGCAAGCGTTTGTGGATGAATGGGGAACAAGATGCTGGTATTGCGGCACGGATAAACCCGCGAACCGCCGAGAATTGCAGCTTGACCATATCGAGCCGAATAAGCGCGACGGCACGAACGACGACTGCTTCAATCGCGCTCTTGCCTGCGCGCCCTGCAACGGAGATAAAAGCGATAGGTTAAGCGTTGAAGAAACGATAAACCTTGCGCTGGAGGTCGGACGCATAGCCACGCCCGCGCTCCGAGATGAAGCGCTTGCCGGCTTCCATGCTCGCCACGAATGGGCGAAAGACAGATGGGAGCGCATCAAGCCCAACAGGATGGATATTTGACGCTTCCACAGTCATATCACGCTATCATCTTGACATCAGACCAGAGGAAGACCATGGCAGAACTTGTAAAGAACCTTCAGGCGGTTGACACGCTTCCGGAAGCTGTTGTCAAGTATTGGGCGACGGACAAGGTGTTGGAGATACACAATGGGAAGCCGTTGGGGGATGGTGAGGAAATCGCCAAGTTCGTCACGGTGTTTTATGACAGGGACAATGAGAATGAAGTCGTTGCGGTGCGCTTTGACTTTGCGGACAGCGTGCTAAAGCCTTTCGTGGATGAAATCATGGCAAAGTGAAGACGACATATAAGAGATAAAATCAGCATGAAAACCGATGATTTTCTGTCCAATATAAGCCGAAACTTGGGGCGGGATGCCGCTCCGGGGCTTGTGCCTGATGTGGCGACGCATCTTGCGCTGGGCGCTGAGCAGGTTGAGGTACGGGCCCGGCGTGTTGCGGAGGACGTCGTTGCGCGCGCGGATGAACTTATGACGCACCTGGAGCAGACGGCGGCGGAAGCGGCCTGGAATGTGTTTCGCACGCAATCACGGCGGGAAGCGGCGCAGTACATCCGACGGGTGGCGCAGGATGTGGAGGCGCGCACGATGCTGCGCTCTACACATTCGGCGCTGCGCGACTTGGACATCGAAGCCGCTATGCTGGGGACGGGCATTAGGCTGGAAGTCATGGCGGTTGGCGATGATGCGGGCGAGGCAAGGGAAGCAAGCCGCTCGCTGCTGCGGGAGAAGGCAATCGTGGCGGACATCGGCATAACGGGGGTGGACTACGCCATCGCGGAGACGGGCTCGTGCGTGCTGCTGCCGCGCAAGGGCGTCAGCCGCGTGGTGTCCTTGCTGCCGCCCGTGCATATTGCGGTCGTGGAGTCGGGGCAGGTGCTTCCAAGCCTAGACGAGCTTTTCACGCTGAGAAGGCGGGAGTTTTTGGACGGCAACCTCGGCAGCTATATGAACCTCATTAGTGGGCCTAGTCGCTCTGCCGACATCGAGTATCAGCTGGTTACGGGCGTGCATGGACCCGGCGAGGTTCACATGGTGATGCTTGGATGACACAGGGCAGGGGGCAAGGATTAGTCGCCGCCGAACACTCCGCCGCCCACTTTCAGCAGGCGCATCACCTGTTCGGTGGAGTTGGCGATGAGTTCGTCGGCTCGCCGTGACGCCTCATCCAGCGTCATAGGCGCGGGCGTGATTGCCGCGAGCGCGTCGATGCCGTGACCATGCACATCCTGAAAGCCAGCGCCCAATGAGCCGCTGATGCCCACGACCGGGATGCCCAGCCTCTTGGCGCGTTCGGCGACGCCCACCGGGGCTTTGTTGTAGATGGTCGAGTGGTCCATACTGCCCTCGCCCGTGATGACAAGGTCGCAGCCGCTCAGGTAGTCGTCGAGGCGCACCGTATCCAGCACGATGTCAACGCCCGCGCGAAGTTGCCCGCCTACGAACGCAATCAGCCCGCCGCCAAGACCGCCCGCCGCGCCCGAGCCTGCGACCTCGCTGATTTCAACGCCAATGTCGCGCTTCACGATGGACGCGAAGTGAGTCAGCGCGGCGTCCAGTTCTTCAATCATCTTCGGGGTAGCGCCCTTCTGGGGGCCGTAGATAGCGGATGCTCCGGTCGCGCCTGTGAGCGGGTTGTTGACATCACAAGCCACTAGGAACTCGCACTCATCTACACGCGCATCCAAGCCGGACATATCGACGGAATTGAGTGCGGCGAGCGCAGCGCCGCCAAACGCCAGTTCATTGCCAGCGCTGTCGAGCAGTCTGACGCCTAGCGCTTGCGCCATGCCCGCGCCGGCGTCATTTGTCGCGCTGCCGCCTATGCCGATGATGAAGCGCCGATAGCCGGCCTCCATGGCATGGCGCATCGCATCGCCCAGCCCATAAGTGGTTGTAATGAGCGGGTTGCGCTTGTCGTTGGGGACGAGCGCAAGGCCGGAAGTGCGCGCCATCTCAATGACAGCGGTGTCCCCATCGCCCATCGCGCCCCATTGCGCCGTGCGCCGCTCTCCAAGAGGGCCGGTAACTTCAAGTTCATGAATCTGCCCGCCGGAGCCTTCGACCAGCGTCTCGAGCGTGCCGTCGCCGCCGTCGGCGACCGGAACGAGCGCGACTTCCGCACTCGGCACGACGCGCTCGACGCCTTCGCGCATCGCAATCGCCGCATCCAGCGCGGATATGCTGCCTTTGAACGCCTGTGGCGCAATCACAATTTTCATAATGCCGAATTATACCACCGCTTCGCGCCGACCGCATTCATGGAGCGGTATTCTCAATATGTGTTGGTATTACAATCTGGGGCGGCGTATCAACCGCACTGGATTCCTGCTTTCGCAGGAATGACGATTTTATAATCAGCGCGTATTGAGAATACCCATGGAGCGGTCAGTTCGCAGCGTTTCCGATTTGGCGGTTTGCTGAGGCGGTCTGTCCTTCGGCAAGTTTTCTTCGACAGGCTTCCTTCGACAGGCTTCCTTCGACAGGCTTCCTTCGACAGGCTCAGGACGAATGGGATTTTTACTTTGGCTATCAAATGGAATTGCTATCCGGTCAATCGCCGTTCCAGCACCGAGCGGGGTAGGGGAGTGGAGGCGCTTGCACATTTCTTAAACGCCTATTGAAAATAATGCGCTCTGATACTTTGGTATCTGTGCATGCGCTATTAGCCTGAATGCATGTTCGTGTGTAGTGGTGGTAAGCGGTTGGCATAGTATTGCTGCATGAGGCGTTGTTGGAGGGGGTGGTGTGGGTAGCGCTTCTATTCGAGTGGTGATTTTTATTCGGCGTTTCTGGGAAAGTGGGAAGGCGGTTTGGAGTAGGGGGGTGGAGGCGCTGTACATCGCTTAAACGCCTAATTGAAAATAATGCTCTCTGATACATATTGGTATCTGTGCTTGCCTTACTAGCCTGAATGCATGTTCGTGGTGTAGTGATGGTAAGCGATTAGTATAGTGTTACTACATGGGGCGTTGTCGGAGGGGAGGATTCAGCAGGCTCTTGATACGCAATCACCAATTGAGGGTAGGATTTCTATTCGGGTGGAGATTGCTATTCGGCAGTTTCTGGGGAAGTGGGAGGGCGGTTTGGAGTAGGGGGGTGGAGGCGCTGCACATCGCTTAAACGCCTATTTGAAAATAATGCGCTCTGATACATCTTGGTATCTGTGCGTGCGCTATTAGCCTGAATGCATGTTCGTGGTGTAGTGGTGGTAAGCGGTTGGCATAGTATTGCTGCATGGGGCGTTGCCGGGGGGAGGATGCAGCAGGCTCTTGATATGCAATTACCAATTGAGGGTAGTGTTTCTATTCGGGTGGAGATTGCTATTCGGCATTTCTGGGGAAACTGGAAGATTGATGATTGGGGTTTTTCGATTGTTGCCTTGAACGGGGTGAGGGGTGTGAAGTCCTTGCTATGTTGGGCGTGTTGAGGGCGGGGATTTTAGATTTCTCGCTTCGCTCGAAATGACAGGATAAATTGCTCGGAATGATAGGGGGCGGGCGCTCTGGTGTGACGGGGGGCTTGGAGTGGCAAGGTCGGGAGCGCTCGAAATGACAAGGATGAGGGCTTGGAATGATAGGGGGTGGATGCTCGGCGTGGCAAGGGGACGCTTGGAATGTGACAAGGAAGCCCGGGAGTGGGGGCAAATCGTCTGAAGTGAGATATTGCTGTGAACGGCGGAGGAAGTGGGGGGTAACGTCCTTGCTATGGCAGGCGTGTTGATGGCGGGGATTTTTGATTTCTCG
This sequence comes from uncultured Dehalococcoidia bacterium, assembly GCA_958295865.1. Taxonomy (GTDB): domain Bacteria; phylum Chloroflexota; class Dehalococcoidia; order Lucifugimonadales; family JADFKI01; genus Bin90. Next base: position 181,126 of record CATQHF010000002.1, on the reverse strand, counting down.
CTTCGCTCGAAATGACAAGAGAAATTGCTCGGAATGGCAGGGGCGGGTGCTTGGGATGACAGGGGAGCGGGGACGCTTGGAATGGCAAGGGTTGAGGGCTTGGAATGGCAGGGGTGGCGCTTGGGATGATGGGGTGGGCGGTTGGCATTGATATATTGGAATATGTGCGATTGTGGTGAAATTGTCTGGAATTGCGCGAAAATGCGGTGTTTTATCGCCTTGACTATATCTGCATATTGCTTTAATCTGCGGATATGCCTAGAACACGGGAACATTCACAGCCTACACGACAGATATACGCCTCTATCCGCGAGGACATTTATTTGGCAGCGAAGACGCGCGCCGCGGAGTTGCGCGTGCCGATGCGCCGCTTTATCGAGGATGCGCTGGAGTCTGCGGTAAATCCTGACAGCGCCGCGCTGACGGCGTCGGCTGGCGCGTCGTCCGCGCCGCCGTCCATCTGGGACGACCAGTATATCGGGGCGCAGGCGCGTCAGCCGCTGGGTTCGCCTCTGGACCTGTCAGAAGAGGAAGCTCGCCGCGTGGCTTTGGGGGCGTTTGGGGCGTCAATTGAGCCAGGGGAGCCTATCAGCCCCGGCAGGCAGCGGCTTGAACAACGGGCGCATGGCGATGTGGGCGATCCTGTTGAGCTTTCGGATGAGGATGCCGCTATGTTCCTGCGCGATGCGCTCTCATTCGGCACTTTCGGCAGCAGCGAGGCGGGCAATGGCTGATATGCTTTTGGATGCCACAGTCTTCGATGACCTTCGCAGGGGTGACCCGGACGCGCGCGAACTCATCGAGTCCATCCTGGACGGCAGGGTAGAAGCCGCCGTATCGCCTATGACTGTGTGCGAGTTGTGGCACCGTGGGGATATTGACAGGCAGATAGAGATTGGCTTCCTGAGCGTGCTGCGATTTGTGGAGGAAGTTTCCCCGGACATAGACGCCGCTAGGACGGCGGGCTTGTGGCTTGCCGATTACGCGGAGGACGACCGCCGCAACGCCGCGTATGTCGTGGTGGTCGCGGCTACGGCTAAGCAGCTGAACATTCCGGTCTGTACGCGCGACACGGAGGCGTTTGAGGGGTTGGGGGTGGAAACCACCGGCTATTAGGTATTCTCAATCTGATTGGTATTGCAGTCTGGGCGGCGTATCAACAACCGCCCTGGATTCCTGCCCCTGCTTCCGCAGGGGTGACTTTCTTTCGCGGGAATGGCGGAGAAGGGTGAGCGCGCGGAATGACGGCAGGTGGGGGCGACCGGCCGGTTGTCCTTACAATGAATGCCTATCCCTGTCAGCATGCGCCGGGGGAAGGGTCTTAAATCGTTATGGCATGGCGAGGATGGGTTGTGGATGACGATTTTAGATTTCTCGCTTCGCTCGAAATGACAGGGGGAAGGCGCTCGGAATGACAAGATAAATTGCTCGGAATGGCATTGCGGAACGCCTTGGATGGCAGGGATGGGCGCTGGGAATGGCAGGGGTGGAAGGCTCGGAATGATAGAGGTATGTGTTTGTTGCGGTACGGGCTGTTGTGCTTATTTCAGCGGGGGGGACTTTTCCTTGTTGCCTTGAGCGGAGTGAAGGGGCTAAATCGTTGTGGCAAGGCGAGGATGGGTTGTGGGCGACGATTTTAGATTTCTCGCTTCGCTCGAAATGACAGGGGGGAAGGCTCGAAATGACAAGGGTGGAAGCGGGGAATGGCATTGCGGAATGACCTGAATGACAGGGGGTAAGCGCTCGGAATGGCATTTTGGAATGCTCTGAATGACGGCGGTAGGGGTGGCCGGACGGGCGTTCCTACAACAAATATATGCTCCTGTCAGTTCCGCAGGGGTGATGTTCTTTCGTGGGAATGACGAGATGAAAAGGCGAAATGCCGACAGAATCTAGCCGCAATTCCTCTACCTAATCAAGACGCGAAAAGCCTTTCAGCCCCTGTATAGACTAGCACCGCTTACGGCGATGACTCGCTGTGAGCGGTGTTGCTGCGTTCATCATAAACCTAACCTAATCAGCAAACGCGCTTGTTGGCGCACTTGCGCGCGGGCAGTGCCGCCGTTACCATTGAGCTAGGATAGCGTCGGCGGTCGCAGCAGTCCGGCGTTGCCGTTACTTCTGAGCGAATACGGCATGGGAGCCAAAATATCAATGAGACACATCATCGCCATCGCGCTCATGGCTATCGGCTTTGGCGGCTTTCTGGCGTTTCAGGTCGTCGATGGGGCGGAGGCGGCGGGCGGCGCGGCGCACCTGCTCGTTATAGATGACGCCATTACGCCACTGGAAGCCAATCGTCTATCGGGCGTAATCGAGGACGCGGAGACTGCGGGGGCGCAGCTGCTGATAGTGCAGCTGAGCACTCCCGGCGGCTTGCTGGATTCTACGCGCGAAATGGTGGAGGACATCTTTGAGTCGCGTGTGCCGGTTGTGGTGTATGTGTCGCCGCCCGGAGCGCGCGCCGCGTCTGCCGGCACATTCATCGCGGCTGCCGCGCATATCGCGGCAATGGCGCCGGCGACGAATATCGGCGCGGCGTCGCCGGTTGGAGCGGGCGGGGAAGACTTGCCCGATACGATAAGGTCGAAAGCGACGCAGGACGCCGCCGCATTCCTGCGGAGCATCGCGGATCAGCGCGAGCGCAATGCCGACGCCCTCCAGGACACCGTACTCGACGCCGCATCATATACAGCAGACGAGGCGCTTGAGTTGCGGGTCGTGGACTTGAAGGCGGAGAATATCAATGACTTGCTGGCGCAGCTCAACGGCATGAGCGTGAAGGTGGGCGGGGAAAGCCTGACTTTGGACACGGAAGGCATCGCCTTGACCGCCATAGAGCAGACGAATGTGCAGCGCTTCCTGCGCTTTCTTGCCAACCCGAATATCGCCTTTCTGCTGCTGACTATCGGCGGGATTGGCATTGTCATAGAGCTTTTCAGTCCGGGGCTGATTGGGCCCGGCGCGGTTGGCGTTATAGCGCTGACGCTGGCGTTCCTCGCATTCGGCAGCCTGCCCGTGAACTGGGTTGGCGTGGGCTTGATACTGCTTGCCATGGCGCTGTTCTACTTGGAGGCGCAAGCGCCGGGGATCGGCATTTTCGGCGTCAGCGGCGCGGTGGCATTCTTGGTCGGCGCGTTCCTGCTGTTCGGGAACCTGAGCTTCTCACCGAGCGCGCCGCCGCTGCCCGACGCTCCCAGCTTCGCCATAAGCCTGTGGATTATCGGCGGCGTTACCGCGCTGCTGTTCGCGTCCATGCTGATAACGATCAGGGCGGTGCGGCAGGCGAAGGCTACGCCCGAATACAGGGGTCCTCACGATCCCACGAACCTGATAGGGATGCAGGGCACGGCGACGAGCGATCTCAATCCGTCGGGCACCGTGCAGGTAGCCGGTGAGCAGTGGAGCGCGGTATCAGATTCGGGCGCGCACCTGATTAGCGGCGAAAGTGTTATAGTAGGGGAGGTAGATGGGCTAGTCCTCAAGGTGTTCAAAGACGACATTACATAGTAGTTGTAGGAGTGAATGATGATTCCGTATATCAAGATAGTGCAGCAGTACCAGTTGCTGAGCGTGTTCTGGCTGGGCAAGTTCGTCGGGTTGAAGCAGCCGGGGCTGCAAGTCATGCTCTGGCCCTTTCACTCGACGGCGACAATCGACCTGCGGGAGGATGTGATAGACATTCCGAGGCAGACCAACATCACCAGCGACAACGCGCCGATCGACATAGACTTTCTGGTGTATCTGCGAGTGATGCCGCATGAGGCGCAAAAGTCGGTGCTGGAAGTGGTGGACTATACCAGCGCGGTTATCGGCATTGCTACGACGACCTTGCGCGCGGTCATAGGCGAGATGCCGCTGGACGATGTGCTTTCACAGCGGGAGCGCATCAACGAAGAGTTGAGGCTGAAGCTGGACGAGATAACGGAGCGCTGGGGCATCAAGGTGACGCAGGTGGAGATACGGGAGATTGAGCCGCCGCGCGACATACAGGAGGCGATGAACCGCCAGATGTCCGCTGAGCGGGTGCGCCGCGCCGCCATCATCGAGGCGGAGGGTACACGACAGGCGGCGATTACGGTCGCGGAGGGGGAGAAGCAGTCGGCTATCCTGAAGGCAGAGGGCGCGCGGGAGGCGGAGATCCTGTCAGCGGAGGGCGACCAGCAAGCCGCCGTTCTGCGCGCCGAGGGCTTCAGCACGGCGTTGGACAAGGTGCATGGCGTGGCGCAGAATATCGACTCCAATACGCTGAGCTTGCAGTACTTCGATACGCTTCAGAAGCTGGGCGAAAGCGCTTCGACGAAGTTCATCTTCCCGATGGAGTTCACCAACTTGCTGCGCCCGTTCACGGGCGGCATGCGGGGCGGGGCGGGGAGCGCGGACGCCGCGGACTAGGTTGCGTGGGCATTTGCGCCATACTCGTGAAGACGGGGATCCAGAACCTTAGGATGTAGTATGTAGGCGGCTTCGCATATTCTGGATTCCTGCTTTCGCAGGAATGACGAGATAAAAAGTCAGCAGGGGTGACTTTCTTTCGCAGGAATGACGGGATGAAAGTCAACAGAGGCTGGACGCTATCGTGAGCCACGGGCGGCTTACGATAGCGTTTCCTTTTGGATGGTCTGGCGCTCTATTGCGCTGGATTCCTGCTTTCGCAGGAATGACGAGATAAAAAGTCAGCAGGGGTGACTTTCTTTCGCAGGAATGACGGGATGAAAGTCAACAGAGGCTGGACGCTATCGTGAGCCACGGGCGGCTTACGATAGCGTTTCCTTTTGGATGGTCTGGCGCTCTATTGCGCTGGATTCCTGCTTTCGCAGGAATGGCGGGATGAAAAGTCAGCAGGGGTGACTTTCTTTCGCAGGAATGGCGGGGGAGTGAACGGGAATGGCGGATAATCTTGACCACTTGCATGGAAACGCCGGCGGCTATACATAGTCTTTGACTTTGCGGGCGAGCGTGAGGGTCATGCCGGGCACGGATGCGACTTCTTCCAGGGATGCGTTGCTGATGCCGCGCAGCGAGCCGAACCTGCGTATGAGCATTCGCTTGCGCTTGGGGCCGATGCCGGGCACGAGGTCGAGGGCGGAGCGCACGCTCTTCTTGGAGCGGCGTTCGCGGTGGAAGGTGATGGCGAAGCGGTGCGCTTCGTCGCGGGCGCGCTGCACGAGATACAGCCCCTGCGAGTTGCGCGGGAGGATTATGCCCTCGCTCATCATCGGGATGAACAGTTCTTCGTTCTCTTTGGCAAGGCTGGCGAGCGGTATGTCGTTGATGCCGAGTTCCAGGAACACTTGCAGCGCCGCGCCAAGATGCCCCTTGCCTCCGTCTATCAGCACTAGGTCAGGCACGATGCCCCAGGCGTTCTTGCCGCGACTTGCCTTGCCGTTCGCTGATGAGGGCGCGGGTGCGTCGTCGCTTGCGTCGGTATCGCGCGGGCGTCTCGACTGCGCCAGACGCTTGAAGCGGCGCGTCAGCATCTCGCGCATCATGGAGTAGTCGTCGACGCCCTCGACGGATTTTATTTGGAAGCGGCGGTAGTGCGCCTTCTTGGGCTTGGCGTCCTCGAAGACGACCATGCTGCCGACGGCGTTTGTGCCTTGTATGTTGGATATGTCGTAGCACTCGATGCGCCTGGGCGGGTAGGGGAGGCTCAGCGCTTCTTGCAGCTCGGACATGGCGGCGTCCATGGCGGCGGTGTCGGACATCTGCTTTACGCGCAGCTGCTCAAGCCCCTGCTCGGCGTTCTCGGCGACCATCGCCACAAGGCGACGCTTTTCGCCGCGCTGGGGCATGTACAGGCGCACGCTGCCCTTGCGCTTTTCGCGCAGCCACCCGACGATGCTGTCGGTCTCTTCGAGCGGGTGCTGCACCAGGATGCGGGGCGGGACATACGGCGTAGCGTCGTAGAACTGCTTCACGAAGGCGGTGAGGATCTGGGGCGGTTCGTAGTCCTGCGTGCCAGCCATCAGGAAGTTGTCGCGCCCAATGAGCTTGCCCTGTCGTATGAAGAACACTTCCACCCAAGCCTCGCGGCTGCCCGGCGCGGTCGCAATCACATCGACATTCTCGGAGGTCAGGTGCAGCACCTTTTGACCTTCGTTGACCTTCTCGATGGCGGTCAGCTGGTCGCGCAGCACTGCCGCCTTCTCGAACTCCAGGCTTTCGGCGGCATCCAACATTCGCTTCTTGATTGAGCCTACGACCTTGCTCGTCTTGCCTTCCAAGAACAGGATGACTTGGTCGATGACCTCCGCGTACTCCTGCTTGTCAACCGCGCCGACGCAGGGGCCGACGCAGCGGTGGATGTGGAAATCGAGGCACGGGCGGGCGTCGTTGCCGGTGATGGTCTTGGTGCAGGAGCGGTAGGGGAAGAGCTTTTTCAGCAGGTTGAGGGTGCGGCGGACGCTGCCGGCGCTGGCAAAGGGGCCGAAGTAGCGCGAGCCGTCCTTGTTCACGCGGCGCGTGATATAGACTTGGGGGAAGTCCTCGGAGACATCGATCTTGATGAAGGGATAGCTCTTGTCGTCCTTCAGGCGCGCGTTGTAGGGCGGCTGGTGCGCCTTGATGAGGTTGCACTCCAGTATGAGCGCTTCCTGCTCGGACTCGGTGACGATGTATTCGTAATCGTCTATCTTGCCGACCATCGTGGCAATCTTGCGCGGGAGGTTGGCGCTTGGCGTGAAGTATGAGCTTACGCGGCTGCGGAGGCCTGCCGCCTTGCCGACATAGAGGATTTCGCCGGAGCTGTCGCGCATAAGGTACACACCCGGCTTTGCGGGCGTGGCTTTGAGTCGCTCGGTGAAGTCGGTGTGCGGCATGTGTTCTTCCGTGGGCAGTGGCGGCGGCGGTCGTGGAGATTGCCGACGTCTTATGCGAGCACGAATGTCAAGCCGCCCAGAATGGCGGCAATGAGGATGGTGATGATGCCGATTTGCCGCAGTTCGCGCCCCAAGTATCGCTCTACATGGGAGGGGCCGGCTTCGACGGCGCGGCGTCCGGGGCGCGTCGCAGCGCGGGCGCGGGACGGCGCGGGGCCCGGAGCGCGCGGGGCGACGGCTGCCGACTGCCTAGCAGGACGGCTTGGCGCGGCGACGGGTGCATCGCTGACGGCGGTTGACTGGGTTGGGCCAGCCTGAAAGTTCTGGGGCGCTGCCTTGCTCCGTCGCTTGCGGCGGCTGAGGCGCGCTTGTCGTGAGGCTGCGCGTTGCGCTTTGCTTGGCATTTGATCGACTCCTGTTCGGGCGGGACTTCAAGGGCAACTTAATCAATCTATGATGATGCGCTTATCCTGCTCTTGGATGGGACTTGTCGTATTCGGTTCGCACATGTTCGCTGGTGAGGTGCGTATAGACCTGCGTCGTGGTGATGCTGGAGTGTCCCAGCAGTTCTTGGACATGGCGCAGTGGAGCGCCGCCTTGCAAAAGGTGAGTGGCGAAGCTGTGGCGAAGCGTGTGGGGGGTAATCTTCTTCGTTATGCCCGCGCGCTTGGCATGCGCCTTGAGTATGAGCCAGAAACCTTGCCGGCTGAGGCGCTGTCCGCGCCTGTTGAGGAACAGCGAGCGTATGGATTCTTTCTTGACGAAATCGGGGCGCGCTTCTTCCATGTAGCGTCGCAATACGGCTATGGCGTTGGCATGCACGGGGATGACGCGCTCTTTGCTGCCCTTGCCCAAGCAGCGCACGCTGTCTTGCTCCATGTCGAGGTCGTCGAGGTCGAGCGATACCAGTTCGGTTACGCGCAGGCCGCTTGCGTAGAGCAGCTCGAACATCGCGCGGTCGCGCATGCTGTCGGGCGTCTGCTCGGAGGCGGCGGATGCCAATAGGCTCTCGACTTCCTCGACGCTCAGGGTGTCGGGGAGGGAGCGCCCGATGCGCGGCGAGCTGATATTCTCGGTGGGATCGCGCGTTATGACGCCTTCGTCCAGCAGGAAGCCGAACAATGACTTGCTGGAGGCGACCTTTCGGGCGCGCGTCGTGTCGGAGTATTCCAGGACGTGGAGGTGCAGCAGGTACTGCGACATCATGTCTTCGCTGACATGCCGCCAGTCGCTATCGCCGCCGTTGAAGTGGTTGGTCGTCAGATATTGGACGAGCTGACCGAGGTCGCTTTTGTAGGCGGCGTGCGTGTTCGGGGAGATGCCGCGCTCCACCGTCATATAGTCCAGAAAGCCGTCAATGCTGTTTTGCAATTCGCAATTCTCTCTATATTATCGTTTCTGAGTTTTTTGTATTTTAGCATAATGGGGGCTTGCTTGCCTGCGCCGATAGCGCTTTCTTTTAGGCGGTGGTGATTGCTATGCTGCACTGGATTCCCGCTTTCGCGGGAATGACGGGTGAGGGGGACGGGAATGACGGGTGAGCGATTGGGAAAGGCTTATACTTTGGACTTACGCAGTTGAGCGCGATTTCGTACTTGAAACAGGTCAATCTCGGGTAGGATCATATTCAAGTGTGTAAGTCCTGATGAGAAAATTGAATTAGTACGGTTTAGCCGTCGAGGGGCGGGCATTTTCGCCCCCATCCTAACCTTCCCCCAAAGGGGGAAGGGACTTTCTCCAATTAAGAATAGGACTTACGCGGTTGAGCGCGATTTCGTACTTGAAACAGGTCAATCTCGGGTAGAAGTTCATATTCAAATGCGTAAGTCCTGATGAGAAAATTGCATTGGTACGGGTTTAGCCGTCGATGGGCAAGCGTTTTCGCCCCATCCTAACCTTCCCCCAAAGGGGGAAGGGACTTTCTCCAATGCCGTATTGTCTTGACAGGGCGGGCGCGCGCCGCTATTTTGTTCTTGCGCCGTCCGCGCAAGTCGGCGTTAATTCAAGTCAATTGCAGGCAGTATATGATTGAAATCGACATTGGGCCTTTTCTCATCTCATCGGGTTCGTTTCTGCTCAGCTGGCATGGCTTCTTCACCTTCATCGCCGTTGCCACGGCGGTCTATCTGGTGGGGCGGTGGGCGCCGGCGAAGGGCATAGAGCCTGACGACATCTATTCCATCGCAATCTGGGCGATACTCGGCGGCATAGTCGGGGCGCGTCTGGTGCATGTGATAGACAACTTGGGCTTCTATCAGTACAACCCGTTGCAGATACTCTACATTTGGAGCGGAGGCATCGGCATCTGGGGCGGCATACTAGGAGGGTTCATCGGCGGCGCGGGGTATTCGCTGATAGCGAAGCATCCGGTTGGCGTGATAGCGGATCTGACAGCGCCGGCGCTGCTGCTGGTGCAGTCCATAGGGCGGCTCGGCGACATAGTGAACGGCGAGCACTGCGCGAGAGCCGCCACAGAGTTCATTTTGGCGTTCAACTGGATTCGGCCGGAGAGCGACGCGCGCGTGTGCGCCAACGGCGTGGGTGTGCCGGTGCAGCCGGTCATCGCCTACGAAATGCTGTGGAACTTGGCTGCGCTGTTCGTCATCTGGAAGCTGCGCGACAGGCTGAAGCCGGACGGGATGCTGTTCGCGCTGTATCTCGCGCTGTACTCGGTAGGGCGGTTCATGGTTACATTCTTGCGGCAGGATAAGGTATGGACGCTGGGGCTGCAAGAGGCGCAATTCATCGCCATCCTGGTGCTGCTCATCACCGTGCCGCTGCTGGTCATCAAGGCGCGCCCGACGACTGCCGCGCAGCTTGCGGCTGAGGGAGCGGACGCCACGGAGCGGCGCACGCGCAGGCTGTCAAGGGCTGAGCGCAGGCGTCGTGAGCGGGAAGAGTAGGTTTTGTTGGCATTTACGCCATTCCTGTGAAAACGGGGAGTTCAGAGCGCGAAATGGGGCGGGTTTTGCGCCATTTGCGCCCACTGGAAGCCGCTGGATTCCTGCTTTCGCAGGAATGACGAAGTATAAAGTAGTTAGCGCGATGCTCGCAGGTCTTGGACTGTCATTTGGAGTCTGGGGCGGCTGCCCCAGGTGTCCAAGCCGATGGTGTACACGACATCTATGCCTTTGCGCGTCTCGTTGACCTTGTAGCCTAGGTTGAAGGCGATGGCGTCGATGGTCGTGCCGCCCTGTGACAGGCGCAGCTTGAGATGCTGCCGGTTTGCTCCAACCAAGCGCGATTCCAATGCTCGCACGCCCCTTGTGAGGAAGACGGGCGCGGGGTTGCCCTCGCCGAATGGCGCGAGCGACTGGATGAACTTGAAGTTGCGCGGGGTGAAGACTGAAAGCTGAACTTCGCAGTCTATTTCTATGGATGGCGTGAGTTCGCGGTCTTTCAGGCTCTCGGCGGCGATGCTTTCGAGGCTGCGCTCGAGGTGGGGCAGGGAAGCGGTGGGCATGGTGAAGCCTGCCGCTTGCGGATGGCCGCCGTGTCGGTCGAAAAGGTCGCTGCTTTCGTTCAGGGCGGCGATGATGTCGAACTCGTGGATGCTGCGCGCGCTTGCGCGGCTGGTGCGCTTACCCAGCGATACCGCAATCGCGGGGCGATAGTACGCTTCGGACAGCCGCCCGGCGATTAGCCCTAGAACGCCGGGAATCCAGTCGGCGCTCTTTACGATGAGGATTGGCGGTGTGCCGTCCCGCGTGTCGAGCTGCTGCTCTGCCTCCGCGACGGCGCGGCGGGTAATCTCTTGGCGTTCTTGGTTTTTGCCTTCAATCTCGCCCGCAAGTGAGCGCGCCGTGTTCATGCTTTCGGTGACGAGCAGTTCCAGGCTGACGGCTGCGCTGCCCAGCCTGCCGGCTACATTTAGGCGCGGGATGATGCCGAATGAGAGGGATTCGGTGTCCAGCGCGCCGAGCTTCAGCCTCGCCCTGTCGGCAAGGGCGCGTATGCCGGGGTTGCGGGTTTGGTTGATGCGCTCCAGCCCGCGCTTGACGAGAAAGCGGTTCTCGTCTTTCAGGGGGCCCACATCGGCTACCGTGCCAAGCGCCACGAACTCCAGCAGATGTTCGGGCCATTCCAGGTTCAGCGCATCGTACAGCGCCTCGACGAGCTTGAAGGACATTCCCACGCCCGTTAGGTCGCCGAATGGGTAGCGCGAATCGGGATGCCTAGGGTTGATGAGGGCATGCGCGTCGGGCAGGGTGGGCAGTACGCTGTGGTGGTCGGTGATGATGGTGTCCATGCCTAGGCCGGACGCCATATCGACCTCGTCGATTGAGGTTGCGCCGCAGTCCACCGTTATCAGCAGGGATACGCCGTCTTCGCGCAGCTGCGTTACGGCGGCGGGGTTCAGCCCATGCCCTTCGTCGACGCGGTTGGGGATGTAGGGCGTAACCTTTGCGTTCAGCTCTCTGAGCGCGGTGGTCAGCAGGGCGGTGCCGGTGATGCCGTCGGCGTCGAAGTCGCCAAAGATGCCGATATGCTCGCCATGGTCGAGGGCGTGGCGCAATCTGGCGACAGCCCTGTTCATGTCGGGCAGCAGGGCAGGGTCGTTCAGCAGACGCTTGTCAGAATTGAGAAAGAGCTCGGCGTCTTCGACGGAGTGGATGTCGCGGTTGTATAGCAGGTGGGCGTGGAAGGGCGGAAAGCCGAGCTGACGCGCAAAGCCAACCGGCGGGAACTCCCGCGTGCGCCAGAACTTCGCGGTCGCGCTCATTCTTTGCGTTTTGGTTTGGCAGTCGGCAGGGGCACCGCTGCGGTGGCGTTAGTCTTCATAGCGTTGGAAGGCGAGGGATGCGTTGTGGCCGCCGAAGCCGAAGGAGTTGCTGAGCGCCGCGCCGATACGCCCATGCCGCGCGGTATTTGGCGTGTAATTTAGGTCACACTCGGGGTCAGCGTTTCGCAGGTTGATGGTGGGCGGTATCGTCTCTTTGGCGATGGCAAGCGATGAGATTGCCGCCTCGAGCGCGCCGCTCGCGCCAAGCAGATGTCCAGTCATGGACTTGGTGGAACTTATGGGGATGTTGTACGCCTCTTCGTCGAACACGCCCTTCATCGCCATAGTTTCGTACTTGTCGTTGAGGGGGGTGGATGTGCCGTGCGCGTTCACATAGTCGATTTCTTCGGGCTGCAACTTTGCCTTGCGGATGGCGATTTTCATGGCGCGCGCCGCGCCTTCGCCCTCAGGCGCGGGCTGGGTGATATGGTTCGCGTCCGCGGTCGAGCCGTAGCCTACGACTTCTACTATGGGCGTCGCGCCTCTATCTATCGCGCTCTGCAAGGTCTCCATAATCAGCACCGCGCCGCCTTCGCCCATTACGAAGCCATCCCTTTCGGCGTCGAAGGGACGGGATGCGGCGGTAGGGTCGTCGTTGCGGGTGGAAAGCGCTTGGCAGGCGTTGAATCCCGCGACACCGATGGGGCAGATCGCGGCTTCTGAGCCGCCGGCAAGGACGACGTCGGCGTCGCCTTCCTGCAACACTTCGAGCGCCTGTCCGATGGAGTCTGCTCCGCTGGAGCATGCGGATACGGTGGAGTAGTTGGGGCCTCTCGCGCCGAGCATAATCGAGACTTGTCCCGATGCCATGTCGGGCAGCATCATCGGCACCAAGAAGGGGCTGATGCGCGATGGGCCGCGATCTTTGAGCACGCCAATCTGCTGGGACAGGGTGATGATGCCGCCGATGCCGCTCGCAATCATAACCGACACGCGCTCGCTGTTGTCGGCGCTTATGGTCAGTCCCGCATGCTCGACGGCTTCGAGGGCGGCGGCAGCGCCAAGCTGCACGAAGCGGTCCATTCGCCGCGCCTCTTTTCTGCCAAGTATGCCGTTAGGCTCGAAGCCCTTCACCTCTGCCGCGATGGTGGTCTTGTACTTTTCAGCGTCGAATGAGGCTATTGGGGCGACGCCGGACTTGCCAGCGACAAGGCTGCTCCATGTGGATTGGCGGTCAAGACCCAGAGGGCTGACCATGCCAATTCCGGTTATTACAACTCGGTTCTTCATTGAAGTCTGCTCCAGTTCGTATCGGTCTGAGTTCGCAAGATATTGCACTATGCTACACTCTGACTATATCAGCCAGAACGCAATAATGATACTTTTGCGTAGGTTATGCCGTGAGTTAAAGAACGGCTTCGGCGACATAGACGGCGATAAGGGCGTCTTGGAGTCCGGCTGTGGTGAGCGGGTAGCCGGTTCGTTCTTCGCGACGGGAAGCCGCGCCCGTTACATTGGCGTAGAATACGCCGTCCGCATCGATGGCGAGATTCACGGACACGCCGCGCGTGTTTGCCCATGTCAGCGACCATGCACATTCGTACACGACGATTGCGGCGTCGGAGTCGGTCAAGCCGCTCAACGCGGAGGGGCGCATGGATACGCCGCGCGTAGTATCCAGTTCGCCGCCGCCGCCGATAAGCTCGGTGTTCAGCTCGTCCAGCAACGGCAGTATCATGTCATCCAAGTTGTCCGCTTCCACCCATAGGCGCATGAGGGCTTCGACGTCGGCGGCGCTCACGGGGTAGTGTTCAGACGCGCGGTTGATGAAGTCGAGCGCCTCGGCATGGTAGGCGACCATGCGGCGCGCGCGTTCAGTCCATGAAATCTGTTGGCTCGGTTCGGCTGTGGGGGCAACCCAAGCGGCGCTGTTATCGGGCATATTGGCTTTGACCTCTGGGGTAGGGGATGGGCGCGATCGCCGCGTGATTTGATTGACCGTGGGCTTGCGCCATTTCTATAATAGCATAGCCTAGCGCGGTGATATGCGAGTGGATGAATGATACAGACAGACGAGCGACGAGCGACATTTGCCATCGAGACGCACGGCTGCAAGCTCAACCAGGCGGATACGCTTGCGCTGGCGCGCGAGTTCGCGGAGGCGGGGCTGCGTCAGGTGGGGGAGGATGAGCCGGCGGATGTGTATATGGTGAACAGCTGCACGGTTACGCATGTCGCCGACAGGAAGGCGCGCCATTCGCTTCGGGCGGCGCGGCGGCGCAATCCGAGCGCGACAATCATCGCTACCGGCTGCTATGCGGAGCGGTCACCGGATGCGCTGCAAGGCATGGAAGAGATCGACCTCGTGTTCGGCAATGTGGACAAGGCGACGCTGGTGCGGCAGGTGGTGGAATGGCGCGGCGAACCGACGGTGCCATGCGCCACCGGCGAGGAAGATGCCCACTTCAGCCCGCATGTTGGGCGAACGCGGGCTATGGTGAAGATACAAGAGGGGTGTGACCAAGTATGCGCGTACTGCATCGTGCCAAGGGTGCGCGGCAGGGAGCGCAGCATAGCGGTCGATGCGCTGGTCGGTGAGGTGCGGCGTCTGGTCGCAAGCGGGTACAAAGAGGTGGTGCTGACCGGCACGCAGTTGGGTTCATACGGGTTCGACTTGCCGAATGCGTCGCTTGCGTCGCTCATCGAGCGCATCCTGTCGCAGACGGAGGTCGAGCGGCTGCGCGTGTCCTCGCTTCAGCCGAAGGAAGTGAGCGACGAGCTGCTGGGGCTGTGGGCGGACGCGCGGCTGTGTCCGCACTTTCACTTGCCGTTGCAGAGCGGCAGCGACGCGGTTCTGGGGCGGATGCGACGCCGCTATACGGGCGACGAGTATGCGGAGACGGTGGAGCGGATACGCATCGCGGCGGCGCATGCCAGCGTTACCGCCGATGTCATCGTGGGCTTTCCCGGGGAGACGGAGGCGGACTTTCGGGCGACATACGACTTGTGCGAGCGGATGGGGTTCGCGGACATGCATGTGTTCCCGTACTCGGTGCGTCCGGGCACCAGCGCGGCGCACTACGGCGAGCAGCTGCCGCCGTCGGTGAAGAGTGAGCGGATGCGCGCGCTGCTGGAGCTCGGGAAGGCGCAGGCGCGGCGGTTCAGAACGGACAGGCTCGGCAGCACGCGCCCGGTGCTATGGGAGAGCAGGGACGGGGATGAGGGCAAGGCAAGGTGGACGGGCTTGACGGATAACTACATCCGCGTGAGGACTTATAGCGGCAGGGATCTGCTGAATGAGATAACGCCCGCAACACTGGCAGCGCTGCGGGACGGCATCGTTTGGGCTGAGGTGGATAAGTAGAGGGATGGAAGGGACGGCTAGACGGCGACGGGCAGGAATTGGGGAACGCCGTTCCTCTGCTTGATGTAGCCGGCGCTGCGCTCGTGGGCGTGGCCGAATACGACGAGCCAGCCGCCTTCGATCGCCATTTCGATTAGCTCGCGCTTCTGCTTGAGCGTCTCGTTGGGGTACTCGTGCATCGCGGGGATGTAGGGCAGGGGAAGGTGGTACGGCGTGGGGATGAGGTCGCTCACAAAGGCGATCTTCTCGCTGCCGCGCTCCACGAACACTATTTGATGTCCCTCTGAAACGCCGTTAGTAACCTTGACCGTCATGCCCGGTATGACCTCGTATTCGTCCTCGATGAACTCGATCATCTCGCGCTCGGCGAGGGGCAGGAAGTCGTCTTCGTAGAAGGTGTCCTTGTAGCGCTCGTTGGGGGAGTTTGCCTCGTTCCAGCTGCTTTCCTGCACGAGATACTTTGCCTTGGGGAAGGTGGGAACGGGGGTGCCGGAGCGGTCGAGCTTGGTTGAGCCGCCGCAGTGGTCGTAGTGCAGATTGGTGAGTATCACGGCATCTACATCGCGGGCGGTGACGCCAAGCGCTTTGAGTTCCTTGAGCAGCTTGTTGCCGTTGAGCCGAATCATCTCCTTCATCTTGTCCTGGCGCTTAGAGCCTACGCCGGTGTTGACGAGGATGTTGAGTTCGGGTGTCTGGACGAGCATGCAGTTGAGGGAGAGTCGGATGCGGTTTCGCCGGTCGGGCTTGATCTGAAGCTCCCACTCGGTCTTAGGCACCTGCCCGAATAGGCAGCCGCCATCCATTAGAAATGTGCCGTCGCTCACGATGTCAATCGTTGTTGTTCCAAGATTCATTGGTTCAGCCTCCTGCATCAAAGTTATGCTTTTGGCTAGGCGCAAGTCAATCAAAATAAAAGCCATGTTTTAGGCAAAGTCAAAGAAAACGGCGCGGGACTTTGCGTTTAATGAAACATTGTTCGCATAACACAATTCAGTCATTACGAAAATCGTAACGGCTGCTGGTTAGGGGTTTGCGACTATTGACGCGGTTGTTGCGTAAAGCCTGCCGATTGAGGGCAGGGAGGGGGTTTTGCTGACAGAACTGATAAGCGAAGATGGAGTAGCGTTTCGGCTAGGCGGTCAGAGCGTCAAGGGGAATGGGAATTAGGGCAGCGTTTCCTTTCAGACGGTTTTGCCGCTATATCGCACCGGCTTCCCGCTTTCGCAGGAATGACGAAAAGGTTTGTGCCGCCTGAATGGAAACGCTGTCGTGAATGAGCGGAGGGCAGGGGGTTTGTGCGTCAGCGCTTGAGTTCGTCGATGGCGGATGCGAACGCGTCGAGTGTGCGCTGGATGTCGTCGGCGGTGTGGGCGAGGGAGATGTAGAACTTGCTGTCACCCTTGAGGATGCCGCGCGCCAGCAGCAGTTCGTTGAAGCGGGCGAGCATCGGCTTGTCGGCGAGTAGGGTGGAGCGGTAGTCGGTTACATCGTTCTCGGTGAAGAACACATCAAACAGGGGGGCTTCGCCGATGACTTTGGCGGGCAGCTCGGCTTCGTCGAGCATGCGCTGGAGTTCGTCTTTGAGGCGCTGCCCGGTGGCGAAGATGCGCTCATACGCGCCTTCGCGCCGCAGAATCTCCAGGGTCTTGATGCCCGCGGCGGCGGCGATTGGGTTGCCGCTGAGCGTGCCTATCTGGGGCATGAAGGCGTCGGATTCGGTGGATGCGGCGTCGAAGTGGGTCATCAGCTCGTCCTTGCCGGCGATGGCCGCGAGGGGGAAGCCGCCTGCCATGACCTTGCCGAGTGAGCAGAGGTCAGGCTCTACGCCGTAGAACTCCTGCGCGCCGCCGTAAGCGAAGCGGAAGCCGGTTACGACCTCGTCGAATATCAGGGGGACGCCGTACTGCGCGGTTACTTCGCGCAAGCCTTGCAGGAAGCCGGGCTGCGGCGGCAGCAGGCGCTGGAACGGCTCGACGATGACCGCGCCAAGCTCGTCGTGATGCGCCTCAATGATGGCGGCGGCCGTCTCCAGGTCGTTGAAGGGCGCTATTAGCACTTCGTCTTGGATGGAGCGCGGTATGCCGGGGGAGTCGGGAGTGGGGCGGGGGAAGTCGTGCGGGTCGGCAGGGGACATGCTCATTAGGGCGTAGTCGTGCATACCATGGTAGCCGCCCTCGAACTTCAGGATTTTGTCGCGGCGGCGGTATGCGCGGGCGGTACGCAGGGCGTAGAAGGTGGCTTCCGTGCCGCTGCTGGTGAACCGCACCTTGTCGGCGCAGGCGACGGAGCGCACGATTTCTTCGGCGAGCAGGATTGCCTTGTCGTTGTTGGCGAAGAAGGTCGTGCCTTTGTCGAGCTGCTCGCGCGCCGCCTCGATGACTTCGGGGTGGGCGTGTCCGATGAGCATGGGGCCTGAGCCTAGCAGGTAGTCCACATACTCGTTGCCGCTGGCGTCGCGCACTCTGCCGGCGCTGCCTTCGCTGATAACGATGTCTTTGCCGATGTTGCCGAGGCTGCCGCCGGGCATGTATTGGTGCGCCTTCTGAATCAGTTCGGTTTCCGCCGCGGATACGGTGCGCTGTGGCATTGGATCGCTCCTTTGTGTTTCGGTTAGGGAAGGGGCAAACTCTATCCCTCTTCATGTAGATAGAGGGGGCATCTATTTCATGCAAGGATAGCAGAATTGGCGGGGGCTGACATATAATAGACTACCTAATGAGAGTGTTCCCTTTCTTTTGGTAGGTGTTCGGCAGATTAGGATTTTAGATTCCTCACTCCGTTCGGAATGACAGGGAGAGGGTGGTTCGGAATGATAGGGGGAGGGCTGTTCGGGATGCCAAAGGGAAGGAAGGCGCTCGGGATGATAGGGGGTGGTGGTTCGGGATGCCAAAGGGAGAGCGCGCTCGGGGAATGACAGGGGCGTGCGTCCCGGAATAACTGACAGCGGCGTTACGGTCAACCAGTAGGTTATTCCTATGGATGATTGTCGGAACGGCGTTGCATCTGAAATATCAAATACCTAACGAACAGGCAAGGAGGACAGCAGGTGAATATCAAGGTGGTCGCAGGGGATATAGCGCAGCAGGATGCGGATGCGGTGGTGGTGAATCTGTTCGAGGGGGTTACGACGCCGGGTGGCGCGACGGGCGCGGTTGACGGCGCGATGGGGGGCGCGATCTCGGCGCTCATCGCGGACGGGGAGGTAAGAGGGAAGCGCGGCGAACTGACGCTGATACATACGCTTGGGACGATAGCGCCGAGGCGGGTGCTGGTTGCGGGGCTGGGCAAGGCGGAGTCGTTCACACTCGACGGGGTTCGGAGCGTGGCGGCTGAGAGCGCGCGCCGCCTGAATGGCATCGGCGTCAAGTCGGCGGCGACCATTGTTCACGGCGCGGGCATCGGCGGTCTGGACGGCAAAGCTGCCGCGCAGGCGCTTGCCGAGGGCATGGTGATGGGGCTGTACAGGTTTGACAAGTACAAGTCGAACGCTTCCGATGTCAGCCTGACCGATGTGTCGGTGGTGGAGTTCGACGGATCAAAGGTGGACGCCTTGCAGCAGGGCGTCGATGAGGGGCGTATCATCGGGGAGGCGGTGAACCTTTGCCGCGATATGGCGAATGAACCGGCGAACAATATGACGCCTTCGGACATGGCGGAGCGGGCGCTGGCGGTGGGACAGAAGTACGGCGTCGGGCTGGAGGTGCTGGAGCGGGCGCGGATGGCAGAGCTGGGGATGGGGGCGCTGCTGGGCGTGGCTCAGGGCAGCGAAGAGCCGCCGAAGTTCATCATCATGCGGTATAACGGGGACGCCGACGATGAGGCGAACAACATCGGGCTGCTGGGCAAGGGCATCACCTTCGACAGCGGGGGGCTGGACATCAAGAATGCGGCGGGTATGTCGACGATGAAGGGGGATATGGCGGGCGGCGCGTCGGTGATAGCGGCGATGCAGGCGATAGCGCAGTTGAAGCCGAGGATCAATGTGACGGCGATAGTGCCTGCGACTGAGAATATGCCGAGCGGCACGGCGCAGCGTCCGGGGGATGTGGTGCGGGCGATGAACGGCAAGACGATAGAGATCGACAATACGGACGCGGAGGGCAGGCTGGTTCTGGCGGACGCGATGGCATACGCGCGCACTATCGGGCTGAGCCGTATCGTGGATGTGGCGACGCTGACGGGGGCGATGGCGGTTGCGCTGGGCGACCAGTGCATCGGGGCGTTTGGCAACGATGATGCCTTCACGGGGCAGGTGGTCGACGCGGCGAACGCGGTCGGGGAGCGCGCTTGGCCGCTGCCGATGTATGACGATTATAAGTCGCAGTACAGCAGCGACATCGCGGACATCAAGAATACGGGCGGGCGCGGCGCGGGATCCATCACGGGGGCGCTGATTATCGGCGAGTTCAATGACGGCGCGCCATGGGTGCATCTGGACATAGCGGGCACTGCCCGGGCGCGCGGCAGCAAGGGCGCGACGGTGAAGGGCGCGACGGGGGTGCCGGTGCGGACGCTGGTGCGGTTGGTGCAGGATCTGGGGGGAGTGGGAATTAAGAATTAAAAATTAGGAATTGAGAATTGGGGGATGGTATGCAGCCGTGCGGTTAGGGTGAGCGCGGGCGATAAGTCAACGGAAGTTCAAAGGTGGTTGCTGAATGTAGAGGGGGTGTCAGGGGTCAGATTTCAGGATGTTAGGGGTTCGCCTCTACGAGGGCGGATTGGTTTGATAGACGGTGGTTGCTGAATTCTAGGTGTCTGGCAAGTTAGGATTTTTGATTCCTCACTCCGTTCGGAATGACACGGATGGGCGTTTAGAATGACGGGGATGGTTGCCGCGTCGTGTTCGGGATGGCGGTATTGGAAGCGCTGGATTCCTGCCCCTGCTTTCGCAGGGGTGACGTTCTTTCGCAGGAATGACGGGGTGGGGGGAGCGCTGGTTGCCTCTAGCGGAAGGGTGGCTCGTAGGGGTAGGAATTGGGTTGTGTTGGGGCTTGTGGTGCGGGATGTTTCGCAGCCTGATGGCAACCGATGTTCAAAGGCGGTTGATGAAATCTAGGTATGCGGTAGGCTAGGATTTTTGATTCCTCGCTGCGCTCGGAATGACAGAGGGGAGGGCGCTCGGAATGGCAGGGGGAGGGTGGTTCGACAGGCTCACCACGAACGGGAAGAATAGGCTTACTGCGAACGGGAAAAAGGCTTGCCGCGAACGGTGGAGGGCATGCTTACCACAACGGAAAAAATAGGCTTGCCGCGAACGGGGAGGGTAGGCTTGCTGTGAACGGGGATATTGGGGGTGGTGTGGATGGCGGGGACGGGGTGATGGTTAGGATTGCGTTGCGGATTGGGGTTGGTGGTTCGATAGGCTTACCACAACGAAAAAACAGGCTCGGCGCGCGGGCGGATGGTAGGCTTGCTGCGATGGGGATACGGGGCTTGGCAGGGATGATGAAAGGGACTTTCTCTTGTGAGGGGCGCTTTTAATCGGGTAAGATTATGGGCGATAAACTTTGCGATGAACGGGATTTTTCGATGGGAACTTTTAAGTGGTGGTCGATGACCGCAAGAGTTGGACGGCGTGGAGGGCAGGGGTTTCTAAGCGACGGGGGCCGCCTATCCCGCGCTGCGATGGTCTTGCTTTTTGCGATGCTTGCCCTCGTGGTGACTCAGGGTTGCGGCGAGGACGCTCCCGACCCTGAGGCTTTGCGGGGCAGCGTGGTTAGCGCCCTGGATACCTTGGCGGCGGAATTAGCCGAGGATCGACCGGCTGACGCGGCTGCGTACACGGAACGCCTGCAAGCCTACCTTTCTGAAAACCCGTCGTTCTTTGGCAGCGCAGCCGCGTTGGTGGACGGTTCCGGTTCCGTCATCACCAGCCCGTATGTCTATCGCACGGACGACGGCTATGAAAGCCTTGATCTTGCGGTGTCTTCCTATCACATCGAGACGCAGGAATGGTTCGCGGCGCCTATGGCAGCAGAGGCGAGTATATGGACAGCGCCGTATTTTGACGCGGGCGGCGGTGAGGTCTGGATGGTGACTCGCTCTGTGCCGGTGCGCGACGCAGAGGGTATCTTTGCCATCATCACCACCGATCTGGTGGTGGACGCTCCCGCTGAGTAGCGCAACAGGGCATAGGATGATGCTGTTGTGCGGGTAGGGTGGCTGTGATAGGATTTGCGTTCAGCGATTGCAAGTGTGGGGGCTTATGGCTACATCATCTCCGCGATGGACTTTCATTACAAATCATGGCCTTGTGCTGTCCTTCATATTCCATAATCCGCGTAGCACGGCTCGGGAGATAGCGAACGAGATTGGTGTTACGGAGCGCACGACGCACAAGATTATCTCGGATTTGGAGATTGCGGGCTATATCGAGCGGCGCAAGGACGGACGGCGCAACTTGTATCGTGTGAACCCCTCGCTGCCACTGCGCCACCACTCCAAGCAGGATGTGATGGTTGACGAACTGCTGGAGGCGCTTACTACGAAGAGCGCCGCCGATGACCTGCTGATTCAGTAGCGACTTGTCCCTTTTGCACAGCCTTATGACGGGGACGGGGTGTAGCCTTTCGCCTCGATGGGGGAGGGCGTTTCGTGGGCGGTTGGAATGGTTGACCCTTGCGGTGTTTGACTGCTAGAATTGAGGTGCGTGGTGGGTGTGGTCAAGCGGTTAAGACGCCAGGTTGTGGCCCTGGAGATCGAGGGTTCGAATCCCTTCACTCACCCCACTCTTACCCCCTAGAATGTTCGTCTGCCGCGCCTTTTTGCGTGATTTTTGCTGAACGGAGTTTTTTGCTTGATGTCCCAATTCAAAGAGGTGGTTACACTGCGGGCGGGCGATGCGGATGGCAATTGTATGGTGGCGCGGGTGGATACGGCGCAGGGGAGGCGAATACACGCAATCGGTGTGCCACAGGACAATTCGTCTCGGACGGGGCCGACTTGGGCGTATCTGTTCGACAATGGGGGCATGACGCTCATCGACGCGGGGGCGACGGGTTCATACGAGCATCTGGCGAATGGGGTTGAGGCGACGGGGTTTCAGGTGCGCGACATCGAGCGGGTCATCATAACGCACGGGCATCAGGATCACGACGGCGCGGCGGGGCAGTTGGCGCAGGAAGCGGACGCTGAAATCTGGGCGCACGACATCTACGCGCGCCTGCTGCAATACAACCCTTGGGACATACAGCGCAATCCGTCGTCGCCGCTTCAGAAGGAGATGCAGCGGGTGGTGAGCGCGGACAAGGTGGGCAATTCGGGGGAAGCGGCTCGGCAGTCGGCAGGGTACGCCGAGCGACAGAGGCGGTATGTGGAGACGCGCAGGCGGTTTCAGGTGAGCCGCAACCTGCGGGCGGATGATGCTGAGGGGGAGTTGACTTTTCTGCACGCGCCGGGGCACTCTCCGGACGAGATTTGCGTAACGCTGGACGGGCTGGTGTTCACGGGCGACCATGTGCTGCCGGAGATTACGCCGCATCCGACTACGAAGGCGCGGTTCAGCGCGGAAATCCGCAAGATAATGCCGGAGCATTATCACAATGAGGATGAGTATTATGGGCTTGCCACCTACTTGCGGTCGCTTAGGCTGATTGCGAATTTGGGTGAGGGGGTCGCGGTGATGCCGGCGCACCGGCTGTTCAGCAAGGGGCGGTTCAACTTTGAGACGACGCGGCGGGCGGAGGACATAATCGGGCACCATGCGACGCGGCTGGGCAGGATTTTGCACAGGGTAGGGGATGAGCCGACGACGCTGGAGCATATCACGCGCGGGGTGTTCGCGCGGCGCAAGCTGATTGGCGGCAACCTGTATATGGCGCTGTCGGAGATAGTGGCGCACATCGAGCTGCTGGAGGATACGGGCGATCTTGAGGTGTCGGAGGATATGCGGCTGCGGTCGATGGGGAGCGAGAATTACAAGCAGCTCATCAGCGAGCTGGGTTGATTTGGCTCGTCGACATCTGATAAGGGCGCAACACCTGCTATAATGTAGGGGCGGGTGGATGGTTCGGTGTGGTGATGCGCGCCTGTAGCTCAATGGACAGAGCATCGGTCTTCGGAACCGAGGGTTGGGGGTTCGAATCCCTTCAGGCGCGCCAAGCAAGGTTTTCAGGTATCAGCAAAAAGGGGCAGGCTTCTCGCCTGCCCCTACTTTTTTGCGGCTAGTCTCTGGGAACTATGGGCAGGGTGATGTGGGATGGGTGGCTGGCTGTGTGATGGATGGTCTGGAGGGCGGACTGGAATGAGGCGTCAGCGCCGATGGCGTCGCCGGTGTTCATGTTGCGGTCGAAGCGGGGGAAGTTGCTGGATGAGATTTCCAGCCGGATGCTGTGTCCCTTCTTGAAGACATTGGCGGTTGCCCAGAGGTCTATGGTGTATTCGACGACATCGCCGGGAGTTATGAAGGATGCGG
This sequence comes from uncultured Dehalococcoidia bacterium, assembly GCA_958295865.1. Lineage (GTDB taxonomy): Bacteria > Chloroflexota > Dehalococcoidia > Lucifugimonadales > JADFKI01 > Bin90. The sequence continues at coordinate 157,805 of CATQHF010000002.1, read as the reverse complement.
GCTGGCGGGGCGCGCGATAGCGGGCGCGGATGATGCCGTCGGTGAGGTTGCGGGCGTAGCCGCACGGCTCTACATCCACGAGCTTGGCGGTGAAGTCGGTGTCCTTCGCGGATGTGGATGCGTAGAGGGTTACGGATATGGGGCCGGTTACTTCGGTGTCCCGCTCCATCGGGGGAGTGGAATAGACGAGCACATCGGACCTTGTCTCTATGGAGCGCTGGTCGAATGCGCCGGGCGCCATGAACGCGGGGTCGCAGCAGAGGCCGCCGCCGCTGGTGGGCACGGGGTCTATGGGATTGTACACGAATACATCGGGCGGCTCGTCGGCGGGTGATTCGGGGTTCAGCGCGCCGTCGCCGTTGAGGGTGTTGGCGCGTCCGCCGCTGTGGAGGTAGTAGCGCACGGCTTCGGCGCGTTCGAGAGGCCAGGCGTCTTCGTAGCGCCATTCGTTGATGCCCATGACGAAGATGCGGACGGGCTGTTCGTCGGCGACGCCGTTGTCTTCGCCTTTGAGATGGTGGTCGTAGTAGCGGAGGAAAGCGCCGGGCAGGTCTATGGCGGCGGCGGCGGCGCGAGTGCCGAAGTTGTACTCGCCGGACACGGCGGGGGCTGAGCCGGAGTGAATCCAGGGGCCGATGAGAAGGCGCTGCCCGTTGCGCGCGGCGTCGGATGCGCCATTGGCGCGCATGCTCATGTAGTTGCCTATCGTGCCTCCGAGGAAGATGTCGTACCAGCCGCCGACATTGAAGGCGGGGATGGCGATTTCGGAGTGGGATTCGGCGATGCAGACCTGCTTCCAGTAGTCATCATATTCAGAGTGGGCGAGCCAGTCGTAGTAGTAGGGCGCTAAGCCGCCTTCTAGGTGGGGCATGTCCTGCATGGGCAGGTGGGAGAAGCCGCCGCAGAGGGCGTCCTTCTGGGCAATGAGCTTGTCGAGGTCGTCGGGGCCTAGGTTGAGCTGTTGCGAGAGCTTGCCCCAGTTCGCGCCTGCAAGCGCGCCGATAGCCCACGAGAGGTTGAAGCCGAGCTCGAATGCGCCGCCCTGCCATGCCCAACCTTCGTGGTAGTCGTGCGCGGTGAAGCCGGGGGCGATGGCGGTGAGGGAAGGGGGCTTGGACTTGGCGGCGAGCCACTGCGTCGCGCCGACATAGGATATTCCGAATGTGCCGACCTTGCCGGTGCACCAGGGCTGGGCGGCGAGCCATTCGATAGAGTCGTAGCCGTCGTTGATTTCGTTGACGAAGGTGTAGAAGTCTCCGTCGGATGTGTAGCGGCCGCGAACATCCTGCACGACGGCGGCGTAGCCGCTCATCGCGGCGCGGATGACGTCTAGGGTGCCGGTGCGGTTTTGGGGGCTGCTCTTGTCGTAAGGGGTGCGCGTGATGAGCGCGGGGAACTTTCCTTCCGCGTCGGGGCGGAAGATGTCGGCGTAGAGGGTTGCGCCATCGCGCATCTTCACAGGGACGTTGAACTCTGCTTTTATGGAGTAGGGATTTGGCATTGCGACACCTCATCATTAGGATGGGCTGAATGTACAAAAGCGGGGGGGCGTTGTCAAACGGGGGGGGTGTCAATTAAGAATTGAAAATTGAAAATTGAAAATTGGGGGGAGTTGGTGGAACTTATCTCATGGATGGACTGATTGCGATTTTTGGGGTTAAACGGCAGCGTTGTTTATGCTTGGATTGCCTTTGATGCTCTGGATTCCCGCCCCTGCTTCCGCAGGGGTGATGTTCTTTCGCGGGAATGACGGGTGAGCGGGCGGGGATGGCTTGTGCAATCTTCTTACGCTAGGGGCTGACGGGACAGACTAGATTAAGGGGTTGGGGTGGTTCGACAGGCTCACCACGAACGGAGAATGAGGGGATGAGAAAATTGCATTAGTATAGTTTAGCCGTCGATGGGCAAGCATTTTCGCCCCCATCCTAACCTTCCCCCATAGGGGGAAGGGACTAATGCAATTTTCTCAGGAGATGGGTTTTGGTTGACAGTGATATGTGAAAGTGCGAACATGGCGGCGTATTTTTGAGCGAGGTTTTGGAGCAGATGAGGATGCGGCGTGAGCCAGTTGCATGAGGGCGGCGCGAGCAGGCGGATTAGCGGGCTGACGGGCATGCCCGCGCTGGACACGCTGGCATGGGAGCGCAGCGAGCGCGCCTTGCTATGTCTTCGTTCGCACATGGCGGCTTACGGGTATCAGCCCATCGATACGCCGCTTCTGGAGGAGACCGAGCTGTTCGTGCGGAAGGCGGGCGGCGACCTCGCGGGGCGGCTGTATAACTTCACCGATCCCGGCGGCACCGCGGTCAGCCTGCGCCCTGAGTTCACCTCCTCCGTCATTCGCCACTACATCGACAACGAGGCGTCGCTGACGCTGCCGGCTCGCTGGCAGTACAGCGGGCCGGTGTTTCGATACATACCGCCTGAGCGGGGGAATTACCGCCAGTTCACGCAGTCGGGCGCTGAGCTCGTGGGGGCGTCGGGCGTCGGCGCGGATGTGGAGATAATATCGCTCGCGGCGTCGGGGCTGCGGCAGGTTGGACTGTCGGAGTTTCGGATAAGAATAGGGCATTTGGGCGTGCTGCATAGCCTGTTGGACGCCTTCGGGCTGTCGGAAGCGGCAAAGCTGTTCGTCATAGGCAATATGAACGCCCTCAAGAGCGGCGAGTCGGATGTTGGCGGGCTGATGGAGTATGCGCGCGAGGTCGGACTGCTGCGCGGCAGCGTAGATTTGGGGCTGGAGACGACGCTGGAGAATATGAGCACGGAGGCGGCAGAGGAGTTCATCCTGGGGGCGCTGAAGGAGTCTATGCCGGAGCCGCTGGGTCGTCGCACGACGGATCAGATAGTGGCGCGGCTGCTGAGCAAGGTGCGGCGGGCGAACTGCCCGCAGGCGTTCGAGCGGGCGCTCACGCTGGCGGACACGCTGTCACGGCTGAGCGATTCGCCTAGCTCTACGCTGGAATCGGCGCGGTTAGCCGCCGTAGAGTGCGGGATAGATGCCGCACCGCTGGATGAGCTTGAGGCGCTGCTGGCGCGTGTGTCCGACATTGGCATCGCGGATTCGCAGGTTACGCTGGATATGGGAATGGCGCGGGGGATTTCGTACTATACGGGAGTCATCTTCGAGCTTATGGCGTCTGAAGGCGATTCCGAGGCGCTGGGCGGCGGCGGCAGGTATGACGGGCTGGTTCGGGCGCTGGGCGGGAGCGAGTGCGTCCCGGCGATGGGGTTCGCGTACAATGTCAATGCGCTGCTGGATGCGCTGGGAGACGGCGGCATCACAGCCGACGAGGTGGGAGTGAATGGCGCTTAACGGCAGTCTGCGGCTTGCCATATCCAGCGACGGCGCGCTGTTCGAGCCGACGCAGGCGTTTCTGCGCTCGTGCGGCATCGGCGTGTCTCGCAGCAACCCGCGCCGCTACATTGCCGACATACCCGCGCTGCCGGGCGTAACGGTGCTGTTCCAGCGCGGGGCGGACATTACGCCGAAAGTGGAAGAGGGCAGCGCCGATCTGGGCGTCGTGGGGCTTGACCGCTACTTGGAGATGCGGAGCGAGGGCGGCGACACCAATGTCGTGATAGACGACCTGGACTTTGGCAGGTGCGAGCTGGTGCTTGGCGTGCCGGACTCTTGGGTCGATGTGGTGTCGCTTGCGGACCTCGCCGACCTGTCTATGGAGTTTCGGCAGCAGGGCAGGGACTTGCGTATCGTTACGAAGTATCCCCGCCTCGTGGAGCGGTTTCTGCTTCGGAGCGGCATCAACCTGTTCTCGCTGGTGCATTCAAGCGGCACGCTGGAGGCGGCGGTGGCGATGGGCTTCGCGGACATGATCGCGGATGTGTCGGAGAGCGGCACGACGATGCGCGAGAACCGGCTGAAGACGATAAGCGGCGGGTCTATCATCACATCGCAGGCGTGTCTGATAGGCAACCGCCGGCTGCTGGGCGAGGATGCCGCCAAGCTGGATATAGCGAAGACGCTGGTGGATGTGGTCGAGGGGCATTTGCGCTCGCGCGCGTATTACAGCGTTACGGCGAATATGCGCGGGGAGACGCCGGAGGATGTGGCGCGGCAGGTATTGGAGCACACGGAAATCAGTGGGCTGAGGGGGCCGACAATCTCGAAGGTCTATTCGGAGGACGGCGCCGGCTGGTATGCCGCTACGGTTATAATCAGGAAGCACAACCTTACGGATGCCGTGAACCGTCTGCGACAGGCGGGGGGAACGAGCGTAACGGTTTCGCACCTGAACTATGTGTTCAACTCCACCTGTGAGGCGCAGGAACGGCTGACCGAGGGCTTGGGAATTAAGAATTAAAAATTGGGAATTAAGAATTGGATTGTGCTGGGGATTGCGGCGCGAGGCATTTCGTAATCCAATAGGCAACCGAGTACAAGGGTGGCTGCTAAAGTCTGTGTGTCCGGCAGACTAGGATTTTAGATTCCTCACTCCGCTGCGCTGCGTTCGGAATGACAGGGGGACGCTGTGTCATTGGAATGACGGAGGAAATTGCTGCGCCGCGTTCGGGATGACGGCAGGCGGGGGCGCTGTATTCGGAATGAGCTTGAAACATCGAATACATGCGCCTGTCAGTCCATCGAGATGTAAGGGACTTCTACTAGGGAGGGAAAAGTTGCCGAATCCGCCGGTGCATATCAATCTTGCTCGTCAGGCTGCCGCCGTCCTTGGCCATGATGTCATCGACGCGAACATGGGCTACTATCTGCTTGGCTCGACATCGCCGGATATTCGGGTCATCACGCGCAAGGATCGGGCTTGCTACCATTTCGCGCGGCTGGACTTCGACGAGATTGGAACGGGCATCAACGGGCTTTTTCACAATCACCCGGAGCTCAGCAATCCAGACGGGCACAGCGGCGCGACGCAGGCGTTCATGGCAGGCTATCTGACGCACCTGCTGGCGGATGAGACATGGATCGCCAATATGTTCCGTCCGTTCTTTGGCAACCCTAGCGTGTTCGAGGACGGGGTGCTGGGGCTGGTGATGGACAGGGCGATGCAGTTGGAGCTTGACCGGCGCTGCTGGCAGGACATCAGCCCGCTCGGAAGCCTGCTCGATGTTAGCGTGGAGCGGGTGCATGTGGATTTCATTCCGAGCGAAACGCTCTCCGACTGGGCGCATTGGGTTACGACTAACCTCGATCGGGGCTTTTCGTGGGAGCGGCTGCGCTTCATGGCGCGGCGCATCGCCGCCGGGGAAGATGGGCATCCGGCGCATGAAGTCGCCGACGCCTTCGTTACGGACGCTTCGGACGGGCTTGAGCGTCTGTATGAGTATATCCCGCGCGGAAGCGAGGAAGAGTATCAAGAGGCTACGCTCGCCTCGCTGACGAAAGCAATAGAGGACTATTTGCCGTGAGGGTGGTATTTGGGATTGAAGACGCCCGCCGCGTGCTGTGCGAGGGCAGGGGGCTTGACCTCGACGACTTGCCGCAGCAGGTGAGCGAGGGCATCGAGCGCATATTCGGCGAGCCGCTGACGCCGTCGCAAGTGGTGGAGCGAATCGTGCGGCGAGTGCGTAGCGAGGGCGATGCGGCGGTGCGCGAGTATTCGCAGCTGCTGGACGGCGTCGCGCCCGACGACATGGAAGTGCCGCGCGCGGCAATCGCAGGCGCTCGGCAACAGGCGTCCGCGCAGGTCGTGGAGGCGCTGGAGGTGGCGGTGGCGCGCATTCGCAGTTTCCATGAGGCATGCCTGAACAGGGGTTGGACTGACTACGCCGAGGGCTATGGGCAGATTGTGAACGCGGTGCGGTCGGCGGGGGCGTACATTCCGGGCGGCACGGCGCTGTATCCCTCGACCGTGCTGATGACGGCGATACCGGCGAAGGTAGCGGGCGTGAGCGAATTGGTGATATGCACGCCGACGAAGGGCGATGAGATGCCGCATCCGGCGGTTCTGGCGGCGGCGCACATCGCGGGCGTGGATAGGGTGTTTCGCATAGGCGGGGCGCAGGCGATAGCGGCGATGGCTTATGGAACGGAGAGCGTGCCGCGCGTGGATACCATCTGCGGGCCGGGCAACATATTCGTTACGCTCGCCAAGAAGATGGTGTATGGCGATGTGGGCATAGACGGGCTTTATGGGCCCACGGAGACGGTGGTGATAGCGGACGGCGCATCCAATCCGACGCTGTGCGCGGTGGATATGCTGGCACAGGCCGAGCATGACCCGCTGGCGCGTCCAGTGCTGATAACGACATCGGAGCGGCTCGCGGATGCGGTGAACGCGGAGGTTACGGCACGGCTGGACAGGCTGGACAGGGGGGCGATAGCGCGGGCTTCCACGCAAGAGCAGGGCTGCATCGCGCTGGTGGACAGCATGGATGACGCGGTGGAGTTGGCGAACGACTTCGCGCCTGAACACCTGTGCCTGATGTTCAGCGACGCATGGGAGTGGCTGGGCAAGGTGCGGAACGCGGGCGCGGTGTTCATCGGCGAGTTCTCGCATGAGGTGCTGGGGGACTATGTAGCGGGGCCTAGCCATGTGATGCCGACGGCGGGGACGGCGCGCTTCAACTCGGGGCTGGGGGTTCACTCGTTCGTGAAGATCAGCCCGGTGGTCGCGCTCAGTCCGGCGACATCGGCGGCAATCTCCGGGGCGGCGGCGGCGCTGGGCAGGGCAGAGGGGCTTACGGCGCACGCGGAGGCGGCGGAAATCCGCGAGGAGCTGGCGGGTTGACTTGGTAAGGATCGATCGTCATAGGGATAGGAGCGTGAGTTATGGCTGGGAAGATTAGGCGGCTGATACGACCGCATCTGATGGATGTGCAGACATACGAGGCGGTTGATCCGCCGGAGCTTATCGCGCAGCGGGCGGGGATACCGGAGAGCGAAATCGTGAAGCTCAACGGCAATGAGAATCCTTATGGAGGTTCGCCGAAGGTCGCGGAGGCTGTGGCAAAAGCGCCGACGCATATCTACCCGGACCCGTTGCAGCGCAGGGTGCGGCAGGCACTAAGCGGCTATACGGGCGCGCCGCCGGAAGAACTCATCGCGGGCGCGGGGAGCGATGAGCTCATAGACCTGCTGTTTCGGCTGTTCATGGAGCCTGGGGACAAGGCGCTGGACTTTGATCCGACATTCGCCATGTACGGCTTTCTCGCTCGCATTGCGGGCGGTGAGATTGAGCTTGTGCAGCGCGACGAGGTTTTCGATGTGGATGTGGGCGCTGCCAAGGATGCCATAGATGAGCGCACGAAGATAATCTTCGTGGCGTCGCCGAACAATCCTACAGGCAATCTGACGCCGAGGGATCATGTGCGCGAACTGCTGGATACGGGGCGCATCATCGTGGTCGATGAGGCGTATTACGAGTTCTGCGATTTCACGGTGGCGGACATGGTGTCGGAGCATGAGAATCTGGTGGTGCTACGCACGATGAGCAAGTGGGCGGGACTGGCAGGGCTGCGGATAGGCTACGGCATCATGAACGAAGAGCTTGTGCAGCATGTCATCGACATCAAGCAGCCGTACAACATCAGCGTCGCCGCCGAAGCCGCGCTGCTGGCGTCGCTCGATGACGCTCCCGCGCTGCTGGATAATGTGGGGAAGATTGTGGACGAGCGCGAGCGCATGACCGCGCTGCTCGATGACATCGCGGGGGTAACGCCGTGGCCGTCGGCGGGGAACTTCTTGCTGTGCTATGTCGAGCCGGGAGCGGAGCCGGGGCGGGCGCAGCAGGTGTTCGAGGACTTGGCGCGGCGGGGCATCGTGGTGCGGATGTTCGGCTCGGAGCGGCTGCGTGATTTCTTCCGCGTCGCCGTTGGGACGCCGGAGCAGACGGATGTCTTCGTGAACGCGCTGAGGGAAGTGATTTAGCGGGAACTGACAGCGGGCGGCATGGACGGGGGGATTTATTGGCTTTCCCTATAAATGAAGGGAAAGGGATTTTGCTATGAGGTAGGCGAGTGCGAGTATCGAAGCTGAGCCGCGAGACGAGGGAGACGCAGATTAGCGTCGAGGTGAACCTGGACGGGACGGGGGAGTATCGGATTGACACGGGGAACGGGATGTTCGACCACCTGCTGGCGCAGCTGTCGCGGCATGGGCTGATAGACCTGACTGTCGTGGCTACGGGCGATACGCATGTGGGCTGGCATCACCTGGTCGAAGATGTGGGCATCGTGCTGGGCAGGGCGTTGAAGGATGCGGTGGGGGACGCGAGCGGCATACGGCGAATGGCGCACTCTTATGTGCCGCTGGACGAGGCGCTGGCGCTGACGGTGGTGGACTTCGGAGGACGCGGGTATGCGGTCATAGACGCCGCGCTGTCGGACAGCGATTTGGGGGCGCTGCCCGCAGAACTCATACCGCACTTCTTGGAGACGATGGCGCGCGAGGGGGCGTTCAATCTGCATGTGCGGATTTTGGCGGGCAGCAGCAATCACCACAAGGCGGAGGCGCTGTTCAAGAGCCTGGCGCGGTCGCTTCGGGCGGCGCTGGAGGTGGATGAGCGGCTTGGCGGGGATGTTGCGAGCACGAAGGGGAGTATTGGGTAGGGGGGTGGCGATAATCAACTCGGCGGGGGAAGCCCAAGACTTGTCAAGCGTCCTTCCTGCTGAGCTTTGCTCATACAGAACCGTTCCGCCATCTCTATAACCGATTCCACCAGTTCACAACTGTCAAATTCTTCTTCGCTGAACAGCGAGTTGTCGAACATCGCCACAACATCGCTCGGAGTTGTCCGGCGTCCTGCGACATACTCTCGCTTCGACCACACTCTGGTTATCTGTCTTGCTCTGAGGTTATCACTAATAGCCGTCAACTCGACTATTGGCGCAACTCCGGTGTTCAGAACCAGCAGCAGGTCTATATTGCCTAACTATGAGCGCAACGCCAGATGGAGCGGCGCATCAGTGTCTTGAAGAAGTTCCTCGCCCAACATGGCAAGCGAGTAACCGTGTTCATGGAGGCGGGACTTGATTTGCCTGCGCTTACGCAAGTCGGGAGGCTGCGCTTCTCCCGGACCCAGAACGACTATCCTCAGGCGCTCGCGCTGCATCTGTTCAGCGTATTGATTCGGTTGCAATTTCTGTGGCTGCTCGGCTGATTAGGGATGATTCGGCAAGCAACTTGTCTCCGTACTCGCTGAGCCTAATCCGAGTAGGGCTAACCTCGCACAAGTTTGCTCCGACCAACAGGGCAGCGGCTCTTGATGCTTCGCTCCAATCGCTATCAGCCCTGTGCGGCAGATCTTCCCATCTGATAGAGGTTTCGCGGTCAAGGGCGTTCAAAAGATTCTGCGCGTGCTGGTCTAGGCAAACGGCAGCCAATCGTTCTTGGCGCTGTCGATGCAGCTTCGACAGTTCCAGCAGCTCGCGCCGCAACTCGTCGCGCCACTCAGGATGCTCGCGCAGCAGGCGGGTGAGGTCTTGCATGGTGTTGATTGTCGTCATGTCGCGTTCTCCACGCTTTTAGTATAGCGCGCCGCTCGGTTGGCTTCAATGAGTGGGCGGCTTGGCGGGGAGGTGGTGAAGGGGGAGGGAGTGTTGGGTAGGGGGGAGTATGTTCCCAAGATGGCTTGACACATAGACGGAATCTTGGCTACTCTATATTCAGAGTCGGGCGGGACCCCTTGCTGGGGTCACATCTGACTCTTTGTCTTTTATGTTTCCCCTTGCGTGTGTGCAACTTAGCGGGTGAGTAACGACGCCTTCACGCAGCGCGATGGCAAAATCTCAGTTCGTTTCAGGGCAGACATTCGTGTGGCGGCACACCCTTATAGCCCCGAATGGGCATGTCTTTACCTTCCCAAGAATCCCATTGTTCTGGAGTGAACTCTGCGTCACAATTGAGGCACGGAGGTCGTCCATATTGAACATCTATGATTTGGTTGGAAAACCCTAGAGGAACATATATTGTCAGCTTCCGGTTCGCATTCTTCTTTATCCAACTATCATTTCGCTGAGAAATGATGTACTGGTATGCGTTACCAAGTGTCCGCGTGTTGATCCGCTTAACCGCCAAATCACTCGATACCGGTTCGACATTTTGGCCGCTTAGATTCTTGTCCCGTCCTATATGGATGGCGACCTTTTTGCTGATAGGCAGTACGCACTCAAAATCTGCGGCATCCGCCCTAAACCTGCTAAGTGGTGTGATTGTCACCGGGTTATCCGATAGTATGAATGACTCCTTTTCAGATTGAATGACCCGCCAAGGCAGTCTCATGAAGAAATCGACGGGCTGATTATCTATGGGCGTCGGATTTTTATCACCGATCATTATCTGCCGAAGAAGAAAAGGATGGTCGTCTACCGCTCCTTCCTCCCTGTTTTTTAGCAATGTCTTTCGCGCCTCTTTACGATCAGTTCTTGACAGAAGAGAAAGCCGTTCAACTCTTTCATTCTCTTCGAGTGTTAGAGGCATTGGGGATATATTTTCGTGCGCTAACTTTGCAAAGGTTTCATCCTGAAATGGCTCACACACGGATTCAGGGTCTTGATTGGAGATTTCCTCTCTCGCTGACCTCGTGCGTAACACTTGCACGGAAATGAAACGCGCGATTATCCATCGCTCATCTTCAGAAAGGTCTATCTCGCCATTCCGAATCTTCTTGAACACTTTACCTGCTGGAGACTCTATATCACGCTCAAGCCACTCATCGACATCCTGGGCGTACATGTCTTTCTCAAGACCGAAATTTTCAGGTTTCGAATTGAACCAACGCTTTTCATCTATGTGATAAACATGCAGCAGCCCTTGATTGTCGGCAAAGTGTTTGAGCAACAACCTTGGGACATAGTGCATACGCCTGACATTTCTGGAGTTCATATCCGCTCCTTTAGTATCTTCCAGCAAAAGAGATTGCAATCGGAACATGTTTGGGATGAAGTCATCAAAGGGCACGCGAACTTTGCTGTCAAGGAAAATGATACTTCAACAGGACTTACGCACTTGAATATGAATCCTACCTGAGATTGACCCGTTTCAAGTACGAAATTGCGCTCAACTGCGTAAGTCCTATTCAAAAAAGAGATAGCGTTCCTTCAGTCAGTCAGTTGTATGGATGAACCTTTAACTACATTCTCACTATCTTCTACAAGCATATCCTCTATCGCATCGAGCATCGCCTCAGGTTTGGGCGGCGCGCTTTGCGGATTTCATTGTTCCTGTCGTCCGGGCGGGAAGGCAGCTTGCGGATGTGCCAATTCGCTCACTTGATCCACTTGAAGGTCTTGAAGGTCTATGTATGATGTTCCTTGTATGCCAACGACGTGCATCCGCTCGATTATGAAGCTCGCAATCTCCACCGGGGTATCCATGAAACCTGGGAAACTTGACCTCGGTAATTGCCCAACTAACCAGGGGTTAATGGGACGATGATTGTATCCAAACCACACAGAAACCCTGATTTTTTCTTTGAGGAAGTAGACAGTTTCTTCTTCCCAATAAATTGTCGGCCCATCTCTGCCGTGAATGCCGCCTGCCTTATATGTCCCCATAGCGTCATAACCGAACCGTGGCACTACGATTTGCTCGTGCTCGACTTGGCTGGTTTGGGTGTTGCCCCGTATAGGGTGCCTTCTGCTGCCGTCCGACTGCAACGCGTTGGAATATGTCATGCCCCAACGCGCATCTGAAACGGTTCGATAAACGACTGTCAGGCAACTTACAACCTGCTGGTTAGCGCTGTTCGGCGCTTCCCAATCGGTTCGGTAGGTCGCGACGATTCCCCATGGGTTGGGCGAATACCATTCAGGTCCCGATATGCTGACCCGCACGAAGTCTTCGGGCATATCGGCAGGTGTGCAGTTGGCATCTGTCATGTCCAAGTCTCCACTTGGAGGCGTAGGCGTAACGCTGGGAACTGGCACAGGTGGTTGGGTTGGCGCGGGTTCGGGCGTGTCGATTGGTTCAGTTGTCGGTGTGGGTACAGGGGTGGGCGTGTCTTCCCCCGGGGGAGGCGTCGCGGTGGGAATGGTTGTCGCAGTGAGCGTTGCGGTGGGGATAGGAGGTGAGGCGTCGGGCAGTCCGGCTACGGTGAGCGTGAAGTCGCCGGATTCCTCCGCATTGAAGGTCGTGGCTTCGATGGTGTAGTCGCCGGCAAGCAGGCTCGCTTCTATGCGCGAGTTCGTGCCGCCGCCGGGAGCGTCATCGTTCTCGTGCAGCACAGCGCCGTTCTTGCCCGCGCCTTCCATCAAGTACAGGTATGTGTTCGTGGTGGAAGCGAGGTATATGATTACATACGAAGGCTCGTTCAGCGTGAATGTGTAGAAGCGCGCGTAGTATCTGGGCGAGGGACCGGTTGGCGCTGTGGATATGTTCTCCGACAGGCAGTCGCTATCCCAAGATGCGTTGATGGTAGCGTTGCCGTCAAGCGCCTGGATGCAGGCTGATTGAGCGTCTGCGTTGCCAATCCAGAAGAGAAAGGCGAGAACGCCCAGCGCGCCCGTTATGGCAAATGCCGATAGAAACTTCATATCAATGTCAGTCCTTTCGCTTGATGGTGGAAATTCAAACTTTCAGCCGTATCGCGTGGCACACGCGCTTTGTAAATCGCAGCAAGAGAAGTCGCAAAGGGGAGGGAAAAGCCCATGACAAATGCCCCCTTGTGGTACAGGTGCGAATCGCCAAAGACGGACCTTCCCGCGTAGGGCCACTCAGGGGCGCGAACGCACCCTGTTGACGCCTGCCCGATGACTCGGGCAAGCCCCTACGCAGGTTTTTGTCTTTGGCGAGGGAATGTTAGCACGACTTGGCGCGGGACGCCATAGGCGGCTTTGCATGACGCAATGCGGTATAGGGGTAGGGGATAGTGTCAGGGGCGACCGGTCGGTCGCCCCTACGCATGCGAAAATCAGATACATGCCGCCGCCGGCATATCAGAGGGGAGGGGTTTTTAGTGGAGGGGTTCGAGGTCGAAGCGGTAGTCTTCAATGACGGGGTTGGCGAGGAGCTTGTCGCACATTTGGCGGACTTGCTCGGAGGCGGCGCATTCGCTGTCGGCGTTCAGGCTGATTTCCATGTACTTGCCCGCGCGGACGCCGGTAACGGCGTCGAAGCCGAGCTGGTGGAGGCCGCCGCGTATGGTCTGACCCTGGGGGTCGCTGACGGTGGGGCGTAGCCGGATATAGACTTTGGCGAGGTACATTTTGGCTCCGGGGTTAGCAGGGGAATGTACGGGGTGGGTTAGGATTTTTGGATGGGGGCAACCGTGCGGGCTGCCCCTATGTGATTTATTGGGTTGCGTTGGATTCGATGAAGGCGCGGATTTGGGCTTCGTCGAAGGCTTCGAGGGCTTCGTTGGCGGATGCGCCGACCAGCAGAAGCTTGGAGTCCATGTCCGTCTTGGGGGTGACGCCGACGATTCTGCCCGCGTCTTCAAACTCTTGGGCTATGGCGGTGAGCTGCGCCACAAGGTCGTCGCATCCGTCGGGGCAGTTGTAGAATATGTCCACGCCGCCGAGCACGGGATTGGGCGGCGCAGGAGGAGGCGCGACGCTTTCGTCGGGTGGGGCGCTGTCGGGAGTGACGACCTCGACATTGGTCACCTCGACGCCGGGCGCTTCTGCCGCGCCGGTCTCGAAGATATTGCCGGAGCCTGATCTGCCGAAGAGCGTGTCTATCGGCAAGCCGGGCAGGACGAGGCTTAGGATGAGCAGGAAGGCGACTAGGCCGGCGGCGGAGAAGCCGCCGATGGCGAGCATCCTCCTGCGCCGCGCCTGCCGATTTCTGCGGGCTGCGCGCACTTGCGTTGGGGTTGGTCTTCTTCTTGAGCCGGTTGTCATGGTTTGTTCACCAGATTAGAGAAGCTAACATAGACGGAAAAGATAGGAAGATACGCTTGATTTTAGGATAGGGGGTTGCCGGTCAAGCGGCGATAGGCTTCGAGGTAGCGCTCGTGGGTTCGGGCGACTACATCATCGGGCAGTTCGGGGGCGGGCGGCTCGCGGTCCCAGCCGGCTTCGTCTAGCCAGTCGCGGACGAACTGCTTGTCGTAGTTGGGCTGCGACTTGCCGGGGGCGTAGCCGTCCATATCCCAGAAGCGGCTGGAGTCGGGTGTCAGCACTTCGTCTATGAGCGAAAGTTCGCCGTCAATCATGCCGAACTCGAACTTGGTGTCGGCGATGAGGATGCCCTTGTCTCTGGCGAAATCGCGGGCGGCGGCATAGACATCGGTGGATGCCTTTGCGAGACGCGCGGTCAATTCCTTGCCTACGATGTCTTCCATCTGGGCGACGGTGATGTTCTCGTCGTGTCCCTCTTCCGCTTTCGTGCTGGGCGTGAAGAGCGGCTCAGGGAACATATCGCCTTCGCGCAGTCCTTCGGGCATCGGCTGCCCGGCGACTGTGCCGCTCCTGCGATACTCCGACCATGCGGAGCCGGTGATGTAGCCGCGCACGATGCACTCTATGTCTATGCGCTCGGCGCGCTTGACGACCATGGAGCGGCGCGCAATCTCATCGGACAGGTTCAGGTCGCCGTTCTCCGTGGCGAGTGATACGTAGTGGTTGGGGATGATGTCCGCGGTCTTGTCGAACCAGAATGCGGAAATCTGGCAGAGCACCGCGCCCTTCTCGGGGATGCCTGTGGGCAGCACTACATCGAAGGCGGATATGCGGTCGGTGGCTACCATGAGCAGCAGTCCGTCGCCGAGGTCGTAGGTATCGCGCACCTTGCCCTGATATAGGCGGTTGGGCAGGGTAGTTTCTCGAATTGTGGTCATTTCCGTTTTTCTCCTATGGGGATGGGATAGATATAGGGTATAAGGTAGGTGGTTCGGCAAGCTCACCACGAACGCGGTGTTAGGTTGTGTGAACATTTGCGTCATTCCCATTTTCACGGGAATCCAGAACAGGATGTAGTCACTTTCGCATATTTCAGGCTGTCTTAAAATACTGGATTCCTGCCCCTGCTTCCGCAGGGGTGACGTTCTTTCACAGGAATGACGAGATGAAAAGTCGGAATGTCAACGGGACTTATCGGTTTTTGAGGGATTGGCGGTATTCGTCGTAGGCGCTGCGGATGCTGTCGTGCTTGATGCCGAGGATCTGGGCTGCGAGGAAGGCGGCGTTGCGCGCGCCCCAAGAGCCGACGGCTACGCAAGCGACGGGTATGCCGGGGGGCATCTGCGCGATGGCGTAGAGTGCGTCGACGCCGTTCAGGTCGCTGCTTGGCAATGGCACGCCGATGACGGGCAGGGTAGTCCATGACGCCACGACGCCCGGCAAGCCCGCCGAACCGCCGGCGGCGGCTATGAGCACTTCGATGCCCTTGTCGCGCGCGCCGGTTACATATTCCATCACCTTTTCGGGCGTGCGGTGCGCCGACGCGACTGTGACCTCGTTCTCGATTCCCATCTGTTCCAGCACGCTAACCGTCTCGGCGACTATCGCCTCGTCGGAACTGCTGCCCATTATGACGCCTACCAGTGGCATTTGTCTTATCTCCTTGTTTGTTATTGGCTCTTTGTAGTAGGTATAGGGGTGGCGATGTCGGCGCGATAGAAGCCGTCCTTGAATGTTATGCGCTTGATGTTGTCGTATGCGATGGCGCGCGCTTGCGCTATGTCGTCGGCGAGCGCGGCTACGGTGAATACGCGGCCGCCGTCGGTCAGGACGGACTGATCGCCGTCGGCGTCGGCGAGTTTGGTTCCGGCGTGGAATACGATTGCGCCGTTGTCCACATCTTCCAAGCCGTCGATGGCGTAGCCGGTGGTGTAGGCGGCGGGGTAGCCGCCGGATGCCGCGACTACGCCGACGCAGGCGCGGTTGTCCCACTTGATTTGCATGCCTTGCAGTTCGCCGCGCGAGGTGGCAAGCAGCGTTTCCGCAAGGTCGGTTTGGAGGCGCGGCAAGATGACCTGCGTTTCGGGGTCGCCGAGCCTGCAATTGAACTCCAGTACCTTGGGGCCTTCGTCGGTGAGCATCATGCCAAGGTAGAGTATGCCGCGATAGGGGCATCCGATGTTGACCATGCCCCGCGCGACAGGCTCCATGATGCTGCCGCGTACCAGAGATTCCATGTCCGAGTTCCAGTGCTGGGGCAGGGGCGGGCTGAAGCTGCCCATGCCGCCGGTGTTTGCTCCGGTGTCGCCATCGCCCACGCGCTTGTAGTCGCAAGCGGCGACCATTGGGGATACATAGTCGCCGTCGACGAAGGCGAAGACGCTGACTTCCTGCCCTTGGATGCACTCTTCGATGAGCACGGTGTCGCCTGCCGCGCCGAATTGACGGTCGAGCATTGCTTCGCGCAGGGCGTCTTGCGCTTCCCGGCGAGTCTGCGCGACGGTTACGCCCTTGCCCGCGGCGAGTCCGTCCGCCTTGACTACGATAGGCATCGGGCATGCGGCAAGGTATGCGTTTGCCGCTTCATAGTCGTGGAACGCCGCCCAACCGGGAGTGGGAACGGCGCAGTCTGCCATCAGAGTTTTTGCGAAAGCCTTGCTGCTCTCGATGCGGGCGGCGGCCTGTGTGGGGCCGAAGGCGAGCAAGCCCGCATCGGTGAAGGCGTCGACGATGCCGATGGCGAGCGGCGCTTCTGGGCCGATGACGGTGAAGTCGATGGCGTTGTCGCGCGCAAAGGCGATGAGCGCGGCGATGTCCTCCGCGCCAATCGGGATGTTCCGCGCGATGGCGTGAGTACCGGCGTTGCCGGGCGCGACAAAGATGCGCTCGACCGTCGCGCTCTGCGACAGCTTCCAGGCGATGGCGTGTTCGCGGGAGCCGCTGCCAACAACAAGAATTTTCATTCGACCTGCGCCTTTTCGCTGAGCATATCCGCCGCCCGCGTCTTTTTGACTAGCTTGCCGGAAGACGCCTCGACCATGTGGGTTTTCAGCGTCTTTTTGTCGTTTTTGTCAGCTACCTGACGGCAGGCGTCCGCGCCGAGCGAGTCCAGTTCCAGCAGCGTACCCATAGCGACGAATGCGACATCCGCCATTTCGTCCGCGGCTTGCTCAAGACAGCCTTGGTTAAGTTCTTTAGCGTGTTCGCCGGTCTCTTCCATCAGGAAAGCCAAGCGGGTATTCAGACGGGGGAATACGGCATCTGTAGGGGTTTTGTCGTTGAAGTTAGGTATGTCAAAGCGGGCGTGGAAGTCGTACACGCTTTCGGCAAGGCGCGAAACGGCGGCGAGAAAATCGTCTTTGTCCATGGGGTTGGCTGACATCTCTTTTTCCTGACCTACTCCCATTCTATGGTGCCGGGCGGCTTGCTGGTGATGTCGTACACGACGCGGTTGACGCCGGGCACTTCGTTGGCGATGCGGTTGGAGATGCGCCCAAGCACATCGTAGGGGATGCGCGCCCAATCCGCGGTCATGGCGTCCTCGCTGCTGACGGCGCGGATGGCGATGACATGGCCATAGGTGCGAAAGTCGCCGGTTACGCCCACGCTGCGAGTGCCGGTCAGCACCGCGAAACTCTGCCACAATTCGCGGTAGAGGTTGTTCTTGCGAACCTCTTCCATGACGATGGCATCCGCGTTTTGGAGGACGCTCAGCTTGTCGTGCGTAACCTCGCCTATGATGCGAATTGCCAAGCCCGGACCGGGGAAGGGCTGGCGATAGACAATCTCTTCGGACAAGCCCAGCTCCAAGCCTACGCCGCGCACTTCGTCCTTGAACAGGTAGCGCAGCGGCTCCACGAGCTTGAGCTTCATGCGCTCTGGAAGGCCGCCCACATTGTGGTGGCTCTTTATCTTCGCGGAGACGGAGTTGTCGGTGGTCTCGCTCTCTATGACATCGGGGTAGAGCGTGCCTTGCGCGAGAAAATCGACAGAGCCGATGCGCGCGGCTTCCTCATCGAATACACGGATGAACTCTTCGCCGATGATTTTGCGCTTCCGCTCCGGATCGATGATGCCCCTGAGCGCGCCTAGGAAGTTCTCAGTGGCGTCGGCGTACACGAGGTTTGCCTTGAAGTGACGCTCGAAAGTATCGCGCACAGCCTGCGGCTCGCCCTTTCGCATCATGCCGTTGTTCACGAATATGCAGGTGAGGCGGTCGCCAACGGCTTGCTGGATGAGCGATGCAGCCACAGCGGAGTCCACGCCGCCGGAAAGGGCGCAGATTACCTTGCCGTCGCCGACTTGCTCGCGCACGCGCTCGATGCTGTCGCTGACGAAGTTGCCCGGCGTCCAGAGGGCATCGCAGCCGCAAATCCTGTACAGGAAGTTTTCCAGGATGGTCTTGCCCTGCGGAGTGTGTACGACTTCGGGGTGAAACTGCAAGCCGAGCATGCCCGCGCCGTTGCCCATCACGACGATGGGGGAGTTTTCGGAGCGGGCTAGGGATTTGAAGCCGGGCGGCGTCCGCTCAATACGGTCGCCGTGACTCATCCAGACGGGCATGGATGCGGGCAGGTCTTGGAACAGCGGCGTTTCGTCATCCGGGCTGATGTCTATGCGCGCGCTGCCGTATTCTTTATGGGCGCTGGGGGCTACCTCGCCGCCGAGCTGATGCGCCATGACCTGCATGCCGTAGCAGATGCCGAGCACGGGCAGGCCGGCGTCGTACACCCAGGAGGGCGCAAGGGGGGCGTCCGAATCATAGACGCTGGCGGGGCCGCCGGACAGGATAACGCCCTTGGGGTTAAGATAAGCGACGGATTCCCAGTCGGCGCTATGGGGGATAATCTCGCAATAGACATTGCTCTCGCGCACGCGGCGGGCGATGAGCATGCTGTACTGCGAACCGAAGTCTATGACCAAGACGGACTCGCGCTGAACGCGCGCAGCCGCGTTGACATCAGTGGCAGCATTACCGCTTGTGGGATTGGGTTCTCGCAAGATATACCTACCGCGAGGGCGGGTTGAATCGCCGGCGCTCTCTATGGGTGTTTCGCCGCCCGTCCTAACCTTCCCCCATTAGGGGAAGGAACAACTGACAAGTGCTTAAAATCTACCACCTATGCTATACTAATTCAACCAAAAATTGAGGATCCGAGGCATAGTTTGCCGCAAGATGACGCACTGGATAAGCAAATAGAAACCGCCGTGAAAGCGCTCGAAAACGGCGGAGTATGCGCTATTCCCACCGATACGCTGTACGGTCTCGCGGCGTGCGCGTTCGACGAGTCGGCGGTGGCGAAGGTGTATGAGCTGAAGGGGCGTCCTGAGGGGATGGCGCTGCCGCTGCTGCTGTCGGACGCGAAGGACATGGCGGCTTGCGCGGAGACGATACCGCAGGACGCATGGCTGCTTGCGGAACGGTTCTGGCCGGGCGCGCTGACGCTGGTGCTGCGTAAGTCCGATGTAGTGCCGCATGCCGTTACGGCGGGGATGGACACGGTGGCGCTGCGAGTGCCTGACCACCCGATACCGCGCTCCATCGCAAGGCGGTTGGGAGCGCCCATCACGGGTACGAGCGCGAACCGCAGCGGCGGGCCGGAGCTTACGAGCGCGGCGGCGGTGCGCGATGAGTTCGGGGATGCCATAGACTTTGTGCTTGACGGCGGGGATGCGCCCGGCGGGGTGGGATCGACCATACTCGACTTGAGCGACGGGACGCCGAGAGTGCTGCGAGAGGGCGCGCTGCCGCAAGGGGACATCTACGCGGCGCTGGGAAGGGACTGACATGGATGGGCATGGTGGAAGGGATAGAACGATGACTAGGGAGTGTCAGCTATGAAAGTCAAGCGGATGCGGCGATACGGCAAGGAAGAGTTCGCTAGGATGGGCGACGCAATCTATGAAGGCAAAGTGCGCCCGTTGGTGGAAGAGGGGAACAAGGGCAGGATAGTCGCCATAGACATCGAGAGCGGGGATTACAAGGTGGCAAGCGATACGCTTAGCGCCTCCCAATACCTTATCGACAGGAATCCCGACGCTCAGATATGGTGCGTTCGCATTGGATATAATGCCGTGCATCGGATTCCTGTGCGCGATAGAGTAGCCCCAAGGTGATTATCGGAACGGTTGACGCCAACCTCGATGCTGTGGTCAGCAACGGCGGCGCGGTTACTCTTGAACCGCTCTGATAACGGACATAAGCGGCATCATTGGGTGCGAGATTTGACTACATCCCATTACATAGATGAGTTGACGGGGCGCATTGATACGGATCTTGCGGCTGTCATCGAGGCGCGCGATTTTCCGCTTTATCGGATGATGTCCTACCATCTGGGCTGGAGTGGCGCGGGCGGTCAGGCGGAAGCGTCGCCGCGCCGCTCTGAGCGGCTTCACGGCGTGCTGACGCTGCTGGCGTGCGCGGCGGTTGGCGGGGACATCGAGGCGTGCCTGCCTGCTGCCTCGGCTATCGAGCTGGTGGACAAGTTCACGGAGATTCACGACGATGTGCAAGAGGGCAGCCCGCAGCGCAACGAGCGCGATGCCGTCTGGTGGGTGTGGGGGCCGGCGCAGGCAATCAACGCGGGCGACGGCATGCACGCGCTAGGGCGGCTGGCGCTGTTTCGGCTGCTGGAGCGCGGCGTGTCGGAGGAGCGCGTGTTCAGCGTACTGCGTCATCTTGATGAGGCGAGCCTGCGAACTTGCGAGGGGCGATTCCGCGACCTAGAGGCGCAGGAACGCATAGACTTGAGCGTATCGGCATACATGAAGATGGCTGCCGACAAGTCGGGCGCGCTGATGGGCTGCGCCATGCGAGTGGGCGCGCTAATTGGGCGCGCTGATGATGCGGCAGGCGAGGCGCTGGCCGGCTGTGGCGGCAATCTGGGCGTCGCGCTGCAAATTCGCTCCGACCTCGCGGCGATATGGGGCGATGGCGAAGGTTCGCAGCCGAATGTCGAGGTGCTGAACAAGAAGAAGCTGCTGCCGGTGGTAGTCGCGCTTGAGAACGCCACCATAAGCGAGAAGCGCGCGATGGGCGAAATCTACTTCAAGCGCGTGCTGGAACCGGAGGATGCGCTGAAGCTGCGCGGCGTCATAGAGGCGCTGGGCGCGCGAAAGGCATGCGAGGATATGGCGGCGGCGCTGGTATCGGACTCGATAGCGGCGTTGGACTGCGACGGCGTGAGCGCGGAGGGCAGGGAGCGTATCCAAGAGTACATTCGCTTACTCGCGACTACTGGCGGGGGCATCGCCGGCAGGGTGTAGCAATGGCTGACAAAAAGAGCATTCGGGATATGGATGTTCGATGCCGAACTGTGCTGGTCAGGGTGGACTACAATGTTCCGTTCAGGCCGGGAACGACGCAGATTTCGGATGATGGGCGCATCCGCGCATCGCTGCCCACGCTGCGATACCTGCTGGCGCGCGATTGCAAGGTCATACTTTGCTCGCATCTTGGGCGTCCCGGGGGGCAGGTGGTGGAAGCGCTCAGGCTTGCGCCGGCGT
This sequence comes from uncultured Dehalococcoidia bacterium, assembly GCA_958295865.1. Classification (GTDB taxonomy): domain Bacteria; phylum Chloroflexota; class Dehalococcoidia; order Lucifugimonadales; family JADFKI01; genus Bin90. The sequence continues at coordinate 136,541 of CATQHF010000002.1, read as the reverse complement.
CGCGGCGGCTCGGGGAGCTGCTGGGCGTCGCGGTGAGGCAGTGCACGGATACGATTGGCGATGATGCGGTCAACGCCGCCGCCGCGCTTGCGCCCGGCGAGTTGATGATGCTTGAAAACACGCGCTTTCATCCGGGCGAGGAGCGGAACGACGCCGAGTTCGCGGCTCAACTGGCATCATTGGCGACGCTGTATGTGAACGACGCATTCGGCGCGGCGCATCGGGCACATGCGTCCACGCATGGGGTAACGCGCTTCTTGCCGTCGGCGGCGGGATTGCTGCTGGAGCGCGAACTGCGCTTTCTGGGGACGGCGCTCGATGCGCCGCGCCGCCCTTTCGCTGCCGTGCTTGGCGGCGCGAAGGCGTCGGAGAAGATTGGCGTGCTGGAGAACTTTGCGCGCAAGGTCGATCTGCTGCTCATCGGCGGCGGGATGGCGGCGACCTTCATCAAGGCGCAGGGGCATGATGTGGGCGATTCGCTCGTCGAGAATGACAGGGTAGGGTTCGCAAGGCGGCTCATCGAGGCGCGGCGGCGCGGCGAATTGACGCTGATGCTGCCCGACGATGTCGTGGTCGCCGATGCGTTCGCCGAGCATGCCGATACCCGCGCGGTGGGCGTGGCTTCGATTCCGAGCGGCTTTCGCATCATGGACATTGGGCATAACACGGCACGGCGCTACACTAAGGCGCTTCAGGGGTGCAAGACGGTCATCTGGAACGGGCCGCAGGGCGTGTTCGAGTGGGGGGCGTTCTCGCATGGCACGCGCGCCATAGCCAAGACGCTCGCCACGCTGGACGACACCACGACGGTAATAGGCGGCGGCTCGACGGCGGCATCGGTCGCATCGCTGGGGCTGTCGGACAAGATGACGCATATATCGTCGGGCGGGGGCGCATCGCTGGAGTTCATGGAGGGCAGGGAACTGCCCGGCGTCGCGGCGCTGCCCGACAGGGCTCAGCAGGATGGGCGGACAGGATGGACGGGATAGATTGCCTCCGACAGCCGATATGCGTATGCCAATACTGATGTTTCATACAAAATATACCCAAAATATCACTTGTGTTTAGGTTTGCTATATGATTGACCTTCCTTTTCTCGCTGACATCCGACATTCCACGCCGTCCAAGATTGTGCTGCTGGTCGTGGACGGGCTTGGCGGCGCGCCGCATCCGAATACGGGCAAATCGGAGCTGGAGACGGCGGCGCTGCCCAATCTCGACAGGCTGTCGACGCGCAGCGCGGCGGGCTTGACGACGCCGGTGATGCCGGGCGTAACGCCTGGGAGCGGGCCGGGACACATGGCGCTGTTCGGCTACGATCCGGTCAAGTACCTGATGGGGCGCGGCGTGCTGGAAGCGCTGGGCATCGATGTGGAACTTGGGGCAGGGGACATCGCGGCGCGGGGCAACCTGTGTACGGTGGACGCTGAGGGCAAGCTCATAGACAGGCGGGCGGGGCGCATCCCGACAGCTGAAAGCGCGCCACTGGTGGAGATGCTGAACGAGATAGAGGTCGCGGGCGTGGACATCGCGGTGTATCCGGTGCAGGATTATCGTTTTGTTCTGGTTATCAGCGGCGATGGGCTGGACGACCGGATAAGCGAGACGGACCCGCAGGTCGTAGGCGTTGCGCCGCTCGAGGCGCGCGCGCTGAACGACGCATCCGAGCGCACGGCTGAGGCTGCGCGGGCATTCATATCGGCGGCGCGTGAAGCGTTGGGGGGCAGGGAGCGCGCGAATATGGCGATGCTGCGGGGCTTCTCAATGCTTCCGGCGCTGCCGAACTTCGGCGAACGCTACGCGCTGCGTCCTGCCGCCATCGCCGCGTATCCGATGTATCGCGGGCTTGCCAAAGTCGTGGGCATGCGCGTCATACCGACCGGGCGCACATTCGACGATGAGCTGGACACGCTTGAAGAGCGCTTCCATGAACACGACTTCTTCTTCCTGCACTACAAGCCCGCGGACGCGGCAGGGGAGGATGGAGATTTCGATGCTAAGGTGGATATGCTGGAGGCGCTGGACGCCTGCATGCCGCGCCTGCTGGAGTTGCGCCCCGATGTGCTGGTGGTAGCGGGCGACCATGCGACGCCGGCGATCCTGGGCGCGCACAGCTGGCATGCCGTGCCGCTGCTGGTGCATTCGGCGCTGACGCAGGGGGAGGGCATAGACCGCTTCACGGAGCGGGAGTGCATGCAGGGGTCTTTGGGGCGTATTGCCGCCACAGAGGTCATGATGCTTGCGATGGCGCACGCCGGGAAATTATTGAAGTATGGGCCATAACGCTGGCCCATTAAGATATGCACCATGAATAGGATAATATGGATATATCGTTAATCGTTGGGAACTGGAAGATGAACACGACAGTCGCCGAGGCTGAGGCGTTGGCGACGGGTATTCGGGACGGTCTGAAGCAGCCTGCGGGCGTGCAAGTGGTATTGTGCCCGCCTTTCGTGTCGCTGACAGCCGTGCGCGCGGCGCTGGTTGATAGTAACATATCAATTGGGGCGCAGAACCTATATCATGAGGCGGGCGGCGCATATACCGGCGAAGTGTCGGCTGCGATGCTTGTAGAGATATGTTCATATACTATCGTTGGACATTCGGAGCGGCGCAGCCTGTTCGGGGAGACGGATACGGCGGTCAACCTGAAGATCAAGGCGGCGCTTGGCGCGGGCATCACGCCGATACTCTGCATAGGGGAGAGCATGGAGCAGCGGAACGGGGGCGACGCGGCGGCGGTAGTGGAATCGCAGCTTAGCGCAGGGCTGGAAGGCATAGACTTGGGCGACGGCGTGGTAGTCGCTTATGAACCCGTATGGGCTATTGGCACGGGGCAGTCGGCGACGCCTGAAGTGGCGCAGGCGATGATGGCGCACATCAAGCGAACGCTCGCGGCGATTGGCGGCGAAGATGCGGCGTCCGCCGTGCCGCTGCTGTATGGGGGCAGCGTCAATCCCGACAACATCGCGGGCTATATCAGCCAGCCGGACATCAACGGCGCGCTGGTTGGGGGCGCGAGTCTGGATGCCGCTTCGTTCCTGGACATCGTGAGGGCGGCGGCGGGCGGCGGCTGAATCTGACATGAATGCGCGGGATTTTTTTACCCGCATCCCTTCGGCATGCTCAGGGCAGGGCAGGCATTCGTTGCGGAACGGGCTATTGCGCTTATTCCGGCGAGGACTTTTCATTGTCGCCCTTAAATGAGTGAAGGGGCTAAATCGCTGTGGCAGGGCAGGGTGGCTTGGGGACGACGATTTTGGATTCCTCACTCCGTTCGGAATGACAAGGGGGAAGGCTCGGAATGACAGGGGGAACGCCCTGAACGACAGGGGCGTGCGCTCTGAATGACATTGCTGGATGCCCTGAATGATAGGGGTGATGCGGGCTATTGCGCTTATTCCGGCGAGGACTTTTCATTGTCGCCCTTAACGGAGTGAAGGGGCTAAATCGCTGTGGCAGGGCAGGGTGGCTTGGGGACGACGATTTTGGATTCCTCACTCCGTTCGGAATGACAGAGGGGAAGGCTCGGAATGACAGAGGGAACGCCCTGAACGACAGGGGCGGGCGCTCTGAATGACATTGCGGGATGCCCTGAATGACAGAGGGAACGCCCTGAATGACAGGGGCGGGCGCTGGGAATGACAGGGTGGAAGGCTCGAAATCAACAGGGGGTAGCGGTAGGTTGGCGACTAAGCTGCTGGTGATTGTTGGGCCTACGGGGATAGGGAAGAGCGCGCTGGCGATGCGGCTTGCGCGCGAGTTCGACGGCGAAATCATCGGCGCGGACAGCAGGCAGGTCTATCGCCTGATGAGCATCGGCACAGCCAAGCCGTCGGACGCCGAGCGCGCCGCAGTTCCGCATCACCTCGTCGACATCATAGACCCGGCTGAGCGATACTCGCTCGCGCTGTTTCTGCGCGATGCCAAACATGCCATCCACAACGCGAAAAGCATGCATGGACGCCTGCCCATAGTCGTTGGCGGCACAGGGCAGTATGTATGGGGCTTGCTGGAAGGCTGGCAGGTTTCCAATGCGAAGCCAAACGCAAAGCTCAGGACACGGCTCGAATTGCGGGCGAAATCCGAGGGTGTGAGAGCCATCTACGACGAGCTAAGGCGGCTTGATCCGGAGGCGGCGCGGCGCGTTGACGCCCACAACCCGCGCCGGGTGATTCGCGCGCTCGAAGTCTTTCACTCCGGCGGCGGCGACGCCCACGCGGACGGCAAGGGCGTCGATGAACGGCAGCGCAAGATACCGCCGGACTATGACGCGCTGATAGTGGGGCTGACGATGGAGCGCGGGTTGCTGTACGAGCGCATAGATGAGCGCATAGACGCGCAGATGGCGGCGGGATGGCTTGCCGAAGTGCGCCATCTGCGCGAGCGCGGATACGGCATGGAACATTCCGCGCTGTCGGGGCTGGGCTACGGCGAGCTTATGCGGCATCTGGACGGGGAGCCGGATCTCGACGAGGCGGTGCAGCGCATCAAGTATCGGACGCACCGCTACGCGCGGCAGCAGTACGCATGGTTTCGGCTGCGCGACGAGCGGATACGCTGGCTGGAAGCGCCGGTTGGGGAGGGGGCGTTCAAGTCGCTGGTTGGGGATGTGCGGGAGTGGCTGGGGGACTAACAGGATGTACGCAGCCCTTCGACAAGCTCAGGATCGGGATGGATAGGATGGGGTGGTTCGACAGGCTTACCGCGAACGAAGAAGGGAAGGGATGTTATGCGTAATGAAGTAGTCTGTCCACGATGCCAGCAGGTTAATGATGCCCGCGATGAGTTTTGCACAAGGTGCCGCCGCAGCTTGGGGGATGTGTCCAGAGCGACGGATGCGGACACGGAACGGGATGGCACGGATGAAGAGCGGCAAGACATCCACGAAGAGTTGGCATCGGTACGCAGGGAACTCACCGAAGCCACCAATCTGCTGGACAGTCTCCATAATCGCGTAACCGGACTTGAGGCGCGAATATCGAGAGACGCCGAAGTCCCTCAACCTGTACGCAGAGGCGAGGATGAGGCAGCCACACAGCAGCCGACGGTCTCCGCAGAACCCGCATACTCCGCCAAAGTTGCCGTAGAGAAGCCTGATACACTCCAAGCTCGTCAAGCCGGAGTCGAGGCGTCCGACATCGGATTTCGGATCGATTGGGAGCAGGTTCTGGGAAGGAACTGGTTCGCAATCATCGGCGGGATCGCGGTGGTGTTGGGGATAGGCTTCTTCCTCAAGCTGGCGTTCGACAACAACTGGATAGACGACACAGGGCGCATTGTACTGGGTATTGTGGTTGGGCTGGGGTTTTTGGGAGTGGGGGAGTACGCTCAGCGTAGAGTGCCGCGGTGGGCGCAGCCGGTAACGGCAAGCGGGTGCGCTATCCTCTACCTTTCCATATATGCCGCTTTCGGACTGTATCAACTCATTCGCCCGGATGCGGCGTTCTTGCTGCTGGCGGTCGTAGTAACGGCAGCCGTCCTGCTTGCGCTCCGTTACGAATCGGTAGTAATCGCTCTGCTGGGAGTCGCGGGAGCGTTCATATCGCCGGTACTGCTAGGCCCCGACCTGCCGGACGAGCGACTGGCGCTCGTGTACATCTTCGTTGTGGATGTGGGCATTCTCGCCATATCCACCTTCCGCAACTGGCGATGGTTCACGCTGGTTGGGCTGGTAGGTTCATACGGCATATTCGGCTACTGGTTGTTCGAGTTCCCCGGTCATAACCCGGTAACCACATATATCGTCTTGACGGGAATCTTTCTCACATTCGCAGCCGCCACGCCGCTGTTCCACATTCTTTGGCGGCGCATGCCCAAGGTCACCGACCTGAGCCTTATGAGCATCAACGCCAGCGTGTACTTTCTGCTGACGCTCATAATTCTCATGGTTGACTACGCGGGTTGGCTTGGGTCAATTGCGTTCAGTCTATCCGCGTTCTACGGCATCATCGCGCTTGCGGCGTTGAAGAGAAGTGGAACGCCTGCGCGGGTAGCCGTGTTCGCGCTGGCTATCGCAAGCGTGTTCTTGACGATGGCGTTTCCGCTTCAATTCAGCGGCTACTCGGTAGCAGTGGGCTGGGTGGCGCAAGGGGCGGCAATGGTATGGATGAGCTTTTATCTGGGACGCTGGCAGATGCGGGCGTTTGGCATCACCGTTCTTTCGCTTGCCGTCTGCCACTTGATTCTGTTTGACATCTGGGTGGACATGGAGGGCTATTCCCCCGTCCTAAACGATCGTTTCCCCACAATGGTGGCCGTCGCAGCCGCGTTCTATGCCGTTGGGCTGATCTACTGGCGCAATCGGGCGGCAGGCGGGCTACTGGACGCAGAGCGATGGGCGGCGGCATTTATGGTCGGGACGGCTAATCTGGTCACCTTGGGGCTGCTCAGCCTCGAAATAGTCAACTACCTCGACAGCGACAGCCTAGCTTGGACTTCAATCTTCGATATTCGCATGCAGAACCTTGGAAACGGCGCGCACTTGGCTTTGACGCTGTTATGGGCGGTGTACGGCTCGGCGGTCGTGGCTGTCGGGCTGTTGAAGCAGTCGCCGATAGCAAGATGGGGAGGTCTCGCCTTATTAGGCGCGGCGGTCTGGAAGCTTCTGACACAGGATGTCTTCTATGTGCAGCTGGACCCCTTGAGCTTCACGCCGCTGCTGAACATTCGGTTCGTGGCATTCGCTGTCGTGCTTGGGCTACTGTCCGTCTTCGCGTTTTGGTTCAGGCGCAGTCAATCCCGTCTTACGGAGCAAGAGGGTTACATATTTCCGACGCTGCTGATAGCCGCCAATGTGGTTGCGCTGTGGATGTTGAGCCAAGAAATCATGTACTACTTCGAAGGCATCGAGGCGAGGCAAAGCAAAGACTACTTCAATGGCGCGCACTTATCGTTGACCGTACTATGGGCGGTGTACGGAGCCGCCGCGGTGGGCGTTGGGATGCTTAGACGGTATGTGCCGGCAAGATGGGGAGGGCTTGGTCTGCTGAGCCTGGCTGTCTGCAAGCTCTTGGCATACGATTCTTTTAATGTAGATATAGCCGCTCTGGGCTTCATACCGCTTGTGAATGTTCGGTTCGTGGCATTCGCAGTCGTGCTTGGGCTGCTGTCCGTCTTCGCGTTTTGGTTCAGGCGCAGTCAATCCCGTCTTACGGAGCGGGAGGGTTGCATATTTCCGGCGCTGCTGATAGCCGCCAATGCGGTTGCGCTGTGGATGTTGAGCCAAGAAATCATCTACTACTTCGACAGTCTCGCGGCAAGATATGGCGGCGATTACTTCAGCGCCAAGCATCTGTCGCTGACCGTGCTGTGGGCGGTGTACTCCATGGGCGTGATAAGCGCGGGAATAGCCTATCAGTCCAGCCGCATAAGGCTGGCCGGAATTGGACTGCTGGCGATACCCGTAGCCAAGCTGTTCGTGTTCGATGTGTTTCTGCTAGACATGGCTTACAGGGTTGCGGCGTTCCTGACGCTAGGCTGCTTGCTGCTAGGCATGGGTTTGGTGTATCAGCGTTACAGCCGAGCCGTCAGAGGCTTTCTGTTTGGGCGCGGGCTAACAGAAGGCTGAACCGCCTGATACAATTTACGCAGTTTGGCGATTGGCTGAGAATGACTTCTCTGTGGTTCGACAGGCTCACCGCGAACGGGGAACGATTGACGCATGGATACGCTGGCAGGACGCGCCGGGCGACCGATGCGGCGTTCGCGCGCGGCCATGGGAAGGATGCGCGGGAGTGGATGGGGGACGGGGGCTGACAGGGTGGAGGGGGGATTGTGGTTTAGTTTGCATCAAAAGTCGTTGATTTGTTCGGGTGTCTGGCAGTAGAATTGAGTTGAGCAAGTTTTAGTCTGGCACTTACTTGAACGGTTGGCGGAGTGGAGATGTAGCCGTGTACACGAAAAGGGTTCAGATTCACCATTACGGTCCTATCGATCGCCTTGATATAGATTTCCCCTTTGAAGGCGATGTCCCGAAACCTGTGGTGCTGGTCGGCGAGAATGGGTCGGGGAAAAGTATCGTGCTGTCACATATCGTGAACGGGTTGATGTCAGCCCAAAGTATTGCTTACCCGGAAACACCTGAGGTAGAAACGGGAAGAGTGTACAAGCTTCGGGACAATGCTTATATCAAGTCATGGGCTCATTACTATTTCGCGCGAGTTGACTTTGAGGAAGGTTTGTTCATCGGAGAAATGCGCGCGCGCCGCGTGAAACGCGAAACTTCGCCTCTCATAAAATGGTTACTCGCAGGCGATGCAAAAGATGCTTGGGACGGCATGGAAGATGCCGAGAACGAGCATTACTTCACAAACATTGTGGAAGATAGCGCTGGAATAAAAGGAGTATTTTCAAAGAACTGCGTTCTGTACTTCCCGCCTAATCGCTTTGAAGAACCTGCTTGGTTGAATCAAGAAAACTTGAACGCCAAAGCCCAATATATGGACATGAAGCATATAGAAGAATATACAGATCGCAAAGTCATAAATTACTCTCCGCTCCATGACAACCAGAACTGGTTGTTTGAGGTGATTTATGACAGAAATGTCTTTGAGATACAAACCAGACGCTCACATTACTCTGATAGTGGTCTGCCAGCCACGGTATTTGAAGGATACTCGGGCAATGCGACGAGTGCTTACAATACTGCACTAAACATCGTACAGACACTTACTCGCGCACCAAATACAAGATTCGGAATAGGTACGCGACACAATAGGGTTGTGTCCATCGAATCAGAAACAGGGCAGATAGTCCCAAATATCTTCCAGTTATCCAGCGGTGAAACTGCTCTACTGAACCTATCCCTATCCATCCTACGCGATTTTGACCTGACTGGCACTCCTTTCGCCAGCACTTCCGATATTCGCGGGATAGTGGTGGTAGATGAGATTGACCTGCACCTGCATTCAATTCATCAACATGAAATACTGCCTGCGCTTATTCGGATGTTTCCGAAAGTTCAATTTGTGGTGACGACGCACTCGCCGCTTTTTGTGCTTGGCATGAACAAAGTCTTTGGAGAAGATGGTTTCGCTGTATATCGGCTGCCTGAAGGACAGCAAATCAGTCCCGAAGAGTTCAGCGAGTTTGGCGACGCATATCAGGCTTTCACCAATACAGTCATGTATTCGAGAGCCATTCAGACGGCAATTGAGCAGGCTCAGAAACCTATCGCGTTTGTGGAAGGTGCAACGGACGAAAAGTACATCACGAGAGCTTCAGGACTACTTGGCAAAGAAGCCGTACTCGAGCAGATTATAGTGCAGGCTGGTGGCGGTTCTGACAATCTAAAGAAGATATGGAATAATTTTCGGTCACCTTTGCCTGACTTAATACCTCAAAAGGTGCTCTTTCTCTTTGACTGCGATACTCAGAGAAACGATAGCAACAAAGGCAACCTCTATCAACGAACTATCCCTATGCGGAACGATAACCCGGTGAAGAAGGGCATAGAAAACCTGTTCAGCAAAGGGACTTTGGAAGGGGCGCGACAGTATAAGCCCGCATTCATCAACGTTACGGGTGAACATCGAGATACAGTAAGAGGAACGCACGTAACGACTCCAGAAACGTGGACTGTCGACGATGACGAGAAAATGAACCTCTGCAACTGGCTCTGTAAAAATGGCAGCCAATATGATTTTCAAGGCTTTGCTGTAATCTTCGACTTGCTGGAAGAATTGCTAGAAGAAGACAGCGCGTAGGGCGGTTCGACAGGCTCACCACGAACGGGGAATGCTTGACGCACCGATACAGAAAACGCTGACTTGAAGCGCGCCGGCGACCGATGCGGCGTTCTCGCGGCTGATGGGGGATGCGCGGCGCGGCATGGGGTAGCGGGGGCTGACATGTATGGACAATTTGGGGGAAGAGAGCAATGACAGAGCATCCGCTAAACCGACACCTGTTTATCGCCGACAACCTGAACCTGCTGCGCGCGCTGGATAACGAGTCCATCGACCTGATTTGCATCGACCCGCCGTTCGCCAAGAACCAGACATTCACCGGCAACCTGAGACCGCCGCTGTCGAATGCCGAGCGGCAGCGGGAAGTGGACACGCTGGCAGAGTGGAGGATACGCAGCCAGCGCGACGCCGAGCAAGCGGGGATAGACTGGCCAGACGCCGACAACGCCGGACGCTTCAGCGACATTTGGCGCTGGGAGGACGATGTTCATGAGGACTGGGTTACGCGCATAGACGACGATTATCCCGCGCTTGCCAAACTCATCGACACCACACGAACGGCGCACAGTGAGGACATGGCGGCGTATCTGACATTCATGGCGATACGCATCATCGAGATGCACCGCGTCCTAAAGCCGACGGGGAGCATGTATCTACACTGTGATCCAACGGCAAGCCCTTATCTCAACATCCTGATGGATTCCGTATTCGGCATGGAGAACTTTCGCAGCGAGATTACATGGAAGCGCACTTCCAGCCACAACGATGTGCGGCGTAATTTCAGCGCCATTGGCGACATCATCCTCTTCTATACAAAGAGTGACGGCTTTACCTTTCAGACTCCGTACATGCCATATTCTCAGGAGCATATCAATAGTTCTTACAGATATGTAGATGAGAACAACAGAAGGTATAGCGCAAGGGATTTGAGAAGCCCGCACCCTCGTCCCAACCTGACATACGACTATAAGGGGTATGAGCCTCATCCCAACGGCTGGTCGGTATCGCTTGAAAAAATGACAGAGCTTGACGCAGAGGGACAGCTACACTTTCCCAAAAAGAAGGGTGGAAGAATACGCCTGAAGCGGTACTTGGACGAAATGCCCGGCGTGCCTGCCAGCAATATCTGGGATGACATCAAGCCAATTGCGGCGCAGGCAAGAGAGCGCACAGGCTATCCAACACAAAAACCCGTCGCGCTTGCGGAGCGCATCATCAAGGCAAGCAGCAACCCCGGCGATGTCGTGCTCGACTGCTTCGCGGGCTGCGCCTATGTGCCTGTGGCGGCGGAGCGCAACGGGCGGCAGTGGATAGCCTGCGACATATCGCCGCGCGCGCTGACCGTGCTGCGTCGGCAGTTCGCCAAGTTCAACTACGCCGTCGACGGGACGCAGCAGACAGAGCGCCCCACGCTGATAATCGAAGCTAACATAACTACAAAAGGGCCTAGCGAACTGCCGGAGCGCGCGGACGAAGACCCGCTGGAGCGTCAGGACATCAAGGAACTGCCGGAGCGCAAGTTCAAGGTGCCGGCGAGCCGCATACCCGAACGGGAGATGCTGGAGTATCTGCTGGAATTGTCCGATTACAAGGCGTGGTGCTGCGGCTTCGCCAATCGCAGGTCGAGCGGGCAGGTGGTAAAGACCACGCGCAACTTCCACCTCGACCACATCGACCCGAAATCCAAGCAGGGGTCGAACCAGATAATGAACCGCGCGCCGCTGTGTCCGCACCACAACATCCGCAAGAACAACCGGCGCGTCCACCTCGAAGACTACCGCGCGGAGATAGCCGACGCCGGCGAGATGCTGGTGGACAAGACGGGCGAGCTAATCGACTTGGCATGGGCGTATGACCAAACGTTGGGCCACTACACGCTGAAGACCGCGCCGCTACTTCATTGGGACCGGTTGCGCCAAGAGTAGCGCATCAAAGGATAAAATAAGAATGATAGAACCAGTCCAATCATTGGCATTCTCGATTCAGGTTAATCCTAAAGTGTACGCTCTGCTATTAGGATCGGGCGTATCAAGGTCTGCCGAAATACCTACAAGTTGGGAAATCGTAATGGACTTGCTGGGTAAGTTGGCAGCAAGTCTAGGTGAAAAGAGCGTATCTGACTTGGAAGAGTGGTATGTCCAAAAATACCAAGAAGCTCCGGACTATTCCAAGATTTTGGACGGACTTTTCAGAACCCCTAGCGAACGCCAGCAGTTACTCCGTTCGTACATTGAGCCAACCGATAAACAGCGTGAAGAGGGAATGAAACAACCGACTGCGGCGCACAAGGCTATCGCTCGACTGGTCGCTCAAGGCTTCATCAAGATTATCGTTACTACGAACTTTGATCGGTTGATTGAAAAAGCGCTAGAAGATGAAGGGGTTGTGCCAACAGTTTTAAGCACCGCAGCCCAAGTTAAGGGCGCTCGGCCGCTTGACCACATTGAATGTTGCGTCTTCAAAGTGCATGGGGACTACATTGACTCTCCAATACGCAACACTCAGTCCGAACTAGACGAATATCCACGGGAATACGAAACTCTTCTTGATCGGATATTTGATGAGTATGGCCTTATCGTGTGCGGATGGTCGGGAAGATGGGACACTGCTTTGCGTAAGGCGTTATTCCGTGCACAGTCCCGTCGCTTCACTACATACTGGGCGCTTCATGGTGAGAAGAGTGACGAAGCTCGGCAACTTATTCATCACCGCAATGCTCAGATCATCTCTGTGGATAGCGCTGACCACTTTTTTCAGAAAGTCCAGGAAGCAGTAACATCCATCGAAGAATCTCCAAGACTTCATCCACTTTCAACAGAGGCAGCTGTAGCCATTCTGAAACGCTATCTCTCACGTCCGGAGCATCGGATACAACTTTCAGATCTTATTGATACTACGGTTGAGCAAGTAGTAAGAGACACTACCGGGGAAGAATTCGAAGTAGGCGTAGGCGCTCCACAACCTGATAAAACGACAATCACTGCGCGGTTGCGTCGCTATGAGTCCGCTTGTTCGACTCTCGTGTCTATGGGCGCTGTCGGGGGATATTGGTCCGATGAAAATAATTCAGCGGCGGTGTGGGAACGGGCAATTGAGCGGTTGTCAACAATGACCTTTGTGCCATGGGCGCACTATTATGAAGTGTGGCGGGACTTGAGAGCGTATCCTGGCATATTGATGCTGTACGCTCTCGGGATAAGCGCAGTTGAAGCGGAAAAGTTGGAATTCGTCAATCGCATCTTCCGGAAGACGGTTACCGACGCTTCCGGTGGTGTCGCCGAGCCACCAAACGCTCTGTCCATATTGCTGACCTGCCGAAACACACAGGGATATATGCGACGGGGACAGAGCTTGTTAGAAGGTAAAGAGAATAGCCCTCTTCCGATTAACGACTGGCTCCACGATGCACTTCGCGCGCCTTTACGACAATTCATCCCTGACGATATAAAGTATTCGCTTGTCTTTGACAAGTTCGAAATTCTTGCTGCCCTTGGATTCGGCAGTATGCAGTATCATAGGTTTCCATTAGGCGCATTTATCTGGCGCTCACAAAACAGACAGCACGTGATAACCGAAATTGAACAATCGATCAAGACACAGGGCAATGCCTCACCATTTGTACAATGTGGCATTTTTGGCAATAATGCTGGTCAATGCTTGGGAACAATCGAACGGTTCAAGAAATACATCGGGACATCTGCTCGGGACATGGGAATATTCTTTTGAGGCCAATGCGAGGAGACAAAAAATTGCAGTTCACAAAGATGCATGGGGCGGGGAATGATTATGTTTATGTCGATGCGCGGGGGCAGGAACGGGACTGGCACGCGCTGTCGGTGGCGATTAGCGACAGGCATCTGGGCGTCGGCTCGGACGGGCTGATACTCGCGCTGCCGTCGGAGAAGGCGGACTTGCGGATGCGGATGTTCAACGCGGACGGGTCTGAGGGTGAGATGTGCGGTAACGGGATTCGCTGCCTTGTGAGGTTCGCGTTCGACAACGGCATCGTCGCGGCGGAGAAGTCGCCGGTGCGCGTGGAGACGCTGGCGGGTGTGCTGGATGTAACGCCGCTGCGCGACGACCGGCAGAGCATGGTCGGCGCGCGCGTGCTGATGGGCGCGCCGCGCCTGAACCCGCGCGATGTGCCGGTCGACGTCCCCGACGTAGATGTCGTGATGAACTACCCTCTGAATGTCGACGGGCAAGAGTTCCGAATGACCTGCGTGTCCATGGGCAATCCGCATGCGGTGGTATTCATGGACGAGCCGGTGGACGACTTCCCGCTGACCGAAATCGGGCCGCTGGTAGAGCATCACCCGATGTTTCCCGCGCGCGTGAACTTCGAGATAGCCAATGTGCTGGACGGAGGCAGAACCATCAAGACGCGCGTCTGGGAGCGCGGCTCAGGCATCACGATGGCGTGCGGCACGGGCGCATGCGCGGTGGCTGTGGCGGCGCGGCTGAACGGGCTGGCAGGCGACAGGGCTACGATTGCGCTGCCCGGCGGCGACCTGACGGTGGAGTGGCACGGCGAAGGGGAAGTCGTGCTCGAGGGGCCCGTGGCGCAGGTATTCGATGGGGAGTGGCTGGACGGCTGATGATGCACAAGCGGACTTCATAATACGCGACTCCGATTGCGCCACAGCCTTGCACTCAAAGCCCCGTCGAATCACACGCACGGGGCTTCTTCTTGCCGATTTCAGGCAGCCTTAGTTGCGGCTAATGATTCGCCGATGCCGTCTATAACCCGCTTGTTTCTGAAATAGAACATGTCGTCCTCGTCCACCCTGGCTAATGCCATGCCGACTTGCATCATCCGGGGCTGCAAGCGGCGGTTCAGGAACGCGGCAGCGCCCGCGCCGGCCAAGCTGCCTACGATGCCTCCTGCCGCTGAGCCTATTCCAGGGAACAGCGCAGTTCCCGCCGCGGTGCCGCCCGCGCCTCCGGCGGTCGTGAGCACGGTGGTTACGCCGAACTTGGACATCAGGACAAGCGCCTTGAGACCATGAACTCTTGAACGATCTTGAAGTTGCACATCCTTGAAGTCGCGCTCTGTGGATACGATGTCCATGACAAGCCTAATGCCGAGGATGATTTCGCCTACGTGCGGCAGCATTTCGCCAATGGCGTCGGGAACATCGAAGCCTCCACGGGATGCCAAAATCTCCAGTCCTGATTCCACTTCCTCGGTGAACTGCAAGTTAGACTCGCCCAAGTGTATGAGTTGAGCGGACAGTTCCGGCGACGATTCCGATACTTTCTGGTAAATCTCTTGGCTTACGGCGAACAGCGTATCAGGGTCATCACGCATCGACTCCATCACATCGTAAGCGTAATTTGCATCGCCCATCTTGACCTGAACCAGTATCTCACTTCCGTCAGAATCTATTCCACGCAAGTCCCATCCTGGCTGGTTCAGGCTCTCCGCGAGGCTAAAATCAGAGCCGGAGAAACGGTCTTCAAGCAAATCCTCCGCTTTTATTTCGGCAATTTTGCCCTTTAAGTTCGATACTACGCCGGTTACTGAACTATCTCCGCGCTCTACCATATCCTGAAAGTGTTCATGCACAGAAAGCGTACTATCAGGATGCAGCAGTTCATACGCTTCGCTCAGTTCATCAGGCACATTCGGAATCGCGTCAAACAGGGCATCCGCGCTCTCATCAACGACTTCTGCCAGTTCTACGGCAAAGTGGTCTTTGTCCATAGCGCGAAGGCGCGTGACGGTATCCGTGAAGCCCAAGTCAGAGGCATCTTCATCGGCGGGCAGACTTTGGAGTTCTGGCAGTAGAGCCGCAGTAGAGCCAGCGATTGCATGCTCATCAAGACACCAGAGCGATTATGATTGAAACGACCGCGACCGCTAGGCTAACGCCGGACATTATCCGCGCTTGGCGTTTCGCGGACTTTACCTCAAGCGTAGTGCTCTCTTCGAGTTCCAACAGGTTCTTGTTCGACTCATCGACGGCTTGTTTTCGCGCTTCTTCGACTGCTTCCGAAACCTGCGCGTCCAGGGCTGCAATCTTCTCGTCGGACGCTGCGACAGCCTGCTTTACCGCTTCATCCAACGCTTCTGAAATGCGCGCGTTCAGCGCCGCCACGTGAACCTGCATATCCTCATGTCCCTGAACATGCGCCGTGAAAAGTTCATGCTGCTTGATGACGCGGGGGATGAGTTCCTGATTGATTCTGTCCTGTTCCTCCCAGAAGCGTACTTTTTCGCCGATTTTCGGTGTGTCCTGCATTTCAGACTCGGCAGATGTATCTTGTTCGTCGGCAGTCGTCATCGAAGAGCCTCCGTGTCGGCAGTTTGCAGGTGTTCTTTACCTTTACCAATACTTGCCTTAACATATTAGAACGCTTTGAAGTTTGCAATCGCTATTGGAGTTGAAATGAAATTTGCCAGTCGGATAGAGAAGGTTCCGCCTTATCTCTTTGTGGAGATTAGCCGGAAGATAGCGGAGAAGAAGGCTCAGGGGATAGATGTCATCAGCTTCGGCATCGGCGACCCTGACATTCCCACGCCGGACAATGTAATCGAGAAGCTGCGCGAGACGGCGCTGGACGGCCCGAACCATCGCTACCCTGAGACGGACGGATTGCCGGAGTTTCGGCAGATGGTGGCGGACTGGTATCAGCGCAGGTTCGGCATATCGGTGCATCCGGACAGGGAGACGCTGCCGCTCATCGGGGCGAAAGAGGGGATAGGCCACGCCGCGCTGTGCTTCATCGATCCGGGCGACATCGCGCTGGTGCCCGACCCGGGCTATCCCGTCTATTCGGTGGGCACATGGTTTGCGGGCGGCGAATGCCACTGGATGCCGCTGCTCGAAGAAAACGGCTGGATGCCCGACCTGGACGCTATCCCGGAGGATGTAGCGGACAAGGCGAAGGTGATTTGGCTAAACTATCCGAACAATCCTACGGGCGCGATAGCGGATGCCGACTACTTCGGCAAGGTGGTGGAGTTCGCCAAGGCGCACGACATAGCGGTGATGCACGACGCCTCTTATTCCGAGGTGGCGTTCGACGGCTACCGTCCCATCAGCTTCTTGGAAACGCCGGGCGCGATCGAGGTGGGCGTGGAGTTTCACTCGCTGTCCAAGAGCTACAATATGACCGGCTGGCGGCTGGGCATGGCGGTGGGCAACGAGGACATAATCAGGGCGCTGATGGTCATCAAGTCGAACCTCGACTCCGGCGTGCCAAATGCCATCCAGTACATGGGCATGGAGGCGATGGAACTCGCGCAGGACGCGATAGATGAGCGCAACGGCGTGTATGAGCGCCGCCGCGACCGCGTGGTGCAGACGCTGCAAGACATCGGGCTTGACGCCATCCCGCCTAAGGCGAGCCTGTATGTGTGGACGCGCATACCCGAAGGCTTCACATCGGCGGAGTTCACGGCGCTGCTGCTGGACGAGGCGAACATCGTGGTAACGCCGGGCAACGGCTATGGGCAGTACGGCGAGGGCTACATAAGGCTGTCGCTGACGATTGGGGATGACGACATGGAACAAGGACTGGCGAGGCTGTCCGAGTGGCAGATGCCGAAGCGGGGCTAAACATCGTTTAGATAGGATGCAACGGGATGGTTCGACGGGCTTACCACGAACGGTAAAACGGAACGGATAGGATGCAGCGGGATGGTTCGACGGGCTTACCACGAACGGAAATGCAGGAGGTAAGAATATCGCTAGACGACGAATGATTTCTACGCGGCCCAGGCTGGAACGCGCGATACTCGTGGGCGTGGAGCTGCGCCGACGACGCGGCATGTGGCGGTTGAGCGAATCGCTGCAAGAGCTGGCGGAACTTGCGAGAAGCGCGCGCGCCCTGGTGGTTGACACGCTGTCGCAGCGCATCGACAAGCCCACACAGGCGTATCTGGGCAAGGGCAAGCTGGAGGAACTCAAGCGGCTTATCTATGCCAAGCGCGCGAGCACGGTCATCTGCGACGACGAGCTGACGCCCACGCAGCAGCGCAACTTGGAGAAGGAATTGGACGGCGTGAAGGTCATAGACCGCACGGCGCTGATTTTGGATGTGTTCGCGCAGCGGGCGCGCACCAAAGAGGGGCGCTTGCAGGTGGAATTGGCGCAGCACGAATACCTGCTGCCGAGGCTCGCGGGGCAGTGGACGCACTTGGAACGGCTGGGCGGCGGCATCGGCACGCGCGGGCCGGGCGAGACGCAGATAGAGACCGACCGTCGGCTGGTGCGGCGGCGCATCCAGAAGCTCAAGAGCGACCTCGAAGATGTGCGGCGACATCGCGCGCAGTACAGGGCGCGGCGCATCGAGATGGAGGTGCCGGTAGTGTCGCTGGTGGGCTATACCAACGCCGGCAAGAGTTCGCTGCTGAACCGCCTGACCAAAGCCGACGTTGTGGCTGAGAACAGGCTGTTTTCCACGCTAGACCCGGTAACGCGGCACATCATGACGCCAGACGGGCGCGATGTGCTTCTGACGGACACGGTGGGCTTCATACAGAAGCTGCCCACGGCAGTGGTCGCGGCGTTCAGGGCGACGCTCGAAGAGGTGCAGGAATCGACGCTCGTGCTGCATGTGCTGGACATCACGCACCCCAACGCGGCGCAGATGGCGGATGTAGTCGACGGCATCCTCGCGGAACTCGGCGTCTCGGACAAGCCCCGGCTGCTGGCGCTGAACAAGGTTGACCTGCTGGACGAGCATGTGGATGCGGAGACGCTGAACCGCGCATTGCACCTTGCCGATGGGGAACTTGGCGGCGTGTTCACTTCCGCGGAGACGGGAACGGGGCTAGACGCGCTGCTGCGTGAGATTGACGCTGCGCTGAGTTCGCAGGACGAACTTCAGGACATGCCGCAACTGCCGGACGGCGCCGGAACCTACGGCAGACTGCGTGTGTAGCAGGCGATAAGCTCATGTGGCTGAATATAGCAATAGGTCTATTCGCTGTTATTCTTTGGGCTGCCGTAGTGGGATTGCTGATTGGCGAAAGCGCCGCAGAATTTTATATCCCAAACTTCATAGAAAGAACTTTGGCTGGATCGATACCGATAGGACTCGCGCTTGGGCTATTCTTCGGGTTGCGGGCGTTAGCGCGCCGGGGATTGCGACGAGTAGGTCTTTTCAATAGGTTCTTGTGGCTAGACATACTAATAGGTCTCTTCGTCGTCATCCTTTGGGTTGCTGCGGTGAGATTGATAATTGACGAAAGTGGCGTAGATCTCAGTTTAGTTCGTCTCCTAAAAGGGACTCTAATTGGAGCGGGAATGCTTGGAGGCGCGCTTGGGCTATTCTTCGGGCTGCGGGTGTTAGCGTATATGGGGTTGCAAAGAATAAGTCCTGCCGTGAAGCAGAGAACCAGCGCGACCTGTGCGAGTGATTGAGCGCGTTCTTCATGCCTCGGACTTCATGGGACATGGAACAAGCGCCTGGCACAAAACTAGCTCTAGCCCTGATCGCAGAAGAAGCCACTTGGCATCAGCCGGGTGGCTTTCGTTTTGCCCGTCGTAATTGGGAGCTGCGACGATATGCTCCAACATGCCAACAGGGGATAGGGATGCAGCCTGAAGTCGCCGGATGGGGGGAGCTCAATGCCCATAAGCGCATATTCGCACTATAATTCTTATGTAAAGTTCAGGGTGGCATTCCAACCATATAGTTGACATAATATATCAGGTAGTAGTTTTCCCACCTCCGAGAGGGGCTTCCCCGGTCAAAATGCCATCGCTAACGATGGACGGACGGAATTACGGGATGAGAAAAAGCGCCTTCCCAGAATCGCCGTAGAGCCTCTATTTTGTCCTAGCCTGTGGTAATATACCCGATGCGCGCGAAATAGCGCATTTTGCAATGCGCGCGCAGGCACGGCATGCGGCGCGGCGCGAACCCGACAGCGCAAAACATGGCAGATATGGACTGGCATTCTCAGTATGCACTGCTATTACAATCCGGCGGCGTATCAACCGCGTGGCTTCCCGCTTTCATGGGAATGACGATTTGATAAATCGGCGCGTGTCGAGAATGCCCAGATATGGGCTGCCAAACTTGACACTGCAAAGCGTGGACATTAACATGTTGTGCATAAGCCGAGGTAGCTCAGTAGGTAGAGCACAGCACTGAAAATGCTGGTGTCGTCAGTTCGATTCTGACCCTCGGCACCACTAGCAAAGCCGTCAGCATTCACCGCTGGCAGCGCAGGCCCGGAGTAAGCGGAAGTAGCTCAGTTGGTAGAGCATCTCCTTGCCAAGGAGAAGGTCGCGGGTTCGAGTCCCGTCTTCCGCTCCAATTCCCCCGCTCCACCTTTTTGCATCAAGCCATCAAGCGCCGATGGTAACGCCACCCGCCCTTTGCAGCGCCACAAGCAACCCCAAGCCTGCTTCGGCAAGTCTGCCCGGCTCGAAGCCAACATCGTTGAGGTCGGCCAGATTCATATCCAAATCCGCGCCCGCCTCATGGAATATCACCACGCGGTTGTCGAAGAGCGCGGACGCCGCGCCCAGCAGCAGCAGCATCTTGTCCCTGACGGCTTTGGTGTCAGCGCCGCCGCCGAATATCAGAATTGCGGCGCTGGAACTTCTCATAGCATCGGCGGCATGCGCCGGCAGCAGCATGCCGCTGTCCTCCGCTATGGATTGGCTGTCGCTTGGGATGCCGAAGCCGTCCAGCATGGAGGAGACGAACTGCGCCGCGTCGGAGTCGCCGATGTGTCCGATGAATATCTTGCTTGCGCTCGCGGGGCGCGGCTCGCCGACTGGCGGCGGCGTCTGCTGTCGGGGCGAGTCCGGCGGCTCCGGCGATGCGGTCGTCTGGGCGGCAAGCTCGCCCACGCTCACGGTTTGCGCGCCGTCTTCGTCGGCAATGATGCCCGCGAAGACGCCGTTGGCGCGGAGAATGCCTAGGCACTCTTCCTCAAGTCCGGCGGGAACGCCTAATTCGCGCTGCAACAGGCTGTGAACATAGGTGTCTTCCGGCAGGCGCTTGCCGTCGAACAGCTCGTAGAACTTGCCGAACAGATCCGGATTCATAGCGGCAGCGGCAATCGCGCGGGCGCGGGCGGCGTCGCCAACGGCGGACGCTACGGCGGACTCGCCGAGTTCCGTGATGCGTATATCGGCGTCGTTGTAGCCGCCCTGCGTCAAGCCATAGGTGGCGGACGCATTCAGGCGCATCGTGAAGGCGCTGCTCTTGGGCGTCGTGCCGAGCGCGCCCGCGAGAAGCTCACGGGCGAAGGGCAAGCCGGCGTTCACCCGGTAGATGGCTTCGGCTACGCCCAGAGCCTCCTCCAAGGTATATGATGGGTATGGTCTCGTAACCCTTGTGCGTCTGCCGCTATCGGCCGGTCGCGCCATAGTTCATCCTTTGCCCTGTTGACCCATCACGATTGCGGATGGCATGCCTTATGAAAAGCGCCTGATAAGGTTGAATATAACCATTTTCAGAATGTGTGTCAAGTGTGTTTTTCAAGGCTTTCATAGATGTAAAGCGCATGGTACAGGCGTTAGTACATACATTGGCGCAGTGTATGAAAACTGAAAATACCTGTTTCAGAGTGCGGCGATTACGCATGATTTAGCCCTACTCCGGCGCTTGCGGAACCGGGTTCAAGACGCTTTTCAGGGGCAGCGCGCCTCGTTTTAGGTGGTATGGATGCGGAAGATGTCATTGCGGATAGAACGCAGCCGAGTAAGGAAGCCGGTGTATTGTCCGTGATTGGGGATAAAGACTTTGGATTCCTCGCCACGCTCGGAATGACAGAAGCGAAATCGGAATGACATGAGCAATAAATGACGGGCGAGAAATCAGCATGACATGAGGGCGAATTCCACGCCTGGATGGAAACGCTGCCGCCCTTCATGAGCCGTAAATGTGGCGCATGTCCCCGCGTGTTAGAATGGATGGGAGATTATCCTCACAAGCATCAATTCAGGTGAATACAATTGCCATACAAGTTTGATATGAAGCGTTGGAGTTTAGCCGCCGCGAGCGTGGCGTTGCTGGCGTTCACGGCTTGTCAGGTCGAAGACGGGGCTGACGCCCAGCCAGCGCCGGAGCCTACACAGGCAGCCGCATCCGCCGCTTCAAGCAGTGCCACATCAGAGTCCACTACATCGCAGGCGACCGCCAGCAGTACGCCGCCCGCGCCCGCGGCGGCATCAAGCGATGCCGCGCCATCCGCGCCTGCCGCGTCGCAGTCGGAGGCTTCAGCGCCGGACGCTCCCCTACTCCCCGAGCTGATACCGCCTGAGAAGCCGCTCGAGGTGCCGGAGGGCGTGCCGGAGGAACTCGCTGTCGTCTGGGAAGTATGGTCGCTGCTGGCGGCAGAGCATGTTGATCGCGCCACATTCGACCCGGAGGTGTTCACCGAAGCATCCATAAGGGGCATGCTGGTCGCGCTGAACGATCCCCATACCAACTATGTCAGGTCCGAGGTGTTCAACATCGAAAACCAGGATATGCGAGGACAGTTCGAGGGCATCGGCGCGCATGTGTCCATGAACGCTGACGGCCGCCTCGTCGTGGTCGCCCCCATCGCGGACAGCCCCGCAGAGAAGGCGGGCATACGCCCGGGCGACATCATCCTCGAAGTGGACGGCGAGAACATTCTAGGCGCTAGTCTGATAGAGGCGGTGTCCAAGATTCGTGGGCCGCGCGGCTCTACCGTCAGCCTGCTGGTTCAGCATGTGGGCGAAGTGGAGAAGGTCATCATCGAAGTCGAGCGCGGCGTAATTCCCTTGCAGAGCGTGATACTGCGTAGCGAGCCTGGGCAGAGGGTGGCGCACATTCGCATGACGAACTTCTACAATGACACGGCAGACAAGCTTGCGGCTACCGTCCGCGAGGCGCTGGCTTCAGGCTCACAGGGCATCGTGCTAGATGTGCGGGACAATCCGGGCGGCTTGCTGAGCTCGGTCGTGGATGTAACCAGCCTGTTCTTGGAGGACGGGCTTATCCTCTACGAGGTCGACGGCGAGGGCAGGCGGAAGGACTGGGAGGTGCGGCGCGGCGACGATGTGCTGGAGAATGTGCCGCTGGTGATACTTGCGAACCAGTTCAGCGCCAGCGCCAGCGAGATTCTGGTTGGCGCGCTGCAAGACCACGACCGCGCCACCGTCGTGGGCAAGACGACCTTCGGCAAGGGAAGCGTGAACATCCTGCGGCAATTGGACAACGGCGCGGGGCTGTTCCTGACATTCGCGCGCTGGTACACGCCCGACGGCAGGCTGATTGACCGCAACGGGCTTGAGCCGGACATAGAGGTTACGCACGGCGACTCGCAGCAGGAAGATGTGCGGCAGCTCGAAAGGGCGATAGAAATCCTAGAGGCGGAGCTGCAACGGCGCGCCTCCCTGAGGACGGCGGCATGACACAGAAACAGAAGCAAAAGCAGAGCGGCACCATCGTCAACAATCGCCGGGCGCGGCGCAACTACGATGTCCTAGACACCGTAGAAGCCGGGCTTGTGCTCACAGGCACCGAGATAAAGGCGATCCGAGAGGGGCGCGTGAACCTCAGCGACTCATACGGCAAGCCTGAAAACGGCGAGTTGTGGCTGGTGAACATGCACATAGCGCAGTACTCGGCAGGCTCGCGCAACAACCACGACCCTACCCGCCCGCGCAAGCTGCTGCTGCACAAGGACGAGATAGTCCGATTGACGCGCCAGGTGTCGGAGCGGGGGCTAACGCTGGTGCCGATGCGCCTGTACATCAGGCGGCATCGGGCGAAGGTGGAGATTGGCATCGCGCGCGGACGCAAGCTCTACGACAAGCGGCGCGCCATGATCGAGCGCGAACGCGAGCGCGAGGCGCAGCAGGCGATGCGGCGGTAAGCGATAAGAGTAAGGGCCCCGTTGGCGGGGCGAAAAGGATGCTAATAGACAAGAGCGCCGGTTGAGAAGCCGGCGCTCTTGCGGTCTGGGGCTTGGCGTGTGCTGCTTAGCCGACGCGCTTCACTTCCAGCGTCTCGCCGGGAGCCAGAGCGACCCGCCTGACGATGATGTCCAGCTTCAGCAGCCAGTAGCCGAGCGTTGCCTTGCTGACGCCGAGGTAGTCGGCAGTGGCGGACAGGCCGTTCTCCGTAACCAGTTCGGGCAGAAGCTTCTCCAGCGGCTGATTGAACTTTTCCTCGACTGCGATCATCTTCTTGGTCTTGCGCCTCATGTCTGCCTCCTGAATGTGCATTGGTTTGATGTATTGAACACATACTAGCGTTTATCCATTACATAGGTCAATGCCTTTTTCAACACTTTTCCGCAAATTTCATAAGGTTTCTACTCATTTCAGGCTATTTCAGACATTTTCAGGCGTTTTCTGGGAATAGGCGGGCGCGAATGAACGGGACTTGTAATCTGTGGCACAGACGCAGATCTATGAAGATGCAAGGTTAGGAAGTGGACGGGATATTACCCTATCGCCAAGCGCCCCGCCCTACCCTTTATGCATGGTCTTTTCATTTCCACTTTGCGCTGACTTCAATCTTCGCTCCGATAGCGTTTCTATTCGTGTGGCAAGCCTTTTCGTCATTACTGCGAAAGCAGGAATCCAGTGCGGTAATAGCAACAACCGAGCGGAAACGCTACCGTCCGCTCCGCGCCTATTCATAGATGGTTCGCACTTCGACAGGCTCAGGGCGCTCACCACGAACGGGACGGATGCCGGCTGCGATAAGGTCAACTGCGATAATGAAAACGCCCTACCCTGCCCCTTGTGCGGAGCGTGCGCCGGAACGCGCGGCGGTCGTGTATAGTCGTGTACAATGGAAGTCCCCAAGCGGGAGATTGTCAGGAGAGGTGTATTAGTGCTGACGGAGATAATCAGGCGCGTCCGGCGCAACCATGCGCTGGAGCATGCGACGGTTACGCTGATGCTCGAAGAAGGCGTGCGTGGTCCGCTCGGCGGCTACTCGACGCCCTACGGGTTCTTTATCATCGGGAATATCTCGACCGAGCAGCTGACGCGCATCGTCGGGGATGCGCTGGCGATGCTAACCGGCGGTCAGAAAGAGATGGCAATCTCGCCGCACTGCGGCACGAACCTGGCGGTGGGCGCTATCATCTCCGGGCTGCTGACCAAGATGGTGATGGGAAGGCGCAAGACGAAGCGCTGGAAGCGTATGCCGCTGGCGCTTGCCGCGGTCGTGGTGGGCGCTCTGCTGAGCAAGCCTATCGGCAACGCGATCCAGCGCCGCTACACTACCCTGTCGGAGATGGACGGGCTGCAAGTCGTCAGCATATCAAGGGCTTGGCCCGGCGATGCGCCCAGGCTGCACCGCGTTACCACGCGCATGCCGTAAGCCGCGCGCCGGGCGCTAACATCGCTGAGCGGGATGGACACGACAGGATTGCTTGACCGCCGATATTGCCGTTGCTACACTAATTTCATGGTCGCAGAGCGTCCCTGTAGCTCAGTTGGATAGAGCGGCTGCCTTCTAAGCAGCGGGTCGCGGGTTCGAATCCTGCCAGGGACGCCACCATCAGCGCCGCATCGCCTCTTGCCCTATGTGCCTCACTCCCATTCCCACATGCAAGCCGTATAGCGAATGTCTATGTACATATTCTTATCCTTACGGCATATCCACGCAACACACGACTAGAACAATGTGGTTGCATATCTTATTCTTCCAATACAAATATATTGATATATTTTAACGATATGTAATCAGCGCTTGCGGCTGCGCGCCAAAGTGAACAGGGCGGCAAGAAAGCGCGTCGGGGATGGAATCGACAAGGCAATTGCTACGCCGGGATCCCAAATTAGGCGGCAAGGCGCTCCCGATACACTCCAAGACGCTCCAACCGAGCCATCGCCCCAGAATGCGCGGAGAGCGCCGTTTCTTATGCCGTATGACCTATCGGTCGTCCGAGGCGTGAAATCGCATGTGTTTTGCGTAGAGGCAATCTCACAAATGCAAATGCCGTCCCCGATGCTCCCCGTCATTCCCGCTTTCGCGGGAATCCGGAGCATCGAAGGCACACCCAAGCATGAACAACGCTGCCGTGTAACTCCGGCAATCGCATTCAGTCTGTTTAAGGATAAGAAAATTGCATTAGTCCCTTCCCCCTATGGGGGAAGGTTAGGATGGGGGCGAAAACGCTTGCCCATCGACGGCTAAACTGTACTAATGCAATTTTCTCTTAATGATACGACTGAGCGGCGCGACTATGGCGGCTGTGATATATTTATCAGGATTAAGCGAACGCCGTCATATTCGGCGCGCATCATGATGAGGTGATTTATGACCGAAAGTTTTTCCGAAAGCCTGCGGCAGGAGGCGCTGCCCATCTGGGAGCGCATCTTTGCTCATCCGTTTCTGAATGAGATTCAAGCCGCTACCCTGCCCTTGGAGAAGTTCCGCTACTATGTGGAACAGGATTACCACTATCTAGCGGGCTTTGGGCAAGTCGTGGCTACCGCGCTGTCGAAAGCGCCCGACTCGCTGACGCTTCGCAGGCTCACGCGACGGATTACCGCGCCCGTGGAGCGCCCACTGCACGGCAAGATGTTCGAGCTGCTGAAGATGACCGAAGAGGACGCCGAATCCGTCAGGCTGTCCCCTACCAATGTCGCGTATGTCAATCACATGCGGACGGCGGCGTCTATGGGCGGCGTCGGTGAGGCGGCGG
This sequence comes from uncultured Dehalococcoidia bacterium, assembly GCA_958295865.1. Classification (GTDB taxonomy): domain Bacteria; phylum Chloroflexota; class Dehalococcoidia; order Lucifugimonadales; family JADFKI01; genus Bin90. The sequence continues at coordinate 110,240 of CATQHF010000002.1, read as the reverse complement.
CGGCGCTGCTGCCATGCCCTTGGACATACCACGAGATTGGCGCGAAGCTGACAGTGCCGGAGCATCCGATATACGGCTACTGGGCTGAGCCGTACCGCGACGGTCTGCTGGAAGAAAGCACGGCGGCGTGGCGCGAGCTCGTGGACGAGTTCGCCGCAGAGGGCGGCCCCGCGCTGCGAGAGGCTATGCGTAGCGCGTTCATCATCAGCTCGCGCTATGAGTTCATGTTCTGGTCCATGGCGTACAATATGGAAGACTGGCCGGTGTAGCGCAGACGGAACTAGCATCGATAAACGGGATAGACAGGATAGACAGATAAAGGAGGCGGCATGAGTCCTCGAATGTACGCGGGGCAGGTCAACGCGCCCGAATTTCCCGCCGGGCTGGAATGGATGAACACCGAAACCCCGCTGACAATGGCGGACTTGCGCGGCAAGGTGGTCGTGCTGGACTTCTGGACATACTGCTGAATCAACTGCATGCATGTATTTCCGCAGTTGCGGAAACTAGAAAAGAAGTACGCCGACGAACTGGTAGTCGTGGGGGTGCATTCCGCCAAGTTCGCGGCGGAAAAGGACTATGAGAATGTCCGCAAGGCGGTGCTGCGCTACGAAATCGAGCATCCCGTCGTCAACGACAAGGACTTCCAGGTGTGGCAGCAATACGGCGCGCGCGCCTGGCCTACCATGATGTTCATAGACCCGGAAGGCAAGGTTCTGGGCAAGCACGAGGGCGAATTCGCCGTCGCCGACTTGGACAGCCTGCTGTCAAAGATGATTGCCGAGTATGACAACAACCAACTCGTGAACCGCGCGCCGCTGACCCTGAGCCTCGAAAAAGATAAGGAATGGGATCGGGCGCTCTCCTTCCCGGGCAAAGTGCTTGCCGATGAGGCGTCGGACAGGCTGTTCATCGCGGACTCCAACCACAACCGCATCGTTGTTACGGACTTGCGCGGAAAGGCTATCGCCACCATCGGCGACGGCGAGCGCGGGCTGCGAGACGGCGGCTTCGACGAGGCGCAATTCTACGATCCGCAAGGCATGGCGCTCAGCGGCGATACGCTGTATGTCGCGGACACGAAAAATCACGCGCTCCGCAGCGTCGACCTAGCAAACCAAAGCGTGAAAACCATCGCCGGCACGGGCGAACAGGCGCGGCGCTTCCATCAGGGCGGCAATGCGCGCTTCATTCAGCTCAACTCGCCCTGGGACTTGACGCTGGAAGGTTCCACGCTGTACATCGCAATGGCAGGCTTCCATCAGCTCTGGAGCTACGACCTGAACACCCAGGAAGCGCATCCATACGCAGGCAACGGGCGCGAGCGCATCGTCGACGGCTCGCTCTCCAACGCCGAACTCGCGCAGCCGAGCGGCATCGTCAGCGACGGCGCAAAGCTGTACTTCACCGACAGCGAGACGAGCGCGGTGCGATCAGCAGACTTAAACGGCAAAGGGCGCGTTACCACCATCGTCGGGCTGCATCTATTCGAGTTCGGGGATGTGGACGGCATCGGCGACGAGGTGCGCTTGCAGCACCCTATCGGCATCGAGTGGCACGACGGCGCGCTGTACATCGCCGACACCTACAACAACAAGATAAAGCGCATCTACCCCACCACGCGCGGGGCATCGTCATATCTGGGCATCGGAACGCCGGGACATGAGGACGGCGCGGGCGTGTTCGCCCAATTCCACGAGCCTGCCGGACTGAGCGCCGCGCGCGGCAAACTCTACATCGCCGACACCAACAACCACGCGATAAGAGTCGCCGACTTGAAAACGCAAGAGGTCAGCACCCTAGAAATTGCGGGGCTTTAGCCAAAGCCGACCGACATGGACGGACAGGATAGGTAGGATGGCAACAGGCAGACCCTCGATGACACCACAACAGTTCATCGTAAAGTGGCGGCGCAGCCGTGGACAGGAAGCCGCCGGCGCGCAGGAATGGTTTATCGACCTTTGCAGGGTGATGGATCACGGCACCCCCGGCGAACTTGACCCGCGACAAGAGTGGTTCACCTTCGAACGCTCAGTGCGACAGGCGTCGGGACGGCTGGGCCGCGCCGATGTCTATAAGCTCGGCTACTTTGCCTGGGAGTTCAAAGGCGTGCACCGCGACCTCGACGACGCCTATGCCCAGTTGCAGCGCTACCGCGAGGCGCTTGGCAATCCGCCGATTCTGGTGGCGTCCGACTTCCAAACCATCGTGGTGCACACCAATTTCACCAACAAGGTCCCCGAAGTTCACACCATCCTGCTGGACGACCTCCGCGAACCGGAGCAGCTGGACATTCTGCAAAAGGTGTTTCACCGGCCCGACGAGCTGGAACCCGAGATAACGCCTGACGATGTTACCAGAGACACCGCCAATATCTTCGCCGACATCGCCGTCTCCATGCGCGAGCGCGGCGTCGACTCCCTCGAAGTCGCCCGCTTTCTGAACCGTCTAGTCTTCTGCTTTTTCGCTCAGGATGTAAGACTGCTGCCCGACCGCGTGCTGTCGAACTTGTGCGATAACTTTAATGCCGATCCTGCCGAGTTTGACGGCGCGTTGTCAGAACTCTTCCAGCGCATGAACGCGGGCGGACGCTTCGGAGCTCGGCAGATTCCCCACTTCAATGGCGACCTGTTCAAAGACCCCGATACCGTATGCATGACCGAAGTCGAGCTTGAGAAACTGGTTGAGGCTACGCTTCCCAATTGGGCGCACATCGACCCGTCCATATTCGGCACGCTCTTCGAGCGCGTGGTTGACCCCGCCAAACAGGGACTAATCGGCGCGGAATACACCACCGAGGCAGACATCCTGACAGTGATTGACCCGATGATAATGGACCCGCTGATCGCAGAATGGCACGAACTTCAGGGAAAAGTCGGCGCGCTTATGCTATTTGAAAGGCTGCGCGATGAAGAGAAAGCAAGCAGTCTGCTGCGCGAGTTCCATGGACGCCTCGCATCGCTTACGGTGCTGGATCCGGCCTGCGGAAGCGGCAACTTCCTGTATGTCGCGCTGCGCCGGTTACTAGACCTAGAGAAGGAAGTCGTAGGCTTCGCCATTGAGCACGGCTTCAACGACTTTACCTCGCAGATTTCACCTGAGCAGTTCTTGGGCATCGAGCTAGACGACTACGCCAGCGATCTAGCGCGAACCTCGCTTTGGATTGGCTATCTGCAATGGTCAATCGAAAACGGCTACCCTTATGAGCGTGAGCCTGTGCTGAGCGCGCTGAACACTATTGAACGGCGCGACGCAATCATAGAATGGGACGAACAGGGCAGCGCCGTCGAACCTGAATGGCCAGCCGCCGACTACATCGTGGGTAATCCGCCGTTTCTTGGACATGTCCCCTTCCGTGAGCAACTCGGCGACGAGTATGTCGATGCCGTGTACGCTCTCTACGGCGAGCGCATCCCCAACTCCAGCGACCTGTGCTGCTACTGGTTCGAGAAGGCTCGGGCGCAAATCGAGGCTGGAAGCTGCAAGCGCGCCGGACTGCTGGCGACTCAGGCAATACGCTTCCAGTCCAACCGCCCGGTACTGGAGCGCATCAAAGAGAGCGGTGACATCTTCTTCGTAATATCGGATAGGGAGTGGAGAAGCAACGACCCTGACGCAGCCAGCGTACATATCTCCATCATCTGTTTTGATGATGGATCTCAGGCATTCCGCGTCCTAGACGGCATGCGTACATCCAATATCAACGCCGACCTGACACGCGGGCCCGACCTGACACGCGCGAAACCACTATCCGAGAACACAGGTATCAGTTTCATGGGTATTACCAAGATAGGCAACTTTGAAATCTCGCGTGAAGTCGCTGATTATATGCTTAGTCAACCTAACGTACACGGCAAGCCCAACAGCGATGTAATCAAACCACGCATAATCGGAAAGGATATTAACCAAACCTCAAGCAATATGATGACTATCGATTTTGGAATTGATATGTCTGAAGAAGAGGCTGCTTTGTACGAAGTGCCCTTTGAATATGTGCGAGCCAACATCAAACCAATTCGTGATACGCATACAGATTCCAGAGCAAGAGTATACTGGTGGCGTTACGGCGTTCCACGCCGAGAAATGCGTCATGCGTTAAAGGGTTTGCCTCGATACATCGGAACCTGCCTGACATCGCAGCACAGGATGTTTAAGTACATCGACGGGGATGTGATTCCAGAAAACACCGTTATAGTCTTCGCTCGAGACGATGATTATTTCTTCGGCATCCTGCAAAGCCGTATTCACACGCATTGGGCAACATCGATAGGTTCGCAATTGCGCGATGAAAGCGGCAACCGCTACACGCCCACAACCTGCTTTGAGAAATTCCCCTTCCCTACGCCCGATGACGAGCGGCGCGCAGCCGTCGCAACGGCAGCCAACGAACTGAATCAACTGCGCGAAAATTGGCTCAACCCCTTGGATATGATGGGCGAACCCGCGCTCACCTCTGAGCAACTGCGCCGTCGCACGCTCACCAATCTCTACAACGACAACCCCACCTGGCTGCGAAACGCCCACGCCAAGCTGGACGCCGCCGTATCAGACGCATACGGCTGGCGGCACGACCTATCAGACGAGCAAATACTCGACAGGCTGCTTGTCTTGAACCTGGAACGCGCAGGGGCGGAAGAAGAAGGGTTGAAGGACAGAAAGGATAAGTGAAATATGCAATACCTAGGAGAATACCTAGGAGCAGCCCTAGCAGCCCTAGCAGTTTTCATAACCATCGCCGTGTATGCGTTTTTAGCGCCTATGGTGAACACAGAAGCCTGCAACGCATTCAACACAACCTTTGCGGCCGTCAGGACTTTCGCACGGCTAATTTTCCTGTGTTGGTCGTAGTGAAAGAACAAGCGAAGAGAGTGGAACATGCCGAATCGCCTGATTAACGAAACCAGCCCCTACCTCTTACAGCACGCGCATAACCCGGTGGACTGGTATCCATGGGGAAGTGAGGCGCTGGAACGCGCGCGCGCCGATGACAAGCCTATTCTGCTGAGCGTGGGGTATTCCGCTTGCCACTGGTGCCATGTCATGGAGCGGGAGTCGTTCGAGAACGCCGACATCGCCGCGATGATGAATGAGCGCTTTGTGAGCGTGAAGGTTGACCGAGAGGAACGCCCGGACATCGATTCCATCTACATGACGGCGGTGCAGGCGATGACCGGACACGGCGGCTGGCCTATGACGGTGTTTCTGACACCGGAAGGCAAGCCGTTCTACGGCGGCACATACTTTCCGCCTGAGGACAGGGGCGGCATGCCCAGCTTTCCGCGCGTGCTGACGGCGATTTCGGACGCCTACGACAACAGTCGGGGCGATGTGCTTCAGACGACTGAGCAGCTACTGGATCGGATGCGCCAGATGTCCGCCGTGGCGCAGCCGGCCCTGGAGCCGCTGACGCCGGATGTGATGCGGCAGGCGGCGCGCAAGGTGGCGAGCGAATTCGACGACAGGAACGGCGGCATTGGGATGCAGCCCAAGTTCCCGCAGCCGATGACCTATGAGTTTCTGCTGCGCCACCACCAACGCGCGGGGGACGCCGACGCGCTGGGCATGGTGGAACTGACGCTGCAACGCATGGCGCTGGGCGGCATATACGACCAGATTGGCGGCGGCTTTCACCGCTACTCAACCGATGCCTTCTGGCTTGTGCCGCACTTCGAGAAGATGCTCTACGACAACGCCCTGCTGGTGCGCCTGTATCTGCACGCATACCAGATTACGGGCAACCCGCTGTACAGGCGCATCGTCGAGGAGACGCTGGACTATGTGCTGCGCGAGATGACATCGCCGGAGGGCGGCTTCTACTCGGCGCAGGACGCGGACAGCGAGGGCGTGGAGGGCAAGTTCTTCATCTGGCTGCCGCAGGAGATAACGGCGGCGCTAGGCGATGAGGACGGCGAGATAATCAACCGCTACTACGGCGTTACGCGGCACGGCAACTTCGAGGGGCGCAATATCCTGCATGTAACTATGGACGCCGCGAATCTGGCGCGCGATGAGGGGCTTTCGCCCGCGGAGTTCAGAAAACTGCTGGCGCGCGCCAAATCGCGGCTGCTGGCGGTTCGCGACGAGCGCATCGCGCCCGCGCTGGACGACAAGATCCTGACATCATGGAACGGGCTGATGCTGGCAGCATTCGCGGAGGCGGCGGCTGTGCTGGATCGCCCCGACTACGCAGCGGTGGCGGCGCGCAACGCCGAGTTCCTGATGGCGAACCTGTTCGACGACGGCAGGCTGCTGCGGACTTACAAGGACGGTCGCGCTAAGCTGAACGGCTATCTCGAAGATTTTGCCTTCCTAATAGACGGGCTGCTGGCGCTGCATGAGGTGAGCTTCGACCGCAAGCACTTGGACGACGCCATAGAGCTTGGCGAGGCGATGGTCAGGCTGTTCTGGGATGAGGCGTCAGGGCAGTTCTACGACACCGGCCACGACCATGAGCGACTGGTAGTGCGCCCGAAGGACATCACCGACAATGCGATACCCTGCGGCAGCTCCATGGCGGTCGCCGTGCTGCTGCGCCTCGCGGTCATCACCGGACAGGGCGACTTGGAGCGGCGGGCATCGGTTGCGCTGCGCTCGGTGCGCCCGCTTATGACCAATTTTCCGACGGCTGCCGGCCACTGGCTTGGCGCGCTGGACTTCTACCTGTCTCGGACGAAAGAGATCGTCATCGTCGGAGAGCGCGGCGAGGACGGCACGCGGGCGCTGCTTGCAGAGGCATACCGTCATTACATACCCAATCGCGTGCTGCTTGGAACGGCCGACGGCGACGACGGGGATATGTACGACATGCCGCTGCTTGCGAACAGGCAAAGGATCGCCGGCTTGCCGACCGCCTATGTGTGCGAAGACTATGTCTGCCAACTGCCGGTTACGGACGCGCTCGCGCTCGCGGGGCAGCTTGCCGAGTAACGGGGATTGACAGGATGAACGGGACGGATACGATAGAGGCGCAGGGAGGGGCATGATCGCTTCAACGACCGACGACATAGTTATCCAAGTGGACGGCTTGACCAAGCGCTACGACGACCTGACGGCAGTCGACGATATATCGTTCAGCGTGAAGCGCGGCGAGATATTCGGCATCCTAGGTCCGAACGGCGCGGGCAAGACGACCACGCTGGAGTGCATCGAGGGCATCGTAGAGCCGACATCGGGCAGGACGCTAGTGTTGGGCTTAGATACGCGCGCCGAACCCCAAGAGGTCAAGCAGCGCATCGGCGTGCAGTTGCAGGCGTCGGCGTACTTCGACCATCTCACGCTCAAGGAGATTCTCGACCTGTTCGCGCGCTTCTACAAGCGCAGCGCGCCGCCCGCGGAACTGCTCGAGCGCGTCGCGCTGCAAGGACGAGCAGGCGCTACCGTCGCCAAGTTGTCGGGCGGACAAAGACAGCGATTCACCATCGCCGCCGCGCTCATCAATGACCCTGAAGTCGTGTTTCTTGATGAGCCAACCACCGGGCTTGACCCGCAGGCGCGCCGCAGCCTGTGGGACTTCGTGCTGGCGATGAACGAGCAAGGACGCACCATCGTGCTGACCACCCACTACATGGAAGAGGCGGAGTTTCTGTGCCACCGCGTCGCCATCATGGACGGCGGCAAGATTGTCGCGCTGGGCGCGCCCGACGACCTTACGCGCACCCTGCCCGTTCCCTACGAAATCAAGATTGCCGTCGGGGGCGAATACAGCGCCGACACGCTGCGAGGGCTTGCCGCCGTCGAGGATGTGATTGCGGCAGAAGACGGCATCGTGCGCCTGTCCTCCTCGGACGCCTCCAACAGCGTGCCAGCGCTAATGAGATGGGCTATGGCGTCCGATGTAACCCTCAGCCACCTGGAAGTGGTTCCCGCAAGCCTGGAGGATGTCTTTCTGCACATCACCGGGCGCACACTGAACGAATGAGTAACGACCTTTCATGATTCTGTTTCACCTGACCGTAGCCAACTTAAAGCTGGTGCTCCGCAACCGACAGGCGTTGTTCTGGGCGGTGCTGTTTCCCCTCATATTCGTCATCGTCTTCGGCATATTCTTCGGACGCGGCGACCCGTTTTCCGGCAACGGCCCCGCAAGCGTCGCGGTCATAGACAAGGCGCGGGACGACCTTTCGGCGCGGCTCATCGAAAGCCTGAGCGCGCAAGACGGCTTGAGCGTCGAGCGGCGCGACGACGAGGCGGCGGCTCGGCAGGACATCCAGGACGGCAACCTGAATCTGCTGCTGATATTCCCGGAAGGTCTGTCCGGCGCGGCGTATGACCGCCCCCCGGCGCAAGTAACGGCGGTATTCGACGAGACGAACATCGCGGGGCGTATCGCGGTAGGGACGGCTCGCAGCTTCGTTGACGGCTCCAACCTCCAACTCGCCCAAGCGCCCACGCGCATCGCGCTTTCAGTCGAAAGCATAGCCGGCGACGAATTGGGCTACTTTGATGTGCTGCTGCCGGGGCTTGCGGTATGGGGCGTGATGAACTTCTCCATCCTGGGACTGGCAACGACCATCGCAACCTACCGCGAAAAGCGAATTCTGGTCAGGATTCAGGTAACGCCCCTGCCCGTGAGCCTGTTCTTCTCGTCGCAGGTGCTGGCGTACATGTTCCTGCCCCTGGCGCAAGCCGCCATAATGCTGATAACGGGCGTGCTATTATTCGGAGCCTCCATCCAGGGCAGCCTGCCGCAATTCGCCCTGCTCGTCATCATAGGCAACTGCGTCTTCGTAAGCCTGGGCTTCATCGTGGGCGCATTCTCCAGGACGGTGGCGGCGGCGAGCGGTCTCGGCAACGCCGTCGCCCTGCCCCTTATGTTCCTGTCCGGCGTATTCTTCCCCCTGGACACGCTGCCCGCAATAATACGGATTGTCGTGGAATATCTGCCGCTTGCTCCCCTGCTGGAGGTGGTCAGAGGCGTAACCCTATACTCCAAATCCTTCTGGGAGTTCCCCATCGAGTTGGCGACCATCGGAGCCTGGATTGTGGCATCGGCAATAGTCGCAACAAAGACATTCCGCTTCCGATAAGCCGCGCCCTACCCTCTTCATCTTGACCATCGCGGCTTCACGGATTCACGCTTTCGTTTGCAACGCCTACCGCAATCCACTATCATTCTTCCTAACAAAGTCGAATGGGAGGAGGTATGTTATGAAATCTTATGTAGATTACTTCGCTACAGATGATTGTGAAGTGTATCTAGGTGATGCTCTTAGCATACTTCGTAATGACATACCGGATTCTTCGGTTAATCTTATCTTTGCGGATCCTCCTTACAACATAGGTAAACGCCTGTCCAATTTTGTGGACAAATGGCCCACTAATCAAGACTACATCAATTGGTGTGAGAACTGGTTGGACATTTGTATCTCTAAGCTTACTGACAATGGAAGCATATATGTGATGTCCAGCACTCAGTTCATGCCATACATTGACTTATTCCTGAGCAAGAGATTGGAAGTTTTATCCAGAATTATCTGGCATTACGATAGTTCAGGGGTACAGGCGAAACGATTCTACGGATCGTTGTATGAACCAATCTTATTTGGAGTAAAAGACAGGTCGAACTATACTTTCAACTCGAATGATATAATGATAACGGCGAAAACCGGAGCCGAACGCCGACTGATAGACTATCGTAAGCCAGTTCCAACGCCATACAACACAACAAAAGTACCGGGAAATGTATGGTATTTTCCTCGTGTTCGTTACCGTATGGAGGAATATGAAGAACATCCTACGCAGAAGCCCGAATCTCTTCTTGAAAGGATAATAAAGGCTAGCAGCAATCGCGGGGACGTCGTGCTTGATCCATTCGCAGGCACATTTACCACGTGCGCGGTCGCCGAGCGTTTGGGACGTCACAGTATTGGAATCGAGCTTCAAAAGGAGTATTTCAAGATCGGACTGAGAAGACTTGAAATAACAAGCGAGTACGAAAGTGAGGTACTCGAGCCTATCAAGAAGAATCATCGTAGCCGACGAAAACCACAAATGAGGCTCTTGGACGCATGAATACTCACCACGATTTTACGGACACGATTCTTGATATTTTGGACAATGCTTTTTCCAACTTATCAGACAGAATCTTTGACAGCAGCGAACTAATCCAATACCTCAACATAAAAACTCGCTCTGCATCTAGGGGTTCCACGGCTCGAGGCTCGTTTGCGAATCATTATGCAATTTACGTGCTGGTTGAAGACTATATCAATTTGGGGTTTGATGAGAATGGAGAGTATGAATCCTACGAGGGCGCACGCTTTTCAGACCTATTGAGACGGCAGCGAGAACTGCCCTTTGGAAGCAAACTCCAGAACCATGCGCTGAACCACAGAGTAAATCAGGAATTTAGGCGATATTTCCCCGCTTCTGCGTATGTGCCAATCTTAAGGGACACTGAAACTCACAGATATTGGATAAACGAGAATCTTCTGAATGTCGTGGTAGATGGCGGCATCTACAATCTCGCTTCAGTTGTTATCCAAATCATAGATGCTTATGTATCCACAAAGCGCGACGCATTTGAAAATTTCATTGCTGACTGCGAGCGTCTTCAAAATATACAAGATAATAACCCGGAAGAGGTACGCAACTTCATAGCTGATTTACTGCGCCCTGATGTAGATGCTCGGATTTTCGAAATTGTGAGCTATGCTATCCTTAAACCATACTACGGAAATCGGCTCATATATTGGGGATGGGATCCTGACGATATTCAGCCAGAAGCGTTGGTTCTGTACAAGACTGGCCGCACCAACGCAAATGATGGAGGAATAGACTTTGTAATGCGACCACTGGGACGTTTCTTCCAAGTAAGCGAATCAGCAGATGTGCGGAAGTATTTCCTTGATATAGACAAGGTCCAGCGTTATCCAATAACCTTTGTCATCAAGTCTCAAGATTCCATTGTAGAAATCGAAAACCGCATGCGGCAACAAGCTCAGCGGCTTTACGGCGTTACAGCAATAGTCAATCGCTACATGAACTGCGTAGAGGAATTGGTGAACATCCAGGTTTTGTTGAGTCGATTTGACGAGGTTGTTACGAATGGTAAATTGGGAGAAGTAATTGGTGAACTCGTAACCCAAACTAGGATGGAGTTTAATTTACCAGCTGGGTAATTCGTTGAGATTGCTAATGCTAATCTGGGGCGAACACTGCGGAGGTACGACTTGGCGTTCAAACACGACATCATCGAGGCGCTAAAGGCGATTGTGGGCGCGGACTATGTCGTTCACAAGCCGGAAGACCTGATTGTGTATGAGTACGACGGATCGGCAGACAAGGCGATGCCCGCAATCGTGGTCGTCCCTGAAACCGCCGAGCAGGTCGCCGATGTGGTGAAGCTGGCGCGACAGAACGACGTGCCTATCGTTGCGCGCGGCGCTGGCACCGGGCTGAGCGGCGGCGCGGTAGCCGAAAAAGGCGGCATCGTCATATCGCTCACGCGCATGACGCGCATCCTGGAAGTCGATGTAGAGAACCGCATCGCGGTCGTGGAGCCTGGCGTCATCAACCTCCATCTGACAGAGCATGTGTCGCAGTATGGGCTGTGCTACGCGCCCGACCCTTCGAGCCAGAAGGCTTGCACCATCGGCGGCAATGTCGCCGAAAACTCCGGCGGCCCCCACTGCCTCGCTTACGGCGTAACCACCAACCATGTGCTAGGCATGGAAGTGGTCATGGCTGACGGCTCATTGCAGTGGGTCGGCGGGCGCACCCGCGAGACGCCGGGCTACGACCTGCGCGGCATCATCATCGGCTCCGAAGGCACGCTTGCGATTGTTACCAAGGTCATCGTGCGCCTGCTGCGACAGCCGGAGGCGGTCAAGACGCTGCTGGCAGTGTTCCGCGAGCTGGATCAGGCGAGCGCGGCGGTGTCGGGCATCATCGCCGCCGGCATAGTCCCCGCCGCAATCGAGATGATGGACGACCTGTGCATCCAAGCCGTGGAGCCGGCGGTGAACGCGGGCTATCCCGCCAACGCGGGCGCGGTGCTGCTGGTGGAAGTCGAGGGGCTGGCAGAGTCGGTTGAGGAAGAGGTGGAGGAGATTGAGAATGTGTGCAATGAGTTCAGCCCGATAGAGATTCGCACAGCGACCGACGCCGACGCGCGCGAACGGCTCTGGGCAGGCCGCAAGGGCGTGCTGGGCGCGCTGGGAAGGCTCGCGCCCAACTACCTGCTGGTGGACGGCACGGTGCCGAGAACGAATCTGGTGGAAGTGCTGTCGCAGATACGCGAGCTGTCGCGGCGCAGCGGCTATCCCATCGCCAACCTGCTGCACGCCGGCGACGGCAACCTGCACCCGTCCGTGCTGTTCGACGAGCGCAAGCCGGGCGATACATATAACGCGCTCACCATCGGCGGCGAGATACTCAAGATGTGCGTGGACGCCGGCGGCGTGCTGTCGGGCGAACATGGCATCGGGCTGGAGAAGCAAGAGCACATGCCGTTGATGTTCAACGACGACGACATGGAGGCGATGGCGCGGCTCAAGCCCGCATTCGACACGCGCGACATGCTCAACCCCGCGAAGATTTTCCCCACCGGAGCATCATGCAACGAGGTGGCGTTCGCCGGCGCAATATCGCGGGCGGGAGCGGATGCGTGGATATAGCTTTCAGCAGTCAGTTTTCAGCCGTCAGGTATCGGCGGTGAGCAACGCGATTTCTATGACGGCAGACGATTCTAACCCCATCAGGCAGAGTATCACGGATGCGCTTGGCGCTGATATAGTCAGCGACGGCAGCGCCGCGGACGCCATCGACGGCGTACTACCCGACGTCGTCGTTTCGCCCGGCAACGTGTACGAACTCAGCCGACTGCTGGCGCTTGCCAGCCGTGAAGGACTGGCGGTTGCGCCGCGCGGGGGCGGCACGCAACTAGCGCTTGGCAACCAACTAGGGCGGCTTGATATAGTCGTAGATATGTCGCGGCTGAACCAAGTAGTGCGGCACAATGCCGCCGACCTTACGCTGGTAGTTGAAGCGGGCATCACCCTTGCCGCGCTGCGCGAGACGCTGGCAGCCGAGGGGCAGTTTCTCCCATTGGACGCTCCCCTGCCCCAGCGCGCCACGATAGGCGGCGCTCTTGCCGCAGGCGTCAGCGGCCCCCTGAAGTGGCAGTACGGCAGCGCGCGCGATCTGGTCATCGGCATGAAGGTGGCACAGGCCGACGGCAGGCTGACGCAGAGCGGCGGGCAGGTGGTGAAGAATGTCAGCGGCTACGACATGGCGCGCCTGCATGTGGGCGGGCTAGGCACTCTGGGCGTCATAACCGAGGTGTCGTTCAAGCTCACGCCCCTCCCGCGCCACGAAACAACGCTTGTGGCATGGTTCAACTCGGCGGCAGAGTGCTTGGACGCCGCTCTGAGCATCTTCAACAGCGACATCATGCCCCTCGCCATGACCGTGTTCGACGGCGGCGTGGGCGAGCGCATCGGGCTAAACGGCGCGGGCGAAGATGCCTGCCTGCTTGCAGTGCGGCTTGGCGGCAGACCGCGCACATTGCAGCGCCTCGAAGACGAAACCCTCGCCATCATCCGCGCGCAAGCCACGCGCGTTGACAAGCCGGACGACGATACGGGCGCGCTCTGGGCGCACCTCGCGGATTTTGGGCATGGCGATAACGGCGAAGCCGTGATGTCCGCCCGAATCGCGGTCGTGCCGAACCGCATCGTCAAGGTTGCGGAAGCGCTGTCCCAGAGCGAAGGCGTGGCGACGGTGTCCCATCCTGGATATGGTATGATGGGCGCTCACTGGTTCGACGCCGACATGAATCTCGGCGACAGCCTGCGCGACGCCAGGGACGCCGTGCATAGCGTCGGCGGCTCGCTGATAGTCGAGCGCGCGCCCCTATCGGTGAAGGCCGAGTTCGACATGTGGGACTACAACGGGGAATCGTTGGAAGTGATGCGCCGCCTGAAGGCGCAGTACGACCCCAACGGCATACTCAATCCGAACAGGTTCGCTGGAGGCATCTGATGGCAACTGCCCCGGAGAAGACGCAGGACAGCGTAGATGTGTCCTTGTTCGCGGGCTTGGACGCTCCCGACGAGTCGGAACTGTACAAGTGCGTTCACTGCGGCTTTTGCCTGCAAGCCTGCCCCACCTATGTTGAAACAGGCTTGGAAGCCGAATCGCCGCGCGGTCGCATCGCCCTGATGAAGGCGGTCAACGAGGGACGCATCGGCATCACCGACTCCGTGATGCAGCATTGGGACTTGTGTATTCAGTGCCGCGCCTGCGAGGTGGCGTGTCCGTCGGGCGTGCCGTATGGCAGCCTCATCGAGGCGACGATGCAGCAGGTAGCCGATCGCCGAAAACCCGGCTTCATCAACGGCAAGATAGCCTCCCTTGCGCTGAAGCGGCTGCTTCCCAAGCAGGGCTGGCTGTCCATGGTCGTAGGCGGCATGCGCCTGTACCAGCGTTCCGGCTTGCAAAAAGTGGTTCGCAAGAGCGGCTTGCTGGGAGCGATGCCCGGCAATCTCGACGAACTCGAAGGTTCGCTCCCCGCGCTTCCAAGTGAAGTGTTCCGCGCGCGCGGGCAGGTGTATCCGCCGCAAGGTGAGCGCAAAGCGCGGGTAGCGCTGCTGTCCGGCTGCGTAATGCCCCTGGTGAACGGGCCTCAGATGAACGCCGTAGTGCGCGTGCTAACCCGTAACGGCTGCGAAGTGGTGGTCACGCAAGCGCAGGTATGCTGCGGCGCGATAAACTCGCATGTAGGCGACCTGGATACGGCGCGGCAGCTTGCGCGGCGCAACATCGACGCCTTCCTCGCGGAGGATGCGGACTTCATCGCGGTGGCATCGGCAGGCTGCGGCGCGCGCATGAAAGAATACGGCCATCTGCTCAGGAACGATGTCGCCTACTCCGACAGAGCGTCAGAGTTGAGCGGCAAGGTGCGGGACATCCACGAGCTGCTGGTCGCGCTGCCAATAGAGCCGCCGAAGGGACACCTGCCCTACCGCGTCACCTATCAGGACTCGTGCCACCTGGCGAACGCGCAGCGCGTTACGGAAGCGCCTAGGCAATTGCTGCGCTCCATACCCGGCATCGAGTACATCCCCCTACCCAACGCCGATAAGTGCTGCGGCGCGGGCGGAACATACACCATCACCGAGCGCGAGTTCTCCATGCGGGTGCTGGACACCAAGATGAGCGCGGTGCGGCAGACGCAAGCGGACATCATCGCAACCGCGAACCCCGGCTGCCTAATGCAGCTGCAATATGGCGCGCAGCGAGAGGGAATGCCCATCGAGGCGCGATACATCACCGACCTATTAGACGAAGCGTATATGAAGGAATCGGAAAGCGCATAAGAACGAAACAAGCATATAGAAAGCATGGATTCCCGCAGAAGCGGGAATGACGAATCAAGAAGGAGATTTGACACTATGGACATGGGACTGAGTGGCAAGGTCGCGCTGGTTACGGGCGGGAGCGACGGCATCGGCAAGGGCACGGCGACATCGCTGTGCGCCGAGGGCGCGAAGGTGGTCATCTGCGCGCGCCGAATTGAGGTGCTGGAGTCTGCCGCCGAGGAGATACGCGCCGCGACGGGCGGCGAAGTAACGCCGGTGTCGGCGGATGTCACAAAGCAAGAAGATGTGGACAGCCTGTTCGACGCCATCGCCGAGAAGTACGGCAGGCTGGACATTCTCGTGAACAATGCCGGCACATCAGCCGCCGGCCTGTTCGAGAGCGTTTCGGATGATGTATGGCGCTACGACCTGGAACTCAAGCTGTTCGGCGCGATACGCTGCTCCAACAAGGCGATACCGATGATGAAGGCGCAGGGCGGCGGGCGCATAGTGAACATCACCACGCCGGGCGGCAAAGCGCCGACAGCCGGCTCCGTCCCCACTTCCGTCAGCCGCGCGGCGGGCATCGCGCTCACCAAAGAAATGTCCAAGGACTACGCCGCGGACAACATCCTGGTCAACACCGTTTGCATCGGGCTGATAAAGGCAGGACAGCACGAACGGCGCTGGGAGACCGCGCGTGAGCATAACCCCGACCTGACGCTCGATGCCTTCTACGAGGATATGGGCAAGCGCGTGCCTGTCGGGCGCGTCGGCGAGGCGCGAGAGGCGGGCGACCTCGTAACCTTCCTCGTGTCAGAGCGCGCGAGCTATGTCACCGGCGTCGCGGTCAACATAGACGGCGGCACTTCGCCCGTGGTATAGCGCTCGCCGTTTAAGTTAGGTTCATCTGACATTCTGACTTTTCATCTCGTCATTAGTCCCTTCCCCCGTCAAGGGGGAAGGTTAGGATGGGGGCGAAAATGGTTGCATTCTAAGGTTTTGGTTTGCCTTTCGCGGGAATGACGAAAACGCCCGCACAACCTAGGTTCTGTGGACATTCTAAATCCCCCCGTCATCCTGCTCACTCACCCGTCATCCTGCTCACTCACCCGTCATCCTGCTCACTCACCCGTCATCCTGCTCACTCACCCGTCATCCTGCTCACTCACCCGTCATTCCTGCGAAAGAACGTCACCCCTGCGAAAGCAGGGGCAGGAATCCAGTGCCTCCAATGGGCGTAAATGGCGCAAAACCCGCACCGTTTCGCGGCTCTGACTTCCCGTCTTCGCGGGAATGACGAAAACGCCCACTCAACCTAGTCGGCGCAGCGGACCTTACGCGCCGCCGCGCTGACCGCGTTGGCGCAGCGCGTGGTCGGCAAGCACGAGCGCCATCATCGACTCCACGATGGGAACGGCGCGCGGCAGCACACAGGGATCGTGCCGTCCCCTGCCCTGCAATGTCACGGCATTGCCGTCAACATCCACCGTCTCCTGCTTCTGCATAATCGTCGCGGTGGGCTTGAACGCCGCCCTGATGATGATGTCCTCGCCGTTGCTGATACCGCCCTGTATGCCGCCGGAGTTGTTGGTGCGCGTGCGGATGCGACCGCCCTCGCTGTAAAACGGATCGTTGTGCTGCGAGCCTGTCTGCGTCGTGCCGCCGAAGCCGGAGCCGACCTCGAAGCCCTTGCAGGCAGGCATGGACAAGACCGACTTGGCAAGATCGGCTTCGAGCTTGTCGAACACAGGCTCGCCCAAGCCAACCGGCACGCCGCGCGCCACGCACTCCACCACGCCGCCGAGCGAATCGCCGTCCTTGCGCGCCTGCTTGATGCGCTCAATCATACGCACCGCCATATCCTGGTCTGGGCAGCGCGCGATATTGGACTCCACATCCTGCTGCGACACCGTCGAAGGATCGACCTCGGCATGCAGCTGCCACACCTGCTTGACATAGCCCACAATCTCCACGCCGAACTCACGCGCGAGTATCTTCTTGGCGATTGCGCCCGCCGCCACGCGCCCGATAGTCTCCCTCGCGCTGGCGCGGCCGCCGCCCTTCCAGTTGCGTATGCCGTACTTGGCATCGTAGCTGTAATCGGCGTGCGACGGGCGATATACGCGGCGCATGTGGTCGTAGTCCTTGCTGCGGGCGTCGCTGTTCCAGACGCCGATGAGAATCGGCGTGCCGAGCGTCTCGCCCTCGAACACCCCTGATAGTATTTCGGCGCGGTCGCCCTCCCTGCGCTGGGTGGAGATCTCGCTCTGCCCCGGACGGCGGCGGTCAAGCTCCGTCTGAATGTCCTCCACCTCAAGCGGCAGCCTCGGCGGACAGCCATCGACCGCGACGCCAATGGCATCGCCATGCGACTCGCCCCAAGTGGTGATCCTGAACATGTGCCCAAATGTATTTGCCATTTCGCGTTTCCTTTGATTTATCTTGTCGTGTATATCCTGTGGGTCAGCAGGCGCTCCATTGCCGAGAAAATTGCATTAGTCCCTTCCCCCTTGACGGGAGAAGGTTAGGATGGGGGGCGTCTTCCAGCGCGCGCTGAAGTCCCTTCCCCCTTGGGGGAAGGTTAGGATGGGGGTGAAAAACTTGCCCATCGACGGCTAAACTATACTAATGCAATTTTCTCCACTGCCCTAACATCCTATCATCGGCAAGCGATGAT
The DNA here is from genome assembly GCA_958295865.1 of uncultured Dehalococcoidia bacterium. Lineage (GTDB taxonomy): Bacteria > Chloroflexota > Dehalococcoidia > Lucifugimonadales > JADFKI01 > Bin90. The sequence continues at coordinate 92,258 of CATQHF010000002.1, read as the reverse complement.
GTGTTAGAATTGAGGCATACACACTTTCAAGACGGGTCTGGGTTGAACACCTGCGAGCGCCTGCCGCTAGTCGGATGAGCGCCGCTTGCAGCCCAGGCCCCTTTTTTTGCGCGATAAATCCATGCGCCGCGCGCCGCATGCACAGCGTCCGCGCGTCATTGGACAGCAACGGGCTTATCTATGTATTATATGCTTGACATCGCATTAAACCTTTGCGCCGCGTAGAGATTTACCGATGCTCAGACATCACGACACAAGAAACGCTAAACATTGACCCATTGCCACCGAAATGACAACACTTTGGGAGCGACTGCCGTAAATGGCGCAGCAGAATGACACGCTTCGCTATGAAGCAGGCGAACCGTCCCCTCTAATAACAACCGTCCTCACCGCCTTTCAGATTACCATCGTACTGATAGGGCTAGTGGTAGTTCCCGTAGTCATCATCGTGCGGACGGCAGAACAGCCCGAAGCCTACCTGACCTGGGCGGTGTTCGCTTCTCTGGGGATATGCGGCATAACCACCGTACTGCAAGCCTTCCGCTTCGGACGCTTCGGCGCGGGCTATATCCTCGTGATGGGGACTTCCGAACCCGCCATCGCCATCTGCCTGACCGCGCTCGTTGAGGGCGGGCCCTCCATGATGGCGAGCCTCGTCGTCATATCCTCATTCCTGAAGTTCGTAGTCGCCGCGCGGCTTTCTATGCTGCGCCGCATCATCACCCCGACGGTATCCGGCATCGTTCTGATGCTGATTGCGTCCACCGTCATATTCGCGGTGTTCCACCTTCTGACCGAAGTGCCGGAGGATGTATCGGTCTTCTCCGCGCCCGTCGCCGCCACCGTTACCCTGCTGGTCATCGTGGCTCTGATGCTGCGCGCGCCGCAGTCGCTGCAACCTTGGGCGCCGATAATAGGAATCGTCGTAGGCTGCATCATATCCGTGCCTTTCGGTATTTTCGAAACCGATCACATCGTCGGCGCGTCCTGGGTTGGCTTCCCAAGCGCTGGCTGGCCCGGCTTCGGCTTCCAGCCAATCGAAGAGTTCTTGGCGCTGCTTCCCGAGTTCATAATCATAACCCTGATAGTCTCTTTCAAGGCGGTCGCGGACACTGTGATGATTCAGCGCGTATCGCAGCGGCAGCCGCGCGCAAGCGATTTTCGCACCGTGCAGGGCGCGCTGAATGTGGACGGAATAGGCAATCTGCTTTGCGGACTGGCAGGCACCATCCCAAACATGACCGTCTCGCCAACGGCGGCGATAGTGAACCTCACGGGCGTCGCGGCAAGGCGCGTTGGAATATGCGCCGGGATTATGTTCATTGCGCTCGCACTGCTCCCCAAGATAACGGCAATCCTGCTCGCAATCCCCGCTCCCGTCGCGGCGGCGTACCTTCTGGTCATCATGGGGTTAGTCTTCATCGAAGGTATAGAAAATGTCGTGCGCGGCGGACTGGACAGCCGCAAAGCAATCGTAGTCGCCATATCGTTCTGGATAGGCATCGGATTCCAAGAGCACCTCATATTCGACGACCTGCTAACCGGGTCTTGGAGGCCCTTGCTTGGCAACACCGTAACATCGGGCGGCATCGCCGCGGCGATACTCATCGCGTTTCTCGAACTGACATCACCGCGCCGCAGGCGTCTGGAGGTCGATCTGGACATCGAATCCCTGCCCCAGATTGAAGAGTTCCTGCGCCGCTTCGCATCCAGGATAGGCTGGAACGAAGAATCAGCCGATCGCCTGTACCATGCGGGAGAAGAGGTACTCGCCATTATGCTAGGGTATAATGAGGTGGATAAGCATCGAGGCCTGATAATCAGCGCGCGCTACGACGGAACGGCAGAGCTGGAGTTTCTGTCGGGATACGACGAGGAAAACCTCGAAGATAGGCTGGCATACCTGACCGAGCAAACCGAAGTGATGGACGAGCATGAAATCTCCTTCCGACTTCTGCGATACTACGCCTCTTCCGTGCAGCACCAAAAATATCACGACGTGGATGTCATCACCGTGCATGTGGAAGAAATAACGCGATAGCGACGCGCCAAGTTGCGTAGAAGCCGTTTCAGACATAGCATGCTGGAAAATCACCGATAGGCTTTCGCAGATGGCGCAAATAAACGAGAACCTCCACTATGAGCCGGACGAGCGTTGCCCCCTGCCGATAGCCATTGGCGTGGGCTTCCAATTCGTCATGGTGGCTCTGGTCAGCATCGCGGTAACTATGGCAATCATCGTGCGCGGAGGCGGCGAATCTGAGGGCTACCTGACATGGAGCCTTTTCGCCATGCTTGCGGTCGGTGGAGTGGCTACCGTCATACAGGCAGCCCGAATTTGGCGGTTCGGAGCAGGCTATGTGCTCATCATGGGGCCGTCCACCTCCCTCATTCCCGTCTGCATCGCCGCGCTGCTAATCGGCGGGCCGGCGATGATGGCAACCCTCGTCGTGATTTCCGCGCTATTCAAGTTCATACTGGTAGCGCGCCTGTCGCTGCTGCGCCGCATCATCACGCCGGTCGTGTCCGGCACAGTGCTGATGCTGTCGGCATTCGTGGTCATGCAATACATATTCGACATGACTATGGATGTGCCCGACGGCATTTCGCCGATGGCTGCGCCGGTCGCGGCAGCGGCAACTCTCGCCGCAATAGTCGCGCTGACCTTCCGCGCGCCGCGCGCATTGCAGCAATGGCTGCCGCTGATTACAATCACAATAGGCTGGGCAGTCGCCGCCGGGTTCGGGCTGTACGACTTTCAGAGCATCATCGACGCCCCTTGGTTTGGCATCCCGCATACCGAAGAGTGGCCCGGCTTCCACCTGGCGCTGGATGCCGAGCTCTTGTCCCTCCTTCCGGCATTCCTGGTCATTGCCCTATCAGACTCCGTCAAATCCGTTGGCGACGGAGTCGCCATACAGCAAGTTTCGCATCGCAGGCAGCGCGCGCCCGACTTTCGCTCGGTGCAAGGCACGGTCAATTGTGAGGGACTTGGCGATCTGCTGTGCGGATTAGCGGGCACGGCTGCCAATACCGTCTTCACATCCAGCGCCGGGAGCGTTTCCCTAACCGGGAACGCCGCGCGCAGCGTGGGAGTCTGCGCCGGCATAATACTGGTGGCGATAGGCTTGCTGCCCAAGTTGCTCGCCCTGCTGCTCGCTATTCCCAATCCGGTTGCCGCCGCATACATGATTGCCATATTCGCGCTAATCTTCGTGCAGGGCGTAAGGACGGTAACTCAGGATGGCTTGGACACGCGCAAAGCCATCATAGTAGGCGTGGCGTTCTGGATAGGCGTGGGCTTTCACAACCAGTGGATATTCCCCGACCTGCTGGCCGATGGCATCTGGGGAACGCTGCTAGGCAACGGCTTGACGAGCGGCGGCATTGCCGCAATCCTAATGACCGCGCTAATGGAGCTGACCTCCGCGCGGCGCGGACGCCTGAACACGAAACTGGAACTGGCGACTATACCGGAGCTTGACGCCTTCCTGCGCGAGTTCGCGGCAAAGACGGGCTGGAACGAAGCATCGACCGAAAGGCTTATCTCAGCGGGTGAAGAGGCGCTGTCCAGCCTGCTGCCGCATGACGATGAGCAGGAAGCCGAAGACCCGCAGCGTTTGATAATCAATGTGCGCCAAGCCGAAGGAACTATCGACATGGAGCTCATAACGACTTCGGAAGATGAGGAAAATCTCCAAGACAGGCTAACATACTTACACGATCAGTCGGAGATACAGGACGAGCGTGAAATATCATTCCGCCTGCTGCGGCATTACGCCTCTTCCGTGCAACACCACAAGTATCACGATGTCGATGTCATCACCGTGCAGGTGAAAGAAACAACGCGATAGATGAGAAAATTGCATTAGTCCCTTCCCCCATCAAGGGGGAAGGTTCGTCGGCGAGGCGAGGAAGCCGCAGATGTGATTGTCCCTTCCCCCTCTGGGGAAAGGTTTCCAGCCTGGCGAGCGAGTCGGTCGCGCCAATTGTCCCTTCCCCCTTTGGGGGAAGGTTAGGATGGGGGCGAAAATGCCCGCCCATCAACGGCTAAACCGTACCAATGCAATTTTCTCAAAAGAATAGACGAGTATGCCTGCCGCAAAACCACCGATAGGCTTCCGTAGATGGCGCAAATAAACGAGAACATTCGCTACGAACCGGACGAGCGTTGCCCCCTGCCCATAGCCATTGGCGTAGGCTTCCAGTTCGTCATGGTGGCTCTGGTCGGCATGACGGTGATAACGGTAGTCATTGTGCGGGGCGGCGGGGGATCGGATGGCTACCTGACATGGAGCCTTTTCGCCGCCCTTGCTGCCGGTGGAGTGGCTACCGTCATACAGGCAGCCCGCGTTTGGCGGTTCGGAGCCGGGTATGTGCTCATCATGGGGCCGTCTCCCGTCTTCGCTCCGGTCTGCATCACCGCATTGTCAGGCGGCGGGCCGGCGATGATGGCAAGCCTCATCGTGGTCTCCGCGCTATTTCAGTTCGTGCTGGTAGCGCGCCTCTCGCTGCTGCGCCGCGTCATCACGCCGGTCGTGTCGGGCATAGTGCTGATGATGGCGTCGTTTGCGGTTATGACATCCGTATTCGATATGGCAGGGGATGTGCCTGACGGCATTTCGCCGTCGGCTGCGCCGATCATCGCCGCGGTGACGCTCGCCGTCGTAGTGGCGATGACTTTCCGCGCGCCACGCCCCTTGCAGCAATGGACGCCGTTGATTGCAATCGCAATAGGCTGGGCAGTCGCCGCCGGGCTCGGGTTGGACGATATTCAGAGCGTTATCGACGCCCCCTGGATTGGCATACCGAATACCGCGGAGTGGCACGGCTTCCACCTGACGCCGAATGCCGAGTTCTTGTCGTTCCTTCCCGCATTCATAGTCGTTGCCCTCGTATCCTCCATCAAAGCCATTGGCGACGGAGCCGCCATACAACAAGTTTCCCATCGCAGGCAGCGCGCGACAGACTTTCGCGCGGTGCAAGGCGCGGTCAACGGCGAGGGACTTGGCAACCTGCTGTGCGGCATCGCTGGCACGGTTGCCAATACCGTCTATCCGTCCAGCGTCGGAAGCGTTTCCCTAACCGGGAACGCCGCGCGCAGCGTGGGAGTGTGCGCCGGAATAATAATGGTGGCGATAGCGCTGCTGCCCAAGTCGCTTGCCCTGCTGCTTGCCATTCCCAATCCGGTTGCCGCCGCATACATGACTGCCATATTCGGACTAATCTTCATTCAGGGCGCAAGGACGATATTTCAGGACGGATTGGATGCGCGCAAAGTCATCATAGCGGGGGTGGCGTTCTGGGTAGGCGTGGGCTTTCAGAACCAATGGATATTCCCCGACCTGCTGGAGGATGGCATCTGGGGAACGCTGCTAGGCAACGGCTTGACGAGCGGCGGCATTGCCGCAATCCTAATGACCGCGCTAATGGAGCTGACCTCCGCGCGGCGCGGACGCCTGAACACGAAGTTGCAACTAGCGGCTATACCGGAGATTGACGCCTTCCTGCGCGAGTTCGCGGCAAAGACGGGCTGGAACGAAGCATCGACCGAAAGGCTTATCTCAGCGGGTGAAGAGGCGCTGTCCAGCCTGCTGCCGCATGACGATGAGCAGAAAGCCGAAGACCCGCAGCGCCTGATAATCAGTGTGCAGCGCGCCACCGACGGAACAATTGAAATGGAGTTCATAACGACTTCGGACGAGGAAAATCTCCAAGACAGGCTGGCATACCTACACGAGCAGCCTGAAATACCGGACGAGCGTGAAATCTCATTCCGCCTGCTGCGGCATTACGCCTCTTCCGTGCAACACCACAAGTATCACGATGTAGATGTCATCACCGTGCAGGTGAAAGAAACAACGCGATAGAGGAGAAAATTGCATTAGTCCCTTCCCCCTTGATGGGGGAAGGTTGCCTGCTGTCAAGCGCAATCCGACGGCGTGATTGTCCCTTCCCCCTTTGGGGGAAGGTTAGGATGGGGGCGAAAACGCTCGCCCATCAACGGCTAAGCTATACTAATGCAATTTTCTCGATAGAGACGCATGCAAGTTGTGTATAATTCATTTCAAGTATAATTGCATGCTGCAAAAACACTGATAGGCTTCCGTAGATGGCGCAAGTAAATGAGAACATTCGCTACGAACCGGACGAGCGTTGCCCCCTGCCGATAGCCATTGGCGTGGGCTTCCAATTCATCATGGTCGCTCTGGTGACCATGGTAGTTGTCCCGGTGGTTGTTGTGCGGGGAGGAGGCGAATCGGAGGGCTACCTGACCTGGATCCTTTTCGCTGGGCTTGCGGTCAATGGAGTGACCACCATAATACAGACAGTCCGAGTTTGGCGGTTCGGAGCCGGACATGTGCTCATCATGGGTCCGTCCACCTCCGTCGTTCCCGTCTGCATCGCCGCGCTGTCAGGCGGCGGGCCGGCGATGATGGCAAGCCTCACCGTGGTTTCCGCGCTATTTCAGTTCGTACTGGTGGCGCGCCTCTCCCTGCTGCGCCGCATCATCACGCCCGTGGTATCCGGCTCAGTGCTGATGATGACGGCGTTTGTGGTTATGGAAGCCATATTCGACATGGCTGTGGATGTGCCTGACGGCATTCCCCCGTCGGCTGCGCCGGTCATCGCCACGGTGACCCTCGCCGCAGTAGTGGCGCTGACTTTGCGCGCGCCGCGCGCCTTGCAGCAATGGATACCGTTGATCACAATCGCAATCGGCTGGGCGGTCGCCGCCGGGTTCGGGCTGTACGACTTTCAGAGCGTTATCGACGCCCCTTGGTTTGGCATCCCGAATACCGCAGATTGGCCCGGCTTCCACCTCACGCCGGATACGCAGTTCTTGTCGCTCCTTCCGGTATTCCTACTCATTACTCTCTCAGATGCCATCAAATCCATTGGCGACGGAGTCGCCATACAGCAGGTGTCGCGTCACAGGCCGCGCGCGACCGACTTTCGCGCGGTGCAAGGCGCGGTCAACGTCGAGGGACTTGGCAACCTGCTGTGCGGACTTGCGGGCACTATCGCCAGTACGGTCTATCCGTCCAGCGTCGGGAGCGCTTCCCTGACAGGGAACGCCGCGCGCATCGTGGGAGTGTACGCCGGAATAATACTGGTGGCGATAGCCCTGCTGCCCAAGGCGCTTGCCTTGCTGCTTACTATTCCCCATCCCGTTGCCGCCGGATACATGATTGCCATATTCGGACTAATCTTCATCGAAGGCGTAAGAACGGTAGCTCAGGACGGCTTGGATACGCGCAAAGCCATCATAGCGGGGGTGGCGTTCTGGATATGCGTGGGCTTTCAGAACCATTGGATATTCCCCGACCTGCTGGAGGATGGCATCTGGGGGACGCTGCTAGGCAACGGCTTGGCGAGCGGAAGCCTTGCCGCAATCCTGATGACCATGTTCGTGAATCTGACCTCCGAGCGGCGCAGACGCCTGAATACGAAGTTGGAACTAGAGGCTGTACCGGAGATTGACGCCTTCCTGCGCGAGTTCGCGGCGAAGATAGGCTGGAACCAAGCATCGACCGAAAGGCTTTGCTCAGTCGGCGAAGAGGCGCTGTCCAGCCTGCTAACGCATGATGATGAGCAGGAAGCCGAAGACTCGCAGCGCCTGAGAATCAGTGTGCAGCACACCGCCGACGAAACAATTGAACTGGAGTTCATAACGACTTCGGACGAGGAAAACCTCCAAGACAAGCTGGCATACTTACACGAGCAGCCTGAGATACTGGACGAGCGCGAAATCTCGTTCCACCTGCTGCGGCATTACGCCTCCTCCGTGCAGCATCGCAAGTACCACAACATAGACATCATCACCGTGCAAGTCGAAGGCTTCCATTAGCATTTCCCCTTTAAGCGGTCTAGGTTCTGTGGACATTTTGAAATCTCATCCCGTCATTCCCGTGAAAACGGGAATCCAGAATCTCAGAATGTAGGTGTTTTCGCATATTTCAGGCAATCCAAAAGCACTGGATTCCTGCTTTCGCAGGAATGACGGGTGAGCGGGCGGGAATGGCGCAAATGTCCACACAACCTAGTCGCCGCGCCGTATTCCCGCTTTCACAGAAGACGGAACAACGGCAGCCACCCAAACGGAAATGCCGCCAAGCGGTGAGAAAATTGCATTAGTCCCTTCCCCCTGATGGGGGAAGGTTAGGATGGGGGTGAAAATGCTCGCCCATCAACGGCTAAACTGCACTAACGCAATTTTCTCCAAGCGGCGCTTTTGGCTTGCGCGCAAAGGGCTATGAGTATAGACTTGCCGATATGTCCGATGCTTCCGAGGGCAACATTCGCCGCCGCCCAATGAGGGCGGCTTCCCGCGCGACAGCCGCATCCACAACCGGAACGGCGGCGGTCCGCGCGACAACCGCACAGCCGCCGCCTTCCGGCGCGCGAGCGGCGCCCCGCAGACCACGCTCCGGCTTCGACTGGCGCACAACTTTCGGCTCGCTGGAAAACCGCGACTTCCTCTATCTCTGGCTCGGCATGCTCGTCATGATGGGCGGGATGCAGATGCAGATGATCGCGCGAGGCTATCTCGCCTACGACCTGACGAGCTCGCCGTTCCTGCTGGGCGTGGTCAACTCCGGCTTCGCCGTGCCGCTGCTGGCGCTGTCCCTGTTTGGCGGCGCATTCGCCGACAGGCTGGAGCGCAAGTACATCATCCAGTTCGGTCAGGGCATGGCTGCGCTGCTGTCCATCATCATCGGCGTCGCCATACACCTGGATGTAGTCGCATGGTATCACCTGTGGATTGCGTCCATCGTCCAGGGCAGCCTGTTCGCGTTTCTGATGCCCGCGCGCCAAGCAATCATCCCGCAGCTCGTAGGGCAAGACAGGCTGTCGAACGCCATGGCGCTGAACGCCGCCGCCATGAGCGCCATGACGCTGTTCGCGCCCGCGCTGGCAGGCTGGGCTTACGCATACCTGGGCCCGTACAACGTCTATTACATCATATCAGGACTGGCGATAATCGCCTTCCTGCTGTCGGGCATGCTTCCCAAGACGGGAACCGGCGCGGGCCGCCGTCCCGCGCCCGTGATGGGCGACATACTCGCGGGGCTGGTGTACATACGGCACAGCCCGATAGTGCTCATACTGCTGCTCATGGGGCTGGCGACCTCCCTGCTGGCTATGCCCTTCCGTTTCCTGATGCCCCTATTCGTCGTGGATGTGTACCGCATGGGGCCGGAGGCGATGGGACTGCTGGTAACGATAATGGGCGGCGGCTCGCTGGTGGGCGCGCTGTTCATCGCGTCCATCGGTCAGAGCAGGCGGGGCATGTTGCTTCTGCTAGGCAGCTTCATGTCCGGCATCGCGCTGCTGCTAATCGCCGTGATTCCGGTGTATAACATCGCCGCCGCGCTCATGATACTGCTTGGGCTGGGCGACGCCGGCAGGCGCACGCTGAACCAGTCGCTGATAATGGAGGAAGTGGAAGACCAGTATCGCGGGCGCGTGATGAGCGTGTTCATGCTCAACTTCGGGCTAATGCCGCTGGGCGTGCTGCCCGCAGGCACCGCGGCCGAGTATCTGGGCGGTCAGGCTGTCGTCGGCATACTCGCGCTGCTGCTGCTGGGAGTAACGACGCTGGTGCTGGTAACGCAGCGACGGCTCAGGGAGATGCCGTAAGCGGTTTTCAATGGTCAGTCATCAGCAGTCGGAACGTGGTTAAGTCAGCGCGAGATCATTTCAGTAAAGCAACCAAGACGCCCGCAATGGTAATCATCAAGCCAAGAACTGCGGTTGATATGCCGAATCTCTTTCTCTGTCATTCCTCACTTCGTTCGGAATCTAAAATCCCTACCTGCGACACGCCTGATATAGCAAGCATTTTAGACCCCTCGCTCCGTTCGGGGTGACAATTGAAAATCCCTGGGCAAATCAACGAACCCATAATATCTGAACATTGATGAACAAGTCTGATTTAGTGTGTCAAAACACCAATTTTCAGTAGGATTTGCCCCCTGAAATTCAGATGCGATTGCCCTGCTTACTTACAGGTGTCGGTTTGCAGATGCACGACGAAGGTTCCGGAGACGATTTTCGAGGGAAACACCAGCGTCTCAAGTTCTTCGCCGCTGGCATCGGGGATATTCATAGTGAAAATCCAGTTGTCCCTGGTTGCCAGGGGTTCTGCGACCTCGACCGCGCTCAGCAGGTTGGCGATGATGGTATTGCTCTTGTTTCTGCATATATTAAGCACTTCGCGCTCGATGAGCGCACGCGCCTCGGGTTCGGACAGCTCAGTCGAAACATTCGGCAGACAAGCCATAAGCCCAAGTGTCGCCAGGACTGCAATCAGTAGAGTTCGCTTCATTCATTCACTCTCATGCGGGATAGGTCTTTCTCCCGGCTAATGCGATTACCGAAGAAAAACGCTTGACTAAGGTATCAGGTTTTAGGTGAATTAACAATTAGTTTATCGTGCGCTTTGAGAAAATCGCATTAGTCCCTTCTCCCTTGATGGGGAAAGGTTGCCTGCTGTCAAGCGCAATCCGACGGCGTAATTGTCCCTTCCCCCTTGACGGGGGAAGGTTGCCTGCTGTCAAGCGCAATCCGACGGTGTGATTGTCCCTTCCCCCTTTGGGGGAAGGTTAGGATGGGGGTTAAAATGCTTGCCCATCGACGGCTAAACCGTACCAATGCAATTTTCTCGCGCTTTACGAACACAGCCCCGATGAATGTTGCACATCTCGGGGCTGCGAATGGCGCTGATTGGCTTCCCGCTTTCGCGGGAATGATCAAAAATTGGGCAGGCTACTTGGCGTTTGCCTCCTGCATCTCGGTTGCGACCGTTGCCACTTCATCCACCTTTTCGGCGAGAACGGCGGGGTTCAGCCTAGCGGCGTGGTCGCTGTACCCGGCGCGCTCCAGCATCGCCGCCAGCTTGCCGCCCTTGAATAGGTTGAGCGCCCAGTCGAGCGGATCGGGCGTGGCGGTCGTGTCGAGGTAGAGCCGCTGGTTCTTGGCGCGTGGGCCATAGTGGTAGTGCGGCGCGCGCTCGAAGCAGTCGAATGTCAGCAGCTCCTGCTCCTCGCTGCCCACATCGCCCAGCACATGAATAGCCACTCCCCTATCGTTTGCCAACTCGCGGAACTCGATGCCGAACCGCACAGGCCCAGCCTCGATAATCGCATCGCCGCGGTCATGCATCACGGTGCGGCGGCCGTCCACTGCCATTTGCTTCGCCGTGCTCTCGGTCTCGGCGAGCGCGTCTTGCAGGCTGTCCATATCTATGCTATCGGCAAGCTCGTCGTAGCCGGCGCGGCGCACCAGATCCGGCAGACGCTCATTCAGCTGCCTCAGCGTCCAGTCGAGGGAGTCGCCCTCGGTCGTCTTGTCGAGCATCAGGCGCGTATTGCGCTTTTCCGGTCCGTAGTGGTAGTGCGGCTGGTGGTCGAAGCAGTCGAAGCGCAGAAGCTCGACCTCCTCGCCGTCAACCTCGCCCAACGCATGCAGGCATACGCCCTGGTCCGAGAGCAGATCGCGGTACTCCAATCCAAACTTGATGCTGCCTTCTCCGATGATTACATCGCCTCGCTCTTTTGCCATTGCGATAACCTCCCTTTCGAGGATTAGCTTGGGATATTTGGGACGATTATAACCCCAAGCGCGGCAAGGCGCAAACGACAGCCCGCAAAGATGTTGTCCGTACTGGACAATCCGCGCGGATTGGCGCAAAATGCGTCTTATCGGGCAGTTCGCCGTGAGGAACAAGGTGCAATCATCGAAACCTTCCCAACGAATGCTTGCTAGACTTTCAATATACGCAGTTTCGGAATAGCGAACGGCATTTGTAATTGGAAAGAGAGGGACAAAATGCGACTGGAAGGCAAAGTGGCAATCATCACGGGGGCGGCGGGCGGCATGGGCGCAGACGAGGCGCGGCTGTTCGCGCGCGAGGGCGCAAAGGTGGTTATCGCCGATGTGCTGGACGATGAAGGCAAGCAGGTGGAGGCCGAGATAGCGGAGACAGGCGGTGAAGCGACATACATCCGCGCCAATGTTACGAGCGAAGGCAGCTGGCAGCGCCTGATTGCCGAGACGCTGTCGCTGTACGGCAAGCTGGACATCCTGGTGAACAACGCGGGCGTCAGCAGTTCGTCAGAGGACGACAAGCTGGACTTTGGCGGCTGGAAGCGCATCATGGACGTGAATGCGACGGGCGTATTCCTAGGCACGAAGCACGCCGTAGAGCAGATGCGTCAGACGGGCGGCGGCTCCATCGTGAACATCTCGTCGATAATGGGCTTTGTGGGAGGCGAGGGCGGCCATCCCGCCTATCATGCATCCAAGGGAGCGGTGAGGATATTCACCAAAGCGATGGCGGTGCAGTACGGGCCCGAGGGCATCCGTGTGAACTCGGTGCATCCGGGCTTCATGCCGCCGATGCGAACATCCACGCCAGACGACGCAACGCGCGCGGAGCAGGTGCGCCTGACGCCATTACGCAGGACGGGCGAGACCATCGAGGTCGCCAACGGAGTTCTGTTCCTTGCGTCGGACGACGCCTCATTCATAACGGGCACGGAACTTGTGATTGACGGCGGCTTCATCGCGCGCTGACGGGGCTAAACATCGATGGACAAGATAGAGAGGACAGGATGCGCCCGCACGATGAAGGCTATGCGCGGAGGATGCCCACCAGCAGGTAGCCGTCCCTTCCGTCTTCATGCACCGGATACGGCAGCCGCTTCGCGCTAAATCCGGCCTGCTCCATCAGCCCGAGCCAGGTCGCCATCGGAAAGATGCCGGTGATATGGCGGTCATGCTCCACGCGCACGCTGCCATCGGCGTCCTTGATGATGTAGATGAACACCGACTCAAGCGTGCTGTCATTGGGATCGGGGTCATGGTCGTATTCGATTGAGGCGAACTCAGGCACAACATCGCGCCTGATGCCGGCGTCGAGGCGAGTGCCCGGGTAGGTCTCAGTGAACCAGTCGGGCGCCATAATAAGGACGCCGCCGGGACGGAGGTGCTCGCGGGCGGTAGCAAGAGTGGCAATAATGTCGGACTCGGTGGTGAGGTAGCAGACGGCATCATGTATCAGCGCGGCGTCAAATCTTTCGCCCAGCCTGACGGTCTGCATGTCGCCAATGTGCTGTCGGACTGACGGGTTGAGCAGCTTGCAGTTGGCGAGCATCTTGGCGGACAAGTCAACGACAACTGCATCGTGCGCGGGGCGGTCGCGCCGCATGTGCTGCCCATTGCAGGCGGCATCGCGCGACGGTCGCCCGTCGCAGTCGGGATAAAGTATATGATGCAAGTTATTGCCGCCGCCCACGCCAAGCTCGAGGATTCTCAGTCTCCCCTGCCCTAGCGCGGCGGTCAGCGCATCGCGCCAGCGCTTGGCTTCGACGGCATAGTCGGAATGGTGGCTGATGAGCGGCCAGAGATGCGCTAAGTCGTCGTACATTCGGTTCATGGCATCACGCAAACTGATGATAACAGGATAAACGGGCAGTATAGACAGGATGGTAGCATAGGACAAGTATAGCAGGAGGTATAAGTATGGCGGACTATACGGCGTATTTCAACGGTGAATGGATGCCCATCAGCCAAGTGCGGATAGACCCGGACGACCGAGGCTTCACGACGGGCGATGTGGTGTTCGATGTGGCGCGCACCTTCGACGGCAAGACCTTCCGGCTGAAATACCACATAGAGCGGCTGTATCGCTCGCTCAAGTACGCGCGGATGGACCCGGGCTTGTCGCCCGATGAGATGCACGCCCTTAGCGAGGAGGTCGTCGCGCGAAACGAGGCTGCGCGGTCTGAGGTGGGCGACTACTACATTCGCCAGTTCATAACGCGCGGCAAGGGAACATGGGCGCACACCGCCGGGCCGCCGAGCGTCTGCGTTCGGGTCAGCCCGATTGACCTTGGACGCTATGCTCCGGCATACACGGACGGGCTGCACGCCGTCATAGCGCGCACCCGCAGCTTCTCGCCCGAGTCGCTGGACTCCAAGATCAAGCACCAGAGCCGAATGAACTTCGAGCTTGCGGAGTTCGAGGCAGCCGATGTGGACCCGGACGCCTGGCCGCTGCTGACCGACCTGGACGGCAACATCACCGAGGGCACATCCAACAATGTGTTCGTCGTTACGGACGGGACGATACGGACGCCGGGCGACAGCACAATCCTTCAAGGTGGTTCGCGCAACATGGTGCTTGACCTTGCGAACCAACTGGGAATACCTGTGGCGCAGGAAGACTTGCAGCCATACGACCTGTACACCTCCAACGAGGTGTTCTTCTCGCGCACAGGTCCTTGCATACTGCCAGTAACAAAGGTTGACAACCGCAGCGTGGCAGACGGAAAGCCCGGCGAGATTACCCAGCAGCTCTTGGCGGCTTGGAGCGAGACGGTCGGCGTGAACATCGTGGACCAGGTCATGAGCATGGCTTGAAGTCAGAGCCGTATCAGGTGAATAGCAAGAGCTACGGCGTCGCCGTAGCTCTATCGTTGTACGCCATGAATTGGTGCCGAGGAAGGGACTCGAACCCCCACTCTCTCACGAGAAGCGGATTTTAAGTCCGCCGCGTCTACCATTCCGCCACCTCGGCGTCCCGCTCTTATTCATTGTAGCATTGTCCGCGAAGCCGAGGGAGAAGGAATACGCCTAGAGGCTCGGAGGCGGCTCGTCGAAAGGCTCGCCTCGCTCCCTGGCTTCCTGCTCGTCGCGCAGCCAGTCTTCCCATTCTCGCTGCTTCCTTGCAGCCCCCTCCGATATGCCCCTCGCCTTACCCTCTGCTATGCCCTGCGCCTTGCCTTGCGCGATGCCCCTCGCCTCGCCCTCTGCTATGCCTTCCGATATGCCCTCTGCCTTGCCTTCTGCCCTAATTTTCTCTCTGAGCGGTTCCAGAAACTTTTCTGTCAGGTAGCGAGCCGTAACCATAGTAGCCCCTCCTAGTATGTCCAACATCGTGAGGAAGAAAGAATATGCCTAGAGGCTCGGAGGCGGCTCGTCGAAAGGCTCGCCTCGCTCCCTGGCTTCCTGTCCGTCGCGCAGCCAGTCTTCCCATTCTCGCTGCTTCCTTGCAGCCCCCTCCGATATGCCCCTCGCCTCGCCCTCTGCTATGCCCTGCGCTATGCCTCTCGCCTCACCCCTCGCCTCGCCCTCCGCTATGCCTTCTGCCTTGCCTTCTGCCCTAATTTTCTCTCTGAGCGGTTCCAGAAACTTTTCTGTCAGGTAGCGAGCCGTAACCATAGTAGCCCCTCCTAGTATGTCCAACATCGTTGTGATAAACAGGGAACACAGAACAATCAAAGGCAAGGTCGCTGCCGTCTTGATTGCAGCCGCGATTGCGATTTCAGAAGAGTCCCGGCCCTGCGGGTTCAAAACTTCCACGCGCGCTACGAAAATAGCCCACCCGATAGTCAGCGCAAAGACCAGCGCAAGACACCAAGGCAACCATTTCGTAGCAACGCTCAGTATGGATTCTCGCTGCTCCCGTCCATCATCCATAAGAGCAGCCCGCCTCGCACATTCATAATATCACAAAGAGACGAAGACGCTTCACTTCTCATTCAACCCGATTAAGCGCACATCATTTCCGCCAATAGATTACAGGAAGAGCGGCGCGAACACCAAGGCTACGATGGACATGAGCTTGATTAGGATGTTGAGCGCTGGGCCGGATGTGTCCTTGAACGGATCGCCTACGGTGTCGCCAACGACCGCGGCGTCATGCTGCTGTGAGCCTTTGCCGCCAAGATTGCCTGCCTCGATGTACTTCTTGGCGTTATCCCATGAGCCGCCCGCGTTCGCCATCATGATGGCAAGCAGGAAGCCGGTGGCTATCGCGCCGATGAGCAAGCCGCCAAGCGCGGCAGCGCCGAGCACTGCGCCAACGACGACAGGGACGATGACAGCGAGCAAGCCGGGCACGACCATCTCACGCATCGCTCCGTTCGTGCTGATGGCGACCGCCTGGGCATAGTCAGCCTCAGCCGTGCCCTCAAGCAGCCCCGTAATCTCACGGAACTGGCGGCGCACCTCCTCGACCATGGCGCTCGCCGCCCTGCCGACCGCCTGCATCGTGAGCGCGGCGAACAGGAAGGGCATCATCGCTCCGATAATCAGCCCCATCAGCACCCTTATATTCAGTAGGTCGAACGACTGGACATTGGCAGCCTGCGAGTAGGCGGCCATGAGCGCAAGCGCGGTCAGCACAGCCGAGCCAATGGCGAAGCCCTTGCCGGTGGCGGCAGTCGTGTTGCCGAGCGAGTCGAGAGCGTCGGTTCGCTCGCGCACGGACGGATCGAGATGCGCCTGCTCCGCGATACCGCCCGCGTTGTCCGCGACTGGTCCATAGGCGTCGGTGGCAAGCGTGATGCCAAGCGTGGAAAGCATGCCGACCGCGGCAAGCGCGACGCCGTAGGTGTCCGCCATCCAGTTGGCGAGGAACATGGCGATGACAACCACCACGCCCGGAATGACCGTGCTGAGCATGCCAAGTCCCAAGCCGCCGATGATGACGGTCGCGGGGCCGGTCTCCGCCTGCTGAGCAAGCCGCTTAGTCGGATTGAACTCAAAGGATGTGTAGTACTCGGACGCCGTGCCGATAGTCTGCCCCGCAACCAAGCCGATAAGCACGACCCAGAAGAGCTTGAAGTCCAGCCCCAGCGCGTAGATTGCCAAGCCTGTCCCGATGAGCACCAGCAAGCCGGAGGCTAGTATGCCGGTTCGCAGCGACCAGAGCAGCTTGCCCATATCGGCGTTCTCGCCGGTGCGTACAAGAAAAGTGCCCAGTATCGCCGAGAATATGCCGATGGCGGCAACCAAGATAGGCAGCAGCAACAAATTGCCGTCCCAACCGCCGACCGATACTCCGAGCGCGGCTGCGCCAACGGCGGCAAGCGCAATCGTGGCGATGATCGAGCCTACATAGCTCTCGAACAGGTCAGCGCCCATGCCCGCCACATCGCCCACATTGTCGCCCACATTGTCGGCGACGGTGGCGGGGTTGCGCGGGTCGTCCTCCGGTATCCCCTGCTCTACCTTGCCCACAAGGTCAGCGCCGACATCGGCGGCTTTGGTATAGATACCGCCGCCCACCCTTGCGAAGAGCGCGATGGATGACGCGCCAAATCCGAAGCCCGCCACAATGCTAATGTCGCGGAAGATGAAGTACAGGATGGAGACGCCCAGCAAGCCGATGCCGACCACGGAGACACCCATGACCGTGCCGCTGTTGAACGCCACGCGAAGCGCCGGGTTCAGTCCCTGCATCGCCTTGACGGCGGTGCGGGTATTGGCGCGGACGGCGATGCTCATGCCGATGAAGCCCGCAAGCCCGGAGCCGATTGCGCCCGCCAGATAGGACAGCGCCGTTGACGGAAAGCCATTCCCTACGCCGACTCTGCCGGTGATGTCAAAGTCTATGAATACCGCCAGAATGACGGCTACCACCACCACGAACACGGCAAGCAGCGTATATTCGCGCCGCAGGAACGCCGTTGCGCCCTCTTGGATAGCGCGTCCGATGAACTGAATTTCCTCGCTGCCCGGGTCCTGCCGCGTTACATTCAGCGCCAGTATGAGCGCGAACACCAGGGCGACGATGCCAGCCACGACAGCGATAAGTATTATCTCCACGAGTTAGCCTCCACAAAAATGGTCTCCCCATTCTGGGAAGACCTTACATCTCATAGCTTCATATTGATGTTTCCGATATGTTAAAAAAGTATCATACCGCAAATATCAGGGTCAAGTTTGTGACGAGCGGCGAGAAAATTGCATTAGTCCCTTCCCCCTTGATGGGGGAAGGCTAGGATGGGGGGTGAAAATGCTTGCCCATCGACGGCTAAACTGTACTACTGCAATTTTCTCGAATGACTCACATCGCTGGGCAGAGCCTATCCTGAGCGTAGCCGAAGGGATGGACATGACAAGTTTGGCGCGTGTTTATGCGTCGTCCCTATACTCCGGCAGCATCCGTTCCAGGCGACGCTGGCGCAGCGCGATTGTGAGGTCGCCGCGTGTGCGCTCCAGAATGCCGCGCACCATGTCGGTGCTGCGCCTCAGCCCGCGCGTTACGGCGTCGGGAAAGTCCATCGTAACGAGGATGGTGTAAATCTCATCCATCAGCTCCAGCGTCTCTTCGCAGCGGCTGAAATCGTCGCGGCGCAGCCTGTCGAGGATGAAGCGGCGCAACTCGCCAACCGTATCGGCAAGCCCGCCCAGATACGGCGCTGCGCCGACATGCAAATCGTCCGCCGTGGGCAGCGGCATGCCCCGCGCGAAAGCGAGCGTAGCATTCGCTTCGACATACTCCTTCAGCGCGTCCTGCATATAGCCGGTGTAATAGACCGCAGGATGCGCCCGCATCAAAGCCTCCGACTCTCCGACAAGAGCGGCGGCTCTGTCGATGAGTTGGCGCGCCGTATCGAACTCGCCGCGATGGATGGCGCGGATGGAGTCCGCAGAATGGCGTATCATCTCGCGGGACAGGCGCAGCGCCCGCTCACGCGCCCTGTCCGTCTCCGCAAGCGATCGCCTCGCGTCGTCGGCTATGCTGCGGAGCTGGCTGATATGATCGGCTGCTTCATCGTTTGACCGCAAAGAATGAACCTCAACGAAAGTTAGCGGGGCAACCCCACAAAGGATTGCCCCTACATTTCCGGGATACAGCACTCACGATTGACTTACAGATACACTCTAGCTTGTGATTAAGGCTTGGGCGACGAACTCCCTCTGCGTTGGGCCAAGTGAGCCATCAACAGTAAGTATTCTAATGCTTGCAAACCCTTGATTGTTCTGGGCGATCCACCGGATTAACAGCGGTGAGTGATTTTCCTTGCCCAAATTAGAAGATTTAAGGAAACCATTCAAATCTCCGCCATGTACTTCATTAAAGGATTTTTCATTATGTGCAGAGTTGATACTGCTGGAGGTCAAATACTGATCGATTAGTCCAATCGCCGCATCGCAGAGCATAGTGAACTGACTCTGGTTGTTAGGAGCAGAAAGTTTGAGTACAGCCTCTGTTAACGCACTTGCTGGAACTGCGGGTTGCTGTAGTTCAGGAGTCAACAAGACGACGTTATGGAGCATTTGCATAACGACGTAGTAGAACAAGAAACGCGATTGCCGTCTGGTATTTTGAGCGGATCTTCCAAATCCAATACCGTCTGCGGCGCATTGTATCCTGTACGCGGCATACAGATCACGCGCTCCAAATGCTGGTTCTGGACTTTCGCGACGCACCATACGCTCATAAATAGCGCCGCCTGGCAAGAAAGGAGGATTCTTCACGAAAGCCGTTCCAGGTTCACTTAGCCATCCCGCTCCATACACTTTAACCAAGTCGAAAGCGTTGACGTAGGCGTCATATTTTTGTTCTTCAGGATGCTGTTTCTCCCATGCCTTCCGAGACGCTATGCCACCACGCTGAATCTCCAAGAAGATGTTATATTCACTTGCCATATCATCGCGCCATTGCTGGAATCCGCCGTGAAGAGCGATGAAGTCTTGCTCACGCACAGAGTTCTGTGAGTTAGTGTATCGTGTGATGTCTCCTATCTCAGCCTCGTCGCTGCGTACAATTTTGGTCACAACCCCACCACGGCGAACACCCTCCCTCCAAGATTCAGCGGCTGTGTCGTGGCCCGTTCCACCTGCGTTGAGTTTGCCATCTAGGACTTGCCAGATTGTGCGCGTAGTTTGGCAGCCATTCACAATGTACGGGTCGTACATTGTGATTGCGCCATCATTTAACGGTTTGTAATTGGACACTACGATCGTAATGCCGTTATTGTACAGCCCAAACTTCTCGGGGTTTGTGTTAAGAGTGTTGGCTATGCCTTTGTTTATCTTCCGCCTATTACCCAAAAACTGGCGCACGTTCTTTTCGTAGATTTGGTCCAAGTTTCCAGTTTTAGATTGGTATGACTTTAGAAAGTCGAACAACTCAATCAGAGAAACCGTGCCAACCAGCAGACCGGAGGATTGTTCTACGAACTGCCCACTTACTGGAACCGTCAGTTTTGATGGTTCGACATCGTCCAAGGCTTCCCATATCGTCATCAAGGATACTTCCTCGACATCAAAGCCCGGCATGACTTGCTCTCGACCGATGACCTTTACCCTCTCAAGTGCCTGGCGATCTTTTTGGTCAATCGGATTAGTGGTTGCGAAGACCAGCACGATGCGATCATCTGCTGACGCTTGCTGTCGAAATACGCTCAATTTCTCAAGAAGTTGCTGCGTAATGCCGGATATGTGATGAGTCTGCCCTAACAAAGTGCTGATAACTTTGTTGCCCTCTTGCAATATCGTGTCTGAACCAGCAAAAGCCGTGCCATATTTACTTTGTACTAGATACCACGTATCGCCCTCTATTGAGTCGTTGTCCTTGCCTTGTGAGTCATTGTCAGCCCGCTGCAGATAGGCTATGTCAATGCCGCCATCGCCAGAGCCGTCGCAGATGACGAAATCGTCATCATCCGTCGTAACGTCCAACCATTGGGTTACGAGTTTAGACGCAAAACGCAATCCCTTATCAAATGTGGACAGATCGCCATTTTGAATCTCATCCAACCATTCTTCCCTGAACTGTTCGTAAGTAATCTTATCTTTTGTGTCCGTAGTCGTCATCCCCTTGCCTTCCTTGCTCATTCTCATTACAGACGGATTGTGCTCACAAGGGCGCAACTATGATTATATCACCCCCGCTCATCATTTATAATCCCCACCAACCCCCGCGCCGCCCCCTCCACATCGTCCGCATAAGTAACTGCGCTCACCACGCAAACGCAGTCCGCGCCCGCGCGCGCCACTTCCGCGATGTTGGCTGCGTTGATGCCGCCGATAGCGACGACTGGCGCGGATACGGCTTGCTTGACCTGCCGTATCATACCCGGTCCGAGCGCCGTTCTGCCGCTCTTGCCCATCGTGCTGGTGGCGTATATCGCGCCAACCGCGAGGTAGTCCGCGCCCTGCCCTTCCGACTCCAGCGCCTCCGCTATGCCGTTATTGGAGCGCCCTACAATCTGCCCCGCCGTCAGCACGCGCCTTGCTTCCGCAACCGGCAGATCCGTCTGTCCGACATGCAAGCCATGCGCCTCGGACAACAGCGCGATGTCAGCGTCGTCGTTGACGATGAACAGAGCGTCATGCTCATCGCAGAGCGCCTTAATCGCGCGCGCGGCGACGAGCGCTTCACCCTTGTCGCGTGTCTTGTCGCGCAGCTGAATGACGCTTGTCCCTCCGCGCAGCGCCGCATCTGCGACTTCCACCACATCCCTGCCCCGCGTCGCTTCGGGATCAACAATGACATATAGCCCGCTCACCATCTCCCTGCGTCGCATCCTGTCCATATTCTCCATTCCGTCAGCCTCCGTTCATCGGTGTCGTCTCTAACCCTCTATCGCGTTGCGAATGACACTCAATCTAGCAATCCCGTCGAGATGGTCAAGCTCCACGGCTGCGATGTCGATGCGCCAGCTGCGATGCCAATTCTGCGTCATCGTCAGATAGTTCTGCGCGGCGGTGAGCATCTGACGCCGCTTATGCGCCGTGATAGACTCCTCCGGCGTGCCTAATCGATGACCCCGGCGCGTGCGAACCTCAACGAACACCAGCGCCCCCTCATGTTCCGCGACGATGTCGATCTCGCCCCTGCCTGAGCGCACATTCGCGCCAATGACGGCATAGCCGATAGCTTCAAGATGGTTGCGCGCCGCCAACTCCCCTAGCCTGCCCGTCCGCTCGCGTGAGTTCATGCTCATGCGCGAGCGTCCGCAAATCGTCGCACAGGCGCGAATGTAAAGCGATGGATGTCGCAGGGACCCAGGCGCTCGAGGCTGTCGAGATGCTGGCGGGTGGCATAGCCCTTGTGCCGCGCGAAACCATAGCCCGGAAACGCGGCGTCGGCATCCCGCATCATATCATCGCGCATCACCTTGGCGACGATGGATGCGGCGGCAATCGAGAGGCACTTGGAGTCGCCCTTGACGATGGCATACTGCGGCAGGTCAATATCGGGCAGCAGCATAGCGTCCAGCAGCAGGAATTGAGGACGCATCGGCAGCGCGTCGACGGCTCTCACCATCGCAATCCGGGTCGCCTCCACGATACCCGCCGCGTCGATTTCCTCTGGACTGGCAGCGCCGATTTGCATCGTTACCGAAGCCGCCCGCATCCGCTCTAACGCGGTTTCGCGCCGCTTGGGTGTCAAGCGCTTGCTGTCATTGATGCCGTCGACCCATTCCCCTTTAGGATACATTGGGAGAATAGCCGCGCCCGCGACGACAGGTCCGGCGAGCGTGCCGCGCCCCACCTCATCCACGCCCGCGATGAGCGTGTAGCCGGCATCTATCAAAGCGGCTTCCTCATCATAAGTCGGCGCGACATCGGCGGGCATCGCGCTCAGCCGTTGATGCCGCGCTGCATCCCGCGAATGTACGCCACCTGCCCTACATGCTGCGCTTCCTCGACTACGAGGTGGCTCAGCACGCCGCCCACGCTGCTATCCGAACCGGCGTAAAGCGGAGCGTCCAAGTCCTCAGCCGACAGCGAGTCCACGAACTCCAAGACTTCCCCGCGCACGGACTGATAGTATTCCATCAGCTCATCCAGCGAAAATACGGGCAAGTCGCTGACCTGCTCGGCGGTAAAGCCAAAGCCCGAGTCGCGCTCAGGCAGACCGAGCCTCCGGCTCCAGCCGTCCCGCTCCCAGATCTGCTCGCCGCGCCGAATGCGCCTGTTGACCAACCCATCCTCCACGCGCGCCATGTGCCAAACCGTAAAGTCTATATGGTGCGACTCCGGCGTTGGCTGAAATCGCCGCTCTTCGGGCGTAAGCCCGTCGAGCGCGCCTTGCAGGTCTTCCATATATTCGGACAATTGCGCTTTTAGGACATCCCTAAAGTTCATGCTCACTACCTAACCGCCGATGCGTGAATGGGCATCGGCGCTTCCAATTCGATAATGCCGCCCCCGATTATCTCGTCGCCCTCATAGAAAGTAACCGCCTGTCCCGGAGTTACGGCGCGCTGCGGTTCGTGAAAGCGCAGCGTCGCCCAATCGCCGCGCGGCGTAAGCGTCGCGGGCGCTTCACTCGCCTTGTAGCGTATCTTGGCGGTAATCTCAATCGAGGCGGCGGGCGGCTCGTCGGCGGTGTAGTTTATGCGCGATGCCCAGAGTTCGGAGCGCATCAGGTCTTCATCGCTGCCCAGCACAACCCGATTGGCGTTGGCGTCTATCGCGGTCACATACATCGGCGAGCCGGTATTGCCCTGCAAGCCCAATCCCCTGCGCTGCCCGATGGTGAAGAACTGAATGCCCGGATGCGTGCCAAGCAAGTTGCCATCCACATCGACCATATCGCCCGGCTTGGGCGTTACGCGCTCGCCCACGAACTTGCGATAGTCGCCGTCCGGGATGAAGCAAATCTCCTGGCTGTCCGGCTTGTCTGCGACAGGCAGACCACCATCGGCGGCAATGCGGCGTATTTCGCTCTTAGGATACTCGCCGACCGGCAGCAGCAGCCGTCGCAGCTCCGCCTGCCGCAGCGTGAAGAGCACATAAGACTGATCCTTGCCCGAGTCTATGCCCTTCAGCAGCCTCACGCGGTCACCATCCCACCGTATGCGCGCATAATGCCCCGTAGCGATATAATCGGCATCCATGAACATCGCGCGGCGCAGCAGAAAGTCGAACTTAATCTTATCATTGCAGGCAAGGCAAGGATGCGGCGTGCGCCCCCGGTCATACTCGCGCACGAAGTAGTCCACCACATGCTGCTGGAACTCCCGCTCGAAATTCATGAAGTAATGGCGCGCGCCAATAGCATCGCACACGCGCCGCGCATCCTGCACATCCTCCACCGAGCAGCAGCGCTTATTCAGCGGAGCGGCGGCTTCATCCTCCACCGACCACAAGCGCATCGTAACGCCCACGACCTCATAGCCCTGCGCCTTAAGCAGCAAAGCGGCAACCGAGGAGTCCACCCCCCCGCTCATAGCGACAACAACACGCTTATTACTCATAGCAAAAGCCTAACATAGGCGGGAACGCCATTCAATAAAAACTTTGGCGACTACACCGCTCTCAGATCGGCAAGGACTTTTGCGAGGCGGGCTTCCAGCAGGTCTATGTGCTTCACAGCATTATCAGGACTGATTGCATGGGCAACAACCCCCTGGCTCGAAACATCTTCCGTAAAAGTGTCATCTTTGAATTGGTCGCACCACTGATGCAATAGGCTATCCAACTCCGCCGGTATTTCCATTCCAAAGTCGCCCAAATTTTTGCCACCGGCGCCAGCTCCAAACGAAAAGTCTCTAAGTTTCGCCCACCCTCGGCTCGATGGTGGATAAATCCAAGCCACTGTAATGAGCTTGTCATTGTAGAGTGAACATTTTGTCCTAATGCTCACACCACTCGTTCCCACATAGACAACATCGTCGTTATCACGGGCGACATTGAGAAGACGGCTTGCTGCCTCATTCACTTCACTATCTTCAAACTGGCCCAAGAACTGATCCAGCGTCAGATTAGCGCCCTCAGTCCTACTACGCTGTGTTTCAGGCTGGCCTATAAGACGCGGGACTAGAACTTGGTTTGATTCGTTGCCAAATTGCTTGATCTCGACGGCTAGCACTTCTATGTCAGGCATTTGCGCGTTGAGGAACTCTACAATTCTAGCAAGTGAATCCGGTATCTCATCCGCTACGAACAGCAGGCGAAGATTTCTGGCATTAAGGTTCGTTTCTACCTTCTCCCAGAATGAATCCCTGATCTCTTCGCTTTCTTCCTCTTGCAGCAACTGAGCAAGCAACTCGGTATGGTCGTCACGATTACTCTGCTCAAATGTCCTTCTCAGGTTATTCACTCTCCAAGTAATGGTAGCATGGGCTGCGTATTCTAGCAGTTGACCGACGACTGTTCGGCGTATCTCGGTGTTTGAGCCGCGCTTTACCTCAACCAGCGTGGGACGAGCATCTTGGTCAATGAACACATGGTCAATTGACCAGCGACGAGCTGATTCAATCGTTTCCGAAATGCCCTTTTCGCGCGTAATCAGTATCCAGCGGCGTGGGTTGTCCGGGTCCATTTGCTCCCCGGCAAGCAGTTCGGGATGATCGGCAATCAGCTCTTGCAAAACATCCTCTGTTGCAAAGGGTGTTTCGTCCATAGACTCAAGAGTGCCGTCTTCAGCCATGATGTATATCTTCTCTGCCATCTTGCACCTTTCGGATTTTCGGCTGGCCTACTGCATATTATCTGCCTACTACAAGAAGCGCAATGTCTTGTATTGATTTCACTATTTACCTCCCCTTGTCATTCCGAACGCAGTGAGGAATCAAAAATCCCAACCCGCTACCATCCCCAAAATATCACAGCAATCTCACCCGTCATTCCTGCGAAAGAACGTCACCCCGGCGAAAGCAGGGGCAGGAATCCAGAGCTTCCAATATCACACCATCCCAAACACACCGAAGCAATCTCACCGTCATCCCGAACACAGCAAGCCTATTATTCCCGTTCGTGGTGAGCCTCCTGAGCCTGCCGAAGGGCGAACCACCCGTCCCCCCAATTCTTAATTTCTAATTCTTAATTCCCAATTGAAGAAAGTCCCTTCCCCCTTTGGGGGAAGGTTAGGATGGGGGCGAAAACGCTCGCCCATCAACGGCTAAACCGTACCAACGCAATTTTCTCCTCCCCAAAAATCACCCTTGACACCCTCATACATCCCTGCTAATCTATTCACAAGAACATAAGTTGCACAACAAGCACGAACAACCTAACACCTAATCCCTGACAATCCAAACCCCCAACCCCTGAAATCCTGACACCCTGAAACCCTTGGGGAAAAACCAATGAACCAACCAACCCCCATAAACGCACAGCAGGACAGCCTGGACAGTCTGGACAAAAAACATTGCCAGACCGCCGTCGAACACCTCCAGCACCTAGTCCACCAAGAAACAGACAACGGCAGAACCATCATACGCAGCATCGTCTCCATCATGACCGGCGACGACCAAGACAGTACGCCCCATCACAGACTGCAAGCAGCGCGCCTACTGCTCAAGCTAGGCTTCCAAGAAGCCGAAGCCCTCATCAACAGCCTCAGTTCCAAGATGGAACGCCAGGCAAAGAAAGAAGACGCCCAATCCGAAAACGGCCCCACGCAGGCAGTCAGCCCCGAACACGAAAGGCTGAACAAGAAACTCGTCGCCCGCATCCGCGTCGAGACCGGCGAAGGCGCAAGCATCGTCAGGATACTGAACGAAGTGCTGGAAGGACGCGACCGAGACGCCAAGCCAAGGGACAGGATAGAAGCCGCCAAAGTGCTGCTCAGTTGGGGCTTCGGCAACCCCTCCACCCCCGACCCGGAGTTCATGTCCTACTACTCCCCCTGCCACCCCGACTGCATCTGCGCCTGCCGAGACCTCGATGAAGACCACCCCGCCGTAGTCGAGAGCCACGCGCCGGTATCCGAAGCGCACATGAAAGAAGTAGCCGAAGCAGAGCGAATAGAAGAAAAGGCAGCCGAAAGCGCCCGTCAAATCTCCCAGGGACACACCGACTACCTATCAGAGATAAGCCACCTCCCCGGCAACAAAAAGCCCCGCCGCCCCGAACGCCACCCACCCTTCCGCTGACAGCAGCGGCGGGGCAAGCGCCCCCCGATCATGTAGGGGCGACTGGCAATCGCCCCCATCGCCCCGCCGTTCACCCCCATTTCTCTGTCATTCCGAACGGAGTGAGGAATCAAAAATCCTAGCCTTGAGGCTACACAAACCTCAGCAACCACCTTCGCACTCCGTCTCGCCATCAATCCACGAAACATCCCGCACACCAAGCCTAAACCCCAACCCAATTCTTAATTTCTAATTCTTAATTCCTAAAAAGCGCGTTGACCGCAGACGAGTTGCAAATCTATAATAGGGGCATGACAGAACAAACCGAAACCGCCTTGCAGCCACTAGACTACGCCCGCCATGCCGCCGACGTCGCCTCCGACAAGCTGGCGTCCGACATCGTCATGCTGGACATCGCCGATGTGAGCGACTTCGCCGACTACTTCGTGATAGTAACGGTGGAGTCCACGCGCCAGATGCGCGCGCTCGCCGAAGATCTGGAACACGCGCTAGAGGATAAGGGCTGCCGGCGACACCACCGCGAAGGCACTCCCGAATCCGGCTGGATGCTGCTGGACTTTGGCGATCTGGTCATCCACATCTTCGGAGCGGACGAGCGG
Organism: uncultured Dehalococcoidia bacterium; assembly: GCA_958295865.1. Lineage (GTDB taxonomy): Bacteria > Chloroflexota > Dehalococcoidia > Lucifugimonadales > JADFKI01 > Bin90. The sequence continues at coordinate 65,020 of CATQHF010000002.1, read as the reverse complement.
CAGTTCTACGACCTAGAATCCGCGTGGGCAGAGGCTACCGAACTGGTCAGGATTCTATAATCCAGCCGTCGATGTCGCGCTCATAGTCGATTATCTCGCCGTCATCGAAGAACAGCGCCAACTCGGTCGCCGCCGACTCCGGCGAGTCGGAGCCGTGAATCAAGTTCATTCCGATGGTCAAGCCAAAGTCGCCGCGAACGGTGCCCGGCGTCGCCTCCACCGGATTAGTCGCGCCCATCGTGGTTCGCACCACATCCACCGCGTTCTCCCCCTCCACCGCGATGGCTACCAGTGGCGACGAGGTGATGAACCTCACCAGCCCCTCGAAGAAGGGCTTGTCCACATGCGCGCCATAGTGTCGGTGCGCGAGTTCGGGCGTAACCTGAACCAGCTTCATCGCGGCGAGCTTCAGCCCGCGCCGCTCGATGCGCGCGATGATTTCGCCGCACAGTCCACGCTGCACCGCGTCAGGCTTTATCAAGACCAAGGTTCTCTGCATTTGCGTCAACGCTCCTGTTTCATCTGTTTCGCCAAGCTCTGTTGGCTGTACTCACCTGCGAACTCCGCAGATACAGCGGCTCAAGGCTCATCGCGTCAGCCGTTCTGCCCTCTCGCAGCATCTCATACCCAAGATAGGCAAGAGCGCCCGCGCGCCGTGTCGGTGCAGGCGCGCCCGCGATTTTCGCGTCAGCGCCAAATGCGCCGCGTATGAGATCTGCCACCGACAACGCCCCCTCGCCGCAAAAGAGCGCGTCGGACGATGCCGCCGCCGCCAGTTCGTCGTGCTCCACCACCCGATAGCTAGGCTGCGCGGCATCGCTGAAGTCCCCAAGATACAGCCGCCGCCGTCCCGCGCCGATGAGCGCGCAAACCGGACTGCCCATCCCAAGATACGGCATCGCCTCTATCTCCAGCGTGCCGACCGCGACCAGTGGCGCGCCGAGCGACGCCGCCATCGCCTTTGCCACGCTCATCCCCACGCGCAGCGCGCTGAAGTTGCCCGGTCCCGACGCGATATAGATAGATTCCAGTTGGCCGACGCCAATCCCTTGGCGCTCCAGCAGTCGGCGTATCGACGGCACAAGCTCAACCGAGTGGTTACGCTCAGAGCGCCATGTCAGCTCGACCACGCTTTCGCCCTGTCTGGACAAGCCAATCGAAGCGAAGCGGGTGGATGTATCTATCGCAAGTTCCATCATTGCGCCTCGTCACTCACGGCTGGCAGTTCGGGCGCATGCGCGCTATCATCGGCGAACCGCGCTCTCAGTGCCTCCAGCATCTCGGAGTATCGCGGCGACTCGGCAGTGAAGGTCAGCGCGCGGCTTTCGCCCCCGATGTCCTCGATGCGAACCCGCATGTTCTCGCCCGGAAATGCGTCGAGTCCCTTCTCCGCCCACTCCACGACGCACACGCCCTCACCGAGGATATAGTCGTCAAGCCCCAAGTCTATAACCTCATCGACGCTGTCCAGACGATAGAGATCCATGTGATAGAGCGTAAGGCGCGCGTAATACTCGCACATAAGCACGAAAGTCGGGCTGCGGGCGTACTCATCGCCCCCAAGTCCCCACAAAATGCCCTGCGTCAGGCATGTCTTGCCCGCGCCAAGCTCCCCCGACAGCAGGAATACATCGCCTGCGCGAGCGTCGCTCCCCAACAGCCTGCCGACGGCTTGGGTCTGCTCAGGGCAGCGTGTCGTCAATGTGATGCTATGCTGGCGGTCAGAGTTCACGGCGTACCAGTCAAGTCTGTCAAAGGCTATGCGACGGTGTATGATGTAATCCAAGCGATAACTCGGCAAGGCATGCGCCCCGCGCGAAATCACCCAAAACAGGATACCAGAATACAGGCGGCGCTGGTAAGCGATTGCGTAACTCGCCCCAATGAACAGCGATAAACAGGAACGGAACAGACAGGATTGGATAGATGCGCGCGCTGATAGTATCGGATATTCATAGCAACATAGAGGCGTTCCGCGCTGTGGTTGCGGACGCCGAGGCGCGCGGCGGCTTCGACGAGATATGGTCGCTGGGCGACCTTGTGGGCTACGGGCCCGAGCCGTCCGAATGTGTGGAGCTGCTGCGCGCTCACAGCCACAACGCCGTCGTCGGCAACCACGACCTCGCCGCAGTCGGCAAACTGTCCCTGGAGCGGTTCAACCCTTATGCGGCGGCGGCTAATCGCTGGACGGCGGCGCGACTTACACGGGAGCAGGCAGACTACATCGGCGGCTTGCCGCTGACCCTCGAACTGGACGAGTTCACCCTAGCGCACGGCAGCCCGCGCAACCCGATATGGGAGTATCTGGTGACCGTGGACGCCGCCATAGCCTGCTTCACGCACATAGATACATACTGGTGCCTAGTGGGACACTCGCACACGCCGTTCATGTGCATACCGCAAGGGACGACGGGCGCGGCGTTCCTCGCGTTCCCACCCGACAGGCTTGTTCAGCTGGACAGCCGCCCGCTCATAGTCAACCCCGGCTCAGTGGGACAGCCGCGCGACGGCGATGCCAGAGCCAGCTATGTAATCTACGACGACTCGGCGGGAACGATTGTCCATCATCGCGTCGCCTACGACATAGCGGCGACGCAAGAGAAGATGCGCCGCCACGGGCTGCCCGACTACCTAATCGAGCGTCTGGCAGTGGGAATGTAGCGCGGCCGCGCCCCGTCTCCCCTACTCGTAATCGTCGTAGTCGTCATCCGCCTGCGATGAGCCGCCGCCAAACCCAAGGCTAGGCACGGAGGCGCTTCTGGCGTTGCTGCGCCCCGTCCTGCGACGCGGCAGGCTTGCGATGTCGTCCTTGATGCGCTGAATGTCGGCGGCGGCGGCAAGGCTTATGGCAATCCCCAAGACACCGGCGTTACGCAGCGTCTCGAGTTCAGGCTTGCCAAGTTCGGCGGGCGCGGTCAGAATGGAACGCTTGCCCACTGTCGCCCGCAACGCCTGAATGCCTAGTAGTTTCTGCACGGTGAGAGGCGTCAGGCTGTCGGTCAGCGTGAGCAAAGCGCAATCGATGTCGAGCGTGCGGATTGCCTTCGCCTCATTCTCATCGAACTCAGGGTCATCGAACCCAACGGCTATGACCTTGCCGAGCGCATCGTCGTTCAGGACGGCGGCGGCGGTGTCCTCGGCGTCGAACACGATGAAGTCGCAGCCTGCGTCCCTGAGCGCCTGGGCGTCCTCCGCGCTGACGCTGCCCACCCGCGCGCCCCACAGCCTGCCGCCGAGCGCATCGCTGACGCGAGCGACCGCGGCGCTGTCGGAAGCATCCAGCGTTACCAGCAATGCGTCCGCGGGCGATGCGGCGAGACCGGAGTCTCCCGCCAGCTCAGCGGCGGTAACGCGCCCTATAAGCGCGATGACCGGGCTGCCCGCCGCCTGCCGCGATGCCGCGAAGCCAAGCGCGGACGAAGCCGATTGCGTCTTGTCCAGCAAGTCGATAAGTCTGCTCATCAAGTTACCTCTGTAAGTGTCGGCTCAAGGCGCGCGACGCGCCCGAACACGATTGCGTAGCGATTGAAATTACGGCTTCTAGTGTATGGTTGCGCGGGCGTTCAAGTCAACGCACTTGCCATTAGCGCCGCTCGGTATTACCCTTTGACCGACCTACTAACAGGGAGAACGCAGTTGAGAATAGAACCGAATGATTTCGAGGGCTTCAATCGTGTGCTAACAGGCGTGATTGTGCCAAGACCGATTGCGCTGGTTTCCAGCGTTTCCACAACGGGCGTCGTCAACCTCGCGCCGTTCTCGTTCTTCAACGCCATAGCCTACGACCCGGCGACGATAGTGCTCGGCATATCGCGCAGCGCCGGCTGGAAGGACAAGGACACGCTCGCCAACATCGAGGCGACGGGCGAGTTCGTGGTGAATGTGGTGGTGGACGACATAGCCGCCGCGATGAACAGCACCGCCGCCGAGTACCCCGCCGATGTGGACGAGTTCGAGATAAGCGGGCTGACCGCCGCGCCATCCGAGATAGTGAGCGCGCCCCGCGTCGCTGAGTCGCCCGTGAACATGGAGTGCCGCCTTAACCAAGTCGTGGCAATTGGCGATGATGCGGAGGCGCACGCCCTGGTGATAGGCGATATTGCGCTCATGCATGTGCGCGACGACATCATCGACGGACATCGCATCAACCACCGGCGTCTGAAGCCGGTGGGCAGGCTTGCGGGCAATATGTACTGCAACACGCACGACGTATATGAGCTGGTTCGACCTGTCTATGACAAGGGAGAAAACTGAGTTGGAAGCTAAACGGCACGAGGGCAAGACCCTGCGCTATCTGGCAATAGAGCCTGACGGCTACGACCCCGCCAAGAAATACCCGATGATTATCCTATTGCACGGGTTCGGCGCGCACATGGGCGACCTCGCCGGGCTTGCGCCCGCCATCGACGCTGCGGGCTATGTCTATATCTGCCCGAATGCGCCAATTCCGTTCGAGATTGGGCCGGGCATGACGGGTTTCGGCTGGACATACCCCCGCAGAATACCGCAGGAACTGCGCCGCGCCGATGATGTGGATTCCGTAGTGGACATGCTCGCAACCCTAGTCGATGAAGTAACCGCGCAGTACGCCACCGAGCCGGGGCAAATCATCCTCGGCGGCTTTTCTCAGGGCGGCATGATGACCTACCGCTACGGGCTGCCGAACCCCGACAAGTTCAAAGGGCTGGTCGTGCTGAGCGGCGTCGCGCCCGACGCGGACACGATGAAGGAACGCCTGCCGGACGACCGCTCGCAGCCCATCTTCATAGCGCACGGCACAGGTGATATGGTGATCGAGGTGCGGATGGCGCGCGACACACGCGAATTCTTGGAAGCAGAGGGCTACGCGCCAATGTACAAAGAATACGGCATGGCGCACGAAATCAGCCAGCAGACACTCAACGATCTCGCCGAATGGATACGCAATACGCTGCCTCCCGCAAGCGGCGGCTAATAGGGCAAGAAAATTGCATTAGTCCCTTCCCCCTTGATGGGGGAAGGTTAGGATGGGGGTGAAAACGCTCGCCCATCCACGGCTAATCTCTACTAATGCAACTTTCTCATAGGACAAGAAGATTGCATTAGTCCCTTCCCTCTTTGGGGGGAAGGTTAGGATGGAGGTGAAAACGCTCGCCCATCCACGGCTAATCTCTACTAATGCAATTTTCTCATAGGGCTAGAAGATTGCATTAGTCCCTTCCCCCTTTGGGGGAAGGTTAGGATGGGGGTGAAAACGCTCGCCCATCCACGGCTAATCTGTACCAATGCAATTTTCTCATAGGGCTAACAACGATAGACAGGATACAGGACAATAGAGGAGGCGATAGAGTGGTACGAATCAGAGAGAACAACATACTTGCGAAGAACCGCGAGGGCAAAAAAGGTCTGGGGCTGAGCCTCGTGTTTCCGAGCGCGGAGGCTATCGAGCTGGTCGGAATGTTAGGCGGCTTCGACTTCGTGAACCTTGACGCCGAGCACGGGCTGTTCACGCAGGAATCGGTCGACGCGATGGTGCGCGTGGCAGACGGCTACGGGCTGACCACGATTATGCGCGTGCCGGACAAGTCGGCGAATTTCATCAACCTCTATCTCGACAGGGGCGTTATGGGCGTCCTGGGCCCGCATGTGGAGACGGCGGAAGAGGCAAAGGCGCTTGTGGATGCCTGCCGCTTCACGCCTGAGGGCGAACGCAGCTGGGGCGGCGGCAGAGGCACCTTCTACAACGACAGCGGGCTGATTGACCAGCCCGGACTTGACCGCAGCGAGTACATGGAGCTGACGAACAAGGAAATGCTGGTGATGGCGCAGCTGGAGTCGGCAACGGCGTTCGAGAACCTCGACGCCATCCTGGATGTTGAGGGCATAGACGCCTTCGCCTGGGGCACTAACGACCTCGCGCAGTCTATGGGCTACCCCGGCAAGCCTGAGCATCCCGTAGTGCAAGAGGCGCAGGACGCAATCGGTGAGCGCATCCACGCCGCCGGGCGGCATCTGTCGTCCGACATCCATACCGCGCTGGCGCTGAACGACCTCATACTCAACGGCTCACGCGAGTTCCTGGCGGCGAACCAATAGCGAAACCGGCATCGATGGACAGGATGAGAACCATAATATCCGCGCGTCAAGCGTAAGGGAGAGTGCGATATGACGATGATGAAAGCGGCATTCTATGACGGCAACGGCGTGATGAATCTCGGACAGTACCCACGCCCCGAAGCAGGCCCGGGCGACGCCATTGTGCGTATTCGCTCAACCGGCATCTGCGGCTCAGATCTGCAAATGAAGGCGGACCAGACCGAAGCCGACGAATCACCCGTCGGGCATGAAGTAGCGGGCGAAGTCATCGCCGTCGGCGCGGACATCGACGCCGGCATGATCGGCGCAAGGGTCGCCATCGAAACCATCGGACATGGGCGCGCATGCCTGCGCTGCTGGTACTGCCGCATGGGTCAGTACAAGCAATGCCTGGACATGGCGCCGCCGGAGGGCGGCGGTTTCGCCGAGTACATAAAGCGCAAGGCATGGGGTTGCTACACCCTGCCCGACAATCTCTCATGGGAAGAAGCCGCGCTCGTCGAGCCTTTCGCCGTGTCGGTGCATGGCGTGCGGCGCGGCAATCTCATCGGCGGCGAGACGGTAGTCGTGCTGGGCGCGGGCAACATCGGACTGACGGCGGTAGCGGCGGCGCGCGCTCTGGGCGCGGGCGCGATATTCGTCACGGCGCGCCACGAACAGCAGGCGACGCTCGCCAAGAAGCTGGGCGCTGATCACGCTTTCGCGCCCGACGACCCCGCACTCAGCGACGCCATCGCCGACGCCACCCAAGGGCTGGGCGCTGACCTCACCGTGGAGACGGTCGGAGGCTGGAAGCCGGACCCGATTGAGCAGGCAATCCGGCTTACCCGCGAGCAGGGGCGCTTCGTAGTCATCGGCGGCTATCGCACGCCCATCACCGTTGACTGGCTGCCGCCGATGCTGAAGGAACAGACCATCATCTTCTCATCGTGCTACGGCATCATCAACGGCAAGCACGACTACGAAGTCGCCATAGACCTTATGGCATCGGGCAAGGTTGACCTGGAGCCGATGGTAACGCACATCTACTCGCTGGACGAAATCCAAAAAGGCTTTGCCACCGCATACGACAAGACAACCGGCTCAGTAAAGGTGCAGATACATCAGATGTGATAGAATGTAAGTGCTACATCGAAGTCCGAGGCATAAGAGGCGTACATGAAGAGTGAGGTTAGGATTGATGACGCCATTAACGCCGCGTGGCAGAAATACAGTCATCGAAGAAATAGATCCGGTTTCGCGCAAGGCGCAGAGATTGATTCCCTAGTTAGCACACTAAGGGAAAAACTACCGAAACTGGAAATCGAGGGATTAGAGGAACGATTCTCATTTGACGGCGGCGATCCGTTGCCCGAATTGGGACAACTCTACCAAAAGCAAAGGTATCTCACGCATCGTCAGGCGTGGACACTTAGAAATACGACAAGACAACTGGCTCAGTAAAAGTGCAGATACATCAAGGAGGATAAATTGAACAGCGTAGATGCTCTGGTCGATAGTCTGAGGGAGAAACTTCCGTCAGACGAATTGACGCAACTTGAAGGGAGATTCTCATATCCCCTAAATGATCCGCTGGAGAAGCTGAACGGAATATATCGTGCCCAAAATCATCTCACCCGCAGTCAAGTGAACGAGATTGTGCAATGGAAAACAGGAGGGAGAGATGGTGAAAGGTTCGTAAAAGAGAACAAAGATGATGAAGTCAAGCAGTTCACCGAAGCTGCTGCTCATTTGGCCGACAACTACACAGAATTTCCTGAACGCGCTGCTGACTGTCTAAAATCAATGAAGCGAGTGCATTATCCTGTAGCATCAGCGATTCTCACCGCATGGAATCCAAACGAGTTCGGAATCATCGATATACGCTGCTGGTCAGCACTTCACAACCTAACTGGCCTGAAGAAGTTCAACCGAGGCAAAAGGACTCTGTTCAAGCAGGATGAGTTTCGTCTGTACATCCTTATCCTTCGGCGTTGGAGTGACCTTGGCGGTGTCACTCCACGCCTCATTGACAAAGCTCTGTGGCAATACGATAGGGAAACCAGCGTCCGGAGATAAACGAGTACATCGCAAAAAACGGAGTGCTGCCGACTCCAAAAGGTCTATGAATAAACGCGCTACTGCGCGTTCAAACGCTCGACGACCCAATTCCGTATCAGCGCGTCCATAGTCACCCCTTGCGCGCGCGCCGTCTCATACACCTTCATCAGAGTATCGGAGGTGAAACGAACCACAACGCCATGAGCCAAGTTCGCCGAACTAGGTTTGAACGAGGTTCATTTCACCTTTTCGGAAGGAGTCGCCTCTTTCAAACGCTCTACAATCCACAGATGTATCAGCGCATCGGGCGACAGGTTTCTCTCAGTCGCAAGTTCACAGATTTCTTTGAAGGTGTCAGACTCAAAGGTGACTATGACTCCATGATTTATCTTGTCTGAAAATCTCACCTCTATGGGTTTGAGTTCATCCAAGTAGTCTGTAATGTCGTGCGTATCCCAAAACTCTGCCACCTCTTCCCTGCTTGCGAACTCATCGGGCATTGGATCTCGCACTCTTTTGATTTCTTTACTCACTCTATCACCTCCCTGTATGTACGGCGCACCCCGCTAGTCTCGGAGAGCGCCGTAACGACTACGGAAGCATACTTGAGCCGTCTTACAGGCTTTCAGCGCGCAAGAAGTCGAAGTCGCAGCCCTTGTCGGCCTGCATCACATGCCGCGAATACATCGCCCCATAGCCCCTGCCGAAGTGCGATTTCGCGGGCGGCGCTTCCGATAGACGACGCTGCACTTCCCTTTCGTCCACCAACAGGTCGAGCCTGCGGTTGGGCACATCCAGCTCGATGATGTCGCCGTCGCGCACGGCGGCGAGCGGGCTGCCCGACGCCGACTCCGGCGTAACATGCACCACGACGGTGCCGAACGCCGTGCCGCTCATACGCGCGTCGCTGAGGCGCACCATGTCCCGGACGCCGCGCGTCAGCAGCTTCTTGGGCAGCGGCAGAAAGCCCCACTCAGGCATGCCCGGCCCTCCCAGAGGCCCCGCGTTCCTCATTACCAGCACATCGTCGGGATTCACATCGAGGTCGGGATCATCTATGCGATGCTCCATGTCGTCGTGATCCTCGAAGACAAGCGCGCGTCCGCGATGCGTCATAAGCTCAGGTGAAGCAGCAGTCGGCTTGATGACGCCGCCGCTCGGCGCAAGCGAGCCATACACCACCGCAAGCCCGCCCTCAGGGTCTAGCGGCTCGTCCAGGCTGCGAATCAAGTCAGGGTTGTGGTTGATTGTGCCTGCCACATTGTCGCCAAGCGACCCGCCGGTAACGGTAACCGCATCGGTGTGCAACAGGGGGCGAAGCTGGTTCAGCAGCGCGGGCAGCCCGCCCGCATAGAAGAAGTCCTCCATCAAGAACTCGCCCGATGGCTTGAGGTTCAGGATGAACGGCGTGGAGCGCGAAAGCTCGTCGAACAGGCTGAGCGGCAGCTCTATGCCGAGCCGTCCCGCGATTGCGGTCAGGTGGATGATCGCATTGGTGGAGCCGCCCAAGGCGTGCAGCGTGCGTATGGCGTTCTCGAACGCCTCCCGCGTCATGATTTTAGACGGGCGCAGGTCTTGCTCCACGAGGTTCAGGATTTGCCTGCCGGCGGCTTCCGCGAGTTGAGTGCGCCGCGAGTCAACGGCCGGGATTGCAGCGTTGCCGGGCAAAGCGATGCCGAGCGCCTCGCCCATCGATGCCATCGTCGACGCCGTACCCATAACCATGCAGTGGCCTGGACTACGCACGATGGAGTTCTGAAGCTCCGCCCACTGCTCTTCCGTAATGCTGCCCGCGCGCAATTCCGTATGGTAGCGGCGACAGTCGGTGCACGAGCCAAGCTCTTCGCCGCGCCAATTGCCCTTGAGCTGCGGCCCCCCGGTTACGAGAATGGCGGGAATGTCAGCGCTGGCAGCGCCCATGAGCAGCGCGGGCGTGGTCTTGTCGCAGCCGCCCAGCAGCACCACGCCGTCGAGCGGATTCGCCGTGATGGACTCCTCGACATCCATGCTCATCAGGTTGCGAAACAGCATCGTCGTCGGGCGCATGTTGTACTCGCCCAGCGACATCACCGGGAACTCCATCGGGAAGCCACCCGCCTGCCATACGCCGCGCTTGACCGCATCGGCGAGTTGGCGCAGATGAGCGTTGCAGTGCGTAAGCTCGCTCCAAGTGTTGCAGATGCCGATGATGGGCTTGTTCTGATAAGCCGCCTCGCCGAAGCCCTCCGCCTTGAACGCCGCCTGCCTCAGCCAGCCGTAGAGTTCGGGCGTGTCGAACCATGCGCGACTACGCAAAGGTTTGCCGTTGGTTGCCATTACTTCGCTCCTTAATTAACGCTTCCTTGGACCACGGAATGGGTTTTCCACATACTCGCCGAGTTTTAGCGACTCCAGCATATCGTTCCAGACCCTGTTGGCGACAGCGTGGTTTTCGGGCCAATACTCCATAGTGATGAGTGTCTGCACATTCCCGCCGCGCGCCAAGCATGCCCTGGAATGCGCCTTGCGCTTCTCAGTCGGGTCTATGAAGTCTATCTCCAGCCACGCATACTCCAGCTTGCGCCGCCGCACTTTGAGCATAGGCCCCTTCCGTGTGCGCTGTCGCAGGTCCTCCCCGAGCACGACGCTTTCCATCAGATAGGCGAGCGACGGCATGCCGCTCCAATCGACGGTCAATCCGTCAGGACCATACTGCGTCACCGAGACTTGCAGGCGGATGTTATCATCCGGCTCCTCTCCGTCATAGATGCAGATGGAGCCTCCCTCCGGCTTGATAATCCAGTCCGACGGATGCTCGAAATGCACCGCGCCCCTGTTCGCTACGAAGATTTTGTTGCCGGACTTAGCCTTCCATCTGTGGTTGTCCGAGAGGTTGAATTTCTTGCCTCGCCACTTCGCCATTATCATGAACCCCCTTGCGGCTGCTGAGCGAAGGCGCGCATCCGGTCATCTATCCAGCGCTTGACCGCTTGCAGCGCGGGCGGCGCAATGAAGAAGACCTGAATGTCGGCGGGAAACTGGACGCGATGCCCCTCGCTAATGAACAGGATGCCGACCTCCGCTTCACCAAGCGCGTCGGATATGCGATTGCCAATGTGCTCGAAACGTTTCTGCGTGGTTTCCTGGATGCCCGTCATCGCCAAATTCATCACCTTCTCGCTCATCAAGCCGATGGACAGGCAGCGCTGCCAGTCGGAATGTTCCTCGACCAGCGCCCTGTCTTCAGTGGCTTCGAGCGCGGCGTTGGAGGCGCGCATCGCCTGAATGAACGAGCCGCCAAACGGGTTCATCGCCTCGACCATGCTCATGCCCTCGTCGCCGTCGGCATAGTTCGCCTCATGGAACACATGCGTCACCACGCCGAGCGAGCGCTCTAGGTTCTGCACATGGTCGCGCACCTCGGACCAGTAGCGTTCAAGCAGCTGCGCGGCGTCATCGGGCAGGTCGGCAGGGAACAGGAAGATTGGCGCTAAGAAGAGCTTGCGCTGTCCCGCGAACTGCCCTGCTTCAGGCTTATCAAACCGGCTCAAAGGTGTTGTCATCGAGTATCCTCCCAAGAGTTGGCATCACAAGGCAATGATACCAGACTTGGGCAAATATGCGACGCAAGCGGCGGGTATAGATGCTACAATTCGCCAAGTGAACTGCCGAAATCGAGTACAGCCGGGGACGACATGACCATCATCATAGGAATTGATTATAGTGGAGCGCGAGACGACCGCAACACCTGGGTCGCCAGAGGACACTTGACAGAGGACAACGAACTTGAGCTATACAGCGCTCAGCCGGTTCGCCGTGAAGATGTATTTGATGTACTGGCAGCCGCGCCCACCCCGGCAGTAGCCGCCATCGACTTCCCTTTCGGCGTTCCGCGCGAATTCGCCAAGCTCCTGAACACGGGCGACAGCATCGAAGCTATGCCCGATGTCTGGAGCATCATCGCCAATATGAGCCTAGACGATTTCATCAAGTTTCGGGACGCATTCGTCGACCGATTTGGAGAACACAAGCGCGCCGGAGACGCGTCTCATTTCTCCGAGAGTTTCTCGCCCCTGCACAAGGTCAACCCCAATATGCTTCCGATGACTTATCACGGCATCAGGACGCTGTACGAATGTTATCACTATGCCCCGAACCGATGGAATATGCCGCCTTTGGAGTCGCCGGCCGACCCAAGCGATACCACCACCCTTATTGAAACGATGCCCGGCGCATTCCTCAACGCCATAGGCTTTCGGCGCGGCACTACAAAAGGCTACAAGAGGGCGCGCTTGGCAGTGCAGCGCCGCGACTACATCATCAACAACCTTGCCGCCAAGTCCGGCATCCCCCTACCCACCCTGGGCAGAGTTCGCTTAGGCTGCCGAGCCAACGACGACTGCCTGGATGCGGTGGTCGCAGCGGTAGCGGCGGCGTCTTGGGCGCTGCATCCGGAGCGCTTTCACCATCCCGACGCAGACGAACTTGCGGCGGCGAAACTGGAAGGCTGGATTTATGTCCCGCAACGCACCCATTGAGCGCCGTTCACGCCCATTGCCCAAGCAAGCCGTATCGCTCCGAAAGCCAACAAGGGCAGCCCGCGCAGCTACCGCCCCTCGCCCATCCGCTCAATCCGCACGGCGCAGACCTTGTATTCGGGTATGCGTGAGTTGGGATCAAGCGCCGCGTTGGTGAGGAAGTTCGCGGCGTGTTCCTGGAGCTTGACGAATGGCACGAACACCTCGCCGCTACGCATCTTGTCGGTATAGACCGCCCTGCCCTCTATGACACCGCGCCGCGACTTCAAGCGTATCCATTCGCCATCGGCGACCGAAAATGCCTCGCCGTCTTTCGCGCTGATGCTGATTTCCAGTTCAGGCGAGCGCGCCAGCAAGCTATCCGCCCTGCGCGTCATCGTGCCGCCATGCCAGTGATACAGGACGCGCCCCGTGTTCAGGATTAGCGGAAAGCGTCTGGACGGCATCTCTTCCGCCTGCGGTCCCTGCTCGAACGCGACGAACTTTGCCCTTGACCCGCGCGGGAAGTCGTACTCGTACAGGTATCGCGTGCCTGGATGCTCCGGCGTCGGGCATGGCCACTGTATGCCCCCCTCGCTGTCGAGACGCTCGTAAGATATGCCGGCGACTATGGGCGTTATCGCCGCCATCTCATCCCATATCTCCGATGGGTGGTCGAACGCGAACTGGCTCGCAAAATTGACGCCGAGACACTCGTTCATGCGCTGAACCAGATCGCAGATTATGCGCCAGTCCGCGCGGCTCTCGCCTATGGGTTCCACGACTTGGCGGACGCGCTGCACACGACGCTCGCTGTTGGTGAATGTGCCGTCCTTTTCGGCAAAGGATGTGGCTGGCAGCACCACATCGGCTATCGCCGCCGTCTCGTGCAAGAAGATGTCCTGCACCACCAAAAACTCCAGCTTCTTGAAGGTCTCTTCGGCGTGATGAAGGTCGGGTTCGCTCAGCAGCGGATTCTCGCCGGTGATGTACATAGCCTTGATGCGCCCGTCGTCGATAGCAGGCACCATATCGGTGATGACCAGTCCATTCTCAGACGGCAGTGAGTGGTTGCCCCAAGCGTCGCTGAACTTGGCTAGAGTGTCGTCCGATATGACCTGATAGCCGGGAAGCGCGTCAGGCAGGCAGCCGGCGTCGCCGCAGCCCTGCACATTGTTCTGACCGCGCAGCGGCGAAATGCCGTTGCCGGGCTTGCCAAGTTGCCCCGCCACGAACGACAGATTGAGCAGGCTATGCGCGTTGGCGGTGCCCATCGTGTGCTGCGTGATGCCCATGCCCCATATCAGACAGGAACCGCTGAACGGCGGCGATGCGTATATTCGCGCCGCTTCAGCGATGTCTGCCGCACGCACGCCGGTAATCCGCTCGGCGTACTCCAGAGTGTACTTGTCGACGATCTCGCGCCACTCTTCAAAATCCTCCGTGCGCCCATGCACGAACTCCCAGTCGACGAGGTCTTCGTCTAGGATGACCTTTGCCATAGCGTTCAGCAGCGCGACATCGGTGCCGGGGCGCGGTCGCAGCCAGAGTTCGGCGAAGTCGCACATCTCGATGCGGCGCGGGTTGATGACGATGAGCTTCGCCCCGCGCTCCACGACGGCGCGGCGCATGCGTGACGCGGCGACCGGATGGTTGGCGTTGGCATCGGATCCTATGATTACGAGGCAGCCCGCTTCCTCGTAGTCCTGATACGAGTTCGAGGTCGCGCCGCTGCCGAGCGCGGTCAGCATCGCCTCGACCGACGGTGAATGACACAAGCGCGTGCAGTGGTCGATGTGGTTGCTCTGCATCACCAGGCGCGCGAACTTCTGCTGAATATAGCCGTCCTCGTTCGTCGCCTTTGCGGAGCAGAGCGTGGCGAAGGCATCGCCGCGATACTTGGCGAGGTTGGTAGCGACATAATCCAGCGCCTCATCCCAGCCGACTTCGGTCAGCATCCCGTTCTTGCGAATGAGCGGCGCGGTGAGCCTGTCCTCGTGGTTCACGAATGAGTAGCCGAAGCGCCCCTTAACGCAGAGCATGCCCACGCTGGACTGGTTCTCCGGCTCGTCTAGCATCGCCACGATGCGGTCGGCGTCGTCCACCTGCGCCTTGACACCGCAGCCCACGCCGCAGTACGGGCAGATGGTAGTAATCTCTTTGGTGATGTTGAGCGGCGGGACCTTGACCTCGATTGCTCCTGTCGGGCATACGGAAAGGCACTGCCCGCAGGTGGTGCATACCGATTCGACGAGCGGCTTTTCTGCGAAGGTGCCTATCCTGCCCCGTGTGCCGGCGCCGAGCATGTCAATCGCGCCGATGAACTGATGACCGTCCTGGCACGCCTGCACGCAGCGCTGACACAGGATGCAGCTCTCCATGGCGATGTTGAACACGGGATTGCTGGCGTCGGTCATTTCGCGTTCCCTGCCCGACCAGCGCGGCGTCGTGATGCCATGCCTGTCTGCCGCGATGGAAAGCTCGCGGTAGTCTTTCGTACTGCCCGCGCCGTTAGCTCCGCGCGCGCCATTGGACGGGAACATTGCGAGCGTGAGTTCCAGCACACCCTTCCGCATCGCCTGAACTTCGGGCGTATCCGTCCAAATACGCATGCCGTCGGCGGCAGGCTGTCCGCAGGACGCCGGATAGCCGCGCACGCCCTCAATCTGCACTAGGCAGGTGCGGCATGCGCCGATGGGCTTCATGTCCGGGTCTTTGCACAGCTGCGGAATGTAGCTCCCCGACTGGTTGATGGCGTCCAGCACGGACGCGCCGTCATGAACTTCGAGTTCGTATCCATTAACAGCGAGTGTGATTGTCAAGGTCAGTCCTTATATTGAGAAAATTGCATTAGTCCCTTCCCCCTTGATGGGGGAAGGTTAGGATGGGGGTAAAAATGCTTGCCCATCGACGGCTAAACTGTACTAATGCAATTTTCTCTGATACTTAGCCTCATACGGCTATGCGTTCTTCCTGATAATTATCTCCGGCTGCGGTTATGGCATCTTCCTTGTTCAACTCCAAAATCTCTTTCAGAGCGATTTCAAGAGTCTCCAGCAACTCCTCACGAGTTGCTTCCTGGCAGTTCACGCCCGGCACTTCCTCTATCCATCCAATCCACCAGTCGCCATCCTGCTTGATTACCGCTGTGTATTCATTCATAGGACATTCCCCTCAAATGGGACGGTATCTCCGGCAGCGATTTCACGCCGCGCCAAGTCTTCTAGCTTGTCCCACTGCTCATCAGTAGTGGCATTGAAGCGAGCCTCCCACTCCATATCATCCGCTAACTCTGACATAATGCGCTCAGATACCGCATCCTGCTCTTCGTCCGGCAAATTCTCTATAACTGCCACAACGCGCCGAACCGATTCCCTCATGCAAATTATCCTCCCACAAAACTATTCACGCAATCGTATCGCAATCTCGTCGCCGAAGAAGTGCATCGCGCTGAGAATGGGGTTGCCTGCCGCCTGCCCCAAGCCGCAAAGAGATGCGGCGTTGACCAATTCGGCGAGCTGACGCAGTTCGTTCAAGTCGCTTGCGGAGGCGCTGCCCGACATGATGCCGTCCACGAGCGCCACCATGCGCGGCGTCCCCTCACGGCATGGCGTGCACTTGCCGCAGGACTCGTCGGCGTTATAAGCGGCGAGATTCCGCATCGTTTGCAGCATGCTCACCCGCCCATCGAGCGCGATAACGCCGCCCGCGCCCAACATCACGCCCGATTCGTGGATGAAGCCGGACTTGATCGGCGTATCCAGCATCGACGCGGGGAAGATGCCGCTCGACGGGCCTCCGATGGCGATTGCGCTCAAGTCCCTGCCGTCGGGAATGCCACCGCCCAGGTCGTAGATGATTTCGCGCAGCGTCGTTCCCATCGGCACTTCGAGGACGCCCGGACGCCGCACCGCGCCGCTCAGGCTGATTATCTTCGTGCCCTTGTCGGCGTCCGTGCCTATGGCGGCAAAGGCATCACCGCCGTTGGCAAGGATGTAAGACACGCCGGAGAGCGTTTCGGCGTTATTGATGACGGTAGGCTTGCCCCAAAGCCCCGCCTCCGTCGGGAACGGCGGACGCTGGCGCGGTTCGCGCCGATAGCCTTCCATCGTGTTCAGCAGCGTCGTTTCGTCGCCGCACACATAGCCGCCCGCGCCGCGCATAATCCGCACATGGAGCGCAAAGCCCGATGCTAGAATATCATCGCCCAGCAGTCCTGCGTCGTATGCCTGCTCGACAGCGCCTTGCATCCGCTCCGCCGACAGGTTGGCTTCGGCATTGATATAGATATAGGCGTCGTGAACGCCCGAAGCGTAGGCGGCGATGATTGCGCCCTCCAGAAGGCGGTGCGGCGCTCCCTCCATGAGGTGGCGATCCTTGAAGATGCCAGGTTCCCCTTCTTCGCAGTTCACCACGAGATAGCGCGGCGTGTTCCTGACCGAGCGCGCGCCACGCCACTTGAGCGCAGCCGGAAAGTACGCGCCTCCCCTGCCCCGCAGCCCGGACGCTTGCACATCTTCGATAACCTCTTCGGGCGTTATCGACAGCGCGCGCGCCAGACCGGAGTAACCTCCGTTCAGGATATAGTCGCCAATGTCCACCGCATCCATATCGCCGCAGCCTTGCAGGGTCAGACGATGCTGCTTGTTGAAGAAACTCACCGCATCAGAGTCGCCCGACTGCGATGAGTCGATGGCTGCAATGCTAAATCCTTTGCGTACTCTATCGGCAGACACATTAGAGTGTTGACAGAACGCCCCGGAGGGAAGAGTCACGGATACTTTGGGCGCGGCGAAGCATGCTCCGTCGCAGCCCGCGATAACCATATAGGCATCGTCAGGCAGCGCATTGGATACGGCGTCCGCGACATCCGCCGCGCCGACCGCCTGCGAGCAGTGCCCCACCTGCACCACGACGCGCGCCTTCCCACTGCGCGCCCTTTGCCGCTCGACGGCAGACTTGCGGAGGGACTCCAGGGCATCATAAACGGCGCTGGTCAAGACGACACCTCTTTCAGAACGGCAGCAAGCGATTGGGGAGTAGCCTTGCCCTGCCAAACGCCATCAACTTCCACGGCGGGGGCGACGCCGCACAGAAAGCCGCAAGGCGATTCTTCGAGCGTAACGGCATCGCCGGGTATGCCATCGTCGGAGTTGCCGCCAAGCGCGGCGCGCGCCTGTTCCATAAGCCGCCCGCCGCCGTTTAGCAGGCAGCTCAACCCCGTGCATATCCGTATGACATGCTCGCCGGGCTTGTCGATACGCAACTCGGTGTAGCTCGTTGCCGCGCCATACACCTCGCTCGACGGTATCCCCAGATGCCAGCCGACCACTTCCATCGCCCAGTCCGGCAGGTAGCCGAATTCGTGCTGCAAGAAATGCAGCGCCGGCAAGAGCTGACCATGCTCACGCGGAAAGCGTCGGCGCAAGATGCCCCGCAGTTCGTTTCTGTTGTTATTCAATATCGCACCCGGCCATTGTATCTATCCTATTCTTACGATAAGTAGTTCAAGATGCAATTCCTACTGAACCCCTATATCCGCCAGTTCAGGAATGTGTTCATCCTCATACTTCTCAATCAGCACGCCTATGACCTCCATCAATGAAGCCAAGGCATGATTTTCGTTCTCACCTACTATATCAATCAAATCGTCTAAGACATCCACAAGTCGTTGATATTCGCTTTCCGCATGGGGAACAAATACGACAGCAGCGAGCGCCGGCCATATCTCTTGAGCGGTCTGTATTTCTGTCGCAATCACTTATTCCCTCCATTCCCGCCAACCACATCCTCCAACCCTAGTTCCCACAATTTATCATCCGGTATCATCCCATCATCATTCCACCCTCGCGCGGCGTAGTAACCCTGCACCATCATATCAAGTTCCGCGCGCTCCAGACGGACACCTTCGACAACGCCTGTCGGCAACGCTTCAGCGAATACACGATGAGGCAGAGTGTCGTCCGCACGTGTCCAGCCCTCGCGGATGTTGAACAGCTTCTTCAGGTTGTTGATGCGCTCCCCGGCAAGCCGAAGTTCATCGGCGGTCATGTCCCAGCCGGTAATGTGGCGGTAAATCTCGGCGGATTCCCCGTAAAGGTCATCAAACGCCTTCCGCAAGAACTTGCACCATATCAGAGAGTCTAGTACCGCGGAGAAGTCTTCGCCCTCCGCGGTGATGCGCCCGCGCCGCTCATCCGCCTTCAGCCTGTCCACCCTTGAAGAAAAGTCGGCTTCGTATGCTGACGAGCGATTGTGACATGCGCCCCTTGTACTCACAGCCAAGCCCAGCGCCATCGTCTTCAGGCTGCGCGGTTCGTATCCGGGCATCTCCAGCCCCTTGACCTGCATAGCCCAATCTTCGCTCCCCTGCCCGACGATGTGCGAGGCGCGCAGGCTGCCCTCCGCGAGCAGGTCGCCTATGCCGCTGCGTTCCGCGATAAGGCGCACGCACTCGATGAGCGCATCCGCGCTGCCAAATCGCAGCGGTATGCCGCCGGTGTCCTCCGGTGTCAGGATGCCGCGCTCAAAGCACTCCATAGCCCAGGCTACGGTCGCGCCGACGCTGATGGTGTCTATGCCAAGTTCGTCGCACATCGTAGAAGCGCGAATGACGGCGTTGCCGTCCGCTACGCCTACCAGCGGGCCTAGCGCAAACGCGCTCTCATACTCCATCCGACCTTTCGCCTTCTTGCCCTTGTCGCTCGTAACCAAAATCTTCTCGCAGCCGATAGTGCAGTTGGCGCAGTGGGCATTCTTGACAAAGTTAGACTGGTGAAACTGCTCCGCGCTCACGCCGTCAGCCCCCTCGAAGGTGGACTGCTGAAAGTTGCGCGTCGGCAGCGTACCCAGGCTGTTGAAGACGGACACATTCGCCATCGTGCCAAGGGTCCTGTACTTCTCAGTAGCAGGCCCAAGGCTGCGCCGCGTCAGATCCAAGCCGATGGTGTTGAGCGATCCAGGGTCGTGTACGGCAACCGCGCGTGTACCCCTGACGGCAATGGCTTTCAGGTTCTTGGAACCCATGACAGCGCCGGGGCCGGTGCGCGCCGCCTGCCGCCCTCCGTCGTTGGTGATGCTGGCATAGCGCACAAGGTTCTCGCCCGCCGGCCCGATGCAGGCGACTCGCGTGCGCCATCCTAGTCGCTGCTTGACAGCGCGCTCGGTATCAGGCGTGCTCATGCCCATGAGATCGCTTGCGTCGAGAAAGTCCACCGCGCCATCATCAATTGACAGCAGGCAAGGCGAAGCGCTTCTGCCCTTGATGATTAGCGCATCCGCGCCTGTCTTCTTCAGTTCAGTCGCCATGAAGCTGGACGACAGGGAATCACCGATGAATCCCGTGAGCGGCGACTTGATGAGCACGGCGAACTTGCTGGATGTGGTGAGCCTGCTGCCGACAAGCGGGCTGGTTACGAATATGAGCGGATTTCGCCTGTCCAACGGCTCAATACCCGCCGGGCAATGAGTGTAGAGGAGGTATGCGCCCAAGCCCGTGCCGCCGATGAAGCGGCGCAGCGCATCGGCGTCAAGCGGCTGCCAATGGCTCTGCCTATTGGTCAGGTCGACGACAAGCGCTTTGCCGTTATAGCCATAAAGCACCTTAAGTTCGCCTTTTGCCGTAACTACCGCATGAACGGCGTGCTCATATCTGTGATAACGACATTATATCATGCGGGGGAAACTCGGTTAGCCACCCGCTTGACTGGAGAACAAGAGCAGCAGATCGCCATTCCGAAGCGTCAACTCATCGTCCGCGATGAAGGCTATGGCGTTCAGGTTGAGCGTGTAGCTCTCAAGCAGACCGCTCAGGTCATCGCGCAGCGCAACCCCAACCAGAGCGGGGCAAGCCGCTGCGACTGCGGTCACTACATCGGCTATATGCGCGTTTGCAGGCACGCGCGCATCCAGCCGCCGTTGCCCGCACGCCAAGCGCGCCGTCCCGAACAGCTCAACGCCGATGTCAACCATGTCGTTCACGACGCCCGCTATCTGCCCTCGTCGGCGAGCGCAAGCGCGCGCGTCAGGTCTTCAGGCGTGTTGACATTGAAGAAGCTCAGGCGCTCGGCATCGAAGGCTTCTACCTCTCGCTCGGAGACGAACCTGACGCGCACATCATCGAAGAAGCCCGCAATCTTCAGTTGACCGGCTTTCAGACGGCGTTCTATGTGCGGCAAGCAGACTTTGGAGTATGCGGCATGCGTGGGTTCGGGGTAGCCGCCAAGCACAGGCACAACGGCGTCATAACCCTGACGCAGGGTGAGCATGTGAGCGAGCAGTTCGATGTTCAGAAAGGGCATATCGCACCCAACAGCGACGCACCAGTCGTTTCTCGCTGCCGTCAATCCGGTATAGATGCCCCCAAGAGAGCCGGAGTCGGGATAGATGTCCACGGCGGTTGTGGCAGTCGGAGGCAGCGGCAGTTCATCACCCCTCGCCTCGTTGTTGACCACGACGACGGTTTCATCGGTCAGGCTGTCGAGACGACCGATGACGCGCGCGATGAGCGGCTCACCGCGGATAGGCTCGACAGCCTTGTCGCGCCCCAGCCTGCGGCTCAGCCCACCCGCCAGCACAATGCCTGACACACCCATTCGATGCCCCCGCGCCTGCAATCCTCTTGCTATGAGCCTATCACGGCAGGTTGCCTTGCGCTAGTCGAGTCGCGCGACAACCCGCCCCATAGTCGAAGTGTCGTAGCCGCCAAGCGCATCCACATCGGCGCGGAAGCCGTCGCTTCCGATTATCGAAAGCACGAACCGCACCCGCTCGCTCTCGTAGTGTTCGGCGGGTATTACAAGATCGTACTGCTCCGGCAGCAGCGGCACGAAGTCCAGCCCCATCGCGTTGGCGGCAGACAAGATGCCCAGACCCGCATCGGCGCGCCCTCCCGCGACGGCGGCGGCGACCGCCAGATGCGTGTACTCTTCGCGGTCATAACCCTGAATATCGTCCGGCTCAACGCCCAATTGCGCCAGCTTGTAGTCGAGCAGCAGGCGCGTGCCGGAACCGCGCTGTCGGTTGATGAACGCCACATCGCGCCCCGTCAAGTCCGCCAGCGCGCTGATACTTCTAGGGTTGCCTCTGGGCAGGATTAGCCCCTGTATGCGCTGAACGAGGTTGACGACGACGACGCTGCGCCCCTTCAGGAAGCGGCGTATGAAAGCAAGGTTGTACTCGCCCGTCGACTCGTCAAGCAGGTGCGAACCCGCTAGGTGCGCCTCACCGCGCGCCAGCGCCATCAGCCCGCCCATGCTGCCGACATTCGAGGACGCGAGCGACATCTGCGGACGCCGTCGGCGCACATGGCTTGCCAGCAAGTCGAGCGTCATATCGTGGCTGCCGATAGCAACGACCGTGCCTTCTATGGCTTCTGTGGGACGCAGCAACTCCACGTCGACCTCAGCGCCCGCGTCAACGCCCTCCGAAAAGCGGGGCAGCCTGACGATGCCG
The DNA here is from genome assembly GCA_958295865.1 of uncultured Dehalococcoidia bacterium. Taxonomy (GTDB): domain Bacteria; phylum Chloroflexota; class Dehalococcoidia; order Lucifugimonadales; family JADFKI01; genus Bin90. The sequence goes on along the minus strand of CATQHF010000002.1, from coordinate 42,956 downwards.
TCGGCGCGCACCAGCGACATAATCACGCCCGCGCCGCGCTCCACCGGAGTTGCGACCAGCTTCTCGCCTACCCGCCCCAGCCGCACGCGCAGAAATTCATCTTCTCCCATAGGGGACAATGTCTTGCGAGTGATGGTCGCCTGAACCCTGCTGCGAGCGGTGGCGGACACGCCCAACTTACGCTCAATCAGCGGCTTCACGAACAGTTCGCAGGTCAGCGCGGCGGACACCGGATAGCCCGGAATGCCAAGCGCCGGCTTGCCGTCCACCACGCCGAGCGCAACGGGATGCCCCGGACGGATAGCAGCGCCATGCACCACCAGTTCGCCGAGCGCCTCGATGACTCGCGCCGTATAGTCCTCGCTGCCCGCAGAGGAGCCGGCGTTGACGAGCACGATGTCGTGCCGCTCGATCGCGCTGCGAACGCCATCCAAAAGCATGTCGAAATCGTCGGGTATCGCCTGCCAAGTAGTAGCGTCGCCGCCCCATTCCTCGACCATGCCCGCCAGCACAAGCGAGTTGAACTCCACGATGTCGCCGGGCTTCAGCTCGCTGCCCGCCTGCACAAGCTCGTTGCCGGTTGGGATGATAGCCACGCTCGGCTTGCGGCGCACCCGCAGTTCTGACAGCCCCGCCGCCGCGCACGCGCCCAAGTCAACCGGCCGCAATATATGGCTTTCCGCCAGCACAAGCTCTGTCGCTACGATATCCTCACCAAGAGGGCGCACATGTTGGTACGGCGCTGCGGGCGACTGGATTTCCAGCATTCCGTCATGGACTTCATGGACGACCTCGACCATGATGACGGCATTAAACCCGTCGGGCATCGGATCGCCGGTGTCCACCCAGACGGCTTGTTCGCCAACCGCAAGGCGCAAGGGCGATGTTTCAGTCGCGCCGACGGTATCCACGGCGCGAACCGCAATCCCGTCCATAGCCGCCGAATCGTAGTGCGGCGACGACACCGCCGCCCACACGGGCGCAGCCGTAACGCGCCCCCTAGCCTGCGCCAACGGCACAATCTCAGACGGCATACGCGCCAGCGCATCCGACCGCTCCAGTACGCCAAAAAACCGCGCCAGCGCATCATCCAGCGGAATGTCGCTGAGGTAATATCGCCTGCCCTGCCGATGCGAATGCGTCATGAGCCTTCTTAGTTGTTGCTCTCGTTCTCGAAATCCTTGATCTCGGGCGTAATCACCTCTATGAAGCGCCTGAACATGTCGCCCAGAGTGGTAGCGAAGGAGTCATCTAGTGCATTGCCTTTGAGTTTCACCGCGATATGCCCGCCCCAATCGCCGGAGCTTATAACCTGATCGTCGTGAACTCTTATGCTTGCGAGTTTGCTTTCCAAGACTCTGATGTCGTCATCAGAAAAATGGCTACCATATTGAAATCCTACACTCGCTTCCCACAGCCGAGTTTTATCATCCTTGGGCGAGAGATCAATCCTATAAAACATACCCCAGTTGTGCCAGGGTGGTTGAGAGTACCATAGATGGTAATAACGCCGGATTTTATCCGCGTGTCTGCCTGCCCATCTACTTTTCATATCAGGCCTAGTTTCGATAGGCAATTCCCTTGTAGCAATATCGCTTACATTCCTGAGGAAGTGAGTAACTTCGTCATTCTTATTTCGATTGTAGGCTTTTTTCAGGTTAGCCGCAAAATTGTTGCGACTATGGCTACTTTCTTGCGGAGCGTCGCTAACACCAACCAAGTAATCTTCTACGCCCGGGATGGGGATAATTGTGTTCGCTTGGACATATAGGGCATCGGTTTTCGAATCCATATATGGAACCAATTGAACGCAGGTTATCAAGTCATCGCCTGGTGACTTTTCGTTAAGCCACAGAACGGCGGAGGTTACTTCAGGAGCAAACCTATGGCTTGCAAGGATAATTCTCTGGTCATGGTTCAGACTATTCAAATCATCCGTCCCAAGGCGCTGCAACAGCATATTGTGGGCATCTTCTTCCGAAACTTCCTTGTACGCTGCAAGCATGCTAACGATGTCCTCACCCTCAGCATGTCGGAAGTAACTCGCATACTTGATAGCTTGCCAATGGGCGTCCGAGCCGCTATCGTCGCGCTTCTATTCGATTATGACCAGCTTGCCGTCCGAGTCCACAGCCAGCAAATCAAGTCGCTCATTCGTCTTGTCAAAGCCGCTGAACTCTTTGCCGATTATGAGCAGGTCTTCGCCTAGGATGCTAGGGTTAGCAGAGATCCATTCCTGAATGTCTTTACGCTCTTGAAACCCCAAAGAAGAGAACTCAACCTCCGCTATGGATTCGGATTTCTTGGTTTCAGGTTCAATCCTGAACAGTTGTGGGCTTGAGTTCATTCTCAACTCCTTACTGAATCCTTGCAATGATTCTATGGTATCAGCATCAGTATAACCGCACATCCACCAGTTCCCCCGCATACAGCCCTGATCTGTCCATCGGCACTTTCACGATACCATCCGATCGCACCAGCGTATAGATCAGATTCGACTTGCCAAACACCGGCTCAGCCACGCTTGCGCCATCGTCCGATTGGCGCAGTCTGACCGGAATGAAATCCTCGCGCCCGGCGACGGATGGGATGTCGCGCCGCAACGCTGCCCTTGTGGTCGGCGGCGCGGGAATGCGCTTGCATCCCGCAAGGTAGTATATCGCCGGCCGCACCAGCAGGTCGAACACGACCATCGCAGACACCGGATTGCCCGGCAGTCCGAATATGGGCTTGTCGTCTGCCAAGCCTATGACCGTCGGCTTGCCCGGCTTGATGGATATGCCATGCACGATAACGCCCGGCTCGCCCAGGCTGTTGATGACATCGGCGGTCAGGTCGCGGCTGCTGACCGAGCTTCCGGCCGAGAACACGAGAATGTCACATGCTGCCAAGCCCTTCAATGCGGCATTGCGCTGCGCCTCGAACTCATCCGCTACCAGCGCAAGGGGCATGGCTATGCCGCCCGCCTCCGCAGTCAGCGCCGATATGGTATAGGTATTGATGTCGCGGATGCGCCCCGCGCCCACCGCCGCGCCCGGCGGCACAAGCTCGTCGCCCGTGGAGATGATGCCCACGCGCGGCTTGCGGCTCACAGCGACGCCGGTGATGCCAAGCGCGAGTATGCCGCCGATGTCCTGCGGGCGTATGACGCTGCCCTTGAGCAGGATGATGTCGCCCTTCCGCACATCTTCGCCGACCTGTACCACATTCTCGCCCGGCGCAACCGCGCGCAGCGCCTCTATGGCGGTATCGTCCAGCATCTGGGTGCGCTCGACCTGAACGACGGCGTCGGCGTCCTGAGCCAGCATTCCGCCGGTGTACGCCTTCGCAGCCTGCCCGATGCCAAGACGCGCATGCGCCGCCTCGCCCATCGGCACTTCGCCCACGAGGTCAAGGTATGCGGGCAAGCCTTCGCTCGCTCCGAATGTATCCCGCGAGCGCACCGAATAACCGTCCATCGTGGAACGCGCGAAGGCGGGCAAGTCTTCAGGCGATACGATGTCCTCGGCCGTAACGCGACCCAGCGCATCGGCCGTCGCCACGACATCCACGCCCACGCTCATCGCCAGCATCGGCTTGAGCGCATCGAACGCGGCGTCAGGAGCAAGCACATTGAAGAACTCAGGCATCTCTTAATTCCACCAAACAGTCTGCAATCGGAGACACTGGGGCAATTGTGCATCCATAGAAGGTACGGAACTCACACCCTCCCGCGCAACTCGATACCCTCACTAGGAAAGCGCTGGTCGAATGTATAGATAACCCGCGCTCCGTCCGACCGAGCCGCCGCCCATATCATCGCGTCCGCAACCGACACCCGCCCCGACGGGCGACACATCATCAGCCCTTGAAGCGCCAAGTCCTTGTTTATAGCATAGATGGAAATGTTGTCTCGTCTGACCAAATCCAGCAACTTGTCAACTATCTGCTCACGAGGCATTCGGTACACGGACGAAAGGACAAACGCAGTTTCTCCAAGCACGCCTTCCGTAATGATTAGGTCGTCGACATCTTCTACGATCTGAATAGCATGTTCGACCATATCGGGCGGATCGCCGGTGATGTACCTAATGGTCACACTCGTGTCCAAAAAGCCGCTCATATTTCCATCTCGCGCAGTCCCATCTTCTGCTCTGCCCTGCGTGTCCAAGCCGCCTCCCTTATCTTGCCCCAGTCGGCATCCGCCGGTATTCCGGGGACATTATCAGGCTTCGGAAGACTGCCCGCCAAAGACTCCCTATGCTCCGGCGGCAGAAACTCCACTTCCAGCTTGTTGTCCACGACGCGCTGCAACGCAATCCAGCCCGGGCCTATCCCCAGGGCTTCGAGCAGCTCTTTTCTTATGTGCATTTCGCCCTTGCTTCCAACCTTGTAGTTGTGCCCGGACTTCTTGTAAGCCAATCTCTTGCCCCCTTCTATAAGCGAAGCGCACCCATCAACACGACCGCCTACAGCCCCAGGATATTCCCGGCAGCGTCCACATCCAGCGCGCGCGGTGAGCCGGGCAGCCCCGGCATAGTCATGATGCTGCCGGCGATGGGATAGATGAACCCCGCTCCGACGGACGCGCGCACATCCGAAACCTGGAATGTGTAGCCCGAGGGCCTGCCTTTGAGGCGCGGATTGTGCGATATTGACAGGTGCGTCTTCGCCATGCACACCGGCAGATTGCCCCAGCCCAGCTCCGCGTAGCGCCGCAAGGGCCTCCGCGTAGATGTCGCCCACGAAACATCGTCAGCGCCATATACCTTCTGCGCCAGCGCCCGCACCTTATCCCGCGTAGATGCGTCCTCCGCGTAGAGATAAGAGATTTCGGGGTCATCGCCTTCCGTCGCAGCGATTACCGCCTCGGCGAGGTCAACGCCGCCCGCGCCGCCCTCTGTGAACACGCGCGTATCCACCGCATCGAAAGCGCCCGCCTCTAGGCATCCCTGCCTTACTATCGCAAGCTCGGCGTCGGTGTCGGACGGGAACCTGTTCAATGCCACAACCACCGGCAATCCGAAGGAGCGAATTACGCCTATCAGGTGTTCGAGGTTCGCCATACCCTTCCGAACCTTGTCCTCATCGGGCGTATCCAGTTCGCGCCTCAGCGCCCCGCCATGCGACCTGAGCGCGCGCACGGTCGCCACGATGACCGCCCCGCTCGGCTCAAGTCCGTTGAAGCGCGCCTTGATGTGCATGAACTTCTCGAAGCCCAAATCCGCGCCAAAGCCCGCTTCCGTCAGCACATAGTCGGCATATCCGAGCGCGACCTTGTCGCCCACGACCGAACTGCAACCGTGCGCGATGTTGCCGAAAGGCCCCGCATGAATGATTACCGGCTGCCCTTCCGTCGTCTGCACGATGTTGGGCTGAATCGCGTATCTCAGCAGCGACATCATGGAACCGACGGCATTCACATCGGCAGCGGTCACAGGCTCGCCCGAGTCGGTGAGACCAACGACGATGCGGCTGAGGCGCTCGCGCAGGTTCTCAAGACCGGATGCGAGCGCGAGCACGGCCATAATCTCCGAAGCCGTAACGATGTCGAAGCCCGACTCGCGCATCGGCGCGTTAGGTGAGCCGCCGATGCCCGTAACCACAGTACGCAGCGCCCTGTCTTCGACATCGGTAACGCGCCGCCAGGTGATGCCCGTTGGCCCGAAGCCCGGAATCTGCCCACGCTGCGCGGCATTGTCCGTAAGCGCCGCAAGCAAGTTGTGCGCCGACCCGACGGCATGCGCGTCGCCGGTGAAGTGAATGTTCACCTCATCCTCCGGCTCCACAAGCGAAAGACCGCCACCCGTGCCGCCGCCCTTGATGCCGAATATCGGGCCGAGCGAGGGTTCTCGCAGCGTGGCAACCACATTCTTGCCCAGCCTGCCGAACCCCTGCGCCATGCCAACGGTCGTAGTCGTCTTGCCTTCACCCGCGGGCGTGGGCGTAATGCCCGTAACGACTATAAGCTTGCCCCGCTTGCCGTCCTCGCGTATGGCATCCAACGGTATCTTAGCCTTGTAGTGCCCTTGCGGGATAAGCGATTGCGTGTCGAGTCCCAACTCTGCTGCGACATCTGTGATTGGGCGCATGTTTATAGCTCCTCTTTATAGTAGCGATTTTGTGGATATACCACGAGTTCACGGGCTTGCGCCTATCGGCAAGCCAATGGCATTTTAGCACATGGACATAGTTATGACGCAGTCAACTCAGCGCTGCCGTACTTACTGCCGGACTGAGCGCCATAAGTTCACGGGCTGACGAGATAAGCTAGTCCCAATTGAACACCACCTTGCCCGTCGTCGCGCCGTTGAACAGGTCGAACGCCTCTTCCGCCTTGTCCAAAGTGAAGCGGTGCGTGATGATCTCGCTCAGCGGAATCCGCCGCTCCACGACCCAGTTCGCAAGCTCCTCCAGCACCGTCTTGCTGAAAGTCCATGAGCCGTACAGGTTGAGCTGGCGGTGAATGATGTCGGGCGACGGCTCCACGGTCATCGTGCCGCCCTCACCGACGAGGCAAGCCCTGCCCCAGATGCGCGTGCTGCGAATGGCGTTGGCGCGCACCTCGCCGATGCCGGTAGCGTCCAGCGTGCAATCCGCTCCCCTGCCGCCCGTCAGCTCGTATATCGCGCTCACCGGGTCGTCCCGCATGGGGTCGATGCTCCGCCACGCGCCCGACGCCTCCGCGAGTTCGCGGCGCTCCGCCACCGGGTCAACCGCAATCACGCGAGCGCCCATGTGCGCGCCCAAGAACGTGCCGCTCAGCCCCACCGGACCCTGCCCGAACACGGCAAGCACATCGCGCCCCGAAACATCCAGCCGACGCAGCGCCTGATATGCCGTGCCAGTGCCGCAGGCTATCGCCGCCCCCTCTTCGTAGCTCAAGCCGTCGGGCATCGGCACGCACATGTAGTCCTCGATGAGCTCATAGTCGGCATTGCCGCCGTGCGCCCCCGAGCCATAGACCTTCTGGTATTCGCTCTGGCAAAGCTGCGTCCATCCCCTCTGGCAGTGCTCGCATCGCTGGCAGCCGCTGTAATGATGCACCATCACGCGGTCGCCCACCCTGACATTCCGCACGCCCGCGCCAACCTCCGCGACCACGCCGCAAGGCTCATGCCCACTGATAATCTCAGCGCGCGCCCCAAGCTCGTCCGCCGACGAGCGAAACGGACGCAGGTCGCTGCCGCACAGCCCCGACGACTTCATCTCCACCACCACCTGCCCAGCGCCCGGCGATGGATCCGCGAACTCCCTGATTTCCAACTTGCCGCTGCCCGTGAACACTACACCCAACATAGTTGCGCCTCCTGACTATCCGCCAAAGCAAATCCTATCTTATCAATCCCGTCTAATCCTGCCGGCTCCCCTCATACAGCAGCGCCCCGGCGATGGACACGACCGAACCGCCCTGCGAATCGGCGGAACACTGATCATATCCCATGGACTCGCCGCGCAGCCGCTTGCCATTCAGATATTCCAGCGCCAAATATATCGGCGATATGCCGCATATACGCCGTGAGTCGGACTCATCGCGCGAACTCTGAAAGAACGCCGCCGCGTCGCCATCGCAAATATGAGCCATAGACTCGCGGTCGGCGGCGGCAAGCTTGGCGCGCGCTATCGCGTCGAGCGGGTGCGCGTCGCCGAATGCCGGCCCCATGTGCGCCAAGTCGCCCGCCGCGATAACCAGGGTATCGCGCCCCGCTGTCATCTCGCGCAGGCAGCGAAGCGCCGCCCCGATGTTATCATCCTCCGACGGATGCCCATTGCCGCTGATGAAGTGGTGAAACGAGCCGCAGAGAATTGGCACGACTGGACAAGCACGCCCGTCCAAGAAGTGATGCAGCCACACCGACGCCAGCTCGATGGAATGTTCCTTGATATGGTGAAGCTCCTCCGCGTATGCCCTGCCCTGTCCCAGCGCGTCGGCGAGACCGTCGACAATCGCCGTGTCGGTTGGCAGGACGCCGTGCGGCGTGGCGTAGCTCTGGCGCGTCGGCGTCAGCGCGCCCAGCCCGCCCGAATGGTCGGTCCCGAACATGATGACCAACTCCACATCGTCAAGCGAAGGCTTGGCGCGCTGCCACAGCTCCGCGTAAGTCTTATGCCCGCGCGCGTAGTCTATGTGCGGGCAAAGCATCCCTACAAGCCTGCCCGTAGGCGTATCGTCGCCGTCCGACGCCGGAGTTTCGGCGCAATAGCCCTCCATCATCCGCGTCAGTTGCGCGGCGTCTGACGGATACACCGGCCCCGCATGCGACGGCAGCCGATGCTTCGCCTGCCTGTATCGCTGTACAACCAGAGCCGCAGCCTCTTGATAAGCGCCATTCTCCAGCAGCAGCGCATCGTCCAGTTGCCCCAAGATGTCGTTGATGACACCTTCGGGAAGCGTCGCGCCCGTTCGCATCAGCAGCCCGGAACGCAGCGCCGATATATCGCGCGTGCCGTCGCACAGCGAGAGCAGCGGCGCTAACTGCTGCGGAATCAGCGCGCCGTCCTTGGCAATGCCCAAGCCGTCGTGCAGATATATCATGCGCTGCCCCCGGTAATCCACAAGCTGCGGTTCGAGCAGCCGCAACTTGGGGTGCGTGGGAACGCCCTGCCCGCCTCGTTTCGCCAAGTCCTTCACCTCAATTCCGCGACCGCGCCAAAGCCGCCGCAGCGCTGATTATAGACTACAAAACCGCACAAGGCTAACCGCATCCCTACCCCATGACAGCGCGATGGGCGAATAGCGGCAACATGCAACCCCAACAAGCGTCGGCGCAAAGTCCCCACAAGACCTATATGATGGATATACAACCGCTCAGCCCTAATCACCTATCCTTGTGGAAAAGGAGCGCCGTATGATGAACAAGACTTGGCTGATAGCGTTGCTATCGGTATTGGCGCTAGTCGGATGCGCCAACGAAAACGCAGCGCCCGCTATACCCACGCCTATGTCGCCGGCAACGCCCTTGCCTGCTGCTGCGCCCGCGCCTAACACTGCGCCATCGCCAATTGCGCCGGCCACGCCAATATCTCCCCGAGTAGCGGCGGTAACATATCCGCCTGATCCTCCGTCATCCTTGGATGAGCTTGTTTTCCTTTCAGACATCATTGCTCGCGTCAGATTGCTCTCTGCCGCGCCGAACGTGGAAACGGTTGACTATCGTGAGGAAGGCGGAATAGGCGCAATACCGATCTTCTTGTTCCGTTTCGAGGTAATAGAGTATCTGAAAGGAAGCGGCGGCAGCGAACTCACCGTCAAGGTTCCGGTGATACAATGGCCGGACTTGAGTGACAGGGAAAGCGCGCAAGCGCAGGCGGCATCTATGTTTCCATTGCACGATGCGCGCTGGAATGATCGGGAGGCTATTATATTTCTGGAAGCGAAATCGATTCTCTACGGCTTTCCCATGCCCAAAGGCGCTTCTGATGAGGTGTCTTACCGATTTAGAGGACCTCGGGAATCCGCCGTAGATATACATGAATACGCGATCACAAGCGATTACAACAAAGCATGGCTGCCAGCAAGCGCGCCGAGCGGACCCTCGGGAGCTACAGGTTCCTCGGAACCTGAATATCTGACAGAATCTCCTCAGGGGGTTGCTGGCGCGACATCGGCAAGCGCGCCTTCGATTTCACTGTCAGAGATTAAGAAGCGCATAAAGGCAAACAATGACTTGCTCACTGATGGGCGCGACATTCCAGGATATGAATTCTGCGTAAAATTGCGTTTCCGAACTGATGCTCGGATACGAGCAGGTCAAGCAGGGCATTATACATTAGACGAATTTCATATTGAATCGGGTCTGCCCGCAGGACATCGCATCTTATCTCTGACCGGCAATGCTATCTATCCGGAACCGCCTACCGATGCAAAATGGTGGACTACGGGACCGGACTCCGACCTGTTCATCATTAGAGTCACTGACGACCATGATAATGATCCGGATACGGTGGGTTACGCCTGGGAAGATGTTACAACTCGCCCTATACCCAGGGGCGTGTACAGGGTTTTCTACATAGTTCAGCCGGCTATATGGGTTCCTTGTGACTATAACCCTGAACTGCGTCTTAAGAGGAGTGAAGGGGTCATCACCGTAACCGCGCCCGATGGTACTTTGCACGAGGCGTTCTTCGACCCTGTGGCAATAGGGACGGCAGTGGGCGCGGACGCTGCGAACGGTGTTCTCAAGCCGTCGTCCTTCACAACCGAAGGCGTTGGCAGCATATCCATAGAGCGCATCGAATGGGCTGACCGTCAGGTCAAGATGCGTCTGTCCCCGCATAGCCGCTTGACAGGACATCACATAGACTTCATCGCGCTGAACGGCAAAATACTGCGTCTGGATTTTGATGATGCGGTAGAGATCGGCGAGGGGAACGCGCGGTCACTGGCATGGGGCGTGTGCGTACAGCCTTGGCAAGACGGCGACCTGCTTATGCTGCGGATAAGCAAGAGCGAACCCGACCTCATAGGCGTGACCAACAACGCAGCATGCGCTCCGACACCAACGGCAACCACTCAGCCTTAATCACCTATCCCTGTGAAGGAGCGCCGTATGATGAACAAGACATGGATGATAGCGTTGCTATCGGTATTGGCGCTAGTCGGATGCGCCAACGAAAACCCAGCTCCCGCTATACCCACGCCTATGCCGCCGGCAACGCCCTTGCCTGCTGCTGCGCCCGCGCCCAACCCTGTGCCATCGCCAATTGCGCCGTCCGCGCCAAGATCTCCCCGAGTAGTGTCGGTAACATATCTGCCTGATCCTCCGTCATCCTTGGATGAGCTTGTCTTCCTTTCAGACATCATTGCTCGCGTTAGACTGATCTCCGCTGCGCCGGACGTTGAGACGGTTGACTATCGTGAGGAGGGCGGAATAGGCGCAATACCGATTTTCTTATTCCGTTTCGAGGCGATAGAGTATCTGAAAGGAAGCGGCGGCAGCGAACTCACGGTCAAGGTTCCGGCTATAAAATGGCCGGACTTGAGCGACAGGGAAAGCGCGCAAGCGCAGGCGGCATCTATGTTTCAATTGCACGATGCGCGCTGGGATGATCGCGAGGCTATTATATTTCTGGAATCGAAATCTGTTCTCTATGGCTTTCCCATGCCCAAAGGAGCTTCTGATGAGATGTCATACCGATTCAGAGGACCCCGGGAAGACGTCGTAGATATACATGAATACGCGATCACAAGCGATTACAACAAAGCATGGCTGCCGGCAAGCGCGCCGAGCGGACCCTCGGGAGCCACAGGTTCCTCAGAACCTGAATATCTGACAGAATCTCCTCAGGGGGTTGCTGGTGCGACATCGGCAAGCGCGCCTTCGATTTCACTGTCAGAGATTAAGAGGCGCATAAAGGCAAACGATGACTTGCTCGCTGAAGGGCGCGACATTCCGGGATATGAATTTTGTGTAAGAGATCGTTTCCGATTTGAGGCTCTTATTCAGTCTAATCAAGCACCGTCGCATACCTTACATGAACTTCAGATTCAATCGGGTCAGCCAGAAGGACATCGCCTCTCTTCTTTGACTGATGTCGCTATCTATCCTGAACCACCTACCCATGGAACATGGTCGACTACGGGACCAGACTCCGACCTGTTCATTATGAGAATTACTGACGATCCTGACGATAATCCCAACACGGTGGGTTACGCTTGGGAAGAAGTTGCAACACGCCCTATACCCAAGGGTGTGTACAGTATCTTCTACGTAGGTCAGCCGGCTATATGGGTTCCTTGTGACTACAATCCTGAACTGCGTCTCAAGAATAGAGAAGCAGCCATCACCGTAACCGCGCCTGAGGGCGCGCTGCATGAGGCGTTTTTCGATCCCGTCATCATTGGCTCGGCAGTCGGCGCGGACACTGCGAACGGCGTTCTGAAACCTGCGTCCTTCACAGCAGAGGGCAGCGGCAGCATATCCATAGAGCGCATCGAGTGGACTGACGGCCAGGTCAAGATGCGTCTGTCCCCGCATAGTCGCCTGACGGGACATCACATAGACTTCATCGCGCTGCACAGTTCGTTAGCGCTGCGTCTGGACTTCGACGATGCGACAGAAGTCGACGAAGGCGGCGCGCGCGCCCTGACGTGGGGCGTGTGCATACAGCCGTGGCAAGACGGCGACCTGCTGATGCTGCGGATAAGCGTGAGCGAGGACGACCTCATAGGCGCGACTAACAGCCCTCAATGCGTCCCCACGCCCACCTCAACACCCACACCAACCCCCACCCCCACCTCAAACGAATGACCAGCCCCGACATTCGCAGCGCCCCGCATCACCACAGAAACGGGTCGCCCATAGCCTGCGTCCATCCCGTCCATCCGAGTCAGCCCGCATCGTGATATAATCAGGACTTACGCAGTTGAGCGCGATTTCGTACTTGAAACGGGTCAATATCAAGTATGAGTTCATATTCAAGTGCATAGTCCTGATAATTGCTCCGAAATATACACGAGGGATAAGATGGCTCTGTATGAAAACCTGAAAGTGTTCAGCGGCAACGCCCACCGCAAGCTGGCAAAAGACATTTGTAGATACCTCGGCATCCCATTGGGCGAGTGCGAGGTCTTCAAGTTCAGCAACGACAACACCTTCGTCAGAATACGGGAAAACATACGCCAGCAAGATGTCTTCCTCGTACAGCCCATCGCCTTCCCGGTCAACGACAGCATAATGGAACTGCTGATTATGATTGACGCCGCAAAGCGGGCGTCCGCGGGCAGGATAACCGCCGTCGTCCCCTACTTCGCCTACGCGCGCAGCGACAAGAAAGACCAGCCCCGCGTGCCAATCACCGCCCGCCTCGTCGCCAACCTCATCGAGACCGCAGGCGCAGACCGCGTGCTCACCCTCGAGCTGCACGCCGGACAGATACAGGGCTTCTTCAACATCCCCCTCGACGAACTCAGCGCAATCCCCAGTCTGGCGCACCACTTCAGGAACAGGAAGGTGAAGAACAACACCGTCATCGTGGCGACGGACGCCGGCGACGCCAAGCGCGCCCGCAACATGGCGAACAGGCTCGACGCGCACCTTGCCATCGTCGAAAAGGTGCGTATCGGCAACCAAGAGCGCGTAGAAGCCGCAACCCTCATCGGCGACGTGCGCGACAAGACAGCCATCATCGTGGACGACGAAATCGGCACCGGCGGCACCGTCATAGCCACCGCCGACACCATACGCAGCCACGGCGCGCGCGACATCTACTGCTACGCCGCCCACCCCGTGCTCGCGGGCAAAGCCCCCGAAATTCTGGAGAACAGCGTCATCAAGGAACTGGTCGTAACCGACTCCTTGCCCGTGCCGCCCTCCAAGATGGGCACAAAGACCAGCGTAATCTCGGTTGCGCCCATGCTCGGCGAGGCGATCCACCGCATCCACAGCGGCAGCTCCGTCGGCGCGATGTTCGACCTCGACAGCGCGTAACTTCCCGCTCCGCCCTGCCGGCCATCCTGTACATAAATCTCAATTTGCCAATTAGGTTATAATAGGCAAAAGGTTCTCCCATGCTCGGCATGGGATGCGCCGGAACATGGCGATGAACTCTATTGTGGGGGCGAGTCTTCAATGCTGAAATCTCTTACAAGGCTTATTGGCGGCTCCAACGAAGGGGCTATCAAGAAGCTGCGCCGCACGGCTAACATCGTGAACGACCTAGAGCGCGAGTTCGAGCGCAAGACGGACGCCGAGCTTGGCACGATGCGACACAAGTTCCGCGCCCGCCTCGACGCTGGCGAGCAACTCGACGACATCCTGCCGGAAGCGTTCGCCGCCGTGCGCGAAGCCTCCAAGCGCGTGCTGGGCATGCGCCACTTCGATGTGCAGCTCATCGGCGGCATCGTGCTACACCAAGGCAAGATAGCCGAGATGCGAACCGGCGAGGGCAAGACTCTGGGCGCTACCCTCCCCGCCTACCTGAACTCCATCACCGGCAGCGTCCATGTCGTTACGGTCAACGACTACCTCGCAAGGCGCGATGCCCAGTGGATGGGCGAGGTGTACCACTTCCTAGGCGCGTCAGTCGGCATATTGCAGCACGAGTCCGCCTACCTGTTCGACCCGCACGCCGACGCATCGGAGCGCGGCATGGAAAAGCTGCGGCGCGTCGAGCGCAAGGAAGCCTACGCCGCCAACATCACCTACGGCACGAACAACGAGTTCGGCTTCGACTACCTCCGCGACAACATGGTCGTCGAACTGGAACGCCGCGTGCAGAGCAGCCGCGATTTCGCCATCGTCGACGAGGTCGATAACATCCTGATTGACGAGGCGCGCACCCCGCTTATCATCAGCGGCCCCGCCCAGCAGTCGCCCAACGAATACCGCCGCTTCGCCCGCCTTGCCGTCACCCTGCAACGCGAAGACGACTACACCATCGACGAGAAGCACCGCACCGCCGCGCTCAGCAACGAGGGCATCTCCAAGCTGGAACAGATGCTGAATGTCAGCAACATCTACGGCGCGGAAAACTTCGAGCTCGTCCACTACGCCGAGAACGCGCTCAAGGCTCACGCTATCTTCGAGCGAGACCGCGATTATGTCGTGCAGGATGGCCAGGTCATCATCGTCGACGAGTTCACCGGACGCCTCATGAATGGTCGCCGCTACTCCGACGGCTTGCACCAGGCGATTGAGGCAAAAGAAAATGTGCAGATACAGCGCGAATCCGTAACCTACGCCACCATAACCCTGCAAAACTACTTCAGGCTCTACGACAAGCTCTCCGGCATGACCGGAACGGCGTCCACCGAGGGCGAAGAGTTCTGGAAGATTTACAAGCTGGAAGTGGTGGAAGTCCCCACCAACATGCCTATGGTGCGGCAGGACGACCAAGACCTCATCTATCCCGATCAGGCATCCAAGTACAAAGCCGTCGTCCGCGAAATCAAAGAGCGCAGCCGAGCGGGTCAGCCTGTGCTTGTGGGCACGACCGACATCGACAAGTCCGAGATGCTCAGCGACATGCTGCGCGACGCGGGCATCCAGCACGAAGTCTTGAACGCCAAGCAGCACGAACGCGAGGCGCTCATCGTCGCCCAAGCCGGGCGTCCCGGCTCTGTAACCGTCGCCACTAACATGGCAGGACGCGGCACGGACATCATCCTCGGCGGCAACCCCGACGCCCTCGGCATATCCGCGCGGGAATGGCAGGCAGAGCACGACAGCGTACTGAAACAGGGCGGGCTGTTCATCCTCGGCACGGAGCGGCACGAGGCGCGGCGCATAGACAACCAGCTTCGCGGTCGCTCAGGCAGGCAGGGAGATGCCGGCCAGTCGCGCTTCTATGTCGCCCTCGACGACGAACTCATGCGGCGCTTCGGCGGCGACACCGTCAAGCGCTTCATGAATTGGGCTATGGAGGAAGAGCAGCACTTCGAGAGCAAGGCGGTCAGCAAGTCCATCGAATCCGCCCAGGTCAAAACCGAGGCGTTCCACTTCGACATTCGCAAGCACCTTGTGGAGTACGACGATGTCGTCAACACCCACCGCGATGTCATCTACGGCGAGCGCGAAAAGGTGCTCGGCGGCGCTGACCTCAAGGCGAATATGCTTGCCATGGTGGAGGCGAATCTCAGAGAACTGCTGCTGCAATACCTGGAAGGCAGCAGACCCGAGCAGTGGAACACCGAAGCGCTCGTCCGCGAACTGAGCGGCATAATGCCGATGCCCCCCGAATACGAATACCCGGACGACCTTATGGACTACTCTTACGAAGAGATAGAAGAAACGGTGCTGCGGCATGCCACGACCCTGTACGACAAGATTGAAGACGAACTAGGCGCGGACGAGATGCGTATGCTGGAACGCCAAGTCATGCTGCGCGTCATCGACAGCAATTGGGTGCAGCACCTCACCGCAATGGAAAATCTGCGACAAGGCATCGGCTTGCACGCATTCGGCCAGCGCGATCCGCTCGTCATGTACAAGAAGGAAGGACACGAAAAGTTCCAGGACTTGCAATCCCGAATCCAGCGGGACATCGTGCTTACCATCTACAATATCGGCGACATCATTCAGCAGAACGCGCGGCTCGAAAGCAGCGCCCGCTCCAACAACCAGCGCCGCCGAACGAACGGCGCGTCCCAGAACGGCAGCGACAGCGTAATGACCAATGTCGTACCCGGCAAGCGCGAAGCCGTCCCTGCCGGCGCCCGCAAAGTCGGGCGCAACTCCCGCTGTCCCTGCGGCAGCGGCAAAAAGTACAAGCGCTGCCACGGCGCATAGCTGCCCCCTACCCCGTCCATCCATATTAGCCCCGGGTGAAATGCCATGAACAACTCCCAGATAGCCGAGATGTTCGAGAACATCGCCGGACTTCTTGAGATGAAATCCGAGAAGGTGTTCACCATCCGCGCCTACCAGCGCGCCGCCCGCACTATCGAGCGCCTGCCCATGGAACTCGACGCGATGCTGCGCGAAGAACAAGACCTGCGAAAAATCCCGGGCATCGGCAAGGCAATCGCCGACAAGATTGCCGAAATGGTCGAGACAAACTCCCTGCGCTACTACGACAACCTTAAGGCGGAGTTCCCCGACGGCATCCTGGATGTGATGCAGATCCCCGGACTTGGCCCCAAGACCGTGCGCCGCCTCTGGCAGGAACTCGGCGTAACCAACATCCCCGAACTGGAAGCCGCCATCGAAGACGGCAGGCTGGAATCCCTCCCCCGCTTGGGCAAGAAGACGGCCGAAAACATCGCCCGCCAGATACAATTCCAGCGCACCAAGAGCAAGCGCATGCCCATCGCCAGAGCGCAGCCAATCTGCGACAGGCTGATAGCCGCCCTCAAAGCCCAATGCCCCGGCATCACGCGCATCGTGCCCGGCGGCAGCCTGCGCCGCTTCGAGGAGACGATCGGCGACATAGACCTAGTATGCACCGCCGACGACCCCGCCGATGTGCTGGACGCGCTTGCGACTATGCCCAATGTCGCCGATGTGCTAGGACACGGCGATACTAAGGTATCCGTCTATCTCAGCGACGGCATCCAAATCGACCTGCGCGTCGTCCATGAGCGGCATTTCGGCGCGCTGCTGCAATACTTCACCGGCAGCCTCCAGCACAACATCCTGCTGCGCGACAGAGCGAACGCGCTGAACCTGTCCCTCAACGAATACGGCATCACGGACAGAGAGACGGGCGTCATGGAAGAGTTCGCCGACGAACCCGCGCTCTACCAGCGACTTGGCTTGCAGTACATCCCGCCCGAACTGCGTCAGGGCGTCGGCGAAGTCAAGGCGGCGCTCGACGGCGGCATACCCCGCCTCGTGGAAGTCGGCGATATACGCGGCGACCTCCACGACCATAGCGACTGGAGCGACGGGCGCGACCCCATGGAGGCTATGATACTCGCCGCCAAAGAGCGCGGCTTGCAGTATCTCGCCATGACCGACCACTCCGTCGGCAGAGGCATCGCCAACGGCTTGAGCGTCGCGCGCCTCGAAGAACACATGGCGACCGTGCGGCGGCTTGAGCGCGACATCGGCGGCATACGCCTGCTGTGCGGCACCGAGATGGACATACGCGCCGACGGAACGCTCGATTACGCCGACGATGTCCTTGAGCGGCTCGATTGGGTGATAGCGTCGGTGCATTCGGCGATGGGACAGGACGCCCCCACGATGACCGAGCGCATCATCAAGGCAATGCGTAACCCGCATGTGGATGTCATAGGCCACCTCAGCACTCGGCTGGTCGGCGAGCGGCAGCCCGTCGAAGCCGACTTTGAAGCCATATTCAGGGCGGCGGCGGCAACCGGCACCGCGCTCGAAATCAACGCCTCGCCGGAGCGCCTAGACCTCAAGGACAGCCACGCCGCCCGCGCGCGCGAACTCGGCGTCCCGTTGGTCATCAGCACGGACGCCCACACCGCCGAGGCGCTGGACAACACCCGCTATGGCGTTGGCGTGGCGCGCAGGGCATGGTGCGAGCCGCGCCACATCCTGAACGCCGCGCCCGCCGACGAGTTCTTCAGCTTCCTGAAACTGCCCAAGAACGAGAGGACGGAAGCCTTTGCAAGAAGTGCATGAGACCGATGCCAATGAGGCTGCGGTTTCGACTATGCTCACAGAAGGCGAAGATTCGGATGCCATCGAGCATCTGTTCACCGCCCTGGAACACGGCGTCGATTGGCCCACCGCCCTGCTGGAAGCTATGTCTATATGGCGCACGCCCACCGAAACCGTCGGCGACAGACGACACAACTACTTCATCGGCGGCGAGGCGTTCGACTGGCTGCTCATGGCGGAGCGCCTGTGCGATGCCGTCGGAGACCTCATCCCCGCAGCCGAGCGCGAAACGCTGCTGTTCACGGGCCGCTTCCCGGAGAGCTTCGACGCAGAACGCTTCAAAGAGCTGCTCGGCGTACAAAAGCACAGCGGATACCTGAACTACTTCTACGGCATCGTCGTCGAGGAGGCGTTGCAGCTGGCAGTAGAGCGCGAAGTCCACAAGCGCCAGCTCAGCAACGGCAACCAGTACCAAGATGACTTCTCCGAAGAAGCGTTCTTCAGGATCTACCGCCACAGCCCTAGTGAGCTTCTGCGAGACTTCTGCGCCGATATGAGCTACCCCAACACCGGTTCGCTGTCCCTGAGCCAGTCCAAGGAGTTCACCTACTGGCTGTTCAAGTACCGCATGCGAACCGCGGACAAGGCGAGGATTGCCAGCGATACCCGCAAGGGACTAGCCCAGCTCCAGGAACTAGCCGACGCCCAGCCGCATACCGCTACCATCGGCTACGCCCCCGAACAGCCCTAGCCGACGCTGCTCCCTTCCATCCTTCCCCCCATCCATGTCAGCCCCGCTCCTCCGGCGGCTTTATCCCCCTGAACATCTGCAACAGCAGCGCGTTATACACCAGTTTCGTAACCGCGCCCACCAGAAACGGCGCGCTCAGATAAGCCGCCTGAGCGATCACCCCCGCCAGCGTCGGACTGACCGTCTGCGCCATATTGCGCCCAAGATTGTTCAGGCTTGCCATCCTCGTCATCGACTCCGGCGGCACGATTGCCATCGTGTACGACTGGCGCGTAGGCACATCCATGTCGTTGCACACCTCATGCAGCAGGAAGAACGCAACCGCCAAGCGCACATCGACAGAGAACGCCATGCCAATGAACATCAGGTTGGCGGCAACCTGCGTGAACGCCATCGTGTTCACCAGTCCGATGCGCGCCGCCACCGGCGCGGCAAGCGCGACCGATACCACATTCAGCAGCTGCGCCACGAAGAAGATGCCCGATATGCCGAACAGGTCAACCCCGAAGCGGTTGACGAACCAGAACGATACGAAGCTGCGAACCGCGAAGCCGCCGCCCAGCGCGTCCAGAGACGAGAGCAAGGTCATCTTCCAGATAACCCCACGAGCTGAAGGTTCATCGGCTGGCGCAGGCGCCCTACTTGCGCCCGCCCGCCGTCCCACCTCAATCTGCGGCGACAGCCGCGAGTACAGCAGAATACCCCCGGCGGCAATTACCGCGTACACCCCAAACATCAGCTTGAACGACGCCAGTTCGCCAAGGTCTAGCCACTGCTGAAGCAACGCCGGCAGCGCAATCAACAGCGCGCCCAGCGATCTGGTGAAGATGGTGGCGAGGTTGTACCAGCTAAACGCTATCGTGCGCTGCGACGGCGCGGTCGTCTGCGCCAGAACCGCCGTGTCCAGCGATATGAACGCCGTGCGGTCGCCTCCGCCCGATGTCGTCACCGCGAACAATCCGATGAGCATCAGCACGACGACATCGGTCGAAACGCTGAACAGCGCGCCGCCCGCGACCATCAACACAGACATCATGATGAAAAGGCGCTTGCGTCCGATGGCGTCGCCCTTCCAGCTTGCCAGCGTGTTGGACAGCGCGCTGCCCGCCATGATGGCGCTGAACACAAGCCCCGCCTGCACCGCGCTAAACTCCAGCAGCGTCAGATACACGCCCAGAAAGACGCTGATGAAGCCGTAGTCAAGGGTTCGCAGCGCGGCGGCGGCGACGATGATGTTGCCGTCGCGTCCAACTTGGGGCAGCAGGCGAGAGAGCATGAAGATGGGTTTGCGGCGCGTCGAGCGCGAACCGCCCTAGCCGCTCAGCCTCGCCAAAATGTCCTCTACCCTGCCCTTGCGCGCCTCGATGCTCGCCAGCCGCTCACGCTCGCGCTCGATGACCTCGGCCGGCGCCCTCGACAGAAATCGGTCGTCGCTCAGCCGCGCGGCAAGACGCTCACGATTGCGGTCGATGTCCGCAGCCTCGCCGTGAAGACGCTCACGCTCCCGGTCCAGGTCAACCAGCCCGCTCAGCGGTATCGTAACCACGCCATTGGACAGCACCAGCGAAACGCTGTCGTCGGATGCCGCATGCTCCCCGTCTGCCCCAATCGTCAGCGGCTCCACTCGCGCCAGCATCTTGATGGCGTCCGCTTCCGCCCCCGCAACAACGCCGTCCCCCGGCAGATCCAGCACAGCCTCGATGCGCTGATGCTGCTGTATGCGAAACTCCGCCCGCAGGTTGCGTATAGAGCGCACTATCTCCATCACCAGCGCGATGTCAGCCTCTGCGTCCTCATCATAGAACGCGGCATCGGGCGCGGGATACTCAGCGACAATCAACGCTTCCGGCGCGTCCGGGTCGGCGGGTACGCGCTCCCCAAGCCTCTGCCATATCTCTTCGGTAACGAACGGCATGAACGGATGCAGCATCCGCAAGACGCGCTCCAGCACATAAGCGAGATACGGCAGCGGCGATTCCTCATCCGAAGCATCATCCGCGCGCAGCCGAATCTTCGCCATCTCAATGTACCAGTCCGCGAACTCATGCCAGAAAAAGTCGTGTATAGTGCGCTGCGCCTCACCGAACTGGTACTCATCCATGAAGCGCTCCACCTCTGAGGCAACGCGATTCAGGCGGCTCATTATCCAGCGGTCTTGTCGGTGGCTGGGCAATTCAGGGCTATGCCAGCGTTCCAGCGCCGCGCCGCCATCCTCGAGATTTGCCATCACAAAGCGCGCCGCGTTCCAAAGCTTGTTGGCGAAGTTGCGGCTCGCCTCCATCTTCTGCTCATTGAGGCGCTGGTCGTTCCCCGGCGAGTTGCCGATGGTCAGCGCAAACCGCAGCGCATCCGCGCCATACACATCGATGAGCTGGAGCGGATCGAGCACATTGCCGCGCGTCTTGCTCATTTTGACGCCTTCCGGATCGAGCACAAGCCCGTGCAGATAAACCGTATGGAACGGCGGCGCGCCCATGTTCTCAATCCCCATGACCATCATCCGCGCCACCCAGAAGAACAGGATGTCGTAGCCCGTCTCCATAACGCTTGTCGGATAGAAGTAATTCAGGTCTTCCGTATTGTCAGGCCAGCCCAGCGTGGAGTGCGTCCACAGCGCGGAGCTGAACCATGTGTCCAGCACATCCGGGTCACGCTCCAGATTGCGCGAGTCGCAAGCAGGACAAGACGCCGGGTTCTCGTACTCGACGATGATCTCATCGCAATCTCCGCAGTACCATACGGGTATGCGATGCCCCCACCACAGCTGACGGCTGATGCACCAGTCGCGGATGTTGTCCATCCAGTTGAAATACACCTTGGCAAAACGCTCCGGGATAATCTGAGTATCCCCATTTGCGACCGCATCCCGAGCCGGCTTTGCCAACGGCTCCATCTTCACATACCACTGACGGGTAACTATCGGCTCGACGACATCATCGCACCTGTCGCAATGCCCTACCGAATGTCCGTATGGCTCTACCCGTTCCAGCAGCCCCTCGGCTTCAAGCTGCTCCACGATATTCTTCCGAGCCTCGGCCATGCTCTGCCCCTGATATGGACCCGCATTCGCGTTCAGCGTCCCGTCGAGGTTCATCACGCTCACGCTCGGCAACCCGTTCCGCTGCCCAATCTCGAAGTCGGTCGCATCATGCCCCGGCGTAACCTTCAGCGCGCCCGTGCCGAAGCCGAGCTCCACCGCATCGTCGCCTATGACGGGCAGCGTCCTCCCCAGCACCGGCAGAACCGCACCCTTGCCGATATAGCCCGTGTAGCGTTCATCGTCCGGGTTCACCGCGACCCCGGTATCGCCCAGCAGCGTCTCCGGCCGCGTCGTGGCGACGACCAGCGCGCCGCTGCCGTCCTCGAGCAAGTATCGGATATGATAGAGATTGCCATTCTCTTCCTGATACTTCACTTCCAAGTCAGAAAGCGCCGTGCGGCAGCGCGGACACCAGTTAGTAATTCGCTCCCCCCTGTATATCAGCCCCTTCTTGTACAAGTTCACGAAGGTCGTGCGAACCGCGCTGCTGGGACCCTCATCCAGCGTAAACGCCGTGCGCGTCCAGTCGCAGGATGCGCCAAGCCGCTTGATCTGCTCATAAATCCTGCTGCCGTACTCGTCAACCCACTGCCACACCTGTTCCACGAACTTCTCGCGGCCCAGGTCGTGGCGCGTGATGCCATCGCCCGCCAGCATGCGCTCCACGACCACCTGAGTTGCGATGCCCGCGTGATCGGAGCCGGGCAAGTAGAGCGAAGGCTTGCCCTTCATGCGTTGCCAGCGCACCATCAGGTCCTCAAGCGCGATGATGATGGCATGCCCTAAATGCAGCTCACCCGTCACATTCGGCGGCGGCATGATAACCGTGAACGGCTCACGCTCATGGTCGATCTCAGGCGTGAAGTAGCCGCCATCCGACCATAGGTCATAGATTCGCTTCTCCACGCTTTGCGGTTCATAAGCTCGCGGTATCTCGCTCAAACTCGTTTTCTCTGTCATGCAACCCTATCCTAAACTCAGTGGCGTTCAGTCAAAATTGTAATCATCGCCTCAGACAACTTGATAAATCGCCGGGCGGTATCTCGGAACGGGAACCGGCTTGCCCGAATCGCGCGCGGCTACCAACCAAGTCGCCTTTGCGACCTGCAACTCGGAAAGAGCCTCTTCCGGCGTGTCGCCGAAAGCCGAGCAATATACCAAGTCGGGTATGTCCGCTACATACGCCTCATCTTCTTCGGAGTAGAAGATATTGATATGGTAATCCTTCATTACGCAAAGCGCCCCTTGTCAAGCGTCTGAAAAGTCGCCTTCGATTCATCCGCTGTAAATATACTGCCCCCCCACGCGGTCGCAGTTGAGCCGACGATTGAGGTGCAGCCCCTCCAGCACGAACTCGATGGCAGAGGCGATAGCCGCCGCGTCCTCCGACCGCTCGATGTCCTTGATGAGCGCCGAAGCCTCGCCCAGATGCGCGTAGCTGCTCATATACCTCGCGGAAGGTATATCGCTACCCGTTTCTATCATCAGCCCGTCCTCGAAGCGCTGCGTCAGGTCGGCGAACTGCCTTGCCTGATAGTAGCGTCCAAAGGTGTTGAGCACCGCCTTCTTCACCAGATCCTCGATGACCTTGAACTCGCGTCCTTCTTCCACGCTCTCCATCTCTATCTTGCCCGTCGTGGAGGCTACGATGGCGGGCAGGTCGCTCACGCGCGGAGACGCCGGCTCCTTGTGGCGCAGGCTGCGCTTGAACGCCGCGCTCAAAATCGTCTCGTAGTTGGCGATGGACACGCGCAGACTAACGCCCGACCTCTGATTGATGTCGGGACTGCGCCGCGCCAGCGCCGTGATTTCCGCGATAATCTCCTTCATGTACTGAGGCACGCTCACGCGGCTCTGCGTATCCTGGAAGTGCGCGTACTCTTGCTCCACGATGCCAATCTCTTCATCGAGCGAGCGCGGGTAATGCGTGCGAATCTGCGCCCCGTATCTATCCTTCAACGGCGTGATGATGCGCCCCCGGTTCGTATAATCCTCCGGGTTCGCCGTCGAGATCAAGAACACATCCAGCGGCAGCATGATGCGGTAGCCCTTAATCTGAATGTCGCGCTCCTGCATCAGGTTGAACAGGCTGACCTGTATGCGCTCGGACAGGTCAGGCAGCTCATTGATGCAAAATATCCCGCGATTCGTGCGCGGTATCAGCCCATAGTGAATCGTCAGCTCGTCGGAGAGGTAGCGCCCTTCCGCCACCTTGATGGGATCTACCTCGCCAATCAGGTCGGCAACCGTGATGTCGGGCGTCGCCAACTTCTCGCTGTAACGCTCATCCCTATGCAGCCAAGCCACCTCTGCGTCGTCCCCAGCCTCAGCCAGCGTCGCCTTGCACTCCCCGCATATCGGCTCAAGTGGGTTGCAGTTAAGCTCACAGCCCGCCATCACCGGAACCGCCTCGTCCAGCAGTGATACCATGTGTCGAATCAGCCGCGATTTCGCCTGACCGCGCTCGCCCAGCAGAATGATGTCCTGCCCCGCCAGAATAGCGTTCTCCAGCATCGGTATCACCGAGTCGTCGAAGCCGATTATGCCGGGAAAAAGCCCTTCCCCATTCTCAATCTTGCCTATAAGGTTATTGCGTATTTCCTCGCGTATGTTCAGGGGCTTGTAACCGCTCGCTCGCAGTTCGCCCAGTGTCTTCGCCTTGCCGGGCATAATTGAACTCCTAAAACTTTCGCGGCGCGCCGCAGTGCGCCAACGTTATCGCCGATGTATGATGAACACAACAATCATACCAGACACGCCAACTATCTGACATACTGATACACTGACGGAGAAAATTGCATTAGTCCCTTCCCTCTTGATGGGGGAAGGTTAGGATGGGGGTGAAAACGCTTGCCCATCGACGGTTAAACTGTACTAATGCAATTTTCTCACTGACGAGAGAGCGTTTCTAATTGTGCGGTCGAAATTGGCAATCCCCGTTCGTCCTGAGCTTGTCGAAGGACGGAGTGTCTCAGCAAACCATCTGAAAGGCTGACATGCAAAATTACATCTGCAAGACATGCGGCGTAGAATACACCGAAAGCGAAGCGCCGCCGCCTAACTGCCCCATCTGCGAAGACCCGCGCCAGTACATCGGCTGGGACGGACAGCAATGGACGACAATGGCGGAACTCACGGCGCAAGGATACGCCAACGAAGTCCGTCAACTCGAACCCGGCCTAACGGGCATCGGCATATCGCCGTCATTCTCCATAGGCCAGCGCGCGCTGCTAGTGAAGACCCCGCGCGGCAATGTGCTATACGACTGCGTCAGCCTGCTGGACGAAGACACCATAGCGGCAGTCCGAGCGCTGGGCGGCATACAGGCGATATGCTTCTCACACCCCCACTTCTACGACAGCATGGTAACCTGGAGCCGCGCATTCGACGACGCGCCCATCATCATACCGGAAGCGGACAGCGAGCATGTAATGCGCGCCGACGGCAACATCCGCTATTGGGACGGCGAGCCGCTCGAACTCATGCCCGGCGTAACGCTAATCCGCTGCGGTGGACACTTCGAGGGCAGCGCGGCGCTCCACTGGAAGGAAGGCGCGGACGGCAAGGGCGCGCTCTTCGTCGGCGACACCCTAACCGTCGTGCCAGACCGCCGCTTCGTCAGCTTCATGACCAGCTACCCAAACCTGATACCCATGTCGGCCCCCGAAGTAGAACGCATCGTAGCCGCCATCGAGCCATACCCCTTCGACCGCATCTACGGCGGCTGGTGGGAGCGCAACATCCCGCAAGACGCCAAAGAAGCCGTCCGCCGCTCAGCAGCCCGCTACATAGAGCACATCCGCAGCTAAAAAATCTGCTACCATAAAGTCATAAGCAAGTGGCAGTACAAACAAGTATTCTCAACACGCGCTGATTATAAAATCGTCATTCCCGCTTTCACGGGAATCCACGCGGTTGATACGCCGCCCAGATTGTAATAGCAATACATATTGAGAATACCTAGAACATCAGGAGGCTACCATGGGTCTCACTTCATTGGAAATCGAAGTCGAAAACCCCGACGACTCAGGAAGAAGCCAACCCGTAGTTGGGCTGATAGACACGGGCGCGATATTCTCAGCCGTTCCAAGCGCGGTTCTGCACAACCTCGGCATCCTGCCCAAAGCCGAGCAGGTGTTCACGCTCGCCGACGGCTCAACCATCGTTCGTAAGAAAGGCGTCGCGCTATTCAGATACGGCGACCGACTCGGCGGCGCGACCGTCATATTCGGCGAGGCCGGCGACAGCGCCCTCATCGGCGTAACCACCCTGGAAGCCTTGGGCTTGGCATTCAACCCTCTCACCCGGGAACTCTATCCCCTCCCAATGATTCTGGGAACAACGCGCTGACTAGAAATCATCTCACAAATACAGATGTCATCCCCGCTTACTCACCCGTCATTCCCGCTTTCGCGGGAATCCAGAGCATTGAAGGCACATCCAAGTATAAACAACGCTGCCGTTTAACTCTGAAAATCGCAATCGGTCTATTTATGAGATAAGTTCTATCCGAGAAAACCACCCACCCTAGCCATACCCTATCGCCGCCTGTATATCTCCAAGCCCGCGTATGACAATATACTGCCCTGTATTGCCACTTCCGGCTTCTTGACCGTAACGCTAACCGCGCTCACATCGAGTTCTTCGAGTATTCGCCCCGCAATTCCCTCCGCGACGCTCTCTATCAGATCCTTGCTGTCGCCCTCTATAATCGCTTTCACGATTTCGTATGCCGGCACATAGTCCACCGCATCTATCAGATCGTCCGACTGCCCGGCAGCGCGAGCGTCGCATTCGAGCGTCACATCGACGATAAACCGCTGCCCCAGCGCCTTTTCGTGCGGGCTAACCCCGTGATGCCCATAAAACATCAGCCCCTTCAGAAATATCTTGTCCGTGCGTCCTCTATCCCGTTCCGTCATCTTTAGCAAACCCCATTCCTTTTCCATCCGCTCATAGCGAGCAATTTACCCAATCATGGTGAACAATCTATCCGCTCATGGGGAGTAATCTATCTCGTTCGTGGTGAGCCTATCGAACCACAATCACATCATAGACAAACCGTTCGTGGTGAGCCTGTCGAACCACAACCACATCATTGACAGGCTCAGTTACCGACATACCGAAAAGCCCAAAATCCCATCCACCCTCATGATTTTACTAGGTTCTGTGGACATTTCGATTTTTCATCCCGTCATTCCTGCGAAAGCAGGAATCCAGTGCTTTTGGATTGCCTGAAATATGCGAAAATGCCTACATTCTGAGATTCTGGATTCCCGTTTTCACGGGAATGACGGGTGAGCGGGCGGGAATGACGCAAATGTCCACACAACCTAGCCAACATCCGCCATAGACTCCGCGAGTTCCAGCGTCGCCTGCGCCCGCTTCACCACCGGCACATCGACCACCTTGCCGTCCAGCGAAGTAGAGCCGCGCCCCTTGCGCGCAGCCTCCTCGAACGCCTCCACTACGCGGCGCGCATGTTCAATCTCAGCCGCCGATGGCGAGAATGTCTCGTTGATGATGTCAATCTGCGCCGGATGAATGGCGAACTTGCCCTTGAAGCCGTACTGCCTCGCCGTGCGAGCATTCTCGCGCAACCCGTCCGGGTCGCGGAAGCTGAAGTACGGCGTATCCAGCGCCAGCACATCCGCCGCCCTCGCCGCCACGCTGATGGCGTTGCGCGCAAAGAACGTCTCCGCCTCAGACTCCGTGCGCTCGATGCCCATATCGTTCGTAAAGTCCTCCGCCCCAAACGCCACGCCAACGATGCGCGGCGACGCCCTGCATATCTCATACAGGTTGACTATCGCCATAGCCGTCTCAATCCAAGGCACAAGCCTGACGCTGCCCACCGCGATACCCGCCCCGCGCTCCAGCGCATCCAGTTTCGCCGATATGACGGCAATGTCGTCCGGCGTATCAATCTTGCCGACCGATACCCCAAATATATGCTCGCCCACGACCGCCTTCAGGTCATCATCGAGCAAGCCCGTATCCAGCGCGTTCACGCGCGGAATGACCGGACTGCCGCTCGCCGCCAGCCGCGCGAGATAAGACGCCGTAACCTCGCGCGCGTTCGCCTTCTCATCGATTGGCACCGAGTCCTCCATATCCGGAATGAAGGCATCCGGCTTCAGCCCCGATGCGCGCTCCAGCATCCGCGCCTGATTCCCCGGCACAAACAGCAGGCTTCTCAAAACGCCCATACGATTTCCCCCCTACCGACTAACTGACACGCCGACTAACTGATATACTGACAGGCAAATATCCTAATCCATGTTAGCCCCCGTCCCGGAGAACGCAAGCCATGAACCACATCCCCAAAATCGAGGTCATCGGGATAACCGGCATCCCTGAGATAACGGGCGGCGAGCCTTTAGGCGAGCTGATTGCCGAAGCAGCGCGCGCTCAAGGAACGCCCCTCCGAACCGGCGACGCGCTCGTCGTCACGCAAAAGATAGTGTCGAAGGCTGAGCGCAGGCTGTTCGACCTCAACGACATCCTGCCCTCCACATTAGCCCGCAACTTCGCCGAGCGGACGCACAAGGACCCGCGCCTTGTGGAGCTTGTGCTGCGCGAGAGCCGCGCCGTCGTCCGCATGGACTCAGAGCGCGGCATCATCATCAGCGAGACGCGGCAGGGCTTCGTCTGCGCCAACGCGGGCATAGACGCATCCAATGTACCCGGCGACGACATCGTTTGCCTGCTGCCGGAAGACTCCGACCGCTCGGCGCGAAACATCCGCGCCGAAATCAGGCGCTGCACAGATGGCGCGGAAGTAGCGGTCGTGATTTCCGACACCTTCGGACGCGCATGGCGGGACGGACACGCCAACATCGCCATCGGCGTCGCAGGCATGAACCCCGTAAAGGACTATCGCGGCACGCCCGACGTCAACGGCGTGATACTCAAAGTAACCACCATCGCCGCGGCGGACGAACTCGCCGCCGCCGCCGAACTCGTAACCGCCAAGGCAATACAAGTCCCCGTCGCCATTATTCGCGGCTACGAATTCGAGCGCATGGAAGACGCCGCCATCGATCCGCTCATCCGCGAACCCTCCAAAGACCTCTTCCGCTAACCGCGCCCTATCTGCCCCCTGTCCTTGGACATTACCCACTAGACGGGCCAGCCCTCCATCCGCCACGCCGCATCCCAGAACATGTACTCATAGCGGCTGCTGACCGCAAACGCCTCACGCATCCGCTCACGCTCCGCTTCTCCGCATCCGTCCGCCACGCGATTGATGAACGAGCGCAGCCAGTCGGCGAGCGCCGCGAACTCCGGCGAATTGTACATCTCTATCCAGCGCCCATACAGCGGCTGGTTCGTCGGAACGCCTCTGTCATAGAGCATCTGCCCAATCTCGGAATAGCCCCACGAGCACGGCAACATTGCGGTCGCAATCTCCCCTATGCCGCCCGAAAACGCGATTTGCAGCAGATGGCGCGTGTACGCCAGCGTAGTCGGCGAGGGCTGCGTGCTCAACAGCTCCGCCTCGCTGATGCCAAAATCCTCGCAGAACCCCACATGCAAAGCCATCTCCGTGTTCAGCGTCTCATCCAGCAGCTTGGCGAACCAGCCCATATCCTCCACATCCGACGCCTTGGCAGCCGCAAGCGACAGCACGCGGCAAAAGTCAATCAGATAGATGTAATCCTGCCGCATGTAGTAGCGAAACTTGTCCAGTTCCAGCGACCCGTCGCCAATGCCCACCACAAGCGGATGCTGATGCTCCGTATCCCATATCTCAGCGAACTCGCGCCGCAATTCCTCCGAAAATCCCATATCTACCTCACAAGTATCTTATCCATTCCGCGCATCCCGTTAGCCGCCTACGCCCTATCCACAACCACCCTCGCGCCCGATCTCACCTGCTTCAGAACCGCGGCGTCGCCCTCAATCCCCCCAAGCGCATTTACCCCGCTCGCGGCGCGAATCTCATCCCCCACGCTTGCGGGCGTCCGTCCAAAGAACAGGCATAGCGCCTGACCCGGCGGCCAGTACGCGACCGCGCCCATGTCCACCACATCGCTCGCGTCGTCATCCTCATCCGCCTGAACAGGAATGCGAAAGTAAATCTCATCGCCCCATGTATTCGCCGCAGCCTCCAACGGCAGCGCATCCCACACCAAGCCCGCCGTGCGGCTGTCATTCAGCGCCGCCGTAACCGACACGCCCCCCGCAGTAATCCTAATCCGTCTGCCTTCCATATCTACCCCTTCACAATTCATAGCCCCGCGCCTTATACTCATCACGAATTATACATCAACCCATCCCGTCCATCCCGTATATTCAGGTTAGCCCCCGTAGGAGATACGCCGGTGCCCGCATCAGGCTACATCTTGGCAATCGACCAAGGAACCACAGGCACAACCGCGCTGCTCGTCGACGGCTCAGGGCGCGTCGTCTGGCAGTCTTACCGCGAAATCACGCAGCTCTACCCGCAGCCCGGCTGGGTGGAGCATCGCCCCGACGAGCTTTTCGACTCCATCATGGAAGCGGTAGATGAGCTGCTCGAAGCCACCGAAATGAGCGCCCGCCAAATCAACGCCATAGGCATCGCCAACCAGCGCGAAACCACCATCGTTTGGGAACGCGACACCGGCCGCCCCGTATCCAACGCCATCGTCTGGCAGTGTCGCAGAACCGCCCCGCTCTGCGATGCGCTCAAGGCGCGCAGACTCGAAGCCACAGTCGCGGACAAGACCGGCCTCCCCATAGACGCCTACTTCCCCGCGACCAAGATACGCTGGATACTGGACAACATCCCCAACGGACAGCGCAGGGCGGAGTCCGGCGAGCTGGCTTTCGGCACTGTGGACACATGGCTGCTATGGAATCTGACCAACGGCACACTCCACGCCACCGATGTCAGCAACGCCTCCCGCTCGATGCTCTACAACATCGATACGCTGGAGTGGGACGCCGAACTGCTGGCGATGCTGGACATACCCCCCGCAATCCTCCCTGCTGTGATGCCCTCAAGCGCCATATACGGCTACACGGGCGGCAACCTATTCGCCGGACAGGCAATCCCAATCGCGGGCGTCGCGGGTGACCAGCATGCCGCGCTCTTCGGGCAGGCATGCTTTGCCCCCGGCATGGCAAAGAACACCTACGGCACGGGCTGCTTCATCCTCATGAATACCGGAGCGGAGCGAGTGCGCTCAGAACACGGCTTGTTGTCCATCATCGCCTGGGCGCTCGGCGACGATGTAACCTACGGGCTGGAAGGAAGCATCTTCTCCACAGGCGCAACCGTCCAGTGGCTGCGCGACGGCTTGGAGCTTATCGACGCATCCGCCGATGTCGAGGCGCTGGCGGCATCGGTCGAGGACAACGGCGGCGTCTATCTGGTGCCCGCCTTCACAGGCTTGGCAGCGCCCCATTGGGACATGTACGCGCGCGGCACAATCGTCGGCATCACCAGAGGCACGAACCGCGGCCACTTGGCGCGCGCCGCCCTCGAATCCACCGCCTACCAGACCAAGGACGCCATGGACGCCATGAAGAGCGACACGGGATTGGACATACCGCGGCTCCACGTAGATGGCGGCGGCACGGCTAACGACCTGCTGATGCAATTCCAGTCCGACATACTCGGCATGTCCATAGAGCGCCACGCCGTCGCCGAGACCACCGCCCTAGGCGCGGCATACCTCGCGGGACTGGCAACCGGCTTCTGGCAAAGCACAGACGAAATCGCCGCGAATTGGGCAGCCGACGCGCGCTTCAGCCCCCAAATGCCCATCACCGACCGCAACCGCCTATACGCCAACTGGCAGCGCGCCGTACAGCGCTCCAAAAACTGGCAACAGCCGACATGAAGCGTATCGCCCAACCAAAATACTCCCTTTCCTGGATACTCCGGTATTCCTCGCGCTCATTCGGATATGTAGAATTGAGGCGTATTTTATCCCTTCCATCTTGCCGTCAAACATCTGAACATACGCATGCTATACTTCAACGACGCCAGAGCCGGACCGCCAGTCTTGGATCCTTGCTATGAATGCCAAAATCAGGCTTGCAACCGAATCCGATGCCTCTAAGCTTCTCGAAATCTACGCGCCCGTTGTCAGGGAAACAGCCATTTCCTTCGAGGTAGAGCCACCTCCACTTGAAGAGTTCCGCAATCGCATCCGCTCCACCCTCCATAGGATGCCATGGCTCGTTTGCGCTGCCGGAGACGACATTTTGGGCTATGCCTACGCCACCGGGTTTAGGGCGCGGGAGGCATACCAATGGGCTGTTGAAGTCACCGTTTATGTACATCCCAATCACCACAGAAAAGGCGTCGGACGCGCACTCTACACATCCTTGTTCCGTTGCCTCCAAATCCAGGGTTACTGCCGCGCCATAGCCGCAATCACCCTCCCCAACACTGCCAGCGTCGCGCTCCATGAGGCGTTCGGCTTCGAGCACATAGGAGTGTTCGAGTCAGTCGGATATAAGCGCGCGAAATGGCATGACACCGGCTGGTGGCAGCTTGAGATTCGTCCCGCGCCCTCTTCTCCGGCGGCTCCAACACCCCTAAACGAACTATCGCAAACTCCGGAATGGAAAGACGCTCTTGAAGCAGGCGCTGCCTTGCTTAACAACAAAATGTCGTTAGACTAAGTTCACAAGACAAGCCCCTTACGGCTGCACCCTATAACTCTGACCTTGGCTCGCTACATCCCAATCATAATAGGAGAAAAAAACATGCCCACAATCCAAGCCGACAGACTGCAAAACATAGCCGCCCGGCTGCTCATCGGCGCGGGCGCGAGCGCGGAAGAAGCCGCAATCGTCTCCAAGCACTCCATAGGCGCGAACCTAGCAGGCCACGATTCGCACGGCGTAATCCAGATCCCCACCTACATAGACCGCGTAAAACGCGGCCACATCGTCCCCGGCGCGCCGTTTGACACACTGCGCGAATCCTCGACCACCACCGTCATAGATGGCAACTGGGGTTTCGGATATGTCGTGTCCGAGCGCGCGATGAGCATCACCATGGAGAAGGCAAAGCAGCACGGCGTCGCCGCCGCGACCGTCTTCCGCCAGAGCCACGTCGGGCGCGTCGCCGACTACCCCCTCATGGCGGCGCGCGAAGGCTTGATCGGCATCATGACCGCCGACTCCGGCAGGTCGTCGAAGGGCGTAGTCCCCTTCGGCGGACGCGAGCCGCGCCTCGGCACCAACCCTATCTGCATCGCAATGCCCAGCAACCTCGAAGCCCCAATGTTCATAGACATGGCAACCAGCGCGGTCGCCGCAGGCAAGCTCGGAGTCGCCGTCGCAAGGGGCGCGTCCGTCCCCGAAGGCTGGATTATCGACAAGGACGGCAACCCTTCCACAGACCCCGGCGACCTCCGCAACGGCGGCGCGGTCTTGCCGCTCGGCGGCCCCGAAGGACACAAGGGCTATGGGCTGTCCGTGATGGTAGAGATACTGTCAGGCATCCTAACCGGCTTGGGCTTCGGCCATGACCCATCCGGTAGGCACAACGACGGCTGCTTCATGGCAGCGTTCAATGTGGACGCCTTCCGCCCGCTCGACGACTTCAAGCAGGAAGTAACCGAGTTCGCCCAATACCTCAAAAGCACCCCAACCGCCGCCGGCTTCTCCGAAGTCTTCTACCCCGGCGAGCTCGAGCACCTGAAAGAACAGACGCTGCTGCAAGAAGGCATCACCGTCGAAGACTCCACATGGGACGCCCTAAAAGCGCTCGCCGACGAATACAACCTGACCGCATCGCTCGACATGGCATAAGTCCGCCGTCACGCTGCCCGCCCTGTTGCATGGATGGTTGCGGGAATTACCCCGTTATATCCCCCCATCCATGTCACCCCTCATAAGCGCTCCCATACAGCGCATTGAACAGCAGCTTATATGTCCCCCTAGCCTGCGCCCGAAAGTGCGGCCTGAACCCGAACAGGATCACCTCGCCCTTGCCAAGCGGCACGCTGGCAAGCGCCGTCCTGTTATACAGTTTCTCGGGACCAATCAGCATCCCGCTGAACAGCGGGTTACGCAAAGGATACTTGCCAATCACCCTGCCCCGCCGTATGTCGAACGCCGGGCTGTCATAGAACATCACCGCCGCGAGTCGGGGCATGCCATACGCGATTGGATGCCCCGCATCCAGCAGCACCGCAAGCAAGCTCCCCGGCGCATAGAAATCGGCACGCTTCATGTCCGCAAGCACATTGCGAACCGGCAGCTCCAGATGTCGTATCGCATAGCGCGATGAGCCGTCCCAAGTAACGAGCGTACCCCCCTGCTCCACGAACTCGCGCAGTCGGCTCGCGCCCTCGTCGCCCAGCCCGCCCGAATACGACGGATGATAATAAGAATCGCGGTGCCCCCTATGCAAGTGCCACACGGCTTGGTGCGGCAGCGCGATAGCATCGAACCGCTCCGACAACCCCCCTTCACGCACCTCGCCATCCGTCAGCGAGACATACTCGAA
Organism: uncultured Dehalococcoidia bacterium; assembly: GCA_958295865.1. Classification (GTDB taxonomy): domain Bacteria; phylum Chloroflexota; class Dehalococcoidia; order Lucifugimonadales; family JADFKI01; genus Bin90. The sequence goes on along the minus strand of CATQHF010000002.1, from coordinate 8,712 downwards.
GCCATACTCATCGAGCACATAGCGCGTCCACCCCTCTTCCACCGAAGCGAGATAGCTCTTATAAACCCCGATGCGCGGCTTGCGAACCACATGCCGCGCTCCGTTCGGCAGCCCCTCTACCACCTGCGCCAGTTCAAAGAAACCCCGTTCAGCGTGAGCCTGTAATTCCCGCTCATGATTGCTATTCCCTATTTCCCGTTCGTGGTGAGCCTGCAATTCCCGTTCGTGGTTGTACTTCCCTATTTCCCGTTCGTGGTGAGCCTGCAATCCTCGTTCGTGGTGAGCCTGTACTTCCCGTTCGTGGTGAGCCTGTCGAACCACATCGTTAAATGCCTTCCCATCCTCCACCACAAACGCCCCGCGCCCATACGACACGCCGTTCAGCGTAAGCGGCTCTTTCGTCCGCGACACCGGAACGCCCGCCGCCAGCAGTCGGTTCACCAGCCGCGCCGCCGCATTCGATTCCGGCGGTATGATGCGAGCGTCAAGCCGCCCCGTCCCCATTCGCGGCTGCCCTTCCCTATCTCCCGCCCGTGCTGAACCTGTACTTATCGTTCGTGGCAAGCCTGTACTTCCCGCTCGTAGTGAGCCTGTATCCCTCGCTCGTGGTGAGCCTGTACTTCTCGTTCGTGGCAAGCCTGTATCCCTCGTTCGTGGTGAGCCTGTCGAACCACCCCCCATCGGCACAGGCATCGCCGGCTCGCTCGCCCCAAGCAGCCTGAGCTGAGCCGCGAACTTGCCCCTGATAGTGTATGTATTGACGCCCATCTGAATTGGCAGGCAGTGCGCCGTTACATCATACGGCGCTTTCGGCGGCCCCCCCGGATGCGTCAGCAGCTCAGGATACTTATTCTGCTCCAGCAGCGTCTTGGCATACGCCCAATACGGCTGTCCCCTCAGAATGACACGCGCCCCCGCCGCGAACGGCTCGCCATCCGCGCTGAACGCCGCCGTCGCCTCATGAATCTCCACCATGCCCATCCGCAGCGCGTCAAGCATCTCCGCCGCCGCCGCCATGTCATGCTGCTGCGTCGGAACTACGAACGCATACGGCGAACCGCTGTCCTCGACCGCATCCCTGCCCACCTTGTAGAAATTGCTCACCAGCATTTCACGCAGCCGCGCCGAATGTCGCAGGCAGCCCATCGCAGCCTCGAAGTCGTACTCCACGATGTCCCTCAGCCGCCATGTTCCCCCCCTCCACGGCATCGGATGATTCCAAGTTTCTTGCGTCGGCGTCTCACCCCGATCAGATTGCAAATCGCGCTCCGGCACATTCACCGGCGTGGCGATGCGCGCGCCCGCAGCCTCCGAAAGCAGCCGAATCCCGCCGTGATACTGCTGATATGTGCGATTGGGACTGTACGAATCATACACCACATTCACGGACACCCCCGCCTTGCCCTGCGCCGTCAGCTCCGCCGCCATAGCCGAACCCAGCATCGCGGTCTCGGCAGTCAGTATCGGATGGACATTCGGCCCAACGGGATCGACGAATGGCGGCAATATCATCCGCATGCCATTCGATCGCGTCTGGTGCATATCCAGCGCCACATGCGGATGCCACGCATTCAGGCAGTGATCCACCACCAGCCGCGTCTCCTGCTGCGTGAACATGAACCAGTCACGGTTGTTGTCATGCCCCGTGTAGTGCTGATACAGGAAGGGCGGCATTACGCCCTCATAAGATTCCCCCAGCGTGCTCTCATACCATGTCTTCACATCGACCAGCCCGTCCGGATTAAGGCTCGGCAGCAGCAGAACTATCGCATTATCCAAAATCTGCCGCACTTCATCGCTCTCGCAGGTCGCAAGCCGATGCGCCAGAAGCAGCGACATCTGCGTCGCCCCCACCTCCGTAGCGTGAATGCTGCAAGTTATCGCAACAACCACCCTGCCCCGTGATATGAGCCGCTCCGCCTCAGCGTCATCCGCGATAGTGCGCGCATCCGCCAGCCGCGCCTGTATCCCCCTGAACTCATCCAGCTCCGCAAGGTTCTGCGGCGAAGAGCAGATCGCCATGAGAAACGGGTTGCCCTTCGTGCTTCTCCCAATCTCAAGCGTCCGCACACGCTCCGACGACTCATCGAGTATCTTGAAGTAGTCCACAATCTCCGCCCAGCCGGCAAGCTTGCGATCATCACCCACTTCAAATCCAAGATGCTCGCCGGGCGTCGGTATCGATTTCCGTTTATCAATGGTCATACAACTAATCCCAAACAATACTCAACTGCGATAAGATAATGAAATCCCCTATCCTATACATCCCGCTAACCCTAGTTAGCCCCAAATAGCATACATCAATGGAGGAAAGCATGACGGAAAAACGCTACTGGCTGATGAAATCCGAACCTAGCGCCTACTCATTCTCCGACCTGATGAACGAAGACGACAGCACAGCGGAATGGGACGGCGTGCGAAACTATCAGGCGCGCAACACCATGCGCGACGACATGAAAGTCGGCGACGGTGTGCTGTTCTACCACTCCAACGCAAAGCCGCCCGCCGTCGTCGGCACCGCCGTCATTGTGCGCGAGGGCTACCCCGACGACACCGCTTGGGACCCCAATTCCGAGCACCCCGACCCCAAAAGCACGCCCGACAACCCCATCTGGTACATGGTGGACATCAAGGCAATAGCCCCATTCGACCACCCCATCCCCCTGCGCGAAATCAAGGCAACCCCGGGCTTGGAAAACATGGCGCTGGTAAAAAACTCCCGCCTATCAGTCCAGCCCGTAACCTCCCATGAATGGGACATCGTCACAAAGCTGGGAATGAGCGCGCGCGAGTGAGCGCGCCCCCGCAAAAGGCGAAGAACCTAGCCCATTTTCATTCAAGTGGCAAACCCTTTCGCCATTCCCACACCCTCGTTTCGCCATCCCCGCACCCTTGTTCCGTCATCCCTGCGAAAGCAGGGGCAGAAATCCCGTTCGTCCTGAGCTTGTCGAAGGAAGCCTGTCGAAGGACAGAGTGCATAAGCAACTCATCGGAATAGAAACCTCACCCGCTTGACAAGATAAGCCACTAATTTGATACTACCTGCGGGTATCCCCCAAGTTGACGAAGAAACGGCTGGAGGAACCATGGCGCAAACAGAGCCACAGACTGAGCATCACCACGACGTCAGGCAGCGGGGCGGCTTCATCATATCCGGCCTCACGAGCGGACACGGCGTATTCCACTGGTTCACCCAGAGCCTCATCGCCATGCTGCCCGAAGTTAAAGCCGCCTTCGCGCTCGACGGCGTGGGCGTCGGCGGCATAACCTCGATACGCGAACTCGTCTCCGGCGTAGTAACCCTGCCGGGCGGCGTAATCGCCGACGCGCTCCGAAAGTATTGGGGAATGGTGCTCGCCGTATGCATGGCGCTCTTCGGCATCGGCTGGCTGATTATCAGCATCGCGCCGCACTACTATGTCCTTCTGTTCGGAATGGCAGTCGTCGCCCTAGCCGCCTCTATATGGCATCTGCCCGCGATGGCATCGCTGTCGCACCACTTCTCGCACCGCAAGGGAACCGCCCTGTCATTCCACGGAGTCGGCGGTCAGATTGGCGACGCCCTCGCCCCGCCCGTAACCGGGCTGCTTCTGGGCTTTCTCGCATGGCGCGAGATAATCAGCATCTACGCCGCCCTACCCATATTCCTCGCCTTCCTAGTCTATTGGGCTTTCAGGAACATCGGCAGAACGCACGAAGAAAATGAACCGTCCGATGAGCCGTCAAGCCAGTTCCAAGCCACAAAGCGCGTGCTCCGCAACCCTATACTCTGGATTGTCGCATTCGTAGGCGGCATAAGGGGCATGGCGTTCCTCGCCCTCATAACCTTCTTCACCATATTCCTGAACGACCTCGGAATGTCCCCCTTGGTGAGAAACCTTCACTTTGGCTTGCTCATGGCAATTGGCATCGTCTCCACGCCAATCGTCGGCTATCTGTCGGACAGGCTGGGCAGAAAGGTAGTTCTCGTTCCCGGGCTGCTGCTGCTGGCGGCGCTCTCATTCCTGCTTGGAAGCTCAGGCGTCGGCATCTCGCTCATTATCATCATCGCCCTATTGGGCATATTCCTGTTCGGCGACCAGCCCATCCTCACCGCCCTCGCCCTAGATGTAGCAGGCGACGAAGTCCCCACCACCGTGCTGGGCATCCTATCGCTCGAACGATTCCTGTTAAGCGCCGCATCCCCCCTAATCGCGGGCAAACTCTACGACGACGGCTTCGCGCTCGGCGGGCTTGACCTCACTGGCCCCCAAGCCGCATTCACCTATGTAGCCGTGCTATTCGCCCTCGGCGCAATCATACTCGCCTTCATCCCACTCCCACGCACCAACCAACCATCCGACCACCACCACTAGCCTAACTCAACACCCCTGTCAGCCATCAGGAAGAAGATGTAGGGGCGACACCGGCCGGTCGCCCCTAATGCCGCCTCAGTTATTCCGAAACCCACGCCCTTATCATTTCAAGCGTCCATCCCTGTCATTTCGAGCGTAGCGAGAAATCTAAAATCCTAGCCTACCGGATACCTAGACTTCAGCAACACCCTTTCACTCCGTCTTGCCATCAAGCCACGAAACACCCCGCACACCAACCCTCAACACAACCCAATTCTTAATTCCTAATTTTTAATTTCTAATTCCTATACCCGCCCCGCTATCACATCGCCCAATTCCGTCGTCTTGACCACCTCACCCCCGTCGCCCGCGATGTCAGGCGTCCGGTAGCCCTCCGCCAGCACACCCTCCACCGACCGCTCGACCGCCTGCGCCTCAGCCTCCAAATTCAGCGAGTACCGCAGCATAGACGCCATGCTCAAGATAGTGCCGATAGGATTGGCGATCCCCTGCCCCGCGATGTCCGGCGCGCTCCCGTGTATCGGCTCATACAGGCTGACGGGACGCCTGCGCGCGCCCGGCTTGGGCAGCCCCGACAGGCTCGCCGACGGCAGCATGCCCATAGAGCCTGCCAGCACCGACGCCTCATCCGTAAGAATGTCGCCGAAGGTGTTCTCAGCCACGATGACATCGAAGTGCGCCGGATTGCTTATCAGCTGCATGGAAGCCGCGTCAACCAGCACATGCTCAAGCTCCACATCCGGATAGTCCTCACCCACCTCCGTCGCGATCTCACGCCAAAGCCTGCCCGTCTCCAGCACATTCGCCTTGTCCACCGATGTCAGCCGCTTGCGTCGCCCCTGCGCCAAGTCGAACCCGACGCGCAAGATGCGCTCAATCTCCTCCTCCGTGTACTTCAGCGTATCCACTCCGCGCCGCCCCCTTGAAGTGTCCCAGCGTCGCTTTGGCTTCCCGAAGTACAGCCCGCCCGTCAACTCGCGCACGATAATCATATCCACCCCTTCCAGCAGGTGCGGCTTGATGGGGCTGGAGTTTATCAGCTGCGGATACACCTTGACCGGGCGCAGGTTGGCGAACAGCCCCAGGCTCTTGCGAATGGCGAGAATACCGTCTTCCGGGCGCGTCGGCGCGCGCGGATCGTCCCACTTAGGACCTCCCACCGCCCCGAACAGGATGCCGTCCGTTTCACGGCACATCTCCACCGTCTCATCCGGCAGCGGCGTGCCGAAGTCGTCAATAGCATTGCCGCCCACCCTGCCATATTCGGCATCGAAACTATGCCCGAAACGCCCCCCGACCGCGTTCATCACCTTGACCGCCTCCGAAACAACATCAGGCCCAATGCCGTCGCCCGGCAGCACCGTAATGGAAAAGTTCATCGCTAACTCCCGTCAAAATCTTGATATGATATAGTCGCGCGCACGCGCACAAGGTATTATATGCCAAAACCGCCTACAATGCCCTTACGCATCCAACTCATCAAAATCGGCAACCCGAAGCACAAGCCTGTGGAGGCAGCACGATGACCACAAGACAGCAGTACGACGCCATCGTAATCGGACTTGGCGGAATGGGCAGCGCCGCCCTCTATCAGCTCTCCCGGCGCGGCAAGCGCGTGCTCGGCATCGAGCGGTTCGGCATCGCGCACGACATGGGATCGTCGCACGGCGTTACCCGCATCATTCGCCTCGCCTACCATGAACACCCGTCGTATGTTCCCCTGATACGCCGTGCCTACGAGCTATGGCGCAGACTGGAGGCATCCACCAACGAGCAAATCCTCCACATCACAGGCTCACTCGACGCCGGCCCGCACGGCAGCTCGAACTTCACCGGATCGCTGCTATCCTGCGAAGAACACGACATACCTCACGAAGTCCTGACTAGCGCGGAGATTACCAAGCGCTTCCCGGGCTACCGCCTGCCCGGCGAAACCATGGCGGTCTTCCAAGAGGACGGCGGCTTCCTGCTGCCGGAGCGCTGCATCGCCCTATTCGTAGAACAGGCGCAAACGCTCGGCGCGACCGTTCACGCCAACGAACGCACGCTAGAGTGGCAGCCCACCGAAAGCGGCGTCCGCGTGCGAACCGAAAACGGCGAATACGAAGCCGAAAATCTGGTCATCACGGCAGGCGCATGGGCATCCAAGCTTCTGCCGTCATTAAGCGCGGCGGCGATACCGGAGCGCCAAGTGCTCGCATGGCTTGAAACGCTCAAGCCTCAGTTGTTCACGCCCGAAAACTTCCCCGTATTCAACCTGATAGTGGAAGAAGGCAAGTATTACGGCTTTCCGGTCTATGGCATTCCCGGCTTCAAGTTCGGACGCTACCATCACTTTGAAGAGGATGTTGACCCCGACGCCATAGACCGCCGCCCCAACGCCCGCGACGAAGCCGTGCTGCGCCAATTCGCCGAAAAATACTTCCCCGACGGCGCGGGCGCAACCTCTTCCATGAAAGCCTGCATGTTCACCAACAGCCCCGACGAGCACTTCATCATAGACCGCCTGCCCGACGCCCCGCAGGTCGTCATAGCCGCAGGCTTCTCCGGTCACGGCTTCAAGTTCGCCAGCGTCATCGGCGAAATCCTCACAGACCTAACCCTAAACGGCGCAACCACCCACGACATAGGAATGTTCAATCTGGCGCGGCTTCAAAACTAGGGAGTTGATATGATGGAATAGCGGCGTGGCATGGAAGCTTGCGAGGAGTATCAGATATGAATGCATGGAGCGGGAGTATAGTTTCTGACCAAGATGTAATGCTGGGCAAGCCGGTAGTAGCCGGCACGCGCATCACCGTCGAACACATACTGGAAAAACTGGCTTGTGGAGAAACAATCGCCGAGGTCGTCGAAGAACATCCACGACTGACCGAGGAAGACATACGCGCAGCCCTGGCGTTCGCGGCTGAAGCAATGCGTTCAACGGCTATCCATTCGGTCCCTGAGGTAGCCGATTGAACATCTTGGCAGACGAAAATCTGGACATCCAAATGGTCGAGCGACTACGCGAGGACGGACACTCAGTCATCTACGTCGCTGAACTCGCGCCAACTAAGTCCGATGACGCAATTCTGGATTTGGCAAGGCAACACGCCTCTCTGATATTGACGCACGACCGCGACTTCGGGGAGTTGATATTTCGCCAAAACCGAGCAACTAACGGCGTGCTGCTAATGCGGATACATAGGCTTTCCCGCGATGCCAGGATAGACTTGGTATCCGCAACGCTTCAAGAACACGGCGAGACGATAGAGAACAACTTCGCAGTTCTGACACCCGGGACATTTCGCGTCAGCCGAGTTTCTCCCTGAGCCAAACTGCTGTCAGTCCACGAACTCAAAGGCAATGTCTGGCACAACAAGTTACCCGCTCCGGCCGCGACATCCTCCCCTACCGCGCCACCACATTCACCAGCTTCCCCGGCACATATATCACCCGCGCGATGCTCTTGCCCTCTATATGCGGCGCGACGCGCCGACTTTCCAGCGCGGCGCGCTTGGCTGCATCCTCATCCACGGAGACCGGCGCTTCCAGCTTGTCCCGCACACGACCGTTCACCTGCACCACCAGCGTGAACACCTCATCGGCGGCAAGCGCTTCATCCCACTGCGGCCACGCATTCGCATGCACGCTGCCCTGATGGCCCGTGCGCTCCCACAGCTCTTCCGATATGTGCGGCGCCATCGGCGACATCAGCGTCAGCAAGTTGCTGATCGCCTCCGCCCAGTGCTGCGAATGTACGCCCTTCGCCTCCCAGTGCTGGTTCAGCCCATTCGTGTACTCCATCAGCCCCGCCAGAGCCGTGTTGAACTTAAAGCGCTCCAAGTCCTCCCCCACACGCCGTATCGTCTTGTGCATCAGCCGCTGCATCCCCCGCACCGCGTCATCGTCACGCGGGAAATCGTCCAGCTGCCTTGCGTCGCGCGTAGCGACATCCCAGACGCGGTTCATCCAGCGCGCCATGCCGTTGATGCCCGAATCACTCCAGCTCCCGCCCTGGTCCCAAGGTCCCAGGAACATCAGGAAGCAGCGCACCGTATCAGCGCCGAACACATCGACATACTCATCAGGCGCGATGACATTGCCGCGCGACTTGCTCATCTTCTCGTGGTCTGTGCCAAGTATGACCCCCTGGTTATACAGGCGGTCGAACGGCTCGTCGAAACTCAGCATGCCCAGATCGCGCAGAGCCTTCACGAAAAAGCGCGCGTAAAGCAGGTGCATCACCGCATGCTCCACGCCGCCCGTGTACTGGTCAACCGCGCCCCACTGCGCCAGCTTGTCCGAGTCGAACGCGCCGTCCGCGTATTTGGCATCCGTAAAGCGCAGAAAGTACCACGACGAATCGACGAAG
>CATQHF010000001.1 GCA_958295865.1 uncultured Dehalococcoidia bacterium | reverse complement strand
TGCCATATCGAGAATACCACATTGAACGCGGCGAATGCCGTCACCGGATGGGTCAGCGTGCGCGCGATGCGGAACGACCAGTTCGGGCGCAGCAGCGGGCGCAGCAGCCAGTCGGGCGTTCCCAGCACCAGCAGCGGCGGCGCTATCAGTGTCAGCAGCACATGCTGAACCATGTGCATGCTGAACAGGAATCTCTCGCTCAGGACATGCAAGGGCGACGCCAAGGCGAAGAATATGACGACGATGCCGGCGGAAAAGGTCGCTATCTGGCGCGGGTTGGCGTAGTCGGCGAGGTTGTAGCGCTCCCTGATGGGCCCCACTCCGAGCAGATAGACGCCCAGAAGCAGCGTCAGACCCGCCATCGCGTCCCAATGCGCCTCCCATTGCAGCCAGAGCGACCCCGCAATCTCGTTCACGCTGTGCTCCCGGCTCGGCGTCAGTCGCCATGAGCGGCAATCTCTGTATATCCCATATAAACGCTACGCGCCATTCCATGATACGACTAGCCGGTGAAGAACTCGAACAGCCCCATAAGCGCGAATACGACGCCTGCCGCAACGACAAGCCCTCCCACGAACAGCAGGGAGAATATGGGATATTCTCTGCCAAATATGCTGATGCTCACCCTGTCATAGCGCAGGTGCATGTAGAACATTACCACAAGCATGAACTTCGCAACGGACAGAATCGTCAGAATCGGTATGATGGCGTGTCCTATCCAAGTGACATAGAAGATCCCAAACTCAATCGCCGTGATGACCGACAGTATCATGGCGACCTTGAAGTATGTCATGGGCGTAGGATGCCCGGTGTGGACCTCTTCCGAATGTTCTTGCGTCATTTGATGTTCCTGAGTCATGCGGTTTCCTTTAAGTCCGCCGGAGCGCGCGCCGAGCCGCTAAAAGCCCGGGAACACTCCGAATAGATAGACAACGGTGAAGATTACGATCCAGACGATGTCGACGAAGTGCCAGTAGAGCGCGGCTAGGTCAACATCTAAGTTCTTTTCAGGCGTTACGCCGCCCTTCTTGAACGACAGGAAGAACAGCGACAGCAGCCAGACGATGCCCAGCGATACATGCGCGCCGTGGAAGCCGGTGAGGGTGAAGAAGGTAGAGCCGAACAAGTTAGTGCGCGGCGTCAACCCGACTTGCTCTTCCACCTTGCCGTCGTGCTCGTCCGCGGTGCCGCACTTCTCGGCGACCTTCTGCTTGACGGGCGTCAGCTCCACGACGCCCACATCGGCGCACTTCACGACGATGTCGTAATTTGCGAAGGTGGTGAACTCGAACACCTGGAAGCCGATGAATGTCATTCCGAGGATGGCGGTCGATGCCAGCCAGATGCGGAACGTGACTATTTGGTTGCGGGTGAGCGCCGCGTAAGCGAGCACCATGCTCATGCTGCTCATAAGCAGTACGAAGGTGCTGACGGTGGTAACGGGGATGCTGAACACATCCTCCGGCAGGGGGCCCGCGATGCTTCGGTTCTTATAGACGAGGTATGTGGCGATGAGCGTGCCGAAGAACATGCAGTCCGACCCCAGGAACGCCCACATGAGCATCTTCCTGTGGTTTAGGCCGGTTGTCGTCGGCTCGTGTTCGCCGTGTACGGTTGCTTGTGCCACTTATTTCAGCCTCCGGGTTAGTGAGCCGAATGCTCGCCGTCTTCGGGTTCATTGACAGGCTCTAACGACCAGGCATATATGCCAATCATGCTGATGAGCGTGCCAACGATGGAAATCGCATAGGTGCCGACAGGATAGACCAGCCCAAAGCCTCCTACAAGAAGCCCGAAGGCTACCACAAGCGGCCAGTATGATGGCTGGGGCAGGTGGATGTCGTGGCCTTCGTCATCGCCGGAGCCGCCGCCTACGGGAACGGCGCGGCGCACCTCGCGACGCTTGCGCGCCCACCAGTCGTCCCTGTCATAGACTGTGGGGATCTCGGCGAAGTTGTACTCAGGCGGAGGCGACGGGATAGACCACTCGAGCGTTCTGCCGTCCCAGGGGTCGGCGCTGGCGATTTCGCCCTTGCGCCAGCTGCGCGCCAGATTATGGACAATTATCAGTACCCCTATCGCCAGCAAGAGCGAGCCAATCGTTGAGACGGCATTCCACAAGTCCCAGCCCATGGCCGATTCGTAGGTGTAGATGCGCCGGGGCATCCCGTCCAGCCCAAGAAAATGCTGAGGGAAGAAGGTTATATTGAACGCGATGAAGATAACCCAGAACGATATTTTGCCCAAAGCCTCGTTGTACATGCGCCCCGTTATCTTTGGGAACCAGTAGAACATGCCCGCGAAGATGGCGAATATAGCGCCGCCGAACAGCACATAGTGGATATGGGCGACGATGAAGTAGGTGTCCTGCTGCTGGGCGTCGGACGACGCCATAGAGTGCATGACGCCACTGATGCCGCCGATGGTGAACATCGCCACGAACCCCACGGCAAACAGCATCGGTGTCTTGAAGTCCATAGCGCCGCCCCACATCGTGCCCATCCAGTTGAATATCTTGATGCCTGTCGGGACGGCAATCGCCATCGTGGTAATGGTGAACACGGTAATGGGTATGGGACCCAAGCCGACCGTGAACATGTGGTGGCTCCACACCATCCAGCCCATGAAGGCGATGATAGCGCCCGCCAGTACGATAGCCGGGTAGCCGAACAGCGGCTTCTTGGAGAAGGTGGGCAGTATCTCGGAGACGATGCCCATAGCGGGGAGAATCAGGATGTACACCTCAGGGTGTCCGAACACCCAGAACAGATGCTGCCACAGCACCGGGTCGCCGCCCTTGGCGACATTGAAGAAGTTCATGGCAAAGGAGCGGTCAAAGTAGAGCTCGATGAGGGCTACGGTGATTACCGGGAATGCCAGCACTATCAGGATGTTGGTTATGAAGGTCATCCAGGTGAACAGGGGCATGCGCATGAAGGACATGCCGGGCGCCCTCATGTTGATGATGGTTACTAGGAAATTGAAGGACGCGGCCAAGGACGCGACGCCCAGCACCTGCAAGCTGATAATCCAGGAGTCTATGCCTGTGCCGGGGTTCTGCTGCACACTGGTCAGGGGCGCGTAGCCGAACCAGCCCGCATTGGTAGCGCCGCCGGTGAACCAGCTGATTTTTAGGATGATAGCCCCTGCTAGGAAGGTCCAGTAGCTAAAGGCGTTCAGCCTGGGGAAAGCGACATCACGCGCGCCAATCTGCAAGGGAATCACATAGTTGAAGAAGGCGGCGCTCAACGGCATGATCGCCAGGAATATCATCGTCGTGCCGTGCATCGTGAACAGCTGGTTGAATATCTCGGCGCTGACAATATCGCGCCCGGGGCCCACCAGCTGAATACGCATCAGAAGCGCTTCAATTCCACCGCTCAAAAACAGGATGAATGCGGTGACGCCATACAGGATACCTATCTTCTTGTGGTCGATAGTGGTAATCCAGTTCCAGATGCCTTTTGGATGTGTTGGTCTGGGTATGGGGAACGCTAGAGTCGTCATCCCTCACCTCTCATACTTGTTCCGTTGTTGGGGGCGAAAACGCAGCCGCCCGGAGCGTCGATTATGGACTTCCCGCTACTTAAGCGTCAGCAGATACGCCACCAGAGCGTCTATTTCTCTTTCGGAAAGCTCGTCTTCCGGCTGTATGTAGGGCGCGCCGTCGCGCGACATCAGGTTGCCCGGCTTCAGCGCATCGGGGTCGCTTATCCATGTCTTCAGGTTATGCTGCAACAGGGAGTCGCTGACGAAAGGCTGCCCATCGAGATGTATGGGAATGCCCTCCGCATCGACATAGAGTTGGCGCGCGCCGCTGCTATCCTCAAAGGGCGTATCCGAGTTGCGGTAGATGCCCAGGTGATTGAGGCGCGTGGCGATATGCGTTAGGTTGGGCCCGGTTCTGCCGGGGAGTCGGCTGCCGTCGTCGCGCAGCTTTATGATGCTCTTCTGCGCGTGGCAGCCGGAGCATCCCGTGCTGCTGAAGAGTTTCTTGCCCTCCGCCGCGAGCGCGTCAGACGGCTCGGGCGCGTCCGCAGCCTGATGCTGCAACCAAGAGTCGAACTCCGGACGCGGCACGGCGATGACCTTAAAGCGCATGTTGGCGTGTGACACACCGCAGAACTCGGCGCACTGACCGAAGAACTCGCCGGGCGCATACGCCTCAAACCACATAGTGTTGTCGTTGTTGGGTATCATATCCACCTTGCCGGCGAGCTTGGGCACCCAGAAGCTGTGAATGACATCCACCGAATCGAGGCGGAAGTTCACGGGTTCGCCGACGGGCACATACATCTCGTTGGCGACGATTATCTGCTCGGCGGGGTTATTCGGGTTGGGATAGCGGAACTCAAACCACCACTGGTGGCCGATGACATCGACCTCCAGCACATTTCCGTCTGCCGGGTAGTTCGCGGAGTTTTCGGAGTTGGCGGCGTAGAATACGCCCTGAATGGTGGGAACAGCCGCCACGACGAGCACAATCACGGGCGCTATCGTCCAGGCAATTTCCATGCGTGTGTTGCCGTGCGTCTGCACGGGGTCGCCCTGCCCGTCCCTGCGCTTGAACTTGAATACCATGTACAAGAGCGCGCCCTCGACGGCGATGAAGACGACCAGCCCCGCCCAGAATATGATGTAGAAGATGTTCGCCTGATTCGCCGCGACCGGGCCTAGTGTGTCGAAAGTGGATTGCGAGTGCGACGGCGTACATCCTAACATCAGGGCAATAAGAGTGCCCAACAAGGCGATGCCCATAAACCTTTTCAAGCTCATCGTGCTTGTCAGCATATTGATATTTTTCACCCTCTCGTTGATTGTGAACAGGCTTAAAAATCCACCAGCGCACCGAGTTAAAAATCTATCAGAGCAGGCAATTTCAGTCAAGATAATACCATACCATAGCCAATCGTCTTGTGGGGGCTATATCCAGCCATGCCAACTCACCTTGTAGAGGCTGTCGGCGATAATCGCAAGGAAGAGCAGAGCGAGATACAGCAGCGAGTACAGATAGAGCGGCTTTGCGCCTTCTATCTCAGGGCGGCGGATGAGCCGCCAAGCGTAGTAGATGAAAAGCAGCCCCAGCGCGACCGCGCTCACCAGATACACCAGTCCCACAGCGCCGGTTAGGGCGAACATGGTGGTGAGCGCGAGCATCAGCACCGTGTACAGCAGGATGGACTTCTTGGTGGCATCCACGCCCGCCACGACGGGAAGCATAGGCACTTTCGCTCTGGCGTAGTCGTCTTTCAGCAGCAGCGACAGCGCCCAGAAGTGCGGCGGCGTCCAAAAGAAGACGATGGCGAACAGGTAGATAGCCGGCAGGTCGAGCGAGCCGGTTACGGCAACCCAGCCGACGGCCGGGGGGATAGCGCCCGCCGCGCCGCCGATAACGATGTTCTGCGTGGATGTGCGCTTCAGCCCTATCGTATAGACGAATACATATATGAGCGTGGCGAGGAGCGTCAGCGCGGCGCTCTGCCAGTTGACGAGCGCGGTGAGCATCGTGAAGGCGATGATGTTCGTGCCGATGCCAAATGCTATGGCATGGCTGTGCGGAATCGCGCCCACGACTACGGGGCGGGCGCGGGTGCGGGACATCGCCTCGTCTATGTCTCTGTCCAGCCACTGGTTGAGCGCGTTCGCGCCTGCGGACGCAAGCGCGCCCGCGACTAGCACGACCAGCATTACGCCGACATCGAGCGGAGCGCCGATGTAGCCGGTGGCGAGAAATATGCCGCCCAGCGCCGTGAACAGCAGCATCATGATGATGCGCGGCTTCGTCAAGGCGACATAAGCCTTGAAGACGCTTTGAGGCGCCGCAATCCGTTGAGTCGTCCGAGTGGTCAAGTCGCCAAACCCTCCATCTTTGCCGCCTCCCGCGGTTCGGACGCAAGCGCCGTGTCCTCAAATCGCCGCGGCGCTCGCGCGAGCGCCGCCACGAACACTAGCGCAATCCAGACCAGCGTCGCCATGCTCAGATGTATCGCCTTAATCTCCGGCGTAAAGCCCATCCATACGGTCAGCGCGCCGACCAGGATTTGCGCGGCGAATACGATGGCAAGCAGTAATCCGCTCCAGCCCACGCCGGGCATGCGGATGCGCTTTTGCCATGCCGAAAACGCCGCCGCTATCACCAGTACGCCCACGAGTACCGCAAAGTAGCGGTGCGCCATGTGCTCGATGTAGGGCCTGCCCTCCGGGAACAGGCTGCCGTTGCACAGGGGCCATGTCCCGCAGGACGAGCCGTAACCCGCGCCTACGATGTATGACCCGGACAGAATGAGCAGGAATACGCCCGCCAACGCCGCCGTCATCAGCTTGCCGATGCCCGCGCTTTCGTCCGGGGAAGCCTCGCGCGATGCGCTTGCGCCAATCCTCCAACTGACCACTACGGCTATTACCAGCGCGGCTACCACCCCTTCCGCTATCGCCAGGTGAAGCAGCCGCAGCCACCATGCGAGTTCGGTGAGCACCGTCGCGCCGCCAAGCGCGGCAGCCACGATGACCAGCGCCAGCGCCGTCAGAATGGCGTTCATGCCCCACTTGTTGCGCCGATAGCGCAGCAGCACGACGACAGCGGCTGCCAGCACCAGCAGACCCAGCAGCGACGCCGATAGCCTGTGGCTGTACTCGATGAGCGTCGCAAAGTCGAATGGCGGGATAAGCTGGCCGTGGCAGAGGGGCCAATCGGGGCAGCCAAGCCCGGATCCGGTTACGCGCACGATACCGCCCAGCGTTACCTGCGCGAACGCGGCTATGAGAGCGGCAACCGCCAGAGCGCGAAACGCAAGGCGGGCTGCGCTGCTAGGGGGTGTTCGAGACTGTGCCACTGACGCTAATTCGCTTTACTCAACTGCCCTTTCCACGAACGAAAAAGGGGACGCTGCGGCATACGGCAATAGACGCACAAGAATGTGCATCTTTTCACGAGTGAGGATAGCACACGCCTTGTTTATCGTCAATTGGGTGTGAGGTCAGGGCAATCGCATTAGTCCCTTCCCCCTTGATGGGGGAAGGTTGCCTGCTGTCAAGCGCAATCCGACGGCGTGATTGTCCCTTCCCCCTTTGGGGGAAGGTTAGGATGGGGGCGAAAACGCTTGCCCATCAACGGCTAAACCGTACCAATGCAATTTTCTCAGATAGTCAGATTTTCAGGGTGTCAGGGGGAAGCGCAGTTGAGAATCAGGAACTGGGCGCGCGCCTGTATGGATGGGATTAGGGAATAGCCACTCCGCGCTCAATATCTGATAATCCTTGACGCAGTTTGCGGCGCGGGGCTAGAATAAACTTGCGTCGCGCTCAACAAGCATCAGCGCCGCCCTCCTCGCGCAAGCGTGGCTCGCTAGCTCAATTTGGCAGAGCAACTGACTCTTAATCAGTAGGTTCTCGGTTCGAGTCCGAGGCGAGTCACTCCCCTTCCCTACATCCCGCATGTCCGCGTCGATTCAGGTCCCGTCTCCGTCATACTACCCCCCTTGTCAGATTGGCTCAATGCGCCTAATCTTACAGGGCATAG
Organism: uncultured Dehalococcoidia bacterium; assembly: GCA_958295865.1. Classification (GTDB taxonomy): domain Bacteria; phylum Chloroflexota; class Dehalococcoidia; order Lucifugimonadales; family JADFKI01; genus Bin90. Next base: position 906,657 of record CATQHF010000001.1, on the reverse strand, counting down.
CCGCCGCAAGCGCGTGGGTCAGCGTCAGCAGCCCGCAAAGGCGGCAAGCGCCATTGGACGACGACCGCCGCACTGAGGAGGGATTGACGATGTTTTTGATGCGATTTACGGAGCGCGCCTACTTCCACTATACGGAAGAGGATGTGCGTAACAGCTTCCGCAGCGCGGTCAGGCTCACATTCCCGAACTCGCACTTCGACACCGCCGAAGCCTCCCACATGTATAACTACTACCTGGACGAGTACGAATACTGCGAAGAGGTGGGCTTCGACGGCTTGATGCTGAACGAGCACCACAATACGCCAACCTGCATGGGCGCGGCGATGAACCTCGAGGCGGCAATTCTGGCGCGGATAACGAAGAAGCCCAAGATTGTGCTGCTCGGCAATCCTCTGCCCATCCAAGAAAATCCCATCCGCATGGCAGAGGAACTCGCGGAGATCGACCTCATATCTCGCGGCAGGCTGGTATCCGGGTTCGTGCGCGGCACGGGCGTGGAGTCGTGGGCGACTAACACCAACCCCGTGCACAACCGCGACCGCTTCCAAGAGGCGCACGACCTGATTATCAAGACATGGACGACGCCCGGCCCGTTTCGCTGGGACGGCAAGCACTACGAGTTCCGCGTGGTCAACCCGTTCGTGCGTCCGATGCAGCAGCCGCACCCGCCCGTCTGGGTGCCGGGCAGCGCCAGCCCGGAGACGATGATATGGGCGGCGCAGCGCCACTATCCCTATGTATTCCTCGAAGCCGATCCCGATGTGGTGGGCGATGCCAAGCGCATCTATGCGGATGCGGCGCGCGAGGTGGGCTATGAGCCGGGGCCGCAGAACTTCGGCTACCTGTTCCGCGTGCATGTGCAGGACACCGACGAAAAAGCCTATGAAGTGGGCAAAGGCTTCCTGTCGGGCAACGCGGGCGTGGGGCGCGTGCCGATGCCGCCGGAGTACATGAACCCGCCCGGATACAGCTCCGTCGAAGGGCGGCGCAGGCTTGCGAACATCAACCTGCGCCCTGACAGGCTGGTAGGCGGCGTGGACTCGGCAGGCTACGACCGCGTGGTGCAGCTGAACCGCATCATCGTGGGCAACCCCGACACCGTCATAAGGAAACTGCGCGAGGTGTTATCGGTGGTGCGTCCGGGCATCCTCGCCGTGTGGACGAACGACGGCAGCATCAGCCACGAAGACACGATGCGCTGCCTGCGCCTGATGAAGGATGAGGTGTTGCCCGCGATGCGGGAACTAGGCAAGGAACTGGAACTGCCGGGCCCGTTCGACATCGACCCGTAAGTCGGCGCTTGCCGGCAGGACAACTTCAAGACGCAATGAGGATGACATGCCAGAGAACAATCGATCAGAAGATTATGTGGAAGTCGGCGGCGCGAAAATCCAGATGCTGAAGTCGGGCAGCGGCAGCGCGGTACTCTCGCTGCACAGCATCGAGGGCAATCTCGGCTGGCTGCCATACTTGGACGCGCTATCGCAATCCGCTTGCGTGTACGCGCCCACGCACCCGGGCTACGGCGTCTCCGAGCGCCCGGACAGGCTTGAGACCATCTCTGATTTGGCGCGCTTCTACTTGTGGACGCTTCAGAAACTTGGGATTGAGAAAGCGCATCTGATAGGCGGCTTCATGGGCGGCTGGATAGCGGCCGAAATGGCGGTGATGTGCCCGCAGGCGCTGGACAGCCTTACGCTCATCGGCACGGCAGGCGTGCGCCCCAAGCAGGGCGAGATTGCCGATATATTCCTGCTGGGCGAAGAGCGGACGACAAGCCTCGCAATCGAAGACGCCAGCCTGCTCACCGCCGCCGCGTTCGAGGACGACAGCCTCAAGCTCAGAGGGCGGGAGATGACGACGCGGCTGTGCTGGAAGCCGTACATGCACGACCCCAGCCTGCTATGGCTGCTGGCGCGCGTGGAAGCTCCCACACTCATCATTTGGGGCGAGCATGACCGAATCGTCCCCATAAGCGCGGGCGAGCGCATCGCCGAGGCAATGCCCAACGCGCGCCTAGAAGTCATCGCGGGCGCGGGACATCTGCCGCACATCGAAAAGCCCGCCGAGGTCGTGCCCCTGCTGAGGGAGCACATGGGACTGGCATAACATGCGCGCCATTGCCATCGTGAACGAGTAGATGCTATTTTCAGCACGGCAAAATCATCAGTATCCGCTACCAACGGGGAGGTGATTCGAATGACACAGCCGAACGCCAATCAGGACACCTACGACCGCCAATCTGAGTTTCAGATTGAGGAGCAGCATCTTGAAGATGTGGTTGGCTTGATAGACGGGGCTATCCAACAGAAGGAAGCTCCCAGAACAATTCCCATTACTGCAGGGCATACAAAGGCTGCTGATTCGGTGAAAGCCATGGCAAAAGCCGCGCTTGAAGATCTCAGGGCAGCGCGAAGCCGTCCTTTCTTCGGAAGGATTGATTACACTGATAGCCAGAATGGGGATACTCGCACCATTTACATCGGCGAGGCCGGGATAAATGTCTCTGATGTGCCGGAAGGCTTCATTGTGAACCACAACGCTCCGATTGCCGCGCTCTATTATCTTCCTGCACAAGATTTCTATGATGCTCCACGCGGGAGAATAAAGGCAAATGTGCATCTGAAGCGCAACTTTACAATACAAGACGCCCGTCTGCTGGATTTTGACGATGTACTGAGGCTGCCGATGATGGGTGGCGGTGCGCCCCGGCTGTCCTCACGAATACTTGACAAAAAACTATCCGGTGCAAGCGAAGGTGAGCTGGCAGACGCAGTACAGACGATACAGCCCGAACAGTACAAGGCGATAGCCGCGACTACGAAGCCTGTGCTGGTTGTGCAGGGAGCGGCGGGCAGCGGCAAGAGCCTTATAGGTCTGCATCGCATAGACTACATTTTGTCGCCCCACAGCGATATTGGCGGCTGGGAGCGCCCAAGTGTGGACCGAGTTATCGTATTCGGTCCTTCACCTGCATTTCTGCAATATGTTGCCAATCTACTGCCTGGGTTGGGCGTATATGGCGTGAGGCAGTCAACCGTGAGCCAATGGATGCTTGGGCAGTTCTCCGCAAGAGTAACACTCAGCGCCAACGACAAAACATTCGACAGACTCATGAACAACCAAAACCCGCTGCGCGAAGCAGAGGTCAACGCCCATCAGTTCAAGGGCGGCATGAAAATGAAGCGAATGTTGGACAACTATGCGCGCCGCACTACTCAAGACTTGCGTAGTCGTATTCGGAATATGCGCGGCGACTTCCCATTGGGCTTGAACGCCGCAGAGTTCAACCGCAGGGTTGACACTGCCTTCAATACACACCCCGAGCTCAATGCCGCAAGGGAGTATCTTCTAAACATACTCGCGGCGGATTGGGCGCGGAACGCCGAGCGAGCAAGACGCTCCGGTCGCTCCGCCCGTCGCGGTGAAACGCGATATGACCTAATCAATGAAGGCAGACGACAAGCCGAAAGCGCATTGAGGTTCTGGCAATCGCTCGATTTCAGGCGCGCGTATGTGGGATTGGTGTCCGACCCTGACAAAATCCTGGAGTTTGCTAGGACTGGGGATTTGGACTTGGAGGACGCAACCGAAATCAGCCAAACCGCACCTACAACCGAAGCGGGGCAAGCTTTGGGAATGACCGATTTGGCTGCGGCACTCTATCTTGACTATAAGCTCAACGGCTTTGACAGCCAGAGATTTCAGCATGTTGTCGTGGACGAAGCGCAGGATGTATCCCCGTTGGAACTGGAACTCATGCGGATGCACTCCACAACCGATAGTTTCACTATACTAGGCGACCTCCGACAAAGCCTTCTGCGGTTTAAGTCTATCAAAACTTGGAACGAACTCGCCAGGCTCTTTGAGAGAGACAGCGTGTCAAGGCTTGACAGCCGCTTGACATACCGAAGCACAAGACAGATTACGCAGTACGCAAACCGCATTCTGCAGGGCTTGCCCAAGCGCACGGAGACGCCTACACCGCACACACGCAACGGCGAACGTCCTCGCCTTGTGCGTTCCAACAGCGCGGCCGATATGCGCCTGGCAATCGCCACAGCAGTACAGGATTTGCGACAAAGGGAAGATGTGAATTCCGTCGCCATTTTAACTAAATGGCGGCAAACCGCCGACGACATCGGCGGAGTTTTGGCAACAGTAGGGATACCTGATGTGAGTGTGTTCAAGGCGGGCAACTTGATAGAAACTGACATCATCGTCAGCCCGATAATCCTGACTAAAGGCTTGGAGTTCGACGCCGTTATCGTTGCGAACGCGGGCAAGAATAACTACAACGAAACGGAGTTCGACCGCATGCTGTTGTATCTCGCCTGCACACGCGCCCGCCACCACCTGGAAATCCACTGGCACGGCACTCGCTCGCCGATAGTTCCCGGCGTGGAGCGTCTGGCACGGTAAGTTGGGTGAACCACAGATACACATCTAAAGTTTGACTCTGATTCGGGAGGGAATTATGGCAATCAATACGGCGAAAGCGCGGATGCTGGAGGGGGAGCCGGCTTTTGGCGCGGAGGTGAATCTCGGCTCGGCGCTGTCGGCGGAGCTGCTGTCGCCGCTGGGGTTCGATTTCATCCTTGTGGACAACCAGCACGGCGCATGGGACGACGACAGTTCTATGAGCGCGTTCCGAAGCATCGGGCTAGGCGTGGCGATGCCCATGGCGCGCGTGCGGCGCAACGAGTTCGGCGCTATCGGCAGGCTGCTGGATCGCGGCGCGATGGGCATAGTCGTGCCGATGGTGAACTCGGTGGAAGAAGCGGAGGCAGCGGCTGAAGCGGTGCGCTATCCGCCCATTGGGGGGCGCTCAGGCGGCGCGTTCGGAACCGGCTTCCTCGGCGACGGCTATATGCAGTGGGCAAACGATGAAATCTTTCTTGCCGTGCAGATCGAGACGGTCAGAGCGGCTGAGATTGCCGAGCAAATCCTCGCCGTCGAGGGCATAGATGGCTGCTGGATAGGGCCCGGCGACCTCAGCATGTCCATGGGCGTGGACTTGTCCGACGCCGCAGGCTGGCAGGCGCACGACGACCTCATCGTGGAGGTGTTCGAGGCTTGCAAGCGCGCGGGCAAGATACCCGGCATCTACACGCCGAGCGCGTCGGAGGCGCTGCGGCGCGCGGAGCAGGGCGGGCTGTTCCTGACCTCAGGCGGCGATGGTCCTTGGGTCGTAGAGGGCGCGCGCCAAACACTGCGGGATCTTGGACGGGGCTGACGGGATGCTTTCACCCCCATTCCTTTCCCATGAAGGGATTTTGTCGGGGTATGACGGGATGGATGGGATGGGCGTGGAATTGACAACAGACTGGTTCGCTCATATAGTCAGCGCCAAATCAACCGACTAGCTAAAACACTGAAACACTAACCTTGAGGTGCAATATGAAAATCACGGATATTCAGGTCAACCAGCTTCGCAGCTTTGTGACTGATGAGAACCAGTCCTTTGTGGGCGGAGGCGGACGGCTGATTGTGCGCGTCTTTACGGACGAGGGCATCACCGGCATCGCGGAAGGCTCGCGTGGGCTGGAGGTGTTCCGCGCCTATATCGAGAGTACCATCAAGCCGCTGCTCGTCGGGGCGAACCCGCTACAGCCGCGCCAAATATGGGAGATGCTGGCGCTTGGCACGGGTCAGCAGGCGACGAGGCTGCCGCCGCAGATAGCGGGCGCAATCGACATCTGCTGCTGGGACATCATGGGGAAGGCGGCGGGGCTGCCGGTGTACGCGATGCTGGGCGGGGCGCACCGCACGGAGATACCCCTGTACTGGAGCCGCGGCAACGGCTGGCGCAAGTCGCCGGGCGAGATGCTGGAAGAGGTGCAGGAAGGCTATGACAAGGGCTTCCGCGCCTTCAAGATCCGCATGGACTGGCGCGACTATCGGCAGGACAGCAACCCCAGGAACGACTTCGAGATATTCAGGGCTTGCCGCGAGTGGCTGCCTGACGACGTGCCGCTCGGCTTCGACGCCAACAACGGCTACTCCGTGCCCACCGCGATACAGCAGGGGCGCAAGCTGGAGGCGCTGGGCGTGGCGCACTTCGAGGAGCCGCTGCCGCAGTACGATCTGCGGGGCTTGCGGCAGGTGGTGGATGCGCTCGACTGCGCCGTGTCCACCGGGGAGCAGGAAACATCAGCGTGGCGATTCCGCGACCTGATAGACCTGTCCAATCCCGACATACTCCAGCCGGACATCCTGAATGTGGGCGGGCTGTCCGAAATCGTGAGGGTCTATGAGATGGCGGTTTCCGACAACAAGGTCATCATGCCGCACAGCCCGAATGTGGGCGTCAACTCCGTCGCCAGCCTGCACGCATACAGCACCGTAACCAACGCCGTGCGCCCGCACGAGTTCTCAGAAGAGTTCACCGGCCCGGCGGAGAGAGTCGCCGCGCTCTTCATAGATCCCATCATCCCGGAGAACGGCGTCATCAAGCTGCCCGACCGCCCCGGCTTCGGCTTGGAGTTCGACGAAGCCGCGCTTGAGAGAGCGATTATCAATTAAAAATTGGGTTGCGTGGACACCCCCGTCATTCCCGTGAAAACGGGAATCCAGAACCTCACAATCTAGGCGCTTTCGTGTATTTCAGGCTATCCCAAAGCGCTGGATTCCTGCTTTCGCAGGAATGACGGGGGTAAAATCTTGGAATGACGGGCGTGGATGCTTGGAATGACGAGATGAAAAGTCGAAATGTCCACAGAACCTAACAATTGAGGATTGGCAGTGAGATTAAGAATTGGGGCGCAATAGGCAACCTGCGACATCCCCAATTCTTAATTTTCAATTCTTAATTGACCTAATTGACCCTCCGGATTCGGTGGTTTTCGCTGTCGGCGATGTACATCGCGCCCGCGCTGTCAGCCACGACGCCGTGCGGACGGGCTAGGCCGGCTTCGATTGCCGCGCCGCCGTCGCCGTCGGGTCCCTCGTGTCCGCCCGCGACGGTCGTGATGATGCCGCTTGCGGCGTGGTACTTGCGGATGGCATGGTTTTCAGTGTCCACGATTAGCACATTGCCCTCGCCGTCGCAGCGTATCGCTTTAGGTCCGTTGAACTCGCACTCCGCCGCTGGACCGCCGTCGCCGGTGTAGCCCTTAGCGCCTGTCCCCGCGACCGTCGTGATGATGCCGTCTGCGTCGATGCGCCGGATGGTGTTGCCCTCGCGCTCGCAGACATAGACGCTGCCGCTGCCGTCCACGCACACGGCGCGCGCGCCGAATATGCCCGCCTCGCTCGCCTTGCCGCCGTCGCCCGTGTGCGCCTTCTCGCCCGTGCCCGCGAACGTGCTTATCGTGCCGCTTGCGATGTCCAGGCGGCGAATGCGCTGGTCTTGCACATCCGCGATAAGCAGCCCGCCGCTGCCGTCCAAGACGCAGTCGTTCGGCTCGCGCATTTGCGCCTGAGTCGCAGCGCCGCCGTCGCCGCCGTATCCGACGGTCGTATCGCCCGCTACGGTGGTTATGATGCCGCTCGCGGCGTCAATCTTGCGAACCGACGGATTGAAGCGCTGCAAGATGTACACATCGCCGTTAGCGTCCACCTGTATGGCGTAAATCTCATCGATGCTGGCGTCGACTGCCGCGCCGCCGTCGCCCGTATGCCCCGCCTCGCCCATGCCGGCGAATGTCGTAAGCTCGCCGCTGTGCATATCCAGCCTGCGGATGGCGTAGTTGAAGCAGTCGGCGATGTACAGGTAGCGATAGGACGGGTCGAACTCCACATGAAAGGGGTTGTCCATAGTGGCGTCAGTGGCGATGCCGCCGTCGCCGGTGTATCCCTGCGCGCCGCTGCCCACGATGGTCGAAATGGTAGTCGTCATGGTGATTGGTCTCCTTGTCAATGTTTGTATGCGCCGGGGGCGTCATCTGGGTGGGTGTCATTTTCATAGGACACGGGGTTAGATTTCGTGAGGCCACCATGGTTTGAGGCGCGTGCGGAACATCGCGTCGGCGAGTTGCGCGGCGTCATCACTCACCGTTTCGATGCGCGACGCGCGCTCCAGCATGCTGAACGACGAGTCGCCCAGATATACGACGCCCAAATCGGCGGCTGTGAGCGTGATGTCAGGACTGGCGGATGTAGGCTTGCAGGATGCGCCGTCGGGAGCGGCGTCCAGCTCGTAGCGCCCGGCGTTCCAAGGGCAGAACTCATCCCGCAAGTCGAACACGATACGCCCGTCAACGGCATAATCTCGCGCCTCCAGCGCCTTGGGCGCATCGACTATTCTCAGCCACATCGCGTCGTGCGTGGAGCGTCTCAGGCTGCGAGGCTCTACAAGCATCCAGGGCAATGGATCGTCTAGCGGAACTTTATACGCTTCTATGGTCGTTCTGAGGTCGATGCCGAAGCAGAATTGCCACAACGCGGCGTGCGCGGCGCGAGTTGCCGCCACAAGACTGATGACAATCACCGTTTCGGCTCGGATGCGATAGATGACAAAGCCGTCAGTCTTGCCCTTATCCTCATAGACCGCGAAGAACAGAGAACCGGCGCCCCTCCAGTCGCGCTCCATGTCCGCGATGAGCACAGCCCACTCGACGCCGCTCATCGCGACGAACCCGGGCCGCCCCGCACAGGCGCGAGCGGTGACTTCGGGCAGCGAGTCGGGCGCGTCATCCTTCTCGATAAAGCGGACACGACCGCTCACCCGGGGCGCATGCGCGAACGCGGTATGACGCCTGTCAATCGTCCATCGCTCTTCGTGGGACGCTATCCCAAATCCATAGCGTCCATATATCACGCTTTCGGAAGCGCCAAGGATTACCAGCGCTTCCCCTCTGTCGCGGGATTCCGCGAGATGCTTGTCCATCATCGCGGTGAGAATGCCGCGCCTGCGATGCGTGGGCTGCACTCCTGCGCCGGATACGACGGCAGTCAGAATCTCCCTGTCCCCGGGAATGTTCATCTGCCGAGCGAATACGAATGAGCCTCCAACTATCTCTTCGCCTTCAAACGCAGCCAACGCCCTGCCCTGTTTGAGCATGCGGGAGAATATAGCTATCGATTCTTCGTCAGCATGCGCTCCGAAGCTGCGCTCGATTGTCTTGACGAAAGGTTCGTAATGCTCTTCGGTTATGTATCGTAAGTCTATGTCCATGGTTAGGCATATCTCCTTGCCGCATCACTCTACTGGTCGACTACGGAGCCGTCGCGATGGAGGCGCACATTTATCTGCCCGTAGGTCTTGGGGGGCGCTTTCTCCTGCGCGTCGTCCGCGATTTCGATGCCGATGCCCGGCGCGTCGGGGATAATCAGGAAGCCGTCCTCAACGGCGATGGGTTCCTTGACCATCACATTCTTGGGGTATTCGTGCTCGCCGATGGGGTATTCCTGGATGGCGAAGTTGGGCGAACAGGCGGCGATTTGCAGGCATGCGGCGGTGCTAATCGGCCCAAGCGGGTTGTGCGGCACAACGCCGACATAGGTCGCTTCGGCGAGCGCGGCAATCTTCTTGGTGTGCGTGATGCCACCCGCGAGGCACACATCGGGGCGGATGTACTGCACCGCGCCGCGCTTCAGCAGCATGTCGAACTCATGGATGGTGTGCAGTCGCTCGCCGGTTGCGATGGGCACGGTAATCTGATTTGCCACAAGCCCCATGGCGTCGAAGTTCTCCGGCAAGATGGGATCTTCGTAGAACATCGGGTGAAACTCGGCTATGCCCTGCGCCAGAACGACCGCTTCGGCGGGTGTCAGACGGCGATGGATCTCGATGCACAGGTCAACATCATTGCCCGCCGCTTCTCGGTACATGCGGACGGCGTCTATGGCGTCGATCATCTTGTCGGAGTGCGACTTGTAGTATGGCACTGAGCGGTCTTCGTCCAAGAATGGCGTCAGGTGTCCGACGGCGGTGAAGCCGTCCGCCTTGGCAGCCTTCACGCCCGCGACGAGTTCCTCGCGCGTCTGCCCAAAGACATGGTAATAGACGCGCGCCTTGTCGCGCACCTTGCCGCCAAGCAGCTGATACACCGGAACGCCGAAATGCTTGCCCGCGATGTCCCACAGCGCGATGTCGATTGCGCTGATTCCCGCCATAATCGCCGCGCCCCGGAAGTGCCCCGTGCGATACATCGTCTGCCAGTGGTGCTCGATAAGCAGCGGGTCCTTGCCAACCAGATACGGCGCGAACTTCAGGCGAATGGCGGCTTCCGTCGCTTCCATGTGTCCCCATGCGCCCGCTTCGCCGTAGCCGATTATGCCCTCGTCGGTGTGAACCTTCACGAAAAGGTATCTGTCCACCGGATAGGTCTCAACGGATGTTATCTTCATAGGTCTCTCCTTACTGCGATGGTGGGGCTATGCTATCACACGCCCTTTTAGGTTGTGCGGACATTTGCGTCATTCCCGTGAAAACAGGAATCCAGAATCTCAGAATGTAGGCGCTTTCGCATATTCTAGGCTATCTCAAAATACTGGATTCCTGCTTTCGCAGGAATGACGGGTGAGTGAACGGGAATGACGGGTGAGCGAGCGGTAATGACATTTGCACTTATGAGATGGCTTCTATTCGATGGCAACTCAAGGCTAACACTTGCCGCCTGCGTATTCACCGCCTAAATCAGCTTCAGGACCGCCGGCAGCAGAACCCCGGCGCTCGACAGAACGACGACGCCCAGCACGACATAGCGAAATATCTTCTCGTTCATGCGCTTGATTAGCAGCGCGCCGAGTCCGAAGCCGATGAAGGACGGTATCAGAACGATGCCGACAAGGGTCAGCCGCTCCGCGGTGTACAGGTCGGCGACCGCGTATGCGCCCACCCCGCAAGCTGCGATGACGAGCAGGTAGAACGCCATTGCAGACCTGACCGCTTGCCGCCGCAGCTTTCGCGCAAGCAGGAAGAGGGCAATGAGCGGCCCTCCAACGGCAAAGGCCGCCAAGCATATCCCTACCGCAAAGCCCGCGAGGACTCCGAGAACTCTCGCGTAGGGTATTTCGCCTTGAAACTCTTTCAGCGACAGGGCGGCAAGAAACAGGATTAGCGCGGCAATCCCGATGCGAATGATGTCGGGGTCCGCGAACTTCAATATCGCTACGCCGAGCGACACGCCGAGCGCGCCCGCAATCGCAATCGGCAGTATCTCCCTGTACGGGATGTCCTTTCGCGCTTGGATGGCTATCAGCGCTCCCGCGCTCAGTCCCCCGGTGTTGACCACGACTACGGCCGTCTGCGGATCGGCGATTGCCAGCAGCGCAATGGGCGTCGCGACCATCGCAATGCCGAACCCGGTCGCGCTGTACACCGTGCAGCCGAGAAACAGCGCCAGCGCCGCAACAGCGATTACGGTGAAGCCCAGTGTTAGCTCCATTACAGATACTTAGTCGCTTCCTTAACCAGAATTACGACGCTGGACACGATGATAATGCCGATGATGGAATAGTTGAATATGCGCTCATTCAGGTGTCTCATAAGTACCGCGCCAAGAGCTATGCCCGCCACCGTCGGGATTATCACGACTCCTATGAGGGTGAGGCGTTCGGGTGTGTACAAGCCATGGTAGGCAAAGAGCATGATGGAAAAGCTCATGAGCGCGAGCAGGAAGAACGCCATTGCCGCCCTGACCGTCTGCCGCTCCCACTTTTTCGTCATGAGCAGCAGCATCACCAAAGATCCCGCGACGCCGGATGTGGGCAGCAGCACGCCAACTATGAAGCCGGTAACAATGCCGACGGGCGTGGCGTATGGAATCTCTCTTTCGACCTTGACGAAAGAGCCTATCGCAAAGATTATTATCAGAACCGCGATTCCGATGCTAAGGACGCTCGAATCGGCGGTCTTCAGTATGAATACGGCGATGGGTGCGCCACACAAGGCGGCTATGGTTATCGGCAGTATCTGTCTGAAGGGGATGTCCCGCCACGACTTGGAGATTATCCACACGCCTATCCCGGCCCCGCCCGTCCCGGCGACGACTATGACGGTTTGCGGCTCATAGACAAGCAGCATCATGGGCGTGGCGATCATGCCTATGCCGAACCCGGTCGCGCTGAATACCGTCGCGCCGAAGAACAGCGCCAGCGCCGCCATGACTGGGCCAAGCAAACCTAATTCCGTCACAAGCAAATCTAATTCCATCACAAGCTTGCCAACTCCCTGACCAGCGCTACCATGCTGGTAATGATTATCGTCGCCATAACCAGACGCCGGAACATCGTCTCATTGATTCGCCGCAATATGAGCAGCGCCACGCCGAAGCCCAGCGCCACAGGCAGCGCAGACACCCCTATGAGCAGTATTCGCTGCTCGGTCAGCAGACCCGCTACGCCATACCCTACAACGCCCGCGCCCTCAATCACAAGGAAATAGAGCGACAGCGAGCCGCGCAGCGCCCGGCTAGAAAGACGGCGCGCCAGCAGCGCGAGCGCCAGCAGCGCGCCGCCCACACCGAAGGCGTTCAGCATCACGCTGACCACGAAGCCCACGCTCAGACCCACCGGCATGGACTTGGGCAGCGTCCAACGGGTGTTGAACGCGGCAAGCAGCGTCAGGGCAATTATGAACGCGGCGATGGCGATGCGGAGCAGCGCGCTGTCGGCGTCCCTGAGTATCAGGATGCCGACGGGAACTCCCACAAGCCCGGCGGCGATGATGGGTAGCGTGCGGCGCAGCGGTATGTGCTGCCGCGTCTGCCATATCACGAGCGAGAACATGAAGACGGAGACGGTGTTTATCAGCACCACCGCCGTCTGCGGATCTACCAGCAGCAGCAAAGGGGGTATGGCGGTTACGCCGATGCCGAAGCCGACCGTGCAGAATACGAGCGCGCCCGCGAACACAAACACAGCGACCAGCAGGAGCTGCGTTACGGAAAGAGTATCCAAATACTGCTGCCCACCGCTCCGGCAATTCTAAGGTACCGCTTGACCGGCAAGAACGCCGGTGCAGCGCTCGCTGTCAACCGCAACCTGTCCGTTCACCAGCACATAGGGGATACCCGTCGGGAACTGGCAAGGATCGTCGTAGGTGGCGTTGTCGTTGATGCGCTCGGCGTCGAACACCACGATGTCGGCAAAAGCGCCGCGCTCGATGCGACCGCGCCCACTCAGCCCAAAGCGCCGCGCCGGATTTTCCGTCATGCGCTGCACCATCTGTTCGAGGGTGAGCATTCCAAAGCTGCGACGCAGCCGCCCCAAGAAGCGCGGGAAGCAGCCATAAGCGCGCGGGTGCGGCAGGCTGCCCACATGTATGGAGTCGCTGCCGACCATGTAATCGGGCCTGGACAGCAGTTCCACGCAATCACGGCTGACCTGACGCCAGACGGCGACGCTGTCGGGCGGCGCGCCGCGATAGCCGACTTGCAGCTCTTCATCGACCAAGAGTTCCATGAGGCTCTCTTCCATGGACTTGCCGCGCTCATCGGCAATATCTCGGAGGCTCATGCCCTCCAAATGGCTGTTCTTGGGCAGATAGGTGAACACGGCAGAGGACAAGTCGTTGGGGCGTTCCTGCATGTACTCGATCATGCGCCGTTGCTCATCGGGATCGCGCAGCCTATTCATCAGGGCGTCGGGCCCGCCATCGTTGACCTCGCTCGGCAGGTATCGTATCGGATAGCTGCTGCCCGTCGGATAGGGATAGAGTTCAAGGGTGCAGTCCACGCCCTCCGCCTTCGCCTTGTCTATCAGCTCCACGCGCTCGGTGACCTTGCCCGCGCTGTCCGGCTGAGTGCGATAGTGGGAGAAGTGCACCTTGACGCCTGAGCGTCTGCCGATTTCCAGCGCCTCCGGCACATCGCCGCCGCCAAAGCCCCGCTCGGTGTTCACATCGCGCAGGTGCGTAACATACACGCCGCCGTATTCGGCGACCACCTTGCAAAGCTCCACAAGCTCATCGGTGTCGCTCCATGCATTTGGGAAGTACGACATTCCGGTCGCAAGTCCCACCGCGCCCTGCTCCATCCCCTCGCGTATGAGCCGCTTGGCATCGTCCAGCGCATCGCCGACCAGCGGCTTGTCATAGAAGCCAACCGTCTCCAGCCTAATCGCGCCGTGCGGGATGCAGTAGGCGGTGTTGATAGCCGTCTTCTTGTGGTAGTGAGAGCGGAACGCCGCCACGCTGCTCATATCCAGGTCTTCGGGCGGGTCGCCCAGCAGCCCGGCGAGATAGCGGCGGTTCAGGCGATAGTTCTCCGGCGACAGCGGCGCGTATGACAGCCCGTCCTGCCCCAAAATCTCCGTCGTAATGCCTTGTCGCAGCCCGTCCGCATGCTGCGGGTCGGTCAGCAGCACGGCGTCGGAGTGGGCGTGCGTGTCAATGAAGCCGGGCGCGACGCTCAGCCCGACGGCGTCGACCACACGGCGCGCCTGCGCCTGCGACAAGTCGCCAATCTCCGCTATCGTCTCGCCCCTAATGCCGACATCCGCGCCATAGGCGGCAGCGCCGGTGCCGTCGATTACACTTCCGCCCAAAATGACAACATCAAATCCGGTTTCCGCCATTGCGCCCTCCCGCTCGCTGAATCGCATATCAACAGGGCGCAGTATAACACAGCGCACGATTGCAAGCAGGGCTATGGGCGCGTTGACACCCCATAACCGAAGCAGTACGGTTGATGTATCAATTGCCACAAGGACAGCATAGGAGGCAATGCAGCAATGCTTACCAAATACATAGACGCCGCAATGAGAAAGGCAAAGTACAAGATATTGTCCGATGACGGAAGTTACTTCGGTGAAATCCCCGGCCTTCAAGGTGTATGGGCTAACGCTGACACGCTAGAGGAGTGCCGGGACGAACTGCAAAGCGGGTTGGAGGGCTGGATAATCCTCGGCTTGGAGTTAGGACACACTCTTCCCGATGTCACCCCGAATTGAAAGGCCCTACTCTACGACGTGGAACATGCGCTCAGGGGCGGGCGATAGATGCTCAGGGGCGATGTGCGATAGCGGCTGTCCGGGAGGGGCCCATAGCACATCGAACGCCGACGGCGCGCCCTCATCGTGATATTCTAGCCTGATGTCGTGGTCGCCCCGCGAGAGCGTCAGCTCATTGCTATCATTGCCCTCATCACTGCTGACCGCAAGTTCCCCGTCTATGAATACCTTCAGCTCTCCAAACACATTCTCAGTCTTGAACATGTACGCGCCACCCTCCGGCGCGTTCAGCGTCCCATCCCATACGGCAAAGTACGGCGCATCAAGCACGGGTTCGAGCCAGAAGGCGCTGCCGATGTCGGGCGTAATACGCATCGCATCGGGCGCGACGCCATCCGGCAAGTCCGCGGCGCGCGCGTCGGCGTAAAAGCGTCCGGTCAGCCCGACGGGGCGCACACTGCCGTTGAACAGGCTGCCAAGCGGAATCGCCGCAAACGCTTCTTGACCGGGAGGCTGCCATAACACTCGCAGCGCATCGGCAGCGCCGCTTCCGCGCGCCCGCACCTCGATGGCATGCAGCCCAACGGCAGGCTCAATGCGAACGCTCCGCTTCCGGTCAGACAGCAGCGGCATTCCGTCCAGCGTTACTTGCACATCGCTGCCGCCCTGCAACTCAAATGCGTACTCGCCGGGGTTGGCGATATGCAGCGATCCATGCAGCCTGACCTCGACCGTTCCGTCGTCGTCTGAGAACCAGATGTAGAGGTCATCCGACTTTTTTGCCTCGATGACGCCGCCGCTCCACGCCTGACGCCTCTCCATAAGCCCTTGACGGCTTTCAAGGATGTCAGGGCTTATCTTGACCGTGTACAACAGCGGTTCACCGCCCTGCGGCGGTCTAATTTCGGCGAATCTGGCGTCCGGGTAATACTCTTTCAGCGTGCGAAAATATCCCGCCTCGCGCGGCTCAAGGTATATCGCCGCCCCTTGCGGCGGGTCGCCCGAGCCAAGCGGAATGTTGATGGGCGCGCTTATGGCGCGGCGGTGCGGCGATCCCGCGATGACGCTGAGGGTATATGCGACCATGTACTGCTCTGAGAACCAGAAGTCGTAGCCTGATGGCAGTTCGTTCAGCACATCCCTCGAAAGCAAGGTCTCATCGGTGGAGAATGCGGAATAGACGCGCTCATTGCTCGCCTGCGCCCCGAAGTAGGTATTGATGTTGGCGTATGCTATGACGCCCAGCAGCCCGACGAGAAGCAGCGGCGCAGCCCGGCGAACAGCGCCCATGTTCACTGAACGCCCAAGCCTCCATAGCTCGCTGACGGCAAGCGTGATGAGCGCCGTAATCGCCGGAAGCACCGTGATGGAACGCAGGGACTGCGGCGCTTCATGCGGCAGCGTGAGTATGCCCGGAATCAGCATGATAAGCGCCCATAAGGGCAGTATCACGAACGCCGCGCCGCGCCAGCGCAGGCATGCCGCCACAATGCCGCCCAGCATCAACAGCCCGGAAAGCAGATCCAGCATCGGCGCGCCCGGCAGGTTGTGGCGACCGTTGGGATCGCCCTCGATGTGGAACATGAGCAGGTGCTTACGCAGGTTGCCAAGGATGGCATCTACGGACTCGCCGAGCGGGGCGTCGGTGAATACGAGCGTCGTAGATGTCCTGCGGAAGAATTCGTCAGGTTCGAGGGCGGCGAACTGGATTAGCGGCGCGGCGACTATGACCGAGAATAGCGCCATGATGCCGATGTTCAGCAATAGTTGACGTCTTCGCCCGCGCTGGCTGACAAGCCCATGCAAGAGTATCAGCGCAATCACGAGCGGGAAGACGCGGAACGCCGAGTAGAACCACATACCCGCGCCCATAGCCACGCCCGCCAAGCCAAAGTCGGCAAGCCGTCCGCCGCGCAGCGCGCGATAAGTCAGCCAAGCGGTGAGCGCGGCAAACAAGGGCGCTGTGATGCCGTGCATCCCGATGCGGCTCCAGTTCAAATCCCAGCGCATGACCGCCGTCAGGAACGCCGCCACAAGTCCCATCAGCGTCCCCAGCATGTGCCTGACCATGAAGAACATTACGGCAATGCCCGCAACGCCAAAGGCGGCGGCAACCAGCCGTCCGCTTGTGATATGCACACCCGCGAACTCAATCACAACCGCAATCGGCAGCAGAAATGCGCTAGGCAGATTGGTCGAGATTACGAAGAGCGGTATATGGCTTGGCTCGTCGCTGATGAACTTCGCCTGATCCAAATTGTCGAACTCATCAAACCACAGCCCCGCCGGCAGTCCGTCCAGGTTGTAGAGGCGCAGTGCCAGCCCAAACAGCAGGATGCCGCCCAATCCGAGCCAAGGGAGTATCGCCCCGGCCGTGATAGTAAGGGTAACGCCCGCGCGAAGGCGCGATATGAGCGTAGTCCAGCGCCCATCGAGCGCAAACGCCGCCGCAATCGCAAGCACGACCGCCAGCAGGTATCCCGACCAAGGGGCAGGCGTTGGGCGCGGTTCGCCATGGAACAGAAACAGGCTAACGGCAAGTACAATCAGCGCGGCGGACAGCCCCGCAACGCCAAGCCCGCGCTCCGCTTTGCACAGCCATGCAAGCCAATGCGGTTGCTCAGCGCGAACGCCGACGGGAATTGCGGGCGGGGCTATCTCGGCGGGTTCCGGCGATGGCGGCGCGGCGACTAATTCGGGAGCGGGTGGCGCAGGGACCGGCGGCGGCTCAACGGGCGCGGGCCGCACAACAGGGGCAGCGGGCGCAGCATCCCCGCCGAACATCGCCGCAACATCCGCGCGCAGCAGCGCAAGCGACCTTCTCGACAGCCTGCCCACGCCAAGGACACCCGACAGCAGCGCAAGAACAAACGGCGCTGTCGCCCACTGAATACCGCTCAGGGCATAGACGAAAAGCGCAAGAACGAGCAGAGTGACGGCGGATGCGAGCAGCACGAAGCGCAGCTGCACCCTGTTCGTCGCGGTTGGGCTATCGGCGCTCATGTGCGGCTACGCTTGGGGCGGCTCTTCCGTGGTCAGGACGCCCTGCCCATACAGATCGTCTATCTGCGTCGGCGAGTAGCCCAGCTCTGCCAAAGCCTCACGGTTATGCTCGCCAAGCATGGGCGTCTGTCTGGCGCTGATAGAGCGCGTCTCGCCGAATACGATGCTGTTGGCGCAGTAGCGCATCTTGCCATATACCGCGTGCTCATGCTCGACCACCATACCGCTTGCGATGACATGCGCGTCCGCGAAGTAGCCGATGTTGTACTGCTCGGTAACCTGGGCGCAGCGCACGCCCGCATCCCTCAGCGTGGGCAGCCAGTCGTCCGCCGTTCGCTCGCCGAGCGCCTCTGTCAGCAGTTCCCACAGGACATCATCGGCCTGCGCCCTCTCAGATGGCGACGCGAAGCGCGGATCGTGTATCAGGTCAGGGCGTCCTATCGCGGCGCATAATGCTTCCCACTCCGGTTGCGTTTCGGCGATAAGGTATAGCCAGCCCTGCCGCGTCCGAAAGAGGCGATGCAACGCGCTCAATCCATACTGGCCGCTGTCGGCGATGCGCTGCGGCGTCTTGCCCTCATAGCGCAGAAAGTCGTCGGTGCGGAGGACGGCTCCGGCGTTGAGAAGGTTGCAGTCCACCTTCTGGGCGACGCCCGTGCGCTCCCTGGCGTACAGCGCGATTATCGCGCCCAGCGCAACCATGCTTCCGGACGAAAAATCTGTCGGCGCGAGCTGAGCGAGGAACACCGGGGGATTGTCCCTCCCGCCCTGCGCGAACTGCAAGCCCATCCACGCCTGGGCAAGCGGATCGACGCCCGGGCGATGGGCATAAGGTCCCGCCCAGCCAAACGCCGTAGTGTGCGCGTGAATCAGCCCGGGGTTGAGCGTGGCGAGTTCTTCCGCGCTCAATCCCATGCGGTCGGTCGCGCCGGGGCGCATGTTCGCCAGCATGATGTCCGATTCGGTCGCAATCCGCTGCGCTATCTCCCGCCCTTCCGCCGTCTTGGTGTTCGCAGAGACAGAGCGCTTGTTGGAGTTGAGGTAGAGGAAGTATTGCGCCCCCGCCGGCCTTGAGATGTCGCCATAGGGCGGCTCGAACTTGATGATGTCCGCGCCGAGGTCGCCGAGGCACTTGCCGGCCGCGGGTCCCGCTATGACATTCGTCATCTCCATCACACGCACGCCTTCAAGCGGTGGAGCGTCATCGCGCGGTTCCATATCGGACGGCGCAGGCAGTCGAACATCCGCTATCTCCGCTAATACGGCGTCGGTGTGCTGTCCGCGCAGGGGACGCGCGCCGCTAATCTCGCCGGGCGTGCGGTCGAACTTGATGGGATTGCCCATCTGCGTAACATCCCCCGCAATCGGGTCGCGCAGTCGCAAGAGCATATCGTTGGCGATGACCTGCGGATTGTCCATGGATGCGTCCGTGCTGCTGGCGCGCGCGTAAGGCACATCCGCATCCTCGAAGATGCGCTCCCACTCGGCGCATGGCTTGGTCTTAAGCACACCGGCGACGATGTCGAACAGTTCCTGGCGCGCCTCTTCGCTTTCGGGGCGTCTGCCATCGCCGTAGCGCGGGTTGGCGAGCAGCTCGGCTATGCCCATCACCGTGGCGGCAATATCCACAAAGCCGCCGTGGATGCAGCCTATTTGAATCCAGTTGCCATCGGCGCACTCGAACACGCTGTAAAACGGGCCGCCGCCCGCCGTCGTGAGCTGGAACGGTCGCTGCTCCAAACGTTCGCCTACCACCTTTGGCGAGAACAGCAGCGCCCCCGCCATAACCGAGGTGTCCACCTTGCGCCCTACGCCCGTCTTCTCCCGCGCATACAGCGAGGCGACGATGCCCTGCGCCGCCAGTACCGCCGTGCCGAGATTGACGACGGGATGCACTACATGGACGGGACCCTCACGGAAGCCCGGCTGTGATGCCAGAATGCCCATGCGCGCCATGACGAGATGCTCGTCGCCGGGTTCGTCCCGCATCGGCCCTTGCTCGCCATAAGGGGTGATGGAGCAATGCACCAGACGCGGGTTGATGCGGCGCAGCGCGGCGTACTCCACAATCTCCCGGTAAGGCGACATCGGCGCAAAGTCCTCGATGAGCGCATCGGCGTTGAGCGCCAGCTTCCTGAGCGCTTCATGCTCAGCGGATATGTCGAGCTCGACGCTCTCCTTGCCGCGATCCCAGACCATATAGGTGGGTTCCGCGCGGGCGTCCTCGTTGCCGGGAAGCTCCAGGCGTATGACGCGCGCGCCATTGTCGCATAGGAACATCCCCGCCAATGCGCCCGGCTTCCCCTGCGTCAGGTCAAGTACAGTAATTCCGTCCAGTGCGCCAGACATGATTTCCCGTCCATAATCCATCAATCCGGTGGGCGAACCGCGCCGCCGCCCAAAGACGCAGCAAATTGTAACATGCAACCGCGCACTAATAATACCGCACACCTCGCCTAAAACTATCATCTTCAACCCATCCGTCCATGTCAGTTTCGCGCCGCAACTTGACAAGCAGGGCATATCAACAGAAAATCAGGGCTACTTGGCGACTGCCGCACACAACGAACCGCTATGCCGCACAGGAGATATGAATGAGTACCGCTTCAAGCACATGGACGGAAGAAATAATTGAGGTGGCGGGAAGCCGCCTGCAAATGGTGAAGGGCGGCAGCGGCGCTCCGCTGCTCATACTCCACGACGAAATGGGACACTACGGCGCTCTGCGCTGGCACGACACCCTCGCGGCGAATAATACCCTTCACATACCCTCACACCCGGGCTTCGGCGAATCGCCAAGGCTCGAATGGATTATGAACATGCGCGACCTGGCAGGCTGGTATCTGCGCGCGCTGGATGAGCTAGGACTGCAAGGCGTGAATGTGATTGGACACTCGCTCGGCGGCTGGCTCGCGGCAGAGATGGCGACGATGTGCCCCCAGCAGTTCAACAAGATGGTGCTGGTCGGCGCAGCCGGCATCAAGCCGCCCGTCGGCGAGATACTCGACATCTTCCTAGTCACGGGGGAGGAGTATCTGGACGCGGTATGCTTGGACAACGCGGCGACGCCGGAGTTCGCCAGCGTGCGCCCGCCTGAGCCGTCGCCGGAGCAGGTGGAGGCGTGGGCGGTGGCGCGCGAAGAGGCGTGCCGCCTCAGCTGGAAGCCCTACATGCACTACCCCGCGCTGCCGCAACTGCTGGGGCGCGTACAAGACTTGCCGACGCTCATCGTTTGGGGCGCTCAGGACGGCATGGTGCCGCTCAGCGCCGGCGAGGTCTATCACCAGTCCATCAAGGGCTCGCGCCTCGAGGTCATAGACGATTGCGGCCACCGCCCGGATATTGAGAAGACCGACGAGTTCCTCGCGCTGGTGCAGGACTTCTTCGCGGAGGACTAACGCCTGTTCCAATTTCGTCGCTGCAAGATTTTGTGGTATAAATAGTGCAAAACATCGCAGCCCCCAAGCAAAGGATGCCTTGATGGTGACAACCGGATTTGACACACACCAAGCGGTGAAGGCGCTCACCGAAGCGGGCTTCAGCGAAACGCAGGCGGAGGCTGTAGTCTCGACTATGCGCGACGCCATCGGCAGCTACCTTGCGACCAAATCCGACTTTGAGAACGAACTTCAGATAGTTAAATCCGACCTTCAAGCAGAACTCAAGGATCTTGAACTGCGCCTGACGCTCAGGCTTGGCGGGATGATGATCGCAGTCGGCGGGCTTGTAGTCGCCCTAGTCAAGCTGCTGCCATAACCCGCAGCGACAAAGATATACATCACACAAAAACACAGGCAGAAACGATGGTTTCGACTATGCGCGGATCTCTTGGTGGAGGCGACATTGCGACCAAAACCAACATTCATAACCTTGAGGTAAAGATGAATAAACTCGAACTGCGCCTGACGCTCAGGCTCGGCGGGCTGATGATCGCAGTCGGCGGGCTTGTAGTCGCCCTAGTCAAGCTGCTGCCATAACCAACAGCGAGAGATATACATCACGCAAGCACAAACATCGCAGTCCCAAGCAAAGGACGCCTTGATGGAGACAACCGGATTCGACACACACCAAGCGGTGAAGGCGCTCACCAAAGCGGCTTCAGCGAAACACAGGCCGAAACGGTAGTTTCGACTGTGCGCGAAGCGCTTGGCGGAGGCGACCTTGTGACCAAAACCGACCTTCACGACCTTGAACTGCGAATGACGCCCAGGCTTGGCGGGATGATGATCGCAGTCGGCGGGCTTGTAGTCGCCCTAGTCAAGCTGCTGCCATAAATCAGAGATATACATCACGCAAGCACAGATGCTTCGTCGCCCATAGAAAGCCATAGGAACGGGGAAACTTAAAGGAGAGCGCCCATGTTCATAGCACACTTCACAGAGCGACCATACCAGGATCCCGCGTCGGGCTACTTCGGCGCGACCGGCAAGTCCATCAAAGACCTCACCCTAAGCAACGAAATCTACGACCCCGAACTTGGCGCAGACCTGTATAACCGCTATCTCGACGAAAGGCTGTACGCCGAGGAGATGGGCTTTGACGGGCTGATGCTCAACGAGCACCACAGCACCCCCTTCTGCATGGGCGGCGCGATGAACATCGAGGCGGCAATCCTGGCGCGGATGACCAAGCGCGCCAAGATAGTCCTGCTGGGCAACATCATCCCCATCTGGGACGATCCGCTCTGGCTAGTCGAGCAGCTCGCCATCATCGACATGATTTCACGCGGCAGGCTCGTCTCCGGATGGGTGCGCGGCACAGGACGCGAGAGCGTGTCGCACAACGCGCCGCCGCCGTACAACTGGGAACGCTTCCAAGAGGCGCACGACTTCATCGTCAAGGCATGGACGACGCCGGGCCCATTCCGCTGGGAGGGCAAGCACTACCATTACCGCTATGTCAACCCATGGGCTAGGCCCTACCAGAAGCCGCACCCACCCATCTGGCTGCCGGGCGTGGTCAGCCGCGACTCGCTCCAGTGGGCGGCGCGCAACCGCATCCCGTACATAATGCTCGCCACCGAGATGGGACCCACCAAGCAGGCGTTCCAGCTTTACCACGAAACCGCCGCCGAGGAAGGCTACGAGTCCGGCTCACAGAACATCGGCTACCTGTGGAAGGTGCATGTGGACGAAACCGAGGAACTCGCCGAACAGACGGCGCGCAAGTATGTGCAAGGACCAAGCAACCCGTTCCTCGCCGGGAACGAAGGCACAGCCAACGGCGCGCTGCTGAACCTGCCGGGCTTGACCTCACGCCGCAGGGTGCTGCCGACCCGCGATTTCGCAACCGCCAACAGAGGCGGCGCGATCACTTCTCGCCCGTTCGAAGAGCAGCAGGAAAAGTACACCATCGTCACCGGCACGCCGGACACCGTGCTGCCCAAGATTAAGCATGTGCTGGAGACTCTGCGCCCCGGCAGCGTCATCTTCTGGGACGGCGACGGCGCGATGACGCACGAAGACCAGATGCGTAGCCTGCGGCTCATGGGCGAGTATGTCATACCCGCAGTCCGCGAGATGGGCAAAGAGCTGGAGCTGTTCAGCCCATTCGAGGTTGACCCCGCATCCGGCAAGCCAATCGAGGAGCCGGCGCAAGCGGTCGCCGACTAACCTCACAGCCCCCGCAAAATCAAAGTCCCTTTTCTGCCGAAAACCTAAGCAGAAAAGGGACTTCGTTTTGTGCCTCATCAAAGACTCCGCGCCGACTGCCGACGCTAAAGGCGCGGATCCATGATTGCCCTGTACAAGCCGAACGCGAACAGCGGCACACTCGCGCCGATGACCGCGCCCATCGTGGTGGCGCTCGTCTCCGGTATGCCCGGCCTCCATATCGGGTGATCCACGCTGACCCCGATGCCATAGCCAAGCCATGCCCCTGCCAAGGCGCAAATCAGCGCTACGATGAGCAGCAGCGCATGGATGCCGAGCTTAAAGTCCCTATCGAACCAGGTGATGTAGCTTCCTACCGCCGCCCCGATGCTAGTTGTCAGCAAAAGCAGCGCCACCAGGCTGTCGCCATAGCCCCAGATGGACAGCGCCACCGGCAGGCTCATCACATACAGCCCAAACCCAAGCGCTCCCGACACGAACAGCCCCAGCACACCCCTGGAAAGCACCAAAGCAATCTTCAGCAGCGCGCCAAGCGTGGCAAGCAGCTGCAAGTGCCTGTAAAACGCCGTGCCTATCTTCTGCATCTACAACGCCGCCCTTGCTACACTCCGGTCAGCCCCATGGGACGCGCGCATTCACCACGCTCCCTATATGTGATTAAGCGTAACAGACAATAGACGCCCATGCCAACTTATGCCGGCGCGTAGGGATCGCCAAAGCGTTCGCTGTGCGCCACTTGCGACAGGCTCTTGCGATTCCTGCGCCCGCGCGCGCCCATATCCATGTTCTTGCGATAGCCGAACGGCAAGACGGTCAGCAGGACGAGATTGTCGGGAATGCCCAGCAGCTCCTTAATCGCTCGGTTTTGCTCGGCTTGCCTAATGCCCACAAAGCAAGCGCCAAGCCCCTCCTCCCATGCCACAAGCTCCATCTGCTGCAAGGCGCGCCCTGCGTCTAGCGCCGCTCTAGGCGTATCGTCGGTGACGATGGCGATTGCAAGCGGCGCGTCCGCGATGAACGGCCCCTGCGTAGCAAGCGCTCCCAGCCGCCTTATAGTCTCGCCGTCCCGAACCACTACGAAATGCCAAGGCTGCAAGTTTTGCGAGCTTGGCGCGAGCCTGCCCGCCTCCAGAAGCTTATGCACGACATCATCCGGCACCAGATCCGGCTTGTACTCCCGTACCGTCAGCCGCGAGCGCACCGCATCATAGACTTGCATGATTCCTACCTCCCACATGACAGCCTGAACGACTGCCGAACCGCTTGACCATCTACACCGGATACCGCCACACCTCGCCCTTCGGCGCTTCGTCCGACAGGCGGAACTGTGGCAGCGAAAGACCGTCGTCCGTGTCCAAGAACACCACTTCGACGCGCTTGCCGATGCCGACATTCTCCGGGTCCTCCGGCTGCATGTCGCCATCGAGCAGGTTGGCGGTGATACGCAGCCCGTTCTCAGGGTTCGGCTCGCCGCTCTGCTCGTCCAGCTCCACCAGCACGACCGTGTAGGGCACCCAGTCGCGGAACGCGGGCATGATGGCGTGCGTGATGACCTGATAGCTGTAAATCGTGCCCTTGCCGCTAACCTCCTGCCACTCCCAATCCAGCGAGGCGCACCAGGGGCATGCCGCGCCCGGCTCGCCGCGCAGCAGCCCGCAGCCGTCCGCGCCGCACTTCTTCACGACCAGCTTGTGCGATTGCGCCGCATCGAAATAGCCCTTGTACTCGCTGTCCAGCTCCGACACATTCAGCGCCAAGCCGCGATACTCATAAATCGGCATTTTCTTCCCTCCATACAGCCGCGCGCCGCCGATGCCCGATGAAACCGAATCCATATAATCGGGCATCACGCGCGCCGAGCAAAACTACTTTCGCATTATCAGGGCGCTGCCGACGCCAGGCATCGCCCATCCCATGTTCATCGTGATATTCACATCCGGCACTTGGCGGCATCCGCCCTCCGAGTAGTCGCGAGTGTGCTTGCCGTCCGCCCAGTCAGGGCAGTAGTCGTCCACCGTGCCGCGAAGCTGCCGCGTGTTCTCGATGACCATATTCATGCCGTGCGTATAGCCCTCGCACAGGTGGCCGCCGCTCGTGTTGTTCGGACGCCTGCCGCCTAGATTGGTGATGCCGCTCGTCACATAGTCCTTGCCCTCGCCCTTCTCGCAGAAGCCATAGTCCTCAAACTGCAAGAGCGTCGTATAGGTGAATGCGTCATAGCAGCCCGTAACATCGATGTCGTCATGCGTAACGCCCGCAAGCTCGAACAGGCGCGGCCCAACATAGTAGCCTGCCACGCGCGAAATCGGCGCGTACTGGTAGTGGAAATCGCCGCCCGGCTTAACGCCCCTGCCCTGCACCGCCATGATGTACGCCGGCGGGTGCTTCAAGTCCTTCGCCCGCTCCGCGGATGTGACGATGATGCATGTGGCGTTGTCCGTCTCGAGGCAGCAGTCCAGCAAGTGCGCGCAGGGCTTCACAATCCAGCGCGAGTTGAGCACATCATCCACCGTAACACGCTGCTTCATCAGCGCCTTGGGGTTGTTGCTCGCGTGGTTGCTGTGCGTAACCTTGATATTCGCCAGATGCTCGCCCGTAACGCCGTACTCCATCATGTGGCGCGTGAAGGTGAAGGCGAAGTTCTGCACCGCGCTGGCGACGCCATAAGAGCGCTTCAGCAGGTCGGAGCCGGCGACGGGCGCGGCAGCGCGCGATCCCGTGCCGCCGATACGCACCTGCGAATAGCCGTTCATCGCGCGGAATATCGCCACCGTGTCGCACATGCCGCCCTCGATAGCGCCGATGGCAAGCCCGATAAGCGCCTCCGTGCTGGAGCCGCCGCCCGAACAGTCCATATAGAAGTTCAGCCGCATCCCCAAGTCATACATCATCGTCGTCGAGGGCGTCGAATCGCCGCCATGATAGCTCAGCATCCCATCCACATCCTGCGGCGTCAGCCCCGCGTCATAGATAGCGTTGCGGATAGCCTCAACCCCCAGCGCGCGCGTGCTCCGCCCCGAAGCGCGGCTATACTCAGTTTCGCCCACGCCCACAATAGCGTACTTGTCCTTCAATCGTCCTTCCATGCTCACCTCCTTGATAACAGCCGTAAGTATCGCCTGTTCAAGAGTGAATGGCAAGTGCGGCGATACAATGGCAGAAAACATCACTGCTAATCTCCCATTGAAACAATACGATTTGTCAACAACTTTACCCTGTTGTAAAGTGTGTTTCTATCAAGGGTTGGAGAAAGGCATGGTAACAGCAATTGAGGCAGATAGAATCATTGCGGAAAGCAAGGTCATCTATGAGGAAATGTCTTGGCGTTCTCCAAGTCGTAGGCGGCGCACATTTAAGTTAACCGTTAGGGTAGAATCATTAGACTCAGGTGAAAGCCTGAAACTAGACGGATATATCGGCAAGAAAAACCGAAGTTTCGCCCTTTTGTATGACAACACACCTATACGCAAATTCACCGTCCATAACGACCAACCGCATACTGACCCGGTAACGGGCAATATATTCACACAACCGCACAAACATTTCTGGGATGACACATGGAAAGACCAAAGAGCCTACATTCCAAACGACATACGAGTAGGCGACCCCAACGATGAACTTCTAGATTTTCTAGTCGAGTGTAACATCGAGTTAATAGGAACCTACACGGAACTGGCGCTCTAGATTAGCAAGTAGGGGAAATCCCATGACAAATACCAACTTTTGCGCCGAAGTAGTCAAAGGATATATGCAGACACTATCCGCCGGTCTCAAGGTGATACCATCGGATAACGGATGCTTCCTAGTGACGCCATTCACCAAACCCGACGGCGAAGGCATTGAACTGGAAATCGAAACTCTTCCCAACGGCAACATCCTCATCAACGATATGGGTGATACTTTGGGCTATCTGTTCGTCAACGGCTTGACGCTCAGCAAGTCTGTGATGGACAGGGCAAACTTCATTTCCAAGTGCCACGGCGTGTTTATCGATAGTGAAATTCTAAGCATCGAGACCAAACCCGAAGATGCAGGCAAAGCCCTTCACGCTCTGATACAAACTGCGATTGCGGTAACCGACCTTATCCAACTAAGACGTTCTACGAATACACAGCGGATACGATTCGATAATCAAGTAAAGTCAATCATCACGCAAAGCGATGTAGATTATGTTGCAGACTATCAAGTAGATGGAGCTCGCGAAAATCATACATTTAGGTTCTATGTGAACTCTAACAAAAACCTTCTCATACAGCCTATCACTGCGTCCAAGGAATCGATTGCACATTCACTGGCGGAACGCTGGGCTTATCGCTTCTACGATGTTCTGAGGAAGAACACGAACTACTCTCCTATTGCCGTTTTAGACGACGGGATTGACAACTCCGCCGCGAGACGTATTTGGACACCCTACGCCCTCGCTCCAATAGAAGAATACGCCATTCCCTGGAGCCAAAAAGGCAAGTTCGCGCAACTACTCGCGGGAAGTCCCTCATGACATCCGACGCCACCCCCAACGTCCTCTACTTCAGCGACAACCTCGACATCCTGCGGGATTATGTCGCCGCCGAGAGCGTCGACCTGATTTACCTCGACCCGCCGTTCAACTCCAACGCCACCTACAACGTGCTGTTCCGGGAGCGCAGCGGGGAAGAGTCGGCAGCGCAGATTACGGCATTCGACGATACATGGCGCTGGAATCTGGAGGCCGAGCTCGCCTATCGGGATGTGATTGCGCGGGAGGCGCGGAACAATGACTGAACTGCTAACCATCGTAGGCACAATCGTTATAGCATCTGCATTTGGCGTCGCCATCTGATCGTTCATCGATACAAACAGGAAGTATCCGAGGCGCAAGCGCGGCATCGACAATTAAAATTATCTTCCTGACACGCATCTAAACCCGACGAGAATGAGAAAATGCTGACTATCGCGTTAGTCGTCATAGGTTCCATTATCGGCACAGCCGGAATCGCCTTTGCGATATGGTCGATTCTGGACACGAACAGGAAGTATCCGAGGCGCAAGCGCGGCATCGGCAACTAGGCGCGCAATTCCTAAATCCAGGCCGTATGCTACATGCTCCCTAAACTCTCCGTATGATACACTTGTTCCCAAGTCTATTTCAGTTGAAGCAAGGGCAAATCGTATCGAATTACAAAAACCGCCTAGGGACACGGTCATGATTCCTGATTACATACAAGATTGGGTAGATTCTGGCGAGTCGGAAACGCTGGAGCTGAAGCGCAGCACCGGCAGACGGAGGGAAGCGGCACAGTCCGTATGCGCCATGCTGAACCATCGCGGCGGGCGGGTCATAATCGGCGTAGAACCCGATGGCACAATAATCGGTCAGCAGATTGGCGAACAGACGATAGAGCGCTTGTGCCAGGAGTTGGAGGACATCGACCCACCGGCGTTGCCGAGCGTCAATGTCGATAGGGAAAGCATCGGCAACGGGCACGAGTTGCTGATTATCAGCGTAAGGGCAGGGCAGAATAAGCCTTACACCTATCAGCGCAAGACCTATCGCCGAGTTGGAAATACGAACCGTATCCTGTCACGGGACGAATACAATCAGCTACTGTTGGAGCGACTGCACGCAGAACACCGATGGGAAAATGAACCCGCGCAAGGTTGGTCGATAGATGACCTAGACCACGACGAAATCGCACGCACCGTTAGCGAAGGTATTAGAAATGGACGAATAGATCCTCCGCCAACTAGCGATCCTGTGGATATACTGCGCCGGTTAGGTTTGATAAGAGACGATCAACTGCTTCGCGCTGCCGTTGTGCTGTTCAAGCATTCCCGTTATACCGAACCTGATTATCCACAATGCATGTTGCGCGTTGCGAAATTTCGAGGCATCGACCGAAACGAATTCTTGGACAACAGACAATTCTACGGCAACGCATTCTACCTTTTGGAGAGGGCGCAACGGTTTCTTATAGAAAGTTTGCCGATAGCCGGGCGTATCATGCCAGGGGTATTCAAGCGTGTGGACGAACCGCTTTATCCTACGGAAGCGCTCCGAGAAGCGCTGGCAAACGCCTTTTGCCACAGGGATTACTCCATAGGCGGCGGCTCCGTAGCGGTGGCAATTTATGACGACCGCCTTGAAATCACCTCTTCAGGCACGCTGCACTTCGGTCTTACCGCGCAATCGCTGTTTGAGACGCATGAATCGCTTCAATGGAACCCTCTTATAGCAAGGGTCTTCTATCGGCGCGGAATTATCGAAACATGGGGGAGCGGGATAAGAAAAATGGTGGATCTCGTAACACAAGCAGGTTTGCCCAGACTCGAAATCGAGGAAATCCCTGGCTGTGTCGTCGTAAGATTCCGCCAAAGCCGATATGTCCCTCCGCAGAGGGTTGATTATAATCTGACGGAACGACAACGACTTATTCTGTCTATGGTTAGTGAGGCTCCGGATGGCTTGGCTTTGAGGGAAATGTATCCGCACCTTGAAGAAGGCCTTACACGCCGTCAAGTGCAACATGATTTAGATCTTTTGCGCTCTCTGAACTTGGTCATTCTTGAAGGACGTGGGCCTGGGGCACGATGGAAGTTAATGGCAAATTAAGGTGCAATCAAGTGCGACCTCGGTGCAACCTCGGTGCAATCAAGCGCAACCTCGGTGCAATTCGTGTGCAATTCGTGTGCAATGTGTGCAATTCGTGTGCAATGTGTGTGCAATGTGTGTGCAATTCGCGTGCAATCTGGTGCAATTCGGGTGCAATCAATCGCAATATGAAGGTTCTATCCTATGACACCCTCCCCCAACGCCCTCTACTTCGGCGACAACCTCGACATCCTGCGGGATTATGTCGCCGCCGAGAGCGTCGACCTCATTTATCTCGACCCGCCGTTCAACTCCAACGCCACCTACAACGTGCTGTTCCGGGAGCGCAGCGGGGAAGAGTCCGCCGCGCAGATTACGGCGTTCGATGATACATGGCGCTGGAATATGGAGTCCGAGCTCGCCTATCGGGATGTGATTGCGCGAGAGGCGGGGAAGGTCGGCGAACTGCTGGCCGCGATGCGCGCCTTCCTCGGGCAGAACGACATGATGGCGTATCTGACCATGATGGCGCAGCGCTTGGTGGAACTCCACCGCGTCCTCAAGCCCACCGGCAGCATATACCTACACTGCGACCCGACCGCAAGCCACTACCTCAAGCTGCTGCTGGACGCCGTGTTCGGCGCTACCAACTTCAAGAACGAAATCACTTGGGTTAGGTCGTTGCCGCATAATGATGCTCACAGATTTGGGCGTAGCAGAGACTCAATCCTCTGCTACGGTCGTTCAGACATTGCAAAGTTCTACCCACAATATCGTCCTCAGAAAGCATCAAGCGTTAAGTCTCATTATCGTGAGGATGAGAACGGACGGATGTATCAACTAACTTCACTGATTGCGCCAGGCGGAAGGGGACCCATATATGAGTTCAAGGGTTTTGAGCGCAATTGGAGATTCACTCAGGAGAATATGGCAGCACTCGAATCTCAAGGTCGTGTCTGGCACGAACCCGGGAAACTCCCTCGTCGTATTCAGTACCTCGACGAGTCAAAAGGATCATTAGTACAAGACCACTGGGATGATATAAATCCGATTAACTCTATGGCGAAAGAACGCCTAGGCTACCCCACACAGAAACCCGAAGCGCTGCTCGAAAGAATTATCAGCGCGTCCAGCAATGAGGGCGATGTAGTGCTAGACCCGTTCTGCGGCTGCGGCACGGCGGTCGCCGCCGCCGAGCGCCTCAACCGCCGCTGGATCGGCATAGACATCACGCACCTCGCCATCACCCTCATCCGCCACCGCCTGCACGACGCATTCGGCGAAGAGTTGCGCCCCTACGAGGTCGTCGGCGAGCCGAAAGACCTGCCGAGCGCGGAAGCCCTCGCGCTGCAAGACCGCTACCAGTTCGAGTGGTGGGCGCTCGGACTGGTGGACGCCCGCCCCGCGCGCGACCGCAAGAAGGGCGCGGACGCCGGCATCGACGGCTACATCAACTTCTTCGACGACAACAGCGGCAAGCCGCGCCGCATCGTGGTGCAAGTCAAGAGCGGCGGCGTGCAGCGCAACCAAATCGCCACGCTCAAAAGCGACATGGAGCGCGAAAAGGCGGATCTTGCGCTGTTCGTAACGCTGAAGCCGCCCACAAGACCAATGCGGCAAGAAGCGCTGGAAGCGGGCTTCTACACGCCCAAAGCCTTCCCCGACCACCGCTCCCCGCGCGTGCAGATACTCACCATAGAGGAACTGCTATCCGGCGTTCAAGCAAACCTCCCGCCCTCTGCGCTGCCAGCGACCTTCCAGCGCGCCCCCCGCCAGCGCAGAGCCGGACGGCAGGGGCGGCTGTCGTAAAGGTTTGTTACAATAAAGCGCAGCCTCTATGAAAGAGTGCAAGCGCCGACTTTGATTCCGCCAACCTAGCGATGCGTATCATTCGGCAACAAACCTTAAATGTATGAGAAAATTGCATTAGTCCCTTCCCCCTTGATGGGGGAAAGTTAGGATGGGGGGCGTCTTCCAGCGCGCGCTGAAGTCCCTTCCCCCTTTGGGGGAAGGTTAGGATGGGGGTGAAAATGCTTGCCCATCGGACGGCTAAACTATACTAATGCAATTTTTTCAATGTAGAAGGTCTGGTCATGGACAAAATGAAGGTACGGAACATCCCCCAGGAAGTCCTAACCAAGCAATCTAGCGGAGATTTGAACGCCGCTCCAAAACAAGCCCTCACCGACACTTCCAAGAAAAGACAAGTAACGCCCGAATCGCAGATTGCCCATGGTCAGGCTTATGAAGCCCGTATCGAGGTTTTGCGCGGTTACGCATCAGAGGATGACGATATTGAAAAAGTCAACGAAGATTCCATCGATGACTTCTGGGCGTTCATGAAGATTGCGGAGTTTTCTCGCCGGGCGGGATTAGTTCTGC
This sequence comes from uncultured Dehalococcoidia bacterium, assembly GCA_958295865.1. GTDB lineage: Bacteria > Chloroflexota > Dehalococcoidia > Lucifugimonadales > JADFKI01 > Bin90. The sequence goes on along the minus strand of CATQHF010000001.1, from coordinate 874,254 downwards.
TAGACAGCGGCGACTTGCGCGCCGTATGGCGAGAAAGCGACGGACACGACATAGGCTTGCGCTTCACCGGAAATCAAAAAGTCCTATATGTCATCTTCAAGTACGACGCTGACAGACAAATCACAGAGCGGGCTGTCGGCGCAGACTCATTCGACAAAGTCATGAAACAAATCAAAGATTTAGACCTACTCCATTTTGTGAAAGAATGACCGCCCAAGAGTTACAAGACCCCGACAACGTCGTCCTATATGCCAAGCCGACACTGGTCATAGATGCCCAACTAGGCCAAATAGATGGTTCCGCCTTCATTTGGAACGGTAGAGGCGACGGGCTTTCGGTCAATTGGCTGGAGTGCTTTGGCAATCTCCCAAAAGAGCGACAATTGGACATAATCAGGCAATTGATTCGACTACAAATGCGACATTCCAGCGCGCCCCCCGCCAGCGCAGAGCCGGACGACAATCCCGTTTTACTTAGAGTGCCCGATTTGCATCAACATCAAGTCCAGCACCATTCATTTCTCTTATGAGTTTCATCTTCCAGCCATAGCATCATCTATCTGCGTATAAAGAACTCCGGCATAGTCGGAGGGTATCTCTATATCGCCTTCATCGCCCTTATACAGAACGACTACATGACCACGACCTAGATGGCCGATAAGGTATCCAAGTTCTAATATGACATTCTGCCTTGCGCGGTATCTGGGAGTATCGGCATCATCCTTTGCCGAACCGATGTCGTCCGGCGTGAACAGAACCACCGCAAATCCGACTTCAATATGCCGCTCAAACTTCTCGATAACCGTAAGTCCTTCATTAGGCTGCTCTTGCAGTATCACTGGTTCAAGTTCTAATTGCTGAATAAACCTTGCGACCGTATCCCTAGTTCCATGGTCGTGTCCGTGAACGATGAACACCTTCTTCGTGTCAACCGGCTTATCCACCTGCGGGATTTCAGAAGCCGCCTCTTGTTCTTCATCCTCCCAATAATCCTCTATCTCGTCAAGCATCGACTCAAGGATTGAAGCCGCATTATCCAAACCGCTCATATAAGCTCGCTGAAAAGATCGCTGAATTTCAAAATCAGCGACCCCTATAGTAGGAAGAGACAATGGAATGTATATTATCCTTTTGAAGTCTTCACTGTGGCGAGTTGTCTCCCCGAATGTGTTAGCGATTGCAACCTCAGTAGCTCTGCGCCATTTTGTAACCTCAGGTGAGCCAAGCCGTCGTTGCTTTAGATCCGGGATTGCATCCAGCGATCTTTGAAGACGCTCTTTTGCTTTCGCTTTTGTTGGCTTGATCATAGTGGATACATGAATACCATAGTTCTAATATCTATTCAATACATATATGGTCACTAAATATATTCATTTCTTTTTTCTACGCCATTCCCCAACCGCCTATGCTAAAATCAGCCCAAACAGACGCTACCCCAATACCCAACTAACCCAAAGTCCGCATCATGACTCCAAAAGACTACGGCGAACAATACCAAGCGCATCTGCTTGAGCAATACAAGCTCTACGTCGAGATGGCTGACCGCGTAAGCCAGCGCCGGGACCAGTCCAACAGGTTCTATGTAACCATCGTGTCCGCGCTCGCCGCAATCGTGGTCGTCATCGCAAGGTTCGGCGTGCCAGAAAACGGCGCGCTGCTGGAAATGGCGTTCTTGGCAATCGGGCTGTTCGGCATCGCGCTGTCGGTCGTCTGGCTCTTCAACATCCGCTCATACCGCACGCTCAACAGCGCGAAGTTTGAGATAATCAACCGCATAGAAAAGCAGTTGCCATTCGCGGGATACGGCGAGGAATGGGAAATACTGCGCCCGCCGGAAGGTCGCCGCCCCTACTTCCAACTCACGCGCGTCGAACAGTTCGTCCCCGTAATCTTCATGCTGCTGTTCGCCATACTCACGATTTACGCGATATTCCTGCTGTTCACCTAGCCAGTCAACACCCCTCAACCGCCCAAATACGCATCAAGCGCCGCCATAAACTCGCCCCGCTCTTCCTGCGTGTTGAGCAGCACTTCCCCGACCACCGCTCCCCGCGCGTGCAGATACTCACCATAGAGGAACTGCTATCCGGCGTTCAAGCAGACCTCCCGCGCTACGCGCCGCAAGCAACCTTCCAGCGCGCCCCCGCCAGCGCAGAGCCGGACGGCAGGGGCGACTGTCGTAAATTCAGCTTTTTTCTGAGCTTAACTACTTGAAGATGCTTATAAGTATGTTATCATTTGTAGTGGCGGTTACAGCCTTACCTTAGAGGGAGATTTTTCTAATGCCCATCCTCAAGACATTTGCAAAGCGCAAAAGGGAAGTCGAAAACTCTGGGAAGCCTGTAGTTTATCGCTATGATCGCCTACCTCCAGAGTTCAGGGTGCAGGTAATACATATTTGGAGACAAGCATTCAATCTTGAGCCAAACGATTCTTTCGCTAAGGCTGGCTGGAAATTTATACACGACACCATCGCCAAAGAGATGGGTGCTTTTGATTTGTCACAGAACCCCAATCCATACAATCGCCTGGCAGACTGCTCTAATTTTCTTCGCCAAAGCGAAGACTTAGACCAAGTACTGAGTCTGATCGAATTGTCTTTTTCCTACATAGACTCCGAGGTACGCAACAAAGGAAAGTTCCACTACAATCTAGCGTGGAGATATGGTACTAAACAGACTCCCGAAGATGCTATCAATGAATTGAACTATCGCTTCCGTGAGCATGCCATAGGCTATCAGTATGAGTCTGGGCAGATAATAGAGGTCAACTCTCAATACCTTCATTATGAGACTGTCGAACCTGCTATATCTCTCTTACATGATGCGAAGTTTGAAGGTGCATTAGACGAGTTTATGCGCGCCCACAAATCGTACAGAGAAAGGAATTACAAGGACGCAATAGTGAACTCATCAAATGCTTTCGAGAGCACGATGAGGACCATCTGTGACATCAGAGGGTGGACTTATCCTCAAAATGCGACCTCAAGCAAGTTGATAGATATTCTATTCAACAAGAACCTAGTCTCGTCGGAAATGAAAAGCCATTTCACCAGCTTGGGAAGCACACTAAAAAGCGGTGTACCGACGATAAGAAACAAAAGAGGACAAGGCGGACACGGTCAGGGAAGCGAACAGGTGGAAGTCCCGGAGCACATCGTCGCTTATGTCTTGCATCTCACCGCCTCAAACATCGTATTTCTTGTTGAGGCGCACAAAAAACTAACCAACTAACGCACTGAACTATGTCCCACCCACATACGCATCAAGCGCCGCCATAAACTCGCCCCGCTCTTCCCGCGTAATCCACGCGCTCCTGAATGCGTTGCGGGCGAGTTGCGTAAGCTGCTCCCGTGACAGCCCGACAGCTTGCTGCGTGTTGAGCAGCACTTCATTGAGATAGTAGCCGCGCATATAGGCGGGATCATCGGTATTGACCGTAACATTCAGCCCATGCTCCAGTGCGGACTTCAGTTCATTCGCCCGTCGCGGCGCGGGATTGCTCGGCGGCGATGTCGTGCAGAATGTCAGGCATACTTGCCTGCGCCTGACATCCTCGAGCAAGGCGGCATCGTCCAGCGCATGGTAGCCATGGTCGATCCTGTCCACGCCGATTACATCCAGGCATTGCCGTATGTGCTCCACCGAATTGTCCTGAAGATGGTCGCAATGCATGGTGAGATTGTAGCCCTCTGCCCTCGCCCGCTCGAACACATCCCTGAACTTGACGGGCGGGTTGCCCTTCTCATCCGAATCCAAGCCCACGCCCACAATCCAATCGCGGTACGCCAGCGACTGCTCCAGCGCATCCATCGCCGACTCCGCGCTCATATCCCGCAGCAAGCCCAAAATCAGCCGAGAGCGCAAGCCAAGCTCTTGCCGCGCCTCATCCTGAGCGCCGCGGATGCCGTTGATGACGCTATCGAAGGCGATGCCCCTGCTCGTATGCGCCTGCGGGTCGAAGTGCATCTCCGCATAGACGACATTCTGCGCGTGAACTCTTTGCAAGTAGGCGTATGTAAGCTCGAAGAAGTCCCGCTCCGTCCGCAAGACCTTCAAGCCGTCGAAGTAGAGCGCGAGAAATGAGGCAAGGTCATTATAGTCGTATGAAGCGGCAAGCGCATCGGCGGTCTGATAGGGCAGCTCGATGCCGTTGCGCGCGGCAAAGCGCAGCCGCAGTTCCGGCTCCAGCGTACCCTCGATATGCACATGGAGTTCCGCCTTGGGCATGCCCTGTATGAAAGATTTCATCATCACCAACCATCATTAGGTATTCTCAATACGCGCTGATCATAAAATAGTCATTCCTGCGAAAGAACGTCACCCCTGCGAAAGCAGGGGCAGGAATCCAGTGCGGTTGATACACCACCCCAGATTGTAATACCATCAGGACTTACGCACTTGAACATGAACTCCTACTTGATATTGACCTGTTTCAAGAACGAAATCGCGCTCAACTGCGTAAGTCCTACCTTAATTGGAGAAAGTCCCTTCCCCTTTGACGGGGGAAAATTCGTCGGCAAGGCGAGGACGCCGCAGATGTGATCGTCCCTTCCCCCTTTGGGGGAAGGTTAGGATGGGGGCGAAAACGCTCTCCCATCGACGGCTAAACCGTACCAATGCAATTTTCTCATCAGGACTTACGCACTTGAACATGAACTCCTACTTGACATTGACCTGTTTCAAGAACGAAATCGCGCTCAACTGCGTAAGTCCTAACCAATACATATTGAGAATACCCATCCTCACGGCGAACCGACCGACTGATACGCCGGCCGCCCCCTATTGCGCCGTCAATCCGCCGTCCATCACGAGCGGAGTTCCGGTTACGAAGGACGCCTCGTCGGACGCGAGGAACAGCGCGCCGTAGGCTATTTCGCGCGGGTCGGCGACGCGCTTCATGAAGTTGGACGCGCCCGCCTCAGCGAGGAACTCGTCGCGATCCGCGCCCATGAAACGCCGGTGTCGCTCCGTCGCGGGCGTCAGCACCGAGCCTGGGCAGACGCAGTTAACGCGGATGTTGTAAGGCGCGAGGTCGAGCGCGAGGCAGCGCGTCAGCTGCATCACCGCGCCCTTAGATGCGTTGTACGGAATGAAGGCCGGCTGCGCGATGAAGCCGCTCACGGACGCCAAGTTCACGATAGAACCGCCGCCCGCCGCCTTCATGTGCGGCAGCGCATGCTTGACGCAATACGCCTGCCCTATGACATTCACGCCGAAGACGCGCTGCCAGTCGGCATCCGTGATGTCCTCTATCTCGCCGAATACGAATGCGGCAGCGTCATTGACCAGGATGTTGACCGAGCCATAGGCGTCGACCGCGGCTTGCGCCATCGCCGCCACATCAGCCTCCTTGGACACATCCGTCGCCACGAACTGCGCCTCACCGCCCGCCGCCCTGACACTCGCCAGCGTCCGCTCGCCGCCCGCCGCGTCTATATCGGCGATAGTGAGCCGCGCACCCTCCTCCGCAAACAACTCGCATATAGCGCGCCCAATCCCCGACGCCCCGCCGGTGATTATGGCATTCTTATCTTGTAATCTCATGACATACTCCGGTTCTCAGTATCGGTTAATATACTAACTAGAGGTTATCTCATAAATGAGGCTTCATAGCAATGAAGAGTCTAAGTTTCCGAACCATGCTCCGAATAGTCTGGCGTTTCGTCCGATTCTTGCTGTATAGCGTGGGATGCCTCATACTCACGGGGGTTCTGACGCTCGCCATGCTGGTATTGTGGGGATTCGCAGTATGGTTTCTGTTTGATAATGTGCTAAGCCAGCAGCAAGCGGAGCGGGTCTTCACGAGTGTATCAAGCACTGTATTGAAGGTATTTTACAGCGTGGATTGCAGCGTGCCTTGCGAAGACTGGCCTACGCGCGAGGAGTTGGAGCGCGCCGTTACGGAAAACGCCGACGCCGTTCGCAGGCTGAAAGAACTTCACGCTTATCCTGAAATCGTTACATCAGAGAAGTGTCCCGACAAAGCTATGTTGTATGTGCCGTATGGAGGAACAAGCGCTGTAAGGGCAATAGGCGAATTTCTCGAACAGATTGAGGAAGCCAGGGGCATAGACATACCTTGTCGATTTAGAAATATCTAGCGCCGCCCGCCGGGCCTGATGCTCGTCAGCATCTACTTATTGACAAGAGGTTATCTCATAAATGAGGCTTCATAGCAATGAAGAGTCTAAGTTTCCGAACTATGCTCCGAATAGTCTGGCGTTTCGTCCGATTCCTGCTGTATAGCGTGGGATGCCTCATACTCACGGGGGTTCTGACTCTTGCCACCTTGGTATTGTGGGGATTCGCAGTATGGTTTCTGTTTGCTAATGTGCTAAGCCAGCAGCAGACGGAGTGGGTCTTGACGAGTGTATCAAGCACTGTATTGAATGTATTTTACAGCGTGGATTGCAGCGTGCCTTGCGAAGACTGGCCCACGCGCGAGGAGTTGGAGCGCGCCGTTACGGAAAACGCCGACGCCATACGCAATCTGAAAGAACTTCACGCTTATCCTGAAATCATCACATCGGAAGAGAGGTGCCCCGACAAAGCTATATTGTATGTGCGGTATGGAGGATACCCCGATATAAGGCCAATAGGCGAAGTTCTCGAACAGATTGAGGAAACCATGGGCATAGACATACCTTGTCGATTTATAAATACATAGGCCGTCCGACGGAGAAGCCGCAACGCTCAGCAAGTTCGCAGCGGGTGATGCTCCGCGATCCAGTCCCAGACTTGGCGCTCCGGGAGTTCCCAGCCGTCCCAGGGCAAGCGGGATACGATGTCCAGCTTGAACCAGTGGTAATGCCGCTCGGCGTAGGCGTCGCTGCCGGTGGCGTCGGCGAGTATCGCCAGCGCGAGCTGCGCCGGCCCGCCGATGCCGTATCCCCATTCGAGATTGACCGAATGTTCACGCAGGTCGAGGCGCGAGGGCAGAAGGCGCGCCATGCCGTCCTCCACGACCTCGACCACCACACTCGAGGTTCTGCCATGCCCCACGCGCCCGCCCGTATAGACCTTGCCGCTCAATCTATCCCCTCCCACTTCTTCACAGCGTCCGAACCCGTTCAAGACTCAGGCTCGACAATCTCCACAACCCTGTTTGCCGGAACATCCTCGAGCAGCTGCGTTCTGCCACTGGGCCAGCGAACCCTGATTGCGTCCACCATCGCGGCGTCGCCAATGCCGAACTCCAGCGCGATGCTGTCCATGGACAGGTAGCTGGAGCCGGCTCGCACCTCCTGAACCTGAGTGCTGCCCCCAGCATCAATATAGACCCGCGCGCCCACAGCGTCGGCATTGCTGCCCGTCCCATCCACACCCATGCGCCCCTTCAGCATCAGCGTAACCCAGTGATTTTCGCCGCCGCCGTTCATCCACACGAACAGGGGCCCGCTCGCCGGCACAAACTCTTTGGTTCGCTCATCCCATATAGGCCCACTGCTGTTCGTGCCGATGAGGTCGAGGTATCCGTCGCCGTTCAAGTCGCCGTGCGCCAGCCCCTTGCCGTTCAGGTGAAATCTGTTGCTGATCCTCTGCCTATCGGCGTTGAAGCCGGGGTCATCGGCGTCCAGTATGGAGTAGTCAACATCGCGTATATCCAGCAGGCGCGCGCGAACTGTAATATCCTCGAAGCCGCCTTGCCCGTCCCCTCGGAGCATCCGCCCGGCGGCGGGAAAGGACGAGTTGCCCGGCGGGCCCTCAGAGCCAAGCCAGTACAGATCCTGATTGCCGTCGTTATCGAAGTCGAAGAAGGTCGTGCCATATCCGAAATCGTAAGCGCCAAGTCCGGTTGGCGCATCCCAATCGGGATGAATCCGCTTCCTATCCAGCGACCTCGGCGGCATGAGCGGGCTGGGCGTCACCGTAGTATCGGACACTACATTGGGAAACAGCCCGACCTCGCCGACGCCCGCCGCGTTCTCCGTGCCGTCGTTGCGAAGCAGGTAATGCAGGCAAGTCCCCCAATCGAAGCGCTCGGTGTACTTGCAGTCGCCGCCGGGCTCCATCTGCGGCGCGAACAGGCGCAGATGGTAGCCAACATTGGGAATAAAGACATCGAGGTCTTCGTCGCCGTCATAGTCGCCCACCGCAAAGCCCATCCAGTTGCCGGACTTGTCTATGCCCATGGCTTCGGCAATGGGCGTAAATCGCACATCCCCGCGCGATGAGTCGTTGCGGAAGACATAAGGGCGATGCCCATCGTTGGCAGCCCACAGGTCGAGATCGCCGTCGTCGTCATGGTCGAAGAACAGCGCCGCATGAGTACGTCCCGACGGGTCCGCGACGCGGTTGCCGTCCGCGTCCACGATATTCGGGTCATAGCCTTCATACTCCATGCCCGTCTCCGCGTCTTTGAACAAGAGTGGCTTGCCGTCCTCGTCGCGCAGCGTTATATGAGCGCCCTCTACGCCTGCGGACTTGGATATTTCGTCAAAGGTCATATCGCCGTTGTTGTAATAGAGCAGGTTATAATGTCCCGGATGCGAGGGCTGGTCGAACATGAACCAGTCTTCATCCACCGCATTGCCGACATAGATGTCCAGCCATCCGTCGCCGTCCACATCGGCGCATGCGATACTGGACGCCGAGCGCAAGTTCGCCTCGTCGCCAAATGCAAACTCGGTGATGTCGGTGAAGCTCCCGTCGCCGTTGTTGAGAAGCAGATGGTCTTGTATCGCCTCCCGGTGCCGCACCGAATCCGCATCATCCCCCGTCGCGGACCTGAAGTCCAGCCCGTCGCCGATAATCCCCCGCGCCCCGACATACAGCTCTTGGTAGCCGTCGTTGTTCAGGTCGCAGGCAACCGCGCCGCTGCTGTTGCTCGCCGTAAGCGCCGCGCCCGCGCCCTCTGCCATGTCCCTGAAAGTGCCGTCCCCCTCATTGCGATACAGCAGGTTGCCGTTCCCCCTGTTGGATGTGATATAAAAGTCGCTGTCCCCGTCCCGGTCGTAGTCGAACACCACCACGGCAGGGCGATAGTTGGTTATCTCATAGCCGTCCTTGAGCGCTTCGGCGGCTACATTGGTGAACGGAGTGATTCGGGGGCGTTCCTCAGTCGCCCGCTTGCGAACCGACTGCTTCCCGCCCTCCGCCGCCGGCGGTGAAGGCATTGGCGCGGGAACGACGGTCGCCGGCGGTGAGACGCTGGGCAATGTTTGAATAGGCGTCGGCTCAGGCTCTTGCGAACAAGCCAAGAAAAGCGACATCGCCAGCACAATCGAAGCGGCGCATGCAGCCCCCGTTCTCCGCAGCATCAGCCGAACCACCAACACCCCCTCCTTATAGCAGCAGCCAACGCCCGCCCGTAAGTCCGGCTGCGACAGGCTAAAGCTGCCTAAGCCGCGGATCCAGCTTGTCGCGCAGCCAGTCGCCGAAGAAGTTCATCGAGAACACTATGAACAGGATAGCAAGTCCGGGGAAGAAGGAAATCCACCAAGCCGTGGAGATGTACTCGCGCCCATCCGACACCATGCTGCCCCACGAAGGCTGTGGCGGCGGGATGCCCACCCCGAGGAAGCTGAGCACCGACTCGGTGAGTATCAGAGAGCCGACTTGAAGCGATGACAGCACCATCACCGTGTTCACCACTCCGGGAAGGATATGCCTGACGGTGATGCGAAAGCCCGACGCGCCGGCGACTCTGGCGAGCGCGACATAGTCCATCGTCTTGAGCTGAAGCGACTCTGCCCTCACCTGACGGGCGAAGGGCGCCCATGTGAACAGCGCCAGCAGGATTATGACAAGTTCCAGGCTTGCGCCCCAGACGACGGAGGCGACGAGCGCGACCACGATGAAGGGCAACGCGAACACGAAGTCAACCAGACGCATCAGTATCTCGTCGACGATGCCGCCCATATAGCCTGCCACCAGTCCGACGAGCGTGCCGAGCGCCGCGCCCGCTATCAGCACGGTAACGGCGACGATGAGCGACACGCGCGCGCCAAAAATCATGCGGCTCAGAATGCCCCGCCCTATATGATCTGTACCCAAGAGAAACTCGGATGTCCCCTCTTCAGACCATGCGGGGGCGACATTCCTGTCGTCCAGATCGCCCTCCAGCGGATGGTGCGGCGCGACCAGTTCAGCGAAGATGGCTACCACGACAAGCGAAATGACGACCGCGACGGGAATGAACGGCCAGCGCCTGAATGTCTGATATGCGGCGGCAAGGCGGCCCGTCTCTATCGTGAACTCTTGGACGCCGGAATCGGCGCGTTGTTCATTCATAGCGAATTCGTGGATCCAGAATACCGTACACGATGTCAGCGACCAGGCTTGCCACCAAGAACACTATCCCAAAGATGAGCGCAAGCCCGGTTACGAGCGGGAAGTCGGTGTTAAGAGCCGCGTTCACCGCAAGCCTGCCTATGCCGGGCCAGGCAAAGACCGTCTCCACGACCACCGTGCCAGTCATGAAGCCCGCCAGCAGTATCATGGCGAAGGTCAAGGGAGCGATGAGCGCGTTGCGGAAGGCGTGCTTCCAGACTATGGTGACAGAGCCGACGCCCTTCGCCTTGGCGAGCTTCACATACTCGCTGTCTAGCACTTCGAGCATGGATGAGCGCGTCAGGCGCAGCAAGCCCGCCGCCGGAAGCCAGCCCAGCGTTACTATCGGCAGGACATAGTGCGTCCAGTCACCCCTCCGAGACGTGGGCAGCCAGTTGAGCTGAACGCTGAATATGAGCACCAGCACTATGGCTATCCAAAAGGGCGGCACCGATTGTCCGAGCAGCGCGAAGCTGCGCCCGAAATAGTCCCAAACGGTGCTTCTCTTGACGGCGGAAAGCACGCCCAAGGGCATGCCTAGCGCAATCGCAAACAGGAACGATATGCCTGAAAGCTGGATAGTGGCGGGCAGCGCCTCCAGTATCATGTCCAGCGAATTGCGCTGATAATAGACCGAAGTTCCGAAATCGCCGCGAATCGCATTGCCCACCCAGATGACATACTGCACGACTAGCGGCTTGTCCAAGCCCATCGCCTTGCCCTGCGCCTCCCACGCCTCCGAGGTCGTCCGCGTGTACTGCGTCATGTACAGGTAGCGCGGATCGCCCGTCGCATGCGACAGCGAGAATACGAGAATGGTCAAGCCAAACAGCACGACCACGATAGCCGCTAATTTCCGAAGGACAAGCCTTAGCATTTCACCCGTCAGCTTCCAAGAGTTAGGGGCGGTTCAAGCGACGCAAACACATTCCCAATAGAATGGCGTCCGCAATCGCCCCTCCCCCCTTGATGGGGAAAGGACAGGATGGGAGTTAAATCTCTCTATCCTGTCCATCCATGTTTGCGCCGCGTTAGCCCCGCGCTCAGTATTCTAGTTTTCTACGACCACTGTCGCCGGATTGTTGAAGCTGCTGCCCCAGTACGGATGCCACTCCGTGACTTCCGGCAGATGCACCCAGAAGCTCTTGACAGTGGCAACGGCAGCGTTGATGTGCCAGTATGCCATGTAGTTTTGGAAGTAGATGCTGTTCTCGATGCGCTTCTGCTCATTCGGCTCCACATCGTTCTCGTAGTTCACATCGCAGGCTACCGCCGGCAGTTCCGCGCCGCCCAGGTGTCCGGGCGTCGGGCAGAAGAAAGGCGCTTTCGTTCCGCCGGGCGGCATGCCCCAGCCATGCAGCCAAGGCACATCCATCTCTTTCGTTACGGTCTCCGGCCTGCGAGAGGCATAAGGCGACTTGTCAACGGTAACATCCAGGTTCAGATGCTCACGCCACATCTCCGCTACGGCGTCCGCAAGCTCAGGATCCCAAGTGTTGGGAACGCTCTCAGTCGCCCAGAACACGACGGAGAAGCCGTCGGGATAGCCCGCCTCAGTAAGATACTGCCTCGCCATATCGGGATCGAACGGAACCGTCCAGTCTTGCTGGAAGTTATCGCTCCCCGGCGGGAACTGCGTGTGCATGGCGGTGTACGCCACATCGCTGAAGCCGTCCATAACATTGTCCACGATTGCCTGACGGTCTATCGCCATAGACATCGCCCAGCGAACCTTTCTAGGCCCTTCCATCTCGGGGCAGACCGAACCGGCGGGCGGCGGCACGGACGAGAACATAGCGTCGTAGTCGCACCCCTCGGCGAAAGGATCGCCAATCCAAGGGTGGTCTTCGTCCGGCAAGAAGCCGGGCCTAGGCATCTTCAGCAAGTCCATCTCTTCACACTCAGGGCATATCTTCGCCCAATAGTTGCCGGAGAAGTAGATGGTGTTGGGATTGGGCAAGCCCATAGGCACAGCGGTGCCGCCGGTGTCGTCCACTATCCCCGCGACTTTCTTGACCGAAATCTGCGTAATATGCACCTCTTTGGTACGCAGCGCGGCTTCTCTAGTGGCGTCCTCAGGCATCTCGAAGATTCTCAGAGTCTTGATGTTCGGAATTATGCGCCAGTGGTCGGTAAGCGCTTCGCCTTCCAGCTCGTCATTGCCAACCCACTTGTTCGCCCTGAAGGGACCAGTGCCTATCGGAGTGGATATGAAGTCGTCCGCGCCCAGCTCCTCAAAGCAGTGCTTGCAGGTCATCCCAAAGGTGGAATCCCACCCCAAGCCGCCGTGCAAAGTTCCCCAGGTGGGGCTGAACTCGCCGGGCTTCACATTCATCTTGGCGGTGTACTCATCTATGACTTCCCAGCCCGCCCTGTGTCCCGGCGACAGCTGCTCACCGGCGTTGCTAACCGAGCCTGTCTTGAACGAGTTATTGAATGTGAACACGACATCTTCGGCTTTCAGTTCGCCCCAATCGCCGTGCCAAGCAATGCCCCTGCGAATGTTGAGCGTGGCGCTGTTGAAGTCCGAGGCGATCTCCCATGATTCGGCTATCTCAGGCTCAAACTCTTCCTGCGAAGGGATGATGCCGGGTTCGGTGAACTGCGCCCTGAAAATGCCCTCGAAAACTTGGAAGTCGGTTCCGGGCCCGCCGACCGTGCCGTTAGCGTCTTTTTCCTGCAACTGCACGAGAGGATGCAGCAGCGGAACGCCGACTACCAACTCTCCCTCAGGCTGCTTGGATGGCGCGGCGGTGGGAGCGGGCGCGGGCGCCGCTGTCGGCGCGGCGGCGGCAGGCGCCGCCTGAGCGGGAGCGGGCGCGGCAGACGCAGGCGCTTCAGGCTCCGCTTGGCTGGCACAGGCAAGCGCCAGCAAAAGCGCAGCGCCCGCTGCAAACGCCAAGAGTCGTGTAAAGTTCAACCTTCCCATCAATTCGGACATCGCGCCTTACCTTTCCTTGCTCAAAACAGTTTTGTCTTATTCCCCAAAACGCTGTCAGCGTATCCATTCATCCTTCAAGTGTCAAGCCTGATTGGTCAAGGCAATCGCATCTAAATCATCATTATGTTCTGTTGAAATGGAAATCACATCGCCTTCCACTTGTCAGTCCGAGCGCCCCCCATGTCATCCCAAACCTCTTTCTCTGTCATTCCGAGCGCCCTCCCATGTCATCCCGAACCTCTTTCTCTATCATTCCGAGCGCCCGCCCCCTGTCATTCCGAACGAAGTGAGGAATCTAAAATCCCCGCCTGCGACACGCCCGATATAGCAAGCATTTTAGACCCCTACCCCATTCGGCGTAACAATTGAAAATCCCTGGTCAAATCAACGAACCCATAATATCTGAACATTGATGAACAAGTCTGATTTAGTGTGTCAAAACACCAATTTTCAGTAGGATTTGCCCCCTGAAATTTAGATGCGATTGCCCTGGCAGGAACGGCAGGTTATCCATTATGCCGAGCGTTCTGTTGTTCATGTTCAGTGTCATTTTTGCTCCTTTGATTTGATTCGGTTTGTGACTGGATGTCAGACAAGAATTTCTTCTTTTGCCAATCAGCATCTATCTTTTTGATACCAAAGTGATCATCTGCTGTCCAACATGCGATACCATAAAGAACATGACCGTAAGACATCTGAGTCTTATGCGTTTCTATGAAATACATGTCTTCGACTTCTTCCATGTAACGGTAAGTCTGATAATCGTTACGATGCCTAATCAGAAACTGCTTACAACTTACATGATCAGCCACCATGTTGAAGCGTCCGTCGCGCATGTCGAATTCTTTGAGACCACGAGAATAACGGCGCCCAATGTAATCTTGAGTTTCTTGTGGCAAGAACTGAAACAACTTACGCAGGTCATGTGTTTGAACAGCCGGTCTTTTTGATCTTTCTTTCTTTAGAGCATTCAATACTCTTTTTCTACCTTTTGAGCATATCTTGCATTTATCATGCGATGCTGTTAGATAGATGAGTGCCTTCAGGTGCAATTCAACAGAAAAAGGCAAATTCATCATCAAGTACCATTGAACTGCCTGCGGTTGTCCAGATAGAAGAGCACTTCTTACTAGGGGAATCAACATCTTATCTAGGGTTGTTGCCCTATCAAGAAAACTCCTACCTACTGACTCGTAGTCGATATTACGCATCATCTCACTCACATGTCGTATCGCATTGTAAAAAGCGGCAACAGCTCTTGCTGAGCCGCAAATGTCGTTAGTGTTTATACGAGCCTACCCTGCATCAAGGGAGGTCCCGCTATCAAGTCCTCATAGCGCAGCCGCTTGCCATCCATGCCCCGCACCGTCGCCATCATCTGCGCCTCCGTATCCAAAGGACGGTTGTTGTGACGACTGGAGAACTCATTCACATAGCGCCTTAGATGCTTGACGCTCATCCAGTGATACACGCCCACATAGCCGCGCTTCAGGGTAGCCCAGAACGACTCCATGCCGTTCGTATGAACCTGTCCCCTCACATATTCACGGGAATGACGCAAATGTCCACATAACCTAGTCCCTTCCCCCATCAAGGGGAAAGGTTAGGATGGGGGACGAAAATGCTTGCCCATCACTGCCAGTGCTCCGGCAGTATGGGCGCATCGTAGCCGAACCGCTCCGCAAGCCATCGCTCTTGATACATGCCGTCCTTGTAGCTGGAGCTTTGCGATTCGTACACCTCGACCGCGCCGCCAAGCGCTCCCGACACCGCCGACAGCGCGGCGGCGTCCAGCAGACTGCCACTTGCGCCGACCATCAGCAGCGCGGCGGCGTCCACCGACGGCGCGAATTCGCCCAACTCAAAATAGCTCAGCGTGTCCCGCACGGCATCCTCGCGGTCAGGATATAGGTTGATGTAATCGTTAATCTCTTCAAGCGGATAGTCGTCCGTGCGCGCCGCCGCTGCCATCGTATCCACGAACAGCCCCGGCTGACAGACCACATGCGTCGCGCCGTCATAGAGCGCGGCGGTTATGAGCGCCATGTCGTTGCCGATTGCCACCACGCGCTCGGCATCCACCTCAGGGCGCGTCAGCAGATACTCCAGCCCTCGCGCGCAGTCGGCGGCGATGCCGCGAAAGATGTACGCCCCCGCGTCATCTATGCGCTCGGTCAGCAGCCCCGGAAAGCCCGCCGAAAAGGGCTGGTCGGATAGCCGCTGCCCCCGCCCGGCGAGCGCAAAGGTCACGAAGCGACTACGCAAGAAGTTCGCCGCACCCTGCGGAATTGGCTCCAGAACACTCTGATACTTGGGCGGAAAGTATATCGCCGGGAACGGACCCGCGCCCTGCGGAACGCTGAGATAGGCGTACAGCCTATATGCGCCGTAACTGGTGAGCCGCACGCCGTACATCGTGGCATAGTCGGCGCAGCGCATCGGCAGCAGCGTCACCTCCGGCTTGGCCGGATAGCGCGCCAGCTCATCCAGAGTATGCTGCCAGTAGCGGCTGAAATCGGAACCTGCTGCGTCGGTCATCGGTAATACCTCATCGGTGAATGGCTATTCGGCTTGGCTGCCGGTCGGCTAGTCTTGCAAGTGCCGGCGGAAGAAATCGGCAATGATAGCGGTGTGCTTGTAGCGCCCCGCCTCATGCCCATGCCCGTCGTATGCGTACAGCCGCTTGTTCTCGCTGCCGATGGCGTTGTGTAGAGCGTACCCTGTTTCGGGCGGGCAAACATTGTCCTGCAAGCCGATGTTCATGATGATGGGACAACTTATGCGGTCTGCGAAGCTGATGCCGTCGAAGTACGCCAGCGTCCGCTCAACATCGGCGCGGCTGCGTGGATAAAGCCGCAGATAGTCGCTAATCTCCTGATACGGATATGTCCGTGTGAGCGCGATAGCGTCCATGAAGCCGCACAAGTACGGCGCGCCCGCAGACGCCACCTTGACCTCGGGGCGCATCGCGGCGGTGGTTATCGTCAGCCCGCCGCCCTGACTGCTGCCCGCGACGCCGATGCGCTCCGGGTCAACCTCCGGGCGCGTGAGCAGGTAGTCTATCGTGCGCCAGGCGTCTATGTAAAAGCCCCTGTACGAGTAGGTATTGCGGTCGATGATGTTGTGCGTAAGCAGGTTCGGGTATCCCGGGTTGAACTGCGCGTTGCTGCGGAGCTTGCCCCTAGGCGCGGCCGTGATTGCCGCGTAGCCCCGCCGCGCCCAATCCTTGGGTATCGCCGGATCGCTCTGGTATCCCGGCATGAACACCACTGCGGGCAGCCTGCCCTGCCTCTGTCGCGGCAAGCAGTACCACGCCGCCACGCGCACGCCGTCAAGGCTGTCATAGAAGACCTCGAAAGTCTCCAGCTCGTCAGAGGTTCGCAGCGGCAGAGCCACCGTCTCCGCATTCAAGGGAATCCGCGCCGCCTCATCCAGCGCGGCATCCCAGAACTCATCGAAATCGTCGGGCGTCCGAACGCTGCACCTGTAATCAGAAATCATCCTGCTCATCCTGTCTATCCAAGCTAAATCCTAGTGTTCAGTCGGCCAGCCTGCCCCGTATCTGCTCCATCAGACGGCGCACGGTAGCGCCGTCCGGCACAACGGCGGCAGAACCGACATACAGCCGCAAGTCTTCCAGGGCGTCGGCGTAGTTGCCAAGCCGGTAGTTCACCACGCCGCGGTCACGAAACTCCACCGCATCTTGCGGCTGCAACGCTATCAGGCGGTCGATGGTGGAAAGCACGCGCTCATAGTTGCGCCGTTGGAGATACACCACCTTGAGATTACGCAGCATGCGCGCGATGAAAGCGTGGCGGCTCACCGGCTCCAAGAACTGCGCCTCCCATCTCAGCGCGCCCTGCGTCGCCTGCTTGAGCCGTTGCGCGCATTCGTCCTCGGACAGCAGTATGCCGCCGTGAAAGGGGTCGACGAACACATCGGGGTCGTCCCTATGCCGCACGATGAAGTGCGCGGGCATGCCTATGCCCAGCAGCGGTATGCCCAACCGCTTGCCCACCTCGATATAGAGCAGCGACAGCGTGATTGGGATGCCCAGCCGCCGCTCCATCACATCGTTGAGAAAGCTGTTGCGCGGGTCATAGTAGTTCGTGTGATTGCCAGCGAACTTCAGCTCATCGAACATGTACTCGCTGAGCGTATTCAGCTGATACAGAGGGCTGTCGTCGTCCAAGCGATGCGCCACGCCCTCCGCGAGCGCATCGATGCGGAACAGCTCGCGCTCGACGTTAAGCGCGGGATACTCAGTGGCCGCAATCAGCAACGCCGCGCGCGCCAGATCGATCTCCTCATCTGGCGCGTCGACTATGCGGTCGAACTGATTCCATACTTCCCGAGCTTCCATCACGCAGCCTAACCCTGTCCATCCGAGCATTTTCTTGTCATTCCAAGCGCCCCTCACTCCATCATTCCGAGCGCTCCCTACCTCCGTAGTTCAGAACGCCCCTCCCCCTGTCATTCATTCCGAGCGCCCTCCCCCTGTCATTCCGAACGCAGCGCAGCGCAGTGAGGAATCTAAAATCCTAATCTGCCTAACACTAATCTTCAGCAACCGCCTTCAAACTTCGGTATCGGTTGCCATCAAGCCACGACACATCTCCCACCCCAACCCTCAACATAACCCAATTCTTAATTCTTAATTTCTAATTCTTAATTCCTCCGTGGTTCGCATTATACAGCGAAAAGCCCCGAACCGTTACCAGTCCGGGGCTTTCTTATGGCATGCGTATGAATTAGTCCGCCGCTGCCGCGAGCGTAGTCTCCAGCCTATCCTTGACGATTGCCTTCAACTCCTTGACTCGGTTCAGGTGCGGAGTCTCATTGCCCTCTTCGGCCTTGTCGTATATCTTGTCGCCATCGACATAGACCTGCAAAACGCCCGACACGCCGGGCTTAACCGCAATAGATACCGCGGGTCCGCCAGCATCCACAAACTCGTTGACCATCCAGGCCGCTACACTGTGATACTGTCAAGGCACGCAGTAGATAATCTCAATGTCCATCTTGCCTTCGCCAGCCATATCAAACCCTCCTGAGAGACTTCTAGGCATTGCCACAGAGTATTTAGCAAACTCTATGACGCCCACTTACTTACATTACGCTGACCTTATCACAGCGATTTTACGCTGTCAACAACAACGGAGTAGAGTTTCCTTTTGGGTCGTGTAAAGTCCCTTCCCCCTTTGGGGAAAGGCTAGGATGGGGGCGAAAATGCTTGCCCACCGACCTCCCCGTCATCCCGAACCCTACTCCCCCTGTCATTCCGAACAGCGTGAGGAATCAAAAATCCCAATCCACCAAACACCTAAACCTCAGCAACCACCCTAGCGCTCCATCCTGCCATCCACCCGCCAAACATCCCACACCAACCCTAAACACAACCCAATTCTTAATTGGCGAAAGTCCCTTCCCCCTTGATGGAGGAAGGTTGCCTGCTGTCAAGCGCAATCCGACGGCGTGATTGTCCCTTCCCCCTATGGGGGAAGGTTAGGATGGGGGCGAAAATCCTTGCCCTCCGTCATTCCCGCGAAAGCAGGAATCCAGAGCATCGAAGGCACACCCAAGCATGACCAATCCTACCCCTCAACTCCGAAAATCCCAATTCGTAATTCCTAATTCTCAATTCTTAATTGAAAACCCCCCTTGACACCACCCAAACCCTCACCTATACTATCCGCAAGAACATAAGTTGCATAACAAGCACGAACACCCTAACGCCCTAATCCCCGACAACCCAAAACCCCCAACCCCTAAAAACCCGACACCCTGAAACCCTTGGGAAAAACCAATGAACCAACCAACCCCCATAAACCCACAACAGCAGGACAGCCAGGACAGTCTGGACAAAAAACATTGCCAGACCGCCATCGAGCACCTCCAGCACCTAGTCCACCAAGAAACAGACAACGGCAGAACCATCATACGCAGCATCGTCTCCATCATGACCGGCGACGACCAAGACAGCACGCCCCACCACAGGCTACAAGCCGCCCGCCTGCTGCTCAAGCTAGGCTTCCAAGAAGCCGAAGCACTCATCAACAGCCTCAGCTCCAAGATGGAACGGCAGGCAAAGAAGGAAGACGCCCAAGGGGAGGACGGCCCCACGCAAGCAGTCAGCCCCGAACACGAAAGGCTGAACAAGAAGCTAGTCGCCCGCATCCGCGTAGAGACCGGCGAAGGCGCGAGCATCGTCAGGATACTCAACGAAGTGCTGGAAGGACGCGACCGAGACGCCAAGCCAAGGGACAGGATAGAAGCTGCCAAAGTGCTGCTCAGCTGGGGCTTCGGCAACCCCTCCACCCCCGACCCGGAGTTCATGGGCTACTACGCCCCCTGCCACCCTGACTGCATCTGCGCCTGCCGCGACCTAGACGAAGACCACCCGGCGGTAGTCGAGAGCCACGCGCCTGTATCCGAAGCGCACATGAAAGAAGTAGCCGAGGCAGAGCGAATAGAAGAGAAAGCAGCCGAAAGCGCAAGGCAAATCTCGCAAGGACACACCGACTACCTATCAGAGATAAGCCACCTGCCCGGCAACAAAAAGCCCCGCCGCCCCGAACGCCACCCACCCTTCCGCTGACAGCAGCGGCGGCGGCGGGATAAGGGGTAGGTATCGGATCCTCTGACATCCTGAAAACCTGACACCCTCCACACAACCCAATTCTTAATTCCGTCAGGCAAGTTGTGAAACCCGCCGCGATGTGTACAATATATGGATGTACGAATCGCGGGAATTATAGCGGGGAGGGCTTGTCATGCAATCCGTAAGGCGAATTATAGAAATAGCCCTTGTTGTGGTGAATACGCTGCTGGCATTCGTCGGCTTGGCAACAACCCTCTTTGCGGATGGCGGCGAGCTATGGGAACGGCTGCCCATGTTCGTGCATCCCATAACGGCGGTGCTGCTGATTCTGCTGGTGTTTATGCCGTCGCGCAGGATAGCGATAGCCGCAGTCGCGCTGATAGCGCTGAACATCATCGGCGACGGCGCGGTCGCTTATGCGACAGGCTCAGGCATCATCAAGGGACAGTGGTTCCTGCCGATCATATTCTCGATAGTGCCGCTGCTGATGCTGCCGCGCGCCATAAGCGCCGCCAAGACGCAGTTGGACGGTGGAAAATGAAAATCCTGTTTGTCCTGATCCTGTCCAAGGACGGAATACCCCACCAAATCGGCTGAAAGGCGGGGCATGCAATCCGTAAGGCGAATTATAGAAATAGCCCTTGTTGTGCTGAATACGCTGCTGGCATTCCTCGGCTTGGCAATAAGCGCCTTTTCAATAAGCGCCTTTGCGGACGGCAACGATATATTGGAGCGGCTGCCCATGCTGGTGCATCCGATAACGGCAGTGCTGCTGATCCTGCTAGTGTTTATGCCGTCGCGCAGGATAGCGATAGCCGCAGTCGCGCTCATACTGGTGAACATCATCGCCGACGGCGCGGTTGCTTATGCGGCAGCCGAAGGCGTCGCCGAGATACGATGGTTCCTGCCGCTCATATTCTCGATAGCGCCCCTGCTGATGCTGCCGCGCGCCATAAGCGCCGCCAAGACGCAGTAGGCGGTTACTCCCACACTCCCAAATCCATGCCCATATCAACGACTGTGGAATGGTTCTGCATGATGCTTTCAAGACGCTCGCGGTACTCGCGCCAGAGCCTGTCCTTCTCCGCATCGTCGAGCGCGGCATCGAGCTTGCTCTGAAACTCTTCCATCAAGTGGTCTTCGGCGCGGCCCGTGGGCATGTCGAAGAACGCCGTATCGAAGCGCGGCAGCTTGCCAGCCGCGAAATAGCCCTTGTCCGGCAGCTCATACCCTTCCAGGTTGTCCGTGCCCTTGCCAAGCACCTCGCCCGTCTCGATGTAGTATTCCATAACCGGCTTCATGCCGTACTTCTGTATCGGGCAGGTCTTCATGCACACGCCGCAGCCCGAATATCGCGCCATCACGGGACGGCAGCGCTTGGCGATGAGCTTCGCCTTGTCAACGCCGCGATACCAGAGACGCTGCCCCTGTATCGCCCGCCCAGGACAGCGCATGAAGCAGACCTGACATATTTCGCAGAACTTAGGCACGCCGTAGTCAACCGGCTTATCGTAGCTAACCCTAGCATCCGTGATTATGATTTGCAGGCGAGCGCGCGAACCGAAGTGCGGCGAAAGCAACTGCCCGTTCACGCCAAGCTGCCCCAAGCCCGCGTCAACGAACATCGGTATCATAGGCCCAAACTGCCAAGTGGGACCCGACACCTGCGCGCGATAGCCCAGCGAGCGGATATGCTCGACCAGCGCCGCCGCTAGTTCCGACTGCCGTCTGTAAGTCTCGCCCTGCGCCTCCTCAGCCTCGATGCTAGGTATCGTCTGCGTAGCCGAATGCTCCTGCTCCAGCGCAAGGCAGATAGCATGAGGCAGACCCCGCCGCACATCATCGCGCCGCGCCTTATACACATAGCGGCGGTCGAAGCGCGTAAAGCCGACCTCGCTGTATCCCAACTCGCGCGCCTTGCCCCTGATGGACTCGGTCACATCGCCGCCGCTTGGCTCCGCCGTCGGCTCAAGGTCGCCGCTCGCGCGTATCCACTCCAGCGCCGGCCTCATATCCTCCTGAAACTCCTCGTAAAGCTCCGCCGTCTCCGGCGAGAACTCGCGCCGTATCCCGTCCGCCCACTCCACCGATGCGCTCTGCTCCAGCGCGAAGCTCTCCAACGGATACTCCCTGGCGTAGAAGGTAACCTCTTGATCGCGCCGCAGCGACGCGGGCGGCTTCTCCAAGTCCTTAGCGACCGGAATGTTAACCGGCTCATCGCCATGCTTACGCCCCGGCCTGGTTATCTCATGCCCAAATCGCCGTCTTGCCATATCACCCCTGCCTGCCTATTAGTAAATCCGCCTACGCAATAACACCCGTAACGACAATGACTATCCACAGCGCAATCAAAACCACGATTGCAATCAGCACCAGCCAAAGACAGCCGCTCCCGCTTCCCCCGCCTCGCCCAAATCTCGACTTGAAGTCAGTCGTGTCAATCGGTATCTGCCCGGGAGGCGGAATGTTTTGCATAAGAAGATGATTGCGCTCCAATCTCAATTGGCAGCAATCATACCGTATCTTCATCCGATTGTCAGGATGAGCGCCCTATTCAAGAAAATTACATTAGTCCCTTCCCCCCTTGATGAGGGAAGGCATTACATTAGTCCCTTCCCCCCTTGATGGGGGAAGGTTAGGATGGGGGCGAACATGCTTGCCCATCGACGACGACTAAATTGCATTAGTCCCTTCCCCCTTTGGGGGAAGGTTAGGATGGGGGGTGAAACTTGATCAGACCACCTGATTGGAAACGCTATCCAGGATGAGCGCCCTATTCACCTTCATCCTGTCCGTCCCCGTCGTCCCCCTCAAGAATGGCTTGCAGGATGAGCGCCGCCACGCCCTTGTTGAGCGGCTCGTTGTTGTTGCCGCACTTGGGCGACTGGATGCAGCCCGGACATCCGCTCTCGCACGGGCACTCGTCTATGACCTGCAAGGTCGCGCTCCAAAGGTCTTCGATGATCTCATAGCCATGTTCCGTAATGCCCACGCCGCCGGGGATGCCGTCGTGAATGAACACCTGAGGCTTGCCGGTGTCGGGATGCAGCGGCGTTGATATGCCGCCGATGTCGTTGCGGTCGCACATGGCGAACAGCGGCAGCACGCCGATAGCGGCATGCTCTACGGCGTGCAAGCCGCCCATCAGGTCGAGGCGCTCGCGGCGGATGTAGTCCAGCGTGTCCGCCGGCACATCGAACCAAAGCGATATGGTGTCGTAGCTCTGCGGCGGCAAGTCCACATACTCATCGCCGAGCGACTCTTCCGTGATGTGCGCCTTGCGCCGAAAGCCGACCACGCTGGTCGTTACGCTCACCTCGCCAAGATACGCCTGCGTGCGCCCGGCGCGCCTCTGCTTGTACTGCTTCAAGATGCGCGTGTCGGTGTAGTCGCGCGCTTGTGTATAATAGGGCACATCCGTGGGCACGGCATACGCTACGCCCGCCTCCATGTCCAGGTCGGTGATGAGGTATTGCGTGCCTTGGTGCAAGTAGATGCCGCCCGGGTGCAGCTGCAAGAAAGCCGACATCTCCTCGACGCTCTCCAGAATCACGCCGCTGTCCCGATCCACGAGCGAGTAGGCGCGCGCGGACGCCGAGCGGATGTTGACCTCGCCCGCCGGGTATTCCAGTTCCGCGCTGAGATGCCACCGCGAGTTACGCGCATGCAGTAGCCCGTCATGGACAAGCTCATCGGCGTACCACAGCAAATCCGTCCCAAAGTACTTCGTGTCCTCCATCAGCAGCGGCGCTTCATACGCGGCGCAGAGTAGGTGCGGCTTTAGGATGTACGGGTTCGCGGGCGACACCCGCGCGCTCTCGTGCGACTTGCCGAAGAACGCATCAGGATGGCGCATCAAGTACTGGTCGAGCGGGTTGTCCTGCGCCACCAGAACGCTCAGCGAGCGATGACCGCTGCGCCCGCTCCTGCCCGCCTGCTGCCAAGCGCTCGCTATCGTTCCCGGATAGCCGGTCAGCAGCGTGGCGTCCAGGTCGCCTATGTCTATGCCAAGCTCCATCGCGTTCGTGGTCGTTACGCCCAGCAGCCGCCCCTGCGCGAGGTCGCGCTCTATCGCGCGCCTGTCCTCCGGCAGGTAGCTCGCGCGATAGGGCATGACGCGCTTGGCGACATCGGGATGGGACAGCCTCAGGTTGTCGCGCACATAGACATACAGCAGTTCGGCGGCGCGGCGGCTGCGAACAAAGGTCATCGTCCGCACATAGCGGCGCAGCAGCTCGGCGAAGAGCTGCGCCGACTCGGTGTTCGTGCTGCGTCGGCTGCCGGTGGCGAGGTCGAGCATCGGCGGGTTCCAGAACAGGAAGTCCTTGCCGCCGTAAGGCGAGCCGTCCTGCTCCACGACCTTGAAGGGCAAGCCCGTCAGCCGCTCGGCGTGCTCGCCGGGGTTGGCGATGGTCGCCGAGCAAAGAATGAACTGCGGGTCGCTGCCGAGCCTGTGGCAGATGCGCCGCAGTCGGCGGATGATGTTGGCGACATGCGAGCCGAAGACGCCGCGATAGATGTGCGCCTCGTCTATGACGACATAGCGCAGGCTGCGGAGACGCTGATACCAGAGGCGGTGGTGCGGCAGAATGCCCACATGCAGCATGTCGGGGTTGGTGATGAGCAGGCGCGCGCTGCGCCGTATCCTCGCGCGCTCATGCGTGGGCGTGTCCCCGTCGAAGATCTCGCAGCGCAGGCGAGCGGACTGCGGCGCCAGCCTTGACAGCGCCTTGCGCTGATCCTGCGCGAGCGCCTTTGTGGGGAAGATGTACATCGCGCTCGCCGTGCGGTCCCGCATCAGCGCCTCGATGACCGGCAGGTTGTAGCACAGGCTCTTGCCGCTCGCCGTCGCGGTGGCGACGATCACATTCTTGCCCCGCCGCAGCGCGTTGACCGCATCAGCCTGGTGCGTATAGAGCGCATCGATGCCCGCGCCTCTGAGCGACGCTTGCAGCCCGTCGCCAAGCGGATGGTCGAGCATGCCATAGCGCGCATCACGCGACGGCACATCCTCGCCGTGCACAATCTGCTCGGTGTACCAAGGCATCTTTCGTATGGCGTCCAGAAACGCGCCTACATCCATATCGGTATCAGCCTTGTTAGGTGGTCAGACAGTCAGTATAATGGTTGGTGGGTGTTGGAGTAATGCGGCTGGCATGGCTTCTCGCTTCTGTGGATATTTGCGTCATTCCCGTGAAAACGGGAATCCAGAATCTCAGAATGCAGGCGCTTTCGCATATTTCAGGCTATCTCAAAGCGCTGGATTCCTGCTTTCGCAGGAATGACGAGATGAAAAGTCAAAATGCCAACACAACCTAGTAGCCGGTGAACGTTTGCCGGTCCACTTCGACGAGAACGACATCATCCCTGCTGTCTTGGATATAGGCGATGACATTGTCCATAACCTCGTCGGCATGACGCACGCTGCCACTGACGCAGGCAACGCCGAGCGTGGCAATCTGCCATGCGTCGTTATCGCCAACCTCCGCTATGGACACGCCGTATCGGTTGCGTACACGCTGGCAAAGCGACGCGATTACCCTGCGCTTGCCCTTCAAGCTCTGATTTTCAGGGATTTGCAGCCTTAATTTGCAGATGCCGATGTTCATAAGCCCGTAAAAGTCCTTGTCCGATTTTTGCACGGGCATTGTATCATGCATCGCTCGCTGTCAGAGGCAACGCCTCTGTCTTGTCAGGCATAGGGACAAGGCGGGTTCAGCAGCGTAGATGGACGGATATACGGGGGCGTTGTCCCGTGATTCTTGCCAAATCCGCGCGATAGTTCGTGAATTCAATGGAGTTTTGCACTATACACCGCCGCCATTTGGTATAATGTGCGTAGTAATCGGCGTATGAGCCGGGTGGAATCTGGTCGCTATAAATTGGCGAACTGAAAAGGGTGGCAGTCTGAAACGGAGGTCTGATTTTGGCTGACAGCAAGCAACAGTCCCGCTCTAGCGCGGAATCGCCCCAACCCCTTTCCCCTCACTCCGCCGCCTTTTCTTCCGAACTCCCCAATTTCGCCCATCCCAGCGAGGAAGAGTTTGCCCGCATCCTCGATTTCTACGGCTTGCAATGGATGTATGAGCCTCGCTCATTTCTGCTGCGATGGGATGGCGAGCGGACGCGGGAGATGTTCACTCCCGACTTCTACCTGCCAGAGCTGGAGCTTTACTTGGAGTTGACCACTCTGAAGCAGAGCCTGGTGACGAAGAAGAACCGAAAGCTGCGCCGGCTCAGGGCGCTTTATCCTGAGATAAATATCAAGCTGCTGTATCGACGGGACTACCATCGTCTGCTGGCGAACTACGGGTTTGGGCCTCTGGCGCGCGCAGATGTGGAGGGCATCAATCGAGTGCTGCTCACCACCCGCCAAATACAGAAAAGGGTGTCCGAGCTGGGCAGACAGGTTTCGCACGACTATCGGGGGCGGCAGCCCATTCTGCTGGGCGTTCTCAAGGGCGTACTGCCGTTCATGGCAGACCTTATGCGCGAAATCACCCTGCCCGTCGAGATTCAGGTCATGGCGGTTTCCAGCTATCAAGGGCAGACACGCGGCGGCGTACAGGTTACAAAAGGGCTGGACGCGGACATCGCGGGGCGCGATGTTATCCTGGTCGAGGACATCGTTGACAGCGGCATGACGCTGAACTACCTGATGCGCTATCTGGAATCGAAGGGGCCCGCCAGCCTGGAAGTCTGCGCTCTGCTGGACAAGAAGGTGCGGCGGATAGTGGATGTGCCGGTGAAGTACGTCGGCTTCGATATTCCGGACGAGTTTGTGGTGGGGTACGGGCTGGACTACGAGGAGAAGTATCGCAATCTGCCGTTCATCGGAGCAATAGACTCTTACAAAGAAAGCCCCAAGTAATCTTACCGTCCGCTCCCCGTAGGCTTCGGCTAATCACGGTTTGCCATCTTCAGCCGCCTCCCCGCAAGCGGGATATTGGCCGGTTCCGGTGAACCCTTCTCAGTCGTCGCAACGGTGAGCATTTGACTCAACCACTTGGGACATATTCAAGATAACAGACATAATCGTGTCTGTCAATAGTTTTTATACGACTTTTAGATGTATTTTCAAAATTGTCCGAAAATGCCTTCGCTATCGCGCCATCGCGCCCGACAGCACGGGGCGAAGTACCGTCTCGCCCATTAGGTGCATGTCCACGCCGCGCGCAGCCTCGCGTCCTTCGGCGAGCGCCCAGACGACAAGCGACTGCCCGCGCGCCATATCGCCCGCCGCGAACACGCCGGGAACGCTGGTCATCTTGCTATCATCCGTCTGCACATTGCCGCGCCCGTCGAGCGCGACGCCCAACTGCTCGAGCAAGCCGTCCCGCTGCGGATGCACGAAGCCCATCGCCAGCAGCACGAGGTCGGTTTCAATCTCGAACTCGCTGCCCTCTATGCGCTCCAGGCCGGGTCTGCCGGAAGCGTCCGGCGCGCCCCAATTCACGCGGACGGCGTGCAGCTTCTCCACGCTGCCGTTGCGCCCGGAGAAGTGCGTGGTCAGCACATCGTAGTCGCGGACGCCGCCCTCTTCCTGAGAGGATGAGGTTCGCAGCACCAGAGGCCACTGAGGCCAGGGGTTGCTGTCGCCGCGCTCGTCCGGCGGCTCGGACAGCAACTCGCACTGATACACGATCTCCGCGCCCTGGCGGTGTGAAGTGCCAAGGCAGTCGGAGCCGGTGTCGCCGCCGCCGAGTATGACCACGCGCTTGCCCTCGGCGCTGATGCGCTCCGACGGCGGGATATGCTCGCCGGCGTTGAGGCGATTCTGCTGAGTCAGGAAATCCATAGCGAAGTGAACGCCGTCAAGCTCGCGGCCGGGTATCGGCAGGTCGCGCGGTATCGTGCAGCCGCCCGTCAGCGCCACCGCGTCGAAATCGCTCATCAGCGCATCGGCCGAGTAGTCGACGCCCACATTGACGCCCGTCTTGAATGTAACGCCTTCAGCCGCCATCTGGTCGACGCGCCGCTGAACGACCGTCTTTTCGAGCTTGAAGTCGGGTATGCCGAGCCGCAGCAAGCCGCCAATGTAGTCGTCGCGCTCGAAGACTGTAACCCAGTGTCCGCAGCGATTGAGTTGCTGCGCCGCCGCCATGCCCGCCGGACCTGAGCCGACGACCGCGACCTTCTTGCCGGTGCGCCGCTTGGGACCCTGCGGCACAATCCAGCCCTCTGACCATCCCCTATCGGCGATCGCCTTCTCGATGTACTCAATGGTCACCGGGTCCTGGTTGATGTTCAGGACGCAGGCGGCTTCGCACGGAGCGGGGCATATCCTGCCGGTGAACTCCGGGAAGTTGTTGGTGGCGTGGAGTTGTACGAGCGCTTCCTGCCACTTGCCGCGATATACGAGGTCGTTGAAGTCGGGGATGAGATTACCCAGGGGGCAACCCGTGTGACAGAACGGCACGGCGCAGTTCATGCAGCGCGCGCCCTGCTCTCGCGCCTGCGTCTCACTCCAGTCGTGGTAGAACTCGCTGTAATGCCGGATGCGCTGCGCTACCGGCTGCTGAGGCGGTCCCTGTCGTCCGTGTTCCTTGAATCCAGTCGGTTTTCCCATGTATCGGTTCGCCTACGCCTTGAATGTGTGGGTTAGTCGGCTGCGACAGCCGCCGCGCGCTCTCGCAATATGCGCTTGTAGTCGTGGGGCATCACCTTGACGAACTTGGGCAGCATCACTTCCCAGTCGTCGAGCACGCGGCGCGCGTTGGCGCTGCCCGTGTGCCTGTGGTGTTCTTCGATGAGGCTGCGGAGGCCGCGCTCGTCCTCTGCGTCCTCGACGCTCTCCAGTCCGACAAGCTCCATATTGCACAGAGCCTCGAACTCGCCATGCTCATCCAGCACGAACGCCTCGCCGCCGCTCATGCCCGCCGCGAAGTTGCGCCCAGTGGGCCCAAGCACGACCACCTTGCCGCGCGTCATGTATTCGCAGCCATGGTCGCCTACGCCCTCGACGACGGTTTCCGCGCCGCTGTTGCGAACGGCGAAACGCTCGCCCGCCACGCCGCGAATGAACGCCTTGCCGCCCGTAGCGCCATATAGTACCACATTGCCCACGATGATGTTCTCTTCGGGGGTAAAGGACACCTCGGCGGGCGGCGCGATAATCACCTTGCCGCCGGACAGCCCCTTGCCAAAGTAGTCGTTGGCGTCGCCGCGCACGCGCATCGTTACGCCCTTGGCGAGGAACGCCGAGAAGCTCTGCCCCGCCGAGCCGGTGAAGTCGATAGTGATGGTGTCGTCGGGCAGGGCGTCATTGCCGTGACGCCGCGCGATTTCGTAGCTGAGCGTCGTGCCTACCGTGCGGTTGCGGTTACTGATGGGCAGGTCGAGCGACACCGACTTCTTGGCGTCGATGGCGTCTATGCACTGCTCGATGAGCTGGTTGTCGAGCGCGCGCTCCAGCCCATGGTCTTGTTCTTCACGGCAGTATGTCGCCACCGAGTCGGGCACATCGGGCATGTGCAGGAGATTGGAGAAGTCCAGCCCCTGAGCCTTCCAGTGCGCGACCGCCTCGCGGGTGTCCAGCCTGTCCATGCGTCCCACCATCTCATTGATGGTGCGGAAGCCCATCTCCGCCATAATCTGCCGAAGATCCTCCGCGACGAAGAAGAAGTAGTTGATGACATGTTCGGGCTTGCCGTTGAACATCTTACGCAGTTCGGGGTCTTGCGTGGCGATGCCGACTGAGCAGGTGTTCAGGTGGCACTTGCGAAGCATTATGCAGCCCAGCGAGATGAGGGGCGCGGTCGCCATGCCGAACTCTTCCGCGCCCAGCAAGCAGGCGATTGCCACATCCCTGCCCGTCTTGAGCTGCCCGTCGGTCTGCACCACGATGCGCCCGCGCAGATCGTTGAGCACGAGCACCTGCTGGGTTTCGGCGACGCCAAGCTCCCATGGCAGCCCCGCATGCTTGATGGACGACTCCGGCGATGCGCCCGTGCCACCGCTGTCACCGCTGATGAGCACGACATCGCCATGTCCCTTGGAGACGCCCGCGGCGATAGTGCCAACGCCCGCCTCCGCGACCAGCTTCACATGCACGCGCGCGCTTGGGTTGGAGTTCTTGAGGTCGTGGATGAGCTGCGCCAGGTCTTCGATGGAGTATATGTCGTGATGCGGCGGCGGCGATATGAGCTCGACGCCGGGGGTGGAGTTACGCACCCAACCGATATACTCGTCAATCTTGTGTCCCGGGAGCTGACCGCCCTCGCCGGGCTTGGAGCCTTGCGCCATCTTTATCTGCAAGTCGCGCGCGCTGGCAAGGTAGTTGATGGTAACGCCGAAGCGCCCGGATGCGACCTGCTTCATCGCGCTGTTGCGCGAGTCGCCGTTGGGGTCGGGCATATAGCGATGCCAGTCCTCGCCGCCCTCGCCGGTGTTGCTGCGCGCGCCGATGCGATTCATGGCGATTGCCATCGTCTCATGCGCCTCGCGGCTGATTGAGCCTAGCGAGATTGCGCCGGTGGCGAAGCGCTTTACGATTTCGCCTGCCGTTTCCACTTCATCGAGCGGAATGGGCGTGTCCGATGTCTTGAAGTCCAGCAGTCCCCTGATGGTGCAGAGCTTGCGACTGAATTCGTTGGCGTACTCGGCGAACTCCCGGTAGGTTTCGTAGCTGTTGGATTTCGTGGCGTGCTGCAAGCGTCCGATGGTGTCGGGATTCCACATGTGATATTCGCCGTCGCGCCGCCACTGGTAATAGCCGCCGCTCTCCAGGTCGAGGCTGCCCGTGGGCGCAAGCTCATGGTACGCGGACACATGCCGCTTGCGGCTCTCCGTCTCGATTTCGTGGATGCCGATGCCGCCAATGCGTGAAGGCGTCCAGGTGAAATACTTGTCGATGAACTCCGAGTTCAGCCCGACGGCTTCGAATATCTGAGCGCCGCGATAGCTGTCGATAGTGGATATGCCCATCTTGGACATTATCTTCAAGATGCCCTTGTCCGCCGCCTTGACATAGTTGTATTCGGCGGTTTCGTAGTCCACCGCGCCCGCCAGTGCGCCGTCGCCGCCGACCATATCATTGATGGTCTCCAAGGCAAGATAGGGGTTGACCGCGCCCGCGCCGTAGCCAATCAGAAGCGCCAAGTGAGCGACCTCACGCGGTTCGCCCGACTCCACCACCAGCCCAACCTTCTTACGCATGCCCTGCCGTATGAGGTGATGATGCACGCACGCGACGGCGAGCAGGCTGGGTATGGGCGCATGGTAGGCGTCAACGCCCCTGTCGGACAGGATGATGATGGCGCTGCCATCCTCCACCGCGCGGGTGGCTTCTTCGCACACGCTCCGCAACGCGCGCTCAAGCGCGCCGTCGTTCTCGTCCGTGGTGAAAAGCGTGCGAATAGTCTTCGACTTGATGCGCGGCAGGTCGATGCTGCGTATCTTCTCCAGCTCTGCATTGGTCAGCACGGGCCTCTTGACGCGCAGCAGGCGGCAGTGTTCGGGCGTCTCGGTGAACAGGTTGCCCTCTGCGCCGATAGTCGCTTCAAGCGAAGTAACCAGCTCTTCCCGTATGGCGTCGAGCGGCGGGTTGCTGACCTGCGCGAAGAGCTGCTTGAAGTAGTTGAACAGTAGCGGGCTTTGGTCGGACAGCACCGCGAGCGGCGTGTCGTTGCCCATGGAGCCTATCGGTTCGCCGCCGGTAGCCGCCATCGGCTCCATAATCAGCCGCAGGTCTTCCAGCGTATATCCGAACGCCACCTGCTGAGTGAGCAGCTTGCCGGAGTCGAAGGCAGGCTGTGGCGGCACATCGGGCAGGTCGTCCAGCACGACCCTATTATCCTTCAGCCAAGCGCCGTATGGCCGCCGCGCCGCGAGGTCGCGCTTCAGTTCGGCGTCATCCACCAAGCGGCCCTGTTCCGTATCCAGCATGAACATGCGCCCCGGATGGATGCGATCCTTGAAGAGCACCTTCTCAGGCGGAATATCCAGCACGCCCGTCTCAGACCCCATCACCAGAAGGTCGTCGGTCGTCACCAGGTAGCGGCAGGGGCGCAAGCCGTTCCTGTCCAGCACGGCGCAAACCTTGTTGCCATCCGTGCCGATGATTAGCGCGGGGCCGTCCCATGCCTCCATCAGGCAGGAATGGTATTCATAGAAGTCCTTCTTAGCCTGCTCCATCGGCAGATGGTCGCCCCACGCCTCCGGTATCATCATCATCATGGCATGCGGCAGCGAGCGCCCCGTTGCAAGCAGCAGTTCCAGCGCATTGTCGAAGCTGGCGGTGTCGCTTTGCACGCCCTTCGTGATGATGGGCAGCAACTTCTTGACATCATCGCCGAGCGCCTCGGACTCGAACATGCCCTCGCGCGCGGTCATCCAGTTGATATTTCCGCGAAGCGTGTTTATCTCGCCGTTGTGAATTATCATCCGATACGGATGCGCCAGATTCCATGTGCCAAGCGTGTTGGTGCTGAAGCGCGAATGCACGAGCGCGAACGATGTAACCACGTCCTCATCCGCGAGGTCGAGGTAGAAGTGCTGCAACTGCGTGGCGACGATAAGCCCCTTATAGACAATCTTGTTCGCCGACAGGCTGGGTATGTAGAACTGCCCGCCGTCCTGAAGGTTGGCAGCGGCAACGGCATCCTCAATCTGCCTGCGGATGACATAGAGCTTCAGCTCGAAGTCGAACTCGCTGCTCACATCGGCGGCGCGCCCTATGAAGAACTGCCGTATGGCAGGCATCACGGAGACGGCAAGCTCGCCAATCTCATCGGGAGCGACCGGCACATCGCGCCAGCCCAACAGCGTTTGTCCTTCCTGCTCCACAAAGCGGCGCACGATAGATTCCACCGCCTCTTGCTGCGCCCTGTCGTGCGGCATGAACGCCATGCCGACGGCGTAATGCCCCGGCTGTGGGGGCGCGATACCGAGCGCATCCAGCGTCTTGCGGAAGAACGCATGCGGCATTTGGATGAGCACGCCCGCGCCGTCGCCGGTTTCGGGGTCTGCCCCCTTCGCGCCGCGATGCTCCAGATTGCAGAGCGCGCCCAGCCCGAGCTTCAGGATGTCGTGCGACTTCACACCCTTGACATTGGCAACAAGCCCTACGCCGCAGGCGTCGTGCTCAAACTGCGGGTCATATAGTCCCTGCTTCGTAAGCTTGGGTATGTATCTCTCGGACATGTGGATGCCTCGCCGTTTGTTGCTCTTTTCCGTCGCGGGGAAGGTTGGAATTGGGGGTTGCGCGCTCAAAGCACCGGCAGATAATGCTCGGTTTCGTAGTCTGCCACGCGGGTGTGGTAGCTATCCCACTCTATCTTCTTATTCTCGATGAAGCTCTTGAACACCTGCTCGCCCAGCGCTTCCTGCACAAGTTCGCTGCGCTCGGTGATGTAGATTGCTTCCCACAGGTTGGCGGGCAGCGCCTCGATGCCAAGCTCTTCGCGCTCCGCCGCGCTCAGATGCAGCGCGTTCACTTGCGCCGCCGGCGGAATCTCATAGCGATTTTCTATGCCCTTCAAACCCGCCGCCAGCATCACGCTGAACGCCAGATACGGGTTGCATGCGGGGTCAGGCAAGCGAAACTCGATGCGGCGCGACTCCTCGCGGCCCGGCTTGAAGTCCGGCACGCGAATCAGGTCGGCGCGGTTCACGGTTGACCAGGTTACATAAGTCGGCGCTTCATACTGCGGCACAAGGCGCTTGTACGAGTTGACCCACTGGTTGGTTACGGCGGTAATCTCCCGCGCATGGCGCATCAGGCCTGCGATGAAGCATTTCGCCGTGTCCGATAGGTGATATTCGTCGTCATCGTCGTAGAAGGCGTTGCTATCGCCCTGGAACAGCGACTGATGCATGTGCATCCCGCTGCCGTTGACGCCCTGCACGGGCTTGGGCATGAAGGTGGCATAGTGGCCGTTCTGACGCGCAATCTCTTTCACCACCAGCCGATAGGTCATCACCGTGTCCGCCATCGTCAGCGCGTCGGTGTGGCGCAAGTCAATCTCATGCTGACTTGGCGCCGCTTCCTGATGGCTCGACTCCACGGGTATGCCCAGCTCTTCAAGAGTCAGCACGGTTTGGCGGCGCAAGTCGGTCGATAGATCAGTCGCATCCTGTCCGAAGTAGCTGCCGCGATCCTGTGTGCGAGTGCCCTGCGCGTCCTTGAAGTAGAAGTACTCGATTTCAGGGCCCACATAGTAGGTATATCCCAGCTTGGAAGCGTTGGCGAGGTTGCGCCGGAGCACGGCGCGCGGGTCGCCGGCGTGGGACTCGTCCTCGGGCGTGATGATGTCGCAGAACATGCGCGCAACGGCGTTCTCGCGGGGACGCCATGGCAGCACGCTGAAGGTGTTCGGGTCAGGCAGAGCGTACATGTCGCGCTCATCGGAGCGCACAAAGCCCTCGATGGATGAGCCGTCAAAGCCCATCCCGCGCGTCAACGAGTGCTCAAGCTCCTCCACCGTGATGGCGAATCCTTTCAGGTTTCCCAGAATGTCCGCAAACCAGAGGCGTATGAACTTGACATCGTTCTCCCTTGCCTCATGGAGAACAAACTCAGTTGCTTCCGGGTCTCTCGCTAACATATCATCCTCGCCGGAATAGGCGTCGACCGCTTGGGGCAAAATGCGTCAATCAGGCATGGCGAAAACGGCTCACAAATGCGCGATTGAAACGCGGTAAATCGCAGCAGACGACCACTCCGAAATATAGCAGTTTGTGAAAATTGTGTCAATCTAAAACGGGCGGGTGGAGCACCCATCAACCCCGTCCATTCCGCCTTGTATTTCACTGTCAGCCGCCATCCCTGACAATAACGCCCCGCCAATAACGAAAGAAGTCTGCACCCCAACGGCAAGACTTTGCTCAGATGCGGCGCAGACTTCAGTTATCTCACTGGATCGGTGTCCCTTAAGATGCCGCCCCGCCGACTGTCTTGATGATGAGCTCCGTCACCTTGTACGGGTCGCAGTTGGCGTTGGGTCGCCTGTCCTCGATGTAGCCCTTCTGGTCGCGCTCGACCTGCCAAGGGATACGCACCGACGCGCCCCTGTCGGACACGCCATAGCGGAACTCCCTGTACGAGCAGGTCTCGTGCAGCCCGGTCAGGCGTCGCTCGATTCGGTCGCCGTAGTTGGCGATGTGCTCGTCGTGGTTCGCTCTCAGAGCCTCGGCAGCGGCTATGCAGGGATCGTAGGATTCGCGCATCGCGTTCGTCGAGAAGTTGGTGTGCGCGCCCGCGCCGTTCCAGTCGCCCTCGACCGGCTTAGGGTCGAGCGTCGCCGCGACATCATGCCTCTCCCCGATGCGATACAGCAGCCAGCGCGCGACCCAGAGGTGGTCGGCGACCGCGGGCGTGCCAATCGGGCCAATCTGAAACTCCCACTGCGCGGGCATGACCTCGGCATTGATGCCCGCTATCATCAAGCCCGCCTCGATGCATGCGTCCAGGTGATCTTCCACTACGGGCCTGCCGAACACCTCGTCGGAGCCGACGCCGCAGTAGTAGCCGCCCTGTGGCGCGGGGAAGCCGTTGTTCGGCCAGCCCAGAGGCTGCGACCTTAGGCCGGTGAAGAATGTGTACTCCTGCTCGATGCCGAACCAGAAATCGAGATCCGCGTACTGCTCAGCCACCTCCGCGCATGCCGCCCTCGTGTTGGACGGATGCGGCGTCATGTCGGGCAGCAGCACATCGCACATCACCAAGATGTTGTTGCCCTTGCGAATCGGGTCCGGGCAGGTGAACACTGGCCTCAGTACGCAGTCCGAAGCCTCGCCGGGGGCCTGGTTCGTGCTGGAGCCGTCAAAGCCCCAAAGCGGCGGCTCTTTCCCGTCGGGCAGCACCATGGCCTTGGAGCGGAGCTTGGCGGTCGGCTCAGTGCCGTCTATCCAGATGTATTCAGCCTTGTAATAACTCATCATTTCCCTCCTGTGGGACTATTATTTGTAGTTACTGGAACTTGTGTGAAACGACAACCAGCGAGACTTTTATATGATAAAGCCTCGCTGGTAAGTGTGCAATTTTATTGCGGCAATTGTCCTGTGGCAGATGTGCTTACTTGGAGCGGTTCCTGCGAACTGCGCTGGGAATGATAACCCACACCGCAAACAATGCCGCGAATGCCACACCACCGAGCAATACTTCCATTTTCACATGCCTCCAAGCCAATTTAGTAATGAGTTCATCTAACTTGGAAACCATTGTGAAGCAGGCATGTTTCAAGCATGTTGCACAAATGTTAAATAATTGTTACACAATTCACTATCCGTCTTGCCCACATCGACTACTCCGTCAGTCCGCGCGAGGCAAGCAAGCATCCAAAACCGAGCGCAGGGGCAGCCGTCAAGACCGCCCCTGCGCCTTTGAGTTTCAGGACACCTCAGGAAGCGCCGGCTTCCGTAAGGTCTATGTCTATCTCACCGCCTCCGGGTATGCGACCGTGCCATGCTCGTGCTCGTCCAAGCCCTCTTCCTCTTCCTGCTCGTCCACGCGCAAGCCCATCGTCAGGTCGAGAACCTTGAAGAGTACGAAGCCCGCGCCGAAGCCCCAGACGATTGCCGCGATTATGCCCACAATCTGCGGCAGCAGCTGCGCGGCATTGCCAACGACCAAACCTGTCAC
The DNA here is from genome assembly GCA_958295865.1 of uncultured Dehalococcoidia bacterium. GTDB lineage: Bacteria > Chloroflexota > Dehalococcoidia > Lucifugimonadales > JADFKI01 > Bin90. The sequence continues at coordinate 837,857 of CATQHF010000001.1, read as the reverse complement.
ACCGTTGTGTCCGGTTGCGAAGATACCGACCGCGAGCAGCCCCCATGCGCCGCAGATGCCATGCACCGTAACCGCTCCAACCGGGTCGTCAGTCTTCAGTACATTCCTCACGAAGCTGACGCCGAATATCATTATCACGCCGGCAATCAAGCCGATGATGACCGCGCCCCAAGTGTCCACATAGGCGCAGCCCGCCGTGATGCCCACCAGTCCTGCCAGCGCGCCGTTCGCCGCCATCTCGATGTCAGCCTTGCCCGTGCGGAGGAGTGTGATATAGATTGCAGCCGTCGCGCCCGCTGCGCCCGCAAGCAGCGTGTTGACCGCATTCAAGCCGAGAGTGCTGGAGTTGATGTTGAAACCGAACCAGCCGAAGAACAGGATGAATGTGCCGATAACCACATACGGGACATTGTGTCCCCGGATTATGATGCCCTGCTCCCAGCCCCTGCGCGGTCCGACTACCATCGCGCCCGCCAGCGCCAGGAAGCCGCCAATCATGTGAACGACGCCGGAGCCCGCATAGTCGGCGAAGCCCATGTTGACAAGCCAGCCGTAATCGCTCCATGCCCAGTGACCGTATATCGGGTAGATCAGCGCGCCGACTATGAAGCTGTATGCGAAGTAAGCGTTGATCTTCGTCCGCTCCGCCATCGCACCCGCAATAATCGTTGCCGCCGTGCCAGCGAACACCATCTGGAAGAACCAGCCCACGAGATCTCCGTCAGCGAAATTGGCGAGGAAGAAGCCTTCCAGCCCGATGAAGCCGGCAGCCGCGCCGCCGCCGAACATCAGCGCATAGCCGAACGCCCAAAAGCCCAGCGAGGCTATGCAGAAGTCCAGGAAGGACTTGGTCATGTAGTTGACCGTGTTCTTGGCGCGAATCAGTCCCGCGCCGAGGAATGCGAAGCCCGCCTGCATGAAGAAGACCAGCGCCGCCGCAAACACCAAAATGGCGTTGTCCAACGTGCCCATCACCTCTTCGGCGCTCTGTGCATACGCGATACCGCCGCCGCCAAGCGCAATGCCAACACCTAGCAGCGCCACCATTATCAGGCGCATCTTAAGGGTAGTAGGTTTTATCATCGCCCCGAGTAAGCTCATTTCCCTTCTCCTCTGAATAAGATTATGACGATGCCCCAAAATCTACGCCCCGATTGTTTCATTTATGTTAAGCCCCTGTAACATAAATGTTGCATCCATGTTAAAAATCTATTAAGCGCTCCGTTTTCTCCTGTCCACCCTTTTACTCAGGGACTTTCAATTGTCAAAGTATCGTTCTCACCATCATTCCAAGCGCCCATCCTTGCTATTCCAAGCGCCAATCCCTGTCATTCCGAGCGTAGAGAGGAATCAAAAGTTCCTGCCAGCGACACGCCTGATATGGCAAGGATTTTAGACCCCTCACTCCGTTCGGGGTGACGATTGAAAGATCCTACCCACCCTCTTTACCTTTGTTATCTGGTCTCTGGTTTGACATACCCCCAAGCCCTGATTACAATTCAGCCAACGGCAACGCCACTGCTATCAGTGCCTACGCAAACGCATTACACATCATGGCAAGCTGACGAAGGGAGACCTGCAATATGGAAAATATGAGAATGGAAATCTACGGCGACTATGCTTGACCGTGGGTCTATAATACAGCCGTGTGGCTGGATAAGGTAAAGAAGGCATACGGGGACGACCTCAGCATCACCTGGAGGAACTTCTCGCTGGAGCAGAACGCCTTCACGCTCAAGCAAAAGGCAGACGGAACCGATTCCGACTGGAAGGTGTGGGATCAGGACGACCCGGCGCAGGGGCGCTCGCTCATATCGCAGATTGCGGCTGAGGCGGCAAAGCGGCAGGGCGACGAGGCGCACGCGAAGTTCCACCTCGCGCTGCTGACGGCACGGCACGGCGGCAAAGGGCGCATCTCCTTGAACGACGAGGAGACGATGCTCGAAGTCGCCGCAAGCGTCGGGCTGGACACCGCCCGCATGCGCGAGGACATGAAAGACCCCGAACTCCGCAAGACCATCGGCGCAGACCACGAAGAAGCCGTATCGCAGGGCATCTTCGGCACGCCGACCTATGTGTTCGAGAACGGCAATATGGCTTACCTGAAGGCATTCATCCCGGAGGATGAGGACGCGGTAGCATCCTTCGAGCATTATGTCGCCATAGCCAACCACCGCAACTACTTCGGCGAAATCAAGCGCCCGCAGCCACCCTGGCCCAAAGGCGTCCTGGACTAGACACCAACACCCGTAGGGGGCGTTCCTTGTGGATGCCCCCATTTTTCATCCCATTCACCCATGTCGGATACCTCATTAGATACCCTTGAACAATCGCTGCGCCTATCCTTCGCGGACAAAGGACTGCTCACGCTTGCCCTCACCCATAGCTCATACCTCAATGAGAACTCGGATTCACAACTTGAGTGCAACGAGCGATTGGAGTTCTTGGGCGACGCCGTGCTAGGTATGGCGATTGCCGCTGAACTTTACACCCGCTTCCCCCAACATCAGGAAGGCGCGTTGACCTCGCTGCGCTCCAACATCGTGCAGGGCGAGACGCTGGCGCGCGCGGCACGCCGCCTCAAACTCGGCAAGCATCTGCTTATGGGCGCGGGCGAAGCAAGCAGCGGCGGGCGCGAGCGAGCCTCTAACCTCGCCGCCGCATTCGAGGCGATAGTCGGCGCGCTCTTCCTCGACCAAGGCTATGAAGCCGCAAACGCCTTTTGCATCCACGCCCTGAGCGACGAAATCGCATCGGCAAGCACAACCACGCGCCCGCAGAACGCCAAGTCCGCGCTGCAAGAGTTCGTGCAGGGCAGGCGTCTCGCCGCGCCCTCATATCGCATCATAGCAACCGACGGCAAGCCTCACGCGCCCACCTTCACAGCGGAAGCGCTCGTGGACGGCGCGGTAATGGGAACGGGCAGCGGGCGCAGCAAGTCGCTCGCCGAACGCGAAGCGGCCAAAGCGGCGCTCGCCGCCCTGACTGAGCGCGGCTGATGCAAACGCTGCAATTCCACCTGCAAGGCATTGCCGTCGATGGCACAATCGTCGATGTGGAGACGGTCAGCCTGAGCCCCAAGCCCAACGGCATGTTCACCTTTGGCGCTCTGAGCGGCAGCGATATATCCATCACGCAGGCGGAGAACGAGGTTGACTGCGAGACGCTGACGGCTGAGGTTCGGCGCATCCTGCCCTCGCTGCAACGCCCGATATACGCCTACAACCGCGAGTTCGTGGGCAATTGGCTCAGCAATGCGCTTGGCGCTGCCGCCCACATAGACCACGACACGCTAGACGCATGGAAAGCCGTCGCGGATCAGCAGACGCTCAAATGGCCGCGTCTGCGCGAGTTGGTGCGCCCGCCCGTGTTCTATTACCGATGGGGCGTCGCCGACTACGACCGCGAGCGCGACCTAGGCACCCTGAGGCGCGCCATGCGCCGCGCAAAGTCGGTCAACGAGGTCATATCACGCGAGGCGCTCGGCGGCGCGCCCCACCTCTGGTGGCAGCAGCACCTGAAAATGCTAAAAGACCCGAATATACGGCAGCGTCTAGCCCACCTGTCCCGCGACGGCAATGCTTCACCGAAAACCGCCGCTTCGGACAAAAATCTCCACCGCCTGCCCAACGGACACTGGACGACCAACCGCCTCGCCGCCATCGTCTGCCACAACATGATGGACTTGCAATCGCAGGCGTCGCTGCTGCTCTGGCAGTGGAACGCCACCTCTCCCTGGCTATAAATATCTTCTTCCTTGCTCACTCACCCGTCATTCCTGCAAAAGCAGGGAGCCAGCGCTTTCACACATCCTGCAATATGCGAAAGCGACTACATTCTAAGGTTCTGGATTCCCGTTTTCACGGGAATGACGCAAATGCCCACACAACCTAATATGCGACGCCTGACGCCCGACCGCCCTAACTAGTTACACGATGGTTACAATGTCGGCTACGGCTTGATGAATCCGACGGGTAGCCAGCGATAGCGGACAAGCGCCGACAGGCAACGGCAACGGCTGACCCTATACATCCATGCCCGGCGCGGGGAATCGGGCGCACAGGTTCAGCGCCTCGTCGCGCGCCTCGCCCTTGGCGGTATCGCTCTGCGGGTTCCCCAGCACCTTGAAGATGAGCCTGCCTATCTGACGCGACTCAGCGGCACCCATCCCGCGACTGGTAATCGACGGCGTGCCAAGCCGCATGCCGCTGGCGGTGCGCGGCGGCTTTCGGTCATACGGTATAGCGTTCCTGTTCACCACGATGTTGGCTTCGCCGAGCGCCTCCTCTGCCTGCCGTCCGGTGATGTCCATAGGCGTCAGATCCACAAGCACGATGTGATTGTCCGTGCCGCCCGACACCAAACGCAGCCCGCCCGCTTGCAGTTCGTCCGCGAGCGCAACGGCATTGGCGCGTATGGAACGCTGGTATTCGGCGAACTCCGGCTTCATCGCCTCGCCAAACGCCACCGCCTTCGCCGCGATGACATGCTCCAGAGGCCCGCCCTGCATGTTCGGGAACACCGCGCTGTTTATCGCCCGGCGGTGCGCCTCGTCGCACAAAATCATGCCGCCTCTAGGCCCCCGCAGCGTCTTGTGCGTCGTGGTCGTTACAATCTCCGCGAGCGGCACGGGCGAGGGGTGTTCATCGGCAGCCACTAGCCCCGCGATGTGCGCCATATCCACCATCAGCTTGGCGTCCACCTCGTCGGCGATGCCGCGAAAGCGCGGAAAGTCGATGATGCGCGTGTAGGCGCTCGCGCCCACGACTATCAGCTTGGGGCGATGCTCTTTGGCAAGCCGCTCGACCTCATCGTAGTCGATGAGCTCCGTCTCGCGGTCAACGCCGTACTGAACGACATCGTAAATCTTGGCAGAGAAGTTGACCGCCGCGCCGTGCGTCAGATGCCCCCCTTGGTCGAGGCTCATGCCCATGATGGTATCGCCGGGCTGAAGCGTGGCGAAGTACGCCGCCATATTCGCCTGCGCGCCGCTGTGCGGCTGCACATTGGCATGCTCCGCGCCGAACAGCCGCTTCGCGCGTCCGATAGCCAGCCGCTCCGCGACATCCACGAACTCGCAGCCGCCATAGTAGCGCCGCCCCGGATAGCCCTCAGCGTACTTATTCGTCAGAACCGAACCCTGCGCCTCGAGCACGGCTCTGCTTGCGAAGTTTTCGGACGCGATGAGGTTGATATTGCTGCGCTGGCGGTCGATTTCGCTGCGGATCGCGCCGGCGATTTCGGGGTCTTGTTCCATCAGTGATTTCAAAGTCATACTCCCGTCAAAGACTGCGAATGCTCAGCAAGGATATAGCCCCTATCGCCTTATCCGCCTGCCATACTCATTATGGATTTCAATCCAAAACCAAACCAAGCCTCGCTCACCCTCATACGCCAACCCTTGCAGACCAGTATCTACCGACCTTCTTGAATTGCAGAGAAGGATGTCTTGGGTTTCGCTTTAGAATCTGAAAGTTTTCATCCGCAAGCCTCTGAACATTTGCAGGAAGCCTGCGGTAGTGTTGCCAGAACCTAGGCTCTGTGAAGTGCCTCACAATTCCGTATATCTTCCCGCTCGGAAATCCGACATCGCCTCTTCAGCGAGCGCGTCCAGCCTGCCCGAATTAGCGTCTTCCTCGATCTGCTTATCCCAAGCGTCGGCCTCCGTCTCACTATCCATATAGCGAACCGACTGAAAATCCGCACAGAAAGTCAGAATAGCGTCTAACGGGTCGTCATCTTCCCATTCATCCGGCGATATTCGCGTCACCTTTATGCACTTGGCTCGTGGAATATAGAGTTGTTGAATGTGCTCATCGTTGCCGTTCACATTTTGCTCATCGCCATGCCCATGCCCTCGTATGAGCAGCGCCAATTCTCCATTCGGCTTGATACCCGTCCTTTCGTAGAATACATCCAGGCGAAGCACAACTTTAGACTGCATTGCTTTGTCCAACCATTCAGTATTAACGACAGACGCAGATTCGCCGTACAAGTTGAATCCAACAATGCGCCACATCTTTTCCCATTTGATGCCATAAGGACGCAGGCTCATAGGGTCTTCGTAAAACCCAGGCTCCGGCATGTCCGGCGGCCCCACATACGCCCAGAAGTACGGTATCTGATAACCGGAATCCATCACACCTAGCTCCTATCCATCCCGTCCATCACCGCCGGCAAAGCCTATGCCACATCCGGCTCTATGATGCCATAGTCGCCGTCGGCGCGGCGATACACTACGCTGTGCCGCTCCGTCTCCGCGTTTTGGAACAGGAAGAAGTCGTGGTCGAGCAACTCCATCTCCATGATGGCATCCTCAATCACCATCGGCTTCATCGGAAACCGCTTCACGCGCACCACCTTGCCCAGCTCCTCGAGCGGCTCATTCTGCGCTTCGTCGTCAGCCGCTATCTCTTCCATCAATGCGCCCACATCCTCGCGAATAGCCTGGCTTCTCGCAGACCTGCGCGCCTGCGAAGTCCTGTACGCCCTGCCCTTGTAGCGCCTTATCTGCTTGTCCATGACATCGGCGACCGCATCCACCGCGGCGAACAGCGTCAGCCCGTTCTCCTGCCCCCGCAGCGTCGTGCCGCTCGCGTTGATGGTCATCTGCGCCACAAATCGGTCGGTCTCAGAGCGCGCCGATGTGCGCGACAATTCGAGCCTGGCGTCGGCGCGCTCCCTCAGGTGGCGTTCCAGGCGCGCCATCTTCTTCTGGATGTAGTCCTCGGAGTGCCCACTCAGCCTCATGTTCCTGACCAGTATCTGCATTTCCATTAGCGCCCCTCCCTTATCTATCGCGTCAACCTTGCGGTCTTGCGGTGTCCGTGCGGTGAGCCGCAATTCGTCCGATTGGGTGAACTGCTATTGTATGGCGAATAAAGTCTGCGATTCAAGGGCGACGCCACCGAAGATAGCATTTCCAAATGGGTTGCAAACCTTTTCGTCATTCCTGCGAAAGCAGGAATCCAGTGCGATATAGCAACAACACCACCGAAGGCTAACATAATAAAGATGATTTCGGGATGAAAACCCTGCCCCGTCCTGTCCAACCCGTCATTTCGCGCTTATTTAGTCTTACGCGGCGAAGTGTGATAAAATCGGACGAGCCACGACGGACGACGCCGCGCCCACCCCTGTGAACACGAAAACACGGAGAGAGATGATAACTGGAGTTCTCGAACGGTACAAGGATTACCTCCCTGTAACCGACAAGACACCGATTTTCACTCTGGGGGAGGGAGATACTCCGCTAGTGAAGTCCGCCAGCGTCGCGCGGGAAGTGGGCTGCGATGAACTCTACTTCAAGCTGGAAAGCTGCAACCCGACAGGCTCGTTCAAGGACAGGGGCATGGTCGTCGCGGTGGCGAAGGCGCTGGAAGAGGGCGGCGACACTATCGTATGCGCGTCCACAGGCAACACCTCAGCATCGGCGGCGGCTTACGGCGCGCGCTGCGGACTGTCCACCATCATATTCGTGCCGAAGGACTATGTCGCTCGCGGCAAGCTGGCGCAGGCGATAACCTACGGCGCGCGCATCATGCTCATAGACGGCGGCTTCGACGACGCCCTGCGGCTCGTGCGCGAAATCGCGGACAAGCACCCCGTCGTGCTGGTCAACTCGCTCAATCCGTACAGGCTGCAAGGACAGAAGACGGCGGCTTTCGAGATTGTGCAAGACCTCGGCGGCGCGCCCGCCCACCTGTTCATTCCGGTGGGCAACGCGGGCAACATCACCGCGTACTGGATGGGCTTTCAGGAGGCGCACCGCATGGAGTGGACGGGCGCTATGCCCCGAATGATGGGCTTCGAGGCATCCGGCGCAGCCGCAATCGTCAAGGGGCGTCCCATCGAGTCGCCCGATACCATCGCATCCGCCATAAGGGTGGGCAATCCCGCAAGCTGGAAGAAGGCGGTGAGGGCGCGTGACGAGTCGGGCGGAGTCATAGACGCCGTAACCGACGACGAGATTATGGAAGCATACACGATGATGGCGCGGCAGGAGGGCATATTCTGCGAACCGGCGTCGGCAGCCTCAGTTGCGGGCTTGCTGAAGCTGGCTCGCGGTGGAATGCGCCTCAACGACGGCAAGGTCGTCTGCGTCATCACAGGCAGCGGACTCAAGGATCCGGACACGGCGGTTACTGTCGAACCCGCCTTCATGGAAGAATACCCCGCAGACATCGACGCAATCGAAGACGCCATGGGACTCGCATAGGTTGGATTACGACAAGATACAGGACGCCATAAGATCGGTGCTGGTCGCCATAGGCGAAGACCCGCAGCGCGAAGGCTTGGCGGACACGCCCCGCCGCGTAGCCAAAATGTACGGCGAGCTGTTCTCAGGCATTGGGCAGGACGCCGCAAGCGCGCTCACCACCGGCTTTGATGAAGGGCATGATGAGACGGTAATTCTGCAGAATGTGCCCTTCGACTCAATCTGCGAACACCACTTCATGCCCTTCTTCGGCAGCGCACACATCGCATACACGCCCACCGGCCGCGTGGTCGGCGTATCCAAGCTGGCGCGCGCGCTGGACATCCTGGCAAGCAGGCCGCAGATACAAGAGCGACTGACGAACCAGCTCGCGGATACGCTCCACGATACGCTGCGGCCGGCGGGCGTTGCCGTGGTAATGAGCGCGGAGCACATGTGCATGTCCATTCGCGGCGCGCGCAAGCCCGGAAGCAAGATTGTTACCACCGCCACAAGGGGCAGCCTGAAAACGCAGACGGCAGCGCGTGAGGAGTTCTTCGCGCTGCTCAGGGAGACCCAATGACCGGCAGCAGCAGAAAATCAGATTGGAGACGAGACGGCAGCGCGTCAAACTTTCTCGCGCCGTCTAGGGAGACCGAATGACCACCACCACGACGACCACGACCATCAGCGCCCAAAAAGAAAGCTTCGAGAGCGTCAGCTGTGAATGGGAGCGGATACTGCCGCACACCGACGCAAACACCATCTTCATAACACCATGGTGGCAGCGGCTCTGGTGGCAACGATACGGCGGCGACGCCAGCCTCGAAATCCTCTCCGTGCGGCGTGGCGATGAGCTGCTGGGCATCGCGCCGCTGATGGTGCGCGGCGATACCCTGTCGTTCCTTGGCGACACCGACCTGTTCGACTATCACGACTTCCTCGTGCGCGACGGCTGCGAATCCGACTTCTACCCAACCTTGTGGCAGCACATCGAGAATCTGGACTGGAAGACGCTGGAATTGAAGTCGCTGCGCGAGAGTTCGGCGACGCTGGAACGCCTGCCCGCGCTCGCGCAGGCTAACGGCTGCGCCAGCAGCATCACCGAAGAGGATGTGTCGCCATACGCCACGCTGCAACCCTCGTGGGACGAGTACTTGTCAGGGCTGCGAAAGAAAGACCGCCACGAACTGCGCCGCAAGCTGCGCCGCCTCAACAACGGCAACTCCGCCAGGCAGTACACCTGCGAGGACGCCGAAACGATAGCGGACGCGATGCCTGAGTTCTTCCGGCTCATGCGCGCCAGCAGCCAAGACAAGGACGGCTTCCTGACCGCCGACCGCGAGCAGTTCTTCCGCGAACTCGCGCGCGAACTCGCGCCTCGCGGCCAGTTCAAGCTCTTCTTTCTCGAGCTGAATGATGTGCGCGTGGCGTCCTGCATCTGCTTCGACTACGGCGGCGACTACCTGCTCTACAATAGCGGCTACGACCCCGAGTATTCCGCGCTGAGCGTCGGACTGCTGAACAAGGCGCTCTGCATACAGGACGCGATAGAGACCGGGAAGGCGTCTTTCGACTTCCTGCGCGGCAACGAACGCTACAAATACAACCTCGGCGGCGCCAACCAGAGCATCCACGAACTGGTCATCCGCCGTGATTAACCTCGTCCACCCATGTTAGCCCCGTCAGCCCCATCGGAGGCACCCATGCTCAGACTCGCGCTCCTCATCTTCCACAGCTGCCCCGCAGGCCGCCTTGGAGAGAAGGACACGGGCGGAATGAATGTATATGTGCGCCAGCTTGCGCGCGAACTTGGCAGGCGCGGGCATCAGGTAGATCTCTATACGCGCAGGCACCACGCCGACGAGCCGCAGATAATCGACATCGGCTACGGCGCGCGCGTGATACACCTCGACGCCGGCCCGCCTGCCACGCCCAAAGAAGACCTGTACGCGCACATCCCGGCGTTCATCGAGAACCTATGTCGCTTCCGGCAGAGCGAAGGCGTCGACTACGATCTGCTGCACAGCCACTACTGGCTGTCCGGTCGCGTCGGCGTGGAGCTGAGCCGTCGCTGGGACATACCGCACATCGCCACATTCCACACGCTGGCGCGCACCAAGCAGCGCGCGCGCGCCGGTGAGCGCGAATCGGCACAGCGCGCCGTAGTCGAGAAGCAAGTCATGAACAGCGCGGACGCCGTAGTCGTATCCACGCACATCGAGAAGGCAGACACCGCCAATCTGTATCAGGCGAATATAACGCCGGTCAGAGTCGTGCCGCCCGGCGTCGACCTGACGCTCTTCCAGCCCGTTGACAAGGCGGCGGCGCGTAAAACGCTGGGACTGACCGACGACAAGCGCATAGTCCTGTATGTCGGGCGCATAGAGCCGCTCAAAGGGCTGGACATCCTGCTGCGAGCGGCGGCGCTGCTGGACGCCTCATCTGACACGCGCTTGCTAATCGTGGGCGGCAGCCTCGAAGAAGATGCCGAATTGGAACACTTGAAGAGACTTGCGCTTGAACTAGACATAAGTGATATAGTTACATTCACGGGATCGGTGAACCAAGAACAGTTGCCCGCCTATTACAGCGCGGCGGATGTGTTCGTGCTGCCGTCTTGGTACGAAAGTTTCGGGCTGGCGGCTCTCGAAGCGATGTCCTGCGGCACTCCCGTTGTAGTCTCCAGAGTTGGCGGGCTAAGCACCTTCGTAGAGAACGGCAAGAGCGGCTACCTGATTCCCTGGCGATGCCCCGAGCCGTTCGCCCAGAGCCTGGACACCTTGCTGGCGAATCCGCTGCTCAGAAGCGCGATGGGCAGCGCCGGAAGACGCAAGGCGCTCCGTATGAGCTGGGCCGCTATGGCAGACGGTATGCTTAACTGCTATTCCGAGGTCATAGGGCGGGGGTTTGTAAGCGTTACGGGAGGATGAGCAATGAACGGTCCAAGCGCACCCATTCCCCCACAGAACGAAGTTGAGCCCGAGAAAGCCGGGCGCGCTTCACTCCATATCCGCATAGAGCGACACTTCTGGAAGCGCGTTCTCGCCGGCTTCCTCGTGCTGCTTCCGCTCATCATCACCGCTTGGATACTGATTTTCGCCTTCCATCAGATTAACGGACTCTTTGGCGGGCTGTCGGCAGCGCTGATTAGAATCACGCCGCTCGACGAAAGTGTTCCCAGAATTGCGAGCATAATCGCGGGCGTCATAAGCGTCCTGTTCGGACTGGCGCTGCTGTACTTCTTCGGCATGCTGATGACCGTGAGGATAGGGCGAATGGCGGTGGATGTGAAGGTTGCGGTGCTCTCCCACATCCCCGTCGTCAAGAACATATACGGCGTAGCGAAGCAGGCGACCGACAGCCTCACGACGCCGGTCGGTCAAGAGGTCAGCCGCGTGGTTCTAGTGGAATGGCCCCGACCCGGCTTGTTCGCCTTGGGCTTCACCGCCGGACGCTCCCATTCTGACAATCCGGATAGCCCCGCGCTGGTCGTAGTCTATATTCCCACCGTGCCCAACCCCACATCCGGCAATCTGGCATTGGTGAGACAGGAAGAAGTGTACACGACCGACATGAGCATGGAAGAAGCCATGAAGATGGTCTTTTCAGGTGGCATCATCGTGCCTGAAACGCTGATGCTGCACGAAACCGCCGACTTAAGCAGCCTCCCGTCGGGCAACAGGCAACATCGACGGCCAGAATAATTAGGGTCTTTCAATTGTCAGGGCATCGTTCTCACTGCCATGCCAAGCGGCCATTCTCTGGCATTCTAAGCGCGCCCCCTGTCATGCCAAACGGCCTCTCTGTCATCCCGAACATCTTTCTCTGTCATTCCGAACGAAGTGAGGAATCTAAAATCCCTGCCAGCAACACGCCTAACATGGCAAGGATTTTAGCCCTCCACCCCGTTCAAAGTGGCAATTGAAACACACTGGCAAGGCAGCAGATTGCGCGGACATTTGCGTCGTTCCCGTAAAAACGGGAAGCCGGAATCTCAGAATGTAGGCGCTTTCGCGTATATTAGGCTATCTCAAAGCGCTGGATTCCTGCTTTCGCAGGAATGACGGGATGTAAAGCGAAATGTCAACAGAACCCAGCGGAAAAAACCCTGTCAGCTTCCGTTCTGAAAGCGCTTTTCGTACCAGACGGTCTTGCTGATTTTGCGGAAGCCGAGATTGAGATAGAGTTCTCTTGCGGGGGCGTTGTCGGAATCGACTTCCAGCTCGACCCGGGACGCTCCGCGCTCCACCAGATAGGCGATGCCGGCGGTAACGACCGCCCTGCCGATGCCGCGCCCCCGGTATCGCGGATGAACGCCCGTCATTGAGATTGCGCCGCTCGACGCCGCGCCCTCATCGAGGAACATCGTCCAGTTATAGGCTGCCGGTTCGCCATGCTCGGTGATGAATAGGATACACTCAGGCCCGCCCTTGTTCTGCCGCACGCGGGCGGCAATCTGCTCCACGGTGTTGGGGCTGAAGCCCCAGTTTTCGCCGAATGATGTGTTTTGCAAGTCAGTGAGCGCCTGCTCGTCCTGCATGGCGACGAGCGGACGCACGGCAAAGCCCGGCGGAAGGGCTATATCCGGCACGCTGTCGCACTGCCAGCGCATCTGCCAGTAGCTCTTGACGACTTGCAGCCCTTCGGACGCGAGCAAGCGGTTCGCCTCGGCATCCTGCGCGCTTGCCTCCACATGCAGCGCTCTGACGCCCAGCGATGCGGCATGCTCCACCGCTTGGCGCAGCAGCGCCCTGCCAATGCCCCGCCGCCGATGCGCTTGCAGCACGCCGCCGCTCGCAACCGTCCTGGAGATTGGCGGCTCATACGATACAAGCGTGTATCCGAGCGGCTCGCCGTCGTCCTCGGCTATGAAGCAGTGGCGTTCCGGGTCGGCTCCCGGCACCGATAGCATAGCGCGCGTCGCGGCAGCGTCGAAAGCCTTCGCGCTGCCGTTCAAGCCGCCAATGTCATTGAGCATACGGGTAAGGGCATCTACATCCGACCACTTGAAACTTCTAATCCTCAATGCCACTAACCCTCTGATGATGGTAGGCGTATAGCGCCGCCCGCGCAGACGGGGCATGCCTGCGCGTCAATGCGATTGTATCAGAGGGCTTGGCAATTGTCAGTCATTAGCGTCATAAGGTTAGCCGCAGAAGGCGCAGGATTGGGGAACTGACTGGCGTGGCTATTGAGAAAATTGCATTAGTCCCTTCCCCCATCAAGGGGGAAGGTTAGGATGAGGGTGAAAATGCTTGCCCATCGACGGCTAAACTTGTACTAATGCAATTTTCTCGGCTATTGCCGTTGGGCGGAGTAACGACTTATCATGTGATATAAATTACGACCGACGGATAGAACACAGCAAGCGATTGAAGAGAGGCACACAAGCGCATGATTGAAAGACCTGAAAGAGCAATGCTCGTAATACCGCATCCTGACGATGCCGAGGGCGGGTGCGGAGGCACTGTCGCCAAGTGGACGGCTGAGGGAACGGAGTTCGTGTTCGTACTCTGCACCAACGGCGACAAAGGCACGAGCGACACTAATATGACGACCGCGAAACTGGCGGCGATACGGGAGGCGGAACAGCAAGAAGCGGCAGACTCGCTGGGCGTGAAAGAGGTCATCTACCTGAGCTACGGCGACGGCGAGCTGGAAGACAACGCCAAGTTCAGGGGCGAGCTCGTGAAGGCGATACGGACGCACAAGCCGGAAATCGTGTTCTGCACCGACCCGTTCCGCCAGACATTCTACCTGCACCGCGATCATCGCATATCGGGGCAGGTTACGCTGGATGCCGTGTTCCCATACGCGCGCGACTTCCTCCATTACAACGAGCACATCCAGGCGGGGCTTGAGACGCACAAGGTAGCGGATGTGCTGATGTGGGGCACGGAGACGCCCGACACCTTCATAGACATCACGGACAACATCGAGGACAAGATAGAGGCGCTGAAGAAGCACGCCAGCCAAGTCGCAAGCTCCGGCAGGGATGTTGACCACTTCGTAAAGATGTACGCCGAGCGGCAGGGGCAGATGGCGAATATGACCTACGCCGAGGGCTTCAAGCGCATCCAGTTCCGCAGCTAGACAATAGCAAGAACCGCTTACCATAAACGGAGTCCTTATCAAACTTGTACGACCTGCATGCCCATATTCTGCCCGGCGTAGATGACGGCGCAGCCACCATGGAGGACGCCATAGAGATGGCGCGCATCGCCGCGGCAAACGGCACGCGCGCGATATTGGCTACGCCGCACCGCAAGGATGTTACGGAAGACTCCAGCGTCCGGCACATACGCGAGTTGACCGCCGAACTGCAACGGCGGCTTGACGACGAGCGCATCCCCCTCACGCTCGCGCTGGGGATGGAGAACCACATCGACGCCGCGCTGCCGGAGGATGTCATCGCGGGCAAGGCGCTGACGATGGGCGGCTCACGGTACATACTGGTGGAGATGCCGTTCTTCGGAGATATAGGGCAGCATGAGTTCGTCGAGGGCGCGCTCATTGGGCTGCAATCGCAGGGGCTGACGCCGGTGTTCGCGCATCCGGAGCGCATCGAGGCGTTCCGGCGTCAGCCCGCGCTGCTGGAACGCTACATCGGCATGGGCATGCTGAGCCAGCTCACACGCGGCAGCCTGCTGGGACACTGGGGCGCGGATGTGCGGCAGTTCGCGCTGGCGCTGCTGCGCGCGGGCATGGCGCATATCCTGTCATCGGACACTCACGCGCCCAACCCACCGCGCACGCCCGAACTCGGCGACGCCCTGAAAGTCGTGGCAGCAGTGATCGGAGAGCGCAGCGCGCGGGCGATGGCGCTACACACACCCCGCGCCATCCTAGAAGACAAGAAGCGCATAATCACTTCCCCCTGATGCGCCTGTCATCTGTCAGCCCTCGTCGAGCCAGCCGATTGTCTTTGTGGGCGTGATGGTGATGAGGCAGAAGGTCATCTCTTGGAGAGCCTGCCGAATGTAGATTTCGCCTTCGACCTCGCCCTTGTAGTGTATCGCCATCGCGCGCACCTCGTCGGGTATGCCGTCGTTGGAGATTGCCGCCGTGCCGTTGACGATGACATAGCCGTAGGGCGCTTCCTGCGTGGCGACCGACATGGCGACGCGCGGATCGCGCCGTATGTTGCCCACCTTGACCGCCGTCGTCTGCGTGAATACCTTGACGACCTCGCCGTCCCAGCGAAACCAGACGGGCGCGACATGCGGCGAGCCGTCCGAGTTCAGCGTCGCAAGGTCGCCAATCATCGGGCGTCTTAGATAGGCGTCAATCTGTTCGGATGTCATTTCTTTGCCTCCTCAACCTTGTGGAATGGCTTCGGGAAAGCGCAAGCGCAGCGTCTCCCAAATCCGATTGCTTATCCGATGCTGGGGCTGCGCGGCGTCTATGATGTGAAACCTGTCCGGCTCACTTGCCGCCAAGTGGAGATAGCCCTGTCGCACGCGCTCATGAAAGTCCGGCGGTTCGTCCTCGAATCTCCCGCCCTCCGTATGGCGCTCCGACTCTGTGGCGGACATGTCATCGTCCAGCCGAAAGCCATACTGAACCGCGCCCATGCGCGCCAAGCCCTCGGCAGGCGCGATGTCGAGCAAGAAGGTCAGGTCCGGCATGACGCCCTGCGTGGCGAGGGCGTTGACCACTTCAAGCTGCTCCAACGGTATGCCGCGCCCATAGCCCTGATAGGCGGTGGTGGAGTCCACATAGCGGTCTGCGACTATGGCGGCGTTGGGCTTGGACAAGTGATGCTTGAGTTCCTTCGTTACAAGTTCGGCGCGCGCGGCGGAGAACAGAAACAGTTCGGCATGGTTGGAGATGGTCTTCTCTATCGGCAAGCCTCGCTTGAGCCACTCCCTTACATACCCCCCCAACTCAGTCGCGCCCGGCTCCCGTATGAACTTCACGGCAATGGACAAGTTCGCCAGCCGCCCATGCAGAATCTTTGCCTGCGTGGACTTGCCGCTGCCCTCGCCGCCCTCAAAAGATATGAACAGCGCCATAGCCGCTATCGCCTGTACATGACTACATGGCGGTTCGGCTCACGCCCCTCGCTGGAGGAATAGACGCCGCGCTGGTTGGCAATCTTATGCTGCAAGTGGCGGACATAAGCGGCTTGCGGGCTGAGATTCACCTGCACCGCGCCCTCATCCAAGCGAGTCGCCGCGCGCTCCGCCTCGTCTATGGCGTCGGAGTGCTCTTCATTCACACGGGCGTCCTGCGACTGCTTGCGCGTGAGCGCCTGGACGAACTGCTGAATCTGCGCGAGGGTGTTCTTGCGGAGGACATAGACGGGCTTGCCGCGCTGCTCGGCGAGTTGGAGCGCCTGCGTGCTGCGGCGATAGTAGTTCTTGGTGGTGAGCAGAATGTCGGCATTATTCAAGTCGGCGACGACCTCGACGGGCGCGTTGATACCGCGCACCGCTTGAAGCAGCTTACCCTTGTTGATGCCGTAGGGCAGGATGCTGACGGACTTCAGAGGCACGGCGTCGCGCTCTTCGGGCAACGGCAGCGGCGCGGCTATATTGCGTCGCGGCGTCTCGCGGTTGTTGAACAGGGCAGGCACTTTACTCTCCGCATGCGACCGCCGCAGGCGTCCGAGTTCGTCCATAGTGCGAATCTGGGGCGAGATGGGGTTGCCGCGCAGCATACGGTCAACGACATCGGACACATCCTCATGCACGACGACCTCGTTCCAGCCCTGTATCTCGACCAGTATGTCAAAGGTAGGCGGGGCGCGACGCTCACGGACGGTCTTTTGCGTGCCGCGCCGCCTCGCCTCGATGTCGCCCAGCGTAACGGCTTCCACGCCGCCCACTAGGTCTGATAGCGTGGGGTTCATGATGAGATTGTCTAGCGTGTTGCCGTGCGCGGTCGCCACGAGCTGAACGCCGCGCTCCGCGATGGTGCGGGCGGCGTCGGCGTCCGCCTCAGTGCCAATCTCGTCTATGACGATGACTTCCGGCATGTGGTTCTCCACAGCCTCAATCATGACGGCGTGCTGCAAGGCGGGCGAGCGCACCTGCATGCGGCGCGCCTTGCCGATACCCGGATGCGGGATGTCGCCATCGCCGGCTATTTCGTTGGAGGTATCCACGATGATGACGCGCTTGAGGGCGTCGTCAGCAAGCACGCGGGCAATCTCTCGCAGCATCGTCGTCTTGCCCACGCCGGGCTTGCCAAGCAGCAGCACGCTCTTGCCGCTGAGCACCAGGTCTTCGATGATGCGGATTGTGCCGTACACCGCCCTGCCAACGCGCAGCGTCAGCCCGACTATCTTGCCGGAGCGGTTGCGTATGGCGGATATGCGGTGGAGCGTGCGCTCGATGCCCGCGCGGTTGTCCTCGCCAAAAGAGCTGACTTTGCCTATCACATAGTCGATCTCCGCTTCGGTAATCTCCCGCTCGGACACCACAAGGCTTTCGCTGAGGAAACGCGCTTCGGATTCGCGTCCCAAGTCGAGCACGACTTCAAGAAGCTCACTAATGTCTTCGCGCTCCAAAAGCAGCTCGCGGATGTGCGGCGGAAGCGTATCAATGAGGGATTGAAGGTCGGTGTCCATCTTTTCCGCTAACGACTGGGTCATTCAACCTCCCCTGCTTCTATCTTCGGCTGACATATCGGCTGCTAACACTTTACCACAGCATCGCAAGTCGGGGTAAAGCGATGCGGCGGTCAGTTAGCCGATTGTCGGATTGGGGAATATGGTTCGACTGGACACTTGCTCTAGGTTCTGCTGACATTTCGACTTGTCATATCGTCATTCCTGCTCATTCACCCGTCATTCCTGCGAAAGAACGTCACCCCTGCGAAAGCAGGGGCAGGAATCCAGCGCTTTGAGACAGCCTAAAATATACGAAAGCGCCTACATTCTGAGATTCTGGCTTCCCGTTTTCACGGGAATGACGCAAATGCCCATATAACCTAATCCCGCTCCTCCACCATTCGCACGAATAGGTCGTGGATGCGGGAGTCGTCCGTCAGTTCGGGATGGAACGCGGTTGCCAGCATCCTGCCTTGCCGCACCGCGATGGGGCGGCCATCGTCCAGCGCCGCCAGCACCTTCACGGATTCGCCCACGCGGTTCACGACCGGGGCGCGTATGAAGACGCAATGAAACGGCTCGCCTTCAATCTCCTGAAAGTCGATGTCCGCCTCGAAGCTGTCCACCTGCCGCCCGAAGGCGTTGCGGCTGACCTCGATGTCCATGAGTCGCAAGGGTTCGGGGCGGCGATCCGTGAGGCGGTCTGCTACGACGATCATGCCCGCGCATGTGCCCCAAATCGCCATGCCCTCCCGCGCCTTCTGACGCAGCACATCACGGAAGCCGTAGATGTCTATGAGCTGGGCGATTGTGGTGCTTTCGCCGCCGGGGATAATCAGCCCGTCAATCTCGTCGAGCTGCTTGGGCAGCCGTATTTCGGGCGCGTCGATCCCCAGGCGGCGCAGCGCCTGCCTATGCTCCAGAAAGTCGCCTTGTACCGCAAGGACGCCGACTCTTGGCAAGTTACCAGCCTCGTACCGCAAGCTGCTCTTCTTCCGGCATAGTACGCACATCCAAGCCGGGCATTGCCGCGCCCAAGCCCTTGGACACATCCGCCAGAATATGCGGGTCGTTGTAGTGCGTGGTCGCCTTTACGATGGCTTCCGCCATAACCTGGGGATATTCGGACTTGAAGATGCCGGAGCCGACGAACACGCCGTCCACGCCGAGCTGCATCATCAGCGCGGCGTCCGCGGGAGAGGCGATGCCGCCTGCCGCGAAATTGACCACGGGCATCTCGCCTCTGTCGTGAATTTGGCGCACAAGCTCGTAGGGAGCGCGCAGATCTCGCGCGGTCGCCATAAGCTCGTCGTCGTCCATATTCTGGATGCGGCGCATCTCGCCAATCACCTTGCGCGCATGGCGAACGGCTTCGACGATGTTGCCCGTGCCAGCCTCGCCCTTGGTGCGAATCATCGCCGCGCCCTCACCTATGCGGCGCAGCGCCTCGCCCAAGTCGCGGCAGCCGCACACGAAGGGCACCCTGAAGTCGTGCTTGTTGATGTGGTTGTTCTCGTCGGCGGGCGTCAGAACCTCAGACTCGTCTATGTAGTCCACGCCCAGCGCCTCGAGAATCTGCGCCTCTACGAAATGACCGATGCGTGCCTTCGCCATTACGGGAATCGTAACCGAATCGATAATCTCCGCAATCATCACCGGGTCGGACATTCGCGCCACGCCGCCAGCCTTGCGAATGTCGGACGGCACGCGCTCCAACGCCATCACCGCGACGGCGCCCGCGTCCTCCGCAATCTTGGCGTGCTCGGCGGTTACGACATCCATTATCACGCCGCCCTTGAGCATCTGCGCCAACCCCGACTTTACCCTGAATGTGCCGGTCTCAGCCACTATATCAATCGCCATGAGACCCCTCCGTTTCATAACTTCAAAATTCGCATATCCGCTTGACGCAAGTATAATCCACCACCGCCCGCTTATCAATGCGCGGAAGAGCCTAGCCGCCCGCGGCTTCAAGCGGAATGACGCTGTTCGCCTTGATGATGAGGTATATCTCCGCGTTCGGGCGCAGGGCAAGCGATTGGAGCGAGGTTTGGGTGATTTCGATGACGATGCGCGCGCCGATGTCCGCATAGACCAGCACGCGGGAATCGACGGTGTGTATCTCCGCTACACGCGCCTTGATGATGTTGCGCGCGCTCATCTGGGGGGGAATCCGGCGCGATATGATGATGTCGCCGGCGCGTATGGAGATGGTCAGAGCATCGCCCGCGCCGCGCCGCACTCCGGCGGCAAGCAGACGCGCGTCGCCAACTTCAAGTTCGGCAAGGTCTTCGTCAGCGTAGCGGCGCTTGACCGTCGCTTCAAGCAGGTTCTCCAGCGTGGAGAATTCGGCGAAGGCGGATACTTCGGGATGCACAAGCACCTCGGAGGCGCGCCCATACGCGATAGGTCTGCCTCCCCGCAGCGCCAGCGCGTTGTCCGCAAGCGCCATGACCTCGGAGATTGAATGTGACACATAGACCATAGGCGTATGCAGTTCGCGCCGGATGCGCTTGAGGTAGCCGAGTATGACGCCGCGCAGCCCGCCGTCGAGCGAGGCGAGCGGCTCATCGAGCAGCAGCAGGCGGGGCGATGTGGCAAGCGCCCTTGCGAGCGCGACGCGCTGCCGCTCGCCGCCGGAAAGATTGCCCACGCCGCGCCCCGTCAAACGCTCGAGTTGCAGCAGTTCAACAAGGTGCGACGGCTCAATCCGCCTGTCGGCGCGGGGCGTCAGCTTGTAGCCGTAATGTATGTTGTCGGAGACGCTCATGTGCGGGAAGAGCGCAGAATCCTGAAACACATAGCCGAAGCGCCGCTTTTCGGGCGGCATGTTCACGCCTTCGCGCGATGAGTAGAGCGGCTGCCCGTCAAACACGATTTCGCCTTCGTCGGGGCGCACGATGCCCGCTATGGAGTTCAAGAGCATGGACTTGCCGCTGCCGGATGTGCCGAATATCGCGGAGACGCCATGCCCGAATGCCGCTTCGCAGTCGAGCGTGAAGCCGTGAAAACTCTTGCGTATCTTGAGGTTCAACAGGGGTTCGGTCATGCGCCCTCGCGGGGTCGAGTGGATTTTTCCAGCAGCCAGTTGTGCAGCAGCAGGGTTATTACGGCAAGCCCGACGGACAGGCTGACTAGCCGAATTGCGATGGCGTCGTCGCCGGTGAGCACGCGGGAGTATATGGCGAGCGGGAGCGTCTGCGTCCTGCCGGGGATGTTGCCCGCCACCACTATGGTCGCGCCGAACTCGCTGACCGCGCGCACGAAGCCAAGCAGCACGCCCGCGATGATGCCGCGATACGCCAATGGCACGGTGATTGTGAAGAACACGCGCAGCGCGCTCGCGCCCAGGCTGCGCGCCGCCTGCTCCAGATGCTCATCGACGCCGCCCATAGCGACCATTACGGCGCGCGCCATGAGGGGGAAGGACACCAGCGCGGCGGCAAGCGCGGCAGCAAACCATGTGAAGACGAGCTCCACGCCAAGATAGCGGCTCAGCAGCGCGCCCACAGGCCCGTTGCCGCCAAGCAGCAATAGCAGCAGGTAGCCGATGACTACGGGAGGCACGGCAAGCGGCAGCGACACGAGCATATCCATCACCAGACGCCCGGGCATCCTGCGCTTGACGATGAGCCAGCTTATCGCCAGGGCGAAGGGCAGGTTGACGGCGGTGGCGACGATGGCAATCCGTATGGTGAGCGCCAAGATGTGCAGCAGTTCCAAAGTCAGATGCGCTTCCTATGAAGTAACAAGATGTACAGGGATGGCTCTAATTGGCGGGCAGTGGCGTGAAGCCGTGCTTGCGGAAGACTTGGGCGGCGGCTTGGGTTTGCAGGAAGTCCAGGAACGCCTGCGCCTTGTCCTCATCGTCGGTCGCGCGGACGACCGCGGCGGGATATATGACGGCGGGGTATGAGTCGGCAGGCACGATGTCCAGGGCGCGCAGGTTGGGGGCGATCTTGGCGTCGGTGCGGTACACGAACGCGGCGTCGGCGCTGCCGGTCTGCACATAGGCGAGCGCGGCGCGGACATCGTTGCCATAGACCAGTCGGGGCTGAAGGGCGTCCCACAGGTCGAGGCTTTGCAGCGACTGGCGCGCGTAATCGCCTGCGGGCGCGATGGCCGGGTCAGGCATTGCTATTCGCTTCAAGTCCGATGCTGCCAACTGCCGCAGGGCGCTTATATTCGGCGCTTCCTGCGGCACGGCGACTACGATGGTGTTCGTCAGCAAGTGAACTTGCCCGCCCACCGCGACATGCCCTTCGTCCTGCAAGAAGGTCATCGGCGATATGCCGGCGGCGATGTAGATGTCAGGATTCGCGCCGCTCGCAATCTGCTGCGCGAGCGCCTGCGAGGGCCCGTAGCTGATTGCGACGGCTACGCCCGTCTCCGCTTGGTATGCCGCCGCGATTTCCCCCATCGCGTCCGTCAGGCTCGCCGCGGCGAATACAAGCAGGTCGTCGTCAGCGCCGGACGACAGCGAACACGCGGCAAGCATCATGGGCGTAAGCAGCGCCATCAGCGCGAAGCGTCCTCGTCCAAGCATAGCAGGCATTATCGCACCGCCAACAAGGGCTGACAAGAATTACACGGATAGACGAAAGTTGCATAAGCCCTTCCCGTTCGCTTGCCCGTCATTCCTACCCATTCACCCGTCTTTCCTGCGAAAGCAGGAATCCAGAGCATCCAAGGTACGCCCAAGTATAAACAACACTGCCGTTTAACCCCGATAATCGCAATCAGTTAATTCTTAATTCTTAATTCCTAATTTTTAATTCTTAATTCTCACCCGACAGGCTATAATCTGACAAGCGATAATCTGAAAGAGCGAAGGCTTTGAAAATGGAACAACCGATAGGCGGCAGTTCGCGCAGCCCTGAAAATCTGGCGCGGATAGTGGCGGATATGACGCAGGCTATTGCGGAGGATGACAGCGACGCGACGGCGTACTTTCGCAGGGGCAACGCATACTCCAACCAGCGCGACTATGAGGCGGCGAAGGCGGATATGACGCGGGTCATCGCGCTCGACCCCGCAAACGGCATGGCGCGCAACAACAGGGGCATCGCCTTCCTGTGCCTAGGGGACGCGGCAAGCGCGGTCGAGGACATCAGCAAGGCGATTGAACTCGACCCCGATTACCGCGACGCCTACCACAACCGAGGGCTTGCCTACTCGGAGCTTGGAATGCTCGAGGAAGCCATTGCGGACTTGACCCGCGCGATTGAGATTGACCCGGATTTCTGGAGCGCGTATCGCCACCGAGGGATTTTGCATGCGATGCGGGGCGACCACGACGCCAGCTATCGGGACTACCTGAAGGCGCGGGCGAACGGGTGGTAGCGCCTACATCGTGCGAAGTCGCGGGATGGACAGCTCGCCGCAGATGTCCTCGAACCATTCGATGACCTCTTTGTGCAGCGGGATGCCGTTGGCGCGCCTGTCCTGAATCTCCTCGTGCTCAGACAGACCGGGGTAGAGGACACGGTCGTGACCGGGCGCGGGCGGCGTCTCCTTCAGCAGCTTCAGCATCCTATCCATCTTCGCCTTGAAGTCGTCGACGTCGGTGAAGGCGGCGATGTTGAAGGCTGCGAATGAGTGCTTGGAACCGCCGTCGGGGTCAACCATGCTGGGGAGCGCGCCTGATAGCATAGTGCCTAGCACCTCGGACATCAACGCCAGCCCGTAGCCCTTGTGTGAGCCAAGTTCGCGCGTGCCGCCGAGTGGCAGATGCCAGTATTCGCCGCGCTCGCGCACATCCGTCTCTTCCATGATAGGCGAGCCGTCGCGCTCGGTAATCCAGCCGGGCAGCAGCGAGGCGCTGACCCTGCGGGCAAGTCCGAGCTTGTTGCCCGCGATATTGGAGGTCGCGGCGTCGAACAGAAACGGCGGCTCAGTCGCGGCGGGCGCGGCGACCGCAATGGGGTTTGTGCCAAGCCTGCCCTCCGCGCCGAATGTGGGGACTACCTGAGCGCCTCCGGCGGTGGTCACGAAGCCCACCATGTCCTGCTCGGCGGCAAGCATGGCGTGATGCCCTATGCCGCCCGAATGACCGGCGTTGAACATCGTTACGATGCCCACGCCCACGACGCGCGCCTTGTCTATCGCCATCTGCATCGCCTTGGGTCCTAGTATGACGGCAAGCCCCCTGTCGGCGTCCATTACGGCGGTCGCGGGGGCTTCGCTGATGATGCGCCAGTTGGGTTGCGGGTTGAGGCTGCCCTCGTTGTACTGCTGCACATAGGCGCGGAGCATGTTGGAGACGCCGTGAGTTTCCACGCCGCGCATATCCGTCATCGTGAGCACATCAGCGCCCTGCGCGGCATCGTCCGCCGCTACGCCCATCTTCTCGAATACGGCAGCGACGGTTTCGCGCAGGGAGTCCTCCGGCACGCGCACCTGATCTTCTGACGGCACCTTGAATCGCTCAAGCATCTTTTTGTCCTTTCAGTTGCATACACAAGGTTTGCTCTTGCGTCAAAGTATAACATGCGGGGGCTAACAAGATGCGGGGTGGTTCGACAGGCTCACCACGAACGCGAACCCGCCTAAAGCGTCCGCAAGATGAGGCTAATAGTCGCCGTCGCAAGTCCGAGATACACTAGAAAGCCGATCACGTCGGTGAAGGTGGTAACGGCGACGGCGGACGACAGCGCGGGGTCTATATTCAGCGCGCGAAAGCCGAGCGGCACGACCACGCCGCTTATGCCCGCCACTACGAGGTTGGCAAGCATCGCAACGCCGACCACCAGCGCCAGAAACTCGCTGCCCTTCCAGATGAACGCGATGACGCCGACTATCAGCCCAAGCGCAAATCCATGCACAAGCCCAAGCGCCAGTTCCTTGATGAGCAGGCGGCGGGTGTTCGCGGGCGAAATCTCCCCCAGGGTGATTGAGCGGATTATGAGCGTGAGCGTCTGAGTGCCGGCGATGCCGCCCTGCCCCGCTATCACGGGCAGGAATGCGGCAAGCGCCACGACCTGCCCCATCGTGTCTTGAAACAGCGTGATGACAAGTCCAGCAAGCACCGCCGTCGCCAGATTCACCACCAGCCAAGGGAGGCGATTTCGCACGGAGCGCCAGAACGGCCCAAGCGCCTTCTCTTCCTCGGCGACGCCAATCATGCGATACATGTCCTCGGTCGCCTCTTCGTCGAGCACGCGGATCATGTCGTCCAGCCACACCACGCCAAGCAGCCTGCCGCCGTCATCCACCACAGGCAGGTTGAATATGTCGTAGCGTTCCATCAGGCGGGCGGTGTCTTCCTGATCGGTTTCCACCCCAACCGATATGATGTCCTCATCCATCAGCAGCGATATGCGCTGGCTGTGCGCCGCGAGCATGAGCTGAGCCAGGCTCATGCCGCCCTTGAGCACGCTGTCGGCGTCCACCACGAACAGGTAGTGCATGTACTCGGGGGCGGGGCCGATCTCGTCAGCCCAGAGGCGCACGAAGTCCAAAGCCTGCCCAACGGTCATGGCATCGCTCAGGGCGATGAACTCCGGGGTCATGAGACCGCCGGCGTCGTCATCCGCATACTCCAGCAGAGATATGACATCCCGAGCGGAGTTCATGATGGCGAGTGTGTCGGCGGCGACATGGCGCGGCACGTACTTGAGCACATCCGCCGCTATGTCGGGGCTTGTCGCATCGAGCGCCTCGGAGAGCTTGGCAATCTCCAGCGCGTCGCAGACGCTAACCGCCTGTTCGGTCTCGAGCTCCTCGATTATCGCGCCCACATCGTCGGGCGGCAGGGTATCCAGCAGCGCGACTTGAGCGTCCGGGGAGATGCGAACCAGCGCGTCGGCTTGGTCGGCGATGTGCAGGCGGTTCAGGCGAACCATCGCCTCCGGCGTCAAACTGGCATCCACCAGTTCCTGGAGCGTGGACGCGACATGCGCGATGTCGTCCCACTCGTCTATGGAGTGGACGGGTTCAGCGGTTCTCTTGTCATATTCGCCCTGCGGCATGGCATCACTGGTTAGCGCCTAGTCTGCGGACGCCTCGAACGGCGCGGCTTCATCGCCTACGGACAGGAGGGACAGGCTGTCGCCGCGCTCCCACACCAAGCGCCGAAGCTCATAGATGCGGTCGGGCCGAGCGAGGTAGTCCTGTATGCCCAGCGCCTCGGCGATGGCTTCCGCAATCCGATGGCAGTTGCTGTCGCCATCGTGAGCGTGGTCGCAGCATACGATGTCGGGTATCTTGTGCGGGTCTATGTCGATTGTGACCTTCATAGGACGCATAGCGAATGCCCTCCAAGTGTGTTTGGTTCAGTCTGCGACATGAACATTCAGATTGGCTTCGTTGGCAGGGAACTCCACGAGTTCGGGGGACGCGCCCGCGCCGCCGTCGTCGGTCTGCTTGCGCGAGCGCAGTCTTATCTCGTTCATCTTGTCGGGGAGGACTATGCCGCCCGACAGCACCAGATTTATAGCCTCTTCCACCGATATGTCGGTGTCGACGACATCCTTACGCCGCATCAGCGCGAACATGCCCGAAGTCGGGTTTGGCACGGTGGGGATGTATATCGCAAGCCTGTCGCCCTCATCGCCTTGCAGATTGCAGTGCCCCGTGACGAAGCCGATAGCGAACACATCGGGCTTGGGCCATTCCACAAGCACCACGCGGCTGAACTCCTGTCCGCCGTATGTCGACAGATGCGCGGCGACGCGCTCGGTCAGCCCGTATATGCTCTTCACAACGGGGATGCGGCTGAACACCGCATGCTGAGCCGCAACGGTCATCTTGCCCACTCGCGGCGATACGATAAGCCCCGCGATGTAGAAGATGGCGAACAGCAGCAGCAGGCTCAGCCCCGGAACCTTGAAGGGCAGCATGTTCAGCAGCGGCGAAAGCATGCTCATCAGCGGCGCAAGCAAGTCGTCGGTGTAATCCACCAGCAAGCGCAGCACAAGGTAGGTTACGAGTATCGGAACGAACATCATGAAGCCCGCTCGCACCCGCCCCCAGACATGATGTTCAACCCTCTGCGCGCTGCCCATCGTGCGCCAGTCCCTTGCGCCTAGCATCAACTCTAACCCTTCTAACCCTCTCGCAAATGTTGCTGATATGAGCATATACGCTACTATTCGCGGACTTAAAGATAGTTTTGGACATTTTTTATACTTTGCCAACCTGCACATTTAGGACATGTCAAGCGATGCTTATGTTCAGAGAAAATTGCATTAAGTACAGTTTAGCCGTCGATGGGCAAGCATTTTCACCCCCATCCTAACCTTCCCCCATCAAGGGGGAAGGGACTAATGCAATTTTCTCATGTTCAGCGCGCTTATGATGCATGCCGTCAGCGTCTTTGGACTTGATAGGAACGGCGGTATTGGCTACGATTGGCGTTGCGGGCAGTCTTTCGGCACGGAGATACGCGGCGCGCGAATTGGCGGCGCAAGAAGGGTAACGGCATGACGGAGAGCAGATTCCAGCGCAATATCCTGATAGTGGATGATGAGTGGGACTCGACCATAGTTCGCAGCGTTCGCAAGCGGCTGGACGAAGAGGGCTGGCGCACGAGGGTTATCGTTCCGTTCGACTTCGTGGTCACGGGCGACGACTTCGAGGCGGAAGCGCTGTACGCAATAGAAGAGGAAGCGCCTGACGGGGTTGTGCTGGATGTTCGCTTTGGCGAAAGCAGGGACGACCGCTTCAAGGGGCTATCCATCCTGCAAAAGATTGTGCAGCAGCACCCGCAGCTTCCGGTGCTGATGTTCACGCAGTATGTTCAGGGGCCCGACCGCGAGACGGCGGTGCGCGGGACATTGAAATGGGACGCGCAGGTTGACTTCATAGACAAGCTAGCCAGTCCGGAAGAGGTGGTGATGAGGCTGCGCCGCCTGATGGGAACGACGCCCGACACCATCCGATTGGGCAGCAAAATCTCGGTGGACAACGCCAATCAGGTAGTATATGTGCATACCGACGGAGGGTCTGCGCCCGTTACGGAGCTTCAGGGCATCCGCTTTGAGATTATGCAAGAGCTCGCGGCGACATGGTATCGCAGCCCGGGCGAGCTTGTGCCATTCGGCAGGCTGATGCGCTACACGGAAGGCGAAGACCCGCGCGCGTCCATTCGCGTGCGTATCCGCGAGATCAAGGTCGCCATCGGCAAGGCGATGGGCATCCGCTTCGGCGCGGGCGACCTGATTATCAACATACGGGACAGGGGCTATCGGCTTGTGCCGCCGGATTAGGGCGGCGGCTGACGGGATGGACGGCATGGGAAGGATAGAACGGTCGTGGTAAGCGGAGTTTCGGCGCAGGCGTTGGCGCGGGTCGTCGGGCTGCTCGTCGCCCTCGCCGCGATTGCGTGCCTCGCGCTCGCGCCGCTCATAGGCGAGGCGCTGTTCGCCGATATATGGGGCATAGAGCCGCTGACATACATCGGCGCTGCGCTGCTCGTGATAGGACTTGGCGCGCTGACGCTGTCCTACGCCGTGCCGCACGCGCTCGACCGTCGCGGCAACAACGGCGAAGCGCGGCGCGACATGCAGGACTGGAGCAGCGTAACGCAGCAGTATTTCGAGCTGTTCGACCACGACCTCGGCAGACCGCTGCGGCGCATACTCGGCAAGGAGCGCGAGCTGCGCGCCTTCCTGCGGGCGTCGGAGAACGGCAACAGCCAAGAGGTCGTCGAGCTGCTGGATGAGATTGAGATGCAAGCGCCGAACTTTCGGCTGATGATGTCCAACATCCGCGTGCTGATACAGCTTGAAGCGCCCGACGCCTCGTTCCAGCCGCAGCCGGTAGAGGTCTCGGCAGTGGTGCGGCGCATAATCGACCGCTACCTGCCGATAGCGTCCGAGGCGAACAAGAGCATAACATGGTGGGCTGAGCCGTCGGAGTTCGGCTTCGTCTATTCGGACAGCGCCGCCATCGAGCATATAGTGACGAACCTGGTGGACAACGCCATACGCTTCGCCGATTCGCAAGTGGAAGTGCGGCTGTCGCGCGGCGACGCGCGGTTCTTCGTGCATGTGTGGGACGACGGGCCCGGCGTGGCGGCGCGATACCAGCGGCACATATTCGATAGGGGCTGGACGCCCGCCGTGGCGCGGCGCGAGGAGAAGACGAGCTCGGGGCTGGGACTTTACATCGCGCACACTTTGTCGGCGCGCTATGGCGGCGACCTCACCATAGAGAAGGCGACGGCATCCGATTCCGACGACCAGACCTCGTTCGTGCTGAGCCTGCCGCTCAACGAAAGCGTGGCGGCTGACGCGGCGAACCGATAGTCCGGGAGATTTCTCATTGAACGGGTGCGATCGAGCGATAGCATGCATCGCGGCGCTGTTGCTGCTGCTGTGCGGCGCGTGCGTAACCGCGCTGCCGCGCCCGACGCAGACCACGCCGACGGCGGTTGCCACAGCGCCCGCGCCTACGCCCACGCCGCAGCCCACGCCCACACCGACCGCGCAGCCGACAAGCGCCCCGCAGCCGACGGCGACGAGCGAGGTGGTAATCCAAGGGCTGCTGGATGTGCGCGGGCCGACGGACGGCGCAGCGGTACGCACGGACGGCGTAGTAGTTCACGGGTTCGCCGACCTGGACGCCACGGTGCAGATCAACGGTCAGGATGCCGAGCTGGACGATGCCGGCCGCTTCAGCCTGATGATAGAGCTGTCCCCCGGAGTGAACGGCATCCAAGTGGAGGCGGCGACGCCGGACGGCGACAGCGAGATGACGAGGCTCAGCGTCATATCGCTGATGCTGCCGCCGCAACCTCATTTTCTGCTAGTAACGCAGCCGGAGAAGCAGAGCGTATCCACGCATCCGACGATACCGCTCGTCGGGCGCACGACGCCCGGCACGACGGTCAGCGTCAACGGCGTGACGGTTCCGGTCGATGTGGACGGGGTGTTCTCCACGACGGTTATGCTGGAAACGGGGCCAAATGTCATCGTAGTGCAGGGCGTCAGCGTGGACGGAACGGCGCTGAACGAGGATGTGCCGGTGATATATCGGCCGTCAGATACCGATAACTAATGAGAAAATTGCATTAGTCCCTTCCCCCATCAAGGGGGAAGGTTAGGATGGGGGGTGAAAATGCTTGCCCATCGACGGCTAAACTGTACTAATGCAATTTTCTCAGCTAATCCCTGTCAGCAGAGCGAGAGGCTATTGTAAAATGAGGGTATGGCGCAGCCGCGAGTTGGGACGATTAGAGGGTTGTGCGAGTGGCATCGTGCGGACTGCGCGCAATTGGGGCTGCTGCGCTGCGCGAACGACGCGAATTCGCTGACAGAAAGGAAATCTTGTTGCATATACCGAGTAGCCTCCGGTGGGCGCTGACGCGCGCCATTAGAACATTGGTACGGGGGGGGGTATTTCGCTCTCCGTATTGCCGTTCAATATCGACGGCTCTCCGTTCCGTATTGTGGACTATCGCGCTCGTCCTGCTTGGAGTTCTCGCAGTCGCCTGCTCCGACAGTCCGGCGATGACCGCCGTTCCCGCGCCAGCGCCTACCGCCACAGGCACGAATGTTCCTAGCCCGACACTCACTCCCACCGTAACGGCCGTTCCCTCGCCAACGCCTGCACTCACCGCAACGCCTGTTCCCTCGCCGACGCCTACTGCCACCGCAACAGCTGTTCCTTCGCCAACGCCTACTGCCACTGCAACGCCTGTTCCCTCGCCGACGCCTACTGCCACTGCAACGGCTGTTCCCTCGCCGACGCCTGCGCCCACCGCAACGGCTGTTCCTTCACCAACGCCAAGCGCCAACTGTCTCGCGGCAACACCCTATACGGTAGCGCCGCCTTATCCTGAAGAAGATCTGGCGCTTATGACGCATCTATACCCTTTTGAGAGTGAACTCATCAGGGTTGAGGGCTTCACCGGGGCAGGTGGAGCTATGGAAAGCATCTGTGAGGATCTACTGGTAGTTACGCCGAAGGGAAGGCTTGCCATGGTCTTCCGCGACGGGACCGTGGAATATCTGGACGGCAATGTCCTGATGAATGCACAGTCTCTCGCGCAGCATGAGGATTACGATAATCATTTCAAGCCGGGGGAGTTTCGAGTTGCAGATATTCTGCTGAAGGAACTAGGAGAAGGGCGTTACGAGCTGTTCGCAACGCATCATTACTTTACCGGCGAGTGCATCCGGTTCAGGTTGTCGTCCACGACGCTTCTGCGAGATGAAGCGAGCGTCACGGTCATGCCGGACTGGAGGACTATCTTCGACGCAGAACCCTGCCTGCCCCTTTCTGGGTTCACAGGGCATCAGTCAGGCGGGAAAATGTTGACGGACGGCGCCGACCATCTGCTGGTGATAATTGGGACGCACGGAATAGATACTTGGTGGGCGCGGCCGACTTTCGATCCCGATGTGCATCTGGGCAAGTTCGTCCGCATTGCCATCGAAACGGGAGAGGTGGAGACGCTGGCTATCGGTTTTCGCAACTCACAAGGGCTGGCGAGGGATGCGGACGGCAATATCTGGGCGACGGATCATGGGCCGCAAGGCGGCGACGAGTTGAACCTGCTGGAACGGGGAGGCAATTATGGCTGGCCCCTAGTCACATACGGAGTTCAGTATGGCCGTAAGATTCCCCCGACCATTGAGGATGAGAAGATGGGACGGCACGATGATTTTGTGCGGCCGGTCTTTTCATGGGTACCGTCGCCAGCCATATCGGCCATCGCCGTCAACGATGAGGAGCATCTTCCCTTGTGGAAAGACGACCTGCTGGTTGCTTCGTTCGTCACCGGCTCGCTCTATCGAGTCCGCCGTCACGGGGCGGATGTGCAGTATGTCGAGAATGTCAGACTCGGCTATCGGATACGAGACATTGCGATTATGCCGGACGGACGCATAGCCTTGCTGCGCGATGGAGGGTTCGTCTATTTTCTGAGCCGTTCTCTGAGGTACTGTGATGAAGAGTCGAGGGAGCGGCGCGATGTGTACTCGGCAAGCTGTGATTATGTCGTCGCATCTCCAACGCCGAACCCGCCGGATACGGAAGCCACAGCCACGCCCACGCCGTCGGCGGCTGAACATATTGCCACGCCCACGCCATCGGCAACTGAACACACGGGCAGGCAGCTATTCGGCTTGCACTGCGCCGCCTGCCACGACCTGAACGCCGAGCGGCACGGCGCCGGCCCCCATCTGGTTGGCGTCATTGGAAGGACGGCGGGCGAGGTCGGCGGCTTTAACTTCTCAGAAGCGTTGCGCTCGTCGGATGTCGTCTGGACACGGGACAGCGTCGCCGAGTTTCTCGCTAATCCGCAGCAGTTCGCCCCGGGCACATCTATGTCGTTATCAGGCATTACTGAGCAGGAAGCCCGCGCCATCGCCGACTATATTGCGGACGACACGCTCCTCACAGTCGTCGGAGACAGTCAACCGGCAATTCGCTCCGACTTTGATGTTTATCTCATCGAAAACAGGCTTATCTACGCCAAAGAGCAGTGCGTCGAGGCTGACACCGCCACAACCTTCTTCCTGCACATCGCCCCGATTGATGTAGATGACCTGCCCGCCGATCGCAAGCAGTACGGCTTTGACAACTTGGACTTCATCTTTAGGTGGCATGGCGAGATAGTCGATGGGGACTGCGTGGCGACCGTTCCGCTCCCCGACTACGACATCGCCGCAATCCGCACGGGACAGTATGTGCGGGTGGACGGTGGCTTCAAGCATCTATGGGAGGGGGAGATACGCCTAACTGAATAGGGTTGTGTGGGCATTTGCGCCACTCCCGCTTTCGCAGGAATCCAGAGCCTCAAATGCTGTCATTCCGAACGCAGCGCAGCGGAGTGAGGAATCAAAAACCCTAATCCACTGAACACACAGCCTTCAGCAACCACCGCCCACCAAACCAACCCGCCCATATAGGGGCGACCATCGCCCGCCCTAACCGCCCAGCAGTCACCATCCCCCAATTCCTAATTCTTAATTCCCATCGGGCGCAGTCAAGGGGGGATTTCTGTGTTATACTGGATTGTAGTATTCTCCTCTGTGGCAATGGCGCGTAGGTTGCGCTCGTTTGCAGATGGCATTTAGGGGGCGGCGTCTCGCAAGACAGCATTTCCTTGAAGGCGTTGGAACGGCAATCGGGCATTCGCCTGCGACTGGAAGAGCGCGAGGAATGTCTATCGCCGCTTGCCGCAAAGTCCAGCCGCTCGGCCGGGCGCGCGGTCAGCGAGCGGCCCTCAGATGTTCGCACAGAGTATCAGCGCGACCGCGACCGCATCATCCACTGCAAGGCGTTCAGGCGTCTGAAGCATAAGACGCAAGTGTTCATCGCGCCGCTTGGCGACCACTATGTTACGCGGCTCACGCATACGCTTGAGGTTGGGCAGATTGCGCGCACCATCGCGCGCGCGCTCAACCTGAACGAAGACCTCGCGGAAGCCATCGCAATGGGGCACGACCTAGGGCATACACCCTTCGGACATATCGGCGAGGATGAGCTGGACAAGATTCATCCGGCAGGCTTCAGGCACAGCCGGCAGAGCCTGAACATCGTGGAGCGCATCGAGCGCGACGGGCGGGGGCTAAACCTCACTTGGGAGGTGCGTCAGGGCATCTTGAAGCACTCCAAGCCGCGCGGCGATTTCTTGTCCATCACCAGCGACGACCTCACGCTGGAGGCGCAGATAGTACGCATATCCGACGCCGTCGCCTACCTCAACCACGACCTCGCCGACGCATTCCGCGCCGGCGTCCTGTCTGCCGCGGACCTGCCCGCCAACATAGCGGACACGCTGGGCAGGCGGCACTCGGAGCGCGTGGATACTATCGTGTGCGACATCATCGCGCACTCGTATCAGGCAAGCGGCTTGAACGGCGCGCGTGCCGATGTTCCCGTCGCCATAACTATGGGCGATGAGGTGCGGAGCGTGTTCATGGAGTTGCGCGAGTTCATGTTCACGAATGTCTATATGCCGCAGGACGAACAGGAGAAGGGCTTCACCGCGAGGCGCATCATGCGTTTCCTGTACAATCACTTCACTTCAAACCACGATGAGATACCGCCGGAGTACGCCCGACGCAGCCGCACGAAGGACGAAGCGGTGGTTGACTATGTGTCCGGGATGACCGACTTGTACGCTATTCGCGTGGCAGAACGGCTATCGCCCGGCATTGGCAGGATTTTTTCAGAAAGATTGCTATAATGGGTACAATGACGCCCGCCGACAGGGTGCGCCTGCGAACCGTATCGCTCCAAACAAAGCGCGTGCGCGAACACTTGGAGGCTATGCAGCGGGACGCTCACGGCATCGAGTACGCGCCTTGGAAGGCTGAGGTCGATCACCTGTGGCGGACGACTTTCGAGCAGATAAACGAGATGGACGAAGCGCCGCAGCAGAACGCGCTCGAGCTGATTCGTGAACTCTGGATGCTGTACCTGTCGCACTATGCGGCGCTGGGCAGCGATGAGTAATCCTTGTCCTTCGACGGGTTCGGGACGGATGGCGCAGGTCAACATCGACAACGGGATGTAGAAAGCAAGAGGGAAAGCCCTTGAACGCCAATGGGGAGAACATCGCCGCGACAGAGATGGAAGCCGACCTCAATCAGGCGCGCCGCACGGCGGTTATGGCGCACAATGTGGTCATTCGGCTGCGCGAACTAGGACTGCCGGATACGCTGGACGCCGAGCTTGCGAGCGTCAGCACCGACCTCGGCGACCTGTGGGGCGCGCAAAAGGAGTTCACCGACCACTTGCACAACATGCTGAAGACATCGCACGATTGGGATTCCATCGGCGACTCGCTCGTGGACATGCGGGCGTCCATCGACCACATCGCATGGCATCTGGCAAGCGTGCGCGAACCGCTGACGAAGATCGCGGAGTATGCCTACTCGCAGAGCGACGAGTAGCGCATCTGGCCGACAACGTAGGGGCTGTGGACTTCACCCGCCACTCATGAAGTTCACTCCGTCATTCCTGCGAAAGCAGGAATCCAGCGCTTTGAGATAGCCTAAAATAATTGTAACTAGGTTGCTGCGCCAACAGGGATAGGATGAGACCAAAATGAAGAGTGAAGGTAAGAACGACCTCAAGGAAGAGGCGCGAAAGGCGTTTGAAGAGAAGCGGAAGGCGTTGTTTGAAGACGCGAATAGACACTTCGCCGGGCGGACTTGCTCACTGTGCCATGAGGAATTTGACAACGTAGACTTCGAGTTGCACCACATGGACTTGCACGGCTATGCGCCGCTAGAGGTATGGCGTGGAATGTCTTTGGGCGGCGCGTTCGTGAACTCAGTGAGTGGCGCGACGGTCACCAATGCGAAGAGATACATGCTCGAAGTCCCGGTGCTCCACACGAACCCCGTGACGAAAGCCACGCCCAAAGGCTCGATCATGCTCAAACTGCCTCTCACCGAAGAACAGTGGGACTTTATAAGAACCTCCGGCGCTTACTATGGTATCCATGCGAAGCCTGGTTCGTGGGAGTCAATCTTGCGACCGAGACCCGCTGATACGCGGGAATGACGCAAATATCTACACAACCTAGCAACACTGCCATCGGACTGATTACCGACGACTGAGATTTATGAGCATAGTTGACGACATACGGGCGCGTCTGGACATCGTGGATGTGGTGTCGGGCTACCTCGCGCTGCAAAAGGCGGGGCGCAACTTCAAAGCGCCGTGCCCGTTCCACACGGAGCGCACGCCCTCGTTCATCGTGAACCCGGAGCGGCAAAGCTGGCGCTGCTTCGGCGCTTGCTCTACCGGGGGCGACGCCTTTTCGTTCGTGATGCGCCACCAGAACCTGGAGTTCGGCGATGCGCTTCGGCTGCTGGCGCAAAAGGCGGGCGTGGAGTTATCGCAGACCGGCAAGCAGGACGGCGAGCGGCGCAACAGGCTGCACAACATCAACCGCCTCGCCGCGAGCTACTACCAAGAGCGGCTTAAATCGCCGCAGGGCAGCGCCGCGATGGAGTATCTCAAGCGGCGCGGCGTCAGCGCAGACATGATTGACGGCTTCCAGCTCGGCTATTCGCCCGACAGATGGGACGCCCTGAAAACCTACCTTGCCAGCATGGGAGCGCCCGAGGCCGACGCGGTGGCGTCGGGGCTGATATATCGCAACGATGAGTCGGGCAGGACTTGGGACTTCTTCCGCGACAGGCTGATGTTTCCCATACCTGACAGGCAGGGCAATATCATCGGCTTCGGCGGCAGGCAATTGCAAGAGCCGCCCGCGGACGCGCCGGGCTACAATCCTAAATACATCAACACCGCAAGCACCCCCATATTCGACAAGCGCAGCACCCTATACGGGCTTCACCTCGCTCACTCCCCTATCCGCGCATCCAATACCGGCATCATCGTCGAAGGCTATATGGATGTAATCGCCGCCCATCAGCACGGCTACGCGAATGTGGTCGCGTCCATGGGAACTGCGCTGACGGAGAATCAGGTCGCGCAGCTCAAATCGCTGGCGACCAATTTCGTGCTTGCGCTCGACCCCGATACCGCCGGGCAGGAAGCCACGCTGCGAAGCCTGGAAGCGTCATGGAAGGTCATCGGCGCGCAGTCCGCCGCGCGGGGACGCTCGCAGGGCGTGCTGCATCGGCGCGATCCCATCACGCTGAACATCGCCGCGCTGCCTGATGGAAAAGACCCCGACGACCTAATCCGTCATGATGCGGCTGAATGGGAGCGGCTGACGAAGAACGCGCCGCCGCTTATGAGCTACCTCATACCCGCCATCGCATCGCGCTTCGACACCGCAAGCGGGCAAGGCAAGTCCCAAGTCGTAGAAGCCATCTTTCCCCTGATTGCAGCCACGCAGAACCCCTTTGACCAGCAGCGATACCTCCAAGACCTCGCCGACGCCCTCGACATCACGCTGGACGCCCTCAGAGCGGGGCTGCCGCGAACGCCAACCGCTCCCAACGGACAGCGACGCCGTCCAATGCAAAGGGACGGCGGCCAACGCCAAGTCGCCAGCTCCGCGCTGGTCGGCAATCGGGAAGACATCCTCGAAGACTTTCTGCTTGGGCTGCTGCTGAACAGGCCCGAACTGCGATACAACCTGAACGACTTCTCGCCCGAATACTTCCGCAAGAGCGCGGACAGGGAGATTTTCGCGCGCTGGATAGAGTGCGCCGACATAGAAGAACTGCGGGCGTCGCTGGATGAGCCGCTGCGGGCGCATCTGCATGAGCTGATGGCGGCTGAGGACGCGCGCGCGGACATTCGGATGGACACCTTGGACAGCGAGCGCGCGCTGGCGCAGTGCATGCAGCGTCTCAAGCGCCGCCACCTGCTAGAACGGCAGGAAGCGATGATGCTGACTACCGACATAACCACGCCGCCGCCGCGCGAGATGGCGGCTGAAATCGCCAATGTCAACGCGGGCATAAAGGCGACTGAACTACGATAAGACCAACGAACACAGCGCACAAACGGACACAGAAAACTTGAAGTACGCGGGGGTACGAATACATGAACAACGCGATGGATGGCGATATAGACAATATGACGATGAACGGAGGGGGTATTCAAGGCGTATCCACCGGAGACCTCATCCAAACCAGCAGATCCAGAGAGGACGGTTACAGGCTTGGTGAGCCTGAAGTCATCCTATCGGGGCGCAACGGCGCGTCGGAAGACCGCAACGGCGCAAATTACGACGACGATGACGAGAAGGAATCGGACGAGCCGGATATAGATAGCGAGTGGGTCAAGAAGCTCGAGAATGTTGACATCATCGACGACCCCGTTCGCATGTATCTCCGCGAAATCGGCAGGGTCGGGCTTCTGAAAGCCGCCGACGAGCGCAAGCTCGCCCGCGAAATGGAAGAGTGGAAGCATATCGAACTGGTTGAGCAAGAGCTGGAATCGCTCATAGGCAAGCGTCCCCGCGCTTGGATGTGCGTCCACCAGTTCATGATAAACATCCACGGCTCCCTGCCCCTCCTCGATGCCTTCTGCCGATACCACGCCGTCAAAAAGCCCAAGACGCTCTACCAGATGCTCACCGACGAAGATCTGACCGAGTGCCTCGACGGTGAGCTGCCCGAAGAGCTGCTCAACTTCGTCGCCGAGATTCTGAACAGAGAACCCGACGATGTGAAGGCGGAAATCAAGGAACTTTCGCTCAACAGCCGCCTCATTCCGCAGGAAATCCATGAGATATTCGAGGTCTCGCCAAGCCTCAGCCAGCTGAACACGCTGAACGACACGCCCGGCTACAAGGAAGCCATCGAGACCTACGAACTCACATTCGGCAGGTATTTCGGGCGCGCGAAGACGGCGGGCAGGCGCGCGCAGCGCCATCTGGCGGAAGCCAATCTCAGGCTCGTCGTCAGCGTCGCCAAGAAGTACATCGGAAGGGGCATGTCGCTGCTCGACCTCATACAGGAAGGCAATATCGGGCTAATCCGCGCCGTGGAGAAGTTCGACTACCGTAAGGGCTACAAGTTCAGCACCTACGCTACATGGTGGATTCGGCAGGCAATCACAAGGGCAATCGCGGATCAGGCGCGCACAATCCGCATTCCCGTTCACATGGTCGAGACGATAAACAAGCTGCTGCGCGTCAGCCGCCGCCTCGTGCAGGAGTACGGGCGCGAGCCGACTAGCGAAGAGATAGGCTCCGGCATGGATGTCACGCCTGAGCGCGTGCGCGAAATCCTGAAGATTTCCCAAGAACCCGTGTCGCTCGAAACGCCCATCGGCGAGGAAGAGGACAGCCACCTAGGGGATTTCATCGAAGACCGAAGCGCACTTGCCCCGGCGGACGCGGCGTCATATCAGCTGCTGAAAGAGCAGGTGGACGATGTGCTTTGCACGCTGAACGAGCGCGAGGCGCGCGTGCTGCAACTCCGCTTCGGGCTTGAGGACGGGCGCGGCCGCACGCTGGAAGAGGTCGGGCGCGACTTCGGCGTAACCCGCGAGCGCATCCGCCAGATAGAGGCGAAGGCGCTGCGAAAGCTGCGGCATCCCAACCGCTCCAAGAAGCTGAGGGATTTTCTGGAGTAGCCGAAGCCGTGCAAGGTTGGGGACACCACTCGACTTTTCGTCTCGTCATTCCTGCGAAAGAACGTCACCCCTGCGAAAGCAGGGGCAGGAATCCAGCGCTTTGGAATAGCCTGAAATATGCGAAAGAGCCTGCATTCTGAGATTCTGGATTCCCGTTTTCACGGGAATGACGCAAATGTCCACAAAACCCAAAGAGACAAGGCGCAAAAAAGGGTCCGTCCTTTGTGAATGGTGATACACTCAGGACAGACCCATAACGTAGGACTAGCTCACACTAGCAACGTGTTGACGGCGTGATTATATCATAATTCCAGGGTCTTTCAATTGTCGCTGCGAACGGAGTGAGGGGTCTAAAATGCTTGCTATATCGGGCTTGTTGACGGCAGGGATTTTAGATTCCTCGCTACGCTCGGAATGACAGGGATAAGCGCTCAGAATGACAGGGATAAGCGCTCAGAATGACAGGGGGGATGCGCGGAATGACAGGGAGCGCTCAGAATGACTAGGGGCGCGGAATGATAGGGACGCTCGGAATGGTAGCGAGAATGATGCCCTGACGATTGAAAGACACCGCATTTTTGACAGACATACAGGAAACACACCAATGGCAACCATAACCCTACCCGCAGCAGAGCCGACAGAACGGCAACTCCCGACTACGACGGCAACCGTCGCGGTCGTTCCTACTACGCCCGCGACGGTCTTGGATGATGTCGGCAACGCCATGCGCCTCGCCGGCTACCAGCGCGCGCTGGTCAGGGACGCGGCGACGCTGCTGAAGGTCAACATATCTTGGCAGCACTACTACCCGGCATGCTCCACCTCTCCATGGCAGCTCGACGGCGCAATCCGCGCGCTGAAAGCCGACGGCTACGATAACCTCATCCCCGCGCACAACGGCACGGTCGTCGTGGACGCGAAGGTGGGCGTGGTGAATAACAAGCACAAGCCGGTCGAGGACATGCACGGGCTTGACGGGCTGCACCTGGAAGATGCGCGCTGGATCGACTTTCACCCGCAGAACGACATGCTCGCCTTGCACAAGATATATCCCGACGGCTTTCAGATACCGGAGGCGTTCATAGGCAAGAATGTGCTGCACCTGCCCACGATGAAGACGCATGTGTTCACCACGATTACGGGGGCAATGAAGAACGCTTTCGGCGGGCTGCTGAACCACAACCGCCACTGGACGCACTCGGCAATACATGAGACGCTGGTTGACCTGCTGCAAATACAGCGGCAGATTCACCCCGGCATATTCGCCGTGACGGACGGCACATTCGCGGGCGACGGGCCGGGACCGCGCGCCATGCGCTGGCATACGAAGAATGTCATACTCGCCAGCGCGGATCAGGTCGCCATAGACGCCGTAGCCGCCAAGATGATGGGGTTCGACCCGATGAGCATAAAGTTCATCCGATTGGCGCATGAGCTGGGGCTGGGCTGCGGCGACATACGCGACATCCAAGTCGTGGGCAGCGACATTTCGGGCGTGAACTGGGGCTTCAGCAGCGGCGAGAACACGCTGTTCAGCAGTGGGCAGAAGTCGGTCTATTGGGGGCCGTTCAAGCCGCTGGAGAACGCCATAGCGCGCTCGCCGCTGGTCAATCTCGCCATCGCCGCGTCGAACCTGTATCACAACGGCTACTGGCTGCCGGTGAAGGGCAGAAAGCGCGTGCAAGCGGCGATGGAAACGGAGTGGGGCAGGCTGTTTCAGCAGTATTAAGGCTGCCCAGCGTGGAAAGGTGAGGCAATGAAGACTTACCTGTTTCAAGTAGTCTTGGAGCCGGACGATGACCGTTGGATTGCGTACTCTCCCGTTCTCAAGGACAAGGGCGGCGCGACATGGGGACGGACGGAATCGGAAGCCTTGGAGAACATCCGACAGGTCATTCAGATGACGGTCGAGAGCATGATAGAACACGGGGAACCTGTTCCCGCTATTCCTTGAAGGCGAACTCTGTCTTCCA
Source organism: uncultured Dehalococcoidia bacterium (assembly GCA_958295865.1). Lineage (GTDB taxonomy): Bacteria > Chloroflexota > Dehalococcoidia > Lucifugimonadales > JADFKI01 > Bin90. The sequence continues at coordinate 797,158 of CATQHF010000001.1, read as the reverse complement.
TATCTGACCGTCGGCGGTGTACTGGCCGGTGCGGATGCCGATGATGTCGTATGGCGGCAGAATCACCGTCGCCATGCACTTTCCGTCGAAGCGCACGCCGTACTCTGCGAAATTGAAGTCCATATTGTCGAAGCCGTGCTGCCTACGATAGCTGGGCAGATCGCCCTCGTCGGCAGGTATGATGTGCAAAAAGAAAGTCGGCTGCGTTGCGGTTGGGGCGCAGGCATCCTTGACGAAGCTGAGCGCGCGTCCCCTGAGATACACATGGAAGTCGGAGACGATTAGCGGTTCGCCCGTCACAATCGACCGATACTCGGCTCGGTAGCCGTCGAGCAAGCCGAACTGCTCGCCGGTCTCGAAGTCATACCCCGTTCCCCATACGACCGTTCCGTCCTCGGCTCGCTGCCCGGTGTGGATGCGCGCGATGTCGTAGTCGGGCAGCCTGCGCGTGGCAAGGCAATCGCCGCCGCCCCAATGGTGCAGGCGATCCCATTGGAAGTTCAGTATCTCGTAAGCAAGTCCTTGTGGACGGGGCGTAAGCAGCACATCCCGTTCAACAGGATAGACGCGCAAAAAGTATTCCAAGCGCTTCTCATCATTCGGGTTGCAGTTTCGGTTCACATATATCAGATGGTTTTCACCACGATACACCTCATACTTGGAACGGATGATGAGGTCGCCTTTGGGGCCGCCCTTGCGCTCATTGTCCCGAAGCAGCGTCCCTAACGCTTGCGGAATGCCGCGCGTTGTGAATTGCAAGGCTACCCACGAATTCGACCCTGCCGCCAGCAGAGAATGGTCGGTGCGCTCATACGGCAGAACGCCGCGATTATTGAATGACCACGCGAACTCGTACACGGCTGAAACCGCGCCCACGCCCAATACGCAGAGCAACAATATGAAGCCGACGCGCCGGGAAACTTCGGATGCCAGCCATCTTCTCCCTTCCGATGCCGCCGCCCCGATTCCCGCGATGGAAGCCGGTCTATCGGAGAACTCGGGCAAGCGGCTCACTACGGCATGCGTTGCATAGCAGCTGAGCGCGAAAAGGGACGGCACTACCACTCGCAGAGTCAGCTCGCTGAAGTTGGGGCCGCCGTACCAGAACCACGGCGTAAGAATTAGCACAAGCAGGCTGACGGCGAAGAACGGCTCGCGGACGACGCCGGGACGCAGCCACGCTATCAGCAATGCGAGCAAGGCGAACTCTGCCAAGTAGAATATGAACATATCAGCCAGCATTTGGAACTCGCCGTCATACGCCTCCCACAGCCAGCCCGTAGGGAAGTTCACTTTGCCGCTCGTGAAGTACAGCGCAATCAATCCCGCCAGTGGCGGCGCTATGAACAGGTTCTGCAATGTCAGAAACGGGCGGATGCCGTTCTTGATGAACAGGACGCCCATCAGCGGCAGCAGTCCGATGGACAGCAAGGGTGACCAGAAGAGGCAAGTCGCCAGTACGATTCCGCCGACCGCCAGAAAGCGCGCATGACGACAAAGTTGGATTATGAGAAGCGTGCCAAGCCCGCCCGTGATGAAGTGCTGAGGCGAATTCTTGAAGGTCAGCGCGTTGGTCTGGTACTCCAGAAACATCGGGCTTAGTTCGTTCGTGACGAACATGAGATGACCCTCGCCCCACGTGTCCCGCAGCAGCCTTGCCGTATCGGGCAGTCCGTCGCGCAGCATGTACTCCACTACATCTATCCCGCTGAAGAAGATGAGGATTATCACCGCCAGCAGCGCAGCGCGCAATGTGGGCAAGCCGCGCGTGAAGAGCAGCGCGATTAGCCCGACGCCGCCCCATGTCCATAGCGGCACTGCCCAGTTCAACGCGGCTGCGCCGAGCCACTTGCCGACAAGCGCCGGTGCCATGTAGTAGGCGAGGTAGTAGCGCAGCAGCGGCGGCTCGTCGTGCAGGTAATCGGTTATGTAAGTGGGCCAGCCGCCTCTGCCCAAATCCAGCAGCATCGCGCGATGCACGGGCCAATCGCCTCTGACAGCATCGAACAGCCCGCCGGCGGAGGATAGCATCACCCACAGCAGCGCAAGCAGCAGCAGAATGAGCGCGACGGGGGTGACGGATACGCGCCACGAGCCGGACAGCGCTTTCCATAAGCCAACCGCAAGCAGCGCGGTCATTGGCACGCCAACCCACCACTGGAACCAGCCCAGCAGCCAGATTGCGACCGGCAGCGCGAGATAGACGATTGCGAGCCGGTGCAGTATCGGAAGTTCGTCGGTCGAGACGGCGGCTGAATCACCCCGCGCGCATCTGGCAAAGACGCGCCCAAGCCATTTCAGACCATTAGAACATAAGTATGGGGGGGGGGCGAAACGCATTATGGCTTGACATTTTAGGCTGTCGCAAGGCACAAGATTCCCGCCCCTGCTTTCGCGGGAATGACGCAAATATCCACAGAACCTAACGCAGCAGATCCGCGATGCGCTCGCCGACGATGCGCTCTTCGCCTTGGTTCATCCCGAAGGTATGGATGGTGATGCAGTCTTCCCAGTCGCGCACGCGCGTCCAGATGGGCGGGTCGCCCGCCTTCAGCTTGTCCACGAGCTCGGCGGCGGTCACGCCCGTTACGGCGGGATCGACGCGCAGGTCTAATCCGTAGGGCTGGTGTCCGATGATGTTGTCCAGCATGACGGCGCTGACGCCCTCGATGCCTTGCAGAATGTCTATGATGACCTGCGTCCTGCTCTCGGTTTCGGCGAGGCGGTCTTCGTGGTTCATCGTCATCCAGCGGCGCGTCGCGGCGACCGCGCCAATCATCTCTTGGCGGTCTATCTTCTGCGGCCTGCCCACGCCGCGCACTCGCCTGCCCTCGTATGAGGCGAAGGCTTGCAGGCCGAGCTTGTGAATCATGTCTTCCGTGCCGAGCGCAAGCCCGACCGACTGCGGCGCGCCCATGTACTTGGCGGCGATGCACTGGAAGTCCGCGCCCATCCGCACATACTTGCCGAAGTTTTCGAGGGGGTATATCTGCCCGGCGGCGTCCACGGTTACGGGGATGCCGTGCGCGTGGGCGATCTCGATGGTGTCCTCTAGCGACAGCGCGCTGTCGTCCGGCGACTGCTCGACGGCGTAGTAGTGGACGCCCGCCGTGTTCTCGCCAATGGCGTCCTCCAAGTCCTGGCGCGTGGTGCGCTCATCCGAGCCGAAGTCCACCAGTTTCGCGCCCGCAAGTTCTAGGCAACGGTCGTACCAGTAATGCTGCATGTAGCGCTGGCGGCGCTGTATCAGGATTTCGTTCTTCATCCCGGTGGTGTCGGGGAGCTGCTGAATCTTGTCGTCGTCGTCGCCCGCCATCAGCGCGGCGGTAACGAGCGTGAGCGCCGAGCCTGCGCCGGAAGTGATGTACGCGGCGGGCACATCCACCATGTCGGCGATTGCCTGTCCCGCGCGTTCTTGCAAGTCCATTAGCGGGATATATGCGGCGTCCGCCTGCTCCATCGCGGCGCGCACCTCAGGCGCGGGCGTGGAGCCGCCCAGCATGGTTACGCTGCCGATGGCGTTTATCACCGGCGTCGCGCCAAGTTCCTTGTAAATCTCCGCCCAATTGGAATCCGCCATCTCGTATCCTCCTGAATGGTTACGCTCCCCTAGCTCAGACGCTGGAAGCCGCCGTTGTTGTCGTACTCGCGGGTGCTGTACACGCCCAGATCGCGCCCCTGATGCACATGGATGATGACTTCCTGGCGCACGATGCCCGCGGCGTCCAGCAGTTCGCCGTCGAGCGCGTCGATGAGTTCCTGGATGTCGTCGCCGGTCAGACTTTCGTCTATGCTCAGGGTGGCATGGATTATAACATCGGCGAAGTGTACATCCAGCCGCCCGATGTTCCTGTCCTCGTCAAGCACGGTGTAGCACTCCGAGAAGGGTGTGCGGCACTCGCGTTCAAAGTCGTACTCTGCCATAAGTCATCACCTGCAATAATTGGGGTTCATTCGCGGATATGACCGCTGCCCAGCGCCGTCCACTTGTAGGATGTCAGCTCTTTGAGTCCCATAGGGCCTCTGGCGTGCATCTTGTCGGTGCTGATGGCGACTTCCGCGCCAAGCCCGAACTGCCCGCCGTCGTTGAAGCGCGTGGAGGCGTTGACGAACACCGCGCCCGCGTCCACCTCGTCGAGAAAGCGCATCGCGGCGGCGTAGTCCTCGGTTACGATCGCCTCCGAATGGCCGCTGCCATACATCTCGATGTGATCGAGCGCCTCATCGAGCGAATCGACCACGCGCACGCCCGCGGTGAGCGACAGATGCTCCGTCTGCCAGTCCTCTTCGGTTACTTGGACGGCGCGAGTGGCGGCGGACGGGCCCAGCATGCTCAGCGCCCTGGTGTCGCAGCGCATCTCCACGCCGATAGCCTCCCAGCGCTTGGCAAGCGCGGGCAGGAACGACTGCGCCGACGCCGAATGAACTATCACGGTGTCGAGCGCGTTGCACACGGACGGGCGCGAGACCTTAGCGTTGTTCACTATGTCCAGCGCCATATCCATGTCGGCTTGCCGGTCAACATAGGTGTGGCACACGCCCACGCCGCCCGTGATTGCGGGGATGGTTGCCTCGGATGCCACGCGGTTGATGAGCGCCTGGCTGCCGCGCGGAATCAGCAAGTCTATGATGCCCTTGGCTCGCAGCATCTGCCCCACGACGGCGCGATCCGTCGTCTCCATGACCTGTACGGCGTCCTCCGGGATGCCCGCCCCGGCTATGGCGTCCTTGACCAGCGTGGCGAGCGCGGTATTGGAGTTGATGGCGTCGCTGCCGCCGCGCAGGATGATTGCGTTGCCGGACTTCAGGCATAGAGAACTGATGTCGATCGTTACATTCGGGCGGCTCTCGTATATCGCGCCGATGACGCCGAGCGGAACGCGCCGCTTGCCCACCTTCAAGCCGTTGGGCATATTCCGCATGTCCAGCATTTCGCCGATGGGATCCGGCAGCGCGGCAATGCCCCTTACATCGTGGGCAAGCGCTTGCAGACGCTCAGGCGTGAGCAGCAGCCTGTCGAGAAAATACTCTTCCAAGCCGCGCCGCCTGCCGTTGGCGATGTCTTGCTCATTGGCGGCGAGAATCTCTTCTTCGCGCGCCTTCAGCCCGTCAGCGACATTGTGCAAGGCGGTATTCTTGATGTCGGCGCTGATTGTGGCGAGCTTGCGCGCCGCCTTGCGCGCCGCCTTGCCTTTCAGCTCCAGTTCGTTTGCCGCTATTGTGTTCCGCATTAGGTTACTCCGTGTTTGTCGTTAGGTTCTTCCTCGGTGACGGGAAAAATCACTCAAATTATCACCATGTTGTTGCGGTGGACGATTTCGTCGCCATAAGTGATGCCGAGGATGTCCGCGATGTTTCGGGAGTGCTTGCCTCGGATTTTGGCGACTTCGGCGACGCTGTAATTGGATATGCCAAGCCCTATCTGTACGCTGCCGCCGTTCACGATGGACACGAGGTCGCCGCGCTCGAATGTGCCGCTTGTGGCGACGACGCCGGCGGGCAGCAGACTGCCGTTGCGCTGCTGGAGTACGCGAACCGCGCCGTCATCGATGCCAATCTCGCCTCTGATGGACAGCCCGCTGAGCATCCAGCGCTTGCGGCTTTCCAGCTTCGCGCTCGCGGCGGGAAAGAATGTCCCCAGGCTGTCGCCTCGCATGATGCGCTCAATCACATCGGGCGTCCTGCCGTTGGCGATGAACACATTGACGCCGGAGTTCGCCGCGAGCCGCGCCGCCTCCAGCTTCGTCTTCATCCCGCCGCGTCCGAGCGCGTCCAACGAAGGACCGCCGAATGTCTTCACATCCTGCTGCGTAACATGCTCCACGACGGGGATAAGGCGAGCGTCCGGGTCTATGTTCGGGTCGGCGGTGAACAGCCCGTCGACGCTGCCGAGTATTATCAGCAGGTCGGCGTCGACCAGATTTGCCACCAGCGCGGAGAGCTTGTCATTGTCGCCAAACACCTCGCCGGAAAGCTCCTCTATGGCAACGACATCGTTCTCGTTGATGATGGGGACTACGCGGCGGTTCGCCAGTTCCATCAAGGCGTTGCGAATGTTGATGTACCCCAGCCTGTCGGATATGTCGCGCTGCGAGATCAGCCCTTGGGCGATGGGGATGCGCTGCCAGCTGAACAGCTGCTCATAAGTGTGCATCAGGTGTCCCTGCCCCACTGCCGCAAGCGCCTGCTTCAGCGGCATGTTGCCCGCGTCCGAGGATACGCCCAGCACACGCCTGCCCGCCGCCACCGCGCCCGACGATACCAGCAGCATCTCGTTGCCGCGCGAGTGTAGGCGCGCAATCTGCCCGACGAGCGCCGCCATCACCTCTATGTCGATGTGCGTGCCGCCGCCCGTGAGCAATGCCGTGCCAGCCTTGACCACGACGCGGCTGTTGGCTGTGCAGCCCGCCCATGCGGAGGTTGCGCTTGCGGATAGATCTTGCGGTCTCAACATACGAACTCGGCAGTAGTATTAGCGGCGACTGCGGTCAGAAATGCGGCACACACGCGCGACAGACCGACGCCTCTGCCATTATACCAGCATATCGGCGGTCAGTACGCGGCAATACCATTTTCGCCCCGCCATTCCTGCCCACCCACCCGTCATTCCTGCGAAAGCAGGAATCCAGCGCTTTGAGACAGCCTAGATTGTGCTGACCAGCGATGTCCACAACTCGGTTACGGCGTCCCCGTCGGTGTCCATAGCCACCGATACATTCGGCGCGTTCGTGGAGTTTTTGCGTAGGTCGGCGACGGTTTGGCCCCTGGCGAACTCGCCCTGCGTCTCCACGCGCACATGCATGTCTTGGCACTGGAACAGCTCAGGCGCGATGGCATACGCCATAGGGCTGAGATCGGAGTACATCACGCCATCCGAGTTGCTGAGGCGGTTATCGCGCTGGTAAGCCCGATTGATGAAGCGAGTCGCCGATTGCAGCAGGCGCGCGGCGGGCGTTCCGCTGTCCCATACGCGCCGCTGCTGTTCCCCGGAGACCTCAACCTTGTTGCACACATCAAGCCCGATTTGCGTCACCTTCGCGCCGGAGCGATAGACGGCATCGGCAGCCTCAGGGTCGCCGCCTATGTTGGCGGTCGCAAGGGGCGATATGTTGCCCGGCTGGTGTATGGAGCCGCCCATGACGACAATCTCCGCGACCGATTCCGCAAAGCGCGGCTCGATGCTCACGGCAAGCGCGACATTCGTCTGCCGCCCAATCGCCATAAGCGTTATCTCCCCCGGAGACGCCAGTACGCGGTCTATAAGCTCAGGCACGGCTTGGCGTTGCTGCGCGCGCGTCGTGGGCGCGGGCGCGTCGATGTTGCCGATGCCGTCGTCGCCGTGAATGTGCGGCGAGTAAAAGGGCGTGTGGTAGGTCAATGTCCTGCCGACGCCCTGATACACGGGAATGTCCGCGCGCCCCGCCGCCTCCAAGATGAGCAGCGTGTTCCGCGTACACTGCTCCACGGATGCGTTGCCGAATACCGTCGTGATCGCCTCGACTTGCAGTTTCGGACTCGCCAGCGCCATCAGTATGGCGGCAGCGTCGTCGATTCCGGGGTCAGCGTCGATTATCACCCGCTTGACCTGCGCCATCTGAAAACCCCCGTCCTGTTCACTCTTATCCCGTCCATTTACGGCATCCCCAAAAGCGGCCCCGTTACGGCGTTTCTTCGTAGTCAATGCCCTTTGGGAAGACCCCGCTAGGCAAGAAGAACTCAAACTGCTTGCGGTCGCCGTAGCCCTCTATGAAGCCGGGCACGACGCCCTCAGAGTTGAGCGCAGCCGACACGATGGTCTTGTTGAACAGATGCACGGTGTCGGCGTTGAGATACTCGTCGACCGGCATCCAGAGCGCCGCCTCAAGCTCCTCTTCCTGCATGGTAATCTCGCGGCTGAGCGGGGACAGGCGGCAGACGAAGTAGATGTCCGACTTGTCGTAGCGGTAGCCGTGCCAGTGGCGGAAGCACACCAGCGCCTCGAACTTCGTCCGCACGCCCGTCTCTTCCAGCACCTCGCGCACAACGCCTTCTACAAGGTGTTCGTTCTGATACAGCGCCCCGCCCGGCAGCTTGTAAGATGGCCCTATCCTGGGTCTGATTTGGTGGCGCTCGGATACGACGAGAATCTGGCGGTCTTCGCTTATCACCACGCCGCCCGCGCCTATGTAGTGCGTGGCATACGGCGGGATGTACGCGCCCTTCTCAATCCGAAGCGTCATCATCGCGTAGTTCTCGGCGGCGTGGTGGTAGGTGAAGCCCGCCTCTGCCGCAACGCCGACGAGCGCCGCCTTGTCTATCGGGATTTCCAGCCATGCGACCTTATAGCCCGCATCCGCCCAATCGTCCATGGCATCCGCAAGCCGCCGCCTGAAGCGGCCGGCGTCCTCCGGCAGAGCGTTGGGGTTGACGACTACGCCGCCAAACTGGTTGGGGGTCGCTTCCAGTGAAGCCATATCCTTATCCGTCCTGTCTATCCATGCCCGTCTATCGCTGTTGGTCGTCATCCCTGCCGGAACGCGGGCATTACCTTTTCGGCGAACAGGCGCAGCTGCCCCATGAACTCGTCGCGCGGCATGCCCTCTGCCCAGTGCAGGATGATGTTTTCTAGCCCCGGATACTTCCCCTCCAGTTCGCGCAGGAAGGCGACGAACTGCTCGGCAGTGCCGCAAATCCAAGCGCGCTGCTGCACGCCGTCCTCTATGCGCGGAGTGCGAGCGGGCGCGCCCGGCGTTCCCCAGGGCCTGCCCTGTTCGTCCGCATAGCGCACGAAGCCGAAAGGCGCGAACCACTTGTAGCGCTCATCATGGTAAGGGCGCAGGCGGTTCATCGCCTCTTCCTCGCTGTCCGCGATGTAGAAGCCGACTTCCAGCGCGAGGTTCTCGCCAAGTTGCAGGCTGCGCCCGCGCTCGGCGTTGGCATCGCGGTACTGCGCGAATATGCCCTCGACCAGCGTTTCGCCCGTCAGCCCGACCACGCCCTTGATGCCGTTGCGCGCGATGAAGTCTATCGTCCTGCCGCTGACGATGGGCTGCCACACATCCACCGGCGTATGCTTGGGGCGCGGCACCAGCGTTACCTCATCCAAGTCGTAGCCGCGATACTCCACCTCCGCCGGAATGGTGTAATGCTTGCCCCTGTGCGAGAAGGAATCCTCGTTGAACGCCTTGAATATGACCTCCATTTGCTCCTCGAACAGCTCGCGGTTGGCGTCGTTGTCGATGACGGGCGCGCCAAACGACTCCACCTCGCGGCTGTGATAGCCGCGCCCCACGCCGAAGATGATGCGCCCGTCGGTGAGGATGTCCGCCATGGCGTAGTCTTCGGCTAGGCGCACGGGATGCCACATGGGGACGATATTGAAGGCGCAGCCGAACTTGAGCCGCCGCGTGCGCGATGCCAAGTGCGTCCCCATCAGAATCAGATTGGGTATGCACTCATAGCCCTCGCGCTGAAAGTGGTGTTCCGCCATCCACAGCGCATAGAAGCCCAGCTCGTCCATCAGCCCCGCCACTCGCTCGGCGGTGTCGAGGCTTTGCATCAGGCGTTCATTGGGATAGCGGCGCTCGTCGGATGGCGTGCCGTCGCTGCCCACATCATCAAGGTCGATGTTGCCGACATACAGCACTGAAAAGTTCTTTATCATACGGATTCCTCGAAAAAGTTGGGATGCAAACTCACGCTATAATATCCCCATGCCGTCCGTCCTGTCCATCCTGTCAGCCCGTATCCGCGCTGAGCGTCCTGAGCAGGTAAGTCGGGCTATCCTCCGCGCAGGCAAGCGAATCCGCCGGCGTCACGCCGCCGGCGACGAGCGCCGAGTGTATGCCGAATGCGTTCGCGCCGCGAATGTCGGTCTCCAGCGTGTCGCCAAGCATCACCATATCGCGCGTGCCGCTGCGCCTGAGCGCCTCAGCGAATATCGCGGGGTGCGGCTTGCCCAGCTGCTCGAATGTCATGCCGTCGCCGTGCGGATAGCGTTGACGCAGCGCGGCTTCGATTATCAGCGCGACGCTGCCGCTCGCCATGCCGAAGCCAACATCGTTGGGATATACAAGGTCGGGGTTGGGAAGCACGAGGCGCGGCGTGTCGCCCGCGTCAATCTTGGCGAACAGCGCGCTCAGCACGGCGTCCATGGTCTCCACGAATGGGAAGCCCGCTTGATCGCCGACCACCAGCGCGTCGAAGGGCATTGAGGGCGCGACGACCACGCCGCCCGCCTGCCGCACATACTCCGCGCTGTCCTCCGTGCCAAGCACGACGCAGCGCGCGCCGCCAAGCTGCCGCTCGGCAAAATAGCCATCCAGCAGGTTGCCCGATGTGATGATGCGCGCGGCGTCGACATTCAGTCCCACGCGGCGGTATCGGGCGGCGCGGGTTTGCGGCAGCGCGGAGGCGTCGTTCGTCAGCACATAGTAGGGCTTGCCGATGCGGTTCAGCCTGTCTATCAGGTCAACCGCCCCCGGCAGCGCGCCAACCGAGTACGACAGCACCCCGTAAGCATCGAACAGCAGCGCGGAGTAGCCGTCAATCAGTTCATCAATCGTTACTTCAAGAACATTCACGGATATAGTGTATAACAACGGCTTCATTCTATCTATCGTTGATTATCAGATCGTCATTCCTGCGAAAGCAGGAATCCAGCGCCCCTAATGCCGCCATCCCAAGCACACCGCAGCAACTTTCATTGTCATTCCGAACGTCTTTCTCTGTCATTCCGAACCCTTCCCCTCTGTCATTCCGAGCGCCCACCCCTCTGTCATTCCGAACGGAGTGAGGAATCTGAAATTCCTGCCAGCAACACGCCTGATATAGCAAGGATTTTAGACCCCTCACTCCGTTCGGGGTGACAATTGAAAGACCATGAGCTTGTGGGTATTGTCAGCACGCGCTAATTGCCAAATCGTCATTCCTGCGTATGCGAAAGCGCCTACATTCTGAGGCTCTGGATTCCCGTTTTCACGGGAATGACGGGTGAGTGGGCGGGAATGACAGGTGAGCGGGCGGGAATGGCGCGGACGTCCGTACAGCCTAGAAAATCCCTACCACTTTTTGAACAAAGTCCAATAAAGATACAAAGTTCGCTTGATGATGGCGTGGGCGATGTGGTGTGCTGGTAATAAGTCTTTGGGGGACAAGCGGCAGGAGCTTACACATGCGACTACTTATAATACCTCTGGCGGCGCTCATTCTGGCAGCCTTGGCGTGCTCATCCGGCGGGCAGCCTATCGTGTTCACCGCAAACATAGACGGCAACAAGGAGATATTCTCCATCGATCCGCAAGACGCGCAGCCGGTCAATCTGACCAAGAGCGGCGAGAGCGAGTATTCGCCCGCCCTATCGCCCGACGGCAAGCGGCTGGCGTTCCTGTCGGGCGGCGAGGACGGCAACACCGTTCAGGTCATATCGCTCGACGGAGAAAAGAGCAGCCGCACCGCCGTCAGCGCGCATGCGGGCGAGCACCGCGATCACAGCTGGGCGCCGTCCGGCGAGCGCCTCGCCTATCTGGTGCAGAACGGCGGCGAACCCTCCACGCATGTCGTGGGCTACGACGGCTCCGCCATGATGGAACTCACGACCGTCGTCGCCGACGAGGTGGGCGGCTGGTCATACGACGGCTCCAGCATCGCCTTCGTGGTGAAAGACGACCCGGGGCGGGGCATCTACCTCCGCAACCCGGACGGCGTGAACGAGGTGCGCCTCACGGACACGCCCGACTACAACCCCACATGGTCGCCCAACGAGCACAAGATAGCCTTCATCTCCGAGCGCGACGGCAACCCTGAAATCTATGTGATGAACTCCGACGCCACCGAGCAGCAGCGGCTGACCGAGAGCGAGAGCGCCGAGTACCACATCGCTTGGTCGCCAAACGGCAAGAAGCTGGCGTATGTCACCGAGCAGGACGGCAACCCTGAAATCTATGTGCTGGATGTGCGCGGCGGCGACATCATCAGGCTGACGACGAACAATGTGCGCGACGACCAGCCGGTATGGTCGCGGGACGGCAAGCGCATCGCGTTCGTTTCGTACCTAGACGGCGACGGCGAGATAATCGTAATGGACGAAGACGGCAAGAACCAGACGCGCCTGACGAACAACGCCTACGACGACTACGCCCCGAACTGGTAGCGTTCCATTCATCCTTTCATCTTTGCAGGGGCGACCGGCCCGTCGCAGTCGCCCCTACCTACCCCCGCTGTCAGTTATTCCGGGACACACGCCATACCATCCCAAACACGACGCAGCAATCCCTCTTTTTTCGTTCGTGGTGAGCCTGTCGAACCACCCGTCCCACTTACTCCCTGCCATCCCGAACCCCCCTCCCTCTGTCATTCCGAGCGTCTTTCCCTGTCATCTCAACCGCCCCTCCCCCTGTCATTCCGAACGGAGTGAGGAATCAAAAATCCCCGCACACCAACACGCCCAATACGGCAAGCATTTTAGATCCCCCGCTCTGTTCAAGAAACCTGGGTAGCGTGTCAGGGGTCAGATTTTCAGGATGTCAGGCGCGCGCGCCTACGGGGGAGCAGAATTGAGAATTAGGGAGAATTGGTTATGCTTGGGTATGCCTTCGATGCTCTGGATTCCTGCTTTCGCAGGAATGACGGAGTGGGCAAAGTGGTTCGACAGGCTCACCACGAACGGGGTAGAGGGTGAGCAAAACCCAATTCCTAATTTTCAATTCTTAATTGTCAGTTGCTCGCCTTCACCTTGGCAAACGGATGCACGCACGCCTCCTCCGCCCCGTCCACCGCGCTGAGCGTGGAATCAAGCGCCACGCACGCGCGCAGGTAGCTGCCCACATCGCCCGACACCGGCGTATATTCGTAAGTGCGGCCACCGTCCTCCGTGATGTTCGTCCAACTTACGCCGTCGGTGGACTTCGACCATATCCAAGATTCGGGAACGCCGCCCGATCCCTGCTTCCGCTGCGTGGGACCCGCAACCAAGCACACCTGCGCCAATTGCCCCACGACGGGATTGTCGCCGTTCGTTCCGGGCGTTCCCATCGCAAGGCTGCCCTGCGCCACCTGGCTCATGCCGTCGAACTTCAGGCGCGGATACTGCATCCCCGTTCCAAACTCCCATGGGTCATCGTTGCCCGTCGTCCCGTCCACATTCACATTCCAGTTCGCGTAGATGCCGGTGTACGATGTGACGGATTGCAGGTCGCTGGTCGTCTTGCCTTCGGGGGCGGTCGTGTCGGAGTCGTCGGCGATGTCCGTCGTTCCCGTGTCCCAGTAGTTATCCGTGATTGTGCCGCCGCTGATAACTCCCCCAAAGGGCCCGGTGGTTGCGCTGCTGGCGCTGGGCGACGATACCGGACCCGTGGAGTAGGATGCGATTACGGCTGACGGGGCTAGGGTGGAATGGCCTGTTATGTTGCCCACTAACCCGCCCACATTGTCGGGCAGGCTAGAGGAGGTCCGGGTGCCTTTGACTGACACAGAGCCGGTGGCGTAGGATGCGATTATGCCGGCGTCCGGATTTGTGCTAAGGCCCTGAACAGTCCCCGTCAGCCCGCCGACAAAGTGATTTGACATCGGCGAATCGACGGTAATATCCACGCTCGACCAGCTCGCCGCAATCGTTCCCCCACTATTTTGTCCTACCAAGCCGCCGACATAGTCGGTCGCGTGCATCGGGGCGAGGGTGAGGGAGCCGGTAGAGTAGCTGGAGCGCACCGTTCCTTCATTTTGGCCGACCAGCGCGCCCACTCTGCTGGTGCCACTTATTAAGTTTATGTTGACATCCACCAATCCCACGCCGCTGATGACGCCGGTGGTGGGTAACATCCCGAACAGGCCGACGCGTGTGAGGGCAGCCGTGCCGCTTATCGTCAGGTTGGATATGGTGTGGTTGTTGCCCTTGAATTCGGCTGTGTAGGGAGCGGTACGAGTGCCTATCCACGCCCAGCTGGAGTATGTGTCGCTGCTGTCCACATCGCCGTCGTCGTCCGTGTCGAAGTCCAAGTCGGCGCGCAGTTCGTAGCCGGTGCAAGTTCCCGACGGACAGCCCATTCGGGTTGAGGCGCTGGTATCGCGGTTGGGGAAGGCGAGCAAGTAATTCGCCGCGTCGCCGGATGCTACATCACCGTCGCCGTTCAGGTCCCAGCGTATGGCGTTCAGCTGCGCCAGCGTGGTGACATCAATCAGACCGTCGTCATCGTCGTCGTAGTCGTCCGTCGATTGCGCCGCTACTAGGCTAATGCTTGCAAGCGCCGCCACAAGCGCGATGAGCAGAAACGCGAGCGCTATGCCACGCATGATGCCCAACTGCGGGGGGGTAAAAATTGACCCAAAAGCGCCCTCACGTGCGCGCGTAAGGGCAGCCTTCATCGGGGACAAATTGAAATCAGGAAATCGGAGCATATCGTCTCTACTGTGCAAACATTCTAAAACTTCACGCTGTCATCGTCCAAAACATCGATCGTCATCGTAAGGCTATCATAAGGGCGTATCCGTCCGCAAACCTCCGCGCAGAATGAGAAAATTGCAGATGCGATTTTCTCATCAGGACTTACGCACTTGAATATGAACTCCTATCTGTATTGACCCGTTTCAAGTACGAAATCGCGCTCAACTGCGTAAGTCCTATTCTTAATTGGAGAAAGTCCCTTCCCCCTTGACGGGGGAAGATTGCCTGCTGTCAAGCTCAATCCGACGGCGTGATTGTCCCTTCCCCCTTTGGGGGAAGGTTAGGATGGGGGCGAAAACGCCCGCCCATCAACGGCTAAACCGTACCAACCCAATTTTCTCATTCTCAAAATCACCCTTGACACCACCCAAACCCTCACCTATACTATCCGCAAGAACATAAGTTGCATATCAAGCACGAACAAACTAACACCTAATCTCTGACAATCTGAAACCCCGACACCCTGAAACCCTTGGGAAAAACCAATGAACCAACCAACCCCCATAAACCCACACGCACAACAGGACAGCCAGGACAGTCATGCCCAACATGACCACCTGGACAAAAAACACTGCCAGACCGCCATCGAGCACCTCCAGCACCTAGTCCACCAAGAAACAGACAACGGCAGAACCATCATACGCAGCATCGTCTCCATCATGACCGGCGACGACCAAGACAGCACGCCCCACCACAGACTGCAAGCCGCCCGCCTGCTGCTCAAGCTAGGCTTCCAAGAAGCCGAAGCACTCATCAACAGCCTCAGCTCCAAGATGGAACGGCAAGCAAAGAAGGAAGACGCCCAAGGGGAAAACGGCCCCACGCAAGCAGTCAGCCCCGAACACGAAAGGCTGAACAAAAAGCTCGTCGCCCGCATCCGCGTCGAGACCGGCGAAGGCGCAAGCATAGTCAGGATACTGAACGAAGTGCTGGAAGGGCGCGACCGAGACGCCAAGCCAAGGGACAGGATAGAAGCCGCCAAAGTCCTGCTAAGCTGGGGCTTCGGCAACCCCTCCACCCCCGACCCGGAGTTCATGTCCTACTACTCCCCTTGCCACCCCGACTGCATCTGCGCCTGCCGAGACCTAGACGAAGACCACCCCGCCGTAGTCGAGAGCCACGCGCCTGTATCCGAAGCGCACATGAAAGAAGTAGCCGAAGCAGAGCGAATAGAAGAGAAAGCGGCCGAAAGCGCGAGGCAAATCTCCCAGGGACACACCGACTACCTATCAGAGATAAGCCACCTGCCCGGCAACAAAAAGCCCCGCCGCCCCGAACGCCACCCACCCTTCCGCTGACAGCGATAGTAGGGTAGGGGCAAACCCCTGACACCCTATGCTACGGCAGCAGGTCGGGCGGGTGTTGCGTATGCCAGTCAGTGAGCGACTGGTAGGCGCGGGCGACGGCGAGGATGCGGTTTTCGTCATAAGCGCGCCCCATGAGCTGAATGCCTGTGGGCAAGCCATCGTCGGAGAAGCCGCTCGGCACGCTTATCGCGGGCAGTCCCGCGCTGTTGCCCACCGCTCCCATGATGTCGCGCGCGCTGCCCGCCACCACGCCCCTGAACTCTTGGTCGATGGGCGTTGCGGTGAGCGAGCGCGAGGGCGCGACAAGCGCATCGTAAGGCGACATAACCTCGTCCGCAATCTTCGCAACCCTGCCGCGAAGCCTCAGCGCGGTAACATAGTCCTGCGCCGGTATGAACAGCCGCGCATACGGATGACGGCTTTCGGGGGCGGTAAGTCCGGACGCCCCGCCGCCGTCTATGAACCCTTGGAACGCGCTCGCCGACTCCGCGCTCAAGATGGTGCGCGTTATCGCCTCATACGGCATTTCGGGGAACTCTATCTCTTCGATGTCCGCAACCTCTCCAAGCGTCCGCAACGCCCGCTCGAAGTTGGCGGCAACCTCATCCTGCGCCCCCTCCGCAACATCCCTTATCACCGCCAGCTTGAACCTGCGCCCCATGGAAGCGAACAGGTCATAGCGATACGGCAGGTCGCTAGTCGCGGGGTCGTTTGCGTCCGCGCCCGCGATGGCTTCCAGCACGATGCCGCAATCGTCGGCAGTGAGGCAGAGCGGCCCCAGCTTGTCCAGCGTCCAGGACAGCGCCATCGCCCCATATCGGCTGACGCGCCCATAGGTGGGACGCAGCCCGGACAGCCCGCAGTTGTTCGCGGGCGACAGGATCGACCCCCAAGTCTCAGAGCCTATCGCAAACGGCACGAGTCCGGCAGCCACCGCCGCGCCCGATCCGCTGGACGAGCCGCCCGTCCATGTGTCGGCGTTCCAAGGGGAGCGCCCCGGCCCAGTGAACGATGCGTTGGGCTGCCGATAGCCCATGCCCCCGGCGAGTTCCACCATGGCGAGCTTAGCGGCAAGCGGCGCGCCCGCCGCCTCCAGCTTGCGGATGACGCCCGCGTCATAGTCGAAGACCTGCTCCCTGAACGGCGCGGCGCCCCAGGTAGTCGGGATGCCGCCCGATGTCGCCAGCAAGTCCTTCGCGCCGTAGGGTATGCCGTGCAGCAGTCCCTTGTAATCGCCCGCCGCAATCTCGCTTTCGGCGCGCCGCGCCTGCTCTGTGGCGCGCTCGCGCGTTACGGTAACGACGGCGTTGTAGCGCGGACCTATGCTTTCAAGGCGTCCCAAGAAGGCGTCGGCAAGATCCACGGGCGAGACCTGCCGTGTTCGCACGAGTTCGCCCAGCTCGCGTATGGGCATGAATACGGGGCTTGCCGTCATAGCGCACTCTCCATATCTTCGCTTAGTCCTTGCGATAGGGCGGCATCACAGAGGGCAAGTCGTCGCCGCTCAGGTCGACGGCGCGCATGGCGTCGGACGCATCCACGATAGCCCGCATCCACTCGCGCGCATCTTCGCGCTCACACTCACCGAGCCGATCGCCGTATCGTTGCAGCAAAGCGGCAACCATCTGCTCTACCCTGTCATCGGAACTGCCGCGCTCGCTCATACCGCACCTGCCTTGCCTAATCATCCGAAATATCGCAGCCCCATACTATCACCATCCCCCCGTCCCTGTCCTGACTTGTCGCAAGGCGAGAAAATTGCATTAGTCCCTTCCCCCTTGATAGAGGAAGGTCATTAGTCCCTCCCCCTTGATAGAGGAAGGTCATTAGTCCCTCCCCCTTGATAGAGGAAGGTCATTAGTCCCTCCCCCTTGATAGAGGAAGGTCATTAGTCCCTCCCCCTTGATAGAGGAAGGTCGTCAGTCCCTTCCCCTTGATAGAGGAAGGTCGTCAGTCCCTTCCCCTTGATAGAGGAAGGTCGTCAGTCCCTTCCCCTTGATAGAGGAAGGTCGTCAGTCCCTTCCCCTTGATAGAGGAAGGTCGTCAGTCCCTTCCCCTTGATAGAGGAAGGTCGTCAGTCCCTTCCCCCTTTGGGGGAAGGTTAGGATGGGGGTAAAAACGCTTGCCCATCGACGGCTAAACTGTACTAATGCAATTTTCTCGAAAGGCTGTTCATCGCCGTCAGTTTTCGGGCGCGTCGTACAGCAGCGTATCGGGATGGGATGCGTACCAGCCGAACCAGAAGGATACATTGGCGGGGTGAAGGGGCAGCCGCTGCGAGGTATTGTCGGTGTTCACCAAGCCGTCGCGCTCCACCCGCCATACGACCCCGTGGGCGTCGACGAGCGCATCGGGCAGGCTTTCCCCCGCATCGGGCGGCAATTTGAAGCGTATGCCGCCGCTCCTGAACGCCAGGGCGTCCGCGGACAGCGGCGAACCTAGCAGCGCGAAATCCACTCCGTTCACGACATCGTGAAGCAGCCGTTCATCCATCAGCGTCTCGATGGCATAAGCCTTGTGAACGCCGTCAACATCCAGCCCCAACACAAGCTGCTTGGGCGTTAACCTGTCGTCCCGATTCCAGACGGGAAACATCGTCTCCGCATCCTCACGATAAGCGAAATATATCGAGCGCGGGTTGTCCTCGCGCTGGTAGAGCTGCGGCGCGTAGTAGCCGGTATCGCGCGACATGACCGTAGTATGCGGGTGCTCGGCGAGCCATTCGCCCCATGTGGTCAGCGCCACCGGGAAGAAGTCCAGCCTTATGCCACTGCCGACCAGTTCGCCGACCATAGGCTCGCCAAGCAGCTGGTTCCAGAGAGTTTCAGTCTTGCGGTCGTACATAACCTTGTTGCTGCGATACAGCATGCCGGAAGTGCCGAATGTGGTCGGTTCGCCGTTGATCTTGGCGGAATACACTATCCCGCTATTGCAGAGCGTTCACCATGCGAGCGCGATCGGCTCGCCCCCGACGACATCATTGACCATCTCATGCGGATTGGCGATACGCAGCGGATACGCGCGCGCATCGCCATTGATGGACACGCCAAAGACGCGCTCATCGGCGTCGAGGAAGTCTGCCTCGGCGGGCGTGAGCATCTTCGGGTCCCTGATGTCCGGGATGCCGTCAGGATACACGCCGCCCCAGACGATTTCCGTCGGGTCAACCGTGATTGCGCCCTCGCGCGCGGGACGCAGGAATGAGCCAAAGCGCGGGTGAAGCTCGGACATGAAGCTTATCTTCCAGTCCAGGTATCCGTCAGGCGGCGGGTACTCATCGCGGTGATTGCCGAGCCACTCCATCCACTGCTTCCAATCCTCGCCCGCGTATGTCGCGCCGGTGAGTTCGCGCAGTACCGCCGCCGAAGCCTCCCGCGCGTTCGCCGACGACTGGAAGCGCATGGACTCCACAAGCACGGGCACCATGGAGCGATCCCCATTCAGCCTGACCTCCTCAAGCGCGTCGAAAGTGCGGTTGCTGGTGCGACCAAAGCCCGGAAACACCTTGTACATAGCGCGGTTGGAGTCGTAGGCTAGGGGCGTCGGTTCGGGCGTAGCAGTCGCAACCGCAGGCGGAACAAGCGTGGCAGTGAGCGCGGGCGCGGCGGTTGGCGATGGCACGGCAGAAGACGCAGGCGCGCTCGCCGTCGGCGACGGTAAGGGAGCGCTGTCAGAGGAGCATGCCGCCGCGATAACCCCAACGACGACGGCGCATATCAGCAGCGATGCGCGTAGCAGGCGATGGCAATGTAGCAAGTCTTTCATATCATCTCACGAGTCGTCGCTTCATACACCCACAACGCATCGAGGCATTCTCAATACGCGCTAATCATCAAATCGTCATTCCTGCGAAAGCGGGAATCCGGTGCGGTCGATACGCCGCCCACATTGTAATATCAATACATACTGATAATGCCCACCCCGACTTCAGAGACATTCTGATGAAAGTCGGCAAGTTGGGAATGTAGTAATATCGCAATTATAGCGTGTAAAGGTTTGGATGCACGACACACCATAGGAGGTTTCACGATGGCAGAGGTCAAGTTCTACACATGGGCGCGTTGAAGCACCTGCCGCAAGGTGAAAGCGTCGCTTTCGCAAGATGGCATCGAGCTGAACGAGCGCGACTTCTTCAAGGATGCGTTCACGGAGGCGGAGTTGCGCGACCTGCTCGGCGATACGCCGCCGGCGGATGTGTTCTCATGGCGCAGCCCGTCAGCGCGAAAACTCGCGCTCGACAAGGACACCGTGTCGCCCGACGAGCTGATTCGCCTGATGACCGAAGAGCCGCGCCTAATCCGCCGCCCGCTAATAAGCGCGCAGGGACGGCTGATTGTCGGCACCGACAAGCGCGCGATGGCAGATGCGTTCCCAAGCGGTATGGTATAATAGAACGCATTACCGCATTCGGAGGCATGCCATGACCACCACAAAGCGCGGCATCGCCGCCATAGCGCCATCGCCGGCATCGGTGTTCGTCCGATTCCCCGACTACGAACCATCGGACGATACCATGACGACTTTCGCGCATGTCAACTTTCCGGGCTATCCTGCTGCGTTAGCGCGGCATTTCGGAAAGCCGGAAACGACCGTCATAATCAGCGAAATCGCCGCCGCTCTGCTGTCCACTGAGGACAAGGAAGGACTGCGCTACCCGGACTTGCTAATCGCCTTCGATGTGGATCCGGCAGCAAGAGAAGCGCGCAACGGCTACCTCATCCCAGAGCAGGGCAAGCCACCCGACTTTGTCCTGGAGGTAGCCTCCGAAAGCACTGGACGCGAGGACGAAACGGTGAAGCGGGACGCCTACGAGGCTATGGGGGTGTCGGAATACTGGCGGTTCGACCACACGGGCGGCGAGTTTCACAGCGCGCCGCTGGCGGGGGACAGGCTGGCAGAAGGCAGATACCGCCCAATAGAGATTGCGCGAGTGAGCGACGAGCATTTCCATGGACACAGCGACGCGCTGAACTTAGATTTGTGCTGGGAGCATGGAAAGCTGCGCTGGCACGACCCGACGGCGCAAGGCTACCTGCGAACCTACGACGAGGTTGACGACGAGCGCATCGCCGCCGAAGAACGCGCCGCCGCCGCGCAATCCGAGCTCGCCGCCCTCAGAGCGCAACTCCAAGCGCGGGGAACGGCAAGCGGCGGGGACGCTAAATGAATGACTATGAAACTGCAAGTAACCTATGACAAAGAGGCCGATGCCTTTGCGCTGAGCCGGGAACGCGCCAATCATGAACACGCTGATTTGTGGGAGGCTTATCCTTGGGTCAGGCTGGAAGTCGGCGAAGAAAGCGGCGACCTGCTTTGTGTGGAAATACTGGGCGCATCGAAGATTCTGGGCGACCTTCTTAAACCGCTCGATAACGGAGAAGAATTTGCTTGCGTAAGCGTCGAAGGGGAACTCTCCCCGATAAAGGAGGCGCTGCTGGAGCCGGACGGTGAGTCGGAAGGCTGCTACAAGGAATACATCGTGTTCAATCCGGGCGAAGAAACAGCCAGGGACGCTCGCCTCACACAAGTTCGTGACGCGCTCGCGCCATATCTGTCGCCCATCCGCGCAAGCCAACCCGCACAGGCTCAATCCGCATAGCCGGCCAGGCACGAGGAATTACGGTTAGGTTGCCTCCTGCCCACGACTATACATTTTGGTTCTACGGCCTTACCACCCGCTTTTCGCGCCGCGCCAGCTTGCGGAGCATGGGCTGGGCGAGCTTGACGAAGGTGCAGGCGAGGCGTCGGGTTTCGCGCGGGTCTATCAGATCCACGACATCGCCGTGATATGCCGCGCGGAACGGGGAGCGCAGCTTCAGCAGCCGATTTTCTATCATCGCGCGGTGCGCCTCCGGGTCGGGAGCGTTGTCGATTTCGCGGCGGTATGCTGCCGCGACGCCGCCCTCGATGGGGATGCCGCCCCACTCGCCCGCAGGCCAGCCGAAGCGCAGGTTCAAGCCGTTGGGATGCCCAAGGCTGTGCGCCGCGTCCGCCGCGACGCCATACGCCTTGCGTACATTGAACTCTATCTTGGGCACCTTCGCCTCCGCGCTGGCAATCAGCGCGCGCACGCCCCGCCGCATCGTGGCGATACGCTCGGCGTGCGACCCTAGCATGAAGCCGGGCATGTCCAAGAATATGACGACAGGCATGTTGAATGTGTCGCACAGGTCGACGAAGTGCGCGTACTTCTCCGCCGCCCAGCCGTCCATCGCGCCCGCAAGCCGCATCGGATCGCTGCCTATGACGCCCACGCTGTAACCGTCGAGGCGCGCGAAGCCGGTTATGATAGAGCCTGCCCAGTGCCGCCGCATCTCGAAGAACTCGCCATTGTCCACAACCAGACGAATGAGCTTGCGCGGGTCGTAGCCGCGCCGACGATTGGGCGGGATGATGTTCAGAAGCTCTTCGGGGCGTCGGTCGGGCGGGTCGCCCGTCTCCACGCGCGGCGCAACCTCATCGGTGGCGTTGGGCAGGTAGGATATGAAGGTCTTTATCTGCTCGAAAGCGTCCTCCTCCGACTCGGCTTCGTTGTCCACCTGGCCGCTTTCATGCACATGCCGCCTGTATCCGCCCAGCTCTTCTTTGTCCATCTGCTCACCGATGGCGCGGCGCACGACGGGGGGGCCTGACGGGAAGATTTGGGACTGGTCTTTCACCATGACCGTGAAGTGGGACATAAGCGCGAAGGCGGCGGGCGCGCCTGCGACCGAACCCATGATGCCCGATGCGACTGGCACGCGCCGCATCAACTCGATGCCCATCCACCAGTTATCGCCGCCGGGCAAGCCCATGTGTCCCGCCGCTTCGTCGGCTTTGGCGCTGTGTCCCACGCCCTCGACGAGCTGTATGTACGGGATGCCGTACTGGATGGCGAGCGGCTGGGTGAACTGGCGCGAGTGCTTGCGGACATTGTGCGGGCTGCCGCCGGAGATGGTGAAGTCGTCGCCGCCGATGGCGACCGGCCGACCGTCAATCTCGGCAAGCCCCATCACATAAGCGCCGGGCGTGAACTCCGTAAGGTTGCCGTCCTCGTCGAACTCTGCCGCGCCCACCATCGGGCCTGCCTCGATGAAGCTGTCGGGGTCAACCATCTTTTCGATGCGCTCGCGCACGGTGTAGCGTCCGCCGTCGTGCTGCCGCGCCACGCGCTCCGGCCCGCCCAGCTCAGCCGCAAGTCCGCGCACATACTTCATATCTTCTATGGCATGCTCCCAAGCCATGCCCGGCTTCCAGCTCTCGCGCTTCTTGTCGATTGGCATCTTTCGTCCCTCACAGTGTCAGGCTTGTACGACTTATCGCGGCAATCAGTGAGACAGGCTTTCGATGAGATCCGTGCTGTATCTGCCCGCGATGAAGTCGGAATGGCGCAGCGCGGCGCGCAGCGTGGGTATGTTCGTGGCGACGCCGCTGACCTCAGTGGCATCGAGCGCGCTCGCCATCAGACTGAGCGCGTCGGCTCTGCTCTCGCCCCAGGCGATGAGCTTGGCGAGCATCGGGTCGAAGTAAGGCGTTACGGCGTCGCCCGCGCGATAGCCGCTGTCTATTCGCAGGTTGGGCAGCGCGGGCAGATCGAAGGCGTCCAGCGCGCCGGGCGAAGGGATGAATGTGCGCGGGTCCTCGGCGTACAGCCTGCACTCTATCGCATTCCCGCTTGTGGTCCCATCCCAAGCGGCATCGACCGACAGCGGCAAGCCCGCCGCGACTCGCAGCTGCTGCTCTACGATGTCAACGCCCGTAACCGTCTCGGTAATGCCATGCTCCACTTGCAGGCGAGTATTCGCCTCGATGAACCATGCCGACTGTTCGTCGTCCACCAGGAACTCGAATGTGCCAGCGCCGACATAATCGGTCTCGCGCGCGGCATTGGCGGACATGTCCACAAGCGACTGACGCAGCGCGGGGGGCAGGCTGGGCGCGGGCGCTTCCTCGATGACCTTCTGATGCCTGCGCTGCGCCGAGCACTCGCGCTCCCAGAGGTGGCGCACGTTGCCGTGTTCGTCGGCGATTATCTGCACCTCGATATGGCGGGCATGCGGCACGCGCTTTTCAATATAGACTTCGGAGCTGCCGAATGCGCGCAACGCCGACGAACTCGCGCGGCGCAGAGCTCGCGGCAGGCGCGCCGCGCTCTCAACCACCTGCATGCCGATGCCGCCGCCGCCGTCCGTCGCCTTCACCATGAGCGGCAAGCCTATCTCATTTGCCGCCGCCGTCGCTGCGGGCAGGTCGTCGGCTTGCACGCTCGCGCCCGGCAGCACGGGGACGCCGAGCGATGCCAACTTCCTCCGCGCCGCCCACTTGTCCGCCATGA
The DNA here is from genome assembly GCA_958295865.1 of uncultured Dehalococcoidia bacterium. GTDB lineage: Bacteria > Chloroflexota > Dehalococcoidia > Lucifugimonadales > JADFKI01 > Bin90. Next base: position 773,118 of record CATQHF010000001.1, on the reverse strand, counting down.
GCCGCGCCACATCGGGGCGGGGGCCCACGAATGATACGCCGCGCCGCGCGCACTCATCGGCGAGCGCGGGCGACTCCGACAGAAAGCCGTAGCCCGGGTGAATCGCCTCCGCGCCGCTTCTGACGGCGATGTCAACTATGGCGTGGGCGTCGAGGTATGCGCCCGCCGGCGTCTCGCGCTCCGGCAGCGCGAAGGATTCATCGGCAAGCTCGGCGTGCATCGAGCCTGCCTCAGCCGAGGAATAGACCGCCACCGCGCCGATGCCCAGCTTGCGGCATGTTCGGACGATGCGGCAGGCTATCTCGCCCCTGTTGGCAATGAGTATCTTTGTGAACATAAGCATGCTCATTCCGTCGCAAGTATCAGCATCGGGGCTTCCTGCGATATGTTCTGGTTCGTCCGAATCAGAATCTCTTTCACAGCGCCGTCATGCTCAGAAAGGATCTCATTTTCCATCTTCATGGACTCTATTACGACCAGCAGGTCGCCGACGGCTACCTCTTCGCCGACCGACACGCTTATCTCGACAACCAATCCGGTTATTGGGGATTCAACCGCTATATCTGCCAACCGACTGCCACCTTCTGCTAATGCTAATTCCGTTCCGATACATCCGATACGACCGCGCGCCCCAGCAAGTCACGGAGCACAGCCTCATTGTGCGAACCCAAGCGCGCTGACGGCTTCCAGTTCCGCTTGGGCAGCCCGTCCGTGATTATAGCCTGCCCGGGGTATGTCTTGCGCCCGACATCGGGTTCGTCCAGCGTTACGAAGAAGTCGCGCTCCCGCAGATGCGGGTCATCTAGCAGGTCGACGCTTCTATGCGCCGCGCCCGCAGGCACATGCGCCGCCTGCAACTCATTCATCGTTTCGATAGCGTCGCGCGGCTTCGTCCATGCCGCGATGATGTCGTTCAGCGCGCCTTCATTCGCCTTGCGCGCCGTCTCGTCGCGGAAGCGGCTGTCATCGGCAAGTTCCGGCGCTGCCATGACGGAGTAGAGCGCGCGCCACTGCGCTTCACATGTTACGGCAATCGCAAGCCATCTGTCATCGCCCCGACATGGATATACGCCGTGCGGAGCATGCTTGTGGTGGCTATTGCCGCTCCGCGCGGGCTGAATGCCGTTGTGGGCGTAAGCGCCGATGAACTCACCGATTTGGCACACAGGCCCCTCTGCCAGCGCGAGGTCTATGAACTGCCCCTGCCCCGTCGCCGTCCGATGACGCAGCGCCGTCATTATAGCAGCAGCGGCGTTTAAGCCGGTAACCGGGTCCGGGTAGGCGATGCCGGATGTCATAGGCGACTCGCCCTCATAGCCCATAAGACTGGGAACGCCCGTGATTGACTCGACGGAAGTGCCATAAGCGGGGAACTCGGCGGCAGCGCCCCGCGAACCGTAGCCGGAGAGCGAACACATTATTATGTCGGGACGCGCCCGGCGCAGCGAATTATAGTCCAATTTGAAGTTTCGCATAACATGGGGACGAAAGCTCTCGATTACGATGTCGGACAGCGCGGCGAGGTCGAGGAAGGCGTCCCTGCCCTCAGGAAGGTCGAGGCGCAGCGCGATGCTGTCCTTGTTGCGGTTGTGCTTGTTGTCAACGCCTCTGGTGCGGTCGACGGGGATGCGCGGGTCAGCCACCTTGACCACATGCGCCCCGAAGTCGGCTAGGATGCGCGCCACCAGAGGCCCTGCCCATACGCGCGTCAAGTCGATGACGCGGATGCCGTCCAGCAATCCGCGCTCTGCCGCGCCTTGGAGCGCCGGCGCCGCGCTCACTTGGGATTTGCGCTGAACGGGCGGCTGCGCTTCTGCCGTCTTCTTGCGCGCCGCCGACGCCGCTCCGTTGTGCCGTCCAAGCGATGGCGCGGGGCTGAATTGCGGCGGAGTAGCGCTCATGCGAAATGGCACGAGCGGGAAGGTCAGCGCGCCGCCCTGCGGATGCCGGAACTCAGCGAACAAGCCGCGCTCTGTGTACTGCGCGTCGCGCAGCGTTTCGCCGAGGTCGAACACGGGGGACGCCGGCACCGAATAGACGCCCGCCGCCAAGTCCACTATCTCTTGCCGCGTCTTGTCCGCGACCCACTCCAGCAGTATCTCGTCAATCTCATCGGCGGCGTCTTTCAGGCTTTGGAAGGCGGCAAAGCGCGGGTCTATCAGCAGGTCTTCCCTGCCAATCATGGCGCAGAGGTAGTCCCACTGGTGCGCCGCCGATGCTGAGAAGGTGATGTAGCCGTCCTTGCAGGGCAGCGTGGTTATGGGATAGCCGCCGGTGCGTCGTCCCGTAGCCAGACGCACGCCCGCGCGCTTGCGGATGATGCCGTCGTAGGTGTGCGACACAAAGGTGAACTGGTGCAGCGCAGCCAGCGCCTCCATCTCAGAGACCTCGACCGGCTGCCCCCTGCCGCTCACATCGCGCGCGTGGAGGGCAAGCATTATTCCGGCGTATCCCTTCATCGCCGCAAGCCGCTGCGCCTGATAGCCCGGCAGCATCAGAGGCTCGCGGTTCTCGTCGCCGCTCAGATACAGGTAGCCGCCGAGCGCGAGGCTCACAAGCGGCGTGGACTGCCAATCGGCGTAAGGTCCGCTCAAGCCGAAAGGCGTTAGCGAAAGATTAACCAGCGACGGATTCAGCGCTTGCAGGCTATCGGCGTCGATGCCGAGCCGATTGCGCGCGCGCGGCTGCCAGTCGTCTATGAGCACATCGGCGCTGCCCACCAGCTCCAGCAGCGCAGCCATGCCGTCCGCGCTCTGCCAGTCGAGCGTAACGCTCCGCTTGCCCATGTTGTCGTACAGGAACAGCGCGCCGGCTTCGGGCGCGCGGTAGCCGCTCAACTGCGGTTCGGCGTAGCGGGTCCAGCTGCCATGAGGCGGACGCTCTATCTTGATGACGCGAGCGCCAAAGCCTGCCAGCATCCGCCCGCAGAAAGCGCCCGCGACGGATTCGGCGACTTCGACCACGCTCAAGCCGGACAGGGGTAGGATGCCCGCATGGGCTGCGTCTTCACTCATGCGCCGTGGGCGTCAGCGCCTCGACCTGTTTCTGTGGTCGGCAATAGTCCAGCCCGCGCCTATGACGACGGACGCGAGCATCAGCTTCACGAGGTCGCCGGGTATGAACGGATACACCGCGCCCGCGAACAACTCACCCTCGGCGGGCCAGCCGAAATCGAACATCGACAGCCATATAAGCGCCGGCACATATACCCACAGGTTGCCCAGCAGCATCGTCCACAGGCTCTTGCCGCGAATCCAGCCGCGTTCCGACATGAACCCGATGATGGGCACGGCGATCAGGAAGCCGATGAGATAGCCGCCCGTAACGCCCGTTACCGCGCTCAACCCCCTGGTGATGTCCCATGCGAATTCCCTGATGGCGAACATGGGCGCGCCGACCATCCCAAGCAGGTAATAGACCACGATGGCGAGCAATCCCCAGCGAAGACCGAGGAAGCCGCCCATCAGCAGCACGCCGGCGGTCTGGAATGTGAAGGGAACGGGGTTGCCGGGAAGATAGAAGTGCAGCTTGCCGAATACCGCGAGCATGCCCACCATCGCCAAGGCGATCAGCGCGCGCTGGAGTGTGGTGAGCGACGGAAAGAGCGCGTCCATCAGCGAAGGGTTGCGAGTGCCTATGAGCGCCTCGCCCGACTCGCGCGCAAGCGACGCTCCCGTGCCTATTGCCGTCTGCATCTAAACATTCCTCCATGAGTGTGCATGAGTGTGATTTAAGCCCTGCCGATACTAGCAACGCCGTTAGCCCCCGTCAAGCCCGCATGTCTATTGAGAAATTTGCATTAGTCCCTTCCCCCTTGATGGAGGTAGGTTAGGATGGGGGGTGAAAGCGCTTGCCCATCGACGGCTAGACTGTACTAATGCAATTTTCTCGTCTATTGGCGTTAGCCCTCGCACCCTACGACCAGTTCGTCTGCTGCATGGACGCGATGCTGCCGTCGGCGGGCTTCCAGACTGCGGCGTCGTCGCGCCAGGGGTTCGCCTTCAGCCAGTCTTCGTTCATCCCCACGCCGATGCCGGGCGCGGTGGGCAATGGCAGGAAGCCGTCCTTCTGCACGGGGAAGTCGCCGGTGCATGCGTCCTGGAACCAAGGGTGTATGCCGCCCTCCTGTATCATGAAGTTCGGCACGCAGGCGTCAAGGTGCAGCGATGCGATGGTGCAGAGCGGCCCGTATGGGTTGTGCGGCTGAAAGCCGACATAGTGCGCCTCTGCCATAGCCGCAATCTTCTTCAGCTCCGATATGCCGCCGCCTTGCACGATGTCGGGCTGAATCATCTTGACGATTTGCCTTTGCAGCAGGTCGGTGTAGTCCCATTTCGTGTACAGCCGCTCGCCGGTCGCAAGCGGGATGTTGACCTGCTCGGCGACGCGCTGCAAGGCGTCTATGTTCTGCGGCGGCACCGGCTCTTCATAGACGAACGGGCGGTAAGGCTCCATCGCGTTGCCGATGCGTATGGCGTCCGCCGGGGCGAGCCTGCCATGCACTTCGACGAGCAACTCCACATCATCGCCGACAGCCTCGCGCACGGCTGCGAGCTTCTTGATGGCGATGCGCTCCGCTTCAATGGGGATGAACAAGCCGCGATGGTCGAAGGGATCGCCCTTGAGCGCCGTCAGCCCTTGCTCGGTGTGATTGAGGGCGTTCTCCACCGCATCCTCGACGGTCAAGCCGTCCCACCTGCCGTAGCACCATATCTTATCGCGCATCTTGCCGCCGAGAAGCTGATAGACCGGCACGCCGAGCGCCTTGCCCTTGATGTCCCAGAGCGCGATCTCGATGCCGCTGATAGCGGACATCTGCACCACGCCGCCGCGCACATGGAAGTGGTGATACAGCGTCTGCCAGTGCTCCTCGATGCGGTGCGGGTCCTTGCCGATGAGCGCCTTGCCAAACTCCTCCACCATCGCGGCGACGGCAAGCGGGCCGGAAGTAGCCTCGCCCCAGCCGGTAATGCCCTCGTCGGTCTCAACCTTGACGAACATGTAGTTGCGCGCCAGACCGCGCGGCGAGGAGGATGCGGGTATAGCGGTAACGGCGGTGATTTTCATGTGAGTTCTCCCTGCTATCTAGGCAATTCCTGATTTGATGCTTGATTATCCTACCTGCGCCATGAAATCCTTGACTTCCATTCGCTCGGAATGTTCGCGCGCCTGCCATAGGTCGTATGCCATCTGCATCCCGAGCCAGGTCTCAGGAGACGACCCGAAGGCTTTGGACAGGCGAATAGCCATCTCAACCGAAATACCCGACTTCTCGCTTACTACATCCGACAATGCCTGACGATTTACGCCGAGACCTTCCGCCGCTTGCGCGACCGACAGACCCAGCGGTTCCAAGCATTGCCTCTTCACGATTCCACCCGGATGCGGCGGGTTGTGCATGGGCATTCTATACCCTTTCATTGCTCAGGTTATCACATCAACATGCGCTAACAATCCCTACGCCCCAAATATATCATCTATTCTCACGCTGAAGCCGGGCAGCGTGGGCGATACCAGCGTGTCCCCTTCGCCGTAGGTGGCTACCACTTCAAAGCCGCCATCGCCCAGCAGCAGCACGGTTACGCATCCCGGCTCCGTGCCCATCATCCAGTATTCTTTGACGCCATGCTTGGCGTATAGGGCGCGCTTGTAGCCGTTGTCGTAGGAGGATGTGGACGGCGAGAGTATCTCTATCACCAAGTCAGGCGCGCCCCGTATGTTGGCGCGCGTGATGATGTGAAGCCGCTCATTGGACACGAACAGCAAGTCCGGCTGCACTACATCCGTGTCCGAAAGCGCCACATCCGTGGGCGCAAAATAGACGCGCCCAAGGTTGTTCGCCTTTACGAATCCCATCAAGTAGAATCCCAGCTCTGCCTGCGCTCTTTGATGCGGCTCGTTGGGCGCTGCCGCCATAATCAACTCTCCGTCAAGAAGCTGATAGCGCTTGTCTTCGGGCGTGGTGAGATAGTCGTCGTATGTGAACTTTATTCTAGGCTCTTGGGCAACCATGGCTTCACCTTTCGGTCACGCTTCGCTTTGCGCTAATACCACCTGCTCTTGTCCACGACATTGTGCAGCTCTTCCCCGGCGGCGAAGGCGCGGGCGTTGCCTATGAGTATCTCGAAGCGGCGCTCGTCTATGTTGCCGGCGTCCTTGACGGCGACATGGGGCGTCATTAGCACATTGGGCAAGCCCCAGAGCTTGTGGTCTGACGGCAGCGGCTCTTGCTCGAACACATCCAAGCCCGCGCCCGCTATGACGCCGTTCTCGATGGCGTCCGCGAGGTCGTCTATCTTGCAGACCATCCCGCGCCCGATGTTGATGAAGTACGCCGACGGCTTCATGAGCGCGAAGCGCCGCGCGTCGAACATGCCCTCGGTCTCCGGCGTGTGCGGCACGGTGGTTATGAGGAAGTCTGCGCGGGGCAGCAGGGCGTCTATCTCGTCAGGCGTGTGGAACTCCACATAGGGCAGCTCGTACTCGGGGCGCGGCTCTATGCCGATGACATTCATGCCCAGCATGCCGCATATACGCGCCGTTTCGTGTCCGATGCCGCCGACGCCGTTGACAAGCGCGGTCGCGCCCGCGAGGTCTATGTACGGCGACTTGCGCGCGTCCTTGTCCCACACCCTGCGCCGCTGGGCGTCCATATACCACGGCAGCCCGCGCGCCAGCGCCAGCAGGAACATCAGGATGTGATGCGATATGTGGTCGAAGTAGATGCCGCGCGGGTTGGTTATGGTGAGCGAACTCTCGGTCAGCTCTTTGTAGTAGTAGCCGAAGAACGGGCCGGCGTCGGGATTGTGCAGCCATTGCAGCTTTTCGGCGACGGCGAGCGCGGCGGGCGGCACCCAGCCGAATGCGGCGTCGGCGTCGCGTATGGCTTCGAGCGCCTCATCGTCCGTCTCCGGGGCGGCGACATCGTAATCGGCGAGCGTATCCGCCAGCCGAGCCGCGAAGCCGCGCCTTAGGTCGTCCTGCGGGGGCATGAATACAAGCTTGGGCATAGGATTTCCTCCGTGATTGGTTTGTCGATATGTCGGGTGGTTAGGTTGTGTCAACATTTGCGTCATTCCCGTGAAAACGGGAATCCAGAACCTCGCAATGTAGCCGCTTTCGCATATTTTAGGCTATCTCAAATCTCTGGATTCCTGCCCCTGCTTTCGCAGGGGTGACGTTCTTTCGCAGGAATGACGGGTGAGTGAGCAGGATTGACAAGATGAAAAGTCGGATTGCCAACAGAACCTAGTCGGCGACCATGACGGCTTCGATCTTGTCGGCTGCTCCGTTCCGCGCCTTGGGTATGACATGCTTGCCGAATTTCTCGATGGAACTCATCACCTTGTCGTGCGGGATCGTCTCGGTCTGCATAATCATCAGGACCTGGTCGACGCCAATTTCCTCGTACATCTGAACGGCGCGCAGGCAGCTCTCCGGGTTGCCCGCGATGATGACGCCGCGGTCGGCAAGAACATTGGCGTCCAGCTCGGCGATTGCGGCTCTCGCCGCGCCGGGGCCGGAGTCGAGCGATATGCCCACCTCCGAGGCGAGTTCCTTGTGTTCCTCGTCAGACTGACGCAGCCAGCGCCCAAAGTCCGCCTGCAAGTGGTCCGGCACGCCGCCCCAGTCCTGCAAAAGCTGCTCATAAGCGCCGATGCGCCCTTGGATATAGGGCTTGTCCGGCCCAAAGAAGGTCTTCATGGACTCGGCGGCAAGCTCTTTGGCGTACTGGTCGTCATCATCGCAGAAGCCATGCACATTGTTGCCCCAGAAGTTGGTGACGAATGCGCCCGCAGGCTCGGTATTCCCCAGCGAATCGCGGTAAATCTTCAGCTTGTCCTTCAGCACATTGACGGCATAGGACGCCGACGACAGCACGCCGATGCCCTTTTCCGCAGCCAGACGGAAGCTATCCTCCGAGGTGCATGCGAGATACATGCGCGGGTGCGGCTTCTGAAAGGTCTTGGGCAGCACGCGGCGCGATGGCACATTCCAGAACTTGCCCTCATACTCGAACTCGTCCGACTGCCAGATTTTGGGCAGCATGGAGATGGACTCGCTCCACATTTCGCGGGTGTCGCGCGGGTCGACGCCAAGCCCCAGCTGCTCGTAGGCGTTCGAGCGTCCCGTGCCGAACTCGACGCGCCCGTCGGTCAGCTGGTCAACCATCGCCACGCGCTCGGCGATGCGAACCGGGTGCGCGTGCGGCAGAATGGACACGCCGAAGCCGATGCGAATCTGCTTGGTTATCTGGCTGAGCGCGCCGAACAGCACCTCAGGGCAGGGCGAGCCTGAGAAGCCCGTCAAGAAGTGATGCTCCACGAACCAGAGCGCATCGAAGCCCACCTGGTCCGCAAGCTCGCACTGTTCCAGCGTTTCCTTGTAAAGCGTGTTCCAGTCAATATCAGTGCCCTGGAACGGGCGCTGCGTCTCGTATAGCAATCCAAACTGCATGTTGCCTGTCTCCTTTCGGGTTGGGGTGGCAGTGCCGATGGGCGAATTATACTTGTAAATCGGGAGATTGCCAAAAGCGCGACTTAATGTGCTATACTGCGCCAAAGTCTGGAGGTGTATCTTGCGGACTTTTCAGCCATCGTTAGGCACACGACAACACCGCTAAGGAGGACATTATGGTTGTCAAGACAACGCAGGCGGTTGAGCAGATAGCGCACCTGATGCGCCGCGCCGGCTTTGGCGCGACAAGAGACGAACTCGATGAACTTGTGGGCAAGGGCTACGACGAGGTGGTCGCCGAGCTCCTCGACCCAAGCGACCATTCCGCGATGCCGAATGACATCATTCGGCGCTACCATCATGAGCAGTCCGGGATGATGGGGCAGGTAAATCCCGCCGCCTACTGGCTTTACAAGATGATCTCCACAAACGCGCCGCTCGTGGAGAAGATGGCGCTATTCTGGCACACCGTCTTCGCAACCGGCTACCCCAAAATCACGCAGGGCAAGGTGCTGAACGACCAGATCCGCATGTTCCGCCGATACGGTCTGAGCAACTTCAGGACGCTGCTAACCGAGCTGTCGCGGGATCCGGCGATGATTGTATGGCTGGACAATCACGACAATCACAAGGGCGCGATAAACGAGAACTACGGCCGCGAACTGCTGGAGCTGTTCAGCATGGGCGTAGGCAACTACTCCGAGGACGACATCAAGGAAGCCTCGCGCGCCTTCACAGGCTGGACGCTGGGCAACACCGAGTACATGGCGCTGCGCGGCGAGCGTGACTCCATTTGGCCCTACGGCAGAATAGCATGGCACTTCGAGTACAAGCCGGAAGACCACGACGACGGTGAGAAGACCTTCCTCGGGCAGACGGGCAACTTCAACGGCGAAGACATCATAGACATCATCTGCCAGCAAGAGGCGACCGCCCGCTTCATATCTCGCCACATGTACGACTTCTTCGTAGCGGAAGAGCCGCCCGTGCCGGCTTGGCCATACAACGAGCCGCGAGACCCTGAGGCTATCCGCATACTCATGGACGCCTACTTCGACAGCGGCTATGAGATCTCCGCGATGCTCGAGGCGCTGTTCACATCCGACTTCTTCAAGGACGACGAGGACATCCGCTTCATCAGGGTGAAAAGCCCCGCCGAGTTGGTCGCCAGCACGCTGCGCCTGACGGGTGAGTTCGACAGGCCGCGCCGCGAGATTCTGGACAGGGCGATGCAGATGAACTACATGGGGCAGCAGCTCAACAACCCGCCCAGCGTCGAAGGCTGGCATCAGGGCATGGAGTGGATAGACACCGGCACGCTTGTGGAGCGGCTCAACTTCGCCACCGCGCAGCTCGGCGATGTGAAGAAGCCGGGCGTCAAGTCCATGATTAGCCGCGTCGCATCCGAGAGCGACGGCGTTATCTCTTCAGCGCGTCTGGTGGATTCCTGCCTTGACGCGATGGGCGTAGTCGCCGTATCCGAGGACTCGCGCGAGGCGCTGGAAAACTTCGCCGCAAAGCGCGGCGACCTCGCAGTGGACGCCGACAATGTTACCGACGCCGCCGAGGAGCATATCGCCCAGATGTTCCAGATGATTGCCGCATGCCACGAATTCCAGAGGGCATAACTTTTGCCTTCTATGCCCATCTCCCTCTCGACAATGGGGAGATGGGCATTTCACTTACTATCTCGTATATCCGTGTCTGAATCCTTGTCAAGCCGGGAGACCTATGACGCAGACATTGGTCAGAGCGGCGGAGGCTGAACCCTTCGTCATCAAATTCAAGCCACTCACGGAAATGACAGATGAGCGGTTCGTCGAGTTCTGCGCGCTGAACGACATCCTGCGTATCGAGCGCACGGCAAAGGGCGAAATCGTCCTCATGCCTCCGACGCACGGCATCACGGGAAACAAGAACAGCATAATCAGCGCGCGGTTGCAGTTCTGGGCTGAACGGGACGGCACGGGGCTTGCCTTCGACTCATCCACCGGCTTCAGGCTGCCCAACGGGGCGCTGCGTTCCCCCGATGCCTCGTGGGTTCTCAGATCGCGCTTGGACGCGCTGACAGCCGAAGAGCGGAGCGGCTTCGTATCTATATGCCCCGACTTTGTGATAGAACTGCGCTCAAGTTCTGACAGCCTGAGCAGGCTGCGCGCCAAGATGGAAGAGTACATGCACAACGGCGCGCGCTTGGGCTGGCTGATCGACCCTTTGGACAGCCGAAAGCGAGTTCACATCTACCGCCCGCAAGCCGATGTCCGCATTTTGGAAGACACGGACGAAGTTTCGGGAGAAGCGGAACTGCCGGGCTTCACTCTGAACATGATGCCAATCTGGGAGCCTGCGTTCTAGGTTCTGCTGACATTTCGACTTGTCATATCGTCATTCCTGCTCATTCACCCGTCATTCCTGCGAAAGAACGTCACCCCTGCGGAAGCAGGGGCAGGAATCCAGGGCATTGAGATAGCCTAAAATATACGAAAGCGCCTACATTCTGAGATTCTGGATTCCCGTTTTCACGGGAATGACGGAAATGTCCACACAACCTGACAACCTAGTCGACCACTGAAAAACTGACCCCGAGGTGCAACGATGACTACTACGCAGAAGACGGACTTCCTGAAGTACAGCCACTCTATCGGGCTTTCCACGATGGCGGGGCGCGGCTTCTACTATCCCGTGGACACCGCCTTCGATGAGGACGGCAAGGTCTATACGGTGAGCCGCTCGCTGGATGGCGACAATCGCGGCTTGCGCGTTACCATCTACAACATCGACAGCGAATACTACACCACCTTCGGCGAGTACGGCGAGGCGGACGGCCAGTTCGTCTGGCCCACCGCGATTGCGCGCGACAGCAAGGGCAACTCTTATGTCGCCTGCGAATACCTCAACCGCATCGCGCGCTTCGACGCTTCGGGCGCGGCATTGCCAAGCTGGGGCGAGTTCGGCAGCGGTGAGGGCGAGCTGGACGGGCCTTCCGGCATCGCCATAGACGCCGACGACAACCTGTATGTCGTCGACCACCAGAACCACCGCGTACAGAAGTTCACCGCCGAGGGGCAATTTCTGAGCGCGTTCGGCTCGGAGGGCAGCGGCGACGGTCAGTTCAACCTGCCCTGGGGCATCGCCATAGACGGCGCGGGCTGCATCTATATCGCCGACTGGCGCAACGACCGCATACAAAAGTTCTCGTCCGACGGCGAGTTCATCGCCGCTTTCGGCGAGTCCGGACGCGGCGACGGCCAGTTCCACAGGCCCGCCAGCGTCGCCGTGGACGCCGAAGGCAACATCTATGTCGCCGACTGGGGCAATGAGCGCGTACAGGTTTTGGACTCGCAGGGCAGCTTCATACAGAACATTCGGGGCGAGGCTACCGATTCCAAGTGGGCGGACGACTTCCTCAGCATCAACATCGAAGAAGCCGGAGCGCGGGCAAAGGCTAACCTTGCGCCGGACATCGAGTTCTTCAACGACGACCCTCACGAGGAGTCATCGCACATAGAAAAGTACTTCTGGGCGCCGACATCCGTGAAGCTGGACAACGACGGGCGCATAGTCGTAACCGAAAGCAATCGCCACCGTGTCCAGATATTCGTGCGCGCCTAGCCGTTGCCCGGTTCAGCTATGCCGCCCTGCAATGAGCGCGCAAATAAGATATAATCAAATTGAACAAATCCAATGAAAAGCAGGAATAATCATCACACAGTTTTCTAACTCGACGCTGCGAGTTATACCATTAGGCGGTCTGGGCGAAATCGGCCAGAATATGATGGCGCTGGAGTTCGGCGAGGACATCGTCGTCATCGACGCGGGACTGCTGTTCCCTGAAGAGGATATGCCCGGCGTCGACCTCGGCATTCCCGACATCACCTATCTCGTGGAGAACAGGGACAGGTTGCGCGCCATCCTCATCACGCACGGACATGAGGACCACATCGGCGCGCTGCCGTTCGTGCTGCCCGAGCTCGGCGTGCCTGTGTACGCCTCACGGCTGGCGCACGGGCTTATCTCCGTCAAGCTGCGCGAGCGCGGACTACTCAGAGACGCCCGCCTGAATGTGGTGGAGCCGCACGCGCCTTTCAGACTAGGCTGCTTCCGCATCGAGTTCTTCCGCGTCTGCCACTCCATCCCCGACGCCATGGGCATCGCCGTAACCACGCCCATCGGAACGGTCATACACACGGGCGACTTCAAGATTGACCACACGCCCGCCGACGGTCACTCCATGGATCTTGCCGCAATCGCAAGGCTGGCGGACGATGGCGCGCTGCTGCTGTGCTCAGACTCCACCTATGCCGAGATGAAGGGCTACACCGAGTCCGAACAAGTCGTAGGCGAGACGCTGGATCGGGTTATCGCCGACGCGCCCGGCAGGGTCATGGTCGCAACCTTCGCCTCGCTCATATCGCGCATGCAGCAGGTCATAGACGCTGCCGTAAGACACGACCGCAAGGTTACGGTCGTCGGTCGCAGCATGAGCAACAATGTCAAGATGGCGACCAAAATGGGCTACCTCAAAGCGCCGCCCAATACGATAGTCTCCATGAACGAGGCGCGCCGCCTCCCTCACGAGCGCGTGATAATAATGGCGACGGGCAGCCAAGGCGAGCCGACATCGGCGCTGGTGCGTATCGCCAACGGCGCGCATCGTGATGTCGAGGTCGCGCCCGGCGATACCGTGGTCATATCGGCGTCGCCAATCCCCGGCAATGAAAAGGTCGTCGCCAAGACGATAGACAACCTGTTCCGACAAGGCGCGAATGTCATTTATAGCCGCATCGCCACGGTGCATGTGCATGGACACGCCAGCCAGGAAGAGCTGAAGACGATGATAAGCCTAGTCAACCCGCGCTTCTTCGTGCCGATTCACGGCGAGCGCCGCCATCTGGTAGCGCACGCCGCGCTTGCCCAGTCCATGGGCATGCCCAAAGAGAACACCTTTGTGCTCGAGGACGGCGATGTGCTGGAAATCAGCGCCGAATACGCCGGCGTCGTGGACAAGGTCACGGCGGGGCATATCTTCGTTGACGGCAGGACGCTGTGGGACATGGACAGCAGCGTATTCGCCGAGCGCAGGCGGCTCGCGCGCCAAGGCGTGGTCGTCATCGCCGCAACCCTCAGCGAAAGCACGGGGGACGCCCTCATTGCGCCCGAAATCGTATCCTACGGCTTTGTGGAATTGGACGAATCCCAAGAACTTTTTGAAAAAACATCAAAAAAGGTTCTAACTATACTAGAAGAAGAGGGCGCTGCCACCCTACGATTAGAAGCGGTAAGGGCTAGGGTCAGGGACTCCATATCCAAGTTTCTGCACAAAGAGACCGGCAGGCGGCCTACGGTTCTCACGGTCATCGAACAAGTCTAGGGCAACCAGCATCCGCAAGTCGGAGTTGACGCCCGACCTGCCCTTATGAATCTCATTCGTGGTTTTCATCAGGCGAGGGCAGGCATATATGGCAAGCGACACTTCGGCATCGCCCAAGACGGCAAGCGACTCCCCCAATAAGGGCATCTTCTCCAAGATTACTTGGTATGAGCTCCTTGCGATTCCGGTTGTAGCCGTCGGCGTAACAATCTACTGGTTCAGGGAAGCCATAGCAGATGCTTTTTGGACGGCGCAGGAAGGCATCGCACTATGGTTGGGGATAGGCATCGCTCCACTTGTGCTGTGGCTGGGCGCGCTTCTAGGCGTCCTGCTTCTCAAGCCGAGCCTGTTCCGCCATTATCGGCTGTGGATAGCCTCCATACCGCTCGTTGCGCTGGTATTCGGCGCGCTCGCTCTGTTCAAGCCGATGGATGGCGCGCTGGCATGGTTCACGCTTAACGGCTATGTGTCTCTGGGCGGCAGGGTCGGCGAAACCATCGCAGGCGGCGCGCTCTGGCAGCAGGCGCTTCGGCTTGGCGCGCTGGCGGTAATCGCCATCGCCATCATCTCACCCGTATTCGTCGCTCTCTTCGCAATGACCGTCGGCAGGCTGCTGATGTACCTGTATGTAGGATTGGTGCTCGCCGCCAGCGCCATCGGCGGTCTGTTCAAGCGCAAGCCACGCGAGCCGGAGCAAGAGCCGGACGCCCCACTCGCCGCGTATGACAGCGCTGCGACCGACTACGACCCGACGGGGCAACGCTCCGGGCTGACGGACGCAAACGGCTACTCCGAGCGCCAAGAATCGGCATTCGCCAGAGCCATCGCGCCGTTCACGATAGACTCCACGATGAGCGAGCCGGCGCTTGAGCGCGCCTCGCCCACGGCGACGATAACGGACACAGCCGTCGCCCAGACACAACAATCGGAGGAAGACGATATGCAAGCCAACACGGATTACGATTTCGGGTATTCCCACTCAGCCAACGGAACGATGTCTGCCGTCGCCGAACCGGCCGATATTGGCGCGGACAATCTTGGCATGGAGTACGAACTCCCAGACGACTACGGCGCTCATGAGTCCGTAACCGCCAACGGGTACAAGGACTTCGATGACGAACCGCCCTTCGACGATGATGACGACTACCACGCCTCTGACGGCGTCGATGTGGCGGATGTGATGGATGCCGCCGCAGCCGCTCCGCCCGTCCAGCAGGATAAGGAATCCGGGCTATCCGGCTTGAAGACGCTGCTCGGCAGACGGCGCGACAAGTGGGCGACGCCGTCCATTCAGATGCTGGAGGGCGTGCAGGACAGGGGCATCCCTGAGGATCAGATTCGAGAGACCGCCGAGACCATACGGCAGACGCTCGCCGACTATGGCATCGAAGTGGAAATCGGCAACATCAAGTACGGGCCCACCGTCACCATGTACGGGCTGATACCGGGATGGATTCGCCGCTACAAGCAGGTCAAGATGGAAGACGAACTCGGCAATCCCATTCTGGACGAGAAGGGCAAGCAGATAACCACGCGGCAAGAGCAGAAGACGCGCGTCAAGGTGGACAGCATCTTCCAGCGTGAGAAAGACCTGTCGCTTGCGCTCAAGACGCCCAACCTGCGAATGGAGACGCCCGTAATGGGCAAGGCGCAAGTGGGCATCGAGATACCCAATCAAGAACCCGCGCCGGTAACGCTGCGCTCCATCATGGAGAGCGCCGAATACAAGCAGATGAAGGCAGAGTCCGATCTGCCGGTGGCGCTGGGCAAGGGCACCGGCGGCGAAAATATCGCGCTCGATCTCGCCAAGATGCCGCACCTGCTCATAGCGGGCGCGACCGGCTCCGGCAAGTCCGTCGCCCTGAACGCTATCGTGGCGGGGCTGCTAATGGAACGCTCACCCTCAGAGATGCGTATGCTTCTTGTCGATCCCAAGCGCGTAGAACTCACGCCGTACAACGGCATCCCGCACCTGCTCTGCCCGGTCATCGTGGAAGTGGACGAGGTCGTTGGCATGCTCAAGGGCGTCATCAACGAGATGATGAGCCGCTACCGCCAGATGGAGGAGCTTGGCGTCAGAAACATCGAGGCGTACAACAAGCGCAAGCCCAATGAGCAGATGCCCTTCCTGCTGGTAATCGTAGATGAGCTTGCGGATCTTATGATGACCGCCGCCTTCGATATAGAGCAGTCGCTATGCCGTCTGGCTCAGCTCGGGCGCGCAACCGGCATCCACCTTGTGCTTGCCACGCAGCGCCCGTCCGTAGATGTGGTTACGGGCCTCATCAAGGCGAACTTCCCAAGCCGCATCAGCTTCGGCGTTACATCGCACATAGACTCGCGCACCATCTTGGATACCAACGGCGCGGAGAAACTGCTCGGCAAGGGCGATATGCTCTACCTGCCGCGCGACGCCGCGAGACCTATGCGCGCGCAGGGGGCGTTCATCTCCGACACTGAGATAGACAGGCTCATAGACTTCTGGCAGACGACGCCGCGCGCATGGCTGCCGACGGTCAACCTGCGCCCCGTATCGGATGACGACGCCGACGATGACAACAGCAATGCCGCGCCGGCCACCGATGCGCTCTTCGACAAGGCGGTCGAGCTCGCGTACACGCAGAAGAAGCTCTCCACATCGCTGCTGCAACGACGCCTCCGCATCGGCTATCCCCGCGCCGCGCGCCTCATGGATGAGCTCGAAGAGAACGGAATCGTAAGCGCGAGTGACGGCGCCAAGTCAAGGGATGTTATAATGAGTGCATAGGATGACCAGCATCCCCACCTGAACCTCAGGTTCTTTCGGATATAGCCGACTGCCGATAGCCCGTTCGCGGTGAGCATGTCGAACCACCCTTCGACATGCTCAGGACGAACGGGAGAAATCGGCTCCGGCGGGAGCGTGTCCCATGCATAACATCGCCGGCATCGTAAGTTCCGTGATTGGCAGCCGCAACGGGGAGACAGAACCACTCGCGCGCGAGATATGTCTGGTGTGCAGCCAGAGCATGGCGTTCTCCGACCTGTACGCCAGCCTGCGCGTCTGCCCAATCTGCCGCTTTCACTACACCATGACCGCGCGCGAGCGCATCAACTCGCTGGCTGACAGCGAGAGCTTCCGCGAGATTAACCGCTCCGTTACATCGCTAGACCCGCTGTCGTTCTCGTCGAGAGGCTCGTACAAGCAGCGCATATTCAGCGACCAGCGCCGCACCGGGCTGACCGAAGCCGTCGTAACCGGCAGATGCTCCATAGGCGGCAGCCCGCTGATGCTGATTGCGCTCGACTTTGGCTTTATGGGCGGCACGATGGGCTGCGTCGTCGGCGAGAAGATAGCGCTGGCGCTGGAACAGGCGGCAAAGCGCAAGCTGCCGGTCATTGCCGTCATCACAAGCGGCGGCGCGCGCTTCCAAGAAGGCGTGCTGTCCCTGATGCAGATGGCGAAGACATCCATCGCCGCCGTGCAGCTTGCCAACAGCGGGCTGCCGTTCATCGTCGTGCTTGCCAACCCCGCTACAGGCCAGACCTATGCCAGCTTCGCAAGCCTCGCCGACATCATCGTCGCCGAGCCTGAGGCGATAGTCGGGTTTTCGCCGGTGCGCGCACTCCAGGAAGCCGCCGATGAGCCGCTGCCAAGCAGTTCGCAGACCGCCGAGGCGCACATGCGGAACGGCTTGCTCGACGGCATCGTCGACCGCTCCAAGCTTCGCACGCTGCTCGCGGTCATCCTCGACTTGCTGGGACAACAGTATCAGCTGACTTCGCGCGACAAGAGCAACAGGCAGGTGTTAGAGCCGCAGCAGACGGACGCTTGGGACTATGTGCAGCTCGCGCGCCACCAGGACAGGCCTACTTCGGCAGACTACATCCGCAGCATGTTCGGCAACTTCGTGGAAATTCACGGCGACCGCGCCAGCGCGGACGACGACGCGGTGATATGCGGATTCAGTCATCTGGGCGGGCAAACGGTGATGGCGGTGGGGCAGGAACGACGCAGAGGCTCCGGCAGGGGCATATCGCCCGGGGGCTTCCGCAAGGCGCAGCGCGCCTTCGACATGGCGCACAAGTTCGGGCTGCCAATCATAACGCTGCTCGACTCCACAGGCCCAGATGTCAGCCTGGAGGCTGAAGAGCACGGGCTGGGCAGCGCCATAGCAACCACCATCGCCAATCTGAGCGGCGTCAAGATACCCACCATTAGCGTCGTCATTGGCGAGGGCGGCAGCGAAGCGGCGCTCGCGTTCGGCGTAGCGGACAGGGTGCTTATGATGGAGAACGCCATCTACTCCACAATCTCCCCTGAGGGCGCTGCCGAACTCATCTATCAGGACGAAGGACGCGCCGACGAGGTGGCTGAATCGCTGAAGCTGACGGCGCACGACTGCCGTGAGTACGGCATCGTCGACCTGCTGGTGCAGGAGCCGCCCGGCGGCGCGCACACCGATCCCGACGAGGCGGCGCGCCAGCTAAGGCGGGTGCTGCTGCAAGAGCTTTCCGAACTGCAAGCCAAGCACAGCCGCAATCTGCTCAAAGAGCGCTACAAGAAGTTTCGCAATATGGGCGAGTATAGCTCACACTTCCGCGCCGCCATCAACAGAGAGGCGAGCGCGCTGCAAGGCTTCGTATCCACCGGAGTCCGCCGCATCGCGCGCCGCAAGCCGGATGAGCAAGGCGAACCGCCGCAAGCCGCGGCGATGTTCGACTGAGCGCGGCGGTGCGCTAACGCCCGACCGTGAGCGTGCCACCATGCGGGCTGCGGCTCGACTCGAAGGTGGCGATGGCGTCCTCCTGCTCCAGCGTGAGACCGATGTCGTCCAGCCCGTTGAGCAGCAGGTAGCGCCGGAACGCCTCGATGTCGAACGACGCCGAGATCTCCTCATCAGAGTCCCAAACTCGCTGCCCATCCAAGTCAATGCTTAGGGAATAGCCGGGCGACGCCTCTGCCTTTTCCAGGATGCGCTCCACGACATCCTCCGGCAGAACCACGGGAAGCACACCGTTCTGGAAGCAGTTGTTGAAGAATATGTCGGCGAAACTCGGCGCGATGATGCAGCGGAAGCCGTAGTCTTGCAGCGCCCAAGGTGCATGCTCACGAGACGAGCCAGAGCCGAAGTTGCGCCCCGCAACCAAGATGGACGCGCCCACGTAGCCCGGCTTGTTCAGGATGAAGTCGGGCTTGTTCGAGCCGTCCTCATTGAAGCGCCAGTCGTTGAACAGGAACTGCCCGAAGCCGGTGCGCTCGATGCGCTTCAGAAACTGCTTGGGGATAATCTGGTCGGTATCGACATTGACGCGGTTGATCGGGGCGACAATGCCTTCATGCTTTACGAATGGTTCCATCTTGCTAACCTCATTTTTTCTAGGTTTCATAGTCAGCGAATAATGCCGCCCTCACGCTGCAAATTCCTGATATAGGCGATAATCGCCGCCACTTCATCCTCGGAGACGCCGGGGACGGGCGGCATGTCGCCGAAGTCCCAGTGATGGGCGACAACGCCGTTCTTCGCGGCATTTTGAAACGCGAAGTCGGAGTGATGCCCCGGTTCGTACAACCTATGAACGAGTGGCGGCCCGCTCATCGTACCGTCTGCCTGCGCGCCATGGCAGATGGCGCAGTTTTCAGCGAATAGCGCCGCGCCGTCAGCCTGCTGCCCGCCGCACGCGACAGCGCCAAGCAGCAAGAGCGGCAGCAGCGCCGCAATCGCGCCCTTCATCCGATTGTCCATTTGCATCAACCTCGTCTTATTTCATCGAGGCGCGGCGGCGGCTCGTCGAACTCGCGCCCTTCCTCTATCGCCAGCAGACGGCGATTATTCCAAGCTTCCCACTTCTTCTGGGTCTGTTCTACTCCCTGTTCAAAGATTATTTGCTCTCGCCTTTCAAGCCAAATCCTTGCGAGCACCATAATCGCAATACCTCCTTCGATGACGCCAACGGTAATCGCGGCGTCCGCCACTCCGACATACCCTACGCCCACAAGAATGGCATACGCAGTTTCGGCCGCGCTGTCGCCAACCCTGTACGCATACTCATACCATACCACAAACACTATGCCCGGAATCAGCAAAGTCAGGTACAGCGAGGAGTAGGCTATCTCCAGACGCGGAAAATGCCTTGACGACATGGGGTTACGCCGTCCGGGGTTCACTCATCCATACCTCTCCCTTGGAACGCGCCCGCTACCACTCCCGTATGTCCACGAAGTGCCCGGCGATTGCCGCCGCACGCAACAGCGCCAAGCAGCAAAAGCGGCAGCAGCGCCGCAATCGCGCCCTTCATCCGATTGTCCACCTGCATTAGCCTTCGTCTTGTTCGTCACCAGGGCGCGGCGGCGGCTCGTCGAACTCGCGCCCTTCCTCCAGCGCCAGCAGACGGCGGCGATTCCAAGCCTCCCACTTCTTCTGGGTCTGTTCTATCCCCAGCCTTATCCCTTGCTCTATTCCCTGTTCTAATCCCCGTTCAAATCCCCGTTCAAATCTTATTTGCTCTCGCCTTTCAAGCCAAATCCTTGCGAGCATAATCGCAACACCCCTTATTCGTCATCGAGGCGCGGCGGCGGCTCGTCGAACTCGCGCCCTTCCTCTATCGCCAGCAGACGGCGATTATTCCAAGCCTCCCATTTCCTCTGGGTATTTTCTCTCCCCTGCCCTCTCCCTTGCTCTATCCCCTGTTCTACTCCCTGCTCAAAGCTTATTTGCTCTCGCCTTTCAAGCCAAATCCTTGCGAGCACCATAATCGCAATACCTCCTTCGATGACGCCAACGGTAATCGCGGCGTCCGCCACTCCGACATACCCTACGCCCACAAGAATGGCATACGCAGTTTCGGCCGCGCTGTCGCCAACCCTGTACGCATACTCATACCATACCACAAACACTATGCCCGGAATCAGCAGAGCCAGGTACAGCGAGGAGTAGGCTATCTCCAGACGCGGAAAATGCCTTGACGACATGGGGTTACGCCGTCCGGGGTTCACTCATCCACACCTCTCCCTTGGAACGCGCCCGCTACCACTCCCGTATGTCCACGAAGCGCCCGGCGATTGCCGCCGCCGCCGCCATTTCGGGGCTTACGAGATGCGTGCGGCCTCCCTTGCCCTGCCGTCCCTCAAAGTTGCGATTGGATGTGGAGGCGCAGCGCTCGCCCGGCTGTATGATGTCAGGGTTCATCCCCAGGCACATCGAGCAGCCCGCCACGCGCCAGTCGAAGCCCGCGTCCGTGAATATGGCGTCCAAGCCCTCATCCTCAGCCTGCTTCTTGATGGCGGCTGAGCCGGGCACGACCATCGCGTACACATCATCGCTGACTTTCTTGCCCCTCGCCACCTCAGCGGCGGCGCGCAGGTCGTCAATGCGCGAGTTCGTGCAAGAGCCGATGAATATCCTGTCGAGCTTGATGTCCTGAATGGGCGTGTTCGGCTCAAGTCCCATGTACTCGAGCGCGCGCTCAGCCGATTCCTTCTCGCCCGCGTCTTGGTATGAGTTCGGGTCGGGGACGCGGCTAGTAACCGGCGCAACCATGCCCGGGTTCGTGCCCCAGGTAACATGTGGCTCAAGCGCCGAGCCGTCGATCTCTACGAGGCTGTCATAGACCGCGCCCTCATCGGTGGCGAGGCTGCGCCACTCTTCGACGGCGGCGTCGAAGTCGTCGCCCTGCGGCACTTGCGCGCGCCCTCGCATGTACTCGAAGGTAGTGTCGTCGGGCGCAATCATGCCCGCGCGCCCTCCGCCCTCGATGGACATGTTGCACACGGTCATTCGGCCCTCCATCGAGAGCGAGCGTATCACCTCGCCGGTGTACTCGATGACATGGCCGGTCGCTCCCGCAACGCCAATTTTGCCGATGATGCTAAGCACCACATCCTTGGCGGTGACGCCGGCGGGCAGTTTGCCATTGACGCGAATCTCCATCGTCTGAGGCTTGAACTGCCGCAGCGTCTGAGTGGCAAGCACATGCTCAACCTCGGATGTGCCGATGCCCATCGCAAACGCGCCGAACGCGCCGTGCGTGGATGTATGGCTATCACCGCACACGATGACCTTGCCCGGCTGCGTGTAGCCCTGCTCCGGCCCAATGACATGCACGATGCCCTGAAGCGGGCTGAACCTGTCATAGAGCGTTATGCCGAACTCTTCGCAGTTGCGGGTCAGCGCGTCCAGCTGCTGCTGCGCGATGGGGTCGGTAATGGGCAGGGCGAGATCCCAGGTGGGCGTGTTGTGGTCCGCGGTGGCGACGGTCAAGTCTGTGCGGCGCACACGCCGTCCCGTCATTCGCAGCCCTTCGAAGGCTTGCGGCGATGTAACTTCGTGAACCAGATGCAGGTCAACATACAGGATTGTGGGCTGTCCCGCCTCCTCATGGACTACATGGCTGTCCCATATCTTCTCGAAAATCGTCTTTGGTGGCATTTGTCTCAAAAACCTCGCGTTCTGTATATTCATGAGGGCGGCTTTCTCTGCCGCCCTCATTGGTTTGAAATCTCGGCTGATGCGCTAAGAGATTGGCACTTCCTCCGTGGGGCGCATGTCCTCGGTGGCGATGAGGCGGTTCAGCGCGTTCATGTACGCCTTGGCGCTTGCGACTATGATGTCGGTGTCCGAGCCGCGCCCGACATACGCTCGCTGGTCCTTCTCGATGCGAATGGTAACATCGCCAAGCGCGTCGATGCCCTCCGTCACGGCGTCCACGCGATACTCCGTCAACCTGTTAGGCACATCGACGATGCGGTTGATCGCCTTGTACACAGCGTCTATGGGGCCCGTGCCGGTGGCGGCGTCCGTGCTGGAGTTGTCATCGCTGTCAACCAGCGTAACCGTAGCGGTAGGGACATCGTGATTGCCGCAGGTTACCTGGATATGCTCCAGCGAATAGACCGAAGGCACATCCGCGATTCGGCGCTGGCTGGACATAAGCGCGACCAGGTCCGCGTTCGTAACCTCAGGCTTGCGGTCAGCCAAGTTCTTGAACGCTTCGAACGCCTCGTTCAGCTCAGCCTGCTCCAGATGATAGCCCAGCTCATCCAGGCGCGCCCGAAGCCCTGCCCTGCCGCTGAGCTTGCCCAGCACCAGCTCGTTGCTCGGCCAGCCAATGGACTGCGGGTCCATAATCTCGAAGGTAGTGCGCTCTTTCAGCACGCCGTCCTGGTGGATGCCGGAGGCGTGGCGGAAGGCGTTAGCGCCCACGACCGCCTTGTTCGGCTGCACCGGGAAGCCGGTGATGTCGCTCACCAGCCGGCTCGTGCGGTATATCTGGCGCGTGTTGATATTTGTCCCAACGCCGTACAGGTCTTCGCGCGTCTCCAGCGCCATGATGACCTCTTCCAGCGCCGCGTTACCCGCGCGCTCGCCCAGCCCGTTGATGCAGCCCTCGACCTGACGCGCGCCCTCCGCGACGGCGGCGAGGCTGTTCCCGACCGCCTGACCCAGGTCGTTGTGGCAGTGAACGCTCAGCGTCGCCTTGTCGATGTTAGGCACATTCTCCTTGATGAGCCGGATGCGCTCGCGGAACTCCCAGGGCATCACATAGCCCACCGTATCCGGGATATTGATAGTCGTCGCGCCCGCCGCTATCGCGCCCTCCAGCATCTTGTACAGATACTCGATGTCGGTGCGCGTGGCGTCCATCGGCGAGAACTCGACATCGTCGCAGTAGCTCTTGGCGCGCTCCACCGACGCAATCGCCATGTCCATAACCTCTTCCGGGTTCTTGCGGAGCTGGTTCATTATCTGCACATCGGAGCTGGATATGAACACATGGATGCGCGGGCGCTCGGCGTCCTTGATCGCCTCCCATGCGGCGTCCACATCGGACAGCACGCAGCGGGCGAGCGACGCGATGACCGGGCGGCGCACCTCGCGCGCGATTGCCCGCACCGACTCGAAGTCGCCGGGCGAGCTTGCCGCAAATCCGGCCTCTATCACATCCACGCCCAGCCTGTCGAGCTGGCGCGCAATCTCCATCTTCTCGTGCGTCGTCAGCCCGATGCCCGCCGACTGCTCGCCGTCTCGCAGCGTCGTATCGAAAATTATCACCTTGTCTTCAGACATTTCTCTCTCCTGTAAGTGTTCAGTAGTCAGTCAGTCGGTTCGTCAGCGTGTCAGTTCATCAACCCCCAAGCCCTTACCCTGCAACCTGACGCCTGAAACCTGATACCTATGCGCTGACTACCCAAGGACAACGCAGTCCGCCAGACCGAGCATTGCCATAACCCGGTCATTGCGGCGAACTGCGAAGGATGCCTCCGTGCGGTTCATGTCGTTTTCCTTCCTCAACTAGGTTCTCAAAATCAGAGCGACTATCAAAGTTACCCACATTGTGATCATCACTGTGAGAATAGCGATAAAGTATGTGCGAATATCTTGCTTCACATCGCTCACCTCGCGCACAAGCGCTTCCACCGTGGCTTCCACTCTGGCAAGCCGCTCATTGGTAGTATCCGGTTCAGCCGTCGTTGTTATTGTCTATTCTCCAAATCGGCGAAGAAGCCTTACACCTTCATCCTTATGACGATTTCTATCTCGGCGTCAGCGAATCCTTTGGATCGCAGATATTCACGGGCTAGTTCTTGGAACTCGCTCGGTGAAAGTTCTAGTATGCGTTCGCGTAAATTTTCGTTGGAATGTTCTTGCGATTGCGTCTGGAGCAGGATTAAGTTTATTTCAGTGCGTATCCTTTCCAAGTCAATGCCAAGGCTCTCCAGCACAACAGCAGCGACGCCCTCGCCTTCCCTCATCAGCCCAATCAGGAGATGCTCAGTGCCGATATAGTGATGATCGTGCCGCCGTGCCTCATCAATAGCAAGTTCAATGACCTTCTTGGCGCGGGGAGTCAAGCGAATTGCGTCGGATGATGTGGAGTGCTCACCTCGCCCTACGATAGACTCGACTTCAGAGCGCACTTGTCGCAACTCAACATCAAGATTCAAAAGTACCATGGCAGCTGCGCCGTCGATTTCTTGAATGAGACCGAGCAGAATATGCTCCGGCCCGATGTAGTTGTGGTTGAAGCGCTGAGCCTCCTCTTGAGACAACGACAACACTCTGCGAGCGCGCTCTGTAAATTTCTCAAACCGACTTGCCATTCTATTCCTCATCCCACAAGCACGCCATCACCGCGCCTGCCCGCTATACTTTGGCAGCCCTCCAAATCCTCCCTTATGCCGCCTGTGCAATTCCTCCGCAACCGCAGCCGGCCGGTCCGTAACCGCCCAGCGTATCCCTATATCATCAACATCCTCTTCGGCTCGAATACGCTTGCCCGCCGAATGATGAATCTTGCCGCGCACCAGTCCCTGCTTTATCTGCGTCCGCAAGTCGGTCGCCCTTCCAATCGCCAGCAACTTCCGTTCATCGGCGAGTTTGACCTCATAGACGCCCGGCTGTCCATTCGGCGCTACCGCGCCGCCCTGCCGCGCATCCCGCTCAATGTCCTGCCACCAATGCCACTGAGACCATTCAAGCGCAATGGGCGGAATATGGATTTCACTATGTCTTTCACGCTCCATCTCCGCCAGTGTTTTCTCAACTTGCGCCTCAATCCGCCTATTCTGCTCAGGCGTGAAATCCTTGGTGAGTTCGCTGAACTTGTGATGCCCGCTCATATCATCCTATACAGGTCTTCCTGTCATTATCCTATACAAGCTTTCCCGTTATTCCTCGCTGCGCTCGGAATCTAAAATCCACGCATCGCCGGGCGTTCAGCGATTTCAGATTCTTCACTCCGCTATGCTCCGTTCAGAATGACGGTGAAAGTGCGCTCCGTTCAGAACGACAGTGTGAAAGACGGCTGCTCTCCGTTCGGAATGACCGTGAAAAACGGCTTCCCTCAGAATGACACTCACAGGAAATCCCGTCCAATCTACCCTAGTCCACATCCTGCAAGAAGGGCATCATGCCGCGCAGTTCCTTGCCGACTTCTTCGATGGGATGCGCCGCGTTCTCCTCGCGCATGCGATAGAAGGTTGGGCGGCCCTCGTCGTTCTCCGCGATCCACTCGCGGGCGAAGCTGCCGTCCTGTATGCGCGCCAGCACCTGCTTCATGTTCTCCTTCACCGACGCGTCCACCACGACCGGCCCGCGCGTGTAGTCGCCGAATTCGGCGGTGTCGCTGACCGAGTAGCGCATGTAGCCCATGCCGCCCTGATACAGCAGATCGACGATGAGCTTCAGCTCATGCATGCACTCGAAGTACGCCGACTCCGGCTGATAGCCCGCCTCGATGAGCGTCTCATACGCAGCCTTGACCAGCGCCGTAACGCCGCCGCACAACACCGCTTGCTCGCCGAACAGGTCGGTCTCCGTCTCTTCCTTGAAGGTCGTGTCGAGCACGCCCGCGCGCGTGCAGCCCACGCCCCTGGCGTATGCCAGCCCGACGGCGTGCGCGCTGCCCGTCGCATCCTGATGCACCGCGAGCAGCCCCGGCACGCCCGAACCCTTGGTGAACACCTCGCGCATGCGGTGCCCGGGAGCCTTGGGCGCGACCATAGACACATCCACGCCCTCAGGCGCTTGAATGGTGTTGTAGTGGATGTTGAAGCCGTGAGCGAACATCAGCGTCTTGCCCGGCAGCATGTGCTGTCGGATGGATTCCCCGTACACCTCGGATTGCAGATGATCGGGGATGAGCATCATGATGATGTCCGACTGCTCGGCGACATCGGCAACCATGCCGACCTTCAGCCCGTCCGCCTCCGCCTTGGCGATGCTGCCGCTGCCCTCATACAAGCCCACCATCACATCAAGCCCGTTGTCGTGCAGGTTGAGCGCATGCGCGTGCCCCTGGCTGCCATAGCCGATTATGCCGAAGGTCTTGCCGTCCACCAGCGACATATCGGCGTCCGCCTCGTAGTACATCGTAGCCATTTAGTTTTTCCTTTCAGTCAAGCTTTGAAGCGTGTCGTTGCCTCACACACTTCCGGTTTCGGTAATGTTAGGTCTTCTATTCCTGCCGCCGTTCCTTCTGCCGCCGTTGTCCGCGTTCATGCCGCGCGTCATAGCCACGATGCCCGTTCGCATAACCTCCGTGATGCCAAACGAATCGAGCAGATTCTGCAAGGCGTCCACCTTCTCTTCGTCCCCGACTACCTCGATTATGACGCTGTCGGGCGCGACATCGATGACATTGGCGCGGAAGAGGTCAACAATCTGCATGACCTCGCTGCGCGTCTGCAAGTTCGTCCGCACCCGTATCAGCGCAAGCTCGCGCGTCACGGCGTTGTCATCCGATATATCCGACACCTTGATGACATCGATCAGCTTGTGCAGATGCTTCGTAACCTGCTCCACCGTGCGGCTGTCGCCTTCCACGACGAAGGTCATGCGCGACAGGTTGGGAATCTCGCTGTTGCCCACCGCGAGGCTGGATATGTTGAACCCGCGACGCCTGAACATGCTGGCGACGCGATTCAGCACGCCCGGCTTGTCCTCCACGAGCGCCGTTATCGTGTGCTTGCTGGATGTTGCCGTCATCGTCATCCGAGCGCCTCCTCGAGTACGGAAGCAGGCTCCTCGATGAGCTGCCCCACCGACATGCCGGCCGGTATCATCGGATACACGTTGTCGGCGTTCTCGATTACGAAGTCAACGATGACCGGCCCCGGATGAAGCATCGCCCGCTCCACCGCCGCGCTCACCTGGCTCTTCTCCGTAACCCGAATGCCGAGCATGCCAAAAGCCTGCGCGAGCCTCACAAAGTCAGGGTTGCCGCTGTAAATCGTCGCGACATGATCCTTCTCATAGAAGAAGTCCTGCCACTGCCGCACCATCCCCAGCGAGTTGTTGTTCATTATGGCGAACTTGACCGGAATGTTGTTCTCCACAATCGTGGCAAGCTCCACCATCGTCATCTGGAAGCCGCCGTCGCCCGCGACCGACCACACCACGCGGTCCTCCGCGCCAACCTGAGCGCCCATCGCGCCCGGCACCTCATAGCCCATCGCCCCCGACCCACAGGACGACACCAGCGAATTAGGCCGCTTGAACGAATAATACTGCGCCGCCCACATCTGATGCTGTCCAACACCCGTAACGATAACCGCGTTCCCATTAGTCGCCTCGTCTATCGCCTGCACCACATAGCGCATCTGAAGCGAGTCGGTGTCGTCCGCGCTGTGCAGCGGATGCTCCCGCCGCAGCTGGTCGACGCGCGCTATCCAGTCGCCGTGCAGCAGCGGCTTCACCCGCTTGTTCAGCGCCTGCAAGACGAGCTTGAGGTCGCCCACGATTGGCACATCCACCTTGATGTTCTTGCCAATCTCAGACGGGTCTATGTCCACATGAATCTTCTTGGAATTGACCGCGAATGTGCGCGTGTCGCCCGTAATCCTGTCATCGAAGCGCATGCCCAGCGCAATCAGCAAGTCCGCTTCCTCGATAGCGAGGCTGGCATAAGCCATGCCGTGCATGCCGGGCCAGCCCGCCGAAAGCACATGCCCCGTCGGGAAGCTGCTC
The DNA here is from genome assembly GCA_958295865.1 of uncultured Dehalococcoidia bacterium. GTDB lineage: Bacteria > Chloroflexota > Dehalococcoidia > Lucifugimonadales > JADFKI01 > Bin90. The sequence continues at coordinate 744,843 of CATQHF010000001.1, read as the reverse complement.
ACGCCCAGCAGCGTGGTTATGACCGGGATTTGCGCCTTCTCCGCAAGCTCCAGCAGCTCATCATACGCCCTGGATATGATGACGCCATGCCCCGCGATAATCACCGGCCGCTCCGCCTCTTCGATGAGCTTCGCGGCGCGCCGCACCTGCCCGGAATGAGGCTTCAGCGTCGGATTGTAGCCGGGCAGATGAACCTCATCGGGATACTCGAACTCGGCGACCTCGGTGAACACATCCTTAGGTATGTCAACCAGCACAGGCCCCGGCCTGCCCGTGTTCGCTATGTGAAACGCTTCCCTGATTACGCGCGGGATCTCCTCCGCGCTCATGACGAGGTAGTTGTGCTTGGTTATGGGCAGCGTGATGCCCGTCGTGTCGCACTCCTGAAAGGCATCGGAGCCGATGGCTGCCCTGCCAACCTGTCCCGTGATGACCACCATCGGCACAGAGTCCATCTGCGCCGTGGCGATGCCCGTAACCAGATTAGTCGCGCCCGGGCCCGATGTCGCCCAGGCAACGCCGGGGCGTCCGGTAACGCGCGCATAGCCGTCCGCCGCATGCGCCGCGCCCTGCTCATGCCGCACCAATATATGCCGCAGCTCAGGGAACTCCGGCAATATCTGATACAGGGGCAGTATCGCGCCGCCCGGAAGCCCGAATATCACATCCACGCCCTCACGAATCAGGCTCGCGCAGACCATCTGTCCGCCGTTCATCTTCATATACAGATTCTCCTATATCCACAAAAAATCCCGTCCACACAAAGGGACGGGATTTTGAAATCTCGCGGTACCACCCAATTTGCCCCGCAAAGGGGGCCTCTCGGCGGCTGATAACGGTTGCCAACCGACCAACCCTACTGGCAAAGCGACGGTATCCGGCGCGTCGCCGCTGTTCGGGATGGGCGCTGCGGGGCGAGTTCTCGGAGGTCCTTGGCGTCGGCTCCCAGCGCCGCCGACTCTCTGTAGCCGGTGCCTCCCGTACTACTCCCCTTCAATGCGTTTGCGCTATTCTCTGACTATGTCCAGTGAAACGAGATTAGCAAAAATCAACAAAAGTGTCAATAATTAACGCCGCATTACATCACATTAACAGATGATTATCACGCCGCCATATCCGACATTGCACAATTCACGGGGCGGCGGCATGCAGTTCCCGTTCATCTGAGCTTGTAGAGGGACACCGCATGCGACAATGCGGCAATTGGTCGGGGCGACTGGACTTGAACCAGCGACCTCCACGTCCCGAACGTGGCGCGCTACCGACTGCGCTACGCCCCGACTGCATACTTCATTGTAGTCGCACACAAACCATTGGGCAAGGTTAAAGCGACAAGAAAATTGCATTAGTCCCTTAGTCCGCTAAACACCGCACACCAACCCTAAACACAAAACCCAATTCTTAATTCCTAATTTTTAATTCTTAATTCCGCTGTGGGGGAAGGTTAGAATGGGGGCGAAAATGCTTGTCCACCAGTCCGCTAAACACCGCACACCAACCCCAAACACAAACCCAATTCTTAATTCCTAATTCTTAATTCTTAATTCCGCTGTGGGGGAAGGTTAGGATGGGGGCGAAAATGCTTGCCCATCGACGCTTGCCCATCGACGGCTAAACATCCCACACCAACCCCAAACACAAACCCAATTCTTAATTCCTAATTCTTAATTCCTAATTCCGCCCACCACCTTCATCACCTCATCCCCCAAGTGATTGATAACCTTAACCGCGATGCGCCCCGACGCCGGGCGCGGGAAGGCGCGCGACGTGTCGCTTCGCAGCGTCGCCCACGCTTCCACATTTATCTCCGACTTCAGCGTCGTCTTGAGCGCCTTATAGGGATCCCCGGAGCCGAGAAAGTAAGCGTGGCGCACAAAAAAGCTCTCTTCGTTGTAATCGGTATCCACGAACCAGCAGGCTATCCCATCCGTATCGTCGCTCCGCACCTGCCCCGTCGCCGGATGGTAGATGTCCACCCCCCTGATTTTGACTTGCGAGTAGTGAGCGGTGGTCAGCGGCGAGCGGATAGCGTTCGCATCAGAGCGTGCAGCATCTTGTTGATCTCGGCGCAGTCGCTCAACAAGTTCGCGGATCTGCCCGGCTCGGTCAGCCCCAGCCTTTCGGACAAAATCAGAAAGGTTTCCAGTTCCACCGGCGAGCCGCGCGCAATGCCAAGCGATTGTAGAAACTCCCCCGACGTGCGCCTCGCTTGTCCCTCCGCGATGTTCGCCGGAATCGATGCCGCCGCCCGTCGCATCTGTGAGACGATCCCATACCGCTCTTCGGCAGGAAATGTCCGCGTAAGCGCGTAAATCCTCACTGTCAAGTCCATCGATTTCTGCCAAACTATCAAGTCCCGATACGAGCTTAAAGATGTCATAAGGCGCAACCCGGTTCCCCAGACTATCCACTAGCCACTCTTCACTAGCCACCGCAATATCCGGCTCCCCGAAGATGACGAACAGGTTGCCTCTGCTGTCGTTCTTCAGCGTCTCCGCCATGTGCAAGTCCGCGTTCATCCGCGCCTTGAGTATCGGCAGCGCGCCCAGCCTGTTCAGGCTGGTGGAGTGCGCGTCGTAGCTGAAGGCGCACGCTATCAGCGCATCGAACCTCGCCTCTCCCGCCTCACGCCCGGCGGCGCTCAAATCGGCGCGCGACACCGTGCCGAACTCCGGCCCTATGAAGATGCCCGCCCGACGCTCCGTCTCGCCCTCCATATATCTGCCCTCGGCGCAGATGTACTTGCCCGGCCAGCCCGTGACGGCGGTGAACTCGATCTTGTCCGCCTTCTGCGACTGCTGCACGCCCGAAGTCCTCAGGTTGTCCAGCATCAGCGCGGCGAAATCGCGCTCCGGCACATCCCCGTCGTACCGATACCCCGCGCCCGATTCCGCCACCTTAGCGCCCGCGACTATGACGCGGTGCGGCGACAGGCTCTCCACCGTGAACGGGCCCGCCACGCGCACCTTGCGCCGCGCCACATAAGGCTTGTCGTACAGATACTCGAACTCGGCGTTGGCGGCGATAGAAGCGTCAAGTTCCCGCTGCCGCGCTATGCGCCCCTTCCACCAGTCCGCGTGAACCTTCTTGACGCCAACATCCCATCCGTCATCCGCATCGCGCGGTATCTCCCACTCCTCCCAAGACTGCCCTAGCGCAAAGTTGAGCTCATCCCGCAGCGGCTCCAGCGTCTGCCGGAAGCCGTCCCATATCACATCTATCTCCGCGTTGTTGGCGATGTCCCGCAGCGTGATGTGCGGCACGCGCTCATAGACGAAACCCTGACGGATATTTTCGTAAGTGGGCGCATCCGACGGCTCGCGCCGCCGAACTTCCGCATCCTTCCGCTGCCCCTCCGCGCTGTCCGCAAGCAGATAGTACGGGTAGCGCGCCCCCATAATTCGCGCCCGCGCAAGCGCCAACGCCACCCGCGAGGTGTCTATCGTAATCCAGCGCCTCCCCCACTGCTCCGCAACATACGCCGTAGTCCCACTGCCGCAAGTCGGGTCGAGAACCAAATCGCCCGGGTCAGTCGCCATCAAGATGCAACGCTGGATGACAAGGATATTTGTTTGGACAACATACTGCTTGACTTCAAAGCTGTTCATTGTGTCGTGCCAGTTATTAGTAAAACTGGTGTGCGTGTTGTCACTGAAATATCTTTTATAAAGGATTTGAGACGGGGATGTGGTTAACCTGTTAGCCTTTTTCAGATTTTCAAAGCCGTACCGAGACGTGCGCCAACCTCTACTGCCGTTAGGAATTTGCTGTAGATTCTTGAATTCGACGGGGAACCTTGAATTCTCCGTTCCTGTTTGTGAATCCAAACCATCTTTCGCAAAAATCCTGCCGGCATCGATCTCGGTCTGAGACGCTTTTGAGAGACGGATTTCCTCACCGTTAGACTTTTCCAACCATTGAAACTTTGCATTGAAAGAGTCCGCAAGATTCCTTTCCAGTAACAGCCTGCGATACTTGACAGATTCCGCATCTTTGGCATACCACAACAAACAATCGTTGTTCGTCGATAGCAGTACAGAAGTTTGCGCTACGGTCTTTCGGAAATTGATTGTACTGATGAAATTATCGTCGCCAAAAATCTCATCCAGCACCGCCCTGACCCGATGCACATTCTCATCGCCGATTTGCACAAAAACACTGCCGCTCTCCGTCAGCAGGTCGCGCGCCACGGTGAGGCGGTCGCGCAGATACGACAGATACGAATGGATGCCGTCGCGCCATGTGTCCCTGTACGCCCTCACCTGCTCCGGCTCGCGCGTGATATGCCTGACGTTACCGTCCCGCACATCGCGGCTCGTCGTCGACCACTGGAAGTTGGAGTTGAAGCGGATGCCATACGGCGGATCGATGTAGATGCACTGCACCTTGCCGCGCAAGCCCTCGCGCTCCGACAGCGACGCCATCACCTGAAGGCTGTCGCCCAAAATCATGCGGTTGCTCCAGTTCTGCTCGTGCCGATAGAACTCGGTGCGCGCGTCCGCATCATGCAGCCCGTTGAAGTCCGCGAACAAGTCAGGCTGATACTCGTCCCGCCGCTCCCCGTTCTTGGAAAGGCGCATCAAGTCGTCGACAAGAACTTTGGGATGCACCTTCTCCTGAATAAACAGCGTCGGCGCAGGCACGATGAGATCATCCAAGTCCTGCTCATCCTTGCCGCGCCACACCAGCTGCGGGTCCAGGTCGCGATTGCGCCGCGCATAACCCACCCGCACCGGCTCCCGCTCCGCGCTCCCCATCACAGGCTCCATCTCCGCCGACGGTATATTCGCCCGCGAATCATCCGAATGAACAAGCGTAGCAACCTCAGTAGGCTGTTGTCGTCGTGCGCGGCGTGGCATTTCTATTCTCCCTGTCGGATTGCGGGTATGTTAATCACTCTTGACCGCGCCAAACGAACATCAGCCTGCGGTTTCGCAGGCTGATTCCCAGCTCGTCGTTGTTCCATTCCGTTTGGTTTGCTCATCGTTTAGTTTGCTGCTGCCAACTAATCCGAAATTTCTTCCAGTTCATACTGCCCCATAGCGGCTTGCATATCCCGCCCAACCGCTATCCAGTCCATCAGGAGAGCGGTGTAGTCTGCTTCCTCCCCCGTCTCAAAGGTGTTGTATTCGTTCAGAGTGTTTCCCATATCCATTACCCTAGCCATTCCTTCCAAGAAAGACGGCCTTGCATACAGGAAGTCGCTATACATCTCCTCCATCTGTTCCCCCTTTCATGCACTGCTTCCTTGTATGTATCTGACAGAGTATGCCACTGATATATCACAAACGCATACTCAGTCAACAAGTGCGTGTAAGTCGAGAAAATTGCATTAGTCCCTTCCCCCATGAGGGGGAAGGTTAGGATGGGGGTGAAAATGCTTGCCCATCGACGGCTAACTATACTAATGCAAGTTTCTCAGTCAACCGAATGGGTTAAGCGGTATTCCCAACCCTTTGATATTATTCGGATTCGAGTTCGCGGCGCTCGTCTCGTCTTGTTTTAACGCTGTGTATGAAAGCGCCAACAAGACTGGCAATAATCGCCAGACCTAAGGGTAAACCTGCTTCCCATCGGTCGATAGCAGCGAGAAATGTGCTACACCCAAGACCTGTCATACCCAGAATGAACGCCAGCGCCATCCCCCAAGTACTTCGCGCGGCATCCTTGGCGAGATTAGACTTCGCCGTTTCTAACGAAAACTTATCCAACTCAAGGGCCGAATTCTCATGACTCATCCGATGCCGTTGCTGATTTTCAGCCATCGTCAGGATACGCTCGGCAGCGCCGGGAAGTGTCTCTTCATACTGCCGAAAATCTTCAGGCGCAGGAAGCGGCCCTGCCCAAACGGACTCTACAGCCTCTACCCTTCCGACCATCTGCCGCTGGCGCGCGCCAGCGTCTGTCTGCGGCGCAGGCTGTGCAGGCACATTCTCCGAACTCGCGCCGGACTCATCAGCTTCTCTCATTAGCCTGCTCATCCCCGACGGCGCAAGCGCCTACATCGGTTCGCTGAATGCTCCCGCCATACTCCCCCATCGCTTCACGGAGGCACTGCCCCACCACAATCCAGTCGCTCCGCAGAGCCTCCACATCCGCATCCCACCCGGCCGCCGGAGGAACACTTATCTTGGGCGCGCGCCCCGCGCGTAAGTCTTTCAAACCGGGTATGTGGTACTCGTTCAGCGTACCGCCTATGTCCATCACCCGCGCCATCCCTTCAAGAAACGAAGGGCGGGCGTAGATGATGCGCCTCCCGCGTCTATTCCTCCCTATGCTTGTCGCCTTCATGCACTGCTTCCTTGTATGTGTATGAATACAATGTATATCTTAATATACCAAACGCATACTCAATCAACAAGTGGTGTAAGTCGTAAGTCAACGTTAGAGTTTCCTTTTGGGTGGTTAAAGTCCCTTCCCCCATCAAGGGGGAAGGTTAGGATGGGGGTGAAACTTGGTCAGACCATCTGAATGGAAACGCTATCAAGTCAACTGAACGGGTTAAGCGGCGTTACTCCCAATCCTTTGATATTATGTCGGTGTCTAAAAGGAACATCAAAACTCCACATCGCGCGGAAATGAGCGTGGACGGGTCAAGTCAATCCCTTCCAGCGGAGCCTCGGCAAGCATTTCTTTGAAGTCCAATGTGTCGTATCGCCGCACTATCGCCTGCTTGACAACATCGTCAAACTCATCCTGCATCTCATAGATCGATGGCGTGAATTCGTGGAACGCCCAGCGCCCGTATGCCTTCAGGTTGTTGACGCCCGGTATCCAGTAGGAACGCATCGTGTTCGACTTGTCCCTAACATCCTCATAGCGGAAACCCTTGACCTCCAAAACGATATTCAGCAGGTCGTCGTCGCCGCCGCCATCGTCAATCCGCACTATGAAATCGGGTATGTAGGTCTTGGATGCGGAACCCGTCTTGTACGGCGCTTCGAAGCCCATCCCCTGGTTCTTCACATACGACACCACGCGCGGGTGTCTTTCAACCAAGCGGCAGAACTCAACCTCCCATTCGCTGTCGCAAACGGCCCAGTTGATATGACACTTACCCGCGTCCGTCTGCCACCGCAGCGCCTTGGATGTGGTGAAGTTGACGAAACGGGTGGAGCCGGTGGGCGTGTACGGGTCGAGCGCCGCCTTGATGATCTCCGCGCCGTTCGGGTTCAGGCGACGCGAGGCATCGTCGATAGCGACCTTGATGCGCTGCGCCGCTCTGTCCGCAATCTCGCGGTACAGCAGCTGCGCGGGATAGGTGCCGCCGTAACATCTGAGATAGCCGTCGAACCACTCGCCGGCGACATCGCGCACCTGCTGAAAAAGGTGCATCCGAGGCGACTCGCCGGGTTCGCGCAGGTAAGCCTCCAGGACATGCTTGGCGAGTTCAAACACAATCGTCTGGCGGCGCGTCTTTTCGAGATGCTCCATACTGAGTTCCACGCCCTCGCCGATGATGCCGTAATTGCTGGTCTGGGAAGGCCCCACCATATCGGGCGTGAGCTCAAGCGCCGAATCCTCGTTGAAGTCGGCGGCGATGCGCTCGTCGGGAAGCTCCACCCGATAGCCCATAACGCGCGGAAATTCAATCTCCAAGCGGTCGCGCTCAGGGCTGACCGCATGCACGCGCACGGTTGGCTTGGGCGCGACGGGAGGCGCGACCACAGGCGCGGCGGTGAAGTCAAACGGAATGCCCAGCACATCCGCATACTCCACATCGAAAAGCCCTTCCTCATTCAAGTCATAAGACTGGCGGCGCAGCGCGCGCCCGACGACCTGCTCGCACAGCAATTGCGTTCCGAAAGCGCGCACCCCGAGGATATGCGTAACGGTGTTGGTGTCCCAGCCCTCCGTGAGCATCGAGACCGATACCACGCAGCGAATGCCCTCGCCGAGCTGCCCGGGCTTGCCAACGGTGTTCATCACCTCGCGCAGCAACTCCTGATCAGAGATGTTTTCTGCGGAACGGGGATCGCCGCTGCGCTGCACCCGCTCCCTTCGGAAGCGCTCAATCGCGTCCGCGGCAATAGCGCGGAAGTCCTTGGACAGCGCATCGCCCGATTCCAGCTGCTCGCTGTCGATGAGCAGCGTTCTTGGAAGCGCCCTGCGCTTCCCGTCATCGTCATAGTTCGAGAACAGGCGAAACTGTCCTAAGAACTCCGTGCCAAGACTTCCGTCCGCGCCTTCCCGCTCAAATCCCGACACGAAATCATAGATGAGCTTGGAGGTGGCGGTGTTGTTGCAAACGATGATGAAGACGGGGGGAACTCCGATGTTCGCGTCCTCCCAAAGTTGGAATCTCTTATCGTAATGCCCATACAGGGCTTGAAGGGCAGATATAAGCTCGGGCGGCAGGTTTCTGGGGTCAAGGTTGCCCGCCAGCCTGCGCCCCGCGCGCGGCAGCCTGTTTCTGATACGCTCCCAGAGGTTCCTGTACACCGGATCGCTTCCACCCGCGAGGTTATCGGACACGGGCACTCGCGGGATTTTCACGATGCCCGATTCGATGGCGTCCATCAGCGAGAAGTCGCTGACCGTCCACGGAAAGAGCGTACCCTCGGCATAGCCTGAGCCGCGCAGGAAGAACGGCGTAGCCGACAAGTCCAGAACACAGCGAACCCCAATGTTGCGCTTGACCGCCTCGATGCCCGAAATCCAGACTCGAGCGGCTTCCGCGTTCTTTCTGGCTTCCGCCCTCTCCTCCCCTTCAATCTTGCGCTCCTCCGAATCCTCCGGCGGCTTTTCTCGATAGCAGTGGTGGGCTTCGTCGTTGAGCGCCAAGATGTTCTTCAACCCCATCAGTTCGGGCATCGCTCGTCGGAGCATCTGCCCTTCACTCTCTTTGGTCTCTAGCGGCTGCCCATCCCGTCCTTGCAGCAGCCTCCGTGTGTTCGAGGCGATGTTCTCCCTCTCGCGCAACTGAAATGAGTGGTAATTGGTGATGACGACCCGCGCCTGCTTGATGTCGCCCAGCATGTCCTGCGGCACGAGGTTGCGCCGCTCATAGTAGTTCTCCGGGTCGTTGGGGTGGAGTGAACGCAGCCTGTCGCGGATGGTGATGCCCGGCGTTACTATCAAAAACCCTTTGGTGAAGTTCTGCCGCTGCGGGTAGCGAACCGCGTTTATAGTCTGCCAAGCGATGAGCATCGCCATCACGGTCGTCTTGCCCGCGCCGGTCGCCATCTTCAGGGCGAGGCGCAGCAGTTCCGGGTTGGACTGCGCGTTGGAGTTCCTGATATGGCTGTGTATGCTCTGAAACTCCGCGCGCGATGCGCTGCCGCGAAGCATCCCCGCCACTTCTGTGAGCCAGACTATCGTCTCCACGGCCTCAACCTGACAGAAAAAGGGACGAATGCCCTGAAAGTCAGCGCGCCGCCAATACTGAAGAAGCCGCGCCGTTTCAGGCGTTACGCCCCACTGGTTCGGGTTGGGAAGACTGCGCCAAGCATCCACACGGCGGCGAATGTCGTTGATGATAGGCGTAGGATCGTACTCCTGCCGCTCATCGGAAATCTCCGACACCCCCAGAGCCATCGCGCCCTGTGCGGAAGCCTGACGACGGGCAGGCGGCACGGGCGTAATGTACTCCGACTGACGCCGCCCCTCGACAATCCGATCCGTGGGAATGCCGTCCGCCAATTCCCAGTGTCGGCTCGGATGTTCATAGGGCGAGTTCAGTATCGGATGCTCAAAGAATTTGGTAGTCATGGATATGTGCCTCTTATTCAGACAGGCTAGAACTGCCCACTTTCAGATTTGCCCAATCCCAAAACGCCCCATAGGGGGCAACCTTGCAGTTGTCCCCTGCTTACAAGAAAAAGTCAGCATGGACGGCGTACACCGACTAACTGAAAACTAGACCCCCGCTAACGCCTACGCCCCCTCCATCGCGCGCAACAGCTCCTCGCCGTTGCTCTTCCACCAGCCGTACAGAATGGCGAGGTCTGTGCCGATGGAGAAGTGGCGCACACCCATGTCGAGGTATTCCTTCGCCTCGTCCGGCGACTGAATCTCAGCGCGCGGCGGCACGCCCATCTTGATTGCCGTCTCGAAGGTCTTCTTCTGCGCCGCCACCACCTCCGGCGCGTTGCGCTGACCGGGCTTGCCGATGCTCATGGAGAAGTCCGAACCGCCCCACTGCACCATGTCCAGCTCGGGTATCTCCAAAATCTCTTCAAGTTCGTCAACCGCGCCCTTCTTCTCTATCATCACCGCCATCACGATGTCGTTCAGCGATTCGACATATTCGGCAGAGCCGCCATAGCCCATGTAGGTGTTGCGGCGCGTCGCCACGCCATACATGCCCTTGTCGTCCGGCGTGTCCGGCCTCGCCTGACGGATGCACTCGCGCACATCGGCGGCGCTGCGGCAGTCGGTGAACAGCACGCTGGTAAAGCCCGCGCCTATCCCGCGCTGCGCCAGAAACGACTGGTGGCTCTGGTCAATCTTGATCATACTGCCCATATCGTGCAGCTCGGCGGCGCGGCACAGATTGTCCAAGTCGTGCAGGTCGAACGAGCCGTACTCCGCCACAAACTCCACATAGTCGTATATGCCCGTGTGTCCGATCGCCTCCACCACCGAGGGCCACGCGGATAGGATGTGCGTGCTCAGCGTTGACTCGCCGGCGTCCAGCTTCTGCTTCAGCTTATTAGGTCTCATCTATGTCCTCCTGTTTCAAGTTCTGATTCATTCGGCAGTCGGCATCGCCGCCCGCGCCGTCATTCTACCACAGCGGCAACCCCAATATCCCCATACCGCGCATCCTGCAAGCCCGCGCCTATGTACCAAAATACCTGTCGCCATAATCGCCGATGCCGGGCACGATGAACTTGCGGGCGTCCAGCGACGGGTCGACGGCGGCAAGCGTGATATTGTCGCGCGGAATGACGCGGGCGAGCCTATCCAGCCCCTCACGCGCCGCCAAAACCCCAGCGAAATGTATGGCGTCCGCCGAATAGCCCTCGCGCATCAGCAGCTCAGCGACCAGACACGCCGTCCCCGCCGTGGCAAGCATCGGATCGATGATAAGCGCCCTGGACGGCATCACTGCGGGAAAGCGCGTATAGTACAGGTCAGGCCGCGCCGTCCGCTCGTCGCGCGCCACGCCCACAAACGCGACCGGCGCATCGGGAAGCGCCCCCACAAACGACGGCAGCAGCGCCAACCCCGCGCGCAGCACAGGCACAAGCATCAGACCGCCCGCGCCCGTCTCACGCAGCCCCGCCAGCGCATCCGCGCACAGCAGCCCCGCCAACCCATCCGACGCCCTCCGAAACTCCGCCGTGCCGGTGTCCCTGTCCCGCAGTATGGATAAAAGACCCTCGTACATGTCAATCCTCATTTGGATGTCGATTGATTTTAGTGGGCTGATAGGTTACACGCAATCCTCTGCGCTTGAATTATCTACGGCTATATCTATACACTACACACCATAGAAGGTTGCCATGATTGCACAGACAAAAAACAACTGCCTCAAAGACAATGAAATACATTGCGGCGACGCGCGAGACTTGCTGAAACTGATTCAGGCTGAATCAGTCGCCTTGAGTTTCTGGTCCCCACCCTACTTCGTAGGTAAATCATACGAGAAGAATCTCACATTCGAAGACTGGAAAGACCTACTAAGTGAAGTCATAGATTCGCACTTCAGCATCATCAAGCCGGGCGGATTTCTCGCAATTAACATAGCCGACATCCTGGCGTTTCCCGATCCCGATATGCCCCGAATACAAGCCGACAACATATCCAATAAGAAGGTCAAGATTACCAGAGAGCAGGTGCAGGAAGCGCAAAGAAATCACCCTAGTTTCAACCGCTACCAGCTCGCCGACTTATTGGGTTGCAGTGAGCAGACAATCGATCGACGGCTCAAGAATAACAATGTGCGCGGCGGTAAGTATGCGGTTCAGCGAAAGGTAAAGATCGTTGGCGGATTGATTGAGGAGTGGGCAGAAGAAGCGGGCTTCTACCTCTACGACCGCCGCGTATGGGTGAAAGACCCTTGCTGGGAAAACGGCCAATGGCATAGCCTGTCCTACCGCTCCGTAGATGAATTCGAGTACATCTACATATTCTGGAAACCCGGAATCACCTCCATAGACCGGGGACGGTTGGGAAAAGAAGAATGGAGCGAGTGGGGATCCCGAAGCGTATGGCACATCCCATCCGTCCGAGCCAATATCAAGCATGAGGCTCAGTTCCCGCTGGAACTGCCCCGCCGGATGATTCGCATCTTTTCCTCTCCCGGAGATATGGTGCTAGACTGCTTCATGGGCAGTGGCACCACAGCCTTGGCAGCCATGAACGAGGGACGCCGTTATATGGGCATAGAGTTGCTGCCCCGCTACGCCGAGTTAGCCAGAAAACGCTGCGCCGGCAACCATCTTCCGACCGCATGACTCTCGATCCGCGCGCTCTGATCCACCAATCAAACCTTCTTGAGCAGATAGAGAAGGCGACGCTACGCATGGTCACCCAGGCAATCTATGATTTCAGAAACGAAGCGCTTGAGTTCTTCACACATGAGCCTGACTTAGTGGCTGACATAGGCGAAGACATCACACGGGAAGCGATGGACCGCATGGGAACATCTACAATACCCGTGCGGTTATTCGGCAAGATTGACTACAAGAGAGCCAGATATGTATTCCATCCCGAATACTCGTTGCGTCAGGCTCTATTCATCGATTCCAAAGCGGAAAAAGTAGAGGGTGCCGGTAGCGTTACGATTCAGACCGCCCAAACTTCTATGCGTATCAAGCAAATGCGCGGTGGCGCGGCAATCGATGAACAGGGCGCTTTGCCACAAATTCTTCAAGTCCAAGATATGGACTACCTAACGACCACGATTTTCGTCAAGTACAACTACATGGAAACGCCGGGCGATCTTCAAAAAGCGCTCACAAGTATTTCCATCTCTTGCCTCCCTAACGGCATGCTGCAACAGCGATACAACCCGTCGGCACAACAAACCTTCTGGCTTGTAGGAAGGAATGCGCCCAGCCGAGGCGAGGCTTTCCGTGTCAGAATAAGCCTCGCCCGTCTGAAAAACATAACCCGATGGCGCGTACAGAGCATTCAATTAGATTCCCATTCTCCGTTCACCTGGGACGAATGAGTTCAAACCTTCAGAACGCTCACCCCTACCCCAAGCTCCCCTGCGCCCCTTGCCTCCCGCGTCGGCGCGGCGCGCGGCGGAATGTGGCTTGCGGAGCTAAGCGCGGATAGTCCGCCTGTGCGCCTGACAACAGGTCGTCAATGGTGAGGATTTGCAGGCGCGGAAACTGGCGGTCAGGATAGTGTTCAGGCGCATACACGCCTGCCGACGCCGCCTCTTGCGCCATCGGGCGCGTGGGCGGTTTCAGTGTGATGAACAAACCTATCGCTGCCTTTTCGCGCTCCATATCACCCTTCAGCGTGGCTATCTGGTTGCGCTGTACATTCCCGCTCTTTACCTGAACAATGATGCGCTTTGGCTTGCCGCTGTTGTCGTCGAAGAAGTTGATGTAGCCGTCTATCCCCGCGTCTGCGCCCTTCTTCCTGTCGCCGGCAGGGCGGGCGTCCACCAGTCCCAGCGCCCACCACTCGAACTGATAGCGACCGTCATTTTCGCTGTCCACCGCAAGCGCCTCCGCGCTCGCCAAGTCCTGCGGCGCGCCTACCACCTCATACGGCAATAGGTCTTCGCCGAAGGTGTCGCGCAGGCGATGACGGACAAGGGAAATCGCAAGGTGCGTAATGTCTATGCCAATCCAGCGACGCTTCAGGCGTTCTGCAACTGCAACGGCTGTGCCGCAGCCACAGAACGGATCGAGTACCACATCACCTTCGTTACTACTTGCGGCTATGATATTGGCTAACAGTTCCTCCGGCTTCTGCGTAGGATAGCCGAGGCGGGCCCTCGCCGAAGGCGCAATCGGCTGTATGTGGGTTATCACATCGTCCGGATGCTTCCCTTTGGGATTCAGCTTTTGTTCACCATAATCTTGACCGGCTCGCACATTTCCAATGTAGTGGCTGAACCGTTCCGTTGTTGCCTCTGCATAGGGTTGCCTGATGGGGTCAGGATTGAAGAACTGTTCGCCATTCTTTTTAGCATAGTTCAGAATAACATCATGCCGTTTGGCGCGCGATTTCTTTGGCACTCCGGCGCCTCTATAATACCAAACGATTTCGTTCAGAAAATTGTCATAGCCAAACACGGCATCCATCATCAGTTTGAGGTAGTGACTTGCGGTAGGGTCGCAGTGCAAATAGATGCTGCCAGTCGGCTTGAGAACACGATGCAGTTCAGCGAGGCGCTGCGCCATCATTGTCAGATACGCCATCATATCGTTCTGCCCTAGAAACTCGCGCATCGCGGCAAGCAATCTACCCAGCCTCTGCGGCCCATTGGATACCACATCCTGATAGGCGAACTCCGACTCCATGCTCCAGCGCCAAGTATCATCGAAGGCGGTGATTTGCGCCGCCGACTCCTCGCCACTGCGCTCCCTGAACAGCACATTATAAGTCGCATTGGAGTTGAAGGGTGGGTCAAGATAGATGAGGTCAACACTCTCGTCCGCGATGTGTTCGCGCAAGATGTCGAGGTTGTCGCCGAAGTAGAGTTTGTTCTGCCAATCGTCTGCCATCAAACCACGCCCCCAGCCATTCACCTATCTCATTCTCATCCCCAACTTTACCTACCCAACCCTGCCCCCGGACGCCCCGCCATCAATCAGCAGCCTGCGAATGTCGGCGGCGAACTTGACCTCCGAATCGTCCTGCGGCTCGTAGCCCAGCACATCGCGCGCGCTCGTCAGCGACCAGAAGGCGCGCGTATTGTTGCTGATGCCATAGACCACCTGCCAAGGGACGCCGTGCTCGTTGTCGATGTTCGGCGTCTCGATCGCCTTCTGAAACAGCTGCGTAATGTCGCGCGGGCTGATGTACGCGCCCAAGTCGCGCTTATAGTTGTCCGGGTCGCCCGCATAGATTGCCGGGTCCAGCTCACGCGGCGCGCCGATACGCACCATCACCACGCCCGTCTTTCGCATCATGGACACGCCGCCCGTATGCTGCTGCCTGCCAGAATCGTCGTTGAATCCGCCAAGCCCGCACGCGAACAAAAACCCCAGATGCTCATAAGTCGCCTTTGCCCAGCCATAGAAGTTGTCCGACAGCGGCAGCAGAAACGGGTCGAGCGACTCCATCTTGCGCGTGTGGATGAGGTTATGCTCATACCAGTCGGCGGCGTGGTTGGAACTTGCGATGGCAAGGCGCGGCACTCCCGCGTCGTATGCGCTCCGCAGCACATTGTACGCCATCTGCACATTCTCATTCTCGTCGAAGAAGTGGTCGAGCGGCTCGCCCGCCCTGCGCTTGTAGCCCAAATGCACCACCGCGTCCACGCCCTCGAACAGGTGGGCATACTTGCTGCGGTCAGTATCGATCAGGTTGGCGATTTCAACGCCCTCCACCCGCTCGCCTCGCGGATTCTCCCCCTTCACATCCACTAGAACCATCTCATAGTTCTCACGAAATGTCGGCAGCAATTGGTTGGCGATATAGCCCGTCGCCCCGGTCATAAGCACCTTTTCCACAGCCATCGTTCAATATCCTTTCGCTAAAGTATTTCAGTATATCGGCTAGCGGGCTTTCAGCAGGCAAGCATGTCGGGACATCGCACAAACACAACCCAAAACTGATAAACTGAAACCCGACATACTGCCACCAATAACCACTACGGAGATTTTACCATGCAAGACGCCCTGAACGACGCCGAACTGGACGCGCTTCGGCAGATTGACACCGCGACCATCGCCAACGCCATCGAGCATTTCGATGTTCGCAGCAACACCGACGGCTTCATGGGCTGGGACATCCGGTGCATGTTCCCGGAGATGGGCGTAATGGTCGGCTACGCCGTCACCGCCACGCTGGACACGACCACGCACGGCAGAGTTCACGACCGCGAGCCGCGCTTCCAGGTCTTCGAGGCAATCGAGGCGTCGCCCAAGCCGGCGGTGCTCGCGCTCAAAGACCTCAGCTCCAAGCCAAAGCACGGCTGCCACTTCGGGGACGGCCTCGCAACCGTATCCATGCGTCTGGGCGCAATCGGGCTAGTCACGGACGGCGGCGTGCGCGATATGGACACCGTGCGAGAGATGGGCTTCCACTACTTCGCGCCCGGCATAGTCCCCGCGCACGGCAACTTCGGCTTCATGGAAGCGCAAGTGCCGGTGCGAATAAGCGGCGTGCTGGTGAACCCCGGCGACCTCATTCACGCCGACGCCAACGGCGTCGTCACCATCCCCAACGACATTGCCAAGGATGTCATCGCCGCCGCCAACGACGTGCTGGAACGCGAAAAAGCGCACCGCGACTGGATCAACAGCGACGACTTCTCCCTCGAAAAACTGCGCCTGAGATAAGCGCAGCCCAAGCGCGACAGACTGCGGTTTGACTTTTCATGTCGTCATTCCTGCTCACTCACCCGTCATTCCTGCGAAAGCAGGAATCCAGCGCTTTGAGATAGCCTATAATATGCGAAAGCGACTACATTCTGAGATTCTGGATTCCCGTTTTCACGGGAATGACGCAAATGTCCACACAACATTATGAACGCCCCCGCTCTATGCACAACCCAACGCGACACCCACAGGAAGGACAAGAACCAATGCCTACAACCGACAACCATTTCAGCCTCGACAAGGGCGATGTAGTTCGACCGCCAACCGGCAGACCCGTTGTATATGGAACGCAGGGCGTCATATCCAGCGGCCACTACCTGACATCCATGGCAGGCGCGCGCATGCTGCTCAGCGGCGGCAACGCCTTCGACGCCATAGTCGCCGCAACCTTCGCCGCCGGCGTAACCGAGCCGCTCGCCAACTACTCGCTGCTCGCCGAGGGCGTCTTCATGCTCTACGACTCCCGCAGCGGCGACCTGCTCTCCCTCAGCGGGCAAGGCACAGCGCCCCGCAAAGCAAGCGTCGACTTCTACAAGTCGCGCGGCTTCGACGAGATACCCACCGGCCCCGGCCCTGACGCGCCCATGTCCTTCACCGTGCCCGGCGTCATCGCCGCCCTCACATCCATGCTGGAACGCTACGGCACCAAGACGCTCGGCGAAGCGCTCGCCCCCGCAATCCACCACGCCGAGTTCGGCTTCCCCAACTACGAATACATGCTCCAGCGACTGGACAGCCCCGGCACCCGTCAGCAATTCGACCTGTTCCCCCCCGGCGGCAGGGACATCTTCTTCGACAACGGCAATGTCCCGCAGCCCGGCTCCCTTCTCGTGCAAAAGAACCTCGCCGACATGCTGAAGCGCATGGTTGCCGCCGAAAACGCCTCCACAGGCAGCCGCGCCGACGGCATTCGCGCCGCCAACGATGCCTTCTACAAGGGCGACATCGCCAAGAGCATCGCCAGGCACTCGCGTCAAGTCGGCGGCATCCTCGACCACGACGACCTCGCATGCTACCAAGCCGAATATGCCGAGCCTGTCAAGGGAACATTCCTGGGACACGAAATCAGCAGCCATTCCACCTGGACGCAGGGCATCATGGCGCTGCAAATCCTGAACATCCTAGAGCAATTCGACCTGAAGGCGATGGGGCACAACTCCCCCGCCTACACGCACACCGTCCTGGAAGCGTCCAAGCTCGCATTCGCCGACCGCGAAGCATACTACGGCGACCCCAACTTCGCCACCGTACCGATAGACGGCTTAATCTCAAAGGAGTACGCCGCCGAGCGCGCGCGCCGGATCGACCCGACGCGCGCCCATCCCGAACTACCCGCCGCAGGCAACGCATGGAAGTATTCCTGCGTCAGCAAGCCCGCAAAAGCGGCGACCGCGATACTGGCAGGCGCAGCCGCCGGCGACTCCGGCAACAGCAGCGGCACCACCCATATCGCCTGCATCGACCGCGACGGCAGCCTCGTCTGCGCCACGCCGAGCGGCGGCTCATTCAGCAAGGGCGTATTCTTCCCGGAGCAGGGCGCAGCCATCAGCTCCCGCATCGAGATGCTCAACTTCATCGATGGGCACCCCAACAGGCTGGAACCGGGCAAGCGCCCGCGCACCACGCTCATCAACTACATCGTATCCCGCGATGGAACGCCGGTCATGACCGTCGGATGTCCCGGCGGCGACCATCAGGCGCAGGCGAATGTGCAGCTCATGCTGAACACTCTAATGTTCGGCATGAACCCGCAGGAAGCAGTCGAAGCGCCGCGCTTTGCCACCGAGAGCGTACCCGATTCCTTCTACCCGCATGTCTATTACCCCAACCGCGTCTCACTCGAAGAAGGCTACCCGGCGGCGAACTGGGACGCCCTGCGAGCAATGGGACACGGCGAGCTTGTGCAGGCCGCGACATGCGGCATGGGCGCGACGGTGGCGCGGCGCGACCCCGATACCGGCGTGCTCAGCGCAGGCGGCGACCCGCGCCGCGCCTGCTACGCCATCGGCTTGTAGGCAGGCGTTACGGCAGCGTTGCCGCACAAACGGGAGGTGGCGAATGGACAAGTTTATGCAAGCGGCCCTGGATGAAGCGCGGCTTGGCGCGGAGGAAGGCGGCGTTCCAATCGGCGCGGCGCTCGTGGACGGCGACGCCATCATCGCCACCGGGCGCAATCGCCGTCTGCAAGACTCCACGCCCACGATGCACGCCGAGATGAACTGCCTATTCAACGCGAGCAAAAGCACACAAGACTTTAGCGGCATGACCATCTACACCACGATGATGCCCTGCCACATGTGCGCCGGAGCGGTCGTGCAGTTCGGCATAGCAAAGGTAGTCGCCGCGGAATCGGATAACTCCGGCGAAGGAATCGAGATGATGAAGAGGCACGGCGTAGAGGTCATCGACCTCCAACTGGACGAGGCAAAGCGGCTCGTCCAAGCATTCATCCAAGCCAACCCCGACCTGCCCCTACTCACTCCGGAAGATAGGACTTAGCTACGCAAACGACCGTGCGCGGCGCGGCGAACAAGTGGCTTGGGCTGGTGGCGGCGGCGCTCGGCATGTTCCTATGCTCGCTCGACCTTGCCGTCAATGTCGCCCTGCCCGACATCACCGCCGACCTGAACACCGACCTCCGCACAGTTCAGTGGATAATCGTGCTATATGTCGGCGGCTCCACCAGCCTCCAGCTTGGGCTGGGCAGCGCCGCCGACGTGTACGGCTTGCGCCGCTTCTATATCATCGGGCTGGCGGCGTATGCCCTCGCCGTGCTGCTGATTGGCTTAGCGCCGACGCTCCCATTCGTGCTTGGTCTGCGCGTAATGCAAGCAGTCGGCAACGGGCTGATTGCGGCATCCGCGCCCGCGCTCGTAACCGGCATATTCCCGTCCGAGCAGCGCGGCAGAGCGCTCGGGCTTATGTCCGCCATCTCCACCCTCGGAATGATAGCCGCAACGCTTGGCGGCGGCGTGCTTGTGGACAGCTTCGGCTGGCGCGCCATATTCCTCGCCCGCGTGCCGCTCACCCTCATTACCATCCTGCTCGCCCTCATAATCCTGCAAGCGCCCGCCGCATCCGACGGCAGAAAAAACTTCGACCTGCGCGGCGCGGCATTGGCATTCGTCGGACTAGCCGCGCTGGTGCTATTCCTCACGATTGGAGGCAGAAGCGGCTGGCTATCGCCCGCAACCCTGACACTCGGAGTTGGCGCGATAGCGTCATTGACGCTCTTTCTGCGATGGGAACGAAAAATACCCAACCCCGTGTTCGACCCCAAAATGCTGACACATCCCCTGCTCGCGCCCGTCATCACTGCGTCATTCCTCATGTTCATGGCGACATTCGTCAACCTGTTCATACTGCCGTTCTATGTATCCGATGTGCTGAAAGTGGACGCCAAAGCGCTCGGCTTCCTGCTGATGCTCACGCCCGTAATCGCAGGCGGCGTCGCGCCCATCGGAGGCTGGCTATCCGACAAGATGCCCCCCGCCTACATCACCACCACCGCACTGGCAATCGCCGCCATCACAATGCTCTGGTTCAGCACACTGAGCGCCGACTCCGGCGTCGCCGATGTAGCAATACGCATGGCAGTCGGCGGAGTCGGCATGGGACTATTTCAGGCGGCAAACGCCACGCTCATAATGGGCGCAATGCCCCGCGACCGCCTAGGCGCTGGCGGCGCGCTCATAGCCATGTCCATGAGCCTCGGCATAGTAACCAGCGTCGCCCTAATGAGCGCCCTCTTCGCCGCGCGCCTCGCCCTACACGAAACCGCCGCCGCCCAACCAACCCAGGCATTCGTCCTAGCCTTCCGCGACACCTACCTAATCGCCGCCATAATAGCCACCCTAGCCACAATCGTATCGCTAACCTACTGGCCAAGAGTAATACGCCGCCGCCTGAAAAAGCTCAACTAACCCCTCAGCCCCCTCACTCCATTCAGCCTGACAACTGAAAGACCCTAGTCGAACTCGCGCGCACCCTTAGCCGCTCGTCTATCTATCCACTCTCGCCAGAGATAATAGGCGAGAAGCGGGACAAGCAAGAGCGGCAGCAGCCACCAAGCCCGCCCGACGAGGCTTGAAGTCTGTGTCTGCGTCGAATCGAGCGTCGGCAGCGCGGTGGCAGACGGCGTCGCGCTCGGCATCGGCATCGCCGTAGGCTGAGCAGCCGCTGCCGTCAAGGGCGCGGCGGCGGTCGCTGTCGCAGGCGGCATCGGCGCAGTCGTGGGCGTCTGCCGTGCTGCCGTTGCGGTCACCATTGCCGTCGCTGTGGCGGTTGGCGTCGCAGCGCGCGCTGACATTGGCGCTGGCATTGGCGTCGCCGTCAGCGTCGGCGCGGGGGTAGCTGCGCTCGCCGCAATCAGCATGGGCGTCGGCATAGAAGCGGGCGCATCCGCCGCCGCCAGCATGGGCGTCGGCGTTGCCGTCGGTGTTGCCGCAGGCGCTGCCGCCGTCTGCGTGGGCGCGGGCTGCTGCGAAGCAGGCGTGTCCTCGCCCCGTATGACCACCTGCGCGGTCGATGAAACCTGGTTCAGCGCCACGCGGGCAGGCGCGCTCACCAGTATCAGCCTCAGCGCAAACACCTCATGCATCTCCGCGAGGTCGTCAGCGACTATCGGCACCGACACGGGTACGCTGCGATAGCCGGGCTCGATGATCAACTCCTCCGACATGAACGGCGCATAGTCCGCATCGTCCGCCGTGCCCTGCATCGCCTGCACGCGCACGACTACGGGAGCAGACAGGACGCTGCTCGATTCCACCGTCAGCATCGCCGCTTCGCCTTCCGACGCCTGAGCTATCACTTCCCTAAAGCCTATCAGCACAGGGGAAAGCGAGCGAGCGACGGCCGTTTGCACCTTATCGGGCATGGGCGTGCGCGTCGCAGTGTAAGTGGGCGTGGGCGTCGGGGTGTATGTCGGCGTAGGCGTTGGCGTATATGTAGGCGTCGGTGTCGGGGTGTATGTCGGCGTTGGCGTCGGCGTATAAGTTGGCGTAGGTGTTGGCGTATATGTCGGCGTAGGCGTAGGCGTGTAAGTAGGCGTGGGCGTCGGTGTATATGTCGGCGTAGGCGTAGGCGTGTCGGTAGGCGTCGGTGTTGCCGTGTAAGTCGGCGTGGGCGTGGGCGTGCTGGTGGGTCTGGACGTCGGCGTCCTCGTCGGGCGACGCGTTGGCGTCGGAGTGGGGGGAAGGTCAGCCACAATAGACGCAAGCCGCGCTTCCCGCCAGTCGAGGTCCGCGCCGCCTGTGGAGCGCACCTGCGCCAGCCAGTGCTTGGTTGGGTCAAACGGGACAATCTGATGCTCACAGCTTCCATCGGAGGCGCAACTCGATTCCGGCACCAGTTCGTGCCGCTCATCGGACGAATCGGCGGTCAAGTCCGATTCACGCGGAGCGGTAGTTCCCGAAGCCCAGCGCACAGGGTACTGCTGACCATAGATGAGCGTCGTAGCCTTCTCCCATGTAACCAAGCCCGTTTCGGATATTGCGACCTCCCGGGGCGGAGCGGCGGGCACGGCAGCGCCCGCCGCCTGCGGCTGTGGGTCGGCTTGCCCGGTATTCGCGATGACAAAACCCCTGGCGATTTGGATGCCATCCGTGTCCGGGGCGGCATCAGCACCCCAGCAGGCGACCCGTCCATTCGTGTCAACGGCGCAGGTGTGGCGAGGGCTGGTGGATACACCCGTGAAGGTCGCATACTGATATTTCAGCGGTATATCGGTTTGACCATAGTCGCTGCTGCCTCCGGTATTCCCCCAGCAGCGGACGCGGCGCTCCACCAGCGTAAGCCCGCATGTGTGCGGAAAGGCAGCCGAGATTTGGGCGAAAGGCACTTCCGCCAATTCGGGCGGTATAGTGATAGGGACTGTCGAGAAGTTCGCGCCGCCCCAGCACTTCACAATGCCGGCGGTCTGGGAGTTCTGCCCGTCCAATATGCCGCATGCATGCACCCAGCCGGAGCTGACGGCGGAAAAAGTAGCGGAACTCACATCCGAGGGAAGCGTGGTCTGAGAGTAGGTGTCGTTCCCCCAGCACTTCACAGAGCCGGAGGTCTGCATGTTCTGCCCGTCCAAAATGCCGCAACTGTTATAGCCGCCGGCGCTGATAGAGGAAAAGGTAGCGGAGGTCAGCGCAGTGGGAAGCGTGGTCTGATTGAAGCTGTTGTTCCCCCAGCATCTCACAACGCCGGAGGTCTGCATGTTCTGCCCGTCCAGAATGCCGCAGGCTTGGAAAGCGCCGGCGCTGACGGCGGAAAAGGTCAGATTGTCGAGATCGGCTGCAACGCCCATATTTGCCCCCGACCCTGAGGACATTCCATTAAGGTCCGCTCCCCAGCAGGTGACCACGCCGCCGGTACTCAGCGCGCAGGCGTTATTTGTGCGGACGCTGAAGGACATTACACCCGTCACCTCAGGGAAATCGACATATAGGCCGCTCCCCCAGCACACCATCTTGGAGTCGGTGGTCATGCCGCAAGTTGCTGAGCCACCGCTGCTAATGGCGTTTAAGCCGGTGGCAAGCGTGGGCAAAGACGCGCGCTCCTCATAAGGGACTGCCGCGCCTGTGGTGTGAAGACCCGGATTGCGCCCGGGGTGGGTCGTCCCATAGTTCCCATCGCCCCAGCATTTCACTGCGCCCTCGCTCTGCATGTTCTGCCCGTCCAGAATGCCGCAAGAGTAGTAGTTTCCTGCATACACACTGGAGAAGGTAGCGCTGGCAAGCGCGGTCGGAACGGTCACCTGCCCTTGATCGAAATTAGGAGCGCCCCAGCACACGACGGTACGGTCGGCTTTCACCGCGCAGGCGTTTTCCCTCGCATTAGACACGGAACGAAACTTGATAGAGGTGAAATCACTGGTGAGGGATAAGTCGGTTACGGAATCGTTTGTGGTAGTCTGCCCTCCCCAGCAGATGAGCGCGCCCGTTTCGGTATCCGCCCCCTCATCCACTACTCCGCAAGCCTCGTCAAGATAGACGCTGATGCTGCGGAACTTCGTACCAAGTATCGCAGTCTTCCGCGTACTATCGGCAGAGGCGCCCACATTCTTGACTCTTTCGAGAAATGTGGAAAGATTTCCCCAGCACCTGAACTTGCCGGCGTCATCGCCGTCCTTCACCAAGGCGCAAGCTCCACCCTCTGCGACATCTAAATCAGAGAATGCGACCGAAGCCAGGTCGGACGGCACTTTGAACACAGCCTCATTCTGGTTATCGCCCCAGCAGCGCGCTATGCCTTCAGTCTGGCTGTTCTGTCCGTCCTGAAGGCCGCAGACGAAACTCTGCGAGCTGTCCAGCATGGAGAAGGTAATCGGATTGTCATTGGCATCTACCGGGGTGCCGGGATGGTTGTTCGCGTTTGTTCCCCAGCAGTCCACCGTCCCATCGAGGCGCAGCCCGCAGGTGAAGTTGTGCCCCGTAACCACATCCGTGTAACCTGTGGCGCGGACGGGTCCAAGGCGGGTATCGCCCCAGCAGCGAATGGTGTTGGCGGCGGTTACGCCGCAGGTATGCGCTCTTTGTCCGAAGGCGAGAGAGACGAACTCGCGGTCGTCGTCGCTCACGGGTTGCGTCTGGCTCTCCACGCCGCCGCCGTACAAATCGTCGTAGTCGGTCGTCGCTTGCGCCGCTACTAGGCTAATGCTAATGCCCGCAAGCGCCGCCACAAGCGCGATGAGCAGGAACGCGAGCGTTATGCTTCGCATGGGCTGCAACGGGGGGGGGGGGGGGGTAGAATTTGAAGCAAACCGCCTTCGCGCGCGCGCGAGGGCAACCTTCATCGGGTAGAAATTGAACTCAGGGAATCGGGGCATATCGCCTAAAATTGTGCAATCATTCCAAAACTTCACGCTGTCAGCGCACAGACTACCACAAAAGCATATCCGTCTGCAAACCCCCGCGCGCAGAATGAGAAAATCGCATCAGTCCCTCCCCCTTGACGGGGAAAGGTTCGTCGGCGAGGCGAGGACGCCGCAGATGTGATTGTCCCTCCCCCCTTGATTGGAGAAGGTTGCCTGCTGTCAAGCGCAATCCGACGGCGTGATTGTCCCTTCCCCCCTTGGGGGAAGGTTAGGATGGGGGCGAAAACGCTCGCCCATCAACGGCTAAACTATACCAATGCAATCTTCTCGCAGAATGTCAGATAATCAGGTTTTCAGAGCGTCAGGAATCCAGCGCCTAAAATGCAACCCCCCCGTCCCTCCAAACCCCTTCCTGTCATTCCAAACCCACCGCCCCCTGTCATTCCGAACAGCGTGAGGAATCAAAAATCCCCGCACACTAACCCTATACTCCGCTCGCAGCAAGCCTATTTTTTTTCGTTCGTGGTGAGCCTGTCGAACCACCGTCCTTATGTTTTGCGGACATTTTGAAATCCCATCCCGTCATTCCTGCGAAAGCAGGAATCCAGAGCCTCCAATATCACACCATCCCAAACACACCACAGCAATTTTCTCTGTCATTCCGAACAGCGTGAGGAATCAAAAATCTCCGCACACTAACCCTATACTCCGCTCGTAGCAAGTCTATTTTTTTTCGTTCGTGGTGAGCCTGTCGAACCACCGTCCTTATGTTTTGCGGACATTTTGAAATCCCATCCCGTCATTCCTGCGAAAGCAGGAATCCAGAGCCTCCAATCCCCCACCATCCCAAACACACCGCAGCAACTTTCTCTGTCATTCCGAACAGCGTGAGGAATCAAAAATCTCCGCACACTAACCCTATACTCCGCTCGTAGCAAGCCTATTTTTTCGTTCGTGGTGAGCCTGTCGAACCACCGTCCTTATGTTTTGCGGACATTTTGAAATCCCATCCCGTCATTCCTGCGAAAGCAGGAATCCAGTGCCTCCAACACCACACCACTCCAAACACACCACAGCAACTTTCTCTGTCATTCCGAACAGCGTGAGGAATCAAAAATCTCCGCACACAACCAACCCCAATACCCAACACAATCTCAACAGCCATCCCCTCAATGCACACCAGTCCCGTACTCCGCTCGCAGCAAGCCTATTTTTTCGTTCGTGGTGAGCCTCCTGAGCCTGCCGAAGGGCGAACCACCCGTCCCCCTCATTCCCAATTCCTAATTTTCAATTTTTAATTGAAATCCCCCCTTGACATCACACAAACCCTCACCTATACTATCCCCAAGAACATAAGTTGCATAACAAGCACGAACAACCTGATACCTTAATCCCTGACAATCCAAAACCCTGAAATCCTGACCACCTGAAAACCTTGGGAAAAACCAATGAACCAACCAACCCCCATAAACCAACACCAACAGGACAGCCAGGACAGCCATGCCCAACATGACCACCTGGACAACAGGCACTGCGCGACCGCCATCGAGCACCTCCAGCACCTAGTCCACCAAGAAACAGACAACGGCAGAACCATCATACGCAGCATCGTCTCCATCATGACCGGCGACGACCAAGATTCCACGCCCCATCACAGACTGCAAGCCGCCCGCCTGCTGCTCAAACTAGGCTTCCAAGAAGCCGAGGCACTCATCAACAGCCTCAGTTCCAAGATGGAACGGCAGGCAAAGAAGGAAGACGCCCAGGGAGAGAACGGCCCCACGCAGGCAGTCAGCCCCGAACACGAAAGGCTGAACAAAAAGCTCGTCGCCCGCATCCGCGTTGAGACCGGCGAAGGCGCAAGCATAGTCAGGATACTCAACGAAGTACTGGAAGGACGCGACCGAGACGCCAAGCCAAGGGACAGGATAGAAGCCGCCAAAGTTCTGCTCAGCTGGGGATTCGGCAACCCCTCCACCCCCGACCCGGAGTTCATGTCCTACTACTCCCCCTGCCACCCCGACTGCATCTGCGCCTGCCGCGACCTAGACGAAGACCACCCGGCGGTAGTCGAGAGCCACGCGCCTGTATCCGAAGCGCACATGAAAGAAGTAGCCGAAGCAGAGCGAATAGAAGAGAAAGCAGCAGAAAGCGCAAGGCAAATCTCCCAGGGACACACCGACTACCTATCCGAAATAAGCCACCTGCCCGGCAACAAAAAGCCCCGCCGCCCCGAACGCCACCCACCCTTCCGCTGACAGCAGCGGCGGGGCAAGCGCCCCCAACCAATGTAGGGGCGACTGCCAGTCGCCCCCATCGCCCCGCCGCCAGACATCCCAAACACAGCGCCTCAACCCGCTGTCATCCCAAGATCTCACTCCGTCATTCCGAACGCAGTGAGGAATCAAAAATCCCAACCTCGCGGCTACATAAACTTCAGCAACCGCCTTTGACCTTCGGTTGCCATCGGCCCGCGCAACACCGCACCCCAACCCTAACCAAAACCCAATTCCTAATTCTTAATTCCTACCTCCACGCCCGCCGTCTCCTCCGCCACCTTGATAGCCGCATACTGATCCTCGTTGCCCAGCCCCTTGCCCATCGCCAGCGTCTGCACCTGATACGCCGCCGAGCCAATCATGTTGGACGCGCCCAGAGACGCCGCAAGCTGCGCCGCAAGTCCCAAGTCCTTATGAGACAACGCCAGTTTGAAGCCCGGCTCGAAGTTGCGCGCGAACGCCTTTGCCTTCAGCGAGCTGCGCCCGTGCAGCGTACTCGCGGCAGTGTTGTTCATCACATTACGCAGTCGCTCCGGGTCCAGTCCCGCCGCCACGCCCAGCGTAACGGCCTCGCCCAGCAGCGTAGCGACCGAGCACGACACAAGGTTGTTGACAATCTTCGTAGTCGCGCCCGCGCCGAGTTCGCCGCAGTAAAACTGCTCCCCGCCCAGCGTGTCCAGCACATCCTTGCAGTCTTCGACCACGCTCGCATCGCCGCCAATCATCAGCGTGAGCTGCCCCGTCGCCGCCTGCTGCGGCCCCATGCCCACCGGCACATCCAGCATCTCAGCGCCCGTCGCCCGCACCGCCGCGCCCACCCTGCGCGTCGTATCCGGGTCGATGGTGCTCATATCGATATACACCTTGCCCGCGCTCAGCCCAAGCGTCAGCCCATTCTCGCCCGTCGCGGCAGTCTCGACGCTCTGCGGCGTGGGCAGCGACGAAATGATGACATCGCACTTCTCGGCAACCTCCCTAGGCGAAGACGCGGCGGCAGCGCCCTTGTCCACGAGCGCCCGCACCGCATCGGCGCGCAGGTCGTACACCGTTACATCGTAGCCGCTCGCAACCAGATGCGACGCCATCCCGCCGCCCATATTCCCCAGACCGATATAGCCTATCTTTCGCTCAGCCATCACTTGCCTCCTTGTAACTTCCCCGTTCTCGCCTCTACACCCTATCCTAGCCATCCTGCCCATCGATGTAAATCTTGGTTACGCAGCCACCACATTCACCACCTTCGTCGCAAGCGCAAACGCGCTGGATGCCAGCACAAGTATCACGACCCCGCGCCGCCACACGACATCCGTCAGGCTCTTCGCTATGCGGTCGCCGAGCAGCGCAGCCAAAATCGCCGGCACGATAGACGCTATCAGCAGCTCGCTGCGAGCGGGCGTATAAAGGTCGTTCAGCCCGTAGGTCACTATCAGCGCAGTCCCCATGAATATGAAGTACAGCGCCATGGATGCGCGAGTGACCTGACGGCCCCAGCCCTGCGATATGAAGAACAGCACCAGCAGCGGCCCGCCCACGCCTATCCCGGTGATGAAGACCCCCACCAGAAAGCCGCACACAGGCCCCAAAATGCTCGCTCTGGGCATCGAGAACGGCGCCTTGAACATGCCGCCCACCGTGAGCGCGATGATGACCACCAGCACCGCTATGCCGAATATGTCCTCGTACTCCGCGAGGTCAAGCATCTTCAGTACCCGGCCGCCTATGAACGCGCCGACCACGCCCGCCACCACGATAGGCACAATCTGGCGGGGGCGCAAGTGCTCACGGTTTCGCAGGACTACCAGTATGACGACCGGCAGCGCCATCACATTCAGCAGGATTATCGCGGTCGCCGTGTCGAACATCAAGAACAGGAACGGCAGCCCCACGATGCCGATGCCGAAGCCCATCGCGCTGAACACGGTGCAAGCGAAGAACACCACCAGCACAGCGAATGCCAGTTCTGTTGCGCTGACGGCTTCTAGCAAATCTTTGTCCTGTTCCGGGAAATGACGCGGCGTTGCGGACGAGCGTCAACCCTGTTGCAGTCTTCTCAACTGCTCCCTCAGTTCGGCCGCCTCCGCTTGAGCGGCGTCGCGCTCGGCTTCAGCGGCGTCGCGCCCGGCCTCAGCAGCGTCGCGCTGGATTGCAGTGGCGTCGAGTCGGGCTTCGACGACGGCGCGCTGGGCTTCAGCGGCGGCGCGCCCGGCCTCAGCAGCGTCGCGCTGGGTTTCGGCAGCGGTGCGCCCGGCTTCAGCAGCGGCGCGCCCGGTTTGCAGTTCCGTCGGGGTGGGCAGAAACTCCCCGGTCAGCGGATTGCGAAGACGCAACTCACCATTCTCCCAGCACAAATCCAGATCCAGCACAGCGCTGTATCCCCATATCAGACCGTCCGCTTCCCGGTGTATCGGAAGCGGACGATATTCCCCGTCGACCAGCGTATCACCCGCAAGCGGCGCATCGTGAAACTCCCCGCCCGTATGGTCGAAGCGCCAGTACTCTGCCACGCCGTATCTCGCATATCCCTCGCGCTTCACCGTATAGTCGCGCCGTCCCGTGCTGCGCGATGCCACCTCCAGCACGAACTCCGGCGGCTTGCCGACCTCGCTTATCACATAGCCGTTGCGCGCTATTATCCCGCGCGGGCTGTCCACGCCGAACGCCACCACGCAGTCGGGCGCGAGATTTCTTGTCATGTCCCCACCTGTATCGTGGCATAAGTATCCTTGGCCCGAAATCAGCACATCCCCGCGATGCGCGAAATGGGGTTTCAGTATGCTCTTGAAGTCCAGCATCCGCTCGGACTGCTGCATATCAGGCTCTCTTGGCGGGTCCGGCAGCGGCTCTAAGTGAGAATACTTGTCCGCATACGACGGCTTCAGCGCGCCTCTGGTAGTCATGTTCGAACTCTCCGTCGTGCAATCGATGCCGCACTTCTATGTTCGCTGGAATGATAGCATGGTCAGGCGGTATGCTGAGCGCTTTCGGCGGGCATTTTCAGCAGTCAGTTGCGCTGACGGCTTCTAGGTAGTGTGGACATTTCATTTCAGCCAGATTAGGGTTGCCGCAATTTGTAGGAAACTCAGGTATGTATCAGCGAACTTGTCGTAACGAGAGAACACTCTGCGAAAGTGCTTCACCTTGTTGAACAGACACTCAACCAAGTGCCGCTCCTTGTATATGTGCTCGTCATACCAATACTGCCTCTTGCGGTTGGATTTAGGCGGTATTACAGCCGTTGCGCCACTCTGTGCGACATACTTGCGGAACGCATCCGAATCGTACCCTTTATCCGCTATGACTCGCTCGCACTCCACATCCTCCACCAGCGCCTCAGCCTGCTTGATGTCGTGTTCCTGACCCGCTGTCAAGATGAACCTCAACGGATTGCCTAGAGCGTCAACGCTCGCATGCACTTTCGTGCTGAACCCGCCTCTGCTTCTGCCTAACGCCTGCGCGTCTTGCCCCCCTTTTCAGAAGACGCGCCCGCAGCGCAAGGATGCGCGCGCACTATCGTGCTGTCTATTATCAGATTCTCCTTGTCAGGATCTTCTATGAAGTGCAGATACATCCGCTCCCAGACTCCGCTTTGCTTCCAGCGCGTGAACCGCCTGAATACGCTGTTGGACTTGCCGAACTTCTCCGGCAGGTCTCTCCACGGCGCGCCCGTTCTGTTAATCCAGACGACGGCTTCTATGAATTTCCTGCATTCTGCCTCGTCTTTGACATACACCCCCGGGTCGGAGCGTAGAAAGTCGCGTATCCTCATCCATTTAGCGGTAGTTAGTCTTGTGTTAGGCATGCCTTTAACATAGCATATATCTCAATTGTCCACAGAACCTAGCAAATCTTTGTCCTATTCCCGGGAATGACGCGACGTTGCGGACGAGCGTCAACCTTGTTGCAGTCTTCTCAACTGTTCCCTCAGTTCGGCCGCCTCGGCATGAGCGGCGTCGCGCTGGGCTTCAGCGGCGGCGCGCTGGATTGCAGTGGCGTCGCGCTGAGCTTGCAGTTCCGTGGGTGTGGGCAGAAACTCCCCGGTCAGCGGATTGCGAAGACGCAACTCACCATCCTCCCAGCACAAATCCAGCTCCAGCACAGCGCTGTATCCCCATATCAGACCATCCGCTTCCCGGTGTATCGGAAGCGGACGATACTCCCCGTCGACCAGCGTATCACCCGCCAGCGGCGCATCGTGAAACTTCCCGCCCGTATGGTCGAAGCGCCAATACTCTGCCACGCCGTATCTCGCATACCCCTCGCGCTTCACCGTATAGTCGCGCCTTCCCGTGCTGCGCGATGCCACCTCCAGCACGAACTCCGGCGGCTTGCCGACCTCGCTTATCACATAGCCGTTGCGCGCTATTATCCCGCGCGGGCTATCCACGCCGAACGCCACCACGCAGTCGGGCGCGAGACTTCCTGTCATATCCCCGCCCGCGTCGTGGCGCAAGTATCCCTCGCCCGAAATCAGCACATCCCCGCGATGCGCGAAATGGGGTTTCAGTATGCTCTTGAAGTCCAGCATTCGCTCGGACTGCTGCATATCAGGCTCTCTTGGCGGGTCCGGCAGCGGCTCTAGGTGAGAATACTTGTCCGCATACGACGGTTTCAGCGCCCCTCTGGTAGTCATGTCCAAACTCTCCGTCGTGCAATCGATGTCGCACTTCTATGTTCGCTGGAATGATAGCATGGTCAGGCGGTATGCTGAGCGCTTTCGGCGGGCACATCAATGAGGGCTTGCAGCGATCCCTCAGTCACAATTTTCAATTTGTTCTTTATGGCGTCCACAGATACGGTGACAGATTCACCGCGCTCAATCTGAGCATAGCCTTCTTGCACCTTTTCAATAAATCCGGGGGATTGATGCAATTTCTTCAGGACGGCTTTGTTTCGCTCAGCCTTCTCCTGATTGACCTTTCCTTCTTTCAGCGCCATGTCGTTCACCTCGTCGTGACCATACCGTAAAATTGACCTGATTTCCGGACGATAGGCTGAACTTCTGTCAGACTTAGACTATCCGATGCAGTGTCCGCAGTATCCTGAATCTGTCTTGTCCAAATCACGCAAGACAGATTCAGATTCTTCCAGAGTGTACGGGCCGTGACACCACCCGTTATCGGGCTGTGTCTCTCCCTTTCTGTTTCTGTAATACGTGCATTCTATCTTATGGATCCTGGCGTAGTTAGTCCCACCATGAGCCACATAGAGTACATACTTCTGCAATGCTCTCACCTCTTTCTTACTCGATTGACACCCTCCTCACCGCAAAGGCGGATGAGACTGCCCGGATGAATTATCGCCCCAGCACAAGATGACGCCTTTTTTGTTGACTCCGCAGGAATGTGTGTCACTTACATCCAAATCGATGAATTGCTCCTCTTGTGGTGGCGAAGCCTGACCATCATCATAGGATTCAATGAAAAGAACACATTGAACTTTATCCTCTGTATTCAATCCGCACACGTGAAACGACCCCGCACGCAGAAATTGAAAGCGAGCGTCCTCCGGGAATGAATAACCTTCATTATCTCCAATCCTGCCATCGCCATCAATGTCGCTCCTAGTCCCTTCTCCCCAGCAATCGACGGAACCGTCTTCACGAAGCCCACAAGCAAACTGATTCCTCCGATGTGTCTCCGTTGATACTACTATCGTCTTAAGCTTTTTGTCCTTAAGAAAGTCGCCCTGACTCCAATGGCGAAACGCTCCCCAACAAACTACATAGCCATCATCACGCACACCACATCCATCACCACCATAACCTTGATCAATGCTAACAAACCTTTCATGTTCTGGCGGACTCGAAACACCATCCCGACATTTTATTGTCCCATCCTCACGCAAGCCACAAGCAATTCCACGGTCAACCATCACATCTACATACTTCTCACTGAGTTGCTCCGCATAAGGACCAATATTAGAAGCACATATCCAATGTCCCTTCGCTGCCAGTCTCACACAGAAATCAGCACTCGCATCAGTGCGATCAGTGCGACGCCAAGGCCATCCCTTATCGTCCACGACATCCGTAATCTTATCTTCAGAAATACGATAAACAGATTCATGCCTTCCCCTGCAAACAATCTCGCCATTAGAACGAAGTCCGCAAGTAGTGCGGCCCGATCCAGCCACCACTTTCACGAACGGCGGTATCGGCGTCGGCGTCAGCGTCGGCGTATAAGTCGGAGTCCATGTGGGAGTTGGTGTATAGGTTGGCGTCGGAGTCAGAGTGTTCGTCGGCGTAGGAGTGAGTGTTTGTGTGGGTGTCGGCGTTATTGTTGGAGTAAGTGTCTGTGTAGGCGTCGGCGTTATGGTCGGTGTCTGTGTGATAGTGGGCGTAGGCGTGATAGTAGGTGTGTGCGTAGGCGTGCCGCGATTGATTGCAAACCGCGTCCCCAGTCTGCGCTCAAGCTCGGCGACGGATACGGCAAAGCCGATATTATCCACAGGTCTGCCACCGCTTTCATCTATCTTGGCAGTGTTGATGCCAATTGCTTCGCCATCCATGTTGACGAGCGGACCGCCGCTGTTGCCGGGATTTATCGCCGCATCTGTCTGCAAGATGTCAACACCCTCCACTACTCTGGTGGCGGAGATTATGCCGCGCGTTACCGTCAGGTCGCTTCCGATTCTGTCGGCAAGCGGAAAACCTAGCGCAAGCACCTCATCGCCCACACGGGCTTTGCCCGGGTCTCCAACAGCGATGTCGTCGAAACCCTTGCCACTGTCTATCTGCACCAGAGCAAGATCCGCATCTGCATTTCGCTCCAGCACATCACCGCCATAGCGGAGTCCATTGGTCAGCCAGACGCTCACGCTGCGCGCGTTTCCAACGACATGTTCATTGGTTACGACCAAGCCGTCGGCGCTGATGATGAAGCCTGATCCGCTCCCGACGCCTGTGTCAATTTGAACTACGCTCGATTGAATGCGCTCGATGAGGTCCGCAAGCGAAGATTTTCCCTCGTCTGACAAGTCCTCGCCGCCGATGAATTGGATATTCACCACCGGCGGCAGTTCGCCATCGGGCGCAGGCGTGGGAGTATCGGGCGCGGTCACAATTGGAGGCGGAGGCTGCGAGTCAGGGGGATTGTCGGGGGCGTCGCTGCATGCCGCCGCTAGGATAAGCAGCGCGATTGTCGTTATGGCGATCCATGCGAAGAGCGGAGCAACTTTCATATCAGCCTTTTTACACATTGGGCAGGTTGAAGATGTTCGCCTGTTCGCGCATCATGCGGCGCATCTTCTTGCTCTGACGCTTGCCGCCTCTGCTCCGCTTGCCAGTGGGCGCGCCCATCATCTGCCGCATCATCTTCTGCATCTGGCCGAACTGGTTCAGGAGCTGGTTGACATCCTGCGGAGTGGTGCCGCTGCCGCGCGCGATACGCCGCCTGCGACTGCCGCCGATAATCTCCGGGCGGCGGCGTTCCTCAGGCGTCATGGAGCGTATTATCGCCTCTGTCCTGACCAGATGGCTGTCGTCCAGCTCGTCCACCGACACCTTGCCCTTCATCGCGGAGAAGCCGGGCACCATCTCCAGCACTTGGCTGATTGGCCCCATCTGCTTGAGCTGCTGCAACTGCCCCAGGAAGTCCTCTAGGTCGAATGTCGCCTGCCGTATCTTCTTTTCCATCTCGGCGGCTTCAGCCCGGTCGAAGTTCGCCTGCGCCTTGTCGATGAGCGTGAGCATGTCGCCCATGCCCAGGATGCGCGACGCCAGCCTGTCGGGATGGAACGGCTCCAGAGCGTCGGGGCGCTCGCCCGTGCCGATGAACTTGATTGGCACGCCCGTAACCGCCGTGATGGAGAGCGCCGCGCCACCGCGCGCGTCCCCGTCCATCTTGGTCATAATCAGCCCGGTCAAGCCGATGCGGTCGTGGAACTGCTTGGCGGCTTCGACCGCTTCCTGCCCCGTCATCGCATCCACTACCAGCAGCGTCTCATCGGGCGACACCGCGTTCTTCACGGCTTCCAATTCCGACATGAGCTCGTTGTCAACCTGGAAGCGCCCGGCGGTGTCCACGATTGCCCACGCCGCGTTCAGTTCGGTGGCGCGCTTTACGCCGTCCCTGGCGACTCTGGGCGTGCTGCGGGCACTGCCGCCCTCATAGACCGCGACATCCACCTGCTTGCCCAGCGTCTGGAGCTGCTGAATCGCGGCCGGGCGCTGCAAGTCGGCGGCGACCATCACCGGCGTTTGCCCCGCCTGCTTCAGGTGGCGCGCGAGCTTGGCGGACGCGGTAGTCTTGCCCGCGCCGTTAAGCCCTACCATCAGGATGACCGAGGGCTGCCTGCCACCGGCTTCGAGCCGATGCACGCCGCCGCCCAAGATGTCCACCAGCGCGTCGCTGGTAATCTTGACCACCTGCTGCCCCGGCGACAGGCTCTTGAGCAGGTCAGAGTTCAGCGCCTCTTTGCGGACGCGCGCCACGAACTCGCGCGCCACGCGGAAGTTGACATCCGCCTCCAACAGCGCCATGCGAACCTCGCGCAACGCCTCGTCTATGTCCCGCTCCGTCAGCCTGCCCTTGTTCCCCAGCCGCCCAAATACACCGTTCAGCTTCTCCGACAGCGCCTCAAACATGCCTTATCCCATCCTGTCAATCGCTATTAGCCCCGGCTACGCCACATACACGCTTTCGAGCAGCTCGCTCATTGCAGACGACACGAATTTGACGCCCGCCACCGTCTTGGGGTATTCCATGCGTATCGGTCCCACGACGCCCACAGCGCCGACCGCGTGATGCGGCAGTCCGTACTGGCACACCACCACGCTCAGGGGGGACAGCGCATCATCCGGGTTCTCGCGCCCGATGATGACGCGCACCACGCCGCCCTCCGGCGTCTCCGCGAGGATGGTTTGCGCCAGGCTGCCGTCCTCCACGCCCTCGACGATGGCGCGCGCGCGTTCGTTCTCCGCGAACTCCGGCTGCGACAGCAGGTTGCGTATGCCATCTACATAGTGGTCGCGGTACGACAGGCTGTCCTCATCTTGCAGCACCGCGACGGTCGCCTCCATCAGCTCCTCTTCGAGCGGCGTCAGATGCATGACCTGCGACTCAATCTCCTGCTGATTATGCCCCAGGATGTACGACCGCAGTCGAGCGGTGGACTGCTCCAGTTCGCCCAGCGCCATGGGATGCGGCAGCCGTATGAGCTGGCGGTGAAGCCGCGCCTGCTCCAGCACGACAATCAGCATCACCAGCACATCCTGGAGGTACACGAGGTCGAGATGGCGCACCCGCGACTCCCGCGCCTTGGGGAAGGTCGCAATCGCCATATTGCCGACCAGTCCCGACAGCACCGCGGCGGACACATTCGCCCATTCGTCCAGGTTTTGCAGGATTTCCTCGAGCCGCTTCTTCGCCGTGGCGCGCGCGCTGTGCGGTATCGCCGTGTCCAGCACAGGCTCCATGGACTCCACGAAGAACCTGTATGCCTTGTCGAGCGGCACACTGCCGGCCGAACTGTGCGGATGCGCGATATAGCCGTTATCTTCCAGCACGGCGACGTCGTTGCGTATCGTGGCAGGGCTGACTTTCAGCTCACCCCTGCGCGCCACCGCTTCCGACGCTATCGGCGAGGCGCTGCGGGTGTAGTCGGAGATGATGATTTTGAGGATCAGCTCTTGGCGTTCGGTAAGCATAGGCAATCACTTCATGGCGCTCAACGGGGGTTGCGATGCACACATTCTACAATCGCGCAAGCCGCCAAACAAGTGCCTGCCCATCCAGCGAGTCAACAGGATGGGCAGGATATGGATGTAACCTTGCTATTGCGCTATTGGCGGCGGCGTCTGTTGTGCGCGTACTTCGCGCCGCCGAGCATCACGAGCGGCGCGAACAGCATCAGCAGGTTGCCGGCCGCATGCTCGCGCGAGATGCCGGCGACGGAGCTGCAACTCCCGCCCGGCACCTCAGTCTGAGGCGTCGGCTCCACGACCACGACGGCTGGCGGCTCGGGCGTCGCCGTGGGCGGCACGGGCGTTGCTGTGGGCGGCACAGGCGTCGCGGTCGGCGGTACGGGCGTTGCTGTGGGCGGCACGGGCGTTGCTGTGGGCGGAACCTGCGTCGCGGTCGGCGGCACGGGCGTCGCCGTCGGTGGTACGGGCGTCGCTGTGGGCGGCACGGGCGTCTCAGTCGGCGGCACGGGCGTCTCGGTGGGCGGCACGGGCGTCTCGGTGGGCGGCACGCTTCCGAATACCAAGTTCACATCCGGCCTGGTGTCAGGCTCGAATACACCATGCGCCGGCGGCACTGAGGGTTCGCCGTTCAGGAAGAACTCCACAGGCAAGCCGATAAGCGACTCGTCATCCGTCAGTATCACCAGATTTATGAAATCGCCGTCGTCGAGGATGGCGGCGGGCGGACTCTGGTAGGGACCCACCCTTGCGACAAGAAGCATGTTCGGCGTTACCGCGAGGCCCGCTATCGCTATGGAGCCTGAGTAGATGGCAGGCAGCACCGGAATCGGCGTGGGCGTCAGCGTGGCTACGGGTATCTCCGCGAAGGTCAGGCTGAGGTTGAAGGGCTGCGTGCCTGACACATGGGGGATGCGCTCATTCGCCTCCACGCCCTCCAAGAAGAAGCTCACATCCTCGCCGAGAAATCCCGAATGGGGCGGCGCAATCTTCAGCGCGTCGAACCTGCCATCCTGCTTTATGGTTACGGGCAGGCTCTCATACGCGCCTATTCTGGCAAGCAGGCTGTAACCCGCCGGCGCTCCCTGCGCGACGCCCGAAACGGTCATCGGGATGGGGGGAACGCCTATATTCACGGGCGTGGCGGTCGGCGTCTGCGCCGATAGCCCGTCGGCAGGCAATATCCAGAACACGCCTGCCAGCGCCAGCATGCTCAACAATCCTACGACCAGATTTCTCATTCTCATAAACTCTATCTCTGCCTATCTATTAGGTTGTGGTATCGCTCGATTTTTTACTCTGTCTAAAACATTATAACGAGTTGGGCGTCAGAGCGTCCATAAATTTGGCGCGCTTGTAGATGGGAATGTCGCAAGGCGATGCATGGATGAGTGCGGGGACGAGCGCGCAAGAAGCGACGCCTATACGGAGAAAATGGTAAGATGGAGCGGAAGGAGGACGGAACAATGACAACCACAATACGCAACTTTGAGGATTTGCTTCGGCTGCTCGATGACAACCCGGAGTATGTAGAGGGCTTGCGCGCGCGCCTGTTGACGGCCGAGCTGCTGGATCTGCCCGCGAAGGTGGAACGGCTCGTGGCGGCTCAGGACGAGCTCAGCGCTACGGTGGCGCGGCTCGTGGAATCGCACGACGAGTTCAGGGCTGAGGTGGCGGAGTTCGTGAGGGCGACGGATCGACGGCTGGACGCCTTGGAGCGGCGGCTGGGCAATCTGCACGACGACTTCAGGCACTTCCGCTCCAACTACGCGGAGAACGGGCTGCGGAACAAGCACATGGGCGCGATATTCCTGTTTTCGCGGGCGAAGGGGCTGCGACTGGACATCGCAACCTTGGAGATGCTGGCGGGAGACGAGATAGCGCGGCTGCTCGCGGGCGCGGACATGAGCGGCATCGACGAGGACGAGCTGAAGTCGTTCTTGGATACCGACTTGGTGGTGCGCTGCCGCAACCTTGATGGGGAGGTGTGCTATGTGGTTGCGGAGGCGTCGTACACCTGCGACCTTCGGGACACGCGCCGCGCCGCGCTGCATGCCGACATGGTGCGGCGCTTCACCGGCAACGCCGCGTATCCGATGATTGCGGGCGTGCGGAAGGACTTGCGGATAGAGCGGGACGCGGACGCCGCGAGTATCTACTGCTACGCGATGGATGAGGACGATTTGCGCCCGTAGGTGAATACAGACGCAAATGACGGGGTAACACCAAAGCGCCCCTCCCGGTGGCATATCGGGAGGGGCGCTCTGTCTTGGTTGTCGTTATGTCTTTAGTTGGTTGGGTTGTTCACGGCTTTGACGCGGGCGGGCTGCCTCGCTGTCTTGCGCTCCCCTCGACCTTGCGGACGGGGGGAGCGCGCTATTGCCGTTTAGTTGCCGCCGGGCACTAGGCTCGCGGACTCCCTCACGAATACCCAGTAAGCGGAGCCGATGTTCAGGTTAGCGCTGACATCGCTGGCGTTCTCGCCTACAGGCAGTGTGCGCCACTGGTTGGTTATCGTGTTGAAGCCAAGGACCCTAGCCAGATCCAGCCCGTCGTCCAGGCTGTTCAGATAGACCTGTGCGTTTATCGTATCGCTGTCGTCCAGCTTGTCGCCGGTTACATCGATGACAGGCACTAGGTTCCAGCCCGCGTACATCGGGATTACCGGAGGCTGTATGGGCGTTCCGGAGTCAACCGCTCCGCCCGCCAGTCTCGGTATGGAGACCTTCCAGTCCTGAATGGCGTCGCTCAGCACCCAGTAGCCGCGCTTCGCCGTTATTTCCGTCAGGTCGCCCTGCCAGTCGCTTTCAAGCGTCTCGCGCACCGCAACCAGCCATCCACCCGGAACCACAGGGTCGTAGGTGTACACGGTCTTCACATCGACGTTGGAGCCGAACACTGTCGCTATGCTGCTGTCCGCAGGCTCACCCGGCAGGCTTACCAAGTTCCAGCCCGGATCCAGCCGCTTGTCGAACGGATCGCGCTCTTCAACCTCGAAGTCTATGTCCAGTTCGTCGTCCAGGGTGTTGCCTGCCCTGTCCACTGCCTGCACCTTGATCTCGTGCTCAGCAGCCGATATGCCGGACAGCGCGACCAGGAAGGTCTCGTCGTCCGTCGTCCTCACGCTGTCGGTCATGTCCACGCCGTCCAGTGTGAACTTCGTTATCTGCACGAAGTCGAAGCTGTCCTCGGCGTATTCAGCGCCCTCAGTCGTGGAGAAGTCGAACTCTATGAACAGAGGCGTCTTGAGCTCTACCGTAGGCTCGCTGTCGTCGATCACATCGGTTCCGCTCACGCGCACCGTAGGATCGTTGAGCACTATGTCGCCCTCGAAGTATATGGCGTCATCCGAATCGACATCGCCGTTGCCCTTGAAGAAGTCGGTGACTATCTTGGCGGGGGCTACGCCTTCGTCGCCCGGGTTCTGCTGTGAGGAGCGGTCGGTCGCGCTCACATAGATGTTGAAGTAGCCGGTATTGTCAGGCTCGTCGATGGTGGCAGTCCACTCGGTGTTAGAGACCTTCTCTATCTTGACACTCAGTTGGCCGCCGGTCGCCTCGCCCGCGTCTAGGCAGTCGCCGCTCGGCGTGATAATCTCGCCGCGCTTCCGCGTGCCGCCGCTTGTCGTGCCGTCGTCGCAGGTTTCCGTGCCCTTGGTCGCAACCGAAGATGCGTTCACATAGTTCACGGCGATGTCAGGCCTGGTCGCCTTGATGCGCTCGTCAACGGTAACCGTGATGACTACCTCGTCGTCCTCGCCCGCAAGCACCGCGGATTCGGGCGCCTCGCGCGGGGAGACTATGCTGACTATCGCAAAGTTGGGGGCAATCCAATCTTCGGCTTCCTCTTCGCCGTCGTCCTGCTCGTTGCCTGCCTTGTCCTCGATGCCGTTCGGCACCAGCGCCACGTCGGGCGTCTCGTCCGGGGCTAGCTCGTCTTCAAGCTCGAGGAACACTGTGTACTCAAGCGTCTGATACTTGCTGTCCTGGCCGAAGCGCGTCGGGGTGGTGCTTGCCTTGCCGTCCGCCCAAGGCCTGTCCTCGTCGTCCGGGTCGTACCAGAACACCTTCTTGATGGTGTGGCCTTCAACTACGAAGTCGTCCGCCTCGATGGTGTCCGGGTTCAACGCCGTCTGCTCTCTGAACAGAACCTGCACGAAGGTGCGGTCGTCGTCGTACTCGTTGTCCGTGGAGTTCCACTTGACGCCTGTGCGCGCCTGGATCAGCTCTGGGTCAACGGTGTCAACCGTAATCTCGGGCAGCGTCTCGTCTTCCTTCGTCTGCTCAGGATCGTAAGCCGAGCAGTTGCCGGCGTTGTCGCAGGCGATGAAGGTTACGAAGTGCTTGCCCTCGCCCAGCACTACGGTCGTCTCCACTTCGAAGCCGCCGTCTATGTCGTCAAAGTCGTTGTCGTCGATGATTTCCCGAATGGTCGGGGTGCCCGGGCAGTAGATGGTAAGTCCGTCGCCAAGGTTCAAGTTCGGCACTGCCGCAAAGCCGCGCGCCGTCCTCGTGTGGCACTGGCTATTGCTCACCAGCGCGACCACCGCTATGTACTCGTCATCGGAGTCGTTCGGCAGGTCTTCCACATCGGGCATGCCCGATATGTCGTCGGTTACGGTGAATGTGTAGTCCACATCGCCGTCGTCCGTTGCCGCCTCATGCTCCGGCAGGAAGTTGTCGATTTCGGGAACTTCGTTCTCGACGTCGATGCTGCCGCGCAGGTTGCCGAACTCTATCTTTATCTTGTCTTCTTCGTCCACCTTCAGGCGCGCAACGCTGCCGTCGGTGTGCTTATAGATTGGCGGGTTCTCCACGCCGGTGCTGTTCTTGCCCACAACGGTCTCGACCATTCCTGCCTCACCCGACACGGGCATCACTGCCGCGACATAGAGGTTTTCCTGAACCGAGCTCCTGTATGCCCTCAGCTGCAGTATGTCGTCGGAGGAGTCACCCTCCACTACGACCACCACGCAGCGGTTGCCGCCGTCGCAGTTGGCGTCAGGCGATTGAGAAGTTACCGCGATGCGGAGCACCGTGCCCCAGTTCGCCCACTCTGTGCCCACGAACTTGTCAGGGGTCGTCTGCGTTCCGTCTCCGGTCGCGGGCAGGTCGGCGGGGCGTTCCAGCACTAGTGTCTGGTTGGCTGCGGTCGCCTTCACATCAGCCAGCGCGGATGCCGGGTCGCCCTGCGACGCACCGGGAACCGGGTTCGCCTTGCTCACATCCAGCGTGCTGATGGAGTCGGGCGCGTTCACTATGGTTATCGCCACAGTGTGCGCCGGGCTGTTCGTCAAGCCTGGCGCATCGGTAGCGACTACCTCGATCAGGCAGCCTGTCACCGGGCAAGGCGTGTTGGCGGAGTCGAAGTCGAGGGACTCCAGCGTCTTCAGTATGCCGTCCGTCGCGCCGATCTGGAACGACTTGGCGTTTGCGCCCTTCAGGCTGAATGTTACCGCGTCGCCGTCCGCGTCCGTGGCGGCGTATGTGCCGAGTACCGTGCCGCGCGGGCTGTTCTCAGCAACTT
This sequence comes from uncultured Dehalococcoidia bacterium, assembly GCA_958295865.1. Classification (GTDB taxonomy): domain Bacteria; phylum Chloroflexota; class Dehalococcoidia; order Lucifugimonadales; family JADFKI01; genus Bin90. Next base: position 703,131 of record CATQHF010000001.1, on the reverse strand, counting down.
GGAGGCTCCTCGGTCCTTCCAGAACCGGGGCGTTGTCGTTCACATTCACGACGGTTATAACGAGTATCACCTCGTCCTTGTCGTCGTCCGTGTCGTGTGCCTGCACCTCTAGGGTGTGCGACTGCTTGGTCTCAAAGTCGAGAGCCGCCTTCGTCTTCAGCACACCGTCCGACTCGCCTAGCTCGAATAGCACTGCGTCCTCTTGGTCGCGCAGCAGATACCTTACCGTATCGCCGTCAGCGTCGGTGGCGAAGTATGTGTACACCACTGTCCCGACAGCAATATCCTCGTTAAGACTCGCCGTTGTCTGCGCCTTGGAAGCATCGTCGAACTCAGGGGCGACGTTCGTGTCGATTATATTGACCTCGATGGTCAGCGTATCCCTCAAGTCGAGCGCATCCGTGTCGTTCGGGTCTGCGGCGCGCAAGTCCAATAGCACCTTGGCTACGGAATCGTCCGCATCGGTGTCGAGTTCCTGGTTCACCAGGATCTTGCCGCTGCTGTCCACCTTCACCAAGGCGACGTCGCCGGTGTAGGGTTCGTCACGGGCGTCATCCGCGTCTGTGGTGTCGGCGTCATACCAGAGGCTGTACACTATCGCATTGCCCGTACCGACGCTGTCCTCGTCCGACGCCGCGAACTGCGCGTCCCTGCTGGAAGGATTGCCGCCGGCGTCCTTTCCAATCTTAACGGTTTCGTCCACGGCTGCCGACTCCAGCACATAGAGCTGGATGCCGTCGGCATCGGTTGCCCTGCCAGCAAACAACCTGTCGTCAGCGGCGGAGAACTCAGGCGCTTCGTTGACATCTGTCACCGTTACGACCACAAAGCCGGGGAGGGTCGCGCCTACTCTTAATACTGACAAGGTGTAGCTGGTGATTCCGCTCTCAAAATCGATTTGGTCCCTCTTATCCGCCTTGAGATAGACCTTTCCGGTGGCTGCTTCTATGGCAAAGAGAACGTCGTCCTCGTCAGTTGTTATGCCGGCGCGGTTGTCTATCTGCTGTCCGATAGCATAAGCCCCGGTAGTTACGCCCAGCGTGGGAGCGTTGCCTATGTAGTTATCCAGCCCGCCTTCGTTATCCTCTGCCATCTCGAGCTTTTGCTCAGCGCCCGGCTCCGGATCGACCTCATCAGTCACCGTCAGGGTGAACTCATGCATGGCCTCCAGCGCGCCGTCGGATGCTGTGATTACGAACACGTGCGAGTTCTTGCCTTCCGACTCGTCGACAGCCGCGGTCTCAGGGTTGTCCTCGACGTAGTCCGGCTGGTCGGGATCAGTTTCAACCGTGTCCTTCGTCTTCAGCACGCCTGTCGTGGCGTCGAAGTCTAGGCCCGTTAGGATCGCTTCGGCAGCGGTAACCGCATCCGCAGCCGCAGTGGCTGCAGCTCCGGTTAGGCCGGCGGCGGCGGGCTTGGCAACTATGCTGTAGGTAAGCACTTGGTTGTTGGGATCGGTCGCGCTGAATGTGGCGATTTCAAAATCCCTGGCGCGCTCTGCCACCGTGCCCGTTGCCGGAACATCGTCGGCGAACGAGGGCGCAGTGGGTTCGACCGCGACTATCATCCTGACCTTTATCTCTTGATAGTTCCTGTCTTCGCGGCCGACTTCGCTGACGCTGAGTGTGAACTCGAAGGTATCCCTCGGGTTCAATACCGCGCCGGACTTCTTGACGATCATGGCTTGGTTATAGATGGGCGCCGTCGCGGTGCCGTCTATCTTTTCTGCCGCGAAGGGAAGGTTGGCGCCATCGTCCAGGCTGAAGTACAGCTTCTGGTGAAAATGCGTCAAACCCGCCACAGTGGCGGTGACTTTCGCCAGATTGTCTGTGGTGGTGTTTATCCTAATCTGGACCCCTGCGGGAACAGCCTCGACGCCAGCGGAGGGTGGAATTGCAACAATCTGCGTTATACCGGTATCGGTAGTACCGTCCGCGCGCGTGAACATAGTGTTATCGAGAGCCACTATATCGGGCGCGTCCGTGTATACCGAGGTGAAGTCAAAAGACGTCCCGACATAATTCGCAATGAAGCGCCCGGTCGAGTCCGAGACGTTCACCTCGATGGATGTCGTGCCCGCTTCGCCATCGGGGGGCGTGTTATCTATACCATCGTGAGCTATGGTCAAAGGACCTAGGCCCTTCGCCAGAATGCCAGCGGTGTAGAGACCTTCCACGCTGGTGCGCTCAGCGGTAGTAAGCTGCCCCCAGGGCTTTGCGTAGTCGCCTGTCAAGTCGCCGAGAGTCGCTGCCTTAGTCATCTGAGCGCCACTCAGCATATTCCAGAAGAAAGCGTTCCTGACCAACGTTCGATTACCGGCACCGATATCGTCGAAGGCTTGGCAGAGTCCCGACGCGGCGGTACCGCCTACTCGCGGAGCATTAGTCGCGTCGATCTCAAAGCCCAATGCCGTTGCTCTCGCGTCACAATTCAAGTCATTCGCAGTAGGCGTTCCTTCGTCAGCCACTCCATCCAGAGCATTCCACCAATTCGTTATGGTGGCGGTGGTGTCATTTGCCATAGAGATCTTAGCAACTTTATGATTGTTGCTCAGCGCGGTGTACACGCGAGCGCCTGCGGCATCATCGGTGTCCGAGAACGCCTGCGCGATAGTTGCCGTCGTCGAATCCCCATCGGCATCAATCACTAGCGGATGGGTCGCGGGTGTAATTTCTCCCGCATCGCCTGTCACCACTGTGGGCGCCGCGTTGCTGGCGGTGCCTTGTGCTTGCGCTGTGCCTGTGCCGGTGGCAATCAGCCCATACGCAAACAGCATTGCGAACGCGAGCGCCGCAATGGGTATAGCCCAAGTCTTTCTAGTTTTCAATTTGTCCTCCTGAATTGGGGTGGATATAGATTTCGTTCCGTTGCCCTTGCGGGCGATTAAGGGTGGATGTAGATTTCGTTCCGTCCGATTTCGCGCCTTTCCAGCGAAGGGAGCGCGGCGCAGAAGCGCGCGCTCGTCGCGCCCAAGGATGACCTATCGCGTGGCAATCACCGCCCAGAAACCTGCGGTCATCGCGCCGAGAAGCACGACTACCATGCCAATCACCGCGTAAAGCAAGCGATCCAACTTCATCTCCAGGCGATCCATCGTAGCGTTGAAGCAGGCGTTCCGCCTATCCGCTTCGGCTTGGATCGCTTCCAATGTCGTCAGTCGCTCCGATACATCGGCGCTTTTCGGTGTGCAGGCATTCGCCATCCGGTCATCCTACTTACCCTCTGGCATTCGTATCGCCGTTGCCAGCGGCTGCCCGAACTGCCCTGAGGGTCTTACAACTGAGAGTTTAACTCCCCACCCCGCCCCGCATCTTCGTTTTGGGTTGTTCGCGGTCGTTCCCGCGAGCGCGGGAAGCCGTAGATTGCAACCCGCAAAGCATAACATAGGCGAAACGCGGTTCGCCATACTTTGCGGTTTAAGCCGATTTCACGCACCTAAAAAAGATACGCCGCTCCATATTCAAAGTCAATTATAACTGCGCGCTTAATACTAAGATTTTCAGCGCAGCTAAACGCCGTCAAAAAGTCGTTCGCAAGCGCCTCCTTTCCGATGTGGGTTGTTCATGCATCCGATGTCCGTTGTCGATGTGCGAGTAATGGTAGCGCAGAAGTATTACAGGAGTATTACGGGAGAAGGCGGAATTGTGGTATGTGGGGCTGTATTGGGGGTGGTCGATGCGCCGTATCGCGCGCCGTATCGCGTGGTTGATGTGGTAGTATGGGGGGTATCGGGCACTCCCCGCGCTGTCATTCTGAGCGGAGCGAAGAATCAAAAATATCTGCATGGCAGCAATTCATAGATTTCAGATTCCTCACTCCGTTCGGAATGACAGGGGTAGAGGGTTCGGAATGACAGGGGTGGGGGCGGAATGACAAAGTAAGGGGCGCAAAGGAGCAACTCAACAATGACCGCTGAAACACAGCCAACAACCGACTCGCTGACACTTGAAGAGCGCATGACACAGATGGAGATACGCATGGCGCGAATAGATGGGCAGCAGGAAATCATCATCGCGCTGCTGAAAAGCCAAGACGCCAAGCTTGAAGCGATGAACCAGCGCCTGTTCATCGGGCTGGCATCCCTGCTCGCGACGATAGGCGCAGGTGTGATTACCTATGTCGTCACCCTGCTGACCTGAGTGTAGCACTGAGAAGGAGCAACCCAACAATGACGACCGAAACTCAGGCGGAAGCAACGACGCACTCGCCGTCACTCGCAGAGCGCATGGCGCAGATGGAAGGGCGCATGGGGCGGATGGCTGAGCGCATGGCGCGAATAGATGGGCAGCAAGAGGTTATCGTCGAGCTGCTGAGGGGCCAAGACGACAAGTTCGACGCCAAGTTCGGCGAGATAGACGCCAAGTTCAGCGGGAAGTTCGGCGAGATAGACAGGAAGTTCGTCTCGTTGGAGAGGGAGCTCAATCTGAGGTTCGACTGGTTGGAGAAAGAGTTCAACTTGAAGTTCGACTCGCTGGAGAAAGAGTTCAACGCGAAGTTCGGCTCGTTGGACACCAAGTTCGGCGAGATGGACAACAAGTTCGACACGATGAAGAACGAGTTCAATTTGAAGTTCGGCTCATTGGAGAAAGAGTTCAACTTGAAGTTCGGCTCGTTGGAGAACGAATTCAATGTGAAGTTCGGTGCGTTGGAAACCAAGTTCGACGCAAAATTCGGCGCGATGGACACCAAGTTCGATGCGATGGACGCCAAGTTCAGCGCGATGGACACCAAGTTCGATGCGATGGAGAAGGAGTTCAATGCGAAGTTCGGCGCGATGGACGTCAAGTTCGGCGCGATAGACGCGAATTTCAAAGCGTTGAACAAGCGCATCGATAGAATCGAAAAGCTCATCGTAATCTTTGGGGTGACCATGGTCGGAGCGGTGGCCACAGGCGTGGCGGGTTACATCGTCGCTCTGCTGAACTGAGCCAGCCCCAAGGGGTGGGAGCGCGCCTATACTGTCGGGCGCTCCCCCTTAGGCTCGGGGATTGGGTCGCCGAATTCGCGGGCGGTGTCGAGCCACAGCGCGATAGCCTCGTTTATGCTTCTCAGCGCGTCCTCATGCGTGTCGCCGTGAGCGACGCATCCGGGCAGATCCGGCGCTTCAGCCAGAAAAGCGTCGTCGTCGCCGCTCCAGTAAAGTACCACTTCGTACTTGTGCATTACTCTGCCTCCAAGCCATACTTCGATAATCCTACGACGATATATTTTAACTCACTTACATGCATAGAGGAGAACCCCCATGGATATAACCTGGCTCGGATATTCCGCAGTCCGCATACAATCGGGGCAGGTGGCGGTGTTGACCGACCCCTACCGCGCGAGCGACGGCTGGGCGATGCCGGAGACGCAGGCGGACATCGTAACGATAAGCCGCGACCACCCGCGACATGCCAACGCGGGCGGCGTTGAGGGCGACCCGCGCGTGCTGCATGGGCCCGGCGAGTATGAGATTGCGAACTTCTACATCAGCGGCATGGGCACGCCGCACAGAGCGCCCGCCGGCGCGGACGCCGCCGATACGCCCCGCCAAGTGAATACGGTCTATACGCTGCGCGCCGAGGGGCTGAGCGTCTGCCATGCGGGCGTCGGTGTGCCTACGCTCACGCCGCGCCAGCTGGACGAGCTGAACAATACCGATGTGCTCATCGTGGACGCGGGCGGCAGCGAGCGGGCGGACGCAAGGCGCGCCGCGCAGTTCGTCAACCAGATTAGCCCGCGCATCGTCATCCCCGTCGGCTACATGGCGGGGGACGCCGACGGCGCGACATCGGGCATAGCGGGCTTGCTGGGCGAACTCGGCGTCGCCGAAGCCGCGCCGCAGCCGTCCCTGCGCGTCAGCACGACCAGCCTGCCCCGCGAAACGCGGGTCGTGGCGCTGCGGCCGGCGCGCTGACAGGCCGACGCCTACCGCCTCGAAGACCCCACTTCTTGCGCGAGGCGCGGCAGGTTGGCGAGGAATTCCTGGTTGTTCTTGGTGCGCCTGATAATCTTGTCGATGATCTCGATGGCGTTGTCCGCGCCCTGCGAGTTCTGCAAGGATACGAAGCGCCGCAGCAGCCACACATTCTGAAGCGCCGATTCGTCGAGCAGCAGTTCTTCGCGGCGCGTGCCGCTGCGCTCGATGTCTATCGCGGGGAAGAAGCGGCGCTCGGCGAGGCGGCGGTCGAGGTGCGCCTCCATGTTGCCCGTGCCCTTGAACTCTTCATATACGAGGTCGTCGAGTCGGCTGCCCGTGTCCACGAGGCAGGCGGCGATGATGGTGAGGCTGCCGCCCTCTTCGGTGTTGCGCGCCGCGCCGAAGAAGCGCTTCGGCGGGTAGAGCGCGACCGGGTCCATACCGCCTGAGAGGGTGCGCCCGCTGCTCGGCACGGCGAGGTTGTATGCGCGCGTCAGGCGTGTCAGGCTGTCCAGCAGCACGGCCACGTCGCGCCCGCTCTCCACCAGTCGCTTGGCGCGCTCCAGCACCATCTCCGCTACGCGGCAGTGGTCTTCCACCGGCTCGTCGAATGTGGAGCTGTACACCTCGCCCTCCACCGAGCGCGTAACATCCGTGACCTCTTCGGGGCGCTCGCCGATGAGCGCGACCATAATCTGGATGTCGGGCGCGTTGGCGGCGATGCCGTGCGCTATCTGCTTCAGCAGCGTCGTCTTGCCCGCCTTGGGCGGCGACACGATTAAGCCGCGCTGCCCCCTGCCAATAGGCGCGAGCATGTCCATCAGCCGCGTGGCAACGATCTCCCTGTCCGTCTCCAGCTTTATCTGCTGCGTGGGAAAGATGGCGGTGAGGCTCTCGAAGTGGCGGCGGCGGCGCGAGCGGTCGGGTTCGCCGTTGTTCACCTCTTCCACGCGCACAAGCCCGAAGTAGCGCTCTCCGTCCTTTGGCGGCCGAACCTGCCCGGTAACCTCGTCGCCCGTGCGGAGGCTGAAGCGTCTTATCTGCGACTGCGACACATACACATCGCCGCTGCTGGCGTTGCCGTTGGACTGCCGCAGGAAGCCGTAGCCGTCGTTCAGGATGCTGAGTATGCCGTTCGCCTTCAGGTTGCCGTTCTTCCCCGACAGGTTGGCGAGCACCTTCGACATCATCTCCCGGCGGTGGGGCATATTGCCGTTCTCCAAGACGCCCAGTTCTTGCGCGAGTTTGAACAGGTCTTCGTTGTTCAGGCTTTGAAGCTCAGATAGGTTCATGACACACTCCGCACCCGCAGGTGACTGCTATCGTCTGGCAAGAGCGCCGGGGATCGATGGGAAAACCGCATATCGCAATGGTCGGGGGGCGGGGACGCAACACGCCGCCGCGAATGTCTGGATGCCGAAAGGAGGCCCTGGCTGCGAAAAGTCGCTCCGAGGAAGTCAATAGAAATTATAGCACACCCAAATAATCCCGTCCATCCGTCCGAATCGCCCTGAGAAAATTGCATTAGTACAGTTTAGCCGTCGATGGGCAAGCATTTTCACCCCCATCCTAACCTTCCCCCAAAGGGGGAAGGGACAATCACATCTGCGGCGTCTTCGCCTTGCCGACGAACCTTCTCCCATCAAGGGGGAAGGGACTAATGCAATTTTCTCGCCACCCTGATAGCCGCCCTTCCGGTAGGAGCGACCGACGTTCGCCCGCATCGCCCCTGTCAAAGGATTGCCGAAGAGATGAGGACACCGACAGACAACCGCCTACAAGGTCAGCGGGCGCTGCTCCCCTTCGCGCAGCGTGCTCACCGCCGCGGATATGAAGCCGTGGAAGAGCGGGTGCGGCCTGTTCGGACGCGAGCGGAACTCCGGATGAAACTGCACGCCCACCATGAACGGGTGCTTGCTCCCGTCCAGCTCCATCACTTCCACCAGCCTGCCGTTGGGGGACATGCCGGTGGGCCAAAGACCTATCGCCTCGAAATCCTCACGGTAGGCGTTGTTGAACTCGAAGCGGTGGCGGTGGCGCTCGCTCACCGACGGCGCTCCATACGCCGCGCCCGCCTTGCTGTCGGCGACCAGCTCGCACGGGTATTCGCCAAGCCGCATCGTGCCGCCCATCTGCGTAACGACGCGCTGCTCCGGCATGATGTCTATCACAGGGTCGGCGGTCAGCGGGTCGAACTCGGTGGAGTTCGCGCCCGGCTTGCCCAGCGCATGCCGCGCCATCTCGATGACCATCACTTGCAATCCCAGGCACAGCCCCAGATAGGGCACCCGCTGCGCGCGCGCGTACTGCGCCGTGCGTATCATGCCCTCCACGCCGCGCTGCCCAAAGCCGCCCGGCACGACGATGCCGCGCACATCGTCCAGCAGCCCGTCCGCGCCCTGCCGCTCTATGTCCTCCGAGCGCACCCAGCGCACATCTATGTCAACCTCATGCGCCATGCCCGCATGCATCAGCGATTCCTTCACCGATATGTACGAGTCTTGCAGGTCAACATACTTGCCCACGACCGCGATGGGCAGAGTCTGTTTCGGCGTCTTGATACCGTCCACCAGCGCGCCCCACTGCGTCATATCGCGCCCCGTGCTCGTGATGCCCAGCGTGTTGATGACAAGCTCGCCCAGCCCCTCGTCTTCAAGTATGAGCGGCACTTCGTACACCGTATCGACGGTGGGCAGCGTGATGACGCCGGAGAGCGGCACATCGCAGTGAACGCTGATTTTGCGCTTGATGTCATCCTCGACTTCATGGTCGCTGCGACAGACGATGACATCCGGCTGAATGCCGATGCTCCGCAGTTCGCGGACGCTGTGCTGCGTGGGCTTGGTCTTCAGTTCGCTCGTAGCGGCTATGAAGGGCAGGAATGTCAGGTGAATGTAGCATACATTGTCGCGCCCGACCTCGTTCCGCATCTGCCGAATGGCTTCGAGGAACGGCAGCCCCTCGATGTCGCCGACCGTGCCGCCCACCTCGACGATGATGACCTCAGCCTCGCTCGACGCCGCCAAGCCTAGCATGTGCCGCTTGATGGCGTCGGTGACATGCGGCACGGTCTGAATCGTGCCGCCCAAGAATTCGCCCTGACGCTCCCGCGCGATGATGTCCTGATATATCTGCCCCGCCGTCAGGTTGGACGCCCGCGTAAGCTCCACATCTATGAAGCGCTCATAGTGGCCCAGGTCTAGGTCGGTCTCGCTGCCGTCGCGCGTTACGAACACCTCGCCATGCTGATACGGCGACATCGTGCCGGGGTCAACATTCAGGTACGGGTCGAGCTTCAGCACGGACACGGAGACGCCCCGGCTCTTAAGCACGCGCCCGAGCGATGCGACAGTGATTCCCTTGCCCAGGGAGCTGACCACGCCGCCGGTAACGAAGACGAAATTAGGCATAAGGCACGAATTGGGGCGATTGGGATTGCGCGGCAGCAGACCGCATGCGAGGCTTCATGAACAAGAGTATATTGACGGCGAACGCGCAAAGTCAACCGGATATGAGGATATGTTTGGCTGGCGGACAGCGCGCTTATGTAACAGAATCTTAACCGATATTCAACATTCCGATAACAAACATCGCTTACGATTTGCAATATAGCTCACGCGACGATGATAGGGTTGATAGAGCGACGGAACGGGCGCGAAGCCTGAACAAGCAAAATCGGTCAATTGCACGGGAGGAACGGCGATGAACGCGATAGATATGATGAGCGGCGAAGCCTCCATAGTGGAGCTGAACACAAGCGTAGCAGACGCCGCATGCATGATGCGCGAGCAGAACACCGGCTGCCTTGTAGTCGTTGAGAACGGCGAACTCGCGGGCATCATCACCGAGCGCGATATGGTGCTGGGATGCCTCATCGACGGCCATATCTCCCGGAAGTGCGAAGTCCGTCGCCACATGACCACCTTGGACGAAGCGGCAAATCCGTTCACCGACATCGGCGACGCCCTGTTCATCATGATGGACAACGAGGTGAGTTGCCTGCCGGTCGTGAACGACAGGGGCAGCGTCGTCGGAATGATTTACGCCGAAGACCTCTCCCGCGCCATCGAGCTGGACGGCGACCTCATCGCCGTCTAGGTCGGCGAGACCTTATTTCACAGCCAAACCTCCATTTTCAGGGCTGCGCGGTTATCATATCGCGCAGCCCGCTTTGCTTTATGCCACTACATATTGAGAACGCCTACTGCGCCGTTACGCCGCCGTCAATCACAAGTTCGCTGCCCGTCATATAAGACGACTCATCCGACGCGAGGAACAGCACGCCGCTCGCAATCTCGTCGGCGTCGGCGTAGCGGCCCAGCGGCGTGCGCTGCTCCGTGAGCTGCCGCCGCTCCGGGTCACGCCAGCCGTGCGCCGTCATCTCTGTCATCACGGGACCCGGATGCACCGAGTTGCAGCGGATGCCTTCCTTCGCGTACTGAATAGCGGTGGACTTGGTGAGGATACGCACCGCGCCCTTGCTCGCGTTGTAGCCCGGATGTATAGTCGTCTGCCCAATCATCCCGGATATGGACGAGATGTTGACTATGGAGCCGCCGCCCGCCTTTCGCATCTCAGCGATGACCGCTTTCGTGCCCAGAAAGACGCCCTTGGCGTTCACATCCATGAGCCGGTCCCAGTCCTCCACGCTGGCGTCATCGCCGAATGTCCAGTTGGCTATGCCGGCGTTGTTCACCAGAATGTCAACCTTGCCATAGCGCTCCACGGCGGCTTCGACCGCCTGCTGCCAAGCGTCTTCACTGGTGACGTCGAGCGTTACATAGGTAGCTTCGCCGCCCGCCTCGTTGATTTCCGCTTCAACCTTCTTGCCGTCGTCGTCCAGTATGTCGCCAAAGACGACCTTAGCGCCCTCACGCGCGAACATCTTCGCTTCCGCAGCGCCCTGACCGCGCGCGCCGCCGCTAATTATCGCAACCTTGCCTTCAAGCCTCATCAGACAAACCTCCAGTACCAAGCCGCCAGTTATTTGCGTCATTCTCGTGAAAACGGGAATCCAGAACCTCGGAATGTAGGCAATTTCGCATATTCTAGGCTATCTCGAAGCACTGGATTCCTGCCCCTGCTTTCGCAGGAATGACGGGATGAAAAGCCAAAATATCCACCCTACCTAACGGGAACTGCCAGAATCAACAGGATAACCACCGACCGCCAACCCCTGACCGCCTGACACCCTGCTTTACCCCGTCGTCCAGTCCACGCCGTTCAGCACGATGCGCTGGAACTCCGGCGTCTCGAAGCTCAGCCCGTTATGCCCCAGCAGCGTAACGAAGACCTTGCCCGCGCCGTAGGCGCGTGTCCAGCCAAGCGGGAATGTGCCGCCCGGCATAAAGGTGGGTTCGCCGCGCCAAACGTGCGTCCCATCCTCGGAGTCGCCCGTCAGGAACACATCGTTGCCCTCGCGGTACTCGATGCCCATGTACAACTCGTCGTTCGTTGTGAAGTCCGATATGCCCGCTGCGCCGGGGCTGTCGGCGTCCGAAACATTCACCTCGAACTTGCCGTAGGGCGGGTGGAAGCTGTCGTTCAGCAGCCAGCCGCCGCCTGTGATGTCGTAGTACTCAAGCCAGTCCTCGGACGCGCAGCCCGCAATGTGTATGCACACAAAGCCTTTGCCGCCGCTGATGAACTGCGTCATACCCGCCTGCTGATCGCGCGTCATGGCGTCGTCGCCCGCGCGCATAGTGTTGAACACCAGCGCGTCGTAGCCGTCCATCGCCGAAGCGTCCGCAAGCACCGACGCATCCTCGGTTACATCTACATCGTGCCCCGCATCGCTCAGAAACCTCTCCAGTATCGGCGTGGATTCTTCGTATGGATGCCTGCCGCCTGAAATGACAAGTAGGTTCATCGATTACCTCCCAATGGAATACAGCGTATTTTGCCCGTGAGTATAAACATGTTCCGATTTTACTGCAAACCTGCCAGGACGAATTCAGGATCTTTCATCCGTATATGCGCCTGCTCCTCTTTCTTGCTCGACTTCCCATTGATGTTCTTGCTTCATTTTCATAGCCGCTTCCGGTTCACTTATCCCGTCTTCGGGCAAAAAGAAAAGGCCCTGTCGGCATATTGCCTAGCAGGGACTCTCTGTTCAGTACGTCATATTCGGTCGTTTGGGGCGTTACATTAGTCAGTCGCCTATCGGCTCACCAACCCGCTCTCCCTGTTCAGTGCGCTCTCGTCCCGCAACGGTCGTGGTGCGTCTGTATCCTATGAGCACATCAAGACTGCCTTGAACCCTGCCCACCTGGATCTCCAAATCACGATGGCGTTCTTCCTGGCGGTCGAAGCGGTCGTTGAATTGTTCTTCCTGGCGGTTGAAGCGCTCGTTGAAGTGGTCATCCTGGCGGTCGAAGCGGTCGTTGAATTGGTCATCCTGGCGGTCGAAGCGCTCGTTGGATTGGTCTTCCTGACGGTTGAAGCGGTCGTTGAATTGGTTTTCCTGGCGGTCGAGCCGCTCGCCTTGGGCTTTGAGTTCAGTCTGCACTTCAACGAGCGTGATTTCGACTTTGCTCAGCCGTTCGCTGACAGTCTTCACTTCCTTCTTCAACTCATATATGTCTTCCCCCTGAGATTTGAGCTTAGTCTCAACACCAACCAGCGTGATTTCGACACTATTCAGCCGTTCGCCGTTAGCGTTCACTTCCTTCTTCAACTCAGACATATCTTCCTTCAACTCCGACATGTCTTGCCGATTCCTTTTGTCAAACCACAATCCACTACCTATCACAGATAGTATCATGATGACTATAGTTATCGCGGTTCCGACATCGATTCCCATGACATCCTCCTTGTTCCACTATATTAGCGGCGGCGGCTCTGATTGACAACCGCCGAGCCACTTCCGATTAGCCTAGCTTCGTGTGAGTACAGGAGCGTCTTCAGCGCCGTCCCTCATTTCGCCCTTGCATTTTTGTCATTCTCTTTTCTGTTTTCAAGGGGGAGTCGCTTTATGCCAACTCCCCCGTGTAATGAATCAGTACCATGTCAGCCCCCTCACTCCGTTCGGGGTGACAGGTGACAATTGAGAGAGTTCGGGGGGACGATTGAAAGAGTTCCGGGGGACGATTGAAAACCTTGGAGACGAATGGTTTTGTTGCTATATCGCACCGGATTCCTGCCCCTGCTTTCGCAGGGGTGACTTTCTTTCGCAGGAATGACGGGTGAGTGAGCGGGGGCGAATTGACATCCATAGACAAAGCCTGCCCTCGCAAAAGCAGGGATGGAAAGGACGCGGATGTGTTAAAGTCTGTGAGCGGATTGAATGGCCTCACATTCTACGGTTCAACGGGCTTACCACAAGCAAGGTTTTCTGATAGATAGATGGAAGCACGGGCGGGCGCATCTCAGACGAGCCAAGGCGAAAGGCTATGGACGGCCGATTTCGTCCTGAACATGCTGTCGGCGCACTTTATGTTCGCCGGCTATACCTCTGTGCTCACGACCATTCCTCCGTATGTGTTCTATCGCGGCGGGGATGAGTGGCACTTGGGCATCATAGTAGGCTCGTTTGGCATCGTCGGACTGCTGATTCGCCCCTTTGCCGGACAGTGGATATACACGCTGGGGCCCAAGCGAGTGGCGGTGGTAGGCACGGCGATAGTCTCCATCGGCAGCCTGTCGTACATCGGCGCGCTGAGCTTCTGGTGGCTCATCCCGATGCGGATGCTGCAAGGCGTTGGGCTTGCGCTGGGTCCGGTCGCCACATCGACCATCGTCGCCAACCTCGCGCCGCCCACGCGCCGAGCGGAGGCTATGGCATATATGGGCAGCGCCATCAATGTCTCGTTCCTGTACGCTCCACTTACGGCGTCGCTCATCCTGGAATATGGCGGCTTCCACAACGCCTTCCTGTTCTCCGCGATAGTCGCGGCAATCGGCACATTGGCGATGATGCGAATATCGGCAAGCCGCATCGCCTTCGAGAAGCCGCCGCAAGATACGGCGCGGGCAGCCGAAAAGCCGCCGCTGGTCTCCAAGGCGGCAATCTTCCCCACGCTGGTGTTCCTGACATACACATTCACGACCGCGCCGGTGAACACCTTCTTGCCGCTGCTCGCTAGGCAGGAGAATCTGGGCAACCCGGGACTTTTCTACACCGTGTTTTCCGCGACCGCCTTCATCACGATGACGGTAGGCGGGCGTCTCGCCGACAAGTATGGACGAGCCGCCGTGATAATTCCCGGACTGCTGTCCGTAGCCACTTCCATGTTCATCATGAGCGTGGCATTCTTCCCGCTCATGCTCTGGTCGGCCGGATTCTGCGCCGGATTAGCCTTTGGGCTAATTCAACCGGGCATACAGTCGCTGACGGTGGACAGGGTGTCCGTCAGGGAGCGCAGCGCGGGTATGGCTACGCTTCAGCAGGCATGGGACATCGGCGGCTCGGCGGGCGCGTTCCTCATGGGGCCGATTGCGGGCGTCGTGGGTATGGCGGCGACATTCGGCATCGCCGGCATCGGCGCGCTGTTCGGGGCGGTCGGCTTCGTGGCGGGCAACGCCAAGTCGCCGACAAACCTGCCGGGGCAGGCGCCTGCGGGAGATTAGCGCGGAGCCGCGTCAGGCTGTCCGCGCGGCAGGCTCCGCTATCAGCCGCTCCCTCAACATAAAGGTCAGCGCGGTGGCAAGCGCGGCAAGCGCGAACATCAGCACGAACGCCACGTCATAATTCCCGCGCGCGTCGAAGACAAGCCCTCCGACAAGCGCGCCAAGACCTCCGGCTATCTGATGCGTCATATTGATTATGCCGCTCATCGTGCCAAGACGCGCAGCGCCGAACATCTTTCCGGCGAATGTTACCGTGAGCGGCGCGGTTATCAGGAATGTGAAGCCGTACAGCAGCGCGAAGACTACTATCGCCGTCGTGTCCTGAAAGAAGATTATGAACCCGAAGCAGACTATCCGCGCCAGAAAGCACAGCGCCGTAGGAAGCGCCGAACCGAACAGGTCGGAGAGCGTACCCGCCATCATAACGCCCATCAGCCCCATCAACCCCATGAGCGCGAACAGGTTGCCGGACAGCGCGACGCTCAGCCCCTCGTCCTGCGCGAATGCCACGATATGGGTAGCCACGAAGAAGTCCTGAAATCCGCATATAGAGTACACCACCACCAGCAGCCAGAACTGGCGCGAGGCGAGGATAGTTCTCAGGGGAAGCGGCGATGCCGTATCAGGGGACGGGCTTGCGGCGGAAGCTTCCGCTTGCGGCGCGTCGGGTTCGGGCTTGGCTCTGGCGAATGCGATGACCAGCGGAACTACGATGACTAGGTTGACCAGCCCCAGGGCTATGTAGGCGTTGCGCCATCCGATATATGCCAGCGTGGACGCCAGCGCGGTTATGATGACGAGCTGCCCCATCGCGTTGCCCGACATCGCCGCGCCGGTGGCGGTTCCCCTGCCTCGCTCGAACCAGCGGCTTATCATGACGCCAATCGGCCCAACAGAAGTGCCGCCGTTGCCGATGGCGAACACGACGCCGTACAGCAGTATCACCTGCCATTGCGTCGCCGCCAGTCCCATCAGCGCGATGCCCGCCGACGCCACGACAGCGCCGATTGCGATGATGAGGCGCAGGCTGTAAATATCGATCAGCCGCCCGAAGAAGGGCATGGAGAGAGCGGACACGACCATGAAGCAGGCGGCGGCGAGCGAGAGCGCCGAGCGGCTCAGATCCAGGTCTTCGCTCATCGGGCGCAGCAGCAGGCCGAAGGCAAAGCGCGAACCGCTGCTGAAGAACAGCACGGTGAAGCCCGTAGCCAAAACGACCCAGCCGTAGCTTATGCGGCGCAACGCCCACCCCCGCGCAAGATGCGGCAAGCCTACCAGCGCGATGCGGGGGCGTCAACGATGCCATGTAAAGATGACGAAAAGGTTTGCCACCTAAATTGAAACGCCATCTCGAACCGCGAAAGTTGCGTTAGTACAGTTTAGCCGTCGATGGGCAAGCATTTTCGCCCCCCATCCTAACCTTCCCCCGAAGGGGGAAGGGACTAATGCAATTTTCTCTCGAACCACCCCAGGGCAATCGCATCTAAATTTCAAGGGCAAATCCTACCGAAGATTGGGTGTTTAGACACACTATATCAGACTTGTTCATCAATGTTCAGATATTATGAGTTTGTTGATTTGCCCAGGGATTTTCAATTGTCACCCCTCACTCCGTTCGGGGTCTAAAATGCTTGCTATATCGGGCGTGTTGGTGGCAAAAACTTTAGATTCCTCACTGCGTTCGGAATGACATTGGAGAAGGCGATGTGATTTCCGTTCCAACAGAACATAACAACGATTTAGATGCAATTGCCCTGCGAACCACCCTACACTTGACACACACATATCGCAGGATACAATCAGCAGGTCAACACACCCGGCTGACTACTATTATATGGAGGACTAGATGAACGGCGCAGAACTCAAGGACAGGGTGCAGAATGGCGGTATCGTCTATGGCACGATGATTAGCATGGGGCGCAACCCGCGCTGGACGACGGCATTCGCCAACTTTGGTATCGACTATGTAATCATCGACACGGAACATTCGCCGCGCGGCAGGATGGATGTGGCGGACTTCATCGCGGCGTTCACTTTCAGCGGCGTCGTGCCTATCGTCCGCATACCCATACCCGACTCCCACTATGTAACGATGGCGCTGGACGCCGGAGCGCAGGGCGTCCTCGCGCCCTACTGCGAGACGGTGGATGAGGCGAAAGATGTCGTCGGCGCGGCTAAGTGGCGTCCGCTCAAGGGCGAGCTGGTGCGAACGGCGGTTGACACGGGCGAGTTCCCAAGCCCGGCTACGAAGGAGTATCTGGAGGCGCGCAACCGCAATAATGTGTGCATCATCGGCATTGAGAGCGTACCAGCCGTCGAGAACCTCGAAAACATCCTGAAGGTCAAGGGCATAGACGCCATATTCGTTGGGCCTAACGACCTGAGCATCACGCTGGGAGTGCCGGACCAGTACGACCATCCCGCCTACGAATCCGCGCTGCGCGAGATTATCGCCAAGTGCCAGGCGGCGGGCGTCCCCACGCTCATGCATCATCAGACGGTGCCGCTGACGGTAAAGTGGCTGCAAGAGGGGGCGCGCTTCGTGCTGTACAGCAGCGACGCCCGCAGCATGCACAACGCCTACCGCAGCGAGTTCGGCGAAATCAAGGCGGCGGGCGCGAAGCTGGGCGGCGCGGCAGCCGAAGATGTGGGCGAATCCGAAGAAGTGATATAAAGCAGGCACTTGAAAACTGAAAACTGGAGAATGATATATGAGCTGGCAATTCATCATGGTCAATGGACCTTATGGCGGCACGGCGGAGGGCCCCGCCTGGGATGGCAGCGGGCTGCTGTTCACGCACATCCCCACGAGCCGAATCATCCGATACGACCCGCAGGATAGGGGTTCGAGCGTCTATCGCGCGGACACGAACAACGCCAATGGGCTGATGTTCGACGCCGACGGGCGGCTCTACGCCTGCGAGGGCGGCGCGCGGCGCGTCGTGCGCTATGAGGCCGACGGCTCCGCCACCGTACTCGCGGACGGCTTCGAGGGCAAGCGCTTGAATGTGCCCAACGACCTTGCGATAGACTCCAATGGGAGCGTCTGGTTCACCGACCCGTTCTATGACGGCGCGGGCGGTCCCTGGAGCAATGACCGCTCCAACAAGGATCTCGACCACGATTCGGTGTATCGCATCGACGAGCAGGACGATGGAAGTTGGGCTATCACTCGCGTTATCTTCGATACCACGCGCCCCAACGGATTGCTGTTCTCGCTGGATCACAGCGTGCTGTATGTGGCGCAGTCCGGGCGCGACGCCGACGAGAAGCGCGAATTGCGCGCGTATCCGGTGAACGACGACGGCAGCCTGGGAGAATATAGCGTGCTGCACGATTTCGGGGCGCATCGCGGCATCGACGGCATGGTACTGGATACGGAGGGGCACATCGTCGCCACGGCGGGCAATCGCATCGGCGGGCCCGGCCCGATGGTCTATGTGTTCTCGCCGTCCGGCGAGGTTTTGGAGACGCACCCGACGCCCACCGACCAGCCTACGAACTGCTCATTCGGCGGCGCAGACCTGACGACGCTGTATGTAACCACAGGCGGCGGCGAGGTGTATATGGCGCGCACGGATCGGCAGGGACGATTGCATTATCCGAGCGCGTAGCGCAAAGCGCCGGGTAAATCTCCGATAGGTGGGACAACTTCCTTCGGAGTAGGGGCGATCGGCCGGTCGCCCCTATTTTTGCGTCCAAAAGAAACCGCTATCGCGCTGAGAACGCGGCTATGCTCTGTGGGCATTTCCGCGCTACCTTGATTTTCTGTCGGCGGGTTGCCTGACAGTTATAGGAATGACGGGGTGGTAGGGGGCGGAAGGGTGGTTCGACAGGCTCACCACGAACGGAAAGAGTTTATGCCGTTGCTATCCGATGCCTGCCCCCTACTGCTGTCAGCGGAAGGGTGGGTGGCGTTCGGGGCGACGGGGCTTTTTGTTGCCGGGGAGGTGGCTTATCTCGGATAGGTAGTCGGTGTGTCCTTGGGAGATTTGCCTTGCGCTTTCGGCTGCTTTCTCTTCTATGCGCTCTGCTTCGGCTACTTCTTTCATGTGCGCTTCTGATACAGGCGCGTGGCTCTCCACTACCGCCGGGTGGTCTTCGTCGAGGTCGCGGCAGGCGCAGATGCAGTCGGGGTGGCAGGGGGAGTAGTAGGACATGAACTCAGGGTCGGGGGTGGAGGGGTTGCCGAAGCCCCAACTGAGCAGCACTTTGGCGGCTTCTATCCTGTCCCTTGGCTTGGCGTCTCGGTCGCGCCCTTCCAGCACTTCGTTGAGTATTCTGACTATGCTTGCGCCTTCGCCGGTCTCGACGCGGATGCGGGCGACTAGCTTTTTGTTCAGCCTTTCGTGTTCGGGGCTGACTGCCTGCTGGGGGCCGTTCTCTCCCTGGGCGTCTTCCTTCTTTGCCTGCCGTTCCATCTTGGAGCTGAGGCTGTTGATGAGGGCTTCGGCTTCTTGGAAGCCGAGCTTGAGCAGCAGACGGGCGGCTTGGAGTCTGTGATGGGGTGTGCTGTCCTGGTCGTCGCCGGTCATGATGGAGACGATGCTTCGTATGATGGTTCTGCCGTTGTCGGTTTCTTGGTGGACTAGGTGCTGGAGGTGCTCGATGGCGCTCTGGCAATGCCTGTTGTCCAGGTGGTCATGTTGGGCATGACTGTCCTGGCTGTCCTGTTGTGCGTGCTGGTTTATGGGGGTTGGTTGGTTCATTGGTTTTTCCCATGAGTTTCAGGGTTTTGGGTTGTCAGGGATTAGGTGCTAGGTTGTTCGTACTTGATATGCAACTTATGTTCTTGCGGATAGATTAGCAGGGATGTATAGGGGGTGTCAAGGGTGATTTTTGGAGGGAGAATTGCATTGGTATAGTTTAGACGTTGATGGGCGGGCGTTTTCGCCCCCATCCTAACCTTCCCCCAGAGGGGGAAGGGACAATTACATCTGCGGCGTCCTCGCCTCGCCGACGAACATTCCCTCGTCAAGGGGGAAGGGATTTTCTCCAATCAAGAATTAAGAATTGGGTTGTGTTTAGGGTTGGTGTGCGGTGTTTCGCGGTCTGAAGGCGAGTCGGAGTGCAGGGGTGGTTGCTGAAGTTTATGTGTTTGGTGGATTGGGATTTTTGATTCCTCACGCTGTTCGGAATGACATAGAAAGAGGGGCGGGATGACAGGGGGAGGGGCGCGGGATGATAGGGGAGTGTTTGGGATGGCAAAGGGGATTGCTGCGGTGTGTTGAGGATGGTTGATATTGGAAGCTCTGGATTCCTGCTTTCGCAGGAATGACGGGTGAGATTGCTGTGATATTTTAGGGATGGTAGCGGATTGGGATTTTTGATTCCTCACTGCGTTCGGAATGACAAGGGGAGGGGGGTTCGGGATGACAGAGAAAGATGGTCGGAATGAGAGGGGGAGGGGCGCGGGATGGCGGGGTTTGGAGGTGGGTGATAGGGGTGGTTCGACAGGCTCACCACGAATGAAAAAAATTGGCTTATCACGGATGGGGTGGATTTTGCACCATTGCGCCCATTGGAGGCTCTGGATTCCTGCCCCTGCTTTCGTAGGGGTGACTTTCTTTCGCAGGAATGACGGGGTGGGGGACGGGGGTTCGGGATGGTGGGGTGAAGGGGTGAAATGTTGGCATAACTAGACTAACAAATGAGCCGTCGCTATAATTCGGACGAGAATTAACGACATCATCAAGTTAGGCAGAGGAGCGGATTTCATATGGCAGACGATACTATTCGCATTGGACTTGTGGGCGCGGGCGGCAATACGACGCTTCGCCATATACCCGGCTTTCAGGCTATCGAGGGCGTGGAGCTGGTGAGCGTGGCTAATCGCAGCGTTGCGTCGGGGCAGCGCATCGCCGACCAGTACGGGCTTTCCGAGGTGTACGACAACTGGGCGGACCTTATAGACGCGGACGACACGGATGCTATCTGCATCGGCACTTGGCCGTATATGCACCGCGATATGGTGATTGCGGCGCTGGAGAGCGATAAGCATGTGATGACCGAGGCGCGCATGTGTATGGACGCGGCGCAGGCGAGGGAGATGCTGGACGCTTCGAGGCTGGCGCAGCATCTGGTCGCGCAGATTGTGCCTTCGCCGACGACGCTGCGGGTGGACAAGACGGTCAAGCAGCTGATAGCGGACGGCTATCTGGGCGATGTGCTTTCGGTGAACCTTGTGGTGAATGACCGCACGATGCACCCTGCCGGCTTCATCGCGCCGGGCGCGCCCCATCACTGGCGGCACGACCGCGACCTGAGCGGCTACAACATTATGCAGCTGGGCATCTGGTACGAGGCGATGATGCGCTGGGTAGGGCCGGCGCAGACGGTTCAGGCGCTGACGCGCGTGCATGTCAAGAGCCGTCAGGACGGCAACGGCGACGCGCAGGTCATCACCATTCCGGACCATATCGAGGTACTGTGCGAGATGTACTCCGGGCCGCTGCTGCACATACGAATGAGCGCGGTAACGGGACATTCGCCCGACAACGGCGCGTGGCTGTTCGGCACGGACGGCACGCTGTTCGTGGAGTCGCCGGGTATGGCGCTCTACGGCGGCACACGCGACGACGGCGAGTTGGCGGAGATTGAAATTCCGGCTGAGAATCAGGGGGAGTGGCGCGTGGAGGAGGAGTTCATCAACGCGATACGCGGCGTCGAGGAGATTACGCACACCAACTTCGCGGACGGCGTGCGCTACATGGAGTTCACGGAGGCTGTTACCATCAGCGCGCAGACGGGCGAAAAGGTGCATCTGCCGCTGTAATAAGGGACGACGGGGATGAGTTCGGGCTTTCCCGTTCCAGGGGGATTGCGGGGAAGTCCGAAAATTGCATAAGTGGAATAACAACGGTCGAGCGTCGCCAACTTCTGGATTCCCGCCCCTGCTTTCGCAGGGGTGAGGTTCTTTCGCGGGAATGACGGGCGAGCGAGCGGGAAATGCTAAGGAACGCTGCGATGGATACTGAACCACAGCCTCAACAGACGCAACCCGAATTCAGAACCAGTGACGCTTTCATTCTAGTGGCTATCGAGCGGCTGGCAGCCGACTCACGCAGCAACCACGAGCAATCGGCTGCCGACTCGCGCAGCAATTATGATCGATTGACAGCCGACTCACGCAGCAACCATGAGAGCATTCGCGCGGATATTCGCCAGCTGTACTACCTGAACATTCTGACGCTCCTGACGGCATTGGGGGCGCTGATCACAGGATTGTTCACGCTGCTGACGCGATAGGCTGCGCGCGGCTGTCATAGCTGCCGCTTGTTCGGCGACTTGGCAAAGCCGCTATGATGAGCCGGCGCCGGAGACGTTGGACACGCTCCGCTCTTGCGGGTTGCCGTGTTCCGCGGTGTCCTCCAGCCGCGCGATGGGAATGGCGGGCAAGGTGGTTGTTCGCAAGCCTGCCCTGACTCCCAGCTCCAAGGCGAATCTGGCGGCGGCGGCGTTGTCCTCCGCTTCCAAGATGGCGACGAAGTCGATGTCGCCCAGCACGGCGTACAGTCCGAGTATCTGCGCGTCGGCGAAGCCCATCTCCGTCTCGGTTCGCAATATGACATCCGAGTCTTCCAGTATCCGCCTGCGCCCTTCCTCAGTGGTGGTAATCCGAAGTATGTATGTGGACATCTTGCCTCCGTCGAATTAAGAATTGAAAATTAAGAATTAAGAATTGGGTTCTGTTGACAATTCGCCTTTTTATTCTGAGATTCTGGATTCCCGCCCCTGCTTTCGCAGGGGTGACGTTCTTTCGCGGGAATGACGCGGGACAATGGCTAACTCAATTGAAACGCTGTTCGTGCCGACATGATAGTATTGACTTGCGCGGCGTCGATGGGGTTGGCGTGGTGCAATAATACAACATGATGGGAGATTTTGAATGGACTATTCCAAGTTCTTTTCCAAGAACCTGCCGGCGACGGTGGATATGCCTCAGGGTTTGCGCGCGGACACGGAGCACATCTTTTCGGTTACGAACGCGGTGCCGCAGCTGATTGACGCGGGCGCTTACGCAGAGGCGATGAGCAGCGTTCTGGCGCGGGAGGCGAGTAGTTTGGCGGGCTACCCCGGCATGAAGGGGCATGAGGGCTTGCGCGGCGTGATTGCGGATGAGCTTCAGGACAAGCGCGGCGTGAGCGCGGACATAGACGACATCTTCTTGAGCGACGGCGCGGGCGGCGCTATCCGCAAGATCGTGGACGCTTTCATAGACCCGGGCGATGTGGTGCTTGCCGAGGAGTTCACCTACTCCGGCACGCTCAACATGCTGCTGGGCAAGCGCGCCGAGGTCGTGCATGTCCAGTCGGATGAGGACGGCATGAATACCGATGCGCTGGAACAGGCAGTGCGCGACCTGACGGCTGCGGGCAGAAAGCCCAAGTTCATATACACCATCCCCGTCTATCAGAACCCGACGGGCGCGACGCTGAGCCTGAAGCGGCGCAGGCGCATGCTGGCGATTGCGGCGGAATATGACATTCCCATCGTGGAGAACGAGTCATACGCCGACTTTCGCATAGACGGCGAGCCGCTGCCGCCCGCGATGCTGGGGCTTGACGACAACGGGCTGGTCATCTATGTGTCGTCGTACACCAAACTGCTCGGCTGCGGGCTGCGCGTGGGCTTCTGCGTCGCGCCGCAGCAGGTGCAGGATGTACTCGGAGGGGGCATGCCGAGCCAACTCGCCACGATGATGATCTATGAGTATCTGCGAAATCACAAGGCGGAGCATGTGGAGGCGGTGCGGCGTGAGCTTCTGGCGCGGCGCGATGCGCTGCTTGCCGCGCTGGGGGAGAACTTCCCGTCGGACTGCGAGTTCAGCACGCCGCACGGGGGCATGATGGGGTGGGTGAAGCTGCCGGAACACGCCGACACCTGGGCGGCGCTGGATAGCGCGGTCGAGGCGGGCGTCAAGTACAACCCCGGCGGCATATACCGCGCGACGCGCGACCGCAACAACCATCTGCGCCTGACATTTAGCCACAACACGGCGGAAGAGATTTATGACGGCGTCGCCACCCTCGCGGATGTGTTCCAGCGCGGCGGGCTGTTCGGGTAGGCATTGCGGGAGCGCATGGCGCATTAGCCTGTCTCTTGTCTCTATGTACATCGTCTCTTCCGTTAGCGCGGGAGAGACATTTTTTTTCAAGTTTTCCACTTTTGTGAAACTGTGCGTCATTTTCAAGATTCGGTAGTTTTTGATATTAAGTATCATATTTTTGCGACATCAACATGATATACTTTACGCATGCCGATGGTCGCATCTCGGCTGACGATATAGACGAGTTCCGTGTATATTATGCTGGCTCGCCCGCCGATATTTCCCATACACCAGTCATTTACCGCGCTGGTGGGTTAAGGACGAATCAGCGGGCATTGTGCGGCGAGAGCCTGTTTCGGCGAAATAGGAGCCGGTTGACTCCCACCATTAAAGAAGATTCGAATGAAGGCGAATGCTCCATATTGATACTTAATATCATTAAGTAGAAAGGACAATCAAGAACTATGACACCCCGTATCGTTAACGCGCCTGTCGCTTTGTGCCTCGCGTTGGTCTTGGCTTGCATGGCAATCGCGGCTTGCGGCAATTCCGAAAGCCCTGCGGCTTCTCCCGCGTCTCAGCCGACGGCAGCGGCTGTGAGCCAGAGCGCGCCTGCCGCGACTCAAGCCCCGGCAGCGGCAATGGCGACGGCAACGACGGCACCCGCCCCGACGGCTGCGCCGCAGTCCGCCACAAGTGAAGGCGGCGCAAATGAGATATTGATAGTCACGCCATTCGCTCCGTCTGCCAACGGAGCTATCGAGTCTGATGACGCCGGTATCTTGGCTCGGGCAGGCGCGGTCGAGACCTTACTGAAAATCGACTTTGACGGACAGATAAAGCCGATGCTGGCGCAATCGTGGAGCATCGACGACGCCGGGGCTTGGGAGTTCAAGCTGCGCGAAGGCGTGAGCTTCCATGACGGCGCTCACTTCGACGGGCAATCCGTGGTCGAAGCGGTCGATTACATTCGCGGCGTCCCGAACCCGCCGAGGGGATTCGACGCAGATAACATAGTCAGCATCGAAGCTCCGACAGATTACACGGTGGTCGTTACCACCGGAGAACCCGATGTCCTGATTCCTTCAAGATTTGCAACGCCCAGCATGTCAATCCTGACGCCCGCATCATATAGGGAGCGCGGCGACGCCCCGCCCAATCCGGTTGGTGCAGGCACAGGTCCATTCGTCATTGAGGGCAAAATATCTATCGAAAGCATCCGATCCGTCAGAAATGAGAACTATCGGGACGGAATCGCCAAATTAGACGCCGGCGAAACCTTTTTTGTGCCTGACGGACTGGTACGCGCCGCAATGCTGGAAACGGGCGAAGTGGATTTTGTGCGCCATCTGCCGATTTCCCAGTTGCCGATATTCGAGGGCAACACGGATTTCAACATACGCCGCGCGCAGCAGCCCCGGACGGTTACCCTCTATGCGAACAACAGAAGCGGTCCCTTCGCCGACCTGAATGTGCGAAAGGCGGCGCAGCACGCGATTGACAAGAGCGCGATAGTAGAAGCCGTGCTGGAAGGCGTCGGCGCTCCCGCAGTGGGTCCCTTCGCGCCCAGCGAGGCATGGGTCAATCCTGATTTGATTCCGTATGAGTACGATCCCGAGCGCTCGAAGGCGCTGCTTGCGGAGGCGGGGTACGCCGAAGGCGAGGCGCAAGTCGCGCTGTGGACATATCCGAGCAGGGCGGAGTTCCCCGCAATGGCAGTCGCGCTTCATGAGATGCTGAACGAAGGCGGATTTAGCACGGAAATCAGGCTCGCGCCATGGGGGGCGCTGGTGGACGATGTGTTCGCGGGCAACTACGATATGTTCCTAGTATCCAGAGGGCATCTCATAGACGCCTACGACCCGGAAGGGTATCTGACCGCGGACTACTCATGCGGTTCGCTGGATGTCAGCAACTACGCGAATTACTGCAATCCGCAAGTCGATGAGCTTATCGAGCAGGCGCGCCCGATTGCCGACCTGCAAGCGCGGTACGAAATCTATCGCCAGATTCAGCAGATATTGCACGATGACGCCTCAACAGCGTTCATCAACTACACCGAGCAGATTTTCGTACACGGCAACCATGTACTCAACTGGCAGCCGCATTTGCTCGAACGCTACATCATGACGACTCAGCTGGACATTTCAGGTTGACGAATTAGGGCGGGTTCAACACGCCCGCCCTAGACAGGCTAACCGAAATCCGCGCGCTTGACGAACGAAAACGATTGCGGGGATGGGGAACGAGATGTGTACAGGTTAATTTTGCGACGGCTGCTGCTGCTCCCTCTAATCGTAGCGGTCGTTTCGTTCCTTATCTTCCTAGCGCCGCTGATAAGCGGTATCGACCCGGCAACGGCGGTCTTGCAGGCTCAGGTGTTGGACCGGCAGCCAACTCCCGATGCCGTGGAGCGCCTGAAAAGAGAACTCGGTCTTGACCGCCCGTTGCTGCTGCAATATGCCGCTTGGCTCGGGCGAGTGGCGCGGGGAGATATGGGGAGGTCGTATCTGGGACGCGCGCCGGTCGCCGAGAAGGTGTTCGACGGGCTGAAGGTCTCCGCCGCTCTGAGCGTCGTTACGCTTGCCGTATCGCTCGGCGTCGCTCTACCGGCGGGGATACTGGCAGCCAAGAGGCCTGGGACGCCGCTTGACATGCTCGTGGCGGTCGGCTCCCAACTGGGAGTGGTGATTCCGTCATATCTGCTCGCGCCCGCGCTAATCCTGCTCTTTGGCGTTCACCTCGGCTGGCTGCCCTCTGCCGGCTGGCGGGGTCCTCTATATCTGATTCTGCCGGCATTGACGCTCTCTACGGGGCCGACGGCGTTCTTCGCTCAGGTCGTGCGCGCTTCCATGCTGGAGGCGCTCTCTATGGATTATGTGAGAACCGCAAGGGCGAAGGGATTGAGTGAGGGGGTTCTTACGCGACGGCACGCTCTGCGGAATGCGCTGATTCCGGTCGTTACCGTTTCCAGCATGTGGCTGGCAGGATTGATGGGCGGGGCGCTGATTGTCGAGGTAATCTTCGCCGTGCCGGGAATCGGCAGGGTCTTGTTCGACGCTATCAATGCGAGCGACATTCCGCTAATCCAAGCGAGCCTGATGATGATAGTCGTAATCGCGATTTTCATAAACACGGCAACAGACATCATGTATGCGCTGCTGAACCCCGCGATACGGCTTGAAGGTGGGCGGAGATGAGGAGAAGCAGTTCCATGGGAGCGTTCGCCAATGAGACGCTAAGACAGCCATTCTCAAAGGGCGTATTGCGCCCTCTGCCTATGTCGGCTGCCCTGCCATTGGCAACTTTGGCGGTCATCGTGCTGCTCATTGCCTGCGCGCCTCTGCTGACTCCGTATGACCATAACGATCAGATTCTCACTGATCGGCTGGCGCTTCCGAGTTTCGCTCATCCCTTTGGGACGGACCATCTCGGTCGGGATGTGCTGTCGAGGATTCTCGCCGGCGGGCGCTTCTCGCTGGCGATAACCACGGTTACGGTGCTGATTGCGGGCGTTTTCGGCACATTGGTAGGCGCTTTCTCGGGCAGGACGGGCGGCGCAGTGGACGAAACGGCGATGCGCGTGGTGGACATCGTGCTTGTCTTTCCGGAGCTTATAGTCGCGTTTGCGCTGGCGTCCATGCTCAAGCCGAGCTTTGCGACTATCGTCCTAGCGGTAAGCATCTTCGCATGGACGCCCTACGCGCGTCTGGCAAGAGCGGTTACACTGGAGGTCAACACGCGCGAGTTCATGGAGGCTGCGGTGGCGCTAGGCTCGCCGCCGATTTTCATACTTCGCAGGCATGTCCTGCCAAACATCATGGGGCCTATACTGGCTATGGGATTCCTGCGGTTCGGCCAAACGCTAATCACAATCGCGGGACTGTCGTATCTTGGAGTGGGCGCGCAGCCGCCGACGCCGGACTGGGGCGCGATGCTGGCGGAAGCGCAGCCATACATGCGGCGAGTGCCGTCCCTGACGCTGATTCCGGGGGCGGCAATCTTCGTGACGGCGTTGAGCGTTACGCTGCTGGGGCAGAGTTTGATGCTGAGAATGCAGTTGCGCTCAAGGGCGTGAGCGCGAAACTGCCAAGTGATGATACACTATTTGCGTTGGGCTGCATGCGCGCAGCATGACGAGAAAATTGCATTAGCATAGTTTAGCCGTCGATGGGCAAGCGTTTTTACCCCCATCCTAACCTTCCCCCAGAGGGGGAAGGGACTCCAGCGACCGGAGGGCTGCACCCTGCGCCAACAACCTTCCCCCATCAAAGGGAAAGGGACAATTGGCGCGACCGACTCGCTCGCCAGACTGGAAATCTTCCCCCATCAAAGGGGAAGGGACAATTGGCGCGACCGACTCGCTCGCCAGACTGGAAATCTTCCCCCATCAAGGGGGAAGGGACTAATGCAATTTTCTCAGCATGACAAAAGCGACTTCACAAGAGCAACCCCAAAGCGCCGATTGAGGACGAGCCTTGATATATTCCGCGGACTTGCATCTTCATTCGCCGTTTGCGCGCGCCACGAGCAGACGGCTGACTTTCGACAATATGGCGAAGTGGGCGCGTATCAAGGGCATAGACCTGCTTGCCAGCGCGGATTTCACGCATCCCGACTGGTTCGCTCATACACGGCGGACGCTGCGACCGACGGGCGACGGCTTGTATGAGTACGGCGGCGCGCGCTTCGTTCTCGGCACGGAGGTGAACTGCAACGGCTATCAAGGCGGCAGAAACCGCCGCATCCACATGCTGATGTTCGCTCCCGATATGGACTGCGTGGAGCGCGTCAACTCCGCGCTGAGCGACAAGGGGCTGCTCGCCTCAGACGGACGCCCGACGCTGCATCTGACGCCGCGCGAACTGCTGGAGCTGCTGCTTGACATAGACGAGCGCGTGATGCTGATTCCGGCGCATGCGTGGACGCCGCACTTCGGCATATACGGCTCCAAGACGGGCTTCGATTCGCTGGAAGAGTGCTTCGGCGACCTGACGCCGCACATCTGCGCCATAGAGACGGGGCTGTCCAGCGATCCCGCTATGAACTGGCGCATGCCTGAGCTTGACGGCGTGAGCATCGTGTCGTTTTCGGACGCCCATTCGCTGCCAAAGATGGCGCGCGAGTTGACTATCATAGACGGCGAACTCAGCTACGACGGGCTGAGGCGCGCGCTCAAGGCGCAGAGCATCGCCTATACGGTCGAGTTCTTCCCTGAGGAGGGCAAGTATCACAACTCGGGGCATCGCAAGTGCGGCGTCAACCTGTCGCCGGATGAGGTGGCGACGAGCGGGGACGCCTGCCCCGCGTGCGGGCGGCGCATGACGCTGGGCGTGTTGCAGCGCACCGAGCAGCTCTCGCGGAGGCGGGTGAATACCTACAAGGACGGCAACGGCATGGCGCGCGGCGACAGCGGCAGGCCGCCGTTCAGGTCGCTCGTGGGGTTGCAGCAGGTTGTCGCCGAAAGCCTGGGGCGCGGCGTGAACACGAAGGGCGTGCAGGCGCAGTATTTCCGTCTGATTGACGAACTCGGCAGCGAACTGCATATCCTGACCGACGCGGGCATAGCCGATATAGCCGTCGTTGGCGGGGAGCGCATCGCCGAGGGCGTGGCGCGTGTTCGCAAGGGCGACATCGTCATCGAGCCGGGCTACGACGGCGTGTTCGGCAAGGTGAGCGTGTGGGGCGAGGGCGCGGCTGACGGCGATGGACATAGAATTAGGGGACAAGGCGCTCGAGGACAGGGCGCTCTATTTTGCGGTTGAACGTGGGAGGACAACATTGGCAATATCAATAGGCGGCGAGATGCGGCAGCGAATCAATGGCGCGCTGAAGGACGGCTACCCGTGCTTTGTGGGCACGGCGTCCTCTGACAGCAAGCCGCAGATAAGCATGCGCGGCAGCGTAGCGGTGTTCGACAAGGGGACGCTGTGCTGGTGGGAGCGCGGCATGCGCTCATCCATAGATAATATCGACGAGAACCCGCAGGCGGTCATCTTCTACCGCAACAGCGGCGAGCGCATACACTGGCGCTTTCACGGCAGGGTTACGCTGCATGAAGCGGGCGCGATACGCGAAAGGGCGATGGGGTTGACGCCACAGGCTGAACTCGACCGCGACCCGGAGCGCGTGGGCGTCGCCGCGCTGCTGCATGTGGAGAGCGTGTCGGAACTATCCGGCAATGTGCTGCAAAGCGCGTAGGCTATGAGTTGTACTTGGCGCGCTGTGTCAGGAACGCCGCCAATATGCCGACGGGGATAGCCACGACGATTACGCCCAGCACAATGACGATGGTGAGCGGACCTAGCCCGAACAGGTTGTCTATGAGATGCCTTATCCAGTCCAGCAGTCGGGGGTCGCCCGGCTCGGAGTGGTGAGCGGCAATGGAAAGCAGTGGGGGCATCAGTCTGACCTCGCCGCAGACGCCACCGGGGGGGTGGGCTGGTAGCGAACGGAGAACTTGCGCTCGTTGACGGCGTAGCTGGCGAGCGTCGCGCCCAGCAGGAAAAGCCCGGCTATGGCGAAGGGTATCTCATAAGCGCCCGTCCAGTCGTATAGCACGCCCGCCATGAATACGCTGAGCGCGCCGCCTACCTGGTGCGACATGGTGGACAAGCCGTTCAGCGTACCGATGTGGCGGACGCCGTAGATGTCCGCCGTGAGCGAGCTTGTGAGCGGCGGCGTGGCTATCCAAGACAGACCGGCGAGGGTGGCAAAGCCCCAGATACCGATGGACGGCGGTATGGAGAAGCCCCAGAGCATCATCATGAAGCCGGGCATAACTAGCATCACATAGGCGAGGAAGCGGATGAAGTAGATTGTGCCGAGCAGGTTCTTGCGGCTGTACTTGTCCGACAGGAAGCCGACGACGATTACGCCGACGGCGTTCAGCCCCTGCATGAAGCCGAAGGCGAGGGCGGCGACGCCGGGAGATATGCCCAAGTCTATGGCGAATGGCACATAGTGGGCGGATATGATGACGGTCGTTACGCCGCAGACGAAGTACGCGCCGGAGAGCTGCAAGAACGGAGGCGACCTGAGCGAGTCTTTCCAAGTGGAGGTCTCCAAGGGCGCTTTCGGCATAGTGAAGGCGGCGCGCGTGGCAGCTCGTCCCGCGGTTCTTTGCCCATCTTCGTTGTCGTTGCCGTCCGGGACTTCGCCCATATCGGAGGGGGTGTCGCGCATTATCAGCAGCGCAAGGGGCAGCGCGAGCAGAAGCACGAATGCGCCTAGCGCAATCCAGGCGATTCGCCAATGCGATGACAAGATGAGGAAGCTGGCGAACGGCGTGAGTATCAGACCGCCGGCAGAAGTGCCTGCCGTTACGAGGCTGAGCACGACTCCACGCCTGCGATAGAACCACTTGGAGAGCATGGAGTGGACGGTTACGAGCGATATGCCACCCGAAGCGGCGGACATTACCACGCTGTATATGATTAGCAGGAACAGGAGCGAGTTGGTAAGCTCGAACAGTCCGAGGACGCTGATGCTGAAATCCGGCCCGTAGCTATCCACAAAGGTGAGTACGAGTGTGGATAAGCCCAGCACAAGCAGGCTTGCCGAGATTACGACGCGCCCGCCGTAGCGGTCGTACATGCCGCCGAGGAACGGCTGTGTAATGGCGTTGACCAGCGTGCCTAGCCCGAGTACGGCGGATATGGCGGCGCGGCTCTCCCAAATCCCGTCCGCTTCCATGGGGTTGATGAAGACACCGAACCCGTTTCGCGCGCCCACGGATACGAACAGCGCAAAGAAGCCGGCAGCAACAATGAACCAGCCGTAGAATATAGGCTTTCGCCCGATGTTTTGGAGCAACGCGCTCTCCCGGCACCGTGTAGAATTGAGATTAACACCACGCCACCCGATTGGCAAGCGAAAATGGCGGGACGAGAAAATTGCATTAGTAAGGTTGCAAGTTTCTTGGCGGGACTGGCAGGGATGGGCGGAATTGAGGGGGTTTTCAGTATGACAAGCGTCGGTCAAACATATAGAATCGTGCTTGCGCTTATCTAATCCATTACAAACTCATAGCAAGAAGGGCAATTGCATTGCAACTCGCGGCGACATTTTCCGGCGCTCAGGCGCTCGGCGCGCTCCGCTACCGCAACTTTCGGCTGTACTGGTTCGCCGGCATAGGGCAAGCCGCGGCGCTGGGGATGCAGTTCCTCATACTCGGCTGGCTGGTGCTGGAGCTTACGAACTCTGCCGCGCAGCTTGGGCTGGTCATCGCCATATACGGCACGCCGAACCTCGCCATGCTGATGTTCGGCGGCATCTTCGCCGACAGGATCGATAGGCGCTGGATGCTGTTTTACAGCCAGACGATAGTGGCGGTTCTGATTTTCGGGGCGGCGACGCTGACGCTGTATCAGCTGATTTCTATATGGCACATATACGCCATATCCTTCACGCTGGGGATAATCCAGGGCTTGAACATGCCCGCGCGAATGGCAATAGTCCCCGACTTGGTGGGCAAGGACGACATCCTGAACGCCACCTCGCTGAACATGGCGGTGTTCAATACGGGGCGCATCATGGGGCCGTCGCTGGCGGGCTGGATAATCCAGTATGTAGGGATGGGGCATGCGCTGTACTTCAACGCGGTGTGCTATGCGATTGGCAGCCTGTTCCTGCTGATGATTTCGGGGGTGGAGTCGCGCAGCCAGCCCAAGGATACGAACATGCTGCGGGACTTCTGGGAGGGGATAAGGTTTGTGGCGCTGACGCCCATAGCGTTCACTATGGTGGGGCTGAGTTTTGCCTTCGGGTTCTTCGGCGCGGCGTATGTGCAGGTGCTGCCCGCATTCGGCAAGGAAGTCTTGAAGTTGAACGCCGACGGCGCGGGATTTTTGCTGACGGTAGCGGGGTTAGGCTCGCTGGTGGGCAACATATTCTTGGCGTCTCTGGGCAACACGCGACAGAAGAACTGGCTGCTGCTGGGCATGATAATCCTGTTCGGGATAACCTTGTTCCTGTTCGCGCTATCGCCGATTTACATCGTTTCGCTGGTGCTTTTGTTCTTCACGGGCGTGGGCTTCACCGGCTTCATATCCATGGGAACGACGGTGCTTCAGATAACCACGCCGCCGGAGCTTCGCGGGCGCATGATGAGCTTGTGGCTTATCGGCGCGGCGGTGCATTACATAGGCGCTTGGCCTCTCGGCACCGTGGGCGAATACTACGGCTGGCCGATGTCGCTGGGCGGCGGCGCGCTGATAATGCTGGCGTTCGTGCTGTGGCTCGGCATATTCAGGCCGACGCTGCGACGGCTGCGCGTGTAGTATGCTGGACATCTGGCGGCTGATTCGCGCCCTCAAGTATTCATACGCCGGGCTTCGGGACGCCTTCGTCGACGAGGCGTCCTTCCGTCTGGAGGTCTTGCTGTCGCTGATTCTGCTTCCTGTGGCGGTGTGGCTGGGGGACGACAACGTCGAGCGCGCGCTGATGATAGGGACGCTGCTATTGGTGCTCATCGTCGAGTTGGTGAACTCGGCGATTGAGGCTGCCATAGACCGCATAGACACCGGGTTCGATGACCTGGCCAGAAAGGCAAAGGACTTTGGTTCGGCAGCCGTGTTCGTCTCCCTGATTTTGGCGCTGGTCGTGTGGGCGCTTATGCTGCTGAATTGATGTGTCTTTTCGCAGACGGGTTGGGCTGACCGCTTATGAGACGGTTGGCATTGTGCGTCGAAACGCGAACCGCGCTTGCCTTGTGAACTCTTGCGATGGCGCGTGTATAATCAACCCATATCTCAATGCTCACGGGTGACGGGTGAATGTTATGACCACTGCCGCAGGCGCAGCGCCGCTGCTAGAGCCTGAACAAAGCCAACTGCTGATACTGATAGACGGGCATGCCCTCGTGCATCGCGCGCACCACGCTATGCGCGATCCGCTAACCGTGCAGAGCACGGGCGAGGTGGTGTCAGGGGTGTACGGCTTCCTGAACATGTTCCTGCGGACGCTGGAAGAGTGGAAGCCGACCCACTGCATCGTTACCTTCGATGTGTCGGCTCCGACCTTCCGCCATGAGGCGTTCGACGAATACAAGGCGCATCGCCCGCCGACGCCCCCCGAACTTCGGGAGCAGTTTCATCGTGTACATCAGTTCATGGATGCGTTTAGCGTGCCGGTGTTCGAGATGGCGGGGTTTGAAGCCGACGACCTGCTTGGCACGCTTGGCAGCCAAGCGGAGGCGCAGCATATAAATACGCTCATCCTCACGGGCGACAGCGACATCCTGCAACTGGTGTCGCCGTCGGTGAGGGTGCTGCTCGACTCCGGGCGGCAGCGCGCCAATGCGTATGACATAGCGAGAGTAAGGGAGCGCTACGGTGGGCTGGGGCCTGAGTATGTAGCGGAGATCAAGGCGCTGGAGGGCGACAAGTCGGACAACATCCCCGGCGTGCCGCGCGTGGGCAGGAAGACCGCCGTGAAGCTGCTCACAGAGTACGGCGACATAAATGGCATATATGAGCATCTGGACGAGGTGAAGCCCCCTAGCATACAGAAATCGCTGCGTGAGAACGAAGAGGTGGCGTTCCAGTGCAAGATGCTGACGACTATTCGCCGCGATGTGCCTGTGCAGCTCGACCTGGAGGCGTCGCGCTTCGGGGGCTACGAGCGCGGCGCTGTGCTGTCGCTGATGCGCGACCTTGAGTTCTTCAGCATGGTGAACCGCATCCCGTTCGCGGGCGCGCAGAGCGAGCAGCTTGGCATGCTGGATGAACCCGCCGAAGAGCGCATGCCCACCGACTATAAGATTGTGGACAACGAGGCGGCACTGGATGAGATGCTGCTTGCGCTGGAATCGTCCGAGATTGTCGCGTTCGATACGGAGACGACTTCGCAGACGGCGATGCTCGCCGAGCTTGTGGGCTTGTCGTTCTCCAATGAGGCGGGCAAGGGGTGGTATGTTCCTGTCGGGCATCAGGAAGGGCGGCAGCTTCCGCGCGGATATGCGCTGGACAGGCTGCGCCCGCTGCTGGAATCGGGCAGACGCGGACTTGCCGCGCACAATGCCAACTATGACATGACGGTGCTGGCGAACTATGGGATAGATGTGAAGATTGCCTTTGACACGATGATAGCGGCGCATCTGTGCGGGCGGACGCGGACGGCGGTCGGGCTGAAGCCGCTTGCGCTCTCCATGCTGAAGGAGGATATGACGCCTATCGAGGAACTCATCGGCAAAGGGCGCAATCAGGTAACGATGGACAAGGTGCAGATTGCCAAAGCCGCCGACTATGCCGCAGCGGACGCGGATATGACATACCGCCTTATAGATGTGTTCAAGAATGAGTTCGAAGAGAACGACCTAAGACATACCTTTGACACTTTGGAGATGCCTCTCGTGCCTGTGCTGGTGAAGATGCAGCGGGACGGCGTGGCTATCGACACGGGCGCGCTCGCGCCGATGTCCGTTCAGATGGGCGAGCAGATAGACGCCATTCGACAGAGCATGTACGACACGGTGGGGCATGAGTTCAACCTCAATTCGCCTCGGCAGCTTGGCGATGTGCTGTTCAACGAACTCCACCTGCCGCCAACTCGCAAGACGCCAAGCGGAGGCTACACGACTAACGCCGCCGC
Source organism: uncultured Dehalococcoidia bacterium (assembly GCA_958295865.1). Lineage (GTDB taxonomy): Bacteria > Chloroflexota > Dehalococcoidia > Lucifugimonadales > JADFKI01 > Bin90. The sequence continues at coordinate 668,023 of CATQHF010000001.1, read as the reverse complement.
GCTCGACGGGCTAAAGGAGTTCCTGGACAGCGGGAACGCCGAGGGGGTGGACCCAAAGGCGTATCAGGTGCTCGACATGGTGCTGGAGTATCGGCAGCTGACCAAGCTGAAGTCAACTTATGTGGATGCGCTGCCCACGCTGGTCAACCCCAACACCGGCAGGATTCATACCGAGTTCAAGCAGACGGGTTCGGACACGGGGCGATTGTCCAGCACAGAGCCGAACTTGCAGAACATCCCAATCCGCACCGAGTTGGGGCGGCAGGTGCGAAAGGCGTTCGTCGCGGAGAACGCGGACTGGACGCTGCTGGGCGCGGACTATTCGCAGATAGAGCTGCGGATACTGGCGCACTACTCGCGGGACGAAGGGCTTATGTCCGCGTTCCACAACGGCGAGGACATCCACGCGGCGACGGCGGCATCGGTCTATGGCGTGCCGATGGGCGATGTCGACGCAGAGAAGCGGCGCGTCGCCAAGATAATGAACTTTGGGGTGCTGTATGGGCTAAGCCCGTTCGGGATACGGCAGCAGACGGGCTTCAGCGCGGAGGAGGGCAAGGCGTTCATAGACACTTACTTCACGAATTATCCCGGCATTCAAGGATATATCGAGGGCATCAAGGAGCAGGTGCGCGCCGACGGCTATGTGGAGACGCTGATGGGGCGGCGGCGGCGCATCAACGAAGTTCACTCGCGCAACTATCACACACGCGCGGCGGGAGAGCGCATGGCGGTCAATATGCCCATCCAGGGCACCGCCTCGGACATCATCAAGATAGCGATGATTCGCATCCAGCAGCGCATGGACGAACTCGCCATGCAAGCCAAGATGATAATTCAGGTGCACGACGAGCTCATCTTCGAGCTGCCCCGCGCCGAACTGGAACGAATGCAGGCGATCATCACCGAGCTGATGCCGTCGGCAATACCGCCCAATGTCCAATTCGATGTGCCGCTTGAGGTGGAGCTGAAGACGGGCGACAACTGGGGTGATATGAGGTCGTAGCGCGAGTATGGAAGGCAAGGCTTGGGACGGAAAAGGGGAATGATGGCATGAAGCGCAAGTCGCCGCGAGGCGCAACCACCAGTGAACTGATTCATTCGGCTCATGTCGCAGGAAACGCGGATGTGTTTCCCGAAATACTCGATTTGCATGTGCCGGAAGCCTCTACCGTTGCGGATGTAACTTTTGGCAAAGGCGTTTTCTGGCGGAATGTCGCAGAAGGCAAATATAATCTGCTGGCTACGGATATTCAGGGTGGGATAGACTGCCGCGATTTGCCATACGAGGACGGAACGATAGACTGCGTTGTACTCGACCCGCCTTATATGGAGGGGCTGTATCGCCGCGACAGCAGCAATATGGCGGGGGCGAATTCATACTCTGCGTTCCGGTCTCATTATTCCGACGGTCTGGCAAGAAACGAAGGGCCAAAATACCATGCGGCAGTGCTGGATATGTACTTCACCGCCGGCAGAGAGGCAAAGCGGGTTCTGAAACCAAAAGGGACGCTGATTGTTAAGTGCCAAGATGAAGTTAGCGCAAACACGCAGCATTTGACGCATGTAGAAATCATCAATGAATACGCGAACATCGGATTTTACGCCAAGGATCTGTTCGTGGTTGTTCGGCCCAATAAGCCCGCCATGAGCCGCGTTATTCGACAAGTCCACGCGCGCAAGAACCATTCTTACTTCTTGGTGTTCGTGAAGACAAAGAAGACGAATCAACTCGGTCGGGATTTTTCGCGCGCGATTTCATCTATCAATCGGAATGGCTATGACCGATAGAATCAAGTTCGCCGTGCGCCTGCATCAGGGCGGCTGCGATTACTCTTATTTGCGGGAGATTTTTCAGGCGGCGGACAGGCTCGGTTATGATGCGGCATCGCTGTACGACCTGCTGGGAGTGCCGACGCTGGAGTGCTGGACGACGCTTTCGGCGCTGGCGGCGGAGACGACGCGGGTTCGGCTTGTGCCGCTTGTGCTTGCTAATCTGTATCGCCACCCGGCGACGCTGGCGAAGATGGCGGCTACGCTGGATGTCATCAGCGGGGGCAGGCTGACGCTGGGCATCGGCGCAGGCGGCGGCGAGGGCGATCACATCGCATACGGGCTGCCCTACCCGCCTACATCCAAGCGCGCGGCGATGCTGGACGAAGCCGCGCGGGTGATAAGGCTGCTGTGGTCGGGGGAGCGCGTGAGCTTCGAGGGCGAATACTATCGGCTGGATAACGCGCTGTGCGACCCGGCGCCGGCGCAGAAGCCGCGCCCGCCCATACTCATCGGCGGGCATGGCGAGAGGCATTTGCTGCGAGTGGCGGCGGCGCATGCGGACATCGCTAATATGCGCGCCGATATGAGCATCGCGGAGCATGAGGCGAAGCGGAGCGTCTTGGATGCACACTGCCGGGCGGCGGGGCGCGACCCGTCAGAAGTCGCGCTGAGCCATAACGCGCATGTGTTCATCGGCAGGGATGAGGATGCGGTAGAGGCGCTGCTGGCGGCGCATGCGGCGCGGCATGGCGTCTCATCGGAGCGGTTCAGGGCATCGCTTGGCAGCGCCATCGTTGGAACGCCGCCGCAGTGCGTGGAGAAGCTGCGGCAGTACACCGACTACGGCATAGGCTATTTCTTCCTGCTCTTCCCGGAGCCGGTCAGCATCGCCGACTTGGAGCTTTTCGCGGCCGAAGTGATGCCCCACTTTAATGAGACACTCGGTGGATAAGTTGTTCGTTCTGTCTATACAGGCTAGGTTCTGTGGACATTTCCGCCCATTGGAAGCTCTGGATTCCTGCCCCTGCTTTCGCAGGGGTGACTTTCTTTCGCAGGAATGACGGGCTGAAAAGTCGGAGTGTCAGCAGAACCTAAACATTTCAGTGCACTAACGGCTGCCGCGATAGTCGCGGAATGGGCCGTCGCGCCAATCGAGGGCGGCTTTAAGGCCGTCTTCCCTAGAACGGCGCGCGAACTCTTTCACGATGGGCGCTTGATGCGCTACGGCGTCGGTCTCGGCGGCGATGTGCTGCAATGTGTTGCGTCCCATCAGCTCCAGCGCGCGGTTCACGATGCTCTTGTTGGCGGCAAGCAGCTCCCAGGGTATGCGCGCCATAGTGCAGGCGAGATCCTCGACGGCGTCCTCAAGCTGCTCACGCGGCACGGACTTCCACACAAGCCCAATCTCAGCCGCGCGCTCGCCTGACACCGATTCGCCCGTGAGCAGGAACCACTTCGCCCACTGGGGGCCTACCATGTAAGTCCACATGTGGGTGGGCGGCGTGCCCATGGAGCGCACGGGCGGGAAGCCTATCTGCGCGTCGGCGGCGGCGATGGATATGTCGCAGTGCATAGCGAGGTCTGTGCCGCCTGCGATGCAGTAGCCGTGAATGCCCGCGATGACCGGCTTGCTGAGGTTGAGCACCTGCGCCATAGTGTTGGGCGTCTGCTTCATGCGGTGGATGTCGGCGCGGATGTTGTCCCGACGCTCTTGCGCGGCGCGCGCTTCTTCGGGCGTCGAAGGCGGCGTGATGTCGTAGCCGGCGCAGAAGGCGCGCCCGTTGCCCATAAGCGTCATCACGCGCACATCGGGGTCGTCATCCGCGCTTTGCAGGCAGTCCACCATCTCAAGCTGAAGTTCGCGGCTCAGGGCGTTGAGCTTCTGCGGTCTGTTCAGCCTTACGCGCCCGATGCCGTCCGATGCGTTGTACTCGATGAATTCGTATGCCATTGGGATAGTACCTCTGGAACAGGATAGCGCCGCGCGATTCGGCGGCATTTACGCGACATTGTAGCACAGGAACGGACGCTAACATCCATGGACGGGATGGACATGGGCAGGATAGACGGGATGGGGCTAATAAGTCGGTTTTTCCAAGATGTAGATGATGAAGTTTGGGGCGCGGAACTCGTCATCGAAGCCGGGGTTGGCGGCGAGTTCTTCGTCGGAGGGCGTTGGCTCGTGAAGTCCGCGAAGCGCGAACCCGGCGTCCAGAAATGCGGAGATGTAGGCGGCGAGCGTCCTGTGCATGTTGATGAAGGGTCTGCCCCACCACAGCCATTCGCGCGGGCCTTCGTCGGTGTAGTCGTCCAGAGGGTAGAACAGCTTCTTGTCTCCCTGCCTAATCCAGCCGTTGTGGAGTGAGGCGCTCCGCATGGGATGGATGTTGCAGACTACAAGCCTGCCGCCGGGACGCAGCACGCGGTACGCTTCGCCGATGGCGCGGCGGTAGTCGAGCAGATCCACGAGGACGATGTAGGACACCGCAAGGTCGAATCTGGCATCCGCTATGCCATGAAGGTTTTCGGCATTGCCAATCAGGTATGTTTCGCCTTCCGATGCCAGCGCGCGCGCCCTTGCTATCAGCGCCTCGGTGATGTCGACGCCGGTAACTGTCGCGCCGAGCCGGGACAGCAGGCGGGAGAACCTGCCCTCGCCGCAGCCGATGTCGATCACCGTCTTGGCGTGAACATCCCCCAGCGCGCTCAGCATCCACCTGTCGAGCATGCCGGTGCGGACGGCTTGGTCGGTTTCTATCCAGTCTTGCGCCGACTCCGTCCATTGGTTATCAAGGCGTTCCCTCAACTCCATACGCCACCTCCTTGTCATTTACGCGAATATAGCGAAGAGTATCTTACATCACCCGCGCATGCCGCGAAATCGCAAGCGCCGCCCGTTACGCTACTTCCGCTTGGTGTGCTATGCTTAAAGGCGAGCGGGAGTAACTCAGTGGTAGAGTGCCTGCCTTCCAAGCAGGGTGTCGCGGGTTCGAATCCCGTCTCCCGCTCCATCTTCGGCAGCAATCGCCGATAGCCGGCTTTGCGCCAACTTCCTGACTGAGGTGTTTCCATGAGACTTGAAGGCAAGGTTGCGCTTATCAGTGGCGGCGCGCGCGGCATGGGGGCGGTCGAAGCGCGGATGTTCGCGCGCGAGGGCGCTAAGGTTGGCATTGCGGACATCCGCGAGGACGCTGGGCGCGAGCTGGCGGCCGAAATCGGCGCGGCGGGCGGTGAGGCGATGTTCGTCAACCTCGATGTTACGGACGAACGGCAGTGGCTGGAAGCCGTTGACGCCGTTATGACCGCTTACGGCAGGCTGGATATACTGGTGAACAACGCCGGCATATACCGGCGCGCCAATGTGGAGGAGACGAGTGGGGCGGACTGGGATAGGATGCTGGACATCAACGGCAAGGGCGTCTTTCTGGGCGCGCGCTCCGTCGTTCCCGCGATGCGAGCGGGCGGCGGCGGCTCTATCGTCAACATCTCGTCGGTCGCCGGACTCATCGGCAGCGCGGGCGCTACCGCGTACAACGCATCCAAGGGCGCGGTGCGGCTGCTCACCAAGTCGCTCGCGGTGCAATACGCCGCAGAGAACATCCGCGTCAACTCGGTGCATCCGGGGCCTATCGAGACCGATATGCTCGACCTCGTATTCCCGGAAGAAGGGATGCGCGAGCAGCGCGCCGTCAACATCCCGATACCACGCATGGGCAGCCCGGAAGATGTTGCCTACGGCGTGCTGTTCCTCGCCTCTGACGAATCGTCGTACATGACCGGCGGCGAACTGGTCATCGACGGCGGACTTACGGCAACCTAGCGCTTCAAAGGAGCACGGCAATATGACAACATCCAGGGCTGAAGCCGAAGTACAGCAGTTTGTGGCAAGCACGCCTAAGTCAAAGTCGCTGCAAGACGAGGCAGCGCAGTATCTGCCGGGCGGAAGTTCGCGCGGAACGGCGTACTTTGCGCCGTATCCCACATTCGTCGACCACGCCAAGGGGCATTATGTCTATGATGTGGACGGCAACCGCTACCTCGACTTCATGATCAACGCCACGACGCACGTCCTCGGACACGCGCACCCGGACATCGTTGCGGCGCTGCAAGAGCAAGCCGAGCGCGGCAACTCGTTCAGCGGGCCGACAGAGGCGCAGGTGCGGCTGGCGAAGACGCTGTGCGAGCGCGTGCCTTCCGTGGAGACGATACGCTTCACCAACTCCGGCACTGAGGGCACGATGATGGCTATTCGCGGCGCGCGCGCCTTCACGGGCAGACACAAGATAGCCAAGTTCGAGGGCGGCTATCACGGTTCGCACGAGTATGTTTCGGTCAGCGTGCGCCCTGCCGCCGCCGACCTCGACCCTGACGGCACGACGCCCGTTCCCGAACACCCGGCGCAGCCTCCAAGCGTCGCGGATGATGTGATTACGCTGCCTTACAACGACCTGGAGACTTGCGAGCGCATCATACGGCAGCGCGGCGATGAACTCGCATGCGTCATCATGGAGGTGGTCTCCTCAAGCTTCGGCTATCTTGCCGGCGACTTGGACTTTCTGCGAGGCATACGCGCGCTTACCGAGGAACTTGGCATCGTGCTGATTTTCGACGAAGTGCAGAGCTTCAGAGTGTCGGCGGGCGGAGCGCAGGAGATGTTTGGCGTGATACCCGACATGACGACATTCGGCAAGATAATCGGCGGCGGCATGCCTGTGGGCGCTTGGGGCGGCAGGCGCGACATCATGGCGCTGTTCGATCCGACGGAGGGCGCGCCACTGGCTCATGCGGGGACATTCAACGCCAATCCGATGACGATGGCGGCGGGCGAAGTCGTCATGAACCACCTGACGCCTGAGGTCTATGAGCGCATGAACACGCTGGGCGAGATGCTGCGGGCGAAGCTGCGCGCAGTGTTCGACGAGCTGGAGATTCCGGCGCAGGTTACGGGCGTGGCATCGCTGTTCGGCATCCACTTCACGGCAGAGGACATCGTCGACTACCGCTCGACGCTGACCGGCGACGGCGATATGACGAAGGCGCTGTTCACCGGACTGCTGAACGAGGGCATCCTGATACAGACGGGCGGCGCGGGCGCGCTCAACACGCTGACGAGCGAGGCTGATGTTGACGCGCTGGTGGACGGCGTGCGGCGGGTGGCGCAGCGAGTGCGCTGAATGTGAATAAGTCTCCGACGGTCCCGGGACGAATCATTCTACCTTTAGTGGCTTCCCACCGCCGGCGAACCTTCTCGCCCAATTTCTGGAGCCTCCGCAGTAGTGCGCGGGAATCGAACCCGCTTTTAACCAGCCAAGGAAAATGGCTCCGAAGCCTGCTGCCAGCATAATAGCCTGTCACACGTCCAGCGCTAGGGCTTTCTGGATGCCCCGTGGACACCCGACTCATCGCCGGAAACAGCATCACCTTAACCCTGCGTAGCAGTTTATTCAGTCACAGGGCCATCGGAAACTTACACCAGTATTACAAAGGCGCGCGCGTGGGTCAAGGGCAATATGTTTCGACGGGCAGCCCTGCCGGATTTACAACATCATATTCCGGTGAATAGGCGGTATCGAGATTACGCTCTCCCCGATCCACAAGAGTCGCCGCAGTCCTAACTCAGCCCTACACACGGCTATCGGTTACATTGAACATAACAAGAGGTAGAATTGTTTCCTGACAGAGAATCCATCTGGAGCGTGAGGCAAGAGGATAGGCACAAATTCTCGGTCTATTTCACTATCCTGTTCGTAATCGGAGTTGCGTTCATTCTGTGGTATGAGATTGCTCATGTTACAGACGACGACATCTTTGATACCATTATTGCCATAGCAACGGACACAATAGTCGTCATCGGTTTCTCCGTGGGAGTAACCTTTGCAAGGTTTGAAGGAGGTGATTCAGTGGGAGTCGCACTAGAGAATTACAGGCGGATAAAGTATGAGGAAGGGCTTCAACAGGGCATCAAGCAGGGGATCGCGGAGGGGCGCGCGGAGTCTCGAACAGAGATTGAGGCGCTGAAAAGGCGCGTCGCCGAACTTGAGCTTGAGCGCAGGAATGGCACATCGGATGACGACAACCCTGGCTCACATCGGGACGGGGACGAATAAGCAAGCGGCGTGAGCAGGCGCATCGGCACCCTGCGCGCGGCTGTCGGCTGCATCGATTGCAACAAGAGGTAGAATTGTTTCCTGACAGAGAATCCATTTGGAGCGTGAGGCAAGAGGATAGGCACAAATTCTCGGTCTATTTCACTATCCTGTTCGTAATCGGAGTTGCGTTCATTCTGTGGTATGAGATTGCTCATGTTACAGACGATGACATCTTTGATACCATCATTGCCATAGCAACGGACACAATAGTCGTCATCGGTTTCTCCGTGGGAGTAACCTTCGCAAGGTTTGAAGGAGGTGATTCAGTGGGGGTCGCACTAGAGAATTACAGGCGGATAAAGTATGAGGAAGGGCGTGAGCAAGGCATCAAGGAGGGGCGTGCGGAGTCTCGAACAGAGATTGAGGCGCTGAAAAGGCGCGTCGCCGAACTTGAGCTTGAGCGCAGGAATGGCACATCGGACGACGACAATCCCGGCTCACATCGGGACGGGGCAGAGTAAGCAGGCGGCGCGTGAGCGGGCGCAGCTGCGCTCGCTTCCCGCTCTAACTCTTGTGCGCGCGGATGAACTCGCCCACAACGCTGTTGAACTCGTCGGCCTCCTCGAAGTAGGGCGAATGTCCCGCTTGGGCGATGATGTGTAGTTGCGCGCCGGGTACGACCTGCGATACTTCCTTCAGGATGGCGAGTGGGAAGATGCGGTCTTGCGCGCCCGCGACCATGAGCGTGGGGATGGCGTAGCCTTCCAGCATATCGAGCGAAACGCCTAGTTCGCCGGTGCCCGTATCGCCGATTGGCGGGTTCAATCCTGATAGCTGACGGTAGAGGAACGCCATCGCGGGGTTGCGGTCGAAGGCGTCCGGGGCAAGGGCGAGGTGCGGCTCGTTCCAAGGGATTGGTCTGTCGAGGTCTATCGTGCGGCTGCGAGCGCGGGCGTCTCGCGCCTCGATGACGCCGGGCGTCTGAACGCCGCCGGGTGTGCCTGACAGCACGAGGCATGCCACGCGCTCCGGGTTGGCGAGCGCGAACTGCATGCCCGTCCAGCCGCCCATAGACTGGCACACGATAGCGGCGCGCTCCACTCCGGCGGCGTCCATCACGGCGCGCATGTCCTCGGCGAAGTAGCGGGCGTGCTTGTGCTGCGGCTCGCAGCGCGACCTGCCCCAGCCGCGATGGTCGAAGGCGACGACCTTGTGGCGGCGGGCGAAGTGCGCTATCTGCTGATACCAGACCAGCGTGTTGCCGCCCGCGCCGTGCGCCAGCACGACCGGCGTACCCTCTCCGTGCGCCTCATAGTAAATCTCCGCGTTGTCCGCGCTTATGAACGGCATTGTCAGCCTCCCGGTATTCCAATCTATCAGTGTGTCAGGTTGTCAGTTAGCCACTTGGTCGATGTTTGGATAGCCTGTCTGTCTATTTTGCGATGTTGAACTCCGCTTTCCAGATTTTATCCTCGTCGGGTATGTATTGCCCCTATGCGGATTGCGGGTTTGCCGGATACGATGGACTTTTACTCCGTCCGCGGCGTCTCGGCACGGTCGGAGGCTTTGTTGACTTTGAACACGATGCCGTCCTCCAGCTCAGCCAACGGCTCCAGCCCCGAAAGCTCCCATATATCGTATTCGGCTTGGTGCGCGTGTGAATGAAACCACGCCGCATACGCGCCATCTGCCGCCTCTTCTAACTGACGCTTCGCTCCCCGCATAATCTTCCCGTCGCTCGCTCTCACCCTGTCATCCAACTTAACATTTAGATAAGAATAGTCCTTATGGTCGGTATAGATGTATATGGCGGACGAATTGCTGAGTATCGGGCTGCCGACGGAGATTTCCCGGACATAGTGTAACACTTCGGAGTTAGCCCATTGCGGGCCCGTCATTCCCATGCCTTGCTCATTCACCAATATGATTTCAAGCACATTCAGCGCCACGCCGACGGTTAGCCACAGGGAAAGCGCTATCATCAGCATAACAGTCAGCAGGCTTGGTCGCTTCCGCTTCCCCGATGCGCCTGTTCTGACTAATGGCAACCTGCCGATACTTCCAAGCAGGTTCCTCCCTCGCTCGTATAGCAGGAACTTGTCCAGCGCGAACACCGCCGCGAACAGCAGAGGGATGTACATCGGGGACAGATGCCTATCGCCCAGAGGCAAGATTTCGGTTCGCGATTGTGCCACAATCAAGAAGACCAGGTACACCAGCGCAAAGCCGCCGAACAGGTGTAACGGGTGCCATTCCCGCCATCCTTCCCCAGGTCCGTTCTTCCAGTGCAAGCGGACGAATGTGTAACCACACCATATCGCCAGCGCCAATAGCGCCATCCCGGTCAATACCGCGGCGGCAATTCTGACTTCCGGCAAAGGCAGATATAAGAACACCCACTTGGCTATGTCGCTGAAGAACTTGTCGAGTATCTCAAGCGGGGCATGCGAGGACGGATTCCTGCGCCCATCCAGTACGCCATACGCTAAGAAGTTCCGCAGCAGCCACAGAGCCACCGGCAGTGCGGAAATCAGCATATACAGCCCTATGCGCTTCGCCTTCTCCGACACCGCAATGCCGCGCTGGAAAAGCAGCAAGGGCAAGACGACTACTATCACGATAACGCCGTAATAACGGGTGAGAATGGCGAGAGAGGTGAACACCGCCGCCCAAATCAGAGCTGAGCGCCTATTATTGTTCAGAGCTTTGGAGGCTTGAATCAAGGCGAGGGTTACGAACAGGATGAAGGGCGCTTCCGATATGGCGTGAGACGCGACCCAAATCAAGGGAATTGCCAGCATCATGGCGAGACAAGCCCAGATGAGCAGAAAGCGGTGTTGGATGTGCTGCCGCAGGTATTGACCGGCGAAGAATATGGTCAGCCCGAAGATGACGGCGTTCAGTGGCCCGGCGACAGCGTAAGGGTCGAACAGCCCAAGACTGGCTGCGGCAAGCAGCATCGGGTATAGCGGCGGCCAGTGTAGATAGCGCCAGTCGTAAATCTGTATGAAGCCCTCGCCTGCCAGCAGGTTGCGGGCGGTAGATACGTAAGAAATGAAATCCGCGGACAGCCCCACGCCGTAGGTGGCTTCGCGCGCGAGGATGAGCGCCGCGCCCAGCACGGAGATGGCGGCTGTCAGCAGGGTGAGGCGGTCGGGGCGCAGGCGGCGCAAACCGCCAACCACAGCCCTTGGCTCATCCTGTTCGTCCATATCAGCCTGACTAGGTTCTGTTGACATTTTGACTTTTCATCTCGTCATTCTTGCTTTCGCAGGAATCCGGCACTTTGAGATAGCCTAAATGCGAATTATACGAAAGTAACGATGCTTCCTTCATCGCCCTACAATTATACATCTGCGCTTGAAAGACACCAAGAAAAGCCTCGCTCCATTCTTAGGACGCGGGGCTTTTGATTTCCCACTCCCTGCTAGACATGCCAGGGCTAGACATGTCTAGGGTTCTTTGTGAAAATGCCAGTATAGCGTTTTTGTAAATCGGCAAAGTAGTAGGGCGATGTGACCGAGGACAATCAGGACACGAATGACGAGAGCAATAGGACTTCGATTTGGAGTGTTCCTACCAAAGACTGGTTTTATTTCTCGGGCATATTCCTTATTCTGTTCTTAATCGGAATGGGATTTGTTTCTTATTACGAGATTTGGGTTAAGGATAACGACAGCCTAGTTGAAACAATCATCGCTTTGATGAGGGATATTGGAGCAGTCGGACTAGCGTCAGTCATCCTAACCTTTGTTGGATTTGTAGGAGGTGAGACTGTGGGCTTTGTGTTAGAGCGGTATCGGGCGCAGAGATTAGCAGAAGGGAAAAGGCTAGGGAGGCAGGAGCGGGATGAGGAGTGGGAAGCGTGGATTGCTTCTCGCCCTGATATTCAGAAATTGATCGCCGAGGATAAAGAAAACACTCCTCCGACGATGAACAGCAAGGATAACCGGTGATGAACCGCTAGACCTTTACATCGCTCAAACAAGGAAGCCCCGCGTCCTGAGAATGGAGCGGGGCTTGGCTTTGTCCTTTGTATCTATGAGATGGCTTCCGCTAACTGCCGCCCAGAGCGCCGCTATCACGGAGGGCGGCGATGTCCGCGTCGGCGTATCCGAACTTAGCCAGCACTTCGTCGGTGTGCTGACCGAGCAGCGGCGCAGGCGTTCGCACCGAGCCGGGCGTGTCGGGCAGATAGCGACGCTTGCACTCGCCGAAACTGTAAGACTGCTTGCCGCGCGCATGACCGTCTTTGCGCCTCCGGTTAGAACCGCGATCAGGGCAGCGAACATCGTGGCGATAAGTGCGTGGACGAGCCATCGGCAAGCCTCCTGAAATTGAACTTGCATCATCTATATTTCACAGGACTTACGCACTTGAATATGAACTCCTACCCGAGATTGACCCGTTTCAAGTACGAAATCGCGCTCAACTGCGTAAGTCCTATCTCATTATCACCCTATGTTGAGAATACCAGATGTCGATTTAGATGCGATTGCCATGCGTTCAAGGGCTTAATCCTTTCAGTTTGCCGTCAAAGAAGCAAGTGTCGCTTTTAACTCCATCGGAGCAGGTGGTTTTACTGAAGACGGCTTCATTAGCGTTTTTCGCGCCCGAGAAGTTTGCGCCGGTGAGATTTGCTTCGGAAAACTTGGCGCCTTCAATGTCCGCGCCTTGGAAACTGGCATTGGACAAATCAGATTCGCTGAAGTTCACATCGCTGACATCAGCGCCTCTGAAATTTGCTCCTTGTATGTTGGCGTCTTCCATAACCGCCTCATGTAGTTCGGCATTGACAAACGATGCCTCTATCAGATCTGCCTTTTTGAAACTAGCCTCCCGTAAGTCTGCCTCTGAAAAATCGACCCCATCCAAAGCAGCCTTATGGAAGTTGGCGTTTCTGAGGTCCGCTCCTCTAAAGTCGGGGTTGATGTCAAAGTAAATCTCGCTGAAGTTGGCGGAGGCGAGGTCGGCTCCTTGCAGGTTGGCTTCGTTCAGGATGATGTCGTCGAGATTAGTCCTTCTGAAGGTTGTGTATTGGAGATTTGCCCGGGTCAAATCAGCGCGATAGAGCTCAGCCTTGGTGAAGTCGGCGGATTCGAGATTTGCCCCAATCAGTGAGCTATGGGACAGGTCCGCATCCACGAAGGTTACCTCTGTCAAATCTATTCCTTCACGGAATGTAACTCTTCTGAGGTTGGCGTCATTGAAGGATGCTATGTCGGATATGTTTGCCGAGCTGAAATCAACGGCCTTATCGAAAGTAGCGCCCTCGACGGATGCGGTGGTCAGGTCGGCGTTCGTCAAAGTTGCGTTCGTTAGATTGGCGTTATCCAGATTTGCCTTTGTGAGCGATGCGTTCGTCAGGTCAGCGAATTCTAGTTGAGCGCCTTGCAGATTTGCCCTGTCAAGTTTTGTGTTGATGAGTTTTGCGCCCGTAAGCACAACCTCTTCCATATCCTTGTTGCCGAAGTTGCACCCTGACAGGTTTGCGCCCGGATGCCAATTCTTCTCGTCGCATTTTTCGGCGTCGGGCGCGCTCGCCGATGCGGGAACGGGGATGCTTGGCGGCGTAGGCGTATGTGTAGGCGTATGGGACGGCGTGGGCGGGTTGTGGGCGTGAGTTCGCAATTGTTGACTATTGTTGTCGGATGGTGGTTATCTCGTATTTCATGCCGCGCTTCCGGCACCATTCCTCTGCCGCGCTTCTCTTGCGTAGTACGGCCGCCGAGTCCATCATCGCGGGATTTTTGACTTCGATGAGAACTTTACGCCCGTCGTCGTATTCAACAAGAAAGTCGGGGCGATAGTTGCATTTGCGCCCGCGCGCGTCAATCCATGGTATAGATATGCCGTGCCGCTTCTGCCACTTGGCTACTTCCGCATCGCAGTCGAGCTTTATCATCATCCTGCGCTCAAGGTCGCTGTCGTAGCGTTCAAGGCTGTACGGGCTTTTGACGGGATTTTCGTATATGCCGCGCTTACTTATCGCCATACTTGACCATTCCTTCGACTAGACCGGGCGCGCCGCCAATCTGCTTCTCAATCTCCGGCAGCGTCCGCCAAGTTGTTGCGATATGGGTTTCTTCGGCAAGTCCCAACGATGCGCCGTCAAGGAACTTTGTCCTGACATGATTTAGCAGGATGCTGTAAATCTTGCCTTTGAACTGCGTCGTATGTCCCGCGCGCTCAAGCAGGCGTTCAGACATAGCCAGCAGTTCGTCCCTGATCGCGTCCGCCAGGTCGTCAAGGTCAACAGGAATTGCCCCCCCGTTCACATCTTGGGGCGCGGATTCAAGTGTTCTCCAGCCGTCGCCTGTCAACGCTTGGCGCTCAACGCCCGATATAGTCTGGTCTGTGATGGTAACCGTTTCGGATTGATAGGCAATGCCTTCAAGGACTTCCCACCAGTCTTTGCGCGGCTCATCGGTTACAAGCGGTATATCAATGACAAACTCGCCTCCGTCATCATCGGTTGGCTCAGGTATTTCGATGAAGTTTTCTGTGTTGACTATCACTTGGCGAGGCGGCGGCGGCGGCAAGTCTTCTTCTTCGTCAAACATATCGTCTATGCCGACATCGGTTCGCACCTTGCTGCTGAATATCTCCCATAACCATTGATGCTCAAGTTTCGGATGGTCAACCACCGAACAAATCTGCGGTTCGCCTTCGCCTACCCCACGACTGCGGACGCGGCGCAGTCCACGACCTATAACCTGCTGCCCGTACACAGGGCTGCCAAACTTTCGCAGCAGAAGTATCACGCCGACTTCGGGAACATCCCAGCCCTCGCGCAGCATAAGCACGCTTACGACGGCTTTGTACGGGTTGCCGCCGCGTTTTGCCTTGCCCAGCTCGGTAGCCTGCCGGCGGTCCGCGTCGGAACTGTCCTCAGTTACCAAAAGCGTTTTTATCTTGAAGTAGTCGTTCAGTGTCTTTGCAGCCCTTTCAGCGTCAAATTTGCAGACTGCGACCACGAACAAGATTGGCTGATAGCGTCCTTGTGCTCGCCGCTCTTGTTCACGGAGACGCTGCAACGCGATGCCCATCTGCTGCTGCATCGGCTTATCGTCGGTTACCCACTGAGTAGCGTTCAGCCCCAATCTGTCCACCTCTGCCCAGTCGATTTCTTCAACCGACCGCTTTTCACCTGTACGGGCGTCGGTGTAAGTCAGCTCAACCGTCTCGATGTTCGGTTGATACACGACGGGGGTCTTTACCAGCCTGTCCGCGAGGGCGTCCTGTATGAGATATTCGTAAATCATGCGGCTGTCGGGCGCTTTTCCGTCGGCGCGGTCGGGGGTTGCTGTGGTATCCACTCGCAGTTTTACTTTGGGGCGCATCTTGTCAAGGGTGTTGTCCCACTCAGGCGCGGGTGAGTTGTGCGCCTCATCGTTGAACAGCGCAAAGTCGGGGCCGTTCATCATCGCGGCGAGATTGGATTGACCGCTTGCCGTGCTTGTGTAGAACTGATGGATGTTGCCAAGTATGACATTTGCGCCCAGCAGATTCGCCCAACCGCCCGGGCGGTCGCTGCCGAGTGTGGTTAGCGCAAAGTCGTCCTTGTTCACGATAGCGTCCTGAGGTATCAGGTCGCGGTCAACGAACACCTTGCCGTTCTCGAAATCGTCCTCAAGGCGGTCGCGCACGATGAGATTGGGGCAGAGCATCAAGAATTTGTGTATATCATGGGCGATACGCAGCCACGCTATCAACGCCGCGATTATGGCGGTCTTGCCGCCGCCGGTTACGACATTCAGCAGCACTCCGTTCGGTTGCGCCAATTCGTCAGGCTTTATCTCATAGGCGTATATGACGCGCAGGAACGAATCCCATTGATGAAGCCAGAGTGTCCCATCACGCGGCTTAGCGTCGTCCTCCGGGTCGCTGAGATGGCGGATGTAATCCAGCGTTTCTGCTTTGGCATTCGGATAGCCGTCCTTGACCCACTGCTGAAAGTCGTCTTCGTATTGGCTGAATTCGTTGAACATCTAGCGCACCTCCACTACGCCGCTCCACATGCCTTCACCGCCGCGGCTGTCCTGTACGCGGCAAGCCACGCTAAACTTGCCGGCGCGGTCGAACTTGTGCGTTACTCGCAGCTTGGGCTTTCGCTTTTGTCCCCTGCCTTCACGCTCAAACGAATGACCTTGCGTTGCGGTGAACCTGAGGCCGTTGTAGTTGAAATCCCACTGCACATTGATTATCTCAGCGCCCGGATTCACCACAATAGAATCTCCGGCATCGAAAGTTACGGTCTTGTTGTCCCTGGCGCGATACGCAACCTCCACATTGGGCGGCTGAACGAATGTGAGGAACTCGCTGTAATCGGCGCGGTCCGTGGAGCGCCCGACGATATGTTCGCGGAACTCGGCGTCGCCGATGCGGATTTGCTTCAGGCGAACGAAGTTGACATCGATGTCTTCTTGCTGTCGAAGTTGTTCGGCGGCTTGAACGGCGTCGGGATGAAAGCCCCATGCCAGCATCACGCCGTCGCGCAGGTGCGCTTGCTGATACTCTGTCGTGCGGCGGATGGCGTTGGCGAAGTCCCGCACATCGGCGGCGGTGGTTTGGGCGGTCAGGTCGGGCGCGCCGACCCATATAGGCAACCGATTGCGCCAGCCGTGAATATCTTTGCCGTCGTCTGTATCCGCAACACGGCTTGCGCCGTATGCGCTGAGCACGAAATCACGGAAGTCGGCTTGCGGCATTGCGGACAGGCGTTCCGCTTCGTATATGCCCCACTGCTCGACGGTGAAGTCCGGATAGGGGGCGTCTTCCAGCGCGCGCTGAACGGCTAACTGTTTGAGGCGTTCAGCCGTTACCGCGATCGCAACACGCGACTGGTCAACGGCTAGGAACTTTCGCTTCAGTCGCTATGCGACTGAAGCGAAAGTTCCGCCGCCTACGAACATATCAGCTACTACATCACCCTCGTTTGACGACGCTTTGATGATGCGCTCAACCAAGGCTTCGGGCTTTTGAGTGGGATAGCCGATTCTCTCGTCTGTGCCCATTTTAGCGAACCACCCGGCAGAACCGTACAGTTGCATTATGTCAGACCATACATTAGACAGTGGAACGCCGGGACTTTCATCGAGATATTGTCGGACTATCACCCCTTTTCGAGAACGAGTTCGATACATCCTGCCGTCCTCGTCAGTATGGCGAAACCAGTCTTTGACATACTTATCGCTGTAAGGCGTAAATTGCTTATTGTAAGTATGTTTGGCGTAGTTGACCGCATACACCAACAAATTATCATGAACCTTGACAGGTTTTTTTCCTGACGACCTACCTCCCGATGGCGTTCCATAATGCCAAACGATCTGGTCAATCATATTTTCATACCCGAAAATCTTGTCCATCTCCACTTTGATGTAGTGGCTGGCGTGCCAGTCGCAGTGGACATAGATTGAGCCGGTGGGCTTGAGTATGCGCTTCATCTCGTAGAGGCGGGCGTTGAGCCATATCAGGTAGCCGTCCAGTCCGCCTTCCCAGATGTCGTCGAATGAGCGCAGTTCGTTGTTGTCGCCCCAAATCACATTGTACTGCCTGCCGGAGAAGAAGGGCGGGTCGATGTATATGAGGTCAACGCTGTTATTCGAGATTTGCCGCATGATGTGCAGGTTGTCGCCCCAAATCAGGCGGTTGGGTTCGTGCGGTTCTTCGTTGCCCAGCTTCACCCGTTCGATAATCTGCGTGGGCAGGCTGACAGAAGGATAGTGCTTCTGAAAGCCCTGTCGCCTGTCCCAGCCCTTTGGCTCGGCTTCAACGGGCACATTGCCGAAGCGGGCGGGGCGCGGTAGAACTTCTCTTGCTGCGGAAGGGGTTCCGGCGTGTCTTCGTCTTGTGAGTTTGCGTTCGGTTGCTGTGTCATTGCGAAGCTCGCTTATCTGTCTATTTTTAATCGGATTGCGTCCCACTATGATACACGATATTTGCAAAACCGATACGCCTATTCCAGCCGCGACAGATACTGCGCGGCGATGTCCACGCCTACTAGGCCGCTGTATGCCTGCGTTAGGCGCTGGGTTACGGGGCCGGGGATGGCGCTGCTGCTTAGGGGGTTGCCGTTGAAGGTGGAGACGGGGACGATGCAGAAGCTTGTGGAGGTGATGAAGGCTTCGTCGGCGGTGTAGGCGTCGTAGAGGTCTAGGTCGGCTTCTTTGACGGTGATGTCGAGTTCGTGGGCGAGGTCTATGGCGGTTTCGCGGCTGATGCCGGCGAGTACATATTGCTCGCGGGGGGTGAGGACTGCGCCGTCTTTGACTAGGAAGATGTTCGCGCCGGGGCCTTCGCAGAGGTTGCCGTTCATGTCCAGCAGGATGGGCCAGGCGTCGGGGTTTTGCGCCTCGACTTCTTGGGTGGCGAGGACTAGGTTGATGTAGTTGTGCATCTTGGCGCGGGGACTCATCGCTTCGGGGGGCGTGCGGCGCACGGAGGGGACGATGACGGGCATGCCGTCGCGGTAGTATGGCGCGCGCTGCGCGAATGGGAGCGGCACGCACTCGACTAGCACGGTCGGGCTGCCGCCGGGGACGCCGCGCGTTATGCGCTGTGTTACCCAGTAGTCGCCGCCGTCTTCCAGCAGGGGCATGTTGGCTTCGAGCACGCGCATGGTGATGTCGGCGAACTGCCGCTTGGTTATGCCCGGGTCGAGGCGCATGTATTTGAGAGAGTTGAAGAAGCGGTCTAGGTGGTCTTGGAGCTTGAATATCCTGCCGTCGAAGGTGCGGGTGGTGTCGAATACGGCGTCGCCGTACACGAAGCCCCTGTCGCGGATGGGGATGGACGCTTGGCTTTCGGGCAGCATTTCGCCGTTGAGATATACGATGCGTTCCTGTGTCATTGGAAGTCCTCCATGTTATTAGAATGACAGCGACAGATAGACAGGGTATTCGGGATGTTGGGCATCCTCGCCGTCCTGCGCGTCGATGCGTGGTTGTGGGGGTTAAGCGTGTTGGCTGAAGTCGCGGAAGCGGTAGCCGACGTTCCATATAGTTTCGATGTATGGATGTTCGGCGTCCTCGATCTTGCTGCGGAGGCGTCGGATGTGGACGTCGACGGTTCGTGTGCCGCCGAAGTAGTCGTAGCCCCAGATGCTGCTGAGCAGGACGTCGCGCGAATATACGCGGCCCGGGTTGGTCGCCAGCAGTCGCAGCAGCTCGTATTCCTTGAAGCGCAGGTTGACGCGCTTGCCGCGCAGCGATACCTCGTAGGTGGACGGGTTGATTACGAGGCTGCCGGCGCGTATCACATCGTCGTCGGCGTCGGAGCGGGTGCGGTGGAGGGTGAGCTTGACGCGCGCGACTATCTCATCGGCGTAGGGGGGGCTGACTATGAAGTCGTTGACGCCCAATCGCAGGTCGAGGTCGGGGAGCATTTCGGGGGGGACGAGGGCGATGACGGGGAGCTTGAGCGAGGCGCACCGCTCGATGAAGGTCTTGGCGACTGAGCCGGAGAGCGTCGCTAGGTCGATGATGGCGATGTGCGGCAGCGCCGATGGGTCGAGGTCGTCGGTGTCGGCGTTCCGCTCCACCAGCAGCACGTCGACGCCCTCGTCGTCCAGGGCGTCGAGCCATTCGGAGTTTTGCGTATCCTGATTTGCTAGGCGTGTTCTCACCATGTCTTGGGCGCTTCCCTCTGCTGCTTCGCACCGCGTTGGCGCTTCAAGTCCAGTATGCAATATATGATATTGACGCCGTTCAGTTCAAGTGGACGGGAGCGGGGGTATGGGATATGCGGATGGCTATTTCTTCTCACCCCTTGGGTGGTTAAAGTCCCTCCCTCCTTGATGGGGGAAGGTTAGGATGGGGGTGAAACTTGGTCAGACCGTCTGAATGGAAACGCTATCTCCCGACGGCGTACCTTTACGGCGTACCATAGTCTATTGTATTATGAATATAGTATTCATGCCCTGAAGTGAGCGGGTTGGAGTTGTTGGCGCGGGTTTCGCGCCTGCCGCCGCAAGGGTGTTACGGAGGCGCAATGAGTCCTCGGTTGATGCGAAACAGCTTCATATATCTGCTGATAACGGTGGCTGTGCTCGCCATATTCTTCACGCTGTTTTCAGATTCGCTAGGCGGCTCGCAAGAGATACCCGTCAGTGAGGTTCTATCGCGCTCGTTGCGCGGCGAGGTCGAGCGCATCGAGGTGCGCGGCGACCGTCTGTCTGTGTTCACCACGGCGGGCAACAGCTTCACATCGCGCAAGGAGCAGGGCGCGAGCATGATAGAGATGCTGGGCGCTGCCGGAGTGAATACGGGCGCATCGGGCGTTCTGGTGGATGTGAAGGGCACGGGCGGGCTTGGCAGCCTGTTCGGCATTTTGATTAACTTCCTGCCGCTGATATTCTTCGGCGCGATATTGCTGTTCATGATGCGCCAGGCGCAGGGCAGCAGCAACCAGACATTCAGCTTCGGCAAGAGCCGCGCGCGGATGTTCGTTGGCAACAGCCCGGCGGTGAGTTTCTCGGATGTCGCGGGCGTGGAGGAGGCGAAGGAAGAGCTGCAAGAGGTGGTGCAGTTCCTGAAGGAGCCGGAGCGCTTCGTAAGTCTGGGCGCGAAGATACCGAGGGGCGTGCTGCTGATAGGGCCTCCGGGGACGGGCAAGACGCTGCTTGCGCGCGCTGTCGCGGGCGAGGCGGGCGTTCCCTTCCTGTCCATAAGCGGCTCTGAGTTCGTGGAGATGTTCGTGGGCGTGGGCGCGAGCCGCGTGCGCGACCTGTTCGAGCAGGCGAAGCGCAACGCGCCCTGCATCGTGTTCGTGGATGAGATCGACGCCGTAGGGCGGCATCGCGGCGCGGGGCTGGGCGGCGGACACGACGAGCGCGAGCAGACGCTCAACCAGATACTGGTTGAGATGGACGGCTTCGATGTGAACACGAATATCATCGTGGTGGCGGCGACGAATAGGCCCGACATCCTCGACCCGGCGCTGCTGCGTCCCGGTCGCTTCGACAGGCGCGTGGTGCTGGACAACCCGGATGTGCGCGGGCGCGAGCAGATATTGCGCGTTCACTCCAAGGGCAAGCCGCTTGCCGAGGATATAGACATGGAGCGCGTCGCAAAGCAGACGATGGGCTTCAGCGGCGCGGATCTTGCCAATCTGGTGAACGAGTCGGCGATACTCGCGGCGCGGCGCAGCAAGGTGACGATAACCAACGACGAGTTCGCGGAGTCCATTGACCGCGTGATAGCGGGTCCCGCGCGCAAGAGCCGCGTGGTGAACGAGCGCGAGAAGGAAATCACGGCGTACCACGAGGCGGGGCATGCGCTGGTGGGCTACATGCTGCCCAAAGCCGATATGCCCTTCAAGGTTACGATTGTCGCCAGAGGCATGAGCGGCGGGCATACGCGCTATCTGCCGGACGAAGATCGCAATCTGTGGACGAAGGGGCAGTTCCAGGACATGATGGCTGCCGCTATGGGCGGGCGCGTCGCCGAGGAGCTCATCTTCGAGGATGTTACGACCGGCGCGAGCAACGACTTGGAGCAGGCGACGAATATAGCGCGCACGATGGTTACGCGCTACGGCATGAGCAGCAAGCTAGGGCCGCGCACATTCGGCAAGCGCGAGGAACTGGTCTTCTTGGGCAGGGAGATCTCCGAGCAGCGCGATTACAGCGACAAGATCGCGGAGGACATCGACGCAGAGGTGTTCAACCTCGTGGAGACGGCATATCAGACTGCGACTAATGTAATCACAACCCACAAGTCAAAGCTTGCCGACCTTGCCGGTTATCTTCTCGCCAACGAGACTGCCGAAGCCGACGATCTGAAAGAGATACTGGAGCCGGGCGAGCCGAGCGCTCCGCCAATCGCCGAGGCAGCCCCCGCATAACGGTAGGTTGCGTGGATGCGCTATTCCCCCGCCTATTTGAAGCACCGGATTTCTGCCCCTGCGAAAGCAGGGGCGATTTTCTTTCGCAGGGATGGGATGGGATGAAAATCAGAGCAGGGTTGCCTTGCCACCCGTGATAGCCTCGCCTGCGCGGATGCTCGCCTCTTCGATGAAGCGTTGCAATTCGGCGATACGCTCAGCGTCCACCCGCTCGCCCGCGTCACGGCTTGCCCTGAGCCGGGCGAGTTCCTTCTTCGCCTGCGCTATCTTCTCGGTGATGTTGAGCGCGACAAGCTCGGCTTCGGCCTGTCTGCGAATGGATGCCAAGTGCTTGCGCTGCTCCTCTACGCCGTCGAGCCGTTCCTGAATCTCGCCCATCAGATTGAGCGTGGCGTCGAGTGAGTTGACGCCCTGAACCGCGCTTCTGGGCGCGCGCTCAAGCTGCCGCCGAAACTGGCGCGCCAGCGCCTCGAGTTCATCGTCCTTGGCGCGAATTGATGCCAGCAGAAGCCGCAAATTGGAAATCGCCTGTTGCATCTGCGGCATTGTCATATTCGTGCCCCCGCTCAACACACGCGCGCCCTGTGTATGGCTATGCCATTCCGCCGCGCCTTTTACTCTGTCATTTCGAGCGAAGCGAGAAATCTAAAGTCGCCGTGGCAAATCCATGCAAATGCTTCAGATTCTTCATTCCGCCGCGCTTCATTCAGAATAACATTAGGATTTAAGTTGTGTGGATATATGCGTCATTCCCGCCTATTTGAAGCGCTGGATTCCTGCTTTCGCAGGAATGACTGGTGAGTAGGCAGGAATGACGGGATTTGTTCGCATAACCTAGTTCAAGGTCTGCTTTATGGCGTCCAGAACTTCGCGTATCTCCTGCTCGGAAGTGTAGCCTAGGTGTCCGATGCGGAATATCTTGCCGGCGAGGGACGCCTGGCCGCCGGTGAGGATGACGCCGTGTTCATCGCGCAGGGTGGCGACGAACTTGCCGCCGTCCACGCCCTTGGGAACATTCACGGCGGTTACGGTGTCGGATGCGACGCTCTCGTCCGGGAACAGCGTCAGCCCTAGCGATTTCACGCCTTCGCGGGTCAGCTTGCCGATGGTGGCATGGCGCTCGTAGATGCTGCCCATGCCCTCGTCGAGGATGCGCTTGAGCGCGACATCCAGCCCGAACATCAGGGAGATTGCGGGGGTGTAAGGCGGCTGTCCGATTTCGTAGTAGCGCTTGTACATCGCCATATCGAAGTAGTAGCGCGGCATCTTCGCTTCGGCGTGCGCCTGCCAAGCGCGCTCGCTGAAGCTGATGAACGCCAAGCCCGGCGGCAGCATCCAGCCCTTCTGCGACGCCGTCGCCACGACATCGCAGCCCCATGCGTCGGTGCTGATGGGGATGGAGCATACGCTGCTGATGCCGTCGACGAGCAGCAGCATGTCGAACTCGCCCTTGACCACCTCGGCGATTGCCCGCAGGTCGTTGGTTACGCCCGTGGAAGTTTCGTTGTGCGTAACCAGCACAGCCTTCACATCGGGGTTGTCATTGAGTGTCTCTCTGATTTTGTCGGGGTCGGCGGCGCTGCCGAAGGGGAAGTCGAGGCTGATGACCTCCGCGCCGAAGAGTTCCGCAATCTCGCCGAAGCGTATGCCGAACACGCCCACGCAGACATTGACCACCTTGTCGCCGGGCGAGAGCGTGTTCACTATCGCCGCCTCCATCGCGCCCGTACCCGATGAGGTCAGGATGTAGAGGTCGTTCTTGGTGTCGAAGACCTGCTTCACGCCCTCAGTGGTGCGGAAGAGCAAATCCTTGTACTCTGGGCCGCGGTGGTTGATCATCTGCCAGGACATGGACTCCAGGATGTCGTCCGGCACGGGTATGGGGCCAGGGGTTCGCAGATTCACTTCGTCGTATCCTCCGTATTCTGGGGTTGTTCGCTATTCGGGCGGTCGCTAATCGCTGTCGGCGCGGCTGCGCTTGTGGCAGGATTGCGCGGGAATATACCGCATAATTTTAACACATCGTTTAACATATAGGCATCGGTTTAGGCTAAACTACATGTTAGGTCTTTGGCAGGCAAGCGGCTGATATGGGCGACTAATATGGTGAGTGGTTTTGTCGCTATGCCGCGCCGGATTCCCGCTCACGCAAGGGGACGCATCAACACGATAGCGTTTCCTTTGAGACGGTTTTGCTGCTATATCGCACCGGATTCCTGCTTTCGCAGGAATGACGGGAAGTGAGTTAGGAATGACGGGGGAGTGAGCGGGGATGACGGGAAGTGAGTAGGAATAACGGGGAGTGAGCGGGGATGACGCATCAACACTCGCCACTTGAATGAAAACGCTATCGCAGGACTCATCAAGCCCGCAATGAGTGGAAAATAGGACATGCTGATTGACACGGTTCGCAAATGCCTAAAGCGCATCCGGGGGACGGCGCCGCTACATCTCGGCATAATAGGATCGCTGGCGGTGGTCGCCGTCTGGCTGCTGGCGGCGGGCGGCATTCAGGCGTCGCCGCCGTTCCAGTCCGCGCCGCGCGTGGTCGAGATTGAGCGCATCAAGCTTAGCAACAAGTTCGAGGACAAGAGAACTGTCAGGTTTGACACCGGAGGGCGAATAAGCGCCGAGGTCGTGGTGAAGGACCATAGGGACAGCGAAGCCATTGCAAGGGACGCGCCCGATTACTATGCGCGATATGTCTTGGCGTTCAAAATCGAACGCCAAGAGAAGGGCATCATCTACGACGGCAGCGCGGATCCCGATAATCTGCAACACATCACGCTTGAGCCGTCGGAGCGGGACAGCGTCGAGCTGGTGTGGAATGTGCCCTATGACCTGCCCGAAGACGGGTATAAGTTCAGCGTCACCGTGCGGCTGGCAGACACGCCTGATAAGGTGGAACATACCTTGAAGCAGGGAATTACGGTTGACGCAGAACCGCGATATGTTTTTCGATCCAAAGAGCGCATAGACTTCGGCGATGTCAGCGACGAGGAGACGCCCATAGACTTTATCATCGTCTCTCCGGGCAACCGCGACGCGGGCAATCTGACATGGCGAGTCATCGATTGGCCAAGCGGGTGGCTGAATCTTGTTGAGCCGAAGCTGGACCCGACAGACGCCAACCGAAGCGTCGAGGTCGTCAATACCGGCACTGTGCGCGTGCAAGTTCGCCAGACGGCTCTGCTCGGCAGATTCTCCGATGAGATAACGATAAAGTCCAACGCAGGCGAGTTCAAGTTCCCGGTCAACGCGCGCATCGACCGGAACGCCAAGGGCAAGATCGACCGCTTTGTCGTCAGACCGCGAGAGGTTGACCCCGGCGATGAATTGGACTTCATGTATCGCATCGACAACGAAGGGAATACGGATGTCGAGTACCGCGTCACCTTCGTCGTGCGTAGCCCCGCGAACGCGATAGTCTATGACAGCAGCACCGTCGGCGAGGATGTCATCTTGACCGTTGCCGATGGCGACACTTCCGGCAACGAAACATTCAACTGGCAAGCGCCGTTCGGCTCGCTCGAAGGCGAGTACAAAGTCGGCATAGAGCTTCGCAACGCGCACAACTTCGAGGTTGCGCCGTTCCATTCCATACGAACGGAAGACAGGGACGCCGAGACCTTTGATATGCGCGAGGGCGCGAAGATACATGTGTCCCCAACTGAGTGGCAGTTCGGCTCCGTCACGGAAGGAACGTCTGAGAAAGTGGCGACTTTCAACATAACCAATACCACCAAGCCCACGCTGAATTGGGAGGTTGCCGCTTTTCCCGAATGGATGGAGCTGGTCATTCCGCACACGCCGCAATCGGGAGATGGCGTAGTCCTCTTGCAGCTGAGGGACGACCTCGCGCCGGACAACTACATCGGAGACCTGGAAATCGATTCCAACGGCGGGGAAGCGAGGATACTGCTGGCGGTCAATGTGCGCCGCGATCCAAATCGGACGCCTACGGCAACACCTATGCCGACAGGGACGCCCGCGCCTACGGCTACGCCCGTCCCGCCTACCGCTACGCCCGTTCCACCTACGGCTACGCCCGTGACGCCTACCACGACGGCACAACCGGCGCAGACACCTACGCCAATTAACACGCCCGTCCCGACAGCGACGCCCGTGACGCCTACCACGACGGCACAACCGGCGCAGACGGCTATGCCTGAGCCTACGGCAACGCCCGCGCCGACTGCGACGCACACGCCGACGCCCACAGATACACCCGAACCTACGGCGACGCACACGCCTATGCCCACAGACACGCCCGAACCTACGGCGACGCACACGCCTATGCCCACAGATACGCCTGAACCTACGGCGACGCACACGCCTATGCCCACAGATACGCCTGAACCTGCGGCGACGCACACGCCTATGCCCACAGATACGCCTGAACCTGCGGCGACGCACACGCCTATGCCTACAGACACGCCTGAACCTGCGGCGACGCACACGCCGGAGGCAGCGGCTGTGGCAAGGGATACGCCCGCGCCACCGCCGACCGCTATACAGCCGGGCGCGACGGATGAAACGCCCGGCGGCGCTTGCAGCGCGCCGACGCAGCCGACATCACCTCTGACGGGCGCAGCCAACCTTGCGCTGCTGCTGCTGCCCGTTACGCTTGCCGCCGGGGGCATGCGACTGCGCCGCCGCAAGCGATGACGGCAGCGTTGCCGCTCATTCTGCCCATCAGTGTCAGTTTGAGGCAAGCGCTACCATTCGGGTGAAGTTCGGGGTTTGACCGTGATATGTCGCTCGGCTATGATGGTTGTATGCCGCACTTACGCATCGCAAGCATCATCATACTGACGCTGGCGCTCGCGGTAATCATAGCCGCATGCGCCAATGACGCCACGCCCGAATCCACGCAGCAGCTATCCACATTTTCCGGCGAGGCGGTCGCATCCACGCCGCAAGTGGTGATCGACGCGCCGGACGACTCCGCTCGGAGCGCGCAGCCCGCGCCCGCGATGCCGCCTCCCGCCGCGCTGGTGTCTCTGCCGTCCATATCAAGCCTAGTCCACGAAATCGAGCCGGCGGTCGCGTCCATCTCCGTGGAGTCGGTGAGCCGGGGCATGTTCTTCGACTTCAACGACGAGGGCGCTGGCACGGGCGTGGTCATTCGCTCCGACGGCTATATCGTGACCAACTTTCATGTCATTCAGGGCGCGAACGACATAAAGGTCAGCCTGCCGAGCGGCAACATCTACGACGCAACGGTCGTCGGTTACGACATCATAACCGACTTGGCGGTGCTCAAGATTGACGAGGACAATCTGGCAACTATCACGATGGGCAATTCGGACGGCATGCATGTCGGCGACTGGGTGGTCGCGCTGGGCAACGCGCTGGCGCTGAAGGGAGGGCCTACGGTTACGCTCGGCATCGTGAGCGCGGTCGATAGGACTATCAGCACCGAGCGCGGCGACCTGTACGGGCTGATACAGACGGACGCCGCGATCAACGACGGCAACAGCGGCGGCCCGCTCATCAACCTTCAAGGCGAGGTCGTGGGCATCAATACGGCGATAATACGGCGGGCGCAGGGTATCGGCTTTGCCATCAGCTCCACCGCCGCGGAGCCGATAATCGACAGCCTCATCGAGCACGGGCGCGTCGTTAGGCCGCTCATCGGTCTTACCGGCACGGATGTTACGCCCGCGCGCGCTACCCAGCTCGGGCTGAATGTGGACGAGGGCATCATCGTAACGCGCATGACGCTCGACGGGCCCGCCTACGAGGGCGGCATCCGCGTGGGCGATGTCATCACCAAGCTGAACGACATACCGACGCCGGACATGGCGGGGTTTCTGACGCTGCTCTGGACATTCGAGGTCGGCCAGGAGATTCAGGTGGAGTACATCCACGAGAATGAAACGGATGTAACAAGCGTAACGCTGGCGGAGCGGCCGTCGCTGTAGCGCGTAATCTGCTAAAATAGATTATCTTTCACTCCGTACAGAGGATTTAGGAATATGCAAATGCCTGAACCGATTGTTCCTCCGGATGCAGAAGTTGATCCTGACCCGTTTGCCATAGGCTTTGCCCTACTTGGGTTGCTCTTCAGTGGTGGCACATACCTTGAAGCGCGTCGCCGAAGGATGCTCAGCGAAACTCAACGAAATAACGAGTTTCGCCAAAAGTGGTTCAACTCTAGGCGAACATTGATTCATGCTCGAAGAGTCATTGACGAGTTTGAAACCTATGTAGTTGAAGATGGTTATGGCAATCAAAGCTTCTTGTTCGGCACAGCGAGAATGAACCTGCCGCGTGAACGGGTTGACCAACTTCGGCGCATACATGCCAATGCACATACTACCGCTAGAAATATGGCGGATAACTTAGACGATATAAGCGAGTTCTTGGGAGAAGAATACCAAGGCTTGATAAATCAAATCTTGGATAAACTCCATGAACAACAACTACCTCATTCGTATGATGCGGTTATCATATTGGCAAAGGACGCCATAGCCCTATATGACCAACTCATCGATAGCATAGGCAAAAACGAGGGCTTTTCAAATAAGCGGTAGGGTGTTCCTTGACAAACACCGCGTCCAACTGTATCCTGCCCTTAGATAGGCTTTCAGATGGCATGGTCTAGGTTTTTGTGATTGCAGAAGGCCCCGGTTTTACCGGGGTCTTTTTGCGTCATGGATACTGGCTCGTCAGGCTACTTCGCCGACCAGCACGGCGACCATCCCCATCCCAAGGCTGCGACGCCGCACATTACGCAGTCCCGCGCCCTCCATCACCACATTGAGAAATTGCGTAGATAAATGACGGTATGGTATATTCTGTCAGCCCCCGTAACTCAGATGGATAGAGTAGCGCCCTAACGCAGCGTGTGTCGCGGGTTCGAGTCCCGTCGGGGGTTCTATTGACATACCAACACGCTGTGGTATCATAAATGCGCGTTAGGGCGTTAGTAAGTCCGTTTGGGCTAGACTGAACGCAAGGGCTGTTCTGAGAAATCGGAGCAGCCTTCCCTTTTTACGCCACTTCGCCGACCAGCGCGGCGACCATGCCCAGCCCCAGGCTGCGACGCCGCACATTACGCAGCCCCGCGCTCCCCATCACATCCGCGAGCTGCGACGCGCTCAGGAACTCGTCCACGGACTGGGGCAGGTAGGAGTACGCCTCGCTGTCGCCTGCCAAGACTGCGCCCAACAAAGGCGCGGTTCGCTGGAAGCACCAAGGAAGCAGCCGGTTATGCAGTCCCCTGCCCTCCATGCGCACGATTTCGAGCACCACGACGCGCCCGCCCGGCTGCACGACGCGCGCCATCTCGGACAGGGCGCGCGGCACATCTATGAAGTTACGCACGCCGAAGCCTACGGTAGCGCAGACAAAGCTGTCGTCCGCGAAGGGTAGGCTGTGCGCGTCGCCCGCGATGAAGACGGTTTGGGCGCTGAGACGCTGCCGTCGCGCCTTGCCAATGGCGAGCGCGAGCATCGGCGGCACGAAGTCCAGCCCTACGACATGCTCGATATTGCTCTTGCGCGCGAGGTCGAACGCAAAGTCGCCCGTGCCGCATGCCACATCCAGCGCCGCGCCCGACAGATTAGAGGCGGTTGCGGCATCGGCAGCCAACTGTCGCCATGCGTAGTGCCTGCCGCCCGTCATGACGGTGTTCAGCAGGTCGTAGCGGCGGGATATGCGCCCGAACATGCGGCTCACATAGCGCGCGCGTTCCTGACCGCGCAGTTTCGCCACTAGCCGCAGTTCCCTTCACGCAGCGCGCGGACGGCAAGGGGCAGTTCGGGCAGCAGGTCACTCGCTACCATGCCCGTATCGCCAAGCCTGTCGCGCACGCGCTCGCCCGCAAGTCCGTGCAGATAGACGCCGAGCGGCGCGGCATGTTCAGGCGATACGCCCTGCGAGAGCAGCCCGGCGATGCTGCCCGCCAGCACGTCGCCCGTTCCGGCGGTGGCAAGTCCGGGATTGGTGAACGGACTCAGCATCGCGTTGCCGTCGGGTAAGGCGACGACGGTGTGCGCGCCTTTCAGCACGACAATCTTGTTCCAGCGCGCCGCCGACTCGGTTGCGATGCCGATGCGGTCGGCTTGCACCGCGCCCGCGCTCTTGCCGGTGAGCCGCGCCATCTCGCCGGGGTGCGGCGTCAGTATCGCGGCGGCGGAGAAGCGCTCCCACCGGCGCCGCGTACTAGCAAGCGTGTTCAGTCCGTCGGCGTCTATGACGGCGGGTGGCAGACGCTTGCCCGCATACATAACCGCAGCCATGAAGCGCCGCATATCCGCTGCCTGCCCCATGCCGCAGCCCAGCAGCAGGCTGTCGTAGTCGTCCAGCGCATCCAGCACATCGTTGGCGGCAGTCGGGAGCGCCACGCCGGGCGACGATTCGGCAAGCGGCAGGTATGTCGGCTCGATGGCTTTGGACGCCACCGCCATTTGGATGGACGCGGGCAGCGCGAGCGTAACCAAGCCACTGCCCACGCGCGTTGCGGCGGTCGCCGATAGGTAGGCTGCGCCGATGTAGTTCAGCGAACCGGCGACGACCAGCGCCTTGCCGAAACTGCCCTTGTGGGCATCCGACGGACGCAGCGGCAATAAGGGGCGCATGCCGTCAGGGGTCATCAGCGAGAGCGGCACATCGTCGTCTATGCCGTCGGGCAGCCCAATGTCCACAACATCGAGCGCGCCAACCCTCGACGCCGCGCCGTATGCGTAATGTCCGACTTTGGGGTAGCCCATGGACAGCGTAATGTCGGCGGCGGGGCATGCGGGGTCGGCATCGCCGCTGTCGGCGTCCATACCGCTTGGCACATCTATGGCGAGTATCTTCATGTCGGGACTGCTTGCCTTTGTTCGCGCAAGCAGCAGCAGAATGTCCCGCATGATGCCTTCTATGGGGCGCAGCCGCCCGATGCCAAGCACGGCGTCCACGAGGACATGGGCTTCGCCGAGCAGTGCGCTCAGTCGCTCCAAGCCCGCATCCGACGATGCCGTGATTACGGGTATGCCCATATCCCGAACGATGTTCAGGTTGGCGTCCGGCGCGCGTCTGTCGCGGCAGATGTACACGTTCACTCGCGCGCCCCAGCGATGCAGATGGCGCGCCACGACGAGACCGTCGCCGCCGTTGTTGCCGGGGCCGACGAGGACAGGTACAGGGACGCCGACGAGCGGCGAAAACTGCCGCCGGATGTAGCGCGCCACGCTAAGCCCGGCATGCTCCATGAGCGTGTCCTTGGACACGCCTTGCGCCTCTGAGCGGTCTTCGATGCGGCGCATCTGCTCGGCGGTTACAATCTTCATCGCGGCAAGCCGTCTCACTATTCCGGCAGCGACTTCAGCAGCGCCTGAGTGCGCGCGACGGAGGCGTCCGCGTCGTCTCCCACCGGGAACACGGAAGCGATGAACTCGGTCGCTCCTGCGTCTGCGAAGGCGCGAATCTGCCGCTCTACCTCTGCCTCGTTTCCGATGACGGCGACCTCTGACGGGCCCTCCACATCTTCCACATCGAGAATGCGGCGATAGTTCACGAGCGCGCCGTAGCGTTCGTAGATCTGCGCCGCCTGCGCTCTGCCCGCCGCCTCATCGTCCGTGACGGCGACCGGCAGACCGACGCACACGCGCGGGGCGGACTTGCCGGCGTCCGCGGCGGCGGCGTTGATGCGCGGTACTACATGGGAGTCGATAGCCCTTACGCCCGCCATCCAGGTGATTGTGCCGTCGGCGACGGAACCGGCTAGTCGCAGCATTCGAGGCGCGAGCGCGGAAATCATCACCGACACGGGCATCCAGTCCGGCAGGGTAAGGTCGGCATGCACATTGTAGAAGTCGCCGTCGAAGTCAACCCTGCCATTGTCTATGAGCGGGCGCAGCACGGCGAGATACTCTTCGACATGCTTGGCGGGGCGGTCGTAGGACAGCCCAAACGCGCCTTCGATGCCGGGCTTGTGCGAGGGGCCTATGCCGAGCGTGAGGCGTCCACCGGCGGCAATCTGCGTGGTGATTGCCTGCTGCGCGAGCATCGTGGGATGGCGCGGATATGTGGAAACGACGCCTGTGCCAAGCGCGATGCGCTCGGTCTGCGCGCCCACGAGGGCGAGAGCGGTCAGGGCGTCGCTGCCACGCGGCGATATGTGCGGCAGCCAGAAGCTATCGAAGCCGTCCGCCTCCGCCTGTACGCCCTGCGCCACCACCTCGTCCAGCCTGATCTTGTCCGTAGCGGACGCTCCAACGAAAAGTCCGATTTTCATGGTTTTTGTCCTCCGTATTGGTTAGTTGTGTGTACATTTGCGTCATTCCCGTGAAAACGGGAATCCAGAATATCATAGTGTAGGCGCTTTCATATATTTTAGGCTATCTCAAAGCGCCGGATTCCTGCCCCTGCTTCCGCAGAGGTGACGTTCTTTCGCAGGAATGACGGGTGAGTGAGTAGGATTAGCGAGATGAAAAGTCAAATTGTCCACAGAACCTAGTTGTCAGAGGGATGTTGTAGTTAGCATTGGAGTTGAAGGGCGGGGCACGGTATATCAATCAACTGATTCAGGGGACATCCTCAGCATCACATCTAGGCGTCGCCGTAGTAGAGCGTGTTAGCGTCTTGCTGCATATCCATCAGTAGCCTCCTATCCTGTAATATGGCGAGCATGCCTTCAACGAATCTATGCACGGTAGGCCGACAGGAATCCAATTGGAAATCCTCACCCAAATCATATCGGACTCTCATGTAGAACATTTGAATTGCGCTGTACTGCACGGCTAATCGGTTGTTGCCGGACTGTGAAGCAATCCGCTCGACCGAATTCTTCAAATCGCGGTCGCTCTTATATCTCCAGCCTAATTGCTCCGCCACAGCTGCTACCACGCCAGTCGCTGCGTCCCAAAACTTTTCAGAGGCGCGGTCTATTTCACCGGATGCAAATTCACGCTCCGCATCTGCTAACAGTCTCAGCGCAATTTGGGAGCGTTGTTCACTGGTCATTGCGGTCTTCATAGATGCTCTCAACTCTAACCGTAACAAGTATATCCGATTAGCGGCGTGGCACTAGGTTGCCGTGCTTGCTTTCGCCGACTACGGATGCTACGGCGAACTCGCGCGAGTGCGACAGGGAGATTGCGATGTCGGTCAAGCCGATGCGCTCGGCGCGCGCGGTTGCCGTTCCGCTGAGCCGTATGGACGGCGCTTGTCCGCGCCCGCGCACCACCTCGATGTCTCGCCATCGGACGCCTCGGACGCCTGTGCCGAGCAGCTTCATGACGGCTTCCTTCGCGGCAAAGCGGCTTGCCAGCTGGGGCGCGCGTCCCCGGCAGTATCGAGTTTCCGCGTCGGTGTATATGCGGCGCAGGAAGCGCGCGCCGTATTGGGCGTACACGCGCTCGATGCGCTCGATTTCGATTATGTCCACGCCGGTGACTAGCATGTGGGTCTGCCTGTGTTTCAGTGTTTCAGTCTGTCAGTAGGTCGATAGACGATGATGTTTGCGGCGCTGTTCGCATGAACGGGCTGATTTGATTATAATTTGGGCGGTGAGTAATTGAAAGTGCGGGGCTGGCGGGGACTAACGGGATGGACAGGATACACGGGATAGGAGGCTGATATGAGCGCGACGCTGATTGATGGCACTGGCATAGCCTCGGAGGTGCGCGGCGAGGTGGGCGAGACGGTAGCCGAGATGCGCGCGAAGCATGGCATCGCGCCCGGGCTTGCGGTCGCGCTCATCGGGGACGATGCGGCGTCGGCGGTGTATGTCCGCATGAAGGAACGCGCCGCGGTCGAGGCGGGGATGGCGTCGGAGACTATCAGGCTGCCCGCCGACACATCGCAGGATGAGGCGCTGGCGGTCGTGCGTCGCCTGAACGACGACGCGCGCTATCACGGCATACTGGTGCAGCTGCCGCTGCCCGCCCATATCAGCGAGGATGCGGTCATCGAGTCCATCAATCCCGATAAGGATGTGGACGGGCTGCACCCGTTCAATGTGGGGCTGCTGGTGGCGGGCAAGCCGCGCTTCATACCCGCGACTCCGGCGGGCATACAGGAGTTGCTTCTGCGGAGCGGCAACGACCCGTCGGGCAAGCACGTCGTGGTGTGCGGCAGGAGCAACATCGTGGGCAAGCCGATAATGAACCTGCTGATGCAGCGCAAGGACGGCGCGAACGCCACGGTTACGGTGTGCCACACGCGCACGCGAGACTTGGGCGCGATGACGCGGCAGGCGGACATTCTCATCGCCGCCGTCGGCAGCCCGCAGATGATTACCGCCGATATGGTGAGCGATGGCGTGGTCGTCATCGATGTGGGGGTGAACCGCGTGGACGCGCCAGAGCGCAGGCGGGGCTATCGGCTCGTCGGCGATGTGGATTTCGACGCCGTGTCGCAGAAGGCGGCGGCGATTACGCCCGTCCCCGGCGGCGTGGGCCCTATGACCATCGCAATGCTGCTGCGGAACACGCTGAACGCGGCGCGGCGGTCTATTCACGGGGAAAGCCGGCCGACGGCATGAGAACCGATGACTTCGACTATGAGCTGCCGCAAGCGCTGATAGCGCAGACGCCGATAGAGCCGCGCGACCACTCGCGGTTGATGTCGCTGGAGCGCGCGGGCGGCGCAATCGGACACCATCGCTTCTATGAGCTGCCGGAACTGCTGCGCCCCGGCGATGTGCTGGTGTTCAACGACAGCCGCGTGATGCCGGCGCGTCTGCTGGGCAGGCGCGGCACGGGCGGCGCGATCGAGCTGCTGCTGCTCACGCGGCTTTCGCCGGGCGTATGGCGCGCCATAGGTCGCCCCGGAAGGCTGCTGCGCGCGGGCGCGGCGTTCGAGATTACGGGCGGCGGCGGCGCGATGAGCGGCGAGGTGCTGGAAGTCGAGGCTGACGGCGAGCGCATCGTGCGGCTCTGCGGCGAGGAACGCCTGCATGAGGTGGGCGCTGTGCCGCTGCCGCCGTACATCACTGAGGCGCTTGCGGATTCGGAGCGCTACCAGACGGTCTATGCGCGGGTGGAGGGGAGCGCGGCAGCGCCCACGGCGGGGCTGCACTTCACCGATGAACTGCTGGAGCGCGTGCGCGCTATGGGCGCGCAAACGGTGTTCGTCACGCTGCATGTCGGATGGGGCACTTTTCGCCCCGTCAAGACCGACGACCCTAACGAACATACTATGCATGCCGAATACTGGGAGCTTTCGGCGGACGCCGCGCGCGCGATACGGAGCGCCAAGCTGGAGGGACGGCGCATCGTGTCGGTGGGAACGACGGCGGTGCGCCTGCTGGAGCATGCGGCGTCGCTGTCGGCGGACGGGCTGCCGAGCGCGGGCGCGGGCTGGGCGGACATCTTCATCACGCCGGGCTACCGCTTCAAGGCGGTCGACGCGCTGATAACGAACTTCCACCTGCCGCGCTCCACGCTGCTGAT
The DNA here is from genome assembly GCA_958295865.1 of uncultured Dehalococcoidia bacterium. Taxonomy (GTDB): domain Bacteria; phylum Chloroflexota; class Dehalococcoidia; order Lucifugimonadales; family JADFKI01; genus Bin90. The sequence goes on along the minus strand of CATQHF010000001.1, from coordinate 632,922 downwards.
GCTAACGAGCGCGCTTGCGGGGCGCGAGCTCATGATGCGCGCATACGCGGAGGCGGTGGCGCGGCAATACCGCTTCTACAGCTTCGGGGACGCGATGTTCATCCGTTGATGTACACGCAGACCATAACAAGCCGATTCTTTCGGTCGTTCCAGCAGCGCAACTATCGGCTGCTCTGGTACTCCGACGGCGCGACCAGTTCCGCGGAGCAGATGGAGTTTCTGGTGCTGGCGTGGTTCGTGCTGCTGGAAACGGAATCGCCATTGCTGCTGGGGCTGTACGGCTCACTGCGCTTCACGGGAACGCTGTTCGCGCCCTTCTACGGCATCGTCGTCGACCGATACGACCGTCGGAAGCTGCTGAGCGCGTGTCGTCTGATGATGACGCTCATCGCGGTGGTGATTGCCGCGCTCGCGTTCGCCGGGCAGATTCAGGTCTGGCAGGTGTTCGCGCTGACGGGCATGGCGGGCATGGTGCGCGCCTGCGACAATGTAGCGCGCCAGACGCTCATAGCCGACCTTGTGCCGCGCCGCAACCTCTCCAACGCCATCGCGCTCACGCGAACGGGGCGCGACGCCACGCAGATAGTCAGCCCAATCGTCGGCGGGCTGCTGCTGGATTCGTTCGGGCTTGGCTGGGCGTATGTAGTCGTCTTCACGCTGCACCTGGGCGGCGCTGCGCTCACGCTGCTGCTGAAGCCGCCGCCGAGGACGCCGACGACGCGGGGCGCGTCCATATTCGGCACGCTGCTGGAGAGCTTCCGATACGCGCGCGGCAACCAAGTCATACTCGCGCTGCTGCTGCTCGCCTTTCTGGTCAACCTGACGGGCTTCCCGCTGAACCAGGGGCTTGTGCCGGTGTTCGCCTACGATGTGCTGGCGACCGACTCCACCGGGCTGGGGTGGCTGCTCGGCGCATACTCGGCGGGTTCATTCGTCGGCTCCACGCTCATCGCGGGGCTGTCGAGCGTGGAACACGCGGGAAGGACGATGACACTGGGCGCGATCGCATGGCATGCGGCGGTGGCTGCGCTGGCGCGCTCCACATGGTTCAGCGCGTCGCTCGCGCTGCTGGCGTTCGCGGGCATATCGCAGTCGTTCACCATGTTGACGATGTCCATCCTGCTGCTGAGCAGAACGCCGTCAGAGATACGCGGGCGGGTGATGGGGCTGCGCTCTCTTGCTGTGTACGGGCTGCCGCTGGGGTTGCTGGCGTCGGGCGCGGTAGCGGATGAGTTCGGCATCTCGCTCGCGCTCATCGCAAACGGCGTCATCGGCATCGTGCTTACCGCCGCCATCGTGCTGCCGCTCAGAAGCATCTGGCGGGCGTAGGCGAGAACGCATCATTAGCCATGTGAATGTTCGGAGGATTACCTGCTCCACTCAATTTCATTGCCAAACCAAGGCTCTAGGTTGTACAGCGCAACCATCTTGTCGCACCAGTCCTTCTGTTCATCGGGAGTTCCGCCGGCGAGCATCCATGCGATACCCACATTGTAAGAAGTATAGTAAGCATCGCCGCGCGTGCGGTTCGCAAGTTCATCCCTGCTGATTTCCCGAACAAAGCCCGCCTTACGCGACAAGACGCAAGCCTGAGCGAAGTGGCCCACGGATGGAGGCTGCTGGCCGATATTCCGATAGGCAATTCTTATATTGCTGGCAATATCGTCGGATAAGTACCACTCGTTGAGGGTATCCAAGTCCGGAGTGGCTTCGGCGACGGCAGCGCCGGGTTCATCGACTTGCTCGGATGAGCAGGCAATCGCCATCGCAGCAAGCGCGACAGCGAAAATCGCGGCTATAGTTTTCGTCAATTCGCCACCTGCCAGATTTTCAAATCATCTTGTCATTCCTGCGAAAGCAGGAATCCAGCGCTTTGAGATAGCCTAAAATATACGAAAATGACTACATTCTGAGGTTCTGGATTCCCGTTTTCACGGGAATGACGGGTGAGCGGGCGGGAATGGCGCAATTGTCCGCGCAACCTAGTTCTACACCCTGTTAGACCGCAGGGTATTGAGCGCGTACCGATATATTCGCTAAGCAAATCAGGAAGGGCGCGATGTAAGACCCTCTGAAGCCTGCCATAATATCCTGTCATTGTAGTATATTATAATCGTTAGTTGAGATGGTTCGTACAGGCGCGGGGCGCGGACAACTGAGGTTTCACTAATTGGAAGATGCTATTCTGGTGCAGGACTTTGCCACCATCTTGGCAGTCGCCGGCGTCGCCATTGTCGTGTTCCAGTGGCTGAAGCAGCCGCCCGTTCTAGGCTACCTCATCGCGGGCTTAATCGTGGGCCCATTCACGCTGCCGCTGCTTGGGCTGCCCGCGCCCATCACGCACACCGAAGGCATACGCCTGATGGCGGACTTGGGCTTCATCATGCTGCTGTTCGCGCTGGGCATGGAGTTCGGCTGGAGGCGCATCCGTCAGATGGGGGTGCGCGTCATCCTCATCGGCACAATCGAGATAGCGTTCATGATTGCGCTTGGCTACGAGGTGGCGACGCTGCTCGGCTGGAGCACGACGGAAGCGATATTCGTGGGGGCTGCGCTGTCCATCAGCAGCTCCGCCATCATCGTGAAGGTGCTGCGGGACAGCGGCAGACTGCTCCAGCCGCACGGACGGCTCATCGTGGGCATCCTGGTGGTGGAGGACTTCGCGGCGGTGCTGCTGCTGAGCGTGCTGTCCGGGGTGGCGACTTCCGGCACGGCGAACGTGGGCGATGTTACCAACCTGATGAGCAAGTTAGGGGTGTTCTTCGTATGCGCGCTGTTCGCGGGTGCGCTGCTTGCGCCGCGCATCATCAACTTCGTGGCGCGGTTCAACTCCAGGGAGGCGCTGCTAATCGTGAGCCTCGCCATGTGCTTCGGGTTGGCGCTGGTGGGCGAAAGGCTCGGCACATCGGCGGCGGTGGGCGCGTTCATCATCGGCACGGTGCTTGGCGACTCGGAGCATTCGGAGGCGCTGACGGCAGTCATGACGCCCGTGCGCGATGTGTTCGCCGCGCTGTTCTTCGTCTCAATCGGGATGCTGATAGACCTGTCGCTGTTCGGCCAATTCATAGTTCCCGCGCTGATACTCACGGCGGTGTTCATGGCGGGCAAGACGATCGCGGCTACGCTTGGGACATTCGTGACGGGGCATGACGGCACGACCTCGCTGAGCGTGGGCATGGGGACGCCGCAGATGGGCGAGTTCTCGCTTGCTATGACGAAGGTCGGGGTTGACCATGCGGCAGTGAGCGCGTTCCTGTATCCGGTGGTGGCGGTGGCGTCCGCGATAACATCGCTGTTCTACCCGTTGGTAACGCGCTCGGCATATCCGCTGAGCTTCTTCTTGCAGCGACGCTCGCCGCGCCTGATGCGGCAGTATGTAGCGAGCATGTCGCGCGCGCTGATTTCGCTGCGGGCGGTCTTCGGGCTGGAGAGCGACCTCGCGCACCATGTCCAGCGGTCGGGGCGCGTGATGATCGTGAACTTCGGGTTGATAGTGGTTACGATAGGCGTTGGGACATTCGCGCTGAACTTCGCGGGCAACCTAGCGCAGATGCTGAACTTGCAGCAATGGGTGCTGGGGCTTGCCGTGAGCAGCATAGTTGTGCTGCTGTGCGTGCCGCCGGCGGTGTTCATCTGGCGCGCCCTCCAGCGAATGACGGACGACCTGTCGGGGTTCATACTCCGCATCAATGTGTCGAACCTCAACCTGCTGGGCAGGAGGGAACTGCATGTGATACTGCGAAACAGCATCCTGATACTGATGATAGTCGCGCTGGCGATATGGAGCCTGCCGTTCATCTCGCGGCTGGTGGTGCTGGGGAGCTTCTCCACGCCGATAGCGATATTCATCCTGCTGGGCATTGTCGTGCTGCTGTGGCGGGTGGCGTTCAAGATACACAGCGTTATGGCGGCGACCTTCAGCCAGACCTTCCTGGGGGATGAGCGGGACTCCGCGGACTGACCGCATGGACGGGATAAAAGGCGCGATTAGTGGTAGTATCCTATCCATCATGAATATCGTGTAAGCAGGGGGTGAAAAATATGCGGCTCGAAGGAAAAGTGGCGCTGATTACGGGGGCGGCGGCGGGCGTGCAGGGGGAATTGATGGGCTTTGGCGGCGCGGCGGCGTGGCTGTTCGCGGGCGAGGGGGCGAAGCTGGTACTGACGGATGTGAACGAGGACATGGGGCGGCGCGCGGAAGCGCAGCTAAGAGAGCATGGACACGACGCGGTGTTCGCGCGGCTGGATGTTACAAGCGAAGAAGATTGGGAAGCGGCGATAAGCCTGACGATGGACACATACGGGCGGCTGGACATACTGGTGAACAACGCTGGCACGGGTGGCAGGTTGCGCTTGGAAGATACGACCGAAGAGACATGGGACGGCCAGATGGATGTGCATGCGAAAGGGGCGTTCCTTGGGATGAAGCGCGCGATACCGGAGATGCGTAAGTCGGGCGGCGGCTCTATCATCAATGTGTCGTCCATCTACGGGCTTGTGGGCAGCCAGACATCGACCGCCTACCATGCGGCTAAGGGAGCGGTGCGGATTCTGACTAAGTCCGCCGCCGCGCAGTATGCGGGCGAGAACATCCGCGTCAACTCTATTCACCCCGGCTTCTGCCGGACGCCGATGACGAATGCCAGCTACCAGGACCCGACGCACTACGACGCGCTGCTTCAGCGCATCCCGATGGGCAGGGTGGGGCAGCCGCAGGAACTGGCGCAGGGCATGCTCTACCTGGCGTCGGACGAGTCGAGCTATGTTACCGGCTCGGAGCTGGTGATAGACGGGGGCGTAACGGCGCAATGACGGGTGAAGGACGACAGGTGCAGACTGAGGCGATAGGGGCGGTCTGGTTCGTGTACTCGGAAGCGGGCGAGCCGATGGGCAGGCTGTACAGAGGCGAGGGCGAGCCTGCGCCTACTGTCGGCGCGCGCATGCCTGAGGGCGACGAGTGGCATAGCGCGGAGATAACGGGCGTGCGCGAGCTTGCGCCCACCTGCGCGATGCGGCGGTTTCGGGTCAGTGTGCGGATGGACGCCGGGGGCTGACGGGGTATCGGGGCATTGGCATATTCAGACGGCTAAGGAACGATAGCAGTCGCAGGTTGAGTTTTGCATGGCAGTGAATACGGAAGCGAATGTTGACGCTCCCATCCTGAAGGTTCGGGAGCTGGTGAAGGATTTCGGCGGCGTCCGCGCGGTGGATCACTGCTCGCTGGATGTGCGGCGCGGCACGATTACGGGGCTGATTGGGCCTAACGGCGCGGGCAAGACCACGCTGTTCAATCTCATAAGCGGCTTCCACAAGCCCACGAGCGGCACGATAACCTTCATGGGCAGTCGCATAGAGGGGATGGAGCCGCACCGCACTTTTAGGACAGGGCTTGTACGCACATTTCAGATCCCGCGCGAGTTCAAGCGCATGACGGTGCTCGAAAACCTGATGCTGGTGCCGGCGAACCAGACGGGGGAGCGCGTCTGGGCTTCATGGTTCACGCCTTGGCGCATCGGTTCGCAGGAAAGGGCAATCGAGCGGCAGGCGCTGGAGACGCTGGAGTTCCTGAACCTGTTGCACTTGAAGGACGATTACGCCGCCAACTTGTCGGGCGGGCAGAAGAAGCTGCTGGAACTTGGCAGGACGCTGATGGCAAAACCTGAAATGATCCTGCTGGACGAGCCGAGCGCAGGCGTCAGCCCCGCGCTGACGGAGCTGCTGATGGAGGACATACGGCGCACGCAGCAGGAAACGGGCATCACCATCCTCATCATCGAGCATAACATGGAACTGGTGATGAGCCTGTGCGACCCCATCGTGGTGATGAGCGAGGGCAAGAAACTCGCGGAGGGGACGCCGGAAGAGGTGCAGCGCAACGAAGAGGTGCTGAGCGCCTATCTCGGATACGCCGTCGAGGGACACGGCGACTGACGAACTCACGCCCATCCCTTCGGCAGGCTCAGGGCGGGCTTATAGGTTGTGTGAACATATTCGTCATTCCCGTGAAAACGGGAATCCAGAACCTCGGAATATAGGCGCTTTGGCATATTTTAGGCTATCTTAAAGCGCTGGATTCCTGCTTTCGCAGGAATGACGGGTAAGTGAGCAGGAATGACGGATATGAAGGGAACGGATTTTATATCGCTTGAAATGGAACTTTATCGATGAGCATATTGACGGTGGATAGCATCGTTGCCGGGTATGGCGAGACGGAGGTGCTGCACGGGGTCTCCATTCGCGTCGAGGCGGGGGAGTCGGTCACGATATTCGGGCCGAACGGGTGCGGCAAGTCCACGCTGATGAAGACGATATTCGGGCTGCTGACGCCCAAGCGAGGGCGCGTGAACTTTGAGGACGCGGACATCACGGGGATGCCGACGGAAAGCCTCATCCGCATGGGTATGTCTTATGTGCCGCAGACGAACAACATCTTCCCGTCGCTGACCATCCAAGAGAACCTCGAGATGGGGGCGTTCGTGGACGGCAGCAACGCGGAGGCGCAGATAGCGGAGATGTACCGCATGTTCCCGGATCTGGAGCGCAGCCGCCGACAGCGCGCCAGCAGCCTGTCGGGTGGACAGCGGCAGATGCTCGCGTTCGGGCGCGCGCTTATGCTTGAGCCTAGGCTGCTGCTGCTGGACGAACCGTCGGCGGGGCTGTCGCCCATCATGACGCAACTCATCTTCGACAGGCTGTACGACATTCAGCAGACCGGCGTTGCGATACTCATCATCGAGCACAACATCCGCGTCGCGCTGTCCATGTCTAACAGGGGGTATGTGCTTGCGAACGGGGAGAACCAGCTCGACGGGAGCGCGGCGAGCCTGCTGGATAATCCGGAGATAGGACGGCTGTATCTGGGGGGCGCAAGCTGATGTCTATGGAGATAGTGGCGATGAGGGCGCGAGCGGCGGTGCGTAGTGAGGTCGGATGGGGCGTTGCGGCTGCGCTGCTGGCGGTCGCGCTGCTGATAGCCGCGCCGGGCAAGGTGGTCAACGGGGCGCTGCTGGGCAGCATGATCGCGCTTGGCGCAATCGGCATCACGCTGATATACAGCATCCTGCGGTTCGCGCACATCGCGCACGGCGACTACATGACGCTGGGAGCGTACATCACGCTGTTCATGCTGACGGTGGCGCTGCCGCTCGTGGGCATCAAGGGCGCGGGATTCGGCCCGTTCACATTCGGCTACCCGCTGCTGATTGCGCTGCCCATCACGGTGGTCGTTACTATCGCTATCGCTATTGCCATAGACTACGGCGTGTACGGGCGGCTGCGCGAACGCGGAACGGGCTTGGTTACGCTGGCGATGGTGTCGCTGGGCATCGCAATCGCGGTGCGCGGCGCGATACAAATACTGTGGGGCACCGAGCCCCTGAAACTGCCGCGCGCGACCCGCCAATTCTACCATCTTGACTTTCAGGTGGGGCTGCCGAACGGGGGCGCGCTGCCGTTTGAGATACGCATACCGCCGGACAATATCTTTCTTGGGCTGACGGCTGTCGCGCTGGTGGTTGCGCTGTATCTGTTCCTGAATCGCACACGGATAGGCAAGGCGATGCGCGCGACATCGGACAATGTGGAGCTTGCGCGAGTTACGGGCATCAACACGACGCGCATAATCCACTGGACATGGGCAATCGCCGCCGCCTTCGCCGCGATAGCGGGTTCGCTGCTCGCCGTGTCGCAGGCGCAGCTGCTGCCCAGCTCGGGCTGGAATGTGCTGATACCCTTGTTCGCCGCCGTGATGCTTGGGGGCATCGGCAAGCCATGGGGCGCGCTGGCGGGCGGGCTGCTCATCGGCGTGTCCACGGAGGCGTCAACGGAATGGGTGTCGCCGGCATACAAGCCGGCAGTGGCGTTTGCGATAATGCTGGTCGTGCTGCTGCTGAGACCGCGCGGTCTGTTCGGGGAGCGGAACGGGGGCTGACAGAACTTTCACCCATCCCTTCGACTACGCTCAGGATAGAGCAACCACTTCCTCCATCGCGGAGGAAAGGACAATTGGCGGACTGATATGGATATTGTGTATTTTCTGGCGGGGTTCGGCATACTGGCGGGCATCTACGCGGTGTTCACGCTGGGGCTGAATGTGCATTGGGGCTATACGGGGCTGTTCAACATCGGCATAGCGGGCTTCTTCGCGCTGGGCGCATACACCTCCGCGCTGCTGACGACCGCGCCGCCCTCGCCGGAGCTGTTCGAGGATTTTGTGTTTGGGGGCAACCTCGCCGCCCTGCTGAAACTTGGCGTCGACCTGTGGTTCTTAGTCGCGCTGGCGGGCGCGGCTGCGGTGAGCGGCGCGGTCGCGCTGGTGGTGGGCGCGATAACCCTGCGGCTGCGCGACGACTACCTCGCCATATCCACGCTGGGCATCGCCGAGAGCGTGCGGCTGATGTTCCTGAACGAGAAGTGGCTCGCCAACGGCTCGCGCGGGCTGTACAACATCCCCAAGTTCCTGGGCGACCGCATCGCGCCCGACCAGTACGACTTGCTGTACTTCATAGTGGTGATGGTGGTTCTGGCGCTGCTGTACTTTGCGATTCAGCGGGCGATAAACTCGCCGTGGGGACGGGTGCTGCGCGCGATACGCGAGGATGAGGAAGCGACGGCGGCGGCGGGCAAGGATGTGTTTCGGTTCAAGCTGCAAGCGTTTATGCTGGGCGCGGCGGTAATGGGCATCGGCGGGGCGCTGTTCGCGCACGGCTTCCGCTACCTGGACCCGTTCACATTCGACCCGCTGCTGGCGACTTTCATAATATGGGTGATGCTGATGATTGGCGGAAGCGGCAACAACCTGGGGGCAATAATAGGCGCGTTCGTAGTCTGGGGGATATGGAGCGGAACACAGTTCCTGCCGGGGGCGCTGAGCGATCCCAACCTGCGGTTCTTCATGATAGGCTTGCTGCTGGTGCTTACTATCATGCTGCGTCCGAACGGGATACTAGGGGAGCGACGGCGTATCTCGGCGGTCAACATCGATGCGCCCGCGCGGGATGGCTAGGACGGATTGGATAGACGGGATATTGTGATTGCGAGAGGAGTGAAGTATCCATGATTTACGACATGCGAATCTACGACTTGCAGCCGGGTTCAGTGCCAAAGTACATGGCGGCCGTCGAGGAGGTTGCGATCAAGATACGCCAGGATTACGGCGTCAAGCTTGCGGGCTGGTACTACACCGACATAGGGCCGCTGAACCGCATCGTCCACATCTGGGCATACGAGGACTACACCCATTTCGAGCAGGCGCGCGAGGCGGTGCGTAACGATCCTCGCTGGACAAACGACTACATGCCGCGTGTCAGGGGGCTGGCACTCAAGCAGCAGGACATGATTATGAAGGGCGCGGACTTCTTACCCGGTCCGCAATGAGCGCTTGAAACGGAAGAGGAATACGCGCTACGCCGGCAGATACCTGCGGTTGACTTTGGCAACATAACTGAAGGTTAGCGGCAAAACTCTAGCGCTGAACGCCAAAGTCTGGAAAACCATCAAGCGTTGGTATTCCCAACAGAGAGCGGCTTGATTGTTGAAGAACGGGTTTAGTCCTTGCCTGTTCCGTTTTCACTGGCAGAGCCGGGGTATGGCTCATCGAAGACTTCGCCACGCGCTTCGGCTTCGGACTTGCGGCGATAGTAGTCTTCAATCAGAGCAATGCCTTCGGCTCTGCCTTCTGCTATACCTTCGGCTTTGCCTTGGGCCACGCCTTCGGCACGGATCCTTTTGTAGCGTTTCTTCATTCTGTCTTGGTAGATGGAGTATAGTACCATGTCCAATCCTTCGTTACATTGGCAGATATTTGCGGTTGACTTTGGCAACATATCTGGAGGTTAGCGGCAAAACTCTAGCGCTGAACGCCAAAGTCTTGAAAACCATCAAGCATTGGTATTGGTATTCCCAACATAGGGCGGCTTGATTGTTGAAGAACGGGTTTAGTCCCTGCCCGTTCCGTTTTCACTGGCAGAGCCGGGGTATGGCTCATCGAAAACTTCGCCACGCGCTTCGGCTTCGGACTTGCGGCGATAGTAAGCTTCAAGCAAAGCAATGCCTTGGGCAACGCCTTCTGCCCTGCCTTCGGCTCTGCCTTTGTCTATGCCTTCAGCTACGCCTTCGGCACGGATCCTCTTGTAGCGTTTCTTCATTCTGTCTTGGTAGATGGAATATAGTACCATAACCGTCTCCGTTATTATAAAACTGATGAACGCCGCGCCCATTAGGACTGATGGGAACTTCTCAATCGTGGCATTGACAATATCATACCACGATTTTCCGGCGCTGTTGTGAGCGATTTCATACCACGCGCTCCAAACAATGCCTGCTACGCCAAGAGCGCTGAACAGGATGAAGTACACCCTTGCGAATCTTCTCGGGACGCTCCACATCGACTCACGAGCGTCGTCATCCGGCTCTCTGTTTTTCTCCAAACCCATCTGCACACTCTCAATAGGTAGTATGGATTAACAAGTAAAGGACTTACGCACTTGAATATGAACTCCTACCTGAGATTGACCCGTTTCAAGTACGAAATCGCGTTCAATTGCGTAAGTCCTAAAGTATTAAGGTTTTCCCCAAAATCCTGTCAACCCGGTTTATCTATGTTCAACCCTCCGTTACGCCCGACAGATACTTGCGATTGACTTTGGCGACATAACTGAAGGTTAGCGGCAAAACTCTAGCGCTGAACGCCAAAGTCTGGAAAACCATCAAGCGTTGGTATTCTCAACAGAGAGCGGCCTGGTTGTTGAAGAACGGGTTTAGTCCCTGCCCGTTCCGTTTTCACTGGCAGAGCCAGGGTATGGCTCATCGAAGACTTCGCCACGCGCTTCGGCTTCGGACTTGCGGCGATAGTAGTCTTCAAGCAGAGCAATGCCTTCAGCTACGCCTTCGGCACGGATCCTCTTGTAGCGTTTCTTCATTCTGTCTTGATAGATGGAGTATAGTACCATAACCGTCTCCGTTATTATGAAACTGATGAACGCCGCGCCCATTAGGACTGATGGGAACTTCTCGATAGTGGCATCAACAATATCATACCACGATTTTCCGGCGCTATTGTGAGCGATTTCATACCACGCGCTCCAAACAATGCCTGCTATGCCAAGAGCGCTGAACAGGATGAAGTACACCCTTGCGAATCTTCTCGGGATGCTCCACATCGATTCACGAGCGTCGTCATCCGGCTCTCTGTTTTTCTCCAAACCCATCTGCACACTCTCAATAGGTAGTATGGATTAACAAGTAAAGATAGTTCCCAAAATCCTGTCAACCCGGTTTATCTATGTCCAATCCTCCGCTATACCGGCAGATACCTGCGGTTGACTTTGGCGACATAGCTGAAGGTGGGGTTGACGAACTGCGTGCAGCGGGCTTCGAGAACCTGTCCGAGGAAGAGATAGGCTTCGCCGCGCGTGAAGCCGTAGTCGTGCTGGAGCCACAGAATCATCTCGGAGAGCGCCATGCGGAAGGCGTCCTCGGCGGGGCGCGCCATGGCTGTGGTCATTATGTGCGTGTCGCTGGTGATGCGCGGCCAGGTCATCGCGGCGGGAAGGGGCGCGAGTTCGCAGCGGAGGCGCACCCTGCCGCCGGTTTCGATGCCGCCCGCGCCGCAAATCTCGCCGTCGCCCTGCCGCGCATGCATGTCGCCGATGTGCAGCAGCGCGCCGGGCACATTGACGGGAAGCCATACGGCCGCGCCGGTGGTTACTTCCTGGATGTCGAAGTTGCCGCCCCACTCGCCCGCCCACGCATTCGTCCAGCGCGTATGTTTAGGCGCGACGCCCACGACGCCGAGCATGGGCGCGATGGGAATCTTGAGCGTGTCAGACCACAGGATATTGCCGTCCTCAATCCGCACGACCTTGTGATGGCGTCCGACGCCGCTGTCGCCCATCCAGCCGGGCATAGCGCCGTTGCCGCCGCGAAAGTTGGTGAAGCCGATGGGGTCAACATCGATTTCGCCGATATGCACAACCAGCGCCTGCCCCGGCTCCGCGCCGTTGATGTAGATGCAGCCGCTGGAGGGGTTGCCCGCGCGCAGCAACTCGCGCAGGCGGTCGCCATCGGGGTGGTCGTCGAGCCAAGGGCCGCGGTTCATCTGCGTCTCCACCTCGAACTCTTCGCCGGGGTCGACGAACATGGTCGGGGGATTGTCGGGGCCGGTCTCAAAGTAGAGGGTATCTTTGGTGGAACGCTGCATGAAATTACTCCTAGAACTGACATGATGGACAGGATAAATTGCCGATGATGCCCGCGAATCGGAACACCGAAAAGCCCGCTTGCGGGGCCGCGCTTTCCGCGGTCATCCGGGTCGGCATCGCAGCCTCAATCGGCTGTGCGGATGCGGTTGGTTCGGGGATGGGGTCGCCGCCTTCGAGCATCGCCTCAAGGTGGTGCCAGTATATCAGCAACGACCGGAATATGGACGCGCGGGGCGAATTTCGGATTGACCGAAACACCGAAAAACCAGTTCGCAGGCTTGCGTTTTCTATGGTTATTGGCTATAGTTTGCATATTATTCTAGGATAATCCGGCTTGCATCCCTTTATAGGCGCAGGCGCGCGCAAAGGGCGACGCCACTACGGAGCCGGCAACACATATATGAGGAGAAGATAAGAGCATGACTACTGCGAACGGCTCACAAAGCGATGTAGTCCTGGATGTGGACGACCTGCGAACCTACTTCGTAACGCGCTGGGGCGTGGTGAAGGCTGTGGACGGCGTGAGTTTCCAGCTGCGGCGCAACGAGACGCTCGGCATCGTGGGCGAGTCGGGTTCCGGCAAGTCCGTAACCGCGCTCTCCATTATGCGACTGGTGCCCTCGCCTCCGGGCCACATCGTGGGCGGCAAAGTGCTGCTCAGCGGCGAGGATGTCCTCCAGGTCGATGAGAAGGAGATGGAGAAGATTCGGGGCAACCGCATCGCTATGGTGCTGCAAGACCCGATGACGGCGCTGAACCCGGTGTTCGACATCGACGACCAGGTTGGCGAGGCGCTGAAGATACACCGCAACATGAAGGGCAACGCATTGCGCGAACAGGTCGTCGAGATGCTGCGTAAGGTGCGTATTCCCGCGCCTGAAGTGCGTATCCGCGACTACCCGCACCAGCTGAGCGGCGGCATGCGACAGCGCGTAGTGGGCGCGATCGGCATCTCATGCGACCCGGAGGTTCTCATCGCGGACGAGCCGACGACCTCGCTGGATGTTACGATTCAAGCGCAGTATCTGCGACTGCTCAAGGACTTGCAGGTAGATACGGGCGTGGGCATCATGTTCATCACGCACGACTTCGGCATCGTCGCCAAGATGTGCGACCGCGTAGCGGTTATGTACGCCGGGCGCATCGTGGAACATGCGGATGTTCGCACGATATTCAACAACCCCAAGCACGAATACACGAAGGCGCTCATCAACTCCGTGCCGAAGCTCGAAGAGAAGACGGGACGGCTGGCGCAGATCGAGGGACAGCCGCCGCTGCTCTACAACCTGCCGACGGGCGATGCCTTCGCCGACCGCTCGCCGCTGCCAACGATGGAGAAGGACTTCGAGATTAGGCCTGAACTGGTCGAGATTGAGCCTGACCACTGGGTTCAGCTTTCGCACTCGTCAGTAGAAGAGTTCGACAATTACAAGCATCTCGTGTCATACGGCGGGGAGTATTAGCAAAGGCGGTGGCTAACGGGATGGGCAGGGTTTTCTCTCGTCCCCACCCTTCGGCTGCGCTCAGGACAGACTTTCAGCCTTCCCCCACATCAAGGGGGAAGGCACACTTCAAACAGGACAGATGAAATAAGGCTGGTGTTACAAATATGGCAACTAATGGCGCTTCTTCCAATGGGCTAACGAACCGATACGGCGTGGACTATGCGCCCGGCGTGGACAACAACTCGGACGCAATCATCTCCGTGCGACACCTTCGCAAGTGGTTTCCGGTAGGAAACTCGTTCTTCAGCCGCAACAAGAGCATCCTGAAGGCGGTGGACGATGTGAGCTTCGATGTGGAGCGCGGCAAGACGATGGGACTGGTGGGCGAGTCGGGCTGCGGCAAGACTACTACGCTCAAGGTCATGCTGGGGCTGGAAGAGCCGACGGAGGGCCAGATCTTCTTCGAGGGCGAGGATGTGGCGACGCTAAGCCGCGCGGGCAAGCGTGAGCTGCGAAGCTCGGTGCAAGCGGTGTTCCAGGACCCGTGGGCGTCGCTGAACCCGCGCATGCGCGTCGGCAGCATCATCGGCGAACCCCTTGAGGTCAACACCACGATGACCAAGGGGCAGATAAGCACGCGCGTGCAAGAGCTGCTGCAAGAGGTCGGCTTGCCGGCGTATCAGGCATCGCTGTTCCCGCACGAGTTCAGCGGCGGTCAGCGTCAGAGGATCGGCGTTGCGCGCGCGCTGTCGCTCAACCCGAAGGTCATCGCGCTGGACGAGCCGGTATCGGCGCTGGATGTGTCCATCCGCGCGCAGATAATGAACCTGCTGGTTGACTTGCAGAATGAGCACGGGCTTGCCTACCTGATGGTGGCGCACAACCTTGCGACGGTGCGCTACATGTGCGACCGCATGGCGGTGATGTACCTCGGCGTGGTTCAGGAGATGGGGGACACGGAGAGCATCTTCAACAACCCGGTGCATCTGTACACGAACGCGCTGCTGTCGGCGGCGCTGCCCTCGCACCCGGACATCCTGCGCGAAGAGATTGTGCTGCCCGGCGAGGTCGTGTCGCCGGTGGATCCGCCCGAAGGCGATGTGTTCATGACGCGCACGCCGCTAGAGGTTGACCCTAACCACGAATACGCCAACTCGCGCCCGCCCCTCACAGAGGTCGAGCCTGACCATTGGGTAGTGCAGACGCCGTGGAGCACCATCGGCAACGCAGCCGAGCAGGGCGTCGACCTGACCACGCTGCTGGAGTAGCGTCGGGGCTAACAAGTAAATAGGATAGGACAACAAGAGAGGGCGGTCGATTGACCGCCCTCTATCTATTCATATTTGTTTTACCCTGCGATATTAGGTTGTTGTGCTGGTATATTGAGTGATTCTAATGCCCGAACATATTCATCCGGCGGCGTTGACTAGGCTTTTTTCATTGGCGTTGGCGAGTATAGATGTATCGAGGTGTTTGGAAGCGTGTTCAAGTTCAATGCCGACAATCTCGTCAAGGTTGCCCAAGTCAACATTCACGCCGTCGGCCACTTCGATAGTTTTGATCCCTACGACTTTGCTGAACTCAATGTAGGCGCTGTCTGTCTCCGGGTAGTAGTGCAACTTCATCGTCTTCTCCTATAGCCGCTGTCGATGAAAGCGGTCAGAACTGACTCTCCGTCTTCCAGCGTTACCACACGTAGGATATGTGGGTTATCATGATCGGGATACGGCACCTCACCCCAGAAGCGAATCCGTCCGTCAGATTGAACTTCGCGCGCGATAGGCTTCTGAAGGGTTTGGGAAATCCAGTCCAATCGGATGTACGGCCGCTCCCTTTCGAGACGGTCTCTAAGGTGCCGGGTTATTTCCATAGATATATCGTAGAGACAATGAAGCTTAGTTGACGGTGAAGGTGCCGACCTTGTCGCCGTCGCACAGGATGTCGAACGCGCCCGCGCTGGCGGCGTTGAAGTCGTAGCTGAGGCGTGTGCCGGATTCGAGATCTAGGTTCACATCCGTTACGCCCGTGCCGAACGCGCCGCCGGAACCGCTTATCGTCAGCCCGTCAATCTGGTATGTTACCGTGTCGCGGTCACCCTCTACCGTCGTGGAGCCGGTCGCGGTCGTCTTAAGTTCCACATCCGATTGCAGTTGCACGGCGAGGCGAAGGCGCTGCCCATTGGCTACGGTGATGTCAGCAGGCTCGGCGCTACATCCGTCGTCGGTCTTTTCAATATCGATGCGGAACTGCTCGAACGCGGCAACCGGCGAGCGGTGAAACTCGCCGACCTTGTCATCTTCTCTGCGAGCGGGGCGGCGGTCACCGGACTCGACGCCACACGCCAGCACGAACATGCTCCCCAGCGTGATGAGAATGAAAGCAAGATAAGTCAACGGAGTGCGGCGGATGGTATCTCGGATGCCGGTCATAGGCGCTCTTTTCATCATGTGGCTGTCCTTTAGTATTTCATCTGGTCAGCATATCGGTTGATCAGGCATCGGCGCGGCGGGAGCGGATGCGAAACTCCCGTGCATGCATCAATTATAATGACGCTCCGCTTAAGGTCAAGCCTAAACGGAGCGTCACTCATACTTATAGAAGGTTCTGCTTACTCGCCATCCAAGCCGTTAGAGCTGGCGCAGGCGGGGGTCGAACCTGTCGCGCATCCAGTCGCCGAGGAAGTTCAACGACATAACCACGAGGAATATGCAGACGCCGGAGAAGAACGAAATCCACCAAGCATCCTGCACATAGGCGCGCCCGTCGTTCACCATAGCGCCCCAAGCGGGCGTGGGCGGCGGGATGCCCGCGCCGAGGAAGCTCAATATCGCCTCGGTCAGGATGAGCTGCCCCACCCGCAGCGTGGCTATAACGATGACAGTGTTAATCACGCCGGGCAGCAGATGCCATATCATAATGCGGAAGGTGGATGCGCCTGCGACCCTCGCGAGGCTCACATAGTCCCTTGTCTTGAGGGAGAGCACCTCGCCGCGCACATTACGCACGAAGGGCGTCCACGACAGCAGCGCAAGCAAGCCAATCAGGATGAGGAAGGTCTGGCCTATGGCAATCACAATCACGATAGCCACCAGAATGAAGGGCAGCCCAAGCCAGATGTCGGTTATACGCATTATCAGTTCGTCGATGATGCCGCCAAACCAGCCTGCGACGAGCCCCATGGACACGCCGACGAGCAAGCCGCTGCTCAGCGCGATGGCGACTACGATGAGCGACACGCGCGCGCCGTGAATAAGACGACTGAGCAGGTCGCGCCCGATGTTGTCGCCGCCGAGTATGTAGTCGCTTTGCGGGACGCGCACCTTCGCCTTGAGGTTCGCCTGCTGCAAGAAGGCATCCACGACCGCATCTTCGTTGTTCTCCTGCCCGGCGGGTATGACTACACCGAAACGGTCGGCAGCCGTCTGCACATCCTCAAGCACGGGCCTAGGAATAGCGGCGTCTTGAACCTTAACTTCCAAGTTCACCTGTCCCTTGAAGGCGCTGGCGACGACCGTGCCTCCATAGAGCGGGTCTGCGAGCTGTTCAAGGGATATTTCGACGCCGTACTGCTCCGCGGCATCTATGATATTCAAGCCAACGGGCGTCCAGGGCGCTTCGGGCGGACTGCCAATCTCACGGACTTCCGTGATAGTGGCGAGTTCCATCACCGTAGCGCGCACGCCTGCCTGATCCTTGAAAGCGCTCCGAACGGCTTTGGCGTCGCCCACCTCCTCAGGCGGGATGACGACGCCGTGCGTTGCTGCTGCCTCGGCAACGCCGGCTACCGCGGTTACGCCGTCGATGGCGACCACGACGGGCAGGTCCTGCACAGACACCAGCTGAGCGTCGTACCAGATGGGCGCTAATGTGGTGTTGTCGGGAATTGCCACGATGGGGCTGTTCGGCGCGAGAAAATCGGCGAAAACGGCAGTGAATATAAGCAGCGACAGTACGACGATTGACACAAGGGGCCAACGCTTGACGGTGTTCCAAAAACCGACTATGCCGGATTTCGACTCATCCAAGTCTCTAGTCAAATCGGCTGATAGTTCTGCTTGAGCCATTTATATGCACCTTGTCTATTCGTGAATTCGTTCGCAGTCTCTTGGTTGCGATATTCTTTTCCCGCCCCACAATTCTGTGAAAGGGCGTATGGAAGGGTTTTACCCCTCCCTAACCTTTTCCCCCTTCCGTGTTGAATGGAGGAAGAAACAATATGCGCTATGCGTAGCGTATGCGCGGGTCTATGAATGCGTAGAGCATATCGGTCATGAAGTTCATGACCACATAGAAGGTCGTGAAGACCATCACCACCGCGACCATCACCGGGAAGTCATTATCCTGGATGGAACCGAACGCCAGCCTGCCTAGGCCATTGATGGCGAAGATGGACTCTGTTACCACAGCGCCGGTGATGAAGCCGGTCAGCAGCAGCGCCGAGAATGTGAGCGGCGCGATGAGAGCGTTCCTGAAGCCGTGCTTCCAGATGACCGTATTGGTGGATACACCCTTTGCGCGGGCGAGCTTGATAAACTCAGAGTCGAGAATCTCCAGCATTGCCGAGCGCACAAGCCGCAGGTAACTCGCGGCGGCTATCCACCCCAGGGTTATCGTAGGCAGGATGAAATACTTCCAAGGGAATAAGCCTTCGCCTAGGGTGCCTGTGGGCAGCCATTTCAGGCGCACGGAGAATAACAGGATGAGCATGATGGCGACCCAGAATACGGGCAGCGCCTGTCCGAACAGCGCAAAGCCGCGTCCTATCATATCCACTATGGAGCCGCGCCTTACGGCAGAGAGCACCCCCAAGGGCACACCGACTATCGTGGCGAATAGAAACGACGAGGCAGCGAGCTTGAGCGTCGCGGGAAGACTTGTGACCACCTTTTCGAAAACGCTCTTTCGGTCTAGGAGGCTATCCTGCCAATTGCCTCTAAGGATGTTGCCGAGCCACACGGCATACTGCCAGATGATAGGCTTGTCCAAGCCCAACTCTTCGCCAAGCGCGTCCCAGCGCTCCTGGGTGATGCCGTAGCCGCCTTCTTGGGCGTACAGATACCTGGGGTCGCCGGCAGCCCTGGACAGGCTGAATGTCAGCAGCGTTGCGCCAACCAGCGCGAATGCGGCGAATGCGATGCGTCTCAAAAGGAAGTTTATCATCTACTTATTCACACTTCTCCCCCGTCTTACCGAGTTTATAGTCGTCTGTGGGAAAGGGGGAAGGAATCTTGCGAGAAACTAACTTTCCCGATGGAAAGTGATATTTTGTGTGCGAGCGCCCCCACCCGGAGATGGGAGCGCTGCGCTTCAATTCGTTGTATCCGCGAACTATTGCGCCAGCTTGATGGTGCGGATGTTGTTGATGCCGGCGAGGTTGCCAAGAGCCATAGGCCTCTGGTCCCAAGTGTCTATCAGGTCAGGGTTGTAGGCAGGCCAGATTGGGAATTCAAAGACGCCCACGCAGTTTGCCCACTCCCTATTCAGGGTGTAGAAGTCGCTGGCAAGCTCTTCGCGCTTTGCCTTGTCAGGCTCACCCGCCATCTCTAGGTAGGTTTTAGCAGCCCAGGGGATTTCCATTCCCACGCCGTAGCCGCCCGCGCTGATGGAGCTCATAACGAAGCCATGCGCCCAGTCAAACGGGAAGTTGGAGTGGTTCTCGTCGCCGCAGCCCGTGAACGGCGTCTTGTTCGTGCGGGCAACCAAGCCCGGGCGGAATGTGCCGTACTCGGTCTTAATCAGGTTGACCTTCACATTGAGGTTCTCCTGCCAGCCCGCGCCGATCGCCTCGCCAACATCGGAGTTAAGCTCGGATGTGCCAATCCACATGTCCATCTCGAAGCCGTCGGGATAGCCCCCCTCTGTCAACAGGCTCTTTGCCATGTCAAAGTCGGTGCCCCAGTTCCATGCGTCATCGTAGCTCGGGTTGTTAATGGAGAGATAAGGTTGGTGGTTGACCACGCCGAGACCGGCGATGACATTCTCCAGCAGGGCGTCGCGCTCAATGCCCCATGCCAGCCCGTTGCGAACCAGCTTGGAAGTCTGCATGGATGCGGTGTCCTCGCTGTAAGCGCCATCCTCAAACGGGTTGCCAATGTATGGATAACCGTCAGTCTCGCGGTCGCGTTCCAGCGTCTCGCCGGTCAGCGCGCCAAACTCTTCCCAATAGTTGCCGGACGCCAGCGAGATGTTGAACATGGCGTTGTGAGCGCTGCCACGCTGTGCCTCGAAGCCGCCGGAGATTAGGCCGGGCAGGTCAGCAAGCGACACCTGCGCTATCTGCGCCTCGCCCGCTTCCAGCGCCGCGCGGCGGGATTCGCCGGCAGGGATGTCGCGCCACTCAACTTCTTGCACGAAGGGACCGATGTTGCCCTCACCACGCGCATAGTAGTCGGGGAACGCCGAGAGCTTGATGTGCTTCTGCTGCACCCACTCGTCGGCAACGAAAGCGCCTACGCCGGTGTAGTCGTCCTGCATGCCCTCAACACCCTTATCGGCATAGACCTTGCTGCTGACGATGCCGGCGGTCTGCCAGAAGCGGCTGAAGCGGTGCAGGATGCCGCGGCTGTCGTAGTTGCGATACTGCAAGCGCACTGTGTAGGTGTCGACAGGATCCATGCTCGCAATCAGCGGAGCGAAGTCGCCCGCCTGTCCGTGAACGCTCTCCGGGTTGGTTACGGAGTTGGCGTCGTTATATGAGAAGGCGACATCTTCGGAGGTCATCTCGCCCCAGCCGTTGTGGAACTGGATACCCTCGCGCAGTGTGAAGTCGCCGAACTCCAGCGACGGGTCGAGTGTGAACTCGGTGGCGAGCATCGGCTCGGTGGTCGCTGATCCTGTGGCGTCGAGCGCCGAGTTAAAGAGCGTCTCGGTCATGCCCGCCAGATAGATAATCTCCGCGCAGCCGCCCGCGCTAGCGGAGCAGAAGCGTGGCAAACCGTTGGGCGCGCCGATGCGCGTTACCGCTACGAGCAGCTTGCCCGAAGGCTCTGGTCCCATCATCATCCCGCCGCTAGTGGCGGGAGCGGGCGCAGGAGCTGGCGCCGATGCCGGAGCCTGCGCTGGCGGTGTAGTTGCCTGCGCTGCCGGCGCGGCGGGTGCGGGCGCTGCCGCCTGTGGGGCTGCGGGCGCGGCAGCCGGCGCCGGCGCTTGAGGCGCCTGCGCGGGTGCAGGCGCCGCTGCGGGCGCTGGGCCGCACGCTATCGCGCCAATCAACGCTGACGCTGCTATCGCTCCAAAGAGGAGCTTCTTCCCTAACCATTTAGGCCTCATTGAGTCCCTCCTATTCTGCTTTCGGTCCGTGTTAAAGGCCTGTCCATTACTCCAGACCTCATCTATCAGTTCCAAAGATATTTATCATACCTTGAAACAGCAAGTCAAGGCTTTGGATTTCAATTTGCGACAAATTGCACAAATCCCAGCCGGTTTGGACGGCGTATTCAGCAGGATAATGAGATGAAGCGCGGCGGTTGCGCCGCTTGCCATGTCTTGCCATGAACGGACAAAGGGCTGACATCCATGGGCAGGACGAACGGAATATACGAAGAAAGGCATTTGATGCGACAACATGATAAAATCCACCAAAGCACGGACATCATACAATCACCACTACACACAGGAGGGTAGCAATGGCAGACTTTGAGGGGATTTTGCCCGCGATTATCACGCCGATGGGGGAGGACGGCAGGCTGAACGAAGCGGCGTTCCGCGAGGTGATGGAGTACAACATCCAGGCAGGGGTGCATGGCTTCTGGATTGCCGGCGGCACGGGCGAGAGCGTGCTGCTGGACGACGAAGAGAATATGCGAATATCGGAGATTGCCGCCGACCAGAACCGGGGGCGCGTGAACAACATCATGCATGTGGGCGCGGCAACGACCGAGCGCGCCGCCAAGCTTGCCGAACATGCCGCCAAGATGGGCAACGAGGCTATCTGCTGCGTGCCGCCCTTCTTCTATCGGCAGAGCGACGACGCCATCGTGGAGCATTACAGGGTCGTGGGCGAAGCCGCCGACCTGCCGCTGTTCGTGTACAACCTGCCGCAGTCCACAGGCGTGGAGATTACCCCGGAACTGATGCGGAAGATTCAGGACGGCGTGCCGCAGCTCAAGGGGCTGAAGCACTCCGCTATCACCTTCGCCAATGTGCGCGCATTCGCCAAGATGGGGCTTGACTGCCTCATCGGGAACAGCATGCTGATGCTGCCCGCGCTCACGATAGGCGCGACCGGCTGCGTGGACGGGCCGCCCAACTACGCGCCCGAGCTTTGGGTGGACATCTGGAACGCATACCGGGATGGCGATTGGGAGCGCGCGGAAGCGGCGCAGGACAAGGCGAGCGACGCCACCCTGCTGGCGCGCGAGCATGGGCTGCACCCGACGGCAAAGTTCATCCTGAGCGAGCGGCTGGGCATCGATTGCGGCGACCCGCGCCCGCCGGGGCTGCCCCTCAGCGCGGAGCAGCAGGCGGATGTGCTGGCGCGCATGGCGCACATCGGCATCGGCAAGGTGGCAGTGCCGCAGGGCGACGATTAGGCCCTGTTGACAATTCGACTTTTCACTCATCATTCCCGTTCACCCACCCGTATTCCTGTTCACCCACCCGTCATTCCTGCGAAAGCGGGAATCCAGTGACTTGAGATAGCCTAAAATCAGCCTGTCGAGGGCTGACAGCGATGGACGGGACGGAGTAATTTTGGGGGCAGGCTTTGTGCCTGCCCCTATGTTTGCAGACTGATTCTTGAAATCCCCGTCCGATTTTCGCACCTGCGCCCCTATATCCTCTATAATTGGGAGGTTGAAGGCATCGACGGATGGCATCGCGCCACGATTACGGGGAGGTTCAGGTGGAGAAATTCTTTGCAATGTCGCTAAGGGGCGGGCTGTCATTCCTGCTGGGGCTGATGTTCGGTCTAGTCAGCCTCGCCCTGTTTTCTTCGGTAATTCCACCGAATTGGGGGGAGCGTCTGTTGCTGACGGCGCTGTGCGTGGGCATCGGCACGGGCATCGCCGTATTCGCTTCGTGGTTCAAGCCCGAGTCCTCGCGCAATGTCATTGTGATTGGCTTCGCTCTGGCGTTTGGAATCGCAATTTTAGGCGCATTCGCGGGCTACACATACGCGGGCATCTACGATGTGGAAGTGCGAAATGACCTGCTCATAGCCAGAGGCTCCGCGAGGTCATCCGCGATATGGGCGTTTGCCATTGGCGGCTCCACGCTGCTCTCCACGGCGTTCAGCGGCACATACTACGGCTTCAGGCTGTGGCGCTACCACGAGGTTTAACTCACATCGACGGACAGGATGAACAGGATATTTTGTCCTGACAATTACAGGGGGATTTGACATGAGCAACGGCGCTGTTGACGGCGTGAATACGCTGACATTCGACCTGTTCGGGACGGTGCTTGACTTAGCTGGCAGCCTTGTGCCGCACATAGACGAGTTTCTGGCGGCGCGCGCGTCCCCCATAGACGGGGCGGCGTTCTGGGCACAGTGGCGGCAGCGGCAGCGCATCGAGCAGTACCAAGACACCATCCTGATGCTGGGACACAGCGGCTACCTGACGGTGGGCAAGTACGCCTTCCTGTACACGCTGCGCGCCAACAACATCCCGTTCACGCACGACGAAGCCGACGAATTCATGCAGGTATGGCAGCAGCTCAAGCCCTTCGACGACGCCGTGAAGGGGCTGCATCGCCTCAAAGAGCGCTACCGGCTGGTCGGGCTGTCCAACGGCGAACCTTGGTATCTGAAGCATCTGGTCGAAAACCGCATCAAGTTCGAGTTCGACGCCGTAATCTCCGTAGAAGAGGCGGGCGCGTTCAAGCCGCATCCGGGCGTGTATCGCAAGGCGGCGCGCATCCTGGAAGCGGAGGTAGGCGAGCTGATGATGGTCGCGTCCCACTCGTTCGACATCATGGGAGCGCGCGCATGCGGCTATCGCGCCGCCTATGTCAACCGCTACGGGCTGCCGATGGAGGAGACGCCGTATCAGCCCGATGTGATTACCGCCGACTTCGAGCAGCTCGCCGACTATCTTATCGACGGCATCGCGCCCACGCTGCCGGACGCGCTGCCGCACAGGGAGGAATGACCGATGATGACCGCCAACACCGACGCAATCATCATAGGCGGGGGCGTGATTGGCTGCTCCATCGCCTACCATCTCGCCAAGGCGGGCGTCAGCGCGACGCTGCTAGAGCGCGGCGAGATTGGCATGGAGGCGTCAAACGCCGCGTCCGGCATTCTGTCGTCCATCTCCGGCGGCGCGGGCGGCGCATACACCCGGCTGGTGAATGCCAGCGCCAAGATGTTCCACACGCTCGCGCCCGAGCTTGCGGAAGCGTCGGGCGTGGACATCGAGTTCGCGCAGTGCGGCGAGCTTCTGCTTGCGCTCGACGAGAACGAAGCCACCGCGCTTTACGCGGCAACGATGGAAGGCGAGAGCGGCGAGGACGCGCAGTGGTTCACCGCCAAAGCGGTGCGCGATATGGAGCCTGCGCTGAGCGAGAGCATCGTGGGCGCGGTGTACACGCCGGAAGTATGCCGCCTCAACAACCAGCGCCTGAGCGCGGCATACGCGCGCGCCGCCACGCGACTAGGCGCGACGGTGCGCGAGCACGCGGAGGTCATCGGGCTGGTTCGCAGCGGCTTGCGAATCAGCGGCGCTCGCCTGCACAACGAAGAGTTTTCGGCAGACCATGTGATTATCGCCGCAGGCCCCTGGAGCAGAACTATCGCGGACGCCATCGGGGGCTACCTGCCCGTGCGCCCCGTTCGCGGCGTCAACCTGAACTTGCAGCCCGTCGGCGGCAGCATCAGAAGCGTCGTACATGGCGGCTGGGGGCTGCTCGTGCCGCGCAACGACGGCTCTATACTCGCCGGCACGACCGTCGAGGAAGCCGACTACGACTGCCGAGTTACGGCGGGCGCGGTGCAGGACATCATGAACATGTCCGAACAGATCATGCCCTCGCTGCGAGACGCGCGGCTGAACTGGACGATAGCCGGGCTGCGTCCCGGCTCGCCCGACGACGCGCCGATACTGGGCGCGGTGCCCGGCTGGGACGGCTTGCATGTGGCGACCGGACACTACCGCAACGGCATCCTGCTAAGCGCCATAACCGGCAGCCTAATGGCAGAGCACATCATCGGCAAAAAGCCAAAACTCATCGAGCATTTCAGCCCGAGGCGCTTCAAGGGAGCGTAGTATAATCACGAAGACAGGACGAAGCAGGAAGGAAAAAACATGTCCATCAAGATAGGCATCGGGTTCGGCGGCTGGCCATTCCCGAGCGACGACCCCGAACACCTATGGCGCTATGTAGATACCTGCGAAGAGCTGGACATCGATTCCATCTGGCTGAGCGACCGCATCGTGTCCCCGCTGATGAACATGGAGCCTGTGGTCGCGCTCTCATTCGCGGCGGCGCGCACCAAAAACCTCAAGTTCGGCACCAGCGTACTGGCGCTGCCTCTGCGTAACCCCACCATACTGGCAAAGGAACTCGCCACGCTCGACTTCCTATCGGGGGGCCGCAGCCTGCCCGCCGTCGGACTTGGCACGGAAGACGCGAACGAGTACGAGGCTTGCGGCACAACGCGCAATCGGCGCGTCAGCCGCACCGAAGAGGCCATCCAAGTGATGCGCCTGCTCTGGCAGGAAGACAATGTAACCTTTCACGGCAAGCACTTCACGCTGAACAATGTCACGGTGCGCCCCAAGCCCGTGTTTCCGCCGGACGGCATGCCGCCAATATGGATTGGCGGCCGAAGCGAACCCGCGCTCAGACGCACCGCCCGCATCGGCGACGGCTGGCTGGTGTCGCAGGCGACGCCGCAGGAAGTCAAAGTCGGCGTCGACAAGATTTCCACATGGGCGGACGAATACGACAACGACATCGAAGAAGACCACTACGGCGCGCTCACCAGCTTCTGCATCGCCGACACCGCGGAGGAAGCCGAGCGCATCGCCGCGCCATACATGCTGCGCCGCCGCGAGGATACCCACTGGCGCGAGTTCTCCTCATTCGGCAAGCCCGAAGCCGTGCGCGCGCTCATCGACGAGTACATCGCCGCGGGCGCGCAAAAGTTCGTGATGCGCCCCGCCTGCCCCCCTGAAATGATGCAGCAGCAACTCGAAATCCTCGGACGCGAGATTGTGCCGCGATACCACACCACAGCCACACACGCAGAGGTCAAGGTCTATGCCTGATTACACCACCACAGTCGGCAATGTCGAGATAGTCGCCCTGTCCGACGGACGCATACGCTTCGCGCCGTCCGACTTCTTCCCCACGATTGCGGAAGAGGCATGGACGCCCTACCGCGACGACCTCACCCCTGAGGGCGACATGATTATGAACCTCGGCTGCTTCCTGCTGCGCTCGGAGGGCAAGACGCTGCTCATCGATACCGGACTCGGCATCGACACGGGGCATCTTGAAGCGCCCGTATCGGGAGCGCTGCTCGACGACATGCGCGCAAAGGGCATCAAGCGCGACGAGGTGGACATAGTCGCCATAACGCACCTGCACATAGACCATGTTGGCTGGAACTTCCTGTATGACGGCGAAGACGAGGGCGCTCAGCAGGGCAAAACCGCTCCCACAGGAAGCGAAGTCGTGCCAAACGGCGAGGCGCATCCGACCTTCGCCAACGCGCGCTATTGGGTGAACAATGCCGACTGGCGCGTGTTCACTCGCGGGGCGCTGCGAAAGCGCGCATACATGGGCGCTCAGGTGCTTCCCCTGCAAGAGCAGGGCATACTCGAGCTATTCGAGGGCGAGCGCGCGCTCACCGGCGAAGTCACCACGCTGCCCACGCCGGGACATACGCCCGGACACACAAGCTTCCTGATAGCGTCGCAAGGTGAGCGCGCGGTCATCACCGGCGACGCCATCCACGCCCGCGCCCAAGCGCAGGAAACGCACTGGAGCCCGCGCGCCGACTCCAAGCCGGACGTCTCCGCCGAGACGCGCCGCAATCTGCTGGAGCGCATCGAGCGGGACAATGCCATGCTGGTGTCGGGGCACTTCCCGTCGCCGGGGTTCGGCAGGCTGGCGCGCCTAGAAGATCGCCGCTACTGGCAGGCGTTGTAGATAGCCTGTCAGCGAGTTGATGGATTGTCCCAAACAAAAGACATGCGGAAGGTCAAGGAGTTGCAATGAACACCCGTCAGCTTATCTTTGGCGTCATAATCCTCGCCATCGGAGCGCTGTTTCTGCTGGACAACATAACGGGGGCGGTTGACCTAGGCTTTGTATCCGACTGGTGGCCCACCCTGATTATCCTCGTTGGCGTGTGGCGGCTCATAGCGAACAAGTTCCGCAAACTGTTCATGCCTCTGCTGCTAATCGTCATCGGCGCCATCCTCCAGCTCTGGAAGTTTGCTGATTTTAATTTAGACTTCAGCGTCATCTGGCCTGCGATTCTCGTCATCGTCGGCATTGCCATACTTGCGGGCGGCTTGCGTAGGCACAGGCGGCGCAGCTCCCCAGTCACTCACGATTCGCCACCCGTCATAGACATAGATATGGATGTCGCCGGCGACGACGACTCTACCCTAAACGCCGTGCTTGGCTCACAAGACCAAAGAATATCCGGCGACTTTCAGAGCGCTAATATCAATGTGGTTATGGGCAGCGGCAGCCTCGATCTGCGAAATGCCCGCATCATGCAGAAACCCGCTACGCTGGAAGCGTCAGTCGTGATGGGCGAGGTGAAAGTGCGCGTGCCAGCCGAATGGAGCGTGCGTCTCGACAGCAACGCCCAGATGGGCGAAACCAAAGACACACGCGGCAGACAAGCAGCCGACAGCGGTTCCCCCGACCTCATAATCAGCGGCAGCGTTACGATGGGCAGCCTGCAAATCGAAGACTGACACGAATGGACGGCACAGAAGGGATAAGGGACCATCATGACCACTGAGACCGACAATACGATTGCCACCGCTGAGGTATGGCGGGCTATCGGTCGCCTGGAAAGCGATACCGCCACGCTCAAAGAAGGGCAAGCTGAACTCAAAGCTGACTTGCACCTGCTGGATCAGCGTGTTGTGCGACCGGAAGGCGATACCGCCACGCTCACCGACACGCTCAAAGAAGGGCAGAGCGAGGTTAAGGCTGACCTCGAATCTGACTTGCGGATGCTGAATCAGCGTGTTGGGCGTCTGGAAGGCGATACCGACAATCTCAAAAAAGGGCAACGCGAGATTAAGGCAGACCTCAAGAGCCTGAACGAGCGCATAGACAAGATGTTCTATGCCGCCGTCATTGCTGTTGGCAGCGCGCTGGTTGTCGCAATTTTAGCCAGCAACTTCATCGGCAACTGACGGAACTGACATGAATGGAAGGAATAAGAGGCTATTATGACTACTGAGACCGACAATACGATTGCGGCTGCTGAGGTATGGCGGGCTATCGGTCGTCTGGAAAGCGATACCGCCACGCTCAAAGACGGGCAGAGCGAGATTAAAACCGACCTCAAAGACGGGCAGGCTGAACTCAAAGCCGACTTGCACCTGCTGGATCAGCGTGTTGGTCGCCTGGAAAGCGATACCGCCACGCTCAAAGATGGGCAGAGCGAGATTAAAACCGACCTCAAAGACGGGTATGCCGAACTCAAAAATGGGCAGGTCGAACTCAAAGCCGACTTGCACATGCTGGATCAGCGTGTTGGTCGTCTGGAAAGCGACACCGCCACGCTCAAAGACGGGCAGACCGAACTCAAAAATGGGCAGGTCGAACTCAAAGCCGACTTGCACATGCTGGATCAGCGTGTTGTGCGACTGGAAAGCGACACCGCCACGCTCAAAGATGGGCAGCGTGAAATCAAGACCGATTTACAGGCAGTATCGCGCGAGGTGAACAGGCGCATTGACCGGCTAACCTACGCCATCATTGCTATCGGCGGCGCGCTACTCGTAACAATGCTAGCCAGCAACTTCATCGGCGACTAAGTTGTGTGAGCATTTGCGTCATCCCAATAAAAGGGGCAAACATAGACGCGCAGGATGAATGCGATAGCCATCAACTTACCGAAACATCGGCTAACCTAACAACCAGCCAACCCTATTCGGAGAAAGAAATGTATCCAATCGACCTATCGGACAAGAGCGGCATCGTCTTCGGCATCGCCAACCATCGCAGCATCGCCTGGGCGATAGCGAAGATTCTGCACGACGCCGGCGCGAATCTCGCCATCGCCTATCAGAACGAGCGAGTCCGCCGCAGTGTCGCCAAACTCGTGGAGGACTGGGAGGGCAATACGCCGCTCATCGAGTGCGATGTGAGCGACGATTCCAACGTCGCCGCGGCATTCGAGCAGGTGGGCGACGCCTTCGGCTCGCTGGACATCGTGGTTCACAGCATCGCATACGCCAACCGCGACGACCTGGGCGGCCCATTCGTGGATACGAAGCGCGAAGGCTTCCGGCTCGCGCTGGACATAAGCGCCTACTCGCTGCTGCCGATAGCGCGCTACGGCTCGGCGCTGATGCGGCAGAACGGCGGCAGCATCCTCACGCTCACCTTCCAGGCAGCCAACCGCGTGTTCCCCGGCTACAACATCATGGGCACGGCAAAGGCAGCCTTGGAGAATGAGGTCAAGCAGCTGGCGTCAGACCTAGGGCAGCAAAACATCCGCGTGAACGCCATATCGGCAGGCCCGCTCGACACCCTATCCTCGCGCGTAATCAGCCACTACCGCGACATGAAGCGCATCCACGCCGAGCGCTCCCCGATGCGCCGCAACATCACCGCCGACGAGGTCGCAAAGGCGGCGCTGTTCCTGTGCAGCGACCTGTCCGGCGGCGTCACGGGCGAGATATTGCATGTGGACACCGGATATAACATCATGGGGATATGAAATGTTGGCGGCATAGATGTGCGAACCGAACGGGATTACCGACCTTACTGAAAGAATGAGAGACTCAACATGAACTGGGCAGAAACTATCGTGCAGGCGCTTAAAGATGGCGACGTGTCGCTCGTGGCTTATGTGCCGGACATCAGCATCTATCAGGTTACGAAGCTGCTGGAAGAGGACGACTACTTCCATGTGGTCGCGGCATCGCGCGAGGAAGAGGCTATCGGCATCGCGTCGGGCGCTTATGCGACTGGACGCAGAGCGGCGGTATTCATGCAGTCGAGCGGCTTCGGCAACTGCGTCAACGCGCTGGCGAGCCTGAACATTCCGTATCGCATCCCCCTGCCGATGTTCATCAACCTGCGAGGCGAGATTGACGAGTTCAACCTAGCGCAGGTGGTCATGGGGCGCTCCACTCGCCCTATCCTCGATGTGCTGGGACTTACGCACTACACACTCGAAAGCGAAGACAGGCTGCTGCGACGCATAAGCGGCGCGCTGACGCTGTGCTACGCATCCCGCCAACCCCTCGCCCTGTGCATGACCCCCCTGCTGCACGGCGGCAAAATTGCCTGACGAAGGTTAACAGGATATACAAGATGGACAGAAGCCATCTCATAAATACAAATGCCATTTCAAGCGCACGCCCCTGTCATTCCGAACGCCTTCCCTTGTCATTCCGAACGCAGCGCAGCGAAGTGAGGAATCCAAAATCGTCGTCCACAACCCACCCTCGCCTTGTCACAGCGATTTAGCCCCTTTACCCCGTTCAAGGCGACAAGAAAAAACCCCTGCTGGAAAACCCATATACCGCAACAACTACCCCCTGTCAGCCCAGAGGGAAAAGAAAAAATTAGTAGAGGTGAGAAGGTTGCATAGATTTTCTGCAACGAAGATGCTGCTTGACAATGTGGGCGACGCGCCCATCGTATCCAACCTAGGCCCAACTTCCGATGAGCTCTGGCACGCCTCGGCGGGGCGCGAGCGCAATTTCTACGCCTACGGCTCCATGGGGCTATGCTCCTCCATTGCGCTGGGAATGGCGCTATCCACCGATGAAAAGGTCGTGTCGCTGGACGGCGACGGCAGCCTGCTGATGAACATGGGAACGCTGGCGACCATCGGCAGGGAACAGCCGCGCAACCTCATCGTCATCGTTTGGGACAACGAGCAGTGGGGGCAAACCGGCTTCCAGCCCACGCACACCGCGTTCGGCACAGACTTGGAACAGGTCGGCAAGAGTTGCAACATCCCCAAGACGACCACCGTGCAGGATGAGGAAGAGCTTGCCACCGTGTTCCGACAAGCGATGAGCGAAGACGGCCCCTGGCTCATCGTCGCCAAGGTGGAAGAGGAAGGCTACATGCCCGTCGCGCCCGTCGAACCGGAAATGACGCTCTACAACTTCCGCAAGTCATTCGAGTAGCAACGCATAAGATTGGTGCTGCCATGCCCGACTCCATCTACATCGAAGTCGAAGAGAACGCCAACTGCGAATACATGCCCCTGATGCTGTACGAGGCGCATGCCGACGCCGTGCCGATCTCGCGCATCCTTCTCGACGAACCCGGCAGACGCCCCGGCATGTATCGGGTCACCGGCTGGAGCAGCTCGCACGATGGCGCTCCATGCGCCGCGATGTACGCCCCTGTGTCCGATTCCGGACAAGCGGTCGTGCATCTCGTATTTGGCGGCGATTGGGGCATACGCATGAAGCCCGCCGAGTCCAACGCCGAATGGGACATCGACGCCCCCGACCAGTTCGGCGAACCCTACCTGATGCTCATGGACGAAGGCGCAATCGTGCTGGACGACCCGGCGGGATAATGCCGCGCATGTCGAAGATACCCGTCAGTTCTGCGGGCGGGCAGGCGCGGCTGCGGTCGTTGGCGCGGGGACGCCCTATCCTTCCGGCTCTGCCACCATTCGGCCGCGCAGGGACGGTATCAGCAAACCCACAAGCCCTACGGTTATCAGCCCCAGCACGGCGTACATCGTCATCGCGGTGGGCGCGCTCGTCGCGTCCGCGAGTATGCCGAGCATCAGTGCGCCGAAGGGACCCGCGCCAATGGCAAGCGTGAGTATGCCCAAGCCCCTGCCGCGCATGTCGTCGCGCGCCACCAGCAAAATTATCGTCGCCTGCATCGTGCCGAAGCCCGCCGTCCCCAGCCCAAGCAGCAGCATCAGCCCAAGCGACACGCCGTACCACTGCGAGAACGAAAATAGCAGCAGCATTATCAGCCCTGCTATGGAGCCGCCGAGATACACCCGCCCGTGATGCGTCAGATTCGACGCCGAGGCTATCAGCAGTGAGCCTGCCAGCGCTCCCAGCCCCTCCAGCGCCAGCAGCAAGCCCATCAGCGTCGGCCCCACATGCAGCACATCCTTGGCGACAACCGGAATGAGCTGCTGATACGGAAACAGCAGCAGGTTCATGAACACGGTTATCAGCACCACCGCAAGCAGCGTGCTTTCTCCGCAAACATACCTGAACCCGGCTGCCAGATTTCTGAATATGTTCGGCGCGGCGGGCGCGACGGCGTCAGCGTCTTCGCGCGGCGGCGCCTTCACCTTCGCCATCATCACCAGCGATGTGATGAAGAAAACCAGCGTCACGGCGTATCCCGCCTCCAGTCCATAGCCGTCGCTGAACGCGAACCGGCTTATGGTTATCAGCCCGCCGCCCAGTATCGGACCAAGCATCCTGCTGGAGTGCATGCCCACCGAATCGAGCGCAATCGCGTTGTTCACCCGCTCCCTGCCCAGCACATCCAGCACGATAGAGCGGCGCGAGGGCATATCCAGCCCCCAGCCGATGCCGCCAACCAGCATCACTATGTAGGCATGCCAGTATTGAACCATGTCGGTGGACAGGACGAGGTCGCTGAAGATGAGCGCCGCTATCCCAATCGAAGCCACGAAGTTGGCGAACAGCGTCGCCAGCAGCAGCTTGCGCTTGTCCAGCCGATCCGCGATCACCCCACCGAACACGCCCAGCGCCACCAGCGGCCCCATGCCCGAAAACCCCACCAGCGTAACCAGAAACGCGCTGTTCGTAACCTCGAACACGAACCAGCCGAGCATCGTCATCTGCATCCAGCGCGAGATGTACGCGAAAAAGTTGCTCACCCACAACATGCGGTAGTTAGCATTCAGAAAAGCGTCGAATGTATGGATTGCGCGTGGCCTGCGGATTGCCAAAGCCGATTCCCCAGTCCCAAATGTAACACCGATGTAACATCTGCCATTCTATACCGTGCAAGCATCCGCTGAAAGTATAATTAAGGCGCAACATCCGCAACACGCGCCCCAAATCTTTTGTTATAGTTGATAGACGCGAGTCCTCAAGCGAACTTGCAACCTGACAACCTGACCCACTGACAACCTATCCAGGAGTGCCGCCCTTGAGCTTCATAACCAGACTCGCGCTCAGCAGACGCCCCGTCACCATCCTCAGCATCATCCTCCTATTCGCGGTCAGCATCTTCGCATACAACAACTTCCAGCGCGAGCTGTTCCCCCCGATTGAGTTCCCCAACATCTTCGTCACGGCAATCTATGTCAACTCCGACCCCGAAACCGTGATGCGCGATGTAACCGAGCCGATAGAGGACGCCATATCCGGCATCAGCGGCTTGCAAGAGTTGCAGTCCACCTCCACCGAGAACCAATCCCTCATCACCGCGACCTTCGACTTCAACGCCGATATGGACGAAGTGGAGCGCGACATAGAAAGCGCCATCAACGGCACGACGCTGCCCGACGATGTATCCACCTTCGTCAGCCGCATCAACACCGACTCCTTCCCGGTGATGCAACTGACCATATCGGGCAACACCGACATTCCGTCCCTCCAACGCCTGACGAGCGATGTCATCAACCCGCGCCTCAACCGCGTGGACGGCGTATCCACGATATTCACCGCCGGCGAGGTGCAGGAACAGGTAGTCGTCTCCGTTGACGCCGACAAACTCGAAGATTTTGGTCTGTCGATGTTCCAAGTAGGGGACGCCATAAGCCAGAACAACGCCAGCTTCCCGTCGGGCAGCATCACCTCGCGCGGCAGCAGCTACCCCGTCCGCACCACGAACGAACTCGGCTCTATGCAGGACATCCGCGAACTGACCGTCGGCTTCGAGCGGACAAGCGAAAGCCCTCAGCAGCCTGGCCCGCTCAGCGGCAAGCGTCCCATCACGGTCGCCGATGTCGCCGATGTCGAGCTAACCACCGCCGCCCCGCGAAGCATCACTCGCACCAACGGCAAGCCCAGCCTAAGCGTCATCATCATAAAAGAGCCCGACGCCAATACGGTCGATGTTACCGAAGGCGTGCTTGTCGCGCTGGACGAAATCAAGGCGGCGGGCGTCATTCCGCCCGATGTGGAAATCCTAGAGCTCTCAAACGACGGCCCCGAAGTGCGCGAGGCGCTCGAAAACCTCCAGCGCGAAGGCACGCTCGGCTTCCTCTTTGCCGTCGTGGTCGTGTTCATATTCCTGCTCAACATACGCCCCTCGCTGATACGCGGCGTCGTACACTCATTGCGCCCAACCGCCATAATCGCCGTGTCCATCCCCCTGAGCGTACTCCTCGGCGTGCTGCTGATGTCCTTCACCGACATCACGCTCAACTTCATGTCGCTCGCCGGGCTGGCCATCGCCGTCGGCAGGGTCGTCGACGACAGCATAGTCGTGCTGGAAAACATGTACCGCCATATCCAGCTGGGCGAGGAACGGGTCGAAGCCGCGCTCAACGCCACCAAAGAGGTCAGCGCCGCTATCATATCCTCCACGCTGACGACGGTGGTGATATTCCTGCCACTGGCTTTCATCTCCGGCATCGTCGGCGAGTTCTTCAGCCCGTTCGCCATATCGGTAAGCCTCGCGCTGCTCGCCTCCACCGCCGTGGCGATAACCGCCGTCCCCGTCCTTGGTGCAATCCTGCTGCGTCGCGGCGACTTCCCCGAAGATGAGAACGACGACAGAGGCCCAGTCGAGCGTGACATGCTGATACAGCGCATCTACACGCCCATACTCGTCTGGGTGCTGCGCCACAAGTTCATCGCCATCGCCGTCGCCATCCTAATCACGGGCGGCAGCCTGGGACTGCTCAGATCCATTCCCGTTACCTTCTTCCCTGAGACCACGCCCCAATTCATGACGATAGACATCGAGCTGCCGGTCAGTACCCCTGTCGATCGCACCTACCAAGAGGTGCTCGCAGTCGAAGAAGTGCTCGCCGACTTCACGGATCGAGGGCTGATTGAACTCTACCGGATTTCGCTCGGCAGCGCCTCAGACGAGTTCGGCGACACCAACGCCGTCGGCTTCCACGTCGCGGGCATATTCATCAGGGTCGCCGACGATGTGCCGCGCAACATCACCGACATCCTGCGCGATGCGATGCCCGACCGCGGCGATGATGTGAGCATCACCGTGAGGGGCATCAGCGGCGGTCCCCCCGCCGGCGGGCTGGAAATCAACATCACCGGCAGCAACTTCAACGAAATCTCCGATGTATCACGCCGCCTCGAAGAACGGCTGACGGCAATAGAAGGCATCATCAATGTCAGCAGCAGCGTATCAGCCGGCAAGGACGAAGTCGTCATAGACATCGACCCCGCGAAGGCGGGCGAGTATTCCCTATCCACCAACATGGTGGGCGCGCAGGTCAGCCAGTTCATCGTCGGCAGGGAAATCTCCGAAATGGACATCGCGGGCAGAACGGTCGAAATCGTGCTGCGCGGCGAGCGCGACGACGTGAACGACATCGACAAGCTCAAAAACCTGAAAATCGAGAGCCAAGCCGGACAAGTCAAGCTGGGCTTCATCGCCGACATCGGCATCAGAAAAGCCCCGCTCAGCATCAGCCGCTTCGACAGCGAACGCTCCGCCAGCATCAGCGGCACCATCATCGCCGAAAATACGCAGGCCGTCGGCGTGCTGGTGGATAACGCGATAGCAACGCTGGAGAATGTGCCGCCCGGCGTCGACATCAAGTCAGGCGGCATCTTCGAGCAGATAAACGAAGGCTTCCAAGATGTGTTTCTGGCAATGGCGATAGGCGTCGTGCTCGTGTATCTGGTGATGGTCGCCAGCCTAGGTTCGCTGCGAACCCCCTTCATCATCGTGCTCTGCCTGCCGCTCGCCATCGCGGGCGCGCTGGTAGCCCTGCTGGTTACGGGGCGCACGCTCAGCCTGTCCGCGATGATGGGCTTCCTGCTGCTAGTCGGCATCGTCGTAACCAACGCCATCGTATTGCTGACATTCGTAGAGCAGCTGCGCGGGCGCGGCTACGGCGTATATGAGGCATTGCTGGAAGGCGGCCGCGTGCGCCTGCGCCCCATCCTAATGACCGCGTTCACCACCACCTTCGCCCTAGTCCCGCTCGCCGCAAGCTCATACGACGGCGGCATCATCGGCGCGGAACTCGCCACCGTCGTCATAGGCGGGCTAGTAAGCTCCACATTCCTGACGCTCCTCGTAGTGCCAGCCGTGTACTGGATATTCAATGTATCAATCCCAAGCCTCTTCACCACCATCGGCCGCCTAATAACCCGCCGCCCAAGAGCCACCACCGACCCCGAACCAACCCAATAGAACTCGCTCACCCGTCATTCCTGCGAAAGAACGTCACCCCCTGCGGAAGCAGGGGCAGGAATCCAGCGCTTTGAGATAGCCTAAAATATGCGAAATGGACTACATTTTGAGGTTCTGGATTCCCGTTTTCACGGGAATGACGCAAATGTCCACACAACCCAATTCTTAATTCCTAATTTTCAATTCTTAATTCCCGCCCCTGTCATTCCGAACGGAGTGAGGAATCAAAAATCCTAACCTCAAGACTACACAGACTTCAGCAACCGAATTACAAAGGCGATTGACCGTCAGCCCGCGAAACATCCCACCCAAAACCCCAGCACAACCCAATTCTTAATTCCCACCCCTGTCATTCCGAACGGAGTGAGGAATCAAAAATCCTAACCCCAAGACTACACAGACTTCAGCGACCGAAATGCAAAGGCGGTTGACCGTCAGCCCGCGAAACATCCCACCCCAAACCTCAACACAACCCAATTCTTAATTCCCAATTCCCGCCCCTGTCATTCCGAACGGAGTGAGGAATCAAAAATCCTAACCCCAAGACTACACAGACTTCAGCAACCGAAATGCAAAGGCGGTTGACCGTCAAGCCGCAAAACATCCCACCCAAAACCTCAACACAACCCAATTCTTAATTCCCACCCCCGTCATTCCCGCTTTCGCGGGAATCCAGAGTATTGCAGGACATGTACTTGACTTCCACACTTGTACGGACGACCCGCCGGTCGCCCGCAACCCCGACCGACTATCATGCCTGAGCGCGCAACCTGCAAATTCGGCGACGCGCTCATCGAATACACCGTCGTCCGCAGCGCGCGCCGCAAGAAAACCATCGAGATTACGCTGAACCCCCAGGACGGCGTAGTCGTCAAAGTGCCGAAGCGCACATCGCGCCAAGAGATTGACGGCATCGTGCGACAGCGCGCGGACTGGATACTTCGCAAGGCAAGCGCGAACATCCTGCGCCCCACGCCGCGCCGCTTCCTGAGCGGTGAAACCCTGCCATATCTGGGGCGCACGCTGCCAATCGTATCGGAGGCAGCGAGCGGCAAGCGCGTCAGCGTGCGCCTTGAGGACGACGCACTCCGCATCGGCGCGCCATCGCACCTGAACGAACAAGAGCGCGTCGACGCAGTCCACGCCGCGGTAGAGCGATGGTATCGCGCCCGCGCCGCATCCTGCCTGCCCAAGATGGTCGAGCGCTGGCGTCCCGCCGTAACCCGCCGCGCGGTTACTCGCGTGCTGATACGCGGACAGCGCAAGCGATGGGGCAGCTGCTCATCGGACGGCAGCATACGCCTGAACTGGCGCATCATGATGGCAGCCCCCGCGCTAATCGAGTATGTCGTGGTACACGAACTGGCGCATCTGAATGTGATGAACCACTCGCCGCGCTACTGGAAGCAGGTCGAGCGCGCCATGCCCGACTATCGCGCCCGCCGCAAGCGCCTTAACGACGTCGGCGCGCAACTCTGGCTCTAGCGCTCAACCCCCGTCGTAAAGACGGAAACCCAGCAAGGATAGAACCCCACAGACTGAGCCGTGCGCCGCGATGCGATATTGTTGACGCTCGAACCGTAGTACGGCGTCCTGCCGTTGTCCAGCACAGCCCGCGCCGCCCGCGAAGTCAGCGCAGCGCCCAACCCCTTGCCCCTGTGCGCTGAATACACATCTACCCCGCATTGCCACAGCGTATCAGAGTCCGTGCTGGCAGCAGCCACGCCCGCCACTGCGTCCCCGCGCCTTGCGACCGCCACGACCGCCTCACGACGCCCTTGCGTCGCCCGCCTCCGCGCTATTGCGTTGGGAAAGTCCGCCGGGTTCAGAGACTCCAGCAGTTCAGCGCCGCCAACCTCAACCGAGTACCCGTCCGGCGCGCTCCGAAGCAGCAAGTCTTGTTCCGATGTCACATTGTAGGCATAAGGTCCATTCAGTCGGAGTGAGTAGCGTTCTACCCGCCTCGACGCCTCGCTGAGCACGCTCACGCTGAACGCCGCATCTGCTTCTCGCACATCCCTGAACAGCTCTGCCACCCAGGGCATCAGTTTCGGCGTCGCGGCAACGACCACG
Source organism: uncultured Dehalococcoidia bacterium (assembly GCA_958295865.1). Lineage (GTDB taxonomy): Bacteria > Chloroflexota > Dehalococcoidia > Lucifugimonadales > JADFKI01 > Bin90. The sequence goes on along the minus strand of CATQHF010000001.1, from coordinate 594,743 downwards.
CCGGCGCCCATGGTCGTGATTGTCAGGCTGTCCTCGAGCAGTGGGAAGCGCCGCGCCAGCGGGTTATCGGCGCGGTCGGGCGTCAACTCGAAGAGCCGCACGCCCTTGGCGCGAAAGTCTGACGGGCTGCAACAAGACTCGGCGGCGAGCGCGGCAGACACCGCCTCGGCGGCATGCAGTCTGGTTACGGGCAGCGCAGCGCTCATGAGACGACACATAGAAGGGAGAGTGAGGAAGGTGGCGACCCCGACCGGATTTGAACCGGCGATCTCTGGCTTGACAGGCCAGTATGTTAAACCACTACACCACGGGGCCGCATTGAAAACGAGAACCCAACGACAGCCTTGCGCTCGCTAAAGCGCCGCCGCCGCATGGCTCTATAACGATGTTAGCCTGAACGCGCCCGCAGGTCAACCTTTTTCGGGAGATAGAGTTCTATTCAGGTGGCGAACCTTTTCGTCATTCCTGCGAAAGAGCGTCACCCCTGCGAAAGCAGAGGCAGGAATCCGGCGATGTACAGCCATAGAACCATCTGAAAGGAAACACTGCTTTTTGGGGAACGCAAGCAGACGGGCTAACATTGAACGGGCGGGATGGACGCTCCACCCCTTTGTAGGGGCGACCGGCCGGCCGCCCCTGATACGCCCTAGGCGCTTAGCTTATGGCTTCTTCTATGCTCTTCTTGAGGGACGACTTGGGCACCGCGCCGACCACCTGCTTGGCGACCTGGCCGCCGTCGAAGATCAGCAGCGCAGGGATGCCCCGAATGCCGTAGTTGATTGCCGTCCTGGGGTTGGAATCGACATCCAGCTTGGTGAACTTCACCTTGCCGGCGTACTCCTCCGCAAGCTCATCCACGACAGGCGCGATTGCCTTGCACGGACCGCACCAGTCCGCCCAGAAGTCCACCAAGACGGGGGTATCCGCGTTCAGCACTTCCGCTTCAAAGTTGCCGTCAGTAACCGCGATTGGCTTTGCCATCTAATCCATATCCTCCATAGGTATGCTTTGTAATCTTCAAATAACGAGGGTTGACACCGATGAGCCGGGTTGAATCGCTACGATGGGCGCTCCCTGCGCTCGATTTCGCGTTCCTCCGCCTTGTGGCGCAGCGGGCGGCCCTTGTCAGGCGTCGGATCCTTCACCAGCCCGTACATCTCGCGCCCCTCATGTCCCTCGGGCAGGTACTCCGTAATCGGCAGACCTTCCTTGTCCACGAACAGCAGACAGTGGCAGTACTTGTAAATCTGCATGTCGTCGCAGGCGCAAATCCAAGTGCGATTCTTGATCTCCTCTTTCTTGTCCGGGTAGAAGCGGCAGGGGCAGAGCGGCCTGCCAATCTGATCGACATTCTCCGCAAGCCCAAGCACCACCGCTTCGGTTACGCCCTCGCCCGGATGCGTGAATGTGCCCGACTTCTGGCAGTACTTCTCCACGAAGTTACGCATCCTGCCCATCGACTTTTCGCTAGGTTGCTCTCGCATCGCGTCTCCTCGCGCCGTTTGCGCTACTCGTTATGTTGGTCAAACGCCTTACACTGATTTAGATGCCAATGATTGGGGGACGATTTCAGGGTTGGACGCTATCGGACGAAAGATGTGAAAGCAAGAAACAGCAGAATCAGCGCAAAGCCCACGCCAATCATCCAGCGCATTTCGATTTTCATCTCGCGCATTTCATTTCTCATCTCATTCCGCATCGCACTCATATCCCCACGCCACAGATTAAACAAATCCATGTGCGTTATTCTGTCATGCTCATGCTGCTCTTCCGCCATGGCATCACCCCTCTATCGTATTTCAGGGCATGGAACTGGTGGGCGGTATAAGACTTGAACTTATGACCTCTACGATGTCAACGTAGCGCTCTTGCCAACTGAGCTAACCGCCCACAACCGAACTCCGTGACAACCACAAGTTTAACAAATCCATCAAACTCTGTCTATCCAGTCACAAGATCGAGAAAATTGCATTAGTCCCTTCCCCCTTGATGGGGAAGGTTCGTCGGCGAGGCGAGGACGCCGCAGATGTGATTGTTCCTTCCCCCTTTGGGGGAAGGTTAGGATGGGGGCGAAAAACGCTCGCCCCTCGACGGCTAAACTGCACTAATGCTATTTTCTCAAGATCCGACATGATGGACAGAACAGAAAGCATGCGATTAGAATACGGCGCAGACGACCACATTGGAGGAACGGACTATTGCCGAAGATAGAAGACATGTGGCTGACGCCCTGCGCGCGTCCCAACGGCTTGCAGGCCGCCGACGACGGGCTGTGGGTCATATCTGCCGCGGACGACAGCCGCTTGCAGAAGCTCGACTACGAGACGGGCGCGGCAATCGTGGATGTGCCGACTGATACATACAAGTCGAGCGGGCTGACCTGCGCCGGCGAACAAGTCTGGGTGGCGTCCACGCACAACTCGCGCCTGTACAGGCTGAACCAAGACGGCGCGACCATGGAGTACCGCGAACCGCCCGGCACAGGCATCCACGACCCGCGCGACAAAGGCCCATCCTACAACCGACCGCACGGCATGGAGTGGCTGGACGGCAGTATGTGGGTTGCGATAAAGCCCGCGCTGCGCCTCTACCTCATCGACGCCGACACTCTGGAAGTGCAGCGCTCCATCCCGACGCCCGGCGCCGCGCCGCACGGCATAGCATGGGATGGCGAAGCAATCTGGTGCGCCGACCGCGCGATGGGCAAGATCCACCGCCTGCACCCGCGCACCGGCGAGATACTCGCCGAAATCGAAGTGCCCGCGCCCGAACTGCACGGGCTGACAATGCACGACGGCGCGCTCTGGTTCTGCTGCGACCCAAGCGGCCGCGTGTGCAGAATAGAAGTCTGAACCAGACTAACATGGACGGACACGATTATCCGTCATTCCTGCAAAAGAACGTCACCCCTGCGGAAGCAGGGGCAGGAATCCAGTGTAATAGAGCGCCGGAACCATCTAAAAGAAAACGCTGCCGACAGGATAAAGGGGACGGATTTTCATGACAACGCAGAGTTGGGACATCGGAGGAACAAGCGTGGTATATCGGCGTTTCGGGCCGAGCGAGTCGCTGGTTGCCGACCTCGAGGCTTTCGCGCTCGCCGAGGGCATCCGCGAGGCGGCGATCACATCATGCATCGGCAGCCTGCGACAATTGCGCCTGCGTAACCTGTGCCGCTACGACGAGGGCGCTCCGGAGTTCGAGCGCACCGTCATCGACGAAAACCTGGAACTCGTAAGCGCCGAGGGCTACATCCAGCCGCTGCCCGACTCCGATTCGGGCATTCGCGTGCATATCCACCTCGCCGCAGCGCGTCCATCCGGCGAGATGGTCGGCGGACACTGCGAAGAAGCCACCACCTTCACCGGCGCATTCATGTACTTGCACATCCTCGGCAGGGCTGACAGGGGTTAAGCAAGGCTAACATAGATAGACAGGATGGGGGGAACGATGACGGAGCAGGCTAGACTGGCTGGCAAGGTCGCCGTCGTAAGCGGCGCGGGAACATTCGGGGGCAGCGGCGTCGGCAACGGCGCGGCTGCCGCAATCCTGTTCGCGCGGCACGGCGCGAATGTCGTGCTGGTCGACGCCGTCGGCGAGTGGGCGGACGCGACCGCGCGCATCATCGCCGAAGAGGGCGGCGCGGCAATGACGGCAGCCGCCGATGTTACCAACCCCGACGACTGCCAAAGCGTGATTGCCGCAGCCGTGGAACGCTACGGCGGGCTGCACATCCTCCACAACAATGTCGGCGGCGGCGGCAGCGGCGGCAGCGTAGTCGATGCCACCGATGAAGACTGGTATCGCAGCGCATCCGTGAACCTGATGAGCATGGTCAACATGTGCCGCTACGCCATCCCGCGCATGAAGACGGCGGGAAGCGGCTCGATAATCAATGTGTCGTCAGTAACCGCGCTTAGGCCCAAGCCCGGCAGGTCGTCGGCGCAATACACGGTCAACAAGTCGGCAGTCGTCGGACTCACCAGGGCGCTCGCGCTCGACCATGCCGCCGACAACATCCGCGCCAACTGCATCATGCCCGGTCTGATGTGGACGCCGCGCCTTGAGCAAGGCTCAGCCGACGCGCGCGAGATGCGCCGCGCCTCAACGCCGCTGCCCGTCGAAGGGCAAAGCTGGGACATCGGCAACGCCGCGCTATTCCTAGCGAGCGACGAAGCGCGGTTCGTCACGGGCGTAACCCTGCCGGTCGACGGGGGCTTCCTGCTCACCAGCGCGCCAAACTAATCGGCATCACTAGCTCCCGTCAGTGAGTAGCGGGCTACTCTCTCCGCGCGGGATCATTCGCAGGCAAGTAGTCGCGCAACTCGCGCTTCCATTCGGGCGTAGGCACGGCAGCCCCCGCGCGCGGCACATACTGAGAGCGCTTGACCAGCTCATACTTATGCACATAGCGGGCGCAGTTGGAATACACCTCGGTCAATTCAACGCGCGCTATGAACTGCGCCCCCGGATACTTCGACATCAGCGCGTCATCCTCATCTATAGACACCACGCCCTGCAATCGCAGCCGCGCCTGACCCACAAAGTCGATGAAGAGCAAGCCCACATTGGCGTTCTTGAGCAGATTGCCCATACTCTGATATTTGCCATTGCCGTCGTAGTTCGGAAAGGCGATGCAACCGTCGTCCACAACGGTCACAAAGCCAGGATCCCCGCCCTTATACGAGCAGGTGGGCAAGCCGCGATGATCGCAAGTCGCCATGAAAAACATATCCGCCTGCTCGATAAACGCCCGCTGCTCCGCGCTCAGGAATTCCCGCGCCCGCTGCGCCACCCGTTCCGCAAGCTTCACCGTGCCAAAGCGCTCCTGAAAATGCAGATTGCCATCATGAAAATCATGTACCTTATCGCTCATCACAGCCCCTTACTCGCCAAGCAATTTCCCCCGTCAAAAGACCCCGCGAAAACGGAAACGCAGAACCTCAGAATGTAGGCGCTTTTGATTGTCGCACTCGTAGGGGCGACCGACCGACCGCCCCTAATACCACTGTTGTCACTTATTCCGCGCCACACGCTTACCATTCGCCGCCCCGTTCAGGGCGACAAGGGAAAGCCCGCCTTAGTCCCCCGCCACCGGCGTCTGCTCCTCCACCTGCTGCTCCGCGTTATAGCCGTAGCCAGTCCCATAGTCGTCGCCCATCGGCCCCGCGAGCATGCTGATGGGATCAATCTCCTCTTCCGCGTCCGGGATGCCGAGGAAGGCGCGTCCCTCCTCCGTCAGGTCGAGGCGCGCGGGAATGAGCCTGCCGATGATGACATTCTCCTTCAGCCCCCGCAGGAAGTCCACCTCGCTGTTGACTGCGGCTTCGGTTAGCACCCGCGTCGTCTCCTGGAAGGACGCCGCCGACAGGAAGCTGTCCATCTTCAAAGACGCCCTGGTGATGCCAAGCAGCACCGGGCTTGCCGTCGCCGGCTCCCCGCCCTCGGCGAGCACGGCGGCGTTGCGCTCCTCGAACTGCTTGCGGTCGATCTGGTCGTCCGGCAACAAGTTCGTGTCGCCGGAATCCTCCACCTGCACCTTCCGCAGCATCTGCGAGATGATGACCTCGATATGCTTGTCGTGTATCGTCACGCCCTGCGAGCGATAGACCTTCTGCACCTCATTGATGAGGTACTGCTGCACCGCTTCCCAGCCCTGCAAGCTCAGGATGCGCTGCGGGTTCTTCGGTCCCGCCGTGAGCGGTTCGCCCGCCGCGACCATATCGCCTGAGCTGACCACCAGGTTCGACGCGGCGGGTATCTGATACTCGCGCTGGTCTTCGTCCGTCCAGCTTACGGACAGCGTATCCCCATCGAAGTGAACGACGCCCGACACACGCGCCAAGATGTCGTTGTGCATCAGCGCGATGCTGTCCGACTCGCCAGCGTCCTCGTCGGTTTCGAGCGCGGCAAGCGTATCGCCGATGCTCACCAGATCGCCGTCGCCGACCAGCAGGCTGCTGCCCTCCGGAAGCGCATACTCGTCGCTGTAACTCTCCGTATTCACCACCCGCACGATTCTGCCCTCGGTCGTTTCGGCAACCTCCACCGTGCCATCTATCTCGGAGAGCACCGCCTCGCCCTTGGGCACTCGCGCCTCGAAGAGCTCGTTCACGCGCGGCAGACCGCTAGTGATGTCGGAGCCGGCGATGCCGCCCGTGTGGAATGTACGCATCGTCAGCTGCGTGCCGGGTTCGCCGATGCTCTGCGCGGCGATGATGCCCACCGCCTCGCCAATCATAATCGGCTTCCATGTGGCGAGCGACAGCCCGTAGCACATGCGGCACAGCCCCCGCTCCGCCTCGCAAGCAAGCGGTGAGCGAACAAGCGCTCCCGATACGCCCGCCTCCATAATCTTGGCGATCGTCCCATCCGTGAATATCTCGTTGCGGTTCACGATAATCTCGCCGGTCGTCGGGTCAGCGACCGCGGCCGCTGCGTAGCGGCTCCTCGCCCTGTCCTCGAACGAGGGCAGCATGGAATCGCGCGCGCCCGTCTCTATCCACAGCCCATCCGCAGAACCGCAATCCTCTTCCAGCACGATAAGCTCCTGCGCCACATCGATGAGGCGACGCGTCATATACCCGCTGTCAGCCGTCCGCAGCGCGGTATCGGTCAAGCCCTTGCGCGCGCCGTGCGTGGAAATGAAATACTCCAACACGCTCAGCCCCTCGCGGAAGCTCGACTTTATCGGGCGGTCGAGTATGCGTCCATGCGGGTCGGACATCAGCCCGCGCATACCGGCCATCTGCTTAATCTGCGCGATGTTGCCCTTCGCCCCCGAAGTCGCCATCATGTACAGCCCGATGCCCGAGTTGCTCATCACCCCCGGAGCTTCCTCCGAATTCTCGTTCCTGCGGACGCCGCCATACCTGCTCAGGTTGTCCTCAACCGCCGAGGTCAGGTTGTCGTTTGCGTCCGTCCAGATGTCCACCGCATGGCGGTAGCGGTCATCCTCCGTCAGCAGACCGTCGTTGTACATCTCTATCAGTTCGTCAATCTTGCCCTCGGCTTCCTCGATGATGCCCTGCTTCTCGCTGGGCACCTCCACATCGTTGATAGCGATGGTGATGCCCGCCTTGGAAGCATAGTAGAAGCCCATATCCTTGATGCTGTCCAAAATCTCCGCGGTGGCTTCACTCCCAAGCGTCTGGTGCGCCTGCGATGTGATGTCCTTGAGCATGCCCTTGTCCACGATGGTGTTGTAGAAGCCAAGCTCAGCCGGCAGCGAGTCGTTGAAGATGATGCGCCCTGGCGTCGTGTCCATCCACTCGTCGCCCTCATCACCGCCGTTCTTGACGCGCACCTTGACGAGCGAGCGCAGATCAAGCAGCCCAAGCTCATAAGCGAGGCGAGCGTCGTCTATGTCCGCGAACTCGCGCCCCGCGCCCCGCGCGCCCTTAAGCGCCTGCGTCATATAGAAGCAGCCCAGCACCATGTCCAGCGTGGGCGCGACGATAGGCTCGCCCGAGCTCGGCGCGAGCATGTTGTGGGTGCTCAGCATCATCTTCTTGGCTTCCCACACCGCTTCCCTGGACAGCGGCACATGCACCGCCATCTGGTCGCCGTCGAAGTCGGCGTTGAACGCGGTCGTCACCAACGGATGCAGCCGTATGGCGTTGCCCTCGATTAGCACCGGCTGGAACGCCTGAATGCCAAGCCTGTGGAGCGTGGGAGCGCGGTTGAGCAGCACGGGCCTATCCCTGACCACCCTCTCCAGTATGTCCCACACCTCCGGCCGCTCGCTCTCCGCGAGACGCTTGGCGCTCTTGATGTTGTGCGCGTAGCCGTTGATGACCAGCTTATTCATCACGAAGGGCTTGAACAGCTCCAGCGCCATCTTGCGCGGCAGCCCGCACTCGTTCAGCTTCAGCTCGGGCCCCACTATAATGACGGAACGCCCGCTGTAATCCACCCGCTTGCCAAGCAGGTTCTGGCGGAAGCGACCCTGCTTGCCGCGCAGCAAGTCCGACAGCGACTTCAGCTTGTGGTTATGGCTGCCCGCGACCGCCCTGCCGCGCCTGCCGTTGTCCACCAGCGCATCCACCGCCTCTTGCAGCATGCGCTTTTCGTTGCGGACGATAATCTCAGGCGCCATCAGCGATATGAGCCTCTTGAGCCTGTTGTTGCGATTGATGACCCGGCGATACAGGTCGTTGAGGTCGCTAGTGGCGAAGCGCCCGCCGTCAAGCTGCACCATCGGGCGAAGCTCCGGCGGCAGCACCGGCAGCATGGTGAAAATCATCCAGTCCGGCTTGTTCTCGCTCTTGCGGAACGCCTCCACCACGCGCAGACGCTTGACCGCCTTCTTGTGACGCTGCCCCGACGTGCTGCGAATCTCATGCTGGAGCTGGTCCCTCATCACATCGAGATCCAGACCGCGCAGCAGTTCCAGCACCGCCTCAGCGCCCATGCCCGCCTGGAACACATCGCCGCAGCTGTCGCGCAGGTCGCGGAAGCGGCTCTCCGTGAGCAGATCGCCCACGCTCAGCCCTTCCATATCGTCAATCTGGTCGGCTATCTCATCTTCCAGATTGCCCTTTTCCTCTTCGTAATTCTCGTTCAGCTGGCGAAGCTCTGCCTTCAGCTCTTCCTGCCGCTCGTCGGACAAGCCGTTCTCAGCGGCGGCGTCAAGCTGCGCCTGCGCCGCATCCGTCTTTTCGATATACCGAAGCTCCATGCGATCCAGTTCGCCGTCCAGCCCCTTTTGCAGCCTGTCCACCTCATCGGCAACCATCTCGGCGTCCACATTGGTGACGAGATACTGCGCGAAGTAGAGCACCCTGTCGAGGTTCTTGGGCGACAGGTCGAGCATCAGCCCCAAGCGGCTCGGCGTACCCTTGGAGAACCATATATGCGCCACCGGAGCCGCCAGCGATATATGCCCCATGCGCTCGCGGCGCACCTTGGCGCGCGCTATCTCAACGCCGCAGCGGTCGCAGATAATCCCCCGATGCCGTATCTTCTTGTACTTGCCGCAGTAGCACTCCCAATCCTTCGTCGGACCGAATATGCGCTCGCAGAACAGCCCGTCCTTCTCAGGCCGCAATGTGCGGTAGTTGATAGTCTCCGGCTTCATCACCTCGCCATAAGACCACAGCCGTATCTGCTCGGGTGAAGCAAGCGAAATCCTAATCGCGTTAAAGTCGTTGCCGCCTTGACCCATAAAGCACACTCCATTGTTAGTCGGTCGGTATGTCAGTCGGTCAGTTCTTCATCAATTTCGTCATTCCTGCGAAAGAACGTCACCCCTGCGGAAGCAGGGGCAGGAATCCGGTTCTTCCGATGCGCGCAAATGGCACAAAATCCGCCCCGTTTCGCGGCTCTGATTCCCGCTTTCACGAGAATGGCAGAAATCAGCGCATAGCCATCGGTATTCTCAACAAGCGCTGACTAGCAAATCGTCATTCCCGCCCGCGCACCCGTCATTCCCGCTCCCACACCCGTCATTCCCGCCCCCACCACACCCGTCATTCCCGCGAAAGCGGGAACCCACGCGGTTGATACGCCGCCCGGATTGCAACGCCAATACATGTTGAGAATACCCAGTCTTGAAAATACCTAGTCGTCGCCCCCGCTCACAATCTCCGCCCCTTGCGGCGTCGCCTCGGCGTCATCGCCAACCGCACCCTTCCCATCCACCGCCGCGCTCGCGGTTGCGTCAGGCACGGACGCGCTCACATCACCATCGCGCGCCACATCGCCGTTCAGCGCCGGCGCGTCCGGGAATATCTCGTCCACGATGTCTATCGCCGACGGGTAGCCGTCCAGCGAGCCTAGATCGTCATCGAAGTCGTCCAGCAGGAAGCGGCTCGACGGCTCTTGCATCAGCTCAACCGACATTCCCAGGCTCTGAAGCTCCTTCATAAGCACATGGAACGACTCCGGCACGCCCGGCTGCGTCACATTCTCACCCTTGACGATGGCTTCGTAGGTCTTGACCCTCCCGATCACATCGTCCGACTTGAGGGTAAGCATCTCTTGCAGGTTGTTCGCCGCGCTGTACGCCTCCAGCGCCCAGACCTCCATCTCGCCGAAGCGCTGCCCGCCGAACTGCGCCTTGCCCCCAAGCGGCTGCTGCGTAATCAGCGAGTAAGGCCCCGTAGATCGCGCATGTATCTTGTCCTCGACCAAGTGGATGAGCTTCATCATGTAGATATAGCCGACGGCGATCGGCTGGTCGAACGGCTCGCCCGTGCGCCCGTCGTACAGCACCGACTTGCCCAGCGTGGGCGCGGCTTTCTGCTCCTCGCGGTTCAGCCGCAGCGCCTCCACCTTCATGTCCCCAAGCGTCATCTCCGATATGTCGCGCCCCATCTCCTCGCGCAGCCAGGTCTCCAGGCAAACCCTGCTCGCCTCGCCCGGCTCTGCGTCGATGAACACCCTCTCGAAGTTGTAACCGCGATCCTCCATCCACGCGCGCACATGCCCCAAGTCGATGCGCTTCATGCCGCTCGCATCGTCCGACGCCACATCGACCGCCTCTGCTTGGTCTATTATCCACGCCTGCGCCAGCGCATCCTCGATGCCCGTGTCGGGCGCGCCGTCGAACACCGGCGTAATCGCCTTGAAGCCCAGATTGTGCGCCGCCCAGCCCAGATGCGTCTCCAGCACCTGCCCCAGGTTCATGCGCGAAGGCACCCCAATCGGGTTCAGGATGATGTCAACCGGCGTGCCGTCCGGCAGGAAAGGCATATCCTCTTCCGGCATAATCTTGGCGACCACGCCCTTGTTGCCATGCCGCCCCGCCATCTTGTCGCCTTCCGTCACCTTGCGCGTCTGCGCTATCCACAGCCGCACCATCTTGTTGACGCCCGGCGAAAGCTCATCCTTATCCAAGCGGTTGAGCACCTTGACGCCGATGACCTTGCCCCGCTCGCCGTGCGGCACGCGCAGCGAAGTATCCTTGACATCCCGCGCCTTCTCGCCGAATATCGCGCGCAGCAGCTTCTCCTCCGCGCTCAGCTCCGTCTCCCCCTTGGGCGTTATCTTGCCCACCAGTATGTCGCCCGTCTTTATCTCCGCGCCAACCCGTATGATGCCATCTTCGTCCAAGTCGCGCAGGCTGTCCTCGCCCACATTCGGAATATCGCGCGTAATCTCCTCCGCTCCCAGCTTCGTGTCCCGCGCCTCTACCTCATGCTTCTCGATGTGTATGGAGGTGAACTTGTCGTCCTTGACCAGCTTGCGGCTCAGGATGATGGCATCCTCGAAGTTATACCCCTCCCAGCTCATGAAGGCGACCAGCACATTCTGACCGAGCGCGAGTTCGCCCCCGCCCGTAGATGAGCTGTCCGCGAGGATCTGCCCCACCCTGACCACATCGCCCTTGTTCACGATGGCGCGCTGGTTGATGCATGTCCCCTGATTGCTCCGCAGGAACTTCAACAGGCGGTGCGTGTGCATCTCGCCGTTCTCGTCCACGATGACGATAACCTCGCCCGTGGCTTCCATAACGACCCCGTTCACCCTGGATATGATGACCTGACCGCTGTCACGCGCCACCCTGCTCTCCATGCCCGTCCCCACAAGCGGCGATTCCGGGCGCAGCAGCGGCACCGCCTGCCGCTGCATGTTGGATCCCATCAGCGCGCGGTTGGCGTCATCATGCTCCAAGAACGGAATCAGCGCGGTGGACACGCTCACAAGCTGCATCGGCGACACATCCATGTACTCGATGTTCTCCGGCGGCTCCATGCCCACGCCCTCGCCGCGCCGCGTCTCTATCCGCTCATCGATGAACTGCCCCTTCTCATCAATCGCCGCGCTCGCCTGCGCGATGTCCTTGCCCTCCTCGCCGTCAGCCGCGAGATACTCGATAGAGTCGGGCACCATGGACACATAAGGCTTGACCGCGACCATCTGCTCAGGCAAGTCGGCGACGCGCTTTACATACCTGCTCCCAACCACCCTGCCGGCAGTGAGCAGCCGATTGCCGTCGCTCCCTATCAGGTCTTGCGCCAGGGTGCGCCCCTGAATGTCGGGATCGGTGTTCTTAATCTCCGTCAGCACGCGGCGATACGGCGTCTCGATGAACCCGAACTCATTGGTGCGCGCGTATGTGGCGAGCGAGCCGAGCAGCCCGATGTTCGGACCCTCAGGCGTCTCAATCGGGCAGATGCGCCCATAGTGCGAGTGATGCACATCGCGCACATCGAAGCCGGCGCGCTCACGCGACAGACCGCCCGGCCCCAGCGCCGACAGCCTGCGCTTGTGCGTCAGCTCCGCCAGCGGGTTCGTCTGGTCCATAAACTGCGAAAGCTGCGAACCGCCGAAAAACTCGCGCACCGCCGCAACCACAGGCCTAATGTTTATCAGCGCGGCGGGCGTCGTAGTCGCCGGGTCTATCTGCGTGGTCATCCGCTCCTTGATGACGCGCTCCATTCGCAGCAGCCCAACGCGCACCTGATTCTGAATAAGCTCGCCAACCGCGCGCACGCGCCGATTGCCCAAGTGGTCGATGTCGTCAGGCGACACCTCATCGTTATTGATGCGAATCATCATCTTCAGCAGCGTGATGATGTCGTCCGGCTCCAGCGTGCGTATCGTGTTCTCCGGATCCCTGTGCAAGCTGCGGTTCAGCTTGTACCGCCCCACGCGACCGAGGTCATAGCGCCGATCGTTGTAGAACAGGTTCTTGATGAGGTCGCGCGCGTTATCCAAGCTAGTCGGCTCACCCGGCCGCAGCCTGCGGTAGAACTCCAGCAGCGCCTCCTCCTCGGTCGTAACCGATGTGTCCCGCTCTATCGTCGTGCGGATATACTCGTGCTCCGGATTGATGTCCACATCCTCGAACAGATCCAGCAGCTGCTCATTGGTCGCATAGCCCATCGCGCGCAGCAGCGTGCTGACGGGCGTCTTGCGCTTGCGATCGACCTTCACCGATATGACATCCCGGCTGGAAGTCTCAAACTCCATCCACGCGCCGCGATAGGGTATCAGCTTGGCGGCGGCAAGCCCGCGCCCCGTGTTCGTGTCCGACGTCGCCGTGAAATACACCCCCGGCGAGCGCACAAGCTGGCTCACCACCACGCGCTCCGCCCCGTTGATGACGAACGTCCCGTTGGAGGTCATCATCGGTATGTCGCCCATGAACAGCGTCTGCTCCTTAATCTCCCCATGCCCCGTTCCTGACGCCTTAATCTCCAGCGTAACCGTCACATACAGCGGCGCGGAATAAGTAACCTCCTTCTCGCGGCACTCTTCCTCCGTGTACTTCGGACCCGTGCAGTCCTTCACGCAGTCGGCATCCACGAAATTCATGCCCTCTGCGCCGAGCTTCAGCCCATGCTTAAGGCACTTGCGGTCATGCCGCCCGAAATGGTGGTCGCCCAGCGAAAGCTTGAACCGCGCCCCCGGCGAATCCTCGATAGGCGAAATCTCATCGAACAGCTCCTGCAAGCCGCTCGTCTTGAACCAGTTGAACGAATCAAGCTGCACCTGAATCAGATTAGGCACATCCAAAACCGTCGAAGTCGCAGCGTAAGAACGCTTGCCGCCTTCAGAACGCCCATTGTCAACGGGCTTCGCAATAGATAAGGTCATACACTCACACTCCTAGCAAAGTGCCTGATATTAGTGATCGCCGTTAGCGTCTGCCGTCAGCGTCTGTCGATAACCGCCGGCGCTACCGTGTCCCAAAACGCCGATGATGGGGAGATATACGAGGGAACGAAAAAGGCGCAACTCGACCGAGATGGGATGTGTTCAATCGAGAATACGCCATAGTGAAAAGGCACATAATTTAACACCATTAAAGTAACACGATGCAAGGTGGTTGTCAAGCAAATCGCCGCCAAAATCGCATCAATCCCTTAAACCCCAATCCGTCCATCTATGACATAATCACTAACGACGCCTACCCCGCGCGTCCATAAAAAAGTAGAGGTTCACTATGCGATACGACACAATCATCGTTGGCGGAGGCTCCGCGGGCGCAGTCGTCGCCGCGCGCCTATCCGAAGACCCCGCCCGCTCCGTTCTGCTGCTAGAAGCGGGCGCGGACTACCCCGACTTCGACCGCATGCCCGACGACATCAAGCTCGGGCTTGGCACCGGCGCGGACTTCTTCAACATAGACGACCGCCACAACTGGCTATTCAGCGGCAAGGCGACCGATAGCGCCCCCGCCATGGACGTGCCGCGCGGCAAAGTCATGGGCGGCACCAGCGCCATCAACGGGCAAGTCTTCCTGCGCGCCATCCCCGACGACTTCGACCACTGGGCATCCATGGGCAACGACGAATGGCGCTTCGAGGACGTCCTGCCCTACTACCGCAAGCTGGAAACCGACATGGACTTCCAAGACGACTTCCATGGCGGCGACGGCCCCATCATCGCAAGGCGGCACAAGCTGGAAGACCTGCTCCCCGACCAGCTAGCCTTCTACAACGCCTGCATCGCCGCCGGATTCCCCGACAACCCCGACCACAACCACCCCGACGCAAGCGGCGTCGGCCCCTACGCCCTCAACAACCCCAACGGCATACGCTGGAGTACCGCCCTCGGCTACATCAACCCCGCGCGCCATCGCCTCAACCTCACCATACGCCCCAACTGCGCCGTGCGCCGCATCCTATTCGCCCCCGACGCCACGCGAGCCGTCGGCGTCGAGGTAGAGAGTGGCGGCGAGCGATTCATCATAGAAGCGGACGAAATCGTACTCAGCGCCGGCGCGATAGGTTCGCCCCATCTGCTGATGCTATCCGGCATCGGCGACGCCGACACGCTCCAAGCCGTCGGCATCCCCGTAGCGCGCCACCTGCCCGGCGTCGGCAAAAACCTGCGCGACCACCCCGCCGTAAATGTGCGCTGGCGCTGCAAGCCCGACTTCCCCATACCGCCCGACGGCATAGGCGCGCAAAAAGTCGCCCTGCGCTACACCGCCCCAAACTCCCACCTCCGCAACGACATGATTAAAGTCATGCGCTTCAACTCCGACGAGCGCCTGCTGCTAATGACCGTCGGAATCTATCTCGCGCTATCAGCCGGCGAACTCCGCATCATATCGGCCGACCCCAACACCCAGCCCGTCCTCGACTACAACTACCTCAGCCACCCCCTCGACAGAGAGCGGCTGCGCGGCGGCGTCCGCCTCACACAGCGCCTCACCCAGCACCCCGAACTCGCCCAAATCATAGACCGCCTCCACGAACCCACGCCCGCGCAACTGGCATCCGACGACCTGCTAGACGACTGGATTCGCCGCACCGTCTCCACCATGCACCACATATCCTGCACCTGCAAAATGGGACCCGCCTCCGACCCGTTAGCAGTCGTCGACCAGCGCGGCAAACTTCACGGCATCGAAGGCATACGCATCGCCGACGCCTCCATAATGCCCGACTGCCCCCGCGCCAACACCAACGCAACCACCATAATGATAGGCGAACGCATCGCCGACTTCATAAAATCCGCCAACTAACATGCCCAAATACAAATGTCATTACACGCACCCACTCACCCGTCATTCCCGCGAAAGAACATCACCCCTGCGAAAGCAGAGGCAGGAATCCAGCACCGTATAGCAACAAAACCATCTCAACTGAACCGCCCCCACTCACTACGATATAGCGCCGGCTCCCTCACTCTGCCGCATTGAAAGGGAACTCCACCTCCCATAGATTATCGAAGCCGCCGTCCACTATCACGAACTGGCCAGTGCGAACTGCGGCGATGTCATACTCCGGGAGCGGGATTCTCACCATACATTTGCCGTCGAGTATCACGCCGCGCCCGTCGAAGCTGAAGTCGCGGTTGTCAAAGCCGTGCTGCTTGCGGTCGTCAGGCAAGTCAGCCACATCAGCGGGAACCAAGTGCAGAAAGAAGCTCGCCTCCGTGTCCGCGCGGTCGCACGCCTCCCTGACATACGCCAGCGTGTCGTTGCGGAGATATATGTCGAAGTCGGAGCGAATTACGGGTTCGCCGGATATGAAATCTTCATAATCGGAACGGAGCGCCGTTTCCAGGGACTCTTTGAACTCTTTGGCGTTCGCAATCACGGCGATATTGAAATACCCGTCAACATCGATATGCTCAACTGAAACTTGCCCTCCCAGCAGTTCCAATTCCTCCTGTATTAATGTGCTGTCATAGTCATGGACATAGAAAATCCTATTTGGGGCAGTGGGGAGCGAAACGACTAAATCTGCCATCTGACGGAAACACAGTTTGGGGCCCCCGCAAGAGGTTCCATAGTAGTAATTTGTCTGTCTTTCCTCTATTCCTTGATAGAACCAAATGGGTGGGACTGCCCCCCAGACTGCGTGAACTATGTCATCTTCCCGCACCCGTTCTTTCAGTACGGCAAGAACGGCTTTGACGTTTTCATGTTCATGTGTCTTGTACGGACTGTTCTGCCGCATGTCGCTTACTCCGGCAAGCGCGATTGCGCCGGCGACCACGACGGCAAGCGCCGGAGCCACCCACGCCCGGCGCACGAGCGCGGATAGACTATCGATTACCCAATGGACGGAGACGCCGGCAGTAAGAAAGATGACCGGCCCCAGATAGATACCAATGTGAGTGTACCCAAGCGGATATATTCCCAGCACGGCAGCAGCGACAGAAACCGTGATGCACAACACAAATAAGACCGCGATGGCGTTGACCTGAAGATTTCCCTGCAATTTTCTGATGAATGGCGCGATAAGTAAGAGCGCGAACGCGGCAAGCGCCGCTATCGCCACGAACTCCGGCAAGTGATAGGTCAGCGAACCCCAAATCCTATCAATCGAGAACTCGAAGATAGGGAGCGCACCCAAATCCCCCTGATAGTAATACGCTGACAGATAGCCATCCGAGCCGAAGCCCCCTTCTTGCCACTGATAGCGCACAGTCATCAAGTAGCTGATGATACTTCCCGCTAGAAAGCACGCTGCGGGCAAAATCAAGGCGATGCGCGACTTGAGCCAATGCGGAATCCGGCTCATGTATGCGTTCCATTCCGATGCCGCCAAAGTCGGGGAAGGCAGAACCACAGCGGCGGCAATGACGGCAGTGCCGAACAGCACCAATCCGTACTGAAGCAGCGGCGCAAGGAACAGCGCAACGCACAGCAAAGCCTTCCGTCCGTCCCGCAGATACCACAGCAGCCCCGCTATCATCAGCGTAGCAAGCAGCGTATCGATGGAGTATTCGCGCGCATCCTGGGCGTGCCGTATTGCTTGGACGGAAAGAGTCGCCAGCAGGGCAGCCAAAAACGCTGCCCACCGAGCAACACCGAGGCGCGGCAGCAAAAAGAGCATCACGGCGACGGTCAGAACGCTTGCCGTCGCCGGAAGGACGCGGATGCTGAAGACGGATACATTAACTTTCTGCACCGCCCACAGCGCCAAAGGATAAAGTATAGGCGATGAATTGCAGCAACGGGTATTGGGGACTACTTCCGAGAGGGAGCCACTCGAATTATCGGCGGCAACCGCTTCGTCAGGCCGTATAGAATTCCCCGACAGGTCATAGAAGCGCAACCCCGCCGATAATACGAGCAGGCACACGAACGCCGCAAGAACCAGCCGTCCCTGAGAAACGCTCATCGGGAGGGAAATACCCCCCCCCGTACCGATGTTCTAATGGTGCGCGTCAGCGCCCGCCGCATGCTATTCAGCATACACAGCAAAGTCCCCTTCATATCAGCTCAGCGAACTAGCGTCATTCGCGCAGCCCAGCAACCCCAATTGCGCGCAGTCCGCCCAATGCCACCCGCACAACCCTCCAACCATCCCAACCCACAGCCGCGCTGCGCCCCCATTCTACAACAGCCACCCCCTCCACCGACAAGAATTAGCCATCCGATTCCCGCACCCGCAAGAGCAACCGCCCCGTCACCCCCACCCCTTCCCGTTCGCAGTGAGCATCTTCTTTTCCGTTCGTGGTGAGCCTGTCGAACCACCCTCCTGAGCGCCACCCCGTCATTCCTGCGAAAGCAGGAATCCAGAGCCTCCAACATCACACCATCCCAAATACACCGCAGCAATTTTCTCTGTCATTCCGAACAGCGTGAGGAATCAAAAATCCCAATCCACCAAACACACAAACTTTTCAGCAACCACCCTAGCGCTCCGTCTCGCCTTCAGACCGCGAAACACCGCACACCAACCCCAAACACAACCCAATTCCTAATTCCTAATTCCTAATTCTTAATTGAAGAAAGTCCCTTCCCCCTTTGGGGGAAGGTTAGGATGGGGGCGAAAACGCCTGCCCATCAACGGCTAAACCATACCAACCCAATTCCCAATCCCCCCAAAATCCCCTTGACACCACCCAAACCCTCACCTATACTATCCACAAGAACATAAGTTGTATATCAAGCACGAACAACCTAACACCCTAATCCCTGACAATCTGAAACCCCAACCCCTGAAAACCTTGGGAAAAACCAATGAACCAACCAACCCCCATCAACCAGCACGCACAACAGGACAACCAGGACAGTCATGCCCAACATGACCACCTGGACAACAGGCACTGCCAGACCGCCGTCGAGCACCTCCAGCACCTAGTCCACCAAGAAACCGACAACGGCAGAACCATCATACGCAACATCGTCTCCATCATGAACGGCGACGACCAAGATGGGACGCCTCACCACAGACTCCAAGCCGCCCGCCTGCTGCTCAAGCTCGGCTTCCAAGAAGCCGAAGCCCTCATCAACAGCCTCAGTTCCAAGATGGAACGGCAGGCACAGAAGGAAGATAGGCATTCAGAAAACGGCCCCACGCAAGCAGTCAGCCCCGAACACGAAAGGCTGAACAAAAAGCTAGTCGCCCGCATCCGCGTTGAGACCGGCGAAGGCGCAAGCATAGTCAGAATACTCAACGAAGTGCTGGAAGGACGCGACCGCGACGCCAAGCCAAGGGACAGGATAGAAGCCGCGAAAGTCCTGCTCAGCTGGGGATTCGGCAACCCCTCCACCCCCGACCCGGAGTTCATGTCCTACTACTCCCCCTGCCACCCAGATTGCATCTGCGCCTGCCGCGACCTGGATGAAGACCACCCGGCGGTAGTCGAGAGCCACGCGCCCGTATCCGAAGCGCACATGAAAGAAGTAGCCGAAGCAGAGCGAATAGAAGAGAAAGCAGCCGAAAGCGCAAGGCAAATCTCCCAGGGACACACCGACTACCTATCAGAGATAAGCCACCTGCCCGGCAACAAAAAGCCCCGCCGCCCCGAACGCCACCCACCCTTCCGCTGACAAAGGCAGGGGTAGGTATTGGATGGCAGCGACATAAACACCCCGACCACTTCCCTTTTCGTTCGTGGTGAGCCTGTCGAACCACCCTCCGAACACTCCACCCCGTCATTCCTGCGAAAGAAAGTCACCCCTGCGAAAGCAGGGGCAGGAATCCAGTGCCTCCAATAATGCGCCATCCCAAACACACCGCAGCAATTTCCCCTGTCATTCCGAACGCAGTGAGGAATCAAAAATCCCAATCTGCCAAACACCTATGCCTTTAGCAACCGCCCTCGAACCTCGGTATCGGTTGCCACCAGACCACGAAACATCGCATACCAAGCCTAAACCCCAACCCAATTCTTAATTGGAGAAAGTCCCTTCCCCCTTTGGGGGAAGGTTAGGATGGGGGCAAAAACGCCCGCCCATCGACGGCTAAACCTGTACTAGGCTCTGTGGACATTTAGACTTTTCACCCCGTCATTCCTGCGAAAGAACATCACCCCTGCGAAAACAGGGGCAGGAATCCAGTGCCTAAAATGCCACCATCCCAAACACACCGCAGCAATTTTCTCTGTCATTCCGAACAGCGTGAGGAATCAAAAATCCTAATCCGCCGGAACACACAACCTCCAGCAACCGCCCCAAACTGCGGTTGCCATCAGGCTGCGAAACATCGCACCTCAACCCTCAACACAACTCAATTCTTAATTCCTAATTCTTAATTCCTAATCCCCCCGCCAACCGCCGCTCCAGCTCCAGCCCGCGCGCCAGCGGCATATCCATGCCGTCCAATATCGCCTGCTTGGCAAGCGCGAGCGTCCCCGCGCTACGCGACGCCAGCTGCTGCGCCAATACATCCGCCTCGTCCATCAGCGACTGCGCGGGCACGACCAGGTGCGCCAATCCGATGCGCCGCGCCTCCTCCGCGCCCATGCGCCTGTTGGACAAGATCATCTCCAGCGCCCTGCTCGCCCCCACGACGCGGCGCAGCGTCTGCGTTCCGCCCGCCGCCGGTATCATCCCCAGCGCCACCTCCGGCATGGCGAACTGCGCGTCATCGGCGGCTATGCGTATGTCGCACAAGCACGCAATCTCCACGCCCGAGCCGATGACATAGCCGCGCATCGCCGCCACCAACGGCTTTCGCAGCCCCGCGAACAGCCCCCAGATGTCGCGCTCCCACCGCACCTGCCGCGCTATCGCCTGCGACGGCGCGCTCCCGAACTCCGTCAAGTCCGCGCCCGCGCAGAACGCCCGCTCGCCCGCGCCGCTAATCACCGCAACCCTCACATCCGGGTCGTCGCGCACCGCCTCCAGAGCGCCGAACAACTCATCGCGCATCCGCACATTATAAGCGTTCAGCACCTCAGGGCGGTTCAGCGCGATATGCGCCACCGCTCCCCTCTTGCCGTACAACACCACAGGCTCTACCATAACCCCTAATCTATCACATCCGCGCGCGATAAAGTTGTAGGGGCGACCGGCCGGCCACCCCTACAACCCGACCACTGAGGAGGACAAAATGAACATCGGCTTCATCGGACTTGGCAACATGGGCGGCGGCATGGCGGCGAATGTGCTACGAGCCGGACACGCGCTCACCGTACACGACCTGCGGCGCGATGCGGCGACGCCCCTGCTGGAAAGCGGCGCGGCATGGGCTGACACGCCCGCCGAACTTGCCGTCGCATCCGACATCGTGCTCACATCGCTGCCCGGACCGCGCGAAGTCGAGGCTATCGCGCTCGGCGAGGGCGGCATTCTGGAGGGCATCGGCGAAGGCGGCGTCTATATCGACCTCAGCACCAGCTCGCCCACGCTAATACGCAGCATCGCCGAACGGTTCGCCGACAAGGGCGTCAGCGTCTTGGACGCGCCCGTCAGCGGCGGCCCCGTCGGAGCGCGCACCGGCCGTCTGGCGGTCATGGTCGGCGGCGACCGCACCGTGTACGAACGGGTCAAGCCCGCGCTCGACGCCATCGGCGACAAAGTAAGCTACATCGGCGGCATCGGCTCAGGCTGCGTCGCCAAGCTCATGCACAACTGCATCGGATACGGCTTGCAGACCATCGTAGCCGAATGTCTCACACTCGGCGTCAAGGCGGGCGTGGAGCCGGGCCCGCTGTTCGAGGCAATCTCCAACGGCTCGGTCGGACGCGGCAGCTCGTTCGCCAACACATACCCCAACACATATCTCGCGGGCAACTTCGACCCGCCCAGCTTCGCGCTGCGCCTCGCTCACAAAGATGTCAGCCTCGCTCTCGAACTCGCCCGCGAGTACGGCGTTCCCATGAGCGTGGGCAACATCGCGCACCAAGAGCTGACCGCAGCCCTCAACCGCGGCTGGGCGGACCAAGACTCGCGCATAGCGATGCGCCTGCAAGAAGAGCGCGCCGGCAACATCGAAGTACGCATAGAAAACCCGGACGCCCACGCCCAGAACGCATAGCGCATAGCAACGCGCTCAACCGAAACGAACGCGAAATGAAATGGAAATGAAACGCCCGAAAATGTACAATTCAAGTACGAAAACGCGAAATGAAGCCGAAATGAACTTGAAATGAACTGCAACTTGAGCGACTGAAACAACGGCTGCATTGTGCAGCCATCATTCGGCAAACGGACGAACTGCCCGCCCAACAAGAGGTGCGCTATGCCAACCCACATGCACTACGCAAAAGTCGCAAAAACCCTGAGCCACAGGATTAGCGGCAAGTATTTCGAGAGCATACGGCGCATCGAAATCCTAGAAATGCTGCGTGAAGCATCCGGCGAGAGTAGTAAGTTCTCAACAGCAATAGCCACCGAGTTGGAATGCGCGCTTCTGAACGAAAATGTTCGGGTGTTCCCGCACCTGAAAGACACCGCGAAGGCAGAGGATGTCATTCGCGCGTTTCCGAAGCGAAGCGCGACTGCCGAATTCGTGGACGCGCTGACGCAGCCATCCGAGACGACCGACATACGACTTGGCGAGATAATTAGAAAAGTCGGAAGCATGAAAAGCCTCTTGGAAGCCAGCATACCCAAAGATCGGCCGGTTGACGATAATGTCATCGACATTATTGACAACGTACGCGAGAAAATCAGTCGCGGGCGTATATTCACCGACTCGGCAGCGCTCATCCGCGAGATGCGGGAAGAACGCGACAAGGAACTGGACAGGGCAATCCGGGGGAACGAAAAGTGAACGGAAGCGTCGTTTTAGACGCAAGCGTAGCTTTCAAGTGGGTAATCGAAGAAGAGCGCACCGCTGAATCCAGAGCAATGCTTGTGCAATGGCGCGGCAATCGAACCAGAATGTTAGCGCCGTCCCTAATTATGTCTGAAATTGCGAATGCGCTATACCAGCGCATCAGACGAGGCGAACTGACGCTGAACGAGACGATGCAACTTCTGTACGCTGTGCAGATTTCAGGCATCGAAATACTCGGCTACGATCCAAGCATCCACACCCGCGCCTTGGAACTCGCGCATCAATTCAATCTCCGCGCCGCCTACGATGCCCACTACCTCGCATTAGCGGAGCGAGTAGGCTGCGACTTGTGGACAGCCGACGAGCGCCTTTGGAACTCGGTCAGAGCCGCATTCGGCTGGGTGCGCTGGATTGGCGAAGCTTAGCCCAACTCCGCTTGACACGCCAAGAACGCCGCAAGTAACATCCCGCCTATGCCTGACAAGACGCCTGCCACAGACTTGGACATCCCCGCGCTTGAGGGCGCGCTTGCCCGC
Organism: uncultured Dehalococcoidia bacterium; assembly: GCA_958295865.1. Classification (GTDB taxonomy): domain Bacteria; phylum Chloroflexota; class Dehalococcoidia; order Lucifugimonadales; family JADFKI01; genus Bin90. Next base: position 571,840 of record CATQHF010000001.1, on the reverse strand, counting down.
CGCGTCGTGGGCTGCCGCATCCACCACTACGACGAGATTGGCTCGACGATGGATGAAGCGCGGCGGCTTGCGCTGGAAGGCGCGCCCGAGGGCACGGTCGTCATAGCCGAAGAACAGACGGCGGGCAGGGGGCGCTTCAATCGCGCTTGGGTGTCGCCGCGCGGCGAGAACCTGTCCTTCTCCGTCATCCTGACTCCGCCCGCGAACCGCCTGCCGTACATGAACATGGCGGCGACGCTCGCCGTCGCGCGCACGGTCGCCGACGCTGCCGGCTTGCAGCCCACCATCAAGTGGCCCAACGATGTGCGCGTGGGCGGGCGCAAGATTTCCGGCATCCTCATCGAGACCGCCATCGAGAGCGAAGACGCCGTGTGCGCCATCATCGGCATCGGCGTCAATGTCAACTTCGACCCCTCGCTCTACGTCGAGATAGCCGACATCTCCACCAGCATCTACCGCGAGACGGCGCGGAAGCGCAACCGCACGCCCGTACTCCAAACGCTGCTGGAGCGCTTCGATGACGCTTACGCCGCAGTGCGCGCGGGCAAGTCGCTGACCGCCGACTGGTCCGCGATGCTGGACACGCTGGGGCGCTCCATAAGCCTGCGCTCCCAGCACGACGCCATCGAGGGCATCGCCGAAGCCGTCGACGAGCAGGGCAACCTGCTGGTGCGCCGCGACGACGGCAGCCTGCACACCGCCACCGCCGGGGAAGTGACGTCGCAGGTGTGAACGCGCCGCGCGGATAGATGGTATGCTAGAAGCCAGCAGGCTTTAGCGCGTCCGACAAGAAATCGGATTGACCGATGGCGCATTTCAAGGAGAACCGCGATGCAACTCCACATCAAGAACTTCCGCTCCATCAAGCAGCTCGACTTGGAACTCGCGCCCATCACCATCCTCTACGGACACAACGGCACGGGCAAGTCCAGCGCGCTCTACGCCCCGCTCACGATGAAGAACATCGTAGTCAATCCTAATCAACATCTTCAAGGCTTCTTCAATTACGGCTTCACCAGTCTGGGGGAGTTCTCGGAAGTCATCTTCGACCACAATCCGAGTAATGAGCTGGAGTTGGGCATATCCCTAAGAACTACTTTGCCTCACTCGGAAGACTATGTTGTCCTAGATTACAGAATATCTTGTTTAGGCGACAATTCCGGTTCCTTGCAATTCAAGGTCGATGGGCTTCAGGGCATCGAAGACGAAGTGAGTCTGCCCGCCTCTTTTCCTTATCGCAAAAGAAACCAAAGCCATATTATCGATGAAACGATGGAGACGCTTTTTGTATGGGACGGAATACGAGCTAGCAATTCTAACCCCTTATCAGCGTTTGGAGGGGAAAGAGTATATGAGCTTGCGAATCATCAAGTCATAAATGAGCTAACAAACGAAACGATGAATTCACCGGCAGAAGAGTTGCGGAAGGTAAGCTTCGTTCCCCTCGGCCGGGGATTTTTCCAACCGATGTACTCTTTGGGGCATGAGAGAAATGGCTCCTCTATAATGTCTGTCGAGCAAGAAGTGCCCAACCTGCTCGCCAATGACAGGCATCTTGAATATGCGGTCAGCCACCGAATGGAACAGATACTGAACAGAGATTTTCGAGTACGCAGTCAGATAGGCTCTTCTGAATTTTCACTAGACAGCATAGACAGAAAGTCGAGGGTCAGCGCGTCGCTTGTCAACGAAGGCTTTGGCGTCAACCAACTTGTGTACATGCTGACAAAGGTCTTGCATTCCGACTCCGGTATCGTGTGCATAGAGGAGCCTGAAATCCACCTGCATCCGACGGCTATACGAAGGCTGGCGCGTGCGCTCGCCAATATAGTTCATGAAGAACGCTCAAAGCGTCTGATAATCTCGACGCACAGCGAGCAGTTCGTAATGTCGCTGTTGGCGCTCGTCGCTGAAGGCGCGCACTCCCCGGATGATTTGGCGATGTACCTTGTTGCCAAAGACGGCAAAGAATCCAAGTTCCAACGCCAACAGGTGAACGAAAACGGGCAAATCGAAGGCGGACTTGCGAGTTTCATAGAGGGTGAACTAGAAGACATGAAAGCGTTTCTTGGGGTGTAGAAATTGGCTGATTTCCCCAGCAAGATGCTGGTCATAAACGAGTGGCTGTTTCACGACATTAAAGGCGAGAACGGTCAGTCCAAAAGACAGGAAACTGTTGCATTCCTTACGCAGTTAAAACAAAGTCAGGACAAAATTGCCGTCTTACACGACAGTCCCTGGACGAAAAAAGCCCAGGGCTTGATGCGGCAAAACGACCTTACGATAAGACGGGTGAGCAAGCTTTTGTGGAGCTTGATAATGGACTCCAGCAAGTGCCGTATCCTGCAACCTGATGATATTGAAGCCGCCCCAGCGCCCGACGACGCAATCGACGCCGCGCCCGATGAGGACATATACCTGATACAGACATATTACGCGGCTTACGCCGACCTGCTGATTACCACCGACGAAGGATTGCACAACGCCTTTGCATCCCGCCAAGATGTCAAAGTCATATTCAGGAACGACTTCCTCAACGACGCTATTTCAGATTGATGGTGCGGATGTTGTTGATTCCTGCTAAGTTGCCGTTAGCCATAGGTCTCTGGTCCCAAGTGTCTATGAGGTCAGGATTGTAGGCAGGCCAGATCGGGAACTCAAAGACGCCCACGCAGTTTGCCCAATATCGGTTGTTGTCGTAGAACGCGGCTGCCAACTCTTCGCGCTTTGCCTTGTCAGGCTCACCAGCCATCTCGAGGTAGGTCGAAGCAGCCCAGGGGATTTCCTGTGCCACGCCATAGCCGCCCGCGCTGATGGAGCTCATCACGAAGCCGTGCGCCCAATCATAGGGGAAGTTAGAGTGATTCTCGTCGCCGCAGCCCGTGAACATCATCTTGTTCGTGCGGGCAACCAAGCCCGGGTGGAATGTGTCATACCCTGTCTTAAACAGGTTGACCTTGACATTGAGGTTATCCTGCCAGCCCGCGCCGACCGCCTCGCTAACATCGGAGTTAAACTCGTTAGTGCCAATCCACATGTCCATCTCGAAGCCGTCGGGGTAGCCTGCCTCTGTCAGAAGCTCCTTGCCCCTTGTGAAGTCGGTGCCCCAACTCCATTCGTTCCTGTAATTCGGATTGTTGACGGACAAGTAGGGCTGATGATTGACCACGCCGAGACCGGCGATAACATTCTCCAATAGGAAGTCGCGTTCGATGCTCCAAGCGAGACCATTGCGGACGAGCCGCGCGGACTGCATGGATGCGGTGCCCTCGCTGTAAGCGCCATCCTCGAACGGGTTGCCGATGTGCGGGAACTCTGCCGTGCCCGCGCCATCGCGGTCGCGGGCGAGCACCTCACCTGTCAGCGCGCCAAACTCTTCCCAGTAGTTGCCTGCCGCCATCGAGATGTTGAACATGACATTGTGAGCGCCGCCACGCTGCTCCTTATAGCCGGCCGCTATCAGGCCGGGAATGTCTGCCAGCGCCACCAGCGCTATCTGCACCTCACCTGTTTCCAGCGCCGCGCGGCGGGATTCGCCGGCAGGGATGTCGCGCCACTCAACTTCTTGCACGAAGGGGCCGATGTTGCCCTCATCACGCGCATAGTAGTCGGGGAAGGCAGTGAGCTTCATGCGCTCCTGCTGCGCCCACTCGTCGACTACGAACGCGCCAACGCCAGTGTAGTTGTCCTGCATGCCCTCAGTACCCAACTCGGAATAGACCTTGCTGCTGACGATGCCAGCGGTCTGCCAGAAGCGGCTGAAGCGGTGCAGGATGCCGCGACTGTCGTAGTTGCGGTACTGCAAGCGCACGGTGTAAGTGTCGATAGGATCCATGCTCGCAATCAGCGGAGCGAAGTCGCCCGCCTGCCCGTGAACGCTCTGCGGGTTGGTTACGGAGTTGGCGTCGTTGTATGAGAAGGCGACATCTTCGGAGGTCATCTCGCCCCAGCCGTTGTGGAACTGGATGCCCTCGCGCAGCTTGAAGTCGCCGAACTCCAACGTCGGATCGAGCGTGAACTTAGTGGCAAGCATCGGCTCGGCGGCAATAGTGCCGTTGTCAAGCATCTTGGAATTAAAGAGCGTCTCGGTCATGCCCGACATATAGATAATCTCAGAGCAGCCGCCCGCGCTCGCTGAGCAGAAGCGCGGCAGACCGTTAGGTACGCCGATACCCGTAACGGCGATGGTGAGCTTGCCGGATTGAGCCGCATTTGTATCAGGAACACGGGTTGAGGCAAGATCGTTCCTTGCCGCAACCGCCGTCGCAATCGCCACCACAGTGGCTTGAATATCCGGGGTTGGGGCAGGCGTATGCGTCGGCGCAGGCGTATGCGTCGGCGCAATTGCCGTTGCAATCGCCACAGCAGTGGCGTGAAGGTCTGGGGTCGGGGTGGGAGTTGGCGTTTGAGTAGGTATTGGTGTTGGGGTGAGCGTCGGGGGAATTGCAGTCAGAACCGCCTGTATCATAGATTGGATGTCAGGGGTTGGCGTGTGAGTGGGCGTTGGCATCTGTGTAGGCGTCGGTGTTAGTGTGGAAGTTGGTATTGGCGCAACTGTAGGCGTGTGTGTTGGAAGCGTAGCAGGAGTAGGCGTTGGGTTGGATGCTTCCTCCGTTGCTTGAGCCGCTATCTGCATAGCGACGCGCGCTTCGACGGTGGCATCAATATCGGGCGGCGGTGTTGACTCGCCGCATCCCGCAATAACGACTATAAGCAAGGCGATTGCAATGAGTAGCATCGCAGGTTTCATTGACTTTATCGCCGATTCGTATTTCGCTGGCATCTCAACCGCATTTCCCCCAATACAGATTTCGTAGCAGAAAGCATATATGTCCAGGCTCTGCGAGGTCAACGCAAAGAGCGCGCGCGAAAACGCTTCGGCAATGCCTACAAGAAGCGATGCGTCGCATCCTGCCAATCGCCGTACTACACCGAACCTGATACACTTGCTTGGCGTAAATGACGACGCGCCTGTGCGCCGAGTTGATATTTGCCAACCACCTGACAATCTAACAACCTAAAACCCTGACCACCTCACCATTAGGAGGGCAAAATTGCTTGAGAAACTTAGTCTGGACGGCAAGACTATCGTCATTACCGGCGGCGGCACGGGGCTTGGACGCGAGATGTCGGTCGCTATGGCGAGGGCGGGCGCGGATATGGTGATCGCTTCGCGCCGCATGGGGCCTATCGAGGAGACTGCCGCCGCCGTGCGCGAGTGCGGCAAGCGCGCTATCGCCGTCTCCACCGATGTTACCGACTCGGCGCAGGTGAATAGCCTGTTCGAGCGCGCCATCGCCGAGTTCGGCAAGGTGGATGTGCTGTTCAACAACGCGGGCATCGTGCGCGGGCAAGGCTCTATCCCGATATGGGACATATCCGACGAGGATTGGCGCATCGGCATCGACACCAACCTCAGCGGCGCGTTCTACTGCTCGCGCGCTATCGCCAAGCACATGATTGAGCGCGGCGGCGGCAAGATAGTCAATGTGTCGTCCGGCTTCGGCTTTCGCGGCGGGCGCGACAACTATATGTACACCTGCGGCAAGGGCGGCATCGTGCAGCTGACGCGCACCATCACGACCAGCATGAGCCGCTACGGTATCACCTGCACTTGCATCGTGCCGGGCTTCATACCCACCGAGGGCACCGCCGAGTCCAACGACACGCTGCCGCGCGGCGGCTTCATACCCGTTGGGCGCGTCGGCATACCCCAAGAGATGGGCCCGCTCGCCGTCTATCTCGCCTCCGACGCCTCCGACTACATGAACGGCGAGATGTTCGTCATCGACGGAGGCGGCCTAGCGGGTGGCTACGCCCCCACCGGCTACGCTCCTGAAATCCCGCTGGAAGTGTAGAAGGGTGTCAGGATGTCAGAGGTTTGAATTGGATAGGGGTTTTGGCGATGCAGGACTTCAGAAATCTCAAGGTTTGAGAGAAGAGCCATCACTTGACTATGGATGTTCACAGGGCTACGACGGACTTTCCCCGAAGTGAGCGGTACGGGCTTACAAGTCAGGCGCGACGCTCGTCTGTGTCCATACCGTCCAACATCGCCGAGGCTGCGGTAGAAACACGAACTCGGAGAATGTGATGATTGACACAGCGGCTGTAATAATGATATTCGGCTTCCTCGGCGTGATAGGCACCGTGATTATAGCGATACGGTGGCTTGACAAAAGGCATCGGGAAGACCTGTCGGAGTTGAAGAAGGAAGTGAACGCTAACAGCGAACGGCTGAATAATGTCGAAAGTGCTCTCGTTGGAGTGCAGACTGATATTAAAGGACATGGAGAAGACCTGTCGGAGTTGAAGGTTGACGTGAAAGACATCAAGGAAGATCTAAATGGTGTCAAAATCACGCTCGTTGGAGTGCAGACTGAGCTCAAAGCCCATAGCGAGCGGCTCGACAGGATGGACGAACGCTTCGACCGCCAGGATGACCACTTCAACGAACGCTTCGACCGCCAGGAAAACCACTTCAACGAACGCTTCGACCGTCAGGAAAACCACTTCAACGGACGCTTCGACCGCCAGGAAGAGCGCTTCAACGAACGCTTCGACCGCCAGGAAGACCACTCCAACAAACGCTTCGACCGTCAGGATGAACGCCATCGTATTTTGGAAGGCAAGGTGGACAGGGTTCAGGGCAGTCTTGATGTGCTCATACACGGATACAGATATACCCCGGTCGTTACGGAACGCGAACGCGCTGAACGCGAAAGGCAGGTTGGTGAGTCGATAGGCGACTGACTAGCGTAACGCTCCACACAACTGAATATGACGCATGGCGCAACTCCTGCAAATTGCGATGGGGTCCGCAAGCGAATTGGGGTATATCAACCGCGACACGGGCGCTCGCATAACCGCGCAGATAGTAGATGTGAAAGAATATGCTCACCGCATTCCTGAAATACCTCCACGCAGCGCCCAGCCGCAGCTGCGCGCCCTGACGACCTGACAACCTGAAGTTCTGAAAACCTGACACATTTTCAAAGGAGATTCGCAATGCCCATACCGCAAGAGTGGAACTTGGACGGCAAAACCGCCATCATCACCGCCGACCGGCGAGGCTGGACGCCCTTTCTCGCCGCCGCGCTCGCCGAGGCGGGCGCGGATGTCGCTATCGCCGGCTCGGTGCGCTCCGACGCCGCGGACGCCGTCATCGCGGTCGAGCGGCAGGGACGCCGCGCCCTGAACATCACCACCGACATCACGGACGCCGATGATGTGGAGGCAATGACGCAGCGCGTAGTAGATGAGTTCGGCAAGGTGGACATACTGGTCAACAACGCCCGCGCGGAGTTCGGCAAGCCCTTCGAGGATGTCGTGGAATCGGAGTGGCAGACGCTGATGGACTTCAATGTCAAGTCCATGTATCTGTGCAGCCAAGCGGCGGGCAGGCGGATGCTGGCGCAGGAGAGCGGGCGCATCGTGAACATCGGCTCCGGGCTTGCGGTGCGCGGGCTGTGGAACTCGGTCGCCGCCTGCGCCGCCCAGGGCGCCGTACACCAGATTACATCGGCGCTCGCGCTGGAATGGTCGCGGCGCGGCATCCGCGTCAACGCCATCGGCGCGGGCTGGGTTACGACCGAAGAGCCGACCGAAGAGACGCAGCGCGAACTGCTTGTGCGCTACCTTCCCTCCCGCCGCAAGGGGCATCCCAACGACCTGTGCGGCTTGCTCGTCTATCTCGCCTCCGACGCCTGCGATTTCGTTACCGGGCAGACCATCTTCATAGACGGCGGCGCGCTCGCGCATGCGTAAACGCTTGACATCTATATTCAGAAATGCGAACATTCATTCAGGCGACTCGTCAAATGCGCGGGGCGTGGCAATAGGCGTCAGGGTGTGATGTTTGATTGTGTGGACATTTGCGTCATTCCCGTGAAAACGGGAAGCCAGAACCTCAGAATGTGGGCGCTTTCGCACATTTTAGGCTATCTCAAAACTCTGGATTCCTGCTTTCGCAGGAATGACGAATGAGTGGACAGGAATGACGAGATGAAAATGTCAACAGAACCTAGCGAGGGTTTGCAAGGTGGAACTCGACATTCGCGTACAGCCCCGCGCAAGCCGCAACGCAATCGAGGTTGACGGCGAGCGGGTCACGGTGCGAGTTACGGCAGCGCCGGAGGGCGGCAAGGCGAATGATGCGATCGTGGCGCTGTTGGCAAAGCGTCTTCGCGTCCCAAAGCGCGGCGTGCTAATCGTGCGCGGGCATAAGTCGCGCGACAAGCGCATCCGCATAGACGGCATATCGGCAGCAGACGCGATTGGAAGGCTTCAGGCTTAGCGGATAGCGTTTTCGTTCAGGCGGTCGGGTTTTGTTAACGATTTCGTTCGTCCTGAGCATGTTGAGGGACATGTGGTTTGACAGGCTCACCACGAACGGGTGGTGAAATGTTTTGACCATCTGAACAAAGGTCTTTCAATTGTCACCCCGAACGGAGTGAGGGGTCTAAAATCCTTGCCATATCGGGCGTGTTGATGGCAGGAACTTTAGGTTCCTCGCTACGCTCGGAATGACAGGGGGAGGGCGCTCGGAATGACAGGGGTGGATGCTCGGAATGACAGTGAGAACGATGCCCTGACAATTGAAAGACCCTAGAGGTGATATGACTACTGAAACGCAACAGAGAGAGCGGATTGACGCAGCGGAGGTTTGGCGCGCCTTCGGGCGGCTGGAAGGTCAGATAGAGGGTGTCAAGAATGCGGTTGACCGCCTGTTCTACCTGATTCTCGGCATAGGCGGCGCTACGATTGCGTCCGTTTGGGCGAGCAATCTGTTTGGCGGCTGAAGTCGAGTAGCACTGAACCCCACAAGACAGCGAAAGGAAAGTCAGAGCAGGCGCAGCAGCACTCTTTGGATGACCATCATTATGATGAGGGCTATCATCGGGGACAGGTCGAGCATGCCCATCTGCGGCAGTACGCGGCGGATGGGCGCGAGTATCGGCTCGGTTATCTGGTAGAGCACGACCACGAAGGGGTTGTCGGGCGACAGGTTGAGCCACGAAATGATGACGCGCCCAAGTATCGCCGCCCAAAGCGCGTAGAAGAGTAGATTTATGAAGATTCTCAGATATTCGGTCATTGCTTCCTGCCTAGCGCCTGCGACTTGTCATAGGCGGCGATGACGCTATCCAGAACGGCAGCGCGAAAGCCGCCGCTCTCCATCGCATGCAGCGCCGCTATCGTCGTGCCGCCCGGCGATGTTACCATGTCCTTCAGCTCGGCCGGATGCCGCCCCGTCTGCTCCACGAGCTGCGCGCTGCCCAGCACGGTTTGGAGCGCGAGACGGCGCGCCATGTCTCGCGCCATGCCCAGATATACACCGGCATCGATGAGCGCCTCGATGAACAGAAAGACATAGGCCGGCCCGCTCGCGCTGAGCGCGGTTGACATGTCTATCAGCTTCTCGTCGGGCACATAAATCTCATCGCCGAGCGTTCGCAGGATGTCGCCGGTAGCGTCGCGCATCGCCTGCGATACCGAATTGGTCGCCGTCCAGACGCTCATTCCGGCGCCAATCTGCGCGGGGGTGTTCGGCATCACGCGGATTACCGCGCCTTGCCCCATCAGCCCGCCGAGCAGCGTATCCATAGTTGCGCCGGCGACTATGGACGCGAGCGTCTGCGATGAGTCCATCGCGTTGCCCACGGAGATGAGAACCTCCGAAAGCGCCTGAGGCTTGACCGCGAGGAATACGAGGTCAGCCTCGCTAATCGCGTCGGAGTTGTCGGAGAACGCCCTTACGCCGTGCATCCAAGCCAGGTGTTCGCGGCGCGCCTCCACGGGTTCGCCTACGCTGATGTCCCGCGGCGGTGTCAGTTTCGCCGCAAGCACGCCGCCTATTATCGCCTCCGCCATCACCCCGCCGCCAATAAACGCTAACTTCATCTGACTTTATCCTGTCCATCCATGTAAGTCTTTGCTCTATGTTAGGGCAGTTTGCTCTCGCTCGCTAGGGATACGGCGACGCGGATAGACTCCAGCATGCTCTCGGCGTCGGCGATGCCCTTGCCCGCGATGTCGAACGCCGTGCCGTGGTCGACGGAGGTGCGTATGAACGGCAGCCCGAGGTTGACGCTGATGCTCTTGGCGAAGTCGTGTACCTTGATGGGGATATGCCCCTGGTCGTGGTACATGGCAAGCACCGCGTCGTACTTGCCGTCGATCGCCTGCGGGAAGACGCTGTCGGCTGGCACGGGGCCGGTGGCGTCGATGCCCTCGGCGCGCGCCGCCTCGACGGCGGGCGTAATCTGCGTCGCCTCCTCGTCGCCGAGCAAGCCGCCATCGCTGGAGTGCGGGTTCAGCGCGGCGACGCCGATGCGCGGCGTGGGAAAGCCCCAAGCCTTGAAGCATTCGTCAGTGAGACGCAGCTTAGCCAGCACGTTCTCTTTGGTCACATAGTCGCAGGCGATACGCAGCGAGCGGTGGGTGGTCAGATGCACGACGCGCAGCGTATTCGCCGTGAGCATCGTGGCGACTTGCGCCGCGCCCGTCTGACTCTGGAATATCTCCATGTGTCCGATGTCGGTGTAGCCCGCCAGCTTGCAAGCCTCTTTGTTGATGGGAGCGGTGGCGATTGCCTGCACCGCGCCGCTGCTGGCAAGCTCGCCCGCCCTGAGTATCCATTCGACGGATGCCTTGCCCGCGACGGCAGACATCTTACCGTACTCGATTGCGCCATAGTCGAGGTTCTCGAGGTCGAGCACATCTATATTGCCGTGCTCGCCCGCCACATCGTCGACGGAGTGCGCGACCCTTGCAGCGCCGGGCGCGCCTATCAGGTCGAGGGCAGCGTTCATCGCGGCGGCGCTGCCCACGACGAACGGGCGCGTCTTCTCATAGACCCATTCGTCTTGCAGCGCCTTGGCGGTAACTTCCGCTCCGATGCCTGCCGCATCGCCCATCGTAATCGCAAGCAGTGGCCTCTCGCTCATATCAATACCTCAACAACTAACATCGGTGGAACTGACTTGTTGCCAATTCATTATAATCCTATCACATCCTGATGTGTGCTGGAGTTATCGGGACGATAGAGTTTTCTTTTGGATGGTTCTGCGCTTTATTGCGCTGGATTCCTGCTTTCGCAGGAATGACGGGGTGGTGGGCAGTGATGACGAGTAGTGAGCGCGGAAGGCAAGGGGCGATTTTGAGGGATTGCGGCATGGAGGGAGAGGGACGGACGCAAAGCCCGTCCCTTCTTTCTTTGTTAGCGGATTATTCGCATTTGGTATAGCCGCATTCTAGGCAGCGGATGCAGCCTTCTTGATGAACGACGCGTCCTTGACACTTGGGGCAGCCGCCGCTGCGGGGGACGCCGGTGATGTACTCCGCGCCGGATTCGGCGATTTGGGGGGATGCGAACAGCCCGAGCTGGGCGGCGCTGCCGCTGTTCATGTTGGCGGTTCCGGGGTTGTTGGGGCCGTTTAGGTGGCGCTTGAGCACATGCGCTACACCGTCCTCTGCCGAGCGTATGAGCACGCCCTGGTCCCAGACAGGCTCGGATGTGATGCCGCTCAGCTGCTCTATGATTACATTCGGGTCTATGCCGGAGCGCAGGCACAGCGACACCATGCGCGACAGCCCTTCCAGGTGCGCCGGCTCGCTGCCGCCCGCCTTGCCGATTGCCGTGAACAGCTCGAAGGGCTTGTTGTCCTCATCAAAGTTTAGGGTTACATACATCTTGCCGTGTCCCGTGCTCACGCGCTCGGTTACGCCGAGCACGGCGGTCGGACGCTGGCGCGGGAATAGGATTGCGTCCGCTTCAGGCTCGGCGGCGGCGTCCTTGCCCGTCTCCAGCACCTGCATGGACTTTGAGCCGTCGCGATAGACGGTAACAGCCTTGCAGTTCGTCTGCCATGCGAGATAGTAGGCGTCCTCGACATCCTGAATCGTGGCGCTGTTGGGCAGATTGATGGTCTTGGACACGGAGTTGGTTACATACTTTTGCCAAGCCGCCTGCATCCTGACATGCGCCTCCGGGCTGATGAGCATGGAGGTGCGGAAGTGGGCGGGGTCTATGCCGTTGTCGGTGAAGATGCGCTCGGCGTCCTCGGGCGCGTCGGCGAGCTTGCCCAGAACCGCGCGCACCTGCTCTTCACCGCCCAAGCGACGGCGCAGCGCTTCCCATACCGACTTGGGGGCGTCGAGCAGGCGCTCGCTCGTGCCTTCGTGGTCTTTCCAGAGTACATTGGACCACCAGGCGTTGGCGAAGTGCGGCTCTATGCCCGATGAGCAGTCGGCTATGCGGCTTATCGTGCCGGTGGGCGCGATGGTGACGACGCTGGAGTTACGCACAGGGGGCATCCCGCGCTTCTTGAGCGCCGAGTTCTCGTACTCGGGGAATGCGCCGCGCTCCGAGGCGAGGCGCGCCGACTCATCCCAAGCGGTATCGTGTATGAACCTGCCCACCTCTTCGGTGAGTTCCAGCGCGCGCGGCGAGTCGTAGGGAATGCCCAGCCGTATGAGCGCGTCCGCCCAGCCCATCACGCCTAGTCCGATGCGGCGCGTGGCGAGATTCACCTCGCGCAGCTTTGGCAGCGGGAATTGGTTCACCTCGATGACATCGTCGAGGAAGCGAACCGCCGTCCGCACCGTATTGCCCAGCGCGTTCCAGTCGAAGCCGTAAGCGCTTATGTGCTTGTCGAGATTGATTGAACCAAGGCAGCAGTTGCCGTAATTCTCCAAAAATTCTTCGCCACATGGATTGCTCGTCTGGATGCTGCCCATCTGAGGGTTGGGCTGCGTGTCCCAGACTCTATCTATGAACACGACGCCGGGGTCGCCCGTCTTCCATGCCGATTCGCATATCTCGCGCCAAAGTTCCTTGGCTCGCACGACGCCCGCAATCTGGTTGATTGGCCCGCTGCCCGTGTCGCGCGGGTTGTACAGATGCCATTCTTCATCGTTGTCCACGGCGCGCATGAACTCGTCGGTAATCTGCACCGAGATGTTGAAGTTTCGGAGCGTGTCGTCGTCGTCCTTGCAGTGGATGAAGTCCTGTATGTCCGGGTGGCTGATGAGCAGCTGCCCCATGTGAGCGCCGAGCCGGAACGCGCCCTGCGTCAGCGTCGCGCCGACGGACGAATACAGCTTCATGACGGCGATGGGGCCGCACGCTTCGCCGTGAGTGGTGGCGATGCGGTCTTTCCTTGGGCGCAGCCGCGAAAAGCCGAAGCCTATGCCGCCGCCCCACTTCTCTATCATCGCGGCGTCGCTTGCCACCTCCATGATGGAGTCCATGTTGTCCTCCGGCGACACGACGAAGCAGGCAGACAGACAGCCCCTGCCGCCGGTTCCGGCGTTCACCAGCGTGGGTGAGTTCGGCAGGAACTTGAGCGATGTCATCATGTCGTAGAAGCGCCCCGCCCATAGTCGGCGCACCTCCGATTTCTCGCCCCGCGCCACGGCGTCGGCGACGCGGTGGAACAGCCCGTCGCTGTCTTCGAGCGGCTCGCCGTCGTCGCCCTTCATCAGATAGCGCTTCGCCAATATGATGCGCGCGTTCTCGGACAGCGACTCGCCCGCCGCCGATGCGCCGTTGCGCGCCGCGTCCCCGTTCGCCGAGCCGTTGGCGACGCCCGCGACATTCGGCGGCGCATCTACGAGAACATTCAGTTGAGCCACCGCCTCGTTCATGCGGTCGGCGGGGATGCCGTGCAACGCGAGCACCTGCCTCACCTCATCCTCTGGGAGCTGCTGGGGTGAGCGCCGTTCTTTTGAGCCGTTTGCGTTGTGATTCTTTAACATTGCTATTCTTCTCCCCCCTCTCCCACATAAACGGATTAGGGCGAGGGAACTACTATCGTATCTACGGATATGCACATATTAGCACAAATTAGCACGAATGTATTATCGGTTTTTGGGGCATTTTTCTCATAATTTTGAGCATTTTGACGCTATTCGGACGCCGAGTTGGGCGATCTGCGTCTGCCGCGCCGTCCGGGGCGCAATGCCGCGTTCGTCTCGTCGTCCAGCAATGGCAGCTGGTTTGTGTCCTCGCTCGACTCACCCGTCTCCAGCAGCGCGTCAATCTCTGACTTGAAGCTTTCGATGTCGCGGAAGTCAAGATAGACGCTGGCAAAGCGGATGTATGCCACCTGATCTAAGTCGGACAGCCTGCCCATGACCATCTCGCCGATTGACTGGGAGGCGAACTCCGCTCTGCCTTGCTCTGCCAGCTTCGCCTCGACATCATTGACCAGATTTTCAAGCCTGCTGACCGGCAGCGGACGCTTGGCGCATGCCTTCGTGAGGCTTGCCCAGAGCTTATCGCGGCTGAACTCCTCGCGCCTGCCGTCCCGCTTCACCACCATCATCGTCTTCATCTGCACGCGCTCATAGGTGGTAAAGCGCCTGCCGCACAGGGCGCACTCGCGCCGCCGGCGTATGCCTGTGCCGGATTCGCGGGAATCCACGACTTTCGTATTGGTGCATTCGCAGTGCGGACAGCGCATTGAACTTATATTTTGTAAAAGTATAAGAACGGATACAATATATCGTACTTTACGATAATAACACCACTATATCTTGTGCATGATGGGCTGTCAACGGCGATTTAGGCGCAATATCAGCCATCGCTGACAAAGCGATATACTGATGCGAGTTCAATTTCAGAAGGCATGCCGACGGCTCGTCCCCACGCGCTTATCGCCACGATGTTCGCTGTCCGGATTGCGGTTCTAACCGGAGGCGCAAAGACGGTCATGCGCGCGGCAAGCAGTCTTATAGTTGCGGCGAGTGCAAGCGTCGCTACTTGCCCGAGGCGGGGTTGTATCGCAGAGACGCTTATGGTGTGTATCAGCGGCTTCTACAAGACAAGCATGTGGTGGGCAAGGGTGGTGCGGTGAACTGGAACGAGGGTTTGCATTCGGTATGGCGGAGCAAGCTGAACAGGCTGGTTCGGTGGACAAAAGGATACAGCAAAAATGTGGAGACGCTCGTGCACTCTCTAGCGCCGCTATTCTGGCGGCAGTGGCTAAACCTAATATCCGCACACATTGAGAATGTGAGTGTTGACTAATTTGCTGACATCTTGGTATAACTTAACAGAACTAATCCGGAGGCACAAATGCGAGATAACAGAGATGATCGCACGCTGGAACGCAACTACATTCAGAGGTGGCAGTTCCTCATCAGTGAGTACGAACTGGTCAAGAAGAAGAAGCATCCTCACTTCCGCTTCGCGCAGGACTTCTATGACTTTCACGGCATCAGCCGCCAGACATTCATCAAGTACTACAACCGATACCTTCAGTCGCAAGACCCCGAGGCGGTGCTGCCGCAGAAGCGAGGCCCTAAGATGAAGAGCCGCCGCACGCTGCCGCACATAGAGCAGATGGTGGTGGAGCAGCGCATCAAGGGTATCAGCCGCTATGAGATATATGCCATGCTGAAGCCGGAGTTGGGGGACGCCACGCCCTCGCCGTCCACGATATACGCCATAAGCAAGAGGCACGGTCTCAACAGGCTCACCTCCAAGATGAAGAGGAAGCAAAAATCCTAATCGCACGGCTACATAGACTTCAGCAACCGCCGTTCTGACGCCCTGACACACACCCTACCCCACCCGCTTGCGCTGGCTGCGGAGGTAGTCCACCATCACATATCGTCCCAGCTGGCTCGGGTCGGTGTAGAACGCGCGCCCCTTATTGATGCGCGTCATCTTGTCGATGAAGTCCATCAGGTAGTAGTTCGCCTCCAGCATGAAGGTGTTGATGGTGATGTTTTCCTGAGTGCAGCGCTTGACCTCCTTGAGCGTCTCCTCGATGGTGCGCCAGCTTGGGGGGTAGCTGAAGTAAGCGCGCCCGTGTTCCAGGTGCGCCGTCGGCTCGCCGTCCGTAATCATCAGGATCTGCTTGGTGGCGACTTTCTGCCTCGACAGCGCGTTGCGCGCCAGCATCAAGGCGTGCTGCATGTTCGTGCCGGACACCCAGGCGTTCCATGTCAGGTCGGCGAGGTCGTCGGTAGCGATGTCCATCCCATAGTCTGAGAAGCCGATGATGTACAGATAGTCGCGCGGATACTGGCTATGGATGAGCCAGTAGAGCGCGAGCGCGACCTTCTTCGCCGCCGAGAAGCTGCCGAACATCCCCATGGATCGGCTCTGGTCGATGAGCAGCGCGGTCGCCGTCTGCGTCATGTGTTCCGTGTGGTGAATCTCAAAGTCCTCCGGGCTGACGCGCAGCGGAGTGCCGGGCCCATTCCGCAGGGTGGAGTTGAACAGCGTGCGGTGCAAGTCGATGTCGAACGGGTCACCGAACTCATAAGGCTTCGTCTCGCCCGTGCGCTCTCCGCCGTCGCCGCGCGAGTAGATTTCGTGCCGCCCCATCCTGTCCTTCTTCAGCTCCGAAAAGACCTCGCGGAGCGCCTGCTGCGCCAGCTTGCGGATGCCGCGCGGCGTCAGTTCCAGGCGGTCGCCCTTCCGCTTGAGATAGCCCGCCTCTTCCAGCTGCTGTATCAGCCGTTGCAGCTGCTCAAGCTGGCGGCGGGCGTCCTCGCCCATAACCTGCTCCACATTGTCCAAGTCCAAGTCTTCGATGCTGCCGTTACGCATCACCTGTTGAATCTGCTGCTCAAGCTGATCCATATCTCGCAGTTCGCCCATAAGCTCCATCGCCGAGTCGAGCGTCATGGACTCCTCGCCCATAAAGGGATACTCGCTCGCCATGTCGTCGAAGGGGAACATGTCGTACATCATGCCCGCGAGCTCAGCGAGCTCATCCATGAACTCCGGGTCGATTGACGCGCCGAGCATGGACTCGAGCTCGCGCCGCATCTCCGGCGACATGCTGTCCATCAGCGACTGCATCGCCGCCATCTGCTGCTGGAGCCGCTCGATAAGCTCGTCGAGGCTTGCCGGGCGGTTCGGGTCGAAGTACTCGCCATACTGCTCCATGAAGCCCTCGAAGTCCGGATCCTCCCCCATCGCGCGGTCGCGCAGCATCTGGTTGAGGGCTTGAATCATGTTCTTTATGCCCTCCATGTCCTGCGGCGTCATCTGCTGGATTTGCCGCTTCATGTCCTGGAAGAAGTTCTGCATCATCTGTTGCTGGAGCGTCTCCAGCAGGTCGTTGAACTTCTGCCGCGCTTCCGCATCCATGAAGTCGTACTCTTGCAGCTGTCGAATCTGACCGCCCAGACTGTCGGGCAGGGCGTCGAGCGCGTCCGTGTTGCGCTGAGCGCGCTCTTGCAGCATTTGCATCGGCGCTTGCAGATGCTCCGCGCTCTCGCCGGCGTCCCGCAGCTGCTGTTCGGCGTCTTGCATGCGGCGCTCCATGCCCGCCCGCTCGGTGTCTATGACATCCCGCAAGCGTTCCTTCACCTCGTCCATAACCGAGTCGAGGTTATACCGTTCCAGCTGCTGCTGACGCTGCTGACGCAGGCGTTCCAGCAAGTCACGCAAGCCCGGCGCATGCTGTCCTTGCTCGTCCTGTACGCCGCGCTGGAACAGGCTTCGCAAGGCGCGCTCCGGGTCGCCATGCTCCAGGATGTCGTCCGCGATGGAGTTCATCAGGTCGTCGGCATCCATATTGAACACCTGCTGGCTGCCGTCCCATCGGTAATATCTGTAAGTGGTCATGGTTCATCCTTTGCGCTGTCCGATTTACATCGGAGTGCCGCCATATCCGCTGAACGCCTTCGACGGGGCGGGACATTCACCGCCGCCTTGCACACATCATACATCAGGTTCGCTCAAGATGGGTGAACGGCGTTTCCATTCAGGCGGCAATCTTTCCGTCATTCCCGCGAAAGCAGGAATCCAGTGCGCCATAGCAACAGAGCCGTCTGACAGGAAATGCTATTGATGGGTGTTGGGTATTGTCCCATGCGCCCCTCTTTATTATGATTTAGGGCGAAAATCATAATAGTGCAAAGCCTTATTCCGATTTGCGTAATAAGGAGAACGGAATTGGGCTGAACTCGAACAGCCCCCTTCATGGGTCGTGTGCCTTCCCTTCGTTGGCAGGCTAGGGTTCAGCCGTCATTTTTGCGCCATTCGTTCAAAACTTGCCCTTGACATTCGTCCAGTTTGCGCTAGAATAGTAATTGAAATTGGCCTGGCACCCGAAAAGTCCCCTTGATGGGCCGCCTGCCTTTCCGAGCGGAAGGATAGGGTCCAGGCACACCAACTCTCCCCCTTTTACTCAATGCCACACTTCTCTACTTGCCTCGTGCGATAGCAAGTATCTTTGTCGCAATTCCAATTCCTGCGTTTGCCCCCTCAATGCGCGATTCGTTATGCCCGCAACATAGTCAGCGAGCTGTAGCATATTATCCCCGCTAGAGCGACGCATGTTTAATTTGCCGATTAGCGCATTTCCCGCGTCATCGATTATACGATTCCGAAGATGCGCCGCTATCTCGTTTCTGAACCGCTTGCCTCCCCTTTCGTCGATGGTTACGCTGATATTTCGCACAAGCCGAGGCTTCGCTATTTCGAATGCTCCACGAAGCGCGAATTCATACATGCCTTCGCTAAATACTGCTTCCAGACTGGCTGCATCCGTGGCCTCTTTGTCGATGGAAAAAGCGTAATAGTCAAAGCGGTGTGGTGAAACCGCTTTCAAAAACGCTTCTTTAATTCTTATGTGGTTCTTGGCGTAGTGGAACTCATACCTTGCGGGCAGATTGAGGCTGTGCCGCAAGCGTTCTATCGCGTAGTCGCATGACCGCGCGGCGTCATTGTCGTGGAATACGACGACGGCCACGACGAAGTATCTGCTGGAGCGGTTCAGTATTTTTCTGCCGGTATCGCCCGATTCGTCCACGAATGCTAACACTGCTTCTATCCCCGTCAAGTCGCTTCTGCCGAATACGGCTATAATACATCAGGTCAAGCCATAGAGTATCGGGAGAACCACGCTCCGCTTGACACCCGCGCCCACAGCGTATAGGTTGCGTGCAGTATCGGCGGGCGTTGTTATGAACGGAGGTTGATGATGCAGCAGTATCGGCCGGAAGAAGCGGGCGGAATGGCCGGCAGCGAGTTGGCGAGCCCGGGTTCGCGCTTGATTGCGTGGATTATAGATATGCTGATATATGTCGGCGTCGTAATCGCGGGCGCGATTATCGGGTTTATCGGGAGTATCGTGTTCTTCGCGCTTGGCTTAGAGGGCGCGGAGACGCTGAGGTTCGAATTCCTAAGTGTTGAGGTGTGGGAGGAGGCTCGGGAGTTTCGGGGGGCCTACTCCGGCAGGGGTGGTGACGACGGAGCGGGCGCAAGACTGGGGATAGCGACAGGTATTTTTGCCATATTCATCATGCAGATAGTTTTGCTGGTGAAGCGCGGGCAGACTATCGGCAAGATAGCGATGAACGTTCGCATAGTGGACAGCGTCACGGGCGCGCATCCCGGCTGGGCGCGGCTCATCCTGCTCAGAGTCATCGTGCAGTCCATCCTCACAAGCATCCCATTCGTCGGCGGCATCTACTTCATCGTGGATTCGCTGTTCATATTCAGGGAAGATCGCAGGACTATCCACGACATGATTGCGGGCACGCGTGTGGACAAGGTCGCCGCCTGAACGCGCCGCCATCTGATATGGTTGGACGGGACACACTGATGTAACATTTCCCCTGTATCATGTCATTGATGTTCTTTGACCGAATATGCCTTTCAGGTTCCGCTAATATGGCTTATGCTCTGAGAGGGTGGCAGAGGGCAAGTATATTGATGAGGTGGAATATGGCACATTTACCCGGACACAATGGAATCGCGGTCAGCGAGTATCGCACCGACACGGGCGAGTTGCGCCCCGCGTATGCGGATGTGATGGCTGCGCTCGACAGCATGGGCACGGACGGCATGACGCGGCGCTGGCGGCAGGCAAAGCGTGAGGCCGAGCTCGACGCCTTCTGCTTTCCGCTCGACCCCAAGGACTTCCGCCCCGTGCCGACCGACTGGATCCCCCGCTTGGTGGAACGGAGCGAGTGGGATGTCATAGGCGCGGGCGTGGAGCAGCGGCTCAAGGCGCTCAACCTGTTTCTGCTCCACCTGTACGCCGGCGACCAGAATGTCGTGCCCGACGATGTGGTCTATTCCTGCCAATACTTCTACCCGGAATATCAGGGCTTCCGCCCGGCAAAGGATGTGTTCGTGCACATCTACGGCATCGACCTCGTGCAGCAGAGCGACGGGCGCTATGTGGTGCTTGAGGACAACCTGCGGATACCGTCGGGCATCGCCTATCAGCTGAAGGCGCTGGAGATTGGCGGGCGGGTCTTCCCGGAGTTCGGCGAAGGCTACGACATCCTGCCCTACGACATCAAGGCGACATATCTCGACCTGTTCACCTCGCTCTGCGACAATCCGTCGCCGACCTGCGCGCTGCTCACCGACAGCAAGTTCGGCTCGGCGTTCTTCGAGCACCGCTACTTGTCGGAACTGCTGGACATCCCGCTGGTGGAGGGCAGCGACCTGTACATCGGCTACGAGGGCGATGTGCGGATGAAGACGATAGACGGCGATGTTCATGTTGACCTCATCTATCGCCGCGTGGAGGACTTGGAGATATTCGTGCCGGGCCTCACCGACGCCTACCTGAACGGCAAGGTCGTGCTGGTGAACGGCATGGGCACGAGCGTCGCCGACGACAAGCTTGCGTTCCTGTGGGTGCCGGATATGATACGCGAATACTTGGGCGAAGAGCCGATTTTGGAGCAGGCGGTCAGCTACGACCTGGACGATGCCGCCAGCCGCGCCTATGTGCTGGACAACCTGGACGATATGGTGCTGAAGACACGGCAAGGCTACGGCGGGCTTGGCGTCTATATCATGCCCGACTTGGCGGGCAACTACCGCTCGCAGCTCTCGCGGCAGATAATCGAGAATCCGCGCGCGATGATAGCGCAGGAGACTATCGACTTCTCGCGGCATGTCATTTTCGACGAAGAGGCGGGCGAGTTCGATGAGCGCTACATAGACCTGCGCGTATATGCGGTGCAGAACGGACGCGGCGAGGCGACCGCGTTCCCCGGCGGGCTGACAAGGGTATCGCGGGCAGGCAACCGCGTTACGAATAACTCATCGGGTGGCCTATGCAAGCCGACTTGGGTAATTCGATAAGCGATGCGGGAGCGCTGGTGAGCTACACCTACGCGGCTCGCTACGCCTACACCGACATCGTGATTATGAACGACAATTTTCTGCGCGTCTCCGCATGCGCGGATGCTTTTCAGACGCCCATCACCTCTGCGGTGGTAACGGTGCCTGCAACCCGCGCCGTGCAGTACAGGGACCGGCTGGGCAATCTCACGCACCGCGTCCGGCTCACCTCGCCGCACAAGGATCTGACCATCCTAGCAGTCGGCAGCGTGCGGCTGGTCAGCCCGCCGGCGGTACTCGACGATGTGAACATGGCTTCGCTCAGTTACGACGCCGGCATGGAGGAGTTCCTGTCGCCAACGCCGATGGTGGACCCGGAAAGGGTAGCCGATGCCGCGCGGCAGGTAACGGGCGGCTGCGCCACCTTGATAGAGGTCGTCGGCGGCGTAGTGCGCTGGGTCTATGAGAACATAACCTATCTGCGCGGCAGCACGACGGTCGCCACGACCGCGGAGCAAGTGCTGGCGACGCGGCAGGGCGTGTGCCAGGACATGACGCAATTGGCGATGGGCATGCTGCGCGCGCTTGGCGTGCCGACGCGATATGTGAGCGGCTTGCTCAGCAATCAGGTGGGCGAGACGCACGCCTGGCTGGACTTCATGCACCCAACGCACGGATGGCTGCCCGCCGACCCGACGCGCGGGCAGCCCATCGCCAGAGGCAAGGACTTCGTGAAGTTCGCAGTCGGGCGCGACTACATGCAGGCGTCGCCTGTCGAAGGGTCTTTCGTGTCCAGGGGCACCGGCTGGCTCGATGTGGCGGTGGCGCAGGTCGTGCCCTCGGCAGAGGGCGTGTCCTTCGACGACGCCATGAGCCTCATCGAGAACGCCAAGTTCGCATGACGGGGATTAGCATGAACGGACGGGACGGGATGTCGATTGACGGTCAATCGACGATGAAGATTTAGTGCAAGGAAGGTTGATTAAATGGTTGAGCCGCGATCGATGAGCGTTGCGAGGGATAACTGGCTGACGGACACTAGGGCGTACAACTTGATATGGCTTGGGCGCTGGCTGGAACGGGCGGAGAGCATAGCGCGCGTTATGGACACGGCGGCGAAGCAGGCGGAGCGTGACGACGGCAGCGTCGAGGCGCTCGTGAACTGCCTCTGCGACACGGCGAGTTCGCTGGGCGTACCGCTTCAGGACAGGGCGGATGTGGCGGCGGAGCTGCTGCTTCGCAACCCGGGGTCGTCGGTCTCGCAGTGCTTGAGGAAGGCGCGGCTGTCGGCGACGCAGGTGGCGCCGGTGGAGCTTATGCGCGCGCTGTCAGAGGTCATCCTGGAGGTCGAGGCGCTGGACGCCGCCGCGCTGCAAACGCCGCAGCAGGTAATCGACACCGCAACCCTGGTCATAGGCAAGATTGCGGAAGTAGGGCAGATAATCGAGGACGAGTGGTTCGGCCAAGAATACCTCAGCGACGAAGAGATATACCGCCGCTTCGCCCAGCAGCAACAACAGCAGTAGGCTTGGCGCGCTTGCGGTTAGCGATACGGAAGGCTGATTCTGTATCGCGCCGATTTCAGCAGGCGGATGCTGTTGTAGTCGTTCCGGTCGCTAAACCCGAAGTGCCAGATATGGTATTCGTCGTTGCCCCTGCGCTGGAAGAAGAGCGTCGAAACCGGCTTTGTCGTGTGCTGCTGCCACTGGCGGAACGGATAGTAGAGTTGCCTGATGATGTTGTTGGCGGCGTTCCCGCCCTTGGCTTCAACCAGTACGACCTGCCTTTCGCCTTCATAGCCCGCGTCGACTTCGGTCTGCACTTTCTCCACGGCAATCTCATATTCGCCCGTTACGAACTGAAATGCGCCGGTGTACTTTCGCCCTCGAATGGTCAGCACCAGCGAGTCGTCGCCGGTAAAATGCCGAATCAGGCTCTGCGCGTAAGCGCGATCGAGGTGCTGCATCTCCGAGTTTCCCACATGCGTCGTCTCCAACTCAAACGGGAAGTCGCTCCGATACTCCAGCAATGGCGATTCAATGGGCGGGACATTGGTATAGCCCTCGCCTTTTATGATGGCATATTGCCTGTTTCGAACGGGCAATATGAAAAGTCCGCGCTCACGGAAGGCTAGGGGGGCGACTCTCTGGTGTCCTGCTTGCAGAGGATGTAGGCTTCCTTCTCGCTTGGACGCTGGAAGTCTTGGCATGCTATTCCGATTTGCCGTGATGAGATATGGAACGGCTCGACATCAAAATCGTGCCGCCAAATATCGTACATGTCAAAAATGGCGTTCCAGCTAGGTGTATTGCCTGTTTCCCGCCTGAGTGTCATCGAAAGCTCAATTCCTAATCTGCTGCTGAACGGTATTCATCTGCCGGTTCAAGCAGGCTGTTTCTGAAAATCATCTGTAACGGAGTAGGCCGCAGCGAAGTGGTTACCGCATGCGGGTGTAATCTCCGACAAGCGACTGTTGCCGATGTTGGCGTACTCCTCTTCCACCTCGCAGCCGATAAAAGCACGGTCGAGAGGCAGGGCGACGACGCCTGTCGAGGCGCTGCCGCAATTTGGGCAGACATACTTAGGGCGTTCGGTAATGCCGTTAGAGTTCATTTTACCATCTTCCTCCGATATACTTTTTCTCCAGCTCGTCGATGCCCATGAACCTCACGCGCCCGCGAATTTCGTGAAAGGTGTCCATTCCGATTCTGTCGGCAAAGTGGTTTCCGCGCGTCGCAGGCGCAACGATTGTCAGTTGCGTATAGAAATCGCGCAGTTCGTTGAACTTGGTCAATGAATTCAGCATGTCAGTGGTCATCTCAACCTCGAACATCGTGGCCGGCATACAGCGCCTGTTGAACCAGATGACATCCACAGTTCTGGCTCTACGGATGAAGTTCTGATAGCCAAACTTTGGCAATTTCGTTATGTCGCAGACATCGCCAAGTTTTTGATTGACGAAAGTTTTGTTCTTGTCTTGCGCGGGGATATAGGTTTTGTAATTCCGTGCCTTGCCGATTTCAACCAGCAAACCTTGATAATACCAGTGGTTGCGCTCTTCTACCTTGGGAGGAATATCGCCCTCTTTCGGAAGGCTGTACTCCTGTTCATACTTTGCTGCAAGTTCCCGAATGCAATACAAGCCAGGTTTCAGGGGATGGATATGGTCAGGTGTGTTTCGCACGATGCGGCGTATCGTCGCTTCCGGCGTTTTAGTATTCCAATTCTCGGCGTCGCCACCCGTAGAAAGAAGAGCGCGATTCAACTGCGACAATGTAGCGATGCCTCCAAGTTGCTTGAGCGCAGATAGCACTTGCATCCACTGGGTAGTTCTTTTCATAGATCTATCCTCTTTCTTCTTGCTGGTGCGATGCTGTGTCAATGTTAATTGCGCCTTTTGAAGAGTGTCCCTTGGTTATGTTGCCTATCGTATCACATCAGCGAATATCTGATCTAGTCCTGCCAGATGCAAAAACCAAGCGTTTCTGACGAATAACGTCAATCGCCCCCGCCGAAAATCCCGGCGGGGGCGATTGACCATATTATGTTGATGTCTTGGCGACTGCTTACAGGTTCGTCATTCAATCAAGACATATTCGGCATTACGCACTAGGTTGATTGATTGGGGTGTGTGTGAGTCTCCGAACTGATAGAGATACAGGCGCAAATTGTCTTCATTCCGAAGCAGGTAGCAGCAGTTTATGGAAGATTCAGCCAAGTCTTTGACCGCTTGCAGATAATAGCGAAACGGATTGAACAGCTGAAGCACATTGAAATCGGGCGGTTCGCCGTTCTTGGCTTCAAAGACGGTTATCGTGCCCAGATGTTCCGCCGTCATGTCAATCTCGACCTGTACTTGCGCGGCGTTGATTTCTTCTTCGCCAATGCGATAGTTCGGAGAGATTTGAGTGTGGTCAGAGAGATATACTTTGGGAGATACGGTTCTATCCGCATACAGAAAATCCTGAATTACGCGCTGGTTGTAGCCCCAATACGGTATATCGCTCTCGCTAGTGTTGATGTTGTTCAGGATGCTACGACGATAAGGCCACTGGTATTTGCGGTTGTCCGGTATCGGCTCGAACCGATGATAGCCGTTTGCGATGCCAAAGGCGAACTGATGCGAGCCACGCCCCAGGTGAACAATGAAGGCGTCATCGTCTATCAGCGCGTCGGGCAATCCTGCGGATGAGTCAACCTTGGTTGCGTCGAACGGATTGCCGAACTCCACTTTGGCGCATACCGCCTTGACCTCGTCGTTGCTGAAGACGAAGTTTTGGCGGGACTTGCACATGTCGTACAGTTCCGTGAGCACCCGTTTCTTCTTGCTAATGCGTTGTCGTGCCAATGTTGACTGCGCCTTTTGAGGAGTGTTCCTTGACTATGTCGCCTATCCTACCACATCAGCGAACATTCAGTCTAGCCCCATTGGGCGCAAAATCCCCGCGTTTTCGGCTGTCAGCGCAAATCGCCTCCACAAAGTCCGGCGGAGGCGATTAGGCGGCGCGACTTTATATCCGCAGCTCAGTCAGTATTCCCCACAATTAGATGCTCTGCCAACTCGTCGGGTGTGTACATCCGAAGGCTGGCGTTCTGGAATCCCCGTCGGTCTCGAGTGACGATTCCGTCAACTCTGACACGGCTGGCGGATTCATGAATAACCGCGTCTTCATAGTCGGTGAAGTCGAGATTGAAGGCGTCAGACAAGACGCCTTCATCCACGGGCGCTATGTCGAATAGGCGCAC
Organism: uncultured Dehalococcoidia bacterium; assembly: GCA_958295865.1. GTDB lineage: Bacteria > Chloroflexota > Dehalococcoidia > Lucifugimonadales > JADFKI01 > Bin90. Next base: position 546,036 of record CATQHF010000001.1, on the reverse strand, counting down.
GAGGTTGTGGGTTTGGCTTCTCGCGTATGACTCGCTCCTGCTCTTGGACGATATGTAGTAAATCGTGGTTAGTGTGGTGGCGCACAACACGCCGTCGAGCCGTCCTTCTCCGACTCGTTGAAGCAATTCGGATGCGACTGATGCAAAAGGCTGCCTGTCCAGCAGGTGGTCAAGGATTACATTGGTGTCGAAAAGGACTCTCACCTATACTTGTCCTCAAGGTAATCGCCGTACACCTCGCGGTAGTTTTTTATGCCATCGTCTTTGAGTGAGCCTTTGAGTGAGCCGGCCATCGAGCGCACGATAGGCGACAATTCTTCATAGGGCCGTGTCTTTATCGGCTTGCCCATTATGGCGAAGTAGTCCTCTACGAGCTGGGAAACCGACTTGCCGTGCATCTTGGCGTATGCCTTGGCATGCCGGATGCACTCTTCGTCGATAGTGAGTGTTACTCTCTTTTTCATGTGCCCTTTTCCTCCTTTTCTCTTTCATCCCGCATCTTCACGCCAAGAAAATGGAAGTATCCCTCTACCGATTTCGAGAGCGTCTTGCCGCGCTTTTCGGAGTAGTATTTGGCGCGCTCGATGAGTTCTTCGTCAACGCTCAGCGTTATCCTCTTTTTTACAGGCTTCTTTGTAGGCTTCACCTGCGGTTGACGCATGTTATACGAACGGGGACGGCTTGCAAGCCGTCCGCCCTCTTCCTTCTTTTCTCGCTCATCTCGCATCTTCACGCCAAGCAGATGAAAGTAGTCCTCTACCGCCTTCGAGAGCGTCTTGCCGCGCTTTTCGGAGTAGTATTTGGCGCGCTCGATGAGTTCTTCGTCAACGCTCAGCGTTATCCTCTTTTTCATAGGCTTCACCTGCCTTTGACGCATGTTATACGAATGGGGACGGCTCGCAAGCCGTCCCCATCATCCTATCATAGGGTTGCGCTTATGGGATTGTACGCCCTAGTCGGCGCTTTCGGCGAGCGCTGCCGTGACCGCCTGCGGGTTCATCGGCAGGTCGGTCATGCGGACGCCGATAGCGTCTTGGATGGCGTTGGCGAGCGCGGCGAGGGGCGGCACTATGTTCGCCTCGCCGACGCCCTTGACGCCGTAGGGATGCGCCGGGTTGGGCACTTCCAGCATCACCGCATCTATCATGGGCAGGTCGAGCGCGGTGGGCATGCGGTAGTCTAGCAGGCTGCTGTTGAGCATCGCGCCGTCGTCGCTCATGTAATACTCTTCGTTGAGCGCCCAGCCGATGCCCTGCACCGTGCCGCCCTGTATCTGCCCCTCGACATAGCTGGGATGCACGGCTGTGCCCACATCCTGGAAGGCGGTAAAGCGCAGAATCTCGACCTTGCCGGTCTCGGGGTCAACCTCGATGTCCACGATGTTGGCGGCATAAGAGCCTGCCGAGCCGCCGGGGTTCATGTTCGCCCTGCCCACGACGGGGCCGCCCGTCTCGGGCATGCGCGCCGCCAGCTCCTTAAAGGACATCGTTAGCTCGGTGTCCGACTTGTGGCGCAGTCCGCCGTCCACATACTCAACCCGGTCTTCGTCCGTCTCCCAGAGCATCGCGGCGCGCTGGATGAACTGGCGCTTGACATCGTTTGCGGCTTCGTAGGCGGCAAAGCCCGACTTGTAGGCGACGCCGCTGCCGCCCGATGTGGAGGTGAAGCCCACCGAATCGGTGTCGCCGACTGTGGGGATGACATCCTCGCTTGACAGCCCGAGCGTTTCGGCAAACATCTGCGCGATGGCGGTGCGCGAGCCGCCGATGTCCATGCTGCCCTCTATGAGGCTGACGCTGCCGTTGGAGAGCACATTGGCGATTGCGGATGCGGGGCCTGAGTTGTTGCGGCAGAAGCCCATCGCGACGCCGCGCCCGCGATTTGCGCCTTCCAGCGGCGTGTTGTAGTGCGGGTGCGCCTTGACCGCATCCATCGTCTCCTTCGCGCCAATCGGCCCATTCATAACGCCGTCTGCCCGGCGCGTGCCGGGCGTGGCGACATTGAGCAGGCGGAAGTCCACAGGATCCATATTGAGCGCGAGCGCAATCTCGTCTATTAGGCTCTCCGACGCGAAGCAGACGATTGGCGCGCCCGGCGCGCGGTAGGCTGCCGTCTTGGGCTTGTTGGTCATGATGTCGTAGCCGTCGATGCGAACATTATCGATAGAGTACGGCGCGAACACGGCGGCGCACGAGCCGGGCAGGGGCGCGCCGGGGTATGCGCCGCCCTCGAAGGCGAAGGAAATCTGCGCGGCGGTGATGCGCCCCTCGTTGGTTACGCCAATCTTGCACTTCTGATAGCCGCCGGCTGTGGGGCCGGACGCCTCCAGCACCTCTATGCGCGTCATCGTGGACTTCACGGGCTTGCCGCTCTTCTTGGACAGCGCCGCCGACACCGCTTCAAGGTACGCGAGCGTCTTGCCGCCGAAGCCGCCGCCAATCTCCATAGGCACGACCTTAATCTGCGAGTTGGGTATGCCCAGCACATCGGCGGTGCTGTCGCGCATGGCGAAGTGCCCCTGGCTGCTGCTCCAGATGGTCAGGCGGTCGTTGGGCGCGCCGTCCGCCGCCCAAAAAGCGGTGGCGGTGTGCGGCTCGATGTAGCCCTGATGCACCGTCTTGGTGCGGAACTCGCGCTCGAATACGCGGTCGGCGGCGGCAAAGCCCGCATCGAGGTCGCCGAAGATGTGCTGCTCGTGGTCGGCGATGTTCTTGCTTGCCGCGATGTTGTCGTCGCCTCCGCGCTCAATCCAATGCTCGTGCAGCACGGGCGCGCCCGGCTTCAGCGCGTCCTCCACATTGGACACGCTGGGCAGAACTTCATACTCCACATCGATGAGCGCGAGGGCTTCTTCCGCGACATGGGCGTTCACTGCCGCGATTGCCGCGATGGGGTGTCCCTTGTACAGCGCCTTATCTTTGGCGAGAATGTTCTCGCCGATGGGCACGCCCTGCCGCGCCACCTGCGGAATCGGCGACATCGGCGCGAGGTCGGCGGATGTAACGACCGCCTTGACATCGGGGTGCGCCTCCGCGCGGCTGGTGTCGATGGACTTGATGCGCGCGTGCGCGTGCGGGCTGCGTAGCACCTTGCCGTGCAATAAGCCCGCCAGGTTCATGTCCGCGCCGTAGAGCGCGCGGCCGGTTACCTTATCCACGCCGTCGTGCCGCACAGGGCGCGTGCCGACGACCTTGTATTCTTGCTTCGGAGCGGTTGTAGTCATGTGTATCACCTCGTACTGCATAGATTTGGTTTCGCACCGCTAATCTTACCACAATCAACAAGGCTGACATGGGACGGAGAGGATAAAGGGGATAGAGGTTGTTCTGTGTACGCCGCCTATCCATGTTAGTATCAATGAAATCAAAAGTAGAGGGAGGCAACTATGGCAGACGGTGTTATAACACAAGAAATCATCGACAGATACAAAAAAGTCGCGGGCGCGACGGTGTACAGCGCGGTGCGGCAGTTCGGCTATGAGCCGTGCTTCATGCGCGATGTGCATGCGTTCACGCCGGGCGGCATGCTGGTGGGCAGGGCGAAGACGCTGCGCTTCATCCCGCCGCGCGCCGACATCATCGCGGAGACGCATCGCGGCGCGGACTCGCCGGAGTACGAGGCGATGGGTTCATGCGAGCCGGGCGATGTGCTGGTCATCGACGGCATGGGCAAGAAGTACGCGGCTATCGGCGGCGATGTGAAGATCTTGCAGCTCAAGATGCGCGGCGCGGCGGGACTGGTCACCGACGCATCCATACGCGACCTGGACATCGTGAAAGACTACGGGCTGAAGGTGTTCGCGGGAGGCAGGACGCCGATGGGCGGCGCTGACGAAATCGACCCCTTCGAGGCGAATGTAACCATCGGCTGCGGCGGCGTAGCAGTGCGCCCGGGCGACCTCATCGTCGCGGACGACGACGGCGTGGTAGTGGTGCCGGAGTGCGCTGTGGAGCAGGTCATCGACTGGGTGGAAGAGCACGAAGCCGTCGAAGAGTACATCAAGGGGCTGATAGAAGCTGAGGATGTCGCGCCGGGCAAATACTACCCGCCGACGGACGAGACGATACGGCGGTATCACGAGGAGGCGGGGAGCTGATACGAGTGGACGGGGCGGGGAGGGTGTGGGGTGGTCTGCCCGTCCTGTTCATCTATGCCTCTAGCCAAGTGCGCGAGCCATCAATGCGGGCTTGGTAGAGTATGCGCTTCATCTTCAGATTTGCCCTTGCTCTCCACGCATCATAGTCGGGCTTGGATGATTTGGATGATATTGAATAGGATAGATTGATGATTGCATTTGACCCCCGCGAAATAAAAAACTGGGCTGATACACCGGATGCGCCTCATACACTTCCAAAGTTGATACGCAGACTCATTCTAGCCACGGTCCCGACACCGTCGCTCATAGATATACCTGGCGGCAGTTCGGTATGGAAGCCCGGCTGGGACGGGTTGCTTAAAGTCAATGAGGCGGCATTGTTGTATGTACCTTCGGGCGCATCTGCTTGGGAATTCGGCGTCGGAAAAAACCCGCAATCTAAGGCTAATAAGGATTACAGAAAGCGAACGGAAAACTCACTAGGCGTTGACCGAAAATCTTCGTCGTTCGTATTTGTTACTCCGCGTGTATGGAGCGGCAAAAGAGACTGGATACGGAGACGCCAAGAAGAAAACGAGTGGGCAACCGTTCACGCTTACGACGCCGACGACTTGGCAACTTGGCTTGAACAAATGCCGAGTGTTGCCGACTGGTTCGCGCGGCTAATCGGCAAGTTTCCCGATGAGGGGGTGGTGTGTCTTGATGACTGGTGGAAAAACTGGGCGTCCGGCACGCGACCTAACATTCTGCCTGAAGTAGTTCTCGCGGGTAGATCTGAACAATCCGATTTGGTCAGAAACTGGTTCACCAAGCCTGCTAATAGTTTCTATGTGAAAGGTGACGCTCGAGACGAAGCGATTGCGTTCATAGCGGCAAGTGCCCTCAACAAACCTGACAGCATCAGCGCCGCAATCTTGGCAAAATCGATTGTCGTAGAAAGTATCGACGCCTGGCGCAGCCTTGAGCGAAGCAACTATCCTATGGTTCTTATTCGTAACTTTGTAGGTGATGTATCGTCTCAATCTGCGGTTGCAAAAGGGCATCATGTAGTAGCATCGCTAGACAGCGCCCAAGAACCGCGAGGCAACGGGCTCAAACTCCCGCCCCTTGGACGAGACGAGGTAGTGGAGGCTCTAAAGTCAATGGGACTGACGGAAGCGCGGGCGCGGGCGCTATCTCGCAAAGCGGCTAGACGCCTGCGTGTAATGCGTCGCTTCCTGCTTGAAGAAGCCGGAGCGCCACCCCCGGAATGGGCATCGCCCACACCATCCCGTTCACTGATTGCGCTAGTCCCAATAGGTCTGGTCTGATGACAAGGAAGGCGACAGAGAGGCCGTTAGCAGACTTGCCGGCAAACCGTATGAAGAAGTCGAGCTGGATCTGACGCGCCTGCTGAACATCGCCGACTCGCCCTTGATGAAGATAGGACATCGATGGCGCTTCGTATCCCAGGAAGAGGCTTGGCACATTCTCGCTCCTTATCTGACTTCAACCGATGCGGCACAATTTGAGGAACTGGCAGTTGATATTTTGAGTCGTAAATCACCTGCCTTCGATCTACCCGTATCAGAGCGCTGGCTGGCTAATGACAAGGGCAAAGTCCTGCCGCACAGTGAAACACTGCTTGACGGCATTACGCGCGGGTTGGCGCTAATAGGCACGCAGCCCGAGCGAATGAAGAATGTTCAAACTGCATCATATATCCCAGGCAGCGTTGTGTTTCGTGTTTTGGGAGACGACAGCGACTGGCGCACCTGGGCTACGCTCGGCGAGGATCTTCTATCAACCATATCGGAAGCAGCGCCCGACGCTTTCCTTGACACTATAGAAAGTGCGCTCAATGCCAGCCCTGCTACTTTCAAGACTCTCTTCGCCCAAGAAGGGGACCCGCCTTTCAGTGGGGCACCGCACACCGGGCTTCTTCGGGGATTGGAACGCCTTGCGTGGTCAAAAGACCACTTTTCACGGGTCGTGGTTTTGCTTGCCCGTCTTGCTGAACTTGACCCGGGCGGACAGGTTGCCAATAGACCTTCAGCGAGTCTTACGGAACTCTTTTGCTTTTGGACAAGTTTCACTGAAGCCACGGACAAACATCGCCTCGAAACGCTTTCAATGCTTGTAGGCAGGTACCCAACAATAGGTTGGGCCACTCTTGTGAATGCTTATCCGTTGCCTGTACATAATGGTGTAGTTTTGCGAAATCCACCCTTGTGGCAACCTTGGGGACAGGACGGGCATTCCACTGCCTCTATCAGCATGAGTCAGCAGTTCATTGTCGAGATGACTCGGCTTTTAATGGAGAATGTGGGCGATAGTGCTGCTAGATGGAAAGACTTGGTAGGCATTCTGACGGCAATGCCTCGAGAAGCGCGAGAAAACGCGCTCACCTTGCTGGCGCAGCAAGCCGAAATCCTGAAACAGGATGCAGAAGCGGAGTCGCTCCGAGCCGCAATCAGATTGGCGTTGTATCGCCATCGCAGCCATCCGGATGCGAAGTGGGCTATGCCGTCGGAAGATGTAGAAGCCTTGGATTACGCTTACCGGAAACTTGAGCCTTCTGACCCTGTGCTTGCTCACGCTTGGCTTTTTGATTCAGGACGGATAGACATGCCAGACGGAGAACAGGTAAGCTATTTGGAAAATAGAGAGCGAGGCGCCGTCGCTCGGCAGGATGCAGTACGAACAATTTTTGCTAACGGTGGGGTTGATGCCATCTTGAGCCTCATAGACACGGCTAACGCTCCACATAGGATAGGCATAGCGGTTGCTAATTCTATCGAAGCGGATGAAGCCTTCCCGCTGGCATTGGACTGCATCAAATCGAAATCGCAGAAGCGTCAAGAGTTCGCAATACAATTCTTCAATGCTCATTGTCGGCAATCGGGATGGGCGGTCTTGGACCGGGCGCTTAATGATGTCAAATCCGTCGAAGGCTTCAACCCGAAAGTCGTATCGGCCATCTATCTGTTAGCAAGTCCAGTGGACTTGAAGACTTGCTTGCAAAGGATTGAGGCGGAATCCGAATCTGTTCAAGATGCTTACTGGCGCAGTGTTAACCGGCTCGATTTCGTACAGGTGGATGTGGATGAGGAGATCTTTGATTATTCCGTTCAGCGTCTTCTCACCGTCGGACGCTCACTGTCGGTTGCTCAACTGGTTTGGCGAAGGAAAGTGTCGGCTGAACTCCTGATAAGAACTCTGGAACAGATTCCAATAGACTGGTCGAACGGCACAGACACGATAGACAACGATCCGAGTTACATTTGCACCGAACTTTTCAATCGGCTCGACAAATTCGAGAATGTGTCTGATGAGGCGATTGCGAGGCTAGAGATTCCTTTCATAGGAATGATTGGGCAGCACCGCCCCAACTTGGCGCTTCATATCATAGGAATGATTGGGCAGCACCGCCCCAACTTGGCGCTTCATAAAGAGGCTTTGCGAGAGCCATCGCTGTTCGCGGATCTGATAGCCATGGTGTCCAAGCGCGCTGATGGCACAGATGAAAATGTAGCAGATGACAGGACCAGCGAGGCACAAGTCAGTTTTTCGTACAAAGTCCTCTCAAGTCTGCGCGGTCTGCCAGGTCAGATGGAAGACGGCACAATCGACCTTGAAGCGCTGACCGCATGGGTGCTGGAAGTGCGAAGGTTTTGTGAAGAGCGCGACTGCAAGGACGTAGGTGACCAGCAAATCGGAGAAGTACTGGCAAACGCTCCTGTTGGCGACGACGGCGTATGTCCGTGCGAACCCGTGCGTGATTTGCTTGATGATCTTCCTATGGCTACTCACATTGGAAGAAGCTTTGTTGTAGGCAAGATTAATTTGCGTAGTATGACAACAAGAGGCTTATACGACGATGGAGCGCAAGAGCATTCGCTTGCCGAAAAGTATCGCATGGACGCTGCTAAAATTGCCGCCAAGTGGCCGTTCACAGCAAAATTGCTGCGCGAAATAGCCAATGATTATGATTCAGACGCACACTTCCATGATGTGCGATCGGCATGGACAGAGGCGACTGTATTTTAGAAGATAGGACTTACGCAGTTGGAGAATTGGGGATAGGATGTAGGATAATCCCAATCGGTAGCGAGTAGTTGATATGATTTCGGGGTGAGCGATGGCTTTGCCGATTTATACGCGATGGCACTGGGCTAAGGCGCATCCTTTCGGACAGCGCCCACCGGAGCGCGTCCACCTCTTGGAGCATCACCTTGCCGATGTGGGCGCGTGCTTCGAGGCGCTGCTGGCGCAGCCGACTATACGCAAACGGCTGGCGCGTTCGGGCGGCTGTGAAGACCTGGGGCAAGGGACGATTGCGCGCCTGTCCTTGTTCGCCGCGCTGCACGACATCGGCAAGCTGAACACCGGCTTCCAGACGCAGATATGGAGTAACGCTGACATGCCGCAAGCCGGGCGCAGGCCGGGGCGGGCGGGGCATACGCTGGACTTGACGCCGATTCTAAGCGGCGCTGACACGGCAACCGGCGGGTGGTTCTTCGATGCGCTAGGATGGGACAACTTCCTAGCTTGGGACGACAATGGCGGCGAAACGGCGTGCGGTCTGCTGGTGGCGACATTTTCGCATCATGGGCGTCCACTTCAATTAGAAAGTGGCAAAAGCCCTAACTCTGCAATATGGCGCGATTTCGGCGACCTCAGCCCGAGTGCCTGCGCCGAGCGGATTGGCGAACTGCTGCGCGACTGGTTTCCGCAGGCGTTCGACTCCGACGCGCCCGCATTGCCATCCGCACCCGCATTTCAGCACATGTTCCTTGGCTTATGCACCCTCGCCGACTGGATAGGCTCCAACGAACCTTTCTTCCCCTATGTCGATACGCCGCAGGACGACTACATCGACACCGCGCGGGAAAACGCCAAGCGCGCGATGAAAGACATAGGACTGGACATATCCGAGCAACGGCGACTATTTTCAGGCGTATCCCTGCCCGAATTCGGGGCATTGTTCCGCGATGAAGGCGATGAGCACGCAAAAGTTCCCAACTCCATACAGAAAGCGGCGGCGCGGGACACACCGCTCGACGAGCCGGTAATCGTAATCGAGTCCGAGACGGGTTCGGGCAAGACGGAAGCCGCGCTCTGGCGGTTCGCGCGGATGTACGAGCAAGGCTTGGTGGACGGCGTCTATTTCGCGCTGCCCACTCGCGCCGCCGCCGCGCAGATACACGGGCGCGTAGAGCGGTTCGCCGTCAGCCTGTTCGAGGGCAAGGACGCGCCGCCCGTCGTGCTTGCCGTCCCCGGCTATGATGCGGACGCCGACGCCGACAGAGTAGAACTAAAATACAATGAACATGACTCCGGTGAGCTCCATTCCGACGGAATCCCTTGGGCGTCGGAGAACCCGAAGCGATACCTAGCGGCGCAAATCGCAGTCGGCACGGTTGATCAGGCGATGATGGGCGCGCTGAAGGTGCGGCACGCGCACATGCGCGCCGCATGTCTCGCGCGCAATCTGCTGGTGGTGGACGAGGTGCATGCGTCAGACGCCTATATGCGCCGCATACTGGAGGCGCTGCTGGAGGCGCACATCGGCGCGGGCGGCTACGCGCTGCTGATGTCCGCCACGCTGGGTTCGGAAGCGCGGCGTCGGCTGCTGTCCGCCGGGAATGCGACAGCGACATACGACAAGCTGCCGCTCGACGCCGCCATACACAAGCCATACCCCGCAATCAGCGTCGGGCAGGCGCACGACGAGGGCGTTCAGGGCGTCGAGGAGAACGGCAGAACAAAGACCGTCCACGTATCGGCAAATCCGATAATGCACGACTTCGACGACGCAGCCCGTACTGCTCTGAACGCCGCCCGCAACGGCGCGAAAGTTCTGGTCGTGCGAAACACGGTCAAGCACGCCGTTAAAACGCAATGCGCGCTGGAAGGACTCGCGAGCGATAGCGATAGCGGCTTGCTCTTCGAGTGCGAAGGCACCGTTACGCTGCATCACGGACGCTTCGCGGCGCGCGACCGCCGCCTGCTCGACGAAGCGGTAGAGGCGATGCTCGGCAAGGACGCCCGGCGCGGCGGCGCGGGCAGCATCGTCGTAGGCACGCAGACATTGGAGCAGTCGCTGGACATAGACGCCGACTTGCTCATAACCGACTTATGCCCGATGGATGTGCTGCTTCAGCGCATCGGCAGGCTGCACCGCCACGAGCGCGCTGACAGAGCGGCAGGCTATCGGACGCCCGCCTGCATCGTCCTAACGCCGCCGAACAACGACCTTGCGCCGCTGCTTGAGCGCGGGCAGAACCCCAACGGCATAGGGCCGCATGGCAGAGTCTATGAAGACCTGCGGATACTGGAAGCCACCCTGCGCCTCATCGCCGAGCGTGCCGAATGGGAGATACCGGCGATGAACCGCGAGCTGGTGGAGTATGCCACGCATCCGGCCGCGCTGGATGCAATCGTGCAAGGCTATGAGCGCCAAGATGATGAACTAGGCGCAAATTGGCGCGCGCATGCCATCGAGGTAGAGGGTGAGAGCATCGCCGACGGCTTGACCGCGCGCGGCGCAGTGATACGGCGTCACAAGTCGTTCTTCATGGAAAACCGAGATGTATTGTTTGGCTCGCTCGAAGAGAAAATCCGCACCCGACTAGGCGATGAGCGCGTGGAGATAGCCTTCGCCGCGCCGCAGGACAGCCCATTCAGACAGCCCGGCGCAATCGACAAATTGGCTATGTCGCTGCACTGGCTGAGTGGCGCGGAAGCGCCGGAGCAGGTGGACGCAAGCGCTGCCGACGGCGGCTTCGAGTTCGCCATCGGCGACAGGCGGTTTAGACATGACCGCCTGGGGCTGCATCGGTTACAACGATAACAGCCCCAGTGGTTGAAAGCCCCGCGTCCTGAGAATGGAGCGGGGCTTTCTTGTTTGAGCGATGTAAAGGGCTAATGGTTCATCGCCGGTTATTCTTGCCGTTTGATTTTGGAGGCGGTTTCACTTTACCCTCATCTATCAATTTCTGTATCTGAGGGCTAGAGGCAAGCCACGCTTCCCATTCTTGCCTCGCTAGCCTTTTCCCTTCTGCTAATCTCTGCGCCCGATACCGCTCTAATACAAATCCCACAGTCTCACCTCCTACAAATCCAACAAAGGTTAGGATGACTGACGCTAGTCCGACTGCTCCTATTGGTTATGTCGCTCCGCTGGCTGAGCGGTGCGGAAGCGCCGGAGCAGGTGGACGCAAGCGCAGTCGACGGCGGCTTTGAGTTCGCCATCGGCGGCAGGCGGTTTAGGTACGACCGCCTGGGGCTGCATCGGTTACAACGATAACAGCCCCAGTGGTTGAAGACCCCGCGAGTGCGGGGGAACCCTGCGCCCGCATCAGCGGCATGCATGGCACGCCGGTATATCCCCGCGCTTGCGGGGGAACATCAGGCTTTGAAACTACAAATACCGCCTGCATAGGTCTATCCCCAAAAGTGTATGGGGTGTTTCGGTTGACATATCCTGTGTAGTGATGATGTATTGAATTTTACCAGATATTTTAATAATATGCACGCGGTATCTGTTGTTTCTTTGAAAGATCCGTTGACTTACACATAAAAAAATGCTATCTTCAATGAAATGCCCTCGCCGGACTGCACTCCAACGAAGGCATGAACGACATCCCGCATCCAGTCTCAAACTCAAATTAGGAGGTGTTCGTATGAGCAGACTACCAGATTCAGGCGACGCTGCCAAGTGCGACTTTTGTCCTGCGACGAAATGTGGTGAGTGCCAACTCTGTGGCAATTATGTCTGTGATGTGTGTTGCCAGCCTGGTACACCTAAAAGCGCTGGATCATTCGTCTGCAATTTGTGCTTCCGGCATCATCATGGGGATTTTTACTTCGATTAGGCTATTGACAATAAATTGGTCTGCATGTACATTAGTTTAGGACGAATAATCCTAACATTTGTCATTGGAATGAAAAGAGGCTCTCACCATGTTCAACATTCTGACCGAAGACCTCATCAGATACAAGTGCGACGATGGCAAGGTAGTTTGGGCGTCCTTGCCGCAAGTTTATGCCGCGCTCATGGCAGACGACATCGCCGCCTTCCCCGCGCTGCGCCCGCACCAACACCAGCCAGCGGGGCATAGCTTCCTTGTCCAGCTCGGTGTGATGGCGATACATAATGCCAATCTATCAGAACCGCCGACGAACGCCGACGAGTGGCGACAGATTATTCGCGCTCTGACGCCTGATTCTCCCGACGATGAGCCGTGCCAACTGGTAGTCGCTGACATCACTAAGCCAGCGTTCATGCAGCCGCCAGTGTCGTCTAAAGAACTAGAGAAGGATTACAAGAACAGACTACACACGCCTGACGAGCTGGATATGCTGGTCACCTCCAAAAATCATGATCTGAAAGCATCTGTGGCTTCATCGCATGAAATCGACGATTGGTTGTTCGCGCTGATTACTACGCAGACTATGGAAGGTTACTCTGGAGCGCGTAATTATGGCGTCTCTCGGATGCCAAGCGGCTATGGCAACCGTCCAGCGTTCAGCGTTACGCCATCTGTTAGACCTGGTGTGCATATCAAGCGCGACATAATGGCGCTTCTGGAGCGTCGTCAGGAGATTGTGGGCGACTACGAATATCCGTCAGATGGTGGTATTAAGTTGCTGTGGACAATCGTTTGGGATGGTAAGAAGTCCGAGTCTTTGCTCATAAATCGGATGGACCCGTTCTATATTGAGATTTGCCGACGAATTCGGATGAGACGAAACGCGGGCAGGATATTTGCAATTCGCGCTAACTCAGCGTCCCGCAGGATAGCCGATATTAAAGGATTGACAGGAGACCCTTGGGCACCAGTCGGCAATAGCCCCAACCAAAGGGGAACGCCTCCGGCTTTTTTGGGGCCGCGAAAGTTCGGATATGAGAGGGTGGTTGATGGTCTGTTCTCTGCCGATTGGAAACAGCCCTATCTTTTAGACAGCACTCAGTTCGACGAGAACCACGAAGGGACAATCCAATTGGTCGCAAGGGGGATGATACGCGGAGAAGGCGGCACATCCGGATACCACGAGCGCGTCATTCCTATGCGTCGCATGATGGCGCAAAGCATGAGCATGATGCGGGGGCGTCCGCAAGCCAAGCAACTGGAAGACATAGCGAGAGAGCGCATAGAGCAAATAGGCAAAGTTAAGAACATCCTACGGCATGCGATTGCGACTTTCGCGGCGAAAGGGAATAGCGATTTTGCCGCTCATCGGAACGGGCAGCCTTCACCAAACCAACTTGCCCGACCATGGACTGATAAGCTGGACGAAATCGTTGACGCCAATTTCTTCAACGACGTACAAGACGAGTTCGAGGCAGACGAAAGCGAGCGCGATGGAATACGCAAGAAATGGCTACTGAACGGCAATGACGGGGTAGTTGACCAAGCAGAAAGATTCCTGAAGGCGGCTGAAGACGCTATACCCAGCCTATCAATTCAGAAATTCAAGGCACGTGTCAGAGCAGACAGCACATTCTGGGGACGGATACGCGGCAATGAAGGTCTGCCGTTCCTGTTTGAAATAGAAGAGGGGGAATGAAATATGACAGAGCAACGACCAGACGGCACAAGCGCAGGACTCGAAGGAAGCGCAGATGACGCTGTTCGAGTAGAACAGCCACACACGCCTAGAGAATGGTTTTTCAACAAAGAAGTGCATGATGAGGCAATTCATCATGGATGGCGGCCGTTCCACGTCGAAGGTTTTCGCATAGTGCGCGGTAGAGGATTCCCAGATTTGGTGATGTTCCGAAAGAACCCAGAGACAAATCAGTTCGAAATGCTGGTAGCAGAACTGAAGCGACATTCTGGCAGCCCATTCGGTGAAGGTCAAACTGATTGGCTTGAAGCGTTTGAGCAAATGGGTATCACCACAAAGGTGTGGCGCGGAGACAGTGATGATGATAGGCAAGAACTCGCCGACATTATCAAGAACGGTACCGTCGGGCATACTAGCGTAACGAAAATCTTGCCTGAACCTTCCAGTAGCCCGATTCCCGCCAGTTTTGGCGTGGTTATGGACAACACCATAGAGACTATCGAAGGTGATGAGATAACGACGGGAGATAAAGCTAGTCTTCGCCGCATGAATCCTGCAAATCCTAGCAGCGCCATATTCTGGAAGATATTGAGTCAACCGGGAATACCCAGAAACGCGGATATTCGAAAATGGGGACTCATCATGCACGGCATAGCGGTGATGGCTCATACCGCAAGATTGACTCATACCGCAGGATTGGCTCACAATCCAAAAATTAGGATTGGACACGCGTTGTACAAAGGCGACGGCAGCAGACCGCCATTCTACAGCGAACAGAGACTATCAACACTGCTTGCGGCAAGGGGGGATGCCCTCCATCAAATACTGGCGCGGCTGTTTAGGATGCTCGCAAGTCAAAGGTGCGCCTTCAATTGGCGCGACATGGCCTGGTTCATATTGAACGAAGGACACAACGAAGAGCGGGCTGACGAAGCCAGAATCGAGATAGCCAGAGCTTACTATCGAGCGGAATATAGTTCATACCAAGCCAATAGAGTGGATGAATAAGGAGATACGACCATGACCGAACCCAGATTTCTGCAAGTCCATACGCTGCACTCGTATCCGGCGGCGTTGCTGAACCGCGACGACAGCGGTCTTGCCAAGCGCATGCCGTTTGGCGGCGCTACCCGCACGCGCATATCGTCGCAGTGCCTCAAAAGGCATTGGCGCACGGCTGACGGCGAGTTCGCGCTGAATGCCATCGACGGCGCGGCGGACGCCATACGCTCCCGCAATGTTGTGGAGCGCAGCGTGATGCAGCCCCTGCGTGAAGCGAACGGCGTCGCCAAAGAGGTACTCGACGCCGTTGAAGGGGCGTTCAATGTCGGCATATACGGCAGCGGCGGCACATCCGAAAGTGGACGCCAACCGTTGCTGCTGGGGCAGCCGGAGGTCGAGTATCTGCAACACAAAGCGCGCGAACTCTGCGCCGAACATCCCGACGACGCCAAAGCCGCCGGCGCTGCCGCTACGCTACTATTCACAGCGGCGCGGCGCAACGAAGAGCATGATAATTTCCGTGCATTCCGAGAGCAGACCAGTCTGCCCGGCGGTCTAATCGGCGCGCTGTTCGGGCGCATGGTTACATCCGACCCCGGCGCGAACATCGATGCCGCCATACATGTGGCGCACGCCTTCACCGTGCATCGAGAAGAATCGGAAAGCGATTATTTCTCAGTCGTTGATGATTTGCAGCGCGATGACAAGGACGCGGGCGCGGCGCACATCGGCGATATGGAGCTGACCGCCGGCCTGTTCTATGGCTATGTCGTGGTGGATGTGCCGGGGCTGGTGTCGAACCTGTCGGGCAGCCGCGAACTTGCAAGCAAGGTGGTCAAGCATCTGATACACCTCATCGCAACCGTGTCGCCCGGCGCGAAGCTCGGCTCGACCGCGCCGTATGCCGCCGCCGACCTGATGCTCATCGAGGCGGGCAGCCGCCAGCCGCGCAGTCTCGCCAACGCATTCCGCAAGCCCGCGAAGGCGCAGGTGGATGACGCCGCCGCCAACCTGTCCGACTATCTGGGCAGGCTGGATAAGTGCTACGGCAGCAACGAAGCGCGGCGCATGATGTCGGTCGAGGACTACGACCTGCCCGGCGCGGAGTGGCTCGACTGCAACGCGCTCGCGGAATGGGCGGCGGACGCAATCCGCAACGGCGAGGCACGGTGAATCCTTCCGCACATGCGGGGATAGACCCGAAATCAACTGGCACGGCCTCTGGGTTCCCTGGGTTCCCCCGCACACGCGGGGATAGACCTCAGATGCCGCACGACATCGCCTGCGAGTTCGCGGTTCCCCCGCACACGCGAGGATAGACCCGGCTACATCGTGTTCATCCTGACACTGCCACAGGCTCCCCCGCACACGCGGGGATAAACCGCCGGTGATGGCGATGATGGGGATGATGGAGACGGCTCCCCCGCACACGCGGGGATAAACGGAGAGGATTTTATGAAACACTTGATTATGCGCTTGGAATCGCCGTTGATGGCGTTCGGCGGCGAGACCATCGACAATCTTGGCGTCATCCGCCGCTTTCCCGCCGCCTCCATGCTCACCGGCATATTCGCCAACGCGCTCGGCTGGCGGCGCATCGAACGGCAGAAGCATCAGGACTTGCAAGACAGGCTGGTATTCGCCACTCGCATAGAGCGCGAACCGGCGGGCGGCGTCAGCATGACCGACTTTCAGACGGCGCAATTGGCCAGGACAGACAGGGGCTGGACTACGCGCGGCGTTCCCGAGGGCAGGGCGGGCGGCGCTGCCACATACAACGCGCCGCACCTGCGCTACCGCGATTATTATACCGATATGCGCGTGTGCGTAGCCCTGCGCCTGCGCGATACCGATGATGCCAATGCGCCAACGCTCGACGAACTTGCGGACGCGCTGCAAGAGCCGATGCGCCCCCTGTTCATCGGGCGCAAGCCGTGTCTGCCGTCCGCTCCGATGTTTGGCGGCTTCAGCGATGAGGGCGACACATGCCTCGCCGCGCTGCTGAATACGCCGCTGGAATATCAGGACGACGCGCCCCAGCACGTGGCGATGCAGTGGAATGACGGCGAGGATGAAGTCAGCGCGAACCGAAGCTACATGCTCACCGACGAGCGCAACTGGGTCTCCGGGCTGCACGGCGGCGGTCGTCTGGTGCATGAGGGCAGAGTGGACAAGTCCCGCTTCGGGAAGCGGCGCGCGGCGCAAGGCTGCGAGAAGGACGGTGAAGAATGACTACCGCGATGATTGCCGACAAGGATACCGCAAAGGCAACCGGCGTCCTTCACATAATACGCGCCGACATCGATACGCTCCAGTTCCGCCGCTGGATGGGCAGTCGGCAAATCGTGGACGACGACCATGCGATGCACTGCCTTCTGACCGAGTGCTTCGGCAACGACATAGAGCGGCGACCGCAGCCGTTCCGCCTGATAATCCCGCGCGATGGGCGGCGCGGCACACTCTACGGCTACTCGCGCGCCGACGCTGATGAGCTGCGCGATACGGCAAGCCTGTTCGCCTGCCCGTTGCAGGAGAAGGCGCTGCCGCTCGCAAGCTTGGACAGCAAGCGTATGCCCTCCACATGGCAAGCCGGCAGACGGCTGGGGTTCGAAGCGCGGATTCGCCCCGTAGTGCGACGCTACAAAAAGAAGAGCGCCGAATGCTACGAGCTCATACGACTTGACCGCAAGCACAAGTGCGACGGCTGCCGCCTGCCAAACCCTGAACGGGACGCCTTCCTGAATGAAGCCCTCGAACATTCGGATAGGCACGGCATGGCATGCGCCGGGCGCAGCCGCGAAAAGGTGTATCGGGAGTGGCTGCAAAAGCGGTTCGAGCAGAAGGGCGGCGCAATGCTTGATGTAGGCAGTACGAAACTCGTATCATTCCGCCGAACCCGCGCCGTCCGAAAGCTGCATCGGCGATACAGCGAAGGACCAGACGCCCTGATGCGCGGCGAGCTTGAGATTACCGACGGGGCGAAATTCGGCGATATGCTGGCAAACGGCATCGGCAGGCACAAGGCTTATGGCTACGGCATGCTCCTGCTGCGTCCTGCCCGAGCCTACTGAACGCCGGCGCGGCTGCTGACCATAGAGCGCCGATATATTTTCACGCACCTTAACAACTGAATTGAAACAGCGGACAGAAAGCGACATCGGAATAAAATAGTTCCCCCGCACACGCGGGGATAAACCTATCAGGGGCGTTGGCAAGACAATCGCGCAAAGCGGTATGCCAGAAATATCTGGCTTTTCTGCCCTGATGGAACGCAAGGGGTTCAAGAAAAAGCGGTCAACCGGAACGAGGTATCAGCAGATAAAGACAGAATAAGGAGTGAGTAACAATGTTCATTGGCACAATCTGGGTTCCTGTGCAGGACGCAAGCCACATTCGCAGAATGGCGAAATCTTTGAAGAAGCCTATCAGCGAGTACATCTGTCAGATAGCCCAAAAGTGGTGGAATGAGCCGATTAACAAAAGGGATGGCGATACCTGGAAGATAATACCTAGTGCGCCCAAGCAAAAGTGCAAGTGCAAGATGGAGGAACTCGGCTATACACTGACTACCGAAGTAGCCGAAAAGGTCTGGTATGCTGCAAACGCATACCAGATAAGCACGAACGAATTCTTGAAGCGCATCGTGATGGCAGATGTGTACGAGTGGTATACGGCACCCAATTTGATACACGGGGGGTCTGCTTGTAGGCACTATTTGAGAGGCTACGGATGGAGTGAGCCGAAGCCCACAAATGGGGACTGGACGCAAGACGGCATAATGGGCGACTTGCCGCCAGCTTATTAACGCAGAGGGTTCCCCTGCACACGCGGAGATAGACCTCGGGAGGTGAGCTCAAATCATGATGCGAGGCAGACTAGGCCTAGAGACCGCGAGAATCCCGCATGCCGACCGTCATGGTCTGCTGTGGCTTAGTCGAGGCGCGCTGACCGTTCGAGACGGCACGCTGCGCTTCGAGCGCCAAGCCGCGCCCGACTCCGGCAGTCCGCTAGACGAAGGCGAATACGGCATACCCTTTCAGACGCTTTCCATGATACTGCTGGGGCCCGGCTCCACCGTCAGCCACGACGCCCTGCGCCTGATGGCGCGGCACGGCACCGCGCTGGTCGCAGTCGGAGAGGATGGCGTCAGGTGCTACACCGCGCCGCCCTTGATGCCCGACACATCGGACACGGCACGCCGACAGATGCGCGCGTGGGGCGACCCCGACGGCAGCCGCATCACCGTCGCCCGCAGGATGTACGCCATGCGGCTCGGCGAGGTATTTCCCCATCACAGCATCGAGCGGCTGCGCGGAATGGAAGGGGCGAGGGCAAGACGCGCCTACCGGAACATCGCGCAGCAACACGGCATCGAATGGCGAGGGCGGCGCTATGACAGAGCCAACCCGCTCGCAGCCGACATCCCCAACCAAGCAATCAACCACGCATCCGTCGCCGTAACATCCGCCGCGGTCATAGCCGTCACATCAGTGGGCGCAATCCCGCAACTCGGCTTCATCCACGAACACAGCGGCGAAGCCTTCGCGCTAGACATCGCAGACCTCTACCGCGACAGCGTCATATTGCCCGCGGCGTTCAAGTCCGCTCGCGCCGTCATGGACAATCGGACTGTCAACATAGAGCGACACACGCGGCGCACAACCGGACAGATGCTCAAGGACAAAAGCGTAATCCCCCAGATGATAGACCGCATAAAAACGCTATTTCAAGACATAGCGCCGCTGGAAGAAGCGCAGGAAAACACAGGCGCCGCCGATGAGACCGAGCGCTCCGAAGGGCAAATCTGATGACAATCGTAGTAACCGTGAATGTAGAAGCGCGCTATCGGGGCTTCCTCGCCTCCGCGATGCTGGAGATAGCGCCCGGCGTGTACACCGCGCCGATGATGACAAGCGGAATCAGAGATCGCGTATGGGATGTACTGAGTCAATGGCACGCCGAATTGGGGCAAGGCTCCATAGTAATGACCTGGCGTGACCCGTCGGCAGTAGGCGAGCAGCGAATCCGCACGCTCGGCGAATCGCCCAAAAGCATAGTGGACGCCGACGGAGTATATCTCGTAAAACACAGATAGACTATTCCCTATTCAAATCAGAGCGGTCGCATCATATCAACTTGCCTAGGGGTTCCCCCGCACACGCGGGGATAGACCGTCGCATCCGGCGGCAGTCCTCGCGGACAAGCGGGTTCCCCCGCACACGCGGGGATAGACCGTGACCCGGCGTCGATCCCGAGAATGTGGCCCGGGTTCCCCCGCACACGCGGGGATAGACCGGGGAGCGACTGCTATCGCAGCGAGCACCGGCAGGTTCCCCCGCACACGCGGGGATAGACCCTGATCAGTCAATGCGCCCGGTGAAGGGGAGCGGGTTCCCCCGCACACGCGGGGATAGACCCATAAACCGCGACGACAATTGCCGCATGGTCGCGGTTCCCCCGCACACGCGGGGATAGACCTCCGCATCGGAGACGACACGCGCGACAGCCGCCGGTTCCCCCGCACACGCGGGGATAGACCGGTAAAGCGGCGTCCTGTATTCCCCATCATCGGGGTTCCCCCGCACACGCGGGGATAGACCCTGTGCATCGCTGTACTGTTTGGGATTCAGGCGGGTTCCCCCGCACACGCGGGGATAGACCCCTGCGCTGCGTGACGAGAACGTCGCCGAGCTGGGTTCCCCCGCACACGCGGGGATAGACCGGTGGTTCGCTGTTGGGTGTGTCAAGAGCCACAGGTTCCCCCGCACACGCGGGGATAGACCCTCCGTTCTCAGACGATGACCCGCGGTGCCTCTGGTTCCCCCGCACACGCGGGGATAGACCTCGCCAAATAGGTGTTGCCGATTGAGGACGAACGGTTCCCCCGCACACGCGGGGATAGACCTCCATATCGCCACCGAAGCCAAAACCTACACCAGGTTCCCCCGCACACGCGGGGATAGACCCTTCGGCGACTTCGCGGACTGGGAAATCATCGAGGTTCCCCCGCACACGCGGGGATAGACCCTGGTTAGGCTGCCACAGCTTGCTCTCGGCTTCGGTTCCCCCGCACACGCGGGGATAGACCGTCGCGGGCAACTAGCGCCCTGAGGGTGGTGCCGGTTCCCCCGCACACGCGGGGATAGACCCCTGTCCATGATGTCGTAGCCGGAGGCGACGAAGGTTCCCCCGCACACGCGGGGATAGACCGCCTACGCTCGAAGTATTCCGATCTTCGCCGGCGGTTCCCCCGCACACGCGGGGATAGACCTACTTCGAGCGTAGGCTTCGGGTCGCCCGCCGGGGTTCCCCCGCACACGCGGGGATAGACCGCCTCCGCCCTCGTGCACGGGTTTTTCGCCCCAGGTTCCCCCGCACACGCGGGGATAGACCCACCCTCATTTGCCGGAGGTATCCATGCTGTCTGGTTCCCCCGCACACGCGGGGATAGACCTCGTCGATGTTGTACTGCTCCGCGCCCTCAATTGGTTCCCCCGCACACGCGGGGATAGACCTCTGCTGGTGGCGTCTATCACCCTCAGCGCCGCGGTTCCCCCGCACACGCGGGGATAGACCATACTTACGCGCTGGCAAACAGCATGATGTGGAGGTTCCCCCGCACACGCGGGGATAGACCCCAGCTTGGGAGGCATACCGGAGACGTGCCCCTGGTTCCCCCGCACACGCGGGGATAGACCCAGCAACTGGATATGCGTAAGGTGTGGCAGAAAGGTTCCCCCGCACACGCGGGGATAGACCTACAATGTGGGGGATACCGTATTCTGGGTTGCGGGTTCCCCCGCACACGCGGGGATAGACCGTCGACGAGTAATTGATACCGCTTAGCGCGGGAGGTTCCCCCGCACACGCGGGGATAGACCTTGATCTCATTGTACTGGTCGGGGTAACTGGACGGTTCCCCCGCACACGCGGGGATAGACCGTTGAGGATAGTTGGGTTGGCGACATCGGCAGCGGTTCCCCCGCACACGCGGGGATAGACCTGTATCATCGTTCAGGTCTTCGCCGCGGGGTTGGGTTCCCCCGCACACGCGGGGATAGACCGCACTCTGAAGAACGGCGCATCGCCTCTATACCGGTTCCCCCGCACACGCGGGGATAGACCGGGCAGGCGTTTATAAACCTAGCGAGGACGAAAGGTTCCCCCGCACACGCGGGGATAGACCGCGTTTCCGCTTCCCGTCCATCCTGCCGTTATCGGTTCCCCCGCACACGCGGGGATAGACCCGCTCACAATGTGCGCTGGAAGCCGACTAACCGGGTTCCCCCGCACACGCGGGGATAGACCGTGAACACCGCTACGGAATGACGATACGATGTAGGTTCCCCCGCACACGCGGGGATAGACCCGAGTTTGACAGCGCGACCGAGTGGGATACCCTGGTTCCCCCGCACACGCGGGGATAGACCGAGACGATACTAGACGGCATCGAGAAACACGGGGGTTCCCCCGCACACGCGGGGATAGACCCGAACAGGGCAGGTAGGCGAGTGAGAGTATACGGGTTCCCCCGCACACGCGGGGATAGACCTGGACTTGTCAGCGACATCGAAGACCGGCACCCGGTTCCCCCGCACACGCGGGGATAGACCATAGCAGCGATGATAGCCAAACTGAGAGCGAAGACGGTTCCCCCGCACACGCGGGGATAGACCGGCGTAGCCCACGCCGTCCCTATCCGAGGCGTCGGTTCCCCCGCACACGCGGGGATAGACCGACTTTGCGCTTGCGCGGCTTGGTTTAGATATGGGTTCCCCCGCACACGCGGGGATAGACCCGCCCGTCTCGGAAAGATGCTGACGCCGTTTGAGGTTCCCCCGCACACGCGGGGATAGACCATCCATATCTACTATGAAATCTGGGATCCAACAGGTTCCCCCGCACACGCGGGGATAGACCTGCTCTGTGTCATCCGTCTTCGTATCTCTGTCGGGTTCCCCCGCACACGCGGGGATAGACCGGCGCGGTCAAGGGCTTCAACAGGGTGCAAGAGGGTTCCCCCGCACACGCGGGGATAGACCTCGGAGCGGCAGTCACCGGACTCGTCGCGGTCGGGTTCCCCCGCACACGCGGGGATAGACCTATATTCGACCATGTATCCGGAAATGGCGGCAAGGTTCCCCCGCACACGCGGGGATAGACCCATATCCACAGAGGCTTTGGCAGATGCGGTGAGGGTTCCCCCGCACACGCGGGGATAGACCCTTATACAGCAGACGACTACAACCCGATACGCGGGTTCCCCCGCACACGCGGGGATAGACCTCGGATAATAGCCGATTGACACGGCATTGAGATGGTTCCCCCGCACACGCGGGGATAGACCGAGTGGGCAATGTCGGTTAGCCTGCTAGTGCGCGGTTCCCCCGCACACGCGGGGATAGACCGCGGGTATGAAAAGAACCCCGTGTTGTTCTACAGGTTCCCCCGCACACGCGGGGATAGACCCGGAGAAAATGACAGCGTTCACGGCTGAGATGCGGTTCCCCCGCACACGCGGGGATAGACCGCAGAGGGTTCATTGAGCGGCGCAAGAACCTATGGTTCCCCCGCACACGCGGGGATAGACCCAGCTGGCTCGTACTGCCGCCCGGCGGCAACTCGGTTCCCCCGCACACGCGGGGATAGACCCGCTCTCCTGCAATTCCTGGCTGAGGGTCGCCCGGTTCCCCCGCACACGCGGGGATAGACCCGCACTAGGATCGGAGATAGCAAGCCGTTTCGGGGTTCCCCCGCACACGCGGGGATAGACCGAGAGTGGCGGCTAGCAATCCGGCGTATTTAATGGTTCCCCCGCACACGCGGGGATAGACCGTGGCAGTGGCACTGCTACGCGATAGATGATGTGGTTCCCCCGCACACGCGGGGATAGACCGTCATACCTACCAGCTGAGCCAAGCGACAAGAGGGTTCCCCCGCACACGCGGGGATAGACCCATCTGGCAGTATGTCCAAACACAACTTGCCGAGGTTCCCCCGCACACGCGGGGATAGACCGATGATAGCGATGCTTGGGACTGGATTCTCTACGGTTCCCCCGCACACGCGGGGATAGACCGACATCAGAGAGTCGATTGGTGGGCGGATGATGGGTTCCCCCGCACACGCGGGGATAGACCGCTGGAGCTAGAGCATGTTTTGTTCGGCGACGTGGTTCCCCCGCACACGCGGGGATAGACCGCTGGAGCTAGAGCATGTTTTGTTCGGCGACGTGGTTCCCCCGCACACGCGGGGATAGACCGTATAGAAGGAAGTAGCTGTCTTGGTTTCAAGCGGTTCCCCCGCACACGCGGGGATAGACCGATATGCACTACATCAGGCGGCTCCGGCTTCGCGGTTCCCCCGCACACGCGGGGATAGACCGTGCGCGACTTCGGACATGGACAGCACGCGGGGGGTTCCCCCGCACACGCGGGGATAGACCCTCAGAGAACACAATGACGCGCTTACTCCCCGGGGTTCCCCCGCACACGCGGGGATAGACCGCGACAATACCAGCGTGGCAGAGCGCGGAAGTTGGTTCCCCCGCACACGCGGGGATAGACCTCAATTGGCACGCAATTTGGGTCCCCTGGCACGGGTTCCCCCGCACACGCGGGGATAGACCTTCAGAACCTGAAGACAAACCGCCTCGAGGTCAGGTTCCCCCGCACACGCGGGGATAGACCGTAGTCCCATCGCTCCGGAGAGATGGTGTTCGCGGTTCCCCCGCACACGCGGGGATAGACCGTTCCATTTCACAGCCTTTCAGCCAAATCGCATGGTTCCCCCGCACACGCGGGGATAGACCCTCGACGATGTTCTGATTGCTGAACCATGGCGCGGTTCCCCCGCACACGCGGGGATAGACCTAGGGATGCTATACTCTTTTGCGTGAGGTAGTTGGTTCCCCCGCACACGCGGGGATAGACCCATCGTCGAGTTCGTTTTCTCCTAGCGCGCCCGGGTTCCCCCGCACACGCGGGGATAGACCGGCGAAGTCGCTCTCCGGCTCAGGCTCCGGCGGGGTTCCCCCACACACGCGGGGATAGACCTGACATCGGCATGTGGAGCTTGAGCGCTTGCGGGGTTCCCCCGCACACGCGGGGATAGACCGAGATTGTGGAGGCGGTGAAGGTCTTGCGGAAAGGTTCCCCCGCACACGCGGGGATAGACCCATGTTGCGCGAAGACTTGACATGGCTGGACGAGGTTCCCCCGCACACGCGGGGATAGACCCAGCGACAGCCAGATACATGTGCGGTCGCCATAGGTTCCCCCGCACACGCGGGGATAGACCTCCTTCAGCGCATTCACCACGCGGCGCGTATGGGGTTCCCCCGCACACGCGGGGATAGACCTCGAGGCACTTGGCGCGGCGACTACGATGCACGGGTTCCCCCGCACACGCGGGGATAGACCGATAGCGTGGGCGGCGGCGCATGCTGCTGTGAAGGTTCCCCCGCACACGCGGGGATAGACCTTGACGCTACGGCTTGGCATTCGGCAGGGGACGGGTTCCCCCGCACACGCGGGGATAGACCACGGCCGCTTTGGAGCAGCAAGCCTCATCGCACGGTTCCCCCGCACACGCGGGGATAGACCCTACGGCGAGGCGGCTTGGGTAATCACGCAGCCGGTTCCCCCGCACACGCGGGGATAGACCGTAAGACGGTTGCCCTAGCAATGGCAGCGGCGCGGTTCCCCCGCACACGCGGGGATAGACCGAACGCCGCCGCCGATAACTACTTTTCCGGCTCGGTTCCCCCGCACACGCGGGGATAGACCGGATTGGGCAGGCGCGATTGCGCTTATCCAGCAGGTTCCCCCGCACACGCGGGGATAGACCCATCCTAAACCGATAGGATACGCTGCCGTCCTCGGTTCCCCCGCACACGCGGGGATAGACCTTCCAGCAGCTCGGCGCGTAGGACTTCAATCCGGGTTCCCCCGCACACGCGGGGATAGACCCGGTAACCGCTGGTTGGCGGCTTATCAAACCTCGGTTCCCCCGCACACGCGGGGATAGACCGTTGTAGGCTCCATAGGCGTCGGCGAGGGCAGCGGTTCCCCCGCACACGCGGGGATAGACCGGGTTCAGTCGGCATAGGCGATCGAGCGCATCCGGTTCCCCCGCACACGCGGGGATAGACCGCGGTGACCACGACTACATAAACTTTATGATTGCCGATCAGAGAGCCTTCAGTTGCACCGAAGCCGCTCGCTGTCAGCCCACAGAAGACAAGGAGGCATCTCACGATGCGTTCACCCGTCTGCTCACGCGACAGCCTCCCGACACGGGGGCGCTGTGGCGAGAAACGCAAGATATGGTTGATCTCGATGGCGGTCTGCTCGTGCTGGACGACTCCACCTTGGCCAAGCCGTATGCGAAGCGCATCGAGTTGGTGACTCGCCACTGGAGCGGCAAGCATCGCAAGGTGGTGATGGGCATAAATCTGATAAGTCAAGTCAGGTCTGCGCGGGGTCAGATAAACCATATCGGCTTCTCGCTGTGTGCGTTCGTCCGGCCGGAGGCGTATCGGTTGAGGACGGGCGTCAGTTGGTACGAGGCCAAAACTGCCATCATCAGAACCTCCATCCGGCAATATCCGCAAAATCCACTCTACATCCTCAACTCAAGTGCGTAAGTCCTAAAGAATTAAGAATTGGGTTGTGTTTAGGATTAGGGTGCGATGTTTCGCAGCCTGATGGCAACCGATGTTGGATGGTGGTTGCTGAATTCTAGGTGTCCTGCAAACTAGGATTTTTGATTCCTCACTCCGCTGCGCTGCGTTCGGAATGACATTGGAGGAAGGCTCGGAGTGACAAGGGGAGGGCGTTCGGGATGATGGGGAAGATTACTGCGGTGTGTTTGGAATGGCAGGGTTCTTTGGGGATGACGGGGATGGGGCGGCGTTCATTAACGGGCTGTTAACATTGCGTTTATTGGGGCTTAATGATGGTGGGCTATGGTTGTTGGGTATGCAAAGATCTATTCCGCAGCCGCAAGAGGGTCTGGATGTTTCGTCGTCGCCGCGCGAGGCGGCGTCGCGCATGCGGCGTCGGGGCGGCGTGTCGCTTGAGGGCAGGATAGTTCGCTGGCTGTTCTTCGGCTGCGCGCTTATCTCCATCCTCACTACTATCGGCATCATCTTCACGCTGGTCTCGCAGGCGATAGGCTTCTTCTTCGAGGTGTCGCTGTGGGACTTTCTGACCGGCACGCGCTGGACGCCCATTTTGAAGCCGCGCGCGTATGGGGTGCTGCCGCTTGTGGGTGGCACGCTGCTCATCGCGGCGATTGCGGCGCTGGTGGCGCTGCCTATCGGACTTGCCGCCGCCATCTTCCTATCAGAGTACGCGCCTAGCAGGATGCGCCGCATCGTCAAGCCCGTGCTGGAGATTTTGGCGGGCATTCCGACGGTGGTGTACGGCTACTTCGCGCTGACATTCGTAACGCCTCTGCTGAAGATGATATTCCCTGAGATGCTGGTGTTCAACGCGCTGAGCGCGGGCATCGTGATGGGCGTGATGATAATTCCGATGGTGTCGTCGCTGAGCGAGGACGCGATGATGGCGGTGCCGAACTCGCTGCGGAACGCTGCATACGCGCTTGGGGCGACGCGGGTGGAGGTGAGCCTGCGCGTGGTGACGCCGGCCGCGCTGTCGGGGATAGTGGCGTCGTTCATCATCGCCATATCGCGCGCAATCGGGGAGACGATGCTAGTTACCATCGCGGCGGGCGCGACGCCGAACCTGACCGTCAACCCGCTCGAGAGCATACAGACGATGACGGCGTTCATCGTGCAGCTGAGCCTTGGCGAGACGCCGCACGGCTCGCTGGAGTACAACACCATCTTCGCGGTGGGGCTGCTGCTGTTCCTGATAACGCTGGTGATGAACCTGATGGGCTACTTCATCGTGAGACGCTGGCGGGAGAAGTATTGATGCAGAACGCGGTATCGTTCAACCCGCGCCTGGCGCTTCGCAAGCGTATCGGCAGCGTCGTCTATGTGCTGTTCCTGCTGGCGACGATGGTCGGCATCGTGGGGCTTGTGGTGCTGCTGGCGCAGGTGGTTCTGGAGGGCGCGCCCTGGCTGAGCTGGGACTTCCTCAATTCGTATCCGTCGCGCCATCCGGAGGAAGCGGGGATAAAGTCGGCGCTGTGGGGCAGCGTTTGGCTGATGGGGCTGACGGGGATGTTCGCCATACCCATCGGCGTGGGCGCGGCGGTGTATCTTGAAGAGTACGCGGTCAAGAGCCGCCTGACGAGCTTCATCGAGATAAACCTGTCGAACCTCGCGGGCGTGCCTTCTATCGTATATGGCTTGCTTGGGCTGTCGCTGTTCGTGCAGCGTGTGTTCCAAGGTGAGCGCGCCCTGCTCGCGGGGGCGATGACGATGGCGTTGCTGGTGATGCCGATAGTGATACTGGCGTCGCGCGAGGCGATACGCGCGGTGCCGGACACATACAGGCAGGCGGGGTACGCGCTGGGGGGCGAGCGCTGGCAGGTGGTGAAGGGCATCGTGCTGCCGCAGGCGTTGCCGGGCATTCTGACGGGGACTATATTGGCGATGTCGCGCGCGCTGGGCGAGGCGGCGCCGGTGATTGCCATCAGCGCGCTGGTGTATCTGACTTTCGTGCCGGTACACCCGCTGGAGCAGTTCACGGTGCTGCCGATACAGATATTCAACTGGACTTCCAGGCCGCAGGACGACTTTCGGGGCATCGCGGCGGCGGGCATAGTGGTGCTGCTCGTGGTGCTGCTGACGATGAACGCGGTGGCTATAATCTTGAGGGACCGCCACCAGCAGGTGAGGCCAGATGACTAACGGCGGAAGCGGCGACATCGTTCTGAGTTCGCGGGGGCTGAGCGTGGATTACGGCAACTTTCGCGCGCTGCGGGACATCGACATGGACATCAAGCGCCATGAGGTTACTGCGCTGATAGGGCCTTCCGGCTGCGGTAAGAGCACGCTGCTGCGCTGCTTCAATCGCATGAACGATCTCGTGCCGGGCGCGAACATCGGGGGGCGGGTCATCTTCGAGGGGTATGACCTGTACGCGCCGGATGTGGATCCGACTGAGATACGCTCGCGCATCGGGATGGTGTTTCAGCGTCCGAACCCGTTCCCTAAGACCATCTTCGACAATGTGGCGTTTGGGCTGAAGATCAACGGCTACGACGGGGACTATGGCGAGGCGGTGGAGAAGTCGCTGCGGCAGGCGGCGCTGTGGGACGAGGTGAAGGACAGGCTGAACACGAGCGCGCTGGAGCTGTCGGGCGGGCAGCAGCAGCGGCTGTGCATCGCGCGCGCCATCGCGGTGGAGCCGGAGGTGGTGCTGATGGACGAGCCGGCGTCCGCGCTGGATCCGATTGCGACGCTGGCGGTCGAAGGGCTTATCCGCGAGCTGAAAGAGGACTACACCATCGTCATCGTGACGCACAACATGCAGCAGGCGGCGCGGGTATCGGACGAGACGGCGTTCCTGATGGTGGATGATGCGCGTGCGGGCTATCTAGTGGAGCATGCGCCGACGCAGCAGATATTCACGAACCCGACCGACGAGCGAACCGAAGCGTACATAACGGGGCGGTTTAGTTAGAGCGAACTGAGGCGTAAATAAAGGCGCGGTTTAATTAGGACGAACGGAAAAGATTCCCGCGAGGAGCGATTAGATGCCGAGAGCAGAGTTTGACCACGACCTCCAAATGCTTCAGGACGACCTGCTGCTGCTGGGCAGCATGGTTGAGAAGGCGGTCGGGCGCTCGCTGGACGCGCTGAAGAACCGCGACCACAGGCTGGCGGAGGAGGTGATTCGCGAGGATGACATCATCGACCGCAAGCAGGAAGAGATAGAAGAGCGCTGCATCGACTTGATTGCCACGCAGCAGCCTATGGCGGTCGATCTTCGCGTTCTGGTTACGGTGATACACCTGGGGATAGAGCTTGAGCGCATGGGGGACTATGCGGAGGGCATCGCCAAGATATGCCTGATGATGGGCGACGAGCCGCCGCTGAAGCCGCTGATAGACATTCCGCGCATGGCGGATAAGGCGTCCGATATGCTGCGGCGCAGCCTGGACGCTTTCGTCAACCGCGACGTGGTGTCGTCCATGGTGGTGCGAAAGGACGATGACGAGATAGACGCGCTGTATGAGCAAGTGTATCGTGAGCTGCTGACCTTCATGCTCGGCGATCCCACTTCCATACGCCGCGCGACCTTCCTGCTGTGGACGGCGCACAACATCGAGCGCATCGCCGACCGCACGACGAACATCGCCGAGAATGTCATCTACATGGTAACCGGTGAGCGCACGGGCGAGGTGGGGGCTAGGGCGGGGGACTAAGTCGTGTGGGCATTTGCGTCGTTCCCGCCCGCTCACCTGTCATTCCCGTGAAAACGGGAATCCAGAATATGAGAATGTAGTCACTTTCGCATATTTCAGGCAATCCAAAAGCACTGGATTCCTGCTTTCGCAGGAATGACGGGTGAGGCAGCAGGAATGACGAGATGAAACGGGGAAGCGTTTTATCTCGTGTCTGCCAGCTTGGTGAAGAAGTCGCCGAGGATGGCGTCGCGGTCCAGCCAATCGACTATGCGGATGGGGTGTCGGCTCGCGTCGTTGCCGTATCCGAGGCGGTCGTCGAGGATGGGGCTTGGGCGGATGTGCGTCTTGAGCCAGTCGGGGTTGAGCAGCCAAGCGCCGGGCGCTAGGTCCCAGATGGGCTTGCTGCGGCCCGGGTAGTCGTCCACGAAGTCCTCGTATAGATTGAACAGGTAGTCGCCGATTTTGCCGCGCCCCTTTACATGCTGCGCCAGTTCCCAGCGGGTGGTGCGGAGCAGTTCGGAGACGCCGAAGCCGGTTACATGCACGAGCGCGACTCCGCTGTCGAAGACCGTCTGCGCCGCCTTGATGTCCTGGATGAAGTTGAAGTCGTGGAAGTCGGCGGCGTGGTAAGGCCAGCCGCCGAGCGCGACGACTGTGACGCGCTCGCGGATGCGCGGCTCCATAAGGATGGCAGACGCGACATTGGTGAGCGCGCCGAGCGCGAGGATATAGAGCGGCTGGGCGCGCGGGCGCATGGCGCGGCTGACGATGTTGTCGGCGGCGTCGCTAGGCACGGGGCTGCCGTCGGAGGCGGTCATTGTCCGGCGTGAGCCGCGCAGCACGGGGCCGTCGTAGGGAACGGGGGAGAGTTCCAGGACGCGCAGGATTTCGTCGTAGCTCAGCTCCATGCCGTGCTCGAAGTCTTTCGTGTCGCGGACGGCGGCGTGAAAACCCGCCGCCTGGATGGTCTCGATATGGAGTTTGTCGGACGACATAAGGGCGTGGATGATGGCGAACTGGTCGTCGATTTCGTTCCATGCGTCGGTGTCGATGATGACATCGCAGGCGTCGCGGGGCGGCTCAAGCAGGCGGACGGTGGCGCTGTGGGGGATGGGTGGGAGTGTCATGGGGGTAGTGTATCACAGGTGGCGGGGTTGTTTATCGGGCGGAGCGCTAGTCTCTGCCTGGGCTAATATATTCTCCCACCTGTATAGCAACTAGATTGCGAATTAGAGTGGTGAGCGAGCCGAGTTCGCCACGGTCAGCCGCTTGCAAACTCGGAATATAGAGCCTGGATCGCGTAGGTTCTTGCCTGAGTCTTTCGGGAAGGATAGTAGAGCCGGGTAGCAACCCACCTAACTTGACACACAAAATGAAGTAGCAGACTGCCCTGGATGTGCGCCCATTCCCGTTCACGAAGGGATGGATGTTGTTGATTTTCCACAACGCATAGGCAGCCAGCTCAAATGGGTCATCGGACTGCCATCTCCAATTGAGTTCGTTCACTAAATCATCCATCAAAGGCTCGACGCGAAATCGGGAAGGCGGATTGTAATCGCCTACCCGGACTTCATGGGAGCGATATTGACCTGCCTCGTGATGGAGACCGACTATCGCGTGGTAATTGAGATCTTTAATGAGAGATTCCGATAGAAGTGGTTTTCCGAGCGCAACGGCAACTTCGACCATCGAAAATAACAGGGAGTAGTGCCTATCTATATTAGATGCCGCCATCCTCTGATAGATGGGGTGTTCCTCACTCCCTATCAATTCCAGTAGATCCATGGAACTTTATCCGTAGTGACTGTCGATAAATTCTTCAACCTGCTTGTGTGTCATGTCGACGCCCTTAGGAAGCATCCCCATGATGAAGGATACTCTCTGCGCTCGTCTCTCCTCCTTGGGCATTTCCCTCAGTGAAGGATAGACTGATGCACGAATAATATCCTCAAGGTTGTCGGGAACGGATATATCGTCTATTAGTCCAGCTTCTTTTAGGCGGTTATCATGTGTCATCGACGTCCTTTCACTATGTGAACCTACTCAAAATATACTGGCAGGGTGCGTTTGGTGCGTTTGGTGCGTTTGGTGCGTTTGGTGCGTTTGGTGCGTTTGGTGCGTTTGGTGCCGTCAGTATATTTTGCCAACCGTACTAATGCAAGTTTTTGAGCCTTTGATTTGCGTGAAACTTCGCGGGCGCTGGGTGGTTTTGCGGTATATCGCACTGGATTCCTGCTTTCGCAAGAATGACGGATGGATGGGCGGAAAGGGGGGAGTGGGATTTGTGCTATGATGGTTTGTTACTGCGAATAGTTGGGAGGGCTTTTATGGGAGCTTATGCGATTGGGGATAATGCGCTTTCTTGGGCGCCGGAGGCGCAGATCGAGGATTCGGCGCTGGAGCAGATAGCGAGCCTGTCGAAGATGCCGTTCATCTTCAAGCATGTGGCGGTGATGCCGGACTGCCACTTCGGGCTGGGCGCTACGGTAGGGTCGTGCATTCCTACGATGGGGGCGATTATCCCCGCGGCGGTGGGGGTGGATATAGGGTGCGGGATGATTGCGGCGAAAACGGGGCTGAGGCAAGCCGACTTGCCTGATGACCTTTCGGACATACGCAAGGCTGTCGAGCACCAGATACCGCTGAGCGCGGGGCGGTATAACGCGAGCGTGAAGAAGACGGCGAAGCCGCGCGTCGAGCGGCTGGATGCGCGCGCGGCCGAGCTGGGGCGGCTGGAGTTCTACAACAAGACGAGCCGCAACTGGCGCAAGCAGCTAGGCTCGCTGGGATCGGGCAATCACTTCATCGAGGTTGTGCTGGATGAGGAAGATGGCGTGTGGGCGTTCCTGCACTCCGGCTCGCGCGGGGTGGGCAACCGCATCGCCAGCCACCACATCAAGATCGCCAAGGGGCTGATGGAGCGGGACGGCGTGGAACTGCCGAATGACGACCTCGCATATCTGGAGCAGGATACGCCGGAGTTCGACGACTACATGGCGGATTTGGAGTGGGCGCAGGAGTTCGCGCTGCTGAACCGCGAGGAGATGATGGAGCGCATCATCAAGCTGATGAAGTATCGGTGCGGCGACTTCGAGGTGGTGGAGCGTATCCAGTGTCACCACAACTTCACGCAGCGCGAGAAGCACTTCGGCGAGGAGATACTGGTGTCCCGCAAGGGGGCGATCGAGGCGCGGGAGGGGCAGTTGGGGCTGATACCGGGTTCCATGGGCACGCGCAGCTATGTCGTGCGCGGGAAGGGGAATGCGCTGTCGTTCAACACCGCGCCGCACGGGGCGGGGCGCAGTATGAGCCGCCGCAAGGCACGGGAATCGTTCACGATGGAGGATTTCGACCGCCTGATGACGGGCATCGAGGTTAATCGCTCGGAGGCGTTCCTGGACGAACTGCCGGGGGCGTACAAGGATATTGACCTGGTGATGGAGCAGTCGCAGGATTTGGTGGAGGTGCTTCACACCTTCCGACAGGTTGTGAATGTGAAGGGGGCGTAGGCGGGGGCTAACATCGATGGACAGGATGAGATATGGAAGGTGATAGAGTTACCATCATAATTGTGTGCGAGAAACGGACTGCCGAATATCGCACACAGCAATCGGGGACGGCGCGCGAGCCGTCCCCGGACTTTCAGATATTGCAACGCCAAGCCCTCTAATCATTGACCGATGCCACTGGTCCTATTTCATCCTTCAGGTCTTCAAGAAGCATTTGGAGGGGCTGACCGTTGGACTCATGCACGAACTCACGCTCTACGCGAAGTTGTACAATGGATGTATCGTCCCCCCAAAGATCTCCAATGATCGGCGGGAGCGAGTTTTGTTCGTCAGCGGGCGTCGCTTCACTGACAATCCATCTGCCCTGCGCTGGCCCAGCGACTATATGTCCGCTTCCCCAGAAAGAACTGCCTTCTGTGCTTTCGAGAAACAATACATATTCCTGGTCGTCTATGAACTGAGGCAGTCCAATATCCGGCGCGCCGGCGCCCTTGTCGAAGATTGAAATTGTATCGGGGCCTTCCCCTTTCAGATATTCGGCAACTTGAAATTGAACGGTATCGATATACTTGAAGCGCAGAGGCGCGTTTGGCCTGTGAGCGCGGGCAGGAATTTGTCGTTTATTGGTAACTCGGGAGATAGGCACACCACGCACTACAACATCAGCTATCTCTGATAGTTCGTCAATTGGCTTCACAATTTCGAATCCTGATACTAACGCTGAGGATTCTCCGTCCGGATAGTCCCGAACCGCGTAGCTCGTGTTCTGTCTGTTAGTAATGAACACTGCGCTAATCACCGATGTTACGACGAAAACTGCTACGAATGCCGCCACGCCCATCTTTATCATACTGTACCTCTCTTCGGTATCTCTCGCTTAATGGTCTTCGTATTAGGCACACCTATTTCATTTCCTCCTTCAAGTCTTCAAGCGGCATTTGGAGCGGCTCGCCGTTAGAGTCTGTCAAGAATTCACGAGTTACCCGTATCTGACCTTCTTCCTCCGTTGGCGTCTCCGTAACAATCCACCTGCCCTGTGTCGGACCACTTACGAAGTATCCGTCGCCCCAGAATGGATCCCCCTCCTCCGTACTGTATAGAAACAGTACATATTCCTGACCGCTTATCAGTTGAGGTAGTCCCATGGATTCCGTCTCTCCGGTTCCTTTATCGAAAACCGAAATCGCACCGGGACCGCTACCCTTCAGATACTCGTCAACCCTGAATTGAACCGTGTCGAATATCATAAAGCGCGGAACATCGAGCGGATGGTTCTCCGGCCATTCCCAATCATATCGGGGTGGCAATTGCTTCTTGGTGGTAACGCGAGATACAGGCGCTCCCCGCACTACGATGTCGGATGTGTCCGCGAACTTGTCAATCGGTCTCAGAAACTCCGAACCTATGGAAGTTGCCAGAAATTCATGACCTGACATGTCGTCGCCGGTGTTCTGCCAATATATGTTCAGTGCGGCTAAAGCAACACCAAGCGCCACAACGACGCCGAGCGCCGCAACGACAGAAATCACCAAGACAGTCTTGATCTTTGATTTCATTATGTTACTCCCTCTGCCTTTGGTCGGTGATTTGCATATTGAGCGTTCATGCTTTCTGTGTCGTGTGCTTGAGGCGTGCGTGTGCATCCGTTTAGGACACGATACATTAGAACTTATCTCATAGATAGGCTGATTGCGATTGCAGAGTTGAACGGCGACCTGTTTGTACTTGGATATGTTTTCAACGCTCTGGATTCCCGCTTTCGCGGGAATGACGAATGAGCGAGCGGGAAGGGCTAACGCAATCTCCCGGAATGATAATTTCCTCTTGACATAGCCGAACATCTAATCTATGCTGATTTGGCATGGGACAGACCCGCTTGTAGTGGGCTGTCCCTTTTTTTGTTGGTATTTTTTGCCTCGGGCGCGGGAGCAAGGAGGTTGTCATGGCGTTTATCCATGGGCGGGCGGCTCGGTTTCGCATTGCGGACAGAGACGGGGTTATGCGCGACCTGTCGGCGTATATCACGGAGGTGCGGGGGCTGCCGGGCGAGCGTTCGCTGAACAATGTAACGGCGCTGGGCGATGCGGGCGGGCGGTTCAAGCCGGGCACGGAGGCGGTGAAGTTCACGCTGCGCGGGCTGTTCGAGGATATGGCGGCGCATGGCGTTGACGCCGTGCTGGGCGAGCTGCGATACCACGACGCACCCTCGCTGTTCGAGTACGCTCCGGTGGGACTGGCGGCGGGCAGCGTGCGCTACGCGGGCAAGTGCTGGGTTACGGCGTATGAACTTCGCAGTCGGAGCGGGGAACAGGTGTCGTGGGAAGCGACGCTGCAAGTCGAGGGCGTAACCGGCAGGACGGAGAACGAGGACTAACGGGATGCACAGGATAGGAAGGATGCAGCCTTATGAGTGATGCCAAGTGGAAGTTGATGGTGGATTGGAGCGGCGACGGGGAGTTCGCGGGGGCAGATGATGATGTTACGAGCGCGACGCTAGGGCTGTCGCTGCGGCACATGCGCGAGTTGATGAGCGAGCGTATCGGCGCGGCGCGGCTGGACTTGCGGCTGTCGAATGATAATCACAAGTACAGCCCGCCGAACGCCGCTTCGCCGCTGTTCGGGAAGCTGAAGCCGGGGCGCAAGGTGTGGCTGCGGGCGGCGTTTCCGTGCGACGAGTTCGGCGGCGCGGCGGGGACAAGCCTTGCCAACCGCGCGCCTGAGTATGGCGCGGCGTATCGCTGGAGTACGACGCAGCCGGGCTTTCGCATCGGCGTATCGGACGGCGCGCGGACGGACGGCAGCGGCGGCGGACGGCGCATCGCAACGATGGACTTCGGGCTTGCCGACTTGTCGTTCGGCTGCGAGTTCACGCGCGGCAACGATGCGGCGCGGCACGGCGGGCTTACGCTGCGCTATGCCGATGCGGACAATTTTCTGTATGCCAGCGTTACGCCCGCCGCCGTGCAGGTGCGTAAGGTGGAGCGGGGAAACGATACCCTGCTGGCGGAGTCGGCGCTGCGATGGGGCGCGGGTGAGCGGCGCTTCCTTCAAGCGTCGCTGCATGGCGGCTTAATCCGCGTGTTCGTGAACCGTCGGCAGGTGACAGTGGCGCAGTCCGACTTCAACGCGGGCGCGACGCGGCACGGGCTTTACTGCGCGGGCGCGGCGACGCATGTATGGGAGCAGTTCGGCGGCTGGGCGTCGCTGTTCTATGGCGATATGGAGAGCATAGACCCGCAGCCTGGGGCGGCGCAGTGCCGCATCCGCGCCTATGATGAGATGCGCCGCCTGAAGAGCGTAACTCTGTACATGTACGCCACATCGTCGTTCCCGCAGACATCGGATGAGGTGCTAGGGGACATCCTGGACTATGCGGGCGTGGATGCGGCGTTTCGGAGGCTGGACACAGGCAAGCGGCTCGTGCCGCAGCTATGGAGTCCGCCGCTGTGGGGTGTGCAGGCGCTGGATGAGATTTGGCGGCTGCAAGACGAAGAGGACGGCTTCGTGTATCTGGACGGGCATGGCTGCTGGCAGTTGGAGAACCACAGCCACCGCTCGGCGGCGTCGCACACGACGGCGCGGGCAACGCTGCGGGCGAACGGCGACGGCGCCGAGCCGTACTTCTCCGCGCTGGAGTGGAGCGACGGCGTGGGCAACATAGAGAACAAGGTGTTCATGCGAATACGCGATGCCACAAATCACGGACACCGCACGGCTTGGACGCTGGGGGAGACGCCGCGTTTCGAGGCGGGCGAAACGCGGGAGTTCCTCGCTGAAAGCACGGACTTCGATGTAGTTGGGGGGCAGCTCTTCCCACTGGCTAACACCGACTACACGGCGAACACGCGGGCGGACGGGACGGGCGACGACATCACGGCGCAGGCGTCGGTTACATATCCGTCGATGAGCGTCTATAACGGCAAGGGCACGCTGGTACGCGTGCGCTTCGGCAGTACGGCGGGCTATCTGACGCGGCTGGCGATGCGAACGGTGAACGCGCTGACTTTCGACGCTCCGCTGCTGGTGATGGCAGAGGACAGCGACAGCCGAAGCGCATACGGGCAGCGCATAC
This sequence comes from uncultured Dehalococcoidia bacterium, assembly GCA_958295865.1. Classification (GTDB taxonomy): domain Bacteria; phylum Chloroflexota; class Dehalococcoidia; order Lucifugimonadales; family JADFKI01; genus Bin90. Next base: position 508,472 of record CATQHF010000001.1, on the reverse strand, counting down.
GCAGCATCGATGCGCGGTGGACGCGCGAGGCGCAGATGGCGCAGGCGACTGTTGCCGGGCGTCTGGCGCGCAAGGCGCTGCCCCGAACCGCGCTGACGGTGGCGATGCCCAACGGCTCGGACGCCAACATGCTGCTGATGCTCCAGCTGCGGCTGTCGGACAAGGTTGCCGTGCGCTATGAGGACATGGGCGTGAATGGCGGCTTTTTCGTCGAGGGACATCGGCTGGAGGTGGGCGACGGGTGGAGGCGAGTGGAGCGCACGCTGTCGCTGCAAGGCGTATAGGGGAGCTAACGGGATGTACAAGATAGAGAATCTAGGCTGCTTCGCAGAGATTGGAGGGAGCGAGTTATGGTTGGAGATCTGATTCAGTTCATAAATGTGGGGGTAGCGGGTGTGCTGCTGCTATGGTTCATGTTCCGGCTAGAGCGCATACTGATGCGGCTGGACAAGACCATCTACCTGATGGCGCGCGCCACGCTGCGGATGCTGGACCGGCGCGACGCGGAGATGGCGAGCGATTTGAGCAAGGAACTGTATCGCGTGAGCGGAAGCGACGACGACTGACGGGGGCTAGTATGGATGGGCGGGATGTTTCCTTTTCGGTTACATCCCGCCCATATCTGCGTATCGCTGCCGCTGAACCTCAGGGCAATCGCATCTAAATCGTTGTTATGTTCTGTTGGAACGGAAATCACATCGCCTTCCCCAATGTCATACCGAACTCCTTCCTCTGTCATTCCGAACGGAGTGAGGAATCAAAAATCCCTGCCACCAACACGCCCGATATAGCAAGCATTTTAGACCCCTCACTCCGTTCGGGGTGACAATTGAAAATCTCTGGGCAAATCAACGAACCCATAATATCTGAACATTGATGAACAAGTCTGATTTAGTGTGTCTAAACACCCAATTTTCGGTAGGATTTGCCCCCTGAAATTTAGATGCGATTGCCTTGCGCTGAACCTGATGCTTGACCGCTGATGCCTTGTGTATGTGCTATTATGTAACCCCGTTCATTAAGTTAGGAGGGTTCTAGCATGGCTGAGGATGAAAGCCATCCCTACGGTTGTGAATATGAGCCTGCTGTCGTTATGATTCGGCAACGGGTGGGGGAACTGTTATTTACTGTGCCGATGAGTGGCGAAATCTGCAAATGGTGTGGGGAGGAGTTTGTTTCGGCAAAATTGCTCAATAAGCTCGATGAAGAACTCTCTCAGGCTTTGACGACCGTATCCTTCGACCCCTGTACAAAGTCAGAAAGGTGGGTTTTCAACGCGCCCGCGATACATCTTGCCGTTCCTGTGATTTCTACTGCGATTGACAATGTAGGCGAAACGCAGAGCAGCGCCGCCGCCGACTCGGTTTTTCATGTTACTGCTGCGACTACGGCTTAAAGTCAGCCGCAGAGCATGCGGCATATAAAAGGAGAGGCGGGACCGAAATCCCGCCTCGTCGCTTTGTGGCTGCTCAAGCCGTGAACATCGCCCGGGCTATCCGAGCTGATAGACTTGGATGCGGTGGCGGGAGGATTCGGTTACTAATAGGCGGCCCTCGGCGTCGATGTTGACGGAGGCGGGGCCCCAGAAGTATGGCTCTATCTGCGATGATATGAGGTGCGGTGTGTTGAAGTGCGGCGGGAGCGCTGGCGTGAGGTCTGAGATTTTGCGCGTCTCCACCTCGTCGGGGTTGGCGGCGAGGAAGTCGTATGCCCACCTGGACAGGGTGGCTTCGCCGCGCATGGTCGAGAGGTGGCTGCCATCGGCGGCGAGCGCCTGCACGCGCTCGTTGCCCCAGTCCGCGATGTAGATGTTGCCGTCCGCGTCGACGGCGACGCCCGCCGGACGGCTAAACTGCCCGTCGCCATCGCCGGACTCGCCGAACTTGGCGATGAACTCGCCGTCCGCGCTGAACTGCTGGATGCGGTCGTTGCGCCAGTCGGCGACGAACACGCTGCCGTCAGGCGCGACGCAGATGCCCCAGGGCATGTTCAGCTCACCGTCGCCGCTGCCCGCGCTGCCCCAGCTGAGGATGTGCGCGCCGTCGGGCGTGACCTTCTGGACGCGGTGGTTGTTCTGGTCGGTGATATACAGATTGTCGTCGCGGTCGACGGCGATGCCGGACGGGGCGTTGAAGTCGCCCGGCTCGCTGCCGAGCGCGCCCCATGTCCTGATGAAGTCGCCGCTGTCGGAGTCGAAGACGCTGATGCGATGGTTGTGCTCGTCGGTGATGAAGGCGCTGCCGCCGTCGTTGCTGAGCGCGATGCCCGCCGCGAGGCGCAGCTGTCCCTCATTGTCGCCGTGCGATGAGAACTCGTAGAGATAGTCCTCGTCCATATTGATCACGCCGATGCGCGTGAACACGGGCGCGCCGCGGTTGAGGACGAATACGCGCCCGTCGGGGTGAACCGCGAGGTCAACCGGATTGGCGAAGCCGCGCCCCACCGGAGCGTTGTTCACGATGCCGATGGTCTTCAGATATTGGATGTTCAGCGTCTTTGCGGCGGAAGTGGTCATATCAGTACCTTGTGAGTCTCTTATACGAGCTGGTATTCGGTGGTGGAGGCGATCAAGCCTAGCAGTTCGCCGATGCGACTTTCGGAGGCATCGCGCCGTGCCGGGGCGAGGGATATGTCGCCCTTGATGCCGACATGGGCGATGAGGGCGGCGCGCAGCTCGATGTCCATCTCGGCTGTGCCCATGATGTCGAGGCAGGCGTCCACCAGCGCGGCCGGGGTGTATTCGCCGCCGTTTTGCGCCGCGAGTCGGTCGATGATGAAGCGGACGCCGGGCTTGGCGGTGTCGCTTATCTCCTTGGCGGCGAAGTTGACGCGCTCCACCAGCGCGCCGCTGTTAATCCACTCCGTACCCTCGTGCCAGCCCTCGACGGAGGGCGGGTTGAGCAGCGTCTGACCCATGAAGCCAGTGAGGTCGGAGGTGGGGATGATGTCCATATCGGGGCGCGTAACGCTGCCGCTGAGCCGCATCGTGCCCGCGACGAGTTCGGCCGGGCACTTGACGCGCGCGTACTGCGCCTCCTTGAAGAAGTCGGAGTTGAAGAGTACGCGCAGCATGTGGCGTATCTCGTGGCCTCCGTCGAAGTATGCCTGAGACAGCGCATCTATCGCCTCCGGGTCGCGCGGCGCTGTGTACGGCCACTGCGGGACGGGTTCCTCGTCGGCGACGAAGAAGTCGTAGAGGTGGCGGGCGATGAAGCGGGCGGTCGCGGGCTGCTTGCAGATGATACGCACGATGTCGTCGCCGTTGAAGTCGCCCGTCTCGCCGAGGAAGCGCTTTTCGTCGTGGTCATGGTCGCCGTCGCGGAAGTTGAAGTGCCAAGCGATGCGTCCGTAGGGCCAAATGGAGTCCTTGGATGCGCGCACTGCCATATACTCGGCGTTGCCGAGCGTCCAGCCTGTGAAGGCGCGCGATGCTTCCTTGATGTCGTCCTCGGTGTAGTTGCCGATGCCCATGCTGAACAACTCGAGCAGCTCGCGTCCCCAGTTCTCGTTGATTGCGCCGTCGTGGTTCTCTTGGTTATCCAGCCAGATAATCATGGAGGGATCTTTGGCGAGGTCGATGAGCAGGTCGTCCAGCTTGCCGAGTCCGAGCCTTCGGAACATGTCGATCTGGTTCAGCAGTGAGCGCGCCTGATTGGTCTTGGCGTAGCCGGTGGCGAATACGCCGTGCCAGAAGAGGGCGACCTTCTCCTCCATAGGCGCTTTGGTAGTTACCATGCGGTAGAGCCAGTAGGCGGATGCGGAGTTGCCGTAGCGCAGTTCGTGCATGTCGGTGTGGTATCGCTTGATGATGTCGTCGGGCATGTTCTGCGGGTCGCCGGGGTGGATAAGCTCCTCGACGGCGGCTTCGTAGCCCAGCGCCTCGTAGTGGTCAAGCTCGGCGGGCGTTGCGCCGAAGGACGCGCGCCGCAGCAGGTGCTTGATGAGTGCGGTGTCGGATTTCGTGAGTGTGGTCATATTCGCCCTCCGGTTGCGGTTTTCGTCCTGATTCGATTGCGTGGCTTCGGGTATTGACGGCGGGGTTATTGCAGTACGCCCGCTTCGTCCAGCTTGTCGATAAACTTTTTGGCGGATTCTATGCCAATCCTGACATCTTCCCCCGTGTATAGAGGCTCATAGAAGTTTTGATGCAAGCCGCGAAGGACTCCAAACAAGACCTTTATCTCATGTGGATCGTCCGTTTCCTCTGCCAGACGATCCTTGATGACGAAGAAATCTCTGTGTGAGTTGTTCGTCCATCCGCGCCGCATGGCGACGGCTTTTAGGTAGTGGGCTGCCGCGCCCCAGCCTTTTTCGGACGCTTGCGGCAGGTCGCCGGCTTGCAGCTGCTCGTCGGCATGCGCGAGAAAGCGCCGGCTGACCGTTATGTGTTCGTTTGGCATCGTCATCCGTTGCTCGCGTTCACAGCAGATACGCCTCTTCCATCTCGATGAGACGTCTGTTGACGGGGTCAACCCCAAGCCCCATCCCTTCGAGCGCATGCGCTCCCAGCAGGGGCGTCGCGTCTTCGTCGCCAAAGACCACGACGGTTACGGCTTGACGCCCTGCCGTCCGTATCCAAGTCTGGCCGAGCGCGCGCTCGATTCGGCGTTCGTCCGCCATTATGAAAGTCATCTCCCTCAGCGGCTCAACTCCCAGCCGCTCAAGCAGCGACGCGGGCATAAAGCTGTATGTCGAGCCTGTGTCCACTAGCGGGTTCACAGGCTCGAACTCCGTCGCCGAGGGGTTGCCTAGTTCCACGGGGTATCGGAATGTTCCCATCCCCTCCATCCTGCCCATCTACGTTAGCCCTTGATGAAGTCGAGCTTCTCGAATGTGCCGTTGACAATGGGCTTGGCGTCCACGCCCATCCAGTCTTCCAGTAGCGTGGTGTAGGCGCTGCGGAAGTCGTTGTTGAAGTGCATGTCGCCTTCGAGCTGGTCTTCGGGCGCGAGCGAGGGGAAGTCGCCGTACAGCCCGCCCTTGACGCCGCCGCCGATGACGAACGCCACGCCGCCGGAGCCGTGGTCGGTGCCGGAGCCGTTATCCTTGATGCGCCTGCCGAACTCGGAGAAGATGACCACGGCTGCGTCGTTGTCGTAGCCGTGCTCTTCCACATCGTCCCAGAAGTCGCCGACGGCGTTGGACATTTCGGAGACGAGCTTGGCGTGCATGGGAACTTCGCCGGCGTGGGTGTCGTAGCTGCCCTGCCCGGTGTAGTAGATGCGCGTGCCGATGTCGGCGAACATCACCTGCGCGGCGTCTCGCAGGCTCTTGGCGATGGAGGTGTCGGCGTACTCGATGCTGGACGAATAGTTGCGCGGTGCGGTACCCAGCGTGTCCGCGCCTTGAAGGACGCCCCTGCCGGTCTGCTGGATGAACTCTTTCACGGCGTCCTTGCCCGCGCCGCCGTACATCTGCGAGAACATGTCGAGCGTCTGGTTGCGGATGGACTCGTCGCGGATGTCCGGGTACAAGCCATAGGTGGCGAGGTCGCCGACCGACGCGACTGGCACGCCCTGCGCGGAGAGCGCGCGAGGCAAGCCGCGCCCGAAGTTGACGGATGTGAGCACATTCTCGCCGTTGGGATCGAGATCGCGCGTGAGCTGACCGAGCCAGCCCTCGGTGGCGACCTTAGTCGGCTCCGCGGTGTGCCAGATGTCCATCGAGCGGAAGTGCGAGCGGTTCGGGTTCGGATAGCCGATGCCGTTGATGATGGCGACCTTGCCCTCGTCCCACAGCTTCTTGATGGCGGTCATGTTGGGGTTCAGCCCCAGGCTGTCGTCCAGCTTCAGCAGCTCTTCGGGCTGAAACTGCACCGCGGGGCGGTATCCGTAGTAGTGCTCATCGTTCAGGGGGACGATGGTGTTAAGCGCGTCGTTGCCGCCCGTGAGCTGTACAAATACCAAAGATTTGCTATGCCCGTTGCTGCCGTTGGAAGCCATTGGTTCGCTCCTCTCCTACCTTTTCATGTAGAGTTTTCTTGACTTTATGCCGGTTGAATTTGTGCGCCAAACGGCCTGAAAGCGCAGCGTATCAGGCAATCGGGCGCACCTGTACCTAGTATGCTGTAATTGTGCGCTTTTCTTGGAAATTGGTCAAGTCCCTAGCAAGAGGTAAAAGGCATAATCGCGCCCACAATCAACATCTGGGCTGTGCTGATTACGGATCTCAAATTGTCGAGGCTAAGCCTATGGCGAACGATTCGTTGAGGATAACCTCATCACTCGCTCGCTCCTCTGAGACGCGGGTCTAGCAAGTCTCTCAGTGCATCCCCAAACATGTTCACTCCGTATATGACAATTACGAGGGCAAGTCCCGGCAAGAGTGCCAGCGCTGGCTTCACCTCCATGTGCCGGCGTCCTTCACCACTAAGCATGCCTCCCCAACTGGGAACGTCGGGAGGGAGGCCGAACCCAAGGAAACTGAGACCGGCCTCAGCCAAGATCGCCCATCCTACGCTCACACTGTATATCACGATAATCGGAGCCATGATATTGGGGAGCACGTGTCGCCTGAGTGTCATAATTGTGGGACTGCCGATTGCTTCAGCAGCTATGAAGTAGTCATTTACCTTGACTCCGATAACCGCGCTTCTTACTACCCGTGACCAACCAATACCGCTGAGTATGCCTATAACCAAGACTATCTGTAACATGCCGCGGCCAACTATCGACATTATTGTCAACAGGATAAGCAACGATGGGAAGGACAGCCAAGCGTCGACAAATCGCTGCATCGTGATGTCGAGCTTTCCGCCGAAGTACCCAGAAGGGACGCCAATCATTCCGGCGCACACCACCGTGACACTCGTTGCCCCAAGTCCAACTATCATGGAGACACGTGCCCCGTAGATAAGTCTGGTGAGGATGTCTCTTCCTGCCTGGTCCGCGCCTAGCAGGTGTTTCCATGATGGTGGGTCAAATCTATCGACTATATTGATTTCGTTCATGGCATAGGGGGACAGAATGTCGGCGAAAGCGCCGCAGAACAGTAGCAGCGCTACTATCACGCCGCCCACTATTCCCAAAGGCTTCTCGCGTGCCAGCCTACCTAAGAAGACGCGGAACCGGTTGGGCGCTCTGACTTCGCTTTCTATTTCGGAGGTGTCTATCTGCTGTTTCATTTCCTCGATTCCACTATCCGTAGCGGATTCTGGGGTCCAAATAGGCATACGAAATATCAATCAAGAGATTTGCTCCGATTACCGCTCCCGCAAAGACTAAGTTGATGCCGGAGATTAGAGCGTAGTCCCTTCGCCCCAACGCATCGACCATGAGACGCCCTGTGCCGGGCAAGGAAAAAATTTGCTCTATGATGACTGCACCGCCGATGAGCACGGGCAACTCCGCTCCGGCTATTGTCACCACCGGAATCAGCGCGTTCTTGAGGGCATGCCTCATGATGACAACATTTTCTCTCAAGCCCTTTGAATAGGCAGTCCTGATAAAGTCCTGCCGTAACACCTCAAGCATCATAGTGCGAGTCATCCGCATAATCGTACCAGCCATAGCCATGCCTAGAATGAACGCCGGGATGATATACACCTTTAGATTAGCCAGTGGGTCTTCAACGAATGAGACCAGTTCTACGGGAGGCGACCAACCCCACCAGATAGAGGGATAAATCAGAATCAGCGTCGCCACCCAAAAGCTCGGCGCAGCTATAAGGACAATAGACATGCTACGACCTACATAGTCACCGATGGTGTCCTGTCTGATTGCCGAGAATATACCTATTGGCAGGCTGATCGCCACTGCGATTACCAAGGCGATGATGCCAAGTTCAAGAGTCACTCCGAGTCTCTCCAAGATCATCTTCGTGACAGGTACTCCGGTTTGCAGGGACTCGCCTAAGCTGCCGTGCAGGAGCAAGTCATTAATCGAGCGTAGGTATTGAATGTGTACGGGGGCGTCCAATCCGAGGAAGCGTTCCATGGCTTCTCGGTCGATTTCCCCTCCGGATCTCTGAGCACGCTGTATCATCGAGTCTATGATGTCGCCTGGCAGCAGGCGAGTCATAGCAAAGACTATGGTGTACACCATCAAAATCGTGGGTATGATCAACAGAAATCTTCTGATCAGATAGTTACCCAAATGAGCCTCCGCCAATGGCGCGATCAACACCGCCTACCGCTGTCTAGCACACCTGGATACGGCTTTGTACGAGCCGCCAACTTCGACTGTCAACCATTCCGCATAATAGTGATGCAATCGCTCACTCTCAGGTACCATCCTTCACTTGAGAGACGGTCGCCCCAAGAGAAAAAGGCGCCTGGCGCAACTGGACCGCACCTCAATGGTCCTGCCAGGCGCCCTATTCATTCAACACTTGGTAAGGTTAGTCATGCCCCAAATCATTTTGCAGTTTCAGGTCGATCCAAGTGTACTTCAGATGGGTCATCCAGCCCTCATCGCCGCCGCCATCTTCGCCCCTGTAACCTTTCAGCCACGGCTGAACCAACATGTATTGAGGGGTTACAGGAAGCCAGACCGTCCACATTTCCTTAACAAAATAATCGTCCATCTGAGTTGCCAGCCTGAGCAGCTCTGACTGATCACTTGTCGACTGTGCCTCATCGATTATGGCTTGATAAACCGGATCATTGATTCCTGTGTTCAGCCATGTCTGCGGCACGCCAAACCGACCAACATTAGAAACCATTGGGTTGAAGTTCTTGTGACGGCAGCCGCAACTGGTCATTCCGCCGTACTCTGCGTTAGTCCTTCTCTCCGACATCTCGGAGTCTTCCGCGACCTGCGTGATAGTAACCTTGACGCCGACCTTCTCCCAATAGCTTGCGACTATCAAAGAAAGGTCAATGTCATGTCCCCAGGGAGGGAATACGTCCCAGTTCGACTCAAATCTTATTCCGTCACCGCCACGAGGATACCCGGCTGCGTCAAGAAGCCTCTCTGCCTCCGCAGGGTCATATACGAAGAGTTGCTTGACATCATCCGGCCATTGCTCGTAGGGAGTGTAGTAGCCGATCGCTGGCGACGGAGCAAATCCCCAAGGGGTGGAGTCCGCATCGCCGTTATAATAGGACTCGATTATTTCAGGGACGTTGATTGCCTTCTGCATTGCCCAACGCACATTCCTGTCGTTAAACGGCGCATCGCCAATATAGAAGGCGGGATCAGACTTGGAGGTGCCGGTTATTTTGACTACTGTCAGTTCAGGATTGGTTTTTCTGAGGCTATTCACCTGGTCGAGGTTTAGATGCTGTCCACCTTGCATAACAGTTTTGCCTGTACGCAATGCAGCGACTCTCGCGGCCGCGTCGGGTATTACATGGATTTTGATTTCGTCAGCGTAAGGCAGCTGATTATCCAAGTCGGGGAAAACAGGGTCTTTTTGGAAGTAATTGGGATTCTTAGTCAACTTAATCAGCGACAGTGGCACGAAGTCCGTAATCTCATAAGGACCTGTCCCAACGACATTCTCCCAATTCTTCATGTCGCCGTGCTGTTCAATAACTTCCGGTGGCACAAAGGTATTAGTCCAAGGTCCACCAATACCGCAGAGTCGCCCGATGTTCTCAAGGCTACCGATTTCCGCATTGACGACGACCGTTTGATCGTCTGTGGGCGTTATCGACGAGACGGACAGCGTGTTCAGCAGCCAGTCATGCGGGCTGGGTCCTGTTTCGGCAAACTGACCAAGACCCAAAACGCGGTTCCAGCTGTATTCGACGTCATGCGCTGTGAACAGGCGCCCATCGAGCGGCGCTTTGTCGTGCCAATTAACATCGTCGCGTAGGTTGAATGTATATTTGAGGAGGTCTGGGGAGATGTCCCAACTTGTAGCCAAATGACCTGTGTAAAAGCCCATGTCTTTATACCCAGCGGTGAAATCACGCTCTTCACGGGGTATCGACCAGTCCATAGCACAGAGGTCGTCCCAGATGTATTCGCCATAAACGCTGATCCAGTCGCCGAACCAAGGGTCAAATATCTCCGGAGCAACGTTCGTCGCAATCGGAATAGACCCACCATATCGGGGCTTTTCGACTGACTTACCCCAGACGTCATGCACCATCTCCGCGCCAGGTGAAGGTGCGGCAGGCGCGGCAGGCGCTGGGGCTGCTGCCGGTATCCCTTTGATAGCGTCTGAGACAATCTTCTGCACTTCAGAAGCCGAAACTCCCGACTGACTCTGAGCCGATTCGGCTACAGCTCTGGCGACTATGTCCTCAATATCCTCTTTCGATGCGCCGGGTTGGGCTGCCGGCTGCGCCGCTGCCGCTACTGCCTGCTGCACCATCGCGCTGATTTCTTCGGCGCTCGCGCCTTCGGGGGCTGCGGCGGATACCGCGGCTTCCACCATGCTCTGGATTTCTTGCGCGGACACCGGCGCGGGGCCAGCCGGCTGCTCAGGAACCGATTGCTTTACGGCGTCCTGCACGAGCTTGCTCAACTCCGCGGGGTCGATCGCCGGCTCGGCCGGAGCGGGCGCGGCGGGCGCGCTGCTGCACGCGATAGCCGCCATGACGAACGCGGCGATAATAATAATGGACAACGACGCTCTGACATTAAACAATCTGCGAATCATGCTCACCTCTCAAGCGCTGATAAGGGGATGTATCTGACGAAAGGCTGATTGCCGTATATTGAGGTGGCTTGATTAAACCACTAGATAACCTTTATGTCAAATGCAGATAATGTGGGGATGGTGTTTCCGTTCAGGGGGGGCATAAAAGCAATTTCGCCCCCCATCCCTTCGGCTACGCTCAGGACAAGGGTATGCCCAAGCTCAGATTAGGGCGTCCGATAGCTGGATTCCATGCCGTGTCCGCGGCTCTATGGCTGACCTATGCGGCGCGCGTCCATTCTTCGGACAGCGCTTCCGCCTGTTCCAGTACGGTGATAGTCGCCGTTTCCTTCTTGTCCGGCGGGTAGCCGTGCCTGTTCAGGATACGCTTAATCATAACGCGCAACTGAGCGCGCGCATTCTCGCGGTGCGCCCAGTCGACGGTCACGCTGCCGCGCACCTTATCCACCAGTTCGCGGGCGATGTCGCTGAGCGCGTCGTTGCCGAGCGCTTGCACCGCGCTGTCGTTGGTCTCCAGCGCGTCGTAGAAGGCAAGTTCATCTTCCGACAGGTTTAGGGTCTCCCCGCGCGCGCTTGCCTCCCGCATGTCCTTGGCAAGTTGGATCAGCTCCTCGATGACTTGAGCCGCCTCGATAGCGCGGTTCTGGTAGCGGCGGAGAGTCTGCGCCAGCATCTCGGAGAAGGAGCGCGCTTGTACGATGTTCTTGCGTCGGCGCAAGGCGAGTTCGCCGGTGAGCAGCTTTTGCAGCAGTTCTACGGCGAGGTTGCGCTGGGGCATATTCCGCACCTCGGCGAGGAAGTCGTCGGAGAGGATGGATATGTTCGGCTTATCCAGTCCCGCAGCGGCGAAGATGTCCGTTACGCCCTCGGATGCCACCGCGCGCGATATAAGCTGGCGCACCGCATAGTCGAGGTCTTCGCCCGCGTGAGCTTCGGACGGCGCGGGCTTTGTGAGCGCCGCCCGCACCGCTTGGAAGAACGCCACATCGTCCCTTATCCGCTTCGTTTCATCGTGCGGCGCTGACAGCGCGAAAGCTCGAGACAGCGCGCTCACGGCGTTGACGCAGCGTTCCTTGCCGTCTTTCTGCGCCAGGATATGCTCCTGAGCGGCAGGCAGCAGCCCCAGCCGTTCTTGCGGCGTCGTCCATTTGGACCAGTCGAAGCCGTGGAACAAGCCGCAGCAGACCTCGTACTTCTCCAGCATAACGGCTACCGCTTCTTCCTGGTTGAATGTGGCGCGCCCCTTGCCGCCGCTCTCGGTGTAGGTTGCGAGGGCTATCTTCAGCTCTTGCGCCAGTCCCAGGTAGTCCACGACCAAGCCGCCGGGCTTGTCCTTGAACACGCGGTTGACGCGGGCGATTGCCTGCATCAGCGCATGGTCGCGCATAGGCTTGTCCAAGTACATAGTATGGAGGCTGGGCGCGTCGAAGCCGGTCAGCCACATGTCGCGCACCAGAACGACCTTGAACGGGTCTGCCGCGTCGCGGAAGCGGTTCGCCAGCGCTTCCCGCCTTGGCTTATCCCTGATGTGCCGCTGCCACTCCGCGAGATCGGACGCCGAGCCTGTCATCACCACCTTGACGCTGCCCTTGTCATCGTCGTCGTGATGCCAGTCGGGGCGCAGGCGCGCCAGCTCACGGTAGAGTTCGACGCAGATGCGCCGGCTCATGCAGACGACCATCGCCTTGCCTTCCAGCGTCTCCAGCCGCTGCTCGAAGTGATCCACGATGTCCTGGGCGACCAGCCGCAGCCGTTCCTTTGCGCCGACTATGGCTTCGAGCCGCGCCCATTTCGTCTTGAGCCGCTCTTTGCGTTCAATCTCCTCGCCCTCGGTCATCTCCTCGAAGTCGGGGTCAATGCGCTGGCGTTCATCGTCGTCCAGGCTCAGCTTGGCGAGGCGGCTTTCGTAGTAGATGGGCACCGTTGCCTTGTCCTCCACCGCGCGCCGGATGTCGTAGATGCTGATGTAGTCGCCGAAGACGGCGCGGGTGTTGGCGTCTTGCAGTTCGATGGGGGTGCCTGTGAAGCCGACGAATGAGGCGTGAGGGAGGGCGTCGCGCATGTGGCGCGCGTAGCCGTCGATGAAGTCGTACTGGCTGCGGTGCGCCTCGTCCGCGATGACCACGATGTTGTGGCGCGCGGAGAGCGTCGGGTGGGTGTCGCCCTTCGTTTCGGGGAAGAACTTCTGAATGGTGGTGAACACCACGCCGCCCGACTTGACATTGAGCTTGTTTCGCAGGTCGGCGCGGCTTGACGCCTGAGCCGGCGGTTGGCGCAGTATGTCCTGGCAGCGCGAGAAGGTGGTGAAGAGCTGGTCGTCCAGGTCGTTGCGGTCGGTCAGGACGACGACGGTGGGGTTCTCCAGCGACGGCTCGCGGATGATTGCGCCGGCGTAGAACGCCATCGTCAGGCTCTTGCCTGAGCCTTGCGTGTGCCAGACGACGCCGATGCGCCTGTCGCCGGGTTTGCCGCCCGGCTTCCTGCCCGCCTCATAGTGTCCGTCTTCGTCGGCGACCTGCCGTGCGGTCTGTCGCAGTTCCACGGCGCGCAGCGTTTCGCTCACCGCGACCCTGACAGCGTGGAACTGATGGTAGCCCGCCATCTTCTTGGTCAGCGCGCCGCCGTCGTCCTCGAATACGATGGCGTCCCGTATCAGAGCGAGGAAGCGGGCGGGCGAGCAGACGCCTTCGAGCATCACCTGCAACTCGGTCATGCGCGAGTCGGCGAGCGTCTCACCGCTGACGGTGCGCCAGGGCTTGAACCACTCGCGCCCGGCGGTGAGAGTGCCGATGCGCGCGTGCATGCCGTCCGAGACTATGAGCATCTCGTTCATGGAGAACAGGGTTGGCAGCTCCGCCTTGTAGGTTTGGAGCTGCTGCCATGCGCTCCATACGCCCGCGCTTTCGTCTAACGGGTTCTTCAACTCCATTATGGCGAGCGGCAGCCCGTTGACGAACAGCACGATGTCGGGGCGGCGTCTGTTTCGGTTCTCGCTGACGCTGAGCTGGTTGACGGCGAGCCAGTCGTTGGCGACGGGGTTGTCGAAGTCTATGGCATACACTTGCGCGCCGCGAATATCGCCGCCGTCGCGGTACTCGACGGTTACGCCGTCCAGCAGCATGCGATGGAAATTGCGGTTGCGCGCTTCGAGCGTGGAACCCTGCGGGCGCGTCAGCTTGCGGAGGGCGTCGTCACGGGCGTCGGCGGGGATGTCGGGGTTCAGCTCGGTGAGCGCCTGCCGCAGATGCTCTTGCAGAACCACTTGCTCATCGTCCGCGCGCGTCGCCTTATCAATGTCCGTGCCGCGCGCGATGCGCCAGCCTAGCGCGGCAAGCCAATCGAGGGCTGCCTGCTCGACATCGGCTTCGGTGATGGTGGTCATGGCTGATCCGCCCGCGCTTTCGGCAAGGTCATTCCGCTCCTTACATCACAAGCGACAGGTTGCGGGGATTACGCAGCTCATATCCATTGCCGTCTTTATAAACATCGCCGTCCACGCTGATGGATTTATGCTCACCAAAGGCGCGGATAGCCGTGTCATAATCCGAATGGTCAAACTCAACTCTGATACGGATGAGCCGCTCATCCCTTGCTGCCAATAGGGTTGCTCTTCCGTCGAATTCGTCCGGCTCTCTGTCCAGTCGGACGACCTGCGCGACTATGCGCTCGTCCAAGGAGGGTTCATCACGACGGAATACCCTTGCCGCCTCCATCAAAACCTCGGCGGAACTGGCGGAAAACGAAAAGTGGGCATCGAGAGCGTTGGAAGGTCGCACACCCGCCCAGAACAAGCCGATTTCAACTCCGTTTCCCTTCTTCGCCAACTCTGCTACGGAATCGCACAGGTTGGCGCTGACGCCGAAATGTATCGCCTTCTCGAAAGCGTCCAAGCTGTTGCTGGCGATTGCGTCGTCTATCGCGGCTCTGGAATGTTTCAGAGATTTGGCGAGATTCAGGGTTGCCCTGCGGGGGAATGGCGCGTAAAAGTCGTCTCCAAAGTCTTCCTGCCTTCCAAAGCCCACCGGCACCGGGGAGTGCAGCGTCAGAGCGTAGCCTTCGTAGTAGCCCGGCAGCGGGCGCACGCTGTCGAGGTATTCGGCGACATCCGCGCTCAACTTGCCGCGATATGCCGCTCGGGTCTTCTCAGTGGCGCGCGCGGCGGAAGCGAGCAAGTCGTAGGAATCGTTTAGCAGGCTTGCGCTCCGGCGCAGTGACATCGCTTTCGTCGCCGCGCCATTCGCCGAGCGGACTCGTATCATGTCGGCTCCGGCGCCCATGAGGTCATGGAACACATCGAGTTGGGAGCGGTCTTCGACGGTTGCGAGGATGGCGACCGACTCTGCCATGCTTTCGGCGTAATCGGCAATGGTATCTTTTGTGGGCGCAAGGATTTCCCAAGTTCTGCCGCCGTGTTCCTTAGTATAGATTGTTGCCGGTCTGCTGCCCCAAGCGCCCGCGTCATGCCATCCGCGCGAATTGAGATAGGATAGGACATTCATTATCGGTATAGAGGATACGGCATTGCGGTCGCGTATCTGAACTAGCATAGCGGATCTCCCCTTTCTGCCTTCTCCATCAAATCGGTGAGTCGATCGACGCTAAATATATTGGTAGTGGGTATGTCGATGGTGACGGTGGAAGTGTTTTTTGTAGGTTCTCGGCCTTCCAGGAACTGCCAGTAGGCGCAATGGCGCAAGGACAATTCGTAATCGTTTTGAGTCAGCCAATCGTCATCATCACTCGGCATCAGCATAACGATGAGGATGCGCGGGGTTCTGGTTTCGGTTATCAGATCGTCATAGTTCTTGACAGGCAGCGGAAAGTGGATGCTGTTTCCGCGCAGAATATCTTGCGTAGTCGCCTTTGCCTGAAACTCTATTCTGGGGCGACTCCCAGAGTTCGCCATCAGCACGCCGTCCACGCTGTCAAAATCCACCTTCATTTCCTCAACCTGATAGCCAGCGCACGACGCAACGGCTTCGATGTATGCTAATGAAAACCTCGACTTTTGCATGTTAGGGGTCATTGTGGTGGCATCTCTTTCAGGTGGCTTCTTCGGCAGTTGTAAGCAAAAATTGGCTGCGCCTAGTGAACCAGATATCCGAAACTCGCACTACCGCCTGCCCCAAGCGCATCACGGCATCGCCCAATTCCTCCGTTTTGATGTCGCGGAGTATCAATTGATCTCTGAATAACACCACGCCGAGGGTTTGGCATACATCGTCAATCAACAATTGCTGTCGTCGGCTCCTACTGTGACTCACAGATTGCAGATGAAGCCAGCCGAGCGCGTCGCCGAAATCGGTAACTGTGAATCCGTCGCCGCGTTCCAGGACGAACACATCCACGATTCCCCCGTCGGGATACATCATCGGCGTCCGCACTCGCACGCCTTCCATGGGCACCGGCGAACACTCGAACAACGGCGGCAGGCTTCTGCCAAGAAAGGCGCAGACTTCTATATGATTCATAGCGGCATCTCCGTTTGGACGCCCGGCGAACTTACTCTGCCCGTTCGGGTTACGATGTTCAGCGCCAAAGTCTAGACCATAAATCCGTCCTACGCTTAGGTGGATGATAGCATAGACAACTTCTATGAGAAATGCCCCCCGACTAATTCACAATCTTTCAGATTGACACTTTTTGTAACGGACTCAATTCTTCCAATAGCTGAGATTCGGTCCCCAAGATTAAAAGAATAGAGTCTATTTTGCCAAGTACTCCCGGTGAACTCCAAAAATATAGATGCCTGGGTTTCTAGTTCATCCATACACACGTGTACCTTCTTAGTGCCCCAGCTGGGGGACACCTCAAAGCTGGAGCGCTTATCCCTGATTGTACCTTCCACTTTCAGCAAATATCCAATCTCGCGCTGGCGAGCGTCCTTCGCAGCTATCTCTGTCACCTCAACTGCGGCAAGCATTTCAGTAGGTGTTCTTGGAGAAAAGAACTTGTCTTCAGTCATTGCCTCGGACAACACTGGCGGGGGAACTCTTTTTTCTTCAGTTACTGATACTGACCCGGGCAACACTGGCGGGGAAAGGCTCTCTTCTTCAATCACTGACTCGGGCAACACTGGCGGGGAAAGGCTCTCTTCTTCGATTACTAACTCGGGCGACTTACGCACCATAAACCACCACACAACCGTTGCCACAAGCCCGCCTACCACCGCATTTACCACCGTACTTACCGCCGGCGTCAATCCTAACACACCTTGGGTTATGCGGTACTCAAGGATCCCATCGATAACGCTAGGCAATATCATAGCCACTGCGGCGGCTACCCAATTCCGTTCAACGCGCCCAATAACCTTTCGCATATTAGATGTCCTACGCTTCCTATGTTGGGTACATTACAAGCACATCAACGGGTATCATTGCGTTGGGTTAAGGAACGAAAGTCCCTAGATACTCACCCGCACTTCCCCCGAAACCAGCCTTGGCAGCATTATATCACGCAGCGCGGCGAGGGTGCGGGAGGCTTCTTCCAGATGATGGCGTTGCGTGAAGATGGTGTTGGCGTAACTGCTGAACTCGTCCATTATTACCTTGTCAGGGACAAGTTGTTTGTTCATGTACGCCATATTTCGGTTCAGGCCTGGCACTGCTGAATCGGCAGCAATAGATGGCAAGTCTTGGTTGGTCAGGGCGTAGAATAGGAAATGTAGGCTCTGGTTCTCGTTTGAAGGGACAACATAGAACGTCGTGTCAATGGGAAAGAAATCGCTCTGTGTCCATGCGACTGCTCCGGGCTTCCCTTTTCTTCCAACAACAATGCCTGGGCCGGATACTAACTTCTCATCGTGCCAACCGACTTGTCCATTTGAACCATACACCGGGATATTCCCGCCCTGTCGGTCGTCTGATTTCAATGCCTTGCCGTAGGCGAGTTCGATTAGTTCCCCCAGCGCCTTCACCCCCCACCCCTCCGGCGCTTCCCCAAGCTCAGACGGCACTAGGCGGCTGGGGAAGACGTCGTAGAGGTGGGCCGGCAGGCCGGGTAGGGACTTGCCGCGACGCCAGCGGCCGCTCATCTTCGCGCGCACCGGGTCGAAGTCTATGAACCAGGACTTGAAGAGCGCGCGCGCCATCTGCTCGAGCGTGGCGTTCATGCGGCGGTTGAGCTCTATCTTGTCGTCGAGCGCGCCGAGGATGTGGGCGATGCGACGCTGTTCGGGTAGGGGCGGCAATTCCAATTCTAACTGCTCAAGGTCGTTAGGTCTGATTGACGGATATGCGGATGTGCTGCTCTCGGCGATAGTGTGAAGATACTCAACGATGTGTTCCTGAGCTAGATACCAGTAGATGAAATCTGTATGTGCAACATCTTCCTTACCTCGTATGACTGCGAAGCCTGTTGATACCAGAAAGTTGTCAGGCACATTCTTAATCAATCCAAAGTGCCGCTGGTTCGGGCGCACGGTTGAATATACAATGTCGCCTTGCCGAACCTTCCTGCGAGCGCGGCTCGGTATCTTGTCTTCCCCTGGTACAAGAGTCTGGATTTCTGATATGTGGTTGCCGGTGATGCTGCCAGTGTCCAAATAGTTGATGAACGGCCACGATTCTTTGGGCGAGTATGTCGAATCGTTTATCACGACACAATCGCCCAAATTGACTTTGCGCCATTCACTTGCCATATCCAAGTTCCTTTGTGCTTTGCGCCATTCGCCCGATGCGCCCATCGTCCCCGTTCCGTTCCCACGCCGGATAATCACATACTCCCGACTAATCACCTTCTGAAAACTTTCAGAAATGCCGTGCCAGTCGAGCACATCCACCCGAATAGGCAGGTCGGATTCCTCGAACGCTTCCTTCAAGCGCCCCAAGCTTCCCAAATCCAGCGGACCTTCACCGACGACCGCCAGGTCGAGGTCCGAGTAGTCCTTCGCGGTCCAGGTCGCGCGGGAGCCGAAAGCGCGCGCCTCGCAGTGCGGCGCATGCTCAGCGAGGATGCCCTTGACCGTTTCAAGATGGTTAGGGTTGAGATCAATCATTCCGAGCTTCCAACGCCCTCAACAGCCGTCGCGCGTCGCGCGTGAAGTTCACGGTGGCAGTATAGACTTGCATTGCCTTTTCCCTATCGTAGATGTGGGATGTGGCGTTCCTTGCGTTATGATGCTCCATCCACAGGTCAACACTTGAGATAAGGCGATTTTCGGCGGCGATGCGGAACAACTGACGCCGCGTTACGCCATCCGCAACGCCGACGCCAATGTTTGCGTTCAACCACCGCGCCATCAATTTCCAAGAGAGTTCATAGGTAACTTTGAAGTTCTGTATTGCGCCGGCGCGAATGCCGTTCCGCTCAATCTCGCTAAACTGCCCCATGCGCTCGTCATTCTCGCTGACCGTCAACAGGTCGGCAAGGGCTTGAATGGAGTTCCTCAGATTATCTAATTCGAGTGGCATAATCCTCCTCGTCAGTCGTCGGGTGGTCTGCTCCCAAACCCAAGTAGCGCTAAATTCGCTTCTATCTCCGCGTCAATCTTCATAGCCTCGCCTTGCTGCTCGCGCCACTGCGCGGTTAGGCGCGCCATCTTTTCGTCGAAGGGTTCGAGGTCTTGGGGCTGCGGCTCTGCGCCGACATAGCGGCCGGGCGTGAGGACATGTCCGTGCTTGCGGACTTCCTCGAGGGTGGCGCTCTTGCAGAAGCCGGGGGTGTCTTCGTAGTCGTCGGGCTGCCGCGCCCAGGCGTGGTATGCGCTCGCTATGCGGTCGATGTCGTCTTCGGTCAGCCGTCGGTGGGTGCGGTCGGTCATCGTTCCCATCTTGCGGGCGTCTATGAACAGGATTTCGCGCTGTCGGTCGTGGCGCTTGCCGCCGCGCTTGTTTCGGGCGAGGAACCACAGGCAGGCGGGTATCTGCGTGGATGCGAAGAGTTGGCCCGGCAGGGCGATCATGCAGTCTATGAGGTCGGCTTCGATTAGGCTCTTGCGGATGTCGCCTTCGTTGGACTGGTTGGAGGACATAGAGCCGTTGGCGAGAACGAAGCCCGCGATGCCGTTGGGCGCGAGATGGTGGAGGATGTGCTGCACCCAAGCGAAGTTGGCGTTGCGCGCGGGCGGGACGCCGTATCGCCAGCGCCTATCATCGCGCAGGCGCGCGCCGCCCCAGTCGGAGATGTTGAATGGCGGGTTGGCGAGGATGTAGTCGGCTCTGAGGTCCGGGTAGCGGTCGTTGTGGAAGATGTCGCCGTGAGCGATCTGCCCGTCGATGCCGCGTATGGCGAGGTTCATCTTGGCGAGCCGCCAAGTGGTGTAGTTGGATTCCTGTCCGTAGATGGAGATGTCGGCGCGCGCCCTGCCGCCGTTGCCGTTGCCGTTGGCGTGGGCGCGGATGAAGTCCATCGACTGCACGAACATGCCCGATGAGCCGCAGCAGGGGTCATAGACGCGCCCGTAGTACGGTCGCAGCATCGCCACGAGCAGGCGCACGACAGAGGACGGGGTGTAGAACTCGCCGCCCTTGCGCCCTTCGGCAAGGGCGAACTGCTCTAGGAAGTATTCATAGACTTGCCCTAGCACATCCTGATTGCGCGCGTCCGCGCCGCCGATGTTGATGTTGCTCACCATATCGATGACCTGTCCGAGCCGCTGC
Source organism: uncultured Dehalococcoidia bacterium (assembly GCA_958295865.1). GTDB lineage: Bacteria > Chloroflexota > Dehalococcoidia > Lucifugimonadales > JADFKI01 > Bin90. The sequence goes on along the minus strand of CATQHF010000001.1, from coordinate 488,322 downwards.
TGGTCGAGCGCGGGGCGGGCGTAGTCCTTGGGCAGCACATCCTTGAGCGATGAATTGTCGCGCTCGATGGCGATCATTGCCTCGTCCACAAGCCTGCCGACGATTGGCTGGCGCGCCGCCGCCTGAATGAGCGACCAGCGCGCATCCTGCGGCACCCAGAAGATGTTTTGCGCGAGGTATTCGTCGGGGTCTTCGGGGTCAGCGCCATCATCGATCTCGGCTTCCAGCCGCTCATGCGCCTCCTCGAAGGCGTCGGAGATGTACTTGAGGAAGATAAGCCCAAGCACGACATGCTTGTACTCGGCGGCGTCCATGCTTCCGCGCAGCGCGTCCGCCATCTGCCACAGCTTGGTCTTGTAGTCGAGCGCGTCGGCGCTGCCGTCCGTTCCCGTCCGTGTCGAGGGTTTGCGCTGCGTGGTCATCGGCTCATCTCCAAGTATCGCAAGCATCAGTGGCGGTGGTATCAGTTTCCTAGCAGGGTTTCGGTGAGGCGGTGGATTACGATTTCCAGCTCTTCATCGTCGAGGTTCAGGGGGTCGACGGCTAGCTCGTCCGGGTCGAATATGTCGTGCAGGTAGATGGGCGGGTCGCCGGCGATCATCGCCTGATAGACAGCGTTGCGGTCTGGTCCGCGCCAGTCGCGGGTGAAGCGCATAACGGCGTGGGGGATGAGGTAGTTGTGCTCGTCGTGCTCAAGGGTTACGCGCAGCCCGTCCACCTCGGCGAGTGCGTCCACTACCTGCTGCGCCTTGCGGCGGTAGAGCGTCATCTCGGCGTCTTCGTCTTCGGCGACGAATATCTCGATGGCGCGGAGCAAGCCGACGATCTCTTCCTTTGCGACCTTCATGCCGCGCCCGATGAACTGGTGCGGCGCGGCATTGGCGAACGCGGCGTCGATGAGGTCGGCGCGCCCGCAGAGGATGCCGGTTCCCTGCGGCCCCCGCACCGCCTTGCCGCCGCTGTATATGACCATGTCCGCGCCCTCGGCTGTGAAGCGGCGCAGGTTGGAGCGCGGGGGCAGCATGGATGCGGCGTCCACGATTACCGGGACGCCATGGCTGTGCGCTATCTCGCACACCTCGGGGAAGGGGATGGCGCGGCGCGTGATGAAGGGCGAGAAGAGGTATGCGACGGCGGCGGTGTTCTCGGTGAACGCAGCCTCAAGCTGCCAAGGCTGGCAGCGTCTGCCGTCGCCTATCTCCACGAACTTCGCGCCCACGGAAGTATAGCACTGGTCATAGGGGAAGCGATGGCTCTTGTGGATGATAATCTCGTTCTTCATGCCGGTGGCGTCGGGCAGGCGATCCATCTTGGCGAGATCTGAGCCCGCGATGACGGCGGCGGCTTGGAGTATAAGCCCGCCCGCCGCGCCGCTGGACACGAAGCCCGCCTCTGCGCCGGTGGCGTCGGCGATGATGCGGCTCGCGGCGCGGTTCAGCTCGTCTATATTGACCATCATGTTGGACGCCTTATTCATGGCGTCCAGGATTTCGGGGCGCGTCTTGCTGCCCCCGTAAGCGGTAGTGCTGCCGGACGCGGTAATGATGCGCCTCACGCCAAGTCTGCCGTAGATGCCTTCAGGGTCGCCGCTCCAGGTCATGTCGTACCTCCCGTTCCGTTCATATCGCAATCAAGCATGGTAGAAGTAGAAGTATGTGTTAGTATGGGGATTATAGCACCGAACTTGAATTATATTTCCGAAACACACAAGCATTTCACGAGGCTGGAATCATGACCACAAATGAAAGGCGCTTTATCACATACGAAGAGGCGCGCGACATATTCGCGACCAAAGCCGACCTCGCCCAGATGGAGACTCGCCTTGTAAAGTGGATGGTGGGCATGATGCTGGGGGGCATGGCGACTGCGGCTGCTGTTACCCTGGCTGTGCAGCGGCTTCTGGGAGGCTAGGCAGGTGCGGATCATCGCTCGGCGCGTATTTGCAAGGTCTTGCCGTCGCTGATGAGTTCGATAGCGCCGCGCCTCAAGCAAGTTCTCTTCATCCTCAACCACAAGCACAGTAACCATGCCGCTAGTATCTCAGCATCCCATCACCTCAGTCAACTCAACAAGCCCCGCCGAACCCTTGCCCATACAGCCCCTCGCGCCAACCCTTCAACCAACACACTACGACATCCAGCCCATATAGCAGGCGTGAAAAAAGAAAGCCCCGTCCACGGCGGACAGGGCTTTCTTGTTGATAGCGAGTAAGTGTTACAGTATTCCATCCGCAGAATGCACTTCGCATTGCAGAATGTTGTCGCCATAGTTGTAACGGATGTCCCAGCGATTGAATATGTCACGCCCTAGAAGAGATGGCTGCCATTCGGTATCGTCGTCTGCTATGGCAATGTCTATGATGTACTCTGCAATGTTGTTTCCTGATTGAAAAAACAGTTGAGTCGGTTCATCGTAGTAATTCACTTCGCCGCCAATCCCCCTAATGTGGAAGGGATTGCTCAGACTCTGCTTGGGAACCTTAAGCCTGTTCGTATCCTTGCCGTTCAAGCAAGTCCTGTCAGCGCCGGTGTCCAGCAAGAACATCACGGGGCCTAATATGTTCAGCCTTGGCAAATAGACGCCACCTCGAACATAAGGGCGGCCATGTTCGTCAAATTCGCCAAATATCATAGGATGAGCACCTTAGGATCGGTGTCGAGGAACTCAAGTACCACGTCGTTGGGTGTCAGCCCTTTGTGCTCCAGCTTAGCGATGAGCTCAAGTTGCGAGTCTGCCGTTGCAATAAATCCATTCTCGCCCCAGGCGATCCACTGATCGGGATACTGCTCCAGTAAGGCGTAGTATCTGCTCCAGAAGTCGGCGGATATTGCACGGTGCTTCTCAAACATCTCCAGGACCGCTTCGCGTCCGCCTAAAGCCTCGAGCGGGTCAACATCATTGTTGTCGCTCACAACTGTGCTTGAGGACATGTTCACCTCCCTTTTTAGCTAGGTATGACTTAATACTATGAAATCATAGTATGACATATTACGGCAGGGTATTGTACCCTGCATGAAGATGTCATACGGCTCTTTCAATTGTCACCCCAAGCGCCTCCCCCCGTCATCCCGAACACCCTCCCCCTGTCATTCCGAACGGAGTGAGGAATCAAAAATCCTAACCTGCTGCCATCCCAAATACACCGCAGCAATCTTCACTTCGGTTGCTACCGAACTGCGAAACATCCCACGCCAACCCTAAACACAACCCAATTCTTAATTCTTAATTTCTAATTCTTAATTCCCGCCCCCCTAGTCATACGACACAACCCGCACCCCGTCGCCGTCCGGAATGAGCATCACTCGCCCGCCCTCAGCCACCGCCACCGCTTGCGCTAGCTCGGCGCAAGCTTCATCCGTGAGCGCGGGCGTGGCGGCGTCCGCGTCCGCCCAACGGAGTGTGCTTATCTCATATCCCAGCGCGCCCTGAAGTCGCCGCGCAAGCGGTTCGCCATCCCCGGCGGCGAGCAGCGTAACCTCCTTGCGACGCGGTCGTACCTCCGCAGCCTCAGCATGAACCGGCGGCATAGGCGCAGCCTCAGGCGCGGCGTCCCTATCCTCCCGATACACCGACCAGTAATAGGGCAGGAAGGCGGCGGCGGCGGCGATTATGGCGACTGGCGCGCTCATATCGTTCAGCGTGTCCAGCGAAAGCGCCGCATCCAGCAAGTCCCGCAGAAACATGAACAGCAGGGCGCTGACACTGCCCAGAAGCGCCAGCACTCCCACCCCCAGCGCGGCGAATATGAAGATGCGGCGTGAGACCGACTCCCTTTCGTCCGCGCCCAAGTCCAGAGTGCGCCCCTGTATCGTGCGCCAATAGTATCCCCAGACCGGCCCGCCCAGAACGCCCAGCGTAACGATGTTTGCGAGCGCCCCCTTCCACAGCTCGCCCCCGATGACCACATCGCTGAAGCTCGCCAGAAGCAGCTTGAACGCCGCGCTCACCAGCATGAATATGGCGACCGCAAGCGCGCCCGTGCCTATCGCCGAAAGTATGTAGGTGTACGCTCGCCGCGCCGACAGCGCCCCGCCGGCCGACGCATCCGACTCGCGCCTTACCATGTGCCAGTGATACGCCCACAGCGCCGCGCCCACGCTGAGCGTGGCGACCGACCCCGGCAGAAAGCCGAAATGCAGCGCGTTCGACTCCGCGCTCATATTGCCCAAAGCCCATACCAGTATCTCGTGGATGATTATGCCGAGCGCGGACAAGGTCGTCATCACGCCGCCCAGAATTGCGAAGATGTACAGATACACCTGCCGCAGCGCGGAGCCGTAGTCTTGCCGCGCGATGTATAGCCAGTGCAGCGCCCATGCGCCGCCGCCGAAAATCGCCACCGACAGCATCTCCCGCATAGTCGGACGCCACAGCCCCGACTCGCCGGCGAGCGTCGGCACGGATGCCAGCGCGTTATACCCCTCCAGCAGGACGAAGTACAGCGCTCGCCCGACGCCCAGCGACAGCATCACGAGCGCGACAAGCGCGGCGATATAGATGTACAGACGGCGAACTGCGCGCGTCTCCGGCGTGGGCTGCCCCTCGCGCTCCTCGATGAGCCAGTGAAACGCCCATACCGCGCTCCAGCAGATAATCGCGGCGATGCCGTAACCGCTGAAATCGTCAACCCCGAATATCCAGTTCAGCACCCCGAGCGTAGCATAGATGAGAATGCTCACCGCTACGGCAAGCGTAATGTATATGTACAGCTTACGCAGGATGGAGCGTATCTCCACCGGCTGCTCCGCCACGGCGCGCTGTATGAAGCGCCAGTGAAAGAACCACAACGGCAAGCCCACTATGGCGAGCGACGCTCCGCCGGCAAGCCTTATGTTGGACTCCGAAATCACATCGCCGCCGAATATGCTGTCGAAGACGAACTGAAGCAGCAGCGCCACGCCGCTCACAAACATCATCAGCGACACAAAGGCGACGAGATAAAAGTACAGACGGCGCACCGTCCCGATGCCGGCGTCTTGCTCAGCGTCTTCCTCCGCGTCCTGCCCCTGTCCGGCCGCGCGGCGTCTCCAAACGATGATGCCATAGACCGCCAACCCTATGGCAACCGGAAACATAAGCGACCCAAGAATACCGAACACAATCGACAAGGCGTCAGACATCGCAAATCCCTTTCACGGCGGGGCGGCTAAACCTGATAGAGGATGGGCGGGATTATCAAATCTAGCACAGTACGCATACGTGACTCGACGGGCGCGCCAATCGCAAATCACTCATCGTCAGATTCGCGGCAATAGTCATAGGGCCAGGGATACTCGGTGAACTTCCACTCACCCGCTTCCTGCCGCAGCGCAAAGCGCTGGTCATGCGACGACTCCCCGCTGCCGAAAGGACCGCCGCCATAGAACTCCGTTATCCGCACATTCACAAAGGTCGTGCCATCCACGATCTTGGCGTCGCGCAGCGTGGCGAAAATTTCGAGCTCTCGCACTCTGCCGACCGCGTAATTCTTAAGCTCGCACCTCTGCCGCAACTCCCGGGACAGCATCGCATACACCGTCTCGATGTCATCGTCCTCAGCCGCGCGCAGCAAGTCTTGAACCGCGCGCTCCGGCGTGCCCGGCGCAAACTCCGTCTCCCCCGACAGCAAAGCAAGCGCGACACTGCCGATAAGCAAAACGCCCAGCAGCGCGCCGCCCCCAATCAGCCACCATCTAGTCATCATCCCCTCCGACACAGCAGCCTATCAGCCTATCAATAATTCAGTCTATCAGTTAATCGCCATCAAGGTCAGCCACAACGCACCTCATTACCCCGTTCACAGTAAGCCGTCTTTTCGTTCGTGGTGAGCCTGTCGAACCACCCGTCCCCCAATTCTTAATTCCTAATTCCTAATTCTTAATTTTTAATTGAAAATCACCCTTGACACCACACAAACCCTCACCTATACTATCCGCAAGAACATAAGTCGCATAACAAGCACGAAAAACCTAACACCTAATCACTGACAATCCAAAACCCCAACCCTTGAAATCCCGACACCCTGAAAACCTTGGGAAAAACCAATGAACCAACCAACTCCCATAAACCAGCACGCACAACAGGACGCCCAGGACGGGCATGGCGAACATGACCACCTGGACAACAGGCACTGCACAACCGCCATCGAGCACCTCCAGCACCTAGTCCACCAAGAAACAGACAACGGCAGAACCATCATCCGCAGCATCGTCTCCATCATGACCGGCGACGACCTCGACTCCACGCCCCATCACAGACTCCAAGCCGCCCGCCTGCTGCTCAAGCTCGGCTTCCAAGAAGCCGAAGCCCTCATCAACAGCCTCAGCTCCAAGATGGAACGGCAGGCAAAGAAAGAAGACGCCCAATCCGAAAACGGCCCCGCCCAAGCAGTCAGCCCCGAACACGAAAGGCTGAACAAAAAGCTCGTCGCCCGCATCCGCGTCGAGACCGGCGAAGGCGCAAGCATAGTCAGAATACTCAACGAAGTGCTGGAAGGGCGCGACCGAGACGCCAAGCCAAGGGACAGGATAGAAGCCGCCAAAGTCCTGCTCAGCTGGGGCTTCGGCAACCCCTCCACCCCCGACCCGGAGTTCATGTCCTACTACTCCCCTTGCCACCCCGACTGCATCTGCGCCTGCCGAGACCTCGACGAAGACCACCCGGCGGTAGTCGAGAGCCACGCGCCTGTATCGGAAGCGCACATGAAAGAAGTAGCCGAAGCCGAGCGAATAGAAGAAAAAGCAGCCGAAAGCGCAAGGCAAATCTCCCAGGGACACACCGACTACCTATCCGAGATAAGCCACCTACCCGGCAACAAAAAGCCCCGCCGCCCCGAACGCCACCCACCCTTCCGCTGACAGCGGCGGCGGGGCAAGCGCCCCCCGATCATGTAGGGGCGACTGGCCAGTCGCCCCCATCGCCCCGCCGCCAGACATCCCAAACACAGCGCCTCAACCCGCTGTCATCCCGAACCTCTTCCCCCTGTCATTCCGAACGGAGTGAGGAATCAAAAATCGTAGTCTGCCGGACGAGTAGGCTTCAGCAATCGCCTTCGCACTCCGTCTCGCCATCAATCCAAGAAACATCCCACACACCAAGCCTAAACCCCAACCCAATTCTTAATTCTTAATTTCTAATTCTTAATTCCGCTTTAGTTGAAGCGGCTCATCGCCTCGTCTATGCCGTCCGACAGCAGGCATGCGACTGCATCGACGGCGCGCTCCACCGCCTCGTCGATGACCTTGCGCTCATCCCGCTGCATAGGCCCAATGACATGCTCGATTTGCCCCGTGCCGTCGGCTGGCCGTCCAACGCCTATCCTGAGGCGGGGAAACCCCTGCGAACCAGCAGCCTCTATCGCCGACTTGATGCCGTTATGCCCGCCCGCGCTGCCCTTGCGCCGCAGCCGCAGCTTGCCCGGCGTCAGGTTGATGTCGTCGCAAACGATGAGCAGCCTGTCGATAGGCACGGCATAGCGCGCCGTCAGGTAGCGGATCGCCGCGCCGCTGCGATTGACGAAGGTGCGCGGCTTCACCAGCGCGACGCGGCAGCCCGCTATCTCGCCCTCGCCGATGATAGCCGCTCTATGCCGCCGCTCCAGCGTAATGCGATGCTTAGCGGCGAGGGCGTCCACGCACCAGAAACCGGCGTTGTGCCGCGTGTCCGCGTACTCCGGCCCCGGATTGCCCAGCCCAACGACGATAAGAGACGGCGGCAGCGCGCGCCGTTCACCCGCGCCGCGCCCGCCCGTTATGGAATGTATCAGATTTCGCATTAGTATAATCTAGCAGAAACTCTATCGCTAAGTTCCGTTGATATTTTACACCATCCGCCTATGACCTATCTGACAAAATCGAAGAAAGTCCCTTCCCCCTCTGGGGGAAGGTTAGGATGGGGGCGAAAACCCTCGCCCATCGACGGCTAAACCGTACCAATGCAATCTTCTCATCAAGACTTACGCACTTGAATATGAACTCCTACCCGAGATTGACCCGTTTCAAGTACGAAATCGCGCCCAACCGCGTAAGTCCTATTCTTAATTGGAGAAAATCCCTTCCCCCTTGATGGAGGAAGGTTGCCTGCTGTCAAGCGCAATCCGACGGCGTGATTGTCCCTTCCCCCTTTGGGGGAAGGTTAGGATGGGGGCGAAAACCCTCGCCCTTGACTGATTGCGATTTTCAAAGTCGAACGGCAAGGTCGTTTATACTTGAATGTGCCTTAGATACTCTGGATTCCTGCTTTCGCAAGAATGACGAAAAGGCTTGCCGCCTGTGGAAACGCTACTCTCTGCCGCCCCCTTTGTGTTATGCCCGATAAAGCATGGTATTATGTATCGGCAAATCAACCTTGTTAGACGGGCAAATCAGAATTGACGCTATTGCAGAAATACGGACTCGCGCCGGAAGAGATAGAACGCCGCAGCCTTGAGATGGTTGAGGCTGCGATGCCGCCCACTCCGCACCTCACGGCGCGCGAACGCTATGTGCTTGGGCGCATCGTGCGCGCCGAGGGCGAGCCGCAGATTGTGGACTCCGTGCGCTTCAGCGAAGGCGCGGTCGAGCGGGGCATCGCGGCAATCAGGCGCGGCGCGACTATCGTCACCGACGTGCGAATGGTGGAAGTCGGCACATCCAAGGCGCTGTTGGCGCGCGCGGGCAACCCGATAACCACGATGATCGACGCGCCCAGCGTCGCGCAGCGCGCTAAGCGCGCGGGCATCACGCGCTCCGCCGCCGCCATGCTCGAACTCACGCCGCAGCTCCATGGCGCGGTCGTCGCCATCGGCAACGCTCCAACGGCTCTGCTGGCATTGCTGGACGCCGTGGACGAACAAACCGCCGCGCCCGCGCTCATCATCGGCATGCCCGTCGGCTTTGTCGCATGCGCCGAGGCAAAGGACGAGATTGGCAAGCGTCCCGCGGCGTACATCACCATTCTGGGCAATCGTGGCGGCAGCAGCGCCGCCGCCGCAACCCTCAACGCTCTCCTGACGCTTGCCCTGGACGAAAGCCTATGACCACTACAACCCCACATAACCATAACGGCAGCGAACCCGACGCGGCATGGGGCGTCATTCTGCTCGCGCACGGCAGTCAGCGCGGCAGCCACACCATAGACGGCTTGCGTGAGATGGTGCGCCTGCTGCAAGAGCGACTCGCCGACCGAGGCGCAAGGGTCAGGATGGCTTGCTTGGAGTTCATTCAGCCTGACCTGCCGCAAGCGGTAGGCGCTCTGGTAGCCGAGGGCTGCGCCACAATAACCGTGATGCCCTTCCTGCTTGGGCAAGGCACGCACCCCACCGACGACCTCGAAGAGGAGATAGCGCGCGCGCTGGCGGCGCATCCGCAAGTGAGCATCAAGGCGTCCGACATCTTCGGCTCTGACCCTATGCTCGTGGATATTGTGGCGTCCCGCGTGCTGGGGCAGGGCGCGGCGCTCAACGGCAACTCGGCAGGCGCGCCCACCGGCGTCATGCTGGTCAAGGCTGGCACGCGCTCGCCCGCCGATAACCATCTATGGCTATACGATATGGGCAAGATGCTGGAGGAACGGCTCGGCGCGGGCTACGCCGTAGCGGTCGCGCAGTCGCACTTCGGGCCTCCCACGATGGAAGCGGCGGTCGCTGAGCTCGTCGAAAAGCGCGGCGTAGCGGCAGTAACCTGCGTGCCGTACATCTTCTTCCCCGGTCTAATCCTGACGCGCAACATCATGGGCGGGCTGGAAGCATTGGGGCAGAAGTACCCCGCCGTCGGTTTTCGGCTAACCCCGACGCTGGGCGTAGAGGACAAGCTGGTGGAACTCACGGCGCGCCGTATCCTCGACGCATCCTGACACGGAGGAGAAGCGGCACGATGGCAAGGCGAGAGAGCGATTACAGCCGTCCGACTGTGAAGCGTCGCGGCATGCGTACCGGCTACACGACCGGCGCATGCGCCGCCGCCGCCGCCAAAGCCGCAACCCTCGCGCTGCTCGGCGGCGAGCCTGTGAGCGATGTCACAATCCACCTGCCCATCGGCAGCGACGCTACCTTTCAGCTTCACCGCCGCGAGATTGACGGCGGCGATGCGACTGCCGCCGCTACCTGCTCCGTCATCAAGGACGGCGGCGACGACCCTGATGTTACATCCGGCGCGGAGATACGCGCCAAAGTCTGGCAAGACCGCGATGCCGAGAACAAGGTAACGCTGCGCGGCGGCGAAGGCGTAGGTACCGTCACCAAGCCCGGCACCGGCATCCCCGTTGGCGATGCCTCCATAACCCGCGTCCCCCGCCGCATGATAGAGCAGGCGGTACTGGAAGCCGCCGCAAGCCTCGACAGCGATGCGTCCTTCATCGTGGAAATCTCCGTGCCCGACGGACGGGAAATCGCCAAGAAGACGGACAACCCGCGCCTTGGAATCGTGGACGGCATATCCATCCTAGGCACGACCGGCGTTGTGCAGCCGTTCTCCACCGCCGCATGGCGCGCAAGCGTCAATGTCAGCATCGATGTCGCCGCCGCCAACGATCTCACGCACATGGTCATCAGCACCGGCACGCAGTCCGAGGCGTTCACCAAGCCCCGCCTTGCCCTGCCCGATATGGCGTATGTCAACGCGGGCATCTTCACCGGCTCCAGCCTGAAGCGATGCGTGCAGCGCGGCATTCCGCGCGCCACCCTCGTCGGGATGATTGGCAAGTTCTCCAAGATTGCGATGGGCAAGTTCGTCACCCATGTCGCCGGCAACAAGGTCGATCCGGTGTTTCTGGCATCGCTGGCTGCCGAGTGCGGCGCGTCCGACGAGGCGCAGGCGCAGATGCGCGATGCCGCAAGCGGTCGCCACTTCCAAGAGATTGCCCTCGAACACGGCATGATGTCGGTGTTCGACCTCGTGTGCGAGCGGGTGTGCGACGCGGCGCGGCTGTTCCTCGCCGACAGAGCCGACGACCTTATCATAGACGCGATTTGCTTCGACTTCGAGGGCGACATACTAGGCAAGGCGACGACCTCCGCAAGCCCCATTCCGCTTGTGCAACCGGCGGCGTCCGATGACTGACGCACGGCTAATCGACAGCGCAAGCCGTATGGATCGAGCGCTAGGCTTGCCCGATGACGCCTTCGCCCAGAAGCGCCCGCACAGAGGGCTTATCACCAAGTCCGAAGTCCGCGCCGTGAGCCTGTACAAGCTTGGACTGCGCCGCAACAGCGTCGTCTGGGATGTTGGCGCGGGCAGCGGCTCCGTCGCATTGGAAGCGGCGGTCATCGCGGCGAATGGCGCGGTGTACGCTATAGAGCGCGATAGCGAATGTCTCGCCATGCTGCGCCTCAACATGGAACGCCTTGGCGCAGCCAATGTTGTCCTGATTGACGGCGAAGCGCCCGCCGCGCTCGGCGATCTGCCCGCGCCGGACTGCGTGTTCATAGGCGGCGGCGGCGTCAAGCTCCCCGCCATCCTGGAATGTGCCGCATCGCGCCTGAAGGCGGACGGGCATATCGTAGTAAATCTTGCCTCCATTGAGCGCGCCGCGCAGACGCATGGCATGCTGAACGCGCTAGGCTTTGACGCCGAACTCACGATGATAAGCGCATCGCGCGGCAAGCCCCTGCCCGACGGCACGATGAGACTGGCGGCGCTCAACCCCGTCTTCATCGTAGCCGCCACCAGAGCCAGCCCTAACTGCTATACTGAACATTGATGACGAATAACCCTCTGGGATGTCTATACGGCGTGGGCGTCGGCCCGGGCGACCCGGAACTGCTGACGCTGAAGGCGGTGCGCGTCCTGAAGGCGTCGCCCGTCGTATTCACGCCGCAGGCCGTCGGCAGCAAGGACAGCCTGGCGCTCACGGTCGCCCGCAGCTACATAGACGAGTCGCGCCAGCGACTGATATATGCGTCGTTCATAATGGGCGGCTCATCCGATAGCGTATGGAGTGAAGCCGCCGAGCGCATCGCGCGCTACCTGCTGGACGGCGAAGATGTGGCGTTCCTGACGCAAGGCGATCCGCTGCTTTACGGCTCATTCATGTATGTCATGACGAAGATTCAGGCGGCGCACCCGCAGATACCGATAGAGGTTGTGCCCGGCGTAACCTCGATAACGGCGTCAGCGTCGCGCGCGAAGATCCCCTTGGTATCGCATGGCGAGCGGCTTGCCGTGCTGCCCGCGATGTACGGCATCGACGACCTGCGCGATGTGCTGGCGCGCAACGACACCGTCATATTGATGAAGGTCAATCGCCGCGCGCTGGCAGCGGCGTCGAAGTTGGAGGCCGACGGCGAACTGAGCCGCTGCGTATTCGTGCGCCGCGCCACCACGCCGCGCGAGCAGGTCGCGTTCAGCCTGCGAGACATCGCGCCGGAGGACGCCGACTACTTCTCCATGCTGATTTTGAGCGGCAAAAAGGACGGAACTTGACATTGCAAGATAGCGCGAAGGGCAAGGTATATTTCATCGGCGGCGGACCCGGCGACCCCGAACTGCTGACACTGAAGGCGAAGCGCATCATAGACTCGGCGGATGTAATCATCTACGCCGACTCGCTGGTGCATCCGTCCGTGTGCGACAGTGCCAAGCCCGACGCCCATATTATCGGCAGCAAGACGCTCACGCTGGACGAAATCAGCGCGCTCATGGTAGAGGCGGCGAGTGAGGGCAAGCTCGTCGCCCGCATACAGAGCGGCGATCCGTCCATCTACGGCGCGGTGCTGGAGCAGATGCGCCTGCTGGAAGCCGCCGGCGTCGCCTACGAAATCGTCCCCGGCGTGAGCGCCGCGTTTGCCGCCGCCGCCGCGCTGAAGACCGAGTTCACCGTGCCGGAGGTGTCCCAGACGGTCATCTTCACGCGGCTTGAGGGGCGCGTTGCGATGCCGCGCGGCGAGAAGCTGCGCGACCTAGCGGCGCACGGCTGCACCCTAGTTCTGTTCCTCAGCATCACGCGCATCAACGGCGTCGTGCGCGAACTCCGGGCGGGCGGCTATGCCGAGGACACGCCGGTCGCCGTCGTCTATCGCGTGGGCTGGCACGACGAGCAAGTCATCACCGGCAGGCTTGCCGACATCGCGCCGAAAGTCAAGCGCGCGGGCATTACCCTGCAAGCGCTGGTGCTGGTAGGCGCTGCCTTCGACCCGGACATACGGCGCATCAACGCGGCGCAAACGACGGCATCATCGCACCTCTACTCGTCCGACTACACGCATCTCTATCGCCGCGCCGTCGATTTCGGCAAGAGCGCGGCGGCGCAACGGAACGCCAACGATGACCGCGAAGGCTGATACGACGGCGATAGTCGCCATATCAAGGCATGGCGCGGCGCTGGCAACTCATATATGCGGCGCGATTGCCGGTGAGGGTGAGACCGCGCTATATGTCGAGCGTCGCTTTGCCGCCGCCGCCGGAGATACGGCTATCCCCTTCGACCTGCCCGCGCGCCCTGTCGTTGAGCGGCTGTTCCGTGAGTATGGGCGGCTTGTGCTGCTGATGCCGGTTGGCGCGGCGGTGCGCCTGCTTGCCGCGCGCATCGGCGACAAGCACACCGATCCGGCGGTAGTCTGCATAGACGACGCGGGGCGCTTTGTGGTAAGTTTGCTGTCCGGGCATGCGGGCGGCGCGGACGCCCTCGCGGCGCGGATTGCCAACGCCATCGACGCCGCGCCCGTGATAACATCGGCGTCCCATGTGCTTGGAACGCTCGCCGTCGACATGCTGGGCAGCGAACACGGCTGGCGCATCGAGGCGAGTTCCACGGCTGTAACTCGCGCCAGCGCCGCCATAGTCAACGGCGAACCCGTCGGCGTCCATCAGGATGCTGGCGAGCGCGACTGGTGGGATGCGGACAAGCCGCTGCCCTCGAATGTAACCGTCTGCGATACGCTGGACGCGCTGGCGCGGTTCTCGACCGCGCTGCTGATAAGCGACCGCGTGGACACGACGGACAGAGCGGCTGCGCTCGTCGACGGAACGCTGATAACCTATCGTCCGCGCAGTCTGGCGGTGGGCATCGGCTGTCGGCGCGGCGTCGATCTTGCCGAGCTTGAGACGCTGCTGCATGATACCCTCGCGGCGCATCGCCTTGCGGTTGCGAGTGTACGCTGCATTGCGACCGCCGAGCTGAAGCGCGATGAGGCGGCGATAGCGCTGCTTGCCGAGCGGCTGGGCGTTCCGGTGCGCTGCTACGACGCAGATGCGCTCAACGCCAGCCCCGGGCCGTCGCCCGCGTCGGCGTCGCAGCACCTGTTGGGGATTGTGGGCGTAGCGGAGCCTGCCGCGCTGCTCGCATCAGGCGGCGGCATCATCGTGCCAAAGGTGAAGTCGGCATCGGCTACGTTCGCCGTCGCCCGCATCCCCTCCTAGTCCACGAGGAAGCGGCGCAGTTCGGCAAGCAGGAAGTCGGGGTTGTCGGCAGCGATAGGGTGGCCTGAGTCCGGCACTTCCATAAACTGCATGGACGGCTGCGACTCGCGCATGCGCGCCACTATCTCAGGCGATAGAAAGTCGCTCTCCGCGCCTTTAAGTTCAAGGATGGGACAGCGGATTTGCGCCCACTTCTCCCAGAGCAGGGGCACCTCGTTCTTGCCGAAGCTGCCGTTGATCCAGAACATATCCGGGTCGTGCTTGGCGACATACTTGCCCGCGTAGTTGAGGCGCAGCCCATGCTCGGCGGTGTTGCGGTGGTACTCCGCCGAGGGGCGCGGGTTCGCCTGCATGCTCTGCTCCACATACTCATCGATGCTGCGCCAGCCGAGCGGTCGGCGGTTCATGCCGCCAATCTGCTTTTGTGCCGATGCGACGCTCATCTCAGGCCCATAGTCCAGGCAGACCAAGTGCTTCAGATGGTCGTTGTGGTCGCCCGCGTAGGGGATGGCGTTGCGCGCTCCAAGCGATGCGCCAACATAGTCGCATGGCACGATGCCCACCGCCTCGGCGAATGCCGCCAGATCCGCGGCGAATGCGGTCACCGCATAGCCCTCGCGGGTGTGCGACGAATCGCCATGCCCGCGCTGGTCGATTGCGATGACGCGGAACTCATCGCGCAACTCGCGGGCGATATGGTCCCAGTTGTGAGCGTTGCCACCCTGCCCATGCGCCAGCAGCAGGTTGCGACGAGAATCGCCGCCCCAGTCGAGATAGTGGATGGTCAGTCCGTTGACTTCTACGAAGTGGTCGGTTGGCAAGGCGTTCAAGGCATTCTCCCGGGGGCTAACAGAATAACGGCACGGTAATAGAAACCGCCTTGTGACGGTTCACAAAGCGGCATCAGATAGGGGCATAGCGATAGGCGGGGCGTCGGGGTTAGCGGTTGCGGCGTCGGCGCATGCGTCGCAGACTGCGCTGCTTGTCGAGGCGCGTCTGCTCGCCCTTGGAGCGGAAGAAGCGTCTGTTTCGCAGTTCGCGCAGGATGCCGGAGCGCTGCATCGTCGTCTGGAAGCGCCTCAACAGCGCTTCGGGGTCTTCCCCTTCGCGTAGGGTTACATAAGCCAAGTGTGATTCCTCCGAGGATGAATGTGGCAACAAGTCGCGCAGCATGCGCGTCGCTTGGCAAGTATATCACAGCAATATGGCGCTCACAACCGCCCGACGTCACATCAGAAAATCGCATTAGTCCCCTCCCCTTTGATGGGAAAGGTGAAGAAAATTGCATCAGTCCCTTCCCCCATCCATCAAAGGGGAAGGTTTCCAGTCTGGCGAGCGAGTCGGTCGCGCCAATTGTCCCTTCCCCCTTTGGGGGAAGGTTAGGATGGGGGTGAAAACGCTTGCCCATCGACGGCTAAACTGTACTAAACAGCCCTTTAATACTCTTGCAACATAACGGCAAAGGTTGGGTCGTAGCGTAATCGGTATCCAAATGGAGGCCGGCGGACTGCTTACACAAATTGCGCCGAATGAGCGGAATACGGCGGCACGGACACATCGCCCTTACTGCGCGTTTCAGCGCGGCGCTAAGGACTTATCAGGTATCGGTAAGTGAGGATGACGATATTCTGTTATCATACAAGGACTGACATGGATGGACGGAATGGGGGAAGGGAATAAGTTCTGTGAACATTCCGACTTTTCATCCCGTCATTCCTGCGAAAGAAAGTCACCCCTGCGAAAACAGGGGCAGGAATCCAGCGCTTTGAGATAGTCTGAAATATGCGAAAATGACTATATCCTGAGGTTCTGGCTTCCCGTTTTCACGGGAATGACGCAAATATCCCCCCAACCTAATACTCAAAAAAGACAGGATAGGCGTTCCCTAATGGCGACACTGGACGGAATGAGAATTGCGACGCTCGAAGCTCGGATGAGCGGAGCGCTCGCCGGCTTGATAAGTAAGCGGGGCGGTGAACCCGTATGCGCGCCCGCACTGCGGGAAGCGCCGCTCGACTGCGCCGATGATGTGCGCTACCTGCTGGACAAGCTGGAGCGTGGCAACCTGGATGTAATCGTATTCCAGACGGGCGTGGGCGCGCGGGCGCTCTTCAATGAAGCGGACAGGCAGGGTAGGCTGGAGTTTCTGCTGGATGCGCTGCGGGGCATCACGACCGTGTGCCGCGGCCCCAAGCCCACCGCCGCGCTGAAGCGGGTGAATGTGCAAATATCGACGGGCGTCACCGCGCCATACACCACTAAGGAACTGCTGGACGCGCTGACCGCTCTGCCCGTGAAAGGCAAGCGGCTAATGGCTTTGCAGTACGGCGAGCGCAACGCCGCGCTGATGGCTGCGCTCCGGGAACAGGCCGCCAGCGTCGACGAGCTTTGCCTCTACGAGTGGCAGCTGCCGGACGACACGGCGGCGATACACTCGCTAGTAGATGAGCTTCTCCACGGCAGCGTAGATGTAATCGCCTTCACCAGCCAGGTGCAGATACGGCATCTGTACAAGGTAGCGGCTGAAAGCGGCGTATCGGAGCGGGCACTCTCCGACGCGCTGAACACGCGAACCATCGTGTCCGCCGTAGGGCCAACCTGCGCCGCCGCGCTCGCCGCTGTAGGCGTCGCCACCGACACCCAGCCCGAATACCCCAAGATGGGACACATGGTGAACGCGCTCGTAGAGTATGTCGGCAAGTGCAAGTAGGCAGTAATCGGCTTTCGATTACAGGCGTCTTTGTTGGTTCGCGGCGTTCTTCGGCTGGTTCGGGATTGCGCCGCTCCTGGCGCTGACGCGCGATGACCTGCTGCCGACCAAAGCGCAGATTGGCAACACAATCATCGCGTCCGTTGCGATAACGATAGCGGCGCGGGCGGGAACGCGGGCGCGGTGGCGTTCGGCTTCCTGTTTCGCGCGGAGAGTGTCTCCTATCAGGAAGGGCTGCTATTCGTGGGAGTAGTGGTGGTGCTGGAGTCGGCGCTGGTGTTCCTAGTGCGCTTCTCGCCGGAGACCGAAACCGAAGAGCGCCAGACGAAGCACTCGCTGCGCGCGGCGCGGCAGTGGCTGCCGCAGATTAGGAACGCAGGAGTTGGCAGGATGTAGGGGATGGGAGCGTGGCGAATCGGATAGAACTAGTTCTTGATGGAAAGCGGCGATTTTAATTTTGCTTGTTAATACCCATTGACTATAAACTGCATCAATTGTTAAAATGTAAATGACTATACTTCCCCGGCATTTACCGTCCAGTATAGTCTTGAATGTCCAGAGCGGGGCGGAGCCATTAGCTACATTGCTCGGGAATGGTCCCCCGATCTAACTCTCAGCATTCACGAAGAGCAATACATAAGAAGAGGCATTTATGGCTTAAGGGTGCACAAAACATTTGCACCCTTATTTTTTATTCGGGAGAAATTATGCCTAATTGGAATGAGATCATTACCAAAGCATTGAGAGAGTTGGAAGCCGATACCACTCTCACTAGAGGGGCGATCTTGCGAAGTAAGGTTAATCAAATCGCTAGCGATTCGGAGTTTGACTTCGACGCGTATTTGAAAGATTCAGCCCAGAAATTTTCTTCTGTAGTTGAGCGGATTGACAACGTTGTAATCTATAAGCGTCCTAACACCGATATGTTTGTTGGCTTTAAGGGTGCGGAGTGGCCTGATTCGGTAAACGGAGAAATAAGAGAATATCGCAAACGGTTCAGAGCAGACGTATATGAGGCATTCACGAGAATCAGTGACAGCGCATATTGGTATTTCCCAGACACTGACCAATTTACGCAGAACATTTCAGGGAACGCTTCCCGTATGAAAATCCCTCTCCCGTCTGTAACCTTGGGCGACTTGCTAAATCAACGACGCGAATTCGCAGAGCAAAGTGAGACGAAGGACGAGTTATTAAAGGCTCTTATGCACTCTCCAAATCCGCTGGCTGCGTTTCAATCTGCGATCAGCCGTCAACGACTAGGCAGGGCGTGGCACAATTACAAGTCAGAGAGATTGGAAGAACAGATTCAAGCATGGGCGAAAGAAAATGATATTCAATTTCGCCCACATTGGATAGACTCAAGCGAGTCGCAAGAAAACTCCCTGTCTCCTCAACAACTTATGGCCCATTTTGCAACGTTTATGACCGACGATGAAATCAGAGCTGTCCCGGTTCCATTTCGGGCGGTTGAGGCGATGTATAGAAATATCAGCGGCTCGAATAGAAATCTGTCATAAATCGTGAGTTCGCCGTGCCTACCTTAATTATCGCTGGAGTACCTCGTTCCGTCATCCAACGGAACAAGGGATATACGCCTCAAGTTGACGAATGGAGCGTAGAGTTAATCGGTTCACGAGATAAAAGAAACCCAGATTTGCGTTCGTGTTGGAAAGATGTGATGTCGATAGCTGCCAAGAGTGAAAATGGAGCTCATATCTTCGCATATCATCACCGTGAAGATGAATATCCTATCTTTAACCGCAAAATGCATGACCGTCATAGACTTGTGTGGATGGAGAGAAATACCCTCAAATGTTTCGGGGCGGACATATACTCGGCGATGATTCGGAAGCACATTACTTTTGAATCTGCGTGGCGGGAGAGACTGAGACCCCAGAGCATAGACGCCCCATCACTCCTACCGGAAATGTCCTTTTCACCCAAAAAATATAAGGACATGTGGATCAGAATACGATCAGTCCATCTAGGTAAGGATGATATAGAGCGTATTTACAAAATAATTAGGGACTTCAGAGCGACACACTACAACAAAGGTCGCTGGGAAGATGCCACAGGGCTTCAATTCAAAGTTGCGCCCGAACGCCATGGATCTTTTCCATCATACGGAAATTTTAAATTCACATACCGACTACCAGATGGATTCCACTACAACGTACAGAATTCAAGGCCCAATCGTAGATTCGACATCAAGAGTGCCGAAGGTAACTCGTGCAAGTTTCGCAAATACACAAACGTTGATTGCCATGGGTCTATTCGTGGGGGTATTTAGAGGGACTTGGGATGGAATGAGCATCAAACGTCAATGTGAGTACGAGGACTTGATAGGAACATCGGAGCATATACCTATTACCTCTTTATGGATGTGATTTTGCTTCTCATGTGCCTAGGACAAGATGACATTATGGGGTGATTTTGTTCAAAATATTTCCTTGCATCATTCAATTATCATCGCAGGCATAAATTATTTCCGAGTAAACCTGAGTCAATCTTTCAATTGATCCAATGATATATGCCAATTGCAGTTCCTGTGCCAACGCTTTATAGCCACTCAAAATCACACGTGCTTCCGCTTCAGCCTTCGCTTCTTCGATCCATGTCTCAAATGAGGCCTGATACCGCCTATTGATACTTGAGGCGCATAATACGCCTATGATCTTCACTCATGCTAGGATAACCTGAACGCTGGCTACCTGAAACTCTCCGCATCATCCTGCGCCTCGAACCCCAGCGCTTCCCACGCTCTTGGCGTGTCATAGATTTTCCAGGTGTTGGCGGATGCGCCGTAGAAGATGTCGAAGCCGATGTTCTGGGCGTCGATGCAGGCTTCCACCATGCGCGCTAGGTCGCGGTGGCTGAACCAGCTTACGAAGCTGCGGGCGTCGCTGCCGGGGCGGTCTTCCGGGGCGACGGTGCCGAGTCGGATGCAGATTACCGATATGCCATGGTCTTCGTCGAAGTAGCGGCCGAGCGCCTCTCCGAATATCTTGCTGACGGCATAAGGTCCGTCCGGCCTGTCGGGCATGTCGTGGGTGATGAGCGGCACGGCGGCGGGGTCGAGGTCGCCGTAGTCGCCTTCCGCGATGCTGGCGTATGGCTCATCGCGCTCGTACATGCCTACGACATGCATTGAGCTGAAGAAGATGATGCGGCTGACGCCTGCATGCCGCGCCGCCTCGAACACATTGGCGGTCGCTATCACATTGTCGGGCATGAGCAAGTCCCAGCCGATGTCGGGCGTATGGCGCGGCTCGGCGGCTAGATGCACGACGACATCCTTGCCCGCGAAGGCGGGCGCGATGGCGTCGAGGTCGGTCAGGTCGGCGGTGAGCGAGTCCAAGCCTTCAAGCGGGATGCGGTCTATGCCGCTGAACTCGTACTTGTCGCCGAGATGGTCGCGCAGCACCTTGCCTATCCTGCCGCCGAATCCGGTTACTACGACTTTCTTCTTGTCTGCCATGTGCGTACTCCTACTGTCGGGTTGGTATGATTGCGGTATCTTATCATTCTTGGACGGGGCAAACATGGATGGGATAAGCGAGCCGCCGCCCTCGCAGACCGGGGCGTCGAGCGAGCGCTCCGAAGTTCAGACGCCGAGGGGCCAGAACCAAACGATGAGCGGCGTTGATACGGCGATGATGATGATGTCCAGCGGCAGCCCCATTCTCCAGTAGTCGCCGAAATGGTATCCGCCGGGGCCCATCACAATCGTGTTGGACTGGTGTCCTATGGGGGACAGGAACGCGGAAGACCCGCCGATGGCGACCGCCATGAGGAACGGATCGGCAGCAGCCCCAATCGCCGCCGCGACGCCCAGACCGACGGGCGCCATGAGGATTACGGCGGTGGCGTTGTTTATCCAGTCCGACAGCAGCATCGTTATGACGAGAACCACCGCGACCATAGTCCAAGGCGGCAGGGACTCGCCCAGATCGGCTACAAGCGAGGCGATGCGTAATGCGCCGCCGGTAGTCTCCAGCGCTTCGCCCACCGGAATCATCGCGCCCAATAGTATGATGATGGGCCAGTTCACTGCTTGATATGCGGCTTGCAGCGAGAGGAAGCGGCTGACCAGCAGCACGACGACCGCGCTCGGCAAGGATATGTGTATTGGGACGATGCCGAAGATGGTCAGCAGCAGCGCGGCGGCGAATGTCGTTATCGGAATCAGCAGGCGGCGTTGCTGTCCTACTCCCAGCTCACGCTGCGCCAAGGGAAGCAGCCCCAATTGAGGCAATGCGGCTTGCACGACCTCGGTTCTGCCCTGAAGCAGCAGCACATCGCCGACCTGCAACACCACCCGGTTGAGCCTCGGCACCAGCCTGATTCCCCGGCGGGATATGCCGAGCAGATTCACCCCAAAGGCGGTGTGCATGTGCAAGTCGCGCACGGTGTTGCCGTCCGCTAGACCGTTCCGCATGACGACCGCCTCAAGCAGCTTCACATCCTCCGCTTCGACCGTCTGCACCATGTCCGAGCGCAGGTCTCTGAAGATTTCCAGCGCGAAGCCCGTCTGTGTCATGAATGTTCGGAGGTCTTCGGGAGCTACCTCCACGATGAACACATCGTCCACATCGATAATCTGGTAGCTGGACGGCGCGCCATAGCCCGTTTCACCTCGGATAAGCCCCACGATTGCCACATCTTCGCTGACCAGTTCCTCTAGGTCGCGGACGAACTTGCCCACGAATCGGGAGTCCCTGGTTACGCGCACTTCCACGATGTAGCCCGATATGTCGATGGCGTCCGATAGGCTGGTCTGCGGGCGTCTGGAAGGGATGAGCCGCCATCCCACAAGCGAAATGAAGGCGACGCCGCAGACGGCGACGGCAGCGCCAACCGGCGTGAAGTCGAACATTCGGAAGGCGTCGCCGACCTCTTCCTGTCGGAATGTTGAGATTATGATGTTCGGCGGAGTTCCGACGAGCGTGGTTAAGCCGCCCAGCAGGGAAGCGAAGGACAGCGGCATTAGGTACGGCGAATAGGGACGCCGCGCGGTGTTGGCTGCCCTGATTGCAAGCGGCATGAGCAGGCTCAGCGCCCCCACATTGTTCATGAACGCGGACAGCACGGCTACCAGCCCCGACAGCGACATTACTTGTATCGTCAGCCGCTGACTTATGCGGGAGTACCAGCGTTCCATAACATCGATGACGCCGGAGTTTTCCAGCACCTTGCTCAGCACAAGGACAGCGCCGACGGTTACGATGGCGGGATGCCCAAACCCCCGGTAGGCGTCGGCTGCGGGAATGATGCGTAAGACCGTGAGAACGAGTAGAGCGCCGAGCGCAACGATGTCATAGCGCACCCTGCCCGTAATGAACATCACGAGCGCGACAAGCAGCACCCCAAAGACAATTGCTTCATCCATTAAGTCGCTGTCGTGTCTCCTGTCGACGCTTCAAGCGGCGCGGAACGCGGCGGTGTATGTGGCGCAGATAGAGCCTGACACCGCCCATCTACATAGAGATTGCGCCGCCGTCGATGACGAGTTCGGAGCCGGTAACATAGGACGAGTCGTCGGAGGCGAGGTAGAGGACGCCCTTGGCGATTTCGTCCACCGTGCCCATCCTGCGTAGCGGGACGCGCGTGAGCCGCTCTTCCAGGCGCGCGGGGTCGCCCATAGAGCCGTGCAGCATATCGGTGTCTATCGGTCCGGGATGCACCGAGTTGCAGCGGATGCCGTCGGCGGCGTGCTGCGATGCCGTTACCTTGCTGAAGATTCGCACCGCGCCCTTGCTGGCGGCGTATGCCGGTTCTTGGTGCATGCTCTGTCCGATGCCCGCCACGGACGAGATGTTGACGATAGAGCCGCCGCCCGCCTTTCGCATTTCGGGGATGGAGTGCTTGGTGCCGAGGAACACGCCCTTGGCGTTCACCTCGAATATGCGATCCCATTCGGTAGCGGTGCGGTCTTCGATTGCCGCCTTCTCGATGACTATGGCGGCGTTGTTCACCAGAATATCCAGCTTGCCGTACTTGCCGATGGTGGCTGCGACGGCATCTTCCCATTCCGATTCGCTCGTCACATCCAAGTGGATGTAGAGCGCATCGCCGCCCAGCTCATTGATTTCGGCTTCTACCTGCTGCCCCTGCTCGTCGAGGATGTCCGCAAGCACGACCTTAGCGCCTTCCTGCGCGAACAGCCGCGCTTCAGCCGCGCCCTGTCCGCGCGCGCCTCCGCTTATCAAGGCTACTTTGCCGTCGAGCTTTCCCATGTATCACCTCACAAGTGGTTAGGTTGTGTGAACGTTTGCGTCATTCCGAGCGCTCACCCCGTCATTCCATGCGCCCCTTGTCATCCTCGCTTGCCCGCCCGTCATTCCCGTGAAAACGGGAATCCAGAACCTCAGAATGTAGCCACTTTCGCATATTTTAGGCTATCTCAAAGCGCTGGATTCCTGCTTTCGCAGGAATGACGAGATGAAAAGTTAGAATGGACGGGACTAACACGGATGAACAGGATATTCGCCCGTAGGGGCAGCCACAAGGATTGCCCCTACGGACGGCGCTATCACATCGTTTGCAGGTGGGGGATTTGCAGTTCGTCGCATATCTCGGTGAACCAGCCGATGACTTCGGTGTGCAAGGGCGTGCCGTTGGCGCGCCTGTCCTGCTCCTCTTCATACTCGGCTAGTCCCGGATACAGCACGCGCTCGCTCCCTGGTTCGGGTGGCGTCTCGCGCAGGGTGCGTAGCATCTGATCCATATTGTCCTTGAAGGCGTCGACATCCGTGAACGAGGCGATGTTGTAGGCGGCGAAGTAGTGCTTGTAGCCCGTCTCGAAATACTCGGTATCGAACACGACCGGCACGGAGCCTGACATGAAGGCGCAAAGTATGTCCACAATCATCAGGAAGCCGTAGCCCTTGTGCGAGCCGTTCTCGCGCGTGCCGCCCATGGGAAGCAGGCTGCCGTAGTTGACGCCCTCGCCTCCGGGAACGGCCGTCTCCTCCATAATCGGATTGCCTTCCTCATCGGAAATCCAGCCGGGCAGCAGGTCGGAGCCGACCCTTCGCGCCAGCGAGAACTTGTTGCCCGCTATCTGCGATGTCGCGGCGTCGAAGAGCAGCGGCGCTTCCGTGTTCGCGGGGGCGGCGATGGATATGGGGTTCGTGCCGAAGCGTCCCTCAGCGCCGAATGTGGGCAGTACGCCCCTGCCGGCAGAGGTGGCGCACATGCCAACCATGTCCTGCTGCGCCGCCAGCATGGAGAAGTGTCCCACCGCGCCAAGATGCGCGCCATTGTTCATCGTCACCACGCCCATGCCCACATCGCGCGCCTTGGATATGGCGATGTCCATCGCGCGCTTGCCCAACACCACGCCAAGCCCCTTGTCCGCGTTGATGACGGCGGTGCCGGGCGTTTCGCGCTCGATGCGCCAGTCGGGTGTCGGGTTCACCTGCCCGCTCGTGTACTGGCTCACATAGGCGCGCAGCATGTTCGAGACGCCGTGCGTCTCCACGCCGCGCAGGTCGGTCATGCCAAGCACTTCGGACGCCTCTATCGCGTCCGACTCCGACACGCCCATCTTCTCGAATATCGCCTGAATCACCTCTTGCAGCGACTCGATGGGAACGCGCACCTCGTCCTTCTTGGGCACTTTGAATCGTTCAAGCATCTTTCAACCTCGCATAAAACTAACATCGTTGGACGGAATAGTTGGATATTTTGCTTGTGATGATAACGCAAAACCGCTTGCAATTCATCGTAACACGAAACCTGTTATAATTCTGCCCGTTCAAGAATTATTCGGATAGCGCAACAAGGACGCAGCGACATCGAAGGAGGGCTATTAAGATGGGAGCAGAGGGAATCAGAGTCAGTTATGGCAAGTATGTCTATGAGCATGTGCCGGGATGGGGCAGTCTGCCGGACGGCTGGGAGTGGAATCACGCCGTCGGCGTGGGGGTCGACGCCCAAGACAGGATATTCGTCTATAACCGCAGCGCGCACCCGATTATCGTGCTGGATACGGACGGCAATGTGCTGGATAGCTGGGGCGAGGCCGAGGGCATGTTCGGCTCCGCGCATCACATCACGGTTGGTCCCGACGGCAGCCTGTTCACCGCCGACATGGGCAATCACACCGTCCGCAAGTGGACTGCGGAGGGCGATCTGCTGATGACGCTCGGCACGCCCGACGACCCGCCCGATGCGTTCAGCGGCGAGCCGTTCAACCGCCCGACCGATGTCGCGGTGGCAGCCGACGGCACGCTCTATATCTCCGACGGCTACGGCAACGCCCGCGTCCACCACTACACCGCCGCCGGCGAGCGCATCCATTCGTGGGGCGAGCCCGGTGAGGGCCCGGGGCAGTTCCGCATTCCGCACAGCGTCTGCTTGGACAATGCGGGCAGCGTCTATGTCGCCGACCGCGAGAACAACCGCATACAGATATTCACGCCTGACGGTCAGTACATCAGCGAGTGGGGCGGCGTCCACAGGCCCGACCACATCGTGCAAGCGCCGGACGGCAACATGTTCGTAACCGAACTCGGCTTCCACCAGGGGCTTGGGCCCGACGCGCCCACGCCGCACGCCGTATCTCACCCCGCCGGCGTGAAGGTGCTGACCCCGACGGGGCAGTGGCTCGGCGGCTGGGGAATGAGCACCGACAACCCGGGCGACATCATCGCTGGCCACGCCATCGCCATGGACTCCAAGGGCGACCTGTATGTAGGCGAGACGCTGGACGGCGCGAGGGTGCAAAAGTTCGCAAGAGTGTAGTAATATACCGACGCCATGATAAATGTCTTGCCCACATATAGACCGAGAAGGTTCGTCTTCTACTGGCTGCCCGTCATAGCCTGGATGAGCCTTATATTCGTGCTGTCCCATATCTCGAATGTAGATTCAGTAGTTCGGGAAGGCCCCTTTGCTGGGGTGCCTCCCGAACTGAAGTCGCCGGAGTTCGCGCATGCGGTAGAGTTCCTGGTACTCGCGGCGCTGGTGTACAGGCTGCTGGCTTCGTATCAGGCTGTCGCGGGCGTGTACATGCTGGGCAGCGTACTGCTTTTCACCATAGGCTACGGGATGGTCGATGAGTTCCACCAGTCCTTCGTGCCGGGACGCGACGCCAGCCTCGGCGATGTCGCGCTAGACGCGCTGGGCGCGACGCTGGGCTTGGCGGCAGCCCATACCGGCGCAAGGCTCAACAGACTGCGAAAATCCTTCCAACAGAGGCGAACGGGATAGCGGCGCGACAAGCTCACCACAACTGAGCCATCATCCTCATCGCCTAACGCGGTATATCACTACATCGTCGTCAGGCTGTCCGAATACGGCGTCCGCGATTGCAGAAAACTTCGCCAAGCCTGAAATGCCGTACTTTTCGCGCTCTCGACTTCCCACATACACATAGTCCACATCGTACTTGTCCAGCACGCCCATCGCCTCGCCTATGTCCGTAGTCGTGTACAGCAACTCCACCTCTGCGGCCCTGTCGTTGAAGTATCTGTCGCGGAGTTCCCTCGATTCGACGGGTGTCGCGGCGTCGAACGCCTCCCAGCTGCCGCGCCACTGCTTCTCATGCCCAATCCAGTTGACGATTGTGGGGATGCCTGTGCTGCGCGAAATCATCCCCCAGTCGTGCCACTCGCCCACCGCCTCGGCTATGGCGGCGTCATGCGGCGCGTTCCGCTTGAGCCAAGCGATGGCGTCGTACTCGGCGGGCCTGTAGATACGCACGAACTCCAGACCGTCCAGCGTGGGCCCCGTATGCGGCGTTTCGGGCTTGGTCATCGTCGCCGCCAGGGGATAGTACAGCGAGCCTAGCAGAAGCAGCGCGAACGCCCCCGCCCAGACGATGGAGAATGCGGCGCGCCAACCCGCCCTGCCGCGAATTGCGCTGAGCCAGTAATACACGGCAAAGGCGGATGCCGCCGCCAGCAGTATCCAAGTCTGGTAGTAGAGCTTGAACACGGTGTTGCCGCGATTGCCAAAGAAGTCGCGGATGAACAGGAACTCCGCGCCGATAATCAGCCCAAGCCCGAGCGTGGCGAGCAGGGTCGCGTACAGTCTCCCCGCGCTGTCGTTTTGCCTTGCCAGATGCAGGGCGTTATAGACGCCGACGGCTGCCAGCGCGCTCAACGGCAGTATCCTGATGAGGCGCGAAACCACCTCGTCCAGCCCGCCCTCGCTGGGCATGTAGAGCAGCGCCCACAGCAGCCACGCGCCGAATCCGAGCGCCAGCGCCGTGACTGCGCGCGCGCGCCAATCGCGCTGAACGGTCGTCTGCCAGAATGTGATGAGCAGGAACGGCGCGACTGCCGTCAGGAACAGCCCCCAGACGATGAACAGATGCACCGCGCGCGATGGCGTCAGCACGACTCCGATGCCGTTCACGCCCGCGTTGATGTCCAGCAGGTATGGCGAGTACATCACGACCGCCAGCGCCAGCACCGCGAGACCCACCGGATAGAGCGCCAGCCCTGCCGACGCCACGATGTCGCTGCCCTCGCGGTACGCCTTCAGCGCCAGGACGCCGATTAGAAGCGCGGCGAATGTGGGCATGTCCCAGAGGTTGTTGAAGCCAAGCCCGCCCAGCGCGAGCGCAGCCGCCAATATCATCGCGTAGGGATAGACGCTGCGATATTCGCGCCAGAAGTTCACCGGCAGCCTGTACATGTTGAGCGCGATGCCGATGAAGAGCGCGATGAAGGGTATGGACATCACATGCGGGTGCATGTCGCCCAGCGTGAAGCTGAAGAAGGGGAACTCCTGGATGGTGTTGTCGATGAAATACATGCCGTCGAAGGTGTTGATGACGCGGCTTGCGTGGAACCACCACCAGTGATCGGTCGGCGTCCAGCTCTGCGGCGGCATGTCCATGGGGCCGGGCAGCCCGTCGATGCGAATCCAGTCGTAGAAGCCTTGCGAACCCATGCCGTTGAGCCGCATGAACTCCAGCGCTCCCTCGAGGTTTGCGACCACGCCCATGAACAGCGCAGCCGCTATTCCGCCAACGATGGCGAACCTCAGGCGCGCCTTGTCCAGCCGCGCCATGTTGAACACGATGCCGAACATGCCCATCGCCGCCATCGCGGGCAGCAGCGCCATCGCAAGGTTGTACGAGATGTTCGAGGGCATTGCGGCGAGCTGGCTGAGCGCGCCCATCATCCAGTAGCCGAAGTAGTAGTAGCTGATCGGCTCGCCGCGCAGCCAGGGGTCTTCCGGGTGTCCCATCTGCGAGTTGATGGACGCCGACAGCAGCGCGAGATCCATCGGCTGCTCGGTGTGGTTGATGAACGGGTCGTAGGCGCGAAACAGCGCCCAGCCGATGAAGAAGACGAGAAACACCGCCTCGGCTATCAGCAGCGCGCGCCACTCGCGCCTGACGAAATCGCGGAACTCGTCGAACCTGCGATACACGATATACGCCGCCGCCGCCGCCATCAGCAGCGCGAGCGCGATGAGCGTCGCCTGCACGGTGGGAACGCGCGCGAGTCCGAGCGCCCAGAACAGGTATGAGACGAGCAGAATGCCGAGGGGTTTGCTAAGGGTAAAGCCCCTGTCGGCAAGTCGTGGAAGCAGATAGAAGGCAAGCGGAAATGCCGCCAGCCCGATGAGTTCTACAATGATAAGCCATCGGAGGGCGTCAAGCATGGGGAGATTATACTATGGATGGGGTGTTTGGGGCAGGGTTTTAAGTAGCGCTTGTGCCGACGGGGATGGTGAAGTTGGTGATTTTGCCATCTCTGCCATTGTCCAGTTGGCGCGTTCTGTATTCCGGTTTGTTTGATTCTAGAACCGTCTGGTTGCAATCCATGGCTTGCTCAACGGATGGGTGACGAAACAATTCTACGCCAATTCCAATACTGAAAATGTTGTCGTTGAAGCGTATGTGTCTGTCGTGCCCTGGAAGTCTGAATCGATAATCACGGAACAAGCGCGCCTCGACGCTTTTGATGCCATTGCTATTGAGTCCATCAATCTTGGATTCCAGTTTGGCTTTGATTGAATCGACCTCTGTAGATTCAACCTTATCAGGGTCCGGCGATGAATATATTACGATGTTGCAGCCATTTGCATCCCTGTCTAGGAAATCCAGCAATTTGAACAGACCTTGAATGTTCTGATTGTTGTCGTCCCGCACGGCGTAGCGGTCGAAGATTACGACATTCTGCGAGTACTCGGCGAAACGCTGAAAGCGTTCTTGCCAGAGGATTTCAACCGACTTGTTTATTCTGACAATCTCTTGGCTGAGTTGAGATGAGCGTTGGAACTTTTGAGCCTGGTCAATCTCGCATAGCCTGACGCCCTCAACTTCGCCGAATAACTTGCCTTCGCCTTCCGGTATATCCAGCTCCAACGCGCGGGTTTCTTCCAATACCGCAACCTCAAATAATTCGTCCTGTTGCGCCAAATCGCCGGGTTCCTGTATATCCGAAAAGGCAAAGTCGCTGTCGTCAGGCAGAGGGCAATAACGATAGCGACGCGGATACCTCAATACTTGCGCCCATGTTCGCTGCCATCGCCTTTGCGCTCCCTGCCCCAATCTTGCGATTTTGGTTCTTATGGAAGCATCGCGGGGGTTGGGATATACCAGAACGCCAAAGCGTTCCCATCCCTGTATCAGGCGATTGTTGCAGGCTTGAGTTGTAGAGTTGTCAATGGCGTCAGGTTCAAGGGCGAACTTCACCAGCATCGGGCATCCCCTATTCGTCTAGCAGTTCGCTCGGTTGAACCGGCGCGGTTGCGCTGTCGCTCTTGTCCACATTCACGGGAAGCGTAGAAACATCGTCAGACACAGGTTCAGGCGCTGCCATCAGTTCGTTGAACGCCTCGTCGAAGAAGCCGTGAGGCCAGTGGTCTATGAAGTCGCCGTTTTCGTCGAGGCGCAATTTTATGATGGCGCTGCCTTCGCAGTGTTCATCGTCCGGGTCCACATACAGCACGGATATGTCTTCGGATTTGATTTTGCCCTCGCGGATGCGGCGTTGCAGGCGCGTTATCAACAGTTCGCTGTGGGTTTCGACGATCCACTGCTTGCGCTTGCCCCATTCGTCGGCGATGGTGTCTATCATGAGGTCGGCGATGTTCGCTTGCAGGCGCGGGTGCAGGTGTATCTCAGGCTGCTCGACGCAGAGTATCGAGCCTTCCTGCGAGGCGACGCCTTCGATTATTACGGGCAGGAGCTGGTTGATGCCATAACCGACATCGGTGAGAGTTACCTGCGTATCCGTGCGCTTGTCGGTGAGGGCGACTGTGATGTGTTCGCCCGCAAGGAACGCTTCGCCAAGGTTTATGACACTGAGTTCGTAGGGTATTTCGAACCGTTCGAACCAATCATTTACAGCATCTCGAACTTCTTCGCTATGGTAAAGCGCGTCGGCTGATAATCCGCCTTGAATGCCCGTGATACCGGCGGAGTCGTCGTTCTCATTTGAAAGCTTATACAGCCTTTGGGGCGCGCTTCGCAGTGGCCCTAGGTAGTTGATTAAGTTCAAGCATTCATCGTAGTTGTCAGGGAAGTTTTTGGGTGTAAGGGCATGAATCTCTATCGTTGATAAATTCAATTTAATTAGCAACCGTTCCAGAGCCAGTGACACCTCACGTTCACGTGCGAGTTCCAACTCATTAGCCAGGTCCAATTTCAGCCACAACAATCGTTTCCCTGTTAATTCCGGTTCCAACTCTAATTCTAGTTCCCGAATACGTGCTCGTATCCGTTCCAGTTCCAAGGACAACGCCATTTCCAATTCCAATTTCTCTGTGCGTTCCGGTCGCGCTCGTTCTCGTTTCAATATCCCGTTCATTTCAGGCAATGGCACGAGGGGTAGGAATGTATTCCCTGGGAAGCGAACATATTCACTATCCCAACAAATATCAATAACGCGGAAGCGCCATCCAATATCAGGGAATGTGATGTCTACCTCAGCATCGAACAAAGGCTTCGATCTATCGTCGGAGGTAATCTTGTAGCGCACATCAGTCAACCGAGGGGAACCTTGCCCATATTTGAAGGTCGTGGATTTGAAGGTCATAGACACTTCATTCTGGATGTTATCCCAATATCGAGGTCTGTAATACCGCAGACTTATACCTAGTTCCCGTTCTATATCATGTTTGTGCAACAGAGTTTGGAAGCTAAGTAGATCTACGAAATCACCGTTGAATACAAGTGGACGATGTAGATGTACTGTCAATGGATCGTGGGTTGAGTAGTTGTCCCTGAGCGACTGCTTCAGCAGCAGCAGCGCCTGAATGACGGAACTCTTGCCGCCGGAGTTGGGGCCGTAGATGAGGGTGATTTTGGACATGGGGGCTTCTTGCATTTCGTCGCCGAATGCCTTGAAGTTCCGCAAGCCTAGTCCTGTGAGCATGTGCGCGTTGTCCTGTGTGGGGGTTGGCTGGGGTCGTTTAGGTTAGCCATCCATTATAGCAGAGGCTGGACGACTTACAAGGGTTAAAATGGCTCGGTATTTTGGGCGTTGTGAGGGCGCTAGTCTCGATACGCTTGGCTTTCTGTGTCATCGCTGTTGCACACGCGCAGGGATGCGTTCTTTTAATCCGTCGCGCAACTGCTTTGGTGTTTCCCAACGAATGTGGAACTTATGGCTCAAGTCAAAGTGTATATCGCTGGCCTGGTCTGCTCGGCAGGTGAAAATGACTGGTTTGCCAATCCCTTCTGCATATCCTGCTTCCCAGTAAACACCGCCTATGGGTCCCTTATTGCCGCAAGTCAAGTCTGCCACAAGCAGGTCGCATTCTTCAATGCGTTGACGTACTTTTGGCATAATATCGTCGACAGTCAGGTCTTCGTCAATGCGTATCGGCTGATAGCCAAGCCTTAGTAAGGCCGGCTCTATACCAGCTTCATAGGCCTCATTCATGCTGTCGTCGAACCAAATTGCTACAAACGCTGTCCTTTGACCGTCGTTAACCGAAGTGAGAGTTTGGCTTGAAGAGTCGCGCCGATTTTTGTTCAGATATTCGATACCGTCCTCTGTGATTTCATAGCCGTATATCCCAGAGGCTGACCACTCATTAGTAGGAATACCCCAGGACTGGCTCTTTATCATACCTTGGTTATACAAGATTATGGCGTCTCGGTGTTCGTCACTATCCCATTCAAGTCTGAAGTCATTCAGTCTGGACTGTTCGTCATCGAGAGCGCTTTGGTCCCCAAGTCGCTTACGATTCAGTTTGTCCAACAACATGAGGTGGCGTTTCAATTGGGATTCTGTTGTCATTGCCGTTTTTATCCCTCCAATTCATCGAGTATCTCGTCCGAAGTTACAACCCGCCCCGCTTCCAAGTCCGCCATCGCTTCGGCTACGGCTTGGCGCTCGTGGTCGGTTTCGGGTTCGTCGTCCTCGGGGGCGTTGAGCAGGGCTGCCAGCACGGGGTCGCGCCTGTCGCGCAGGCGTTGGAGGTAGCGCGCGGCAGCCTGTATCTCGTCTTCGGGAAGATCGTCTATTAGCTTGTGGAGATCTTCTTTTGTCGCCATGTGGAACTTATTCTATGCCCCGTTGACCATGCCTTTGAGCGCGGCAATCTCCGGTGATTGCGCGTCTGCGTTCTGCCAGTCTTGCGCCACCATTCGCAGGGTGTTCTGCGCCGCTGCCTTGTCGCCTTCGCCTGTCTTGGCTCTGCCTAGCCAGAAGCTGTCGCGCACTGAGGAGCGGCGGTTGAGGCGCTCGCGCAGCATGTCCTCTGCCTTGTCGTACTGCTCGGCGCGGATGTATGCCTCCAGCAGGGTGTCCTCGAAGACTTCGCGCTGGGCGTGGCTGCCGCCGATGCGGGCGAGCTGCGGGAAGACCGGCTCCAAGTATCGCGCGGCGTCATCGTAGCGGTCATCCGCGAATGCGCCGATGCCCTTGACTAGGGGCAGGGTGACTTCCTTGGCGAGGGCGTCGCCCTGCGCGGCGAGGTCGCGCAGGCGGCTTTTGACGCTCGCTAGTCGCTCTTCGTCGCCGCCGGCGGCGAATGCGAGGGCGGCGTGGGCGTCGCGGAAGGCGGGTCCCGGCGTACTCGCGGCGGGGGATGCCTGCTCGCTGATTTCCTCGACCGGATAGGGCGGGTTGCAGTTGCCGTACATTCGCAGTCGCCACATGAGCGAGGTGCTGTCCATGAGCGAGGTCGCGCTCTTTTGCACGACGGACGGGCGTATGGTGTCTTCGTAGAGCCGCACGGCGTCGGAGTAGCGCCCCTGCGCCAGCTCGAAGAGCGCCTGATGCCAGGACAGGTGGATGTGGAAGGGCGCGCGGCTGTCGTAGCCTTTGAGCCAGTTGCCGAGGAAGTCGCCGCCGTCAACGGCGTTGCCCTTCTCGAAATAGACATGCGCGACGGAGTGGGAGGCGTGGCCGCTGGTCGGGCGCGCGGCGAGTGAGCGCTCGGCGAGGGACAGGGATTCGTCGAGCCGGCCTATCTCGTGGTGCGCGAATGCGTATTGCCCAAGGAATGCCCAATCGTCGCCGTAGCTCGGCTCCAGCTTTCGCAGCATGGCGTACAGCTCATCCGGGAAGTTCTTGACGCCCGCGCCGCTGCATCCGAGCATGTAGAGGCGGTTGGAGACGCGCATCATCACGGCGTCGCGCGGGAACTCGTCGAGGTGGTCGAGGATGAGGGCGAGCGACTTGGGCCCGTGTCCGTTGATGAATAGCGAGATGCCCTCGACGTGCTGCCGCTCGCGCCGCGTGGCGCTTCCGACGAGCGTTTGGGCGTGCGCTACGCTTGCTTTTGCGTCCGCGGCGGCTCCGCGGAACATCTGCATCATGCCCATCGCCGCATGCGCCAGCGCGAAGCCTTCGTCAGCCTCTATCGCCTGCCGGAATTGTTCTTCGGGTCCGTAACACTGCTCAAGCAGCAGGTCAACGCCCTCGACATAGCGCTCGGCTGCTGCCGGGGATGTGGTGGTTAGGGACAGCCCATAGCGGTCGTGGATTACGGCTGTTGCGGTCATCGTTTGCCTCCTGTCTGATATTTCGGTTTGTCTGTTAGTCAGCGTGCGGGTTTGCTGTGTTGATACTTCACCAAGACAATCTATGCTTTCGGGCGAACTCTTCGGCCGGAATAGTCGGCTGTCCGGCTTCTACCGCCTTCATGGATGCTTCCAATTTCAACGCCAAGTCTTCGCGCAGTTCCAAGCCCTCATCGGGGTCTTCCACGAAATCATGCAAGGTTTCTATCACCGCTTCACGGATGAGCGCTCGGAGTTCGTCAGTGGTCAGATCCGATACCTTCCGTTGCACCATAATCGTGTCGCCCTATCCTCTAATCGCAGTGAGATTATCACGCCTACGCCCGCTTGTCAGCAAGTTGATGTCATTGGAGAAAATTGCATTAGTATAATTAAGCCGTCGATGGGCGAGCATTTTCGCCCCCATCCTAACCTTCCCCCAAAGGGGGAAGGGACTAGGTTGTGTGGACATTTGCGTCATTCCCGCCCGCTCACCCGTCATTCCCGTGAAAACGGGAATCCAGAATCTCAGAATGTAGGCATTTTCGCATATTTCAGGCAATCCAAAAGCACTGGATTCCTGCTTTCGCAGGAATGACGGGATGAAAAATCGAAATGTCCACAGAACCTAATGCAATTTTCTTGTTATTGACAGCGTTTCCATTCAGTCGGCAAACCTTTTTGTCATTCCCGCTCACTCACCCCGACATTCCTGCGAAAGCAGAAATCCAGCGCGATATAGCAACAAAACCATCTGAAACGAAACGCTGCTATGTCGATGCGCCGGTTCTAGTCGTCGTCCGCGAATAGGCTCGCGACGAAACTCTGAGGGTCGAAGGGCGCTAGGTCGTGGGGCTGCTCGCCGGTGCCGATGAATAGCACGGGAAGGTCGAGCTCGTCGGCTATGGCGAATACCACGCCGCCCTTGGATGAGCTGTCCACCTTGGCGAGCAACACGCCCTCGCACTCGACTGCTTCGGTGAATGCGCGCGCCTGCATCAGCCCGTTCTGCCCGGTCGTGGCGTCTATGGTGAGCAGGACGCGCTGCGAGTCCGCGCCTTGCCGGGACAGTACGCGCTGCATCTTCTTCAGCTCTTCCATGAGGTTGAATTTGGTGTGCAGGCGGCCGGCGGTGTCGATGATGACGACATCGGCGCTGCGCGCGCGCGCGGCTTGCAGCGTGTCGAATGCGACCGCGCCGGGGTCTGCGCCCTGCCGATGGGCGATGACATCCACATGGAGGCGATCGCCCCAGACCTGAATCTGCTCGATGGCGGCGGCTCGGAAGGTGTCTGCCGCGCCAATCAGCACGCTCTTGCCCTCATCCTGATAGAGCTTCGTCAGCTTGGCGATGCTGGTGGTCTTGCCCACGCCGTTGACGCCGACCATCAGGATTATGAGCGGCGACTCCTCGACCTCCAACGCCTGATCGATGTCATCGAAATCGACCAGATACAGCAGCTCTTCGCGTAGCAGCGCCAATGCGTCTTGCGGGTCGGATACGCGCCTGTCCCTGACCTGCTCGCGCAGGCGCTCGATGAGCTTGAAGGTGGTTGCTACGCCGACATCCGCCGATATGAGCAGCTCTTCAAGTTCGTCCCAGAGGGCATCGTCAATACGGGAGCGGCGGAACAGCCCGCTCATCTGCCCGAAGAAGGTCTGTCGGGAGCGCTTGACGGCCTGCTCCGTCTTGGCTTTGTCGGCTTGGCTTGAGCGGCGAAAGAACTTTAGCATGCTTTGTATTTCCGATCGCGGGATGGGTAGGCTATCTATACGGGCGCGATTTTGACGATGACGCGCCGTTCGTCGGGCTGTCGGTGCGGATACTCGTCGAGTCCGAGATACTTCTTGGCGAGCGCGTTGATATGGTCGTCCGCGCCTTCGTGGATCATCTCGGTTACGCGCCCGCGAATCGTCACCTGCTCGTAGGGGTTATCGGCGTTCACCACCGAGACCGCCACGCGCGGGTCGCGGCGCAGGTTGTTCGTCTTGACGCGCCCCTCGGCGGTGTTGAACAAGACATTCTCGCCATCGGTGTCGATCCAGACGACGGTTGCCTGCGGCGAGCCGTCCGGCATCACCGTCGCGATGGTCGCCATATTCTTGCCCTCGCCAAGCAGCCTGAGGGCGTCCGCGCTTAAGTTTGCCATGGTCAGCGCCTCCTCGATGGATTCCCGCTTTCGCGGAAATGACGGAATAAGGGCGCGGGCATGATGGTGCCGCAACCGCCTTGATAAAAGATTAACATTATGGGTTGCGCGTAACAAGGCGGTGGACTGAGATAGATATAGGGAATAATAAAAAAGGGGGCAGCCTTTCGACTGCCCCCGCGTGAGTTGGTTACCTGAGATAACCCTGGAATTCGCTGCGGACTGTGTTGTGATAGTCCCTGCGCGCCTCGTCAAATGTGGGGCCGACCCGCCCTCTGCCTGCCTGGATGTTGGAGAGATAGGAATCGAATCCTGTGCGATGCCTGCGGATTCCCCGAATTGAGCCTACGAACTTGTCAATCATTTCTTCCCCTTTCTGCTTGGGAACTAGAGGTTCGCCTATCGTGCGCGTTGCCTGCTGAACTTCACAGGTTTTGCGGCACACATTCATATTAGAACAGGCACAACATTACTTGAAGGCATATTGTCTAATATGATATATTCATATTGGCAATGCACACTTTGGGGGTTATCGACCGATGGAGATACGGGAACTCAGGAGCTTTTGCACGGCTGCGCGGCTACGCAGCATATCGCGGGCGGCGCGCGAACTCGGATTGGGGCAGCCTACCGTTACCACGCATATCAAGAAGCTGGAAGAAGAGCTGAACATGGTGCTGTTCGACCGCGTAAAGCGCCCGATACAGCTCACGCTCGCCGGGCAAAGGCTGTCCGACTTGGTGATGCCTCTGGTAGAAGGCATCGACTCGCTGCCGACTATGACGGCGATGGCGGAGGAGCGCGGGCCCGTGCATATCGCATCCACGCCGGACATCATCCCGCATACGCTCATTCGCGTGGTGCGCGTGTTCCTCAACCGCTACCCGCGCGTACATCTACGCATACGCTCCGGCACGCGAACCGAGGTGTTGCAGATGGTGGAGAATGGCGATGTTGACCTTGGCATCGTCCAGCACTCCGAGAAGCGCGACTCCCTGGAGTTTCAAGGGCTGTTCCTGTACGAGCGCGTGCTGATAACGCCGCTCGACCATCCCTTGATGAAAGAGCCGCTGCAATCACTGGATCAGATTGCGAAATGGCCGCTCATCCTGATGGGGCGCGGCACATACACGCGCCAGATCCTCGAGGAAGAGTTCCGCAGGCGCGGCGTGGACTACGACATTATGGTCGAGTTGGACAGCATGGACATGATAAAGCGGTATGTGGAGCTGGGCATGGGCGTATCGGTGGGCCCGCGTCTGACCATCGAGCCGGAAGACGCGCAGCGCGTCGGCGTCATAAGCCTTGCGAACTTCCTGCCGGTGGATCAGGCGGGCATCGTTACGCTGAAGGGCAAGACCGTCTCCACACCGACGGGCAACTTCATTTCAGTGATGCAGGATGTGCTGGCGCCGGCGGGTTCGCGCCGCTGAGCGGGCTAGGGGGCTAATGCGTGGCGTCGGGCGCGTCGCTCACGCCGACAAGTTCGGCAGTAACCAGTATGCGATGGTCATAGACCAAGCGCGGCACGCAGGCGACTAGGGTTATCCGCGCGCTGTCGGAGCCGTAGAGGCTCAGGTCGTCCTGATACACCACCTCCGTTTGCGTCGCCCTGTACAAGTACACGCGGCCGTCGGCGTTCTCCAGCTCGATGAACACATCGTCGCCGTTCCGCAGCAGATCGGGTATGTCGGGCAGGCGGCGGAACACATTGCCCTCGCCTCTGATGGGGCTTTCCAGATGCCCGAAGTACCATGCGTTGCCAATCTCGCCGGGGTTGGACGACTGCGGGATGTGCCCGACTAGGTTCTTCGGCGTCTCATAAGCTCTGCTGTCCCCGGTGTTCACGATTGCCAACTCCTCAATCGTGGAATCGACATCTATGCTGGGTATGGCGATGCGCGTGGTGAGTGCGCCCTTGCCCCGCGCCAGCGCATCGTCAGTCGCGGATATGGCGCGGAAGCCGTCCGGCAATCCGGTATCCGGGCTGGAGCTGTACAGGTAAGGTTCGCCGCCCGACCATAGCGGCTGTCCCCAGAACTTTGGGTGTATCTGCGTAGCCGGATAGAGCGCGGTGTAGCTCGTGGCAGGCGGCGCGGCGCGGTCGCCGTTGGCGGGCGCGGTCTGGTCTGCCGGCGATGACGCGCCCAAAGCCGCCGCCGTTTGTGATTGCGCCTGCGCGGATGCCGGTGAAGATGATGGCGCGGATTGGGCGTGTGCAGCAGCTGGCCGGCTATCGACGGGCTGCGCGGACGCCAGTTCTGCGACTTGCGGCAACTTGGCTTCTTCCGTCTGTGGCATGTCTGCCGATACGACAGACGCCGACGCCATCGACGGCGCTTGTGCAGGCTGCGCCGCGCTGAAGTTGAGGTCGTCGAGTCGGGAGCGAGCGCTGACCGAGTATGCATAATAGCCGCTGACGACAATCAGCAGCAGAACGCCCGTCAGCGCCATACCGATGCCGAGCGCGCTGCCAAGCCGGCGTCGGGGCGAGGGCATATTCGGCTGGGCGTTGCTGGTCATGCGGCGCTGTCCCGTCGTATGGGATGGAGTGCGTTACTCTGCCAAATTATAGCGCATGCGCCCGCGCGGTTGAACGGCATGCGCTGCCATGTATGACATGGTGGAGGGCGCAAAGGTTCGACAGGGCTGCTGTCGGAGTCCACGGAGCGCGCGGCGGCTGCGCCTAACGCACGCGGGGTATATGCGATGCGCCGTTGGCTATCGGCTCATTCAGGTACACATCGCCGTTGCGAATCTTGATGTTGAATCCGCAATCCGGGTTGCTGCATACCCAAGCCTTGTAATGAATTGGCGCGCCCTGGCTCCCAAAGTCTGACAAAGGGAGCAGGCTGCCATCAGAACACGCCTGACATTCCGGCCAAGACTGTTGCACGACTTCCTCCTCAAATTCTTCCACTACCCTAATGGCTGGCTACATCGCGCTGAGTATATCACCTTACCGAATAATTAAACAAGCCTGATACGGTCATTCGGAGAAAATTGCATTAGTACAGGTTTAGCCGTCGATGGGCAAGCGTTTTCACCCCCCATCCTAGCCTTCCCCCTTCGGGGGAAGGGATAATCACGCCGTCGGATTGCACTTGACAGTAGGCAACCTTCCCTCGTCAAGGGGGAAGGGACTAATGCAATTTTCTCTCATCATATACATTTCCCTGTGCATTTCATCCATCCATGCTAAAATTATTCATCAACTTTCATGCGGGGTAATAACCTATGCCAGAATTCATGAGCGGCGACGAGATACGAGAAGCGTTCCTTGCCTACTTCGAGGCGCGGGGGCATAGCAGGATGGCGAGTTCATCGCTGATTCCGGTGGGCGACCCTACGCTGCTGCTGACGAGCGCGGGGATGGTGCAGTTCAAGCCTTATTTCACGGGCGAGGCGGAGCCGTCGAATAGGCGGCTGACGACATCGCAGAAGTGCTTCCGCACGCCTGACATCGAGGAGGTGGGCGATGCCACGCATAACACGCTGTTCGAGATGCTGGGCAATTTCAGCATCGGCGATTACTTCAAGAGCGGCGCGGTGGATTTCGCTATCGAGCTGATGACCGAGGGCTATGGCATTCCGCTACACAAGTTCGCCGCCGCAATCCACGACAGCGACGAGGAG
The DNA here is from genome assembly GCA_958295865.1 of uncultured Dehalococcoidia bacterium. Classification (GTDB taxonomy): domain Bacteria; phylum Chloroflexota; class Dehalococcoidia; order Lucifugimonadales; family JADFKI01; genus Bin90. The sequence goes on along the minus strand of CATQHF010000001.1, from coordinate 448,587 downwards.
ACGCGCGGCCTATGGATGGCGAAGGGCATTCCCGCAGAGCGCGTGTACAGCTTCGGCGACGATGAGAACTGGTGGGGTCCCGCGGGCGACGAGGGTCCTTGCGGGCCGTGCAGCGAGCTTCACTACGACTACGGCGCGGAGCACGGCTGCCTCAAGGACGACTGCACGCCAAATTGCGCCAACATTATGGATAACGGCGATGTGTGCGACCGCTATGTGGAACTCTGGAACCTCGTGTTCATGCAGTATTATCACCACCTCGACGGATCGCGCGCCAACTTGCCCGCGCCGAGCGTGGACACGGGCATGGGCTTCGAGCGCCTTGTGCGTATCCTGCAAGGCGTGGATACGGCATACGAGACCGACCTGTTCACGCCAATCATAGCGGCGGTGGAGCGCGTGAGCGGCAAGCGCTACGACAACCCGGATGACACTTACGCAATCCGAGTGGTCGCGGAGCACGGGCGCAGCGTTACATTCCTGATTGCGGACGGCGTCGTGCCCGGCAACGAAGGGCGCGGCTATGTGCTGCGCCGCGTGATTCGCCGCGCTATCCGCTACGGGCGGCGGCTCGGCATAGAGGACAATTTCCTCGGCGAGATTGCGGACGCCACCATCGAAAAGATGGGCAAGGTCTATCCCGAACTGGTCAACAACCGCGAGTTCATCCTGACGGTGCTCAGGCTGGAGGAAGAGCGATTTAAGCAGGCGTTTCAGAACGGTTACAACCTGCTGACGGATGCGCTTGAGGGCGTAGATACGCTGGACGGCGGCACGGTGTTTCGGCTTTGGGACACTTACGGCTTCCCGGTGGAGATGACGCAGGAGATTGCGCGCGAGCAGGGCGTCGCGGTGGATGATGAGGGCTTCGAGCGCGAGATGGAGGCGCAGCGGCAGCGCGGCAGGGCGTCCGCGCAGTTCGGCGATGAGCGCGCGAAGATTCGCCTGTACGAAAGCCTCGGCGTGGGAGCGACGCAGTTCCTCGGCTATGAGCGGCTCAGCGCGTCATCGCCCGTCGTGGGGCTGCTTGCGGACGATGAGGTGGTGAGCGAGGCGACGGCGGGGCAGAGCGTGGAGGTGGTGCTGGTGCAGACGCCGTTCTACGCCGAGGGCGGCGGGCAGGTGGGCGACGCGGGCAGGCTCATCGCACCGGACGGCAGCGTCGAGGTGCACGACACGCAGGCGGTCATGCCCGATGTCATCGTGCATTTCGGCAAGGTCGTCGACGGCGCTGTGCGGCTGGGCGACAGCGTGGAGGCGCTGGTTGACCCGATGCGCCGCGAGGACACGGCGCGCAACCACACCGCGACGCACATGCTGCACGCCGCGCTGCGCGAGGTGCTCGGCGCGCATGTGCGGCAGGCGGGTTCGCTGGTCGCGCCGGACAGGCTGCGCTTCGACTTCTCGCATGTGCAGCCCGTAACCGAGGATGAGATGTGGCAGGTGCAGTTTTTGGTGAATGAGAAGATTCGGCAGAACGCCGATGTTCAGCGCGACGAGGACACCTACGCCTCCGCGATACAGCGCGGCGCGCTGGCGTTCTTCGGAGACCGCTACGGCGAGCGCGTCCGCCTCATCGAGATTGCCAACGGCGACACCTTCAGCTTCGAGGTGTGCGGCGGAACGCATGTGCATCGCACGGGCGAGGTGGGCAGCGTCTATATCCTGGGCGAATCGAGCATCGGCGCGGGCATGCGGCGGCTGGAGGCGGTGAGCGGCAGGGCTGCGGAGCGGCTGGTATGGGAGCGCTTCGGCAATGAGGAAAGGCTGTCGCGCATGCTGCAAACTACGCCGCCGGAGCTTGAGGGGCGCGTCAACGACCTGCTGGATGAGAATGACAGACTGAGGCGGCAGCTGCAAGCGCTGGAGCGGCAGAACTCGCTGCAAGCGGCTGAGATTCTGCTGGACTCGAAGCAGGATGTGAACGGCATAGCGGTGCTTGCGGCGCGAACACCGGCGTCAAGCGCCGATTCGCTGCGCGAGATAAGCGACTGGCTGCGCGACAAGCTGGGCAGCGGCATCGTGGCGCTTGGCGCGGTCATCAACGACAGACCGACCATCAATGTGAGCATCACGCGCGATCTCGTTGGCGAGGGCGCGGACGCTCGCGAGTACGCGCGCGAGCTGGGCAGGATTATCGGCGGCGGCGGCGGCGGGCGCCCGGACATGGCGCAGGCGGGCGGGCGCAACGCCGACAAGCTGGACGACGCCATCGCCGCCGCAGCCGACATCGTGCGCCAGAAGACCGGGGGCTGACATCCAGGGGCGGGCTTTCAAAATATCAACGCAACCCTAGTCTATGTGAGTTCACCATGAGGATTTTGGCGCTTGATGTTGGGGACAGACGCATTGGGGTGGCGCTGAGCGACCCCTTGCGTATGCTGGCGTCCCCGCTCACGACTATCGAGCGCGGCGCTCCGGATATTGACGCGGCGATAGACGCTGTACTCGCAATCGCCGATGAACACGCCGCCGCCGAGATTTTGGTGGGCATACCCTATCTGATGTCCGGGCGCGTTGGAGCGCAGGCGCGCGGCACGCTCGACTTCGCCCACGCGCTCGCGCGGCGCGCCACCGTGCCGGTAACGCATGTGGACGAGCGCCTGTCATCGGTGCAGGCGGAGCGTCTGCTCGCGCAGTCCGGCGCGCCCAAGACGCGCGACAGAGGGCGCACCGACTCGGCGGCGGCGGCGGTTATCTTGCAGGCATATCTGGACGCGAAGGCATGACGGGGGAGGCGCGCCGCTGGGATTGATGACCTGGGCGCTGTGGCGCAGATTGCCATTGGCTGCCCGGAGTGGTTTGGATAAAATCACGATTGACTACATACTTTGTAGTCGGCTATATTGAAATTGCAATCAGGAAGGTCAACCTTTTGATCTGTTGTGTCTTTCGCCACGCCTGGTTGCCTTTTCATTTATTCCAAAACTCTTTTGCATCACAATGTACATCTTCGACCGCAGAACGCCAGATTTCACAGGCGTCGACGGTCTGAATCACATCACTTCGCGCCGATGTGATTGCAGGGTTTGTTCGAGGCGCGGCTTTACTGCCAGAGATAGACAGGGTGAAGGGGATATTTAGTCCCCAATCATCCTGCCCGTGTGTTTGTCCTTGTCAGGTTGCTATGGCGGCGTCGATTGGCCATAGTCGTTTCTGCCCCAGCAGACCGCCGCGCCGTCCACGCGAATGCCGCAGGCACGGAGTTCACCGAATCGCAAAGAATGTGTAGCCGCCGGATGGCGACGGCGTAATTGCGCTTTGCTCCAATCCTTCCACAGTGAGGGTGAAGTTGCCCGTTGCGCGTTGGGCGTAGGTCGTCGCCTCTATCGTGTAGCTGCCGGCGGTGAGTGATGCCACTATGCGCGAGTTCGTGCCCAAGCCGCTGAAGTCGTCGTTTCGGCGCAGCACTTCGCCATTCTTGCCCGCGCCTCTCATCAGGTAGAGGTATGTGTTGATGTCCGATTTCAGTGTTATCGTTACATCGGCAGGCTTGCTCAATGTGAAGGTGTAGAAGCGGGCGTAAAAGGCGCCGATGTCGGTGTCGTTCGCGGATACGCAATCACTCGTCCATGCGCCGATGACGCTCGCGCTCGCGCCGCTAAGCGTGTCCGTGCATACGGACGGTGACGGCGGCGGCGTGGGTGACGGCACAGGCGACGGCGATGGTCTGGGCGTTGGTGATGGCGTGGGCACGGGCGGCGCAACTGTGATTTGCCCCAGCCCTTCTACGGTGAGGGTGAAGTCGCCCGTGACGCTGGCATTGTAGGTCGTCGCCTCTATCGTGTAGGCGCCCGCTTGCAGCGTCGCTTGGATACGCGAACTCGTGCCGTCAGGGTCGGCGGTCTCGCGCACCGTCGCGCCGTCCTTGCCCGCGCCACTCAGCAGGTAGAGGTATGTGTCGATGTCCGATGCCAGCGTTATCGTTATATCGGCAGGCTCGACCAGCGTGAAGGTGTAGAAGCGGGCGTAGAAAGCGCCGATGTCGGCGTCGTTCTCGGATACGCAGTCGCTCGTCCAAGCGCCGCTTATGGTGGCGTCGCCATCAATCGGCATGACGCATGGGTCGATCGGCGTGGGTGTAGGCGTAGGGGACGGCGCGGGCGGCGGCGGCGTAACCGTGCTTTGCCCCAATCCTTCCACAGTGAGGATGAAGTCGCCCGTTGCGAGTGTTGCGAAGGTCGTCGCCTCTATCGTGTAGATGCCGGCGGCGAGTGACGCCACTATGCGCGAGTTCGTGCCCAAGCCGCTGAAGTCGTTGTTCTGGCGCAGCACTTCGCCGTCTCTGCGCGCGCCTCTCATCAGGTAGAGGTATGTGTCGATGTCCGATGTCAACGTTATCGTTACATCGGCAGGCTCGACCAGCGTGAAGGTGTAGAAGCGGGCGTAGAAAGCGCCGCTGTCGACGTCGTTCTCGGATACACAGTCGCTGCCCCAACTTTCGTCTATGGCGGCGTCGCCATAAATCGGCGTGACGCAGGGATCGACGGGCGTGGGGGTGGGCGTGGGCGTGGCTGTTGGTGTAGGGGAAGGTGTTGCCGTGGCAGTCGGCGTAGGCGAAGGTGTCGCCGTGGGCGTGGCGGTTGGCGTAGGCGTGGCTGTCGCCGTGGCAGTCGGCGTAGGCGAAGGTGTCGCCGTGGGCGTGGCGGTTGGCGTAGGCGTGGCTGTCGCCGTGGCAGTCGGCGTAGGCGAAGGTGTCGCCGTGGCAGTCGGCCTAGGCGTGCGTGTGGGCCTGGGGGGGACAGTTGGCGTAGGCGAGGGTGTCGCCGTGGAAATGGGCGGCAACTTGGCGAAGCCGTAGCCCCAAGTATTGTTGGGAACTGTGCCGCGCGCATCGGCGTTGGTCTTCAGGTAGTTAGCGATTTGAGCAGGGCTGTACGAAGGGAAGCGCTGCTTGACCAGCGCCGCAAGCCCCGCCACATGCGGCGCCGCCTGGCTCGTTCCGCAATACGCACTAATTATTGCCGTCCGAGCGCAGTGCGCGCCAACGATGTCGGGCTTGATTCTGCCGTCGGTCGTAGGTCCTCGGGAGCTTCGAGAATCGATTGTGCCTGTGTAGTTCCAATGCGAAGAGCCGACCGCGAGCATCCCGGAGTTGGCGCTCTCCGCCGGGTTGCCAATGCTGTGGTGCGATGTACGGTGCTGTAAAGTCGCGGGTCGATAGTAAGCTTGCAATTGAATCCAGGCCGGCGTTTCACCGCTGTCTTGTCTGACAGCCAGACAAAAATTTCCGCTGACAGTAGGACGGTAAGAAATCAACTCGTATGGTTTGTTCCCTGCGTTCCCCGCTTGCGTGTTTTCACTCGACGCTACTATGGTGGTACGCGCGGAGGAGTCGTACACATACAAATCCAAATCCTTATTTGCTCCGCTCCAGCTGTCATCCCATCGAAGCTGGATATAATTTGAAGATCCGGATGACAAAAATACAGAGTTACACTCATCGCCACTATAGTCATGAAAGCCATCTTCGTCTGTATCTGTGAACTCCCCGAACCATGTTGCCTTCCCCGTATTTCCAGCGCTATTTACCCAAACGATGCCGCCCGCTACGGCGGCATCCACAACACTGAGGTGGCTGTTGCTGGAAGAGTATGTGCCATCGCCTGGACCTTGCCACCACCAACTCCCTGAATGGTTGATGACATCCACACCCTGCGACACCATCCACGCGACGCCGCTTTTCAAATTGTCCCCTGTATTGAGTTCGGATATGTAGTAGGTCGCTTCCGGGGCGATGTCAAATATCGTTTCCGTGGTCGCAGTGCCGTGGTCGCTTCTGTTCACGCTCGGGCAGCGTGATAATGTTGATACGGAAAATCTGCCTCCGCCGCGAATGCATTTTACATGCACCGACGACGGCAGTTCCGTTCCCATGAGTCTGCTGAAGCTCCGGTAGCCCACATCAAACACGCCAATCTTGACGCCTGCGCCTTTGAAGCCGGCTCGATGCCACGAGGGTACGCCGTGCACCGCCACGCCCTGGCTCACGACCGCGCCCTGCGCCGCCACGCCCTGCTCGGGCTGCACGGGCGGCGGGGACGGCGGCGGGAATATCGTTTCTATGCTGATGACACCTTTCTGTCGTGAAGCGGAGGCAAGCAGGGATACAGGGATGTATGCTTCTATGTAATCCGTGCCGACACCGAGCTGAGACGCGCCGTTGCCTTCGAGGAAGTCGCTTAAAGCATCGGCGTAGCCTTCCGTGATGTATAAGGTTACCGCGACGGAGTCGTCTTGATGCAGGGGAGCGCCGCGCGCCGCGTCTCTGACTGAGACTTCTCGCGTCTCAACCTGCTGGACAATACGGTTGAGTATGGAGTCCATATTCTCGTATTTGGGCGGATTGACTTTGCCTTTGAGGGCGGGAAGGTCTTGGAAGTCGAAGGCGTCGTCCTGTGTCGGAGTCGGCGTGGGCGCGCCGCCGGTCTGCGCCTGCGCGCTTCTGCCGTCAGCGCCCGCCAGCAGTAGGAACAGCAGCAAGCACGATGCCGCGACAGCGGTGGATATGGCTACTACGGCTCTTGATGTGAAGTTCATAGAGAAGATGCGCCTTTGCGGAACAGGTTGGCAGCGCTAACGACCCTTCCTCATCATACTTCTGCATGGGGGCTTGTCGTTAGCACTGGCATATTAGCATGGGTGAACCGGCGACGCAAACGATTTTATTCGCGTAGGCGTGAGGCGCAACTTGGATAGCGGAATGGCTATGGCGGCGTTGATTGGCCATAGTCGTTTCTGCCCCAGCAGACCGCCGCGCCGTCCACCCGAATGCCGCAGGTATGATATGCGCCGGCGACGATGAAGGTGAACCTGTCGTCGGACGGCGGCGATGCCTGACCGTACTGGTTGTTGCCCCAGCAGACTACGGAGCCGTCAGTCCGAAGCCCGCAGGTGTGGAGTTCGCCGACGGCAAGGTATGTGTAGCCGACGGATGGCAGCGGCGTGGGCTCAGGCGTCGGCGATGGCGTGGGCTCGGGCGTGGGCTCAGGCGTCGGCGATGGCGCGGGCGTAGGCGGCGTAACCGTGCCTTGCCCCAACCCTTCTACGGTGAGGGTGAAGTCGCCCGTTACGCTTGGGTCGTAGGTCGTGGCTTCGATGGTGTAGTCGCCGGCGGCAAGCGACGCCTCTATGCGCGAGGAGTTTGTGCGGACGGTCTCGTCTGTCTTGTACGCCACCGCGCCATCCTTGCCCGCGCCACTCAGCAGGTAGAGGTATGTGTCCATGTTCGATGTCAGCGTTATCGTTACATCGGCAGGCTCGTCCAGCGTGAAGGTGTAGAAGCGGGCGTAGTAGGTCTTGCCGTCGGTGTTGCTCTCGGATACGCAGTCGCTCGTCCAAGCGCCGTTGATGGTGGCGTCGCCGTCAATCGGCGTGACGCAGCGGTCGGCGGACTTTGGCAGCCTAGCGAAGCCGTAGCCCCAGGTGTTGTTGGGGACTGTGCCGCGCGCCTCCGCGCCGGTCTTCAAGTAGTTGGCGACTTGAGCCGGGCTGTACGATGGGAAGCGCTGCTTTACCAGCGCGGCAAGCCCCGTCACATGCGGCGCGGCTTGGCTCGTGCCGCAAAAGTAGCCGTTAGGGTTGCCTGCCGAGCGATACGCTGCCGACTGCCCGCAGTGGACGCCAACGATGTCGGGCTTGATTCTGCCGTCGGGCGTAGGTCCTCGGCTGCTGAGCCCTCCGATTGCGCTTGTGTCGGCCCAGTGCGTCGCGCCCACGGCAAGCAAGCCGGGGTTGGCGCTTTCTGCCGGGTTGCCGATGCTGTAGTTCGATGTGCGGTGCTGTAAGTCTTGCTGAGTGATAGCCTGCAACTGAATCCAGGCGGGCGGCGCGCCGAGGTATCGTCTGACAGCCAGACAGTATTTCCCGCTGACGGTGGGAGTGTAAGAAAACACCTCGCGCGGAATGTGCCGCGCGCCCCCCGCTTGAGTGCTTTCGCTCGATGCCACTATGTCGGTGAGCGCGGGGTTGAACAGGTACAAGTCCAAATCCGTAGTCGCTCCGCCCCATCTGTCATCCCATCGGAGCTGGACAATAAGCTGCCCTCCGGCTCGAAGCCTTACAATGTTGCAATCCCCACTGGCATAGTCATGAAAGCCGTCGCTGTCCGCATCCCTGAAACCTCCGAACCATGTGGATGTCGCCGCGTTCCCCGCGCTATTCACCCAAGCGCTGCCGCCCGCTACCGCGGTGTCCACAGTCCTGAGCACGCTGTTGGTGAACGGGGATGTGCCATCGCCTGGGCCTTGCCAAGTCCAAGATACCGATTGGTTGATGACATCAACGCCCTGCGATACCATCCACTCGACGGCGGTTTTCAGGTCTCCCAATGTATCGGCGTTGGATATGTAGTAGGTCGCAGCCGGGGCGATGTCGAATACCGCTTCCGTTACCGCCGTGCCGTGAACGCCGTCCTTGCAGTCTGATATGCTTGATGTGAACACGCCGATGTCGGTGTAGCATCTTGCCTGCACAGACGACGAGGGCAGTTCCGTTCCCATGAGACGCTGAAAGTCCTCGAAGCCTCCGTCAATCACGCCAATCTTGACGCCCGCGCCCTTGAAGCCGTCTTGATGCCACGCGGGAGCGCCATGCAACGCCGCGCCCTCGCTGACGACTGCGCCCTGCGCGGGCTGCGGCGGGATGATTGCGCGTATGCTGATGACGCCTGCCTGCCGTGAAGCGGAGGCAAGCAGCGACACGGGGATGTATGCCTCGATGTAGTCCGCGCCCACATTGCGCGGGGACGCGCCGTTGTCCGCAAGAAAGTCGCGCACGGCTTCCGCGTAGCCTTCCGTGATGTACAAGGTTACGGCGACGGAGTCTTCTTGATGCAGCGGTGCGCCGCTTGCCGCGGTTTGCGCCGAGAACTCCCCGCTATCCACCTGATCGACGATGCGATTGAGCAGGGAGTCCATGTTATCGTATTTGGACGGATTGGCTTTGCCTTGGAGCGGCGGAAGGTCTTGGACGCCGGAGGCGTCGTCCTGTGTCGGGGGCGGCGTGGGCGTGTCGCCGGTCTGCGCTTGCGCGCTCAAGCCGCCGTCGCCCGCAAGCAGCGCCAAGAATAGCGCGGCGGACGCAGCGACAGCCAGCGATACGGCTAATACGGCTCTTGGTGTGAAGTTCATAGCAGTTCCATGAAGTCTTGCAAGTCTATTTCCGCGTTTTTAAGAATACGGGTTAGCGTGGGACGCTTCACAGGCGAGTGGGGCAGGAACGGTAACTTTCAGCGTGCGCTCACGAATATGCTTTTGTAATCTTATGTGGCTTCCACGCTGTCTTACTCTACCCATCCATCCCGTTGCATTGCGCGGATTATTTGGCGATAACCCAGAACCGGGACTCGACGGCTCACAAAGCCAACTCCATCACTTCCGCTTTATCCTGAGGTATGTAGTCGTCCTCGACAGGTTCCAAATACAGTTCAATCGCCTCGCGTATGTTTGCCAGCGCTTCGTCTCTGGTGTCGCCCTCGCTTATGCAGCCCGGCAAGGCAGGGACATACACGGTATATCCGCCTTCAGCGCAAGGTTCTAGGATGACTTTCAGGTTCATTTTCTTGCCTTAAATGTATCGGTTTGCGCTATGACGCTCGCTATTTTGGGATGGGACGGCGCGAATGCGATTTGCCTGCTTTGGGCTTGGCGCGCCTAAAGCCTGACCACCATCTGGACTTGCGACGACGGTCGCATCAGCGATTCGAATGCGCCCTGGATGTCGTCGAGGGGTAGGAAGTTGGTGTCGCCCAGCATCGGCTCTACATTGACGCGCCCGGCGCGTATGAGGTCGAGCGCGACGCGCCAGTCCTCGGGCTGCGTGCCGAATGACGCTTGCATCTTGACTTCGCGCGCCATCCAGTCGGGCGTTATCAGCGGCGTCGGCTCCCATGCTATGGCGACGAGCACCACTTGTCCGCCGCGCGCCACGATGTTGAGCGCGCCGTCGAGGGTGGACGGGTTCGGCACGGCGGCGCACTCGAACACGATGTCCGCGCCCTTGCCGTCGGTCAGTTCCACGATGCGCTGCTCTACATTTTCGGTCAGGGGGTTGATGACGGCGTCCGCGCCAAGTCTGCGGGCGGCGTCTGCGCGGGCGGGCGCAGGCTCGGACACGAACACTGCCGTCGCTCCGGCGGCGCGCGCGGTCTGCATGCAGAACAGGCCGATAGGCCCTGCGCCCATTACGAGCACGCGGTCTCCGAGCTTTATCTGCGACAGGCGCACGGCATGCACGGTAACGGCGCAGGGTTCGGCGAGCGCCGCCTCTTCATCGGAGACGCCGTCGGGTATCGGAACCGGCTCCCATTCTTCGAGGAGCACATATTCGGCATAGGCGCGCGTCTTCGCGTTCTCCGGAAAGCCCATCGTGCGATAGTTGTATCGCGGGTCGTTGCGCGGTCCGGACGGCACATAGCCGGGTGGCGGAGCGCCGCCGCCGCCGACCACGCGGTCGCCGACCTGCCAGCGCGTAACGCCCGCGCCAACCTCCGTAACCGTGCCGCAGTACTCGTGTCCCATTACGGTGCCGGGCGGCGCGACATCGTACATAAAGGCGTGGACATCGGTGCCGCAGACGGCGCAGTAGCGCACGCGAATGACGACCTCGCCCGCGCCCGCAGTCGGCGTGGGCACATCCTCGACCTCAAGGCGGCGCTCTCCCTTATAAACGGCTGCTTTCATAGTTCCCCTCCTTGAATGCAAACATGAATAGACAGGATGACCGGGATATTGCTTTCACAGCATATCCCTTACATCCTGTCCATACAAGTCGGTTCGTTCGCTTGGGACGGGGAGGGGCTTAGTCGTCGGCGACGCCGTTTGCCTTGAGGTAGTCTATCGCCTGCTGGACGGTCGTGATGCCCTCGGCGTCCTCATCGGAGATTTCGATAGTCGTGTCGTCGTCGCTGAACTCTTCCTCGAACGCCATGATGAGTTCCACGAGGTCGAGCGAGTCGGCGTTCAGGTCTTCCATAAAGGACGCCGACACCACCACTTCGGACTCATCCACGCTGAGCTTATCAGCGACAATCGTCTGAACGCGTTCCATTAGGCTTGCCACTTCAGTTACCTCCATGGTTAATCAGTATGTTAGTGTCTCGTCTAGTCAGTCTATCAGTTGGTCGGGTGGTTCAACGGGTGGACGCCGCATTACGCTTCCGAGCACGCCGTTGATGAAGCGGGGCGCGCTGTCCGCGCCAAAGGCTTTTGCCAATTCCACCGCTTCGTTGATTGCGACTCTGGGCGGCGTGTCGCGCGACAGCATTATCTCATAGATTGCCATTCGCAGGATGTTCCTGTCCACGACTGCCATCTGGCTGATGGGCCAGTGGGGCGCGAACTCGGCTATTATCTTATCTATTTCCGCCGCGTTTGCAAAGATGCCTTCCAGCAGCGCGCGGGCAAAGTCTTCGTCCCACCGCGACAGCGCGGTTTCCGACAGGCGGTCATCCAGCACATCCAAGGCGCTGTGCTCGACCGTGTCGGCCTCATAGAGGGACTGCATCACCATGGCGCGCGTGCGCCGCCGTCCAACGACGGCGCTGACGCCTGTCGCGGCGCGCGCGTCGGATTGGGGCGGCGCGGCGTCCGGCACTGGTCTAGTTTCCGCTGAGGCTCAGGATGGATTCGAGGTCGCCGACGCTTTTTATCTGCGAGCGCCGCGAGATGCGCTTGACCATGCCGGATAGCGCCCTGCCGGGGCCAATCTCGATGAAGTCGTTCACGCCGGAGCCTATCATGTAGTCCACGGAGCGCTTCCACTGAACGCAGCTGCACACCTGCGATATGAGTTCGCGCTTGACATCCTCGGCTGTGGCGAGCGGCTCGGCGTCGCAGTTGCCCACGATGGGGATCTGGGGGTCGTGGAAGGTCATGGCGCTGATGGCTTCGATTATGCCCGCTCGAGCGGGTTCCATCAGCCCTGAGTGGAACGCGCCGCCGACGCGCAGGGGAATCGCCTTCTTCGCGCCGCGCGCGGTGGCGAGGTCGCAGGCGCGCGCAACGCCCATGATGTCGCCGCTGATGACTATCTGCTCGGCGGTGTTGATATTGGAGACATAGATGCCGGTTTCCTGGGCAATCTGTTCGAGGGTCATTTCGTCCAGCCCGATGACGGCTGCCATTGTGCCGGGGTTCTGGTCGCAGGCGACCTGCATAAGCTCGCCGCGACGCTGCACCAGCTTCGCCGTGTCGCCGACATCGAGCACGCCGGAGACGGCGAGGGCGGTGTATTCGCCAAGGCTGTGTCCCGCGGTTACGACCGGCTGCGGCATCGCATCGCCGAGCCGCTCCTCCATCGTCTTGATGCATGCGAGGCTCACAGCCATTATGCCGGGCTGCGCGTTGATGGTCTGTCGCAGCGCATCGTCAGGGCCATTGAACATGATGTTGGAGAGCGGTCGCTCCAGCGCCATGTCAACTTGGTGGAACACATCGCGCGCCGCCGGCGACTCGTCGTAGAGCTGCTTGCCCATTCCGACGGCCTGCGCGCCCTGTCCGGGGAACAGGTAGCCTACCTTTGCGCCTTGTGTCTGCGGCATAAAGCTGAGGGTCATCAATCAATCTCCTGTTACTGCAATGACTGACTTCGATATACGGAATGGACAGGATACATTGAAAAGCGGTACTTTCCATCCTGTCCATCAGGTCAGTTTTAATCTACGGAGCCGGTGGCGACGCTGCGCCCGTTGTAGTAGCCGCACGCGGAGCATGCGCGATGCGGCAGCCGCACGGCGCGGCACTGCGGACACTGCGCCAGCGTCATCGGCTTCATGCCGAAGTGCGCCGAGCGTCCGCCCTGGCGTCCCTTTGAGTGTTTTTTCTTTGGAAGCGGTGGCATTTTTCGTCCTTACTCTAATCAGTTTCGCCCTTGCGCTGCGGCGAACTCAAGCAGCGCGCCCCATCGCGGATCTCTGACAATTTTGTCGCATGAACAGCAAGTATCGTTGAGGTCAGCGCCGCAAGTCAAGCATAATCCCTTGCAACCGTCGCGGCAAACGGGTTTGAAGGGCATATTGAGGCCAAAATACTGCCTGATTGCCTCGCTCATGTCCAGAATGTGCGTGTGGTCGATGTGAAAGTTCTCCGACATGGCGTCGGGGAAGTGCAGCCTGACGCCCGTGTGAACATCAATCTCCGGCAGATACTCCTCCTCGATGCTCATATCAACGGGCTGTTCCATTTCGATGACACAGCGGCTGCATTCGCAGTCGAAGTATGTCGTCAGCTGCGCGCTCACCCAGATGCCCGCGTCCGTCCTCATCATCTTCACCATGCCCGATATGGGCGTCATAGGCGCGCCATCCTGCACGCTGGCGAAGTCGCTGACCTTATATGCGCGGGCAGAGCCGCTCGATTCCTTCAGCAGCTGCGAGACGTTGAAGTACATCCAAGGCACCCCCGCAGAGGCAGATTTTCCGACTGTCAACAATCTATTGTAGTGGCAAAAGTGAATTAGTGTCAAGTTTCACGAATGCGCGGATATTGTTATTATGCGTTGATGCACAGGGTGTTTCTTGACTTGGAAGGGCTGCTTGATATGTCGGCGAATTGTCTTGACGCTTACAAGGAGATGCGCTCATAGCGGCATACCTGTAAAATACCCGCATGCCCTTCTTCACACTCACCGACACCGACGGCGACGCCCGCGCCGGCAGGCTGCACACCCCGCACGGCGACGCGCCCACGCCCGCCTTCATGCCCGTCGCGACGCAAGGCTCCGTCAAGGCGCTCGACTCCGCGGACTTGCAGAACATCGGCGCGACCATCGTGCTCGCCAATACCTACCACCTCTACCTGCGCCCCGGCGTGGACATCGTGGACGACCTCGGCGGGCTGCACGGCTTCATGCGCTGGGATGGCGCGACCCTCACCGACAGCGGCGGCTTTCAGGGCTTCAGCCTAGAGCATCTCCGTCGCATCACCGAAGACGCCATCATCTTCAAGTCGCACATAGACGGCAGCGAGCACACATTCAGCCCCGAAGCCGCCATCCAGCACCAGCAGCGGCTCGGCGCGGACATCATCATGCCCTTGGACATCTGCGCGTCCGCCGACAGCGACGAGGATACCGTCGCCGTCGCCGTGGACAAGACCAACCGCTGGCTGCTACGCTGCGTCGAGACGCACGCGCGCGCAGACCAGCGGCTCTTCGGAATCGTGCAGGGCGGGCTGTTCCCGGAGTTGCGCCGCAAGTCCGCGCAGTTCATCACCGGCGTCGGCTTCCCCGGCTACTCCATAGGCGGGCTGAGCGTCGGCGAATCCAAGCGGGCGATGTACGACACCGTAAGCCTGACCGCGCCGATGCTGCCCACCGACGCGCCCCGCTACCTGATGGGCGTCGGCTCGCCTGAGGACTTGGTGGAATGCGTCGCGCGCGGCATAGACATGTTCGACTGCGTGCTGCCCACCCGCATCGCGCGCAACGGCTCGCTGTTCGTGAAAACGGGACGGCTGAACATCACGGCGGCGCGCTGCAAGCGGCAGTACGCGCCCATCGAAGAGGGCTGCGACTGCTACACCTGCCGCACATTCTCGGCGGCGTATGTGCATCACCTATTCCGCGCCAAGGAACTGCTCGCATACCGCTTGGCGACGATACACAATCTGCGCTTCATCCTTCGCCTCATGGAAGAGATGCGCGCCGCCATCATAGCCGGCGAGTTCGCCGACTATCGCCGCGAATTCCACAGCCGCTTCGTCCCGCCCGACGAGCGCACACGCCGCGACCAAAAGCAAAAGTGGCTCGCCTCATTCAACCGAGGCTGACACCGACTTGAAGTTCACCCCGTCATTCCTGCGAAAGCGGGAAGCCAGCGCTTCAAATGGGCGCAAATCCGCCCCGTTTCGCGGCTCTGATTCCCGTTTTCACGGGAATGGCGGAAATGTCAACAGAACCTAAAAATTCTGCCCGGCCCGTTAGCGTCCGCCAGCGACCGCGGGCACGATGCTAACCTCATCCCCGCTCTTAGTCGCCGTGCCTAGCCCATCGAGGAAGCGCACATCCTCGCCGTTGACATACACATTCACGAAATTGCGAAGCTCGCCCTCTTCGTCGCACAGCCGCCCCCTGATGCCGGGATACTGGCTGTCCAGCGAGCCGATAAGCTCCTCAAGCGTGTTGCCTTCCACATCAACCTTGTCCGCGCCATTCGTTACGCGCCGCAGCGGTGTCGGTATTCGCACCGATATGCTCATGTCGAGTTTCCTCCAAGATGTTATCTATTCACTTCAGCCTTCGATGAGATCCCCCAGGATCGAATCGACCCGCACCCCCGCCTCCGTCATCCACTCCAGCCCGCGCTCTATCTCATCCTCATCGCCCTCAAGCTCCAGCACCACCCAGCCCAGGCGCTCTTGCACATTCGCGCGCCGAATGTTCGTCACAATCTCAAACTTGCGCCCCAGATTGTATATCAGAGGCTCCGTTATCAGCGTCTCAGGGAAGGTGAACCTGACTCGTCGCTTAGCCATTACTCTTACCATTTCTTTCTTCCCGCGTTGCCATGCTGCTGATGAAGTCGTTGTAGTCGGGCGTAACGAACAGCGGGTCTATGACAGGCTCGACCACCTCTTGCGTCTTCAAGCCGTTGCCCGTGATATATGCCACCGTCAGGTCGTCAGGCTTCACCTGCCCGCTCCGCGCGAGCTTCCGCAGCCCCGAAATCACCACGCCGCCCGCCGTCTCCGTGAAGATGCCCTCCGTCTCCGCGAGCAGCTGGATGCCCTCCACGATCTCGTCCTCCGGCGCCGCGACCGCGCTGCCGCCGCTCTTTTCGATAGTCTGGATGGAGTAGAACCCGTCCGCCGGATTGCCGATGGCAAGCGACTTTGCGATAGTGTCCGGCGTTACCGGGCGCACATGCGGCGTATCCTCATCATAAGCCGTTACGATGGGCGAGCACCCCTCAGCCTGCGCGATGTGCATCCGCGTATGCGCCGCCGAGTCTATCAGCGACAGGTCCGCAAGCTCGTTCAACCCCTTCCATATCTTCGTGAACAGCGACCCCGACGCGCCCGGCACCACGCACACATCCGGCGCGCGCCATCCCAGCTGCTCCGCGACCTCGTATGCCAGCGTCTTGCTGCCCTCCGAGTAGAACGGGCGCATGTTGATGTTCACGAACGCCCAGCGATGGTTGTCCGCGAGCTCGCTGCAAAGGCGGTTCACCTGGTCGTAAGTGCCATCCACCGCCACAAGCGTCGCCCCGTATATCCCCGCGCCGAGTATCTTGCCCCGCTCCAAGTCTGACGGGAAGAACACCAGCGTCTTCAGCCCCGCCTTCGCGCCGTGCGCCGACACCGACCCGGCAAGGTTGCCCGTCGAGGCGCACGCCAGCGTGTCGAACTCGAACTCCAGCGCCTTCGCCGACGCCACCGACACCACGCGATCCTTGAACGAGAATGTCGGGTTCACGCTGTCATTCTTGATATACAGCCTGTTCAGCCCCAGCAGCCTGCCCAGATTCTTGGCGTGCGTCAGCGGCGTGAACCCCGTCGCCATATCTAGCGCCATAGCCGCGTCAACCGGCAGCAAATCGTGATAGCGCCACATCGTCAGCGGCCCCTTTTGGATACCCGCTCGGCTGATATTCCGCGCTATCGCGTCATAGTCGTAGTTCACCTCAAGCGGCCCAAAGCAGAAGTCGCAGACATACTGCGGCTCGACCGGATAATCGCTGCCGCACTCCCGACAGCGCAGGCTCTTTACATTAGACAAGGCCGGCACACTCCATCCCATACTAGCGCCAACGCGCGCGCCAAGCCTCATGGTAGCAACGCCCCCGTCCCAATGTCAAACAACGCCCCGCCCATCGCCGAAACTGCGCTTGACGCACGCGGCGCAATTATGTAATATCTATGTAACCCCCCCTGTTCAATTCGATGGCAGGGTCGAGGCTATCTCTTGCGAGATAGCCTCTGTTTTTATATTCGTCATTGCAGTACAAGACTTCCTATGATTACCAATGTGTACATCGACGGCTTCAACCTGTACTACCGCGCCCTCAGACGGTCGCCTCAATACAAGTGGCTCGACCTCGCCAATCTGAGCCAATCGTTACTGCCTGCTCATCAGATAAACCGTATAAGATACTTCACCGCAATTGTTGACCAGCGTTCCAATAATCCGCTACAACAGCACCGTCAACTTCTCTATCTCCGCGCCTTGCGAATCATTCCGAACTTGAGCATCCACTACGGGCATTTCAAGACGGGCAATGTGTGGCGTCGCCGCCCCCCCGCTTGTCCCCCGCCCCCGTTCCGTTTATACTCTACCCCATGATGCCACCCGAACTGCCACAACGACGACAACTGCCCTTGTTCCCCCTGAACACGGTGCTGTTCCCCGGCGCCGCGCTGCCGCTCCAGATATTCGAGGAGCGCTACAAGCGCCTGCTGCGAGACTGCCTCGACGACGACTCGCGCTTCGGAATCGTGCTCATCAAGTCCGGCGACGAGGTCGGCAGCCCCGCCATACCCCATCCCATCGGCACAGTCGCCCACATCACGCAGGTCAACGAAATTCGCGGCGACCGCTACTTCGTCGCCGTCACCGGCGGCAGACGCTTCAAGATTAACGCCATCACGCGCCATCGCCCCTACCTAATCGGCGATGTGTCCGTCCTGCCCGACTCCGACAGCGACGACGCACAGCCGCAATCCGAAGCCATCCGCCAGCAGCTCGATGAGTACATTAGCCTCATAACCGGACTGCAAGGCGGCTGGAGCAGCCGCGCGCGCGCATCCAGCGACCCCGCCGCGCTCTCCTACTACATCGCCGAGACCCTGCTCATAGACCTATCCGAAAAGCAGGCGCTTTTGGAGCAGCCCACCACCGCCATGCGCCTCGAATCCGAATCCGAGATGCTCCGCCGCGACATAGGCCAACTCCGCCGCCGCGTCGCCGAAGAAATGCGAAGCAAATTTAGCCGCCAATAAAAGACAAGTAGCGAGAAACCGTGAGCATTGACTTGCAGATAGAGCGAATGCCTAGCAACTACGCGGCTTATTCTCCCGACTACCCCACCATAGTCATCACGGGGCAATCGGAGGAAGAAGTTCGCAGATTGTTTGCCGAAGCAGTGGAAATATACGAGGATGAGGAACGCATTGAGCGTCAGCAGGCTGTCAAAGGCGAAGTCCACCGATGACACAAGACTTGCCTGAGAACGGGATGAGACAGCCGCTCACCCCTCTTGCGTCAAAGGAACAAAGCCCCATCCACCACTGCGGAAAGGCAAGGATGGCTGGATACTACCCCTCCCACCTTGCATACCCCCGCTCAGCCCCGCCAAAAACCTGCGGAAAGAGCATTTGCGCCAGCATCTCCAGCCCGTCCACCAGCCTAGGCCCGCTGCGGCTGTAATACGCCCCCGAATCCACGAAGTAAGCCCTGCCGTTGGCGACCGCAGGCAGCGCGCGCCACTCATCGAGGTTATCCAGCGCCAAAAACTCGTCTCGCGCCCTGACTTCATCCATCCCGCACGGCATCAGCACCAGCACATCGGGCGCAGACGCCGCGAGTTCATCCATCGTTATGCGGCGCGAGGGCGCGCCCGGCTTGGCAAGCGCGTCGACGCCCCCCGCAAGCTCCACCATCTGCGGTATCCAGTGCCCCGCCACTATCGGCGGCTCCAGCCACTCGATGCACGCCACCCGCGGCGTCGAGCCGGCGGCGGACGCCTTGGAGCGCACCGCATCCACCCGCGCACTCAATCCGGCGACCATCGCGGAGGCAGCGTCAGACGCGCCGCACAGATCGCCCAGCATCTGTATGTCATCGAGCATATCCGCAAGCGAAGTCGGATCCAGCGAAACGATGTTCGGCGGATACTCCAGCCGCGATGCCGCGTGCCGCACATCTTCGTATGACACCGCACACACATCGCACAATTCCTGCGTGATGACCAGATCGGGCGCAGCGGCGCGCAGAACTTCCTCATCCACCTCATAGATGCGCTCGCCCCGCGAGTACATCTCCGTAACGATGCGGTCTATCTCCGCGCTGCTCAGCCTGTCCGCGTCGAACCTGCTGCGTACAATCTTCGGCTTATCCAGCGCCGCCTGCGGATAGTCGCACTCATGGCTGACCGCGCGCAACGACTCGCCCAGCCCAAGCGCGAACACAATCTCCGTGCCACTAGGCAGAAACGAACAGATTCTCATGCGCCCCTCACGCCCGAATTATGTCAGCAGCCCTGCCACGCATGCGGTCATCAGCATCGCCAGCGTTCCCCCAAGCATCGCCAGAACGCCTAGTTTCGCCAGATCCAGCCGCCGCTCCGGGGCGATGCTGCCAATGCCGCCTATCTGTATCCCGATGCTGCCAAAGTTGGCGAAGCCGCATAGAGCATAGGTCAAAATCGTCTTCGACCGCTCGCTCAGTACCACTTCCGAACCGGGCTGCGTCAACTCCGACAATCTGGCGTAGGCGATGAACTCATTGAGCACCATCTTCGTCCCAAGCAGCTCACCGGCGACCAGCGCCTCATTCCAAGGGATGCCAATCAGCAGCGCGAAGGGCGCGAACACATAGCCGAAGATGACCGACAGCGACCATTCCCAATCGTAGCCGAACAAGCTTCCAACCCACCCGCTCACAAGCCCCAGCGTCGCGTCCACCAGCGCCACCAGCGCCAAGATAGCGATGAGCAGCGCAGCCACATTCAGCGCCAGCCGCAGCCCGTCCAGCGCTCCCCCCGCCACCGCGTCCAGCACGCTGCCATGTATCTTCTCCACCTCCAGATTGACGCGCCCCATCGTCAGCGATTCTTCCGTCTCCGGTATCATCAGCTTAGCGATGAGCAGCGCCGCCGGCGCGGATATGACCGATGCTGATACCAGATGGCCGGCGTCGATGCCAAAACTCACATATACGGCAAAGACGCTACCCGCGATGGTGGCGAAACCGCCCGTCATCAGCGCCATCAGCTCCGAGCGCGTCATTCGGTTTATGTACGGGCGCACCACAAGCGGCGCTTCCGTCTGCCCCACGAACACATTCGCCGCCGCCGCCAGCGTCTCCGAGCCGGATGTCCTCAGCGTGCGCTGCATCACCCAGGCGAACCCCAGTATCACCTTCTGGAGTATCCCCAGATAGTACAGCACAGCCATCAGCGACGACAGGAAGATGATGGTCGGCAGCACCGCGAACGCGACGAAGTGGTGGGCATACTCCCCGCCGAACACGAACTCGCTGCCCGAAATGGCAAACCCCAGCAGCGCGGCGAAGAAATCGCCCACTGCCGAAAACAGCCCCACGCCTATGGAAGTCTTCAGGATGAACAGCGCCAGCGCGAATTGCAAGAGCAACCCGCCCACGATTACCCGCCAGTTGTTCTTCCAGAAGTCAATCTTCCACTGCCGGTCGCCAAGCAGCCAGGCAATGACCATTATGACCAGCAGCCCGGGTATGCCAATCCACTGTTCCAAAGACCTACTCCCGCCGACGCCCGCCGCGACTTGCCGGGCGACGCCAGCCGCGCTACCTCAAAACGCCCTCGCGCTCGAACGCCTCGGCCAGCCGCGCTATGCCCTCGTGAATGTCCTCCGGCGTATTGTAACCGAAGCACAGGCGCGCGCAGTTCCGCCCCGACACCCCGTCCGGCGCGAACAGCGGCCCCGCC
The DNA here is from genome assembly GCA_958295865.1 of uncultured Dehalococcoidia bacterium. Classification (GTDB taxonomy): domain Bacteria; phylum Chloroflexota; class Dehalococcoidia; order Lucifugimonadales; family JADFKI01; genus Bin90. Next base: position 427,961 of record CATQHF010000001.1, on the reverse strand, counting down.
TGATACCCCACATCCGCCGTATCCAGCACCTTATCGCGTATCGCCGTAACATCCGCCTCATCCGGCATTTGCAGCCAGATGAACAGCCCGCCCTCCGGCCTGCTCCATGTCGCCGCGCCGCCGAAGTTCTCGCCGAGCGCCGCCAGCATCGCGTCCCGCTTGGCGCGCTGTATGTCGTTTATCTCCACGATATGATCGTCAAGATGCCCCGTAGAGTACCGATGCACCGCCCAGGATGCGAACTGGTTCGCCGCGCCGCCGCTCTTGAGCACCCGCGCCACATCCAGCACCTCGCGCGGAGCCGTCAGGTAGCCCAAACGCATCCCCGGCGCGATAATCTTCGAGAACGAAGCCGCGTACATCACGCTCCCCGTGTCGTCCAGCGAATGCAGCGAAGTCACATCCTCGCCGTCATACCGCAAATCGACATAGCAGTCATCCTCGAGAATAGGCACGCCGTGCTTCTGCGACAGCCGCACCATCGCCTTGCGCCGCTCCAGCGTCATCGTCCAGCCCTGCGGATTCTGGAATGTCGGGATGGTATAGATGAACTTCAGGCGCTTCCCTTCGCCCTTCGCCTTGACTATCGCCGACTCCAGCGCATCCGGCAGCATCCCCTCATTGTCGCAATCCACGCCCCGAATATCCGCCTGAAAACGTCGCAGCTGCGCCAAAGTCCCGGAGTACACAAAGTCCTCCACCAGCACCACATCGCCCGGATCCAGCAGCGCCTCGCAGACCATGTGAATGGGCTGCCCCGAGCCGTCGCCGATGATAAGGTCGTCAACGCCGATATTGATGCCCCTGTCGCGCGCCAGCTTGTCCGCGACGAACTGGCGCAGCGGCGAATAGCCGCTCTGGTGCGCGTATATCGCCAGGTCGTCCCCCTCCTCGGCAAGCCCCTCCTTCAGCGCCTCCACCAGCCCGTCCAGCGGCATGGATGCGGGGTCAGGATACGCCACCGCAAAATCATACTTGCCGCGCTTCACCACCGGCGCATCCCTGCCTTCCGGCGCGTTCTTCGCAAAGAGTTCCTTAAAGCTAAACGCTTGGGCATCGGCCATCTGTCATTTCTCCTTCAAAATCCCCCTTCCCCTTTGGGAAGGCTAGAGCCTATCCTAAGCCTTGACGAACGAACGGGGGCGAAACTCATCGCCCCGCCCGCCACAATCGGGCTAGGTCAGGCAAGTGTATTACCTTTCGCCCCCAATGACAACCAAAATCGTCTCGGCCGCCCAGGGCAAGGCATTTTCATTATCGCAGCCGGTCGCCATCCTGAGGAAATTATCGTTAGGACTCTGAGATTCACATCCCTCATAAAAGAGGCGCAAAATGCCCCCGCTCACAAAGAACAGGGGCAGCGAAGCGCTAACAATCAAAGTCAGTCTTTGGACAGATTAGCGAAGATTATTCTCGAAGCTCCAGCCAGTCCTCATCAATCAGATGTGTTTCGTCTCCGACAAAGACCGCATATATCCCGCGATTTTGCTCCTGTGTCGCAACCCATCCATGCAGAAACTGAATGACGCCTACCCGACCTCTTATTTCCTGGGGAGGCGCACTGCTCCGCTCCGATTCACCGTCTTGCGTCTTTATCCGTATAGTCGCGCCATTTTCATAGGCGCGTTCAAACTTCATCTGTGTGAACCAGTCTTCCTGAGACTGCCGCATCCTCTCTTTTCTGCGCTCCTTCACCTTGTCGTGTAACCATTGATACGAAACAACCACTAAACTACCTCCTGACACAAGTATCATCGACAAAATTGCCGATGATACACCCAAGGCTCCAAACCCCAACCCCTCACTCCAACCGGCTCGTCGCATCTTTGCCGTTCAGCTTGAGCGTGCTCTTGATAGGCACGGCCGTCTCCACCAGTCGCTCCGCGAAGCACCCCCGCTTCGCCAGCCTGATGACATTCGCTATCTCTTCTTCCGGTGCGTCCGAGCTGACCTCGAACTGTGAGCGCACCTCGGTCACCCCGCTATTCACCGTCCCTGCCAGCACCGAGCCGGACAGGTAATAGTCCATCTCCACATGGACGCGGGCTTCGTTGATGGCGAGTTTTTTCATTGTAGCGTACCGCTTCAACTGCGTGAGCAGTCAGAACCCGATGCCGGATGTGATATAGGTCAGCGGCGGGGGATAGGCATTCTCGCCGCCCATCCGCTCCGGCTCATCGCAGTAAATCACGAACCGATCTCGCGTGCCCTTGTGGAGCATCTTCCCGATATGCTCGCAGTCAACGGCGATAGTGCTTTGCCTGCCCCCTCGGGGCAACTCATCTCCATGCACTTCGTGCGGAATGTCGGTAGTCATATAAGTTCACCTCAATCTTGTTTAGGACTTACGCAGTTGAGCGCGGTTTCGTGCTTGAAACAGGTCAATCACAGGTATGAGTTCACATTCAAGTGCGTAAGTCTTGCTTGATATAGTCTTGACGGCTTGCCGCAGCCTACAGCACCTTGTAGCCGGCAGGCGCGTATGCGGCAAGGTCCCGATTGCCGGGCAGATAGTTGGCGCGCCCCTTGGGCCTGTGCATCACGCCGTTCTCCACTATTATCTCGCCGCGCTGCATCGTGAGAACGGGCTGTCCGATGACCTCCTTGCCCTCGAACATCGTGAAGTCGGCAACGCAGTGCTGCGCCTCTGCGGACAGCGTATGCCGAGCCGCCGGGTCGAACAGCGCGATGTCGGCGTCCGCACCCGGATCGAGCGAACCCTTCTGCGGATACAGACCGAATATCTTGGCAGGATTTTCGCACATGACCTGCACGAGTCGCGGCAGCGTGATGCGCCCCTTGTTGACGCCCTCATGATAGGCGACGCAGAGCATCTGCTCCGCCCAGTTGCCGCCGAAAGTGGCATCGAATATCGAGCCTTCCCCATCCGGCTCGCCCTCGAAGTCGTAAGAGCCTTTCTGCGACCGCTTATGCCCGCAAAAGTCGCTCGCTATCGTGTCTATCAGGTGAGAGGACAGCCCTCGCCACATCGCTTCGTTGTCCTCGCGCTCGCGCAGGGGAGGCCCTATCTTGGCGAGCGCGCCAAAGTCCAGCATCGCCTTGTTGGTCAGGTCGAGATACTGCGGGCAGGTCTCCGCGAACAGCCGAACATCACCCCCGCGGAAGCGTTCCAGAACGCCTATCATCTCCCTGGCGGACAGATGCACGATGTACAGCGGGCAGCCCGTAACCTGCGCGTAAGTCGCGGCGCGGTTAGCAGCCTCTATCTCCAGGATGCGCGGCTGCGAGGGCGCGTAGTGTTCCCTGCCCGTATTGCCCGCCTCTATCGCGCGATCCACAAGGTAATCTATGCAGTAGCCGTTCTCCGCATGCACCATCGCTATTCCGCCGTCCGCCGCCGCAAGTTCCATCGCCCTAAGCATCCGCTCATCGGGCATCATCATGCCCCGGCGCGGATAGGTCATGTACATCTTGAACGATATGACGCCCATGTCCATCAACTCAGGAACCTGCTCATCGACATCGTCGTCGCCAAGCAAAATGGCGTGGATGGCATAGTCGAGGTATGAAGTGGCGGCGGCTTCGTCTTGAAACTCGCGTATCATGTCGGATACCGTCCCCTCGACGCCCTCGCGCCGCCTGTTGGCTATGAAGGGGATGACCGTTGTTATCCCGCCGAACGCGGCGCTCATCGAGAAGGTCTCGATGCGATCCGCATAGACCGGATGGTTGTGCGCGTCCACTATTCCCGGCAGCACATAGACGCCGGATGCGTCGATTATGCGCCCGGCGTCCGCCTCCCTGTACCGCCCGTCGTTGGCGCGAATCTTGCCATCCTTGACGATGATGTCCTCGCGGGTTATCCCGGAGCCGCGCGCCACAAGACCGCCCCGAATAATATAGTCTGCGCTCCTATCATTCATGCCCAGCTCCTGTTTTCATCTCGTCATTCCTGCTTTCGCAGGAATCCAGTATTTTGATATAGCCTAAAATACGCGAAAGCGCCTACATTCTGAGGTTCTGGGTTCCCGTCTTCATGGCAATGACGCAAATGTCCACACATCCTAACTTAAATACCGCCCAACCAATTATCCCGTCCATCCATATCAGCCCCACCCCGAAACCCGCCATCTGACCGCTAAATCACCCCCATCCCCCGCATCCGCGCCAGCTCCGCCCCGCTATACCCAAGCATCCCTTCATACACTTCCCCGTTATGCTCCCCCAGCATCGGCGCGGCGCTCATATTCCAGTCGTTCCCGTCCATCCCATCCCCGCTATCAGTGTCAGACCGCGCCTTCCACGGCATCGTCGGATGCTCCAGCCCGCCGGCAACGGGATGCTCCACCTCCGCGAAGAACCCCCGCCCCCGCAGATGCTCCCAGCTCAAAATATCCTCCGGCGCTGCCACATACGCGAACGCCAGCCCCATCTTTTGCGCCCGCTCGAAGATTTCGTGCTTGTCGTGCGCCATCAGCCAGGGCAGCATCAGCGCATCCAGCTCGTCGGCGTTCGCCGCGCGTCCCGCCCTGTCCGCGAAACGCTCGTCCGCAAGCTCCGGTATCCCCATCAACTCCGCCATCGCCGGCCACTTATGATCGGGACCCGCTATCACTCCCACATACCCGTCCCTGCAAGGATACGGCCCCCACGCCGCGCGCCCATACCCCCGATTGCCCGTCCTGCGAAAATTGCTGCCCGTGTAGCTGTACTGGCTCAGCGCGTTCTCCAATATCGTCGCCAGATACTCCGAGATAGCCACATCCACATGCTGCCCTTCCCCCGACATGTCGCGGTGCAGCAGCGCGCCGAGCGTCCCCGAGAAAGCGTTCTGACCCGCGCCGTACTGCGCCAGCCGCGCCGCCATTTGCAGCGGCTCGCGCTCAGGATCCCCCGTGATGTGCATCAGCCCGCCCAGCGCGTACAAGTTGATCTCGCGCGCCCCGTAATCCCTGTACGGCCCCGTCTGCCCGAAGTTCGAGATGGAAGTCATCACAAGCGCCGGATTGACAGCCGCCACGCGCTCATAATCCAGCCCTAGCCGCTCCATCACCCCGGGCGAAAAGTTCTCCACCAGCACATCCGCCCACTCCAGCAGGCGGCGCATGATAGGCGCGGACGCGCCGTTCTTCAAGTTCAGCGTAACCGACCGCTTGCCCGTATTCAGATACAGAAACAGCGCGCTCTTCTCTTGATGCGGCACGTCGTCAGGAAACGCCCCCACGCGCCGCGAGCCGTCCCCTATCCCTGGCCGCTCCACCTTGATTACATCGGCGGACTGCGCCGCCATCAACCGCGTCGCATAAGGCCCGGCGACATAGTGCGTAAGGTCCAGCACCCTCAACCCACTAAGCAAGCGTACCCCTCCCGTTCATGAGCCTGTCCTGATCCCGCCGAAGGACGAACCGCCCCGTCACGGCGCGAACAAATCCTGAAGCGCATGCGCCCCAATCTCAACGCCTTCAGCCATCTGCTCGAAGTCTTGCGCCGCTTGAGCGGCAGTGTCCGCGATACGCTCAAAGTCCGCGCCCGCTCGCTCGGTGGCGTCCTTGATGCGCTCAAAGTCCGCGCCCGCTCGCTCGGTGGCGTCCGTGATGCGCCCGACATCCTCACTCATGGAGTCGGCGTTGTCCTTCAGCGAGTCGGCGGCAATCTTCGCCGACTCCGCTGCCTCGCCCACCTTGTCCACCGTATCCAGCACCCTCGACGCATTGGCAATCGCGATTATCAGCAGCGCGCTCACCAGCAGCAGCACAAGCGCGACCGCCCCTCTGAGCGCCCACTTCCAGCACAATTCAGCCGATGCAGCCTTCATCTTCATCTATCCAATCCATCTTGCACACCCCGTTAGACCCCGCTGACCGACAAACCGACCGACTGCCGCGCCGAATATCTACTGAATGGGAATCACCGCCCGCTTGTGAATAGCGACCGCAACCCGCTTATCGCCCTCGTGCGCCTCTATCTGATAAGTCAGGCGATTGCGGTCAACCTCCGTCAGCTCCACGCTGATGACCACCTTATTCCCCGTGGGCGTCGGCGCGAGATGCCGCAGCCCGTCAACCGCATACCCCACCGTCGTATGCTCCGCCGGCATGAACGGCTCCGACTGCTGTATGCACGCCCCCTCCATCAGCCCAAGCAGCGCGGGCGTGGAGAGCACATCCGCCCCCGGCGTGCCCATCCGGTTGGTCGTATGCTCCGGCGCAACCTCAATCTCCTGCTCAAACCGCTGCCCCGCCTCAAACCTTTCCATCGTCATAATCGTCCCCTCGGTTATTCAAGATCTATTATTCACCCTCTTCGTCAAACCGACCTGTGTACTTTGCACGCCAGATTATTCCTATTGCTGCCAATAGTCCTACAATCACGCCGCCGAAAAGTGAGATATAACCAGCGGCGCTTCCACTTCCAAAGATGACAGCGGTAACGAAAAACCAGACTATTCCAACAACAACGCCAGTAGTGATGCTACCACTGTTTATCTTTTGGCGTGGTGTCTTGAATACTGCCCTCCGTCGTGCCCTTGTTGATTCCAATTGTCTAGTGCGGCTAGTGATTTCAAAAAACATGCTCTGTGGAATTCGCTCTATGGGTGGTGCTGGAGAATAGCCTGCCTGTACTGGCGGCAGTAGTTCACGATAGCGTTCTCTGAACTCGCTGTCTGTCTGGACGCCTTTACGCATATTGCATCCTGCACAGAGGGCTTGCAGATTCTCCTGATTGTTGCTGCCACCGTGCTCAACCGGATATATGTGGTCTATGTGCATATTCCGTCTGTTTAGAGTAACTCCGCAGTACATGCATAGACTGTTCTGCTTACGGCGTATGCGTCGCCTCAATTCATCCGAAAACCGTATGCGCTTAGTCCTGGGTAGCGCGCGCTCATTCGCGCGTTTCTGAAGCAGAAAATCGATATAGCGGTCGGTTATCCAGAGCGTCCATAGAAGTACAAACGACGCAACTGTGCCGGAAATGTGTAGTATTTTCTGTTGCGTCGTCAATATCGGATACCTTCCCGACAAAGGCTAGAGCGCGTCAACTAACTGACCACTGAAAACAGGCTATTGACTCGGTACATAGTAGTCGAACACCGCGCTCACATCCACCCTCAGCCCCGGCAGCAAAGGCGTCTCCAGCGTCATCCCCTCTCCGAACACCCCCACTCGCTCGAACACGCCATCCCTTGCTCGCAAAACCGCAATCGTCTTTGCGATAGGGTCAGCCTGCCAATACTCCCGAACATTGAACATCGCATACCGCGCGCTCTTCAGCGTCTTGTCGCGCCGCTCCGTCCCCGGCGACAGCACCTCTACCACCAAGTCCGGCGCGCCGTGAATCCCGTTGAAATGTATTATGTGCAGTCGCTCTACGGAGATATAGATGATGTCCGGCTGAAACACATCCTCATCGGACAGATACACATCAAGCGGCGCTATCGCAACCCTACCCAGCCCATTGGCGTGGACGAAGCCGCGCAACTCAGATGCCAGATTGAAGGATGAATCCTGATGTGGCCAAGAAGGCGCAGGCGCCATATAAAGCTCCCCCTGGATAAGTTCATAGCGGTTCTCATCGTCCTCCGGGATGCTCAAATAATCCCGAACCGTCAACCGCACCTGTGGATTAGTAACCATCGCTCACATCCCGCCTTTCAGTCCCCGTGAGCCACCCGTCACGCCTGCGGCACATAGTAGTCAAACACCGCGCTCACATCCACCCTCAGCCCCGGCAGCAACGGCGTCTCCAGCGTCATCCCCTCCCCGAACACCCCCACATGCTCGAACACGCCGTCCCTCGCCCGCAAAACCGCAATCGTCTTTGCGATAGGGTCAGCCTGCCAATACTCCCGAACATTGAACATCGCATACCGCGCGCTCTTGAGCGTCTTGTCGCGCCGCTCCGTCCCCGGCGACAGCACCTCGACCACCAAGTCCGGCGCGCCGTGAACCCCGTTGAAGTGTATGATGTCCAGTCGCTCTACGGAGATATAGATGATGTCCGGCTGAAACACATCCTCATCGGACAGATACACATCAATAGGCGACGCCACAACCCTGCCTAGCCCATTCGAGCGAACGAAATCGCGCAGTATAGACACCAAATTTGCGATAGATTCCTGATGTCTCCAAGAAGGCGCGGGCGCCATATAAAGCTCCCCATGGATAAGTTCATAGCGGTTCTCATCGTCCTCCGGGATACTCAGATAATCCCGAACCGTCAACCGCACCTGTGGATTAGTAACCATCGCTCACATCCCGCCTTTCAGTCCCCGCAATCCCCCCGTCACGCCTGCGGCACATAGTAGTCGAACACCGCGCTCACATCCACCCGCAGCCCCGGCAGCAGCGGCGTCTCCAGTGTCATCCCCTCTCCGAACACCCCCACTCGCTCGAACACGCCGTCCCTCGCCCGCAAAACCGCAATCGTCTTTGCGACAGGATCAGCCTGCCAATACTCCCGAACATCGAACATCGCATACCGCGCGCTCTTCAGCGTCTTGTCGCGCCGCTCCGTCCCCGGCGACAACACCTCGACCACCAAATCCGGCGCGCCGTGAACCCCATTAGGGTGTATGATGTCCAGTCGCTCTATGGAAATATAGATGATGTCCGGCTGAAACACATCCTCATCGGACAGATACACATCAATCAGCGCTATCGTAACCCTGCCCAGACCATCGGTATGGACGAACTCGCGCAACGCGACATATATGTTGCCAACGGTATCCTGATGTCCCCAAGAAGGCGCAGGCGCCATATAAAGCTCCCCATCGATAAGTTCATAGCGGTTCTCATCGTCGTCCGGGATACTCAGGTAATCCCGAACCGTCAACCGCACCTGTGGATTAGTAACCATCGCTCACATCCCGCCTTTCAGTCCCCGCAATCCCCCCGTCACGCCTGCGGCACATAGTAGTCGAACACCGCGCTCACATCCACCCGCAGCCCCGGCAGCAGCGGCGTCTCCAGCGTCATCCCCTCTCCGAACACCCCCACATGCTCGAACACGCCGTCCCTTGCCCGCAAAACCGCAATCGTCTTTGCGACAGGATCCGCCTGCCAATACTCCCGAACATCAAACATCGCATACCGCGCGCTCTTAAGCGTCTTGTCGCGCCGCTCCGTCCCCGGCGACAGCACCTCGACCACCAAGTCCGGCGCGCCGTGAACCCCATTGGGATGTATGATGTCCAGTCGCTCTATGGAGATATAGACGATGTCCGGCTGGAACACATCCTCATCGGACAGATACACATCAATCGGCGCTATCGCAACCTCGCCCAGCCCATTCGCATAGACAAACTTGTCCAGCGCGTCACATAGTCTGAAAGCACCCCTTTGATGTCTCCAAGAAGGCGCAGGCGCCATATAAAGCTCCCCATCGATAAGTTCATAGCGGTTCTCGTCGTCCTCCGGGATACTCAGGTAATCCCGAACCGTCAACCGCACCTGTGGATTAGTAACCATCGCTCACATCCCCGTCAGAAGATTTCAATCCGCTTGAACGCCTCCGCGTATGTAACGCCAATCCGCTTCCCAACCTCCGCGTACCTTGTCCGCGCCCGCACTTCGCGCAACTCCCAGCCCTGCCCGACCTGGCTGCGATGGCGGCTCAGCGCATCCAGCTTCACATCGAAGGTATCCGTCACATCCAGGTATGTGTCCGGCTCCAGCGAACCCCACATATACACCTCGCGCGTCTTGTGCGGCTGCAACCCCTCCGCGATGTGCTCCGGAAACGCCAGCCTATCCCGCGCGTATGGGAACACGCAGTTCAGCGTCACCCGCCCGCAGACATAGTGATCCTCGTGCCGAATATACGGCCGATTTGGATCTATCGTCAGCACCGTGTCCGGCGTGTGAATACGAATCTGCCGCGAAATCTGCTCCCGCAGCTCGTATGTATCCCGCAAGTGCTGATCCGTATGCCGCAGAAACACCACCTCCGACACGCCCATGACCTCCGCCGCCTCGCGCTGCTCCTCCTCGCGTATCGCGGCGAGCTTTGGCGATGTCATCTCCGGGTCAGAACTGCCCTTATCCCCGTTCGTGCATACCACCAGCACCACCTTGCGCCCCTGCGCCGCCCACCTCACTATCGTCGCGCCCGCGCCCGACTCCGCATCGTCCGGGTGCGGCGTAACCACCAGCACCGGCGTCCGGCTCAGCGACACATCAGCCGCATCATCCGGATTCGGATATTCCTGCGTCCCCGACTGCGCGCCGGAACCCGCCTCAGAACTAGAATTCGCTTGTGTCATCGCTCATCCCCTAAAATCCTATCTTGTATATCCTGTTAACCCACCCGTTCGCAGTGAGCCTCCTGAACTTGTCGAACCACCCGCCAGCCAAATACTGAAAACCGCCCGAAAACCCTAACTCCCCTTGAACACCGGCGTCCGCTTCTCCTGAAACGCCTTGATACCCTCCAGCGCGTCATCAGTCCTCTGCAACCGCCGGTTCACGATGCCCGCCAGTCGCACCCTGTCCTCCAGCCGCATGCTCAGCCCGCGCACCGCGACCTCCTTGATGGCGCGCATCGGCAGCGGCGCGTTCTGCATCAGCTTCTGCACCAGTTCGTCCGTCCGCTCCATCAACTGCTCGTGCGGCACCACCATATTCACCATCCCCAGCTCATACGCCCGCTCCGCGCTTATCATATCACCCGTGAACAAGAACTCCAGCGCGAAGTTCAGCGGCACACGCTGCGCCAGCATGCACGGCCCGCTCACCGATCCGATGCCGCGCTTCGCCTGCGGCCAGCCGAACTGCGCCCGGTCGGACGCTATCCGTATGTCCGACGCCAGCGCGATGCCCCCGCCCTGCGCCAAGCAAAACCCGTTTATCGCCGAGATAATCGGCTTGAATATCTCCGACTGATACACATACAAGTCTTCCGTCGAAATCTCAGGGTCATACAGCGCATCGCTCCGCCCCGACATGGACACCAAATCATGCCCCACCGAAAACGCCCGCCCGTTCCCCGTGATAACCGCCATCCATATATCAGGATTGTCGTTCACCTCGTGCAGCAGCCGCCACAACTCATCGCGCATTGCCACATCGATAGCGTTCAGCTTATCCGGCCTGTTCAGCGTGATATACGCCACGCGCCCCCGCAACTCATACTCCACAACCGTCGTCATATCCGTCACTCCTTCCCCCATATCCGTCAACCCCCATCTTTCGCCCGTCCCTGCTGCCAAAGACCTGCCCTGATATTGCCAAAGGAATAGGGGTGAAAAAATCTCGTTAGCCCTCCGCCTATGTTATTCCGTCCCCCGCCCATTCCGCAAGTTAGCCCGTCCCCCGGTATTCTCAATACGCGCTGATTATAAAATCGTCATTCCTGCTTTCGTAGGAATCCAGTACGATTGATACGCCGCCCCAGATTGTAATACCAATACATAATAAGAATACCCGTCCCCTTGTCCCATCCCGTCCCATATATCCCGTTATCTCCCCATAGCCCTTGAAAAAAATACCCTTGATACCAACCCCCACAAACGCTAAACTTAATTGATGATAAGCCAAGCCAACAGAGAGTCTGCCGCATCCACCGCCGCCCAAGATCGCAGGCGCGCGATGCACACCTTGCGGGTGCGCTTTGCCGCAACCCTCACGCTGCTAGGCATCCTATTCGCCGCCGCCGCCTCGATCATAGGCACCATCTACATACCGGGCGTGAACGAAGACCCCGTGCGTCTGGCGGGCGCTCCCGCCCTCTACACCGCCGCGGGCGCCGGCATATTCACCTTGCTGACGCTTCTGCCCATCATGTACTGGATTGGCGGCTACGCCGACGAAGCGCGCCCCCTCCCCCTCTGGATAGGCATCGGGCTGGCATTCGGCGTCACATCCACCTTCCTAACCGGCGCATCCCTGCCCTTCACCCTCACCTTCACATACTACTCCGAAGGCGCAATGCCCTTTAGCGGGCTGATAGACCAGACCATAGACTCATTCTTCCGCGCCCCGCTAGCATCATTCACCTACGGCGTCCTCAGCCTCTTCACCGCGCTCATAATAGGCATAATATACGGCATCGTCGGCTGGATAATCGACATGCTCAACCGCATGGCGCACCCCAACGCGCAGCCCGACTCCATAATGTACGCCATAGGCGGCTGGATACCCGCATCCTCCCGCTGGTCCGCAGCCATAGCGCCCTGGGCATCCGTCATCGGCCCCTGGGCGCTCGCCATCGGCATAGGCATGTCCCTATACATCTTCGCCGCCACCGGCCCTATCCACCTCCTAGAAAAACTAGGCTAACCCCCCTCAGTCACCCCCACGCCCCTCGGAGCGAGCCGCCCTTCTCCCGTTCATGGTGAGCCTCTTTTCTTTCGTTCGTGGTGAGCCTGTCGAACCACCATCTCGCCCCCACCCCGTCATTCCTGCTTTCGCAGGAATCCAGTATCTTCAATACTGCGTCATCCCGAACACACCGCAGCAATTTTCATTGTCATTCCGAGCGCCTTCCCCTTGTCATTCCGAACGCAGTGAGGAATCAAAAATCCCAATCTGCCGAACACCTATGCCTTCAGCAACCACCGTCGAACTTCGGTATCGGTTGCCATCAGGATGTGAAACATCGCACCCAAACCCCAACACAGCCAATTCTTAATTCCTAATTCTCAATTCTTAATTCCACTCCCCCTGACACCCTCTCTACAATTATCGTAAAATAGTCGGATGAAAACACTCACCATCATTCCGACCATACCCCTACGCCCCCTGGCGCTCACCCGCGCCCTGCGCCCCCCCACGCTCGCCCTCACCCTAATCGCCCTGCTCGCCATCGCCGCTATCGCGTGCGGTGAACCCTCTGTGTCCGAGCAGATAGCCGCAACCCAGACAGCAGCCACCAGAACAGCCCCCACCGCATCCCCCGCAAGCGCGCCCACAACATCCCCTAGTCAGCCCGCCGCCCCCGTTCGCACCGAGCCTATCACCGCCTTGAACAGCGACCGCCCCCGCGCCGGCGTGGACACCCGCCGCTTCCGCATCCCCGGCTTCACCGGCGCGCCCACCGACGACGTAGCGCCCTTCACCGACATCGCCCCCCAGGCCCTCGGCGACAACGCCTCCGTCGCCAACGACCTAACCGGCGTCGCCATCTTCGATTACGACCGCGACGGCGACATGGACTTCTACATCACACAGTCCCGTGACAACCCCAACCTGCTATTCCGCAACGACGGCGACCTCAATTTCACCGAAGTCGCCGAAGACGCCCACGCCCACGCCACCGCGTCCAACAGCACCGGCGCAGTCGCCTGCGACCTCGACAACGACGGATACCAAGACCTCTACATCAGCGCCCAGGGCATCGTGGGCGACGGCTTGGACTTCCAAGACGCGGCGCAAGACCGCGCGCTGCACGACGCCATCAGCGACCGCCTGCTCCGCAACGACGGCGACGGCACATTCACCGACATAACCCAAGCCGCATTCGGCGCGCATGCCAATGTCCGAACCGGCACAAGCCCCGCCTGCGCCGACATCGACCGCGACGGCTACACCGACATCTTCGTCGCCAACCGCTCCGACCTAGACGCCGTCCACCCCGGCGTACCCACAAGCGGCAACGGCAACGTGCTATACCGCAACAACGGCGACCTCACCTTCACCGAGATAGGCAGCGAAGCGGGCGTGCGCGGCGAGCAGGTCGTCACCTGGGCTACCATGTTCTTCGACTTCGACGACGACGGCGATCCCGACCTCTGGACGGCTGACGACGGCGGCCCCGTCAAGATATACCGCAACGACTCCGACGATGAAGGCATCCGCTTCATATCCGTCGAGCGCCCCATGGGACTGGACAAGCGCGGCAACTGGATGGGCTTCGCGCTCGGCGACTACGACGGCGATGCCGACCTCGACATCTTCGTAACCAACATCGGCTACCACCCCAAAACCCGCCCGCTCCCCTTCGAGAGCGCAAGCGGCGACTGCTCCGGCGAGCAGCTCTACGCCATATCCACCTGCGCCCACTACCTGCTCCGCAACGACGGCACCACCCTCGTCCCCCGTCTAGGCGAAGTCGGATTCTTCCCCGATGTCGCCGCCGCCGTCCCCATCGAGCCGAGCCGCGTCATGCCCCCCGACTCCCTCGACCCCGTGAAGATATGGCTCGACTGGCGCGTCCCCACCGGACTAGCCGCCTACGACTTCGGCTTCGGCGCAGCCTTCTTCGACTACGAAAACGACGGCGACCAAGATTTATACTGGACAGGCTCCGCGCTCGGACGCGGCGAATCCCCCGATGGCAAGTGGTTCCCCGCCGCCGGGCGCATGCTGCGCGGCGATGGGCGCGGCAGCTTCCAAGACATCACCGTCGAGGCAAACCTGCTCAACATCAAGGGCGTGGACTACTCCAACCTCAACCCCGCCGACCCAGACTTCGACCGCGCGGCGCAGCGACTAGACACCGCATACCACGAAAACGGCAAGGGCTTGGCGAAAGGCGACCTCAACGGCGACGGCTACATAGACCTCATAGCCACCAACAGCGCCGGCCCCATATTCACCGGCAACGGCGACGAACTCGACTTCGAGCGCGGCCCAACCTTCGTCTGGCTAAACGGCGGCGGTGATGACAACTGGCTCACGCTCAGGCTCAAAGGGCGCATGGCGGTGGACGGCACGGGCAGCAACGCCGACGCCATCGGCGCGCGCGTATTCCTAACCGCTATGGACGAGCAAGGCAACCCCCGCACCCAGACCGCCGATGTAACCGCCGGCGCAAGCTTCCTATCCATGTCCAGCCTCGACCTCCACTTCGGCATCGCAGACGCCGACATCATCGACGAAGTAACCATCTTCTGGCCCAGCGGAATCCGCCAGCTCATCCGCAACATCCCCCCCAACCAAACCCTAGAAATAACCGAACCCACCTTGCCCTAACCGCCGTCCCCATGCTAAAATTACCCGCACGAATGAGCGCATCATTTGCATTATCCGATAGGAGGTCAAGCGCTACGATGCAGGAACAGGCGCGGACACTCGAAACCAACCGACTCATCGTTGGAGACTGCGTCGATACGCTGTCCGAAATCCCGGAGTGTTCGATAGACCTCACGGTAACATCGCCGCCCTACGACAAGCTCCGCGACTACAACGGATTCAAGTTTGACGCAAAGGGCATTGGCGAGGCGCTCTTGCGCGTAACCAAGAACGGCGGCGTAGTCGTATGGGTCGTCGGCGATCGCATCGACGGCGGACGCTCCATGACCAGCTTCCGCCAAGCCGTGATGTTCCAGGACATCGGCTTCACCGTCCACGATGTAATGATATACCAGAAGAAGAACACCCCATTTATGCGCTCCAACGCATACACAAACGCCTGGGAGTTCATGTTCGTCCTATCCAAGAACGGCGCGCCCAGCGCCTTCAACCCCCTCAAAGTGCCTACCGCTCGCAACGGCGAGGAACTGTTGACGCACAACAAGTTGCCCGACGGCATCAACAAAAAGCGTCGCGCGCGCCTCAACAAAGAGAAGGTCAGAACTAATATATGGGCGTATGCAGTCGGTCTTGGTGGAACAACGCGAGACAAAATCGCATTCCAGCACCCGGCAGTATTCCCCGAAAAACTCGCCGAAGACCACATCCTATCCTGGACAAACCCGGGCGATGTCGTTCTTGACCCCATGTGCGGCTCAGGCACCACCTGCAAGATGGCAAAGTTACACGGACGAAAATACATCGGCATAGACATCTCGCAAGAATACATCGAAATCGCTCAGCAGCGCATAGACACCGTCGAACAACATTCTCAACAAGCGCTGACTATCAAATCGTCATTTCCACTACCCACCCGCCATTCCTGCCCACCCACCCGTCATTCCTGCGAAAGCAGGAATCCAGTATTTTGAGATAGCCCTAAAATATGCGAAAGTGCCTACATCCTAAGGTCCTGGATTCCCGTGAAAACGGGAATGACGCAAATGTCCATACAACCTAGCAAAAAGCGCATCGCCCTCAGCCCCGCAACCGAAAGCAAACATGCCCCAACACCACTACTTCCACCCCGGCGACAACCTAGAAGGCTTGCGCCGCCTCGACCGGCTCCGCATCACCGTCGACCTGCTCTACATAGACCCGCCCTTTGCGACCAACAACGATTTCCTGATTGACACCGACCGCGCCAATTCCGTCAGCGCATCGGGCAAAGTCGCATACTCCGACAAGACGCGCGGCGCTGCCTACCTGGACGAACTGCGCCTGCGACTGCGCGCAATCCACAATGTAATGTCCCCCACCGGCTCGGTCTATGTTCACATCGATGTGAAGATGGAACACCACGTGCGCCTGCTGATGGACGATGTATTCGGCGCGCGCAACTTTCGCAACAGCATCACCCGTATCAAGTGCAATCCAAAGAACTTTAACCGCTACTCTTACGGCAACATCAAAGACACCATCCTGTTCTACTCGGTATCCCCCGCGCGGATTACTTGGCATCCCCAGAAAGAACCCATGTCGGAAGCCGAGATAGAAAGGCTTCATCCGCTCATAGACTCTGACGGACGGCGCTACACCACCACCCCCTTGCATGCCCCCGGCGTCACCGTCGACGGCCCCACCGGACAGGCTTGGCGCGGAATGTCGCCGCCGCCCGGTCGTCACTGGCGCTACCCGCCGCAAAAACTGGACGAGCTCGACGCCCAAGGCATGATCGCATGGAGCGCCACCGGCAACCCGCGCAAGATACGCTACGCCCGCGAGTCGGGCAGCGAAGAAGCGCCAAGCAAACTGCCGCAGGACGTCTGGCTCTACAAAGACCCCCAGCGCGCGGTATATCCAACCCAAAAGAACGACAAGATGCTCGAACGCATCATACTCACATCCTCAAACCACGGCGACACCGTATTAGACTGCTACGCCGGAAGCGGCAGCGCCCTGCTGCAAGCCCACAAGTTAGGCCGTCGCTTCATCGGCATGGACAACTCTCAACCCGCCCAGCAAGTAATCCAGCGCCGCCTGCAAAACCACAAAATCAACTGCGCCCCTCTCCCACACCCAAGTCCAGCGTTTCTGACTTCAATCAATGGTTAAAAAAGACACAACACCGAGTTCACCTTGCAAGTTAGCGAAATCTTCTGTTTGCTTGAAGAGCAAGGGAATGTTAGTATTCTGTCATCTTCTGAGAGGATAATAATATGATCAATCAAGTACAACTTCCGTCTGTATTCTCTAACACCAGAGAAGTGGTTGCGCCTACACTTACTTTGGTAGAGGGTTTGGAGTACAATGCTCGCTTGAAAATGGATGGATTGAAGTTGCTATCGTCCCTGCCTAAAAACTCCATTCCTGTTGCGTTCTTTGATCCCCAGTATCGGGGTATTCTTGACAAGCTTGCTTACGGAAATGAAGGGCAGGACCGAGGTAAGGCGCGGTGCAACCTGTCACAAATGGACGCCTCAAAGATAAAGGCATTTATCAAAGCCATTGATCACGTGCTTATACCTACGGGGCATCTGTTCCTTTGGATTGACAAGTTTCACCTATGCACGGGGTTTGCAGACTGGTTTGCAGGAACTAACCTTGACGTAGTTGACCTGATTATTTGGGATAAAGATCGTATGGGCATGGGGTATAGATCTAGAAGGCAAGCCGAATTTCTTGTGGTGTCACAGAAGCAGCCACGCCGGGCAAAAGGTGTATGGCAAACACACAATATACGGGATGTGTGGCCTGAAAAGATTACTGACAGGACGCATGTACATCAAAAGCCTGTCAAACTTCAAGGTGAACTCATCGCAGCTGTGTCGAATCCAGGAGACATAGTCCTTGACCCAGCGGCTGGTAGCTTCTCTGTGTTAGAGGCTTGTCTCAATAGAGGACGAACCTTTCTTGGCTGCGATATTGAGGGATAAACATGGCGCGCATAGACCGTAAACAAGATGGATCAGAACGGGGACGAACTGGTGGTGGTTATGAACGACTCCTTGGAAACGAAGAACTCGGTTTGCTCATAAGCAAGGTTCAGTCTGCGGTCAACTCGTCCGGGACTGAACTTGAAAGGCTTATCCGGTGCAAAGTACAAGCTATCGACTCCCTTGATGAGTTCATCAAATCTGACATTATGCCTGATGGCATATTTCTCGCCAACAAGCCACAAATCAAGAAGTCTGATAGCCTACAATTTTCGGGATCAGAGCCAGATTTCATTATCTTCCGCCGCCGTAATAATCAACAGCGTTGTCATATTGTGGAGCTGAAAGATGGCGACAACTTCGATACAAAGAAAGCGGAGGCAGAACGCCGATCAATGCACCAGTTCATAGGTGCTAACGGTGCAAATCTACCATATATCATCTCTTCGCATTTCTGTTGCTTCAATCAGAACAGCAGAGAGGCTATCGTAGCAGGTTTCAAGAACAAGATAACTATAGAAGAAGCAATGACTGGTAGAGAGTTCTGCGACTTGCTTGAAATAGACTACGATCTGATAGTGGAGGCTAGAAAGGCTGACCAAGACTTCAACTTGACCTACTTTGTGAACGAGCTAGTTAAGATTCCCGTCGTGTATGAGCGTTTCTTGCAGGAGCAAGAAAATACACAGCAATGCTAGGGAGCGCAAAGTTCCCTAAGTCACTCCTTTTCGCCGCTATCATTCGGAGGCGCACTCCATTTGGGTGCCGTGCCAGAATTCGTCGGACTGATCGAGAAATGCGCCGAAACGAATTCACATGGTAGGTATAATAGCGCGTCTGGCATGCACTATCTCATTGATGACACACGCCATCGCATTGCGCTAATCACCCATCCGCCCGATATGGTATCATCCGTACTGCTTATTCTGACGCGGAAGCGAGTTCCATGCCAAACATCAATGCCCTGTCGCTGTGGCTCAATCGCACGCCCTTTCACTACGCCTGGGTAATCGTGGGCATCCTCGCGCTGGTGCAGATGGTCGCCCTCTCCATCAACTTCGCCGGCGGCGTCCTCGTGCAGCCGCTTGCCGACACGGACGGGCAGTTCGGCTTCAGCATGGCGAACATCGGCGGCTCTCTCGGCTTGTACTACCTGTTCGGCGCGCTCCTCGCCCCCGTCGCCGGCTGGATGGGCGACCGCTACGGCGCGCGCAACATGATGGTGCTAGGCGCGGTGTCATACTGCGCCGCCCTCGTCCTCGTCGCCTTCATCAGCGCCCCCTGGCACCTGTTCATCTCATTCGGCATCCTGCGCGGCGCGGTGCAGGCAATCTTCATGGTTCCGCTCATGGCGGCAATCTCGACCTGGTTCCGCCGTCGGCTTGGCTTGGGAACGGGCATACTCTGGGCAGCGTCCGGCATAGGCCCCGCCATCATGTCGCCCCTGCTGGGCAGCCTCGTCCTCAATGTCGGCTGGCAGACGACCTTCCTGTCCATCGGCGTACTCGCCGGCGCGTTCATCCTGCTGCTCGCGCTCTTCTTCCGCAACCGCCCCGAAGATGTGGGCGCGAAACCCTACGGACTGCGCGCGGGCGAGCCTCTGAGCCTCGGACTTCCCACAGACATGGAGAAGCTGCGAGCGAAGGTGTTCAACCGGCATGTGCATCGCACCAAGGCATTCTGGAACCTGCCCGCCATTCACGGGCTAGGATGCGCCGGACACGGCATCGTGCTCGTCTTCGTCGTGCCCATCGCCGTCGCGCAAGGCTTGACGCTCACCAACGCCGCCCTCATTCTGGGCATCATCTCCATCGTCAGTATACCAAGCCGCCTGCTCACCCCGATGATTGCCGAGCGCTACGGTACCAAGACCATCATGGCGACCTGCCTGATGATACAGGGCTTGACCGTAATCTACCTCTTCTTCGCCAGCAGCGCGTGGGAGTTCTACCTGTTCGCCGCCCTCTTCGGCATCGGCTTCGGCGGCGAATGGACAGGCTATCTGGTCATCAACCGCCAGTACTTCGGCAACGGCCCCATGAGCGGCGTGTACGGCTGGCAGATGTCGGGCGCGATGCTGGGACACGCCTTCGTGAGCTGGGTCGCCGGCTGGATGGTCGATCTCACAGGCTCATACAACCCCGTAATCGCGCTGTCCATAGCGGCAAGCGTTGGCGGCGCGGTCGTAACGATGCTGCTGGAACCCACATCGCGCAGGCTCATAGACGACTGGGAATCCACGCTGCCCCAAGACGCCCGCTCCCCCGCAGTCATGACCTCAGCCGACTAGCGCCTGTTGACATTGCGGCTTGTCATCTCGTCATTCCTGCGAAAGCAGGAATCCAGCGCTTTGAGATAGCCTAAAATATGCGAAAGCGCCTATATTCTGAGGTTCTGGCTTCCCGTCTTCACGGGAATGACATAAGAACATCCACAAGCCCTAGCGGTCAGCCCTTGGCTGCTGGCGCCTGAAGCCCTGAGGGCTGCTGGCTATCCGGCGACGCCCGGCAGTTCGATTTCCTCGGCGAAGTGGCAGCTTACGAAGCGGCCCGGCTCGATTTCGGTCAGCGGCGGCTCGTGGGTGAGACACACTTCCTTGGCGAATGGGCAGCGCGGGTGGAAGTAGCAGCCCGGAGGCGGGTTCGCGGGGTCGGCGACTTCGCCCTCGAGCACCATGCCGCGCGACTGCACCGCGGGGTTGGGCACCGGCACCGACGACAGCAGCGCCTGAGTATATGGGTGGCGCGGGCGCGTGAACAGATCCTCGGTCGATGCCACCTCAACTATCTTGCCCACATACATGACCGCTACGCGGTGGCAGATGTACTGCACCACGCTCAGGTCGTGGCTGATGAACAGGTAGGTCAGCCGCAACTCTTCCTGCAAGTCCTGCATCAGGTTGAGTATCTGCGCCTGCACGGACACGTCGAGCGCGGACACCGGCTCGTCGGCGATGACGAGGCGCGGGTTGACGACCAGCGCGCGCGCGATGCCAATGCGCTGCCGCTGACCGCCACTGAAGGCATGCGGATAGCGCCGCGCGTAGTCCACCGACAGCCCCACCAGTCGCAGCATCTCCGCTACCCGATCCTCAAGCTCCGAGCCTCTGGCGAGGTGGTTCACGCGCAGCGGGTCGGCGACGACATCGAACACGGTCATGCGCGGGTTGAGCGAGGCGAACGGGTCCTGGAAGATGAGCTGCATCTCTTGGCGCAGCAGCCGCAGCGTCTCGCGGTCGGCTCTGGCGGTGTTGATAAGGTCGCCATTCTTCATGGCGAATGTAACCTCGCCGTCCGTGGGTTCGATAGCGCGCAGTATGGCGCGGCCCGTGGTCGTCTTGCCGCAGCCGCTCTCGCCCACCAGCCCGAAGGTCTCGCCTTCTTGCAGGCTGAAGCTAATCTCGTCCACCGCCTTCACATAGCCCACGGTGCGGCGCAGGAAGCCGGTGATTATCGGGAAATAGACCTTCAGCTTGTCAACATCCAGTATCTGCGAGCTGTCGTTCTGTGCGGTCGTCATATACTAATCCTGTCCGTCCGTGTTAGCTTTCGCTATCTCGCTCGCCGCGTCGCCGTAGAGCAGGCAGCGCACCGTATGGTTGTCGCCCATCTGAATCTGCGGCGGCTCGACGACATCGCAGACGCCGGGCAGAGCCTGCGGGCAGCGCGGATGGAACGGGCAGCCGGACGGGCGGATGAACGGCGGCGGCACCGTGCCGCTTATGGCGGTCAGCCGCTCGGTCTGGCGGCGGCGGCGCATCTGCGGTATGGACTTGAGCAACTCTTGCGTGTACGGGTGCTTCGGCTCGCGGAACAGCGTGGCGGTGTCCGCGCGCTCCACTATCTTGCCGAGGTACATCACGATGATTTCCTCTGCCATCTGCGCCACCACGCCCAGGTTGTGCGTGATGAGCATCATCGCCATGCCCAGCTCGCGCTGCAACGACGACATCAGCTCCAGTATCTGCGCCTGCGTGGTAACATCCAGCGCGGTCGTAGGCTCGTCCGCGATGAGCAGCGTGGGGTTGCATGAGAGCGCCATGGCTATCATGGCGCGCTGGCGCATGCCGCCGCTCAGGTTGAACGGGTAGGAGTCCACGCGCTGGTCAGGGTTGGGTATGCCCACCTTGCCGAGCGTTTCGGAGGCGATGTCGCGCGCCTCTTCCTTGCTGACATCCTGATGCAGCAGTATGCCCTCCACAATCTGGTCGCCGACGGTGTGCACCGGGCTGAAGGACACCATAGGCTCTTGGAAGACCAAGGTGATGTCCGCGCCGCGTATGCGCCGCATCTGTTCGCCGTCCTGCGGGAGCTGCTGGAGGTCTATCTCTTCATATTCGCCATCGACGTCGGGCGATGGACGGTGATAGATAATCTCGCCGTCTAGGGTGCGTCCCGGCGGGCGCACGATGCGCATGATGGAGCGCGCGAGCACACTCTTGCCGCAGCCGCTCTCGCCCACTACGCCAAGCACCCTGCCGCGCTCAATCCGAACGCTCACATCGTCCACAGCCCTCACTTCCCCCTCGTCGAGGTAGAAGTAGGTCTTCAGGTTTCGCACATCCAGCAGCGTTGAGTTAGTCGCCTGCATTTTAATTATCCCGTATCGCGTAGGGGTCGGCGGCATCGCGGAGGCCGTCGCCCATGAAGTTGAACGCCATCACCGCTATCAGCACGAAGACGCCGGGAATGAGCAGCCATGCCGCTTCCGCGACCGCCTGAAGCGTCTGCGCCTCGAACAGCAGCACGCCCCAGCTTATCGCCGGCTCGCGCAGCCCCAGCCCGAGGAAGCTGAGCGATGTTTCGGCGATGATGATGCCGGGAATAGCCAGCGTCGTCGCCGCGATGATGTGGCTCAGGAACGACGGCAGCATGTGGCGGAACACGATGCGAAGCTCATTAGTGCCGTACAGCCGCGCCGCCAGCACGAAGTCTTCTTCGCGCATCGACAGGAAGCGCCCGCGCACCTCGCGCGCAAGCCGCGTCCACTCGATTAGCGATATGATTATGGTGATGGCGAAATAGACCCTGAGGATAGACCAGTCGCGCGGGACTGCCGCCGACAGCGCCAGCCACAGCGGTATCGTGGGAATGGCGCGCACGAACTCGATGATGCGCTGGATTATGGCGTCCGTCATGCCGCCGCGCAGCCCCGAAAGCCCGCCCAGCATGGAACCAAGGAATATGTTCAGCGCCACGCCCACCAGTCCGATGGACATGGATACGCGCGTGGCGTACATCAGGCGCGAGAACATGTCCCGCCCCATCCTGTCAGTGCCGAGCGGATAGAACGGCTGCGGCTCCGTGCTGGTGTCCACATTCAGCCCCAGCAGATGCCAGTCCGTCCTGATAAAGCCGAACATCTTGTATTCGTGGCCACGCACGAAGTAGCGGATGGTGTGCCGCGTCTCTTCGTCGGTCTTCCACTCCATCCCGAGATTTACCGGGTTGCGCTCGCCCTTCAAGCCGTACACATAGGGCAGCTGCGGCGTGAAGCCGTCGAACAGGTGGATGCCCTGCGGCGGGATGAATGTGCGTGAAGCGAACTCCGCGCGCGGGTCGTGGATGGCGAAGAACTCCGGGAACAGCGCGATCATATAGAAGGCAAGCACTATGATGGTGGATGTAACGGCGACGCGATGTCGTATGAAGCGCCACCATATCAGCTTCCATTGCGAGGCAATGAATAGCTGTTCGTCTTCGGATGGGCGCTGTATAGGTAGTGATTCGGTATGTGCTGCCATCGACTAGGCTCCAATTCGGATACGCGGGTCCATCGCTGCCAGAACGATGTCCGATATGAGGACGCCGATGAGCGTCAGCGTGGTTAGGATAAGCACGATGGAGCCTGCCATGAACATGTCCTGCGACAGCAGCGCGCGCAGCAGCAGCGGCCCTATCGTGGGCAGGCTCATCACCGTCGCGACGATGAGCTGGCCGGATATGAGGCGCGGCAGTTCCAGTCCGGCGGTGCTGACAAACGGGTTGAGCGCGATGCGGACGGGATACTTCAGCACCACCTTCCACTCCGGCAGCCCCTTGGCGCGCGCCGTCTCCACATACGGCTTGTTCATCTCGTCCAGCAGGTTGGCGCGCACTATGCGCGTAAAGCGCGCCGTGCCGTCCGTGCCAAGTATCAGCATCGGCACCCACATGTGCTTAATCAGGTCGATGAGTTTGCCGAAGCTCCATGGCGCGGTTATGTATTCCTCGGAGAACAGCCCCGTCGCCCTGATGCCGAACCAGCTGAACGCGAACCACATCGCTACCAGCGCAATCATGAAGTTCGGCGTGCCCACTCCGAAATAGGATAGGAAAGTGAAGAAGTAGTCTATGGGCGTGTACTTCTTCACGGCTGACAGGATGCCGATTGGTATGGCGAGCGTCCAAGTGAAAATTATCGTGGAGACGCCAAGCACCACCGTCATCGCCAGCCGCTCGTTCACAAGCTCTTTGACGGGTCGCCGCCATTCGATAGAGAGTCCCAAGTCCCACTGGACTATGCCCCAGACCCACTTGAAATACTGCACATACAGGGGCTGGTCTAGGCCGTACTGCGAGCGCAGCGCCTCCACCTCGCTCTCGTCGGCGAGTTCGCCCGTGGCTTGAAGCTGCGCGATGTAGTCGGTCAGGAAGTCGCCCGGCGGCGCCTGGATGATGGCGAACGCCACTATCGACATCAGGAACAGCATCGGGAGGAATATGAGGAGTCGTCTGATTATGAATTGGAGCATGCCGCTCACTCACACCGCTTTGGTCATTCCTGCGAGAAGAACGGAATCTTCTGAGGGCGAATGCAGGAAGCTGCTTGATGGGGGAGATTTATCTATAAGGTGGGGGCATGGCAAAGCCACACCCCCACGCTGCGTTGCTTGATTACTTGGCGTAGAACCACTGCTCCGGGAAGCCTGTGTTCGGCGTGCGAAGCGGCCAGTCGTTGCCCGCCTCATCCGGCACATTCTTCAGGTCGTTGTTCGTAACGATAACGCCCTGCACCATGGGCGACAGCCCGACGATGCCGATGTTGTACTGGTTCTCCACGATGGTCTTGTATATCTCTTTGCCCAGCGCGTTGCGCTCTGCCGGCGGCAGTCCGGGGCCCGCGAGGTGCATGTCCAGTAGCGCAAGTGTTTCATCGGTGCAAGGGAAGCCTTCAGCGTCCGCGTTGCCTTCCCTGCCGCCCGTCTGTAGCCACTGAGCGCAGCCGGGTCCGTGGAATGTACCGATGTTCTCAGGCGCGCGCTTATTGATTGAGCTGAAGGTGAAGCCCGCCGTATCCTCGTTCCACACCATCACTGCCCATTCATTCGTCTGCCAGCGCGTGAAGTGCAGGCTGCGGGTGGTCGTGTTCACATCCGTCTTGACGCCGACTTCCTCCCAGAAGCGCCCAATCGCCAGAGCGGCGTCGGGCCAGGTGCCGAATGCGTCGGTAACGGTGATGTTCATCACGATGCGCTCGCCGTTGGCGTCCAGACGGAAGCCTTCGCTGTCCTTGGCTGCGAACACGCTGTCTAGCAGCGCGTTCGCCGCGGCCGGGTCGTACTCGGTGCGAAGCTTGGCGATGTCGTCGCCCGGATAGTGCGGGTGTCCCGGACCAGGCACGCCCTGCCGTATCTGACCCAGCCCTAGGAACTGAATCTCCTGGATAGACGCCCTGTCTATCGCCAGCGATAGCGCCTGTCGGAACTCCTTCGTCCTGATGGCGTCGCCACTGCCTCCGGGGAAGCTCATGTTGAAGAAGAACGCCACATCGGAGCCGGCGAAAGTCGGCCAGGTTCGCACCGTGTATCCGCCCTGCGCCTCGCCGTTCTTAAGCGTGGTGAACTGGTCGAGCTGGATGTGCCGCCCCTGCATGTCAATCTCGCCCTGCACCGCCATCAGCGTGCCTATCTCAGTGCCGCCTTCCGAAAGCGTCAGCTGGATGCCGTCTAGGTACGGAAGCTGGTTGCCCGCCGGGTCAACCGCCCAGAAATAGGGGTTGCGCTCCGACATCACCACCTGGTCGCCCAGCGGATTGGTGAACTTCCATGGCGCGAGTGTGGGCTTCTCCGGGTTCAGGTTGTACTGCGTCTTGGCGTCGTAGTATTGCTCCCAGGTCGCATAGTCGTTAGCCTGGGCGTCCGCCTCGGCGTCCGGGTTAAAGGCAGGATGGAACTTGCTCATGTAGTGGGAAGGCGCCCAGGGCACATTCCTCGATGAACCGTAGCAAGCCTCGTCCGCCTGCGCTACTATCTCCAAGAATAGGAAGTTGGGCTGCGGGAAGACGAACTTGACTGTCGTGTCGTCCACCTTCTGGATTGCGCCCGCTTCCGTGCCAATCCGCAAGAATGTAGGCGGAGCCGGCGTCAGGTCATCGTTAAGCAGCACATTCTCGTACTGCCACAGGAAGTCGTCGGCATTGAAGTCGTCGCCGTCCGACCACTTCATGCCCTCGCGCAGGAAGAATGTCCACTCCGTGCCGTCGTCGGAGACTTCCCAGCCTCTGGCGATGGACGGAATGAACGAGAGGCCGTCCTGCGAGAAGCGCGCCAGCGATGCGCGCGACAGGCGGAAGAAGTTGCAGCCGTCGGCGGGCCCAAGATAGAAGCGCCGCACGACGCCGCCATACTCGCCGATGCCGTCCTGGAGCGTGGGGATAATCATAGGCTGCGACGGGATGCGATCCCATACGGCGGGCAGTGAGCCTGCCGCTACCTGCGCCGCGAGATCCGGCGCTTCGCCGAGGTTGGACCTGACGACCTCAACCTCTTTCTCCACTATCTTCTGCACCTCGACGACCCTCTCGACGGGCACTTCGATGCGCTCGACCTTTACGACCTCTTTCTCTACCTCTACCTCGATTTCCTTGACGACCTCAACCTCGACCTCTTTTTCGACAATCTTTTCGACTTCTACCGGAACCTCGACGGTTTTCTCAACCACCTTTTCGACTTCGACAATCCTCTCGACGACCTCAGGCTCGGCAGCAGGCTGAGAGCCGCAAGCCGCTATGATTGCCCCAAGAACGAACATTGCCACCAAGAGCAACGCTGACCTTTTCATCTCTGACCCCTCTCATTCAGAATTAGACGGACTTTTGCCGCCACTAATGTGCATCGACGGGCGCAAGCGCTCCTTCACCGATTGTGATAATTGTAATTTGCCGTAGATACTATGTAGCAAATCCGAAAATGTCAAGCGTCAAGGTGAAAAAGGCGCTTATTTCGCTTATTCATGCCTTTCATGGGTGGGAAATAGCACGGACGGACAAGATATAAGGGGCGTCATTCCCGTCATCCTGTCCGTCTATGTCGGTCTGCTACTCAATGAAAAGGCATGGGCATTCTCTTATCAGTTCTGTGAAGAGTAGAACCACTGCTCCGGGAAGGCGTTGCTTGGCGTGCGAAGCGGCCAGTCGTTGCCCAAATCATCCGGCACATTCTTCAAGTCGTTGTTCGTAACGATAACGCCCTGCACCATGGGCGACAGCCCGACGATGCCGATGTTGTACTGGTTCTCCACGATTGTCCTGTATATCTCTTTGCCCAGCGCGTTGCGCTCCGCCGGCGGCAGACCGGGACCGCGCTTGTGCATCTCCAGCAGGTCGATGGATTCTTGGGGGCAAGGGAACGCGACAGGGTTATCACGGTCGATAAGCCACGCGGCGCAGCCCGGCCCGTGGAAGGTGTCGATGCCCTCAGGCGCGCGCTTTTCGATGGAGCTGAAGGTGAAGCCCGCCGAGTTCTCGTTCCACACCATGACTGCCCATTCGTTCGTCTGCCAGCGCGTCCAGTGCAGGCCGCGAGTGGTTACATTGACATCCGACCTGACGCCGACGGCTTCCCATGCGCGCCCAACTACCTGCGCGGCGTCGGGCCATGTGCCGAATGCGTCGGTAACGGTGATGTTCATTACGATGCGCTCGCCGTTGGCGTCCAAACGGAAGCCGTCATCATCCTTGTTCGGGAACACGCTGTCCAGCAGCGCGTTCGCCGCGTCGGGGTCGTACTCGGTGCGAAGCTTGGCGATGTCGTCGCCCGGATAGTGCGGGTGTCCCGGACCCGGCACGCCCTGTCGTATCTGACCTAGACCTAGAAACTGAATCTCTTGGATTGCGCTTCTGTCGATTGCCAGCGATAGCGCCTGTCGGAACTCCCTCGTCCTGACGGCGTCGCCACTGCCTCCGGGGAGGCTCATGTTGAAGAAGAACGCCACATCCGCACCCGCGAATGAGGGCCAGGTTTTTACCGTGTAACCGCCTTTCTCTTCGTTCTCTTTGAGCGTGGTGAACTGGTCGAGCTGAATGTGCCGCCCCTGCATGTCGATCTCGCCCTGCACCGCCATCAGCGTGCCTATCTCCGTGCCGCCTTCCACAAGCGTCAGCTGGATGCCGTCTAGGTACGGAAGCTGGTTGCCAGCGGGATCAACCGCCCAGAAGTAGGGGTTGCGCTCGCTCATCACCACCTGGTCGCCTATCGGGTTGGTGAACTTCCAAGGGGAGATGGAGGGCTTGTCGGGGTTCAAGTTGTACTGCGTCTGGGAGTCGTAATACTGCGTCCAGCTCTCAAACTCGGCAGCCTTGGCGTTGTCTTCGGCGTCCGGGTTGAAGTCGGCATGGAACTGCTTCATGTAGTGCGACGGCGCCCAAGGCACATTCTTCGATGAGCCGTAGCAAGCTTCGTCCGCCAGCGTCACAATTTCCAAGAACAGAAAGTTCGGCACGGGGAAGGTGAACTTGACGGTCGTATCGTCCACCTTGGATATAGCGCCGACTTCCGAGCCTATCTTCAGGAAGAATGGTATGTTCGGAGTCAAGTCTTCGTTCAGTATGACCTCTTCGTACTGATACACGAAGTCATCGGCGTTGAAGTCGTCGCCGTCCGACCACTTCATGCCCTCGCGCAGGAAGAATGTCCACTCCTTGCCGTCGTCGGAGACCTCCCAGCCTCTGGCGACCGCCGGGACGAAGGACAAGCCGTCCTGCGAGAAGCGCGCCAGCGATGCGCGCGACACGCGGAAGAAGTTGCAGCCGTCGGCGGGCCCAAGATAGAAGCGGCGCATGATGCCGCCATACTCGCCTATGCCGTCCTGGAGCGTGGGGATAATCATGGGCTGCGAGGGCAGGCGATCCCACACGGGAGGCAGCGAGCCTGCCGCTACCTGCGCCGCGAGATCCGGCGACTCGCCTAGGTTGGACCTGACGACCTCAAGCTCTTTCTCCACTATCTTTTGCACCTCGACGACCTTCTCGACAGGCACTTCGATGCGCTCGACCTTTATGACCTCTTTTTCGACAATCTTTTCGACTTCTACCACCTTTTCAACTTCGACAATCTTCTCGACGACCTGGGGTTCGGCGGCAGGCTGTGAGTCGCAAGCCGCTATGATCGCCCCAAGAAAGAGCACTGCCACCAAGAGCAACGCTGACCTTTTCACCTCTGCTCCCTTCTCGTTCAAAATTGGGCGGACTGTTGCCGCCGCTAATGCGTGTCAACGGGCGCTGGTTTCCCTTATCCAAGCGAAAATAGCGCGGACGGACAGGATAAGGGGCGTCATTCCCTCCATCCTGCCCGTCTATGTCGGTCTCCTACTCTTGGTTGAGCGTGGGGGAGCGCACGGGCGGCCCGAACTGCTCCGGCGTCAGATGGATGACCTCCTTCTGATAGACTTGCAGGCGGTACGACAGGTTATCGGATATGAACAGGCGGCCATCGGCGGAGACGGTTACGGACTTGGGGCGGCGCAGGAACTTTTGCAGCTCGATGTTGGACATATCGCGCAGGCGGTTGGGCACCGCGTTGGTGAGCATGTACTCGCGGGCAATCTTCGACAGCCCGGCGTCGCCCAGGAACTTCTGCACATAGCGCGTCTCCGAGTTGAACATCTGCACGCGGTCGTTGCCCCAGTCGGCGACATAGATGTCGCCGTCGGCATCTACCGTTACATCCGTCGGGCGGTTGAACTCGCCGTCGCCGCATCCTGAGCCGCCGAACTTGGCGATGAACTCGCCGTCCGCGGAGAACTTTTGCACGCGGTCGTTGCGCCAGTCGGCGACATACACATCGCCCTCATCGTCCACGCCGATGCCCCAGGGCATGTTCAGCTGTCCCTTGTCGCCGCCGAACTCGCCGAAAGCGGCGATGAACTTGCCGTCCTTCGTGAACTTCTGGACGCGGTGGTTCATCGTATCCGACACATACACATTTTCGTCGGCGTCGAAGGCGATGCCGCTAGGGTGGTCGAGCTGCCCCGCCTCGCTGCCCGCCTCGCCCCAGCTGCCCTGGAACTCGCCCTCGCGGTCAAAGATGGAGATGCGGTTCATGTACTCATCCGAGACGAAGATGTTCTCGTCCGCGTCCGTGATGATGGCGGCGGGCCACATGAACTGCCCGTCATTCTTGCCCATGGAGCCGAAAGCGCCCAGATCCTCGTCGGCATAGTTGTACTTTCGCACCAGCGCCGCATTATCCGCGCGGCACAGCACATAGATGCGGTCATCGCCGCCCAGCGCCACATCGATGGGGTAGTTGGTAAGCCGCCGCATCCCCAGCGCCTTCGCAAAAGGAAACCCGCAGCGCAAAAGTCCATAAGGTCGTGCCATAGTCGCACCTCCGTGGTAGTGGGTCAGTGTTTCAGATAGTCAGGTCGTCAGCGTATCAGCCGGCGGCAACCGGCAGCCGCAGCCAACAAAGATGCCGCTACTTTAGCGTTGCGCGGGCAGGTTCGTCAACTGGTAGAAATTTGCATTAGTCCCTTCCCCCTTGATAGAGGAAGGTTGCCTGCTGTCAAGCGCAATCCGACGGCGTGATTGTCCCTTCCCCCTTGATGGCGGAAGGTTGCCTGCCGTCAAGCGCAATCCGACGGCGTGATTGTCCCTTCCCCCTTGATGGGAGAAGGTTGCCTGCCGTCAAGCGCAATCCGACGGCGTGATTGTCCCTTCCCCCTTTGGGGGAAGGTTAGGATGGGGGCAAAAATCCTTGCCCCTCGACGGCTAAACCGTACCAATCCAATTTTCTCATTTGCATTAGTCCCTTCCCCCCTTGGGGGAAGGTTAGGATGGGGGCGAAAACGCTTGCCCCTCGACGGCTAAACCGTACCAATCCAATTTTCTCATTTGCATTAGTCCCTTCCCCCTTGGGGGAAGGTTAGGATGGGGGCGAAAACGCTTGCCCCTCGACGGCTAAACCGTACCAATCCAATTTTCTCCAACTGAAACTAACGCCCTGCGCGACCCTGAATTCGCCCTGCTGGACGCCCAAGCCCAAGCCGCCAACTTCCCTTGGCGCACCCTGCCGCAGCTGCACAGCGAGGTCATGACCGACTTCTGGAGTCAATTCACCTTCGACAAATACGCCTAGCCCCCGCTCACATCCCAAAACTCCAAAAAACAACACACAAAATTACCACTAGACATCTGGCAGCGCGGCGTTATAATTCGCTCAAATTCATTGCAGACCGCGCAGGTGAATAATGACGAGACGAGCGGACTACCCGGCAATCTCAGACTACGGCATCATCGGCGACATGCACTCCTGCGCCCTCGTGTCGTCCGCCGGCTCCATCGACTGGTGCTGCTTCCCACGCTTCGACAGCAACGCCATATTCGGCAGAATACTCGACTGGCACAAGGGCGGCTACTTCAGCATCGCGCCGCGCGGCGCGTTCTCCGTAGAGCGCCGGTATCTGCCCGGCACCAATGTGCTGCAAACGACCTTCACCACGCCAAGCGGCACGGCGCGCCTCACCGACTTCATGCCGATGCACCACGACGAGGGCGCGCCCATTGAGCCGTACAAGGTCGGCGAATCGCACCAGATTATGCGCGTCCTGGAGTGCGTCGGCGGCAGCGTCGACATCATCATGGAGTGCCACCCGCGCTTCGAGTACGGCGGTATCGTCCCTCACGCCGACATGGAGACGCCGCACATCGTCCCCCACGCCGGCATGGAGAAGTCGCGCATCGGCTTCGCGCATGGCGGTTCGGGCGCAATCTCCCTCTTCTGCTCCGCGCCGATGCACAGCGTCGAGGGCGGCTTCCGCTCCGAGTGCACGATGACCGAGGGCGAAAGCCTCTACGCCGTCGTCACCTACGAATCGCGCTTCCCACACGACGCGGAAACGATCACCCGCAGCCATATCGAAAACAGCCTGCAAGAAGCCACCGACTACTGGCGCGACTGGAGCGCCATCTGCACCTATCAGGGCATATACGAAGACTATGTGCTTCGCAGCGCGCTCACGCTCAAGGCGCTGACCTACGCCCCTTCCGGCGGCATGGTCGCCGCGCCCACGACCTCGCTGCCCGAAGAGATTGGCGGCGCGCGCAATTGGGACTACCGCTACACCTGGATTAGGGACGCCTCGTTCGCCATATACGGGCTGCACATCATCGGCTACCAGAACGAGGCGAAGGCGTTCAAGAACTGGCTCGAATGGGCGACCGTCGGGCGCGCCCGCGATGTGCATATCATGTACGGACTTGGCGGCGAGCGGCGGCTCGACGAGATAGAACTCGCCCACCTGTCAGGCTACCGCGACTCCGCCCCCGTCCGCATCGGCAACGGCGCGTACCACCAGTTCCAGCTCGACGCCTATGGCGAACTGTTGGACTCGGCGCACCTCTACCGCCGCTACATCGGCCCCATCGATGAAGAGTATTGGGCATACCTGCGGCGCGTGGTCGACTTCGTGCTGGACCACTGGCGCGAACCCGACGAAGGCGTCTGGGAAGCGCGCGCCGGCCGCCAGCACAATGTGTTCTCGAAGGCATGGTGCTGGGTCGCCCTCGACCGCGCCATCAAGATGGTCGCCGCCCTCGACCTGCCCGGCGATGTGGAACGCTGGCAGAGCGCCCGCGCCGAAATACGCGAGCAGATTCTCACGCACGGCTTCAACGAAGAGCGCGGCGTATTCGTGCAGGCTTATGGCAGCGACCTGCTAGACGCCGCCAACCTCATGCTCCCGCTCATCGGCTTCATCAAGGCGGACGACCCGCGCATGCTCGCCACCATACGCGCCACCCAGCGCGAACTCACATCAGAGCAAGGCTTCGTCTATCGCTATCGCGGCTTCGACGACGGCTTGCCCGGCGACGAGGGCACCTTCAACATCTGCTCATTCTGGCTCTGCGACAACCTCATCATGCTCGGCGAACTGGACGAGGCGACCGCGCTGTTCGAGCGCCTGCTCCAGCACACCAACGACTTGGGGCTGATGAGCGAAGAGCTAGACCCCCACAGCGGCGATATGCTGGGCAACTTCCCGCAGGCGTTCTCCCACCTGTCCATCATCAACACCGCCGTCCAGCTCCAGCGCGCGCGCAGACGCCGGAACAGGAACAGAGGATAACCAAGACAACGACAACCCTGCGTACTCAAAAAATCACAGCGCCAGCGTCACCAGCCCCGACGCTATCAGGCTGATTGCCCACACCCTATCCAGGTTGAACCAGGCGCGGCGCAGTATCGCAAGCCCCACCTTCTCGAACACCACGATTGCCGTCGCCGCCATCACCGAGAACATCGCAATCGTGTGAATCGCCACCGCCGTCAGCTGCGATACGAGCGTCGCAAGGCTTTGCGGCGCGCCCAGGCTCATGTACTCCACATGCTGGAGTTGCCGCATATCCACCGTATCCGCCCACACGCCGATGATGGGCAGCGCGAACAGGACTGGCACGAGCATCAGCCCCGCGCCATGCGCCGACGCCATCAGGAACGACCACCCCACCAGCGAGCGAAAGCCCACCCGCATGGTCACCCAGCGCGGATGCGACAGCGGCCGCACAAGCTTGAACACGCCGAAGCCTATCACCAGCGCCGCGCCGATGATCTTGAGCGCGTCGAGCGGCACCACCACGCGCCCCAAGACGACCACCGCCACGACGACCGCCACCGATGCGGTATGCCCAAGCGCGATGGGCGCGAAGGCGGCATAGACCGCGCCCCTGCGCTGCTCCTGCAAGCCCAAAGCTACCGCGAACAGCCAGCCCATCGCCGGGTTGATGCCGTGATACGCGCCGAACCCCGCAAGCGCCAGCCAAGGGACGAATTCCTTCAATTCCAATTCTGCATCTCCGAGGAACGGCAGCGAATGACGGCATGGCGCATGCCGCACAGGTCAACAAGAGCGGGAGTCGCCCCAAGACAACCCCCGCTCAGCAATGCGATGTGCATCCGTCAACCGCTAGTCCGGGTAGCAGAAGGTATCGGACGACGAGTCGCCGCCTTGCAGCCTAATCTGGTGTACGCGCTCATCCCCGAACTCCATGAAGAAGTCCTCGTCAAGCGACATGCCGCCATCCGGCGATGCGTTCACCTTCGCCGCCCAGCCCTGGACGCCTTCAGGGTAGAACTGGTTGTCCCAGGCGACATAGAGCGAGTTGGTGATGTAGATGCGCTGACCGTCGCGGCTGACCTCAACCATCTGCGGCCCCCCGTTCAGCTCGCCCGACTTGGGATGCGACGCCTTGCGTATGATGCCGCCCAGCTCCACCGTGCCAGTCAGCACGGGGTTGAACGGATCGGATACATCGTACTGCCGGAACTCGCCCGTCCCCCAGCACGACACATACAGGAACTTGTCGTCCAGCGACAGGTTGATGTCGGTAACGACCGGCGGCACCGCGCCGAAGCCCTGAAGCAGCGGCGGCAGGTCCTCCGCGTCCGCAGGCTCCGCCGGAATCTCGATGACCTTCTGAGCCGCCCATTCGTCATCGCCGTTCTGGTGCCACAGCCAGATGGAGCCGGAGAGGTTCTCCACATTCGTAACCACGCCCGCGAAGCCGTAAGTCTTGCGCGGATCGCGCGCGGGGCGCAGCTCCAGCACCATCTGGTTGTCGTCGCCAAGGTCGATAGTCTGCTTCAGCTTGCGCGAATCCGTGTCCCACACATGCAGCTGGTGGCCATACTTCCGGCCCAGCAGCAGCTCCGGCACGACGCCCGACTCGACCATGTTCGGCGTACCCCACTCGCTGCTAATCATTATGTCGTGGAGCAGGTGCCAGACGAAATCATAGGCAAGATGCTGCTCGCCGCGCTCAACCTCCCACGCGCCCTTAACATCGAAGCTCTCGTGATCGAGCATGAACACGCCGCCGGGACCGCCTCCGCCGGGCTTGCCCAGCCCGTTGATGTATATCGCGTCCGGCCCGCAGTGAACCGTATGCGGTCGGCTGTATCCGCTCTTCTCCGCAAGCTCATCGGCCTCGATTATCTTCTTGACCGTCGGATTGCGCGGGTCCGGCTTGGTGTCTATGATGTATATGCGCGATGAGCGCAGCCCGCAGAACAGCAGATAGCGCCGCTCCATGTGCGGATGCGGCATGTTCGGGCATAGCGCCGCGCTGCAAGCGTTCCAGCCGAAGTGGTGCAGCTCATCGCCCACATTCGGCAGGTCGAGCCGCCCCACCAGCTCGCCGTATGTGTCCGAGTCCGGCGACACATCCATGACGCCCACGGCGTCCGGCTTGCCCGAGTCGGGCGGGCTGACTATTGCGACATACGCAAGCTCCTCTTGCGGCGCTTCCATCGCCATCTTGGGTGACGGGTAAAAAGTCGGGTCAGGTGTCCAAGTAGCCAATCTTCTGCCTCCTATGCTTCAACTATCCGTCTGACCGTCAACTTGGGAGAAAATCGCATTAGTCCCTTCCCCCCTCATGGGGGAAGGCTAGGGTGGGGGTGAAAATGCTTGCCCATCGACGGCTAAACTGTACTAATGCAATTTTCTCAACTTGGGAACATCGATTGACGGATAGGATATATTCGACATTATACATCTTCCCAATATCGTTTATCCACAAATTGAACAAGCATCATACATCACCCAACAACTCGGCGCAACCAACGCATACGACAGGAGAAAATTGCATTAGTCCCTTCTCCCATCAAGGGGGAAGGTTAGGATGGGGGTGAAAATGCTAAGCGCAAACAACCAACGAGAAATATACAAGGCGCTGGACACCTGTTCACGGTGGTCGGCGCTTTTTCTTTGGCTGAAAGCGAAGGGCAGGAACGCCTGTAACACGGCGTAACTAGTATATTCGTTCGTGTCATCAGCACTGTGGCGAGAGCCAGTCCAGAGTGGAAGCGGCTGTATCGCAAGCGCCCAATCATAGAACGGAACTTCAGCAGTCTGAAGAGGTCGAGGCTACTGGACAAGCACCAGTACCTAACTCAGTGGAAGATCAGGACTCACGCCGCTCTGTCCGTCCTGACATACGCAGCAACGATGCTGGCGCACGTGCTGGCAAGCGACACGGAGCGGATGCGGCAGATGCGAGTTTAATTGGCTGACACGTTGACGCTCAATTTTTCAGATGCTCCGATCCCGAAGTTTCCCCAATCCATCTCGATGCTGGCATTCCCATGTCTAGCTCTTGGTTCATCACCGTCAATAGCAGACTGCATGTTGTCCGCAATCCAGTCCGTCCCACCTTCCCACTCTGGGACTGCCAGCTGAATGAAAATTCTCAGATGAAAGAAACTCGTGAAGACAACTTTCTGTGGGTCGATTACTATCGTATGTGCGCTGGTGATGTTGTTCTCAGGACCGATTACCTCCACTAGAGCATCCAGATTACCATGGGGCGACTCGCATATTACCCTTTCCCTGCCATCATTCAGTGGCGCGGATTGGCAGTCAAATCCTAAGTCGTCCTCGTACATTGACAGGAAGGATGCACGGGTTACATCTAACCCTGGCAGAGGGGTGGGCGTTGCTGTCGGTCTCGGAGTGTCCAGACTCCTTGTCTCAGAGGAGACAACGGTGGTCTTTGGCTCGTCGGTAACATCATCGGAGATCAGACGAGAGACAGAGACGTACGCCACCGTCAGTAACAAGATACAGCCGATGATCAAGAAGGACCACCGTACAGGGTGTCTGTCTATGGAACTATGAAATCGGTTGGCCATCAGATAGCCCCCTTGCAGCAGAGATTCGGCTACTCTCACCACAAGATTGCCTGACCTGACAAGCCACAAGAGGGCGCGATGCGCCTCTCTCTGTTATGGCTTGTCAAAGCCGTCAAACTGTTCTCGTGGTGAGAGAATATGCTGCAATCATAAGGGAATCAGGAATAATGTCAAGCGAATTACTTGCGCTGTCATTGTACCGTTGCTACTATGGGGCCAACTTAACCAACAAGATTCAATAGGAGGAATCACTATGCCCAGAACCGGCGAGATATGTACCTTGTCAGGACTGTACCAAGGGGATTGTGGGCATTCCCACAGATTTGACCGTGGAGACACCTTCACTCCCTGTTCCTACTGCGCCCGCGCCGTTACTTGGATAAGGGTAGGTGCGTAGGCATTCCAGCAAACTCCCTGAAGTCATGCTGCGCTATGGCTTCAGGGGAGTATCCCAGCAACAGACCGACAATCTGGTGCCGGTATCGCAAAGGCGCGTGGTCATACGACCACTTCAACAGGTCTATTGCCCACTCAAATGGGGCTAATGCAATTTTCTCGCGGCAGAACCCGCGCGCCGCTACTCGCTCCTGGGTTCAGGCGCAACCCGTTCATCAGGCGGCGATGCGGCGGCATCATCCGCAGGCGCGGCGGCGGTCTGCCCCGCGGCGTCGGGCGGCGGCTCCGAGCCTCTGTCACTGAGGCGCAGCACCAAAAAGTACAGAAACACCTCACGCGCGGCGGCGGCGAGCGGAGGCCCCAGTATGATGCCCCAAAGTCCGGCGACCTCGCTGCCCACGATGAGCACCGTTATTATCATTACGGGATGAAGGTTGAGCGCTTGGCTCTGTATGCGCGGCACGAGCAGCGAGTTCTCTAAGAGCTGCACGCCCAGATAGAGCAGCGCGACCCAGATGACCTTATCCGGCGCGGTTGCCAGCACGACTACGATGCCCGGAATCGCGCCAATCCAAGGCCCGATGATAGGCACAAGCTCGAAGATGCCGGCGACCAGACCTAGTATCGGCGCGAAGCGCACGCCCAGCAGCCACAGCCCCACGAACACCATCAAGCCCACGACCAGACCCAGGAAGAGCTGCGCGCGCACATAGGAGCTGAATACGCCGTTCAAGATGGTGGCGATGTTGCGCGCGTGCCTGCGCGGCTCCGGCGACAGCGTGTTCACCATGCCTTCGAGGATCTTCTCGCGGTCCTTGAGCACATAAAACAGAAACAGCGGCACCGCCGCAAGTCCTAGTATCACCGTCAGCGTGCGCGACACGACGCCCAATGTGCGAACTGCAAAGCCCTGACCGGCGTCTATCAGCGACGTGCCCGCGTTCTCCACCACCCGATCCACCAGCGCGCGCATCTCTTCCGGGATGTTCTCCGAAATCTGCTCGTTCCACCCCTCGACCGTCGCCCGCGATTCCCGTATCAGCTGCGGCAGTATATCAAGGAATTGCCCGAACTCCGCGATCATCGGCGGGATGACGGCAATCAGCACAGCGCCCGCGACGCCGCCCGCTACCGCGAACATTATGAATATGCTGACAAGGCGCTTCAGCTCGGGACGTCCGGACATCCCGGGCATGCGCCTTTCGATCCACGACACCGCCGGATCGAAGATGTACGCCAGCGCGCCACCGAGGACAAAGGGCAGCAGCGCGCCCCGTATGAGGTATAGCAGCCAGGCGATAACCACCAAGCCCAGCAGCAGCCAGACGATGCGGTTGATCCTAAAAGGTGAAGTGGTCATCGGCAGTCAGGATATTGCATCCCGCCCGCCCTGTCCATTCCCGCGAGTCACCGGGGAAAATTGCATTAGTCCCTTCCCCCATCAAGCGGGAAGGGTTCCAGTCTGGCGAGCGAGTCGGTCGCGCCAATTGTCCCTTCCCCTTTGATGGGGGAAGGGTTCCAGTCTGGTGAGCGAGTCGGTCGCGCCAATTGTCCCTTCCCCGTTGATGGGGGAAGGGTTCCGGTCTAGCGAGCGAGCCGGTCGCGCCAATTGTCCCTTCCCCCTTTGGGGGAAGCTAGGATGGGGGTAAAAATGCTTGCCCATCGAAGGCTAAGCCGTACCAATGCAATTTTCTCGTCGCCGAAAAAAAATTACTTGGGCTGCACGACCACCTTGCGATTGTCCCCGTAGCCTTCGCTTTCTGTAACGACGGCGGCATGATCGGCGAGCGCCATGTGAACCTGACGGCGCTCATTCGGCGGCATGGGTTCGAGCGGAATCGCCCTGCCGCTCTGCGCCACGCGCTGCGCCACGCGGCGCGCGAGGTTCGCAACCGAATCGTAGCGGCGCTGCTGATAGCCCTCGACATCCACCATCAAGTTCGTGCGCTCGCCCAGCCTGCGGCTCACCAAGAAGCTCACGATGAACTGCAACGCGCGCAGCGTATCCCCGCGAGCGCCTATGAGCAGGCCGGAGTCCTCGCCCTCTATCTCGAACACGGGACCTTCGCTGTCCCCGTCGTAGGGATCTCGCAGATACACATCCGCCGACACGCCCATCTTGCCCAGCAGCGTACTCAGCACATCGTAGCCTACCCTCACGACCTCGTGGATTTCCTCTTCTTCCTCAAGGTCGTCAGCGTCGTCATCATCGTCGTAGTCGTCGAATTCGTCCGCGAATGGCAGGAAGTCCGACAGCGCGTCGGGCTGCGGCTCGTCGTCCATCTCCGCGTCATCGTCAGCCGTCGGCTCGTCGTCCAACTCCGCATCATCGTCAGCCGTCGGCTCATCGTCGGCATCCGGCAGAGTAACGCGCACGACCGCCGGCTCGCTCCCTATGCCGAGCAGCCCGCCCTTGCCCTCGCTAACGACGTCTATTTGCACCTCGTCGCGATCTGCGCCTAGTTGACTTAGCGCGGCTTCGATTGCTTCTTCGGGTGTTTTGCCCGTTGTCTCTACCGTCCGCATTGCTCGTCGTCTCCTCCGGCTCGGAAGTAACCAGCGCGGCGCTCGTTGCCGTCGCAGATGCTACTGCGGGCACAGGCTCAGCGCGCTTGAATTTCAGCATATCTATGAGAGGGCCCCAGCCCGTAACGAAACCCTGTATCACCATCCCCACAAGGTTGGACACTATCCAGTACAACGCCAAGCCGCTCGGAAAAGTGGTCGTGAAGAAGCCGAACATCAACGGCATCATCCAGAGCATCATCTTGCTCGTCTGCGCCTGCCTGGGGTCCGCCGAGGGCATCGTCGTCGTCTTCTGCATCAGGAACATGGACACGCCCACTAGCACGGGCATCACCGGCAGCGTATCCGGCTGCGCCAAGTCCAGCCACAAGAACGAGTTGTTGATGGGTATGACATCGTTCACGCCCGGCAGCCACGAGTACAGATGATTCGACAGCCCCACAAGACGCTCCGGCGTCGATGGCAGCGTCTGCGTTACCGCCTGAAACAGCCCTATCCATATAGGAAACTGGATGAACAGAGGACCAAGGCAGCCAATCGGGTTGACGCCGTTGGACTTATAGACCTCCATCGTCGCCCGCGAAAGCTGCTGCCTGTCGTTCTTGTACTTCTCCTGTATCTCCTTCAGCTGCGGCTGAAGCTCGGTCATCATCTTCATCTGGCGGCTCTGCCGCACCGTCAGCGGGATGAGCACGGCGCGCACAATCAGCGTGAACGCGATGATGGCGATGCCAAAGTTGAGGAAGAACACGCTGTACAACAGCACCAAGCTGTTTATCATCGGCTGGATGATAATCAGGTTCCATATATCTATGAATATCTGGAGTATCTGCATGAATGTCCAGTCAGCCCGTCGGGTATCTCAGTTTGTATATTTCTCTGTCATTCCTGCTTTCGCAGGAATCCGGCGCTTCCAATGGGCGGAAATGCCAACAGAGCCTAGTCTAGCAGTCTTCCGCTCTGCCCCTGACTACGGGGTTGTCTTCATCCGCCTGATGCACCCATTCTTCATCCGGGTTGCCGTTGATCTTTATTCGCAGCGCGCGTATGGACTTGTCGCGCGCTCCCAGAAACACCTTGTCGTCCTGCGCCACCACAGACGAGCGAAGTTCAGTCTGCATGTTACACCAACCGACCGGGTTGCCGTCGCTCATGCGCACGATGTGCAGCCTGCCGTCGTCAGAGCCTACCGCTATCATATCAAATATAACCGCCGGTGACCCGACTATGGGCCCTTCCGTGGTGAGCGCCCAGCGAATCTTGCCGCTGCGCTTGTTCAGCGCGTAGAGCTTGCCGTCCAACGAGGGCGCATAAACATCGTCTCCATAGACGAGCGGTTCGCCCCAGTACCAGCTGTTAGCGCCATCGAACGACCAGCGCAGCGTGCCGTCCGCGGCGTTCACCGCATAGAACACGCCATCGAACGATCCGACATACACCACGCCGTCATCATAGACGGGCGTTGACGCGATAGCCCCGTTCGTGGCGAACTGCCAGAGCTTGCTGCCGTCCTCCAGGCTGAGGGCATACAGGTTCTTGTCCAGCGATGAGATATAGACCACACCCTCAGCGACCGCCGGCGACGACCAGACCTTATTGCCCGTCTGGAATGTCCAGCGCGACGACTGATCCTCACGCTCGAAGGCATACACCTTGCCATCGTCCGCGCCCACCAGCACTACGCCGTCGACGACAATCGGGCTGCCCACGATATGACCGCCGACCGGTTCCTGCCACTTGAGTTCACCCTTCGTCGTCAGCGCGTACAGCACCCGGTCATAGCCGCCCACGAACAGCGTATCTTCATACAGCGCGGGCGTGCCATAGACGCCGCGCAGCGACTCATCCTCACCGAGCAGAGTAAAGCGCCAGCGCGTTTCGCCGTTCTCCGTATTCAGCGCGCGCACATCGCCCTGCCGCGTGCCGATATACAGCGTATCGTCATCCACCACGCCCCCCGACCAGCCCTCAGGCGTAGCGATGCGCCCGGCGCAGCCCAGCAGCGCAAGCAGCAGCAACGGCAGCGCAAGCAATATCAACTTTCGCGTCATATTCAAATCCGTTCGTGCTTCAAGGCACCGGGTCATAACCACTGCTCCCACCCGGCCTACACCGCGCCAGACGCTTCACCCCAAGCCAAACACCCCTGACCACCCCGTACTTCACAATTGCCCCATAAGTATAGCGCGAGCAAGTAGGTTCATGGCGACACAGCCCCGGAGCGATATACGGAGACAGCGCCTGCTGATAAAACCGAATAGCCCCCAAAGCAACAACCTGCATCATAGCCCAATCCCCAATCGCCAACCCTCAATCATCTGCTGTCCGCGCAGAACTCAAACCCCAACTCTTAATTCTCAATTGACCAACAACTGCCATCCCAAGCCCTCACCCATGTCACCCCAAGCATCCACCCCTGTCATCCCAGGCCCTCACCACTGTCATTCCGAACGCCACCACCACTGCCATCCCAAGCCCTCACCCATGCCACCCCAAGCATCCACCTCTGTCATCCCAGGCCCTCGCCGCTGTCATTCCGAACGCCACCACCACTGTCATTCCGAACGAAGTGAGGAATCTAAAATCCCCGCCAGCAACAAGCCTAATATAGCAAGGACTTCAGCCCTTCCACACCGTTCGGGACGACAATTGAAAGACCCTGCAATTCCCAATTCCCAGCAACCCCCAATTCTTAATTCCTAATTTTTAATTCTTAATTGACCAGCAGCTTGCTGCGCCTAAAAAGCCGCGTCATCGATCGGTTGAGCCGCCGGTAGTTCGCATCCGAAGCGTCCTTGCGCGCAATCACCACAAAATCCCAGCCCGGTTCCATTCGCGGCATAATCCCGACGCGCGCCGCCTCTCGCAGCCTGCGCTTGACGCGGTTGCGAACCACCGCGTTGCCGACCCTCTTGCTCACGGAAAAGCCAAAGCGAGTATGCTCGCCGTCCGTGCGCCTTGCGATGAGCACCAGCAGCCTATCCGACCAGCTCTTGCCCTCGCGCCGCGCCGCGGCGAAATCCCTCGTCTTTCTCAGGCGATGTTGCTTTTGCATAGCCGCCTCACAGCGTCAACGCGCCGCGCCGTCCACTCCACATCACGCAGGCAGCGTCTCCGCGCCGTCAGCCCATAAAAGCCTAGCCCAACGCCCAGCGCACGACCGCAGGCGCGCCGCTACACCGTGAGCTTATGGCGTCCCCTATACATCCGACGCTTCAGCACATTGCGCCCATTCTTGCTGCTCATGCGCGCGCGGAAGCCATGTACCCGCATCCGGCGGCGCTTCTTCGGTTG
Source organism: uncultured Dehalococcoidia bacterium (assembly GCA_958295865.1). Classification (GTDB taxonomy): domain Bacteria; phylum Chloroflexota; class Dehalococcoidia; order Lucifugimonadales; family JADFKI01; genus Bin90. The sequence continues at coordinate 385,008 of CATQHF010000001.1, read as the reverse complement.
ATAAGTTCTTTTAGGCATTGCTACTGCATCCAACCCGCCGCCGCCGCTGCAATCCGCGCACCCTTGCGCCCCCAAATGCAGCCGACAGCCCTGAAACAAATTTACGAAAGTCCAATAACCGATTATACTTACCTATGAAAAGCAGTGTCAATTGAAATCTTTGTGTAAGGCAGGGCAATCGCATCTAAATATCAAGGGCAAATCCTACCGAAAAGTGGGTGTTTAGACACACTAAATCAGACTTGTTCATCAATGTTCAGATATTATGGGTTCGTTGATTTGCCCAGGGATTTTCAATTGTCACCCCGAACGGAGTGAGGGGTCTAAAATGCTTGCTATATCAGGCGTGTTGGTGGCAGGGATTTTAGATTCCTCACTTCGTTCGGAATGACAGAGAAAGAGGTTCGGGATAACATGGGGGGCGCTCAGACTGACAAGCGGAAGGCGATGTGATTTCCATTTCAACAGAACATAATGACGATTTAGATGCAATTGCCCTGTTTGTGTAAGGGGATTGCATTAGTCCCTTCCCCCTTGATGGAGGAAGGTTCGTCGGCGAGGCGAGGACGCCGCAGATGTGATTGTCCCTTCCCCCTCTGGGGGAAGGTTAGGATGGGGGCGAAAAATGCTTGCCGATCGACGGCTAAACTCTATTAGGTTATATGGACATTTCGATTTTCATCCCGTCATTCCTGCGAAAGAAAGTCACCCCTGCGGAAGCAGGGGCAGGAATCCAGCACTTTGAGATAGCCTAACATATACGAAAGCGCTTACATTCCGATGTTCTGGCTTCCCGTTTCCACGAGAATGACGCAAATACCAACAGAACCTAACCCTTTCAAAATGACAATCATTCCACCATCACACCGGCTTGGCGATATGCAGAAACAGAGGGCGCGATGAAAAAGTGGGGGCTGCTGCTGGCAGCGACGCTGCTCGTCGGCTGCGTGGGCGAACCACCCGTTGCGCCGCCGATGCCTACCGCCACGACGCCCGCGCAGGCGACAGCCCCCGCGCCCGCGCCCACGCCCGTAACCGCCACGCCCACAAGCGCACCCATCCCGCCCACCGCCACCGCCGTCATGACAGTCGCTCCCACCCCCACGCCGCCGCCCATAGACGACTCGAATATACGCTGCGCTGCGGCGTCCGACACCGCCGGCGCAGAGTTCGACGATGTCATCGACCAGCTCGGCTTTGCGTTCAAGCCGTCCATGCTGCCCGAGGGATTCGAGTTCGCGCGTGTGTCCCCCAATCAAAACAGCGACAGCTTCTGGCAGATTTACCAGAACGCCGGCTACTATCTCATCATCACCTATCCGGAGAAGTTCTCGCCCGACGCCGGGCCCGACGAGCTGGGCTGGGTGCGCCCCAACGATGCCGTCAGCGACCTGCGGCTCGGTGACCAGACCGCGTACATAATGACCGGCGGCTGGTCGGACGCCAGCGTCATACCGGGACCCGGGACCAAAAACCCGATATGGGACTATACCAGATCGCTGACGCTCTTCTTCACCTGCCGCACGGATGACGGGCGCGATGTTGACATAGCCATACAGGCGCGGCCCGGCCCCATAGACTGGATTAGCGCCCGCGAAATCGTCGATGTCGCCCAATCGCTCCGGCGCATATCGCGTTCGCAGTAACGATGGACATGCGAGACTACGACACAACGACGGAGCATCCCGCTCCGGAAGCGGACGACACCGAACGGACACGGCGGCGGCGCATCCCACCGCTGCGTATCGCTGTCGTCGCGCTCGTCGTCGGCATCGTGCTCGCGCTCACCGCCCTGCTCGCCATAGGGCTTGTGAACCGCGCGCCCGCCACCGGACGCAGCGGCGAGACGCGCATAGACAAGCCCGCGCCCGCCCTCGACATGCCCCTGTACGGCGGCGGCAGACTAACGGCGGCAGACTACGCGGGCAAGCCCGTCGTGCTCAACTTCTGGGCGTCGTGGTGCGCCCCCTGCCGACAGGAAGCCCCCATATTCGAGCGGCTGTCGCGGGAATACGCTGAGCGCGGCATCATGTTCATCGGCGTCAACATCCAAGACGCGCCCGCCGAGGCGCAGGCATACCTCAGCGAATTCGCCATCACCTACCCCAACGGCGCGGACGAAGACGGCATCATCTCCGTCGACTACGGCGTCATCGGCATCCCCATAACCTTCTTCATCAACCGCGAAGGCATCGTGGAACGGCGCTGGGCGGGCGTAGTGCGAGAGGCGCAATTACGCCTGTGGATAGACGAGCTGGCGAATTAACATCGATCTAGTCCCTTCCCCCTTTGGGGGAAGGTTAGGATGGGGGCGAAAACGCTTGCCCATCAACGGCTAAACCGTACCAATGCAATTTTCTCGATTTATTTGGGATTATGGCAGTGTATGGATGTACAATCGTTGCAAGGCTGAATGCGCTAGGAGCATGGACACATGGCGATGACACCCGCGCGACTGCATGAATATGAGACAAGCGCGCCCGAGACGCGGCGCAGCGATGCGCGAATCGCTATCCCGTATGAGCGGATAGCCGATTTCTGCCGCCGCTACAATATCGAGTGGCTCGCGCTGTTCGGCTCGGTGATACGAGACGACTTCACACCGCAGAGCGACGTGGATGTGCTGGTGGACTTCCTCCCGGATAAGTTGCCCGGCCTCAAGTTTTACTGGGATATGCCTAACGAGTTGTCGGACATGTTCCACGGCAGGAAAGTTGACCTGCACACGCCCAGGAGTCTGAGCAAGTATTTTGTCCAAGAAGCGCTGGACGAAGCGGAGGTCATATATGTCGCGTAGAGACCCGTATGTGCCCATCCATCACATGCTGGACAACGCGCGAAACGCCTTGGAACTGTTCGATGAGCGTTCCCGAAGGGACGACTGGAAATCCGATAAGATGCTCAATAGGGCGGTGAACAACGCGCTGATAAGGCACATGGAAGTCATAGGCGAGGCTGCGCGGCGTGTGCCCGAAGAGCTTCGCTCGCGCTATCCGGGTATCGCCTGGCAGCGCGTAGTTGGGCTTCGCAACAGGCTGATACATGAATACGATGCCATTGACCTGCCCCTGCTGCGGAGTATCATTCAGAACGAACTGCCACCGCTGATAGCGCAGCTAGAAAGGATACTTGCGGATAGGGACAAGGGCGCAAGCGCATGAGCGCGTCGCAGGAACACTGCTATTCGCCGCTCAATCCCCGCGCTTTCTTCCAGTCTTGGGCAGCCTTCGCGCTATCGCCAAGCTGCTCGTATGCTTGGGCGCGCAGTTCGTAGGCGCTGGCATTGTTCGGGTCAAGACGAATAGCTTCGTCATAGTCCGCTATCGCCCTGGGATAGTTGCCTTTCCTGTAATATGCGTAGCCGCGCTGGTAATAGGTCGCCGGGTAGTCGGAGGGCGACGCGACCACATCCACCGCCTTGTCGAACAGAATGATAGCCCGGTCGTACAACCCCGTGTCATAGTACGCGACGCCGCTCTGAAAATAGACCTCCCGCATGTTATCGGCGTACATGTGGACTAGCCGAGGATCTATGAGCTTGCGCGCCCTATCCATATCCGCCACGGCATTGTCATAATCGGCTTGCCGCAAGCGCTCATAGCCCCGCTCATAATGAAAGACACCCTGCTCATGCGCCTCCGATGTCCGCAGCGGCGCAGGCGCATCATACTCCCCCGCCTGATGCATGCACGCAGCCAGCAATACGATGCCCGAGCCAAAAAGCAGCAGGAGCAACAAAACCTTCATCATGTCAACCACTTACCCGCAGCCAAAGAACTACGCATTCGCTTGATAGCCTGCCTATTCGCCGCTCAATTCCTGTGCCTTCTGACGGTCTTGCTGTGCTTTGATTGTGTATGCATCGGCGCGCATGTGATAAGCGTCAGCATCGTTTGGGTTGATACTAATAACACTGTCGAAGTCCGCTATTGCGCTGTCATAGTCGCCCTTCTGACCATGTGCAATGCCGCGGTTGTAGTAGCCGCTTACATCGTTCGGGGAGAGGAAGATAGCCCTGTCGAAGTCCGCTATTGCGTTGTCGTAGTCGCCTTTGCCAATGTAGGCGTTTCCTCTACCATTGCAGGCGTCAACCAACAGGGTATGGGCAATCCTGATAGCATGGTCGAAGTCTGCTATTGCTTGGTCATAATCGCCTGCCTTGATGTAGCCAAACCCCCACTTGATATAGTCGTCGGCGCTATGTTCTTCATCCGGTATTGGGAAGAGTCCCGCTTCTCGCGCCGGCCTCGGGTCTCCTGTGGCATGGTAGATTCGGAGTGCCTTGTTCCTTGCCTCGATTACGGCAACCTGTTCTGGCGACAGATTCGGGTCTCGAAACGGATTATCGGAAAATCTTGAAGTGTCGCTAGGCATACATTACTCCTTGGATAACTCATACTCGACTAGCGCCGCCGTTTGCTTCGCTTCTTGCTCATGATCGCTTCTATCTTCGCGTCGATGCGCTTCCACTTCCAGCGTATCACATCGTCAACGGCATCTACGCTCCCGGCGGTTACTGTTCTGGGTCTAATCTGAAATATAGGTACGCTGTACTTGTGGGCTATTTTCACCTCTTCATCAACACCGGGCGAGTTGTGGGTGTTTTTTCCTATTATGACGACCACTAAGTTGGACTTGCGTATCTGTTTCTCCGCGTAGTCAAGCCATTCGTCTTCTTTACGACGCTCTTTGAGTGAGTAGTCTTTAATCGCGTGGCGGGAATCCCCGCGCCTTGCCTGAGAGTAGAAATTACGGCAGTTCGCGCGGTCAGTGTCAAACTCAAAGCTGACGAATACGCCAACAATCTTTTTTGTCATGCTTGAAAACCTCCTAAAGAAAGAACCCGCCCTACGGCGGGTCCTTCCCCTATCGTCTATCTCAGTTCCCCTACTCCGGCCTCGACTTCCGCGGCTCCATGTCGCTATGCACATCCAGGAGGACGGTGCGCCCCTCTGCGTTGTGGTTCTGCGCCTGTCGGATCGCGTCTGCGACCTGATTGGGGTCTGTAACCGTGATGCCGACCGCGCCCATGCCCTCGGCTATCTTCGCGTAGTCGCCGGTCATTTCCGTCGTGCCGAACAGCTCGCGCGCCGTCGGATAGCCGCCGGGATATGTCGCCATGCCGCCATTGTTGAGCACCACAGTCGTGATTGGCGCGCCCGACCGCGCCGCCGTCTCGATGTCCAGCCCGGACATGCCAAACGCGCCGTCGCCCATGAAGTTCAGGCAGAACTTGTCCGGCGCGGCAAGCTTCGCCCCAATCATAAGCGGTATGCCGTAGCCCAGATGCGTCGTCTTGCCCCAGCCGATATAGCTGTGCGGCGTGGTCGCGGTGTAGAACGGCATGATGGAATCGCGCGGCGCGCCCGCGTCGTGCGTCACCACGCTATTGTCGTGGTCGAGCACCCGCTCCAGCTCGCCTATGACGCGGTATGTGCTAATCGGCGTCTCCTCGGAATTGAGCAAGTCCGTCCAGCCCGCCATCCAGCTGTTGCGGATGCCCGCAATCTCGGCGGCAACGCCACTCTTGCCCATGCGCCCGTCCTCGCCGAGCTGCGCCTTCGCCTCGTCTATGAGCGCGCTCAGCGTCAGCTTCACATCGCCCGGCACGCCCACATCCACCGTAAAGTCCTTGTTCAAGTCCTCGATGCTCTCGGTGTTGTGAATCATAACCTTGCCGCCGGGGATGGACTGCCCATATCCGGTTATGGACAAACTCGACCCGACCGCGAAGAGCACATCGGACTCGTTCAGCCAGGTTCGCGCCTGCTGCGTAGTCGCGCCGCTGCCGGAGCCAAGCGAAAGCGGGTGGCGCTCATTGAAGCCCGACTTGCCCGGCATCGTGCAATAGACCGGAATCTCCGTCAGCTCCGCGAACTCTTGCAGCTCCGCCGACGCCCCGCCGAGCAGCACGCCCATGCCCGACCATATCACTGGCTTTCGGGCGGCGAGCAGCGCCTTCACCGCATCCTTCACATCAGACGCCGAAGGCTGCTGCGGATAGCGCTTGGGCGGCTGATAGTTCAGCGCCGACACCTCCATCGTGCTCACATCGCCCGGCAGCTCCACGACCACCGGCCCGCCGCGCCCGTTCCGCAGATTGTGGAACGCGCGGCGCATCACGCTGCTGACCATATCCGGCTGATAGATGACCTCGCTGTGCTTGGAGACCGTCTGATAAGTGCGCGCTGGCGAGAAGTTGGGGCGCACCTGCATCTGCGCGACCGGCGAGCCGCCGGGCAGATACAGCATCGGCACATTGTCCGCGAACGCCTGCGCCAGCCCGCCCATGCTGTTCTCAGCGCCGGGACCGCCCTGCGTAATGACCACGCCAAACTTCTCGCGGTCATTCATGCGGCTATACCCGTCCGCCGCCATAAGAGCGCCCCGCTCCTGGCGGAACATTATCGTGCGGATTCCAACCTTGGCGACCTCTTCGATAAGATTATTCGAGGGGAAGCAGGCGATCCACTCCACGCCCTCTTCCTTCAGTATTCGCGCAATGGCTTCCATCGTATTCATAAGGGAAATCCTCCGCTGATTTCAGGTTTGACCATCCAAGCAGCAAGGATACCCTATCGCACACCTACGGGCAACTTTGACAGAAGAAAATTGCATTAGTCCCCTCTCCCTTGATGAGGGAAGGTTCGTCGGCGAAGCGAGGACGTCGCAGAGGTGATTGTCCCTTCCCCCTTTGGGGGAAGGTTAGGATGGGGGCGAAAACGCTTGCCCATCGACAGCTAAACTATACTAATGCAATTTTCTCCGCGCTTCTTTACCTGTTGACAACACTGAAAATTTGTTGTAGAACAAATGTATCTTCTTGGCGCTGTGAACAGACCATCGCAAACGCCGTGTTCCCAGCGCAGTTATAATGCAACACTGCATACGCAAGAAAATGACAAGGACTAGCCGATTATGCCCTCCACAATAGAATGGACAGATGAGACTTGGAATCCAATAACAGGCTGCACTCGCGTATCTCCCGGCTGCGATAACTGCTACATGTTCGCCCTCTACCCGCGCCTCAAGGCGATGGGGGTAGCAGGCTATGACGACGCGCCCGGTGTGGTTCGCCTGCTTCCTGAGCGCCTGCCGAATCCAATGTCTTGGAAAAAGCCTCGCCATGTCTTCGTGAACAGCATGTCGGATCTGTTTCACCCCAAAGTGCCGTTCAGCTTCGTATTCGACATATTCTCCGTAATGCAAGAGGCGGCATCTTCGCGCGGGCACGTGTTTCAAGTTCTGACGAAAAGGCCCGGGCGGGCTGTCGCATGGTGGAAGGAGTACGAGAAGCGCTTCCCCAACGGCTGGCATCCCAATATATGGATAGGCACATCGGTGGAGAACCAAAAGTATGCGGACAGACTTACGGTTTTGGAGCGTCTGCCCGCGCCGGTGCGCTTTGTATCCGCCGAACCGCTACTTGAGCGCCTCGACTTGACTCAGTGGCTAAATCGCGGCGCAATCCAATGGGTGATTGTTGGCGGTGAAAGCGGCGTGGGCGCAAGACCAATGCAAACCGAGTGGGCATGCGCCCTCAGAGATCAATCTATCGATGCTGGCGTAGCGTTTTTCCTAAAGCAGCTCGGCGGCGCACGCGGCAAGCGAGGAGGCGACGAAGCGGTTATAGACGACAAGATTTGGCGGCAAATGCCAGTTGGGAGATGAATGATATGACTGATATGTCATTTGGCGGCCCTTGGACAAAAGAAAAACTGGAAATCCTAGAGCGGTACTTGGACGCATACACCACCGCACTGAAAAATCAACCCTTCCACCTCATTTATGTTGACGCATTCGCCGGTGAAGGTTCATGGCGACCGAATACGCCATACGCATCGGAGGACTATGGCGATTTTGAAGAGATACGAGACGGCTCATCTCGAATCGCATTGAAAATAGAGGACAAGCCCTTTGACCGCTTTGTATTCATTGAAAAGGACCTCAGTCGCTGCGAATCGCTAAGGGAATTACAGCAAGAGTTCCCGCATCGCAGCATCGAGATTAACAATGAAGATGCCAACGAAGCGCTAATTTCGTTCTGCGATACACTTGAAAACCACGAACGCGCTGTGGTGTTTCTCGACCCGTTCGCCACACAAGTTTCTTGGGAAAGTGTTGCAAGACTGGCTGGCACGAAGAAAGCAGATTGCTGGATACTCTTTCCCTTGAGCGCGATAGCGCGACAGATGCCTAGGAACCAAGACCCACCGGATGCATGGGCAGCCAATCTTGACAGGGTTTTTGGTGGACGCAACTATTGGCGCGACCTTTACCGAACATCGCCACAGCTATCAATGTTTGGGGATGAGCCGGGGTTGGAACGCCCTGGAGGAAGCGGCCGAATAGCCGATAACTACCGAGTTCGTCTTGAAGAAGTGTTTGAACAAGTGGCTCCAACCCGACGCATATTTAGGAATTCACGAAACTCCCCGATGTTCGAACTATTCTTTGCTGCCAGCAACCCGCGCGGAGCGCCCATTGCTATAACCATAGCAGACCACATCCTCAAACATTGGTAGCAAGTGCCAAACCAGCCTCAGCCCAGCCCCGCAGCCACCTCCCGCGCCTGTTTCGCGCCGCGCTCGGCGAACACGCTGCACACGCCCGTATAGGCGGTAGGATCCAGAAGCGCGTCTATCTGTTCCGGCGCTAGGCGGCTGCTGACTTCCGGCTCTTCGGCGAGCGTCTCCGCGAACGACCTGCCCTCCAAGAAGGACGCCTGCGCCGCCTCATACACCGCGTCATGCGCCTGCTGCCTGCCTATCTGCCTGCCAAGCTCCAGCATCACCGCCTCTGACATTATCAGCCCCCCGCTCAGGTCGAGGTTCCGGCGCATGCGCTCCGGGAACACGCGGATGCCGTCGAACAGATTCACCATGCGCTGAAGAATATCCCCCGTCAGGATGCAGGCTTCATTAAGCGCCTTGTCCATCATCACGCTGGTCGTGCGGTCTGCCTCATGCTCCGTCTGCATCGCCTCCAGCGCGAGCGGCACGAGCGCGCGCACCTGCGCCGCCCCCGCGACGACGTCCTGCGCCAGCTTGGGATTGCGCTTCTGCGGCATCGTGCTGCTGCCCACCGTACCCTCCGGCACAGGCTCCTCCACCTCCCCGAACTCTTGCTTCATCTGCGTATAGACCTCCCTGCCTATCTTGCTGCAAGTCGCTGCCAGCAGCGCAAGAATAGTTATGTACTCGGCAAGATGGTCGCCGATAGTGCGGCTCGGATTGGACATAGACGCCATCCCCAGCCGCTGCGCCATGCCGTCCTGTATCGCAAGCCCAATCTCGCCCAGCGACGCGAGCGTCCCCGCGCCGCCGCCGAGCATCGCCACGAACACGCGACTTTCGCAGCCGCGCAGCCGCTCCACATGACGGCAAAGCTCATCTATCCACACAGAAACCTTATAGCCATAGGTGGCAGGCACGGCATGCTGCCCATGCGTGCGTCCCGGCAGCGTGGCGTCTTTCGTCGCCTCGGCAAGGTCGGCGAGTTCCGTCAGCAGGTCGGCGAGCTGCGCCAGAAAGACGCCATGCACTTGGCGCAGATTGAGCAGCTTCCCCGTCTGCGTGATATTCTGCGTAGTCGCGCCCCAATGGATATAGCCGCCCGTGTCGCCCTCGCAGATGCGATCCAGCTCCCAGACCATCGGCACAAGCGGATGCCCCGTGCGCGCCAGCCCCTCGCGGATATTGTCCATGTTCAGATTGTCGTAGCGCGCCTTGCGCTCTATCTCCTCGGCAGCGTAAGCGGGAATGACCCCCAGCTCCGCCTGAGCCTGCGCCAGCGCGACCTCCACATCCAGCCACGCCTGAATACGCGACGCCTCGCCGAACAGCCCGCGCACCCCCGGGTCCCCAACGCGATACGCCGTAGGTTCATTCTGCATCTATACGCCTCCTATACAGTATTCCAGTCCGTCAGCAACCCAGTCTATCAGTTAGCGCCCCATTTATCCCACCCACCCATATCGTCAGAGAAACTTGCATTAGTCCCTTCCACCATCAAGGTGGAATGTTCTTGCCGTGTGCGATTTACATCAATCGTCATTTGTCCCTTTCCCCTTTGACGGGGGAAGGTTCGTCGGCGAGGCGAGGACGCCGCAGATGTGATTGTCCCTTCCCCCTTTGGGGGAAGGTTAGGATGGGGGCGAAAATGCCCGCCCATCGACCGCTAAACCGTACCAATGCAATTTTCTCATCATTAGAGAATAGGGGCTTTTCTTAATTCCCACAGGACTTACGCACTTGAATATGAACTCATATCATATCTGAGATTGACCCGTTTCAAGTACGAAATCGCGCTCAACTCCGTAAGTCCTATTCCCATAGGACTTACGGAGTTGAGTTGAGGATGTAGAGTGGATTTTGCAGATATTGCCGGATGGAGGCTCTGATGATGGCAGTTTTTGCCTCGTACCAACTGATGCCCGTACTCAACCGATACGCCTCCAGCCGAACGAACGCCCGCAGCGAGAAGCCGATATGGTTTATCTGACCCCGCGCAGACCTGGCCTGCGCGCGCTCCACACCGCAGCACTGCTTGATGGCTCTGTGATAGTTCTCTATGCACCACGCGCGCACGCGCAACTCTTCCCACCTGCTCACAGCCATCTCAAGATCATCGGTAGCCCAGTATTGCGCGTCCCCTTCCGGGGAGACTGTCCGAAACACCTTGATGAACCCATATCCTTTGAGATGCACTCGGCGGCCCTCAGCGCCTATCTCGACGGCGCTCACCCGAACATTGCCGCCGCCGTCGGGATTGACATGCCTGTTGGACTTGAGCCGCGTCAGCCACGACCAGCCGTAGGAGCGGATGAGTTTCAGGTTCTGAAGCGAGCAGTACCAGCTGTCGAACAGCACGCACTCAGGCGCAAAGCCGCGCTCATTGGCGCGGGTGAGCATATCCCTGAAGTGTTCGTTCTTGTTCTTGCCGCCTATGGGCTTGTCATAGACGCGGAAGTCGCAGGGAATCGTCGCTTCTCCGTCCGTCCACACCATACTTATCAGGTTTATGCCCATCACCACCTTGCGATGCTTGCCGCTCCAGTGGCGAGTCACCAGATCGATGCGCTTCGCATACGGCTTGTCCAAGGTGGAGTCGTCCAGCACAAGCAGGCCGCCATCGAGGTCGACCATCTCTTGTGTTTCTCGCCACAGCGCCTCCGTATCGGGAGGCTGCCGCGTGAGCAGACGAGTGAACGCATCGTGAGATGCAGCCTTGTCTTCTGTGGGCTGACAGCGAGCGGCTTCGGTGCAACTGAAGGCTCTCTGAGCGGCAATCATAAAGTTTATGTAGTCGTGGTCATCGCACTTGGCAGAGTTCATGTACTTTACTCGCTACGCATTAGACTTGACTTCTATCATATTCTCAATAATCCAACTGCGTAAGTCCTATAACTATCACTTCGGCGAAGAGGGCAGAGACAGATTCATTCGCTTTGATGAACGCGCATTCTCTTTAGGACATGGCATCACAGAGATACTTCAGGGCAGCGCCGTTGAGACAGGCACTACTTTCGGACCAACGGAACTGCAATACATGCAAGAGTTGGAATCACGGCTAAAAGGCAACACGCTGCCGGAAAATATCATTGTCATGCAACGAAGCGACTTGGTTCAATGAATTCAACGATCCCCTAGTCTGCGCCTCCACTTCACAAAAGAGCCTTCAAGCAGCGCTGCGGTGTGGATCGAGCGCAGGCCCAGCCAGCGGCGCAATCAGCGCCACCACCACGACAAGCGCGGCAAACGCGCCCAACCCTCTGACAATCGTTCTATGCTTCATCGTCACGCCGCATTATAGCAATAGAGGATAGCCCGACATGGATGGACGGAACAGACGGGATAAGGTATCTTCATCGTAATCCCGTTCACTTGTGCTTCATTATGAGTTAAGCGGAGTTCGCTATGACCACAAAGACCATACCCGCAGGGGCGATGACGAACGCCCTGCCCATCATAGACCCGCGCGACATGCCCGGGGAACGCAATCTGGTGCCGGACGGTATGTTTCAGAACCCCAACATTCTTGACGCCGTGACTATCCTGAAGAACCGCTACAAAGACGACCCCACGGTGTTCGTTGACAGCGGCACTATCATCTGCTACAACCCCGCTAATCTCAACGACAGGGTCTTCCCCGACTGCTATGTCGCCTTCGATGTGCCGGCAGGCGCGATATTCGCCCAGAACGGCTATCTAACCTGGCAGGTGGGCAAGCCGCCCGACTTCGCGCTGGAGATAGCGTCAAAATCGACGGCGCGGCGCGACATCACCGACAAGCGCGACCTGTACGAGCGCATCGGCGTCAAGGAATACTGGCGCTTCGACCCAAGCGGCGGCGATTACTACGGCACATCGCTCGCAGCCGACAGGCTGCTGGACGGCGCATACGAGCCTATCGAGAAGGTCATCAACGCCGACGGCATGGTAAGCGCATATAGCGCAATTCTAGGGCTGAGCCTGTGCGTGCAGGAAGACATGCACCCGATTGCCCACGAAGTTCGCATGAACAGGCTGCTGCTCTACGACCCGGACACAGACGAGTATCTTCAAAACCTTGAAGAAATGCAAGCCGGTCTGACGGAAACGCAAGCCGAACTGACAGAAGCCAATGCCAGAATACGGGAACTTGAAGCCAAACTGCGCCGCCGCCAATCCGACTGACGCCTGACATGGATAGACGGGATAAGGTATCTTCACTATATCCCGTTCACTTGTGCTTCATTATGAGTTAAGCGGAGTTCGCCATGACCACAAAGACCATACCCGCAGGGGCGATGACGAACGCCCTGCCCATCATAGACCCGCGCGACATGCCCGGGGAACGCAATCTGGTGCCGGACGGTATGTTTCAGAACCCCAACATTCTTGACGCCGTGACTATCCTGAAAAACCGCTACAAAGACGACCCCACGGTGTTCGTTGACGGCGGCACTATCATCTGCTACAACCCCGCTAATCTCAACGACAGGGTTTTCCCCGACTGCTATGTCGCCTTCGATGTGCCGGCAGGCGCGATATTCGCCCAGAACGGCTATCTAACCTGGCAGGTGGGCAAGCCGCCCGACTTCGCGCTGGAGATAGCGTCAAAATCGACGGCGCGGCGCGACATCACCGACAAGCGCGACCTGTACGAGCGCATCGGCGTCAAGGAATACTGGCGCTTCGACCCAAGCGGCGGCGATTACTATGGCACATCGCTTGCGGCCGACAGACTGCTGGATGGCGCATACGAGCCTATCGAGAAGAGCGTCAACGCCGACGGCATGGTGAGCGCCCATAGCGCGCTGCTAGGGCTGAGCCTGTGCGTGCAGGAAGGCATGCACCCGATTGCCCACGAAGTTCGCATGAACAGGCTGCTGCTCTACGACCCGGACGCAGGCGAGTATCTTCATAACTTTGAAGAAATGCAAGCCGGTCTGACAGAAACGCAAGCCGCACTGACAGAAGCCAATGCCAGAATACGGGAACTTGAAGCCGAACTGCGCCGCCTCCAATCCGACTGACGCCCGACATTGATATACGGGACGGGAAGGATATACCTTATCCTGTATGTCCATGTTAAACCCCTATGAAACTCCTCGTATTCGCCGCCGCATTCGTTGCTGGAACGCTCCTCGCATTCCGCATCGGCGGCGGCGCTCCCCTCATCGCGCTCATCTTGTTCGCGCTCGCCGCGCTCTTAGCCGCCCTGCTTCTCGCAAGCCTCCGCCGCTCGCCATGGCTCGCGCTGATTGCGCTTGCGGCAATCCTCGGCGTCGCGCGCGTAGCGCTGATTAGCGATGAGCCGCCGCCTCTATACGCTAGTCCGTATGCGCGGCAGATTGAAGGCGTGATACTGAGCGATGTCGAGGCATTGGGCAGCTTCGCGCGCTTTCGCCTGCGCGCCGAGCGCATCCAAGCCGACGACGGCGATTGGACGCCCGCAAGCGCGGAGCTGCTGGTTACGGCGCGCGCCACCACAGAGATGGCGCAGCGCAGACAAGCGCCCTACTTCCGCTACGGCGACCGCCTGCAATTGCGCGGGCGCATTAGCGAACCGCCCACGCTGGAAGGCTTCGACTATGCGGCGTATCTGGCGCGGCAGGGCATATCGGAAGTGATGGACGCGCAGAGTGCGACCCTCATAGGCGAAGACGAAGGCAGCGCCTTCTACCGTCGGCTGTACGGCTTGCGCCAGCAGCTCGCGGCGTCCATTGCCGCCGTTGTGCCGGAGCCGCAATCCGCGCTCGCGCAAGCGACGCTGCTGGGGCTGCGACGCGCCATGCCCGGCGAACTCACCGAGGCGTTCCGGCGCACCGGCACATCGCACCTGCTGGCAATCTCAGGGCTGCACATCGGCATCCTGCTAAGCGTCAGTCTTGCCGCCGCCGCCACCGCGCTCGGCAGGAAGCGCTACCTGCATCTGATTGCGCCATTGGTCATCATCTGGCTGTACGCGCTGCTGTCCGGAATGTCGCCGTCGGCAACGCGCGCATGCATTATGGGCAGCGTATATCTCGCATCGCTGGCATTCGGCAGACAGCGCCGCGCGCTCGCCCCGCTCGGCTGCGCCGCCGCCCTCATGGTCGCCGTATCGCCCGCCATCATATTCAGCATATCCTTTCAGCTCAGCTTTGCGGCGCTGGCAGGCATAGCGGCGTTTTCCGACACGTTCGGCGACGTATTCCGCGCATTGGCGGCGCGCTTCACGAGCGCCCGCTCGGCGCTGCGCCCGCCGCTGCTTGCCATAGCGGACATGCTTGGCGTAAGCCTCGCCGCAACCGCCGCGACCCTGCCGTTGATTGCCCTCCACTTCGAGCGCGTATCCACAATCGGCATACCCGCATCGCTGCTCACGCTGCCCGCCCTGCCGCTCGTCATACTTGGCAGCGTCGCCGCCGCGCTGCTCGGGCTGGTCAATACCACGCTCGCGCTGCCATTCGGCTGGCTGGCGTGGGGCGCGGCAACATACCTGTCCGGCGTCATCACGCTCATGGCAAGGCTGCCCAACGCCGCAATCTACACCGGCAGCCTCACTCCGCCGGTAATCGCCGCATACTACGCCATTCTGCTGCTGGCATACATCGCTATCGTCAGCTTCCCCCAATCTCTGCGCCAACTCCGGGAGCGCGTCGGCATCCGCGCAAGCCTGCCCGATGCGGTGTCATTCCGTCCCCGCAATGCCGCGATATGGCTGCTCATACCCGCCGCATTCGCCGCGTCGCTGGCATGGTCGCACGCGCTATCCCGCGACGACCGCCTGCATGTCGTATTCTTCGATGTCGGGCAGGGCGACGCCATATTCATCGAGACGCCCGGCGGCAGACAGGTCATCATCGACGGCGGGCCCGACCCGCTGCGGCTGGCGCAACTCTTGGGCGAGCGCATGCGCTTCAACGACAGGCATATCGACATCGTGGCGGCAACGCACCCGCACAGCGACCATATCGGCGGACTGCCGCAAGTCCTGGCGCGCTACGATGTCGGGGCAATCCTGGAACGGCGCAGCGAGCACGACAGCGCGGCGTATCTGGAATGGGCGCGCGCCGTAGATGAGGAGAAGGCGCAGGGCGCGACCGTGATAGAGGCGCAGCCGTCGCAGGTGATAACGCTGGACGGCGACATCAGGCTGGAGGTGCTGGGACCGCCCGCCACGCTGTTGAGCGGCACGGATTCGGACGCCGACAACGCATCACTGGTACTGCGGCTGGTCTATGATGAGGTTAGCGTGCTGCTGACGGGCGACATCTTCGCTGCGGCAGAACGCGCGCTGCTTGCGAATGGCGCAATGCTCCGCAGCGATGCGCTCAAAGTGCCTCACCATGGCAGCGATTCAAGTTCCACGCCCGCGTTCCTCAGCGCCGTAAGTCCCGCCGTTGCTGTCATATCGGCCGGCGCGGACAATCGCTTTGGCCATCCGCACGCCGATGTCGTGCAACGACTTCAGCAGTTCACAGGGGAAGACATGCTATTCCTGACCGCGGAGCGCGGCGCTATCGAACTCATCAGCGACGGCAAGACCTTGCAAATACGCGCCGAGCGATGATCCGCGCCCGCCTAGCCTCCCAAAAGCCGCTGCACAGCCAGGGCAACAGCAGCCGCGGTCGCCATGCCCCCCAACATCATGCCCACCATCCACTTTACGAGGCGAGTCTCCATCTGGGCAAGATCGGCTTTGGTCACGAATATGTCGCGCGCCTCTTCGTATGTGATAAAGCGCCGTGATTATGTAATAAAGCTCCTCGATATTGTTGGTATGTGTTGATGCACAAGGCGTTTATTGATTTGAAGGGGCTGCTTGATATGTCGGCGGATTGTCTGACGCTTACAGTCCGCAATGTCAGGATAGCGGGGGAAGTGTCCGCAGAACCTAGTTTCAAGGGTCGGGTGGGTTGGCTTTTTCTTGGATGTCTCGCTTGAAGAGTTCGCGGGCTACTTTGGAGTAGTGGGGGAAGGCGATGGTTTGCAACGGGATGCCTTCTCTGACTATCCTGCGGAGTTCTTCGTCTGTGGGCGGCACATAGTCGGGGTAGGCTTTGAATAGTGCTTCCTGCTCTATTGCGCCTCTCGCGTTGTCCGGCTCTCTTACATCTTCGGAGGGTATGCCTACGCAGTCTGCCAGCCCGCTGCGGCAGTCGCAGCGGGGGTTGTGCGCGGATTTGTAGATGATGATGTCCCGGGGGTGAGTGGGCTGCTCCGGCTTCTGCTTGGGCTTGGGCTGCGATGCCTGTTCCGTAGGGAAGCCCAGCCTTAGCAGTTCTTTGGCTGCGTTGATGCGGTGGTGTGGCTTGAACTCGGCGCGATTGCCCAGCATCACATCTATGAGGAAGCGGACGGTTGCTCTGCCGTCGTCGGTCTCTTCGCGGATGATGCGCGTGAGTTCGGGGTGTAGTTCTTGGCGCTCGTCGTCTGCGCCGGGCGCGCGCAGGGCTGGGCTTGTGCCGATGACGCGGCGTTGTGAGTCGAGGAATGATTGGGCGGCGTCGAAGCCGAACTTGATGAGTTGTCGGGCTGCGTCGAGTTGGTGGCAGGCTTTGGAGTGTTCGAGTTCGCCGTTCATGGTGGATATGAGGAAGCGGACGACGGTTCTGCCGTGGTCGGTTTCCTGTCGGATGATGTCGGAGATGGAGGGTTCTTGGGGCGTGTTCGCTTCCGGTTCGTTCGCCGAGTCGAATTGCGCGTCGTCCTCGTAGCAGGTGTGTGGGCCGGTTTTGCCCAGACATCTGCAATTGAATGGAGGGTGACGGTATGTTTCGTCGTCGGGGTCTGGCAGGTTGAGTAGTTTGCGTGTTACTTGGTTCATGGGTCTTTCAGGGGGTTAGGCGGTCGGGCGTTAGGTTGTCAGTCTTTTTAATGCAACTTATGTTCTGATAGGTAGATTAGCAGGGATGTGTGGGGGGTGTCAAGGGGGATTTTCTCTGAATTGGGAATTAAGAAAAGACCTTATCCTTTAATGATTGGACTTACGCAGTTGAGCGCGATTTCGTACTTGAAACGGGTCAATATCAGTAGGACTTACGCAGTTGAGTTGAGGATGTAGAGTGGATTTTGCAGATATTGCCGTATGGAGGCTCTGATGATGGCAGTTTTTGCCTCGTACCAACTGATGCCCGTACTCAACCGATACGCCTCCAGCCGAACGAACGCCCGCAGCGAGAAGCCGATATGGTTTATCTGACCCCGCGCAGACCTGACCTGCGCGCGCTCCACACCGCAGCGCTGCTTGAAGGCTCTTTTGTGAAGTGGAGGCGCAGACTAGGCGAGCGTTGAATTCATTGAACCAAGTCGCTTTGTTGCATGACAATGATATTTTCCGGCAGCGTGTTGCCTTTTAGCCGTGATTCCAAATCTTGCATGTATTGCAGTTCCGTTGGTCCGAAAGTAGTGCCTGTCTCAACGGCGCTGCCCTGAAGTATCTCTGTGATGCCATGTCCTAAAGAGAATGCGCGCTCATCAAAGCGAACAAATCTGTCTCTGCCCTCTCTGCCGAAGTGATAGTTTTGTGGCAGATAGATAGTGAGCGTATCGATGTTCTCAAAGTCTAGCGCGCTGGTTCGATACTCATTCAAATCGGATTTTTCAGGAGGATGTCGGTCAGTAGATGAGTACAATGATGAGTATATGGTCACCGCGCAATTTGTGGCAGCTCCGTCAATGAACCCAAGCAGGCTTGCCAAGCCTTGCGTCGCCGCGTTTCTATCAATGATTACAATCTCTCGTGAAAACTTGGCAAGCGATTGGAATCGTTCCCGCCATAATCTTTCGACAGACTTCCCACGGCGTATAGGACTCCTTGAGATTGTTTCAGCGCGTTCAAATTCTTTGGATGCGTTGACTTCCGTTAGTCTAATCCATTCCACACGACCAAGCCTCTTGTCGCGGGGGTACAAGTACTCGCTATTGCCGTTGGGTATTTGACGCTTTTGGGCGTGTGTCTCCGACACCAGAGCAAGACTAAAATTGCCTCTGCATCTCGGATATCGAGAGGAAGGATCGTTCTCTATCTCACGCCACACACGAGCCCATATCCTCTGTATGCTTTGGTTCAGTTCCGGAAATTTGCGTCGTATATTTCTAAAACCTCCATCGTCATAGGAAGGATGCGATAAGACACCGAGATTTTGCCACTTGGTCCGCAATTCACTGATATGGTAAGCGGTTGTAGTGTTGTCAATTGCATCGGGGTCAATGCCGAAGTTCACCAGCATACTTAAAGACTTACCTCTTATTCGGCAAATAATTCGTCCAGCACATCTACACCTTCAGCCGAGCCGCTATGCTCATCATCGGGTTGTAGTTCTTCCTTGAGCGCTTCATCGAAGAAGCCGTCGGGCCAGGGGTCTTTGAAGTAGCTGTCCTCACCGAGCCGCAATACTTTGATTGCGCTGCCTTCTACGCTGTCGTCGTTCGGGTCCACATACAGCACCGAAACATCGTCGGGGCTGATCTTGCCCTCGCGGATGCGGCGTTGGAGGCGCAGTATCAGCAGTTCGCTGTGGGTTTCGACAATCCACTGCTTGCGCTTGCCGTTTTCGTCGGCGATGGTGTCTATCATCAGGTCGGCGATGTTCGCTTGCAGGCGCGGGTGCAGGTGTATCTCAGGCTGCTCGACGCAGAGTATCGCGCCTTCCCGCGAGGCGACGCCTTCGATTATTACGGGCAGGATCTGGTTGATGCCGTAGCCGACATCGGCGAGAGTTACCGTAAAATCCATATCAAAGATAACACCTTCTTTGTCAAGCGGCCTGAGTTCGATGCTAATGAGCTCGTCTGCGAGTGATGCTTCTCCCAATTTTTGGGCAAAGATGTCGTAAGGAATTTCGAGCCGTCTGAACCAGCTATTCACCTCGTCTCCAATGCTACTGGCCACGAGGGAATTGCGAGCGAGTATATTGGCAGAATACTCACCTCGTATGCCGGTGGTGCCGTCGTTTGCACTTGAGCGTCTGTAAATCCTTTGGGGCGCGCTTCGCAATGGGCCTAGGTAGTTGACTAGGCGCAATTCGCGTTCGTAATTGTGGGGAATGATTTCGGGCGTCAGCGCTATAATCTGTTCCCGCGACAGTTTCATTCCCTCCAAGTCTAATCGATTTTCCGGCGCTTGTGGCGACTCTTCTCGTTGTCGTTGTTTCCACCATTCTAGTTTCAGCGCTTGTTCAACCTGCTTTTGTCCCTGCACTCGCAGATGTCGTTCTCGCTTCAAAGATTGCTCAACCAACCATTTCGATGGCCGTTCCAGCACCGTGTCGAGTTCTGTATTACACAGATGCTCCCTTCTTGTTTCTAATTCAGGAAACGCTAAGGTTGGCAAAAACTCTTCGCTATACTGATACGGGGCTTTTTCTCCGCCTACATCCAGGACTTCGACACGATCAAAAAAACCTGGCGATATATCAGCCTTGAGCAGCGGCAGGTCGTTTTCGTTGGTAGTGATTTTGTAGGTAGCTCCTGCTAAATCAACGCAATCCTCTGAATAGCGGAACGCATCTTCCTTCGCAAACATGAAAAACATACTCACATCATTATCAGATGCAGTTTCACCTAGCTCCAGATCCCTATATTTGACGCTTATCCAAAGCTCGCGCTCTATGTCATGCTTGTGGAGCATGGACTGAGGACTGCCCAAGTCCACGAACTCGCCTTTGGACTCAAGAAGTCTGTTTCTGCCATAGATGGGCTTCAGCGACTGCTTCAGCAGCAGCAGCGCCTGAATGATGGAGCTCTTGCCGCCGGAGTTGGGGCCGTAGATGAGGGTGATTTGGGACAAAGGGGCTTCTTGCATTTCGTCGCCGAATGCCTTGAAGTTCCGCAAGCCTAGTCCTGTGAGCATGTGCGCGTTGTCCTGTGTGGGTTGGCTGGGGTCGTTTAGGTTAGCCATTCATTATAGCAGAGGGTTGGGCGATTGCAAGGTTAAAATGGCTCGTATTCCAGGGCAAATCCTACTGAAAATTGGCGCTTTGACATAAATAGGACTTACTCATCAATGTTCAGGCATTATGGGTTCGTTGATTTGCCCGGGGATTTTCAATTGTCACCCCGAACGGAGTGAGGTGTCTAAAATGCTTGCTATGTCGGGCGTGTTGGTGGCAGGGATTTTAGATTTCTCGCTACGCTCGAAATGACAGTGGGTAGAGCGTTCGTCATCGCCCCTGCGGGTATGGTCTTTGTGGTCATGGCGAACTCCGCTTAACTCATAATGAAGCACAAGTGAACGGGATACGATGAAGATACCTTATCCCGTATATTCCGTCCATCCATGTCGGGGTATCCTCTATGCTATAATGCGGCGAGTACGATGAAGCATAGAACGATTGTCAGAGGGTTGGGCGCGTTTGCCGCGCTTGTCGTGGTGGTGGCGCTGATTGCGCCGCTGGCTGGGCCTGTGCTTGATCACCACTTCGCCGAGCGGCAGCCCGACCACCTGCATATTGGCGCGCCGCACTCTCATGACCACAGCCACGCCTTCGAGTCGTCGCATCACTCGCATCCGCTCTCGTCGGTTGTGGACGGCGACAGGATGCCCATTACGCTGTACAAGAGCGACGGGGGCGTTGCGGCTACGCTCGCGGCGTCGCCCGTCGATGTCGAGGCGTCGTCGTTTCGGCGCTTCCAGCCTACAAGCGCGTTTGCGATGCCGTCGCCGCCGGTGAGCGCGGCGCGTCAGCACACACCCGCGCCGCCTGACAAGCCCCCGACGCATCTCCTCTAATCCTCAGCATCCTGCTGACCTTCCCTTTCATCCGTTTCGCGCCTGCGGCATGGGCGAGCAATCGCTTGTGCCTTCGGACGCCGTGTGAGGTTGCCATATTGCCATCATTGCCATCAATTTGGGTGCGTTTCACCATCGCGGGCGTTGCGCTGCTGAGCTTGGCAGCAGTCGTCGGCGCGCATTTCGCGGCATCCCCGACATACGCCAATGGGCGTGTGGTGGAGTTCGATACCCGCGTCGCCGGGCCGTATGAGATTGCGCTTGGCAAGATTCCGCCCACGCCTATCGTGGGCAGCCTGTATCTGTCGATTGTGGTTATAGATGTTTCGTCCCAAGATCCGGTGATGGACGCGAATGTCGTCGTGACCGCGATAGGTCCAGGCGCCAGCGCGGTCGAAGTGGGGCCTATCGTGGTCGATCCTGACCCTGACTCGCAGAACTACGCGGGCTACTACGATACGCAGGAGGCGATTGTGCTGGACAGGCCGGGCGAATGGCTGTTCACGGTGAGCGTGGACGGCGCGCCGTGGGGCGAGGGCGTGGCAGAGTTTCCCGTCGAGGTAACGACGCCGAACCCGATTACGGGCATCATCACGCTGGTCGCGCTGGTGTCGTTCATCGTAGTTGTAGCGTTGGCGATTCGGATGTTTTTGAGGGAAAGACGCAGAAGCAGGAGCGGCGCATCCTGACGCGGAAATCTCCGCAAGCCGCCGGGGACGCAGGTCACGGGGGCGCATAACCAAGCCGGGCTTTCCGCTTTCGTGGGAATGACGGCTAGGCAGTCAGCATGCGCTGAGGATATTCCTGACGCAGTTCGCTTATAGTCAAGACGGATTTAGGAGAATGTCTCTTGATCAAGAAAGTTTCTTTCCTTGTGGCAGCGCTATGCCTTATGGCGATTATGCCAAGCATGGCGCTGGCACACGAACACCGCGATGTGCATGAGTACAATTTCGTAGTCGGCTTCATCCAAGAGCCTGCATTCGAGGGGCTGCTGAACGCCGTGTCGGTGCGGATTACCAAGATGCCCGATGCCGAAAGCCATGGACAGGGTATGCACGGCGAATCGGAGGAGGATGAAAAGGATGACGAGAATGGTGAAATGTCTATGTCTATGAGTATGCCCGGGCATGGACACGGCGGCATGCCGGTGGAGGGGCTGGAAGGCACGCTCGCGGTGGAGGTTACGCATGTGGCGAGCGGCGTCAAACGGCAGATGGCGCTGAGTCCTGGCCGCGCAGATGCCGGACATTACACGGCATACTTCATCCCCACCGCATCGGGGCAGTACATATTCCGCTTCATGGGCAGCATCGAAGGGCAGGCGGTCGATGAGGTTTTCGAGTCGGGTCCGGGTCGTTTCGCCGACATCGAGCCGGCGGATGCGCTCCAGTTCCCTGAGAGCGCGGCGTCGCTGCGTGAGTTGGAGGCAGGGCTTCGCGGCGCGCTGGATTCGGCGCAGCAGACCGAGCTTGCATCGGCGAGCGCGCAGAGCGGCGCATCGACCGCAATGACCCTGGCGATAGTCGGCATCGCGCTGGGCGTGGTCGGGGTTGCGGTTGGCGGCGTAGGGATGGCGCTGGCGCTGCGGCGAAAGAACTAGGTTGTGTGTGTATTTGCGTCATTCCCGTTTTCATGGGAATGACGAGGTGGTAATCAGCGCGGAGAATACACGAAAATCAGATACCTGCCCCCGTCAGCCCTCGATGGGGTAGGGGATAGATTGGCTCTATGAAACTGCTGCTCACATTAGCGTTGGCGCTGGCGTGCGCGACGGCGTTTGCGGTTCAGGCGCGGACGGTCGAGGCGCATGCCAACCTCGCGCGCTCTGAACCTGCCGCGAACTCTGTGCTGGATGCGCCGCCCGACCGCGTTACCATCTGGTTCACAGAGCCGCTGGAGGCGCGGTTCAGCGAGGTCGAGGTGCTGAACAGCATCGGCGCGCGCGTGGATAACGGCGACAGCGTCGTTGACGACAATGACCTGACGGTGATGTCGGTTGGGCTGCCGCCGCTGCCGGACGGCACATATACGGTCGCTTGGCGCAACCTGTCGACGGTCGACGGGCATACCTTGCGCGGCGCGTTCGCGTTCTCAGTCGGCGAACCCTTATCGGCGACGGAGGTGGTGGCAGCGCAGGAACCCGCGCTGTTTCAGACGCCATCGGAGCCGGTGATACGCTGGCTTGTGCTGTTGAGCGCGCTGGCGCTTACGGGCGGGCTTGCGTTCGAGTTGCTGGTGTCGGGCGCGGTTTTGGCGGACGCCGGCACACGCTCGCCGCTGGGCAGGCTGCGCCCGCGCCTGCGCTCTCGCTCGCAGCGACTGTTGTGGCTGAGCCTTGTGACGCTGCTCACCGCGTGCGTGGCGCAGCTGCTGACACAGGCGGCGACGCTGTTCGACACGACGCTCGGCGGCGCGATAGGCGCGCCCGCGCTGATGGATGTTCTGCTTGAAACCGACTGGGGCAGGATGTGGCTGTGGCGTGTCGGCTTGACCGCGCTGGCGGCTGCGCTGTTCCTCGTGCCGTCGGTCGTGCGCTTTCGGCGCAGGCGGCATCGGGAGCGGTTGAGCGCGGCGGTGCGCTGGCTTGCGCTTGCCGCGTCGCTGGGCGTTCTGCTGACGATTAGCATGACGAGCCATGCGGCGGCGACCACCGGGATAGCGCGGTATGCGCTGGTCAACGACATGCTGCACCTCACCGCCGCCGCCGTGTGGGTGGGCGGGCTGTTGCAGCTCATCGCGGGGACGCCGCTGTTCATTGGCGGCATGTCGGATACGGCGCGCCGCTTAGCGCTGTCGCGCCTGATTCGGCGCTTCTCGGTCGCCGCCGCGCTCAGCGTCGCCGTGCTGCTGATAACGGGCGCGTACAGCGCATGGGCGCAGGTGACGGAAGCTGCCGCGCTCTCCACGCCTTACGGCGGCGCGCTGCTGGCAAAACTGGCGCTCATCGTGGCGCTGCTGTCGGTTGGCGCGGTCAACCTGATATGGGTCAGGCCTAGGCTTCGGGGCAGCGGCGGCGCGGCGCGGTGGCTGCGGCGCACGGTCATGGCTGAGGTGGCGCTTGCGGCGCTGGTAATCCTTGCCGTCGGCTTTCTCACCGCCCTGGAGCCGGCGCGTCAGGCGGCATCGCGCATGCTTGCCGCCGAGCGGCAGAGTTTGACATTTTCGGACACCGTAGAGGGCGCGGAGGTAACGCTGGAGATCGAGCCGGGGCGTGTCGGCGCGAACACATTCACGGTCAGATTGGCGGACAGGTTCGGCGAGCCTATCGCGGACGCTACGGATGTGCGGCTGCGCGTGTCGTACTTGGATGCGGACTTTGGCGAAGGGGCGGTCTCCGCGGTGAACATCGGCGGCGGGGAGTATCTGCTTGCCGACAGCGTCGTCAGCATCGCGGGAGCTTATCAAGCGGAGCTGCTGGTGCAGCGCGCGGACGCATTCGACGCGCGCGCGGCGTTCCGCTTCGAGGTGGTCGCTGCCGGAGTTGGCGGCGGCGCGAACGGGAGCGCCGTCATATCGCCGGATGCGGCAAGCGGCGGGCTGTATCTCGGCATCGCGCTGGCGCTGCTCGGCTTCCTGTTCCTGGCGACGGGGGTTCCGATGGGCGGCTGGTATAATCGCGCGGGCGCTATCACAATGGGATGCGGCGCGCTGGCGTTTGCGGCTGGCGTGTGGCTGCTCATCGGGGCGCAGTCCGCGGGCGACGCGCAGGCAATCGCGCGCAATCCGATACCGCCGACATCGGACTCGGTGGCTGCGGGACAGGTTGTATATGAACGCTACTGCCAGAGCTGTCATGGCGCGACGGGGCGCGGCGACGGGCCGGCTGCCGCAGGACTTGAGCCGCCGCCCGCAGACCTCGCGGTGCATGTGCCGCTGCACGGCGACGCCGACATATTCGGCTTCATAGCGCTCGGCATCGAGGGCACAGCAATGGCAGGGCTTGGCGAGCGGCTGAGCGATGATGAGATATGGCATGTGGTGAACTTCATCAGGGCGCAGGCGGACGAGGACGGGGGCTAACAGGATGGGGAGGATAGGGTTGACGACTAAGATTGCGGCAGCTGCGGGGGTTGCGGCAGTAGCTGTGCTGGCGGGCGCGCCGGTGTACTCGCATGCCTTTGGGCAGCGGTATGACTTGCCGATACCGCTGAGCTACTTTATGGCGGGCGCGGCGGCGGCGGTTGCGCTGTCGTTTGTGGTCATTGGGCTGTTCCTGAAATCCAACGATGGGGCATACGGCTATCCGCGCTTCAATCTGCTTGGTATGCCGCTGCTTGGGCGTATTTTGTCCTCGCGGATGGCGCTGTCGCTGGCGCGGATTGCGTCGGCGCTGCTGCTGCTGCTGGTCATTGCTACATCGCTGTTCGGCAGCGACAATGCGCTGGAGAACTTCTCGCCGACATTCGTATGGATAATCTGGTGGGTTGGGATGGGCTACATATCGGCGCTGCTGGGCAACCTGTGGATGCTGATAAACCCTTGGAAGGCGCTGTTCGAGTGGGGGGAGTGGCTGGCGGGGCGCGCGGGGCTGTCCTTGGACAGGTTCAGGACAAACAGGGCTGGCGGCGCGCTGTGGGCGTATCCTGCCGGGTGGGATGCGATGCCCGCGCTACTGGGCTTTCTCGCGTTCGTGTGGCTGGAGAATGTGTATCCCGGCTCCATCGTGCCGCGCTATCTGGGCGCGCTGACGGTGGTGTATTCGCTGTACACTTTCGGGGGCATGCTGGTGTTCGGCAAGCATGTATGGCTGCGATACGGCGACCCGTTCGCAGCGCTGTTCGGCTTGTTCGCGCGCTTCTCGCCGACGGAGGTTCGCGTGGTCGGCGGCGGCTGCGACGAGTGCGAGCTGGACTGCGCGGCGGGCAGATCCGGCGATGACTGCGTGGACTGCTATGCCTGCTTCGAGCGCGCGGGTCAGGGATCAGGGGCGAGGGAGTTCAACCTGCGACCTTGGGCGGTTGGGCTGGCGTCGGCTGGGCGCGTGTCGTGGCAGAGCTGCGCCTTCGTCATACTCGCGCTCGCGGCGGTGACATTCGACGGCTTGCAGGAGACGGCTAACTGGGTGCGAGTGCAGGCGGTTGGGCTGCGAACGCTGGGCGTGGGGGGCGTGAGCGTGGTGGATACGCTGGGCGTGGTGGTGATGCCGACGCTGTTTTTGGGGATATACTTGCTGTTCTGCGTGGGCATACGGGCGCTGTCGGGCGAGCGGGCGTCGCTGCCGGAGGTGGCGCGGGCGTATGTGCTATCGCTCGTGCCTATCGCGCTGGCGTATAACATGGCGCACTTCTTGTCGCTGCTGCTGGTGCAGGGACAGCTCATCATCCCGCTGGCGTCCGACCCGTTCGGCTTCGGCTGGGACATATTCGGCGCGGCGGGCTATCGCATAGACCCGACGGTGATAAGCACGAAGTTCGCGTGGATAGTGTCGGTGGGCGCGATAGTCGCGGGGCATATCGTATCGGTGTATATCGCGCACATCATAGCGGCGCGGCGGGCGGCAAGCCACGCGCTGGCGCTGCGCGGGCAGTATCCGATGCTCGCGCTGATGGTGTTCTATACCGCCGTGAGCCTGTGGATAATCGCGCAGCCGATTGTGTCGGGGTAGCGGGGGTAACACCCATGAACATGACGGAGAGGATGTGAGCGGCGTCAGATGGAACTAGGTTGTGCGGATATTTGCGTCGTTTCTGTGAAAGCGGGATTTCAGAACCTCAGAATGTGGGCGCTTTCGCATATTTCAGGCTATCTCTAAGCGCTGGATTTCTGCCCCTGCTTTCGCAGGGGTGACTTTCTTCAATTAAGAATTAAGAATTAGAAATTAAGAATTGGGTTGTGTTTAGGGTTGGTATGCGATGTTTCGTGGCTTGATGGCAACCGATACCGAGGTTCGAGAGCGATTGCTGAAGGCATAGGTGTTTGGCAGATTGGGATTTTTGATTCCTCACTGTGTTCGGAATGACAAGGGGAGGGGCGTTCGGGATGACGGAGTGAGATCTTGGGATGACAGCGGGTTGAGGCGCTGTGTTTGGGATGTCTGGCGGCGGGGCGATGGGAGCGACTGCCAGTCGCCCCTACATGATCGGGGGCGCTTGCCCCGCCGCTGCTGTCAGCGGAAGGGTGGGTGGCGTTCGGGGCGGCGGGGCTTTTTGTTGCCGGGCAGGTGGCTTATCTCGGATAGGTAGTCGGTGTGTCCCTGGGAGATTTGCCTTGCGCTTTCTGCCGCTTTCTCTTCTATTCGCTCTGCCTCGGCTACTTCTTTCATGTGCGCTTCCGATACCGGCGCGTGGCTCTCCACTACCGCCGGGTGGTCTTCGTCGAGGTCGCGGCAGGCGCAGATGCAGTCGGGGTGGCAGGGGGAGTAGTAGGACATGAACTCCGGGTCGGGGGTGGAGGGGTTGCCGAAGCCCCAGCTGAGCAGAACCTTTGCGGCTTCTATCCTGTCCCTTGGCTTGGCGTCTCGGTCGCGCCCTTCCAGCACTTCGTTCAGTATCCTGACTATGCTTGCGCCTTCGCCGGTCTCAACGCGGATGCGGGCTACTAGCTTTTTGTTCAGCCTTTCGTGTTCGGGGCTGACTGCTTGCGTGGGGCCGCTTTCGGATTGGGCGTCTTCCTTCTTTGCCTGCCGTTCCATCTTGGAGCTGAGGCTGTTGATGAGGGCTTCGGCTTCTTGGAAGCCGAGCTTGAGCAGCAGACGGGCGGCTTGCAGTCTGTGATGGGGCGTGGAGTCGAGATCGTCGCCGGTCATGATGGAGACGATGCTGCGTATGATGGTTCTGCCGTTGTCGGTTTCTTGGTGGACTAGGTGCTGGAGGTGCTCGATGGCGCTCTGGCAATGTTTTTTGTCCAGGTGGTCATGTTGGGCATGACTGTCCTGGTTGTCCTGTTGGTGTTGGTTGATGGGGGTTGGTTGGTTCATTGGTTTTTCCCAGGGGTTTCAGGGTGTTAGGATTTCAGGTGGTCAGGGATTGGGGTTTTGGATTGTCAGGGATTAAGGCGCTAGGTTGTCAGTTTTTATAATACAACTTATGTTCTTGCGGATAGTATAGGTGAGGGTTTGGGTGGTGTCAAGGGTAATTTGGGGGGGGGGGAAATTGCGTTGGTATAGTTTAGCCGTTGATGGGCGGGCGTTTTCGCCCCCATCCTAACCTTCCCCCTCTGGGGGAAGGGACTAATGCAATTTTCTCATCCAGCACTTTTAGACTGCCTAGAATATACGAAAGTGACTACATTATGGGGTTCTGGATTCCCGTTTTCACGGGAATGACGGGGTGAAAAGTCGAATTGTCCGCAGAACCTAGGGTGAAGGTGTAGGTTCCGGCTCCGGTGTAGGTTCGGATGTAGCGGTTGGTTCGGGTATGGCGGTGGGCGCAAGGGGTTGCTCCGTCGTCGCGTTCAAGCACTCGGGGTTGTTTGTGGCTTGGATGCCGTCTGTGGGGTTGCCTGACGATATTCGCAGCATCAGCTGGTCGCCGTCTTGCCAGGGCTGTTCGCAGACGCCCCAAGTGAAGGTTGAGGTATCGTCTTCGTCCTCGAACCCGATGTCCTCGTCGAAATCTAGGCGCAGGGCGACGGAGCCGTCGAGGGCGATGAAGTCTATGTGGTGACCGAAGAGGTCGGCGGCGGGCGAGAGTGCTATCTTCACTTGTCCGTCTTGCCAGTCGATGCGCTCTATGAGGACTTCGCCGTCGTCGGTCTCGAACCATTCGGGTTGCAGCACGCCGTCGTATCCGTCCGCGCCCACAGCGTCGTCAATGTCCACAGGGTCGAAGAACGCTTCGTGCAGGGCATCTTCGGCAGACTCGAAGTTGTACCTCCAGATGAAAGGCGGTGGGACATAATCACACGGCATCCACTCTGCTTCCTGGAAATGCGCGTACACTGCATAAGCTCCAGCCGGCAATGGGCGCGTCGTTGTAATTTGGTAATCGCCATGATGGAACAGATGAGCATTCTCTCCGGTGAACCACTGCCTGGGATATGTTATGTCGAATTCATCGACTACGGAATCAGCGGGTAATCCAGAAGGGGATAGGTCAATATCGATCACTGAAGGGAATTCCCATGTGCGAAGATAGTTTTCTTGAAGCAACCTCGACTCGATACACTCCTCCCAACCCTCGATGCCTTCGCCTTCTCTAAGCAAGGTTTTCATTGCCGCTATGCGCTCGCGCAGGTCTTTGATGGAGAACTCGATTGGCAACTCAACACCTTCAATAATAGGTTCAATGTAAATTGAGGAAGCTTTAGATGTGGTGAAGGCTTCGGATGCGGCGCCAATGGATTGAAAAGAACGCGTACTGCTAATGTCCTGGACCAAAGGGAAAAATCCAAGCCCCGTAGTGTACTCTGACAATAGGGCAACGCCTGCAACGCCCCTTGCTATATGGCCTGCGGTAAAGGCATAGACCTTATCTTCACTCAAAGCGCCGCGATTGACGACATGATCCGGATACTGTCGGGTTTGAAGAAATACTACGCTCTCGCTGCTGTCGAGCCTCAGCGATTGCACCTCTAACTCGGTCTCCGCAAAATCCAAAGATTCCTCATCACTTGAGCTGAAGAACTCGCGCCCTATCCCCAAGGTAATCTCGGCTTCGCCATTTCCCTTGAGATATTCGATGACTTCAAAGCGGGATTGTATAAATGGGTTATAGACGATCTCGCCATCCGCGCGCTGCACCGCAAGAAATCTTGGCTTCTCAGAAATTGGACGGACAATCGCTATCACATCGGAGAAGAAAATGTACTCGTCGAGAGAAGGCGGGCCGAATACGAATGGTACTACTGCCTCTCCCGTAGGTATTGCTACTGCTACCGTAACTGTCGGCACAGGGGTCGGAGTGATCTGGTTATGATGGTAGGTATTACCTGCGGACTTGTCATTCGTAGCCGCTACCGCCTTTTCTGTGGATGATGTGGTGGCTTGCCTCGGGATGTCTGAAGGCGAAGTGGTATCAGTGGTGGTATCAGTGACAGTGGGCTTTTCATCAGTAGCCGCTATCACCTTTTCCGTAGGCGATGTAACCGCCATTGGGGCTGCGCCTGAAGGCGAAGTAGTATCAATAATCGGAGGCTGCGGTGAACGGTTACATGCAGCAATGACGATGGCGACGCACAGCAACGCCGAAAAGTATGTGAAGATATACCCGCGTCGGTATCCCAGAAAGCAGGCTTCATATCCAAGTATGTTGAAGCGCATCGTTCAATCCTTATGTGCCGTGTGATTGTCGTAGATTGCCTTCATCGCCTAATGCGGGAATTGTTATATCAAAGAGGTGGATGCGCCGTTTATGCCTGCATTCCTATCATAGAATGAACTCTATGCTACACTCTTTCTCGAACTGAGTTAGATGCAATTGCCTTGCGAAAGCGCATTGCTTTTATTGTGGCGCAAACCTTATACTGATTTTGTAGCGGTAGTGGCTTTGCGCTTGGCGTTTTTGCGACGGATTAGCGAGCGGGGTTGATTATGAACGGCGATAGAACTGCTCGGCATCCCGACTCCGTCCCTTTTGGGGAGGACTATCCGCATGAGGCGTGCGGCGTGGTGGGCATATACTCGGAGGGCGAGGATGTGGCGCGCCATGTGTTTTTCGGGCTGTATGCCTTGCAGCATCGCGGGCAGGAGAGCGCGGGCATTGCCGCGAGCAATGGCGGGGACATTCGCACGAAGGTGTCTATGGGACTGGTCGGGCAGGCGTTCCAAGAGAATGACCTGTTGGGGCTGCCGGGGCATATCGCCATCGGACACACGCGCTATTCCACGACGGGCGGGAGCGTGATAGACAACGCTCAGCCGATATGCTCGGTCAGCGCCAGCGTCAATCTCGCGCTCGCGCACAACGGCAATGTGATTAACGCGGTCGAGCTGAAGGAAGAGCTTGCGCGCTGGGGCTGCGAGTTTCACGGCAGCAACGACTCCGAGATTATCGCGCACTTGATAGCGAATGCGCCCGCGCTCGACTGGGAGGAGCGCGTCGCCTACTGCATGCGCCGGCTTCAGGGCGCGTACTCGCTGACGATAATGACGCCGACGGAGCTGGTGGGCATCCGCGATCCGCTGGGGGTGCGTCCGCTGTGCATCGGCAAGCTGAACGATGGCTGGGTGCTGGCGTCCGAGTCGTGCGCGTTCGACCATATCGGCGCGCGGTTTATCCGCGATGTGGAGCCGGGCGAGGCGGTGCTCGTCGATGCGGACGGGCTGCGTACTATCTACAAGCGCCCACCGGATAACGGGCGTGAATCCGCGGGCTGCGTGTTCGAGTACATCTACTTTGCGCGGCCGGACAGCGTGATAGGCGGGCGGTTGGTACATTCGGCGCGCGCCGCGATGGGCGCGGCGCTGGCGCGTGAGCATCCGATTGACGCGGATATGGTCATCGGCGTGCCGGACTCGGCGACCGCCGCTGCCGTGGGGTATTCGCAGGAAGCGGGGATACCTTATGCGGAGGGGCTGGTCAAGAACCGCTATGTCGGGCGCACTTTCATTCAGCCGGACCAGCAGCTGCGCGATTTGGGCGTGCGTCTGAAGCTGAATGTGCTGCCGGAGATAATCGGCGGCAAGCGCATCGCGGTTGTGGATGACAGCATCGTGCGCGGCACTACTACGCCGCATGTGGTGAACCTGCTGCGTCGCGGCGGAGCGCGCGAGGTGCATCTTCGCATTTGCGCGCCGCCCATCGTGTCACCCTGTCATTTCGGCGTGGATATGGCTACACGCCCGGAACTCATCGCTTCCGGCATGAGCGTGGAGGAGATCCGCGACTATGTGGGCGCGGACTCGCTGGGCTTTCTGAGCCATGAGGCGCTGGTGCGCTCGGTGGGTCTGGCGCGCAACAGCCTGTGCATGGCGTGCTTCACCGGCGAGTATCCCATACCCGTGCAGCTTGAGATGGACAAGCTGGCGCTTGAGGTGTGACGGGTTGCGGCTGGGGGCGTTGGCGTCGCATGGGGGCACGAACTTGCAGGCGATCATCGACGCCTGTAAGCGGAGCGATCTCAATGCCGAAGTGTGCGTTGTCATAAGCAACAACTCCGGCTCGCGCGCGCTGGAGCGGGCGCGCGGCGAGGGCATTCCTGCCTATCATCTGAGCGCCGCGACGCATCCGCAATCTCTTGACGATGCCATCCGGCGCACGCTGGAGGCGCATGATGTCGAGTTGGTACTGCTTGCCGGCTATATGCGGCTGCTTGGGCCGGCGACGCTGTCCCGATACCGCAATCGCGTTCTGAATAGCCATCCGGCGCTGCTGCCTAAGTTCGGCGGCAAGGGGATGTACGGCAGCCGCGTACATCGGGCAGTGCTGGACGCGGGTGAGCGGGTTACGGGCGTTACGATTCATTATGTAGATGAGCAGTACGACCACGGCGCGACGCTGGCGCAGTGCGAGGTTGCGGTTCTGGCGGACGATACGCTTGAGACGCTGGAGGAGCGCGTCAAGGCGCGGGAGCGGCGTTTCTGGGTGGAGACGCTGGGCAACTTGGCGCGGGAGAACGGGATGCGAGGGATGGGGGAGTGATTTGGAATCGGTGACTTACAGGGATGCGGGCGTCAATTTGGATGCGGCGCAGGATGTCAAGGAGCGCATCAAGAGCATCGCCGCGGGAACGCACGGCGCGCAGGTGCTTGGCGGCGTGGGCGGCTTTGGCGCGCTGTACAGGCTTGGCGATTATAGGCAGCCGGTGCTGGTGTCGAGCACCGACGGCGTGGGTACTAAGCTGAAGCTCGCGGTGATGATGGAGCGCTACGACACCATCGGCGAGGACTTGGTGAACGCCTGCGTGAACGACATCATCGTTTGCGGCGCGCAGCCGCTCTTCTTTCTCGACTACTTGGCGGTGGGCGCGCTCGATGGCGATGTCGTGGCGGCGCTGGTGGCGGGCATGGCGCGGGCATGCGAACGGGCGGGATGCGCTCTCATCGGCGGCGAGACGGCGCAGATGCCGGGGCTGTACGCGGACGGCGACTTTGATATGGCGGGCTTCGTCGTGGGCGCGGTCGAGCGCGACGCGATACTCGACGGGGGCGATATTCGGCCGGGCGACATCATAGTCGGCATACCGTCGAACGGGCTGCACACGAATGGCTACTCGCTGGTGCGCCATGCGCTTGGGCTTGACGCCGACGCTTCGCCACTGAGCGAGGTCGTGCCGGAGCTGGGCGCGGGCGTAACGCTGGGCGATGCGCTGCTGCTGCCGCAC
The DNA here is from genome assembly GCA_958295865.1 of uncultured Dehalococcoidia bacterium. Classification (GTDB taxonomy): domain Bacteria; phylum Chloroflexota; class Dehalococcoidia; order Lucifugimonadales; family JADFKI01; genus Bin90. The sequence continues at coordinate 351,600 of CATQHF010000001.1, read as the reverse complement.
CCGTCTTATGTGGATGCGGTGCGCCCGGCGCTGCCGCTGCTGAAGGGCATGGCGCACATCACGGGCGGCGGCTTAATCGAGAATGTGCCGCGCATCTTGCCGGAGGGCACGGCGGCGCGGTTCGACGCATCGGCATGGCGCGTCCCGCCGATATTCACGCAGATTCAAGAGCGGTGCGGCATATCGCGCGAAGAGATGTATCGCGTGTTCAACATGGGCATCGGCATGGCGCTGGTGTGCGATGCGTCGCAGGCGGACGCCGTGCTTGCGGAGGTGTCGGGGGCGGGGGTTGTGGGGGTGGTGTCGGAGGATGAGGGCGACGGGCGCGTTAGTGTCGCCTAGCCCAAGTCAAGCGCGATGCGTGTGATAGGACTTACGCAGTTGAGCGCGATTTCGTACTTGAAACGGGTCAATCTCATAGGAGTTCATATTCAAGTGCGTAAGTCCTGTGTGATATACTGGCATAGCATTACAGCAGCGCAGGAGTACGCATCATGAACATGAACATGCCTGAAACTAAAATAACCACACTCGAAAGCCTGGAAGTCGCGCAGCGTGAATTCGACGCGGGCAATACCAGAAAATCCTCGCGCATCCTCTGGCAAGCCACCAGAGCCACTTATGAAATGATGGCAAGGGCGCATGGCCTAGACCCTTCAAACCACAGCGCCACAGCCAGAGCGCTCGACAAGAAGTACAACACCAGACACCACTACCTCGGCTATCTGGTCTCGGGCAATTTGTTGCGCGACCACGCCGAAATGGATGTGCTGGAGTATGACGACCTAGTATCCCCTCACGAGGACATACCGATCTTCATTCGCAAGTGCTACCGTGAGTTCGGCATCGATGACGCAAGCCGATAGCCGACAACGGCGGCGGGCGGAGTTCCATTCGGCAAGGGCGAGAAGTTACCGCGAAGACGCCAACCTGATGATGGAGCGGTACGACAAGCCCTACTCCGCGGCAGCCCTGATTTACGAATCAGCGAAGCAGTGCGTCAACGCCGTCGCCAATCTGAATGGACAAAACCCTGGCGCTGTTGGAGCGAAAAGGGCGTATCTCATAAGTCTGGCGAACCGGCCTCCCGGCAATCGGTTTAACCTGATGCGAGGATGGGATGCGGCTACACACCTGCACATTCACGCTGACCGGGGACATCTAACAGACGAAGATTTTTACGATACTTGGCCAGTAGCCCAGACATTCATTGACGATATGCTCGCTATCTATGCTGACGGATCGGCAACTACCGCCTAGGCTAGTTCGTTCCTCCGTAGCCTAAAAGCCGTGAAGTTCGTTGTAGATGTCTTGAAGAACCCTGCCGTTATAAGTCCAATGCCTATGAGGTGCGACCCAATCCGTCCGTCCCAGCAAGATTGCGGTAAGCCCCGAAATCGAGTGTTCCTCTCCTTGATAGATTACCCTGTTAAACTCCCCTCTAAAGACTTTTGCCGTTGCTTCGGATCCGATGAATTCAATCTCTTCATCGTCGGGTATGCCCAGTTCTCCTAGAATTAAGGCTGGCCGTCTCTTTTTATAGTTATCAGAAGCCAATTTATCCGGCGCATCAACGCCACTGTCCGCATCTTTCTGAACCGTAGGCGTTACATCATCAACCTTGAGAAGATCGAGAATTGCCTTCACTCGCTCGACTTCTATCTCGAAGAATTCACGGTTTGGATTCAAACGAGACCGTCCAAACGCAAGGTGAAGCGCTCTTTCCACCCGTGATACGTCTTTGACCGTGACGGCGTATTCGCATTCAAACGGGAGAGGAACGCCAGTCGTGTACAACTCACTGAGTCGCTTGGTTATATCATCCCGTGTAGTCATGCCTATCTTGACTAGATCTTGCATGGCAGGGTTCGTGAGAACATATACTATGCCCATGTCGTCTGATGACGCCTCGGTTTTATTCGCGTCCGCATTATCATTTGTTGTCATCAGATAGCCTCCTCATAGGAGCGGCAACCATCGAGTCGTATGCACTTACACACCGGCGCTACTCTATCAAATGCCACCTGCGGCGGCAAGGTCGAACTGCGTTTGCAGGTTTAGCCAGAATTGAGGCTCAACGCCGAACCAATGCCCAAACCGCAGAGCGGTGTCTCCAGTTATGGAACGCTTGCCCGCGATAATCCGGCTGATGCGATTAGGCGGCACATCAATCTGACGCGCAAATGCGGTTGGGGTTATGTCTAATTCTGCAAGTTCGTCTTTCAAAATCTACCCGGGATGAACTGCGCGCTTGAGCATTTTCTCACCGAACCTCTCTGTCCGCTTGTCTCTTTAACTGATAATCATATCGCTTTCAGCGTACAGACGCTGACGCGCCTCGTCAACATGATAGCGTTTCCAGAGAAAATTGCATTAGTACAGTTTAGCCGTCGATGGGCAAGCATTTTCGCCCCCATCCTAACCTTCCCCCAAAGGGGGAAGGGACATTCACATCTGCGGCGTCCTCGCCTCGCCGACGAACCTTCCCTCATCAAAGGGGAAGGAACTAATGCAATTTTCTCGTTTCCAATCAGGTGGTCTGAGCAAGTTTCACCCCCATCCTAACCTTCCCCACCTTCCCCCATCAAGGGGGAAGGGACTTTACACCACCCAAAAGGAAACTCTACCCGTCAACATACGAGTGGGCGTAATCACGACATCGCGCCGCGATAACCTGTATAATTCACCTAGGGGTTGGGTGATTTGGGCAGGATGTAAGGGGTTATGGAGAGGGGTTGTGTATGAGGGCGCTGCTGAGCGTTTATGATAAGACGGGGCTGGTGGAGTTTGCGGGCGCGCTGAGGGCGGCGGGCTGCGAGATGGTTAGCACGGGCGGCACGCATGCGGCGCTTGCGGGCGCGGGCTTTGGCGTGCGGCAGGTGGCGGACTTGACCGGCTTTCCGGAGATACTCGACGGGCGCGTGAAGTCGCTGCATCCCGCTATCTACGGCGGCATTCTGGCGCGGCGCGACATCCCCGAACATACGGCGCAGCTCGCGGCGCACGGCATCGGCGCTATCGATGTGGTTGCGGTGAACCTGTATCCGTTTGTGGACACGGTGAGCGGCTCGGATGCCACGCTTCAGGATGCGCTGGAGAACATAGACATCGGCGGGCCCACGATGATTCGCGCCGCCGCCAAGAACTTTTTGGGCGTTGTCGTCGTCGTCGATCCCGCCGATTATGGGTGGATTGGCGAGCGGCTTGCGGCGAATGAACCCTTGACGCTCGATGAGCGGCGGATGCTCGCGCGCAAGGCGTTTCAGCATGTCGCGCTGTACGACACCGCCATATCGCAGTATCTCGGCGGGGGCGACGCATTCGCGCTGGACGAGGCGACATTCGGCTTCAACAGGCTGTCGACGCTGCGGTACGGCGAGAACCCGCACCAGCAGGCGGGGCTGTATGCCGCGCCGCTGAGCACGGGCGGCATCGTGCGGGCGACGCAGTTGCACGGCATAGATATGTCGTACACGAACTACCTCGACGCCGATGGCGCGTGGCGCGTGGTGTCCGACTTCGAGCAGCCCGCCGCGACGGTGGTCAAGCACACCAACCCTTGCGGTCTTGCGGTTCACGACGACCAGCCGACGGCGTATCGGCGCGCCTTCGAGGGCGATGCGGTATCCGCATACGGCGGCATAGTCGCCTTCAACCGCGCACTCACCGGGGAGACGGCGCGGGCTATGCGCGGCGTACTCTTCGACATCATCATCGCGCCGGACTATGAGCCGGAGGCGCTGGATGCGCTGCGAAGAAGGCGCAGGACGCGCGTGCTTCAGATGGAGGCTGCGCGCGGGCCGCAGGAAGGGCTGGATGTGCGGCTGGTATCGGGCGGCGCGCTCGTGCAGCAGATTGACAGCATTACGGAGTCGCCGACCGACTGGAAGGCAGTAACCGAGCGGAAGCCAACGGATGCGGAGCTGGCAGACCTCGCGTTCGCATGGAAGGCGGCGAAGCATATCAAGTCGAATACCATCGCGCTGGCGAAGGACAACGCGCTCGTGGGCATGGGCGCGGGGCAGCCTAACCGCGTGGTGAGCGTGTATCTCGCCCTGCGTATCGCCGGGGACAAGGCGCGGGGCAGCGTGCTTGCGTCGGACGCCTTCTTTCCATTCGCGGACAATATCGAAATGGCGGCGACGGGCGGCATCACCGCTATCGCGCAGCCCGGCGGCTCCATACGCGACCAAGAGGTCATCGTCGCCGCCAATGAGCGCGACATCGCAATGCTGTTCACCGGCACGCGCCACTTCCGACACTGAGTATTGATCAGTAAATGACCTATAAAAGCGTTGACATCGTAATTCCCGTGCTGAATGAGGAGCGCGCGCTGCCGCCCAGCATCGAGATTCTGCACGCGCACATGAGCGCGCACTTCGGCGGCTACGACTGGCGTATCGTGATTGCGGACAACGGATCAGACGACACGACGCCGGATGTGTCGCGTCGTCTGGCGCGTGAGCTTGCGGGCGTGTCGCCGCTGCGCCTGGAACGGCGCGGGCGCGGCTTGGCGCTGCGGACGGCATGGCTGGAGTCCGACGCCGACATCGTGGCGTACATGGATGTGGACCTGTCCACCGACCTTATGGCGCTGCAACCGCTGGTCGGGGCTGTCGCGGACGGCGGCTATGACATCGCCATCGGCTCGCGGCTCATCAGAGGGGCGCGCGTGGAGCGCAGGCCGCTCAAGCGCGAGATTACATCGAGGGGGTATAGCCTGCTGTTCCGCTCTATGTTCTTCACCGGCTTCCGCGACGCGCAGTGCGGCTTCAAGGCGCTGAGCCGTCGAGCCGTCAACGAACTCGTGCCGCTAATCGAGAACAACCGATGGTTCTTCGACACGGAGCTGCTCATACTTGCGGAGGCGAACGGCTTTCGGATACGCGAGATACCAGTGCGCTGGACGGACGATCCCGATACGCGAGTCAAGATACTTGGCACCGCTATCGAGGATGTGAAGGGGCTGCTGCGCCTGCGCTTTGGGGGCGTGCCTAAAATCTAATAGGATGCACAGGGTTTTTGAGAAAATTGCATTAGTACAGCTTAGCCGTCGATGGGCAAGCATTTTCGCCCCCATCCTAACCTTCCCCCAAAGGGGGAAGGGACTAAGTTGTGTGGACATTTTGAAATCTCATCCCGTCATTCCTGCTCACTCACCCGTCATTCCTGCGAAAGCAGGAATCCAGTGCTTTGAGATAGCCTAAAATATGCGAAAATGACTACATTCTGAGATTCTGGATTCCCGTTTTCACGGGAATGACGCAAATGTCAACAGAACCTAATGCAATTTTCTCCATTTTTGACACATGCTTTTCATTCCTGTGCATCCATGTTACATGTTATAAGATGTTCATGTTGCGGGCTTAGCTTTGTGAGGCAGCGCTATGGCTAATGTCGTGTTGGTGACGGATATGGTAGTCGGTTTTTTGGAAGCCGGGCACAATCTATACTGCGGCGATGAGGCGCGCGGCATAATTCCCAATGTGCGGCGGCTCATCGAGGCTGAGCAGGCGGCGGGCGGCAGCGTGGTGTTCATCTGCGACACGCACGATCCCGACGACTTGGAGTTTCAGATGTTCCCGGTGCATTGCGTTCGCGGGACGGAGGAAGCCGAGCTTATCCCGGAACTGCGCGGCTATGAGGGCGCGCGGTTGCCAAAGCGTCGGTACAGCGCGTTCTTCGATACGAACCTGGGGGACATGCTCGCCGAGCTTGCGCCGGAGCGGGTTATCGTCTGCGGCGTCTGCACCGACATTTGCGTGATGCACACCGTAGCGGACGCGCGCAACCGCGACTATGCCGTGGATGTGCCGCTCGACTGCGTGGCATCGTTCGACGCGCAGGCGCATGCCAACGCGCTGGCGCACATGGAGAAGATACTCGGAGCGCGGCTGCTGCCGCAATCCGACTGATTTATGGACGGGTAACAGACACTTATGACCACTCCCGAGTTCAATGTTTCCGCATCGCTGCTGATTGGCGACCGAACCGACATACAGGCAGAGCGAACCCAGACTATCTTGCGCGGCGAGGGCGTCAACCCCGCGGTTACGCTTGAGTTTTGGCCTGCGAAAGGAGGCGTGCTCTGCGGCATCGCGGAGGCGCGCGCCCTGCTGACAAATGCGCTGCCGGAGACGGGCGCTGAGGTATGGGCGCTGAACGAGGGCTATCAGATGGCTGCCGGAGAGGTCGCGCTGCGTATAAAAGCGCCGTATGCGACAATAGGGCTGTACGAGATGACGATATGCGGCATGCTGGCGTCGTGCAGCGGCTGGGCGACGGCGGCGCGCGAGTGCGTGGATGCCGCGAGCAGCATCCCGGTAGTCGCCACCGCGCCGGCGCACGCGCACCCGCATGTGGTGCCGCTCATCGACTACGCGGCGGTAATCGGCGGCTGCGTAGCGGTGTCATCTACGCTGGGCGCGCGGCTCGCCGGCGTAACGCCGATGGGCTACATGCAGCACTCGCTGCCGCTGATGCTGGGCGACGCCGTGAAGGCGCTCCAATCGTATGACCGCCACCTGCCGCCGGAGATTCCGAGGATTGCCATAATAGACACCTTCAAGGATGAGGCTGAAGAGGCGGTCAATGTGGCGCGCGCGTTCAGGGACAGGCTGCGCGGCGTGAACATCAGCACGCCTGCGGAGCGCGGCGGCGTAACGCCCGCGCTGGTCAAGGAGGTGCGCGCGCGACTGGACGCGCAGGGCTTCCAGCATGTTGACATATTCGTAACGCACGGCGTGACCAAAGAGACTATTCGGCAGTTCGTAGAATCGGGCGCGCCGGTGAACGGCTTCAGCATAGATGAGGCGATAGGCGGCGCGCCGCCGGTCGTCTTCAATGCGGACATCTGCGAGATTGACGGCAGGGCTGTCGCGCGCAGGGGCAGGATGCCCGGCATTACGCGCAGCCCGCGCCTCAACCGCGTCATGTAGCGGAGCTAGGTTCTGTTGACACTTGCGCCATTTACGCCTATTGAAAGCGCCGGATTCCTGCGAAAGCGGGAATGACGAAATGAAAATCGAAATGTCAGCGTAGCCTAATCTTGCGCGTCCGTGTGAGTCAGGTTCAGGTTCAGCAGGCGCTTGGTGGCATCGTTGACGCGCGCCCAGTGCGCGATGCGCCAGCCGGGGACGCAGACGATACCCCGCTCTGACACGACCAGCGGCAATCCGTCGCGCCAGCGTCTTGGGATGCGCGCATCTACCATGAAATCGCGCAGCGACTTGGGTTGCGACATGCCAAGCGGCTGAAACCTGTCGCCCGGCAGCCGCGCCCGCAGCCGAAGTTCTTTTCCCACGCAATCCAGGTCCAGCGTCTCGCTGACCCGAAACTGACCCGGATATGCGGGATGGGCAGGGCGTTCTTGCTTCAAGTCATCTTGTCCGGGCGCGTTCGCCGTAATCGAGGCGCTGATGCGCCAGCGTCCGATGCGAGCGTCGCCGGGAATTGCCAAGGGATGCTCGCCGCGCAGGGCAGGCAAGGGTGGCAGCGCCGCCGCAATCGCATCCGCCCGCCCGATGTACGCCGCGCCGTAGCCGGTATGGAACAGCAAGCCGTTGGGCAGGTTCAGCGACTTGCCGGGCGGCGCTGCCGTCAGTCGCATCATGTCCAGGATGTTGCGCTGCGAGATGTGCGCCGCGCTGCCGGCGACCGCCTCCACCGCGCGCCGCAGCGTGTAGCGCCGAATTGCGGCATGCCGACGGCTGAGCGCGAGCGTGTCCAGCGTAATCATGTTGCCAATTGCCGCGCCACCTGCCGCTTGCGTCAGCCGCGCCGTCTCACGCCAGGCGTCATCCACTTGTGCCATGATATAGTCGCTGTCTTGGGTGGTGTTGCCAGCCAGCCGTATCAGCGCCTCGCGGATGGACGGGTTGAACTGCTCCAGCAGCGGCAGCAGTTCCAAGCGGATGCGGTTGCGCGTGAACTCGGCGGATAGGTTGGATGCGTCCATGCGGGGATGCAGCCCAAGCGCGTGGCAGTACGCCTGCGTCTGTGAGCGGCTCACGCCAAGCAGTGGACGGAAAATGGCAACCGTATCGCCGTTGATGTTTCTGTGGTCTAGCGTCTGCATACCGCGCAGCCCGGTCAGCCCGCTGCCGCGTATGATGTGCATCAGGACGGTCTCTGCCTGGTCGTCGGCGGTATGACCGAGCGCGACGGCGTGTGCGTCGTGGCGGGCGGCTGTGGCGGCGAGAAAAGTGTAGCGCACCCTGCGCGCCGCATCCTCAAGCGACAGCCCGTGCTTGCGGCGATACGCGGCGACATCGGCGCTCTCCAGCGTGTATGGGATGCTGAGCCGCGCGAACATCTTTGCCGTGAACTCCGCGTCGGCGTCGGACTCCGCGCCGCGCAGCCTGTGGTTCAGGTGCGCGCCTGCCAGACGCAAGCCATGCTCGTCGCGCAATTGGCAGAGCGCATGCAGCAATGCCAATGAATCTGGGCCGCCCGACACGGCGACGAGCAGCGTCTTGGCGCGCAGTTCGCGCTCGATGAGCGCCGCGCCGACTCGTCGGTGTAGCAGCGCGACGATGTCGTGGGCGGCGCTATCGGGCGAGCGCATTGCCGTTTGCGCCGCCCGAAGCGCCGTCTTCGGCGTGCTGCGCGCGCGTCACCTTGACCGTCTCTATCTTGAGCGAGCGCATCTCTATGACCTCTATCTTGAGGTTGTCGTACTCCAGCGTCTCGCCTTCGACCGGGATGTGTCCCAGCCTGTCCAGCACGAAGCCGGCGAGCGTGTCGTAGTCGCCGGCGGGCAGGTTGATGGACAGTTCTTCGTTTGCCTCGTCGATGCTCATGGCTGCCTCGACCTGGAAGGTGTTCTCGTCGAGGCTTTCGTACTCGTCTTCGGGCGCTGCGCCTTCCTCGCCGTGCGCGCCTACGACCTCTTCGGATAGGCGCTTGAGCGTAACCAGCCCGGCAAGTCCGCCGTATTCGTCCACGATGATAGCCATCTGGTGGCCGTCGTTTCGCATCTCGTCGAACAGCTCAGCGGTGCGCTTGGTCTCCGGCACGAAGAGCGCGTCTCGGATGACATCGGTGACGTTGGCGTCGAGCGCCATGCCGCCGTTGTTCGCCATAGCCTTGAGCACATCCTTCGATGACAGTATGCCGATGATGTCCTCGTTGGAGTTCTTATAGACGGGGAAGCGCGTGTGCGAGTGCTCTCCATAGACCTCCAGGAACTCGTTGAGGGTGGCGCTGCGCGGGATGCCGACAATCTCCGGGCGTGGCGTCATCACCTCGCGCACCTGACGGTCGCCGAAGCGGAACACATTTTGAAGCAGTTCTGCTTCCGACGGCTCGAATGTGCCCTCCGCTTCGCCGATGTCTATGAGCGTGAGCAGTTCGCCTTCGGTGATGGAGTCGCGCGCGTGGGGGTTGACGCCTAGCAGCCTGGTCGTGTGGTTGGTAAGCTCCCGGAGCAGGAAGACGATGGGCCAGAACAGCCTTTCGACCAGCTGGAGTGGGCGGGCGTACCAGAAGGAGATGCGCTCGGAATGGTGGACGGCGATGGTCTTGGGGATGGTTTCGCCGAAGATGAGGAGCAGCGCAGTGCCGACGAAGGTCGCGACGATGGTGGCAAGTCCTTCGCGCCCTTCGCCAAGCACGTTCAGCACGACGACGGTTATGAGCGCGGTGAACGCGACATTGGCCAGATTGCTGCCGAGCAGGATGGTGGCGAGGATGCGCTCCGGCTGCTCGATCATGCCCGCGACGCGGCGCGCGCCGGGTTTGTTGGTGCTGACCAGATGCGCGAGTCTGCCACGCTCTAGGGCGATGAATGCCGTCTCAGAGGATGAGAAGAACGCCGACAGCAGGATACATAGGCCGATGAGGATGAGGCTTAATAACTGTCCGTCCGCCATGGGGGATTACCTCCGTCGTGCGCCCTGCTCTCGGGCGCGCCAAAGGCTGGAGATGACACTGCGGCTGATAGACGCGCTGAAGCCGCGCCGTCCCATGTAGCCGTAGAGTCTGCGGTGGAATGTTTCGTAGTCTGCGCCATGGAGTCGTCGGGAGTACGCGGCGGCGGCTCGGTGGGCGTTTTGGGCGTCGTCGCAGTCGCTGACGGCATCGTCGGCGATGTGGCTTGCGACGCCCTTGTTGATGAGTTCGCGCTTGACGAGCCATGCGCTGCGCGGCTTGGCGCGCAGTCGGCTCGCCGTCCATAGTTGGGCGAACTTGGCGTCGTCGATGAGGTCTTGTTCGGACAGGTCTTGAATGACCTGCTCGACGACATCGTGAGGGAACTTGCGGCGCAAGTGTGCCCTGACCTCTGCTTCGGTTCTAGGTCTTCGGGCAAGGTGGCGGATTGCGGAGGCGCTCGCGCGCCTGGTCTGGTCGCTGTCGCTGTCTTCGTTCATTTCAGGTCACACGGACCCCGGAAACTCCGTTTGGTGGGTGATGGTAGCGTATTCGTTAGGTTCTAGTGTATCAAGAGCGGGCGGTTGCGTAAAGCGGGTTTCCGCAAAAAGCCGCGAAACTTTTTGTTCCGCCCGCGCTTGTTCGTCAGCTTCCGAACAGACGCAACGCCACCGCAATTGCCCCCACAGCGCCCACGATGACCAATGCGAGCACTGCATTCCATCGCATTATTTCCGCTTTTGCCTCCGCTAGGTCGGCTTTTGTAGCCAGATGTTCATACGCGCCTTCAAGCCGACTTACCCGATCTACAAGGTTTGCTGGCTGTATCTCTGTCGTCATCGCTTACCTCCTTGCTTCTATCCCGTTCATACGGGTCAAATCCCCGTAGGACTTACGCAGCTAAGCGCGATTTCGTACTTGAAACGGGTCAATCTCAGGTAGGATTCATACTCAACTGCGTAAGTCCTGTTTGAATCAGTCGCCTATCACGCTCAGGGGTACATCTTCGTCTGCGGTTTCTTCAGGCTCGGGGATGGCGACTTGGGGGGAGAGCTTGTTGCGGACGAGTTCTTCGATTTCTCCCGCGAGTTCCCGCTCTTCGATGAGGAACTGCTTGACATTCTCGCGGCCTTGTCCGAGGCGAATGTCGCCGAATGAGTAGAATGAGCCGCTCTTGCGGATTATCTCTTCGTCGACGCCGATGTCTATCAGCTCGCCGTGCTTGCTGATGCCCTCGCTGTACATGATGTCGAACTCGGCGACGCGGAAGGGCGGGGCTACCTTGTTCTTGACGACGCGGGCGCGCACGCGGTTGCCTAGTATGTTCGTGCCCTGCTTGAGGCTTTCCAGCCGCCGCAGGTCGATACGCACGGAGGAGTAGAACTTCAGGGCGCGGCCGCCGGGCGTGACCTCCGGGTTGCCGAAGAAGACGCCTACCTTCTCGCGCAGCTGGTTGATGAATATGACGCAGGTGTTGGAGCGGCTGATGGCGGAGGTGAGCTTTCGCAGCGCCTGAGACATGAGCCGCGCCTGCAAGCCGACATGCGTGTCGCCCATATCGCCTTCGAGTTCGGCGCGCGGCACGAGCGCGGCGACGCTGTCCACGACAACGATGTCAACCGCGCCGCTGCGGACGAGGTATTCGCATATCTCCAGCCCCTGCTCGGCGGTGTCGGGCTGGGAGACCAGCAGTTGCTCGATGTCCACGCCGCACTTGGCGGCATAGCCCGGGTCGAGCGCGTGCTCGGCGTCGATGTAGGCTGCGGTGCCACCCGTCGCCTGCGCGTTCGCCATGACATGGTAGGCAAGCGTAGTCTTGCCGGAGGATTCAGCGCCATAGACTTCGACGACGCGACCGCGCGGCACGCCGCCTACGCCGAGCGCGACATCGAGCGAGATGGAGCCGGTGGAGATTGAGCCTGCGACGTCGTCCTGAATGGCGTCGCCGAGCCGCATAACCGCGCCCTGTCCGAAGTGGCGGTCAATCTGCCCGATGGCGAGTTCAAGCGCCTTAGCCTTGTCGCCTGTGGTGTTGATGCTGATGTTCTTCTTATTAGCGCCGTTTCGTCTTGGCATGGCTGCCTCCATAGCTATGGTTGCTGGTGTGATGGGGCTATCTCATATCGCCTTGATGCCCCTTAACTGGAACATAGCAGACTATCCGCGCCTTGTCAATACACTTGTTCTAACAATGGGAAAATTGCATTAGTACAGTTTAGCCGTCGATGGGCAAGCGTTTTCGCCCCCATCCTAACCTTCCCCCAAAGGGGGAAGGGACTTTAACCACCCAAAAGGAAACGCTATCGTTCTAACAATGCCGAATGCCTGAATTGACGCAGATTGACATTGAAAAATCCTCGTATGTTACAATTTCTTGCGCCGGCTCAACACTGGCTTGGCGCAATTTAAGGGGGGGTTGGCTATGCTGACACTGACAGAGGCGGAAACCGAGAAGTTGGCTGATGCCATCAAGACGACTCTGTATGAGCGCTTCAAGGATGCGTTCGTATTCGACCCGATTGTCATTGAAACTCGCACCGACTATTACGGCGACGAATACCTGAAGATTCGCGTCATATATGACGGGGACAGGGCGAAGCTTGACCCGGGCTGGACGGCTGGGCTGATGGGCCTTATCCGCCCAACTTTGGACGAACTGGGCGTTCCCGGCACGCCGAGCAAGTCTTTCGTGCCAAAATATGAGTGGGAAGAAGGGCCGCCGGAGTAATGACGAACGAACGATACGATGTTGTGGTGGCGGGCGCGGGCAATGCGGCGCTGTGCGCGGCGATGGCGGCGGATGAGGGCGCTTCGCATGTTACAATTTCTTGCGCCGGCTCAACACCGGCTTGGCGCAATTCAAGGGGGTTTGGCTATGCTGACACTGACAGAGGCGGAAACCGAGAAGTTGGCTGATGCCATCAAGTCGACTCTGTATGAGCGCTTCAAGGATGCGTTCGTATTCGACCCGATTGTCATAAGAACCAAGACGGACTATTACGGCGACGACTACCTGCACATATACATCATATACGAAGGCGATAGAGCGAATCTTGATTCCAAATGGACGCTTGGGCTGATAGGTCGTATAGAGCCGACTCTGGACGAGTTGGGAATACCGGGCGTGCCGAGCAAGTCTTTCGTGCCAAAGTTTGAGTGGAAAGAAATGCCCGCCGGAGTAATGTAGTGAATCCACAGGACTTGTTACGAATTGCCAGACAACTCGCAAGCGGAGCGATTGGAGGCAATGTAGGCAGACCCCGGCAAACCGAACTGCGCCAAGCGGTGAGCGCAGCATATTATGCCCTTTTTCATGCTCTGGCGCTATGCTGCGCCGATATGCTGGTAGGGGCAACTCCCGCCAATCGAAGCCAAGCGGCATGGCGTCAGGCATACCGGGCGCTGGAGCATGGGCTTGCAAAAAATCAATGCGGCAATCGCTCTGCAATGAGGCGGTTTCCATCAGAAATAGGCGAGTTTGGGAAACAGTTCGTAGCTATGCAGCAGCAGCGTCACGAGGCAGACTATGACCCCGACCCCGAAGGGTCGTTCACCCGTGACGATGTTCTGCAATTGATTGAGGAAGCTGAGAATGCTATAACTCAGTTTAATGGCGTTCCGGCAAGGGACAAGCGCGCGTTCGCGGTTTATGTTTTGTTCAGGAGCAGAAGGAATTAGGCGGCGACGGCAGTAGATACGAAAGGCTGTATATGACGACGAACGAACGATACGATGTTGTGGTGGCTGGCGCGGGCAATGCGGCGCTGTGCGCGGCGATGGCGGCGGCGGATGAGGGCGCTTCGACGCTGGTGCTGGAGCGCGCGCCGGAGTACCTGCGCGGCGGCAACTCGTTCTTCACCGGCGGGCTGTTTCGCTTCGCCTACGACGGCATCGATGACATTGTGGGCATCATCCCGGAGATTGGCGCGGAAGAACAGCAATCCATCGATGTGGGCAGCTACACCGAGGCGCAGTTCTACGACGACCTGATGCGCGTTACCGAGGGGCTGTCGGACCCGGAGCTGGCGCAGGTTCTGGTGTCGCAGTCGTACCCGGCGATGAAGTGGCTGCAAGAACAAGGCGTGCGCTGGATACTCGCCTATGGCAGGCAGGCGTTCCGGCACGAGGGCGTATTGCGCTTCTGGGGCGGGCTGATTGTGGAGGCGGTGGGCGCGGGCAAGGGGCTTGTTGACCAGCAGTTCGACATCCTGCGGCGCAAGGGCGTGCCAGTGCGCTACGGCACGAAGGCGCACAGCCTCAACGCCGACAGCAGAGGGCGCATCACGGGGCTGAGGGTGCGCGACGCCGATGGCTACCGCGACATCGAGGCGCGGGCGGTGGTGCTGGCGTGCGGCGGCTTCGAGTCCAACACCGAGATGCGGACGCGCTACCTTGGCCCCGGCTGGGAGCTGGCGAAGGTGCGCGGCACGCAGTTCAACACCGGCGACGGCATACGCATGGCGCTGGACATCGGCGCGCAGTCATTCGGACACTGGAGCGGCTGCCACGCCGTCGCGTGGGATATGAACGCGCCCCCATTCGGCGACCGCAACATCGCCGACCTGTTCCAAAAGCATTCGTATCCTTTCGGCTTGATAGTGAATGTGGAGGGCAAGCGCTTCGTCGATGAGGGCGCGGACCTGCGTAACTATACATACGCCAAGTATGGCAAAGAGATACTGGCGCAGCCGCAGCGCGTCGCGTTCCAGATCTTCGACCAGAAGACGAAACACCTGCTGCGCGACGAATACTTCATACCGCAGGCGTCCGTCGTGGAGGCGGACAGCATCGAGGCGCTGGCGGATGGGCTTGGCATAGATGTGGCGGCGCTGACGCGCACGGTCGCCGAGTACAACGCCGCCGTGCAGCCGGGCGAGTACAACCCGACGGCGCTGGACGGCAAGCATACGGCGGGCATCACGCCGCCCAAGTCCAACTGGGCGCTGATGCTGGACGAGCCGCCGTACATGGGCTACGCGGTAACTTGCGGGCTGACCTTCACCTTCGGCGGGCTGAAAATCAACGCGCAGACGCAGGTGATAGACGGCGAGGACGCGCCAATGCCCGGCTTGTACGCCGCGGGCGAGTTGACGGGCGGGCTGTTCTACAACAACTATCCGGGCGGATCGGGGCTGATGTCGGGCGCGGTGTTCGGCAGGATAGCGGGCGCGCAGGCGGCGCGGTATGCGATGGGCGGCTAGGAAGCGTCGAGCGGATTGAGCGTGGGCAACCCTTCGAGGGCGGCGGCGGCGCACAGGCGGGCATCGGCGCAACTTCAATTCCTGCCATTTATAACAGTGTCCGAAATCATGCCGCCGCGAATACGCACAGGCTTGAACCTGGGACTAAGCGCAACGCCGCTCTTTGGCGATGACGGCGCAGGCTTTCGCAGTTTTGAAGCCTGCGGGGATTTATTCTTTTTCCCCGCGCTTTCTGCCGTCCGGATTTCTAATCGTCCGCGTGGCGACGGGTTCGGCTCTCTTGTCATAGTTCACTCCTTGACTGCCCCATCATTGTAGGATGCGGACATCGGAACTTGTCCAATCGAATTGGAACGGCATCGCGGCGTGTCGGATGGGAGTGAGCGGCTAGGAGCGTTCGCGGGCTAGGATGTGATCTACATGGTGGTCTTCGGTGCAGCCCTGCACCGACTGCTCCACTTGCAGCGTAACATGGGCGATGCCGTAGTCTTGCATCGCTATTCGGCGCAGGCGGCGAATGAGCGGGTCGATTTCGCCGTCGTATTCCGAGTCGATGAGCACATGGGCGGTGAGCGCTTCATAGCCGGAGGTTATGGTAGAGCAGTGGACATCGTGGATGACCGTTACGCCTTCCACATCTTCCATATCACTGCAAAGCCTGTACATGTCGATGCGCTCCGGCGTCCCTTCGAGCAGCACATGCACCACTTGGGCGACGAGTCGCCACGAACCGAGAACGATGAGCACGGCGATGACGACGCTAATTATCGGGTCGGCTATCGTCCAGCCGAACGCCAGAATCAGGACGCCGGACACGATTACGCCGACGGAACCGAGCAGGTCGGCGATGACATGCTGGAATGCGCCCTGCACATTCATGCTGTGTTCTGAAGAGGCGTGCAGTATCCAGGCGGCGATGATGTTGACTATCAGCCCGCCAGTTCCTATCACCATTATCAGACCGGGTTCAATCTCGATCAAATGATGGTTTGAGAAGCGTTCGAACGCTTCGAAGACGATCCAGGCGGCGATTAGCCAGAGCGCCAGCACATTCATCATTGTGGCGAGCACTTCCGTGCGGTGAAAGCCCCAGGTTCGGGTGGTGGACGCCCCACGGCTTGCCAGCCACATCGCCAGCAGCGCCAGCATTATAGCCGCTGCGTCCGTGAGCATGTGGCCCGCGTCCGCGATGAGCGCGAGGCTGCCGGACAGGATGCCGCCCACGACCTCCGCGACCATGTATCCGCTAATCAAAATTAGGGATATTATCAGGCTGCGACGGCTCGCTTCCCTGAAATCGTGGGCATGTCCGCCGTGCCCATGGTCATCATGCCCGTGGTCGTCATGGCTGCCATGGTCGTCATGCCCGCCGTGCCCATGGTCGTCATGGCTACCATGGTCGTGGGCATCATGCCCGCCATGGTCATGGTCATCATGGCTGTCATGGTCATGACCGCCGTGGCGTGCGAAGCTGACGCCATGGAGAGGCGGTTCGACGGTGAGGGTCAGGCGTGAAGTGGATTTCATAGTTACTGTGGAGCGCCTCGCTCGTGACCGAAATAGCCTTGCGCCGATTGCGTGAGCGGGACCGGCCCCTTCGGACGAGCCTTAGTGAACAAGCCTGCCCGCTCACGCAGAGGACGGAGACTATTAGTGGTCGTGGTGCTCGTGGTCGTCGCACTCGTGGGGGTCGTGCGTATGGGCGTGGTGCTCATGCTCGTCGCACTCATGCATGTCGTGCGCATGCCCCGGCTCGTCGCCGTGATGCTCGTGATCGTCGCACTCGTGGACGTCGTGTACATGGGCGTGGTGTTCGTGGTCGTCGCACTCGTGGGTGTCATGCGGCGCTGCTTGCGTCATATCAACCTCCCTCAGTTGGATAATCTGTTCAGACTACCCCAATTTACAATAGGGGGTGGGAAATTTCAATAGGCAAGAGGGATATTGTTAGCGCGCGCCGGTGTATTCTCTGACGCGAGGCTAACAGGGACGAGCGGGATAGTCGGGATACTTACGCTGTGCGTCCGTGTTGACGCTAATTGCAGCGCCAAGCGGACATGACACCGACATGGGATAGAATTGTGAAGGGGATTTTTCGGAACTTGTCCAAGCGAATTGGAACGGCATCGCGGCGCGGCGGATGGGAGTGAGCCGCTAGGAGCGTTTGCGGGCTAGGATGTGATCTACATGGTGGTCTTCGGTGCAGCCCTCTACCGACTTCTCCACTTGCAGCGTAACATGCGCGATGCCGTAGTCTTGCATCGCTATTCGGCGCAGGCGGCGAGTGAGCGAGTCGATGTCGCCGTCGTATTCCGAATCGATGAGCACATGGGCGGTGAGCGCTTCATAGCCGGAGGTTATGGTAGAGCAGTGAATATCGTGGATGACCGTTACGCCTTCCACATCTTCCATATCGCTGCAAAGCCTGTACATGTCGATGTGCTTCGGCGTCCCTTCGAGCAGCACATGCACCACTTGGGCGACGAGTTGCCACGAACCGAGAACGATGAGCACGGCGATGACGATGCTAATTATCGGGTCGGCCATCGTCCAGCCGAACGCCAGAATCAGGACGCCGGACACGATTACGCCGATGGAACCGAGCAGGTCGGTGATGACATGATGGAATGCGCTCTCGACATTCAGGCTGTGTTCTGAAGAGGAATGCAGTATCCAGGCGGCGATGATGTTGACTACCAGCCCGACGGCTCCTACCGCCATCATAAGCTCGACTTCAATCAGGAGCGAATGATGGCTTGAGAAGCGTTCGACCGCCTCGAATACGATCCATGCGGCGATTAGCCAGAGCGCCAGCGCGTTCACCATCGCGGTGAGCACTTCGGTGCGGTGAAAGCCCCAGGTTCGGGTGGTGGACGCATCGCGGCTTGCCAGCCATATCGCCAGCAGCGCCAGCATTATGGCCGCTGCGTCCGCGAGCATGTGCCCCGCGTCCGCGATGAGCGCGAGGCTGCCGGACAGGATGCCGCCCACGACCTGCGCGACCATGTATCCGCTAATCAGAATTAGGGATATTATCAGGCTGCGACGGCTTGCTTCCCTTACATCGTGGGCGCGGTTGTGGTGGTCATGGCCGGCGTGGTGGTGGTGGTGCGACGCTACTTGCGTTATGTCAATTGCCTCCGATTGAATATCCCGTTCGGACTATCTCAATTTACAATACGAAGGGAAGCATGGCAATAAATAAACGGATGAGGGCATCGTTTCCTTTCAGCCGATTTGCCGCACCGGATTCCTGCCCCCGCTTCCGCTCACCCCAACAAGCGAACTTGACCACCGACATGGGATAGAATGGCGAAGGGGATATTTAATGGAGAATGGAGAACTGAAATGCGATATGAGGTTGTTCTCATCAAGTCGGATGAAGGTTATGCGGCGCATTGCCCGGCGTTGCCTGCCTGCTGGTCGCAGGGCGACACTCGCGACGAAGCGTTGTCGAACATCCGCGACGCCATAGCCGAATACTTGGACTATCTCGCGGAAAATGCCGCCGCCCGAAAAGTCTCGCCGATGGAATAGGGCAAGCGCTAGGATTCGCGGTTTCGTGGTGTGTGGTGGGGAAGGGGAGACTCGAACTCCCACGCCTTGCGGCACATGATCCTAAATCATGCTCGTCTGCCAATTCCGACACTTCCCCACATGCGAGGGCATGGGCGCGCGGCGCGCCTGCGGTGACTTAATTATAGCACAGGGATGAGGGCGCAGCGCGCTACATGGCGGCGATAATCTTGCGGCGGAGGGCGCGCGGTTGGCTGTGCTCGATGACCGGCTCGGTGGCGTCGTGGAATGCCATGAAGCCGCGCAGGGCGGCGGCGATGTCGGCGATGAGCTCCTCGTCGGGCTGTACGCCCGGCTCCAGATACAGTCGTTTGAGGCGCAGTGTTCCGGCGCGCCGCTCCAGCTTGGGGTCGAAGCGCCCGACGAGTTCGCCGTTGCGAAGTATCGGCAGGCAGAAGTAGCCCCATTCGCGCAGTCGCTCAGGCTTGTACGCCTCCAGTATCTGGCGAAAGCCCCACAAGCGCATGTCGCGCCCTTTCGCCCAGAACAGGCTGTCGAAGGGCGACAAGAAGGTGGTGTGTGTTGGCGTGATGTCCCCGTCCGCGGCGCGCTCCAGCAGGGGCAGGTTGTCGCGGTGAACGACCTGCTCGGCGACGCTGCCGTCCAGCATCTCGGCGTTCACGCGAAGCAGCGTGCCATCGTCCAGCATGCGCCGCACCAGCGGCTTGGCGGGCGTGCGCTTCATGTGGAAGTAGTCGGGAATCTGCGCGGGATCACAGATGCCGAGCGCGCGAGCGGAGCGTTCCAGCAGCGTCAGGCTCGCCTCGTCCTCCGTCGGCGGCGTGGTGTCCACCCAATCGGGCAGCACGCTGTCGGTCAAGCCATAGACGCGCTGGAAGTTGACGCGGTTGGCTATGGTCAACTCACCTGTGTTGTACAGGTGCTCAAGCGCGATTTTCGCGGGCTTCCAGTCCCACCATGTGCCGCGCCTGCCGTCGCCGCGCTTGAAATCGGCAGAGCGCGCCAACCCGTTCTCACGCACATGCTCCCGCACCTCATCGAGAACTCGGAGATTATCCGCATCTTCGAGCCACTGGCGGTGACGGCCGGAGCGCATCGCATGGCGGCGCATCGTGGGCAGCGTGTAGCGGTAAAGGTTCAGTGGGATGATGCAGGCGGCATGCATCCAGTACTCGAACAGCCGCCGCTCGTTGTCGCCCTCGATGCTGCCGTCGCCGAATATCAGCCGGTCGAAGTCGGCAGTGTGATATGACCCGAGCCTGCTCCACAGCGCGATGTACTGGCTGCGCCGCACCATCTGGAGCGTATCCAGCTGCACCCATCCCACGCGCTCCACCATGTCGTAGATGGCATCGGCGTCGGGCGCGGCGCGGGATGGCGGCGCGTCAAGCCCTTGCGTGTGCAGCGCGAGGGCGCGCGCCGCGCTCAGGGGGTAGGCTGATGCGGTATTCTTTCTTGGCATACCCTAGATGGTAAGCCGTCGGGCGCGCGGGTTCAAGTTATTTGAGGGCGCAGTGAAAGGCGTGAGGCGATATATCAGTGTATAATCAGCGAAGGGAGCATTGCGAAGTGGGGTATGGGGACGAGAAAATTGCGAGAAAATTGCATTAGTCCCCTCCCCTTTGATGGGGAAGGTGAAGAAAATTGCATCAGTCCCTTCCCCCTTTGGGGGAAGGTTAGGATGGGGGTAAAAATGCTTGCCCATCGACGGCTAACCTGATAATCCAATCCATATATCTGCCACTGATGCTGAACGGCATGAACTGTATCATGCGCTAGAATTATAAGGGAAGGAAGCCTTTTCATTGCAAGCGGTCATCCTCTGCCCCACATGCATGCATCTCAATGCCCCTGACGAAGGGTTCTGCGGCAACTGCTGGAGGCGAATCGCTGACAGCCCGGCGGTCAGCAGGGATGAGGCGGACGCGCTAATCAGTCGCAGGCTGGCGCGGCGGCGTCTGCTGCGCTGGGCGCGGCGGTGCGTCTTCGCGCTGCTGATAGTCGCGGTTGGCGTTGGCATAGCGTATCGCTACGGCGCATTCGACAGACCGCCGCCGCCGCCCGCGTCCAACATCAGCGCGCTCGCCGTCCCCGGCGACTGGCCGATGTTCCTGCGCGACCCTATCCACTCCGCCTCAGCGCCGGATGTGTCCACGACGCCGCAAGGCAAGCTCAAGTGGCGCTTCGACACGGACGCGCCCTTGTTCTCCTCGCCCGCCGTCGCGGACGGAAGATTGTACCTGGGATCGGGGGATAATCGCGTCGTCGCGCTGGACGCCGACAGCGGCGAACTCATCTGGGAGTATCCGGTAACGGGACCTGTGGACTCATCGCCGGCGGTCGCGGGGGACAGCGTGTTCATCGGGCTGCGCGACGGGCGCGTGCTGTCGCTGGACAAGGACAGCGGCAAAGCGCATTGGGAGTTCCCGACGGGGGGCATATTCGCAACCTCGCCGGTGGTGCTGGAGGGCATCCTGTACATCGGCAGCGGCGACGGCAGGCTCTATACGCTGGACGCGCAGACGGGGCAGGTGCGCTGGACATACCAGACGGGGGGGCATATCGCAACCGACCCCGCCATCAACGACGAGATTGTGGCGGTGCTTTCACAAGACGGCTACTTGCACATCGTAGATAAGCAGACGGGCAGGAAGCGGCTGGATTATCGCACCAAGTTCGCGCGCGGCGCGCCGGCGCTGGACGGCTACATGGTCTATACGGCAGACGAGATAGGGCTTGTCACGGCGATAGACTGGCGAGAGCGCGAAGTGCCGTTCGAGAAGAACGCGCGCTGGCTGCGAACGCAGTTATGGGCGTGGGGCGTGGGAAGCAGTCTGCCGCCGCTGAAAGGGCTTGCGTGGGGGACGATGATGCAGGGGAATAGCTTCGTGGCAGCGCCAATCGTTACGCAGGACAGGCTATATGTGGCGGCGGCTGAGCGGCAGGTTCACGCGCTGGACAGGGAGACGGGCGCGGTGGAGTGGACTTTTGGCAGCGATGGCTGGTTCCAGTCGCCGCCAACGCTCGGCGGCGACAGCATCTTCATCGGCGACAGGTCCGGCACGCTCTACGCCGTGAGCGCGAACACGGGCGAAGAACTTTGGCGCTTCAAGACGGCAGCCCCCATATCGTCAACTCCCATCCCCGCCAACGGGATGCTCTACTTCACATCAGAGGACGGCAGCCTGTACGCGCTGGAGTAAGGGGCTGCGGTCTATCCCTTTCGGCTGGCTCAGGGCAGGGCTATGCTCGCCTGTGTCAGATTAGGGCTTGCAGCGCGCGGATGGTTTCGGCGTTTTCCTCGAGCGTGAAGCCGTCTGCCTTGTACTCCTGCACCCCGCTCATGCCGTCCACCGCGCCGGTATCGGCCGTCTTGCGTATGATCGCCATATCCTCCTCGACGGATGGGAGCAGGTTCTTGCCGGACAGCTTCGACAGCGACGCCGCCAAGCCGTAGCCGCCCCAATTGGACACGCTCGCAAGCACAAGCTCGGACACGGCGGTTACGCAGGGCTGCTTGACCAGCGAATCCACGGTCGTAACCTCTTGCGCGAGGTTGCCCATGCCGATTTCGTTGCCGCCGTCGCCGATGCCGACGGTGCGCGAGTGGTTGGTGAACAGGTAGTCGGTGCGGGCGGTGTACTCTGTGATGTCGCGCCCGCGCATGTTGCGATACTTGCGCTCGTCGGTCATGCCGCAGCGCTCGATGGCGATGACGACTGACGGCGAATGCTCGGCGAGCAGCGCCTGGGCGTAGGCTTCGCTTTCGGCGTCGTCGGCTATGGGAAACTCGATGACGCTCGCCGCTTCGCTCTTAGTCGCCTCCATCACGGCAGCGCCGTAGCTGTCGGTTACATAGACGACGCCGTAGCCGAGCCGCTCAAGCGCGCTGCCGATGGCGATTGCGCCGGGCGGCCCGTCCGTCTCGATTAGGCCGGCGTCCAGGATGTAGAAGCCGGTTACGATGAACGCTGTGCCGGGGTTGTCGAGGATGAGTTGCGCCGCGCGGTCGCAGAAGTCGGCAGGCACATAGGGGCGCAGATGCGAAATGCCCCTGCGGTCGCGGTCGAGGATGATGTCTTCGATTGTCATGGCGCTCACCTTATTCGTTCAGATGGGTAACGGGATGTACGGGAACGGTTATTTCTTGTCTTCTTTCAGCCGGGGGAGATCAACTTCGCCGTGGGCGTTGCTGCCAAAATAGCCGCCGGAGACGCTGCCTTTGTGCGCGGCTCTTATCTTGTCTTTGGAGTGAGACCAAGCGGTTTGGCTGTTGAATAGGATGGCGTAGAGTTCTTTGAGCATCTTTCTGATTAGATTTTTCATGGCAGCTTCTTTCTCAAATATCGGTGTTCTCAGTTATGGGTATATCTCATCAGACCAGCGGGTTTGCCTGTGCAGTCTGTTCTCCAGTCTTTTATCCATGGGGCCTCTTATGAATGGCTGAACCGCAAATTTGAGCGTTTTGATGGCGAAACGCGCAATGGTAGAGAGGGCATTGCGGAGGCGGGAGGTTTGGGGTTTTTGGCGTATGTTTGTGGCAGCATTGTAGGATTTCCGTCTGTGCTTGCCGTACTTTTGGGGCCAGTCGCGGGTGGCGCCGGTTGACCTGAATGGTTGGTTGGTTGAGGATTTATCCATGCGGCGGCGGTTGAAGTAGCGCCTGACTATCCCGACTATGATGAAAGCCGCAACCGCCAGCAGGATGCCAGCAGCGATTGATATACCCAAGAATCCTGCGAGAATAACGTAGATTGTGGTGCCAAAGATCAACACACCCGCGATTATCAGCAGCGCTCTCATCACAGTCGGCCCTCTTGGATCGCTCTGCATAACACCCACATCCTATGTTTATAGTTACAGGATTTACGCAGTTGAAAGCGAAATATGAGAGATTGCCAAGAACGTAAATCCTCCCCTTAAAAGTAACAAAGGCGGCTGCAAAAGTACAGCCGCCTTTGTGTTATTGGGAGTTCCGAGAAGGGGAAGGAACTTTGCGCTTGGCTAAATTACGGCGAGGTCTTCGTCTTTCTTGTCGGTGATGAACATGTGGCCCGGCGCGTGGGTAATCATGAGGGGCGGGCGGGCGCTCATGGCGACTGCCTGCGGAGTTACGCCGCACGCCCAGAAGACGGGAACTTCGCCGTCTTGGAACTCGACGGGTTCGCCGAAGTCGGGCGCGTAGATGTCGCCGATGCCGATTGCGGCGGGGTCGCCCACATGCACGGGCGCGCCATGCACCGCCGGAAAGCGCGATGTTACCTGCACGGCGCGGACGACCTGTTCCTGCGGGATGGGGCGCATGGATACGACCATGGGGCCGCTGAACACGCCTGCCGAAGCCGTCGGGATGCTGGTTATGAACATAGGCACATTAGTGCCGCAAGTCATGTGGCGCATCTCCATGCCCGCGCGTATGAGGGCGGTCTCGAAGGAGAAGCTGCAACCGAGCAGGAAGGATACGAGGTCGTCGCGCCAGAACTCGGCGAGGTCGGAGATTTCGGCGGTGAGTTCGCCATGCTCATAGACGCGATACAGCGGCAGGTCGTGGCGCAGGTCTGCGCCGGGCGCGAACTCGCGCGGCTCCACCTCGCCCGCCTCGACGACTTCAAGCAGGGGGCAGGGCCTAGGGTTGCGCTGGCAGAACAGCAGAAAGTCGAAGGCGAGGTCGCGCGGCAGTATGGCGAGGTTCGCCTGCACATGCCCGGGCGCGAAGCCGCTGGTGGGCTGCACAAGCTCCCCATGTCGCATCATAAGGCGAAGTTCGGACGGGGTTTCGGGTAGGGCGGTGAGGGTCATGATGCTGCTCCTTCAAGAAAACTTGCATGGATGGACGGGACGGAAGGGATGCAAGAGCGCGTCAGCGTTGGAGTGCGGCGATGAGCGTGGCGATGAGCAAAACGATGAGTGCGCCGCCAATGCCGATTATGGCATAAAGCATTCGAATCATCCACGCCCTAAGTTCGCGCTGTCCTTCTACAAGCGCCCCCGCTTGTCCTTCCAGTCGTCCGATTGCGCGCCAAACTTCGGCGGCGTCAATCTGCTCAGGCTGCGTGTGCGTCATCATGAGCGCCCCCTTTGGTATTCTCTATGTGGGGATGCCAGAATATATCAGCGTTGGAGTGCGGCTATGAGCGTGGCGATGAGCAAAACGATGATTGCGCCGCCAATGCCGATTATGGCATAGAACACCCGAATCATCCACATCTTGACTTCACGGATTTCTTCCATGATTTCGCGCTGCGTTTCCCTGAGTTCGCGCTGTCCTTCTATGAGCACTCCTGCTTGTCCTTCCAGTCGTCCGATTGCGCGCCAAACTTCGGCGGCGTCAATCCGTTCAGGTTGCGTTTGCGTCGTCATGAGCGCCCCCTTTGGCATTCCCTACATGTTCGGTTACGGCTTTTCGTAGCGTCCGGTCGGGGTTATCTCGCCGTTGACTATCTGCCAGATTTCGATGGCGTTGAGCACATCGCCGTTCTCGTCGAAGTTCTGCGAGCCGGTAACGCCCTCGTAGTCTATGTCCTCGCCGGAGCGGATGAGTTCCAGCGCCCTTGCGATGTCGCCGGGGCCGACCTTGACGCCGGGCGGGTTGGAGATCTCACGCAGCGCCGTTCGCGCCGCAGCGCCATCATATTCGCCCGCCTTCTCGATGGCAAGCGCGGCGAGCGTGAAGGCGTCGAAGGCTTCGCCGACAAGCGGGATGTCAACCGTTTCGCCGTATTTCTCTTCATACAGGCGCAGGAATGCGTCGGTGGCGTCGCTCATCGGAGTGCCGGGCGCGGTGCCGTAAGAGCCTTCCAGCTTGTCGGAGGCGATGGCGTCGAACATCTCCTGCGAGCGCACGGCGGACACGAACATGAAGGTGTCTATGTAGTCGCCTTCAAGCGCCTCGCGCACGAAGATTTCGGTGCTCTGCGGATATGCCACCGCTACCAGCACATCGGGGGCGTCTCTGGTGGCATTGTCCACTTCGGACTGGTAGGTTGGCTGCCCCGACTCCTGCGGCACAAGCGCCGTCGTGCGCCCGCCCATCGCGTCGAAGCTGTCCCTGAACACATTGGCGAGTCCCTCGCCATAGGGATTGTTGATGTATATGGCGGCGGCGGTGTCGTAGCCGAGTTCTCTTGCCAGCCGCGCCAGCACGACGCCCTGCACATCGTCCGACACCCTCACGCGAAACACGAAGTCGTTATCGTCCAGCACGGTCATCGCGGGCGAGGTAGCCGCCGGCGAGATGTGCAGTATCCCGTTGGGGATGGTCACCGCCTGCGCCACTGCCAGCGTGGAGCTGCTCGCCACGGGGCCGACAATCACCTGCGCGCCGTTTATCTTGACCAGCGCGTTGGCAGCGTCCGTAGATACCTGCGGCTGGGTTGCGCCGTCCTTGTGAATCGCCTCGAGCGGTCTGTCGAGAATGCCCCCGGCGTCGTTGATTAGCGCGGCGGAAAGATCGGCGGCGTTTTGCATATTCGGGCCGAAGTCCGACAGGTCGCCGGTGTGGTCGAAGATTACGCCTATCCGCACGGGGTCATCGCTTGCGGGCATAGTCGTCGTCGGCGTAGTCGCAATTACGCCTACCCGCGCGGGTTCAACGGGTTCATCGGAACCGCCGCCGCAAGCCACGGCGACAAGACCGCACAGCGCCAGCGTCAGCACAGAGATTTGCAGTGTTTTCAACATTGGATAACTCTCACCTAAAGGCTTTCTTCTGTCATTCTGAACGGGGTGAAGGGCGAGTACGCAAGCCCTCGCTCATTATGGTTCGGCAAGCTCAGCACAAACCCTGTCGAACCGCCCTTCTGACAATCTGAGGGATGTGGGCAACGGCATATCGTCTATGGCAATTGGAAAGGGGATTGCAAAGTCAAGTGTGCTTGCAACCCCCTTTGGCTAGCTAGTTCTTCATTGATATGTTGTCAGAAGGCTACTTGTACTCTACATGAGCTATCTGACCGTTTTCGTCAATCTTCCAGATTTCGATAGTGCCAAGTACATCGCCGTTGTCGTCGAAGTTCTGCTCGCCCGCGACGCCCTCGTAGTCTATGTCGTGTCCGCCGCGGATGAGTTCGAGCGCCTTCGCTATGTCGCCGGGGCCTACCTTGATGCCGGGCGGGTTGGCGACCGCGCGGATGGAGTCGCGGATGGCAGAGGATTCATACGCGCCCGCGTGTTCGGTGGCGAGCGCCGCTATCATAAAGGCGTCAAAGCCTTCGCCGATGAAGGGCTGAACGCCGACTTCGCCGTAGCGCGCTTCGTACAGGATGCGGAAGATTGCCGTCTCGTCGGTCTCGACCGCGCCGGGCGCTGTGCCATGCATGCCGCTCAGGGCGGCAGGCCCGCCTACCGAGTCGTTGATGCTGTCGATGAGTTCCTGGCTCTTGTTGGCGTCCACGAAAAGGAATGTGTCCGCGTATTCGCCCTCGACCGCTTCACGCACATACACTTCGGTGCTGACCGGGTAGCTGATTGCTATCAGCACATCGGGGTCGCCCTCGACGGCGGTCTCCAGCTCGGACAGGTAGTTGACCTGGTTTTGCTCGTGCGGCACCAGCGCGGTAACTTCTCCGCCTAGCCTTTCAAAGTTTTCTTTGAACACATCGGCAAGCCCTTCGCCGTAAGGGTTGTTCACATACAGCGCGGCGGCGGTCTTGTAGCCTAGTTCATTCGCCAAGTCTGCCAGAATAATGCCCTGCACGCCATCAAATACGGCTGTGCGGAATACATAGTCGTTGTCTTCCAGCACACTGATTGCGGGAGAAGTGGAAGCGGGGGAAATGAGAACCACTTCGTTGGGAATGGTTACGGCATTCGCAGCCGCTATCGTTGAACCGCTCGCCAGCGCCCCGACGATGGCCTGCGCGCCGTCGGTAGTCGCCAACGCTCGCGCGGCGTCAGTCGTAACCTGCGGACTTGTGCCGCCATCCTTATGCACCGCGCGCACGGGCCTGCCGAGTATGCCGCCTGCGTCATTGATGATTTCGGCGGCTATATCCGCGCCGTTGCGGATGGGCGGGCCATAGATGCCGAGCTCGCCCGTGTAGTCAAACAGAGTGCCAATGTTGATAGGGTCGCCCGTTGGACCCATCATCATCATGGGCGGCTGCGGGGGGATGGCCACCGGCTCAGGCGTGGGGATGGCGGCGACCGCAGCCGCGACGATTGCCTCGACCTCCGATGCGCTGAGCGGCTCAGTCTGAGAATCCGAAGCCTGCATCACCGCATTGGACACCAGCTTCTCGATGTCGTCGCCCGATACGGCGTCAGCCTGCGCCGCCATGACCGCCTGTTCGACCATGCGGCTGATTTCGGCAGAGTCCGTGCCCTCCGGCACAGAGTCGGCGACAGCCTGCTGCACCATCGCGGCGATTTCCTCGGCGGACGGGCCTGCGGGCGCGGGCATCGCCACGGGCGCGGGCGCAGGCGCATTGGCAACCTCTTGCTGCACAATCGCGCGAATTTCCTCGGCAGTCGGCCCGGATGACGCGGGAGTGGGCGCAGGCTGCGAGCATGCCGCCACCAGCAGCGCTACGACGCCGATTGCCACCGCCAACATCATCGACTGAAAGCGTTTTATAGACATTGCGAGTTCCTCCTTAATTTAACGATTTCTTCCCTGATATGTCCTGAAATATGTCATAGATATTATCGCCCCGCCGCAACCCATTATCAAGACACATTGGCGTCAATCTAGCGTCAATATGGCAATCAACGATACATCAACGATAAATGAAGTGAAAACGACGCGCCGAAAGTTCATATTCCACCCCCTCTATGCCGCGCCTATTCCTGTCAATGAGAAAATTGCATTAGTCCCTTCCCCCTATGGGGGAAGGTTCGTCGGCGAAGCGAGGACGCCGCAGATGTCGATGTCCCTTCCCCCTATGGGGGAAGGTTCGTCGGCGAGGCGAGGACGCCGCAGATGTGATTGTCCCTTCCCCCACAGGGGGAAGGTTAGGATGGGGGCGAAAACGCTTGCCCATCGACGGCTAAGCTGCGCTAATGCAATTTTCTCCGTCGATTATCCATAGTTGACACTGCCCAATCGCTGGCATATTATCCGCCCACAAGCAGGACGCAGCACGATGCAGAGGAGGGACTACTCATGCAGTACGACTACATCGTTATCGGCGCAGGATCGGCAGGCTCTATCATGGCAACAAGGCTATCCGAAGACCCGAACACATCGGTGCTGCTGCTGGAGGCGGGCCCGGACTACCCGGACATCGACAGCCTGCCCGACGAGGTGCGGAACGGCTACGCGACCGGCATCGATGTCATGACCAGCGATCACAACTGGCAGTTCTGGGGACAGCCGACGGCAATCGCGGATCCGATGATGGTGCCGCGCGGCAAGGTTACAGGCGGCTCCAGCGCCATCAACGGCCAGGTCTTCCTGCGCGGCATGCCCGAAGACTACGACGCCTGGGCAGCGCTAGGCAACGACCGGTGGTCATACGAAAAGGTGCTGCCCTTCTTCCGCAAGCTGGAGACGGACATGGACTTCTCCGACGACTTCCACGGCACGGAAGGCCCCATCATCGCGCGCCGCTTCAGCAATCCGACGGAATGGCCTCCGATGCAGACCGCATTCTACAACGCCGCCAAAGCCGCCGGCTACCCGGACGGGCCAGACCAGAACAACCCCGATGTTACCGGCATAGGCCCTACGCCCTTCAACAACCCCAACGGCATACGCTGGAGCACGAACATCGGCTACTTGGGCGCATCGCGCCACCGCCTGAACCTGACCATCAGAGCGGACTGCGCCACGCGCCGCCTAATTATCAGCGACGGGCGCGCAACGGGCGTCGAGGTGGAGAGCGGCGGCGAGCGATTCATCGTCGAGGGCAATCAGATAATCCTGAGCGCGGGCGCTATCGCCTCCCCGCAGATCCTGATGCTGTCCGGCATCGGCCCCGCGGCGCACCTGAACGAGCTCGGCATCCCGGTCGCGCACGACGCGCCGGGCGTCGGGCAGAACCTGCGCGACCATCCCGTCGTATGGGTCACATGGCGCACCAAGCCCGAAATCGACTTGGACAGCCTCGCGCTCAAGCCGCGCAGCCAGCTCATGCTGCGCTACACCGCAAGCGGCTCCACCCTGCGAAACGACATGAAAATCTCCATGGCGAACTTTGCCACCGAGCGGGTTGACCGGGGCGGCAACAGAATGGTGCCCGTGGGCGTGCGAATGTCCATCATACTCGACCTCGCCGCCAGCTCCGGCGAACTCAAGCTCACCTCTGCCGACGCGAATGTGCAGCCCGCGCTATTCTACAACTACTTCGCCGAAGAGTTCGACCGCCGGCGCTCCCGCGAGGGCATCCGCATCGCGCTCGAACTCGCCGAGCACCCCGACTTCGCCGACATCATCCAAGAGCGCATAGAGCCGCAGGACGCGAACCTAGAGTCCGACGACGCCCTAGACGAATGGATGATGCGCGAGGCAACCACCGGGCAGCACATATCCGGCACATGCAAGATGGGGCCCGCCTCCGACCCGATGGCAGTAGTTGACCAGAACGGGCGCGTACACGGCATAGAAGGCTTGCGCGTCGTGGACGCCTCCATCATGCCCGACTGCATCCGCGCCAACACCAATGTAACCACCATGATGATAGGCGAGCGCATCGCCGACATGGTGCAGAGCGGGAGTTAATGTGCCGTGAAGAACTTCCCGATGCCTCGCCTTGATACCAACCCTGCGCTTTACGAAGGACTGCTAAAACATTGCAGGCTCCGGCCAGGCCAAATATGGGACGACCCTGACGGCAGGCATCGGATTGGGTGTCTCAACGCCTCCGACAAATCCGACATTCAGGCTTTGATGAAGAGTGACAAAGGCGCTCTTGCGATACATGATCCGCCTTACAATACGGCAGCCTTTAAGCGCATGGATGTTGTCGATTTTATCGCCTGGTGTGAGCAATGGGTGGACAACACTACACAGGCATTGGCAGATGATAGCTCTCTCTATGTGTGGATAGGGGCTGATCAGAATGAAGGCCTTCAACCCATGCCCGACTTTATGATTATGATGCGGGATAAGCCCTTTCGCAGTCGCAGCCTTATCACAATGAGGAACCAACGAGGGTATGGCACATCCAAAAATTGGATGGCAGTAAGGCAAGAGCTTCTGTATTACACAAAGGGCAAGCCGATATTTAATGTCGATGCGGAATATACGGAAATCCCGAAGATTCTGAGGGGATATTACAAGAAGGTCAACGGCCAAGTTACAGAGAACCTAGAGCGGAGTAAATCAACAACAATACGGGCCGGTAATGTCTGGGTTGACATCCAGCAGGTGTTCTATCGAATGGAGGAGAATGTGAACGGCTGCTACGCGCAGAAGCCGCTTAAAAGTTGCGAGAGGATAATTCAGGCAAGTTCAGATCCGGGGGACCTCGTGCTGGACTTTTTCTGCCACTCCGGTTCTACGCTACTGGCGGCCGAAATGATGGGGCGCAGATGCTATACAATCGACTGCAACCCAGTCTATGCGGAAATAGCAATTCGACGGCTTGAACGTTTCAGGCAGACGGGCAAGACAGGCTGGCAGAACGGCAATCCCTTCGAGCGAGAGATGTCTGAAGATGCGGAACTAATAGCGCTGATTGACAATAGACGATCTTCAAAGTCTTTCGAAGACAATCTTGAAAATGTCCAAGCATCGTTACTTTAAGGCATGGGAAGGGCTTTATGGAAAAATTGCGCGCCCACCTTGACGATCTGCTTGACCAACTGGAACAAGCAGACGAAGTGCGCTCAAGACTCGACGAACTGATTTCCGTATATCCGTTCAACGAGTTTGAGTACATCATTTCACACCTGCTTGTGGCAGATATATTAACCCTTGACGGCTATCATCAGATGCGCGATGAGTACATTGAGCGCAACCTATACCTATATCTGTTCGAGATAAGCGCCCCAAGAGGCTTCGGAGAACGGTGGGCGCAAGGGCATCTCAAAGAACTGGTCCAAGACCTTCAGCGTCCGAACAAAACGCTGGACCCTGAGTATTCCGGTCAGTATGACTTCTTTCTGCCACCACAAGTCAGAATAGAAGTGAAGGCGTCCCGCGCTGTGGATTTCGACAGCGCCGAACCCTTGTATATCAAGGCTCTGTCTTCAGACTCCGTAAAGCGCTTCGACATGAATTTCCAACAAATCAAGCCAAGATTTTGTGATGTTTTCGTATGGGTTGCGGCGTGGCGAGATGTCATCATGTACTGGGTGCTTTCATCATCTGAAGTCGAGAGCAACGCTCACTACTCTCGCGGACAGCACAGGGGGAATGTGGGTGAAGGTCAGCTTCACATCAAACACGACAACATTCAGGATTTCGAACCATATCTTTTCAAGCCGAATGAACTTGAAGCGGCTATTCGCTCGGCATACGAAAGGCAACAACAGCAACAGATATAGACACAGTTGGCAAGTTGAGGTGAATCATGAGACTCGAAGGCAAGGTTGCGATTATCACCGGCGGAGCGAACGGCATGGGCGCTGAAGAGTGCAGGATATTCGCGCGGGAGGGAGCTAAGGTCGTCATCGCGGACATCCTGGAAGCGGAGGGCAAGCAGGTGGAGGCGGAGATTGCGGAGGCGGGTGGCGACGCCGTGTTCGCGCGGCTGGATGTTACGAGCGAGGATGACTGGCAAACGGCGGTCGACGCGGCGGTGGCGCGGTACGGCAAGCTGGATGTGCTCGTGAACAACGCCGGCATCGGGATGGGGAATACGCCGGACAACCTCCGCGTCGAAGACTGGGACGCGCTGATGAACATCAACGCCAAGGGCGTGTTCCTGGGGATGAAGTACGCGATACCGCAGATGCAGAAGGCGGGCGGCGGCTCCATCGTGAACATATCGTCCATATCCGGGATAGTGGGTCAGAAAGCCGTTCACATGGGATACAACGCCTCGAAGGGCGCGGTGCGCCTAGTAACAAAGTCGGCGGCTGTGCAGTACGCGCAGGACGGCATACGGGTTAACTCCGTGCATCCGGGCTTGATGCCGCCGATGCTCACATCCGCCGCGAATACCCCGGGCATACGCAGCGAAATGCTTGCGGGCGTGCCTATGGGAAGGACGGGAAGGCGCGAAGAGGTGGGATATGCCGCGCTGTTCCTCGCGTCGGATGAGGCGTCATACATAACGGGAGCCGAGCTTGTGGTGGATGGCGGTTGGACGGCGACATAGAAATAACCGACAGGGATGGACGGGATATGTATCCCAAGGATAACCCTGTCGGTCATCTTCTCACTGACTAGGTTGTGCGGACATTTTGAAATTTCATCCCGTCATTCCTGCGAACGAAGTCACCCCCGCGGAAGCAGGGGCAGGAATCCGGTGCTTTGAGATAGCCTAAAATATACGAAAGTGACTACATTCTGAGGTTCTGGATTCCCGTTTTCACGGGAATGACGCAAATGTTCACAGAACCTATCTTGTATCTGTCTGCTGAGGTGAATCATGAGACTTGAAGGCAAGGTTGCGATTATCACGGGCGGCGCGAGCGGCATGGGCGCGGAGGAGTGCAGGATATTCGCGCGAGAGGGCGCGAAGGTGGTCATCGCCGATGTATCGGAGGACTTGGGCAGGCAGGTGGAAGCGGAGATTGCGGAGTCGGGCGGCGATGCCGTGTTCATGAAGCTGGATGTAACGAGCGAAGCCGACTGGCAGGCTACCGTCGAAGCGACGGTTGCCCGCTACGGCAAGCTGGACATTCTGGTGAACAACGCGGGCATCAGCGGCACGCATCATCC
Organism: uncultured Dehalococcoidia bacterium; assembly: GCA_958295865.1. Lineage (GTDB taxonomy): Bacteria > Chloroflexota > Dehalococcoidia > Lucifugimonadales > JADFKI01 > Bin90. Next base: position 318,222 of record CATQHF010000001.1, on the reverse strand, counting down.
CGACTCGATGAGCGCCGAGGCATGGGACACCTTCATGGACATCAACGCCAAGGGCGTGTTCCTAGGCATGAGGGCAGCGATACCGCAGATGCAGGCGGTTGGCGGCGGCTCCATCGTGAACATATCGTCCATCAGCGGCATCGTGGGGCAAAGCGCGATACACATGGGATACAATGCGTCAAAGGGCGCGGTGCGTATCGTCACCAAGTCCGCCGCCGTGCAGTACGCGCAGGACGGCATACGGGTGAACTCCGTGCATCCGGGCGTTATGCCGCCGATGCGCTCGTCCAGCGCGGCGCGAAACCCGGAGATGCAAAGTCCCATGGTGGACGCCGTGCCGATGCGCCGCAGGGGACGCACCGAAGAGGTAGGCTTTGCCGTGCTGTTCTTGGCGTCCGACGAAGCGTCGTACATCACGGGGGCGGAGCTGGTGGTGGACGGAGGCGCCACGGCGACATGAACAGGCGTCAGCCGGTCGGCGGTTCAGTCCGCCAGTGGACTGAGCGGCGGACGCCTACCCCACAAGTTCAGAAAATCAAGAGGGATTGGCAGGATAGAAATGGTTACTATACAGTCCGAAGATGACGCTTACGAAGAGGTAGAACGCGGGCTTGACTGGCTTGAGCGGCTTGAGAACATCAAAGCCCGTCGAGACCGTGAATCGGCGATGCGCGAGACCGTCAAGTATGTGGACAGGCTGCGGGACGCGCTCGCGGCGCTATCCGAAGACATCCCCGCCGAGCGAATTATCGAGCGACACGGTCAAGAAATCGCAGACCTGATAGAAAGCGTCAAGGAAAGCGGCGCAAATGACCCCTGGCTCGACTACCTCAAACCCGCTCTGCTGGAAGATTAGCGGCCCGCGGACATTCCGATTTTTCATCTCGCCATGCCTGCTCACTCACCCGTCATTCCTGCGAAAGCAGGAATCCACGCGGTTGATACGCCGCCCTGATTGTAATACCAACAGGACTTCCGCACTTGAATATGAACTACTACATGAGATTGACCCGTTTCAAGTACGAAATCGCGCTCAACTGCGTAAGTCCTATTCTTAATTGGAGAAAGTCCCTTCCCCCTTTGGGGGAAGGTTAGGATGGGGGCGAAAACGCTCGCCCATCGACGGCTGAGCCGTACCAATGCAATTTTCTCATCAGGACTTCCGCACTTGAATATGAACTACTACCCGAGATTGACCTGTTTCAAGTACGAAATCGCGCTCAACTGCGTAAGTCCTATTTGATATACTACCGCCAGGCGACGCTCCATTTAGCGCGCCCAGCAAACCGGCCCAGCAAACCGAAGGAGGGCACAATGACCACCAACAACGACCTCGCACAGATGGCGCACCTCATGCGGCGCGCGGGCTTTGGGACAACCCGCGCCGAACTCGACGCGCTCGTCGCCAAAGGCTACGAAGCCGCAGTAGATGACCTAGTGAACCCGGAGCGGCTGCCCGGCATCGACGAGGACATCATCGATCGCTACTACGGCGGCGAAGGCTACCCCATATTCGCCAGCATCTGGATGTATCGCATGCTGAACTCGCAGCGCCCGCTGCAAGAGAAGATGGCGCTGTTCTGGCACCATGTATTCGCCACCGGCATCACGAAGAACCAGCATGTCATGGCGGCGGTGAACCAGATAAAGATGTTCCGCAGCGTGGGCATGACCGACATGCGAACCATCCTGCTGGAACTTGCCAAAGACCCGGCGATGATATTCTGGCTGGACAACAACGAAAACCGCAACGGCGAGCCAAACGAAAACTGGGGCCGCGAGCTGCTGGAGCTGTTCTCCATGGGCGTGGGCAACTACACCGAGCAAGACATCAAGGACGCCTCCCGCGCCTTCACCGGCTGGACATTCGAGCAGCCCATCCCGCTATATCCGCACGGCTACTACCCCGCCGATTTCGTCTATGACGCCGCCGACCACGACGACGGCGAGAAGACATTCCTAGGCAATACGGGCAACCTCAACGGCGAGGACATCATCGACATCATCGTCAAGCAGCCCGCGACGGCGCGCTTCATCGCGCGGCACATGTACAACTTCTTCGTCGCAGACGAACCGCAAGTGCCGTCGTGGAACACGGTGCCCCCGCAGGACCAACCCGCCATAGACACGCTCGTCGCCGCCTATCTAGGTTCCGACGGCGACATACGCGCGATGCTCAGCGCGCTCTTCAACTCCGACTTCTTCAAGGCGGCGCGCTTCAAGAAGGTCAAGAGTCCGGTCGAGCTGATAACCGGCGTCATAAAGCTCGTGGGCACATTCCGCGAACCCACGCCCGGCATCCTCGACTACTCCGGCACTGCCAAGCTGATGGGGCAGCAGCTCTTCGACCCGCCCACCGTCGAAGGCTGGCACACGGGGCACGAATGGATAGACGGCGGCACGCTCAACGAGCGCGTCAACTTCGCCGTGAACGAAGTAGGCGACCTAAGCAAGCCGGGCATCAGCGAGCTAGTCGAGCGCGTCGGCGCGGGCGGTAGCGCCTGCCCGCCCGCCGAGCTAGTCGAGCGGTCGCTCGAACTCGCCGGCCCCGTCGAAGTCAGCGACGACACCCGCGCCGGCCTCCTGCGCTACGCCCAAGCCGCCGGCGACCTCCGCTTCGACACCGACGACGCCCGCCAAGACAGCGCCACGCACATAGGGCGCATGCTCCAGCTAATCGTATCCACGCGAGAATACCAGATGGCATAAAGGCGAAGTCGCCACTCTTCAGTAATCAACACCTATCGGGGCGGTCTGAAGGCCGCCCTTTCGCTCACAGCCCGAAGTTTATAAATCTCTGCGCTCTGGATTCCTGCCCCTGCTTTCGCAAGCGTGCCATTCTTTCCCAGGAATGACGGATGAGTGAGCGGGGATGCGGGGGCTAGGCGTACTTGTCGAAGGTGAATTGGCTCCAGAAGTCGTTCATGACCTCGCTATGCAGCTGCGGCAGGGTGCGCCAAGGGAAATTGGCGGCTTGGGCGTGGGCGTCCAGCAGCGCGAACTCCGGGTCGCGCAGGGCGTCCGTGAGGAAGGTGAGCCAGTGGCGGTTTAGGAAGGCGGGCAGTCGGCGCATCCAGACGGCATCCAAGCGGTTGCGCTGTCGGTAGCCCTCCATAAACGGCGTCATGAAGTAGTCCAAGAAGGCGGCGGCGTCCATCGGCTTGCCCGCCGTCCAGTGGTCGTACTCGCCGCGCTTGTAGTGATGCTGCTGGCAGCTGAGCGCGTTGATGATAATCGTGGTGAAGTCGGAGATGAACCAGTCGTAGTGGGTGTTGTCGAAGTCGAAGGGCAGGATGCGCCCGTCATGGTAGAAGAAGTTCCACTGGTGCAAGTCGGAGTGGATCAGCCCGAAGCAATCGCTGTCCGTTGGCAGCGTCAACAGCCAGTCGCGGGTGCGGCGCGCCTTGTCGCGGAAGCGCGGGCGTTCGCGGTACACATCCGCGCCGGTGTTCCAGTCGGTATCCTGATGCCAGAAGCGGCGGCGTATGCGAGCCTCGGACGGCTGGTAGCCCTTCGTGAGCGCGTGCATGCTGCCGATGAGATCGCCCCACTGCTCGAACATGCGCGGCGTCCATGCGAGCCAATCCACTAGTGCGCCATCCGCCTTCTCGTATGCGACCGCGATGAAGTTTCCCTCGTCGGCGTCCGCGTCGGCGGGGGCGATGGCCTCTATGAGACTGCCTGATAGGGAGCGCACGGCGCGGGGCGCGGGAATGCCGCCGTCGGCGAGGAAGTCGATGAACTCGAGCTCGCCCAGCGCTTCAGACGGCTTGCGGTGGCCGGTGTGCGTAACCTTGAGCACATAGCGCCTGCCGCCGCGCTCGCAGTCATAGACGAAGCTATGGCTCGCGCCCGCGATACTCTCGGACGCGGCTGCGGTAAAACCGAAGCGCCGCATAGCCTCGTCGCGCGTGGAGTCGCCGTAGAGATGCTTAAAGTGTTGGAGCATAGCAATTGAGAATTAGGAATTGGGGGATGAGTGGAGAGGGCAAGGCAATTGCATCTAAATCGTTGTTATGTTCTGTTGGAACGGAAATCACATCGCCTTCCCCAATGTCATTCCGAACGCAGTGAGGAATCTAAAGTTTTTGCCACCAACACGCCCGATATAGCAAGCATTTTAGACCCCTCACTCCGTTCGGGGTGACAATTGAAAGTCCCCGGGCAAATCAACGACCCCATAATATCTGAACATTGATGAACAAGTCTGATTTAGTGTGTCTAAACACCCAATTTTCGGTAGGATTTGCCCTTGAAATTTAGATGCGATTGCCCTGGTGGAGAGGGTGTCAAGGGTTTGCCCCTACGAGGGTAGAGGTAGAATTAGGTATTTGCAAGCAGCCGTGCGGTTGGAGCGAGCGTAGCTTGCCGCCACAAAGGCGGGTTAGTTTGATAGAAGTGGCTGCTGAAGTCTATTCAGACGCAAAGTTAGGTTCTGTGGACATTTTCGTCATCCCCGCTTTCGCAGAAATCCAGCGCCTCCAACACCACCACCCCAAACACACCCCAACAACCTTCTCTTTGATTCCAAATGCCTCCCTCTGTCATCCCGAACACAGTGAGGAATCAAAAATCCCCGCACACCACGAACCCCAATCCCAACCGCCATCCCATCCACACCACCCCCATACTCCGCCCGCAGCAAACCTACCCTCCCCGTTTGGTAGCGAGCGCCTTTTTTCGTTCGTGGTGAGCCTGTCGAACCACCCTCCTTATGTTTTGCGGACATTTTGAAACCCATCCCGTCATTCCTGCGAAAGAACGTCACCCCTGCGGAAGCAGGGGCAGGAATCCAGAGTCTCCAACATCACACCATCCCAAACACACCACAGCAATTTTCTCTGTCATTCCGAACAGCGTGAGGAATCAAAAATCCTCGCACACCACCAACCCCAATCCCAACCGCCATCCCATCCACCCACACCAGCCCCGTACTCCGCCCGCAACAAGCCTACCCTCCCCGTTCGGTAGCGAGCGCCTTTTTTTCGTTCGTGGTGAGCCTCCTGAGCCTGCCGAAGGGCGAACCACCCGTCCCCCCAATTCTTAATTCTTAATTCTTAATTCCTAATTCTTAATTGAAAATCACCCTTGACACCACCCAAACCCTCACCTATACTATTCGCAAGAACATAAGTTGCATAACAAGTACGAACAACCTAACACCCTAATCCCTGACAATCTGACAACTCAAACCCCTGAAATCCTGACACCCTGAAAACCTTGGGAAAACCAATGAACCAACCAACCCCCATAAACCAGCACGCACAACAGGACGCCCAGGACAGCCATGCCCAACATGACCACCTGGACAACAGGCACTGCGCGACCGCCATCGAGCACCTCCAGCACCTAGTCCACCAAGAAACCGACAACGGCAGAACCATCATCCGCAGCATCGTCTCCATCATGACCGGCGACGATCAGGACAGCATGCCCCACCACAGACTGCAAGCCGCCCGCCTGCTGCTAAAACTCGGCTTCCAAGAAGCCGAAGCCCTCATCAACAGCCTCAGCTCCAAGATGGAACGGCACGCACAGAAAGAAGACGCCCAGGGAGAGAACGGCCCCACGCAAGCAGTCAGCCCCGAACACGAAAGGCTGAACAAGAAGCTCGTCGCCCGCATCCGCGTGGAGACCGGAGAAGGCGCAAGCATAGTCAGGATACTGAACGAAGTGCTGGAAGGACGCGACCGAGACGCCAAGCCAAGGGACAGGATAGAAGCCGCCAAAGTGCTGCTCAGCTGGGGCTTCGGCAACCCCTCCACCCCCGACCCGGAGTTCATGTCCTACTACTCCCCCTGCCACCCCGACTGCATCTGCGCCTGCCGCGACCTCGACGAAGACCACCCGGCGGTAGTGGAGAGCCACGCGCCAGTATCCGAAGCGCACATGAAAGAAGTAGCCGAAGCAGAGCGAATAGAAGAGAAAGCAGCCGAAAGCGCAAGGCAAATCTCCCAAGGACACACCGACTACCTATCCGAGATAAGCCACCTCCCCGGCAACAAAAAGCCCCGCCGCCCCGAACGCCACCCACCCTTCCGCTGACAACAGCGGCGGGGCAAGCGCCCCCGTCATGTAGGGGCGACTGCCAGTCGCCCCCATCGCCCCGCCGCCAGACATCCCAAACACAGCGCCTCAACCCGCTGTCATCCCAAGATCTCACTCCGTCATTCAGAACGCAGTGAGGAATCAAAAATCCCAATCTGCCAAACACCTATGCCTTCAGCAACCGCCGTTGAACATCGGTTGCCATCAGCCTGCGAAACACTGCACCCCAACCCTCAACACAACCCAATTCTTAATTCTTAATTCCTCCCCCCTGTCATTCCGAACGCAGTGAGGAATCAAAAATCCTAGCCTTGAGGCTACACAAATCTCAGCAACCGCCCTCGAACTTCGGTTGCCATCAGACCACGAAACATCGCGCACCCCAACCCTCAACACAACCCCAATTCTTAATTCTTAATTTCTAATTCTTAATTCCGCCCCGGCGCTTTAGCCCTCGATTAGCTGCACTTCTTCGCTGAGGCGGTTGAAGTCGTAGGCGTTTTCTTTGCTGGATACTAGAGCGAAGATTACGCTGATTATCGCGGATACGCCCAGCGCCGCGCCGAAGCTGTACAGGAAGCTGCCCGCTCCGGGGATGGCGTTCCAGCCCGCGAAGTCGGGACCGGGGAAGAATAGCGCGCCCACTACAAGCCCGACTATGCTGCTGACTATCGCCGCCGTCCCGCTGAAGTTGCGCGCGTACAGCCCGAACAGCACGGGGAACACTGCGGCGGCGCACACGAGGTCGGCTATCAGGAACAGGTAGAGCACGCTGAAGCCCTGCGACGCGATGATAATCGGAATGACGATGAGCGCAGCCGTAACGATGCGCGAAGATGTGAGCAGGGACGCGCCCCCTTGTCCATAGCGCGAAATCTCTGTCGTTATCGCGCTCGTTATGCCGTTGAGCAGCGTGTCCATGCTGCTCATGACCAAGACCATAGCGAGAACCAGCACCGCCACGACCGCCCACATGGGCATCTTGGCTACTACGAAGGAGAACATGGCGACCGACGAGTCCTCTGCCAGCCCCTCGCTGACCGCCATGATGCCGAACAAGCCTGTCAGGAATATGACGGGCAGCACGACCAGTCCGGCAATCAGATAGCCGCGCCGCAGGGTGGGAATGTCGCGCACCGTATAGATGCGCTGCCACGAACCCTGATTGAACATCTCGGCGGCGAAGATGGCGATTATCAGCACCACGCCGAACTCGATGCCCGGCAGGTGCGTCAGGGACAGCAGCTCGGGGCTGCTCTCCAGCGCCTCGCCCAGCGTGCCGCCGCCGAAGCCGACTATGCCCGCCACGATGACCACTAGCAGCAGCGGGATGATGACATAGAACTGTATCCTGTCGGTGAACAGCGATGCGCGCATGCCGCCGTAAGCGGTGTACGCCACGGTGAGCGCTCCCACGATGAGCGCCGTAACCACAAGCGGAGTGCCGCCGATGAGCTTGACCGCCTCCGCGATGCCGGTCAGCTCCGCCGTGAGGAACACCAGCATGTAGAAGATGACCACGAAGAGCGTGAAGTAGTACATCACTGGCCCAAAGCGATGCCACGCATACTCGGTTATGGAGTGTCCATGCGGCATGAGGCGTCGCATTCGCGCGCCGAGCAGGACGAACGCCACGAGCGGAAGCATAGAGCCGACGCCGTAGCCGATAAGCCCCGCTATGCCCGCCCAAGTGCCGGTTTCGGCGGGGGCGAACAGTATCCATGCGCCCAGAGCGCCTGCGACCAGCGTGGCGGTGGCAAGCCCCGTGCCAGCCGTGTTGCGCGATACGATGTAGTCCTCGACGCTTATGCGCCGCCGTCCGACATACCAGACGCCCAGCGCCAGAAATACGCCGGCGGTCACGATGGTGATGACGACCGCTAGTAACCCGTTATCCATTTCGTCCTCCTCATACGCGCGCCGCAAGGCGCAAATGCGGCGCACAAAAAAAACCGCCCTAAATCTGGGCGGCTCTTGTTCTAGCGGGAGAACCACATCCCTACGCTGGCATTACCCAGATCAGGTTATCGGGGTCGCTCCGAAATAGTCGGAGCCTCTCAGCCTGGCACCCAAGCTCCCCCCGTGCGCTATTCAGTTGTTACGCCCTAAACAATACCACTATCGCCGCATCCTGTCCATCCCCTCTATCCATCGAGAAAATTGCATTAGTCCCTTCCCCCTTGATGAGGAAGGTCTTTAACGTCCCTTCCCCCTTTGGGGGAAGGTTAGGATGGGGGTGAAAATGCTTGCCCATCGACGGCTAAACTGTACTAACGCAATTTTCTCAGAAGGTGAAGGGTGGGGGCTGTGTACCGTCGGCGTCGGTGAAGTCGTAGTCGCGGGCGAGCGCGCCGGTCTTGTACACGCCGCCGCTGCGCTCCATCACGGCGGGGTCGGCTGCAAGAGCAACCACGGCGCGGCCTGCGTAGCGCGGCGATTCCGTGCCCGCGAGCTCGTCGGCGGATGCGAAGCGCTCCACGCGCTCGGTGCGTGTGAAGCCGGGATAGAGCGAGACGGCGGCGATGCCGTACTGCCGCAGCTCGTGCGCCATGCCTAAAGCCATGCGGTCAACCGCAGCCTTTGCGACGTCGTACATCAATTGCCCGCGATACTTGCCCTCGTCGCCCGACGATATGTTCACTATCAGCCCTCGCTTATGCGGGATCATCAGAGGCGCGGCTAGGCGGCTCGCGGTGTAGTGCGCGCGCACTCCGGCATCGAACATCAACTCCCACCTCCACATCGGCTGCTCCCAGAACGCCGCCACAAAGTCGGCGTCGCCAAAGCGCTCGTAGCCGCCCCATACATTGTTCACCAGTATGTCCAGCCGCCCATGCTCCCGCCGTATGCGCTCGAACAGCGCCTCGACCTCGCCGTCGCGCGTATGGTCGCAGCGTACAGCGATGCCGATGCCGCCGCTCTGCGTAACCAGCGCCGCCGTGCCGTTCACATCGCCGCGCAAGCCCTCCGTCGTCGCTGCTGCCGCCACGCTGCGCCCCGTTACATACACCGTCGCGCCCGCCGCGCCAAGTTCGTGCGCGATGCCGCGTCCCACGCCTCGGCTCGCGCCGGTCACGAGGGCGATTTTGCCTTGCAAGTCAGTCATATCGACACCTAATTCGCTTATTTTTGCCAGCGCTTGTTGACACTGAGTTATGCCGTACTACAATAAGCCTATCTTACACCGCATTGGAGGCAATTTATGATTACGAAGTTCGACAGCCTGTACGCCGGGCATGTGGATATGGGGGATGTAGGCTACGATGGGGTAGCCGTGAACGACCGTCTGTTTGGCAACGACCACCTGGCGAGCGTGTACGCCAAGACGGACGCAATCGCCAAGACGATGGACGCCAACGGCTACGATACCTTCTGGCTCGCGGAGCACCACTTCCAGCCGGAGGGCTATGAGTGTATCCCGAATGTGCTGATGAACGCCGTGCACTTGGCGCATGTAACCGAGCGGCTCAATATCGGCTGCGGCTTCAACATCGCTCCGATGTGGCATCCGCTGCGACTCGCCGAGGACTACGCCACCGCCGACATCCTGACGGGCGGGCGCGTCATATTCGGCGTGGGGCGCGGCTACCACAGCCGCGAAATCGAGACCTTCGGCTCGCCGCTGTTCGACCAGCAGGGCAACCGCGACCTGTTCGAGGAGCAGGTGGACATCATCTTCAAGTCGTTCAACGAGGCGTCGTTCTCGCATCACGGCAAATACTACACCATCCCGCCCGGCGTGCCGTATCGCGGCTACCAGTTGGAGGAGCTGACGCTTGTTCCGCGCCCGCTGCGCCTGCCCGTGGAGTGCTGGCAGCCGATACAGAGCGCGACCCCGCGCGGCTTGGACTTCATGGCGAAGCACGGCATCAAGGGCATCATCGGCGGCGGCGTTGCGGAAGGCGGCGCGATGGACAGCGTCGTGCAGGCGTTCCGCGACGCATACGCGCGCAAGGGGCAGGAGCTGGAACTCGGCGAAAACCTGAGCTTCGGCTTCCACTTCTACCTGTCGGACAGCAAGGAGAAGGCGACGCGCGAGGCGGCGCGCTACTTCGAGGAGAACCTAAAGATGTTCGGGCCGCTGCGTCTGGTGCGCGCGCTCAGCGACGAGCAGATAGACGCGATGAGCGATCCGAAGCGCGCGCCCACCGCCGACCTGCCGCGCATCGAGGGCGCGGTAGAGACGGGCGGCTTCCTGTGCGGCACGCCGGAGCAGGTCGCCGAGCAGCTCAAGCAAGTCGAAGCCAGATACCCCGGGCTGGACAGGGTGAGCGTCAGCCAGCCCGTAGGAACGCCCGAAGCGGTCATCCTAGAGCAGCTGGAATGGTTCGCCGAAGAGGTAATGCCCGCATTCTCAGGGCGCGTGGCAGAGCCAGTGCCGGGAGATGACTAGAGCGGGAAGTCAGTCGGCGCGCCGGTCGGTCAGTGCGCGGGTTATAGCGGATTATGCCGATAACCTGACACTGACCCACCGGCGACCTGAAAGAGCAAGAGCATGAAAGAGGGAACGAACAAGGAACTGCACACATACAGGGCTGTCATCCACGGCGACCGCGTGGAGTGGATTAGCGGCAAGCCGAAGACGCACATGCCTATCGATGTGAAAATAAGCGTGTGGGAAGAGCCTTGGGGCAAAAGGCGTGAGGACAAAGAAAAGGGGAAAAGATTGGCGGGGTTGTTCGAGAAGTTGGCAGAGAAGGGAACTTTTGCGGATATTGAAGACCCCGTAGCATGGCAGCGCGAGACACGCAAAGACCGCCCGCTGCCGGAGCGAGATTAGCCGATGCTGGCAGATAGCAACATTATCATCTATGCTGCCCAGCGTGATGATTTGGATTGGCGTCAATTCTTCGGAGAGTATGAATTGGCGGCGTCAATTGTGAGTTACATCGAGACGCTAGGATACCAAAACCTGTCTGAAGAAGAGTATCTAATTTTGGAAACCATTTTCCAAGATATAGAACTACTTCAACTCACGCCTGAGATTGCGGACAGAGCCATTGAGTTACGGCAGCAACGTCGGATGGGCTTGGGTGACGCCGTCATAGCGGCGACAGCGTTGGTGCACGACCGGACCCTGGTAACTCGCAACACACGGGATTTCCGATGGATCGTAAATCTGAGGCTGCTTGACCCAATGGAGCAACTAGGGTAATTCCTACGACTGAACACTGACAACCGACAAGGAGACGAAAATATGCCAAACAAGAAGGGGAGCGCGCTGCTGATGGTCTGGGCGGAGGTGCCGGCCGACAAGGAGGACGACTTCAACGGCTGGTACAACGAGGAGCATCTGGCAGAGCGGCTTGCCATACCGGGCGTGCTGAGCGCGGCGCGGTATGAGTCGGAGTCGCCGGGCGCGCCCAAGCACCTGGCGATGTACGAGCTGGAGAACATCGGCGTGATGACCTCGGATGCGTATCTGAGCGTGCGCGGCAATGCGACCGAGTGGACGAAGCGCGCGTCGCCGGAGGTCATCGGCACGACCTACATCCGCAACACCTACGAGCAGATCTTCCCCGCCGATGTGAGCGACGACGCGGCGCAGAGCGGCATGGCGCCGGCGCTGCAAATCGGGCGCATGACCGTGCCGGCGGAGCTGGATGCGGAGTGGAACGACTGGTACAACGGCGTCTATGTGCCGAACTACATGAAAGTGCCGGGCTGCATACGGGGCAGGCGCTACCGCGCCGTCGTCGGCGAGCCTGCATACCTCACGGTGTACGAATTCGAGCATCCCGAAGTGTCGCAGACCGACGAGTGGCTGCGCCAGCGCGCCATAGACCCGCGCAACGACCGCTGGCAGAACACGATGGAGCACGCGGTCGGCTCGCCCGGCGTGTGGGTGAAGACTTTTGAGCTGGGGTAACTGACAGGGATGGGCAAGATAGAGGGATGGGATGAGCGCGTGGAATGTGCGCTGCTACTCAATATCCCGCTTCCTCATGAAGCGGGTTAGTCGCCTCTTGATCTCCGGTATTGAGTAGCTGACATACTCGCCGCGCTCAATCTCAGCAAAGCCGTCAAGCACTTTCTTCTGCACGATTGGCGACTTGAACGGCTTGAAGCGCTCCTCGATTATCGCCTTTTCTTCGGGGCTGAACTCTTTGTCCATTCTTGCTGCCATGTCCCCCTCCCGCTGCTGCCTATTGAACGCTAGTGTAGTGGCTTAATGGCGGGGGCGCAAAGTGGGTTATGCCCGCCATCAAGCAATGACTATCATAACCCGCGACCTTGCAACGCTAATTCGCTCAACTGGTTGAACGATGCGCGTGCGATTTGACGACAGGAAACATTAAGCAAACGCAAATACTCAGATGTCCATTCATCTGAATACTCCTTGTCGCTGAGGGCTTCCAGTAGAATGTTGGTACTAGGACGCCTTCTGCCATAAAGTTTTGAGGCGCTCACCAACACCCAATAGGGCGTTGGGAAACTGATTGCAAGCGCGTAGTAACCAAACTCGTTCGGCACTTCCAATAATGAAGCAAAATCGGCATCTGCCAACTTACGAGGACGCGGACTACCTACCTCCGCTTCTACCTCGAAACGAAACTCCATGCCGTGCCTAACAGCTACGATGTCTGGATGTCCTGATTGATTAACTGCTTCTATTTGATAGCCAAGGCGCAATAGCACATGCGCGGCAATTGCCTGAACTTTGTAGCCGAAATCGGCTTTCAAGCGCATACGCTCAATGCACCCGCCGGCATCGAGTATTGACCAGCTATTTGTACTCAATCTTCAGTTCCGGCCCGTTATCATGCGACCAGCCAGTGGGTTCGATAAAGACATAACTGCCCGGCTCAAATTTTTTCGGCAACAGAGCCTGAAATCGCTCCGTCTCCTGAGAAGCGACTATGAGTTGCACGTGCTGTCCAAGTTCAGCCAGACGTTCAACCAAAATCTCGGTGTGCTCTTCGTCGAATGCCCTAGTAGGGTCATCCAACATAACTAGATATACTTCAGTAGGAGTGTTATCCGACTGGCTGAACGCAAAATACGGCACAAGATCCAACGCACTTTCGGCTTGTCCGTTTAATACTCCGGTAGGATTCTCACGGCTAAAAGGATCTTGGCTACTCGCAACCCGCAACTCAAGCTTTGGCAGAGTGTTTTCTGAGATTAGCAAACGATCGTACCAGGGGTGGCGAGTCAACGCAGCGAAAACCTCTGAGAGATTCTCCGATACTAGAGGGATTTCCTCGGTAAGACGCTCGGTCAGGCAATCGCTGGCCGTTTGTTTTATTTTCCGCACAGATTCACCGAATGAAACAAAGTCATCGTAAGCCGCTTGGACTTCGTTAAATCGGTTTTTACGCGCCTCGAGATCTCTCAAATTGTTCCGGGTCTGATGGAATCTATCCTCGTCTCTAAGTTTGCCTAGTTGTCCTCTTTTTGTATCAAACCAGCCTTCTTGGTCGTCGATCCGTTCTCTAATTGAGGCTTCTTGCTCCAAAAGTCCCTCAATGAGCACGTCAATATCATCTGTCCGCTCCAGAAACTCCCTATCTCTTGCATCAAGAAGTGCATTGGATTGGTCTGCTCTCTGGCGTAATGAGCTGAGCTCCCTCTTTTCTATCTGGAGAAGGCGTTCTAGTCCTTCAGATTTTTGGAGTTGAGATTCAAGGGCAGTCAATCTTGAACTAGCACCATCACTTTGCGGCTGATCAACATTTTGAAGAGCCGCTTCAAGATCCTGGCGGTTGTGCTGCGATTCGCAAATGGGACAGGATACAGATTCAGTTTGGTCGAGATTGAGCAGACGAAGTGTATCTTCCATTATCTTGAGTTTCAACGCTTCGGCATCTGCTTCTCTTCTTGCTACATTCACGCTTTCCTTGATTTCATCGAGTGTTGCGCCACTTAGCGCAGTATCAAGTTGGGATTGTCTGGTTTGTGTAGTAGAATGATGAATGTTGAGCGAATTTCGAATATCGCGCAAATTCTCCACACGCCTCCGGCGTCCAGCAATCTCATTAGCCTCTTGCTCAAGGCCACTTTGGTCTTGTGTTCGCTTATCTACCAGAGCGGTTTGCCCGCTATCGATTAAGGCGTACAACGATACGCCATGCAAAGATTGATCGGGCGGACTGCCGGTAATTTCTTCAATCAAGTCGCGTGCCTTGTTTTGGGACTCGGTGACCGACGGCGCACGACCATCGCCCCATGGGGGTGAGCTAACTATATTCCCCACTATACGCCTAACTTCTGAAATCTGTGTATCAATTTCAGCGCGGGCTTTAGTGAGTTCACCGCCTAGATTATCCTCATCAATCTGTTGGCTTTCTAAGAATTCATCTATATGGCTCAGCAATGCTCGGGGGTGTGTAAGACCTAGATGATTGAAGACCGTTCTCTCAAATGGAGTAAGGTCTTCTGGTTGGCGACGGAGCGGAGAAGATTGTGGCGCGAAAATGATATGCATTCCCTCACCTGCGTTCACCGAATCCAGTTGGGGCATAACTTCTCTAATCGAGTGCTCATCTCCATACTCGTCAGTAAGCTCAGCATCAGTTCCCCCAGTCGTGCCTCGATTCAATCTACGACGCAGATTCCAATGCTTGCCTTCGCGCATGAGTGTGATTAGTACGAGGCAGTCACCTGCGTAGTTCTGATTCAACACTACCTCGTTCGGTCTCCCGGCAGAGCCGAATAATCCCCAGCGGACAGCCTCTATGATGCTGGATTTCCCATTGCCGTTTTGGCCTAATAGGAATAAGTGCCGATCCTTGAGATTGAGTTTCTTTTGTATTGTGAACCCTTTGAAGCCTTCGATTGCAACAGTCTGCACACGGAATCCGCTTGCCATTGACTTCAACTCCCTTCAATCTGATCGAGCAGACCTTTTACCCGTTCTTGGAGTCGTTGTCCTTCACTGTCCAAATACACTTTGGCAGCCTCTGGTCCATCCCTGTCAAACTCTTGTGCCATTGGGATCCATAGATCTCGAACTTCCGCATCTAGTTGCTTTTCAACCAGTTCAGTAAATTGTGGCGATTTTGATTCATTCATAAGTATTCCTTGATATAGAAAATGTTCTGACCTCGCACATTATATGTCATACACTTCTATGCTACAATCTCAACGAAGCACAGTCTCTAGCGAAGGGAGCGCGCCATGACCACCACGAACGGACACCGGACGCATATCTATGTTGGGCTTGCGGGGGAGGGCGACGCGATTGGGCCGGGCGGGATGCTGCGGCGGGCGGATGGGGATTCGGAGTGGCGGAGCGCTGCGAAGGGGCTGCCGGATGAGCCGCAGGTGCGGGCGCTGGCTATTCATCCCGACGACCCGGCGGTGATTTTCGCGGGAACGCAGGATGGGCCTTATCGGAGCGATGACAGGGGGGAGCATTGGGAGCGGCTGGATGCGCCGTCGGGCGATGTGTGGTCGCTGGCGTTCTCGCCCGACGATGCCGATGTGCTGTATGCCGGGTATGAGCCTTGCGCGGTGGCGCGCTCTGAGGACGGCGGCGCGACTTGGCAAAGGATGGACACCAGCCGCGTGAAGTATCCCGATGTTACGACATATATGCCGCCGCTGGGCAAGCGCGTCATCGGGTTGTGCGCGGACCCGTCCAGCCCTGACGACATCTATGGCGCAATCGAGGTGGGCGGCTTAATCGCCAGCAGGGACGGCGGCGCTTCGTGGGACTCGCTGACGGATGGGCTGTATCGGGACAATCACACGGTTGACCTGCACGGCGTTCAGGTGAGCGCGGCAGCGCCGGGCACGGTGTTCATCATCGCGCAGGTGGCGATGTTCCGCAGCCGCAACAAGGGGCGCAACTGGGAGCATATCCGCTTTGGCGAGATGTTCCCCGGCGGCTCGTACTGCCGCGGGCTGCTGGTCGCGCCGGACGATCCGCAGACGATATACCTCGCCACGGGCGCGGGGGGCGGCGGCGCGCCACAAGGCACGCAGGAAGCGGGCATGCTGTTCCGCAGCCGAGATACGGGCGAGAGCTGGGAGCGGCTGGACATCGGCGACACGCCGCCTGGGCGCATGTTTCAGGTGGCGATAGACCGCGCCGCGCCCGACAAGGTGTTCTGCACCACGAACTACGGGCACTTCTTCGCCAGCGCGGACGGCGGCGACACCTGGACGCAGGACAAGATTCCGCTGGACTTGCAGCGCGGCTACCATGTGTATCCGATGGTGAGCGGCTAGGGGTTTGCTGTCAGCAATCAGTAATCAGGTGGGCAGGGCTGACGCTTTCGGAGGCCTGCCCATTCTGCCTATCGTCGTGGATTGCGTCTTTGCCGTTGGGCTGCGTCTTGTTCGCGGCGATAATCTCGGCGTCGGGGGTGAGGTCTATTTCGATGGCGCCGCGCTTCTCCAGCCGCGCGTTGAAGAACAGGATTTCGAGATATTCCACCTCGCCCGTTTTCGGATTGAAGCATACGAATGCGTTCTCATCTAAGCGAAGTTCGGAATCCTGTTCCGCATAAGGGCGCGCGCCGCTAACGGATATGCTGAGGGCGTCGCCCACTTTGTCGTATTCAAAAGTCAGATTCTTTGCCATTGGGTTATGCCTCTGCGCTAATATAGCACAGATGGCGCGGCGGCGGCGCACTTGTCGAGTTCAGCAGGGTCTTTCAGTTGTTCACATTGAACGGGGGCTAAAATCCTTGCCATATCAGGCGTGTTGGTGGCGGGGATTTTTGATTCCTCACTCCGTTCGGAATGACAGGGGAGGGCGCGCGCGGAATAGCAGGGAGGGTGCGCTGCGCTGATATTGGAATAACAGGGGGTCTATTACGCAGCATCATCCTTCGTGTGTCTTTGTGTGAATACTTTTACGATCACATCAACGCTGCCCTTGAGCTTATTCATTTCTCCAAACAAGTCTCGTTGGAGCGCATCCAGTCTGTCGAAGCGTTTTTCGGAACTTTCCTCTTGGCGGTCAAAGCGCTCGTTGTAACCTTTGGTAAGAGTTAGGATTTCAGACTGTATCCTCTCGACTTCGTTCAGCCGTTTGCTGTTATCTGCCACGTTAGTCTTCAACTCTGACAAGGCTTCCCGATTCCTTTTGTCTAGCCACCATGTACTGCCCATTATAGATACTATAATGGCGACTATCGTTAACGCAGTTCCGACATCGATTCCCATAACATTCTCCTTGTTCCACTATATTAACGGCGATTGCCACGATTGACAACCGCGAAGTCTCTGAGTGCCATATCTCCTTTCTCCCGTTTTGCGGGACTGGGGTGTATTTGAGCGTATATGCGCTTGCCGCATCCTGTTCTGAGTATTCCACGCCATCTGTATAGAGGATGGCGTGGAATACTCAGGGCGTTGGACTATCAATGCAATTGTCGGGGCTGCGGGCGTCGCAGCCCCCGTTGTGCGGTTGGGCTTGTTGCCATATACTTGCTTGCACCACCCGCGCACGAACACTGGAGGTCTTGGCTATGGAACTTGGCTACTTTACTATGCCGCTGCATCCGCCCGGCTCAAATGTCGCGCAGACGCTGGAGGATGACCTGGAGCAGCTTGTTACGCTGGATGAGCTGGGATACAGCGAGGCTTGGATAGGCGAGCATTTCACCTCGGTCTGGGAGAATATACCCGCGCCCGACTTGTTCATTGCCAACGCGCTGGGCAAGACGAAGAACATACGGCTGGGCACGGGCGTTACTTGCATGCCCAACCACAACCCGTTTATGATTGCCCACCGCATCGCACAGCTCGACCAGATGGCGCAAGGGCGGTTCATGTGGGGCGTCGGCTCCGGCGGCTTCGTGGGTGATTTCACCGTGTTCGGCTTCGATCCGGAGTCGGGCGAGCATCGCGGGATGGCGCGCGACTCGGTCGAGGTCATCTTGAAGATATGGAACGACCCGAAGCCGGGCGTCTATGAGCACAAGTTCTGGCGGTTCACGATACCGGAGCCTGTGGAAGAAGTCGGGCTGGCGTTCCACCTGAAGCCGTATCAGATGCCGCACCCGCCCATCGGCGTTGCGGGCGTGTCGCCCAAGTCCGAGACGCTGTATCTGGCGGGCGAGCGCGGCTGGATTCCGATGAGCATCAACCTCGTGCCTGTGCATCAGCTGGCGACGCATTGGGACAGCGTGAGCGAGGGCGCGGAGCGTTCGGGGCGCACCGCCGACCGAAGCAGCTGGCGCATCGCGCGCGAGGTGTATGTCGCCGACACGACTGAACAAGCGCGCAAGGATATGCTGGAAGGCGTGTTCGCGCGCGACTTCAACCGCTACTTCAAGCCGCTGCTGTCGCACATGGGGCAGCTTGGGCTGATGAAGACCGACCCGGATATGCCGGACGAAGAGGTTACGCCGGAGTACCTGCTGGATAACATCTGGATAGTGGGCAGTCCTGACGAGGTAGCGGACACTATTCGCCATATCTATGAGCAGGTCGGCGGGTTCGGCGTGCTGCTGGCGATGGGGCACGAGTGGCAGCCCAAGGACAAGTGGACTCGCTCCATGACGCTGCTGAAAGAGGAAGTGCTGCCGAAGTTGGCGGACTTGGATTAGGGCGAACTTACATCGCTTGAGTGTAGGGGCATTTGTGTTATTCCCGTGAAAACGGGAAGCCAGAACATCAGAATGTAGTCGCTTTCGCATATTTCAGGCTATTCAAAGCGCTGGATTCCTGCCCCTGCTTCCGCAGGGGTGACGTTCTTTCGCAGGAATGACGGGTAAATGGGCAGGATAGACATGGCAGGTGACGGGATGATGAAGCCGGGGGAACTTGTGGCGGCGCGGATGAGCGGGGGCGTTACCATCGCAAGGGTGGTCGATGCGGACGCCTCGCGGGTGCGCGTTGCCGTGCGGCGCAAGAAGCAGGCGCGCCTGCCGTCCGAGCGCGTCATACTGACCACGCGGATGTTCGTCGATGGCGATGACGAGGTAGCGGAGTTCCGCAAGCAGAGCGAGGCAATCGCCGCGAAGGTGGACATCGCCGAACTCTGGGATGTGGTGAGCGATGAGCGGACTGCGCTATCGTTCGACGACCTCGCCGAACTGTACTGGGGCGCGTCGGCGAGCGCGGCGGAGCGGGTCGCGCTGCTGCTGCGTCTCGACCGGGATTCGCTGTACTTCGAGGACGGCAAGGCAGGCTACACGCCGCGCGCGCCGTCAGCCGTCGAGGAGACGCTGGCGCGCCGACGGCGACAGGCGCAGCAAGCATCAGAAGCCAACGAACTCGCGGCATGCCTTGAAAGCGGCAATTTGCCGCCCGCGCTCACGCCGCACCAAAAGATGCTCATGGAGAGCGTCCGCGACTATGCGGCGTTCGGGGACGACTACACGCGCAGTTCGCTGGTCAAGGCGCTGCTGAACAAGATGAAGCGCAAGACGAGCGACTTGCAGCGCCTCGCGTTCGAGCTGCTCGCTGCCTGCGGTGAGCTTGCCGCAGATGAGCCGCTGGAACTGGTACGCGAGGGCATAGCGGAGGCGTTCTCAGAGGATGCGCTTGCCGCTGCCGCGTCTATCAGCGATGCCGAACTGCTCGCGGACGCCAAGCGAACGGACTTGACAGCCTTGCCCACCGTTACCATAGATGACGCCGACACCGAGGACAGGGATGACGCGCTGTCGCTTGAGGCGCTCGATGCCATAGGCGGCGATGCGCCCGTCTATCGGCTGGGCATTCACATCACGGACGCGGGCGCGCTCATTCCGCAGAACAGCGTCCTCGACGACGAGGCAAGCAGGCGCATGGCGAGCCTGTACATCCCCGACCGCAAGATACCGATGCTGCCCATCGCGGTGTCGCATGCCAAGGGCAGCCTGGAGGCGGGCAAGCGGCGCGCGGCGCTGAGCCTGCTTGTGGACATTGGCGCGGACGGCGAGGTTCTGCGCTACGAGGTCAAGCCGTCGGTCATCGTCAGCGACGCCGCGCTGTCGTATGACGATGCGGACGCTATGATTGCCAATGCCGGCGCAAGCCACGCCCACAGCGATATGCTGGCAAGCATGCATGCGCTGGCGCAGGCGTTGATGCGAAAGCGAGAAGAAGCGGGCGCGGTGAACATAGACAGGCCAGAGCTGCTCATCAAGGTGGCGTCGCCCGACGATGTGCGGGTGAAGGTCGCGGAGCGCACGACGCCGGCGCGCCAGATGGTTACGGAGTGCATGGTGCTGTGCAACTCGCTGCTGGCGGCGTTCTGCCGCGACAACGACATCCCCGCTGCGTATCGCTCACAGCCCGCGCCCGACATCAGCGACCTCGGCGCGGGGCTGCCGCCGGGCGTGGACATCGGCGACGGGCCGCTGCGCCGGTATCTGACGATACGCCGCTTCGCTCCGGCGGACACAAGCGCCGCGCCCGCTCCGCATGGCGGGCTGGGCGTGTCGGCGTACATACAGGCGACATCGCCGCTGCGCCGTTACCCGGACATGGTCATGCAGCGCCAGATAGCGCATTACCTCAGCGCGGGCGAGCCGCTGTACGGCGTCGATGAGGTGGCAAGCGTGGCGGCGCGAGCGGATGTGCAGTTGCGCGCGATGGGCAAGCTGGAGGACGAGCGGCGACGCTACTGGCTGCTGAAGTTCTTTGAGCTTAGGATGAAGCGAGCGTCGGATGAGGCCGGCGACGAGGACGCCTGCGGCGACGCATCGCTGTTCAAGGCGATCGTGCTGGAGAACCAGCCGCGCCGCTCGGCGATGCTGGAGCTGGCGGACTACCCGTTCCGAGTGCGCGCGCGCCTGCCTGACGCCATCAAGCAGGGCGCCAGCGTAACGCTGCGTCTGCACGGCGTCGACCTGTGGGAGAAGAGGGGCAGATTCGTGCATGCGCCGGACGGGTGATGTACATGGCATCTCGTTGGCCCGCTTACAGGTGGGGGATTTCGCCGGGCATGTAGTGTTCCACGCGGAAGACGGCGTTGACCTCGCCGTAGAAGCCGCTTGCCGCGAAGTGCGGGCTGATGTATTCCCAGACTACTTCGCCCTCGGGGGTTACTTGGAACATGCGCCCGAAGAAGCCCTCAACGATTAGGGTGTTGCCGTTGGGCAGGCGACGCGCGCCGGAGAGGATGTTGCTGAAGAAGTTGAGGGATGGGGTGTCCTGATATTCCCAGACGATTTCGTTGGACGCGGGATCGACTTCGATGACGCGCGAGTAGTTGAAGGGTGTGTCGCGCCTGTGCGCGCCGTTGTCGAAGATTAGCACATTGCCGTTGGGCAGCATCGAGGGGTCGTGCTGCTGCGCCAGCACATCAGGGCCGAGCTTCCAGACGAAATCTCCGGTCGCCTTGTCGATGATGCCCACGGTGGATATGCTCCGGAAGCTGACCATCACGCGGTCGTCGGGGAGCGGCACGACGGCGTTGCCATGCGTCCAGTTCTCGCGCGGGTCGTTGAAGGTGAGGACATCCGTCTCCAAGTCGAGATGCTCGTGCGCGCGCCATGTCCACAGGCGGTTGCCGTCGGCGTCCACTTCCACAATCTCGTCTGCCCATATATCGCCGTCGGCGGGGATGCCGCCCTTGACCTGCGCGGCAATGTCGGCAGGCACGCGGCAAAGCCCGAGGTAGATCGCGCCGTCGGACTCGGTGCGGCGGGCGTCGTGGTGATGCCACTCATCGCGGTGTTCCCAGAGCACATTGCCCTGCCAGTCGGCGATGAGCATCGCGCCGCCCCTCAAGATTTGCCACAGAGGAAAGGGCGCGGCGGTCGTTTCGTCCGCCGGGGGCCTGCCGCCGTAGAACAGGTTGCCGTCGGGCAGCAGGTAGCCCGAAAAGGCGGGCGGATACGGCATCCGCCACCTGTGAATCAGATTGCCGCGCAGGTCTATGAGCAGCGGCTCGCCCGCGCCGAACAGGGGAGTGTACAGCACATAGCCGGGGCAGGCGCGGTCTTCGTCGAGCGCGGTAAGCCCAAGGCGCATGGAGCGGCGGCGCGTCTGCCGGTCGATGCGGGTCACGGGCAAGCCTCCTTGGGGGGGAAGTGGCAGGATGGCGAGGTTGTGGTCGGGGTGGCCGGGATTGAACCGGCGACCTCCTGCTCCCAAAGCAGGCGCGCTCCCGCTGCGCTACACCCCGACTGCCGAATTGCAGGCTCGCCACCATATCAGCACAATGGTGGCAAGTCCCGCATATTGATGATAAGGGCATACGGCGGGGATGGCAAGGTTATGTGGCATCATTCACGCCGCGCGCCGCAACGCTTGTGCATTAGCGCGCAATGCTTTGACCTTTGCTGCCAGTATCTTGATTTGAGTGAGGATGTCATCGAGCGAGCCGGATAGGTCAAGCGCGGCAACCTCCAGGCGCTTGCCGGAATGCCTAACGGTGTGGACAATCGAATCGGCTTCGCCTTGCGCGTAGATGAGCAACCCGCCGGGTAGGTCGAGCGCGGTCGTGTAAGCGAGCAACTGATATAGGTCAGCGTTGGGAACGCTTTCGCCGGCGATTTTCTTGTACTTGGCATCGCCCACGAAGATGCAGACGCCGCCGTCCCACCATGTCAAGTCCGGTCTCAAACCCACCTTATCCTGTACATCGAGACTTGGAATGCGCTTTTCGAGAAACACATTCTCAGACAACCCAAGCGTATCGCGCAACGCCTGCGTCACGAATTTTTGGAAGACAGCGTTCATGTCCATCAGAAAGCCAGTCGCTCTGATCTGCCCCCTACCAGCCTCAAACGCGCTGTGTTGCAGGATAAGCCGCGACAGCCCGACGACGCCCTGATAGTGTTCGTTGATGCGGTCGAACGGGACCTTCGGCACATCGTTTGGCGCAAACTCGGTCAGTGATACGCCGTCGAGCATAGCCGCTATCCATCCAAGCCCACTGCGCGCATCTCGGGACCTCAGTCGCATCGCTCCAAGCCGCACGGTCGCCGCCTTCACCAAGCGGTTAGCCAAGATGTCGTCGGTGAATTCGTCGTACCGCACTTCAACCGGCAAAGGCATGCCGAACCTATGCCTTATCTGCTCGTCGAACCTGATGCGGCCGCGAACGGTGTGAAGCGCTTCTTCCCTTGTGAGGTATCCGTGCAGCAACCCGCGCGAGAACGCCCGCCGCGCGGCGGCTGAAAGCGCGAGTGCGAGCGTATCGGGTAGCGTTTCTTCTTCCTTGAAGTCGAACTGCCGCATGCCCTGGGATTTGTACACGCCCATAGCGTAGCACGCCAGCGACAGCAACTTCGGAATGCTAATTTTTGGCTGTATCAGAATCGACAGGTCGTCGATTTCCATTGCGCCGACGATGGAGTCGGGCTTCAAGATATACTCATCGGTGCCGGGAGCGGGCGTGATTGCCAGCGACAAGTCTTTGGACGATAAAACTCCGCGCTCATCTACCGACAGCGCATACGGCTTACTATCTTGATACTCTTGCAGATCGATTTTTCGCATTGCTATTCGCCGCCATTATTATCTCCGGGAGCGTCGTCGCCCGCCTGACTTTCACCGCCCCTAGAAATCTCTTTCCTCAGCGCGTCAAGGTCGAACTCGCCAAGCCGTTCGTCACTTCCGAAAAGGCGTTCCTCTATGTACGGCAAGACGCTGTGCGTCCATATCCGCTCGGCTGCGGCTTCATCCAAGTCGGGCTTCATGAAGTAGCTCGGCCCGATGGCAGCGTGGCGATCGTCTGCCAATAGCCGGTTCGCCTTATCGACGACATCTGCCACCCACTCCATATCGCCAAGCCCGTTCTTCTTCATCCAACGACGCAGCAGCCCATTGATAGGCTCATTATCCGGGTGGAACTCCACAAAGTAGAAGCGGCGGCGCAGCGCGAGGTCAACCAGCGCGATGGAGCGGTCTGCCGTGTTCATCGTGCCGATGATATACAGGTTATCGGGCAGCGAAAATCCTTCACCCTCGCCTTCACCCGAATACTGGAGGGCGATTTTCTCATCGCGGTACTCTAG
Organism: uncultured Dehalococcoidia bacterium; assembly: GCA_958295865.1. GTDB lineage: Bacteria > Chloroflexota > Dehalococcoidia > Lucifugimonadales > JADFKI01 > Bin90. The sequence continues at coordinate 294,319 of CATQHF010000001.1, read as the reverse complement.
CAGGAAGTACAATTCGCCGAACACACTGGCGAGGTTGCCGCGGTTAATCTCGTCTATGATGAGGAAGTGCTTCGCGTCCCTGTTTTGGCTTGCCGCCTTCGCCGCACGCAATAACGGCCCGTCCCGGAGCTCAAAGCCCGCTTGCCTATCCTTAAGCGTCGGACGGAAGCCTTGAACAAAGTCCTCATAAGAGTACGAAGGATGGAACTGCACCAGCGTAACGCGGTCTTGCGAACCTGCCAGAAACTCCGCAAGTTCTCGCGCGACATAAGTCTTGCCCGTGCCCGGCGGACCTTGGAATATGACCTGCTTCTTTTCGTCGAGCAGCAGTTCAATCTTTTCAAGGAACTCGACGGGGAGGGTTAGTTCGGCAGCGAGGCCGTCAAGCGTGGGCGATGGTGGGGTTTCATTTTCATCATTCCAAAGTTCATCGTTGACTGTCGCCGTAGGGTCCCACCGAACACGAAGGTCGTTGTCATAAAAGTCAAAATCTTTCCTAAGTTCGTCCTCAAGACCTCGGCGAAGCTGTTGGATTTTGCGGTCAACATCTTCAGTCGGTTCTGTGATGTGGTGTGCAAAAGCACCAGCATTAGCAATTTTATTCTTGTGCTCGCCGCTGACTATTCCCTCGAAGGTGTCGGGGAAAACTAGGTGAAGCAACGCCTGGCGTTGGATACGCGGAGTGTCTGGATTGTGCATAAGCAGTTCGCTACTAAAACTTAGCCGCATTAAGAAATCCCTGAATGCCCAAGGGTCATTTAGCAGACGCTGTTGCTCGTCCTGAGTTTCCTCTTTCCACTGCTCGACGAACTCAATGAGTAGGCCGACCTGATACGGGCGGTATGTGCCAAATCCAATACCGGGATTGACTATGCCGGGTGTTTGCGCGGACAGCAACTCATCAGGTATCTTTATGTCGTCGCGATTCGACCATCCGAGCAATCGATTGATGCCATTCTGCTTAGTGGCCTTTTTCATCGCGCCTTGCCAAATGATGAGAAAGTGGACATACAGCACTTCCGCCATAAGCTGGTACACTTCGGGCGGACTGCCTTCAAGTTGAACCCTCAACTTGTCGTAGAAACTGCCTTGTCCCGCATCCGGCCTGTTCAAGAAACGCTCATGGAGTTCACTAAGCCATCGGGATGACCAAATAGGCTCGCCCGGCGTGAACAGCGAATCATCCGAGCGCAGCGCACGCTCCATCCATGTCCTAGCGGCTCTATACACCCGTTCTACACCGCCGCTCTTTTTCCTGCTGCCCATCGTTCACCTTCCATATAATCGCAATTCGCAACTCTACACCGTCGTCCAGTATATCCTGTTAAACCGTCGGGTGTCGCGTGTGCCATTCTGTGGCGGATTCGTAGGCTTGGGCGGCGCGGAAGAGGGTTGGCTCGGCGAAGGCTTTGCCGATGAGCTGCATGCCGATGGGCAGGCCGGTGGCGGAGAAGCCGCAGGGGATGGATAGGGCGGGCAGCCCGGCGAGCGCGGCGGGGCTTGTGTATCGCCTGCGTCCGAGGTCGAGCTTGCCTTGGTAGTAGCCGCCGGGCTTGCCGGTGGATGCTTCTATGGTGGGCGCGGCGACGGGGCCTGTGGGCAGGATGATGATGTCGTAGGCGTCTAGGGCGTCGGTCAGTTCGCGGCGAATGAGCGTCCTCGCTCGCTGAGCGCGCAGGTATGCCCACGCGGGCGTGAGCGCCGCAGATTCGAGGCGCGCGCGGGTGCTCCAGTCGTAATCGTCGCCTCTGGTTCGCAGCCGGTCGCTGTGGTATGCGGCGGCGTCAACGTCGGCGGTGGCGATGAACACCGCGCCGCTGTTCGCCGATGTGGGCAGCGACATCTCTTCAGCCGACGCCCCGCGCTCTTCCAGCACGCTCACGGCACGCATGACGGACTCGCGCACATCTGCGTCCAGCCCCTCGAAGTCGAACATCTCGGTCGGCAGTCCTATACGCAGCCCGCGCACTCCTTCATGGAGCGTCGCGGTGTAGTCGGGCACGGGCGCGCTGCCGGAGGTGGGGTCGAGGGCATCTCTGCCCGCGATGGCGTTGAGCATCAGGGCGCAGTCGGCGACGGTGCGCGTCATTGGGCCGACGGTGTCCATAGACCAGCACATCGGGATGACGCCGTGTCGCGTTACCCTGCCATAGGTGGGGCGCAGTCCGACGATGCCGCAGAAGCCGGCGGGACCGCGCACGCTGCCGCCGGTGTCCGAGCCGAGCGCGCCGGCGCACAAGCCGCCCGCCGCCGCCACGCCTGAGCCGCTGCTGGAGCCGCCCGCCGTGTGTTCGGTGTTCCAGGGGTTGCGCGGCGTGCCGAAGGGGTGATCTATCGTGCCGCCGATGGCGAACTCGCTGAGGTTGAGCTTGCCGAGCAATACCGCGCCTGCGGCGTCCAGCCTGCGGACGATGGTCGAATCTTCGTCGGGGATGAAGTCGGCAAGCGCCTTGGAGCCGCCGGATGTGAGCACGCCGTCGGTATAGATGATGTCCTTGATGGCGACGGGGATGCCGTGCAAAGCGCCCTTGTTCTCGCCCGAACTCATCTCGGATTCGGCTTGCCGCGCTTGCGCCAGCGCATGCTCGCCCATGACGGTGATGTACGCGCCGAGTTCGCCGTTGAGGGCGGCTATGCGCTCAAGGTATGCCTGCGTCAGATCGACGGGCGACAACTCGCCGCCACGCAGCATCGCCGCCTGCTCGGTGATTGGCTTATAGTGAAGTTCCGTATTACTCATCGGCTGCCTCATACGGCGCAAAGGTGATTGCAGGCTCTACGGATGCGAGCGCGTCGGCGGGAATCTCGTCGAGCGCCTCCAGCATGGATTCCAGCCGCGCCGCTATCGTCTCCGCGCGGGCGTCGTCCAGTTGAAGGCCGGCGATGTCTGCGAGTTCGTGGATTTGGCGGGGGGTTATGGTGGGCATGGGTGGCTCCAGTGTGTCAGTCGGTCGGTATTTCAGTGCGTCGGTGGGCGGCGTTTGCGTCATCGCGTCGTCTGCTGCTGGCGCAGGCGCGCAATCTCTGCCAGCAGCGCCCGCTCGCGCGCTTCCGCCGCGATGCGCGCCTCGCGTTCCGCTTCTAGGGCGTCTGTCGCCTTGTCCAAGTCGTCTGTCACCTTGTCCAAGTCATCCATCGCTTTGTCCAAGTCGTCTATCGCCTTGTCCAGAAGGTCTATCGTCTTGCCGGTTTCAGGGTCAAGCACATCGAACTCTTCTCCGTTCCAGTAGAACTCGAGATCCAGCAGCTCGCTGTACGACCTGACAGAGCCGTCTTCTCCGACTTGCGATTCATACGGCTGATACTCGCCGGCGACGAGACGCTCGCCCACAAGCGGATGACCATACAACACGCCGCCTGTGGAGTCGAACCGCCAGTACTCGGATACGCCCAGCTCGGCGTAGAGGTCGCGCTTGTGGCCGAGGTCGTTTGCCGCCGTGCTGGGCGATGCCACTTCCATCACGAAGTCGGGCACCTTCCCCGCTTCCCATACCCAGAAGTTCGGCAGGTTTCGGCGGATTGCCTCGGCATCGACATCGAACGCGATGAAGCAGTCGGGCTGCACGCGGCGGTTGCCGTCGGCTATGTCGTAGGCGACATAGAACAGGCCTGAGATGAACACATCCGTCCGCTTTCCGTAGCGCCGTATGAGCAGGTGCTTGATTTGGTCTAGCGCGGCTTCCTGCAGCACGGCGTCCTCCGCTATCTCCGGCTCTTCGTAGAAGATGTCCGGCAGCGTCCGCGTAACCCAGGCGTTGGTAATGGTTCTGGTCGTTGCCATAGCAAGCCTCCGGGGTCTGTTGGCGATTTCAGTGCGTCGGTGGGCGGCGTTTGCGTCATCGCGTCGTCTGCTGCTGGCGCAGGCGCGCAATCTCTGCCAGCAGCGCCCGCTCGCGCGCTTCCGCCGCAATGCGCGCCTCGCGTTCTATCTCCAGGAGGTCTATCGTCTTGCCGGTTTCGGGGTCGAGCACATCGAACTCTTCTCCGTTCCAGTAGAACTCGAGATCCAGCAGCTCGCTGTACGACCTGACAGAGCCGTCTTCTCCGACTTGCGATTCATACGGCTGATACTCGCCGTCGATAAGACGCTCGCCCACAAGCGGCTGCCCGTACAGATCGCCGCCTGTGGAGTCGAACCGCCAGTACTCCGATACGCCCAGCTCGGCGTAGAGGTCGCGCTTGTGGCCGAGGTCGTTCGCCGCCGTGCTGGGCGATGCCACTTCCATCACGAAGTCGGGCACCTTACCCGCTTCCCATACCCAGAAGTGCGGCAGGTTTCGGCGGATTGCCTCGGCGTCGACGTCGAACGCGATGAAGCAGTCGGGCTGCACGCGGCGGTTGCCGTCGGCTATGTCGTAGGCGACATAGAACAGGCCTGAGATGAACACATCCGCACGCTTTCCGTAGCGCTGCATTAGCAGATGCTTGATTCGGTCTAGCGCGATTTCCTGCACCACGGCGTCCTCCGCTATCTCCGGCTCTTCGTAGAAGATGTCCGGCAGCGTCCGCGTAACCCAGGCGTTGGTAATGGTTCTGGTCGTTGCCATAGCAAGCCTCCGGGGTCTGTTGGCGATTTCAGTGCGTCGGTGGGCGGCGTTTGCGTCATCGCGTCGTCTGCTGATGGCGCAGGCGCGCAATCTCTGCCAGCAGCGCCCGCTCGCGCGCTTCCGCCGCAATGCGCGCCTTGCGTTCCGCTTCCAGGGCGTCTGTCGCTTTATCCAAGTCGTCTGTCGCCTTGTCCAGGAGGTCTATCGTCTTGCCGGTTTCAGGGTCAAGCACATCGAATTCTTCTCCGTTCCAGTAGAACTCGAGATCCAGCAGCTCGCTGTACGACCTGACAGAGCCGTCTTCTCCGACTTGCGATTCATACGGCTGATACTCGCCGGCGACAAGATGCTCGCCCACAAGCGGCTGCCCGTACAACTCGCCGCCTGTGGAGTCGAACCGCCAGTACTCGGATACGCCCAGCTCGGCGTAGAGGTCGCGCTTGTGGCCAAGGTCGTTTGCCGCCGTGCTGGGCGATGCCACTTCCATCACGAAGTCGGGCACCTTTCCCGCTTCCCATACCCAGAAGTGCGGCAGGTTTCGGCGGATTGCCTCGGCGTCGACATCGAACGCGATGAAGCAGTCGGGCTGCACGCGGCGGTTGCCGTCGGCTATGTCGTAGGCGACATAGAACAGGCCCGATATGAACACATCCGCACGCTTTCCGTAGCGCTGCATTAGCAGGTGCTTGATTCGGTCTAGCGCGGCTTCCTGCACCACGGCGTCCTCCGCTATCTCCGGCTCTTCGTAGAAGATGTCCGGCAGCGTCCGCGTAACCCAGGCGTTGGTAATGGTTCTGGTGGTTGCCATAGCAAGCCTCCGGGGGGCTGTCGTGTCAGTTTTGCGTAAAAGACTCACCTATCACCAGCATAAAGCCAGCAATTTTATGAGACCATTGCCAATGGGAGCATGCTCGTCCATCGCGGCGCAGGTTGCATCGTTCAATATTTGCATGACAAACACAAACATCAAAAGAGTCATCAAAATTATCAGTAGCGGCCCCATGGTCTCCAACAGGTCGTTCATTACCATTCCCTCCTAATAAAGACAGACAAACCCGCTGTGAGTTGTCTTTTTTGCATTTTCTTCCCATTATCGTCTCATTATTTTCCGCATTTCTCTTCTGACGCCCTTCCAGTCAATAACAGTACGCAGCGACATAACCGCATAGACAAACAGTAACAGGATCAAGGGTACGGATAAGAAGTAAGACCACAGCGAATCGTTAATCGTACTGTTCTGTGTCGCGCTGATTAGCCAATAGACGCTTCCAATTATCGCTATTCCAGTTCCTGCAAATGTGAATATGTCAGGCATTGTAATACTGCGAGGCGGAGATAGTCCTATTATGATGGTAACACCGCCCATCATAGTCAGCAATGGCGCTTTTACACTGTCTGCATCTATACGATTAACGGTCAAGATGAACAGCGTGGGAATAAGTACCAGCGCAGATATTCGAATCCACCGGAGCTTTTTATTGGAATCGGAAGTCGCAGCCACTTTTTCTGCCTCCGCTAGATTGAACAAATCATCGTATTTTGCGAAGCATAGCACGAACCGATGACCTGTACAAGCAGATTCACAGTGTCTCAAGCGCTAATTCACCTCGCTTGCGCGCTCCAGGTTGAGCGCGAGTAGGCGTTCCAATATCTGCTCGTCGGTCGAGTCCGCGTGCCAGCCGTAGGCGGCGGCGACGGCGGCGTTTAGGTTGTTGTGGGCGTTGACTAGCCAAGTATGGCGCTCATATTCGTTGTAGAGGTTGGTGAGGGTGCGCCGGCGCAAGTCCACGCCGAACATCATCGACTTGCCCTCGGCGTCAAGCGGATTCAGCCAGCCTTCGCGCAGTCTGTTCAACTCTCGCGCGGCATCCGCGATTGCCTCGCGCTGTTCGTCTGTCGGACGCGGGAATGGGAATGTTTCAAAGCAGGTGGTGGGCGTGTAGCGGAAGCCGCTTTCTACTTCGCGCAGTTGAGTTCCCATAGCCCTCGCCCATGCCTCATGTATCCGAGAGTGCAAAACGCCGAAAGTGTAGTCATCATCGCGGGCGAATACATCGGTTGCGTCATTGCAAACTACGCCCGCATTTACCCATACAAAAATCCGATGTTTGGACACTCTAGGCGTTGCGATATATCTTTCTAAACCTTCCAAAGCCTTTCGCATCCTACTCGCAGGCGATCCATACAGCCACCAGTTTTCAGCGCGCCACCGTATTTTGTTGTTAATTCTTGTAGGCTTCACTACTCTTTGCACATGCTCAAAGGGCATATCATATTGGCAGGCTTCTTCCAAACCCATCAACCCAAAGTTGATAGTGTACATTCCGCGATTTCGCTCTGTGATGTCCCTGCCGTTCATTACTGGAAGCACTACATCCGAGTTCGGCTTGCCGTTAACATTTAGTGGCTGCGCCAGCATCAATCCAGCAGTATTTGGGGGAATGTCGAAACGGCCCTTTGGCGACTGCCCCTCAAACGATATGTTCCTGTTTTCTTTCAGACGCTTGGCGAGTGTCGTATCTACTCCAGTAGTCAAGTTGGCGTGGATGCTTTCGGTAATGGCTTCTCCATCAATCGCCCGTTCTTTCTCAGTCCCATCGTCGAACCCGACAATGGAGATGTGAACCGCCGCGCCATCCAAGACCCACTCCCGATCGGAATGTGCCATGAAGATGTCGCCGGTGTCCTTTATGCGCTGCAAGACTACCCGATTATCCTTGCCGCGTATGCCTTGTGTTCCCAATAGACCGGCTCGCTTGGCTTTGCCTTGCTCAATCAACGCTCTTGCCTTTTCAAACCAGTAACAGCAAAGGTCTGAAAAGTGTGGCAAGCGTCCACCATAGAGGGCGCGAATATCGTTTGTATAATCGTCTCCCAGTTCACCGCGCATTTGTCCGCCGCCAAGGAACGGCGGATTGCCCACGATGAACTCAGCGTTGGGCCATTGCGGTTCTATCGGGTTGCCGTCTGCGTCGTAGTCTAGGATGGCGTCCATCTGTCTGACGCCTGTCAGCGAGGTGAGGATGGGCTGCTGCGTGTAGGGGAAGCCGTTCGTCTGATGCCACTGGATATAGCCAATCCAAAGCGCAGTGCGCGCAATCTCGGCGGCGTATGGGCTGATTTCGATGCCAAGCATCCGGTCGGGCTTCACGCTCGTCCGCAGCTCGTTGTAAAATCCGTGCTCTTCCGCAAAGTCGATCGCCTCTTTCTCCAAGTCCAGCAGGGAGCGCAGGGCGATGTACAGGAAGTTGCCGCTGCCGCAAGCGGGGTCTAGCACGGTTACGCCCGCGAGCCTCTGCTGAAACGCTTTCAGCCGCGCCAACGCTCCATCCCTGTCGGATTGAGCGAGCATCGCCTCCGCTTCTTGCCGCGCATCGTCCCATTCGCGGCGCAGCGGCTTCATCATCACCGGCTCCACCACCAGCATGATGTCGTCTGCGCCGGTGTAGTGCGCGCCCAACTGCGCCCGTTTCGCGGCGTCCAGCGCGCCCTCGAACAGCGTGCCGAATATGGACGGCTCGATGTCGCGCCAGTTCTTGTCCATGGCTTCCCTCAGCAGATACAGCGATACCTCGCTCAGTTCCACCGTGTCCGACTCGTTGAACAGGTCGCCGTTGAAGTGCGCGATGGAGTCCGCGCCGAACAGCCCGCCCCTAGCCATCTGGTCGAACAGGTTCTTCACCGCGCTGTTGAACACATCAGGGTTGAGGAAATGATTCTGCACGATGTCGCTGAACAGGTTGTCCTTCAGCAGTCCCGCGTCCTCGGCGTACAGGCAGAAGACAATCTGATTGAGATACCGAGCCAGCCGCTCGCCGCCGCTGCCGCGCTGCTCCATGTTCTCGACTATGCGCCCGAACAGCAGGGCGGTTTCGCGCGTAACTTGCTCGACGGTGCGCTGCGGCTCGAACGCCCCCGGATCGAAGAATATGTTATGCAGCTTGCTTAACTGCTCAGGGTCTCCCAATTCCGCGATGGGAATATCGTGGACTACCGTTTCCTTGTCGCGGAAGTTGGTTTGCACTCTTATGAGCTGGAAAGAGGACACGACTAGCAGCGGCGGCGTCTTGAGATAGACCTGATAGCGCAGCAGCTGGTTGAAAGCGCCCGGCAGCTGCTCCTCAGCGCGCTTGAACTCCCACCCGAAGCAGCCTTCGAGGTAGGCGTCGGCAAATCCGCCCGGCACAGCCTTCTCGAATGTGAACTTGTCAAGGTCACCCACCTCGATGGGGTCCGGGTGTCCTACGACCTTCAGCAAGTCGAGAAACCAAGTCTGCGCCGCCTGACTTTCGCCGGGTGTTTTGTCGCGCCATCGCCGGATGAACTCTTGTAGCCTCATAGTGGGATTTGCATCTACCATAATGTCCTTCCATGAATTTTGTCTGTTGCGGAATATACTAACACGGATGGTTGGCAAGAATAGGTTACACGACCCACCCGTTGACTAACCCGCTACTCGTGCATACAATCACCTCTGACGAAAGCGGGCGGTTCTGGCTAGATTGGGTGAATATAGACCTGAATATGGCTTGACACGATTTGAAATGAAGAGGAGAAAAGACATGGGTACGGTAGGTTCGGGGGATTATCGGTATGAGCGGGTTTCGGAGTGGCCGAATATGCCTAAGTATTGGGCGTTTGGGGCGGCGTCGGATGGCGCGGTGAATTCGAAGGATGAGGTGCATATCTTCAGCAGGGGGGCGCATCCGCTGACGATATGGGATACGGACGGGAACTTCATATCGTCTTGGGGCGAGGGCACTTTCTCGGCGAATCCGCACGGGATTTACATCGCGCCGAATGATAATGTGTGGCTGGTGGACAGGGATTTTCACATCGCAACCGAATATACGCCCGGCGGCGAGGCGATCCGCACGCTTGGCGAGAAGCTCGCGCCGTCTCCGTCGTTCCAAGGGATGCCCTTCAATATGCCTTCCGGCCTCGCCATCGCGCCGGACGGCAATATGTTCGTGTCGGACGGCTACGGAGGCCATCGCGTCCACAAGTTCAGCGCGGACGGCGAGCTGCTGCTGTCGTGGGGCAAGCAGGGCACGGGTCCCGGCGAGTTCGCGCTGCTGCACAACATCTGGGTGGATGAGCGCGGGCGCGTCATCATCTGCGACCGCGAGAATAACCGCATTCAGATTTTCGACGGCGAGGGCAACTTCTTGGAAGAGTGGACGGACTTGGAAGCGCCCGGCGACCTGTGGATTCTGGACAGCATCGTCTATGTGGTGGAGCAGGGCGCGGGCACGGGCGTCAGCATCTGGACGCTGGACGGCGAACTGCTGTCGCGCTGGCGGGGCAGCGATGAGGGCGCGGCGGCGGGCAGCGTCATCGGCGGGCACGGCATCTGCGTGGATTCCAAGGGCAGCGTCTATGTGACCGAGATTGGGCAGGGCGAGCGCGTGTCCAAGTTCGTGCGCGTGTAGAGCGCATAGACTTGCGCCACGCCGCGCAGCTCCTGAAACGAACATCCCTCGCGCTGCTAGACCTAGTGCTGCCGGAGTACTGCGCGGTCTGCGGGCGCGAGGGCAGCTACATCTGCGCCGAGTGCGAACCTGACCTGCCGCCGCTGCGAAAGCCGTACTGCTTTCTGTGCGCCGCTCCGCGAGTTCCGCAGCTGTGCGACTCGTGCCGGCGCGTCGCGCCCGCGTTCGACAGCGTGCGAGCGCCGTTTGAGTTTCGCGGCGGCGCGCGCGACATCATCCACGACTTGAAGTATCGGCATGTGCGTATCGCCGCGCCTTATGTCGCGCGCCTGCTGGCGGCGTATCTGGAGCGCAACCCGTACCCTGTCGACGCCTACTGCGCGGTGCCGCTGCATCGGTGGCGGGAGCGGTCGCGCGGCTTCAACCAGTCGGCGCTGCTGGCGCGCGAATTGGGACGGCTGACGGGAGCGCCGGTTGATGATACGGCGCTGCGGCGCGTCCGCAACACGCGGCCGCAGGTGAGCATGGAGTCGTCGGGGGAGCGCAGGCGCAACATCGCGGCTGCGTTCGAGTGCGCGTCGGATGCGCGGGGGCGGCGGTATATGCTGATAGACGATGTGGTGACGACGGGCAGCACGATGTCGGCGTGCGCGGAGGCGCTGAAGAACGCAGGAGCGGCGAATGTGTGGGGCCTGGCGTTCGCGCGGCAGGGGCGCTTTGGGGATGATGACGACGCAGATGCGGGGGATGGCGTGGGCGGGTTGTGGGTGTGAGGGAAATGCAGGGTCATCGGTTAGCGATTTCTTTGATATTTACTCATACGGCGCAGTCTATTATCATAGATGGACTTTCAATGAAAGGTAAAAGTGGTAGTGGTTTCAGAAAATCAAGAAAAGAGTCTGGCAAGCATAGACAAAGAAATTGCTGCCTGTGTCGATGAGATAGACAAACAATTGGGCGATGGCAGTTCTTGCTTCCCTATTTTGCTTGACAATGAAATTGAGCCGTCGGTTGTAGATGATGTGTATGACCACTTGCAGGGACGCTTTGGTTTTGGCCCATTGGACAAGGAATTAGTCGTCATTTTAGAGTCGGGTGGCGGTGACATAGACGCGGCTTATAACTTGGCGCATCTTCTCAGACGATACGGCAGCAAAGGATTAAAGTTCATCATCCCAAGATGGGCGAAAAGCGCGGCAACTCTGTTGGCGTGTTCCGGGAACGAAATCCTGATGACCCCGGTTGCGGAACTCGGGCCGCTAGACCCACAAATCACTGAGACGAATCTGCTTGAAGGGAGAATTGAGCAGTTTTCGCCGCTTCATATCGAATCTACCCTAGAGATTATTCGGGAAGAATATAAAAATGGGAACAAAGAACTGGCTGATGGATTGATGCAGCGTCTTCAGTATCCGTTGACGCTGGGGAACATCAAGAATTCTCTGGAACTTTCAAAGCAGTATCTGGTGAAACTTCTAACTTCGGGGATGCTAAAAGGTGATGCTGAAAAAGCTAAGGCTGTTGCGACACGACTCACTGAAGGATACGCAGACCATGGTTTCTGTATCAATATCGAGGAGGCTCACTCCATTGGCTTGGTAGTCAATGAGGTTCCTGGGGAATACCTACCAGAGGTCTGGAAGATACACAAACTGCTGGTTGAAAAAGGGAAACTCGAGGATGCGCGACTACAAAAAGAGATGATGGAACGACTAAAAGGTTTGCCTCCTGACTTGTTGGAGAGATTGCCCCCAGAATTGACAGAAGGCAGGCAAAGCAATTCCTAACAGAGTTAAGCCAAGAAGGTTGAAATATGACAGAACTACGCAGTGTCAGCCTGAAGTTGGCAGCCATGCTGCTGATCCATGATGGCCACATTTCCATAAACGAGATTAAGGCGCTTCCCTTTGTGGAAACGCGGGGAGAGGCTTTGTCTATCGCGCAAGAAATATACGACGTTTTATCCGAACGCTACGACCTGAAGCTGGAAGAGGGCGAGCGTTTGGTCATATCAGGCGTTGCGTCGAAATCCAAAGTGGCTAACATGCGTTGAGCCATCCCTTCAGGTAGCGCACCGGCTATTGCCCAGCATCTGCTCTTCAAACCACTGCTTGGCATCCTGCAAGCGCGCTTCGGTTTCGGCGCCTCCGCGCTGAAGAACGCGGGCGCGGCGAATGTGTGGGGGCTGGCGTTCGCGCGGCAAGTGCGCTTTGGGGATGATGATGACGCGGACGCGGGGATGGCGTGGGCGGGTTGTGGGTGTGAGATGCGCCGTGTTCTGCCGCTTAACGCTTTTCAGACGATGGCATTGAAGTTACCAGACGGTTTTTGAGTAAAACGCTCTTATCGCCGTATCAGAAGTCACGAGCGGGCAGTCGAACAGGGCGGCGGTCGCCACTATGGTGCGGTCTGCCGGGTCGCGGTGTTCCCAATCCAATTCGAGGTTCTTTAGCCAAGTCGCCGCATCCACAGGAACTACTTCCACGCGATCCACTTGCTCTAGTCTGCCAGCAAAATCCCGAGGCGAGTATGGAATGAGCAGCCTGCCTTTGCCAACTTTTATGCCGATTTCCCAGATGGAGATGGCGCTGATTGCGATGCGGTCGGCGTCCGCAATTGCCGCCGCCGCCGCTTGAGACAGCCGTTCCCTGTCCAGAGTCCAAAACAGCAAGGCGGAAGTGTCCAGAACTATCATTACGCCTCATGCCATTCGTCGATGGTCGGAGCGTTGATGTCCTCATGAAAGACTAGCTGTCCGGGGGAAGAGGCGAACACATCCTCCACCTTTTTCTTTGAGGCGATGGGCTGGATGCGAAGCGCGGCGCGATTGCGGTCGGTCACGATTAGCTCCTCGCCGCTCTCCTCGATTTCACGAAAGACACGAAGCATTTGGGCTTTCAGCTTGCTCTTTGAAATGGTACGCATATTATCTCACCAGCCACTTTCAAAACCCTAGTCATAACCATAGTCATATTTTACGGAATAGGCGTACTTCTGTCAAAATATAGCCGCGCCGCGCTCTCACATCGCGCTTCCCCTCCATTGATATAAGATGTGCCCCTTTCAGTTGCTCCGCGCCAACCTTCTATGTGCTACACTCCCAGAATATCGCAACGCGCAGAGCATAGAAGTTCGTCTGAAGGTGAAATCATGACAGACAAGCCAACCACAATCCATATCCTTGGCGCGGGCACGCCTACGCCCACGCCTACGCGCTTCGGCTCGGCGTTCGCGCTTGAAATCGGCGACGAGCAGCTGATGGTGGACTGCGGGCCTGCCGCCACGCATAAGCTGGTCAAGGCGGGACTTTGGCCCACCAACATCGACTACCTGTTCTTCACGCACCACCACTTCGACCACGATATAGACTATCCCTGCTTTCTGCTGTGCCGCTGGGACCAGAGTACGGGCGCGGAGAATACGCTGCAAGTGTTTGGGCCCACGCTCACGGAGCGCATCACGCGCGGCATACTGGACGAGAGCGAGGGCGTGTTCGCGCACGACTGGAAGGCGCGCGTGGGGCATCCGCTCAGCCAGCGCATCCACCGCAATCGAGGCGGTACGCTCCCGCGCAAGCCGCCGCTGGTGCATGCGACCGATGTCGGGCCCGGACTCGTGTTCTCCGGCAGCGACTGGCAGGTTACTGCCGCGCCCGCGGAGCATGTGCAGCCCTTCCTCGACTCGCTCGCCTATCGCTTCGACACGCCGGCGGGCAGCGTGGTGTTCACCGGCGACACGCAGCCCTGTGACTCCGTAACCGAACTTGCGAAAGACGCCGACCTGATGCTCTGCATGTGCTGGGACGACCAGGAGATTATGGACGCCGACGGCGAATCCCCGGGCCAGTGCGGAACGCTCGGCGCGGCGCGGATGGCGCAAGCCGCCGGCGTCAAGCGTCTCGCACTCGTCCATGTCGGGCCGCACCTCTCGCAGCCGGGCGCGATGGAAAAGGGTATCGGCGATGTGCGCCAAATATACGACGGCGGCATCCTGTTCACCGACGAGCTCCAATCCATTGCGCTATAATGGGACATCCGGCACACAAGGAGCGCGCCCAATGCGGCAAGACATAGCCTTGAAGATACTGAAGGAAAACCGCCAAGCGCTCGCCGACGAGTACGACATCGAGAATATCGGCGTCTTCCCTTACGAGGAAAACAGCTCGGCGAACTGCAAGTGCGAATGCGGCCGATGCGGCGGCTACCATCCCGACATCAAGATAGGCGTCGCCGTCGAGTATAAGCCTGACGCGAAGCCCGGCATGTTCAATTTCGTAAGCCTAGAACGCCGGATAGCGGAGATTTTCAGGTGCGACATCTTGCTGGAAATGATTGGCGGGCACAAAGATGACCGCTACAAGCAAACTGATGACTATTTACAGGATGTTGTGTATGTCGAGTGGGGCAGGGCGGCAACGCCTTGAAGACATGCTTAGCGCCGCTCAACGAATCCGTGGATATATTCAAGGAATGACCTATCTACGACGACGGCGGCATGTTCACCGACGAGATCCAATCCATTGCGCTATAATGGGACATCCGGCACCGGCACATAAGGAGCGCCCTCAATGCGGCAAGACATAGCCTTGAAGATACTGAAAGAAAACCGCCAAGCGCTTGCCGACGAATACGGCGTCAAGAAAATAGGCGTCTTCCCTTACGAAGAAAACAACTCGGCGAACTGCAAGTGCGAGTGCGGCCGCTGCTGCGGGTATCATCCCCAAATAGGCGTTGCCGTCGAGTACAAGCCTGGGGTTGAGATTGACCTTTTTGAGCTAGGCGGCTTGCAGATGCACATCAGCGACCTTTTCGGATGCGATGCCATGGTAGATACGCTCGGCAGATCGCCAAATACACGCTATCAGGAAGACGATGACTATATGAAGGACATCGTGTATGTCGAGTAGGGCATGGCGGCAGCGCCTTGAAGACATGCTTAGCGCCGCTCGACGAATCCGTGGATATATTCAAGGGATGACCTATGAAGAATTCGTCGATGACAAGCGGACTTATGACGCGGCGCTGCACAACCTTGTAGTCATCGGCGAGGCTGCGAACTATGTTCCACATGAAATCCAATCACGATTCAGCTCTGTCCCTTGGCGCGATATGATAGGTATGCGGAATATAATTGTTCACGCATACTTTCGCGTCAGCGAGCCTGATATTTGGAGAGTCGTCACTCAACGTGTGCCGCCCCTCACTTCCCAACTCGAATCCCTCCTAGGTTCCGCCGACACCCCATGACTGCCATCTTCTACGCACATTGCCCCTGCTGAAGACTATCGCCGACTGGCGACCTCGCACGCCCTTCTACTACGGCTGGCTCATCCTCGCCATGTCCGCCGTCGGCACTTATGCGGCAACGGGCGCGACGCAGCTCGTGTTTGGCGGCGTGCAGAACTTCATCTTCGAGGATATGGGCTGGGAGCGCAGCACCATCGCTTACGCCGTGACCGCCGGCACGTGGGCGTCCGGGCTACTCACGCCCTTTGTCGGCAGGCTCGCTGACCGCTATGGCCCGCGCGGGCTGATGCCGCTCGCCGCGTTCATCGCCGGGCTGTGCTTCTTCGCCATCGCGGGGATACAAGCCGTCTGGCAATTCTACGCCGCCTACATCGTCGCGCGCGCCATCGCCAACCCCATGCTCGTGGGCGTAGTGCCGCGCACGGCAGCCGTCAACTTCTTCAGCCGCCGCCGAAATCTCGCGCTCGGCATATCCGCTATGGCGCGACCGTTCGGCGGCGCGATCAACATTCAGATATTCTCGCTCATCGCGCTGGCGTCGAGCTGGCGCACGGCGTTTCAAGTGCAGGGCGCAATATCGCTGCTCATCGTCATACCCCTGCTGCTCATAATGCGCCGCCACCCCGCCGACATCGGCTTGCGGCCCGACGGCGCATCTGCCTCCCCCGCAGCGCGCCGACGCAGCGCCAGCGCGTCCGCATCCAACCCCGCGCTGTCCGACAGCGATGATAGTCAGCCTGCGCCGCGCCGCGAATCCGACTGGAGCGCGGGCGAGGCGGCGCGCACCTCGGCGTTCTGGCTCATCGTAACCGCCGAAGCGCTCATCATCCTCACATCGGGCACGATAAACTTTCAGGTAGTGCCATACCTGCGCGATGTGGGCGTGTCCCCCGCTGCCGCCGCCGCCGCGCTGAGCCTCAGCTCGCTGCTAGGCTCGCTGGGCAACCCATTCTGGGGCTGGCTGTCCGACCTATTCTCACCGCGCAGGCTTGCCCTCATCATCCTCGCCATCTCAGGACTCGCCGTATCCCTCTTCATCGTCGTCCCGGAGGGCAGGCTCAGCCTGTTCGTGGTAATCCTCTACGGCACGCTCGCGGGCGGGCTGAACATACTCGGACACATGATGATAGCGCAGTACTTTGGCAGGGCGTCCTTCGGCTCCATCACCGGGCTGATGGGGCCGTTCCAGACGGGCGCGCTCGGCTTTGGGCCCACATTCGGCGCGCTGCTCTTTCGCATCACCGGCGGATACCGCGCCATATACCTCTACGGCGTGCTATCCTACATTCTGGCGTTAGGCTGCATACTCGCCGCGCGCCAACCCAACCGACGTACTTCTTCCTCCGGGAGAGGCTGAGAGAATTGTAGTCGCTTTCGCATATTCTAGGCTATTTCAAAGCGCCGGATTCCTGCCCCTGCTTTCGCAGGGGTGACGTTCTTTCGCAGGAATGACGAGATGATAGGAGGAACAACAATGACATCCACGACCGAAGTAGCAATCATAGGCGGGGGCGCGATGGGCTGCGCTGTCGCGTACTATCTCGCAAAGGCGGGCGTTAGCTCCACCATCATCGAGAGCGAGGGCATCGCAACTCAGGCGTCCGGCTACAACGCCGGCGGACTCAACCCGCTGCAAGGCGCGGGCATCCCCGGAGCGCTCAGCGACATCGCCGCCAAGTCGTTCTCCATGCACGCCGACCTGGCGCAGACGCTCGAAGACGAATCGGGCGTCGAGTATCACCACAAGACCATCGCATTCGTAACCGTAGCCTTCGACGACTCCGACCTGCCCGAAATGCAGGCGACGCACGACATCTTCGAGGCTGCCGACGGCTTCAGGGCGCACTGGCTGGACGCTGCCGAACTGCGCGAGATGGAGCCGCGCCTCAACCCGGAAGCGCGGTGCGGCATCTACGCCTACGGCAACGCTATCCTCAGCGGCTACGAGTTCACGCTTGCGCTATCACGCGCCGCCGAGCGAATGGGCGCGCGGGTGCGGCAGGGAAAGGCAATCGCCTTGCGGACGGACGGCGAGCGCGTAACGGGCGTAACCCTCCAAGACGGCGAACTGGCTTGCGACGCCGTGGTGATAGCGTCCGGGCCTTGGAGCGCGCAGGCGGGGGATTGGCTAGGCGTCAGCATCCCCGTCGAGCCGTACAAGGGCGAGATACTGCGCCTCCGCATAGACGGCGCGATGCCGCCTTACGACCTCAGCGGCGGCGGAACGAACCTGCACATCCGCGCCGACGGGCTGCTGTGGGCGGGCGCGACCGAGGAGCGCAAGGGCTTCGACCGCGAACCTAGCGACTCCGCCCGCCAAACGCTGATGACGGGCGCGACCAAGCTGATGCCCGCGCTCGCCGAAAGCGCGCAAGTCGCAAAGCACACCGCCTGCCTGCGTCCCCTGACACCCGACTGGCTGCCCATCATAGGCGCAGCGCCCGGCTGGGATAACGCCTACCTAGCCACCGGCGCCGGCAAAAAGGGCATCCTGCTTGCGCCCGCCATCGGCAAAGCCACCGCCGACATAATCACGGCGGGCGAAACGGCAGCGCCGGTCGAGGGGTTTGGGGTGGGGCGGTTTGCGTAAGGGGGCAAGGAATACCTTTGTTTGCAACCGCGTTATTATCCAATAATCAACATCGTGTCATTAGTCAGCTTGGATTCCAGCAGTTTCACTATATTTTCCAACTCGACATTTGCATCTGCCAGCAAACCTAGGCAAAGTGCAATACCATTGGCATCTGTGCTAAGGCGTTCCTGTAATTCGAGCCTAGCGGGTTCAACACCAGTTTCAGCGAGTCCATAGGCATGAAAGTGCATTGGATTACCAAGCCGTGCGTTATCTAGGTGATCGAACTGAAATTCCCGTTTGAGATAATCAAGAAATACATCTTGAATAACCAATACTAAATGCTTGTTTAGAAACTCAAGCGTTTGGGTCTTATGGTGGAGTTGAATCAAGATAGTTTTCGCCGTCATCTTCCAATTCATGCCAAAACGCTTAGCGGATTCAATATCACTTATATCTGCGGCTAGCCCAACACTATCGAGAAATCTTTGGCGTTCCGGCCAGACCGTCCCTGTGGTGTCCAGCGTTTGAAGTTCAATGCCCACGAAATCCTGCACTCTTCCACGGTTAACGGATACAAGAAAGTAATCGACACTACCTCCCGGTATAGAAACTTCAGGAATCAAATGTAACTCATTGCCTGGTTCATGGAGAGTCAACAGATGAAGACAATCTGTGAATATCTGCCGTCGGGCCAGCAACCTGTTGGGGCAAATGAGAATCTGCTCCCTTGCTTTGCCGTAATACACCGAGCACGTCCCTATCGACAAGTCGGGTTCGCTTTTCCTGACTTTCACGCACTTCCTAGAAGTATATGGACAATGTTGGCGCTCGACCAATACTTCCCAATCAACTTCATCGGAGCTGCTCGTAGGGATGCCAAAAATCTCAGCGATCTTGGTCATAGCAGTGATACGCACCTATCATGAGCTTCTACCAAGTAATCTGTAGAGATGTCTATACCAACGGATTTGCGCCCAAGGATAGATGACACTAGCATTGTTGTTCCTGTTCCACAGAACGGATCTAATGCAATTCCGTCTTTAGGGCAGGTGGCAAGTATTGGAATACGACATATATCTTCGGGATACGCCGCAAAGTGAAGTCGCCGGCCTTGGCTATCTTCGGGAATTATCTCCCAAACATCGCTTGGCTTCGCGCCTTTTGGGTGATACTTCAAAAAGTAGAACCCTTTTTCCTGTAACTCGCGAGCACGTCCTGACACTTTTCCTGACGGCGAGTGTGTGGCTCGCTGTTGGCCCCTGATAATCATCCGAAAATCAGCAACTTCTCTGCGTTTCACTCGGTCAAGCATAGACTGAAGCCCTAGAAATGCTGCTTCTTTTTCAGATGGCGATAACTCTGTCGAAAGTTCGATTTGCCGTTTGTAACGCACTCCTGTTACGCCCGTTGCAGATACAATTGAGCCGTTTACCACTTTTGCCTTTTTGGGTGTAGCTCTAATAGCATCGGCATCGTAGTAATAACCATGCGACGATTTGACAAAGTGAAAGATATTCTCATGCACATTCCGCAAGCGGTCTAATGTGTTATCAGGACTACCCTTGATTTTGTTCCAAATGATGCTGTTCCTCAAAATCCAATTCTGGTTATCCATTAAGTAGAGCGCCAGCCTCCACGGCAGTCCCAGAAGCCGCTTGTTCAGGTAAGTATCTCCCATATTTAACCAGAATGACCCTGTGTGCTTTAGTGTGCGCTTCACCTCCTCAAATACCTCGGCAAGTTTCGTAATGTACTCGGAGTAGTCTGCCTCAAGTCCAATTCCACCGTTTTCATACTCTCGCTTTCCCCAGTAAGGGGGGCTTGTCATGCAAAAATCGATAGATTCACTTGGAATCTCACGAAGCACAGATACGGCATCGCCCAGAAAGAAGAGCGGGGACACGCGCTTCCCTCTAGAATATGATGCAAAACGCCACGCGAAATTTGACGACGCAATCGCCTCACGCCTTGCTTCTATTTTCCAATTATCTGGGCTGTGCAACATATACTATACCCAGAATCCTCGCAAGTTAATTTGCCGCCTGCAATCGGTAGTGCAGTTTTGCTCTAGATGGACTTCGATTGTCTGACTCAATCCCAAACTACCTTGGACTACCTTATCCTAGTCGCTTTCGTCAATCATAGCGTCCGTAAGCATTATGTGGAGGGTATCGGTTTCGGTATTATAGGTAACTTTCATAGTATCCTCAATCCGCCGCGCGCCCCGTCCGCTTCTGCGCGCGCTCAGGTCGGCGTCGGCATCCTCGACGCCCAGCAATACCACGCATCGCCACGTCAGATTCCCAATACTATCACCCAACCACCGTGTACTCCACAGTGTCGGGTATGTCCATCCGCTTGGAGGCGTCCAGTATCTCCATGTCCACGACATTGCCGGCGGCGTCATAGTCCAATACCACGCCCGGCTTGTCTTCGTCGCTTTCGTCAATCACAGCGTCCGTAAGTATTATGCGGAGCGTATCGGTTTCGGTATTATAGGTAACTTTCATGGCATCCTCAATCCGCCACTCACATATATGCCTCACGCCTATGCCGAACTCGCATTACTCTTGCTTGTCTGGCAGCGTCATCTATCTCATATATGATACGCAGTGTTCCTACCCGCAATCGCCAGTCACTCACTGAGCCGGAAATCTTGAGGCAGCCGGGCGGTCTCGGATTCTCGGCTAACGCCCTGATTGCTGCTATGACTCGCCTGAATTCGTCCGGTTGCAACCTTCTCAGGTCGCGCTCAGCAGCGCGTTCAAGATAGACCTCATACATTTTCGGAGTGTTCCTCCAGGAACGCCTCCAGGGACCTGAACTCAAGCGGCTTGCGACGCATCTCGTTCAGCATTTCAAGGTCTTCCAAATCCTCAAGCCGTTCCAGCATCTTCACATATTCGTCCATCCCGACTATGACCGCCGCCGCTTCGCCATCTTCGACCACAATCTGAATTGGCCGTTTCTTGCTTTCAAGTCCCATTTTCTGCCTTCCCCGTCCTATCCATTCTTCCCACTGACACACTGGTATTCTCAATATGTATTGGTATTACAATTTGGACGGCGTATCAACCGCACTGGATTCCTGCCCCTGCTTTCGCAGGGGTGACTTTCTTTCGCAGGAATGACGATTTGATAATCAGCGCGTATTGAGAATACTGACACACTCACAGGCTTGACTAATCCGCCGCCCGCGCTCCGTCGGCTTCTGCGTGCGCGGCTATGGCGGCGTCTGCGTCTTCGACGTCCAGCAGTCCGGCGAGATAGCGGCCGGTCTGCGAGTGCGCCATGCGCGCTATATCTTCCGGCGTTCCCTCGGCTATCAGGTCGCCGCCCTTGTCGCCCGCGCCCGGGCCTAGGTCTATCAGCCAGTCCGCGCTCTTTATTAGGTCTAGGTGATGCTCTATCAGCACGACGCTGTTGCCCGCGTCCACCAGCCGTTGCAGCACCCTGAGCAGGTGCGCGCAGTCCTCGAAGGACAGGCCCGTCGTCGGCTCGTCGAGGATGTACAGCGTCTTTCCGGTCGCCCGCTTGGACAGCTCTTTCGCCAATTTCACGCGCTGCGCCTCTCCGCCGCTCAGCTGCGTCGCCGGCTGCCCCAGCCGTATGTAGCCAAGCCCGACATCTTGGAGGGTTTGCAAGCGCCGCCGCACGCGCGGGATGTTCTCGAACACATCCAGCGCTTCCGTGACCGTCATCGCCAGCACATCGGCGATATTCGCGCCCTTCCATTCTATTTCCAGCGCCTCGCGGTTGTATCGCTTGCCCTCGCATATCTCGCACGGCACGGTGACATCGGGCAGGAACTGCATTTCGATGTTGATGTAGCCGTCGCCGCTGCACGCCTCGCAGCGCCCGCCCTTCACATTGAACGAGAAGCGCCCCGGCTTGTAGCCGCGCATCCGAGATTCCGGCACCGTGGAGAACAGCTCGCGTATTGGCGTGAAGGTGTCGGTGTATGTCGCCGGATTGCTGCGCGGCGTGCGTCCGATGGGCGACTGGTCGATGTCCACCACCTTGTCGATATTCTCCACGCCCTCGATGTCGCGCACCGCGCCCGCCCTGTCGCGCGCGCGGTAGAACTGCTGCGCCAGCTTCTTGTACAGGATTTCGTTGATGAGCGTGCTCTTGCCGGACCCCGACACGCCCGTGACGCACACCAGCATGCCCAGAGGTATGGGGACGTCTATGTCCTTCAGGTTGTTCTGCTTTGCCCCGCGAATGACCAGTCGCTCGCCGTTGCCGTCGCGCCGCTCATCGGGCAGGGGTATCTGCCGCCGCCCGCTCAGATACTGCCCGGTGATGGACTGCGCCGATTCGCATATATCGTCGACCGCGCCCGTAGCCACGATGTAGCCGCCATGCTCGCCTGCGCCGGGCCCGAGGTCGACGATGTAGTCGGCGGAGCGCATTATCGCCTCGTCGTGCTCCACGATGATCACCGTGTTCCCCAGGTCGCGCAGCCGCTTCAGCGTCTGTATCAGCCGGTAGTCGTCGGCCGGATGCAGCCCGATTGACGGCTCATCGCACACATACAGCACGCCCATCAGCCCCGATCCTATCTGCGTCGCCAGCCGAATCCGCTGCGCCTCGCCGCCGCTCAGCGTGGAAGCCGTGCGCGAGAGCGTCAAGTAGTCCAGCCCGATGTTCAGCAGGAAGTTCAGCCGCGCCTCTATCTCTTTCAGTATCTGATCCGCGATAGCCTTCTCGCGCTCACTCAGCGCCTGCGGATGCTCGACCTTCACCCTGCCATTGCGCGAAGCCCGCGACTTCCGCTTGCGCCTGCCTTTGCCTGCCGCCGCGCCGTTAGTCCCTCGCCCCTCAGCGGGAAGGTCGGGATGCGCCGACGGATAGCCGATGACCGACGGCTGAGAGCCGTTCCCCCCAATCGCCCCAATCCACGCGCTCGCCTGCGCGATGGACTTGTTCGTGACATCCATGATATTCAGCCCGCAGACCGTAACCGCGCGCGCCTCGGGCCTAAGGCGCTCTCCGTCGCATGCTTTGCATGCGCTCGACGACATGTATCGCTCTATCTCCGAGCGCACATGGTCGGACTCGGTGTCCTTGTAGCGGCGTTCCATGTTGTTGATGACGCCCTCGAACGCCGTGCGCCAGCGATATGTCTTGCCCCGCTGCGTGTGATGGCGAACATCGATCGCCTTGCGCTTCGTGCCGTACAGCACCCTGTCAAGGTCTCGCTTCCGCATGTCCTTGACGGGCGTATCGAGGGAGAACTCGAAGGCGCGCGCCAGCGATTCGAGCTGGCTGTAATACCACGGACTCATCGCGCCCGACCGCGCCCAAGGCTGCACCGCCCCGTCCGCGATGCTGATGTTCTTGTTGGGAATGACCAGGTCGGCGTCGACTTCCAGCTTGTATCCCAGCCCCGTGCAGGTGGAGCAAGCCCCGTGCGGATTGTTGAAACTGAAGGTGCGCGGCTCGAGCTCGCCCATGCTGATGTTGCAGTGGACGCACGCGAACTGCTCGGAGAACAGCAGCTCCTCGCCGCCGACGACATCCACCAGCACGACGCCGCCAGCCATCTTCAGCGCCGTCTCCACCGAATCCGCCACGCGCGTCTGCTCCGCGCTGTCGCCGATGACCAGCCTGTCCACCACGACCTCGATGTGGTGCCACTTCTGCTTGTCCAAGTCGAACGACTCCGACAGGTCATGCACCTCGCCGTTGACGCGCACGCGCACGAAGCCCGCCTTGCGCGCGTCCTCGAACACCTCTTTGTGCTCGCCCTTGCGCCGCCGCACCATGGGCGCCATTATCTGGATGCGGCTGTTCTCCGGCAGCCCCAGCACGGCGTCGACTATCTGCTGCACCGTCTGACGCTCCACCGGACGCCCGCACTTGTAGCAGTGCGGATGCCCCGCGCGCGCGAACAGCAGGCGCAGGTAGTCGTATATCTCCGTGACCGTCCCCACAGTGGAGCGCGGGTTGTGCGACACGCCCTTCTGGTCGATGGATATAGCCGGCGAAAGCCCCTCGATGTAATCCACATCCGGCTTGTCCATGCGCCCCAGGAACTGCCGCGCGTAAGACGACAGCGACTCCACATAGCGCCGCTGCCCCTCCGCATAGATCGTATCGAACGCCAGCGAACTCTTGCCCGACCCCGACACGCCCGTCATCACCACCAGCTTATTGCGGGGAATGGTAACGCTGACATCCTTAAGATTATGCTCCCGCGCGCCCTGAACAACGATATTCTCCAACGGCATGTTTATACCCTATTCTCTTCGCTCTATACCAACTCGATAAATCCTTCGCATCCGCCGCAACCGTCCCGTCGAAAGGGACGAAAGCGTCCGGCAGACGCATAGATGCACGGGTTCATTGTAGCATTGGACAGTTTGTTATTGACACATTCTCAGAACCATTTTTCTGAAAATAATAGTCTGTAATTATATTGACAGATATGTTAATATATTCTAACTTTCACCCAATAGGTGAACGATGAAAGTCTATTTTGCTAACAACCGACTCCAAGAATGCTTCGAAGATGGCAGACGAGCGCAAAGAGAATGGAATAATGCCGTCGCAAAGAAATACATTCAGCGTATCCAATTTATTCTGAACACTCCCACGTTCAATGAATTGCGTACTATACGCTCGCTTAGATTGCATTCGCTGTCTGGCGCAATGACGGGACAATTTGCGATAGACTTGAACAATAGGTGGCGCATAATACTCACTTATGATAATGCCGACGAATCGGTTCGGATATTGGAGGTGACGAATCATTATGGAAACTAAGCAATACTTCCGTCCCATATCCGACCTCGCCATACACCCCGGCGAACTGCTGGAGGAAGAGATTGAGTTCATTGGAATGACGCAGCGGGAACTTGCCAAGCGAATGGGCAGACCGCCACAAGTAGTCAATGAGATTATCAAGGGCAAGAAAAGTATAACTCACGATACCGCCGTGGAACTGGAAAATGTACTAGGCATTCCGGCGCATATATGGACCAACTTACAGTCGACATACGACTTTACCTTGGCGCGATCGAAGCAACGCGACGAATGGGCTGCACAAGCCAAGGATGGTTGGCTTGGCAAATTTCCTGTCAAAGAGATCGAGAAGCGCGGCTGGATTAGCCGATATAAGGAGAAGGCCGATAAGGTAGGCGCCCTGCTGGGGTTCCTGGGCTTCGCATCATTTGATGCCTGGGATAAGCATGGGATTGAGCCTGTGCTGGGCTTTCGCATCAGTGAAAACTCTAAGGTATCTAGGGGCGCTCTGGCGGCTTGGCTGCGAAAGGGTGAGATTGACGGGCGCGATATAAGCACTGCCAAATACGATGAGCAGGCGTTCCGCAGCGCCATCCTGCAAATCCGTACAATGACATCGGACGACCCCGTTGAATTCGCTCCCAAAATGTCTAGCCTGTGTGCGAATGCGGGGGTAGCGTTAGTATTCGTGCCGGAGTTGCCTAAGAGCGGCGCAAACGGCGTGGCAAGGTGGCTCACTCACGATAAGGGACTTATTCAGATGAGCCTCAAGTGGAAGTGGAGTGACATCTTTTGGTTCAGCTTCTTCCATGAGTGCTGCCATATCCTTGACCACAAGGTTCGAGAGGTGCACATAGACGGGATTGACAACGGCGCTTCCGAGGAAGCAGTCGCAAACTCATTTGCCGCCGATTTGTTGATACCGCCGGATGAGTGGCAAAAATTCGTTGATGCCCAGCGTTATGATGGAACAAGCGTGGTGAACTTCGCGGCGCAAATCGAGATTGACGCGGGAATTGTTGTAGGCAGGATGCAGCGTGAAAGACTAATCCGCTACAACAGACTGACTCGTCTCAAGAAAAGATACCAGTGGACTTAGTCGGCGCTGGTAATATAGCGCCATGGCATCCTCGTAATCTCTGCTCCCGAGGTATCTCCAGGGTCGGCATACCCATGCCGTACATGGACGCGGTCGCCGCGAAGTACACCGCGCGAATGAAAAGTCCTTGTCGTCGCCCATCTTGACTTTGCGCGCCGCCGATGTCAGACTTGGGCAGATGTTTCTGCTCACAATCGGACTTTGCCTTTGATTATCGACATTCATACGCACACCTACCCAACCTCTGACGACAGTACGCTAACCCCTGAGGAACTCATCGCCAAGGCGAAGCGCATCGGCCTTGACGGCGTTTGCATCACCGATCACGATAGGTTCTGGAACCCGCGCGACATTCACGCGCTCGCGCGCAAGCACGACTACCTCGTCCTGCCCGGCTGCGAGGTTACGACTGAAGAAGGGCATCTGCTCGTGTACGGCTTGCGGGAGTACATCTTCGGCATGCACAAGGCTTCGTATGTCAGGGAACTGGTCGACGACGCGGGCGGCGCAATCGTCGTCGCCCACCCGTACCGCCGCTTCTATCGCAAGCAGGCGCACACCAGCGCCGCCGCCTACGACGAGATGCTCGACAGGGCATGCGACAACAAGGTGTTCGGCATCACCGACGCGGTCGAGATATTCAACGGGCGCGGCTCAGACGCGGAGAACCACTTCGCCGGCGACATCGCCAATCGGTTCGGCTTGAGCGCGACCGGCGCGAGCGATGCCCACAGCCTGGAGCAGGTCGGCACTTATGCAACTCAGTTCCAACAGCCCGTCCGCTGCCTCGACGACCTCATCACCGAACTCAAGGCTGGCAGGTTCAGCCCGCGCGCCCTCGCCGCTCGCGCCTCCAGCCTTGTACGCGCATAGGCAAACCCGTAGTCGCATCTCAGGCGTGAGCTATGCCAGCCCATCTACTGGAAATCAAAGACCTGCACACCTACTTCACGACCAAGGAAGGCGTGAACAAGGCGGTCAACGGCGTCTCACTCGCCCTCGATGAGGACTCCATCCTCGGCGTAGTCGGCGAGAGCGGCTCCGGCAAGACCGTAACCGCGCTCTCCGTCTTGCAGCTCGTGCCATTCCCCGGCGAGGTGGTGAAGGGCAGCATCACTTACAACGGCGCAGAGCTGCTCACCATGACCTCCGAGCAGATTCGCCACATTCGCGGTAAGGAGATCTCGCTCATATTCCAGGACGCGGGCGCGGCGCTCAACCCCGTCATACCCATCGGCAAGCAGGTCGAGGAGATAGTCCTAGAGCATACCAACATCGGCGGCAGGCGCGCCCGCGCGCTCGCCATCGACCTGCTCGGACAGCTGGGCATACCCGACGCCAAGAACATGCTCAGCCGCTACCCCTTCCAGCTCAGCGGCGGCATGGCGCAGCGCGTCCTCATGGCAATCGGCGTCGCGCTCGAGCCGAAGGTGCTCATCGCCGACGAGCCTACATCCAACTTGGATGTTACCCTTCAGGCGGAGATACTGCACCGCCTCAGCGAGCTGCGCGAGAAGAACCACTCCGCCATCATGCTCATCACCCACGACCTCGGCGTCATCGCGCAGATGACCCAGACCGTCGCCGTGATGTACGGCGGCACCATCGTCGAGTACACCGACACCAAGTCGCTCTTCGCCAAGCCGCTGCATCCGTACACATCGGGGCTGTTCAAGGCGATACCGCGCCTCGACACCGGACAGCAAGCCTTGAACCCCATACGCGGCGCGCCCCCCAAGATGATCGACGCGCCCGACCTGTGCCCCTTCTTGGAGCGCTGCGGCAAAGCCACCAACCAATGCCGCACCATGCCCGTGCCTCCCCTGCTGGAAGTCGAGCCGAACCATCGCTTGGCATGCTACAATCCCGTGGTGTATCCCTAACCCTCACCCCGCGCCGTCAGTAAAAACAGCGTGGGCTCACCGTCAGGAAACCTTGGATTGGGCATCAGCCGCCCTTCCTTCGGCGAGATGTGCCAGTCCATTTCCTCAAGCGGAAATGCACCAAGAATGGGGGGGACGTCGGCGGGCAATTCGACCGCTCGCACTTGGCACGAGCGCCCCTGCACCTCTACATCTACCATTCCCATAAGGCGATACAAGCGTTGCCCGCCATCGGCAATCTGCGCCCTCAGCCGCCCCACTTCAACCAGTCGCAGCCGCTCTATCATGTCGGCGGGCAGGCAAAGCTGAGACGCGCCCGTGTCAACAAGCGCATCGCAGACGACTTCCTCGCCTTGCTCTGCTTCTGACAGGAACCTGTTCTGCCAGTTCCTGAGATTAACCTCAACGCTGAATACGCCCATGTTCCGGTCCTCCTCTTATTCCAGCCACGGCATGAACTGCCGCCACTCGTCCATGATATGTCGGTGGTGAAAGATGTAGTAGGGGTTCGGGCGCGGCGCAGCGGGCTCGCTCAGCAGCCTCATGTTCGCCTCGCGCAGCGTGTATCCCGCCTTGCGATGGTTGCAGGGGATGCACGCGCTCACCACATTCTCCCATACATGCGGGCCCTTGCGTGAGCGCGGGATTATGTGGTCGAGCGTCAGGTTCTTGGACTCCTTGCCGCAATACTGGCAGCGGAAGCCGTCGCGGTAGAACACGGCGCGGCGCGACAGCCGTCGACGCACCAGCGGCCGCTTCACCATGTAGATGAGCCGTATCACCGACGGAATAGGCACTAGCCGCGACACGGTAGAGATGTGCTCCTGCCCGTCTATGAGCGTCTCAGCCTTGCCCCGTCCCAGCAGCACTATCGCCCGCCGCGCGTTGCACACATTGAGAGGTTGATAATTCTGGTTCAGCACCAGCACCGGCTTGTTTATCAGCATTGCTAGACCCGCTCATGGTTCTGATGTTAGCGTCGCGTATCCTTAATTGCCTGACTCCACAAGTTCGAGTGATGTTCTAAAGTCCGAAGGGACGAAGCCCAAAGCGCCCGCAGGCAGCGCGTCGACCGCGTTCACGAACAGCCCCACGCCTACCGATTCCGCTAGTCCGCGCTCCAGTTCCACGCGCGTATCCGCCACAGCGAGCGGCGCGGCTGCCAAGCCGCCCGACGTCGGCAGCTCATAAGTGAACCTAGCGAGCGCGAGTATCAGCGCCCCGCTGAGCACAAGCCCAACGACCAGCCCCAGCAGCAAGCCGCCCACCTTGTCCACCATGGAGGACGCGCCCATCGTAGCGATGCCAAGCGCGGGACGCAGTATCTTCCACAGGTAGGACATGCCAACCAGCGCCAGCGACATCACCACGATGTACGCGGCGACCGTGAGCGTCGTGCCGGTCGAGCCGAACCCGCCCGCCAGTCCGCTGACGACATTCGCCACCTGCGCCGCTGCTAGCCAGCCGATGACCAGCGCCACGACATTCACCGCCGCGCCAAGCAGCCCGACGCGCAGCCCACGCAGCGCGCCAAACGCAATCAGTCCAATCAACACTATGTCAAGCCAACTCATCGCCCTTAATTTTAGCACAGGACAGGGCATCCTGTTTATCCTGCCCATCTCGTTAGCGCCTAAAATGAAACGGGAGCGACAAATAAATCGTCGCTCCCGTGTATGCGTCCCTGATATGTCCGCGCTATTAGCGTGGCGCTTGTGGCGGCACCGGGTTGACCAGCGCGTTCCCCAGCGAGATGGGAATCAGCTCATCCAGCTCATCGAGCGTCCAACGGCTGTTCTTGTGGATGCTGCGGATGACATGGCGCGGCGAGTACAGCGTCACCGGCCAGCCG
Source organism: uncultured Dehalococcoidia bacterium (assembly GCA_958295865.1). Lineage (GTDB taxonomy): Bacteria > Chloroflexota > Dehalococcoidia > Lucifugimonadales > JADFKI01 > Bin90. The sequence continues at coordinate 264,935 of CATQHF010000001.1, read as the reverse complement.
CTTGTGCCTATCACCTGGCCCGTAACATCGCACGACTCGGATGAGAGATACACCGCCTTGGGCGCGTTGTTCTCCGGCGCGCGCGCCTCGGGCGGCCCCATAATCGGCGCGCCCTGCGTGGTCTGCGTCGCGCCCACCGACGCCGCAGCCGCTTGCCGCTGCGTCTGCCTCAGCTGCTGCGTGCTCTCCGGGATCGTCTCCGTCATGCGCGTCGCTCCGCCCGGATACACCGCGTTCACCTTGATGCCGTGCTCATGAAGCTCGCGGGAGAGCGCGCGCGCGAAGCCGACCATGCCCTCTTTGGCGGCGGCGTAGTTCGCCTGCCCCGACGCGCCCATGCCCGAACCGGACGAGAACAGCACAATCCTGCCGTACCCTTGGTTGACCATGTGCGGCACGGCGTTTCTCACCATATTGTAAGCGCCGTAGAGATGCACTTGAAGCACCCCGTCCCACTCTTCTTCGGTCATGTTGAACACCATGCGGTCGCGCAGGATGCCCGCGACATGGTTCACAACATCGATGCGTCCATAATTGTCGATAGCCGTCTGAACTATCTTGCCCGCCGACTCGTAGTCTGCCACCGAGTCGAAGTTGGCGACCGCCTTGCCGCCGCGCGCCTCTATCTCCGCTACCACCTGCGCCGCGGGCGCGTCTGAGCCGCCCACACCGTCGACGCCGCCGCCGAGGTCGTTCACCACGACCGCCGCGCCCTCGTCTGCCAGCAGCATTGCAACGCCCCTGCCGATGCCTCGGCCCGCGCCGGTAACAATCGCTACTCGCCCTTCAAGTCTCTTGCCCATGCTTGTGTCCTTTCTATCGCTGCATTAGTCCCTTCCCCTGTGCGGGGAAGGTTGGGGGGAAGGGAGTGAAAATCCCTTCCGTCCTGTATATTCCGTTAGCCCCCGTTAAAGCCCCTTGCCGATAATCTTCGGGAAGAGCACATCCATCTCGTCCATCGTGAAGGTGCCCCACTTGTGGATGGCGTTCGCCACCTCGGGGTTGGAGTACAGGTATATGCTGCCGCCGCGCACACCGAACACATTGCAGTTCACATTCGGCGCGGCGTATGTGGCGAGATATACCGCGAGCGGCGCGACATTCGCGGGGTCGTCCTGGCTGCCCTCGCCCTCCCACTCGGAGACGGGCGGCGACTGCCCGATGCCCGCGCGCTCCGCAGGCGACGGGTGCGGACCCTCAGCGACGCGGTACTCTTCGACTGAGCCGGGGAACAGCCGCGTCTCCACCAGCGGCGATATGGCGTTGCAGGTAACGCCGTAGCGTCCCAAGTCCCTGCCAATCGTGCGCGTCAGCCCGATTATCGCCTCCGACGCGGCGGCGTAGTTCGAGCGCCCGATGTCGCCCAGCCCAGCGTCCGAAGTGAAGTTGACCACGCGCCCGCTGCGCTGCTGTCGGAACAGAATTGCGGCGAACTTCGTGGGCGCGAACACGCCCTTCACATTGTATCGAATCACCCGGTCCCAATCCTCGGGACTCATGCGGTATATCATGCGGTCTTGCAGCACGCCCACGCTGTTGATGAGCACGTCGACCTGTCCGAAGTTGTCCACGGCTGAGCGTATGACCGCCTCGCCGCCTTCCATCGTCGCCACATTGTCATAGTTAGCGACGGCGTTGCCGCCCGCCGCCTTGATTGCCTCGACCGTGCCATCCGCGGGGTCGTGTGAAGAACCGCTGCCGTCAACATCGCAGCCAAGGTCGTTGACCACCACCGACGCGCCTTCCTCTGCCAGCAGCAAAGCGGTTGCCTTGCCTATGCCGCGCCCCGCGCCCGTCACAACCGCCGTCTTGCCCTCTAAGCGGTTTCCCATGTACTTCCTCCTCCATATATTGGCTAATATCGCTTGCCATCTAATATCAAATCAAGCCGCCCACAGCGCCCCAAAAGACGCCAAATCCTGACATCGGCTTAACGCGGCTCAGCGACTTGTCGCAGATTGAACCGCGCGCAACATGATACCCTATCGGCGTTCCTTTGAAAAGTTTAAGACACAAGCGCGCAGGGTCTTTTCATTCTCCGTCTTACGCCAATTTTCGCGTTCACCCTAAGCTCGTCGAAGGTGGTTCGACAAGCTCAGGGCGAATGGAATGGAGTGTGACGGCGATAATGAAAAGACCCTGTTCAGGCGCAATTTTTTTCCTGTCATTCCGAACGCAGCGCAGCGGAGTGAGGAATCAAAAATCCCTGCCACGAACACGCCCGATACGGCAAGGATTTTAGACCCCTCACTCCGTTCGGGGTGACATCGGTGTAACAATCGAAAGACCCTGCATAGGCGGCTCGACAGGCAACAGAGGATAGTCAGGTTCGCTTGCCCTCTCCACGACGGATAGGGCAGCCATTCTACGGCGCTGCCCTTCAGCGCGCGGCTTACGCGGGCTGATGCGCCAGCAGGAAGTCGCGCACCTGATTTATCGTCTCCGCAAGCACATCTTCCGACTCCTTCCAAGGATATGCCGTCACCTGCGCTTTAGGCGCCAGTTCCACCAGAGCCATGGCTGCCTCATAAGAGTGCGACGGCGTGTCGTCAGGCATGACCAGCATCGGCGTCTGGCACGAGCGCGCGAAGTCCCGCGATACGCTGTACATGAAGTCCGGCTGAAGGCGGTAAAGGTTGTGCAGATACTCTTCGACGACTTCCATCGTCACATCGGGACGCCGGGCGCACAGCTCGGGACCCCACAAGTTTATGCCGGAGTCATACATGGCGTCCGGCGTCGCCTGCGAATGTCCGACCGGCTGGCAGAACACGGCTGCCGATACGCGCTCAGGCGCTCGCTCTATGAGCTTGAACGCGAAAGGCCCGCCAATGCAGTAGCCCATGAAAAAGAACTCTTGTATGCCGAGGTGATCCATCAAGCCCAGCTGGTCGTCGGCGAATGCTCCCCATGGATCGTCGACCTGCACGGGCCCGCTGGATTCCCCGCCATTCGCGTTGCGCTGATCCATCGTGATGCAGCGAAAATCGTCCTTGAACTCCTCCATGGCGTTGAACACCTGCCCGGGCCAGCCACCGATTACGGAGTTCAAGCCCCCGCCGGGCGTCACCAGAAGCGGGAAGCCGGACCCAACCTCCTCATAGTGGATACGAACATCGCCTTTGGTATAAAACGGCATTGCAATTTCTCCTTCTTCACCTCAATATCGGCATTTTACGCAATTGTAACTTGGGAAGCCAGCATGTCAAGGCAGAGTCGCCGCTTGAAACCGCCGAAGAAACCAAGTTCACATAGCCCCCTCTGCTTAATTGCCGTCTGTGTAGTATTATAGGTTTCGCTTCAGATTCGGCAACGCCATTCCCCAAGAGGGAATCGGAAAGGACTTGTGGATTGAGAATAGGCATCGATGTCGGCGGCACTTTTACTGACTTAGTCGCAATGGATGAAGGCGATTCGACGCCGTTGGCGTTCAAAACCCCAACCACGCCCGCCGATCCCTCGGATGGCGTCCTCAAGGGCATAGCGGGGCTGGCATCTTCCGCAGGGATGGACACGCGCGAACTGCTGCAAAGAGCGCAAGTCATCATCCACGGCACCACGGTCGCCACCAACACGCTCGTCGAGCGGAAGGGAGCGAAGGTTGGGCTAATCACCACCGAAGGCTTCCGCGATCTGCTGGAAATCAGGGAAGGTCTGAAAGAGGACAGATACAACCTGAGGATGGATCAGGTGGAGCCTCTAGCGCCTAGGTATCTACGCGTCGGAGTGGCTGAGCGCACCGACTCTAGCGGCAGTGTCAGGCGCGAGCTGGATGTAGCGGATCTGAGGCAGAAGGTCGAACACCTGAAGTCCGAAGGCGTGGACTCGGTGGCTATCTGCTTCCTGTTTTCGTTTCTAAATCCAGACCACGAGATAGAGGCAGAGCGGATAGTGCGGGAGATGCTGCCCGAAGCGTACATCTCCGCATCGCATGTCATATTGCCGCAGATTAAGGAGTTCGACCGGCTTTCGACCACTTCCCTGAACGCCTATGTCGGCCCGTCGCTGTCGAGCTACCTGGCGCGCCTCGAAACCCGGCTATCGGATGCCGGCGGATCAGCACCGTTGTTCGTGATTCAGTCCAACGGCGGCATCGCCCCCGTCAAGGACAGCTCTGAGCAGGCTGTCAGATCCATACTATCCGGGCCCGCCGGGGGCGCGGCAGGCGCGGCGCATGTCGCTCGCCAACTGGAGGAAGAGCGCGTAATCGCGCTCGACATGGGCGGCACAAGCGCCGACATCACGCTGATTGAGGGCGGCAGCCCCCACATCACCGGCGAGAAGTTCGAAGCAGGCTGGAAGATAGCCGTCCCCACCGTCGATATACACACGCTCGGCGCAGGCGGCGGAAGCATCGCGCGGGTGGACGAGGGCGGCGTGCTGCGCGTCGGCCCCACAAGCGCGGGCGCAGACCCTGGACCCGCATGCTACGGGCGGGGCGGCACGCAGCCGACAGTTACCGACGCCGCTCTGGTTCTCGGGCTGCTCGACACCAAAAAGTTCCTCGGCGGCGCGGTCGAACTGAACATCACTCATGCGACCGAGGCAATCCAAACTATGGTCGCGGAGCCGCTCGGCATCGATGTCGAGTCGGCAGCGGAAGGCATCCTTCGCGTCGTGTCGAGTTCCATTGCCGAGGGCATACGGCTGGCTTCCGTGAGTCGCGGGCTTGACCCCCGCGAGTTCGCGCTGATGGGCTTCGGTGGTGCCGCCGGCCTAGTCGCGACGAGGGTGGCGCGGGAGATTGGAATCGCCCGCGTCCTGATACCGCCGACGGGCCCGGTTCTGTCCGCATTCGGCATGATGGCGTCCGACCTGAAGCACGACCTCGCGGTGTCGCACCCGTCCAGCCTCAGCACGGTGGACATCGATGGGCTGCGCTCCGCGTTCGCAACCATGGCTGAGGACGGGCGCGAGCGCATCCGCTCGGCGGGCGCTGCCGAGTCCGAAATCAGCGTCCACCTGTCCGCCGATATGCGCTACCTCGACCAGATATATGAAGTAACGGTTGATGTGCCGGACCTCACTCTGCCAGATGAAGACCTGCGAGCGCGCTGGGCAGAGAACATGCACGAACGCTTTGAGCGGCTGTACGCCTATCGCCAGCAGGAACAGGACATCAGGATAGTCACGCTCAGGGCGAGCGCGGTGGGGCGTCTGGCGGTCGACGGCGGCGATGCGGATGCGGCGCACAACCAAGATATGAGTGAGCCGGACTTGCCAAGCGACGGCGCGGCTGCCTTCGCAGGCGACGACGCCCTGGGCGAAATCACGAACGGCCCAACCGTGATTAACTCAGACTACAACACCGTCGTTGTTGGCGAGCGCTGCTCAGCGCGGTTCGACCGACACGGCATATTGCACATCGCCGTGGAGACTGCCGCGCAAGCCCCCGACGACGCGCAAGGGGACTCGGTCACGCTTTCCGTAGTTGGGAACAGGCTGGAATCGATTGCGATTGAGATGATGGATGTCATGCTCCGCACCGCGCTTTCCCAGATACTAAACGCCAGCCGGGACTTCTCGACGGCGATTCTGGACGGGCAGTGCAGGCTCGTCGCGCAGGGCGAGGGCATACCCGTGCATGTCAGCGCGCTCCCGGTCGCAGGGCGCGCCGTGCTGGACTACTTCGGCGACGGCATCGCTCCGGGCGATGTGTTCCTTCTCAACGACCCCTACTTCGGAGGATCGCACCTGCCGGACATCACCGCAATACGCCCTGTCTTCGTGGACGGCGTACTCGCGTTCATGACGGTGAACAGGGCGCACCACACGGATGTCGGCGGCGGCACTCACGGCGGCTACAATCCGTCCGCAAGCGAGATATTCCATGAGGGCTTGCGTATCCCGCCGCTGCGAATATACGACGGCGACATACCGCGCGACGACCTGCTTCAGATGATGTCGGCAAATGTCAGATACCCCAAGAACTTCCTCGGCGATCTCAACGCGCAGATAGGCTCCGTGCTGACGGCAGAGCGACGAATCCGCGAGCTCGTCGAGCACTACGGCGCAGACAGCCTGACGCGCATCGTGGACGGTATCCTCGACGCGACGGAGGCGCAGGTCAGAAGCTTCATATCCGACTGGCCCGACGGCGACTATTACGGCGAATCGCTTGTGGACGACGACGGTTTCGACTCCAAGCTAATCCCTATCAGGGCAAAGGTCACGGTCGCCAAGGACACGCTGACCATAGACCTGAGCGAGTCCGCCCCGCAGGTTACAGGCTTCATCAACAGCGCCTACGCCAACACAAGGTCGCTGGCGCACGCCGCCATAATGTACCTCGCGCCTTACGATGTCCCGAAGAACGAGGGATCCATGGGGCCGCTGCAAGTGATTGCGCCAAGCGGCTTGATAGTCAACGCCAACGCCCCCGCGCCCGTGTGCATGAGCACCAACCACTGCGCGGAAGAGATTGTCGAGGCGATATTCAAGGCGCTCGCCCAAGCGGTGCCCGAGGCGGTGAACGCAGGCTTCTCTCGCCGACTGCGATACGCCATCACCGGCACAGATCCGAGAACCGGCGAGTCGTTCCTCTGGCACTTCTTCATGGCGAGAGGCGGCGGCGGCGCGGCATTCGGTCACGACGGCTGGAGCTGCGTCGGGGAGATAAATGTCGCGGGCGGCATCCGCGCCAACAGCGTCGAGGTCACAGAGGAACGCTTTCCCCTATTTGTGGTGAACCACGAGCTGCGCCCGGGATCGGCAGGCAACGGCCAATGGCGGGGCGGGCTAGGCGCTGTGTGCGAAATAATCTACGAAGGCGAGGGCGACGCGCTGCTCAACACCGCCGGGGATGGCGCGATAGTGCCGCCATTCGGAGTATTGGGCGGCGAACCCGCCCTTCCGCACAGATACTCCATCATCTCAGGCGGCGTGGAAACGGTACTGCCAACCAAGCTGACCGGCGTGGTAGTCAGACATGGAGACCGCATCATCGCGCTATCCTCCGGCGGAGGCGGATACGGCGACCCGTCGCTCAGGTCGCCCGAATCGAACGCCTGGGACATCCGAAACGGCTACATCGCGCCAACGAAGGACTGATTATGTCTAATCACGAAAGAGATTTCATCGGATACGGAGCGAACCCGCCCGTTATCGAGTGGCGCGGGAACGCCCGACTAGCAATTTCCGTGGTCGTGAACTACGAAGAAGGCAGCGAAACCTCGCTGCTGGACGGGGACGCCGCGCACGAATCGAACAACGAAGTGCCGTCACCCATACCGGCCGGTCAGCGAGACCTGTTCAACGAATCGTTCTTCGAATACGGCAGCCGCGTCGGAGTCTGGCGCATCTTGAATCTGCTGGACAAGTATGGCGTAAAAAGCACCTTCTTCTGCTGCGCGCTGGCTTTCGAGCGCAACCCGGAGGTGGCGCGGGCGGTGGTGGCACGCGGACACGAGGTCTGCGGACACGGCTACCGCTGGGAGGAATATCACAGCAAGACGCGGGACGAGGAAGCGGAGGCAATCAGGATGACGGTGGAATCGCTGACCGCAACCACAGGCGAGCGGCCCGTTGGCTGGTTCACCCGCTACGGCCCCAGCGTCAACACGCGGGAGCTCGTAGTCGCCGAGGGCGGGTTCATCTACGACAGCGGCGTATTCAACGACGATCTGCCGTACTACACCGATGTCGGCGGGAAGCCCTGGCTGGTGCTGCCGTACAGCTTTGAAACAAACGACGCCCGCTTCTGGCGTGGCGGGCTAAACAGCGTGGGCGACTTCTACGAATATCTGAAAGATACTTTCGATGTATTGTACGAGGAAGGACGCACGCACCCCAAGATGATGTCGGTAGGGCTGCACTGCCGAATAGGGGGCAGACCCGCGCGCTCACGAGCGTTGGACAAGTTCCTGCAATACGCCCGCAGTCATCCTGGCGTCTGGTTCGCGCGCCGCGACGAAATAGCGCGCTGGTGGCTGAAGCGCTACCCGCCGGGCGCGCTGCAATAGAAGCAAAAGATTTTCGCCAATGGGATACGCAGAGCAATAACTATATGATGCGGTAGCATTCCCATTCGGGTGGTATTTCTATTCGTCATTCCCGCCCACTCACCCGTCATCCCGAGCGCAGCGCACCCCTTCCCTTGTCATTCCAAGAGTCTTTCCCTGTCATTCCGAACGGAGTGAGGAATCTGAATTCTATGAATGTCGGACATGTATAGATTTTAGATTCTTCACTCCGCTGCGCTGCGTTCAGAATGACAGGGTGGAGAAGACCGCGTTCAGGGTGACGGGGTGGGGAAGGCGGCGTTTAGAGAATGACAGGCAAGCAGAGCTTTCTCGTTTCACGCTTTACTATCCCTGTCAGCCCATCGAGGGGAAAGGGACTTTTGAAATTACGTTGTCAGCCGCGTATGCCCTGCACAATGAGTTGGATGCCCAAAATTAGGATGACTAGCATGAGGAGGCGCATTATCCAGGGGCCTTGGATTTTGCCGGTGAGGCGCGCTCCGATTTGGCCGCCTGTTACCAGACCTATGCCTCCGAATATGAAGGTGGGGAACCACTCGATGTTGCCGAGAACCGCGTGTGTCGCCGCGCCTGCGGTGGTGTAGAAGGACAGGGCGAATATGGAGGTGGCGACGGCGACCTGCACGGGGAAGCCGAAGGCATAGACGAGGATGGGGGTGCGTAGGAAGCCGCCGCCTATGCCGAAGAAGCTGGATATGAAGCCGAGCACGAAGTTGATGAGGATAGCCCATCTTTCGTGCAGGCGGTAGCGGTATGTCTCGCCGGACTCGGCGGTGATGCGGCGGCGGCGCAAGGTGCGCGGGTTGGCGAAGCGGCGCTGCTGTCCGCTTCTTGCGCGGGCAAGCGCGGAACGCTGCTTCGGCTCGAACTGCTGCATGGCTATACGCAAAGCGAGGATGACCAGAATCGCGCCGAAAGCGGTGTCGTAGATGCCGGGCAGCCCTTCGAGCGCCCTTTTGAGGACGAAGGGCGCGATGACGGAGCCGGGGATTGCCGCCGCCGCGAACAGATACGCGCTGCGCTTGTCCACGATTCGCATATAGCGGTAGGCGAACGCGCCGGATATGCTGTTGGCGGCGACCAGTGCGAGAACCGTGCCGGAGACGATGGCGGGGTCTTTTTCAGGGAATAGGATGCGAAGGATGGGGACGAGTAGGAAGCCGCCGCCCGCGCCGACGAGGACGCCGAACAGGCCGGTTACGAAGCCTATCAGGGCGAGGGTGAGCCATTCGGCTGCCTGCTGCCATCCTAGGCTGGGCAGCCATTCAATTCCGGAGCCGGTCAGCCATTCCAGCCCCGGCATCTAATCGACCGCCAGCCTCTCGAGGGTGCGCCGCACAAGCGACGGGGGTATGTCGTTGCGCGTGGTGGCGTTGCCGATGCCGTCAAGCATCACCCATCGGATAGCGCGCCCTGCCGTCTTCTTGTCGGACAGCATAGCGTTGGTCACGGCGTCTATGTCCATCTCGCCACAGGTGAGCGGCAGGTCGTAGTCGGCAAGCACGGCGCGCTGTCGCTCCACCTCGTCGGCGGACATCAGCCCGATTTCTTCGCCGATGTACGCCGCGCCCATCATGCCCACGCTGACCGCCTCGCCGTGCAGGAAGCTGCCGTAGCCGGTCGCCGACTCTATCGCATGGCCGATGGTGTGTCCGTAGTTCAGCAGGATGCGGATGCCCAGCGTCTCGCGCTCGTCTTGGGACACGATGTTCGCCTTGATAGCGACGCTGCGGCGTATGATGTCGGTCGCAATGTCGGGTTCAAGCGCCTTGATCGGCCCGGTGTCGCGCTCGAACGACGCCAGCAGTTCGCGGTCTAGTATGAGTCCATGCTTGATCGCCTCTGCCCAGCCGGATGTGAGTTCGCGGGGTGGCAGCGTCTGAAGCGCGCTTACATCGGATAGGACGAATTTGGGCTGGTAGAACGCGCCCACAAGATTTTTGCCCTGTGGCAGGTCGACGGCGACCTTGCCGCCGATTGCCGCGTCCATCATGGCAAGCAGGCTTGTGGGGACTTGGGCGAAGGGCATGCCGCGCAGGTATGTCGCGGCGCAGAAGCCGGCGAGGTCGCCGACTACGCCGCCGCCGACAGCGACTACCAAGTGACCGCGCTCCGCCTTGCGCTCGGCAAGCCAGCGATAGACGAGCTGCACGGTCTCCAGCGTCTTGTGCGTCTCGCCCGCGGGCATGATGAACATGTGGGCGGCGATGCCGGCGGCTTCGAGCGCGAACTGCGCGCGGCGCGCCTGCCGATGCGCGCCTTCGTCGGTGATGATGTAGGCGGTGGAGGTATCGAGGATGGAATGGACGCGCTCGCCAATCTCTTCGATTATGTTCCAGCCCACCCATATAGGGTAGTCGCCCTGCGATGTGTTGACGATGGCGGCGAGGTCTTTTGCGTCTGTGGTGGAGGTCATGGCAATTCTCGATTTTCAGTGTTTAGTTTTCGGCGCTTGAGGAGGGGCGGGTGTGGGACTTCTTTTAGTCTTGGTCTTGCAGGTCATTGGCTCTTTGCCGCATCCAATCGGGGTAGGCTTTCCAGCATATACCGTCCTCATCGTCGTTGAGTATGTCGAAGGCGCGGACTACTTCATGCGCCGCCTGCTCGGGCGAGATGATGTCGGTGTGGACTGTCCAGTGGGCAAGAGTATAGTTTAACTGACGCTGGGACTTCAAGGAATGGATGCGCTCCAATGGGTCGTCAGCCGCGAGCATGGGGCGCACGATGGCGTCGTCGCCGACGCTCTGGGCAAGCACGCGGTCGTATATGGTCTGCGGCGATGCCTCGAGGCAGACGATGATGCCGTGCCGCATCATGGCGGCGCGGTTGTCGGCGCTCTCGGCGATGCCGCCGCCTGTGGACACGACCTGCCGCTCCGATTCGCATGCGGCGAGCAGCGTCCGCGATTCGAGGGCGCGGAAGTATGGCTCGCCATGCTCGGCGAAGATGGCGTCGATGGACTTGCCGGCGGCGGCTTCGATCCGCTCGTCGAGGTCGACGAAGCGCCAGCCGAGGATGCGCGCGGCTTCGCGGCCGATGGTCGTCTTGCCTGCGCCGGAGAAGCCTGTGAGGAATATGTTTGGTTGCATGTGAGTTCGTCAGTGTTTCAGGCGCTTACAGAATTGTTGGATAGTTGACAGATCGGATAAGTTGTGGCATGTTGAATATGAGATAAGATTATATTAGTTGGATGGCAAGGTGTCGGGTGATATTTCACTCGGCACCTTTATGTTTTCCAAGACACATCTGACCAAACCCCGTTCCTCCACCAGTTCGATTGTTTGCACAAAGTTTCCGGGCTTGCCTGGATTTTGCACCCTTGCACCATATCTTGTTATCCCAAGGTTAATGGATTCCTCAATGGTGTCATACGCCTCCCGCGCTGCCTTGCCATATTGCGGTCTGGCTTCAGATATTAACCTCGCGAAATAGGGCAGCGTTACATAATCAAGGATCTGCGAGCGCCTATCAAGTAGGCGAATGAAAGCAGACCACCTGCGAATCTCATTCAAACTTGGGAAATCCTCGGGGCTGATGTTTGGAGTTAACTGAGTCCCCGCTTGCCGCGCACTGTCCGAAAAATACCTTTGCAGAGGATACACGGCAGTAGCGAGATTCCCCAGTTCCGGGGACAGTGAAGTCATTACCGAAGCAACATGAACTTCAAAGCCGCGCTCCAACGCTCGTCGCACGGCAACGGCATAATCGGCATCGCCAGCACACAAGAGGATGGCAGGGCGCGGTTCAAAAGCGCGTTCATGCGTGAAGTCTACGATGTCGGCTACTATCGTAGCATCACACCTGTCGCCACCGCTCGCCTTGCGTGGCACTAATGTATGGCGGAACTTGTAATCGGCATCGAGTAGCGGCACGACGTTAGAATAGGCTGTGCGCCAGTCGGCATATACCCTTGCATATTCAAGCGAACCGACCTGCGCCGAAATCGCCTCAATTGCGGACAAAGCAAGTCTGGCAAGTTCTTCAGGTTGTCCCAGCCCCTGAAAGTATCTCCGCAGTCCCCGGTCAACATTTGGCCAATCCACGAACGCCACGACGGGGGTTGTTGATTGATTCGACATATACCGCGCCTACTCCATGTTCAGGAGCGCAACATTGCCGGCGGCGAACATGGCTTCGACGGGGGCTTCGCGGCCTGTCCACATCTCGAAGGATGCCGCGCCCTGGTAGATTAGCATGGGCATTCCGCCGAGCACGGTCGCTCCCGCGCTGCGGGCGGCGGCGAGAAACGGCGTCTGTTGCGGGTTATAGACCATATCCATCACCACTGCTTCGTGCGGTATCAGCCCGCCCGCAAGCGGCGTCTGTCCCTCGCCGTCGCCGTGCCGCATGCCCACGGAAGTAGAGTTGACGATGAGGTCGGACTCCAGAGCGATTGCGCCAAGCTCATCGCTGTCCATGCCGATAGCGGCGACTCTTGCGACTTCACCGGACAGACCGGCGGCGAGGGATTCGGCGTACACCGGCGTGCGGTTGGCGATGGTGAGGGACGCGATGCCATCCCTGCAAAGGGCGAACGCCGCGGCGCGCGCCGCGCCTCCTGCGCCGAGCAGCAGCGCGCGCTTGCCCGTCGGATCGAAGCTGCCGTCCTCTTTCAGCGCGCGCATGAAGCCGGGGGCATCGGTGTTGTGGCCGATGAGTTTGCCGGCGCTCTTGACGATGGTGTTCACCGCGCCGATAGCCTGAGCCGTCTCGTCAATCTCGTCGAGCATTGCCATCACGCTCTGCTTGTGGGGGATGGTTACATTCGCGCCGATGAAATCGCCGCCGCGGAGTTTCTCCACCTCATCGGCAAGAGCTTCGGACGGCGCCTCCCACGCGAGATAGCGCACATCCAGTCCGCAATGGTTGAACGCCGCCTGCTGGAACGCGGGCGAGAGTGAGTGCGCCAGAGGGTAGCCGAATATGCCTGCTAGCTGTGTCATGATGAGCCTCCCGATGTGTCGGTTTATGAACTGTGAATTATCTGTTGTTAGTCGTCAGTATATCAGTTAGTCGGTCGTTGGTTGTGTCAGTATATCAGTGTCGGGCTGATTGGGGCTAACGGATGGACATGATATTCCGAGTAATATACGCTCGTATCCCCTTCCGTTCATGCGGGTGAGCTGTGCTAGACTTGGGGCATGAAAGATTACGACGAAATCGTGAAGCAGATTGCCGGATGCACGCTTTGCGCGCTCTCGGAGAGGCGCAACCGCACGGTGCCGGGCGACGGGTCGGTGAACTCTGAGATTATGTTCATCGGCGAGGCTCCGGGCTACAACGAGGACCAGCAGGGGCTGCCGTTTGTGGGCGCGGCGGGCAATGTGCTGACGGAGCTGCTGGCGGGTATTGGGCTGCGGCGCGCGGATGTGTATATCACGAACATGGTGAAGTGCCGCCCGCCGAACAACCGCGATCCGATGAGCGGCGAAATCGAGGCGTGCTCGACCTACTTGGACGCGCAGATTGCGCTGATAGACCCGAAGGTCATCGTTACGCTGGGGCGATATTCGTTCGCCAAGTTCTTTCCGGGGCGGACTATCAGCCGCGAGCGCGGCAAGCCTCGCATGTGGCGCGGACGAATGGTGTATCCGATGTATCATCCCGCCGCGACGCTGCACAACCCACGCCTGCGCCCCGCGCTTGAGGACGATTTTCGCAACCTGCCGCAGCTTGTTGCCGAGGTTATCGCGCTGCCTGACGACACGGCAAGCGAGGACGAGACGCCGCCCGAACAGCAGATGAGCCTGTTCTAAGCGGGCTGACACCGATAGGCAGGGTGGGTGCGGTTCGCTCTTCGACAGGCTCACCACGAACGGGTATGGGCTTCACCGCAAACTGGCGAGGGCTGACGGGATGGGCAGGTTCTTTCGTTCATTACTCCATTTTGCTCCGCTAATGCTGCCGCTTCTTATAGTTTTGGGCGGCGCGGCGTGTGCGACGGCGTCGGAAACGCCGCCAAATCGCAATGCTATGCCTGCCGCGCGAACCGTCGCAACGGCAACGCACGAACCGCAGAGCGTTGCCGCCGCGCCTGCCGAACCTCCCGCATCCGCTTCCCTCGCTCCGTCCACAGAGGGCGAAACGCTTGTCATCAGAGTGGCAGAGCCGCAATCCGACATACCCGCTTATGAGCGCAAAGACTGGCGGCATTGGATTGACGAGGACAGCGACTGCCAGAACGCGCGCCAAGAGGCGCTCATCGCCGAATCCGAAACCGGCGTCATCTTTGCCGACTCCGACGAGTGTCGCGTCATCCGTGTGAACTTGACAGGGCCATACACCGGCGAGCGGTTCGGCGATGCGTCCGACCTGGACATCGACCACATGGTGCCGCTTGCGAACGCGCACAGGTCGGGCGGGTGGAACTGGTCGAAAGAGCGCAAGGCGCAGTTCGCCAACGACCTGTCGTATCCGAACCACCTCATCGCGGTGCAGTCATCGGCAAATCGCAGCAAGGGTAGCAAGGGGCCTGAGGACTGGAAGCCGCCACGCAGCGGGTACTGGTGCCAGTATGCGACGGATTGGGTTGTCATCAAGCAGAGCTGGGAACTGACGGCGACGCGGCGCGAGGCAAACACGCTGCGGGATATGCTCGCCGGATGCGCCGAGCCGCCGTCGCTGGTGGTGATGAGCGCGGGCGACGCGCCGACGCCGAGCGCAACGCAGGCAGCAACGCCGACAGTAACGCCGCTATCGGACGATGCGCCGCTCTACGACCCGGACGGGCCTGACCGCGATTGCTCAGATTTCACTGACTGGGAGGATGCTCAGGCGTTCTTCATCGCCGCGGGCGGGCCGGAAGACGACCCGCACCGTCTCGACGGCAACGATGACGGTATCGCATGCAATTCGCTGCGGCGGTAGATGCGGGGATGGTGGAAGGGATTTTGAGCGGAGATTGACATGGATGGAAGCGCTAGGGGCGTCATCCTGTTCATCCTGCCCATCCATGTTAAAATCATCCCGTGCAGGGTGGTTCGCCCTTCAACAAGCCTTTCGACAGGCTCACCACGAACCCAAATGAAGGAGGCGCGATATGGCGACGCAGCGCAGCGGAACGCTTTTGACATACGAAGACTACTGCAACATGCCTGACGACGAACGCTATCAACTGATAGACGGTGAACTGATTATCATAGCCACGCCAAGCGTAGTACACCAAGGGACTTCTAGGAATATCAGTACGCCACTGGACATATTCGTGAAGGCGAATCGGCTGGGCGAAATGTACTACGCGCCGTTTGATGTCGTGCTGTCGAACATAAATGTTGTGCAGCCGGACATATTGTTCGTGAGCAGGGAGCGGTCGCACATACTGACGGACGCAGGCATCAGCGGCGCGCCGGATCTGGTGGTCGAGATACTGTCGCCATCCACGGCGGCGCTTGACAAGACACGGAAGCGTGAGCTGTACGCGCGCTATCGCGTGCCTGAGTATTGGCAGGTGGACACGGACGACTTCAGCGTGGTGGTTCTCATACTGGCAGGCGCTGACTATGAGGTTGCGGGTGTGTACGGTCTGGGGGAGACGCTGGTTTCGCCGCTGCTGAAGGGGTTCAGGCTGGATGTCGACGATATTTTCGCGGTCTAGTCTGATAGGAACAGGCTCACCACGAACGAAAATGAGGGAGGCGCGAGATGGCGACGCAGCGCAGCGGAACGCTTTTGACATACGAAGACTACCGCAACATGCCTGACGACGAACGCTATGAGTTGATAGACGGGGAGCTGATTATGGCCGCCGCGCCAAGCGTGACACACCAGAGAATTTCGAGGAACATCGGGACGCCACTTGATATATTCGTGAGGGCGAATCGGCTGGGCGAAATGCTCTACGCGGCGACGGATGTGCGGCTGTCAAATATAAATGTGGTGCAGCCGGACATATTGTTCGTGAGCAGGGAGCGGTCGCACCTGATAACCCACAATGTCATCGATGGCGCGCCGGATCTGGTGGTCGAGATACTGTCGCCGTCCACGGCGGCGCTTGACAAGACACGAAAGCGTGAGCTGTACGCGCGCTATCGCGTGCCTGAGTACTGGCAAGCGGATACGGACGACTTCAGCGTGGTGGTTCTGACGCTGGCAGGCGATGACTATGAGGTTGCGGGCGTGTATGGCATGGGCGATACGCTGGTTTCGCCGCTGCTGGCGGGGTTCAGGCTGGATGTCGCCGATATTTTCGAGTTCTAACAGGGATAGAGAGGCGCAAGATGGCGACGCAGCGCAGCAGCGGAACGCTTTTGACATACGAGGACTACCGCAACACGCCTGACGACGAACGCTATGAGCTGATAGACGGGGATCTGATTATGGCAGCCGCGCCAAGCGTGACACACCAGATAGTCCAAGGCAATATCGGAACGCCACTGAGTACATTCATAAGGACGAACAATCTGGGCAGAATGCTCTACGCGCCGACGGATGTGCGGCTGTCAAATATAAATGTGGTGCAGCCGGACATATTGTTCGTGAGCAGGGAGCGGGCGCACCTGATAACCTACAATGTCATCGACGGAGCGCCGGATCTGGTGATTGAGATACTGTCACCGTCCACGGCGGCGCTTGACAAGACACGGAAACGTGAGTTGTACGCGCGCTATCGCGTGCCGGAGTATTGGCAGGCGGACACGGACGCCCGCAGAGTGGTGGTTCTGACGCTGGCGGGCGATGACTATGAGGTTGCGGGCGTGTACGGTCTGGGGGAGACGCTGGTTTCGCCGCTGCTGGCGGGGTTCAGGCTGGATGTCGACGACATATTCGACGCCGATGTCTTGGATTTACAGGATGAACGGGGTAATTAGGTTTTCGGTTTTCAGTTAGTCAGATGAGGGAGCAAGCTATGACGGGCGCGGATTTGGTCGCACGGATACTGAAGCAAGAGGGCGTGGACTTCATGGGGGTCATCCCCTTCAACTCGCTGGAGGAGGCGGCAGCGAAGGCGGGGATACGGCCGCTGATATTCCGCCAAGAGCGCGTGGGGGTGAACCTCGCGGACGCCTACACGCGCGTAACCAACGGCGGCGGCACGGGCGTGTTCTCGATGCAGGCGGGGCCGGGCGCGGAGAACGCCTTCGCGGGGGTGGCGCAGGCATACGCCGACTCGGTGCCGATTTTGCTGCTGCCGGCGTCCGCGCCGCGCAACCGCGCCGGGGTGCATCCGACATTCAGCCCAAGCCGCACATACGAGTCGGTTACGAAGTGGGCGGGCAGGCTAGAGCTTGCCGAAGAGATTCCGAATGCGCTGCGTCGGGCGTTCAGCCGGCTGCGGCTGGGGCGTCCCAGCCCGGTGCTGCTGGAGCTGCCGAGCGACATTCTGCGCGGCGAACTGCCGGACGGTGAGCAGGCGTACATGCCGGTGCAGCGGCGACGCTCGGCGGGCGACCCGCAGGATGCGCGCGACGCCGCGAAACTGCTGCTTGGCGCGAAGCATCCGGTCATACACGCGGGGCAGGGCGTACTATACGCGGAGGCGTGGGACGAGCTGCGAGAGCTGGCGGAGCTGACGCAGACGCCGGTGATGACCTCCATGGCGGGCAAGAGCGCGTTCCGCGAGGATCATCCGCTATCGCTAGGCACACGGTCGAGCACGACGACGGGGGCGGTCGTGCATTTCTTGGATCGGGCGGATGTGGTGTTCGGCGTCGGGTGCAGCTTCACGCGCATACACTACGGCGCGGACCTGTTTGACAGCAAGGTACTGGTGCATGTTACCAACGACGAGAATGATGTGAACAAGGACTATTCGCCTGATGTGGCGGTGCTGGGGGATGCCAAGCTGGTCATGCGGCAGGTCATCGAGGAAGTGAAAGCGGCGCTTGCGGAGAAGGGCAGCGAGCGGGTGGAGCGCGGCGATGTGGAGGGCGAAATCAAGGCTGTGCGCGATGAGTGGATGAGCGAGTGGCTGCCGAAGATGCACTCGGACGACGTGCCCATCAACCCGTACCGCGCGCTCAACGACCTGTCGAAGGCGATAGACCGCAGCCGGACGATTATGAACCACGACTCGGGCAGCCCGCGCGACCAGATGATACCGTTCTACCAGACGGTGACGCCGCGCGGCTTCATCGCGTGGGGCAAGTCGACGCAGCTGGGATACAGCCTGGGCGCGGCGATGGGCAGCAAGCTTGCCGCGCCGGACAAGCTGTGCGTCAATGTCATCGGCGACTACGGCTTCGGCATGGTGGGGACTGACCTAGAGACGGCGGTGCGCGAGAATATCCCAATCCTGACCATAGTGCTCAACAATTCGTCGATGGGGATATACAGGCCGGAGCACTTCGCCACGGCGCACGAGCTTTACGGCACGAAGACGACGGGCGGCGACTTCGTGAAGATGGCGGACGCGCTGGGGGCGCACAGCGAGCGCGTTACGCAGCCGGAGGATGTCATAGCGGCGGTGCGGCGCTGCGCGGCGGTCGTGGCGTCGGGGCAGACCGCGCTGCTGGAGATCGTCACCGACGACGCGGAGAAGGACATGCCGTTCAGGATGTTCTAGGGGACGGGGTCGGCGGCGCGCCCGGAGAAAGCCGACCGGCATTGTTGCTATACTCAAAGTTCTGTGCAAGAATGGCGGGGCGTGAATAAGAGAGGGAGGCAAGGCAAAATGCTCAAAGTATTGCTTGGCGTGGTCATTGGCATCGTGGTCGTTGCGGGCGCGCTCGCATACACAAACAGGTACATTCAGATTGGCGCATGGCTCCCCTCACCTGAGAGCAATGCGCGCGTTTCTGATGAAGGGCAGTTCTCATATCCCGGGCAGCGGCTAGTCGCCAATGTGGAGCATGCGAATGGTCAGGCAGGCAGGCTTAACCGCGCGTTCAACGACATGAACCCTGTGGCGCAAACCGTAAGTTACAACTACAATGCAAATGGCTTGCAGCGCCCTGCCAACTCCGAAGCGAAGCCGCCATCAGAAAGTTTGGAGGTTGCCGGCAACACTTGCAGCGTGACTGACGAAGATATACTCGCTTCCGTATCCGATCTTATCGATGAGGAAGGCGTAGAGTCTGAAACGGATGAAAAGTTCGTCATGCCCGCAGACTCCTCCATCTCCCAATCATACAAGCTGATGGAAACCTACGCTTCACTGGGCACTGTGTGCAATGACAAGTATGTCAAAGCGGCCGAATTGCTTTTGAGCGACTGGGACGCTCAGTACACAGTTGTACGCGATGAGTATAATAACTTTCACGACATGGTAGAGACGGCGAAATCCACCGCAGACGAATACTTCACGCTTCAGTCCAGCCTCACATCGGAAATCAAGAACGCGCAGAGGCAGCAAGAGCAGCGACAGAACGATATGCGAGAAATAGAAATCTTCGATGAGTGGCAGGGGCAAGCCGACAATACGGTGCTATCGGCGTACAAGCTAATGGACGATATAGAAGACATGCGGATTATCATACAGAAGGCTTCCCTGTCCGCACACTTCGCCGCCCTGAATAAGCAGGCATTGTCGCTGCCCGCGTCTCTCACAGAACTGCACTCCCAGCTTGAACTCTTCCATGAGCGTAGCCGAGAAATCCAAGTGGCGTTCACCGGCGAAGCTCAGCCTCTGAATTAGACACCCAGACAGTGCAAAACCTTTGACTCGTAGCGGCATAAGTCGCCGGCGCATCGCTCATCATTGCACCGGCGACTTATGCTTGTGTCTTTGCCATCAACGGCAAGCGTATGAATAGCTTCCAAGTCTTCACAGCATCACTTGCCTTAATGATTCTGGCGATTGCTTGCACTAGCGTCCCCCCTGCGGCATCGGACAAGTCGGAGCTGCCTGACCTGAAAATTCCTGCCCTTCTGACGGCACCTGCCGCACAGCAGGGGGATAGCGACAGCCTCGGCGATGATGTCGAAAGCGGCGAGCGGGATGAACTGAGCAGGCAAAACGAGCCGGAGGATGCCGCGCAAGACGAACGGAAATTGCCGCCGCTGCTGCTTACGCCTACGGTACCGCCGACCTCCACGCCACTGCCGACCTCCACGCCGATGCCGACCGCAGCGCCACCCACGGCGGTGCCCGCAGCGGCGGCGCGGATACCCCCGACGGTTACACCGATAGTCTGGCCTACCAGCACGATTAGCCCAACTCCCACGCCTCGCCCCAGCGCGACGCCGACGCGGACACACACCCCAACGGCGACGCCTACGGAAATTCCCACGGCCACAAGCACCCCCGCGCCCACATCCACACCTACGCCCGTTCCGCCGACCTCTACGCCCATACCAACGGCGACGCCCGTGCCCACAGCAACCGCTACGCCGCCGCCTTGCACGCAGTTTGTGCCGGGCGCGGACTTGCGCGGCTGCAACCTTTTCAGGCGAGACCTCAGCGGCATCGACTTGACCGGAGCTGACCTCACGGACGCCAATCTCAGAGAGGCGATCTTCAAGAACGCCATACTTGCCCACGCCAAACTCACCGGCGTGGCGCTGGAGGACGCCGACTTCACCAATGTCGATCTCAGCTTCACCGACATATCGGGCATCGCGTCGTTCAAGAACGCCACGCTCATCAATGTCATCTTCCCCGAAAGGGCGAACCTGGTGGATGTGTCGTTTATGGACGCTGACCTTTCGCGCAGTTCGCTCATAGGCGCGAACCTCAGCGCCGCGAACTTCACCAAGGCGCAGCTCTATCGCTTGAACTTGACGAATGCCAATCTTGCGGGAGCGGTGTTCGAGCGGACGAAGATGAAAGACACTTTCTTGAGCGGCGCGAACCTGGAAGGCGCGGACTTGAGCGGCGCGGACTTCACCAACATCGACTTTGACGACAAGACGAACTTCAAGAACGCCAAACTGCGGAGAACGAACTTCAACCGCATAGAGCTGGAGAAGATCGACTTTTCCGGGGCGGACTTGCGCGAAGCCAAGTTTGAGCGCGCCGTCATGAATAGCGCCATATTCGTGGATGCGGATTTGCAGGATGTGAACTTCCTGCGCGCGAAGCTGCGTAAGGCGCTGTTCAATGGCGCGGATGTCAGCGATGTCAAGTTCGAGCTGGCAGACTTAACGGGCGCGGTGTTCCATAACGCCGACCTGGACGAAGCCGACTTTGCTTACGCAACCCTGACTAACGCGGATTTCAGCTGGGCGAAAAACCCGGAAAACCTTGTCTTCAAAAAGACCTTCTGCTCTGACGGCGTGGAGAGCAACAACTGCTACTACGAAGGTAGATTGCTTGGCAGAAACGCGCCTTAGCGCTGGCGGCGTAGGCGGTCGAGTTCTGATTGGAGTTCTTGGTTTCGCGCCTCGGCTTCCCGCGCCCTAGCCTCGGTCTCCCGCGCCCGCGCCTCGGCTTCTTGCGCTCTTGCTTCGGCTGTTTGGCGGGCGGCTTCGGTTTCGGCGTGCGCGGCGAGTTCGCCGCTTAGGGTGTTTAGCCATTCGCCGGTCGCGCTGTCTCGCAGCAGGAATACTCCGAAACTGTCATCTTCGGGGCGATAGTAGAAGTCCACGCCCAATACTTCGCTGCGCGACCATATATCGCCGTTGGCGTCGGTGTGCAGCTCGTAGCGCTCATACGCCCCGTTCACCAACCGCTCGCCTACGAGCGGCTCGCCGTAGTATTCGCCCGTCCTGTCCAGCCGCCAGTACTCTTGCGCTCCCATGCCCGCGTATATCTCGCGCTTCACGCCCAAATCTCGCGCCGCCGTGCTTTCGGACGCCACCTCCAGCACGAACGCGGGCGTAGGGCCCCATTCGTCTATGCGGTAGCTGCGGCGGACGCGCTTTATCGTCCTGGGGTCGGTGTCCAAGCCGAAGACGATGTAGCCGTCGGGCGCGACTACGGAGCCGGGCACTTCCGAGTTGTAGATGACATTGGTCTGGTTGGACCAGAGAGTGTTGGGGTCGTTTTCGTATCGCGCCTTGAGGATGGTCATCACATCGTGAATCGTATCGTCTTGCTGCATCGCGTCCTCAGGCGGTTCGGGGTCGTCTATCAGGTCATACCAAGGGATTTCGACGGCGGTCGTCGCGGGTGATGCTTTAGCGCCGGTAGTTGTCATGGTCGAGCCTCCGACAGCCCTGCGTTCAAGTTAGCGCCATTATAGCATATCCAAGATTGGGGTTTGCCGAATAGGTAAAGGTTGTTCAAAAATCGCTCTGCCGCTTGTTGGCGCGGGGCATGGCGGTTTTGGGCGTTTTACGGAACACTTGACGCCTTGCGACGGTATTGGGGCGGCAATATGATGTTGCAATAACAACATGCAATCGGACTTTTCGCGGCGATTTCAGGGGCGGTTCGGCGCTCCGCGAATGTCCGGTTGGGAGAGGATTAGCGATTGTCCAGCCGCACGCAGCAACCGGGGCAGATATGGGACGCAGCATTGGGAGAGTTGCAACTGCAAGTTGCGCGTCCCGCGTTTGAGACCTGGCTGAGGGACACCGGGGGCGTGGCGCACGCCAACGGCGAGTTCGTGGTCGGCACTGCCAACGCCTTCGTGTCCGAGATGCTGGAGCATCGGATGTATCCGCTCATCGAGCGCGCTATCGAGCATGTGGTGGGCGCGCCGACGACGGTGCGCTTCCAGGTGGTGGCGCAGACGGGGGCATCGGCGTCTGAGTCGTCCGGCGCGCCGGCGCTGGCGGCGGAGGATGGCGAGCCGCAAGCCGAGTACGCGGCATCGCATCTGCCGCGCGCGGCTATGGCAGCGCCGCCCGCGCTGAACGCGCGCTATACCTTCGGCCGCTTCATCGTGGGCAAGTCGAACGAACTCGCGCACGCGGCGGCGCAGGCGGTCGCGGACAATCCGGGCTATGTGTATAACCCGCTGGTGCTGTACTCGGAGGTGGGGCTGGGCAAGACGCACTTGCTGCACGCGATTGGACACGAAGCGCTCGGCAAGGGCAAATCCTTGATATATGCCACGACGGAAGAGTTCACGAATGAGTATATCAGCGCCATCCGCGAGGGCAAGACGGAGGAGTTTCGGCAGCGCTATCGCAGCGCGGGGCTGCTGCTGCTAGACGACATCCAGTTCCTCATCGGCAAGGAGCAGACGCAAGAGGGGTTCTTCCATACCTTCAACGCGCTGCACATGTCCAACCGCCAGATTGTGATCACGAGCGACCGGCCGGTGTCGGCGCTGAAGATACTGGAGGAGCGCATCAGCTCGCGGCTGAGCGGGGGGCTGGTGGTGGACATACAGGCGCCGGACTTGGAGACGCGCCTTGCTATCTTGAGCGCGAAGGCGGAGCAGATGGGGGTGGACGCAAGCGGCGAGGTGCTGGAGCTGCTGGGGGCGCGCATCTTTCGCAATATCCGCGAGCTCGAGGGCAGCCTGAACCGCGTGGTCGCTTATGCGAAGCTGACGCGGCGACCGCTGGATGCGGAGCTGGCGCAGCAGGTCATAGCCGATACGCAGGACGCGGGGGCAAGTCGGCAGCCGACGGAGCAGCAGGTCATCGATGCGGTGTCGGCGCATTTCGGGGTGGATAGGGCGGCGCTGTGCGGGCCTAAGCGGGACAAGAAGACGGCGCTTGCGCGGCAGGTGGCGATGTATATCATGCGTGAGGATGTGGCGATGGGCGCGACTGCCATCGCGCGCGCGGTGGGCCGCAAGGATCACTCGACGGTGCTGCACGGCTGCAAGTCCATCGAGAACCATCAGAACGCGGACGCTAAGCTGCGGCGTGACATCCTGCGAGTGCGCGAGGCGCTGGCGGGGGCGGGGCGGAATTAAGAATTAGAAATTAAGAATTAAGAATTGGGGCGGATTAGGATTTTTGATTCCTCGCTGCGTTCGGAATGACAGGGGGAGGAATTAAGAATTGGGGTTGTGCTTAGGGTTGGTGTACGGTGTTTCGCGGGCCGATGGCAACCGATACCTAAGTTTGGGTGCGGTTGCTGAAGGCATAGATGTTCGGCAGATTGGGATTTTTGATTCCTCACTGCGTTCGGAATGACAGAGGGAGGGGCGCTCGGAATGACAGATGAAATTGCTGCGGTGTGTTTGGGATGGCGGTATTTTAGGCACTGGGTTCCTGCCCCTGCTTTCGCAGGGGTGACGTTCTTTCGCAGGAATGACGGGGTGGTAGGGGGCGGAAGGGTGGTTCGACAGGCTCACCACGAACGGAAAGAGTTTATGCCGTTGCTATCCGATGCCTGCCCCCTGCCTACCCTTACCTACTGCTGTCAGCGGAAGGGTGGGTGGCGTTCGGGGCGGCGGGGCTTTTTGTTGCCGGGCAGGTGGCTTATCTCTGATAGGTAGTCGGTGTGTCCCTGGGAGATTTGCCTCGCGCTTTCGGCTGCCTTTTCTTCTATTCGCTCTGCTTGGGCTACTTCTTTCATGTGCGCTTCCGATACAGGCGCGTGGCTCTCGACTACGGCCGGGTGGTCTTCGTCTAGGTCGCGGCAGGCGCAGATGCAATCGGGGTGGCAGGGGGAGTAGTAGGACATGAACTCCGGGTCGGGGGTGGACGGGTTGCCGAAGCCCCAACTGAGCAAGACTTTGGCGGCTTCTATCCTGTCCCTTGGCTTGGCGTCTCGGTCGCGTCCTTCCAGCACTTCGTTCAGGATCCTGACGATGCTTGCGCCTTCGCCGGTCTCTACGCGGATGCGGGCGACGAGCTTTTTGTTCAGCCTTTCGTGTTCGGGGCTGACTGCCTGCGTGGGGCCGTTTTCTCCCTGGGCGTCTTCTTTCTGTGCTTGCCGTTCCATCTTGGAGCTGAGGCTGTTGATGAGGGCTTCGGCTTCTTGGAAGCCGAGCTTGAGCAGCAGGCGGGCGGCTTGCAGTCTGTGATGGGGCGTGGAGTCTTGGTCGTCGCCGGTCATGATGGTGACGATGCTGCGGATGATGGTTCTGCCGTTGTCTGTTTCTTGGTGGACTAGGTGCTGGAGGTGCTCGATGGCGCTCTGGCATTTTTTGTCCAGGTGGTCATGTTGGGCATGACTGTCCTGGCTGTCCTGCTGGTGTGGGTTTATGGGGGTTGGTTGGTTCATTGGTTTTTCCCAGGGGTTTCAGGGTGTCGGGTTTTTAGGGGTTGGGGTTGTCAGGGATTAAGGCGCTAGGTTGTTCGTACTTGTTATGCAACTTATGTTCTTGCGGATAGTATAGGTGAGGGTTTGGGTGGTGTCAAGGGGGGTTTTCAATTAAAAATTAAGAATTAGGAATTAAGAATTGGGGGGACGGGTGGTTCGCCCTTCGGCAGGCTCAGGAGGCTCACCACGAACGGGAATAGTAGGCTTGCTGCGTTCGGGATGACGGGGGGATTGCTGCGGTGTGTTTGGGATGGTGGTATTTGAAAGCACCGGATTCCTGCCCCTGCTTTCGCAGGGGTGACGTTCTTTCGCAGGAATGACGGAGTGGGGGAGCGGGAAGGGTAGGCTCACCACGAACGGATTGCGGATGGTGTGGATGGATGGGATGGCGGTTGGAGATTGGGGTTGGTGGTAGGCGGGGATTTTTGATTTCTCGCTTCGCTCGAAATGACAGGGGAGGGGCGTTCGGGATGGCGGGTGAGTGAGTGGGGAAGGCTTGTGAGAAGATTGCATTGGTACGGTTTAGCCGTAGGTGGGCGAGCGTTTTTGCCCCCATCCTAGCCTTCCCCCTCTGGGGGAAGGGACAATCACATCTGCGGCGTCCTCGCTTCGCCGACGAACTTTCCCCCTTGATGGGGGAAGGGACTGATGCGATTTTCTATGAGAATTAGGAATTGGGTTGTGTTGAGGGTTGGGGTGCGATGTTTCGTGGCTTGATGGCGAGACGGAGTGCAAGGGTGGTTGCTGAAGTTTGTGTGTTTGACGGATCGGGATTTTTGATTCCTCACTCCGTTCGGAATGACAGAGGGAGATTGCTGGGGTGTGTTGGGGTGTGTTGGGGTGTGTTGGGGATGGTGGCATTTTGGGTACTGGATTCCTGTCCCTGCTTTCGCAGGGGTGACTTTCTTTCGCAGGAATGACGGGGTAGGGGCGCTCGGGAGGGTGGTTCGACAGGCTCACCACGAACGAAAAATCGGCTTACTGTGAACGGGGAGGGTAGGTTTGTTGCGGGCGGAGTGTGGGGATGGGATGGTTGTTGTTGGGACGGGGTGATGGTTAGGGTTGCGTTGTGGATTGGGGTTGGTCGTGTGCGGGGATTTTTGATTCCTCACTGCGTTCGGAATGACAGAGGGAGGGCGGGCGCAGAATGACAGGGGCGGGCGCTCGGTCAGGATGATGTGGGAGATTGCTGTAGTATTTGGGATGGTGGTGTTGGAGGCGCTGGATTCCTGCCCCTGCTTTCGCAGGGGTGACGATTTGATAATCAGCGCATGTTGAGAATACTTGTCAGGGACATGTATGACGGCTACTATTCTTCTTTGCCTTGGCGAGGGCCGGCGCTTTGTTCGCCGTGTAGATTTTCGGGCGTTATGCGTTTGAGCAGCTTGCCGAGTTCAGAAGGCTGCTTGCGAAGCACCAGAGCGCTGCCGGACGATGTTATCTCGACTACTGAGCCTTCCTCTACGCCCCAATTGCGCGCCAATTCTTCAGGGATATGCAAGGTGAGTCCGGTTCGGGATCGAGATATGCGCGATTTGGCTTCCATAGCGTCATTTCCTTTCGCTGGGCATATTATACTCTACACTCATGGGGCAGTATATCCGATGTCCGCACAAAGTTTTCAGGGATGGCGATTGGCTCTGATATAATGCGATTCTTGACATGTAACTGAACAAAGAATGAACATTCAAGCCGCCGATTTCGTGGATAAGTCGCCCGTATGCGTGGATAAGTCGCTTGTTCCGTGTACAACTTGCGGCATCGCATGGTTGGACTTGTTCAAGAAAAGTTCTATCCACATGACATCTTCACCTATCCACGATAAGCCGCGCGTCATCAACGGGTCGCTGTGCTAGAATTACACAGACGAACGGACGATGTAGGATGCGGGCGACGGCGTGGGGACGGTTTGGATGCGGACGGCAATGACAGAGCGACAAGCGGTTATCCTCAATATCAACGGCTTTATTACTGGTGTTATTACTACCCTGTGAGACTATGATTGATGATGTACTTATCCACATAACCAGCGGTAAGGGCGGGGACGGCGCGGTTAGCGGGCTGCGTGAGAAGTTCAGACCGCGCGGCGGGCCGGACGGAGGGGACGGGGGCGACGGGGGCAGCGTCATCGCCGTGTGCGACGGCAATATGAACACGCTGCTTGCATTCCGCTATAATCGATACTTCGCCGCGGGGAACGGGGGCAATGGCAGCTCCGCGTTGAAGCACGGCGCTAATGGCGCGGATGTGGTGATGAGCATGCCGGTGGGAACGCAGATATGGGACGCGGACGCCAGAACTCCCAGCCTGCTTGCTGACCTGACGACTGACGGGCAGAGCGTCGAACTGGCGCGCGGCGGTCGTGGCGGTCGTGGCAATACTTTCTTCGCATCGCCCACTAACCAGTATCCGCTGCTGTCGGAGCAGGGGGAAGCGGGCAAGTCGCTGCATCTGCGGCTTGAGCTGAAGCTGCTCGCGGATGTGGGCATCATCGGGCTGCCTAATGCGGGCAAGTCGAGCTTGCTATCGGTTGTGAGCGCGGCTAAGCCCAAGGTTGCCAACTATCCTTTCACCACGCTGGAGCCGGTGCTGGGCGTTGTGGAACACCGCGGCAAGACCTTTGTGATGGTGGATATTCCGGGCATCATCGAGGGAGCGCATGAGGGCGTCGGGCTGGGGCATGACTTCCTGCGGCACATCGAGCGCACGCGGGTTCTGGTGCACATGATAGACGGCTCGGCGGACGACCCGTTGCGCGACCTCAAGCAGATTAACAGCGAGTTGCGGCTGTTCAATGAGACGCTTGCCGCCAAGCCGCAGGTGGTCGCTATCAACAAGATGGACATAACCGAGGTTCGGGAGATCGCGCCTCTGCTGGAGGAGTTTTTCGTCGAGGAAGGCTATTCCGTCCCCTTGGCTGACGATGTAGGGGATAGGTATAGTGAGCCGCAGATAGGGGAAGGGACGTTGCATTTCGTCTCGGCGGCAACGCATAGCGGGGTTGACGGGCTGCTGGATAGCGTGCTGGCGGCGCTGGATGCCGTTGAAGTGGATGCTTCGCTTGCGATGGCTGATGCGGCTGCGCGGGATTTGGACTCGTCGAGCGGGAAGGAACACGGGGATTTGCCGGTGCTGCGCCCTAGGCCCAGGCGCGAGCAGGCGCTGGTTCGCAGGCGGGGCGATGTGTTCATCGTGCAGGCGCAGCGGGCGGTGCGGATAGCGGCGGTTCTGAATGATGGCGACTGGAACGCGCGGATGCAGTTCTTGGGGTACTTGCAGCGCGCGGGCGTGGTGCGGGCGCTGGAACAGGCGGGAGCGCTGCCGGGCGACACGGTGCGGTTCGGCGAAGTCGAATGGGAGTGGGAGTAGGCGTGCGTATCGGCGTGTTCGGCGGCACATTCGACCCCATCCACCTGGGACATCTCATCGTCGCGGAGGACGCGCGCATTGCTTTGGGACTTGATGAGGTGCTGTTCATCCCCGCGGGGCAGCCTTGGTTCAAGTCGTACAGGCGGGTTACGGACGCATCCCACCGCTTGGCTATGGCGCGGCTCGCGGTCGAGGGCAACCCGTTCTTCCATGTGACCGACATAGAGGTCAGGCGCAGCGGACCAAGCTACACGGTGGACACGCTGGCGGAACTGCGCGAACGGTACGCGAAAGCCGAGTTTGTGGTGATACTTGGCATAGACGCGCTGCGCGAGATAGACCGATGGCACGAGCCGCGCCTGCTGTTTGAGATGGCGAGCGTGGCGGGCATGGCGCGGCCGGGCGCGTCGCTCGACCCCAGTGTGCTGAATGCTGCAATCCCGGGCGCGTCGAGCCGAATGCGAATGCTCGACAGCGCGCTTATCGACATCAGCGGCACGGACATACGCGGGCGGGTTGCTGAGGGGAAGTCTGTCAGGTATCGCGTGCCGGCGGCGGTGGCGGCGTACATACGCGAGAATGGGTTGTATCGCTCTATCGGCTGAATCCTCAATCACTCTTGTCGGGTAGAACCGCGCTTAGTTCGTTGGTGTACAATTTGGTGTGTTCCGGCTGCCCGCGCGGAGAATGTCTTGAAGGGGGTCTGCGTAGATATGGCAACCCAGAGGCGAATCGTCAAGTTCACATACGAGGATTACAAGCATACGCCGGAGGACAAGCGGTATGAGCTGCTGGATGGCGAGTTGATTTTTGCGCCCACGCCGCGCATCGCGCATCAGAGAACATTGGGAAGGATAGTCAATCCACTCGACAGATTCGTTGCTCGGAACGACTTGGGCGAGGTGTTCATCGCGCCCTGCGATGTGGTGCTGTCGAATACGGATGTGGTGCAGCCAGATTTGCTGTTCGTCAGCAAGGAACGCTCGCACATCGTAACTGACGACAACATACGGGGCGCGCCGGACCTCGTGGTCGAGGTTCTGTCGCCGTCGACGGCGCAGCGCGACAGGACGCTGAAGCGCACTTTGTACGCGCTGCACGGCGTACCCGAATACTGGCAGGCGGACACGGACGCGAAGATTGCGCTTGTTCTTACGCTGGACGATGGCGAATACAAGGTTGCGGGGATATACGGCGAGGGGCAGACTCTGGTTTCGCCCTTGCTGCCGGGGTTCAGGCTGGAGATTGACAGGATATTCTAGCGTTGCCGATTGCTTGCATCAGGGAATACGGAACGGAGGGGCATATATGGCTGATACTGACGCTGAAATCGTGCTTGAGCTTGCCAAAGAGAGCGGCGCGCTGATGTTTGGGGAGTTCCGCTTGTCGGCGGGCGGCACGAGTTCGTACTACTTCGACGGGCGCATCGTTACGCTCGACCCAAAGGGGGGGCATCATGTGGCGCGGGCGTTTCTGCGCGTGGCGCGGGAGTGCGGCGCGGCTGCCATCGCTGGGCCGACGCTGGGCGCTGATCCAATCGTGGCGGCGGTGTCGGTGATGAGCTATCAGGATGACGGCGCGCGCATCCCCGGTCTCATCGTGCGTAAGGACGCGAAAGAGCATGGCGGCAGGCGCACCATCGAGGGGCCGTTGACGCCCGGCGCGCGCGTGGTCGTCGTGGACGACGCTTGCAGCACGGCCGGCAGCCTGTTTCACGCAATCGAGGCTGTGGAGGGCGCGGGCTGCGAGGTGGTCAAGGCGCTGGCGATACTGGACAGACGGCAGGGCGGCAGTGATGAACTGCGACGGCGCGGCTATGACTTCTGCGCGCTGCTGGAGGCCGATGCGGACGGGAATATCCGTCCAACGGGGAGATTATAATCACCCCTCTTGATGGGTTGACAGGGGTATGTATTTGTTGCGACACAGGCTATTGCGCTTATTTCAGCAAGGATTTTTCATTGCTATCTTGGGCGGAGTGAAGGGGCTAAATCGCTGTGGCATGGCAGGGATGGATTGTGGACGACGATTTTAGATTCCTCACTCCGCTGCGCTGCGTTCGGAATGACGGGGAGAGGGGCGCTCGGGGTGACGGTGGGGAATGCCTTGAATGACGGCATGGTATCTGCTCGTTTCATACTTTATATGTCCCTGTCAGTCTATTGATGGGGGGTGGGATTTTGACGAGGGCTAACAGGATGGAATTGGAGCTAGGCGGTGTTCGCTGGCTGTTCTTTGACTTGGGATATACGCTCATCAATGAGGCTGCGGCGGCGATGGGACGGCTGCGGCAGGTGTCGGATGCGCTGCGGCAACGCGGCATAGACGCTTCGCCGCATGCTTTGCGCGATGCGCTGGATGCCGCTGCCGCTCGCTTCGACGCGAACCCGTTCAGGAGTCTGCTGCTCGCGTTCACCGATGACGAGGATGTGATAGAGTTCGCGCGCTCGTCCGGCAGGTATCCGAAGGAGCTGGAAGCGCCGTATCCGCAGGCGCGGGAGCTGCTGGCGCGGCTGTCGGGGCGTTACAGGCTGGGCGTCATCGCCAACCAGCCGCCGGGGACGCCGGAGCGACTGGAGCGATACGGCTTGGCGGACTACTTTCAGGTGTGCGTGTCTTCCGGCGAGGTGGGTGTCAGCAAGCCGGACGCGGCGATATTTCGGCTTGCGCTGGAGCGCGCGGGCTGCGCGCCGCAGGACGCGGTGATGATTGGGGACAGGCTGGATAACGACATACGGCCGGCGAAGGCGCTTGGGTTCGGCACGGCGCGGGTGCTGCAGGGGCCGGGGCGCACGCAGCACCCGCGCGATGACGCGGAGACGCCGGACGGCACGGCTGCCGACCTGGGCGAGCTTGCGGCGCTGTTAGGCGTCTGAGATGGCTGCTGCTAATGGGTGTGGTTCGACAAGCTCACCACGAACGGGAAGTATGGGCTTGCCACGAATGGGTGTGGTTCGACAAGCTCACCACGAACGGGAAGTATGGGCTTGCCGCGAATGGGAAGGGTAGGCTTGCCGCGAGCGGGACGAATTAGGCGGGGCAATCGCATCTAAATCGGGGTGGCAAATCCTACTGGAAATTGGCGCTTTGACACACTAAATCAGACTTATTCACCAATGCTCAGACATTATGGGTTCGTTGATTTGCTCAGGGACTTTCGATTGTCGCGCTGAACGGGGTGAGGGGGCTGAAATGGTTGCCATTATCGGGCGTGTTGGTGGCGGGGATTTTAGATTCCTCACTCCGCTGCGCTGCGTTCGGAATGACAGGGAGAGGGGCGCTCTGGGTGACAGTGGGGGGCGTCTGGAATGACGGGGGGAAGGCACTTTCAACAGAACTTAATGACGATGGGACTTACGCAGTTGAGCGCGATTTCATACTTGAAACAGGTCAATCTCGGGTAGGAGTTCATATTCAAGTGCGTAAATCTTGATGAGAAGATTGCATTGGTACGGTTTAGCCGTTGATGGGCGGGCATTTTCGCCCCCATCCTAACCTTCCCCCAGAGGGGGAAGGGACAATTACATCTGCGGCGTCCTCGCTTCGCCGACGAACCTTCCCTCATTAAGGGGGAAGGGACTTTCTCCAATTAAGAATATGTTGGCGTCGGTTGTGCTATGATTGGCAGCGACTTTGACTCGACGGGGGCATTACATTGACGCAAACAGGGGCGCGGATTAGCGGTGGAATCGTATCGGAGGAAGTCAGGCGGGGCAGGAACAGGCTTGCGGTTACGGTCGTGCTTGGGCATGCCATAAAGCACATCTACAACTCCGGCTTGCGCTCCATTCTTCTGACCGCTATCAAGGATGACACGGGACTGACCGCTACGCAGTATGGGCTGCTGTCCACCTCCGGGCAGGTTACGAGCGGCGCGACAACGATGGTCGCGGGGTATCTGGGCGACAGGTTCGCCAACCGCTCGGGCGTGATGCTGCTGATTTCGCTCGGCATGATGGGCATATCCTACTTCCTGCTTGGCATCGCGCCGAACTACTGGCTGATGCTCGCCGCCATGCTGCTGGTGGGGATAGGGCCTTCGCTGTATCACTCGCCTGCGATAGCGTCGCTGTCGCGCAAGTTCCCGGACAAGCGCAGTTTCGCCATATCTTGGCATGGCACGGGCGGCAGCGTGGGCGAGTTCGTGGGGCCCATACTCACGGGCATCCTGATAAACGGCACGTATTTTGTCGCCTTCAAGTGGGATGAAGCGCTGCGAATAAGCGCGGGCCCAGCGATAATCTTCGGGCTGCTGATATACTTGATGATGCGCGGGATACCTACGGCGAGCGTGGAGACCGAATCGCTGCGGGACTACTTCTCCAAGCTGGTCGCGCTGCTGCGGCGCAGGGGCATGCAGATGCTGGTGCTGACGACCGCGCTGCGGAGCATGGGTCAGGGCGCGATGATGGCGTTCCTGCCGGTGTATCTGCTGGAAGACCAGGGCATATCGTTCGTGGTCATCGGGCTGTTCCTGTCCAGCATCCAGTTCGTGGGGATACTGGCGCAGCCCGCGATGGGCTATCTCGCGGACAAGTTCGGGCATAAGGCGGTGTTGGTGCCCTGCACCGCGGCGTTGGGCTTTCTGATGATTGCGCTGAAGTTCTCGCCCACCGACGCCCCGCGCGTGTTCGACATAGTTCTGCTTGAAATCACGGTGCCGGGCATCCAGTTCGGCGTAATCGCCTTGGCGATGGGGGCGTTCCTGTACGCGCTGCACGCGATATACATCGCCGCCGCCATGGAGGTGGCGCAGGGCGAGGCGCAGTCGACGGTTGTGTCGCTGATATACGGCGCGTCGCTGTTGGGCGCGTTCTCGCCGTTCATCGCGGGCGTCATCGTAGATTTTGGCAGCAACTCGGACGCCTTCGTCTATGGCGGGGCGATGGTGCTCATCGCGGCGGTGATACTGGGGTTGACGCGGCTGCCCAAGACGGTGATTCAGCTTGCGAACGGGGGCTGACCTTGGAACTATGCCCTGATGAGAAAATTGCATTGGTACGGTTTAGCCGTTGATGGGCGAGCGTTTTCGCCCCCATCCTAACCTTCCCCCAAAGGGGGAAGGGACAATTACATCTGCGGCGTCCTCGCCTCGCCGACGAACCCTCCCCGGTCAAAGGGGAAGGGACAATCACATCTGAGGCGTCCTCGCCTCGCCCCTATTCGCTTGCCCGTCATTTCTGCGAAAGTAGGAATCCAGCGCTTTGAGATAGCCTGAAATGTGCGAAAGCGTATACATTCTGAGGTTCTGGATTCCCGTTGTAAAAAGCCCAAACTTCTGCCACTAATTTAACATGAATGGGCAGGATATAGGGAATTATAGACGCCCTTCAGCCCACTGAACGACGGCTTCGGCAATCTCTACCGCAGTCGTATATTCCTCTGCGGTTACGGGTCTGACAGGCGCGGGATAGCGTGTAATCAGCGCGTATGGGGTGAGGTCAGCAGACCTACGCACCACCTCAGGAACGAATTCTCCGGACTCTTCAAGCAACGACAACAGACGCGCCAAATCATGCACATACGGAAAGTCGATACTGTGCATTATCAGCCTAGCCTTGATAGCCTTCTCCGCTGCCTGCTGAGCCTCGAAGCACAAATCCTCTAGGTATGGTCGGGGACACGGTTTTTCGCCAAGGCGAGATTGCTTCTGGCGCGATTCAGCCATTCCCTCGGGTCGTCAGGCGGAAAGCGTTCACGACGATTCATATACTACCGTCCCTTCTTTGAGAGCGGGCTTAATTACCAGAGGGTGGCTATCCTTGAAGCGTTCAACATCCCCCGGAGAAACCACAAGCGCATCTACGGCAGCGCCAACGCCATGCAGTTTCCTGTAAATCCGAGACATCAGAGTGAGCGCATCAGCCCCTTCCTTGATTACCAGCAGGTCAACATCGCTGTTGCGCCCCAAATCGCCACGCGCGGCAGATCCAAAGAGGATAATCCTCTCCGGTTCAGCCACATCAACGATACGCTCGATGATCCTGTCCAATGTCGCCGCCTCAAGCATCCTGAACCCTCACTTCATATCGTCATTCCCGCTCACTTGCCCGTCATTCCTGCGAAAGCAGGAATCCAGCGCTTTGAGATAGCCTGAAATGTGCGAAAGCGCCTACATTCTGAAGGTTCTGGATTCCCGTTTTCACGGGAATGACGAGGGAGCGGGCGGGAATGCGGGGGAGCGGGCGGGGATGACGCAACTGCCCGCAGAACCTAGCAGTCGATTAGCACTACATCGCGCTGGACTTGGGTTGTGATTTGGGGGCCGCTTTCGCTCATGAAGAGGTCTATCTCCGAGCGGACGCCGAACTCGCCGGGTAGGTAGATGCCCGGCTCTACGGTTACGGCGACGCCGGGGATGAGCTGGCGGGTGTCGCGCGTCTCCCAGCCGTCGAGGTTGACGGCGTTGCTGTGGACTTCGCGCCCGAGGCTGTGTCCTAGGCGGTGGTTGAAGTAGTCGCCGAAACCCGCTCGCGTGATATGCTCGCGCGCGGCGGCGTCGAGCTGCCAGCCTTGCAGGATTTCGCCGTTGCTGTGCGCTTGCTCCAGTATCTCCACCGCGGCATCGCGCCCGCCGATTACGGCGTCGAACACCTGCCTATGGCGCGGCGGCGCGCTGTCGCCGATGTATGCGGTCCAGGTGATGTCGGCGAACATGGCGTCCTCGTGCGGCTGGCGCGTCCACAGGTCGATGAGCACCCAATCGCCGCGCTTTATGACCGCCGCGTTGTCGGGCGTCGGCTCGAAGTGCGGGTCGGCGGCGTGGGCGTTGGCGGCGACGACGGGGCCATCGGTGACGACCATGCGCTCTTCGAGGAAGCGCTGGCGGATGAACTCGGCGATGTCGAACTCGGTCGGGGCGTCGTCGATGGCGTCGCCGATGCGATTGAACGCCTGCCGCACGATGAGTCCCAGCGCGTCGGCGGCGGCTAGGTGCGATTGCAGCTGCTCGTCGTTCCAGCGCTGGGTGGCGTACTGGAGCAGGTCGGCGGATGATACGACATCGACGCCGAATGAGCGCACAAGCTCCAGCGTTCCGGCGTCGATGCGGGATACGCGAGGAAGCGCGCCTTGCGGCGAGTATTCCATGGCGATGCGGGGCGGCTTCGCTTCATTCTCAATTCTATCTCTCGACGGGAGGGGGTTCAGGATGTCGCCGAGCTTGGCGGTCATATCCTGTCGGCTGACGAACAGCGTCGTCGCGATGCCCAGATGGGTGAAGCGCCCTTGATCGACATAGCTGACCAGCAGCTGCGGCGGGGCGTCGGCGGCAATCCATAGCCAGCAGGGGCGGGTTACATTGGGGATACTGCCGACGGTGTCCCAGAAGATGGGGTTCATGTCGCGGTAGTCGTAGAGCAGCCAGCCGTCGATGTCCTGCGCGCGCAGGTATTCTTGGGCTTGGGCTATGACGGCTTGGATTGGCATGGCGGTTGCCTCCGATTCATGCGATGTTCGGCTGATGATGCAGGGACGGGGACAGGCATAGGACGGCTGCTTGTCATAGCGCCTCCGCTATGCCTTCCATTACGCCGGCAACGAGTTGGTAGCCGATGAACAGCAAGTACAAGACCAGCAACACAGTCCCCAGCCACGCTTTGAAATTGGTGGGATTCGCTTTCATGGATTGCATTAGCGTGAATGTGCCAATCCCGTAAATCATTATTGATATAAGCGTGATGTCAATATCCAAAGAACCTGTTGCCAGTCCAAATCGGATACTCGCGCATTTTCAGAGTATCCGAACAAAAGGCGTTTGACAATGGATATATTGAATTAGTCGCTGGAGCCTACAGGTCTTTTCGCCTGTGTCAAGGCGAAAGTTTCGTCGCTACCGCAATCCTCTAGGGCACGAAAAAGCCCCCGTGTACCGTTTCATTGCACTAGCATTCGGAGGCTTTGTTTCTTGGTGGGAAGCGGTTAGGGGTAGTTAGCGCGTAGATAGAGCGCAACCATCAGGCAGAGGGTTGAGGTCAATCCAAAGAAGATACTCCCCACTTCCAACAGCACAATCCACATTCTACACACCTTAGTATTATTTAGTCCTTTCTTGGCGTTTGTGTCCGAGGATTTATTCTTCTCCAGTAGGTTGTAAATCCAGATCTCAAATTCCGCAACCACCACTTCAGAATCAAAAAGATAGCAACATCAATGCCATCTGACGCGATGACGACTCTGCACCGAATGGGTATGGGTGGCGGGGTAGAGTGTGCGATTACGAATATCTGTTAATATGGGAGTAGAGATGTGTGTCCTCCTCTACTCCCATATTATGATTTGGAGGGATTGAGATGGATGAGATAATCTACTGGGGGCTTATTATCGCGCGGGTCAGCATTATCTTGTTCGCTTTGTGGCGTTTTTGGCGCTGGATAATGGAGGATTTTGAGTGAACTAATCGTCTAAGCGCCAGTAATTTCCACCATACTTCTTATGGCCATAAGCCCTATCGTAGTCAGGGTAGTAGTCCCAGGTGTCCCGCAGCCAGTTATACCAGTTCACTGCAGTAAACCCTACATCGACGAGTACGAGCAGCCAAGACGCGCTAGGCGATTTCTTTGGAACATTCCCTACCGGATAACCCGGCACAACCATCTCTTTGATGAGAGTGCCGATGCTTCTCCAAACCGGAACACCCAAGACAAATATATCGAGTTGCTCGTTAGTACGCAGGACCAATTTCCCATTGACGTACTCTACGGTAATCTGGATACCTGTGTCTTCCTCAAACTCATCTATCCAAGACCGGATAGTAGGATCTGTAATTGGCATTTGTTTCTCCTTTCTTTTGTCAGTGTTGCCGCCTCAAACAGCTGCCGTACTAGATCGCTCATAGAACCGCGTGCTTTTCAAGACTTAACGATGATCATCCCATCCATTTCAGATATGCTGTCACCTCCTCTCGATATATCTGAACTAACAATCTAATACCGACACGCAAATCATAGAACATGTATTTCTGCATGTCAACCCCTAAAATGCGGCAATTCCTCTATATCTTGCCCAGATGTGATAAATTACGACTATGAAGTTTGGACTTTTTACGCATGTGCCCTTGGCCGGAGGGGGAGCAGCCGGCGCGTCTGTTCGCTGAGTGCGTGGAGCAGGCGGCGTTTGCGGAGCGGCTTCTGCGTTGGATAGCCGGTTCGTTCTTTGCCTTGAGTTGGCTTTATGTCCGCCCACATATCTTGCAAAGTTACGCCCGGCATCTCATCGATATAACGCTTGTATCTCGGCATCCCATTGCGCGAATAGACGAGCCGTCCTTCATTGGCGAACTCACGCATATTGTCTTGTGAGAAACCCCAATACCGCCCCTTGTATGGCGGAACACCCTTATATTCCCATCCCTGCTTGGGACTTTTCCACTCATCTGACAAGTCTGCCGCCCACTCACCGCCGATAGAACGCTTGACACGCCACTTGTATGATGTATCCCCTCCGGGCTTGGCTGCCGTCAAATCGCCTCTTTGATACCGTCGCTTAGTGCCTTCTTCAATCTCGCGGTAGAAGTTCTCGACATATTCCTTGTCATAGTCGGTATAAATTGGATTCCATATCCAGTTGCTGCCCTTCTTGTAGTACAACAGCACATCATGAATCCGTCCATGCTGTCGCCTACCCTGTTTAGTATCGCTGTGAGCGTTGGTGCGTTGCCATATAATTTCGCTAAGGAAGTTCTTGCCGCCGAAAATGGCGTCCATCAGCGCTTTGAGGTAGTGGCTTGCGGTTGGGTCGCAGTGCAGGTAGATGCTGCCGTCCTCGCGCAGTACGCGGCGCATCTCCATCAGGCGCACGCCCATGAAGCAGAGGAACGCCGCCATGTCGTCGCCCCAGGATTCTCTGGAAGATTCAATCACCGACCATACGGCGGGCCAGTCGTCTTGTATCTTGTCCACCCAGTCGGGATGAACGTCGTTGTCCCACTTCCAGCGATCCTGAAAGCGCGCGCCCGCGGCGAGGCTGTCGGGCGTGGCATGAAAGTCCCTGCCCTTGTTGAAGGGCGGGTCGGTGGCGATGAGGTGAACGCTCTCGCTGTTCATGCCGCGCAGCACATCGAGGTTGTCGAGGTGGTATAGCGTGCGGTTGTTGAAGTTTGGGGCTGCCATGCGCGTTTCCTATATTGTCAGGTTCTTGTCGTGGATTATAACACACGGAACGCAACAATAGTTCTATGGAATGTCAAACACGGCAACATGAACCGGCATAGCAAAGAGGGCTGCCCTCCTGCATCGGAGAGCAACCCCCGCGTCGGTATAGCCCAATGGCATACGACACCCTAACGATGATTTTATTGTACTCCAATATAGTCAGGATTTACGCACTTGAATATGAACTCCTACCCGAGATTGAGCCGTTTCAAGTACGAAATCGGGCTCAACTGCGTAAGTCCTACTCCAATATAGTACAATGGCGCATATGTCCACATCCAAGCACATCTTGATAATCGCCGGTCCAAATGGGGCGGGCAAAACGGCGTTCACGGAGCGGCTTGGCTTTCATTGGAATGGGAATGGATGAGATAATCTATTGGGGGCTTATCATCGCGCGGGTCAGCATTATCTTGTTCGCTTTGTGGCGTTTTTGGCGCTGGATACTGGAAGATTTTGAGTGAACTAGGTTGTGTGGACGTTTGCGTCATTCCCGTGAAAGCGGGGATTCAGAACCTTAGAATGTAGGCGCTTTCGCATATTTTGGGCTATCCCAAGACGCTGGATTCCTGCGAAAGCAGGGATGACGGGCGAGTGAGCGGGAGTGACGGGGTGAAGTGCAAAATGACCGCGCGTCCTAGAATGGCGGATTATCTCGATTGCAGTCGGCGCAATAGCTCCCGAAGCCGCCGCGCCTCGGCTTCGGCTTCGTCTGCGCGGTTCTCGGCTTCGTCTGCGCGATTCTCGGCTTCGTTCAAGTTGCTCTCGGCTTCATCCGCGCGGTTCTCGGCTTCGTCCGCGCGATTCTCGGCTTCGTCCAAGTTGCTCTCGGCTTCGTCCGCGCGATTCTCGGCTTCGTCCAAGTTGTTGAGGTATCTGCCGGCGACGGGGTCGTAGAAGCGCAACCGTCCCGCGTCCCAGCACAAGTCCAGTTCGAGAACGGCGCTGTGTCCCCGGATTACGCCGTCCGCTTCGTGGCGCAGAGCAATCGGCTGGTACGCGCCGTCTACCAGCGCATCGCCTGCCAACGGGAGGTCGTGGTAGTCGCCGCCGCTTGCGTCGAAGCGCCAATACTCGGCTACGCCGTAGCGCGCGTAGCCTGCGCGCTTTCTGGTGAAGTCCGCCCTCCCGGTGCTCTCGGACGCTATCTCAAGCACGAAGTCGGGCAGCCTGCCCACTTCGCTTATCACATAGCCGTTGCGCCGCCTAATCGCCTCAGGGTCGACGCCGAAGGCGATTATGCAGTCGGGTACGAGCCATCCGACGCGATTGCGTGTGTCGTGGCACAGATAGCCCTCACCGGCTACCAGGGCGTCGGTACGCCGGGCGAAGTGTTGCCGCAGTACGGAGCGGATTTCGGAGGCGAAGGGTTCTTGCTGCATGCCGAAGGGCTTAGGCGGTGGCTTGGGCAGCGCTCTTGGGAACGCGTACTCGTCCGCGTGTGATGATGTGGCTGCGGGCTTGGTAGTCATAGGCGACCTCGATGTATGCGTTCAATTCGCTACTTTCACCAGTCGTGGAGCGCTGTGCGCGTGATGTGGGTTCGCTTCTGCGCCATTATAGGCGATGCGCCGCGTAGGATAAAGGCGCTTTCGGTGGCATGGTTTTTAACGCTCTTTCGCAGGTGTGATGGGGAGAAATTGCAAAATGACCGCGCATCCTAGGATGGCGGATTATCTCGATTGCAGCCGGCGCAATAGCTCTCGAAGCCGCCGCGCCTCGGCTTCGGCTTCGTCCGCGCGATTCTCGGCTTCGCCCAAGTTGTTCTCGGCTTCATCCGCGCGATTCTCGGCTTCGTCCAAGTTGCTCTCGGCTTCGTCCGCGCGATTCTCGGCTTCGTCCAAGTTGTTGAGGTATCTTCCCGCGACGGGGTCGTAGAAGCGCAGCCGTCCCGCGTCCCAGCACAAGTCCAGTTCGAGAACGGCGCTGTGTCCTCGGATTACGCCGTCCGCCTCGTGGCGCAGAGCAATCGGCTGGTACGCGCCATCTACCAGCGCATCGCCTGCCAACGGGAGGTCGTGGTAGCCGCCGCCGCTTGCGTCGAAGCGCCAATACTCGGCTACGCCGTAGCGCGCGTAGCCTGCGCGCTTTCTGGTGAAGTCCGCCCTTCCGGTGCTCTCGGACGCTATCTCAAGCACGAAGTCGGGCAGCCTGCCCACTTCGCTTATCACATAGCCGTTGCGCCGCCTAATCGCCTCAGGGTCGACGCCGAAGGCGATTATGCAGTCGGGTACGAGCCAGCCGACGCGATTGCGCGTGTCGTGGCACAGATAGCCCTCACCGGCTACCAGGGCGTCGGGACGCCGGGCGAAGTGTTGCCGCAGTACGGAGCGGATTTCGGAGGCGAAGGGTTCTTGCTGCATGCCGAAGGGCTTAGGCGGTGGCTTGGGCAGCGCTCTTGGGAACGCGTACTCGTCCGCGTGTGATGATGTGGCTGCGGGCTTGGTAGTCATAGGCGACCTCGATGTATGCGTTCAATTCGCTACTTTCACCAGTCGTGGAGCGCTGCGCGCGTAATGTGGGTTCGCTTCTGCGCCATTATAGGCAATGCGCCGCGTAGGATAAAGGCGCTGTTCGGTGGCATGATTTTTGACGCTCTTTCGCAGGTGTGACGGGGTGAAAATGACCGCGCATCTTAGGATGGCGGATTATCTCGATTGCAGCCGGCGCAATAGATCTCGAAGCCGCCGCGCCTCGGCTTCCGCTTCGTCCGCGCGGTTCTCGGCTTCGTCCAAGTTGTTGAGGTATCTTCCCGCGACGGGATCGTAGAAGCGCAGCCGTCCCGCGTCCCAGCACAAGTCCAGTTCGAGAACGGCGCTGTGTCCTCGGATTACGCCGTCCGCCTCGTGGCGCAGAGCAATCGGCTGGTACGCGCCATCTACCAGCGCATCGCCTGCCAACGGGAGGTCGTGGTAGCCGCCGCCGCTTGCGTCGAAGCGCCAATACTCGGCTACGCCGTAGCGCGCGTAGCCTGCGCGCTTTCTGGTGAAGTCCGCCCTTCCCGTGCTCTCGGACGCTATCTCAAGCACGAAGTCGGGCAGCCTGCCCACTTCGCTTATCACATAGCCGTTGCGCCGCCTAATCGCCTCAGGGTCGACGCCGAAGGCGATTATGCAGTCGGGTACGAGCCATCCGACGCGATTGCGCGTGTCGTGGCACAGATAGCCCTCACCGGCTACCAGCGCGTCGGTACGCCGGGCGAAGCGTTGCCGCAGTACGGAGCGGATTTCGGAGGCGAAGGGTTCTTGCTGCATGCCGAAGGGCTTAGGCGGTGGCTTGGGCAGCGCTCTTGGGAACGCGTACTCGTCCGCGTGTGATGATGTGGCTGCGGGCTTGGTAGTCATAGGCGACCTCGATGTATGCGTTCAATTCGCTACTTTCACCAGTCGTGGAGCGCTGCGCGCGTAATGTGGGTTCGCTTCTGCGCCATTATAGGCGATGCGCCGTGTAGGATAAAGGCGCTATATGGATGAGATAATCTACTGAGGGCTTATCATCGCGCGGGTCAGCATTATCTTGTTCGCTGCATCCTAGGATGGCGGATTATCTCGATTGCAGCCGGCGCAGTAGCTCCCGAAGCCGCCGCGCCTCGGCTTCCGCTTCGTCCAAGTTGTTGAGGTATCTTCCCGCGACGGGATCGTAGAAGCGCAGCCGTCCCGCGACCCAGCACAAGTCCAGTTCGAGAACGGCGCTGTGTCCCCGGATTACGCCGTCCGCTTCGTGGCGCAGAGCAATCGGCTGATACGCGCCATCTACCAGGGCATCGCCTGCCAACGGCAGGTCGTGGTAGTCGCCGCCGCTTGCGTCGAAGCGCCAATACTCGGCTACGCCGTAGCGCGCGTATCCTGCGCGCTTTCTGGTGAAGTCCGCCCTTCCGGTGCTCTCGGACGCTATCTCAAGCACGAAGTCGGGCAGCCTGCCCACTTCGCTTATCACATAGCCGTTGCGCCGCCTAATCGCCTCAGGGTCGACGCCGAAGGCGATTATGCAGTCGGGTACGAGCCATCCGACGCGATTGCGTGTGTCGTGGCACAGATAGCCCTCACCGGCTACCAGGGCGTCGGGACGCCGGGCGAAGTGTCGCCGCAGTACGGAGCGGATTTCGGAGGCGAAGGGTTCTTGCTGCATGCCGAAGGGCTTAGGCGGTGGCTTGGGCAGCGCTCTTGGGAACGCGTACTCGTCCGCGTGGGATGATGTGGCTGCGGGCTTGGTAGTCATAGGCGACCTCGATGTATGCGTTCAATTCGCTACTTTCACCAGTCGTGGAGCGCTGCGCGCGTAATGTGGGTTCGCTTCTGCGCCATTATAGGCGATGCGCCGTGTAGGATAAAGGCGCTATATGGATGAGATAATCTACTGATGGCTTATCATCGCGCGGGTCAGCATTATCTTGTTCGCTGCATCCTAGGATGGCGGATTATCTCGATTGCAGCCGGCGCAGTAGCTCCCGAAGCCGCCGCGCCTCGGCTTCCGCTTCGTCCAAGTTGTTGAGGTATCTTCCCGCGACGGGATCGTAGAAGCGCAGCCGTCCCGCGACCCAGCACAAGTCCAGTTCGAGAACGGCGCTGTGTCCCCGGATTACGCCGTCCGCTTCGTGGCGCAGAGCAATCGGCTGATACGCGCCATCTACCAGGGCATCGCCTGCCAACGGCAGGTCGTGGTAGTCGCCGCCGCTTGCGTCGAAGCGCCAATACTCGGCTACGCCGTAGCGCGCGTATCCTGCGCGCTTTCTGGTGAAGTCCGCCCTTCCGGTGCTCTCGGACGCTATCTCAAGCACGAAGTCGGGCAGCCTGCCCACTTCGCTTATCACATAGCCGTTGCGCCGCCTAATCGCCTCAGGGTCGACGCCGAAGGCGATTATGCAGTCGGGTACGAGCCATCCGACGCGATTGCGTGTGTCGTGGCACAGATAGCCCTCACCGGCTACCAGGGCGTCGGGACGCCGGGCGAAGTGTCGCCGCAGTACGGAGCGGATTTCGGAGGCGAAGGGTTCTTGCTGCATGCCGAAGGGCTTAGGCGGTGGCTTGGGCAGCGCTCTTGGGAACGCGTACTCGTCCGCGTGGGATGATGTGGCTGCGGGCTTGGTAGTCATAGGCGACCTCGATGTATGCGTTCAATTCGCTACTTTCACCAGTCTTGGAGCGCTGCGCGCGTGATGTGGGTTCGCTTCTGTGTCATTGTAGGCGATGCGCCGCGTAGGA
Source organism: uncultured Dehalococcoidia bacterium (assembly GCA_958295865.1). Lineage (GTDB taxonomy): Bacteria > Chloroflexota > Dehalococcoidia > Lucifugimonadales > JADFKI01 > Bin90. The sequence goes on along the minus strand of CATQHF010000001.1, from coordinate 221,242 downwards.
TAAAGGCGCTATATGGATGAGATAATCTACTGATGGCTTATCATAGCGCGGGTCAGCATTATCTTGTTCGCTGCATACTAGAATGGCGGATTATCTCGATTGCAGCTGGCGCAATAGCTCCCGAAGCCGCTGCGCCTCGGCTTCCGCTTCGTCCAAGTTGTTGAGGTATCTGCCCGCGACGGGGTCGTAGAAGCGCAGCCGTCCCGCGTCCCAGCACAAGTCCAGTTCAAGAACGGCGCTGTGTCCCCGGATTACGCCGTCCGCTTCGTGGCGCAGAGCAATCGGCTGGTACGCGCCATCTACCAGCGCATCGCCTGCCAACGGGAGGTCGTGGTAGTCGCCGCCGCTTGCGTCGAAGCGCCAATACTCGGCTACGCCGTAGCGCGCGTAGCCTGCGCGCTTTCTGGTGAAGTCCGCCCTTCCGGTGCTCTCGGACGCTATCTCAAGCACGAAGTCGGGCAGCCTGCCCACTTCGCTTATCACATAGCCGTTGCGCCGCCTAATCGCCTCAGGGTCGACGCCGAAGGCGATTATGCAGTCGGGTACAAGCCATCCGACGCGATTGCGCGTGTCGTGGCACAGATAGCCCTCACCGGCTACCAGGGCGTCGGGACGCCGGGCGAAGCGTCGCCGCAGTACGGAGCGGATTTCGGAGGCGAAGGGTTCTTGCTGCATGCCGAAGGGCTTAGGCGGTGGCTTGGGCAGCGCTCTTGGGAACGCGTACTCGTCCGCGTGGGATGATGTGGCTGCGGGCTTGGTAGTCATAGGCGACCTCGATGTATGCGTTCAATTCGCTACTTTCACCAGTCTTGGAGCGCTGCGCGCGTAATGTGGGTTCGCTTCTGTGTCATTGTAGGCGATGCGCCGCGTAGGATAAAGGCGCTATATGGATGAGATAATCTACTGATGGCTTATCATAGCGCGGGTCAGCATTATCTTGTTCGCTGCATACTAGAATGGCGGATTATCTCGATTGCAGCTGGCGCAATAGCTCCCGAAGCCGCTGCGCCTCGGCTTCCGCTTCGTCCAAGTTGTTGAGGTATCTGCCCGCGACGGGGTCGTAGAAGCGCAGCCGTCCCGCGTCCCAGCACAAGTCCAGTTCAAGAACGGCGCTGTGTCCCCGGATTACGCCGTCCGCTTCGTGGCGCAGAGCAATCGGCTGGTACGCGCCATCTACCAGCGCATCGCCTGCCAACGGGAGGTCGTGGTAGTCGCCGCCGCTTGCGTCGAAGCGCCAATACTCGGCTACGCCGTAGCGCGCGTAGCCTGCGCGCTTTCTGGTGAAGTCCGCCCTTCCGGTGCTCTCGGACGCTATCTCAAGCACGAAGTCGGGCAGCCTGCCCACTTCGCTTATCACATAGCCGTTGCGCCGCCTAATCGCCTCAGGGTCGACGCCGAAGGCGATTATGCAGTCGGGTACAAGCCATCCGACGCGATTGCGCGTGTCGTGGCACAGATAGCCCTCACCGGCTACCAGGGCGTCGGGACGCCGGGCGAAGCGTCGCCGCAGTACGGAGCGGATTTCGGAGGCGAAGGGTTCTTGCTGCATGCCGAAGGGCTTAGGCGGTGGCTTGGGCAGCGCTCTTGGGAACGCGTACTCGTCCGCGTGGGATGATGTGGCTGCGGGCTTGGTAGTCATAGGCGACCTCGATGTATGCGTTCAATTCGCTACTTTCACCAGTCGTGGAGCGCTGCGCGCGTAATGTGGGTTCGCTTCTGCGTCATTATAGGCGATGCGCCGCGTAGGATAAAGGCGCTGTTCGGTGGGCTGAAGGGCGTCTATAATTCCCTATATCCTGCATCCGTGATAAATTACTACCATGAAGTTTGGACTTTTTACGCATGTGCCTTGGCCGGAGGGGGAGCAGCCGGCGCGTCTGTTCGCTGAGTGCGTGGAGCAGGCGGCGCTTGCGGAGCGGCTTGGCTTTCACAGCGTCTGGATTGCTGAGCATCACTTCTCGCGGTATAGCCTCGGGTCGTCGTCGCTGGTGCTGGCGGCGGCGATAGCCTCGCGCACGGAGCGCATACGATTGGGGACGGGCGTGCTCATCCCCACGCTGCACAATCCGATAAGGCTTGCGGAGGACACGGCGACGCTGGACTGCGTGAGCGGCGGGCGGCTGGATGTGGGCTTCGGGCGCGGCACTTTCGGCTATGAGTACGGCGGCTTCGGGGTTGACGAAACGGAGAGCCATGCGCGCTTTCGGGAGAGCGTGCGTATCGTTCAGGGGCTGTGGACGACGCCGGAGTTCTCGCATGATGGCGAGTTCTACACGCTGAACAAGCTCAACCTCGTGCCGCCGCCGCTGCAATCGCCGCACCCGCCGATATACATCGCCGCTTCATATACGCGGCAGACGCTGGAGTTTCTGGTGCGGGGCGGGTATCGGCTGTGCATCGCGGTTGTGCAGGATACGGAGCGGTCGCTGGAGCTGTGCCGTCGCTACCTCGCGCTGTCGGCGGACGCCGGAGCGGACGCGACGCTGGCGGATGTGCCCTTCTTCCGCTATTTCTATGTGGCGGAGACGGAGGCGCAGGCGCGCGCGGACACGGCGGCGCATGTCAACTGGATACTGGACATCATGCAGTGGAGGCGCAACTTTAGCGAGAGCAGCGAGGTGCCGTACAGCATCGCCGAGTGGCGCAGGGAGCGCGCCGAGCTGCCGCTGAGCTTCGACTACATCCGCGACAACCGCGCGTTCATCGGGACGCCGGAGCAGTGCGCGGCGCAGATTGCGGAGCTGCGAGCGCAGGGCGTCGAATACTTCGGCTGCAACTTCGCTATGGGCGGCATCCCGCACGAGAAGGTGATGCGCTCTATGCGGTTGTTCGCCGACGAGGTGATGCCGAGGTTCAGGGATGCGGGCTGACAGACAGGGACAGGACGGAGGGGATGCCTTGTCCTATTTGTAGTAGAGCGCGATGTAGGCGTGAAGCAGCGCCAAGACTACGGTTAGCGCTGCCAGTGTTACATGGATAGCGCCCCAAGAGGTTATGTAGCGTCTGCTGCGAACTCTGAATCCGACGGGGCTTGCCGCGCCAACGACCATGTTGCCTAGGAAAATCCAACTGAGCGCCGCCATGTAGCCGTAGCCGATTTCTACGCTGTGGATATAGAAGAGTACGGGGACGAGCGCGCCGCTTCTCTGGTGCAAGGGCATTAGCAGGCGCAACTTTTTCTTGTTGAGCCGCGCAACGAAGAGATACCACTGCCAGCCGACATAAGAGAGCAGGCAAGCGCCTGTGGCGTACTTGAAGCCGTCTATCGCCTGAAGCCCGCGCAGCCATTCCCACCTAAGCCCCATCGCGTCCTGCGCGATGTATGCTATGACCAAGGCGACGCCAGCCAGCCGCCATCGCCATTCCGACAGCCCAAAGGCGGTAAGCTTGCTCACTCGGATTCGAGGGCGGAAGCTGCCGCCGTCCCCCGCTAGTTGGGGGGATGCGGTCGGAGCGGACGGGCGCGCAGGTCGCAGCGGCTTCTGGCTCACGCAATCACTCCTCGCTCCGACGGGCTTCTATGAGCGCGCGCAGCGTTCCGGTGGATGTCTGCCGCTCTGCCTCTTCCATGAAGACATTGGCGGACGGTATGAAGTATCCGTCGGAGGGCCAATTGTCGCCGACGGCAGGGGGATTTGCGAATGTCGCCGCCTTTGCGATGTATTCCTCGTATGCATGGCGGACGCCGTGCCGCAGCGCGTCCACAATGGATAGCGCTTCATCCAGGCTGACCTCGCTCGCCGGGTATGCCCAAGTAGTCGCGCCCATCGTGTCGCCGAGCTTCCAGTCGGTCTTTGTCGTCTCGGGTTCGTTGTTGTGGCAGTTGACGCATGCTTCGGTGACCGCGATGTCCGAGAACATGGCGTTGTTCATGCCGATGCTCTCATCGAGAAAGAACTGCGGCTTGCCGGTGCGCTTCAGTTCCTTGAAATATGCTTCTTGCGGGCCGGAGAACTTGTTGGCGTCGTTGATGGGGAAGTCCGAGCCGAGAAAGAGGTAGAGCGGCACAGGGTTTCGGCGGACGCTCTCCGCGGTCTCGCGCAGGAATAGGGCGGGAAGGGGCCCCGCTTCCACCTCAGGCTCTCGCCAGCGCTTGTCGAACTTCAGCCCCGCTTCCTGGCCGTTTCCCACAATCCGCTTTGCCCACATCTCGCGCACCGCGTCGTTCTCGGCTTCCAGAATCTCGAATACGGCGGCGATTGGGATTTGCCGCCCGCCTCCGGACAGCGCGCTGTCGGGCGGCGGCGCGTTCACGATGATGAGCGCCACGGCGATGACCACGATGGCGGCGGCGACTGCGATGGTTCTCATTGTTCCTTGCCCGCCTTCGTCCTGGACGGCTCGACCATCTTTTCGTCGGAGTAGGGGGACGGAGCGCCATGGAAGTAGTCCCAGACCTGCGCCTCGGTTATGCCGTCCTCAAGCGTGTACGGCGTGTCCCTGATGTGATTGCCGTGGAAGTCGTGGCATCGGAGGCAGGCGCTCCATGACTCGCGGCGCACGAGTTCCACATGCGTGGGACGGATGGGATCGTCGCTCAGTTCCGTGTCCTGGTGGCAGTGTACGCAGAAGCCGATTGTTGATATAGTGATCCGCTTCCCCTGATGCTCGGCGTGGCAGGTGATACATTCGTGAGCCGCTATGTGTCCCCGCTCTTCGGCAAAGCGCGGCTCGAGAAATCGGGATATGGGGTGCCGGTCGTCGTGGCGTTCATGGCACTCCAAGCAGGTGTCGCTGCCGACATCCTTTGAGCCGAAGCCGATGGCAGATTTTCGCAAGCCGAGCCGATGATAGACGGCGGAACTCACCTGCTGCGCCGCCGTGCCTCTCACGGGGATGTGACATTCTTGGCAGCCAAGTTCTTCGTGTCCGGTGTTCATGGGTCCCTTGGCGACTAGGCTGTTCCTTTCAGGATAGAAAAGAAACCCGGCCCATAGCAAGCCCAATGTCAGCCCTATGAGTATCCCCAGATACCGCCAGTTCGACAGCAGCGTCTTGACAGGGTTCACCTTCGCGGGTATTGGCATAGGATAGTTTCCGAACTTGGGGTTGCGTCGTATAAGGGAACAGGGATGCGGATATGCCTGAGTATCAATATAGGCTATATTTGCGCGAGCGGCTATGTCTAGTTGGGCGAGGTGGGGGGCGTTTGCGGATATGCGGGAGTGGTTAGGAGATGGGGGCTGGCAGGATGAAGGGGATAGGGGTTGTTGTGGATGTGCTACAATCGCTCGCAAATTGTTGACTCAAAGCGCATACCAAGGACTTATCCCAATGGCAGACCATCCGCTCAACCGCCATCTGTTCATCGCCGACAACAGAAAGGATGAGGGCGTTAGCCTTCATTCATAGAGGACGACTAAAACCATCCATAAAAAGATGGCGTGGAATATGTGGAACAAACAAAGTCCCCACTAGGCAACAACCTAGTGGGGACTTTTCATTGCATGTTCATTCTCGCCCGCAGCCAATCGAAATCATCTGCGGGCGAGAATGAACATGTGCTCAAACTGCAAAAAGACATCAAAGCAAGAAAGGAGTGAAAAGCACAGGAAATTCACGATTGTCAATAGTGGTAATCGCCGTTAGTATAGTGAAACAAGGAGAGTATGATGATTGATTTCGGAACCGTGATAGCTATAGCCATCGTGATACTATCTGTAATGGGTAGTGGGTTCTGGTTTGACAAAAGGAATCGGGAAGACATGTCTGAGTTGAAGAAAGACATGTCCGAGTTGAAGAAGGAAGTGAGCGCTAACGGCGAACGGCTGAATGGTGTTGAGACTGAGCTCAAAGTCCAAAGCAAGGAAGTGAAGACTGTCAGCGAACGGATGAGCAAAGTCGAAAGCACGCTCGTTGAAGTGCAAACTGATCTCAAAGCCCAAGGCCAACGGCTCGACCGTCAGGACGAACGCGGTCGTGATTTGAAGATCCAGGTAGGCAGGGTTCAAAGCACGCTCGTTGAAGTGCAAACTGATCTCAAAGCCCAAGGCCAACGGCTCGACCGTCAGGACGAACGCGGTCGTGATTTGGAGATCCAGGTAGGCAGGGTTCAAAGCACGCTCGTTGAAGTGCAAGCTGATCTCAAAGCCCAAGGCCAACGGCTCGACCGTCAGGACGACCACTTCAATCGTCAGGACGAACGCGGTCGTGATTTGGAGATCCAGGTAGGCAGGGTTCAAGGCACTCTTGAGGCGTTCGTTGGATACAGACGCATTACTATCTCTTCTGAACGAGAAGAGATAGAAGAACGGTAACTAGAGGACTGATCAACCCAACGGCCCCGACAACCTGAACCTGCTGCGGGCGTTGGATAACGAGTCTATCGACCTGATTTGCATAGACCCGCCGTTTGCCAAGAACCAGACTTTCACGGGCAGTCTGAAGCCGCCGCTGTCGGACGCTGAGCGGCAGCGGGAAGCGGACACGCTGGCAGGGTGGGGTATTCACAGCCGGTACGACGCCGGGCGAGCCGGCATAGAGTGGCCCGACGCCGACAACACCGGACGCTTCAGCGATATATGGCGCTGGGAGGAAGATGTTCATGAGGATTGGATTACGCGCATAGACGACGATTATCCCGCGCTTGCCAAGGTTATAGAAACATCGCGCACGGCATACGACGAGGGAACTGCCGCGTATCTCGCATATATGGCTATCCGCATCATAGAGATGCAGCGTGTCCTCAAAGAAACGGGCGGAATCTATCTGCACTGCGACACGACTGCAAGCCACTATCTGAAGACTGAACGCCCCTTGCTGAACCCTGAAGCCAACATCATCACGCGCGGGCCGGGCGAACTGCCCATACGCACGGATGAAGACCCGGTGGAGCGTCAGGACATCAAGGAGCTGCCTGAGCGCAAGTTCAAGGTGTCGGCTAGTCGCATTCCTGAAAGGGACATGATGGAGTTCTTGCTGGATCTATCGGGCTACACGGCTTGGTGCTGCGGCTTCGCCAACCGCAGGTCGAGTGGGGAAGTGGTGAGAACGACGAACAACTTCCATCTCGACCACATCGATCCGAAGTCGAAGCAGGGATCGAATCAGGTGCATAATCGCGCGCCGCTGTGTCCGACGCACAACATCCGCAAGAACAATCGCCGCATTCATCTTGAAGAGTATCGCGCGGAGATAGCGGATGCGGGGGAGATGCTGGTGGACACGATGGCCGAACTGGTCGATTTGGCATGGGCGCAGCAGCAGGCGATTGACTTCTACGCATGGAGAACGGGGCCGTCGTTCCACCAAGCGCAGTTGGGGCGGGTCTAAAATCGTTGGCGGGGCTTTCCCGTCAAGGGTCAGGTCGGGCGTCGCTGAGTGAGCGCGCGGAGGGATGTTTTAATGGACAAGGTAGGGCTTGCGGTTGTTGGTTCGACGGGGATTATCGGCAGGGTGCATATCGAGGCGATGCGGGGGCTGGATAGCTGCCGGCTGGTGGGCATCACCGCGCGGCGGCAGGCGCCTTTGAGGCGGCAGGCGGATGAGTTGGGGACGCGGCTGTATCCGACGCTGGATGATGCGCTGGGGGATGCGGAGGTTGACGCTGTGGTCATCGCCACGCCGCATCCGTCGCACTTGGAGGTCACGGCGCGGACGGCTGAGGCGGGCAAGCATGCGCTTGCGGAGAAGCCGCTTGGGGTTACGCCGTCGGAGGCGGAGGCGCAGATTGAGGCTTGCCGTGAGGCTGGGGTGACGCTGGGCGTGCTGTTCAATAATCGCTTCAGGCCGGAGGCGGTGAAGATGCGGGAGCTGGTGTCGGAAGGGGCTATCGGCGAGATATACCGCTCGGAGATGTCGTCCGCGATGCTTCGCACGCAGGACTACTACGACCGGCTGGACTGGCGCGGCAGGTGGGATGCGGAGGGCGGCGGCGCGCTGCTGAACCAGGGGATACACGGCATAGACTTGTATCAGTGGCTCGCGGGGATGCCGGATAGCGTGTTCGGCATGGTGTCCACGCTGAAGCATGACATCGAGGTGGAGGATTACGCGACTGCGCTGCTCAGATACGCGGGCGGCGGGCATGGGACGCTGCATTGCAGCACGGCGCAAGCGCCGAACCAGCAGCGGCTGACGCTGTGGGGCGAGCGCGGCGCGCTTATCATGGAGGACTGGCGCATCACGCTTCGCACGCTGGATACGCCGGTGCAGCAGTTCATAGACACCGATAAGACGGTGGAGTTCGTCAGCCCGTCGGACACGGAGGCGACTTTTGAGTTTGAGGCGGCGGGCAGGACGCACAAGCCCGCGATAGACGACTTCGCGCGCGCCATCATCGAGGGGCGCGAACCTGCGGTTACAGGCGAGGATGCGCTGCGGTCGCAGGAGCTTGTGGCTGCGATAACGCTGTCGGGCTGTATCGGTGAGCAGGTGCGGCTGCCGGTTGACCGCGCGGAGTACGACGGGCTGATGGCGGAGCTGCGGCGGGCTGGGCGGCTGGTTGCGCGCTAGGTTGTGTTGATATTTGCGCCATTCCTGTGAAAGCGGGCCCGTGAAAGCGGGAATCCAGAACCTCAGGATGTAGGCGCTTTCGCAGGAATGACGAGATTAAAGGGCGAAGTGTCAGCAGAACCTAGTCTTGCATCTTGTTGGGGGTCAGCAGTTCCCAGAACTCGATGTGGCTGCTCTCGATGTAGGGGCGGTATGCCGCGCCCGCTTCCATGGCGGCGGGCGGTATGTTGTTGCCCTCGCGCGCGGGGGACTGGAAGGCGGCGGTAGTCCACTCTAGGATGACGATGTTGTTTTCGCCGGGGACGGTGCCGGCGTTGAAGGCGACGCTGAACTCTTCGCGGTGGCCGGCGTCGTGGTATATCTGCACCTGCTTGTGCACGAGGGACGCCACGCGGCGCGCCTCTCCGGGCTTGGTCTTGTAGGTTCGTCTGACTAGGTACATTCGGTTTCTCCTTATTGTAAAGACCTAACTAGGTTCTGTTCGTCATTCCCGTGAAAACGGGAATCCAGAATATCAGAATGTAGGCGCTTTCGCATATTTTAGGCTATCTCAAGAGAAAATTGCATTAGTACAATTTAGCCGTCGATGGGCAAGCATTTCGCCCCCATCCTAACCTTCCCCCAAAGGGGGAAGGGACAATTGGCGCGACCGACTCGCTCGCCAGAGGCTGGAAACCTGTAAGTGTCATGTAGTTCGCTGACGGATTGGGCTGCCTTTTCAAATCGAGAAATGCCTTGTGCATCAGTTGTCGGCACGGCCTATTTTGAGGAATTGCGCTTGCGCTTGTTCCGGGGTGACGGTTGTTTGGAGTTCGCCGTTGGCGTCTAGGCCGAAGTTGTTTGGCGTGTGCAGCGCGTCTGTGAGCGTGTCGATGATGGCGGTCATTTCGGCGTCGGTCTTGTTGGCGGCTAGGGCGGCTGCGCTGTCGTCGGTGCCGCTTGCCAGCAATATGGGTAACGCCTCGGCGAGCAGCTCGCGCTCTACGACGCCGCGCTGTATGTCGGCGAGGGCGTTCATGTGCCGTCCGAGGTAGCAGCCGCCATAAGTCAGCACCTCGAACTTTTCGCCTTCGAGTTCGGTGGTGTATTGGCGTCTTGGCGCAAGGCGGCGTTCTTCTAGGTAGCGGCGGATGTCCGCGTCTTCAGGGTGCGGCGCTTCCTGCTTGAAGAACATTATGACCGTGTGCATGTTCCAGTCTTTTGGCTCGATTCTGATAATCATGGGTGTGTCATGCACCTTCCCTTCTGGCGGTCATTATACAGCATTCGCGGGGCGTTAAGTTGGGGTGGAGGGTAGGTTGCTGTCGAGCCAGCGGTTGACTTCTGCGGTTGCGCGCGGCTCAAAGCCTTTGGCTAGGAATGGGAACGGCAGGTTTAGGTGGAGGTCGCTGTCGGTTATGGCGAGTGTGCCTTGTAGGTTCAACATTCCCATTGCGCGGAACTTGAATTCCAAGGTGTCGCCGCGCCATCGGTGGGATGCGTCAGATACGGAGTCGCCGAACTGCCGTAGCAGCTCGCTGAGCTTGTCGTCCGCCCATGCCTTTGCCTGTTGCTTTGTTTGGTTGTGTCGTCTTGTGATTTTCATATCGCTGACATGGTAGCACATGTTCGCGCTTCACATGTTATATCCTATGAGAAAATCGCATTAGTATAGTTTAGCCGTGGATGGGCAAGCATTTCGCCCCCATCCTAACCTTCCCCCAAAGGGGGAAGGGACTAATGCAATCTTCTTTATCATAAGTGCTGTGACTTTGGTTGAGTAGGCTGGAAATCTGTTGCAATCTTATAATGGCAGTGATTCGAGAATGCGGGGGCAAGAATGAACGACAAGACGATAGCGCCCTATGGCTCATGGAAGTCTCCGATAAGTTCGGGGCTGATTGTGGCGGCGAGCATCGGCATCGGGGATGTCGCGCTGCATGGCGATGATATTTACTGGACGGAGATGCGCCCGGCGGACGATGCGCGCAGTGTGATTGTGCGGCGCGCGCCGGACGGCATGATGTACGACCTGACGCCGCCGGAGTATAGCGCGCGAACTCGCGTGCATGAGTATGGGGGCGGCGCGTTCTGCGTGGGCGGGACGGATGGCGCGGGCGTCGTCTATTTCAGCAACTTTGCCGACCAGCGGATATACAAGCAGGCGGTTATGCCTCACTCGGATGGCGCGGGCGCGCCGCAGCCGCTTACGCCTGAGATTGATATGCGCTATGCGGATGGCGAGATATGCGCGCGTCGTGGGGTGATGGTCTGTGTGCGCGAGGATCACTCGTCGTCTTGGCGCGAGGCGGTGAACAGCATAGTCGCCATCGACTTGGAGCGCGGGGGCAGCCGCGTACTGGCGTCGGGCGCGTCCTTCTACTCCAGCCCGCGCATAAGTCCTGACGGCTCTACGCTGGCGTGGCTGTCGTGGAACCATCCCAACATGCCTTGGGACGGCTGTGAGCTTTGGGTGGCTGCGCTGACGGCTGACGGCGGGTTGGGCGAGAGGCGTCTTGTGGCGGGGGGACCGAGCGAGTCTATCTTTCAGCCGTCGTGGTCGCCGTCGGGCGCGCTGCACTTCGTATCGGATAGGACGGGCTGGTGGAACATCTATCGCAGCGCGGCGAACTTTGACGGCGTGGAGCCTGTATGCGCGATGGATGCCGAATTCGGCAAGCCTGCGTGGGTGTTCGGGCTGAGCGCCTACGGCTTCGCGTCGGACGAGCGCATCATCTGCGCCTATACGCAGGCGGGCGCATGGCACATCGGCGACATAGATACGGCAAGCGGCGCGCTGACTGCCGTGCCGACGCCGTTCACGGACATTGGGACGCTGCATGTTACGCCGCGCCATGTGGCGTTCACGGCAGGCTCGCCGACGATGCCCATGTCGCTGATGCGCCATGACCTAGTGGACGGCAGCACTACGCGGCTTCGCAGCAGCAACGATGTCAGCCCGGATGAGGGCTATATCTCGCGCCCGCAGCCGATAGAGTTCCCGACTGAGAACGGCTTGACGGCGCATGCCTTCTACTATCCGCCCACGAACAGGGATTTTTCTGCCCCCGGGGAGACGGCAGGCGATGGAGCGGACGCTTCCGCGACGGGTGGCGATGGCGGTGGAGCGGTGGGCGAGAAGCCGCCGATGATTGTCATCAGCCACGGGGGGCCGACGAGCGCGGCGGATGCGTCTTTGGATCTTCGCAAGCAGTTCTGGACTAGCCGGGGCGTTGCGCTGCTGGATGTGAACTACGGAGGCAGCAGTGGTTACGGCACGGCGTACAGGCGGCGGCTCAACGGCAATTGGGGGGTGGTTGATGTGGATGACTGCGTTAATGGCGCGAACTACATGGTGGCGCAGGGACTTGCGGACGCCGACAGGCTCATCATTCGGGGCAGCAGCGCGGGCGGCTTTACCACGCTGCTCGCGCTCACGACGCGCGACACATTCGGCGCGGGGGCGAGCTACTACGGCATAAGCGAGCTCGAGGCGCTGGCGCACGATACGCACAAGTTCGAGTCGCGGTATATGGATACGCTTGTGGGGCGCTTTGCGGAGCATCAAGAGCGATACAGGGAGCGCTCGCCTATCAGCCATATCGATGGGCTGTCCGCGCCGATGATTGTGCTGCAAGGGCTGGACGATGAGATTGTGCCGCCGAACCAAGCGGAGTTGATGGTGGACGCGCTGCGCGAGAAGGGGCTACCGGTCGCATACCTGACATTCGAGGGTGAGCAGCACGGCTTCCGTCAGGCGGCGAACATTCGGCGCGCGCTGGAGGCGGAGCTGTACTTCTATTCCAAGGTGTTCGGGTTTGAGTTGGCGGACGACATCGCGCCCGTGCATATCGACAATCTGGGCGGAACGGGCGAGGGGTAGGTTGTAGTAGATAAGTCCTAGGGAGGCTTTGATGCGTAGTGGATTGCTGCTGCTTGTGGGCTTTGTGGCGCTGCTGTGGGTTGTGGAGGGGGTGAATGCGCTGGTGGGACATGGCTTGAACGACTACGGCCTCGCGCCGCTTGCGCTGCCGTATAAGGGGCTGGGCCTGTTCGAGCCGAGCGTTTCGTATTTTGCGGGCGCGGTCAGGGGCATCGCGCTAAGCCCGCTGCTGCATGGCGACTTCAGTCATCTGCTCTCGAACACCTTGGGGCTGGCTGTGCTGGGCGTGCTGGTTGCGCTGCGCGGGGCAAGGACGCTTGCGGGCGCGTCGCTGGTCATCATATTGCTGGGCGGCGCGCTGGTGTGGCTCGTGGGGCGTCCGGCGATACACATAGGCGCGAGTGGGCTGCTGTTTGGCTTTTTTGGCTATCTCGTGGCTAGGGGCTGGTATGAGCGCAGCTTCTGGTCCATACTGGTCGCGGTCGTGGTGGCGGTATTCTACGGCGGCGGCATCGTCGTGGGGGCGCTGCCGCAGGGCGGCTTCATCTCTTGGGAGGCGCACTTGTTCGGGCTGATAGCGGGTGTGGTTGCGGCGCGGCATACGCGGGGGACGGGCGACGCGGGCGAACTAAGCGGTGAAGCGGAGTTGCATTCCTAGCGCGCGGGCAATCTTCATCACTGTGGCGAAAGAGGGATTGCCGTCTTTGGCAAGCGCCTCGTAGAATCCGTTAGGGTTGACGCCGGTTTCCAGCGGGAGCTTGCCCATATTTTGCGCTCGCGCGATGTCGTTGATGGCAACGCGGATCAGGCTGCCGTCCCCGGGGTCTTCTTCGGCGGCGGCTTCGAGATAAAAGCGGGCGTCCTCCTTATTGTTCAGATGCTCGGTGATGTCCCAATTGGTGTAAGCATCAGCCATTTTTCGTCTCCAGTATTGGGCTAACTCTTTGGCTAGGTTATGTGGACATTTGCGTCATTCCCGTGAAAACGGGAAGTCAGAACATCGAAATGTAGGCACTTTCGCATAATTTTAGGCTATCTCAAAGCTCTGGATTCCTGCTTTCGCAGGAATGACGGTGAGTGAGCAGGAATGACGAAAAAGATTTGCCATCTGAATGGAAACGCCGTCCAACGGCGGCCGGGGCGCTTTCAGTAGGCGTATAGGTAGAAGGTGTGGCCTTCGGGGCAGGTGACGCGATCTTCGATGTCGTGGTCGAAGGCGTCAGGGTCGACTTCGAGGTAGGGCATCTCGGTTATGACGAAGGCGGCGTCATAGTAGGGCAGGGTTATCGCTGTGGGTTCGCCACCTATGGGGCAGGATATTATCTGAAATCCCAAGTCCAGCATCATCGTATTATTGCCTTTCATTTAGGTATGGATGGGCAGGATGGAGGGGAAATAGGGGGAAGGGAGTGGTAACACAGCCATGTTCCTATTTCTTCCATCCTGTCTATTACAGGTATCAGCACTACCTGACTAAGGTAGATTCTGAGGGCAGGTTTATCTCCATCTCTGAAACGGAAGCCGAATCTAGTAGCGGAGGCTCTTCATCCGCTACCTCCTCTAGTTTGAGGAAGTAATCGGTTGTAGTTACCACGACGATTCTATATCTGGTTCCGGCTTCAAGTGTAACCTCTAGCTTTTTAGGCTCAAACCTGACAAAACCCTCAGTTACACTTCGCCACGAAACAGGCTCTAGCTTCTCCAACAGCAGGAATGCGTGATCGTCCGTCCCCGCCTTGTGAGCTGCCGACAGCTGAACCTCCCCGGATTCAACCACATCGAGGTGGTAGTAGTTGGCGTTGCAGTCAGTCCCTAGCGAGCCTTCCTGCCTTACCGGCAGGTTAATCTGAGATTGCGCTACATAGTTGCACTTCAAAGTTACATGCTCTGAGAAAGGCGCTGAGGGAACTGGCGTCGGAGTGGCCGTTGCATTAGGATCCGGTGTTGGGGTCGGAGTTATTGTAGCAGTTGCGGTAGGCTCCGGTGTTGGGGTTTCGGTTGGAATGGCTGTAGGGGTTAGGTGATCTCCGTACTCGACGCTGCCCCAGCATCTGACTTGGCCGCGGTAGTGGTTCTTGGCGCAGGCGTAGTCGCCTCTGCTGACTACTTCATGCCATGTTCCGTCTTTAGGGTGCTCATCCGAGTTTGCACATTCGACATTCAGATCATTCGTTATCCAGCATGCGAGAGCATCTGATAGTCCCAAGGCAAATGAGCTATAATTGTGTGCTGCGGTGTCATGGGACGCGTCGACTTTAGAGAGGGAATTGGTCAGTAACGCTCCCGCTATTCCAGCCATCAAGACCAGGGCTACGATTGACAAGATTCTGGTCAGGAACTTTTCTAAACTTTTCAATTTGATCCTCTCTTACTTCAAAAGCATGTCCAAACTGATAGAGTTAGTCTTTGTTAGCGCATTTGGGGGAAGAGGACGACTTCGCGGATGGTTTTGTGGCCGGAGAAGAGCATGGCTAGTCGGTCTATTCCGATGCCTAGTCCGCCGGTGGGGGGCATGCCGTGCTCGATGGCGATTAGGAAGTCTTCGTCGAGCCTGTCGGTCTCTTCGCCCGCGAACTGGGAGCGCAGCGCCTCTTGCTCTTCGAAGCGGCGGCGCTGGTCGACGGGGTCGTTCAGCTCGGTGAAGGCGTTGCAAAGCTCCATGCCGGCGACGAAGCCTTCGAAGCGTTCCACTAGGCGCGGGTCGTCGGCCTTCTTCTTGGCGAGCGGCGACATTTCTACCGGGTAGTCCACTAGGAAGCAGGGCTGGCGCAGCGTGTCTTCGACGCGCGATGAGATGAGCTTGTCTAGCAGGCCGGGCCAGCTCAGCTGCTGGCTGACATCTATGCCGATGCGCGCCATCGCCGACTTCATGGATTCTATGTCGGGATGCTCTAGGAAGTCTATGCCGCTGTGCCGCTGTATCTGTTCCAGCAGGCTGAGGCGCGGCCAGGGGGGCGTGAAGTCTATGCGCTCGCCGTCGAATTCGACGACCGATGTGCCTAGAACCTCTTGCGCTACCGTGTGGACGAGCTGCTCGACCATTTGCATCACGTCGTTGTAGTCGGCGAATGACTGGTAGCTCTCCATAGAGGTGAACTCTGGGTTGTGCGTCAGGTCAAGCCCCTCGTTGCGGAAGATTTTGCCGATTTCATATACGCGCTCGATGCCGCCGACGATGAGGCGCTTGAGGTGGAGTTCGGTTGCGATGCGGAGGTAGAGGTCGCGCCCAAGCATGTTGTGGTGGGTGACGAATGGGTGCGCCATGCCACCGGCGGCGATGGGTACGAGGGTTGGCGTCTCCACTTCTAGGAAGCCGCGCGACTCCATGAAGCGGCGGATTGCGCTGACGATGCGGCTACGCATGACGGCGACGCGGCGCGCTTCCGGGTTGGCGATGAGGTCGAGGTATCGCTGGCGAAAGCGCAGCTCTACATCCTGTAAGCCGTGCCATTTTTCGGGCAGGGGGCGCAGCGACTTGCATAGCAGGGTGAACTTTCTTGCTGATACGGTTATCTGGCCGGTGCGGGTGCGGAACACATCGCCTTCTACGCCAATCCAGTCGCCGATGTCCAGGTCGCGCAGCGTGTCGTAGGCGTCGGCGAGGGCGTTGCGCCTGAACATAACCTGAATGTATCCGTCGCCGTCTAGGATGTCGGCGAAGGACGCTCTGCCCATGCCGCGAAATGCGGTGATGCGTCCGGCGACGGATACGGGGATTTCGTCGGCGTCCGCGCCGTCGTGCCGCTCGGCTTCGCGCCGCTCGAACAGGCTGATTGCCTGCGCGCTGGTGTGCGTGCGGTCGTAGTTGTGGGGGTATGGCTCTATGCCGCGCTCGCGCAGCCGTTCCAGCTTTTCGAGGCGCACACGGAACAGTTCGTTTTCGGATTGGGTCATGGTTTTCGTCTCTACTTTGGGGATGCCTGCTATATCTTATCAGGAACGGGGGTGAACAGGATACAGGATATTTGGGATGACAAAAGGATAGGGTTTCTTCGCAGACGGTTTGTTGCTGTTAGGACTTACGCAGTTGAGCGCGATTTCGTACTTGAAACGGGTCAATCTCGGGTAGGAGTTCATATTCAAGTGCGTAAGTCCTGATGAGAAGATTGCATTGGTATAGTTTAGCCGTCGATGGGCGAGCATTTTCGCCCCCATCCTAACCTTCCCCCTCTGGGGGAAGGGACTTTCTCCAATATGGAAACGCTATCCAAGGGGGACTTTTATTGAACACTTTCTCAAAAAATGGCTAAAAAAGTCCTTTATCGCTCAAAATGGGGCGTGCTAGTGTTGACGCACGGATTGGGGAGTAGAGCGGGATGGGGCAGAGGTAAGCGAGTGAGCCTGCGGATTACGGGCGGCGAACATCGCGGGCGCAGGTTCAGGCTGCCGAGGGGGGCTGACCTCAGACCGACATCGGACAGGGTGCGCGGGGCGATATTCTCGATTTTGGGGGCGGATGTGGTGAGGGGCGCGCGGGCGCTCGATTTGTATGCGGGCACCGGGGCGCTTGGGCTGGAGGCGCTGAGCCGCGGGGCTGAGAGCGTGGAGTTCGTGGAGTTGAGCGCGCGGCGGTGTCGGCGGATTCGTGAGGCGCTGGCGGCGCTGGGGCTGGATGAGCGCGGGAGCGTTCATGGCGGCAGGGTGGAGCGAGCGCTGGAGTCGCTGGACGGCGGCTATGGGCTGGTCTTCGCGGACCCGCCTTATGCGCTGGACGACTGGCAAGGGCTGATGGGGGCGCTCAATCGGGGCGGCTTGATGGCTGAGGGCGGCGTTGTGGTGGCTGAGCATCGGCGCGATACGGCGATGATGGATGAGTATGGCAGGCTTTCGCTGCTGACGCGGCGACGCTATGGGGATACGGCAATATCTATGTATGAAGCCGGAGGGATAGATGGTTAGGGCGTTGTACCCTGGCAGTTTCGACCCCGTTCACAACGGGCATGTGGACATTGCGACGCGGGCTTCGCGCCTGTTCGATGAACTTGTGGTTGGGGTGTATGACACGCCGCCGACGAAGCGGTTGATGTTCACGACGGAGGAGCGGGTGGAGCTGTTCAGGCGGTCGATACCGCATCTGTCCAATGTGCGGGTGATGCCGTTTGTGGGGCTTGCGCCGATGGTGGCGCGCGGGGTGGACGCGGAGTTCATCATCAGGGGGCTGCGCGCGGGCGAGGACTTCGAGACGGAGTTTGAGATGGCGCTGATGTGGCGCAATATCGACCCGGAGATCGATGTGGTGTGCCTGATGACCGCGCTGGAGAACCAGTTCGTACATTCGAGCCGCATCAAGGAAGTGGCGCAGTTGGGCGGGAGGATCGAGAACTTGATACCGGCTCCGGTGTTTGAGGCGCTCAATGAGAAGCTGGGGGCGGATGTGGACGGGAATTAAGAATTAAAAATTAGGAATTAAGAATTGGGTTGTGTTTGGGCTTGGGGGTTGAGGCTTGGGATGGCGAGTGAGGGGCGCTTCGGATGGCAAGGTTAAGAGGCGCTTGGGGTGATGGGGTGATGAGGGTTGTCGGGATGACAGGGGGCAGGGCGCTTGGGATGATGGGGTGATGAGGGTTGTTGGGATGACAAGGGGCAGGGCGAGTGAGGGGCGTTTCGGATGGCAAGGTTAAGAGGCGCTTGGGATGATGGGGTGAGGGTTGTCGGGATGATAAGGGACGGGCGCTTGGGATGGTGGAGAAGTCGGGATAGCGGGAGAAATGTCGGCAGAACTTAATTGAGATACCGACAGGCCGAGATATTTATTAGTCAACAAATTAAATGGAGAGGGAGGACAAATGCAGACCCCACAGATCGCAGACCAATTGGCGGCGCTGGCACAGACAGGCACCCGCGTACCGGGCTTCCGGGGCAAGGTGATGGTGGAGACGGACAGCCTGATTAGGCTGAGCCAGCAGCTCAACAGCATAGACATGACTGACGATGTGCGCGAGGCGTCGGAGGTCATTCAGATGAAGGATAGCATCCTCAATCAGGCGTATCTGGAGGCGAAGCGAATTCGCACGGGCGCGGAGGATGAGGTCTCGCGGGTAACTTCGCAGGCGAATGAGGAGTATCGCAGCAAGGTCGATGAGTCGTCGATATTGAAGCGGGCGGAGGAGCTGGCGCAGGAGAAGCAGGAGCAGGCGGCTTATGAGTCGCAGCAGATCTTGCAGGACGCGCAGCGCAAGGCGTATCGTATCGTGAGCGAGGCGGAGAATGTGGCTTTGGCGCGGCGCGACGGCGCGGACAGCTACGCCCGCGAGGTGCTGTTCAACCTTGAGGAGCAGCTCGCCGATGTGCTCGGGCAGGTGAGGCGCGGACTCGACGCGCTCAACCTTGAGGTGGAGGCGGGCAAGCGGCAGCAGCAGCATAACAGCGCGTCTGCCAATGGCATGCCTGCGAGCGGTATGCCGGTGAATGGCGCTGCCGCTAACGGCGCGGCTGCTAACGGGGTTGCCGTGGTGTAACTAGCCGGCGTCGATATGACGGGAATATATGGGCAGGATGGTTGGGGGCTGTGTCCTCCGGCTGTCCTGCCTTTTTCAATTGAGAATTAAAAATTAGGAATTAAGAATTGGGTTGTGTTTGGGGTTGGTGTGCGGTGTTGCGCGGGCCGATGGCAACCGATGTTCAAGGGCGGTTGCTGAAGGCATGGGTGTTCGGCAGATTGGGATTTTTGATTCCTCACTGCGTTCGGAATGACAAGGTGGGGGGCGGGGGTGTTTATGCCGCCGCCGCTGCAATCCACCACCGCCGATCATCGCTGTCAGCGGAAGGGTGGGTGGCGTTCGGGGCGGCGGGGCTTTTTGTTGCCGGGCAGGTGGCTTATCTCTGATAGGTAGTCGGTGTGTCCCTGGGAGATTTGCCTTGCGCTTTCGGCCGCTTTCTCTTCTATTCGCTCTGCTTCGGCTACCTCTTTCATGTGCGCTTCGGATACAGGCGCGTGGCTCTCGACTACGGCGGGGTGGTCTTCGTCGAGGTCGCGGCAGGCGCAGATGCAATCTGGGTGGCAAGGGGAGTAGTAGGACATGAACTCCGGGTCGGGGGTGGAGGGGTTGCCGAAGCCCCAGCTGAGCAGAACTTTCGCGGCTTCTATCCTGTCCCTTGGCTTGGCGTCTCGGTCGCGTCCTTCCAGCACTTCGTTCAGTATCCTGACTATGCTTGCGCCTTCGCCGGTCTCAACGCGGATGCGGGCGACGAGCTTTTTGTTCAGCCTTTCGTGTTCGGGGCTGACTGCTTGCGTGGGTCCGTTCTCTCCCTGGGCGTCTTCTTTCTGCGCTTGCCGTTCCATCTTGGAACTGAGGCTGTTGATGAGGGCTTCGGCTTCTTGGAAGCCGAGTTTGAGCAGCAGGCGGGCAGCTTGCAGTCTGTGGTGGGGCGTGGCGTCGAGGTCGTCGCCGGTCATGATGGAGACGATGCTGCGTATGATGGTTCTGCCGTTGTCTGTTTCTTGGTGGACTAGGTGCTGGAGGTGCTCGATGGCGCTCTGGCAATGCCTGTTGTCCAGGTGGTCATGTTCGCCATGGCTGGCCTGGCTGTCCTGTTGGTGTTGGTTTATGGGGGTTGGTTGGTTCATTGGTTTTTCCCAAGGGTTTCAGGGTGTCAGGATTTTGGGGTTTTGGGTTGTCAGATTGTCAGGGATTAGGTGCTAGGTTGTTCGTACTTGGTATGCAACTTATGTTCTTGCGAATAGATTAGCAGGGATGTATAGGGGGTGTCAAGGGTGATTTTGGGCTCACGCGTACCCACTTTTGAACAAGGTATAGAAAAAGGTCGGACACTCAGGTAAATATAAGGGTTGAACAAGACCCACCTGAGGAGTCCGACCAATGAGATGGTACACTATTATCAACCTGTTTCTCTACCACGCCGTCCCGGAACTCAGAGCCACCAGAAGAGTCAACCTAGCGCTGCTGACCAGCGCCATACTCAGCCGCAGAGGACTCTCACTCGCCACACTCGCAAGAGCCGTAGCATGCTCTGCGCTCCCGGTCAGCCACTCGCATCGCCACAGCAAGAAGCGTCTGTTCCGCTTCCTGTCTAACGACAAGTTCGATCCTCTGTCCACACAGGCTAAGATGATGCCGCACATCATCCGCGCGGCGCGCATCAAGGGACTGACGCCCATAATGATAGACTGGTCTGACCTTGGCAGAGGCTTCAATGGGCTGTTCGCGGCAGTGTGCTTCAGAAGGCGCGGGCTTCCTCTGCTGAACTGGGTAGCGCGCCCGGAGGAACTGAACCCCTCACAGAACAGACTTGAAGAGATGTTCATCCGCAGGCTGGTAACGCACTTGCCCGTTACAGTTCGCCCGTTGATAGTCGCGGACAGGGGCTTTGGCGGGGCGAGCCTGCTGCTGTTTCTGCAAAGGCTGCCCGCGCTAAGCGGCTATCCGGTGGAGTACATCGTTCGCCTCAAGGGGGATGCCATAGTACAGAGCGGTGAGTTCAGGGGCAAGCTGCGCGACTATCGCTTGCGACGGCAGCGCTATGTGCTGCTTCGGCGGGTGAAGTATCGCAGGGATGGCGCGGTTACAACCAACCTCGTGCTGTTCTGGGGAAGGGGACACCAGAGCGCGTGGTATCTGGCGACATCGCTGTCCGATGCGAAGATAGCGGTGAAGATGTATCGCAAGCGTATGCAGCCGGAGCAGTATTTCAAGGATGGGAAGCAGCGCTTCGATATGGACTCTACCACCGTTACCACATCGGGGCGTCTTGGGCGTCTGCTGCTAGGAGTTGCGGTAGCCTGCGTTGCGCTCATACTTGTAGGAATGCGAGCGAGCGCGTCGTTCAGGCGAAAGGTCTGTTCTTGGGGACGACTTGGCGTGCTGCATCTGGGGCTGGAATACTATCTTGCTATGCCTGACCCTCCACTCAAATACTTTGGCATTCCTCACCCTCAAAGTGGGTACGCGTGAGTGATTTTGGGGGGGAGAAAATTGCATTGGTATGGTTTAGCCGTCGAGGGGCGAGCGTTTTTGCCCCCATCCTAACCTTCCCCCAGAGGGGGAAGGGACTAATGCAAGGGAAGGAACTGATGCAATTTTCTCTGGGGGGAATTGGCGAATGAATGGGGGATGGGTGGTTCGACAGGCTCACCACGAACGGGAAGCGGTAGGGGCGATTGGGCGGTCGCCCCTACGGGGTGGGAGTTGGGGGTTAGCGTTTGTGGGCTTTGATGTTCATGCTATGGACGCGGGATGCCCATTCTTCTTTGCCTTCCCAGGGCTTGTCGCCGACGATTTCGATGTCTTGGAGTCCGGCTTGGCGCATTCTGCCTAGGTAGATTTCTTGCGGCTCTGCGCCTGATAGACAGGCTACCCAGTTTTCGGCGTCGTCGGTGGCGTGCGCGGGCAGGGGGGCGGTGAGTATCATGTCGGATATGAACATTCTGCCGCCGGGCTTGAGTATGCGATGCGCTTCGCGGAATACGGCGTCTTTGTCGGGGGCGAGGTTGATGACGCAGTTGGAGATGATGACATCCACGGATGCGCCGTCTATGGGGGTGTTTTCCATTTCGGCGAGGTGGAACTCGACATTGGGCATGTCGAGGTTGGCGGCGTTGCCGCGCGCTAGGTTGATCATGTCGGGGGTCATGTCGATGCCGATGACTTTGCCCTGCTCGCCGACGGCTTTTGCGGCGATGAAGCAGTCTATGCCGCCGCCGCTGCCGAAGTCGACGACCGTCTCGCCGGCGTTGAGGTCGCCTATGGCGGTGGGGTTGCCGCAGCCGGCGGACGCTATGAGCGCCTCGCTCGGCAGTCCCTGGATCTGGTCGACGGCGTAGAGCCGGTTGGGCGTGGAGCGCTCGCTGTCGCCGCAGCAGTCATCGGTGGCGCAGCAGTCGGCGGCGGCGTTGCTGACGGTGGCGGATTGCGCCAGCTTGCCGTAGCGCTCGCGCACCAGTTCCTTTACATCGGAGTCGGAATAGGTTGTCATTTGGGTACTCCTTATGTGGTTGGTCGGTCTCTCAGTATAGCATTTATCGCTGTCTTGCTTCTGGGGAGAACTCTGCCGTGACGGTGGTGCCTGGGGTTGCGACCGCAACCGAGCCGTAGAGCGGTCAGCGGCGTTTCCATGTGTCGACGAGGGCTTCGCCGTCGCGGTCGTCCACGCCCCACATTTTTAGGTGGATGCGGATGTCTTCGTAGAGGGTGCGCTCGGCGGGTTGGGCGTCCATGTCGCGGTATGCCTCGACGCTTACATCCATCCAGTCGAGGGGGATTTCGCCTTCGGCGGCGAGGCGCTCAATCATGTTGACGGCGCATGCGGATATGCCGGACATGAACAGCTCGCCCGCGCCAACCTCTTCGCCGCCGGAGTCGTCGGCGACCCAGTGGTGGTTGCGCGCGTTGCATATCGAGCGTCCGAGCGTGCCGGTGCTGTAACTGCGGGCGGCGTAAGCTAGAGTTAGTTCTGCCATGGTTGCCTCCTTTTGGTAGGGGGTGGAAATTAAGAATTAGAAATTAAGAATTAAGAATTGGGTTGCGTTTAGGTTTGGGGCAGGGTTGGTTTATGTATGTCAGGGTGGCGGGGGACGGTTTGGTTGCGCGAGTTTTGTCAGCTGGTTGGGGGTTAGCGCCCAGAGCAGGCGGCCGCGTCTTGATGGGGATATTTTCAGATGGCAGAGCGCGCCTTTTTTGAGCTTGATGAGCGCGAGTATATCGCCGGTCAGGATGAGGGAGACGAGGCAGCTTAGGTGCGGTTCGTGGCCGACGAGCATTATGCTGCTTGCGGACGGGTAGTTTGCCGTGAGTTCTTGGAGCAGCCGCGAGGGGTGCGACCAGGGTACGAGCGCGTCTGAGGTTGCGGTTTGCGGCGGGGCGGTCAAGCCGCGCCGGACTATCTCTGCCGTCTGCGCGGCGCGGACTAGCGGGCTGGTGATTATCACGTCGGGGGAGATGGCGAGCGCGTTCATGCCCGCTACTTGGCGGGTCATTTTGTCGATGCCCTTGCGGGTGAGTGGGCGGTCGCCGTCGTCGGGGTATTTGCGGCTGTCGCGGTCGGCGGCGATGCCGTGTCGGAGGATGTATAGGTTCATTGCGGCGACGCTTCTTTCGATGGGCTTATGCGTGTTGCGGGATGGCGGGTTCTTCGGGGTGGACTTTTACTTCGAGGCGAATGCCTTCGTGCTTGCGGATGTGCTTGATTATCTCGAATAGGTCGCTTGCGCTAGGGGTGTCTTCGGTGGTGAGTATGCGCTTGATGCTTTCGGGGGACTTGCCGGTGAGCGAGCCGAGCTTTTCGTAGCCTATGGTGGCGTAGATGCACTGGTGCAGGAGGATTTTTCCTGCTCGGACATCGCCATCGAGCAGGATTTCGAGTGTGTCCGGCAGCAGCATTTCACGATAGGCGGTGTCCCACTCGGCGCGTTCACGTACTGTTTCGTCAAAGGATCTGGTAAGCGGCATGCTTATACCTCCCGACGCTTATGGCGTCTGTATTCTTGCCATAGTATCCGGGCATTCTCAATATCCAGGTGCTGGCGACTCTTTGTGCCTCCGCCTAGCAGGATAATCAGAGTGTCGCCATCCATCCCGAAATAGATTCTGTATCCCGGCCCAAAATGAATGCGATATTCCGATACGCCGCGCCCGACGCTTCTGGCATTGGATAGGTTGCCTGCCTGCATCTGGGCGATGGCAATGTCTATTCTTCTTGTCGCAATTTTATCGAGTCTGTTTATCCAGCGCGCAAACCGATTGCGCCCCCTGTCATCGATATATTCCCTGACCTCAATCATTCTGAAAGACAACTCTTTTGCCGTTACGGGGCAAAGTGCGGAACAAGGTTGTTTCTACTCGCGGCGGACTGCGATTGTGGCTTGGATGTTGTTGACTTTTAGGGTTTCGGTGTGCGCGCCGTCGGCGGGGGGGCGGTTGATGAGCTGGCGCGATAGGGTTTCTTGTTGGATGTAGTCGCTGTGGGCGGCTATTACGGCGTCGAGTTCGGGGCTGCCTTGGTAGTATGTGACGATGTAGTCGGCGATGTCGAAGTCGGCGGAGCGGCGCATGTTTTGGATGCCGTGAATGAGCTCGCGGGCGTCGCCTTCGAGCCGCAGTTCGGGCGTTACGACGGTTGACATGGCTACCGAATAGCCTCTGGTCTCTTCGGTGGAAAAGCCTTCGGGGGCGATTTTCTCTTGCAGGATGTCGAAAGCGCCCGATGGTACAGCGTCCGACTCGTCGGCGCTGAGATACGCGGCAGATGGCGGCGAGCTGTCAACTATTCGGCTTAGTTTGTCCCTTAGTTCGTCCTTTAGTTCATCCCTTACCCTTAGTTCGTCCCTGGAGATGCCCAATTCTATGGGGGGCAGCGATTCGTCGGACGACGGGATTACAATCTTTTCGCGCTGCCGCAGCTTGGTTACGACTTCGCGCGGGTCCATCGCCGCCAGCGCTTGGGTGATTTCGCGCAGGCGTGGGCCGTACTTGGGTCCGAGTATGGGCATGTTTGGGGATACCTTCCAGTCCCAGAATTGTATGTCGCTCATGCCTTCGCTGTCGTAGATTACCTCGACTTCCTTGACATTGAGCTCTTCTTTGAGCTGGTCGGACAGAGACTCTATGGTTGCCTTGTCGGAGGCGCTGCCGACTAGGACTTTCATGGTTTGGACGGGCTGGCGCACCTTGATGCCCGCCTTGCTGCGGGCGGCGCGTCCCAGGCTGGACAGGCGCATTATCATGCGGGTGGCGCGGGACAGGCTTTCGTCGATCAGCGATTCGTCGGCGACGGGGTAGTCGTCTAGGTGGATGCTTTCGCGCTTGCCGTTTAGCGCGGCGCTTGCCGTCCGCTCATCCGTCGGCGCGCCGACGGCGGACTGGAGCACGAGGTTTTGATACATCTGCTCGGTCATGAAGGGCATGACGGGGGCGATGAGCTTTATCAGCGTGAGCAGGCAGTCGTAGAGGGTGGCGTAAGCGCCGTGCTTGTCGGCGTCGGCGTTTTCGGCGAGGATGCCCGCCTTCCAGAAGCGGCGGCGGCTGCGGCGCACATACCAGTTGGACAGGTATTCGATGAAGCCTTCGACGGCGCGCGCCACCCTGTCCGGCTCGAACGCCTCCATCGCGTCCGTTACCTCGCGGACGAGCTGGTTGAGTTCGGAGAGTATCCAGCGGTCGAGTTCGGCGCGCTCGGATACGGGCGGGGGCGCGGCGGTCGCGTCGTAGCGGTCGATGTTGGCGTAGGTTACGAAGAACGAATAGACATTCCACAGGGGGATGATGAAGCGGCGGCGCACCTCGTCGGCGGAGCGGAAGCCGAAGTTGATGTTGAGTGCGGGGTTTTGGCGCATGAACACCCAGCGCATAGCGTCCACGCCCATGCGCTCGGCGGCGTCCTCGAACCAGATTGCGTTGCCCTTGCTCTTGTGCATCTCGTCGCCGCTGTCGTCGCGCATCAGGGCGTAGCTGAATACCGACTTGAAGGGCGCGGTGTTCTCCAAGACGGTGCTCATCGTGAGCAGGGAG
The DNA here is from genome assembly GCA_958295865.1 of uncultured Dehalococcoidia bacterium. GTDB lineage: Bacteria > Chloroflexota > Dehalococcoidia > Lucifugimonadales > JADFKI01 > Bin90. Next base: position 195,463 of record CATQHF010000001.1, on the reverse strand, counting down.
TAGAACCAGTTGCGGAACTGTCCGGGGAAGCTTTCGGAGATCCAGTCGGCGGGGAACCACTTGCGCCAGTAGTCCTTGTCGTGGCGGTAGCCGATGGTGGAGAAGGAGACGATGCCCGCGTCCAGCCATGCGTTGCCCACATCCTCGATGCGCTCGACGACCGCGTCGCACTCGTCGCAGCGGATCTTGACGGCGTCCACCCAGGGGCGATGGGGCGAGTTGCCGTCGAACGCATCCCAGCCCTCGACGGCGCGCGCCTGCAATTCGGTCTCGCTGCCGATGACATCGAACCAGCCGCAATCGCACTTGTAGATGGGGAGCGCCAAGCCGTAGTAGCGCTTCTTGGAGATCATCCAGTCGTCCATGTTTCGCAGCCAGTCGAGTTCGCGGGCGTAGCCGAACTCCGGCACCCAGCGGATGTTGTCCACGACGTCCATAATCTGGTAGCGCAGGCTTGCCGCCTTTTCGTCGGGCGTGAGTTCGGCGCGCGGCTTGTCGTGCTTTTCGCCCATGCTGATGAACCACTCGTCCACCAGCCGGAAGACCAGCTCGGAGTCGCAGCGCCAGCAGACGGGGTAGCGGTGGGAGTAGCGTTCCAAGTTGTAGAAGACGCCCTTGGACTTGAGGCTGTCGTAGATGGCATCGTTGACATCATAGACGTTCTGCCCTGTGAGCCAGTCGAAGCCGGGCATGAAGTCGCCGAACTCGTCGAGTGGGGCGATGGCGGGAATGCCGTTTTCGCTGCCGAGCGCGAAGTCTTCCTTGCCCGCGCCGGGCGCGATGTGGACGATGCCGGTGCCTTCGGTTTCGCTGACTTCGTCCCAGGCGATGACGCGGTGTTCTACGCCGTCCTGCGCCGTCAGCTCGGCGAATGGGGCGCGGTAGCGCGAGCCGATGAGGTCGGACGCGGGGACTTCGCCGATGAGCTCGTAGTCGCCCTTGAGCGCGGAGGTGAGTTCCTTGATGAGGTAGAGCGTTTCGCCGTCCTGCCTGACCTTGATGTAGGTCTTTTCGGGGTGGACGGCGGCGGCGGCGTTTGCGGTCAGCGTCCAGGGGGTGGTCGTCCAGACTAGCATGGATTCTTGGCTGCCGTCCGCCGTTCCTTGCGCGGGCGATGTGCCGGTCGCGCCTGCGTCCTCACTGCTGATTAGCGGGAACTTGACGAATAGGCCGGGGTGGACAATCTCCTTGTAGCCCTCGGTGACTATCTCGTGCTCGGATAGGCCGGTGCCGCAGCGTGGACACCAGGGCATGACATCGCGCCCTTCGTAGAGCCAGCCTTTTTGGTGGCAGGTCTTGAGGAAGTGCCAGATGGTGTAGTTGTTTTCGTCGGACTTGGTGTGATAGGAGTCGTCCCAGTCCATCCAGTAGCCGAGCCGTATGCTCTGCTGTGAGATGACATCGGCGAAGTGGTCGACGCGCCGCTTGCAGAGGTCGACGAACTTGTCCACGCCGAACGCCTCGATGTCGCGCTTGGACTTGAAGCCGAGTTCTTTTTCGACTTCGACTTCTATCCAAAGTCCCTGCCCGTCGAAGCCGTTCTGATAGCGCTGGTCGTAGCCCTGCATGGCGCGGAAGCGCAGGAAGATGTCCTTGTATGAGCGCCCCCAGGCGTGGTGGACGCCCATGGGGTTGTTGGCGGTGATGGGGCCGTCGATGAAGGAGTGGGTCTTTTTCGCGCCGGTGTTGCGCCGTCTGTACTTGGCGGGGATGTCGTTGCGCTCCCACCAGTCGAGGATGCGGCGCTCCATGGCGGCGAAGTCGGTCTTGGTATCGACGGGGTTGAACATTGCGGGGACTCCTAGGAATGGGATGATACAAAGGGATGTAGAAGCGATTAGTCTATTGTAACTTATTCGCCCGATGTATCAATGTTATTCGGTGGGGGATTTTTGGGGGGAGGGGGAGTGGATCCCAAATCCGAGCCGCGCGCAAAACTGATATAGTGTCAGGACATTAGACTATCCGCCGCGTCCAATAGATATGCCGTGAAAGAGATAAAGGGGGTTGCTGTAATGACAATCAGGGTAACGCTGTCCGGCGATGTGGCGAATTACTTGGAAGGGCAGAGCTTAACGCAGAACAAGTCCTGCGACCAGATAGCCGATGAGCTTCTTCGGCGTGTCATAGCGTCCGAGCGCGACGGCGGCGATACGCCAAAGCAAGGTGAACCTCGCGCGGTTGCTCATCAGAGCGCGCTCAATTCCGACAATTGCCTTAATCAGACGCTTGACGACCTTTACATCGAAGACTACCTAGAAAAAGCGCGGCGGTGAGATTATCCCTGACCTCAATCTTCTTGTGTACGCGCACAACACAGGCGACGCAAGGCATGTCGCCGCGCGGCGATGGTGGGATGAACTTTTGGGCGGTGATGAGATTGTAGGCATTCCTCTCGCCGTGTCCATCGGGTTCGTCAAGTTGGCAACCAGTCCCGTCGTACTATCGCCACCTATGACAAGCGGGCAAGCGGTTGCGCTCGTGAAGGCGTGGTTTGAGTATCCTCATGTGATTCAGTTGGATTCGGGCGTGAACCACTTTGATCACTTGGAGCAATGCCTCGAAGCCGCCGGCAGGGCTGGCAAGTTAGTTACAGACGCGCATCTTGCCGCGCTCGCGCTTGACCACGACGCCGAGATACACTCTGCGGATCAGGACTTTCGCATATTCTCCGGCGTTCGTTGGCGCAACCCTCTATAAGCCTGTCGTCTCGGCATAGTCGCCGCCGTTCGCATCGATGACGACCATGCGCCCCCATTCGCGGGCTTCCATTTCGGCTACCCGCCCAGCATTTCGGTGATGTCTGGCGGCACTTTACCAACACTGTGTTTTTGCTCAAAGTCTGCAACACTCTGATAATTAATATGGAATGAAGACACAATGTCATCTTCCATATTCATAGCAGTGAGCAAATCATTCCTAGCATTTTCCCATTCGCCCAGAGCGAGCCATGCCTCACCGCGATTGTAGTAGGCATCGGAATTACTCGGATCCAAGGCTATTGCCTTGTTGTAGTCCTTAATGGCGAGGTCAATGTCGCCACTTCTTTGATAAACAACGCCGCGATTGACATAAGCCTCAGGACGACTCGAATCTAGATCTATTGCTTTGTTGAAATCTTGCATGGCAAGGTCAAACTTGCCTTCCTTGCTGTAAACAACGCCACGATTGATATAAGCCTCAGGACGACTCGGATCTAGGTCTATTGCTTTGTTGTAGTCCTTTATGGCAAGGTTAAAGTCACCACTTCTTTGATAAGCATTGCCACGATTATTATATGATGGCAACGCTTGTGGATTGAGTTCAATAGATTTGGTGTAATGTTTAATCGCTTGTTCGTCGTTTCCATTTTCGTCATGGGTTAAGCCTTTGTAAAATTCAGCATAAGCGCTTTGGTGCATGTGCTGATGTTTGATAAACCCATGTAGGTCATTGTAGATAGTTTCGGTAGATATGCCGTGAGCATTTCGTAGATAGTCCAATAGAGGCTGCTTCAGCTCCTTTGGAATGATTACTTCATGGTCGGGCCGAACAAAGCCTTCAGACGGCTGCACGAATATGCTCTTTTGGGCAATGACTCGTGCCATCGGCTCCTTGGGTTTGATGATAGGCGCTCCTGATTCTTGCAACAGAATAACCCTGCCATCTTCGTCATGAAAGCCGTCACAGGCAAAGAAAATGGCTATCAGATAATCAGCTGTGAAATCTATCAGGTTGGTTTTGCCACCATAATGCTGGAGTTCGGCTAGGATTTCATCGGCAGTTCCCTGCGTGTATTTCTTCGCTTCGGCTAGAATTTCCCGTTGAACAATCTCGATGTCAAAATGCTCAGATTCAATCTCTTGGTACTGACGATAAAGACTGGAAGACACTTTACAGAAGCGCTTGGGTTCTCCGCGATATATGTAACCTCCACTGGCTGCTTTTTGAGCTATCTCGTCAATCTTGCCCATGACTTCGTCCGGACGGTTATTTTCTTGGAGATTTGAATTGGCTTGCATGCTTATATCTGCCTGTCTAATCTGCTATCCCGCATGGCACTCGCGCTGTGGACTGAACCTAGCCTATAAGAACAAGCACAATAAATCTAGCACAAAATACAGTGTTTCTATCGGGAAATGTGGAGAGTTTCACCATTTTTCGGCGGGAGATTTTGGGGGAAGGGGGTGTTTGCGGGCTGCGTCGCGCACGAGTACGGCGGTTTGGTATCGGCACAAGCAGTTCGCAGGCATCATCGCACGAAAACATTATTCCTGTGCCATTCCATGAAGTCAGGGCGGGGGATAAACCGAGTTGGGAGTTTGATTTTCTGACCTTCGTATCCTAGCAGCATATTACGCACGGCGGCACTCGTGGTATGTGAAACTTGCCTGCTGACTATGATGGTGTAATCATTGGCAACGGCGATTAGCCCTCTGTCGAATGCGCGGTCATGCAAGGCGTTCAAGCACAGCCCGTTTTGGGGGTTTAGTTTTTCTGAACTGTCGGATTCTGCCCAAGGCTTGATGTGGCTTGCGACTAGCAGCGTTTCGATGTCAATGCCTGTGATACAGCACTCGCTTTCATAGGCTGACAGTATCGCCTTGCGGAAGAATGGTTGATTTTCTCGGACTGTGCGAACAGCCAACCTTTCTTTCCCGTATTTCTGAGTGTGCGCCCCAATATGAGGCGTTATCTCAGTTTTGCCTTCTCTTTCCGCGATTAGCCTCTCGCTCTCGTCGATGAGCGCCTGCCAGTTGTCGTGAAACTCATCCCATATCTCCTTGTCCAACCGGGATGCGTTCCGAAGCCCGGTTATTCCCCGTCTCTTCAGCTCGGGGTCAAAGCTGCCGAAGTTTCCGATTTTCATATTCACGGCAGAGGGAGTTCGATTGACCAGTTTGGCAAAGCGTTGAACATCCGTATGGGATTTATTGGAATCTTTGAACGGAATCTGGCAGTATAGATAGAAGACGATGATAGTTTCATCGCGTGTCCATCTGCGAAAGTTAGATTTGGCTGCCATTTTGGTTTATCACGATGTCCTGGATTGTCAATTTGTTCGTTTTGGGCTATAATATACGCCATTCTCAATCAATCATAGGGGAAGGTAATGAAGCGCTTTCCAGATAATTGGCCACTCCTCAGTGTCTATGCGCTGAAAGGCAACATTGATCCGAGCCCACCTTATCAACGTGCCCCCGCTTGGACCTTGGGGCAGAAGCAATTGTTGATAGATTCCGTTCTGCGGAACATCGATATTCCAAAGTTGTATATCACGAAATCTGAGAATGATCAGTATGAATGGGAAGTCGTAGATGGTCAGCAGCGATTGAGGGCAGTCTGGGAATTCATGGATGGTGAATACAAGCTATCCGACGATGCCTACGACATAGGGAATCACAGCATCGCGGACAAATACTTCGATAATCTCCACTCCGACATCAAACTGAAATTGAATGCGTACACGCTCAATTTCATAATACTTGAAGAGGAGTCAGACCATGAAATCGAAGAAATGTTTCTTCGACTTCAGAACGGAACATCTCTGAACAATGCCGAGAAGAGAAACGCAATTCCAGGGAACACTAGAGATTTTGTCAGGGATATTGCAGAATCACACAGATTTTTTACTGATTTGGTCAATATATCCCCTAGTCGATACATCCACCATGAAATCGTTGCCCAAATGTTACTGATTGAAAGGACAGGCGGTCCCACTCCATATACTCACACTCAATTGACGCGTATGTACAAAAGTGATGAGGGTAAGAGTGGCAGACCGTTCAACAAAAACTCTGCTGAAGCAAAGAAAGTCAAGCGGGTTTTAGACTTCTTGGTGCGTGCGTTTTCCGATAACGACATGCGCGTACCTGAATTGTCTAGATTGAATGTGATCTCGCTATACACCCTTGCGTCCGAATTGCTGGAGAATTATGCTATCCTAAGAAAGTATAAAAAATTCAGCAATTGGTTCATTGATTTTGAAGTTCGGAGAGAGGCACAAGAACCTCAAGAAGATGACGAAATGTATGGCTATCACCAAGCCATATACCAGCGAACAGGGGCCGAATCTGCTCAGAAGACTCGTCGAGAAGTGTTGATCAAAGACTTGCTTGCTTCAATGCCTGACTTGGCTTTGCTAGATAAGCAACGGCAGTTTACAGAAGAGCAGAGGCGCGTTATCTATCGACGAGCGTCTGGTGAGTGCATCAATCCCAATAATAACTCCGAATGTGTGAAAAATTGTACTTGGGATAACTGGCATGCAGACCATATTATCCCTCACTCACAGGGTGGTCAAACGACCGTAGAGAACGGGCAATTGTTGTGCCCGAGTTGCAACCTGAAAAAGTCAGACAAGATGCTGGCCTAGTTGGGTTGATGCTGATGTGCGGGATTAGAGCCTGTCGAACTCGGCGACGGTTATGCCTGCTTGGTTTAGTACGCTTCTGAGTGTGCCGACAACAACCTCACGATGCCTCGGCATAATTGCGGTGCGTGTGCCGGTTTCGGTCGTTTTGGCGAATTTGACATGGCTTCCGCGCTGGCTGACTTCCACGAAGCCTGCCGCCCTGAGTTTGCGTGCGACTTCGCGGTATGGCAGAGGTCTAAGCGGTGCCGACTTCGACCTGGATGGTGTGAACTTGCGGCAGCAGGGTTGCGGTGGGGGGCTGGAAGTGGAGGGCTAGGGCTTCGCGCAGGTTTGTTAGGGCTTCTTCTTCGGATTTGCCTTGGCTGGCGATGTCGATTTCCAGCGCCTGCGCGACGTACCATTCGCCTTCACGCCAGACGCTTGCGGAGAATGCTCGTATCATGATGCTTTCGCTCCTGTTGATGTGGTAAGACTATATCATACGGACACAATGCCTATCGCTTGCCCTATACGACGAATAGCGGCTGCTCTTGGGTGATGATGCGGGTTTCGGTGGCGACGGCTTGGCGGAGGAATTTGGGGACGGCGAACATGCCTTGGTGGGCGATGCCGTCGTAGCTGCGGAGGTTTCCGGTGATGCGGCGGGCTATGCGGCGGTCTATTTCGGCGGGGGTGAGGGTTAGGATGGCGTTGTCGGGAGCGCCTGCGATGAAGCCCCAGGTTGTGCCGAATGAGGGGATGAATGCTTCGCTGATGTGGGCGGAGGGGAAGACTGAGCCGATGGTGTTGGCGACGGCGGAGAAGCATTGCTCGTAGAAGGTTGCGCCGGTTGGGCCGGATTGGGCGACCATGATGCCGCCGGGGTTGAGGCGGGCGCGCATGATGCGGTAGAACTCTTGGGTGAATAGCCGATATGCGGGGCCTGCTTCCAAGGGGTCGGGGACGTCTATGATGGCGATGTCGAAGCGCTGGTCGGTGGTCTCGATGTATCGCAGGGCGTCTTCGTGGCGCAGATGCAGGCGGGGGTCGTCGAATGCGCCTTGGTGGTGGTTGGGCAGGTGGCGCTTGCACATGTTGACGACGAGTTCGTCGAGGTCAACCATGACGACGCGCCGGACGGAGGTGTGTCGCAGGGCTTCTCGCGCGGTGGCGCCTTCGCCGCCGCCGGCGATGAATACGGAGCGCGGCTCGGGGTGGGCTATCATCGCGGGCTGCACGAGCGCTTCGTGATAGACGAATTCGTCGAGCTCGGTGGATTGGGTCTTGTCGTCGAGTACGAGGCTTCTGCCGAAACATTCGGCGTCGTGGATGCGGACATGCTGATATGGCGAGTCGCCCTCGAAGAGCACCTCGCGGATGCGCTCAAGCTGCATCAGCCCGTCGGTGATGAGTTCGTAGTGCCAGTTGCCTTTGGGGGGAGTGTTCACGAGTTGTCAGCAATCAGTATGTCAGCGCGCCGAGTGCGCCGCGCTGGATTTCGGTGATGTCGCACTGTTGGGATTGCAGGCTCTGGGCGATGCGGCCGGCTGCCTTGTGCGGCTCGAAGTCCTCGCCGCAGGTGAAGATGTCCACGGCGGCGTAGGCGTGTTCGGGCCAGGTGTGTATGCTGATGTGCGATTCGGCGATGCAGACGATGCCGGTTACTCCGACCGGCGCGAACTTGTGGAATACATCGCCGACGATGGTCGCGCCCGCTTCGTCCGCGGCGACTAGCAGGATGCGCTTTACAAGATCAAGGTCGTCCAGCAGGGTGGGGTCGCAGTCGTTCAGCTCTACCAGCAGGTGCGTGCCTAGTGTTCGGGGCCGCTCATTCAATCACCTGTCCTCCGTTGTGCCGATTTTGAGTTTGGACACATATTATACAGATTTCGGACATGGATATACAGGCGGGGTGAGGGGTGGATAGCGTTTCCATTCAGGTGATTTAGTCGTAATATGAGGCACAGCATCATAGTTGGGGGTTAAGCGAATGGGAATGCTATATCGCCTAGAAGAGCAGGCAGACAAGACTGTCACACAGGATATACAAGATACGCTGCAAAGCGCGCTCAAGCGCTATAAGCCGATGTGCAAAGACTGTGACCTAGCGATGGCGCGGCACCACAGTTATGAGCGCACACTCATAACCAAGTACGGAGAAGTGAACTTGAGCATGCCGGTGTTTCGGTGTGGTGGATGCGGGTTTATGCAGAGCGGCATGGAACTGGTAGGTGCGGTTGAGAAGAGGAAGTCGTACTCAAAAAAACGCGCGATGAGGCGATGAGGCTGGCGGCGTTGGGGTTGAGTTATGCGAAGGTAGGAGAGTTGTTGGGGTTTGCCAAAAGCACACTCTGCAAGTGGTTGAAGCAAGAGCGGCTGGAACGCCCGGCGATGAGTGGCGAGGTGGTTGAGATGGATGGGGTGTGGGTGGGAGTGCGCGGCGGCAAGCAGGAGTTGAAGGTGCTGCGGGACGATGAGGGGAGTGTGATGGGGATGTTCGGCAGTTGGACGGATGCGCTGGGAGAAGTCTGCGAGCGCGGCATAACAGAGCCTGTGCATCTGGTGAGCGACGGTGACCTGTCGATAGCGGAGGCGATAGGAATGGTATATGGCAGCGGAGCTTCGCATCAGCTATGTCAGTTCCATCTGCTCAGAGAGTATAGACGAAACATAGGCAAGGTGGGCTGGCGTGAAGCCAAGGAGTTGCTGGCGTCTGATGACATCGAGGCGGCTCGTATGCTGGCGGATAGGATAGTGAAGTTGACAGGCGGGCGGGCGCGATACTGGTGTGTGAAAGCGTTGGGTCAAGGGCTATCGCATCTGCGAACCGGACAGGTCAGATACAAGACGACCTCGCGGTTGGAGCGCTTTCAGCGGGAGATAAGGCGACGCGAGCGTATGGGTACCGCATGGTCGCCTCACAACCTGCTCGTACTGCTGCAGCGGCGTGGGCTTCTGTCTTCAACCACCTGAATGGAAACGCTATCTGAGGGGTGGAGTGTGTTTTCATTCGGGTGGTTTTGCTGCTATATCGCGCCGGATTCCTGCTTTCGCAGGAATGACGAAAGAGGTTTGCCATTTTCAGGCATGGATATACAGGCGGGATGGTGGTTCGAGGGGTGGTTTGACAGGCTTGCCACGAACGGGATGGAAACGCTATCGGCAGGCTCGGCGGGGATGGAGTGAATGGGATGGTTGGTGGTAGAATCTTGCATATTCATGTGAGCGCTGTTGGAGGTTTGGCAATGAGTGTAGAGCGGGTACCTGACGATGCGGCGGGGAGCGCGCTGTTCCCGGAGTACGCGACGCTGTATGAGCTGATAGCGAGTGAGGTGGAGGGGCTGACGGATGAGCAGCTGGACTGGACATCGGACGGCTGGGAGTGGGCGCGCTGGAGCGTCCGACGGCAGGTGAGCCACATGGCGTCGCTGCTGTTTCGCTGGCTTGTGGTGCGCTGGGGGGATACGCTCTATCCCGATGGCGAGCATGGCGTGGATGATGTGCAGGGGGTGGCGGTGTCGGACAATGACAGGGCGCTGGATGCGCGCTACCACAGCATGGATGTGATACTTGGGAAGCTGCGCGAGGGTATGGCGCTGGCGGAGGCGGCGCTGGCGGAGCGCACGGCGGGCTTTCTGCGCGCGCATACGCTGGTGACGCCGTATGACGCGAGCCGCGAGTTCGTCAATAGCGCGCATCCGCATGGCATCACGATGGACGCGGAGGCGGGCACGGAGACGACGACGCTGGAGGCGACGTTCCGCCACATGTATTTCGAGGAGACGACGCATCTGTACAACATCCAGCGTCTGAAGCGCGCGCAGGGTCTGCCGACGGTGGTGGATGTGCCGCGCGTGGGGTATTGGGCGCTGGAGGGGTGGGATAGGAGCGAGGCGTGAAGGTTGAGGGCGGTTGTCATGCTCTGCCCCGGACGATGTCCATGTATTCGTCCACGGACATGCCGAGTTTTCTGACACCGCGAATCTTGTCGGACGGGTGTGTCTTCGGATTGCGCTTCCGAATGATGATACCTTCGTCGGCTTGAACGCAGTCAATTTCAACATCCGGGGTTATGCCGTAGTCCTCGCGCATGCGCCCGGGGATGGTGATTTGCCCTGCTTCGTTGATTTGCATCTTGCGCTTTTTGATGAGAATGCCATCGTCGATTGGGATGATGTCAAGCGCCATATCCGGGGCTATGTCGAAGTGATCTCGCAGCGCCTTGGGTACGGTGAAGCGCTTTTCTTCGTCGAATTGCCGCTTGCGCTTTCGGATGAGAATACCGTCGTCGGTTGGGATGATGTCAACTTCGGCATTTTCGTTGATGCCGCAGCGGTTTCTCATCACTCTGGGGATGGTGATTTGTCCTTCTTCGTTGATCCGCATGGCTCACTCCATTGAAAACGGGAATCCATAACCTCAGGATGTAGGCACTTTCGCATATTTTGGGCAATCTCAAAACACTGGATTCCTGCTTTCGCAGGAATGACGGGTGAGTGGGTAGGAATGATGGTGAGTAGGCAGGGATGACGGGTGAGTGGGCAGGAATGACGGGGTGGAAAGCCGAATTGTCAACCAGAACATAGCATGCGAGAAAATTGCATTAGTACAGTTTAGCCGTCGATGGGCAAGCATTTTCACCCCTATCCTAACCTTCCCCCATCAAGGGGGAAGGGACTAATGCAATTTTCTCAGTATGCAGCTTGCGGTTTGCCTCGTGCTGTCCGGCGCAGGCGTTGGCGTATGTCGTTGGGGATTTGGCGGATGCTGCGGCGGGTGGGGGAGTCGTGGCGGGCGGCGACGCTGACGGCAGCTTCGGCTATGAGCGCCACGCCGCCTAGATAGTCGGATACGCTGATGTACTCTGAGTCCACGCCGCCGTTGGGGTCGGGTATGGTTGTGGTGGCGTTGTGCCAGTTGCCTAGCGGGAATGCCAGCCCTGTTACCTTGTATCCGAAGACGGCGAATGCGGTAGCCTCACAGCCGCCGCCGCTCATGAGTTGGCGCTGCGCTCGGAAGCCGTCGTCCCGCGCTTGAAGGCTGTGCTGCGCGGCGATGAAGACTTGCTCGGCGTCGGCGTCGAAGGTATAGACGCGGTCGCCGGTGCGTATGACGATGCCTTCGCCTTGCGCCACGCCCGGGATGAGCGGGCTGGACTCGACGGATACGACTAGCGTGTTTTCGGGCAGCGCGCGCGCCTCTGCCATCAGCCGCGCGCCGAACAGCCCGCCTTCCTCGGCGCGCGTGAATACGGCGTAGAAGTCCGTCTCTGCCGCATCCTCGACGAGCTTCTCCAGCGCGGACAGGATGGCGGCGCAGCCGGCGAGGTCGTCCGCGGCGCGCATGCGGATGATGTCGCCCTCGATGCCGAAGTCCGGCAGATCGAAGATTACCGCCGCGGGCAGCGTCAATTCGGCTGCGGATTTCAGGCGCACTTCTGCTAGCCTGTCGGCGGTGTTAGCGTGCCGCGCGGTGGCTTCGGGCGTCATGGGCTGAATGTCGGCGGGTATGCGCTCGCCGTCGGGCAGCAGCACGAGCGCGGGCGTGGGCTTTGTCATAGATGCCACCGGCACGCCGCCGAGCGCCCTTGCGATGTAGCGCCGCCCATCGTTGGCGGCTGCGCTGTCAGTGGCGTCGGCCGAAATGATTTCGTAGCCGGGGTGATCCATGTGCGCTACGAAGGCGATGGGCGGCTCGCGTTCCGCTTCGGGGAGCGCGGCGCGGCGCGGGCTGATATAGTGGGCTATGATGTTGCCGAAGTCGTCGCGGCGGTAGTCCACGCCTTCGAGCGCATTGAGCGCGCCGAGGATGTGCCGCGCGACGGCTGATTCGTGGAATGGCACGGCGGCATGCTGCGCCAATCCTGCCAGTATGTCGAGCACTCGTTGATTCATGTCGTTAGTTTAACATGGATTGAGGGGACGGATGGGATATAATGGGTGCTATGGTTTCAAGAAGACGGAATACGCGACCTAGAAGCGCGGCGGAACAGATACTAGAAGGGCTGAACGCGAACCAGCGCGAGGCTGTGGAGGCGATAGATGGGCCGCTGCTCATCATCGCCGGGCCGGGCAGCGGCAAGACGCGCGTCATCACGCACCGCATCGCCTACATAGCGCGCGTGGTGGGCGTTACGCCGTATCGCATCGCCGCTGTGACCTTCACGAACAAGGCGGCGCGCGAGATGCGCCAACGGCTAATTCCGCTGCTCGGGCAGGCGGCTGAGCAGATGACCACCTCCACATTCCACGCCTTCTGCGCGGGGGTGCTGCGGCGTGAGGGCGAGCATATCGGCGTCAACCGCGAGTTCGCCATATATGACGACGCCGACCAGATGGCGCTGATGAAGCGCGCGCTCATCGAGCTTGAGCTTGACCCCAAGCGCTTCCCGCCGCGCTCCATCCTGTCCGCCGTATCGGGCGCGAAGAGCCAGCTTCTCGGCGTGGAGGCGATGGCGCACCGCTCCGCCAGCTACTGGGACGAGATTGTGGTGCGCGCTTATGAGCGCTATGAGGACTTGCTGCGCCAGTGCTCGGCGGTGGACTTCGACGACTTGCTGCTGAAGACGCACCAACTCTTCGAGCGCGCGCCGGATGTGGCGCGGAAGTATCAGGATCGCTATGTCCACTTCATGATAGACGAGTTCCAGGATACGAATGTGGCGCAGTACGCCATCGCCAAGCAGCTGGCGCGCCAGCACCTGAACATCTGCGTCGTGGGCGACCCCGACCAGTCTATCTACACCTGGCGCAACGCCGACATACGCAACATCCTCAGCTTTCAGGACGACTATCCGCAGGCGAAGCTCATCGCGCTGGAGGAGAATTATCGCTCCACGCAGACTATTCTGGACGCGGCGCGCAGCCTCATCGCGTCCAATACGCAGCGCGTAGAAAAGGACTTGTGGACGCGCAACGGCTCCGGCTTGCCGATAGTCATAGCCGAGGGGTACAACGAGGAAGAAGAGGCGCGGTTCGTGGTCAGGGAGATACAGAGCCTGACGCGCAATCGGGCGGCGGCGGCAGGGCGCGAGGGGTCAGAGATTGAGCTGGGCGACATCGCGGTGATGTATCGTGTGAACGCGCAGTCGCGGGCGCTGGAAGAGGCTTGTCTGCGCTATGGAGTGCCGTATCAGGTGGTAGGTGGGCTGAAGTTCTACCAGCGGCAGGAGGTCAAGGACATCATCGCCTACCTGCGGCTCATCGCCAACCCTGCCGACGATGTGAGCCTGAACCGCGTCATCAACCTGCCGACTAGGGGCATTGGGCAGCGCACGCTCGACCATCTGGCGCGAACCGCGAGGGACGCCGGCACATCGCAGTTCGCCGCCATCGAGTCGCTGTCGGACGGGACCATCGCGGCGGCGAGCGTCAGCCCGTTCACGGCGCGGGCGCGCACCGCGCTGATTGGCTTCGGCAACCTTATCAACGGCATCGCGGCAGAGCGCGAGAACCTCGACCTGCTGGACATCATAGACATGATTCTGGAGCGCAGCGGCTATCAGCGCTGGCTGCTGGATCAAGAGCGCGGCGATGAGCGACTGGAGAACATCCACGAGTTCCGGGCGTCGGCGCGCGAGTTCTTGCAATTCGGCAGAACGGAGGCGCTGACGGCGTTCTTGGAGAGCGTGAGCCTCGTTGCCGATGTGGACAGCATGGAGGACAAGGCGGATGCCGTAACGCTCATAACGCTGCATCAGGCGAAGGGGCTGGAGTTCCCCATCGTGTTCATGGTGGGCATGGAGGAGGGGCTGCTGCCGCACACGCGCTCCATGGACGATGAGGCGCAATTGGAGGAGGAGCGCCGCCTGTGCTATGTCGGCGTTACGCGCGCCAAGGAGCGGCTGTATCTGCTGCGGGCGTTTCGGCGCGGCTTCCGCGGCGGCGCGGAGCCTGGCACGCCCTCGCGCTTTCTGCTGGACATTCCGCAAGAGCTTCTGACCGCTCCCACGCAGGGCGGCGGCGGTCAGGCGTCGGGTGGTCGTCGTCGGTCGTCAGGTGGCGAGCGGCGAGCGTCGGGTGTCAGGCGCGGCGGTGCGGATGCGGATGCGCGGTCGGCGTCGGCCGAAAGGCGTGGAGAAGGCGCAAGGCGCGCTCAGACTTCTACGTCGTCTTCCGGGGCGCGGGCCGGCGGCGGAATGCGGGCGCGTGGAAGCGGACGCGCGCCGAATGTGCCGGGGCAGCGTCCCGTTCGCGGTCGGAGCGGTCAGGCAGCTGCGTCGTCGCCGCATCTGGCGACGGGCGACAAGGTGCGGCATGGGGTGTTCGGCGAGGGCATCGTGATGGAGTGCAAGCCGTCGGGCGGCGACTACGAGGTGACGGTGGCGTTCAGGGACGGCGCGGGCGTCAAGCGGCTGCTGCTGGGGATGGCGCGGCTTGAGAAGGTGGAGTAAGCGCCGGGTCTGCTTGCGAAAGGGATAATTGGCAAATGGCGAACTAGGTCATGTGGACATTTGCGCCATTCCCGTGAAGACGGGAAGCCAGAACATCAGGATGTAGGCGCTTTCGCATATTCTAGGCTATCTCAAAGCGCTGGATTCCTGCGAAAGCAGGAATGACGCAAAGATTTGCCACTTGAAAAGGAGCGCTAGCTGATACCGCGCTTATCGCCTGTCGGGCGGTGGTTCGTCGAAAGGCTTGCCCTTCTTCCGCGCGTCTTCGTAGCGGTCGAGCCACTCTCTCCACTTGGAAGATTCTTGGGCGCGCCCCTGGTTTCTAATCCTGTCTCTCAACTTTTCTGATAAGAGCGCCATAGTTCTCCATACCTCCGTGAAAAAGACCGCCAGCAGAGCCGATACGGGCGCAATGCCTCCGCCATGCCTTGAAACCGCCAGAATCTTCACTGCAAACTCTATTCTACCATGCCAGAAAAACTCCTCCAACACCGCCAGACCAAGCCCCATGCCCAAAAGCAGCCCAAGCATGATGAGATAGACCGTTCGCCATCCTTCGGGAAAGAGCGCGACGGCTTCTTGTACCGCGCTCCGATGATCCGTTTCGTTCCTTTCCATGAAAACTCGCTTCCTGGGACGATGATTTCTCTGCCAAGCATATCAGACATGTTTAGTTTTGAGTTGCATCCGCATTGTGCATCGTGGGGTTTGGGTGCATAATAGCGCCACTGTGCATATACCGAAGCGCCCCCGCATTCGCTCTAACTCTATGGGCTTTCTGAGGAACACGCTGCGCGCGCCCGCTCTGCGCTATCGAGATTTGCGCGTGCTGATGTCCGCGTCGTTCTTCGATGCTATTGGCTTTATGGGCGAGCAGGTGGCTATCGGCTGGCTTGTGCTGGAGCTGACGGATAACCCGTTCATGGTGGGCGTGGCGCTTGGGCTGCGTATGGCTCCGCTGTTCTTTCTTGGCATCCTCGCGGGCACTATCGCGGACATGGTTGATCGCCGCACGCTGATACGCCTGCTGAATGTGGGGATGGCGGCGCTGATGGTGGGCATTGGCGCGCTGATTTACTCCGGTATGCTGCAAGTCTGGCATCTGCTGGCGTTCGCGGTTGCCGGCGGCTGCGTCAGCGCGATGCATCAGGCGGCGCGGCAGAGCTTCGCCTTCGATGTCGTGGGGCGCGAGAATCTGGTGAGCGGTCTTGCTTATGTCGGGCTGGGCATGCGTCTTGGGGGGCTTGCCGGCTCGCTGGCGGCGGGCTATCTGATAGACGGGCCGGGCGCGCACATGGCTTACTGGATGCTCGCAAGCGGCTATATCGTGTCCACGCTGCTGCTGAGTTTCATACGCTCGCCCGGGCAGGCGGCGTCTCGCTCGCGGCAGCCCATAATGCAGAATCTGCGCGAATTCGGCAGCGAGCTGCGGCGCAACAATCCGCTGCTTACGCTCATGCTCATCGTCGCCGCGGCGGAGACGCTGGGCTTTTCGAGCGGGGCGGCGTTTCCAAGTCTTTCGCGTGATGTGCTGAATGTGGGCGCGGAAGGGCTGGGCTGGCTGAGCGCGTTCCGCAGCGGCGGCGCGGTTGCCGCCATCCTGCTGCTCTCGTTCTTTGGCGAGGTGGGGCGCAAGGGCGCGCTGCTGCTGCTCAATCTGGTGATGTTTGGCGCTGCGCTGCTGCTGCTGGGGCAGTCGTCGGCGGTCGCCGCCTTCTTCATGGGGGGAAGCGATGCTGCCGAGCCTGTCCGCCTGATACTGGGGCAGTCGCCCGCGTTCGTGATAGCGCTCGCGGCGACGACTATCGTGGGCGGCGCGATGGCGTTGTCGGATGTCTTTTCGCAGAGCATGATGCAGAACATCGTGCCTAATGAGCAGCGCGGTCGGGCGATGGGCGCGTGGGTGGTGGGCATCGGCACCGCGCCGATTGGCAACTTGCAGGTCGGCGCGCTCGCTACGGCGATTGGCGTGGGCGTGGCGCTGAGCGCGAACGGGATTGCGCTAGGTATCATAGCGGTTGCCGTCTTCGTGTTCTACGGCAGGATGCGGCGGCTTTAGTCGGTGTCGGCGCGGGGTTCGTTTGGACGGATGAATGAGAAGATGACGCCGATGAAGACTAGCCCGGCGATGCTGATGTAGGCGAGGCGCAAGCCGGATACGAATGCGGTCAGCAGCCCGTCGTCGCCCGTCTGCGCGATGGCGGACAGGTTGGGCAGGTAGCCCATGGACACCATTATCGCGGCGACGATTGCGGTGGCGACCGCCGTGCCGGTGATGTTCGCCGAGTTCCGCACTAGGTTGATGAAGCCGGACATCACGCCGTAGCGACTTTCGGGGACTTGCTGCATTATGGACGAGTTGTTGGGCGGGTAGAATGTGCCTGTGCCGCTCGTCTGCAAGAGCATGCCGACTGCGACGATCCAGACCGATGATTGGGTGGTCAGGGTGGATAGCAGCAGCAGCCCGCATACGGAGAGCGACATTCCGCCGACGGTGAACCAGCGATAGCCGAAGCGGTCGGAGAGCCGCCCGCTGATGGGGCCGGTTACTATCATGGCAATGGAGCTTGGGATGAAGATAAGCCCGATTTGCTGCGGGGAGTAGCCGAGCGCGGCCTGCATGTAGAAGGGCAGCAGGAAGCGCACGGAGGAGTTGCCGATGAACGATATGAATTGCGCCGCCACGCCTAGCGACACGATGCGCGTCTTGAACAGGCGCACATCTATCATCGGGGTGCGGGCGCGCAGCTCCCACTTGATGAAGGCTGCGACGAGCGCGACGAGCGCGGCGATGCCGCCAAGCACGGGCGGGTAGAGCCAGCCGAGCCGGGGCGCGGAGGTCATCACGAGCAGGAAGGTTATGAGCGCGGATGTGGAGAGCGCCGCGCCGAGCCAGTCGAAGGATGCGCCGCCGCCACCGCGCCGCGAGTATTTCGCGCCGTCCAAGACTAGCGATACCGCGGCGATTGCGAGCAGCCCGAGTATGACGCCGAAGTAGAATACCCACTGCCAGCCTAGGGAGCCGGCGATGAAGCCGCCGAGCGCGGGGCCGGCGACATTGCCGGAGCCGACTACGGTTATGAATGAGCCTATCGCCTTGCCGCGCTCTTTGTCGGGGAAGGATGACAGCACCATCGCCATGCCCGTGCCTTGCGTCATGCTCGCGCCTACGCCCTGCAAGACCTTGAACATGATTAGGGTTAGGATGCTGTCGGATGTGCCGGCGAATAAGCCGCCGGCGATGAAGATGACGAAGCCGATGATATAGACGCGCTTGCGCCCGACGATGTCGGACAGCCTGCCCATGGGCAGCAGCAATGCGCTGATGGCGAGCGCGTAGCCTATCAGCACCCACTGCGCGGTGGGCAGGTCGGTGCCGAAGTGGTCGGCGATGGTGGGCATCGTTACATTCAGGCTGCCGAAGTCGGCGACGGAGGTGAATGTGCCGATGGCGAGCGCGAGGAATACCCACCATTTGTATTGTCGGCTACGGGTGTCTAGTATGAGTAAAGTCATAAGGCGCAGAGGCAATTGTACGCCCCCGCGCTGTATTCGCACAATGAAAAGGAAGGAGGGGGGAATTAAGAATTAGAAATTAAGAATTAAGAATTGGGTTGTGTTTGGGGTTGGTGTGTGATTTTTCGTGGGCTGATGGCAATAAGAATTGGGTGATGGCGAGCGGGCGTGTGGTTAGGGCGGGCGTGGGGCGATGGCAGCCGATACCGATGTTTGAGTGCGGTTGCTGAGGTTTGTGTGTTTGGTGGATTGGGGTTTTTGATTCCTCACTGCGTTCGGAATGACAGGGGGAGGCGTTCGGAATGACAGAGGGAATTGCTGCGGTGTGTTTGGGATGGCGCATTATTGGAGGCACTGGATTCCTGCTTTCGCAGGAATGACGGGGTGGAGTGTTCGGAGGGTGGTTCGACAGGCTCACCACGAACGAAAAGGGAAGTGGTCGGGGTGTTTATGTCGCTGCCATCCAATACCTACCCCTGCCTTTGTCAGCGGAAGGGTGGGTGGCGTTCGGGACGGCGGGGCTTTTTGTTGCCGGGCAGGTGGCTTATTTCGGATAGGTAGTCGGTGTGTCCTTGGGAGATTTGTCTTGCGCTTTCGGCTGCTTTCTCTTCTATGCGCTCTGCTTCGGCTACTTCTTTCATGTGCGCTTCGGATACAGGCGCGTGGCTCTCGACTACGGCCGGGTGGTCTTCGTCTAGGTCTCGGCAGGCGCAGATGCAGTCGGGGTGGCAGGGGGAGTAGTAGGACATGAACTCAGGGTCGGGGGTGGAGGGGTTGCCGAAGCCCCAGCTGAGCAGGACTTTGGCGGCTTCTATCCTGTCCCTTGGCTTGGCGTCTCGGTCGCGCCCTTCCAGCACTTCGTTCAGTATCCTGACTATGCTCGCGCCTTCTCCGGTCTCTACGCGGATGCGAGCGACGAGCTTTTTGTTCAGCCTTTCGTGTTCGGGGCTGACTGCTTGCGCGGGGCCGTTCTCTCCCTGGGTGTCTTCTTTCTTTGCCTGCCGTTCCATCTTGGAGCTGAGGCTGTTGATGAGGGCTTCGGCTTCTTGGAAGCCTAGTTTGAGCAGCAGGCGGGCGGCTTGGAGTCTGTGGTGGGGCGTGGAGTCGAGGTCGTCGCCGGTCATGATGGAGACGATGCTGCGTATGATGGTTCTGCCGTTGTCTGTTTCTTGGTGGACTAGGTGCTGGAGGTGCTCGACGGCGCTCTGGCAATGCCTGTTGTCCAGGTGGTCATGTTGGTCATGACCGTCTTGGCTGTCCTGTTGTGCGTGTGGGTTTATGGGGGTTGGTTGGTTCATTGGTTTTTCCCAAGGTTTTCAGGGTGTCAGGTGGTCAGGGGTTTGGGTTGTCAGGGACTAGGTGTTAGTTTGTTCGTGCTTGATATGCAACTTGTGTTCTTGCGGATAGTATAGGTGAGGGTTTGTGTGGTGTCAAGGGGGGTTTCAATTAAAAATTAAAAATTAGGAATTAAGAATTGGGTTGTGTTTGGGCGTGGTGTGCGATGTTTCGCAGCCTGATGGCAAGTCAAAGTGCAAGGGTGGTTGCTGAAGTTTAGGTGTTTGGTGGATTGGGATTTTTGATTCCTCACTGCGTTCGGAATGACAAGGGGCGGGACGTTCGGAATGACAGATGAAACTGCTGCGGTGTGTTTGGGATGGCACATTATTGGAAGCTCTGGATTCCTGCTTTCGCAGGAATGACGTGGGAGTGAGCGGGAAAGGGTAGGCTTACTGCGGGCATAGTACGGGGCTGGTGTGGATGGGATGGCGTTTGAGATTGCGCTGGGGATTGGGGTTGGTGGTGGATGGGGATTTTTGATTCCTCACTGTGTTCGGAATGACAGGGGAGGGGCGTTCGGGATGGCGGATGAGTGGGGAAGGCTTATGAGAAAATTGCATTAGTATAGTTTAGCCGTTGATGAGCGGGCATTTTCGCCCCCATCCTAACCTTCCCCAAAGGGGGAAGGGACAATCACATCTGCGGCGTCCTCGCCTTGCCGACGAACTTTCCCTCGTCAAGGGGGAAGGGACTTTCTCCAATTAAGAATTGAGAATTAGGAATTAAGAATTGGGTTGTGTTTAGGGTTGGTGTGGGATGTTTGGCGGGCTGATGGCAGGACGGAGCACTAGGGTGGTTGCTGATGTTTAGGTGTTCGGTGGATTGGGATTTTTGATTCCTCACTGCGTTCGGAATGACAGAGAAAGATGGTCGGAATGACGGGGAGGTCGGTGGGCAGGCGTTTTCGCCCCCATCCTAACCTTCCCCCAAAGAGGGAAGGGACAATCACATCTGCGGCGTCCTCGCCTTGCCGACGAACTTTCCCCCGTCAAAGGGGAAGGGACTAATGCAATTTTCTCACAGGGGTGGGGCGTTTGGACAGGGGAGGCTTGTAGGGGATATAATCGCAGCCGGAAGCAGAGTGGATAATCTGTGGATTGTCGGCTCGCCCGATACGGTGGCGAGAAAGCTCAGGGATGTGTATGAGATGGTGGGCGGCTTTGGAACGCTGCTGTGGCTGACTTTCGACCATTCCGAAAACCGCGAGTCATACGAGAAGGCGATGCGTCTGATGGCGACGGAGGTCATGCCCCAGCTGGCAGATCTGACGGGGGAGTAGGCGGGAAGGGCGCGGTTGGCGCTAAAGGATGACGACTATGAGTGTGCTGTGGGTACTGCTTATCGTGGCATTTGTGGCTTATGCGGTGTTTGCCGCGTATCGCACGCATCAGACGGTGCAACGGAGGCGGGCGGAAGAGGAGGAACGGGAGTGGCCCGGGCGTCGGCGGCGTCGGCTTCGCTGAAAGAGGCGGCGGCTTGTGGTCTGACCTGTTCGCTTCATCGCTATGCCCGCTAACTTGCCGCTTTGAAGGCGGCAGGGCTGAAGATGTGTCCGCAGAGTTGGCATCGGTAGCATGTATTGAAGTGCGGGCGCAGTTTGTCGAGCGCGATGAGCGCGGTATCGTGGCAGCGGGGGCAGCGATCTTCGGCGTCCGCATCTGTCGTATCCGGGCTGTCGTTCTTAATGTTCTGCGGCGCGATTTGGGCGTCGGCGATCGCGTCCGCATTGGCGGCTTTTGGCGCGCTAGTCCTGTCGCGCATCATCCGGCTGCTCTGCCGTCTCAGCTCCTCGATTGGCAGTCCGGGCCTGTACTGGCACTGGAGGCAGCGGATATTCTTTGCGTCCCTCGTCAGAATATCCCCGCCGCAGCGCGCGCATCCTCTTAGTATTATCACAGCGGCTCCCTTCGTGCTTGTCGTTGTTGGTCTGAGAAAATTGCATTAGTACGGTTTAGCCGTCGATGGGCGGGCGTTTTCGCCCCCATCCTAACCTTCCCCCAAAGGGGGAAGGGACTAATGCAATCGTGCTTGTCGTTGTCGGTTTGAGAAAATTGCATTAGTACAGTTTAGCCGTCGATGGGCAAACGTTTTCGCCCCCATCCTAACCTTCCCCCAAAGGGGGAAGGGACTTTAGCGCGTGCTGGAAGACGCCCCCCATCCTAACCTTCCCCCATCAAAGGGGAAGGGGCTAATGCAATTTTCTCGTCGGTCTTGAATAGTCTTGACGGATGCGATTTTACCTGTTGCGAACATTCGTGTCAAGAAATTGTGCGGCAAATGTGAATGTGCTAGTGTAGGGGGGAATGCAGTATTCGATTGGGGAGAAGACAATTGGACGACAAACATATACCGTGGTTCGTCTGGGTAATCCTGTTTCTGTTATTGGTAGGGTTTCTTCTAATAACCGATACACGGTTGCCGTCGGAGTGGACATATAGGGGGCCGTCGAGCTTGCCGTAAGGCAGATGAGCCGGTGGTGTTGGCGCTTGATGGGCGCTTTGCCGGATAGAACTCGAAAAGGGATAAGAGGTTGGACGATGAGCATGCTGTCAGCTCCGCTTCGCGCGGTTCGGAGGATGTGGCGCGGTATGGGCGGTATCCGCCGGGGACGGGAACAATCGGAGAAGCGACGGGAGATGTCTCCGAGCGAAAGGGCAAAGCTCTTGAAGGCGCGGGAAAGGCGGTGGGATGAGTTGTCGTCGCCTTGGTGGAGGAGGCCTTAGAGGCTGTGAGTTCGCGTCTGCGCCGTCGCGGGGATGGCGGAAGGGTTTGCCGACGGAATGGAAGGGTTATCGGAACGGATGCACAGGTGGCAGATATTTGGGCGTGGCTCTATAATCCTGTATATTCTGCGGTGAGGGATTTTTCATGAACCCAGAGGACGGGCGGCCATACGGGGCGATTGCGGATAAGGTGCGGAGCGCTCGTGAGAGCAAGGGTATGTCGCAGCGCCAGCTTTCGGCGGCGACGGGCATGAGCGAGGGCTATATTGGGCATTTGGAGCGCGGGCAGTTTCGCCCAAGCGTGCGCGCGCTCAAGGCGCTGTCCGAGAATCTTGGGCTGCTGTATGGGCAGCTCGCGCTGCTGTCCGGCTATATCACGGAGGCGGAGTTCGACAGTCCTATCGAGCCTTCGCAGCTCGCGCGCCTGAATGAGGTCAGCGACCTGACTGATGAAGAGTGGGAGTCGGTGCGCGACTATGCGCGCTATGTTCGCAGCAAGCGCGGGCAGTAGCCGGGCGCGGGCGGTGTCTCGATGCTGATGACTGCGCTTGTGCTGGGCTGTGCCGCTGCGCTAATCGCTCTGGTGTTGTCGGACGGCTGGAGAATGCGGGGCGGGCGGCGGCGGCTCTTACGCTATCGTCAGGGTCGGGCGGGTATCGGCGCTAGGCGCGTTCTCATTGCGGTTTGTCGTGAGCATCCCGTATCCGCAGCCATGCATGCCGTTCAGATGCTGGCGCTCATTCGAGCGGTGGTTTAGAGGGGCGCGAAAATCAGACCCGGATAACATGCCCATAGGCTGCCGTTGGTTAGCCTGTGGGCTATCTTTTTGAGTGGTTTTGTCGCTGTGCCTCGCTGGATTCCTGCTTTCGCAGGAATGACGGGTGAGTGGGCAGGAATGACGAGCTGAAAAGTCAATCGGGGTTCGCTGTGTCAGTCGCCGCTTTTTCGTACTGCTGCCGTTATGGTTAGGGCGGTTATTGCGGTCATCAGCGCGGCGGATGTGAGGCAATAGACGCAGTATGAGCCGATGATGAGCGCTTGGGTTGCGGTGAGGTATGCGGAGAAGGTGAAGCCGATGGCGGCGATGGCGGCGAGCGTCCAGCGCAGCGCGGCGGGGGGCTGTCCAAGTCCGAGCGCGGCGAGGCTGCCCATCATGAGTATGGCGTAGCCGCCGACTCCAAGCAGGGCGACGGGGACGCCGAGAAAGCGGGCGTATTCGCTGGCGGTGACTGCGCCGCAGCCGCCGCTGACGCCGCAGGCGACGCCCGCGCCGCTCAGGTATGCGACGCTGAGGTAGGTTGCCAGCAGCAGACCGGCGAAGCTGAGCGCCGCCGTAATCGACCAGCAGACGATTCGCATGGGGGTCAGCGGCCGGCTGCCGCCAGCGCCGCGTCGATGGCTTCTTTGAATATCGCGTAGTCTGCGCCGCGCACTATCTCGCCGTTGATGAACACGGTTGGCGTGGAGGTGACGCCGATGCTTTCCGCATAGTCGCTGTCGCCGCGCACTCTGTCGAGGTAGCGGCGCTCTGTCATGCATGTGGCGAACTGGCCTGAGTCCAGCCCTAGATTGCCCGCGAATTTCAGCAGGTTGTCGTAGCTGTAGCCGCCCTCATTGCCTGTCCAGTTCTCGAATAGCGTGTCGTGGTAGTCCCAGAAGCGGCCTTGCTCATCGGCGCATTCGACGGCTTCGCCCGCCCAGACGGATTCTCTGCTGATAAACGCGAAGTGGCGATATATGAAGCGCACCTTGCCGACATCGACGTATTCGTCTTTTATCGCTCGCCCTGTCACGAGGGCGAAGTTGCGGCAGTGTATTCACATGAAGTCGGAGAACTCCACGACGGTTACGGGCGCGTTGGGGTCGCCTAGTATGTGCGCGTAGGGGGGGAGTTCGTCGGAGACGATGGCGGCGTTCGTGCTTGAGTCGCCGCCGGTGAGGTTCAGGGCGAAGACGGCTATGACGGCGACGGCAATCGCTATTGCCGCCGCGCCCGCGCCTAGCATAATCCAAAGCTGCTTTCGGTTTGCCAAGGTCTTTTTTCTCCTGGAGTTTTAGGTTGTATCGACTTGCCTCATCTATTATCGCACAGTGAGGCGGGCGATGCCGAGACCTTCGATTTCGGCGGTGGCGTCGTCGCCGGCGCTCAGCATTTCGGGCGGCGCGAGGCTGCCGGTGAGTATGAGCGCGCCCTTTTCCAAGGATATGCCTTCGGCGGCGAGCGTGTTGGCGAGCCAGACTAGCGGTTCAAGCGGATGCCCCATCACATCGGCTCCGACGCCCGCGCCGACTATGGCGTCGTTGATACGCATGACGCCGCGCGATGCGGCGAGGTCTATGCCGCGCCAGTCGGCTACCGGCTCGCCGAGCAGCGCGCCGCCGTTGCTGATGTTGGTGACGATTGTGCGGATTTCGGGCAGCGCGTCGTCCGGGGCGGGCGCGTCTCGCCTGTCCACGAGCTCGAATGAGGGCGCGAGCCACTCGATAGCGTCGGCGATGCTGTCGCGGGTGTGGGGCGCGGCGGATGCGGGCAGCTCCGCGCCTAGCTTGACGGCGACCTCGCACTCGATACCGATGTCAACATAGTCGGCGCTGTCCACGAGCGCGGGGGAGTTGTGGATCATAGATGACGGGATGCGCCCGTAGCAGGGCTGGCTGACGCCGCTGCGCTCGCGCATTACGGCGCTGGTGTAGGCGACCTTGTAGCCTGCCGCCTGCCCGCGCGCGTCGGCTAGCTTGCTGACGAATGCGGCCTGAACGGCGTATGCCTCGGCGATTGTGCTTGGCGCGAAAGGCTGCAACATGAGGTCGAGCGGCTTGCGCGCGCGGTGTCGCGCCGCCTGATATTCGGCTGCTTGTTCGATTTTGGCTTGGTCTGTCATGTGGTCGTTCACCTCGTTAGAAACTTATTCGTCGGGCGGCTTCTGTCCGGGCGGTGCGTAGCGCGGCAACTCGTCAACGCCTGTCAGTTGCATGATGCGTTCATAGACGGCATTGACCACGCGCTCTATGCGTGCGTAAAGATGCGCGGGGTCGTCCATCTCGATGGTCGCTCCCTCATATCTGTATTCTACCGCGTATTCCGTCAGCCAAGTCAGTGTTTCGGCTGCGTCCGTGTTCTGCTCATCGGGGACGGTCTTGACGATGCGAAGCAGTTCATCGAGTTCGTGCGTGTTTCTGTATTCAGCGCCGAGGGCGGAAATCCACGCTTTGAGTATGTTCTCCAAGGCTTGCTGCGCGTGAAAGCCGACTGCTTCCTGGGAGCCGCCGCCGGTTATGACCGCTCGGATGTCGCCAAGCCTTCTGTCGGCGCTGATGACGCGCTGCTGTATGTCGTGCCAGTCGTATGCGGGCGTGTCTTCGGGTTCGTATTCTTGCTTCTCGCCATTCATGTCAACTCCGTCCCGCGCCGCCTGAGCAGCCACATGGTTGATGCCGCCGCGACATTGCTTGTACTTGCTTTTCGGCATACGCAGCAGGTCGACGGCAATTTGGCGCTTGCCGTAGATGCGCTCGATGGCGTCGTGCGCGGCTTTGCTCGCCTTGCGATAGTCGTCGTTGGACATGGGCGCGCCGTGAATGAGCATGAGGTCGATGTCGGAGTCGGGGCGGTGGTCGCCGCGCGCGCGTGAGCCGAACAGGATGATGGAGTCGAGGGGCAGGGCGTCATGGACGGCGCGCGCCACCGCTACCGCCTTGGGGTCGGCTTTGCTGTGGGCTGCAAGCGTCATGGTCGTCTCTTATCCGTTCTCTTGCTTGTTAAAGCAATTTTCTCTCTTATCCGTTCTCTCGCTTGTCAAAGCAATCTAAATGAGAAAATTGCATTGGTACGGTTTAGCCGTTGATGGGTGGGCATTTTCGCCCCCATCCTAACCTTCCCCCAAAGGGGGAAGGGACTTTCTCCAATTAAGAATAGGACTTACGCGGTTGAGCGCGATTTCGTACTTGAAACGGGGCGATCTCAGGTAGAATTCATATTTAAATGCGTAAGTCCTGTTGAGATGGCTTTTGCGACTATTTTACTTGCCTTTGGCAATCTCGGCAAAGCGGCCGGTGCGTCCCGCGCCGAATAGGTAGGTTGTTACCCAGCTGCGCCAAGGGGACCAGCGTTCGGAGTAGGCGAGCGCTTCGTCAGGCGGCATTAGCGCGCCGTCGCCGACTAGAACGCCCATCATGCGCTGGAGCGCGAGGTCGCCGTGCGGGAAGCCGTCGGAGCGTCCGAAGGCGCGTATGAGCATCCAGTGCGCCGTCCACGCGCCCACGCCGCGCAGAGCCATTAGGCTGCGGACGATCTCGCCGTCCGATAGGTCGTGCATGGCTTCCAGCGACAGCTTGCCGGATGCGATCTGCTCGGATATGCCGGTGATGTATTCTGCCTTGCGCCCGCTGAACTTGATGGCTCGCAGCCCCTCGACGCCCGCTTCGGCGATGGTCTGCGGGTTCGGGAATGCGTACAGGGTTTCGCCGCTTGCCGTGATGCGGTCGCCGTAGGTCTCGATGAGCAGGTTTCGCAGCATGCGCGCGACATGAGTGCTTATCTGCTGTCCCAAGATTGCCAGCGTGAGCGCCTCATACGCCGTCGGAGCGCGGGTTAGTCGCAAGCCGTACATGTTGCCGATGAGCGGCGCGAGATGCTTATCGGCGCGCGCCATGGCGTAGAATGCGGCGATGTCGTCGTCGGTGGCGAGCATGCGGCGCACGAGCCGCCGCGCCTCGTCGGTGTCGGATGCGGTCAGGCATTCGCCGCTTGCGTCGACCGCCAAGCGCGGCGCGTCCACGCTGCCCACCGAGCGCACGGATATGAGCGCAAGCTTGCCGTCCAGCGGCAGTACGCGCCGCAGTACGCCGTCCTCGAATACATCGGCGGCGTGACGGCTTTGAAAGTAGGTCATGCTGCCTACGGTGAGGTCGAAGTCGTAGGGCGCGGTGGGCGTAATCTCAAATGACATGGGTGTAAAGGATAGCCCCTGTCGGCAAGTCCTGTCCATTCATGTTAGTCCTCAAGAAACTTGCGTTAGTGGAATTGCAATGGCGGAGTGTCGCCAGTTTCTGGATTCCCGCTTTCGCGGGAATGACGGATGAGCGTTCGGCAAAGGCTTGTGGAAGTTTCTCAATCCTCGTTGCAGGGTCTTTCAATTGTCAGGGCATCGTTTTCGTTGTCATTCCGATAAGCCTATTCTTCGTTGGTGACGCTTTTCCATCATCCCATCTATTCTTGGTCAGTAACTGACCTTACGCAGTTAGAGGAAGCCCATAGTTGAGCAAGCCTGCGATACAGTAAGACTGTCCCCCATCCTGACCTTACCCATTGGGGGAAGGGACTAAATCTTCCAAGCCTGTTCATTGTGCAACGGGACGGAGTGAGGAAGCTAAAGTTCCTGCCAGCGACACTTGTGCTATGGCAAGGATTTTAGACCCCTCACTCCGTTCGGGGTGACAATTGAAGGGTTCGGGGTGACTGAAAGAACTTGGGATGACATTTGAAAGGCTCGGGGTGATAGTTGAAAGAGCTTTGCCCCGTTGTTGGTCCGCGCTATGGCTTGAAGCGGAATGGCGGGTAGTCGTCGTACAGCAGAGCTGCATAGCCTATTACGCGGCTCGTCCAGCGGTGCATGCCCATCTGAATGTCGAATATGTCGGCGGGGTAGAACCCTCGGAAGAGGAGCGTTATCACCGCAATCAGCGCGAGTACTCCCGTCAATCCCAGGGCGATGGGTATGCTGAATATCAGCGTCTCCGCGCCGGTCTCTATGATTCCCATTCCAAGTAGTACGGCGCCGGGGTCAGCCATTTCTTCGCCCCAGCTGAGTGTTCCGAAGCCGATGGTCAGCTGGCGTATGCCGTTGCTCATCAGGTTTCCCGCGCCCATAAAGAACATGATGACGATGTAGTGGGGGATTGCGAGCAGCCACGACTTGAAGATGACCTTGAGGCGGGAGAGGCGCTCCGGGTATTCCACATACAGGTCGGCGGGATAGTCGTCGTCGGACGCGAGGCTGAAGGGCGGGTAGCGGTCGGTGCCGAGCGGGCCTATCGCGTAGAACGATACGCGCCACCACCAGCGCAGCACGCCGACGTTGAAGTTGAAGATGCCCCTCGGATAGCGCGTGGTGAACAGGATTGCGAAGAAGGCGATTATCACGAGTATGAAGGCGACAACCGTCAGCGCGGCTAGGACGATGAAGTGGGGTATGGCAAGGATCCACTTGACCAGCCACAGCCAGCGGCTCAGCTCAGGGGACAGGTCGCCGCGGATTTCCAGTGGGTATGCTTGAGCGTCGTTGTTTTCGGTCATGGCAGCCTCCTATTGGCGATGGGGGGTGATGGAGGGACGTCGTGTTTTGCCTTTCGCTGCTTGGGGTTTTTCGATTGTTGCGCCGAACCTTTCAGTTGTCGCCTTGAACGGAGTTAGGGGGCTGAAATCCTTTGTTATATTGGGCGTGTTGGTGGCGGGGATTTTTGATTCCTCACTGCGCTGCGCTGCGTTCGGAATGACAGAGGAAGGGGCGGGCGCGCGGAATGACAGAGGAAGGGGCGTTCGGGATGTGGGAAGATATAGAGGGAAGTCGTATTTTGCCTTTCGCTGCTTGGGGTTTTTAATTGTTGCGCCGAACCTTTCAGTTGTCGCTTTGAACGGAGTTAGGGGGCTGAAATCCTTTGTTATATTGGGCGTGTTGGTGGCGGGGATTTTTGATTCCTCACTGCGCTGCGCTGTGTTCGGAATGACAGAGGAAGGGGCGGGCGTTCGGAATGACAAGGGCATGCTCTCCGAATGGCAGTGAAAATTGCTCGAAATGTCCGCATGGTTTAGCGGGATGAGGTGTCGAACTCGAAGGGCGGGTAGTTGTCGTAGAGCAGGCCGGCGTAGCCTGATACGCGCCACCTCCAGCGGTTGAGAGCCATTTGGACGCCGAACAGGTCGTCGCGGTAGCGTGCGGTGAATAGCAGGATGATGCCGGCGATGAGGGCTGCCATGAACCCGATGCTGTCGAAGAAGGATACGATGATGTAGTGGGGGATTGCCAGCAGCCACCACTTGAACAGCGCCTTGATGCGGGAGAGGCGCTCCGGGTATTCGACATACAGGTCTGCGGGGTAGTCGTCGTTGGGCGCGAGGCTGAAGGGCGGGTAGCGGTCTGTGCCTAGTACGCCGGCGTAGAACGATACGCGCCACCACCAGCGCATTACGCCGACGTTGAAGTTGAAGATGCCCCTCGGATAGCGCGCGGTGAACAGGATTGCGAAGAAGGCGATGATTGCGAGTATGAAGGCGACGGTGGACAGCGCCGTGAGGATGATGAAGTGGGGTATCGCAAGGATCCACTTGACCAGCCACAGCCAGCGGCTCAGCTCAGGCGACAACTTGCCGCGCACTTCTAGCGGGTAGGATTGTTCATTGACCATAATCGCATCTCCTTGCGCGCGCGCCACGCCCCCACCTTAATCCTCCCCCATAGGGGGAGGAGACTATGTTGCTAATCCTTCCCGATAGGGTGTGGAGGCTATATTGCTAATCCTTCCCTCAAGGGGGACTGTATCGCGGGCTTGCTCAACTACGGGTTTTCTTTAACTGCGTAAGGTCGGTTACTGACCGAGAATAGATGGGATGGTGGAGAAGCGTCGCCAAAGAAGAATAGGCTTATTGTATGCAAGCCCTACTTTGACATCAACGCTTCGTGTATGACTTGCTTAACCGCCTCGATCTCTTCCAACACTTGATTGTTCCAGAACCTCAATACACGAAACCCCTGAGATGCCAACCATTCGGTTCGAATGTTGTCATAGGCAATCCGCTCTTGGTGTTGGCCGCCGTCCAATTCGATGATTAGCCCTTTCTCAACGCAAAAGAAATCCACAATGTAGTTGCCCAGAGGATGCTGACGACGAAATTTGTAACCTCCTATCTGTCGTCGTCGAAGCTGCTGCCACAATGCGCGCTCCGCGTCCGTTGGATTGTTGCGTAGTTCTCGCGCGCGCTCTCTTAAGTTCATGATGCGCTTCCTTGTGTGCTCTCCATGCTTGCCCCCACCTTAATCCTCCCCCATAGGGGGAGGGACTATGTTGCTAATCCTTCCCGATAGGGTGTGGAGGCTATATTGCTAATCCTTCCCTCAAGGGGGACTGTATCGCGGGCTTGCTCAACTACGGGTTTTCTCTAATTGCGTAAGGTCGGTTACTGACCGAGAATAGATGGGATGGTGGAGAAGCGTCACCAACGAAGAATAGGCTTGTGGTGTGCAAGCCCTACTTTGACATCAACGCTTCGTGTATGACTTGCTTAACCGCTTCGATCTCTTCCAATACTTGGTTGTTCCAGAACCTCAATACACGAAACCCCTGAGATGCCAACCATTCGGTTCGTATGTTGTCATAGGCAATCCGCTCTTGGTGTTGTCCGCCGTCCAATTCGATGATTAGCCCTTTCTCAAAGCAAAAGAAATCCACAATGTAGTTGCCCAGAGGATGCTGACGACGAAATTTGTAACCTCCTATCTGTTGTCGTCGAATCTGCTGCCACAATGCGCGCTCCGCGTCCGTTGGATTGTTGCGTAGTTCTCGCGCGCGCGCTCTTAAGTTCATGATGCGCTTCCTTGTGTGCTCTCCATGCTTGCCCCCACCTTAATCCTCCCCCATAGGGGGAGGAGACTATGTTGCTAATCCTCCCTCATAGGGGAGGGGACTATGTTGCTAATCCTCCCTCATAGGGGAGGGGACTATGTTGCTAATCCTCCCTCATAGGGGAGGGAACTATGTTGCTAATCCTTCCTGATTGGGGGAGGGGATTATGTGTTAGAACACGGCTATGGGGTTGACGGGGGAGCCTGTGCCGCCGATGACGTTTAGCGGGTTGATGGTCAGCATGAATTCGTAGCGTCCTTCTTCGGCGCAGGCGTCGGCGAGCGGCTCTAGCAGGGCGTTGTCCAGCAGCGCGACGCCGTAGGCGAAGATGACGCCGTGAACGCTCCAGCCGATGTCGTATTCGTTTGGCGAGGCGTCCATCATGTCCCAGCCGAGGATGGAGATGTCGTTGTCGCGCACGAATGGGAGGCATGAGGCATGCAGTCCGGGGCGCGGCTCGCCGGAGACGGAGTTTGCCCAGATGCCATCGTTCTCTGCGGAGAACGCCTCGCGCCCGCTGTACACCATCACGGCGTCGCCCGGCTCCAGCGCTACGCCCTGCGCCTTCACGATGTCTTCGAGTTCCCAGCCGTGCACCGGCTCTTCGACCGTGACATACGGCTTGCCGCGATGCTTGGGCACATCCAGCAGTACGCCGCGCGTTAGGATGCCCTCGCTCCATGCGTCCACGGTGCCGTAGTTCGCGCCCTCGAATGTGAGCGTTTCGGAGGGCTTGCGTCCGTCCCACATGCCGTTTTCGTCCCAGACATGGCAGAGCGCGTCTATGTGCGTGGTGGATGTGCCGTGATATATCAGCCCGTAGTAGTCCACCGCCGCGCCCGAATTGCCGGGCCTGTCCCAGACCTGCATGTAGTGCTGCGCGGGGCGCGGGTTCTCGGCGGTGGGCGTGACCGGGAACGGCCTGCTGAGCGACACATTGCGCCCCTTTTCCACCAGCCCGACCGCTTGCAGCCGCTTGCGCTCGTCGATGAGGTTCATAGCGCCGGCCGAACCTTTATCGCCCCAGCGCCCCCAGTTGCGCCGCTCACTCAGATAGGCAAGCACCTCGTCTTTGGTGGGTACGCTCCGCTCTGTCGCAACCATACGAATCACCTCCAGCATATTCAATATAAGGCGGATTATACTTGCGGTGAAGTGAAATTGATAGTGGGGATGGTAGGGCGGCGGCGGTTTCTGTTCAGGTGGTCGAGATTGTCCGTTCATTCCTGCGAAAGCAGGAATCCAGCGCTTTGAGATAGCCTAAGAGGAATTAAGAATTAGAAATTAAGAATTAAGAATTGGGTTGTGTTTAGGGTTGGGGGTGCGCGATTTCGCAGACTGATGGCAACCGATGTTTGAGGACGGTTGCTGGAGGCTAGATGTGCGGCGGATTGGGATTTTTGATTCCTCACTGCGTTCGGAATGACAGGGGAGGGGCGCTCGGAATGATAAGGGGCAGGCGCTTGGAATGACAGAGGGGTGGGCGTCTGTGTTACTATTTCGCTTGGAGCGCAATGGACGAGCGGACGCTTATTTGTAGGAGGCGGAACGATGGCAGGCTATATTCTGGTTGTGCAGATGGATATTCCCGACGAGATGGAGGATGAGTTCAATCGCCTGTACGACAATGAGCATGTGCCGAACTTGCTCCATGTCTCCGGCGTGCATGGGTGCGATAGGTATAAGCTGGAGACATCGTCGGATGAGGGTATGGCGAGATATGCCGCCGTGTATCATATAGACTCGCCCGACATACCGGAAAGCGCGGAGTGGCGGGAATGGGCGGACAAGGAAGGGGATTGGGTGTCCATGATTCGCCCTAACTACCGCAATCTGACGCGCTCAATCTACAAGAAGATTAACTGAGCATAGGAGACCGCCGATGTGCAGAAGCATCAAGACGCTGAGGCGGCAGGACGGCCCCGCCACTGACGAAGAGATACGCGCCGCCGCGCTTCAGTTCGTGCGTAAAATCAGCGGCTATCGCAAGCCGTCCCGCGTCAATGAGCGGGCGTTCAGCGCGGCGGTGGATGAGATTGCGCTCGCGTCGAGGGAGCTGCTGGACTCGCTGAAGGCGCGGGCGGCGCAGCGCGGATGAACTCGATAGCGAAGGTGGCGAAAGATTTTCATTCATGTTGTGAGAAAATTGCATTAGTACAGTTTAGCCGTCGATGGGCAAGCATTTTCACCCCCATCCTAACCTTCCCCCAAAGGGGGAAGGGACTAATGCAATTTTCTCATGTTGTTGACAACGATTTTCTATGTGCTAATATCATCCCGTGATTAATACGAAATACCCCCCCCCGTACTGATGTTCTATACCGTGCGCTAAGCCGGTATCCGAGCGCCATCCTATTTGGCGTTGCGGATTTCGCTCTTCTCATCTCCAACTGCCTCTGCCGCGAAGCGCGTCGCTTGACCGCTCGCTTCGCATCTCAGTTCTCTCCCTTTCAATTCCCTGCGTGGCTTGCCGCCGCGCCTAGGGCGTCGCCCTTTGGCGCGCGCTTCTTGGCGGCCGTCGGATTTTCAGGACAATCACAGGAATTGCAGAGGTGAATATGAACCGGACAATTGGCTACAAGACTATTGCATTCGCGCTTTTCGCGCTTGCGCTTGCCGCGCTGACGGCGTGCGGGGGTGGTAGCGCAAGCGCGCCCAGCGATCCAAAAGGGTTAATCCTTGAGGACACCGGCTCAGTTGCTATATTCAATGTGGAATCCTTTCTGGAAGCCGTTGAACTTCCCGCTACGCTGACGGAGGGCAGCGACGGCGATACCCAGGATGCCCAAGATAAATGGCGAGACGACTGGGACGAATCGGAGTATGCCTTCGAAACCGACCCGGATAGGGCAACCGATTACATTTTGGTGTCGGGAAGTTACGACTACGAGATTATCAAAGGGGAGTTCGACTTCGCCGCAATCAAGAACGAGCTGGAAGACGAGGATTTTGAGGAAGACTCTTACCGCAACCAGGAGATATGGGAGAAAGAAAACGGCAAAAGCGTCGCGCTGTTTGAGAGTGTCAATACTTATGTCTATGGCAGCTCGAACGCGGTCAAGGAAGTCCTGAAGGCGATAGACCGCGGCGAGGGCTTTATCACCGATGACGCCGACCTGAAGCGCGTGCTGGACACTGTGGACAGCGGGTTCGTCAGTTTAGCTTCCGAAGGTTGCGATACAGATGTCGGGTTGGGATATAGTGGCGATTCGCTCGAAAGCTGCGGTGCCCTTTCAGCCGCCATCACCGGCGGTGACGCAGACGAAACCAAACTTACGATGGTTGCCGTGTTCAGCAGCGAGCGCCGCGCCAACTCCGGCATGGACGATTTAGAGAACCTCATTGAAGATAGCAACTTCATAGACGCTGATGTTGACGAAATCGGCGTCAACGGAAATGTCGTAACTGCCAGGATTACCGTGTATGAGGAATAGGCGCTCTCTAGCGTACATTCATGGGCATATAGGCACCAGCGCGGGAGGAAATGCACGGATGGAGGTCAAATTGGGACGAAAGAATCTGACAGCGCGCGGGCTTATGGCGGTCGCCGTGATGCTCGCGCTCTGCGTAGTTGTGATGGCGTTCGGGGTGGCGTGCGGTTCGGACAGCGGCAGCAGCGCCTCCGATCGAAGCGAAAGGGAGCGCAGCGACGACAGAGATGAGGATGAAGAAAACCAAGAGGAGGATTCGGACCGCGAGAAGTCGGGCATCCGCGCATTGATGGAGAGACAGACTTCGCAGTCAGCTGCTGCTGCGCCAGCTATGCCTTTTGTGCCCGCCGCGCCTCAGGCTCCGGCTGCGCCTGCCCAGGCTATCCCGGCTGCTGCCGCGCCCGCGCCTGCCCCGGCTGTTGCTGCGCCCGCGCCTGCTCCGACTGCTGCGCCTACTCCGACGTTTCCGCCTGCGCCTGCCCCGGCTGCTGCGCCCGCCGCGCCTCAGGCTCCGGCTGCGCCCACACCTACGCCGGTGCCGCCTATGCCTACGGCCACACCCGAAGCCACGGCTACGCCTGCCGCAACTGCCACACCGCGGCCTACACCAACTCCTACGCCTGTTCCGTATTGGGCAGAAAACTATTCGACCTTCGTACTAGATACTGGCTATGTGCAGATGTGGGATGTTGCCGCATTCAAGAGCGGCGAACCCCTGGCGCAGGCGCAGGCAATGTTCAACTTGGTGTGGGATGACCCTGATAGTTATTACAATAGCAACCAAGCGCTAGGACTTCCCAGGCTATACATTGAAGAACTCATCCCTATGGATGAAGTGGAAAATATAGCCGTACAGAGGGACATCTATGGCAATGATACGATGATTGTGGAAGGCTCGTTCGATTTCGAGAGTATCAGGCAAAAACTCGAGAAAGCGGGATTTAATTCCGGTACATACAGAAGACATGAGATATGGGAAGGCGGGACTATCGACGGCGGTCACAGCCATTATACAAGGGCTGTGTCTCTTATCGAGGCAAGCGGACTGGTCGTTATGGCAGTCTATATCGATCCGTTGCAGCATTTCCTGAGGGTGTATGGCGGCGATCCTGGTCTCTTGATAGACGCAGAAGAGCCGGAAACAAGACAAAACTATGTGAAGCAGGCATTGGATCGAGTTGGACAAGGCTGGTTCGTGAGGGCGGAGTATGTAGGTAGTTCGTATGTGAGGGCAGCAGGAATGGCAATGTCCAACGGTGATACGGAGCACTCCATCAAGATTACTTGGACGCTCTTGTATAACAATGAGGACCAAGCGGAAGATGAAGGACGACGTCTCTCGGAAGTCGAGTATTTGGGCCTCATCAAAGTGGAAGATGTGAAAGTCGATGAGAACTTCGTCATAATGGAGGCTTCCGTTGACGAGGACGACTTGTCCCTTATTGGGCAAGATTACTATCGCTATTCCATATATTAAGGGTAGGCATAATTGCTGTTCATCTTGTCCCCTCTCCCTTTGGGAGAGGGTTAGGGAGTTGGATAATTATGCCCACCCCTAAGAGATATGCCTGAAGCGTGTCGGAATCTTAATGGCGCAGTAGCGCAAGGAGTACGAATATGGAGATAAAAATATCTGACAAGTATCTGTGGATGGCGATTGTCGTGTGCGTAGCGGTCGGCTTCTTGCTGGCGCTTCTAGGCTTTATCCTCAGCGTGTCCGCCGGAAGGGACATTGAGCAAGCGCTAAGCGGTCTGGCAACCCTGGCGGTGGGGATTGCCCTAGCCGCGATTCCGTACTTGCTGATGGTATCGGTCAGGAACCTGTTGAGCGCGATGAGCGGCGGCGACGATACGGGCTGACGAGAATGGCGGCATGCGGCCGGTATTCTCAACATGTATTGGTGTTGCAGTCTGGGCGGCGTATCAACCGCACTGGCTTCCCGTTTTCACGGGAATGACGATTTGACAATCAGCGCGTGCTGAGAATACCATGCCGCCCGTCGGCTTGCGCGGATGAAATCCAAAGTTTTGGGAGGAGATTGATATGGAAATCATGCTGCTCATCATCATAGCGGGCATCGGGTATTTCGTGCCCTCTGTCGTGGCATTGGTGAGAGACCATCCGTCCAAAGGGGCTATCATTGCCCTGAACATTCTCTTGGGATGGACATTTCTGGGCTGGATTGGCGCGCTCGTCTGGTCATTGACCGGCACGAGGCGAGAAACGAGTTGACCAAGAATGTGTAGTTACGCTGTGTCTTTCAGACAGAACTGAGGTCTCCTTCAGACGGCGACGGTATCTTCGACGACTAGGGAACGGCCGAGCGCCTTGAGCGCGCGCTCGACTTGGCTGATGTGGGAGAAGCGATTGGGGTTGAGCAGCTTGCGAACAGAGTCGTCGTCCAGTTCCAGCCTGGCTGCGAGGTGCGCGTCGGTCATGTCCTGCTCGCGCATTGCCGTGTAGAGGGTGAGTTTCGCCGCGACGATGAGCGGCACTGCTATGACCACCTGCCCGTCGGCTAGAGGACCGGGGGCCGGGATGTCTTCACCAGCCTTGACATATCCGCCTAGGGCAACTGCCAGACAGTCCTCTGCCATCTCCAAGGCCTCTTGCCAAGACCATCCGCCCGTGTTTGCCCCGTACACATCGGGGAAGGTAACGACATAGGCTTCTCTTCCCGTCGCCTTTTGCTCTTCTTCGTCGCGGACTATGTTACACGGGAAGGCGTAGCGCATGATTTAGAACTCCCTTGTATGCCTGCGCTATATCTCTAACCTAGAACAGCGCGTCGCTGGCGTGCTGCACTGCTCGCATTAGGGGCGCGGGGTATATGCCTAGGATGACCATGCCAGCGAGTAGCGCGCCCTGCCGGCAACGCTCGGCTATCCGACATCAAAGCCAAAGCCTACCAGAGCGCGGGCTTCCTGAAGTCGCCCTTGGCATCGGACATACCGGACGGGAACTGCGAGTTGGCGAGCGCGCTCCTGTTGATTCTGCGGTAGAACCAGCTTGCGACTTCCGACAGTTCGCGGCTGACACGGCTCCGATGATGCGGGTTGATGACGCCCACGCGCTTGCCGAACTTGTTGACGACATATTCAATCGGGAGCGTTAGGTCGGAGTCGTTGGAGACGACGACCGCTTCGTCGAAATCGTCATCGAAGCAGTCTATCAGCAGCATCGTGGCGAGGTTCACATCTGACCGCTTCTCTTCGGTCTTCAGTATCCGCACTCTTTCGGGCGGGTCGGATGGGCTGGAGTAGGTGAGCGGGTATATGGGAGCGATTGTTGGATGATGCGAGAAACGCCCGTAGTGAATGGTCAGGTTGGGAATAGTTGATAAGGCTCTGAGATAAATCCCCTGTCTATTGGGAGCATTTAGGTCGTGTGGATACGGCTCTAACCGCGCCGTGAAATACCTGATTCGGTTAATCTCCCTATCGGGCAATAGGCGACGGCACATTGCATCAAGGTTCAGCCACTTGTATGGTGTTCCGCGCAACGCGCCATAGTAGAGATTGAAGCCGTCAATATAGACATTTACACTCAAATGAAAAGTCCCATAAATGCAATGACCACCCCGAAAGGTGGTCTTGCTACCCTGCCACACTAGTTGACAGGGGCGATGAACATGTATAGATTAACCGCTTTTGCGCTCGGTGTCAATGGCAATTTTGATGCCGGCACGGATGGATGGAATGGGAGTGATGGCGCAGGCATCCCTGAATGTCCCGTTATCCCGCTCTATTATCCCGCCCTACCGCGCATTATCGCATTGCTAGAACAGCGCGTCGCTGGCGTGCTGCACTGCGCGCATTAGGGGCGCGGGGTATATGCCCAGGATGACCATGCCAGCGAATAGCGCGCCCAGCACTCCGAGCGTCAGGCGCGGCACGGGTATGCGCGCGGCGTCTTCCGCAGGCTCGATGTACAGCTGGCGCACGACTTGCAAGTAGTAGTACAGCGATATGAGGCTGGCGAAGATGGCGATGCCCGCTACCCACAATAGCCCCTGCGCGGCGGCGGCGTTGAATAGGTAGAACTTGCTGGTGAAGCCCACGAATATGGGCAGTCCGGCGAGCGAGAATAGCGACACGGCGAATACCAGTCCCACCGTGGGGGCGCGGCGCGCCACGCCCGCCATGCCCGCGATGTCGTCGCGCCCGGTGATGTTATAGACGGCGGCGAGGCACAGGAACGCCGCCATGTTCGTTACGGCGTATGCCACGAGGTGCAGCATGATGCCGTTGGACGCGAGGTGCGACAGTTCCAGCGAACCGCCGCCGACAGCGGCGAGCGCGGCTACGCCCATCAGCAGGTAGCCCACCTGTCCCACGCCGGAGTATGCCAGCAGCCGCTTCATGTTGCGCTGCGCCAGCGCGACTAGGTTGCCAAGCAGCATCGTTATCACGGCGAGGATTATCAGCAGCATCTGCCACTGCTCCACGATGGGCATGAACGCCTCGGCGAACAGCCGCAGCGTGAGCGCGAACGCCGCCGCCTTGGAGCCGACCGCCAAGTGCGCCGTGATGGGTATCGGCGCGCCCTCGTAGGCGTCGGGCGCCCACATGTGGAACGGCACGACGGCGAGCTTGAAGCCCAGTCCCGCGACTATCAGCGCGATGCCGAGTATCAGCCCGGGGCTGAGCGCGTCGGGGGCGGCAAGCGCGGCGCTAATCTCGTCGAACCTAGTCGTGCCCAGCAAGCCGTACACCTGGCTGATGCCGTACAGCAGCAGCGCGGAGGAGAACGCGCCCAGCAGGATGTACTTGGTCGCGCCCTCGTTGGACTTGGCGTTGTAGCGGTCGTATGCCACCAGCACATACAGCCCGAAGCTCATCAGCTCCAGCGATATGTACGCCGTCAGCAGCTCGCCCGACGCCGCCAGCAGCAGCATCGCAACCACGGTGAACAGCAGGATGCCGTAGTATTCGCCCGGATACTCCAAGTTGCGCTTGACATAGTCCACCGACGCGAGCACGACCACGATGCCCAGCGCGATGAAGAACGCCTTGAAGAACAGGGCATACCCGTCGATGCGAATGACCCCGCCATAGAGCGAATCGTTCACGCCCCACAGATACGCGAGCGAGACCACGAGCGCCACGACCAGCCCCGCGACCGCCACGAACGGCAGCGTCCATTTGTGCCGCTCGTGCAGGAACAGATCGAGCGTCAGCACCAGGAAGGCGAGTCCTGTGACGATGAACTCAGGTAGAAGCAGAAGGAAGTTGTTGTTCATATATGCTACGATACGACAACAACAAGGTTTTGTGCAATTGACAAACTGAAACTCGGTGTACTATATTATTGATATACTCCCCCTATTCACTTCGCTGGTAGGGTCGAGGCTATCTCCGCGGAGGTAGCCTCTGTTTTTGTCAGCCTTGTGATATGAGGCTTCCGTATGATTACGAATGTCTATGTTGTTTGTTATCAAATGGCTTTTCTCTTTGAATTCGTTTCGTAGAGTGTTTCTGTGATTGCACCAAGGTAAACTTCCTCATTTAGGAACTGCAGCAGTCGCTTCGCTTTGAGTTTGTCGGCTGGAAAGACTATTTTGCCATCCAACACTTTAATTGAAACATCATGTCCTTTGGAGTGTGCTTGAATCTCATCAATAGAGAAATCATCAAGAACTCCGGAATCCTTGAGCATAGCGAATCTCTTACGGAACCACTGATCCACGATTGATACTGTCGTATTTGAGTCTTCGGCTACGAGTTTTTCATGCTCTAATATCTCACGAATCACTTTCTCAGACGCTTCCGTGAAATAGTCGGATAGAGGAAGAAAAGTGTTAACAGTGCGGAAGTTACGGAACAACAACTTACGATCAGAGGGTTGATATACAGCACTCAGTCCTCCAGCGAGAGTTAGTCCAGGATGTTCCACCCCTCGGTAAATGCCGTTCTGAAGCAACATAAATCTATTCGGACGAATTACCCGAGAACGAGTGAAATTCTGGAATAGCATCAAATCTTTACCTAAGGTATCTCTTGTAATGGCCACAATACCGCTAATGAAATCTACAGATGTTTCATTTGTACTTAGGCTCGCAAGACTAGATACGGTTTGGACGTTTACCGTTGCCAGCCAGGTAGGCAAATTGTAATGGAGTATGCGAAA
Organism: uncultured Dehalococcoidia bacterium; assembly: GCA_958295865.1. GTDB lineage: Bacteria > Chloroflexota > Dehalococcoidia > Lucifugimonadales > JADFKI01 > Bin90. Next base: position 154,980 of record CATQHF010000001.1, on the reverse strand, counting down.
ACATTCATGTTTCTCCGGTGTGTAACCGGCGTTAAAATCAATTTCCTCAATATCGACAATGAAATCGGTGTATTGAGTTTCCAGATTCTCGGCAAGTTCGCTCTGCAATTTTTGATGAAGAGGAATCTCCAATACACTCATTTGAGAGGCTCTTCTCACAATTGCCACAAGGTGAAAATTTTCGAGCATTCTATTCTCCTATGTATAGGTAAATGTTCACAGAGAGTCGTACTGTTCGTACTTCTTCTCTTCCCTGTCGTAGATCTTTCTTGCTGATTAGGATGTTGGATATCCCCTTTTTATCCTTTACAGAATAGAACCGATAGCCCAATAAACGCATCACAGGATTGAAGTGGAGTGCGTCTGCATATACAAGAGACACCATAATGATTATCAGTACGAATAGGCTTGTGAGCCAATTATCGACAACCACCAGATTGCTCGATCGAATAAATGGTAGTAGATAGATAAACAAAAAAGTTAGAACTTCTTGGTCTCTGCGTTCAAATTCTTGGATATAGAGTGGATATTTTTGCGCGTTCTTTGAAGCGTAACTCAAAAGTGCCCAACATACGGCGACCAGAATCAACCCAATAAATAGGTATAGGTACGATGCCCAACTTGTCCATGTTTGATTAAGTTCTACCTGTTTGATGGATATAGTAATTAGTACAGGAGATAAGGACGATAAGACTAGAATAAACTTGGCAAAGAAATTAAGCATTAATAGACTGCCTCTCCAACCAAGACGCGTATCACCCCTCGTCCTCCAAATTGCCGCTTTATGTCTCCACATCCCTGATATGTCAAGCGGCATTTCCTACTGCGCCATCACTCTGCTACGCCTCCGTTGATGACATGCATGAATGGCCCGGGAATAGCCAGACTAGCAGGATGAACGCGGTGAGGATGGCGGCTGAGAATTTTTCTTCCCTCCTGGCGTCCATTGTCTCTGTGGGCACAGAATATACGGCGTCACCAACAGCCGCCTCCGTTTCTGCAGGCATGGCATCGCCAATTATCTCCCCCTTTGAAGTAGGGTTAAGGCGCACGCGAATACCTAACGTCTGCCTCCTCCCCACTGACACCTGTGCCCGCACTTCGTCGGGCAGCGCGCCGAGCACGCCCAGCGCGGGGTAGGTCTGGAATAGCCCGAGGAATACCAGCAGATCGGCGACGAAGCGGCTCAGTCCGAGCACGGATACTTGTTTAATTGATATATGTAAGTGTATGGTAAGGGAAAATAGAAGTCAAGCAAGCCTCATTATTCTTCAAACGTAACCCGACAAGACTGAAATCAAATGAAACTTATTTGCTCCACAATCGTCATTATATCGACAATAGCGTTGATCATGCTTGTGGCGGCGTGTGGCGACAGCCCCGATGACGGCTCTGAGTCCATTGCTCCGCCCGCTGTGAGTACGCATACGCCTGTGTCGGCTGACGCATCTGCACCAGTGTTGAATGTACAATTCATTGGTGTTACCGATTTGTCGGATACGAACAAGTCCTCGTTGGCAGAACTCATCGAGCGCATTCAGACAAGCGTGGTACAGATTAGCACAGGCAGCGGCAGTAGTGGCTCGGGGTTTATTATCGATGCGGACGGACTGGTCATTACTAACGAGCATGTTGTGGACGGCGCGCGCAGCGTAGAGGTTCGTCTGACCAATGGGCGCAGCTATACAGGCTCTGTGTTGGAACGGGACGCAACCGCTGACCTTGCGCTGGTGCAGATTGATGACAACGGTTCTTTTAATCCTATAGTAGTTGGAGACCCGAACATTGTGCGCGTGGGTGATGAGGTGCTTGCGCTGGGCTTTCCGCTTGCGGACAAGCTGGGCAGCAATCTGACGGTAACGCGAGGCATCCTCTCATCCACTAGACAAGTTGCAGGCATTGAACTGTTTCAGACTGATGCGGCGATAAATCCGGGCAACAGCGGAGGCCCGCTTGTTAATCGCGACGGCGATGTGATTGGTGTCAACACATTCAAGATCGATGAAACGGACGGTGGCAGGCCTGTGGACAATATCGGTTTTGCCGTATCCACCGGCGAACTGGAACGCAGATTGGATGCGCTGCGAGGACGCCAACTCGCCAAGCAAGGCTCGCCAACAGCCACGCCCACGATAACACAGACGCCTACTATTACGCCTATTCCAATACCAACTAACACCCCACCACCAACATATACGCCCCACCCAACCTACACGCCCGAACCCACATTTACACCCCAACCGACGGCAACGGCGACACTATACCCGACGAACACGCCGCTGCCTACTAGCACGCCCATACCCACACCGACCTACACACCTACACCCAAGCCCACGAGCACGCCGGTGCCACCGTTTATTCAAGTGAGCGCTGGCGGTTTGGACACATGTGGACTTCGAGCAGATGGCAGTATTTCTTGCCGTGGAAGTAATGAAAAGAATTGGTCCCCGCCAGAGGATGAGCGCTTCAAGTTTTTAAGCGATAGGAGTGGCTTCTGTGGAATGACATATACTGACGACATCATCTGTTGGGGTCATTCGAATTATGGTTATGGTTATAAGATTAAGGAATTTTCGCAAGACGAACGCTTCATATCCGTAAGTGGTGGTAGGTATATGGCGGGGCTTGGGTCTGTGGATAATACATGTGGGCTGCGTGAGGACGGCATCGCAATCTGTTGGGGTGGTCGGAATGCGGGACAACCTCCGAAGGATGAGAGATTCACAGCCATAAGCGCCGGTTACTCCCACGCCTGCGGGCTGCGCGAGGATGGTTTTGTGGTCTGCTGGGGAAGCAACAATCCCCAGTCCCCACCGCCGAGAGGTGAGCGGTTCACATCAATAAGCGCCGGTGGCTCCCACACTTGCGGGTTGCGGGATGATAGTGTTGCCGTCTGCTGGGGATATGATAGATCGGGTGAGACTACACCGCCTAAAGACGAGCGATTCACAGCCGTAACCGCCGGTTCTGACCACACTTGCGGTCTTCGTGAAGATGGCAGCGTTACCTGCTGGGGAAGCGATGAATCTGGTAAGGCAACACCGCCCGAAGACGAGCGATTTACAGCCATAAGCGCCGGTTACTCCCACGCCTGCGGTCTGCGCGAGGATGGCGTTATCGTCTGCTGGGGAAGCAACGGCCTCGGACAGTCCCCACCGCCGTGGAAGTAAGATTGCCGGCTACTCCCTCACCCGAACCGCGCCAGCGCCTCGGCTGCGCCGCCGTTGATGACGCGCATGAAGGGCCAGGGGAATAGCCCGACTAGCAGGATGAATGCGGTGAGGATGGCGGCGGCGAACTCAGGTAGAAGCGAGGGAAGCCGCCGCCTTTGTGGTGCAGTCGGATATTAAGGCGCGTTCCAATCAGTGCGAAAGTCTAGCTCGTTGATGAGTTGGAAAGTATTGCGACAGCAAACACCGAAGTCGTTGCTCACATCGGGGATGTGGCGATTTGCCCTTTGTCTTTTGGGTCTTGACCTCTCGGTTGTAACAACGCAGCGTTGCTTAATGTCGGCTAGAGCGTAAGCAATCAGGAACGGGTCTTCGTTCAGTTGCTCGGTTTCATGGTCGGTCAAGTCCGGTGCGTAGCCCCGCTCAATCACACGGTTGACCAGCGCTAGGTCAACATCCTCAGCAAGCAGCATTGCGCCTCTGTTGTCTTTCAACCAGGTTGCGAGGTCGTCATTGGCGTCAGTAACCTTTTCATAGACTTCCTGCGGAACTTTCACCTGCCCTCGTTCACCCATATACACAAGCCAATTCCAAAACTCAGGCACTCTGCGGATGGGATAGTAATCGCGGTTCGCGTCAATAAGCACGTTGGCGTCGAGAAGATACAGCAAAACTCAGTTGTCCTATCCAAGTTCCAGAAGGCTCTGTACTTGATGGGGCTTGATTCCCAGGACAGTCGCAGCCTTTGTTGTGGGCAGCGCCCCGGCAACCATCATTCTGCTGACCAGTATCATAAGCCCGTTGCCTATGCGGTGGCGACGGATGACATAGAAATCTCCACCTCCACCTGCCCGTCGCTGGCGTTCTCGACGATTATTTCGGTTGTTAAGCCACTGTCGGCGGAATTGGTTAGAAAGCCTGCCATAAGTTGTTCGGCTAATCTTGTTCGTGCGATAGGCTCTGTACGCAACCATTGTGCGACTTAGGTTGCGTACTCTTGCAAATTCGCAAATTCGCTCCGCCAAATTGCTGATGTTACTCGTACTTTGCAGGGCAAGTTCCTGCATTTCGCTGTCGGGCAGCAGGAATCTGCCCGCTACATCATCACAAAATCGCTCTATTTCATTCTCTGTTCCCGTGCTGCTGATACCCGTTTGCCCCAAGATAAGGTGCACCAGTTCGTGCAGCAGCGTGAACGACCATGCGGATGTGGCGTCATATTCGTTGATAACAATGAATGGCGCTATCTCATCCGCAATAGAAAAGCCCCGAAAGATTTCCGTATTGATCTCAGTATGATGAGTTCCCAAGTTGCCCTTGAGCAGCACGAATATCCCCGCTTCTTCGACAGCAGTACGCAGCAAGTCAAATGCGCCTCTTGTGTCGGGTTGGGTGTAGTAGTCATTGCGCCGCACATTGAGCAGACTTCTGAGGGATGCAATGACGACTTGCCATCCGTCTGATATTTCATGCGAGCCTATAAAACGAAGGGGTTCTGCCTCGTCTTCGTCTTCCAGCACAGCGCGCACCATGTTCTGGCGCGCCCGTATATCTCGTATCAGCGCGTCGAGTATCGCGTCATCGGCAGCGGAATACTCGACTGGCAAGGTACGGAAGTCAGCGCCTCTATCGCCTTTTCGCGGCGGTTTGGAGAGGTAGAAAGTGAGCAATGGACGGCGATACTGCTTCGCCATTTTGACGAGCAGGGGGCGCGTCGGTTCGTCCGTTCCGACTTCAAGCGCGGCAAGCCTCTCCACGGCATCCACTCCATACGCGGCGCGAATGTCGAGTTTCTTAGCCGCATCCTCGCGGGCGAGTCCGGCAGTCTCGCGCGCCCAGATTAGTATTTCAGGATTGACTTGAGGCATGGTTCAGCAATTCAATCAGTATGTGTGGCAGTGTAGATCTATTTTACATCCCAACGGCAAAGATGGTCATATCCATCTACCCGAACCGCGCCAGCAATTCTGCCACGCCGCCGTTGATGACGCGCATGAAGGGCCAGGGGAATAGCCCGACTAGCAGGATGAATGCGGTGAGGATGGCGGCTGATAGTTTTTCTTCTCTGGTGGCGTCCAATGACGCGGGCGTCTCGGCGTGGGTTGCGGCGGCGTGTTCGGTGGCGACGGCTATGGGCGCGCTGTCGGTGTGCGGCTGGGGCGTCTCCGGACTGACGGCTGTTGCATCGTCGGGCGCATGGAGTTCGGTTTCGTCGGGCAGCGCGCTGAGGGGGCCGAAGAATACCTTTGCCAGCAGGCGCAGGATGTACACTGCCGTTATCGCCGCGCCTATGACGCCGAGTACGCCTAGCGCGGGGTAGGTCTGGAATAAGCCGAGGAATACCAGCAGCTCGGCGACGAAGCCGCTTAGGCCGGGCAAGCCTAGCGAGGTCAGCCCGGCGATGGTGAAGAATACGGCGGTTACGCCCATGCGCTTGGCGAGACCGTCGAGGATGAGCATGTCGCGCGTGTGCGTGCGGTCATAGACTACGCCCACGACGGCGAAGAATAGCGCGGTCATTACGCCGTGCGAGAACATCTGCAAGACCGCGCCGCCCAAGCCCAACGGGTGCAGCGTGGCGATGCCCATCATCACATATCCCATGTGGCTGACGCTGGAGTAGCCTATCACATATTTCAGGTCGCTTTGTCCCATCGCGGAGATTGCGCCGTAGATGACATTCACCGTTCCTAGCAGGACGAGCGCGGGCATCCAAAACTCCGCGCCTTCCGGCAGTATGACCATCCCGACGCGGATGATGCCGAATGCTCCCAGCTTCATTAGCACACCGGCATGCACCATGCTCACGGCGGTCGGCGCTGCCACATGTCCGTCCGGCGACCATGTGTGAAATGGCCAAAGCCCGGCCAGTATGCCGAACCCGATTGCCAAGAATGGGAAGAATACCTTCTGGAAGGTGGGCGAATACTCGGCTTCGGCAAGCAGCCGTATGTCGAATGTACCTAGCCCCGCCTCCACGAAGATCGCCATCAGCGCGACCCATATCAGCACGCTGCCCGCCACGAGGTACAGCGTCAATTTCATCGCGCTGTACTCCTTGGTGCGGCTGAACTTGGGGAAGCGGCTGCTGCTGCCCCAGACGCCGATGAGCAGGTACATCGGCAATACCGAGAGCTCGTAGAAGAAGAAGAAGAAGAAGAGGTCGTAGGAGGCGAATACGCCGAATACGCCCGCCAGCAGCAGGAAGTAGAGGATGAAGAAGTCCTTGTTCCATGCCTTGATGGACAGCGAAACCAGCACGCCGGTGAACATCACTATGCCCGTGAGCAGCAGCATAGGCGCGCCGATGCCGTCCACGCCGAGCGTCAGCGATATGCCGATGTCGCCGAACTGCCAAGGGCCGGGTATGCCGAGCCAGCGCCATGTGTCGGCGAAGCGCGCGCCGTCGCCGTCGAGGTAGTAGCGCGCGAATACATAGAACGACAGCAGCATCACGACCAAGGCGAACACGGTCGCCGTGCGGCGCACCGCCGCTTGATACGCGCTCGGCGTCGCCATGATGACCGCAGCGCCGACTATCGGCAGCGCGATGATTGCTAGGAGGATGTGCTGGTCAAGGATTTGCATGTGGTTATTTTACATGGATGTGGGGTGTTAAGGGGATAGGGTGGCGTTACAGCAAGGATGGCTGCTGTGTATTAGAGTTCCTGTAGCTCATTAGCCGGTTATCCTTTCCTAGTTCTTTAGCGAGAGCCAATAGGTCAAGCCGCTGTAACAACTCGATTGTGACGGGGCGCTTGGCATCCCAAAAGATGAACGCAGAAAAGAATTTCTGCGCCACCTCGTTGTTTAGCATTTCTGCTATGCAGGCAGCCTCTTCCTGTGTCTGGCAGGCGATGAAATAGCAAGTGTCATCGAGCACGACAGGTTTTCCTGCTGAGGGACATACAATTCTGAAACGCAAGCTTTTGTAGAAACCTGAGATAGCGACTTTCCAAGGCGCAAATGAGTATTTGCCCACGCCGAATATCGAGAATGGCGGGCGATTTCGATAGATTGAACTTGCGCGGCGTTCCAGAAAGTCCGCGTGGCTTTCGAGGTACTCCCAAGTCTTTGGGGCGTGTTCTTTAATCAGGCCGGTGTCCTCGCCTAAGAATGTTTGCGGGACTACCATAAAGCGGGAGGGATGAGGATTTGGGCTGTTCGCAATGTCTGAGCTTTTGAGCATAGGATAGAGATAATCGCTCTCAAGGCTTACGATTTCACTAAGTCCGTTCTGATATTTGCCATTCAGCTTGCGTAACTCCATGACTTTGGCGCAGTCATGCTTGATTCCGGACCTCCACTTATACCATCCGTTCCCTTCAAGATGCTTCCATGTCTCATAAGCCGCGGCATCGGCTAACAACCGCCCGTCGCTATATCTGAGAACGGAACTGACGGAGGATTCGTCCAGCGAATCGTGAACTCGGCAATCGAAGTTCGTCTTTGCTGAAGAAGCGGTAACAACTAGCAGACAGGCGTCTGTTGCAGCTCCGAATTGAGCCATCGCATCTATGCGATAAATGTCCGCCGCCGCCAGTCTATACTCGTTCTTCCACGCATGCGTCAGGACTTTCCTTGCGACGGCGGTTTTGCACAGCATCGCCATAGTAGCGCGCTTTCCTGCCATCCAATCCAGCGTTTCAAGAAGCATAGCCTCGGATATATCGAAGTTGCTTTTTCCGGTGATTGCGTCTAGTCCGCGATACTTTTGGAAATTGGACTTTTGGGGCGCGTTAGAGCTGCCTATCGAACCAAGCGCCGCGTTGGTGACCCAGGGAGGGTTGCCGATGATAAGTAGCGGCTCCGGCAGAGATTCAACCAAGCATCTCCAATCAGTGGTGAAGAAATTGCCCTGTCGGATGTCAATCTCACTGCCGTTGCCTACTGCCTCAACAGCAACTCGCGCTCGGTCGATATGCTGCGAGTTGACATCAATGCCAACCGTGTTCTTGATGCCGGAGAAGGTCTCGAGAGCGGCGACCAGAAAATTTCCCACTCCACAAGTAGGCTCAACGACAGAGGCGGGGGTTAGCCCTTGTTTAGAGAGCAGCAAGCATGCCTTACGCGCAAGTTGCGTCGGCGTCTGAAAGTCGCCGAACTCCTGAATGTGTCTGTTTTTTGCTGACATATTTGCCCTATCGTACTCGATAAATGCCGTTCACAGTTCCGGCTTGCTAAATTACTCGCCGGTATTGAAGTCGCCACTGGAGGGCGTTTGAGATTGTCAGATAGCCCGGCTCCGGTGGGTTGTTCAATAGTTCTTGAGCCAACTGCAACGCCTGAATGTCATCAACAGGCAGCGAGCGTTCTTGCATAAACGCTATCAGGTCGTCTTCGTTGCCGTTGTTCTCAATGATGCGCCGAATGCCGATAGTAGTTTGGTAGTCGGCTGTTCTGCTCGCTTCAACGAAGATGGTGTGCAGAATGTTCAACCTTCCGGTTTGTGTTGACTGGTCATCGGTTTTCTCATAGACAAAGATTAAAAGAGAGTACCCTAGCCCATAAATCTTTTGCCTAACCGACCTGAAAGGGCAAGATGATTGCGGTTGTCGAACGCGCGTAACCTTCATGTCCACATCGAGACTTGGAAAATCGATCCCGCTCGAGGAACTTCCCTCTTCGTATAAATATCTCTCACGAAGGTAGGCTCGGAATCTATGCTCAAAATATGTGCCGATAGCCTTGCCGTCCGTCACGCCGTAGAGCGATGTCTCCGAATGGGAAGATTCCATTTCGGAGAAACGGCTTGCTTCATCAGTGAGTAATTGAACGGTCAAGGGTGATTTCATGATGTGATTGTCCCAACTTCCTTTACGACAGCGCTAACCACCACAGCAGCGCCACCGCCACTAACCCCGCTGCCATTGCCATGCCGTAGTTGTGCAGGCGTCCGGTTTGCGTCAGGCGCAGCCAGAATCCTGTGAGGCGCACGGAGAGCGCGGCGCCGTCGACGCCTAGGTCGTTGACTATCGCGCGGTCGAATAGCGCGATGAGGCGGCTGAAGGCGAGGGCGACGCGGTCTATCAGCCACTGATAGAGGTCGTCCATGTGATACTTGTTGAGCATGGCGCGGTGTATGGGCGCGAACCGCCTTGCTATGCGCGCATGCGGCGCGTCGTCTCTGTCGAATTGGGTTGCCGTCCCGCTTGCCGTCTCTCTGTCCGGCGGCTTCCGGTTGTACACATACCAGCCTATCGCTATGCCGCCGATTGCGAGCGCGAGCGATATGACGGTCAGCCAGGGGATGATGTGGAAGCCGCCGTGTCCGGTCAGCCAGTTGGCGAAGCCATGGTAGCCGCCCCAGCCGAATGCGAGCGCGCCCATGGTGAGCGAGAAGAACGCCAGCAGCAGCAGGGGGGCGGTCATCAGCGCGGGCGCTTCGTGGGCATGCTCGGCGTCGGGGTGCGACGCGCCGAAGAATGTGAGCCATACCATGCGCGCCATGTAGAGGGCGCTGAGGGCGACGCCGGCGAGTGTGAGCGCGAGGAACGCTGGGCTGCGATGCTCCAGCACCGCTATCAGCACTTCGTCCTTGCTGAAGAAGCCGCTCAGTGGCGCGATGCCCGCGAGCGACAGCGCGCCTACGACGAATGTCAGCGCGGTCAGCGGCATCGCGCGCCGCAAGCCGCCCATCCGCCGCATGTCGGTCTCTTCGTCCAAGCCGTGCATCACGCTGCCCGCGCCGAGGAACAGCAGCGCCTTGGATATGCCGTGCGCGACGAGATGGAATATGGCGGCGGCTAGTCCGAACGCGCCGAGCGACAGCATCATCAGCCCGAGGTGGCTTATCGTGGAGTAGGCGAGCGCGCGCTTGATGTCGGTCATCACCAGCGCGAGCGTGCCCGCGTATATGAAGGTGAACAGCCCTATGAGCGCGACGGTGAGCATCACGACGGGCGCAAGCTCGAACAGGGGCAGCATGCGCGCCACCAGATAGACGCCGGCGGCGACCATCGTCGCGGCGTGTATCAGCGCGCTGACGGGCGTGGGACCTTCCATCGCGTCGGGCAGCCATACATGAAAGGGGAATTGCGCCGACTTGCCCATCGCGCCCATGAATATCAGCAGCGCGGACGCCGTGAGCGTCCCTTGACCGATGTCGCCCGCTTGCGCCGCCGCGATGATGTCGCTTATGTCGAATGTGCCGGTGGCGCGGAACAGCAGGATGATGCCTATCAGCAAGCCCACATCGCCGATGCGCGTGGTGATGAACGCCTTCTTCGCCGCTTCCGCCGCCGAGCGCCGCTCCCACCAGTGCCCTATGAGCAGGTATGACCCCAAGCCCACAAGTTCCCAGGCGATGTACAGGAACAGCAGGTTGTCGGCAAGCACGAGCGCGAGCATCGCCGCGCCGAACAGCGAATGCACGGCGAAGTACCAGCCGAAGCGCGAGTCGCCGCGCATGTATTCCAGCGAATAGACCTGCACCAGCAGCGCGACGAATGTGACCAGCCCCAGCATCACGACGGCTAGGCGGTCGATGAACACGCCCCAAGCGATGGCGGTATCGCCCGCGCGCAGCCATTCCACGCTGTACGCGCCATGCGCCGCGCCGCTGCCCAGCAGGTCGGCAAGCACAACCGCCCACAGCGCGAACCCGCCCGCCATCGCCAGTATGGAGACGAACGCGCCGCGCCCCGGCAGCCAGCGACCGCCGAGCGCAACGACGACGAAGGCGGCGGCGTTAAGGGCGGGTATGAGCCATGCGAGGGGCAATTAACCTAAACTCCACTCCCGCTTCAGCACATCCTGCAAGTAGCGTTGGCGGCGTTCCAGGACATTAGGCGTCCATTCGGACTCGTCCATTACCTGCGAAGTGAGGGCGAATGAGGGTATGCCGTGTCTGCGAAAGTATTCGGTCTTCTTGCGCGTGAAGTCGTAGTTTTGGGCGCGCGCGTTCTTCTTGCGGGACAGCAGCACAAGGTTCGCAAGCTTATGCGTCCAATCTTCCCGTTTTTCGGCATCTGGGAAAGCGTCTATCCATTCCGAATTGACTTTCGGGTTTTGTGGCAGCACATGCTCGACGGTGACCTTCGCAAACTCGGAGATAGGCGGGTCGGCAATCGCGTTGCTCAGGCGAGCGAGAATAGGCGTGGTAAATCGCCTGGGCTGGTTCTGATACACGGGCCCATCCAGTGCCTGCAGAATGTCCCTCTTTTCTTGAGATGTAAGCGCAAGTACGCCGCCGGCGTCCGCATTGAGTTGATTGTCTGCATCTATGGCTTCGAGAACTTTTGCATAGCGTAAGATGCGTGGATCTCGTCGGAAACGCAAGATAAATAGACCGTAAGCCAGCCTGTCGAAATCCTTCAAAAACTGCAACAGCGCCGTGCTGTCGTTACCGTGTTTGTGGTGAAATGCCAGGACGGGGGGAATCCAGTCTTCGTTGTCAAGCCACCCCAGATACTGCAAATACAGATTGACCTCACTGGCATCGTTTCCGTCTTCATACATCGCTTTGGAAACGATTTGGTAGCCATCGGCGTAAGGCTCAAGCACATCATCGACGAAGCGCATGCCGCCTAGCTCATTCCGTTCTATGACATCTACTCTGAATGCTTCTGCCAACTCCCGGTGGTATCTATTGTGGTTGTATATCACATACAAGTGCGCGAATAGGTTTCTGAAATCATCGCGTCCAAGTTCTTCTTCTAAGTCTTCCCACTTTCGAGTGTATTCGCGCTCTCTGTTCTTTGGCACATAGCCGAGAATATCCGCTTTCAGGATGTCGGTTGCGTCCAAGTTCAACCCGCGCGCGTTCAGCACCGAAAAGATACGGTGAGCGGAGTTTCTGTCAGATGCGGTTACGACTACGAGGTAGCATCGCTGGATGATGAATTTGGCAAGCGCATCCAGCCTTTCAATGCTTTCCCGTTTAAGTTGCTCCCAAAGAGACTTGGCGTTCTCAAAGATTCTCTGCCTGCTTTCTGTCGGATGTTCAGCAGTGCCGTTAACAAAATTTGAAAGCCTGCCAACTCGTTGGACATTCTCTCGGAAGAAATCGTTGTCGCGGTCTCGAATGGAGAGGAGGTAGCGGTCTCGGCTGTCAGCGTATCTATCCCCTTTTTCTCGGACACGATAGTCAAGGCTTTCCTTAGCTTTCTTATCTTCGGAGAGTTCACGGAGAACGCAGAACAGTATAGTCAGCGTCGTAAGACGCTGCTGCCCATCGATGACTTGGTAGGCTGACGAGTCGGAGTTTCTGATAAGAACGATGCTTCCCAGAAAATAGGCTTCTTCGCTGTCGCCCATAGCGATCGACAAATCGCGCAGAAGCTCGTCCGTCTCTTCGGTTGTCCATGCATAAGGCCTTTGATGCGACGGCATTTCAAAGAGATAGTCACCACTGAAAACTCTTCTTATTTCCAGTTCTGTCGCTTCAAATGTCTTTTGCTGCATTGGAATGCTCCCTAGAACAGCGCCTACCGCCTGCTGTCGTTCTTGCCCCATACTATCATCTGGTGTTTGTACAAGTATGCCTTATCATTCAGGTACTTGTCCACTTCATCATCATCGCATATATCGGCGTACATATAGCGCACCTCGTCGAGCCAGTTGTCGCTGGGACCTCCAGCGGTGAACTGCTCCAAGACCAGAAACGCCGCGTCCCTACTGTTTCGTCTGGCTGGGATTACCGATACCTCATTTCCGTTGCCTGCCGTCCAGCGTGGGTTGCCTTCCTGAAAATCCTGATATGTCCAATTCGCTGCCATAATTCTCTGCCTCCATCTTTTGGAAGCAGGATACATTCGCCGAACTGAATTGCCAAGGACATCTGCCCTTTGCCTTGCTGAAAAACTTATTCACCACTTCATCAAGTTTATCTCGTCGACGTTGACGGAGGAGCGGTTGCGGTAGAGGCGCAGGATGATGGCTACGGCTAGGGCTAGTTCGGCTGCGGCTATGGTGATGACGAATATGATGAGCACTTGGCCCAATGCCCTGTGCGCCTCGCTGAATGCGCTGAAGGCGGCGAAGCCGATGAGGTTCACATTCACGGCGTTCAGCATCAGCTCGATGGACATGAGGATGAGCACCGCGCTGCGGCGGGCGAGTACGCCGTATATGCCGATGGCGAACAGCCCCGCGCCGAGTACCTGAAAGTGGGCAAGCTCTATCAAGTCAGCATCTCCCGCGCGACGCAAATCAGCCGATCAGCCGGCGCGTCGCCAAGTCTATGTCCATACGAAGATGTCAATCTCTGTCTCCTCCGCTGCGAACCATGACGACCGCGCCGATGAGGGCGACCAGCAGCACTAGGGAGGCGACCTCGAAGGCGACTGCCCAATCGGTGAATAGGCTCCTGCCGAGCGCGGTGAAGCTCAATCCCTGTCGCTCCGACGCGGGCGCGGCTGTGGCGGCGATGGTGGCTGCGATGACGCCGAAGACGGCTATGGCGACTACGGCCGCGATTGGCCATTGCGGGTGGTCGGACAGGTTCTCGAAGTCCTCGATGCGCGTGAGCATGAGGGCGAAGAGGATGACGATGACGATTGCGCCGCCGTAGATGAGCACCTGCGCGAGCGCGAGGAACTCGGCGAAGGCGAGCAGGAACAGCCCGGCGACGCCCATCATGGAGGCGAGCAGCCCGAACGCCGCATAGACGATATTGCGGCTCAAGACGACGACGAGCGCGCCCCCGAGCGTGAGCGCTCCGGCGACATAGAACAGCACGAGTGAGGGGGTTATCAGCATTGGCTATCGGTGGTCAGCGTTAAAATCGGTCAGTCGTCTGTGGGATGGGTGGTTTGCGTTTCTGCGTCGGCAGAACCGCCGCGCTCTTTTGCCCTTGCGCGAATTGCTGCCCGGCGATGCTCCAGGGCGGCGGCGGATACGGGCGCAAGCTCGATTGAAGGGGCTTTTTTCGCCGGCTTGGGCTTGGGGACGCCGCTGTTCTTTTCGGGCTGGCGGGGCTTCCATGCGGTCGATGCCTGATACGCCTTGCCCATGTCGAGCAGGGCGGGCAGATCGACGCGGTTGCCGTCGCGCTCGTACTTGCTCAGCTCGTGCTCGTGGCTCATCTCTATGGCGTCGAAGTTGCACACATCGACGCAGATGCCGCACAGGATGCAGCGCCCCAGGTTAATCTCGAACTCGTCTATAATCTTGCGGCGGCGGCTCTTGTCCTCGGCGTGCAGCGGGTTGTCCTTCATCTGCGCGCTCATGCACTGCGTCGGGCAGTTGCGGATGCACACCATGCAGCCGGTGCAGTACGGCTCGCTCACATCGTAGTCCCAGGTGAGCGCGGGAAAGCCCATGTAGCGCTGCTGCACTTCCATGCGCTTGTCGGCTTCCGGGTACTCGGCGGTAACCGGCTTGCGCCCGGCGGTCTTGAGGGTGATTTTCAGTCCTTCGAGAAAGCCTATCATGTCAGTTCACAATCATATTGGCTGTAGGTTATCGGGTATCGAGGTTAGGGTTGCCGTGACGGATTTGCTCCGTTCAGCCTATGAAGAGCAGCCTTGCCGCTATCGCCGCAAGGCTGATTACGGCGGCGGTCATCAAGCTCAGCACCCAGAGGTAAAGTCGTTCTTGCTTGGCTTCAACTCTGTCCTGTCGCGCCTCCATATTCGTAAGGCGCTCGTCCATGCGCGAGAGCAAAGCGAGAATCTCCGCTTGCCCTTCCATGATTGTGATCGTCGTCTCATGCATGCGCTCTTGCATGCCGTCTATCTTTGCTGAAAGCCTGTCGACCTTGGTTTCAAGTTTGTCGAATTTGGTTTCAAGCCTGTCTTGCTGGGCTTCCAAACGAACTTGCCCCGCTTCCAGGACATCCATCCGCGCTTCCAGTCGCACTTGGCTTGCCTCGACGCTGACAAGCCGAGCGGTGTTTTCCTGAACTTCGGTTTCGAGCCGCTCCTGTCTTGCTTCAAGCCGCTCTTGTCCCGCTTCAAGCCGCTCTTGTCCCGCTTCGAGGGTGTCAAGCCTTCGTTCAACGGTTAGTTGGTCGGTCGTCATGATTGCCGCTCCTTGGTTTCATAGTGTTCTTCTCCGTTCAGCGCCGCTGCGCCTCCGGGCGCTTGTCAGCCTCCGGCTTTCGAGGAAGCATATCATGTCAGTTCACAATCGTATTGGCTGTAAGCGCTCAGGTGTTGAGGTTAGGGTTGCTGTGACGGATTTGCTCAGTTTAACCCATGAAGAGCAGCCTTGCGGCGATAGCAGCCAGGCTGATTACGGCTGCGGTCATCAAGCCCAGCACCCAGAAGTAAAGTCTTTCCTGCTTGGCTTCAACTCTGTCCTGTCGCGCCTCCATATTCGTAAGGCGCTCGTCCATGCGCGCGAGCATGGCGAGAATCTCCCCTTGCCCTTCTATGATTGTCATCATCGTCTCTTGCATGCTGTCTTGCTTTGCCGCAAGCCTGTCGAACTTGGTTTCAAGCCTGTCTTGCTGGACTTCCAAGCGCGCTTGCCCCGCTTCTAGGACATCCATCCGCGCTTCCAGTCGCACTTGGCTTGCCTCGACGCTGACAAGCCGGGTGGTGTTTTCCTGAACTTCGGTTTCGAGCCGCGTCTGTCCTGCTTCAAGCCGCTCTTGTCCCGCTTCGAGGGTGTCAAGCCTTTGTCCAATGGTTAGCTGTTCGGTCGTCATGATTGCCGCTCCCCGGTTTCATAGTGTTCTTCTCTTCAGCCCATGAAGAAGACCAGCCTGACTGCTATCGCCGCAAGGCTGATTACGGCTCCGGTCATCAGACTCAATACCCAATAGACCAGTCTGTCTTGCTTGGTTTCCAACTTGTCTTGCCTGTCTTCCAGCCTGCCCAAACGCTCATCCATGTTTGTCTGACGCTCGTCCATGCGCGCGAGCATGGCGAGAATCTCCGCTTGCCCTTCCAAGATTGTGAGCATCGTCTCTTGCATTCTGTCTTGTTGTGCCGCAAGCCTGTCGAACTTGGTTTCAAGTTTGTCGAACTTGGTTTCAAGCCTGTCCTGCTGGACTTCCAAGCGCGCTTGCCCCGCTTCTATGACATCCATCCGCGCTTCCAGTCGCACTTGGCTTGCCTCGACGCCGACAAGCCGGGCGGTGTTTTCCTGAACTTCGGTTTCGAGCCGCGCCTGTCCCGCTTCGAGGGTGTCAAGCCTTTGTCCAATGGTTAGCTGTTCGGTCGTCATGATTGCTACTCCTCGGTTTCATAGTGTTCGGCTCTGTTCAGCGCCGCAGGCTCGCCGCGCTATGCACCGTGACCGTGTTGCGCTCCATGCGTGTGCCGGCGTTCCTGACTATTATGTAGAAGGTTATTGCCAATGTTATCACAGAGAGCAAGCTTAGCACCCAGAGCGGCAGTCCGTAGAACAGCACGACGCCGACTAGCACGATGTTCAGGAACGAGAGCGGCACGAGCAGCTTCCAGCCGAACGCCATGAGCTGGTCTATACGCAGGCGCGGGTATGTGCCGCGTATCCAGAAGATGACGAGGATGACGGCGTAGGTCTTGAGCATGAACCAGAGCGCGGAGAGCGCAGAGTGCGGCAAGCCGTCGAATGGCATCGTGGGCCAGTTCCAGCCGCCAAGGAACAGCAGCGCCGTCAGCGCGGCTATCGTGAAGGTGTTGATGTATTCGGCAAGGAAGAATACCGCCCAGTGCGCGCCGCTGTACTCGACGAATGGGCCGCCCACGACCTCCGATTCGGCGTGGTGGATGTCGAAGGGCGTGCGCCCAAGCTCGGCGAGGCCCGCCGTGAGGAACAGGAACACGCTTAGGGGCAGGATGAGCGCATAGGCGACGGTGGATTGCGCCGCCACTATGTCGCGCAGGTTGAGCGTCTGCGCCAGCATCGCAACGGCGAGTATCGCCATTATGAAGGGTATCTCGTAGCTGATGAGCTGCCCGGCGGCGCGCAGCCCGCCCAGCATCGCGTACTTGTTCGCCGAACTCCAGCCCGCCATCACAAGCCCCATCACCGACAGCACCGATACGGCGACGATGTAGAACAGCCCTAGCTCGAGGTTGGCGAGCGCGACATCGCGCGCCACGGGTATGGCGACCCACAGCAGGAACGCCGGTATGAAGACGGCAAGCGGCGCAAGCCAATACACGCGCCTGTCCGCCCACGACGGCAGGATGTCCTCTTTGGCGACGAGCTTGAGCGCATCGGCGAGTGGCTGCAACGCGCCGTGAAAGCCGACGCGCATCGGCCCCATACGCATCTGTATGCGCGCCAGCGCCTTGCGCTCCAGCCAAGTCAGCAGCAGCACCATCACCGACAGGAACGCCAGCAGCGCTGCTGTGCCTAGGACGATGTATATGGCTTGTGTAAGGGTCATGGTAGTTTGCCTAAAACTATCTTGGCTATCGGGGGACTTAAAGTCCCCAACTCAAATCCGCTCTACGATACCGTTGCTCAAGCGCCCTTTCGCGCTATTCCACGGTGAAAGTCCCTATTTTCTCCCCGTCGCACAGAATGTCGAACGCCCCCGCGTTCGCGGCGTTGAAGTCGTAACTCCGCCGAGTACCCGACTCAAGCGCAAGGTTCACATTCGTAGCGCCCGAGCCGAAAGCGCCGCCTGAGCTGCTTATCGTCAACCCGTTTATCCGATAAGATACCCTTCCGCGCTCGTGGGACTGGAGTTGCACCGCCAAGCGGATACGCTGCCCTGTTATCACCGTGATGTTGGCAGGGTCGGCTGTACAGCCTTCGTCCGTCTTTTCTACATCCACGCGGAACTGCTCGAATGCCGCAACGGTAGAGCGATGAAATTCGCCGGTCTTGTCATCATCACGAAGGTCAGGAGCGCTAGTAGGCGTAGCCGTGGGTTGGGTTGTACTAGGCTTTCGAGTTATTGACCCCCAGCAGTAAGTAAAACCATTATCGCCATGATACGCGCAGGCGTAAGTATCTCCGCCGTCTATGCGCGTAAATCCTGCCTCAGTTGGCGTATGGGACACTACGCCGTGCGCGTCCGAACCAAAGCACTCAATCTCAGTGGTGTTATAGTTTATGACGCACATGAAGTTCGGCCCGAAATAGTGGTGTTCTCCATAGTAGTGGGCAAGTGGCTGAGGCGAGATACTTTTCTGCTTCTGCTGCTCGATAGACGATCTCTCGTCGGCTGTGGGCAGCGAGAATGATAGTGCATCTCTGCTGACGAATATGGTTACGGCGGCAATCGCCATTATGAGCAGCACAACCGTTGCCGTTATGAACTTCTTCATCTTGGTTGCGTCCTCTTCATTCGTTGATAATAAGGTTCAACAAGTTTTTCAACGAACCACATAGATTTCGAAAAATGTACAAACAGGAGCTTTGTGCGGAGCTACTTGATGTAAAAATTACCTGTCCACCTCCCCCAAGATAATGTCTATCGACCCCAGGATAACCACCGCGTCGGCGACGTATGCGTCCCGGAGCATGTGCTTGAACGCCTGAAGGTTGGCGAACGAGGGCGCGCGCACCTTGACGCGATAGGGCTTGTCGCTGCCGTCGCTGACGAGGAACACGGCGAAATCGCCGCGCGGCGACTCTGTGCGTACATAGACTTCGCCCTTTGGCGGACGCGCTATGCGCCGCACATTCGCCATTATTGGGCCATCCTCCATCTGCGCCATCGCCTGCTCGATGATACGCATGGACTGCCGCATTTCCTCCATGCGTACATAGTACCTGTCCCAGCAGTCGCCATAAGAGCCGACCGGGATGCCGAAGTCGAAGCGGTCGTATATGCCGTAAGGCTCGGATATTCGCACATCCTCGGCCACGCCGCTCGCGCGCAGCGCCGGCCCCGTAACGCCGTAGTCGAGCGCGTCCTGCGCGCTGATTGTGCCGATGCCCTTGGTGCGCGCCAGAAACATCTCGTTCTGCGACAGCAGCTCGTCGCACTCGGCGATGCCTTGCTTCAGCTGCGCCATCAGGCGCTGCATGCGCTGCGTGAAGTCGGCGGGCAGGTCGTCTTTTACGCCGCCGATGCGGAAGTAGTTGTGCATCATGCGCGCGCCCGTAACGCTCTCGAACAGTTCCTGTATGCGCTCGCGCTCGCGGAAGCCGTACAGCACGGGCGTCATAGCGCCCACATCCAGCCCATAGACGCCGTAGAAGAGCATGTGGCTTGCGATGCGGTTCAGCTCGGAGAGTATGACGCGGATGTGCTCGGCGCGCTCCGGCGCTTCGATGCCCATCAGCTTCTCGGCGGCAAGCACAAAGGCGAGCTCGCAGTTGAGGTTGCCCACATAGTCGAGGCGGTCGAACAGCGTGATGACCTGGCTGTAAAGCTCGCCCTCGCACAGCTTCTCAGAGCCGCGATGCAGGTAGCCGATGTGCGGCTCGGCGCGCACGATGCGCTCGCCGTCAATCCAGATGACGACGCGAAAGACGCCGTGCGTGCTCGGATGCTGCGGCCCCATGTTCACCATGAGGTCGAGGGAGTCTGCTTGCTCTGTTGGGTATTGCTGAACTTGCATAGTGTGGTTGTGTGGGTGGTATGTCAGTGTTTTGGTTTATCGGTGGCTCGAATTTACATGGATGGACGGGATGTAGAAGACATGCTTTAGGAAGATGTACTCACTCTAAAACGGCAATCCTGTCTTCCGTAATGCGCTCACGCAGCTTCCATGTGTCGCCGCACCTATCGAACCCCGACTCCGCCAGCACGTCGTCAAGCGTTCCCAAATGTTCGCACCCTTCCAGGAACAGCTCGACAGCCTCTTGCAGCGATGCTTTGGCATCTTCGGATGTGTCCCCGAAACTCGACACATCCAGTTCGCGGCAATAGCCGACGAAGCAATCGCCCTCCGCAAAGACTTCAGCCTTGTACATCACTTTTGTCATAGTCAAGCCTCGTTGTTTTCGCCATCCTTCACGCTATCTTCAGTTCTTGGACATTCGTATGGATGATTTCCAACTCCTCGATACCGTGTTTTTTGTACATATAACTGCAAATTCCCGCCCAAACGAAGTAGTCCATTATGGCGCAGTCCAACTCACCGGCGTTCCACTTGGCGGCGAACTCCCGCGATGCTATGCCATGCTTTGCCTCGAACTCTGCCATTTCGCGTCCAATATCGTCTTTTGACATGCGAATGACCGGAACCTCAACACCCATCGGCGTGGTTATCGTGTAGGATTTCTGCTTCTGCTCAACCATCGCGCACCCGCTTTCGGAACTATCCCTTTCATCCTGCCTATCCCGGCGCATCCCTGTCATTCTACCACTCGTCATAGTCGTGGAACGGGAAGCTCTTGCGTCCGGGGAAGCCTTACTGCGACTCACTCGATCTTAAACTCTGTTGCGGGATGGGTGCGGATGATTTCCAATTCCTTGACTCCGTATTTGATAGCCAAATGTTCGCAGCAACCCTCCCAATCGAAGAAGTCGTCAGAGCACTCGAGTTCGCCGCGTCTCCCTTTCGCGACGAACTCCCGCGAGGTCATGCCGTACTTCGCTTCAAAGCGCGCAAACTCGCGCTCGATGTCCTCTTTGGACATGTGGATGACCGTCATTTCATAGCCCATCGGCGTGGTTATCGTGTAGGATTTCTGCTTCTGCTCAACCATCGCGCACCCGCTTTCGGAACTATCCCCTTCGTCCTGCCTATCCCGGCGCTTCTCTGTCATTCTACCATTCGTCATAGTCGTGGAACGGGAAGCTCTTGCGTCCGGGGAAGCCTTCGAAGCCGTCGTACAGCAGCAGCGGCGACAAGTCCGGGTGGCCGTCGAAGACGACGCCGAAGAGGTCGTGAGCCTCGCGCTCGAACCAGTCCGCGCCGCGCCATACGGACACGATGGAGGGCACATTCGGCGCATCCGGCGACACGCTCGTCTTCACCACGAACTTGTGCCGCTTGTCGAGCGAGAACAGGTGATAGTTCACCTCCAGCCGCTCCACATAGTCCACGACGGACAGGCATCGCAGGTAGCCGCAATCGATGTCGGCGTGCTGCCGGGCGATGCGGCACACGGTCAGCACATCCTTAGGCTGCGCCGTGAGCGTTACCTCGTCCACGGCGGCGGCGAGTTCCACATCGAAGTCGGCGAACACCTGCGCGAGCAGTTCGGACAGCGCCGCGCCGCGCGTGTCAAGCGCAACCGGCGCAGTCGGTATCACAGGCTGGCGGCGCTGGCGTCTGGGACGGTTGGACGGCGTTGTCATCTTGGCTCACCCATCGGGGGATAATATGGACGGGCAGGATGAAGGGGACAA
This sequence comes from uncultured Dehalococcoidia bacterium, assembly GCA_958295865.1. Classification (GTDB taxonomy): domain Bacteria; phylum Chloroflexota; class Dehalococcoidia; order Lucifugimonadales; family JADFKI01; genus Bin90. Next base: position 133,671 of record CATQHF010000001.1, on the reverse strand, counting down.
GCCCCCGCCTTAATCCTCCCCCTACGGGGAGGCGATACTATTCGGCGTTGCCGTGTTTGGCGTCCTGCTGGATTTTCTCCTGGAGCTGCATCAAGCCGTACATCAGCGCCTCCGGTCGCGGCGGGCAGCCGGGCACATACACATCGACCGGGATGAGATGGTCAACGCCCATCACGACCGAGTATGAGCGGTAGTAGGGGCCGCCGTTTGTGGCGCAGCTTCCCATGGCGATTACCCACTTGGGATCCGGCATCTGCTCGTACAGCAGCTTGATGGGGTCTGCCATCTTCTTGACCACCGTGCCGGCGACAATCATCACATCCGCCTGACGCGGCGAGGGCCATGTAACGATGCCGAAGCGGTCGAGGTCGTGGTGCGACATGTGCGCGCTTATCATCTCGATGGCGCAGCACGCCAGCCCGAACGACAGCGTCCACAGCGACGACTTGCGCGCCAGCGCGAACAGCTCGTCCGACTTGGCGACGACGGCATTCGGCAGCGCGCGGTGCAGCACGCTGTCAGCCGGCGAGTTGCCCTTGCCGGGTTCGTAGCCCAGACCTAGCGGCTTCATCTCCAATGCAGCACCCCCTTTCGCCAGCCATAGATTACGCCAAAGAACAGGATTGCGATGAATATGAGCATCTCGTAGAAGACGGCCGGTATGGTATCGAGGAATACGATTGCCCAAGGGAAGAGGAACACCGCCTCAACATCGAAAATCAGGAATAGGATGGCGAACACATAGTAGCGAATCTGGATTTGCGACCAGCGGAAAGGCGCAGGCGCTATGCCGCACTCGTAGGGTGTGTCCTTGATGGCAGACGGACGCTTGGGCGCGATGATGTACGACGCGACGAACATGGCGATGACCGCAGCCGCGCCGACGCCCGCCACGATGAGCGCCGCAGTCCAGTTCACCGCGTATTCTTCAGGCAAACCGTCCCTCCCGATGCTGAGCTAGAGGCTGAGGTTATGGTAGCATCGGCTTCGGCAGGGTGTCAATTTGCGGAGTGCAGCAAATCAATGATGATGAACTCACACGATTACCTGTTCGCTTGCATTGATAAAAACAAACCGTTAATGACCTTGAGTTGCCTTGTAGTTATACACATAATGTAAAAGACGCTATTAGGATAGATAGCCGTTTTACTGTATCTACCATTGGAGGATTACACAGTGCGAATTCGATACACGAGCAGGACCCTTTCGTTTCTCAGTCAGATAAGGAATCGGAGCGAGAGTGAATATCATGCTTTGAACGGGCTCCTCGTTCTTCTATCCACAGAGCATGAGATAGATAATGAAACTAAGGTGCTCAGGGATTTTGGCAGCGGAATACCTACACCGGTTTATATGGACGAAGATTGGTGGATTGTCTATCGAGTGGAGTTAGAAAACGGCAAAGAAATAATGACCGTAATTTCTATTTGGTATGCGGACAGCCCACCCAATACAATGCTGTAGCTAGGACACCTAATCACACATCCACTTCATCGGCCCATACCCATCGCCCTGCTTCCAAATCTGCCAACCCAAGCTCTACTTCACGCAGGAAGTCGGGTTGAGAAGCAAGTTTGTTTTGCAACTCAATAGCCCGTTCACTTTGCTTGAATCGCAAAAGATCATATTGCCGGGCATTCTCAAACGGCTTTGTCTTTTTGGATAATGCGGCAAGGTCGGACGCATTGTAGCGTCCATACTTTCTGGCAATGTCAAGCACGATTTGACGCTCGCCATCATTCAATGCTGATGCGGCATTTTTCCATGTCGCGCTTGTGTCGTTCACCCAGTAATTGAAAGTGGGACTCCCATTGTACGAACCGACAATAAAGCAAATGTCTCCTGCGCTTGCCAACTGATCTACGGTGTCGGCTATGGCGTTATCCACAGCGTTAGGCCCGCAGTGTCCCCACATATACTGAGTGCCGGTAATGGATCTTCCAGTGGATTCATAGAAGAGATTATCGGCAAGATAGACGAGCTTAACTATCTGCGTGCGCGAAACTCGTTTGCCCAGCAACGCCAAGAAACTTTGGATGACTATTTTGGTTTTGTCAATGTGCTCAGGATGCCTCATCGTGTTCACCATCAATTCCATATACACATTGTTGTATTGCTGTGAAGACATTCTAGCAAGCGGCCTATGGCTGTGCTAGGTTACTATAAATCCATGTGTTAGTAAAATGGATTTACTCCCGCACATCCCCCACAACCCGAAAGCGAAAACCAATCCCAATCAGTTCGCGCCGCGCCGCTAAGCCCGTTCGCCCTGAGCAATCCCTCATATTAGTTCAGGACTTACGCACTTGAATATGAACTCCTACATGAGATTGACCCGTTTCAAGTACGAAATCGCGCTCAACTGCGTAAGTCCTATTCAAATTGAACAGGCGCATTAGTCCTGATAGGATTGGGTCAGTGAATTATTCAATCAAGGGAGGTGGTGAATGCCGTTTGAAAGAGGCCCTTACCTTTCGGTAGCCGCATTCTGCGAACAGGTCATAGAGGACAAGTCGGGATCGCTCTCCCTGATTCGCATAGTGGACAGATTAAGTGTTACTGCCCAAGGTTTAGATGCGCCTGAAGAAATGCCGGCATCGAATTTTAACTGGACTTTCGTACTGGCGCTGAAGTCAGGCGAAGCGCGTGGCTCGCACGAGATTAAGGTTGTGCCTGAATTACCGTCGGGTGAAACGCTGCCGCCCTCGATTTTGAGCATTCACCTTGAGGGTGGAAACAGGGGAGCTAACTTGATTTCCAAGTTTGATATGCCCCTGACGATGCCGGGTGTGTACTGGTTCAAGATATACTTGGGCGGCGAGTTTCTCACCCGGATGCCGTTAGAGGTGATATATTCCAGGATTGTTCCGCCGGCGACGCAGTTTTGATGGGCATCAGATTGCGAACAATGTCATCAGACGAAGAGGCGGAGGATACCACAGCCGCTTGAGATTTGGGGACGAAATATCTTGACCCCGTTGCCTTGGCGACGAAATCGGAAGCCTCTCGCGCGAACTCAATCTCGTCCCGGAAGCCTTCGAGAACATCCGTCACAAGCAGTTCAAATATGCCCAAAACCTGTTGGCTGTCAGCGTCGAGGCTTCCCTCGTCCCAGTTCACGCTTGCCAGCCATTCATACAAATCAGAAACCGTTTTCCAGCCAGAAAGGTATGCTGCCAGAATTTCGGACAGCTCCTTCTTCAGTTCCTTATCCACTTCATCTTTCCCTTCTGCCGGAGCGTCTGCATGGCTAGGATTCCAACCCGTAAAGTATCCCAGAACACTTGGATGCTTTGTTTGAAGACATGGGTATATGGAGGCGAATTCAAGAAGGCGGGTTGACTACCGAACCAATCGAGAAAACGGTTACTCCCTCCAGATCATATCCGAATGCTACTTCCCAAATTGTAAAGCATCTGGACTCAAGCGGTAAGCACCTCGTCACTACTCACCGCATCATAGACAACGCAACCGGACACATTCATCATTGGCACGGGAAGGACATTCTGGTGGAAGATGTGCGCCTCGTAGTCGTGCGGGAAATATAGCCGTCAGCCCGTATCGTCGCGAGGCTATGATATTTACATTATACCAATAAATCAAACCGCGCCCCCCTTCACAATAGAGTCTTTCAATTATCAGGGCATCGTTCTCACTGCCATTCCGAGCAATTTTCTCTGTGATCCCGGGCAAATACCCCTGTCATTCCAAACGCCCACCCCTGTCATTCCGGGCAATTTCCCCTGTCATTCCGAACGGAGTGAGGAATCCAAAGTCCCTGCCATCGACACGCCTGATATGGCAAGGATTTTAGACCCCTCACTCCGTTCGGGGTGACAATTGAAAGCTCTTGCCCCTCACAACCCAAAAGCGAAAACCAATCCCCAGCAATTCACCCCGCCCAGCAGTTCACACCGCCCCGCTAAGCCCGTTCGCCATGAGCAATCCCTCATATAGTCGCCGGTTCGCAAGCCGTCAGCCTGCTCCGGCGCAATTCATACGGCGCGGTTCAGGGGATTCCGAGTACGGGCTTGCGGTATGAGCTGAGCAGCAGCGCGATGTCGGCGTCCATGCCGTCGCCCTGTGCTTGCTGCGCTGTCGCGCCCACGAGCGCGCCTTGCCACATGCGCGCCACCAGAAGCAGCGCCGCCTCCGCTATCGGCGGCGGGTACTCGTAGATGTCGATTGCGCTGCCCTCAGCGATTGCGGCGGCGGTCGTGCCGTTGACGCCGCGCGCCACCGTCAGCGCGTCGCCCGCCCGCGCCCGCACATAGAGCTGCTCGTCGCCGATTAGCAGCGTATGCCCCGCCGATATATTCATCTCGCCGGCTGACTGAGCGGACAGGGTAAGCGCGGTGGCGGAATCATCGGCGACCGCCGCGACCGTCTGCGCCATGCGCCGTAGATGCTGCCACCAGCCCCAACGCCCGTTCACCTCCACATTGTCGCGCCGCCGCCGAAAGCGCACCTTGCCGTCGACAGCCCCCACCGCCAGTATCTGCGTGTACGGGCGCGAGTTCGAGTTGCCCGCCGAAGCGGGATCGGCATCGGTGGGCAGCAGCCGATAGTCGGCGTCGTCCCACTGCGTTGCGAATTCGCCGTTGCCGATGTCGTAGGCGCGCAAGCCGCCGCCGTCCACGCTCACCAGATCCGGCACGCCCAGCGTCGCCCCGCCGCTGCCGCCCAAGCGCAGCGTCGCCTTTCGCACAAAGAAATGGCGGTTGCACCGGCCGTCTATGACCCTGCTTGCTGCCTCCGCCAGACTGAGCAGCCTGCTATCGTGGTTCGTCCCCGTAATGTTCAGCGCCGATGCGCCCTTCAGCACATCCAGCGCTATGTATGCGTTTGTCATTTTGAGTACCTTCTCGATGCTGACAGGATGAGCGGGATGGACAGGATTGTCTGCTTTCCTATATTAGTAACCTGCCCATCCCATTAAATGGCACAAAATCTGCCCCGTTTCGCGGCTCTGATTCCCGTTTTCACGGGAATGGCAGAAATGCCAACGGAACCTAGTTTTCGTCGTTATGCCAGGCTGATGTTGTATTGCAGCCCCGTATGAGTTGCCGAGTCGCGCGCGCCGCTGCGTTCCGCGAGCGCATGGCGGAAGCTGACGGTTACGACCGTCTGCCGCTTCTGCGTGTCGCGATCGACATCGATCCTGAGTTCGCGGCGGAAGCCCTGCGCCCACTGCGTTCGGTTCACCAGCAGCAGCCTGCCCTTCGTGTTCGTGGATGCGCCGTCCGTTACCTTGCCGTCCGCGTCCGCCGGCGGCATCTGCTCCGACACGATGACGGGTATGCCCTCCACCGCGCCCAGCATCCCGGTCAGCACTGTGGCGTTCGGCCCCAGCTTGTCCATCGTCCTGAACTGATCGACAGACTGCGCGCGTATGAAGGTGTTCACATCCATAATCCACGCCAGCTGCGACGGTCTCGCGCCGTACTTGCCCAGCTTGGCGCGCAGCTTGTTGAACATCTCGTCGGACACCGCGGCGTTGTGGTTGATCGCCTGCGCCGTGTTATCCACCAGCGGCAGATGCATGATGCCGTCGTAGCCGAGCAGCCAGTGCGCCTTGCCCGCCGAGCTTGTCGTGAGGGCAGCGCCGTCGGCGTTGATATTGTTGGTGGCGGTCGTGTCGGCGTTGAGCACGATGTCGTCCAGCACCTCCGCGACATTGCGAACCAGCCCCGCTCGTATCTCCGGCAGCATGGCGATTACGCCGTCCTCTTCCAGCGTGAAGCTATACGGCACTTGCCCCACGAGCTCGTATGCCGTCAGCGTCGTCCTGCCCGTAGTGAGCGCGGTGGATGTGGTCGCCGCGTTCTCCGTGCCCGGATAGAAGCTCACATCGCCCAACTGCCGCGGCACCTCGAACGGATTCGACGGCATCGGAAATGTCGGGATGATGGGCGCGACCAGCGTTTGCAAGTTCACATCCTGCCAGAGTTCACGCGCCTCCAGCGTCGCCACCAGTTCGTCGCCGCTGCCCGCCGTAGTGCTGTCCATCGCCGCGCGCGTCATCGCGCCCAGCAGCTGGCGGCTGAAGCCCCCGAACTGCCCCGTGTCCCTCGAATCGACGCGGAACCAGCGTTCCAGCCGCCGCTCAGCCGCGGAGTGCGACGCCTGTATGTCGGCGGGCGTGATGCTTGCGGCAAGCAGGCGCTTCGCCTCCTCCGCGCGGTCGATCCACCCCGTAACGAAGCCCTCGCGCCGCTGCGAGTGCGCGAAGCGCCGCATCAGCCCCAGGTCGAAGATGTCCATTCCGGCGTATGCCCCCGAAGGCACGGTCGGCAGCGCCGCCTCCTGCACGTAGCCGCTCAAGGCGTTGCGGCGCAGGCTGCGCTCGCGCTGCGTCGTGGCGTTCAGCGACTCCCGAATGCGCTCCGTCTCCTCGCGCAGCAGCCCCACATCGCGGCTCATCGGCTCGAACCGCTCGCGCACGAAGGCGTTGATGTCAACCAGGTCTTTCTTGATTCCCTCGATGTCGGTAGTAGTCATTGCGATATTCCTTTCTAGTTATACTTTCAGCGTTTCTTGAAATCGGTTAGACGTCCCCCGTTTTCACAGGGATAGGGGTAAAAATCTTGTCCATCCCGCGCCCCCGTCACTCAGTCGGCACACGCAGCGTCTCCCGCAGCTGCGCGGTCAGCGCCCGGACCTCAGCCAAGCCGGCGGCAGGCGGCTGCTCGTCGAGCAGCGAGTGGAGCATGCGCCGGTGCGACTCGCGCAGCGCGTCCGGGTCAGCAGGCACCGAGACGATTGACCATTCCAGCAGCTCGGCGCGGGTATCGCGCAGGACGCCGCCCTCCGCAGGCACGCTCTCCAGCGGCAGCCAGCTTATGGACGCCGCTTGCAGAAACCCCTTGTCCCATGCGTTGCGGATGCGCTGCGCGAAGGCGTCGTCCTCCAGAAACTCGAACTCCGCCACGATGCCGCCCTCAGGCGCGCGGCTGATGCTCAAAGTCCTGCCGATGGGCAGCCCGCCCGACGGCGACCGCCCCACCGAGTCGTGCGCCCACATCACAACCGGATTGCGCCGATAGTTATCGAATCGCAAGCCGTCGAGGTCGAGCTCAGGCGCGGTGCGCGCCCTGTCGTTCGCCGCGATAGTAACGCTGCGCCGACTCGAACCCACCGCCCCGCGCTCCAAGATGTCCATGCTCATCGACCGTATTCCTCTGTCCTGCCCATTCGGATTGTCCAATTCTGTCCCCTCTCATATAGTTGATAGATCTGTCAGTCAGTACATGCCGCGAACCTATCCGATTGGCTGGCTGACCGGCTGCTATACCGACAAGTTCGCCAAACGCAAAAAGCCCCCGATACGCGGGACCGTCGTCGGTCACGAAATCGGGGGCGTCTTCGCCCTCATAGGCAGGCTCCGTCACGGAGCGGTTATTCGACTATGGTGCTAAACTAGCACATGCGTTTTGCGATGTCAAGAGATAATCCTGAACTTCACCCGCTCACACGGCTTTCATCGCAATCCTTCTGTCTTCGAGCGGGGTGTATCGCTCATTATGGCGCATCATCGTTGAGGCCGGGAAAGTTCTGAGGCGCAAACTGTTCTTCGTACAGCCGTTTGTACAAGTCGCACCTAACAAGTAATTCATCGTGGCGACCCGAATCCACACACCGCCCTTCATCCAGTACCAGTATGGTATCGGCGGCGAGAACGGTCGAGAGCCTGTGCGCTATGACGATAGTCGTGGATTGAGCAAGAACCGCTGTCAATGAATCCCTTATCGCGCGCTCCGTAATCGAATCCAAGGATGAGGTAGGCTCATCCATAATCAGCAGTCTGGGACGCTTCAATATAGCTCTGGCAATGGCAAGCCGTTGGCGCTCACCACCGGAAAGGCTGTATCCGAACTCGCCGACAAGACTTTCGTAGCCGTCCGGCATATTCCCGATAACCTCATGCAATTGAGCGGCTTCACACGCGGCAGCAAGTTCGTCCTTCGTGGCGTCCGGCTTTGCGATAAGCAAGTTTTCACGAATGGTTGTGTTGAATACGACGGTCTCCTGCGGCACGATGCTTGTGCCTTCACGCAGGGAAGCCAGCCGAACATGGCGCAGGTCATTGCCGTCGATTTCGATGCTGCCCGCCGTAGGGTCGTAGAAGCGAAGCATCAGGTAGGTTATCGTGGTCTTTCCCGCGCCGCTTGGACCGACCAAAGCCGTAAGCCGACCGGGTTGAACTTCAAAGGACAGTTCCCTGAGCACGGGGACGCCGGGTTCGTATTCAAATGAGACATCCTTGAAGGCTATATGCCCGCGAGTATCGCGCAGCTCACGGGCGTCCGCCGCATCCGTTATCTCCGGCGTCAAGTCTATCCACTCGAAGACACGCCTGAACGGAGCCGTCGCCCCTATGAAATTGACACTCAGATTTGACAGATTCGCTACTGGCCATGCGAGCCTCACGGAGAGCGCGATGAAAGCGGTAAGCGTGCCCAAACTCAGCGCGCCGTCAATCACCCTCAATCCGCCATATAGGTAGATGAGCAGAGAGGAAAGGATTGTGAACAAGCCGAGAGTGAGAACAACGACCTGCACAGCCATGCTCTGGCGAACGGACAGCGTCAGCAGCTCATCAGTATCGTTGGCGAACCGTTTCGAGTCCCGCGCTCTATCGTATCCAAACCCGCCGAGCAGCGTGAAACCGTTTATGCTGAACCTTTCGAGTGTGAATGAGGTCATCCCATCGAGTTTGTCGAACAAGACATCGTTGACAGCCTCGGTCAACTTTCCCATAAACAGGCTGACGCCGAACACCAAGGGCAGCAGCGATATGGACAAGAGCGCAAGCGTCCAGTTCCAAGTGAACATGAAGGCAAGAGTGACCGCAAACAGCACGAGGGTACTAAACATTTCGGCTATTCCGGAACTCACCGCGTTATGTATTCCGGATACATCATTCCACATACGAGAGACTATTGCCCCTGAACTGGTACGCACAAAGAAACGGTGGGACTGGCGTTGCAGCGCCTCAAACATCATTATGCGAAGCGAACGAACCACACGCTCACCCAGCAGCGCGAGGAAGTAATCTTCCAAAAGGTTGAACAACCCTATCAGAAGCGCCGCGCCCAAAAGCCCGCCGGAGAGAAGAAAGAGCAGGCGCGCGTCTGCGCCCAGAATCGCGCGGTCGATGATAAGGCTTATCAGCAACGGAGGAAGCATCCACAGGAGGCTCACCGTCAGAGACAGGAACGACGCAGCAACAAGGACGCGCCAATGAACCGCAACTAACCCGAAAACCCTCGGCACAATGGCTGTGAACGGCAGCGCATCCTGTTCCAAGCGCCCCTCGGTTGAAGGATCAGACAAAGCCAAATTCCCATCCGCACCTAAAAGAGATACATTCGCTTCAATCCGAATCCGCTTCCCAGATGTCTCGAAGCACAATGCGATTGCCGATGCGAAGTCCGGCGATGACCACATCTAAATCCCACATCGGGCGCACAATATCGTTCATCATCCCTTCAGGAACTTCAATTGTATGCGTCCTGTTGTCCTCATTGTCGATTACTCTGATTTGGTTGCTGTTGTCGCGCGTCGCATCTGCATAGCGCAGGACACCGTGTATTTCGACGGGTTCGGCGTCTTGTCCTGACAGGCTTAGTTGAATTTCGTCATCTGCTAAAGCAGCGCCTTTCGAGTTAAGATGCCGCTGGAAATAGACTTGTTCCAGCAGGTCTTCCATCTGCTGCCAAGCAAACTCCGGCAGGCGTTGGGACGCGAGGCAGCGATACGCCAACGCTTGCGAGGCAAGCAATTCAGACGCCTTGAAGTACAGCGCAACCGCGCTTACTGCGGTGATTCCGTATGTGCGCGGCTTGTCAGACGCAACCTCTTGAAGCGCCCGCTCCTCGGCTTGCGCTGCCTTTGCGTAAAAATTCTGAGCCTGAGTAAGCTCCCCTCGTTGGTTGGCTATCTCCGCCTCAGCCGCATATTGTTCGCTCAACTTGTGGTGTTCAAGCCAAGTCATGGCGACTCCAAAATTTCCAAGAGTATCAATTTCGCGCGAAAGCCAATAACACCTGCAATAGCGGGAAGGTTGCCATTCCCCTTGTCAAGTTGTTCGAGTTTATCTCTCAGTCTGCGTCGAACGGCCGCGTCGCCTCCACGGTCGACTCCCGACACTTCAAGGCGTATATGCTCTTCAAGATCATCAGACCTTGCGTCGAGTGGAGCCACATAGTAATCGGAGCCTGACCCGGTTTCTGCGCGTCTGACGGCTAGAAGCCCGTCGAACAGTTCCACCGCCGCCAAAACGCAGGCATACGCGCCTGCTTCCGTAGTATCCGTCTCATTTGCCCACCCGCGTTTAGTGCGTTCATCAGTCGTTTCCCATTCAACATCCGCCACCATATCCGTCATCCTCTGCTGTTCCCTGCGTCTGATACTGACCGAAATGGGTGGTTCGTGGTGCCGATCTAGGCATACTCGCGCACCCTGTGTCCAGTAATCCGCAACCACTTTGGGGAGCCCGTCATGTCGCTGATCCATATCGTGGATGGGAAGTTTTGGGTTCTGCATACACCGGCGCTCTTTATATCTTCTACGCTTGTCCGACTAATATGTAGGCGAAAGTTGCAACCGCGACTTTACGGCACACACTGAACGCTCACTATACACGAGATCACCCAACCACGAGATGTCTGACACTGAGCCTACCTCGCCCAATCATCAAACCATACCCCCGATTGTCAGGTATGGTTCGTAATTTAAGGCAAATGATCGCATAATTCAACCATTGCATTTCTGAACAGCGCTTCATCGCTATCACAGCCCGACTCAGCCCAAGCGAGGCGCGTATGATTGCTACACTGAACCATACGCTTGTTAGAAATGTATGCCCTGTATGAACAGGATAAACGGCATAAGCTGTCCACTTATCCCCACCACCATCCCCACCACCATCGCCCGCCCCCCTGCCCATTCCCCCGCTCCTTTCTGCTAGAATATCAGCCAGTCCTGTCAACTGAAAACTGGCATACCGAACCACCGGCTGACCACCTGCCGCGAGGAGCTTTGCGATGAACATTGGCGAACTGAACGACACCGCGCTCGCGCTCGTCGCGCCGGGCAAGGGCATTCTTGCCGCCGACGAGAGTACCAACACCATCAAGCGCCGCTTCGACTCCATCGATGTGGAGTCCACCGAGCAGTCCCGCCGCAACTACCGCGAGATGCTCTTTCGCACGGCGGGCGTCAATGAGTTCATTAGCGGCGTCATCCTGTACGACGAGACGCTGCGGCAGCGCGGCGCGGACGGTACGCCAATCGTCAGCATTCTGCAAGAGCGGGGTATCATCCCCGGCATCAAGGTTGACAAGAGCACGAACCCGCTCGCCAACACCGACGGCGAGCTGATTACCGACGGCATCGACGGCTTGCGCGACAGGCTCGCCGAGTACCACGCCATCGGCGCGCGCTTCAGCAAGTGGCGCGCCGTCATCACCATCGGCGACGGCATCCCAAGCCAATACTGCATAGACGCCAACGCCCACATGCTCGGACGCTTCGCCGCCCTCAGCCAGGAAGCCGGGCTTGTGCCAATCGTGGAGCCGGAGACGCTTATGGACGGCGACCACACCATCGAGCGCTGCTATGAGGTTACGCTGGAGGCGCTGCGAAGTACATACGCCGAACTCGCCCGACAGCGCGTTGACCTGCGCGGTACGCTGCTGAAGCCCAACATGGTCATCTCCGGCAAGGACGCCGCCGAGTGCGCGGACGCCAACGAGGTCGCCGAGCGCACGCTTGACTGCCTAATGCGCGCCGTCCCCGCCGCCGTGCCGGGCATCGTCTTCCTCAGCGGCGGCCAGAGCGACGACGAGGCTACCGAAAACCTGCACGCCATCAGCTGCGCCGCCCAAGGCATGAGCGCGCCATGGGAACTCAGCTTCTCTTATGGACGCGGCTTGCAGGCTGCCCCGCTGAAGGCATGGGCGGGCAGCGCCGACAACGCCGAAACCGCTCAGCAGGAGTTCTATCGCCGCGCAAAACTCACCGCCGCCGCCCGCCGCGGCGAACCGGCCAGCGCATAGGCTTCATTGCCGAACGGGTCATCCCGTGTCCATCATTCCCGAGAAAGAACGCCCCTTGTCCGCACAACCCAATTCTTAATTCCTAATTCTTAATTTTTAATTCTCAACTGCCCGGAAGCCGATTTCTTGACAGAAAGAAAACTCAAACCAGCGCCCAATAACCTTTGGCAGACACTGGCCGCCCGTTATCAGAGCATCAGTGCAATGAAAGGCGTTTCGTCCCCCCGACTGCGAAACGCGCTGTTCGCCCTGTTCATCGCGGCAATCCTCGCTTATGGCGCGGCGTTCGCCGCATACATGCTCACCCGCTTCGACCTCATCAACATTATCCGCGATGTCAACAACGACGATTCCTTCTACTACTTTCAGATAGCCTACAACCTCGCCGAGGGCAAGTTTTCCACCTTCGACGGCGGCATCTCCCGCACCAACGGCTACCATCCCCTCTGGATGTTTGTCATTACGCCCTTCTACTGGGCGCTAGACAAGGAATCCGCGCTGTTCGCAATCAAGGCTTTCGAGATAATGCTGGTTGCGGGCGGCGTGGCGCTCGTCGCCGTTGCCGCGCGACTGGCGCGCCTCCCCTGGATCCTGCTGTTCGCCCTACCGCCCACGCTTTACGGCGTCCATGCTCTGACATCGGGGATGGAGGCGGCGTTGGCGCTGTTCATGCTGGGCGCGCTCTTCTTATCCGTAATGCTCTATGCCCGCAGCCCTGCCCGCTGGAAGTGGCTGCTTGCCGCCGTCGCCTTCGCGTTCCCATGGGTGCGCTTGGAGTACATCGCAATATCGCTTGCGGCAACCGGCGCGCTGTGCCTCATCGAGTTGTCATGGCGCGATAAGCCTTTCGGCGCATCATGGCGCGAGTTGATGCACACTCTATCCCGACTGCAAGCGCTGCCGTCGCTGCTGGCGGCAGTTGCTGGCATCCTTGTCTATTTCGCCTACAACCAACTGGTGTTTGGCGGCATCCTACCCGTGAGCGCAGCCACCAAGCGGGAATGGTCGCAGGCTTGGTGGAACGAATACGGTGGCGGATACAGCCTAGTGCAGAACTTCCAAGCAGCGCTGGAAATCAGGGTCTTCCATAATAATTATCTGCTGGCTGTACTCGGAATCAGCGTGTGCTTCCTGCTAATCTGGTGGTTCGCCCGCCGCTCCCGCAGCCGTGATGACTGGCTGACGCTGGCTTTCCTGGTGTGCGTGTTCAGTCTTGCCGCCGGTCATCTGGCAAAGTTCGCGCAAACCGTCCTCACCACGCATCCTTTCATCCAAGGGCATTTTAGTTGGTATTTCGTTCCCGCGTATCTGATGATGGCTTTGGTCGTCCCAATCGCTTACTACATCGCGGTGTACTGCATTCGTCATTTCGTAGCGCCGATGTGGCATATCGCAGCCAACATCCTGATAACGGGCGTGGTCATTGTCGGCGCGGTATTCCTGCTTATCACGGTATTCCTGCTTACGGATGTGGGTTTCGGTCAGCCATTCAGGTTCGTTGACCGGGCTAGTGATACGATCAGCAGTCAGGACGAATGGGCTGCCGCGATTTATGCCGGTACGCTAGTTACGAATCGCCTGCTTCCCGAAGGCAGCGTGATCGGCTCGTGGGACGCCGGCGTTATCGGCTATTTCGCGCGGCATCCGGTCGTGAATCTAGACGGACTGGTCAATTCTTACGACTATTTTCACGCCACGAATGTGGATAGAGACGGATATGCCTACTCGAAAGATGGTGAATTCAAGCCGCTCTATCGAGATCTGGGAATAACTCACTTTGCCAATCTTTCGAGCATCGGCTTCAGTGATCTGATTTTTCAAGGCTCGCTAACCTCCGGTGAGCGTCAATTCGATATCGGCCTCTATGAGTTGACGGAAGATTTTGATGCCGCTTGGTTCTACGAACGTATGAAGCCGCACTTCTACTACGAATCCGATGGCGTAGGGCTGATTGTGGATGGCCGTCTGGCGCAGGCGTTCACGCAAGACTGCGAGCCGGATGAGTTGGCGGTATGGTCGTGGAGCGGTCAAGCAAGCGGACTTATCGCCAAAGCGTGGGCGGAAGCGCAAACCGGGGTATGCACAACAGCCGTCGTGCTGCCCCACGATGCGGCATTGCCCATTCGTGTCGAGTCGATGTCGGCAGACAACTATTTCGCGCGTCTAATCGGCAACGATGCGCCCGTCATCCGCTCCAACTACGATGTATATCTCACCGAAAACCGCCTCATCTACGCCAATGAGCAGTGCGCCGAGGACGATACTGCTCCGCAATTCTTCCTCCACATCGACCCGCTCAACAGGAGTGACCTTCCCCTCAGCCGCAATCTGTACGGATTTGACAACCTCGACTTCGGCTTTGAGCAGCATGGCGAGATACTCGATGGGGACTGCCTAGTGATAGTCCCGCTCCCCGACTACGCCATCGCCGAAATCCGCACCGGCCAATATGTGCCTGTGGACGGCGCTTTCAACAATCTATGGGAGGGTAAAATCAACCTGACTGAATAGTCCATAGCGTTTCCATTCAGGTGGTAATTTCTATTCGTCATTCCTGCGGAGCAGGAATCCGGCGCGTCCATTCTCAGGACGCGGGGCTTCTTCGTTTCAGAGAAAATCGCGTTAGTCCCTTCCCCCATCAAGGGGGAAGGTTAGGATGGAGGTGAAAATGCTTGCCCATCGACGGCTAAACTGTACTAATGCAATTTTCTCTTCGCTTCACAAAACTCCTTGACATGTCAAAGGGTTTCTGGCGAAAATGCCAGTACAATGCTTTTGTAGATAAGCAAGGCAGTAGGAGTGTTGTGGCGAGCGACGACAAGGATGAACGCGAGGGCTTGCTTACTACGATACGCGCCAGGCGTAAGTGGTACTTAGTTCTCTATTTCTTACTTATAGGTAGTTGTCTCATTATTGATGTGATGACTGACTTTAATCCCGCTGATTCCTTGTCTCGGCGTATCCTAGATGCTATTGTTACTGTGAACTCGGTGGCAGTTGGAGCATTAGTTACAACCATATTTCTGATTGATGTTGTCTTTGATGGTGGTCGCTATTTGATTGGAAAAGGTGGTGAGATTATGGGACTGCTATTTTCTCCGGTGAAGAACAGATTCGTTGCTCAGGGAGTCGCTCAAGGACTTGCCCAGGGAGTCGCTGAGGGAATTGCTCAAGGCGAGAAGAAAGCAGACGCTCGATTGGAAGCGTGGCTTGCCTCCAACCCTGAGATTCAGAAACTGATAGACGAAGGCAAAGCAAAGGCTCCCCCAACGCTAAACGGCAATAATGACCGGCGATGATCCGTTAGCCCTTTACATCGATCAAGCAAGAAAGCCCCGCTCCATTGCTGGACATGTCAAGGGTTTTTTTGCCAAAATGACGGTACGGCATCTTTGTAAATAGGCAAGGCAGTAGGAGTGTTGTGGCGAGCGACTACACGGATGAACGCGAGGGCTTGCTCACTACGATACGCGCCAGGCGTAAGTGGTACTTAGTTCTCTATTTCTTGCAGATGTGCGGTTGGCTCACCCTGGTCGTTGTCGATGCGGCGAGCGACATCAAGTCCACTGATACCGCAAGTCAGCGAGTCCTCGATGCTGCTGTCACCATGGCGTTCATAGGACAAGGGACATTAGTTGCGACCATATTCTTGATTGATGTCGTTTTTGATGGTGGCCGCTATTTGATTGGAAAAGGTGGTGAGATTATGGGACTGCTATTTTCTCCGGTGAAGAACAGATTCGTTGCTCAGGGAGTCGCTCAGGGAATTGCTCAAGGCGAGAAGAAAGCAGATGCTCGATTGGAAGCGTGGCTTGCATCCAACCCTGAGATTCAGAAACTGATAGACGAAGGCAAAGCAAAGCCTCCCCCAACGCTGAACGGCAAGAACAATCGACGATGAACCTACCCTTCCCCGTTCGTGGTGAGCCTGTCGAACCACCTCAAAGCCCCGCTCCAAAATCTCAGGACGCGGGGCTTGGCTTTGTCCTTACAGCCTAATTCGAACATGAACCTCGTACATCCCATCACCTCCCAATGACTAAAAAACTTCTAATCGCCACCCACAACGCCGGCAAGCTCGCCGAGCTGCGCGTCCTGCTGCGTTCCGTGCCCTACGCGCTGGTATCGCTGACCGATGTCGGCATCGCTGTTGATGTAGAGGAGACGGGCAGCACCCTTGAGGCGAACGCCGCGCTCAAGGCGACCACCTACGCGCGTCTTGCCGGGCTGCCCACCCTTGCCGACGACTCCGGGCTGGAGGTGGACGCCCTGAATGGCGCTCCCGGCGTCCGCTCCGCGCGCTATGCCGGCCCCGACGCGACCGACGCCGACCGCATCGCCAAGCTGCTCGCCAACCTCGCGGCGCACCCGCAGCCATGGACGGCGCGCTTCCGCTGCGTCATCGCCATCGCCGCGCCCGCCGGCGTCATCGAGCGGCACGACGGAGCTTGCGCGGGCGTCATAATCTCACAGCCACGCGGCGACAACGGCTTCGGCTACGACCCCGTGTTCCTGCTGCCCGAATACGGGCGCACGATGGCTGAGCTTTCCGACGCCCACAAAAACCGCATCAGCCACCGCGCCATAGCAGTCCAAAGGGCGGCGCGGGCGCTCTCAAATCGGTCAGCCCTTCAGTAAGTCGGCAAGTCAGCCAATATCCTGTCCGTCCCTGTCATAAACTTGCGGGGCGAATTGGAGTATAATGTCTGCAAGGACATTGCGAGGACTCAGTATGACTACGACCGCCACAAACTCCATCGCGGTTCTGGACAAGTTCAGGCGACCGCTGCGCGACCTGCGTATCTCCGTTACCGACCGCTGCAACTTCCGATGCACCTACTGCATGCCCGCCGAGATTTTCGGTGAGCGCTACGAATTCTTGCAGAAAGCGGAGTTGCTGAGCTTCGAGGAGATAACGCGCCTGACGCGCGTATTCGTCGGGCTGGGCGTCGTCAAGGTGCGGCTCACCGGCGGCGAACCGCTGGTTCGCAGCGAAATCGAAAAGCTCGTGGCGATGCTCGCCGACTTGGACGGCGTCCACGACCTGACGATGACCACCAACGCCTACCTGCTGCCGCAGAAGGCGACCGCGCTGCGAAACGCCGGCCTGCCCAGGCTGACCGTGAGCCTCGACACGCTGGACGACGCCATATTCCGCAAGATGAACGGGCGCGGCTTCGGCGTCGGGCGCGTGCTGGAAGGCATACGCGCCGCGGAGAATGTCGGCTTTCACCCCATCAAGGTCAACGCCGTCGTGCAGCGCGGCGTCAACGACCACACCATCGTGGAACTCGCGCGCTACTTCCGCGAGCGCGGCCACATCATGCGCTTCATCGAGTACATGGATGTCGGCAACCTGAACGGCTGGCGGCTCGACGAGGTCATGTCCGCCGACGAGATTGTGGCGCGCATCGACGCCGAAATGCCGCTCGAACCGGCCGAGTCCAACTATCGCGGCGAGGTCGCCAACCGCTACCGCTTCAAGGACGGCGGCGGCGAAATCGGCGTCATCGCCTCCGTAACCCAACCCTTCTGCGGCGACTGCACGCGCTTGCGCCTGTCCCCGGAAGGGGCGCTCTTCACCTGCTTGTTCGGCGTCAACGGAACCGACCTGCGAACACCAATGCGCGCCGGCGCGGACGACGCCGAGCTTGCCAACATCATCCGCGACACATGGAGCGTCCGCACAGACCGCTACTCCGAAGAGCGTGCCTCCATGACCGACGAACTCCGCGCCCGCCGCAAAAAAGTCGAGATGTACCACATCGGCGGCTAGAGCCATATCCGAGGATTGGCATGGTTAAGGTAGTTCCACAAGACAATTTCTTAAGACAACAGATGATTTACTCAGAACTGCTTGGGCGGGCGCGGTTGCTCATAGCGGGCAGATTCAGTGTAAGGCGCGCGGAGCCGGTTATAGCAGTTACGCTGCTATTCAGAGATGAACTCTTTGAGGATGCCGTCTGGGATGCAAAGGACAAAGGCATACTGGCTAAAAGTGAGTGTTTTCGGATCATGGACACGGACATGATTGTTCGTGGCATATCTAGGGACACTGGCAAAGATACCTTGATAGCGGTAGAATCTTCGTTCACCGTCCACGACGGCGATATTGTCAGAGTGAATCGCACCGCGTCCGCGCTCAGAAAAGTGTTCCCCGACGCCGATGTGTGGGCGGCAGTCTATTGCGCCGCCATCTCTGACGAGAACTCGCGGAGGGCCGAGGATGACGGCGTGGAGGTGATTTCAAATGTGCGTGTGTAGCGTGTCTAGGCGGCAATTGGCGATGGGGGTATGACTGTGGACAAAGGCATTGCCATCTACACCGACGGCGCATGCTCCGGCAACCCCGGGCCCGGCGGCTACGGAACGGTGCTGCTGTACGGCGAGCGGCGCAAAGAGTTAAGCGGCGGCTTTCGCAAGACCACCAACAACCGCATGGAACTGCTCGCCGTGATCGAAGGCTTGCGCGCGCTAAATCGTCCCTGCGCCGTAACCGTCTTCAGCGACTCCAAGTACATCGTTGACGCCGTGAACAAGGGCTGGGCGCGACGCTGGCAGGCAAACGGCTGGCGGCGCAACAAGAACGCGCGCGCGCTCAACCCCGACCTCTGGGGGCAGCTCCTGACGCTGCTCGACGCCCACACCGTCAACCTGCGATGGGTGCGCGGACACTCCGGCAACCCCGGCAACGAACGCGCCGACGCCCTCGCCGTCGCAGCGTCGCAAGGCAACAACCTCGCCATCGACGAATTGTACGAAGCGCAGGTGCGCGCTTAGTGGGCGTTGAACAGCGTCATTGTTGAGTGACTAGCCCGAATGTAAGGCGTTTTCTGGTATATTGTTCGCACCACCCAATTCTATGAATGGATCTCCTTAAATGACGACCATATCCAACAGGACTTACGCACTTGAATATGAACTCCTACTTGATATTGACCCGTTTCAAGTACGAAATCGCGCTCAACCGCGTAAGTCCTATCCAATACCGAACGAATGGCTGATAGGTTGGCGAATTTGGAAGGCGCTTATGAGCATCTAGCCACGAAAAGCGATGTCCTGCTCGTCAGGGCAGAGTTGGAACGCGCGATAGCCAACCTCATCAAGTGGATGGTCCGCATCGCCCTAGCGTTGTTCATTCCTATCTACGGCGCGCTCATCACCATACTCATACTGCTGCTTAACAAGTAGCCGATAGCCCCCGCCCGTCCATCATGCTCCCCGGTAAGTAGTCGAGGTTGATGCTATGAGCGAACTCAAACTGACCCATATCGACGGCAGCGGCAGCGCGAGCATGGTCGATGTGAGCGCCAAGCCCGACACCGAGCGCCTCGCCGTCGCCGTGGGCAGCGTGCTGATGCGACCGCAGACGCTGCGCCTCATCGCCGACAACGCCTTCGACAAGGGCGATGTGCTCGCCGTCGCGCGCATCGCAGGCATACAAGGCGCAAAGCAGACCTCCACGCTAATACCGCTCTGCCACCCGCTCCCCCTCAGCCGCATCGCCGTCGATTTCGAGCTGGACGGCGACGCCGACGCCGTGCATATCACCGCCGAGGCGAAGACTACGGGCAAGACGGGCGTCGAAATGGAAGCCCTGACCGCCGTCAGCATCGCCGCCCTCACCATCTACGACATGTGCAAAGCCGTCGACCGCGGAATGCGAATCGAAGCCGTGCGCCTAACCCACAAAAGCGGCGGACAAAGCGGCGATTTTCGTAATGACTAACTATGCATGTAGAGTAATGAGTTATGAGACTTGCAATTGGCATCGGCACAGCGTTTGGCTTGCTCGTAGTCATTACCGTCACGGTGTTCCACGCCACCGCCAAACAAGCCCAAGCCTGTTCACCCGCGCCGCCCCCTCCGATGATACACGTACTTGAAGGTGCCGACTTGGCTTTTGTAGGCGAGGTTATCTCTATAGACAGGCAAAGTATCAAAGGCGACGATTATCCAACATTTGAGGATATTATCGAATTCAGAACAAGCGTAGTGTGGAAGGGCGAACCCTACGAAACTATGTTTGTCGGAACAACTTGGTTTCTGCCCCCGACACCTATAAGCAACTGTCCGGCAGACCCAATATTTTTCAAAGGTATAAGATACATTGTATTCGTCTGGGAAGGACGAACACACTTAAGCGCCAATACCCCAACACAGCGATTTGATTATGCGCCGAAAGACCAGATTGCGACTCTAGGCTCTGGCAAAACGCCTATCCCTGGATCAGTAAGCCCAATTCCTGAACGAAAAGGGCAACCCGTTGTTTATGAACGGTCAGGAAGCGGTTGCAGTCTGACACCCGGCTACGCGCTTGGCAGCATAAATCTATCGGTGTTTGGTTTAGCGGGCATGCTTGCTTGGTTCTGGATTCGCCAGCGCTTCCGTCGCTAATAGGACTGAACATGTTCAGAGGAAATAAGAGGATTCTAACTCTCCCGAGCGACTGACTACTTGGCAGAATAACAAGACCCGCCCATCGACGACAAAATACGAACAGGCGCAAGGGAGAATGAAATGGCAACTGATATTAGCGAAAGAGTTGGCAGGGTAGAGCAACGCCTAGACGATGAACAGGAATGGCGGCGTGAGATAGTCAAGAGACTTGACCGTATCGACGCAGACATAAATCGGATGATGTACACGATGATAGGCATAGGCGGAGGCTTGCTCGCAGCCATCATCGCAAGCAATTGGTTGGGGAACTGACCGCCTACCGACTAGGTTGTGCGGACAATTTGACTTTTTATCTCGTCATTCCTGCGAAAGCAGGAATCCGGTGCTCCCAATGGGCATAAATGGCGCAAAATCCGCTCCGTTTCGCGCCTCTGGCTTCCCGTTTTCACGGGAATGACGGAAATGTCAACAAAACCTAGCCGCATCCGACTATGTTCACCGGCGTCATCCCCCGCCGTAAGCCCGCGCCCAATCGCTGCTGAACACCCCGTCCGGGTCATACCTATCCCTCAGCGCCAGAAAATCCCCGAACTGCGGATACGACCGAGCGAGTTGCTCCGGCGTGGCAAACCTGTTGTAGGTCAGGAAGTAGCTGCCATCGCGCTCTGCCGCAAGGTCGATCAGGCTACGCAAAGCGTCCGCCGCCCGCGCTATCCCCGCCTCCGTATGCTCCACATGCAGGTTGAACACGATGCAGGCGTAAGGCTGCCGTGCCCAGTTCAGAAATGTTTCGTCGTCCTGCTCGATGAGACGTATCGTGCCGTATATCACATTGGCATCGCGCCGGCGCAGCTCACGCGCGGCGGCGTCCATGAAGTCCGCGAGCGCAGGCAGCGGCACATACAGCTCCGTAATAGTCTCGGTGCTCTTCGCGGCGGCGTTAAGGCTGCGGTCAAGCTCTTGGTGATAGTCGTCGATGTACATACTCAGCTGAAATGTGTCGCTGTCGTATGTCTGCCCGTCGGTGCTCAGATAGAAGGCGGCATACTCGTCAAACGCGCGCGCCTTGTCCGCATGCGACAGGTAAAGCAGCCCGCGCCAGTCCTGTTCGCTCAGCAGGTAGCGCGGCGGCTCGGCGTCGTTGGGCTTATCGCCTGATACGGGACGATAGCACGACAGCACGCCGTCCTGGAGAAATCCGGACGACGCCTCATCCGTCTTATACTGAAAGTCGCCATAAGTGAACCCGTCGGCGATGCGCTGAGTGAACTGCGACTCCAGCCGCTCCACGCTGCTGATTTCCACCACGCGCCGCAGCCTGTGGGCAGGCATAAGCCGCAGCGTCACCGAGTATATGACGCCGAACAGCCCGTAGCCTCCGATGGCAAGCCGAAACAGCTCCGAATTCTCCGTGCGGCTGCACCGGCGCAGCGTACCCGTCGCATCCACCAGATCCAGCGCTTCCACATCCTGCACGATGGGGCGGTATGTCAGCCCGCGCCCGTGTCCATTGGAGGCGAGCGCCCCGCCGATGCTAATCCTGTCCGCGCCCGTCTGCTTCTGCGTGATGCTCCAGCGCCGCGCCTGTCCCCGCTGCATCTCGCGCAGTCCAGCCACCAAGTCCGCCCACAGGATGCCCGCCTCCACGCGCGCAAGCCCGCGCTCAGCGTCCAGCTCCAAGATGCGGTTCAGCCTGCGCGTGTCCAGCAGCGCGCCGCCGCCCAGAAACTGCTGCCCGCCCATCGCATGCCGTCCGCCCGCGACGCTCAGGCTGCCGCCCTCATCACGCGCTTCGGCAATCGCCCGCCGAACCTCCACCACCGTCGCGGGCATCGCAACCCGGCGGATCTGCGTAACATTCAGCTGCGAGTGAATATCATTGACAAGCGCGCCATCGCCGTTCTTCATAATGCGCCAGCCCTAACTCGCCGACCGCCGCCGCGCCGCGCTATGCCCGAAATGCGGCATCAGTCCCCGTGATAGATCCCAAGCAGCATCCGCTGGATATGCCGCCCGAACGCAGTGTCGTAGTTCCCCCAGTCCTTATACTTCTCCAGTTGCAGCGTCTGTGGCAGCGTGTCGTGCAGCCCGTATGCGCCGAAGGACGCCCCGCCCGCCTGCGCGATAGCATCATCCACCGCCGCTTTCACCGCGTCGTACAGGTCGTTGTAATACTCCACATTCTCGCGCAAGTCCACCGGGTCCGTGCCCGGCGAGTGGGCGTTGACGGCGTGCTTGAGATCCCATTGGCTGATGGTGTTCAGGATGTGCCGCGTTCCCACAAAGTTCTTGTCGTCAACCACGTTCACGTCGCTGAGCGCGCGCGGCTCGTACATATCCGAAGTAACCACAATCTGCTCATCAGGCATATAGATAATCGTAGTCGCATCGCCGTCGCCCGGCCCAAGATAATGCAGCTGCACAACCTTGTCGCCTACGAGAATCTCTTTGAAGTCGTCGAATGTCTCATCTACATCGGGAATGGGGCCATATCCCGGAATCTCGCCCTGCTTGAACAGGTCGAAGACCGGTTGACAGTTGCGATGGCACACTACGGAGGCGTCTTCAAACACATTCGTGCCGCCTATGTGGTCGTAGTGTTCGTGGGTGAGCACGACAGTCGTAACCGGAGCGTCCGTCAGCTTGGCAATCTCCGCCTGAAGCGACTGCGCCCTGGACTCGATGGCGGGGTCAGTCACCAGCACGCCGTCATCCGAAATAACCACGAGGCTGCTGACGAAGAACCCGAAGTAGTGATACACGCCGTCCGCGAGCATAGTCATCGTGGGCGGCGGGAGCTGGAAGCCCCCTGCGGGCTGTTCAGGCTCAGGTTCAGCCGTCACCGTGGGTTCGGGCGCAGGCCGCGGTGTAGGCCTCGGCGTAGGCATAGGCGTCGCGGTCGGCTCCGGCGTAGGTACGGCAGTGGGCGCAGGCGCGGCAGGCGCCGCCGGCGCAGCCGTAGATGCGGGTATCGGCATCAGCGCAGGCCCAGGGGCAGGCGCGGGTGGAGTCACAGGCGCGGGCGCGGGTGCCGTTACGGGCGCAGGCGCTGGTGCCGGCGTCCCTTGAGAGTCGCCGCAAGCCGCCAGTACCAGCGACAGCGAAAGTATCGCCGCGCAGCACAATATCAGCGCCGGCTTCAATCGGTTGCTCATTATGTTGCCTCCTAGGGCTGGCATATCTGCCTAACGAGGGGCATCCCCTGCTCTGCTAGAGACGCCCATCCGAGTTCTAGTCTCCGTGAGAAATCGACTGAAACATCCGCTCCACATGTCGCGGGAACGATGTGTCGTAGTTCGTCCAATCCTGATACTTCTCCAGCTCCAGCGTCTGCGGCAGAGAGCCATATACGCCGAACACCGCAAACAGACCGCCTTCGGCTACGGCGTCTAGCATCGCCTCGTACACCGCGTCATACAGGTCGTTGTAATACTCCACATTCTCCATCAAGTCCACCGGGTCCGTGCCCGGCGAGTGGGCATTGATGGCGTGCGTGATGTCCCATTGGCCGATGATGTTCAGAATGTGCCGCGTGCCAGTAAAGTGCTTGTCGTCAACCCAATTCTTATGCGTGAGCGCGCGCGGCTCGTACATATCCGAGGTAACCACAATCTGCTCATTCGGCATATAGATAATCGTAGTGGCTTCGCCGTCGCCCGGCCCAAGATAGTGAAGCTCCACAACTTTGTCGCCCACGCGGATTTCCATGAAGTCGTCGAATGTCTCATCCACCGTCGGAACATCCCCCAGCGGGGCAAGGTCGAATGCGGGCTGGCAGTTGCGGTGGCAAACCACGCTCGCATCCGGGAACACGCCCGTGCCGCCCACATGGTCATAGTGCTCGTGGGTCAGCACGATAGTCGTAACCGGAGCGTCCGTCAGCTTGGCAATCTCTTCCTGAAGCGACTGCGCCCTTGACGGGTTGGACGGGTCCGTAGTCAAAACCTGCCCGTCTGAGATTACAACAAGGCTGCTGCTGAAGAACCCGAAGTAGTGATACACGCCCTCCGCGAGCATAGTCATCGTGGGCGGTGGGATCTGTGGCGCTTGATACTGCTGAGCCGCCAGCGCCGCGCTTGGCGCAAACTGCCCATAGCCGCCTAGCCCCGCCCAGAGTATCGCGGCGCAGCACACCGCCAGCGCCAACCTAACTATTCCATTCATTTCGCTGACTCCTTCAGGCAAACGCTCATTCCGCGCAGCTGATTCAGAATTGCAGTCGATAACATCCCAATCGCACAAATAAACCCGCCCCCGAATACACCTGATTCGGACGGACGGGAATCCTGCCGCTCACTTGTCAGATAGCGGAGGCGCTTGCGCGCCCCGCTACCAATACATCATAACAGAGCAACCTTAAACATGTCAGCATTTCCCGAGAAAATTGCATTAGTCCCTTTCCCCCTTGCCTTCCTCCAATGTCATTCCGAACGCAGCGCAGCGCAGTGAGGAATCAAAAATCCCCGCCCCCAACACGCCCGCCACAGCAAAGATTTCAACCCCCTCACTCCGTTCAAGGCGACAATCGCAAGCCCTTATTCCCAATCACCAATCGCCCACCGACTCCCCCAATTCTTACTTCCTCTGGTCCACGGTCATCATGATAGTATTGTCGATAGTAGCGCTCACAAACTCGGCAGTTCAGTATGTTCAAGCGGGGTGGACTCTACATCAGGCGGTATTCAGCACATTTGGGAACATCGGCATGAGCATGCCCGTAGCAGCGGGAGGAGTCGCGCCTGCGCCCAACCCAAGGAGGATACGAATGTCGATTGCGACATATTTCAAGCAGAAAACGGAAGAACTTAAGAAAAAGCAGTTCATCGCACAATTCACTCCGCGATACACACTCTGGTTCATGGTCGTCATAACAGTATTATCGATAGCAGTGATCACAAACTCGGCAGTTCAGTATTTTCAAGCGGGCTGGACTCTAAATCAGGCGGTATTCAACACATTCAGGGACATAGGCCTGAGCATGCCCGTAGCAGCGATAGCAGTCGGGCTGGCGCTCAACTTAATGAGGATGCAGAAAACGGAAGAACTTAAGAAAGCGCAGGTCATCGCGCTAATCGCGCCGCCATACATATTCTGGTTCACGGTCGTCATAACAGTATTATCGATAGCAGTGCTCACAAATTCGGTAATTCAGTACTTTCAAGAGGGCTGGACTCTATATCAAGCGGTGTTCAGCACATTCAGAGGCATCGGCAGGCACATGCCCGCACTAGCGATAGTAGTCGCGCTGGCGCTCACCTTAAGAAAGCAGTTCATTCCACAAGTCGCGCCGCGATACATATTCTGGTTCATGCTCGCCATGATAGTATGGTCGATAATAGCGCTCACAAACCTTGCAGTTAACTACTTTCAAGCGGACTGGACTCCGGACACTCTATATCAGGCGGTAGTCAACACACTCGAGAACATCAGCATGAGCATGCCCGCAGTAGCGATAATAGTCGCGCTGGCGCTCACTCAACTCAAGGAGGATGCAGAAAACGGAAGAACTTAAGAAAAAGCAGTTCACAGGAAGGGCGCACCGAGCGCCCCTCATCACCCCTATCATCCCGAGCGCCTCCCCCCGCCATTCCAAACGCCCCTCCCCTTGTCATTACGAGCTTTCCTCCAATGTCATTCCGAACGCAGCGCAGCGCAGCGAGGAATCAAAAATCCCCGCCCCCAACACGCCCGCCATAGCAAGGATTTCAACCCCCTAATTCCGTTCTGAACGGCAATTGAAAGCCCCCGTTCCCAATTCTTAATTCCCCTTAGTCATCCCGAACGCCCGCCCCTGCCAACCCCCCAACAGGTTCATGGCAAGCCTATCGAATCACCCCCTGTCATAAAGCGACTCCCCCGAAAACAGAAAGTAGGATGACAAAAATACAAGGATGAAATGAGGGACGACGCTAAAGACGCTCCCATGCTCACACGAAGTTTTAGGCTAATCGAAAGTGGCTCGGCGGTTGTCAATCGGGGCAGCCCCCGCTAATATAATGAACTAAGGAGAATGTGATGATCGACACGACCGCTGTGATAATGATATTCGGCTTCTTCGGCATGATAGGCACCATGTTTATAGCGATACGTTGGCTTGACAGAAGAATGCGGGCTGACATGTCGGAGCTGAAGACGGAAGTGAAGACTAACAGCGAACGGCTGAATAATGTCGAAAGCGCACTCGCTGGAGTGCAGACTGAGCTTAAAGCCCAGGTCGAGCGGCTTGACAGGATGGACGAACGCTTCGACAGGATGGATGACCGCTTCGACCGCCAGGAAGACCACTCCAACGAATGCTTCGGCAGGATGGATAAACGCTTCGACCACCAGGATAACCGCTTCAACGAACGCTTCGACCGCCAAGAGGACCACTCCAACGAACGCTTCAACAGGATAGAAGAGCGCCAACGAGTTACGGATGGCAATGTGAACAGGGTTCAGGGCAGCCTTGATGTGCTCATAGGATACAGACACACCCCGGACGACGCGGAACAAGAACGAACTGCACGGGAAGGGCGAGTTGGTGAGCCGATAGGCGACTGACTGATGTAACGCTCCAAACAACTGAAAAGGAGCGCGCTAATGACGACGAGTAATATCAACTCAGAGATTACCGTCTATCACGGCCAATTCCCAATTAAATCGCCTAAGCTACCCCCCGCAACTGCCGCTGCGTCACGAATATCAGCGCCGTAACCACCACCAGCCCTACCCCCATCATCCCGATGACCGCCTGCCCGCCCAGATAGTCTATCATCAGCCCCGCCGGAAAAGTCCCAAGCGGCATAAACCCGAAGTTCAGCATGAAGATGCTCATCACCCGCCCGCGATACTCATTGTCCGACATCTCGATTAGCAGCGCCTGATTCAGCGCCATGCGCCCCGAATCGCCCATGCCAAGCACTATCATTATCACCGCCGCCGCCTGATATATCGGGATGAGCGCCACCAAAACCAGCCCGACGCCCGACAGCAGGCTCGACAGGATGAGCAGCATGCCTCGGTTCTTCCGCCCCACCGCCGCGACATACATCGCGCCCACCATCGCGCCCAGCCCCATTATCGCCGTCAGCAGCCCCATAGAGTCCGCCTCCTGCCGGTAGATGTCCACCACGAACACCGGCAGGATGAAGCGGAACGGCATAGCAAGCACCGTCGTAAGCAGCGCCACCACCAGCAGCACGATAAGCATCCGCCGCCGCGCGATATAAGTTATCCCGTCCCAGATGTCGCTCATCATCGCCGTCTGCTTCTTCGGAGTCGGGTCGCCCGCAGGCTTGATGACGCCCGTCAGCAGCACAGCAACGAAACTCAGCGCCGCGATGACATAGTACAGATTCCACGCCCCCGCCCAGTCGTACAGAAAGCCCGCCGCCGCCGGAGCCGCCATCGTCATCGCGCTCATGCCCGCCGCATTCAGCGCCATCGCGTTCGTCAGCCTATCCTGCCCCACCAGCTGCGGAATGATAGCCTGTCGCGCCGGCATCATGAACGAAAACAGCGCGCCCTGCACCATAGAGGCAATCATAAGATGCTGCCACGCAATCACCCCCGCGTCTATCATCAGCCCCAGCACGAGCGCAAGCAGCGCCGCCACCAGCTGCGCGCCCTGAATCAGCAGCTTGCGGTCGATCTTATCCGCGAGCGCCCCCCCGAACAGCGGCACCGTAAGCAGCGGCACCGCAATGCCCAAGTTGATATAGCCCAAGATAGCGCCGCTGCCCGTAATCTCATAAGCGAGATAGCCCTGCGCGAGCATCTGCATCTGCGTACCCGCCATCAGGAACAGCATGCTCACCCAGAGCAGCATGAAATTATAATTGCCGAGCGACTCAAAAGTGCGCTGAAAGCCAGACGCAAACCCCGAAGTTCGTGGCGCGGCAGCCGGACGCCTGCTTGCTATCATGTAGCCAACTTACAAACACGGACAAGATAAATGAGCGGTATGCAACCTATTCTAATCCCCTCCACCCCGTATATCCATGTTTTCACAAAAACCCCCTTCATATTTGCAGTCGCAACCGTCCAGTCGCCCCTACCCCCATCTCGTCATTCCTGCTCCCTAACCCGTCATTCCTGCGAAAGCAGGAATCCAGAGCCTCCAATATCACACCATCCCAAACACACCACTGCAATTTTCTCTGTCATTCCGAACAGCGTGAGGAATCAAAAATCCCAATCCACCAAACACACAAACTTTTCAGCAACCACCCTAGCGCTCCGTCCTGCCATCAGCCCGCCAAACATCCCACACCAACCCTAAACACAACCCAATTCTTAATTCCTAATTCTTAATTGAAGAAAGTCCCCCCTTGATGGAGGAAGGTTGCCTGCTGTCAAGCGCAATCCGACGGCGTGATTGTCCCTTTCCCCTCTGGGGGAAGGTTAGGATGGGGGCGAAATTTGGTCAGACCACCTGATTGGAAACGCTATCGATAGGGTGTCAGGCGGTCAGGTTTTCAGAGTGTCACGGCTTTTCGCCATCCCCAACCGCCATCCCATATCAGCCCGCACTCCGCCCGCAGTAAGCCTACCCTCCCCGTTCACTCACCCGTCATTCCTGCGAAAGCAGGAATCCAGTGCCTCCAACACCAAACCACTCCAAACACACCACAACAATCTCCCCCACCATCCCGAACGCCCCTCCCCTGTCATTCCGAACGCAGTGAGGAATCAAAAATCCCCGCACACAACCAACCCCCAATACCAACCGCCATCCC
This sequence comes from uncultured Dehalococcoidia bacterium, assembly GCA_958295865.1. Lineage (GTDB taxonomy): Bacteria > Chloroflexota > Dehalococcoidia > Lucifugimonadales > JADFKI01 > Bin90. The sequence continues at coordinate 104,489 of CATQHF010000001.1, read as the reverse complement.
ATCCATCCACACCAGCCCCGTACTCCGCCCGCAACAAGCCTACCCTCCCCGTTCGGTAGCGAGCGCCTTTTTTCGTTCGTGGTGAGCCTGTCGAACCACCCGTCCCCTCAATTCTTAATTCCTAATTCTCAATTCTTAATTGAAAATCACCCTTGACACCACCCAAACCCTCACCTATACTATCCGCAAGAACATAAGTTGTATATCAAGCACGAACAACCTAACACCCTAATCCCTGACAATCCCAAACCCCTGAAAACCTTGGGAAAAACCAATGAACCAACCAACCCCCATAAACCAACACCAACAGGACAGCCAGGACAGTCATGCCCAACATGACCACCTGGCCAACAGGCACTGCCAGAGCGCCATAGAGCACCTCCAGCACCTAGTCCACCAAGAAACAGACAACGGCAGAACCATCATACGCAGCATCGTCTCCATCATGACCGGCGACGACCTCGACTCCACGCCCCACCACAGACTGCAAGCCGCCCGCCTGCTGCTCAAACTCGGCTTCCAAGAAGCCGAAGCCCTCATCAACAGCCTCAGCTCCAAGATGGAACGGCAGGCAAAGAAAGAAGACGCCCAAGGGGAGAACGGCCCCACGCAGGCAGTCAGCCCCGAACACGAAAGGCTGAACAAGAAACTCGTCGCCCGCATCCGAGTCGAGACCGGCGAAGGCGCGAGCATAGTCAGAATACTCAACGAAGTGCTGGAAGGGCGCGACCGAGACGCCAAGCCAAGGGACAGGATAGAAGCCGCCAAAGTGCTGCTCAGTTGGGGCTTCGGCAACCCCTCCACCCCCGACCCGGAGTTCATGTCCTACTACTCCCCCTGCCACCCCGACTGCATCTGCGCCTGCCGAGACCTAGACGAAGACCACCCGGCGGTAGTGGAGAGCCATGCGCCGGTGACAGAAGCGCACATGAAAGAAGTAGCCGAAGCAGAGCGAATAGAAGAAAAAGCGGCAGAAAGCGCCCGTCAAATCTCCCAGGGACACACCGACTACCTATCCGAGATAAGCCACCTGCCCGGCAACAAAAAGCCCCGCCGCCCCGAACGCCACCCACCCTTCCGCTGACAGCGGCGGCGGCAGTCGCCCCGATAACTTGTGGGTTGCAGCGGCAACGGAGCGAACACCCCTCACCGCCTCCAATCCGTTGTCCTGAGCCAGCCGAAGGGCGAACCACCCTTCCGTTGACAGGCGCAGGGATAGGCACTGGATTTCCCCATGTGTAGGGGCAAACTGGCAGTCGCCCCCATTCACCCGCCGCTCGCAATCTTCCCTATCATCAGTGAGAACCTCGCTGTCGGCGAGCAGGGGCATAGTGCCTCGCTGTCTGTCTGAGTCGTCGGTTTGCCAGTATCTCTTTGAGCATGTCGTCAATCAAGCAGAGAGCGGTTATGATTAGGTTGTCCAGGTGCGAGGCGTCCTCCTTGAGTTGTGCTGAACCCAATTAGAAACGCTGTGCGTCTGGATTTCAACTCCGATTATCCCTCCTCATATAATTCACACGGGGTTGCTTCCCAATTCCTAATTCTTAATTGTTGTATGATATATCCTATTGCATACCATTGAGAACAAAGGAGACACACCTATGGCAACCCAAACAAGATCCATGCTCCGCCACAAGAGCCATGTCGTCGTGGACGGCCCCGACAGAGCGCCCGCCCGCTCCATGCTCCGCGCCGTCGGACTCCAAGACGAAGACTTCGAGAAGCCCTTCGTCGCCGTCGCGAATCTGGCGAGCGATGTAACACCCTGCAATGTCCACCTCGACCGCATCGCCCAGAAGGTCAAGCAGGGCGTCCGCGACGCCAACGGCGTCCCCTTCCTGTTCGGCACTATCACCATCAGCGACGGCATATCCATGGGCACCGAAGGCATGAAGGCGTCCCTCGTCAGCCGCGAGGTCATCGCCGACTCCATCGAGACCGTAACCTTCGGCGAAGGCATGGACGGCTTGATAGTCGTCGCCGCCTGCGACAAGAACATGCCCGGCGCTATGATGGCTATGGCGCGCTTGGATGTGCCCTCCATCTTCGTCTATGGCGGCGCGATACTGCCCGGCAACTACAACGGACAGGACATCAACATCCAAGACATGTACGAGGCTTGCGGCGCATTCTCCACCGGCGACATGACGCTCGACGAGCTCATCGCCATGGAGCGCGTAGCCTGCCCCGGCGAGGGCGCATGCTCCGGCATGTTCACCGCCAACACCATGTCCTCCGCTATCGAAGCGATGGGCATGTCCATCCCCGGCGCGGCTTCCATCCCCGCCATCGACCCGCGCAACGACGATGTGGCGCAGTCGGCGGGCGAACTGCTCTACGACCTGCTAGACAAGGGCATCACCCCGCGCCAAATCATGACGCGCGAAGCCTTTGAGAACGCGATCACCGTCGTCATGGCGATGGGCGGCTCCACCAACGCCGTGCTACACCTGCTCGCCATAGCGCACGAAGCGCAAGTCGATCTGAACATAGACGACTTCGACGAGATAAGCCGCCGCACCCCCTACATAACCGACCTGCGCCCCGGCGGTCGCTTCGTCATGTCCGATATGGACAAGTCCGGCGGCGTCCCCGTCGTCATGAAGCAGCTCCTCGACGCCGGACTGCTGCACGGCGACGCGCTGACCATCACCGGCAAGACCATCGCCGAAAACCTAGACGCCTTCGACGGCGAACCCGACAACCGCGTCATCTATCCCGCGGCATCGCCGCGCAGCTCGACCGGCGGGCTGATTATCCTCAAGGGCAACCTCGCCACCGAAGGCGCGGTCATCAAGATTTCCGGCACCAAGCACACCGCGCACGAGGGACCCGCCCGCGTCTTCGACGGTGAGCGCCCCGCCTTTGACGCCATAGTCAACGGCGAAATAAAGGACGGCGACGTCGTAGTCGTCCGCTACGAAGGCCCCAAGGGCGGCCCGGGCATGCAAGAGATGCTCGCCGTCACCGGCGCGATAATGGGCGCGGGACTTGGCGACTCCACCATGCTCATAACCGACGGCCGCTTCTCCGGCGCATCGCGTGGCCCCTGCATCGGCCACGTCGCTCCCGAAGCCGCAGTCGGCGGCGCAATCGGCTTGCTCCAAGACGGCGACATCGTATCCTTCGACGCCGACGCCCGCGACCTGAGCGTGCGCCTCACCGACTCCGAGCTGGCGCAGCGCCGCCGCGAGTGGACAGCGCCCCCGCCCAACTACGACAGAGGCGTCCTCGCAAAATACGCCAAGCTGGTCTCCTCCGCATCCCTTGGCGCGGTAACAACATAGCGGCACAGGTTTCGGTAGTCGGATTTCAATGGTCAGCGGTCAGGAAGATAGCGGGCGGCGTTAGCGCATAAGCGGTAAGGTTAGCGGGCGGCGATGGTGAAAAATCGGGTGTCGGCAATCGGCGGCGCAGTCGGCAAGGCGCTCGTCAACGCACTCATCGGCGCGGTAGTCGGGCTGTTCAGCGGCATAATCAGCGGCGTGGCTATCGGCGTTGTGGGTATGGTGTCATTCCATATCTTCCTGAAACTGACCGTTGACGACCCGACGCCCGAAGACTCGCTGCCCGTCCTATTCAGCGTCGTTGCGGGCGCTTTGACGGGGCTATATGTAGGCGTTCCCATCGGCGCAATCGTCGGCGCGGTAGCCGGCATAATCGTCGGCGTCCGCAGGCTTGGCGGCGTAATCATCAGCGTGGCAGTCGGCACACTCGCCGGCGCGCTAGCCGGAATCGCCGCGCCAATCGCCGACCTGCTCCTCGGTAAGTACGGAATCACGGTGTTCTCCTATCTGGCATATCACACCGGCATACTCTTCATTACGGCGGTAGGCGTCATTGTGGGCGGCGGCGTAAGCGTGTACATCGGGCGCGCAGGCAATCATCGAAAGACTGACTGGTTGGGCTAATGCACCAAACCCAAGATACCGAATACGCGGACAACCACCAACCCCCCATTCCGGCAAGGTCTTTCAATCGTCAAGGCGTCGTTCTCACCGTCATCCCGAACCTCTACCCCCGTCATTCCTGCGAAAGCAGGAATCCAGCGCTTTGAGATAGCCTAAAAAATGCGAAAGTGCCTACACTCTGAGATTCTGGATGCCCGTTTTCACGGGAATGACGCAAATTGTCCACACAACTCAATTCCTAATTCTTAATTTCACCATGCACAATCCCAAGAAACATCCATTTAGCGAGTATGCCAAAGACGCATTCCTGGGCGCGGCAATAGGCATGTTCTACGGCTCCGGCGTCAGCGTATTCATAGCGCTGATTGTCGGCGGTTGCGCCTACATCCTGATGGGCGCAGACCAAGAAACGCAGAACGCCGCCGTATTCCCCACGCTGTCAACCAGCGCCATGACCTGCGTAGTCGTGGGCATCGTTCTCGGCGCGCGCGCAGGCCACTACGAGGGCTTGGGCTTGTCGCTCACCGTAATCAAGAGCGTAATCATCGGAGGCTCCATAGGCGTGATAGCCACCCTCTTCACAGGCATAGTCGCAAGCACGCTCATCGGCTCCGCCGCAGGCATCCTGTCCGCCTTCTGGTTCGACCGCTGAACGCCTCGAACCTTACCCCCTTGTGAGCTGACAGAGGTTGTGCTGACATTTGCGTCATTCCCGCCCGCTCACCCGTCATTCTCGTTTTCACGGGAATCCAGAATCTCATATTGTAGTCACTCTTGCATATTTTAGGCTATTCCAAAGCGCTGGATTCCTGCGAAAGCAGGAATGACGAGATGAAAAGTCAAAATATCAACAAAAACAATTCTTAATTCCCACTCACCCGGGAGCAAGCGACATGCTCAAAAGCGTAATCGCCGCCGCATCTATCGGCATTCTTGGCGGCATCACCGTAGCCCTCTTCCATGGCAGCATCGCCGTATTCGAGAACTATGTGGATGGCGTCTGGATAACCCAATTCGAGGTCAGCTCCCTCACTGCGCCCATCATCGGCGCGATTATCGGCACACTCGCCGGAGCCAACATCGGGTTCGCGCTGCCCCGCGAGCGCGTGGACGCATTCTCGCGCGGCGCGCTCATCGGCGCTGCCGTCGGCGTCCTGCTCATACTCACGCAAGCGCCGCTCGTCGCGCTCGCCACCGTCTTTGGCCGCTACAATGCCGACTACCAGTTCTTGCTGACCAGATTCAGCGCCATGCTCACCGCCGCCGCCATCCTTGGAGCGATAACCGGCATGCTGCTGGGCAGCCGTCCGCTAGTCGGCTGGAAGCCGGGCGCGCTGCTCGGACTGCTCACTGCCTTAGCATTCGTGCCGACCGGCACAGTCCTTCTCGTCCTGAAAATCTCAAGCGCATACCCGAACATGCCCTTCGCGCAATTCGTCGCCGTAGTCGAGGGTGATCTGACGAGCCAGTCGGTCGTTCTACTCGTCGGCGCGGGCTGCGGCGCGATTGTCGGCGCTGTCGCCAACAAGCTGTCGGCAAACCGCGACGGCGATACGCTCACCCTCATAGCCATACTACTGGCTGCCGTCATCGGCGTAAGCGCGTCCAGCCTGTCGCTCTTATACATCCTCAATTTCGCATTCGCATATCCAATCTTCTCGCCCACGGCATTCCACATTCGTCTGGCAGTCGGACTATCAAGCGGCGCGGCAGTCGGCATCGCCCTCATCGCCTTGAAGGCTGCTGCCACCCGCCCCAAACCCTGATATGATAAACCCCGAGACAACCCAAGTTTCGCAGACCTGCCCAATTCTCAATTCATAAACTTCACCCCGTCATTCCTGCGAAAGCAGGAATCCGGTGCGGTTAGTAATAAAACCGTCTGAAAGGAAACGCTATTCATCAGTGAGAGCCTTATCACTGCGACAACCATGGGCTAGTCTGATAGCCGATGGGCATAAGACCATCGAGACGCGCACATGGCGGACGAACTATCGCGGCGCGCTTGCCATACACGCGAGCGCCCGTCCCTACGCGAACCTGCCGACCGGCGGCATCTTGGCGGTAGCGTGGCTGTACGACTGCCGCCCAATGGAAGACGCCGACGAAGGCAACGCATGCATCGAGCGATACGAAGGCGCGTATGCTTGGCTGCTTGCCAATGTCCAGCCGCTGCCGCTCATACCATGCAAGGGCATGCTTGGGCTATGGAAGCCCCCGCCCGACATCCAGCAGCGTCTCCCAAACGCCCATCCTGCGATATAATCCACCAAGAACCTAACCCTCTACAAACTCAAAGGACATTGCTATGACCACCCGACCAAACATCATCCTCATCCTCGCCGACGACATGGGCTACTCCGACCTCGGCTGCTACGGCTCGGAGATACGCACCCCCAACCTCGACCGGCTCGCCGCGTCCGGCTTGCGCTTTTCCCAGATGTACAACTCCGCGCGCTGCTGTCCGTCCCGCGCGTCGCTGCTCACCGGCTTGAACCCTCACCAGACGGGCGTCGGCCACATGATGGACGCGCTCGGCCCCCCATCCTACCAGGGCAATCTCAACGAAAATTGCGCCACCGTCGCCGAAGTGCTGCGCTCCGGCGGCTACTCCACCTACATGAGCGGCAAATGGCATGTCGGCGGGCGCTACGACCTGCTCGACGATTCCGATTGGGAGCGGCAGAAGGGCGACGCCGGCCACCCCATACCCACGCAGCGCGGCTTTGACCGCTTCTACGGCATCGTCGCCGGCAGCGCCAACTACTTCTTCCCCCGCCTTCTCATGGAAGACGACCGCTTCATCGAGCTCGATCCGTCCGGCTACTACTTCACCGACGCCATCACCGACAACGCCGTCAAGATGCTCGACGAACACGCCGCGAACAACGCCGCCGCCCGCGAAAGCGGCGCTGCGGACGGACAAGATGGGCAAGAGGACAACCAGGACAAAAACTTCTTCCTGCATGTAACCTACACCGCTCCACACTGGCCCCTGCACGCCCATGAAGAGGACATCGCCCGCTACGAAGGCGCTTATCGCGACGGCTGGGACGCCCTCCGCACCAACCGCCACGAAGAACTCAAGGCGAGCGGCATACTCAGCGACAAGTGGCAGATTTCCCCCCGCAACGCCTCCGCTCACGCTTGGCGGCAGGAACGCGATAAAGATTGGGAAGACCTCAAGATGGCGACATACGCCGCGATGATAGACCGCATGGATCAGGGCATCGGGCGCATCTTGGACAAGGTGCGCGAGCTTGGCGCTGAAGACAACACTCTCGTCATGTTCCTGTCCGACAACGGCGGCTGCGCCGAGTTCCTCGCCGAAGACACCGACCGCCCCGTACCCTCACAGTACGCCAGCCCCAACCCCGACGGCACGCCTGTCAAGATGGGCAACATCCCCGGACAGCGCCCCGGCCCCGCCGATACCTTCATGAGCTACGACCTGCCCTGGGCGAACGCCAGCAACAGCCCCTTCCGTCTCTTCAAGCGCTGGACGCATGAGGGCGGCATATCCACCCCCTTCATCATAAGTTGGCCCAACCGCATCAAGCAGCCCGGCATCGTCCACGAGCCCACGCACATATCCGACATCGCCGCCACCTGCATAGACGCCGCCGGCGCGCGCTACCCCGCCGAACTCAACGGTAGTCCCATCACCCCAATCGAAGGCGTCAGCTTCATGGACGCCATAGACAGCGGCGCATGGAAGCGCGACCTGCCCATCTATTGGGAACACGAAGGTAGCCGCGCAGTCCGCATCGACAACTGGAAACTCGTCGCCGAAGTCGGCGGTGATTGGGAACTCTACGACATGCACGAAGACCGCACCGAACTCAACAACCTTGTCGAAAGCAACGCGCCCCAAGCTGCGGAGATGACAGCCCTCTACGACCAATGGGCAGACCGCTGCGGCGTTCACCCCTGGCCCCTATCCCCGGCAGCCCGCATGATGTCCCTCCGCAACCCCCACAACCATTATGTATAGGGCGATGCGTGTATAATATCCGCATCCAATACCGATGAGGTGAACCGCCATGCGAACCACACTAGACATCGATGACGAACTGCTGGCAAAGGCTAGTGAATACTCTGGAATATCGGAAGTCGAGGTGTTGGTGAACCAAGGGTTGAAAATGATTGTTGAATGGGAAGCATCGCGGCGTCTGGCTAAGTTGGGCGGGAGTGAACCGCAGCTGAAGCCGATACCTCGGCGGCGAAGTGAGCCGTCATGCGAGCCGTCATGATTATGGCGGATACCTCCTATGGATAAACCATATTAGCGCCTAAAAACGAGGTGTTTGCCGCCATGCGAACCACACTAAACATCGACGACGAACTGCTGGCAAAAGCCCGTGAGTACTCCGGAATATCGGAGGATGAAGCTCTGGTAAAAGAGGCGTTGCGCGCCTTGATTCATGTAGAAGTCGGGCGGCGGTTGATAGAGCTGCGCGGAAGCGAACCGCAGCTGAAGCCGATACCTCGGCGGCGGAGCGAGCCGTCATGATTGTGGTGGATACATCCGTATGGATAGACCATCTGCATGGCGAAGATACCGGACTTGAATTTCTGTTAAGCAGGGGACAAGCGTTGATGCACCCCATGGTGATTGGCGAATTGGCAGTGGGCAATATCCGCAATCGCAGCACGACGATGGCTTTGCTCACAAACTTGCCGAGAGCGCAAGTCGCTGATGATGACGCCGTGCTGGACTTTATCGAAAGCCGCCGACTGATGGGCAGAGGAATCGGATACATCGACGCGCACATCCTGTTTGCCACCTGGTTGACCGGCGATGACTCGCTGTGGGCGCGTGACAGACGACTGGTGAATGCGGCTCATGAACTAAACATCGCTTGGCAGCCCTGAAACGCCGTTGCCGAACAACCCCCGCGGCGCAAGCGCGGCGCAAGAACGATGCCTACCGACACGCTACTCGATGCCATAGCACATCTACACTAAGGAGAATTAGGTGAAGTCCCTCGCGTTATCCCTAGTCGCATCCGTCGCATTCTTCCTGTTCGCCTGTGGTCAGACCGCAAACCCTGGGCCGACCGCCGCGCCCACTCAGGCATCCGCAAACACGCCCGACATACAGGCGACCGTATCCGCAGGCGCGCAGGCGGCCGTCGAAGTGGCAACTGTGGTAGCCGCCAGTGTGCAGGCGACCGTCGAAGTAGCCACGGTGGTAGCCGTCAGTGTGCAAGCGACCGTGCAGGCGCAGCCAACCGCGACGCCCACGCCCGAACCGCCTACCAGCACGCCTGAACCCACCGCGACGCCCGAACCTACCCGCACACCCGAACCCAGCAGCACGCCGGAGCCGACTTCGACGCCCGAACCCACAAGCACACCGGAGCCGACTTCGACGCCCGAACCTACGAACACACCTTGGCCGACCGCAACTCCTAGACCCACTAGCACGCCCCAACCCACCGCGACGCCGCAGCCTACGCCCACTCCAACCCCCATACCTGTCGGACACGGATGGGACATCCCCTTCCCTATCAGGGAGCCAGGCACGCTCTCCAACACCGACGGGCTTACCCTGCGAGTGCGAGAGGCGGTCTGGGCAGAGGATGCCTGGACGATGATCGACGATTGGCACCCTCTTAACGACCGGCCGCCGAGAGGCTACCACTACTTGCTGGTTGACATCCAGGTCAGAAACGGCGAAAGCCTCACAACCGGCTATGACGCGCAGGTCAGATTGACGGCGCAAGCCGAGCCGCCGAATGGCGCTATCTACGAATGGGGCGGCACGGACCACTGCGGCGACATACCCGAAACCGCGCTATACCGCGACTTTTCTCGGATGCGCCATGATGCTAATAATGGCCGCAGGGGATACATCTGCTTCGTCGTTACGCACAACGACTCCGGCAGGGTCGTCCTCGTTGACAACGGCGGTGAAGGCGCAGCCCCGGAAGATAAGCGATACTGGGCGCTGCGCTAATCCGACTATATCCACCAACCGAAACACTGACTAACCCATCGGAGGCAACAATGCAGCCCCTAAACGACATCCGAGTTCTCGCCGTCACCGGCTTCCTCGCAGGCCCCTACGCAAGCATGAACCTCGCCCGACTTGGCGCTGAGGTCATCAAAGTCGAAGTGCCAGGCAAAGGCGACCCCGTGCGCGGCAACGGCCCCTTCATCGGTCCCAAGGGCAAACACCCGCAGCAGCAAACACCCGACGACATCTCCACCCGCTTCTTAAAGCGCAACCAAGGCGTCAAGAGCGTCACGCTCAACCTCAAGCATGCCACCGGCAGGCAGATGTTCCTCGACCTCGCAAAGTCCGCCGACATCATGCTGGAAAACCTCGCGCCCGGCTCCCTCACCCGCATGGGGCTGGGATACGACGATGTCGCCGCCGTCAACCCAGCCATCATCTACTGCTCCATATCCGGCTACGGGCAGACCGGCGAGTACGCCGACAGACCCGCCCACGACCCCCAGATTCAGGGCATGAGCGGCTTGATGGAGATTAACGGCCATCCCGACGGCCCCCCAACCCGCGTTGGCTTCTACATCGGCGATCTCGTAACTCCCCTCTTCGCCTGCTACGCGATTATGGCAGCCCTGCGCGACAAAGAGCGCACCGGCAAAGGGCAATACCTCGACGTCTCCATGATGGACACGCTCACCTCCATCATGCTCATGGACACGCTGGAGGACGATGTCGAGATGGGCTTGCCCCTGCGTATGGGCAACACCACGCGCGGCGGCCCAACCGGCCTATACCGCACCAGCGACGGCGAACTCACCCTCACCGCCGCCAGCGATGACCAGTGGCGCAGGCTCGCCAACGCCCTCGATTCCCCCGAACTCGCCGAAGACCCACGCTTCGCCGAGTTCCATAGCCGAACCGCCAATGTCGTCGAGGCGCGCGAAGAAATACAAAAGCGCGTCGAAAAGCTCACCCGCGCCGAAGCCCTCGAACGCTTCGAAGCGTCCGACGTCCCCAGCGGCGCAGTCCGCGGCGTCGACGAAGCAATCAACGACAACCACTTCTGGGACAGAGGCAGTCTCCTCCCCATGCGGCATGGCAAGATCGACGAGCCCGTGCCCGGCATAGTCGCCGGCTTCCCCGTCATCTTCTCCGACGGCAGCATACCCGAACCCTACGGCGCGCCCACACTAGGCATGCACAACACCGAAATCTACACCGGCCTCCTAAACCTAACCCCCGCCGACATCGCGGCCCTCAAAGCCGACGGCGTGGTATAACGGAACGGCATGGCGCGGGCGTATATCGTGACGGCGGCGGTATGGACGACCGGCCCAATCGCCCATACATCAAATTGGATACGCATTTCTGCCAAAAGGACAAATAGATGAAACATTTGACGGCTTTACTAGCGGTCATTTGCGTCATGACGCTCATCACGCTCATCGCTTGCGGGGACACGACAACCCCCGAACCCGCCGCCGTGTCCGACTCCGCCAGCGCCGCTGACTTGAACGCCACCGCCACCGCGAGCGCGCAGGCGAAAAGCGCCGCGCAGCCCGCCCCAACTCCCACGTCCGTCTCAACCGCAACACACACCCCAACGCCCACTCCCACCGCCGATTCATACTACAATCTCGCGTTGGATAATCTTGCCGAAGACGGCTTTGACAGCGCGATAGACAACCTCAACAAAGCAATAGAACTGAACCCGGAGCATGCCGACGCTTACCATGAAAGAGGACGCGCCTACGCCTACAAGGACGACTACGACAAGGCGATTGCCGATTTCGACAGAGCGCTCGAACTGGACCCCAACGACATGGACACCGAAGTCCTGCGCGCAGGCGCTTACTCCCTGCGCGGAGTTGCGTATTATGAAGCAGGCGACTATGACAGCGCGATTGCCGATTTCAACGGGGTTATTGCCGACCTTGATAAAATCATCGAACTAGACCCCAACAACGCCGATGCCAATATCCTAGTTGCAAACGCTTACGCCCTGCGCGGAGTTGCGTATTATGAGGCAGGCGACTATGACAAGGCGATTGCCGATTACGAAGAAGCTATTGCCGACTTTGAAAGAATCATCGAACTGGACCCCAACAACGCCGATGTTGATGTCCTCGTTGCAGGCGCTTACCTCGTGCGGGGAATTGCCTATCATGAGAAAGGCGACTATGACAGCGCGATTGCAGACCACGACAAGGCAATCGAGCTATACCCCAACTATGCCGACGCCTACTATGAAAGAGGACGCGCCTACATCTACAAGGACGATTTAGACAGATCGATTGCGGACTTCAACAAAGCAATCGATCTGAACCCTGAGCATGCCGACGCCCATTATCTTCGGGGAGAGATTCATTACATCAATGATGATTACGACAGCGCGATTGCGGACTTCAGCAAAGCAATCGAACTAAACCCTGAGCATGCCGAAGCCTATTATCTTCGAGGAGAGCTTCATTACATTAATGATGATTACGACAGCGCGATTGCGGACTTCAACAAAGCAATCGAACTAAACCCTGAGCATGCCGACGCCTATTATCTTCGAGGAGAGATTCATTACTTCGAATTTGATGACGAAAAGGCTCTAGCGGACTTCAACACCGCGATAGAACTGAATTCAATCTATGTTGCTGGCGCATACTCTTATCGAGGCAATCTCTACACCTTCACGAACGATTACGACAAGGCGATTGCCGATTTCGACAAGGCAATCGAACTGGATCCGGACTATGTTGATGCCTACTACAATCGCGGGTTTGCTTACATCGACAAGGGCGATTACGACAAGGCGATTGCCGACTTCAGCAAGATAATCGAACTGGATCCGGACTATGCCGACGCCTACTATGAGCGCGGGTTTGCTTACACCTTCAAGGGCGATTACGACAAGGCGATTGCGGACTTCAGCAAGATAATCGAACTGGATCCTGACTATGCCGACGCCTACTACGATCGCGGGCTTGCTTACACCGTCAAGGACGATTACGACAAGGCGATTGCGGACTTCAGCAAGGCAATCGAACTGTATCCAGACTATGCCGAAGCCTACTATGATCGCGGGCTTGCCTACACCTACAAGGACGACTACGACAGCGCGATTGCGGACTTCAACAAAGCAGTCGAACTATTCCCGAACGCCCTTGATTTCAAGGAGAAAGCCGCTTACACCTACCTCTTGCGCGGAATTGGCTACGCCGAAGAAGGCGACCGCGACAAGGCGATTGCCGACTACCACAAAGCAGTCGAGCTAGACCCCGACAACCCCGGCATCAAGAACGCTCGAAAGTTCATAGACCGTCCGCTCACATCGGACGAACTTTCAGCCGAGCGGATAAAGTGGAGTCTTTGCGAAGGCTTTCTGGAGTGCGGGTTCATAGAAGTCCCCGCCGACTACCGCAATCCCGACGCCGGCAGCATAGAAATCGCCGTAAATGTCCGCCGCGCCGACCATCAAGACGAGCGCATAGGCTACATGTTAGTGAACCCCGGCGGCCCCGGCGGAAGCGGCTTGGAACTCGTCCAGTATTCCGAGTTCTCATTCGCCGACGATCTGCTTGAGCGCTTCGACATCATCGGCTTCGACCCGCGCGGCGTCGGCGCGTCCGAGCCTTCATTCGCCTGCGGCGCTCCCGGCGAACGCATCGCGCTGCTCAAGTCAATCGACGGCGACATAGACACGCCCGACGAGATAGCCGCCGGCGAAGCGGCCGCCAACCTGTGCATCGAATCCATGGGCGCGATAGGCGCTCTGCTGCACAGCGAATATGTCGCCAGGGACATGGACGAAATACGCAAAGCGCTGGGGGCGCAGCAAATCTCATACCTCGGCTACTCTTACGGCTCGGCTTTGGGCGTCTGGTATGCCACGCTCTTTCCCGAGTCGGTCAGGGCGATGGTCCTCGACGGCGCGGACAACCCCGTTGACCAAGCCGACACGCAGCAGGAGCGCATGGAGCAGGCGCTTGAAGAACTCGCGCCCTTTGAAGAGCAGCTCCAGCAGGCGCTGATGGCGTGCGACAGCGCAAGATGTCCCATATACAACGCAGGCGACCCAATTGGCTACTACTATCGCGCCGCCGAAAAACTGCATCTGGTCAACAGCGCAGTGGGCGGCGTTCCCTATGCCGCATTCTTGGGCGTGATTACTCCCCTGTACAATGAAGCGCAGTGGCCCGACCTATGGCAAAGCCTGTACGAACTGCACGAAAACGACGACCCGACAATCCTGCTCGAATTCGTCAGGCGGCAACTGGACGAAGACCCCACCGCCGCCAACTTCACCGCGCATGTCAACTGCTTAGACGACTTCATGCTGACACCCGAACTAGACCGCGCCACTCGCTTGGACGACTCCGTAGTAATCGACGCCGCCTCAGCAGAAAAGTTCCCATTGATAGAGGCGGCAGACACCAATTTCCCCAGCGCCTGCCCCTTCTACGACCAATTCGCGCCGCAGCCTCTCGACATACCCCTCGACGGCGGTGGCGTGCCGATACTCGTCATAGGCAACCACGCCGACCCCGCAACGCCCTTTGACGAATCCGAAGAACTCGTCACCCAAACCCTAAGCAACGGCTACCTGCTCGAAACCTCCCACCCAAGGCACACCGTCTATCCCGACAACAAGTGCGTCAACAACCATGTTCACAACGCGCTAATCGACTTGGTGTATCCCACCAACCGCACCTCCTGCCTCCGCGAAGACTGATATTCTGATACCCTGACCGCCTGAATACCTAACCACCCTACCAACGGAGCAAATCAATGAAATTCACCGCAAAGCCCCTCCGCTCAGTCCTCTTCGTCCCCGGCAACAAAGAAGACTGGATACGCAAAGCCCCCAAATACGGCGCAGACGCCCTCATCCTCGACCTTGAAGACTCCGTGCCGCCGCAGGAAAAGGACGCCGCCCGCCAAATCGTCGCCAAGATGATCGACGAAATCGGTGCGACGCAAACCCTCTTCGTCCGTGTCAACCCGCTGGAAACCGGCATGACCGGCTTCGACCTGGAGGCAATCACCGGCAAGAACCTCTACGGCATCACTCTGCCCAAAGTCCAATCCCCCGCCGATGTCGTGGAAGTGGACATACTGCTGCGCTTCTTCGAGCGCAAGGCGGGCGCAGAAGTCGGCAAGATATTCATAGACCCCGGCTTAGAGACGGCAGCGGGCATCCGCAGCGCCTACGACATCGCCACCGCATCCGACCGTATCGCGCACATGGGCGGCAGCGGCGGCAAAGGCGGCGACACCGCCCGCTCCATCGGCTACCAGTGGACGCCCGAAGGCATGGAAACGCTCTTCATCCGCTCCAAAGTGCTCATAGACTCGCGCGCCGCGGGCATCCAATTCCCCGTATCCGGCGGCTGGTTCGACATCCGCGACCTAGACGGCTTGCGAAAGTATGCCCAAGAACTCAAGCGGCTTGGCTACAACGGCATGAGCCTCATCCACCCCTACCATGTGCCAGTCGTCAACGAAGTATTCACCCCCACCCCCGAGGAAATCGCCGAGTGGCGCGGCTTGGTGGACGCCATGGAGCAAATGCGGGAAACCGGCGGCGCAGCCGTAACCTACGGCGGCGACATGGTTGACATTGCCCACGAACAAACCGCCCGCGCAATGCTCAAAATGGCACAACAACTAGGCGTCGCCTGACCACACAAACCCGTTCGTGGTGAGTTTTGTCGAACTACGCGCCTTCACGCCTAACCCAAAACAAACCCGTTCGTGGTGAGCCTGTCGAACCACCCATCCTTCAACCGGCTTCACCACGAACTAGGTTCTGTGGACATTTCGACTTTTCATATCGTCATTCCTGCTCAACTCACCCGTCATTCCTGCGAAAGAACGTCACCCCTGCGGAAGCAGGGGCAGGAATCCAGAGATTTGAAATAGCCTATAATATGAATATGCGAAAGTGCCTACATTCTGAGGTCATGGCTTCCCGTTTTCACAGGAATGACGCAAATGTCCACACAACCTAGGACGGAATGATAAAATCCCGTATATCCAGTTCATCCTAATAGCCCCCATAAGGAGCGCCAACCCATGACCACCGCATCCCCCGAATCAGTCGGCTTCTCATCCCAACGACTCACCCGCGTCAACGACTTCGCCCAATCCTACATAGACGAAGGCAAACTAGCGGGCGCAATCACCATGCTCGCCCGCCGCAACGAAACCTTTCACTTCCAGCCCTACGGCGTCCTAGACTTGGAGAGCGGCGCGCCCGTCCAGCGCGACACCCTCTTTCGCATCTACTCCATGAGCAAGCCCATCACCAGCGCCGCCGTCATGATGCTCTACGAAGAAGGGCGCTTCTCCCTCGACGACCCCGTCGGCAACTTCATCCCCGAACTCGCCCACCTCAAAGTCTATGACGGCATGAGCGAAACCGGCATGCGCCTCGTCGACCAGCGCCAGCCCATCACCATACGCCACCTGCTTACCCACACATCCGGCTTGAGCTACGGCTTTCACCAAGACTCGCCCGTCGAAGAGATGTACAGGGAAGCGAACATCACCGACCCCGACAGCACCCTGCAAGAGATGGCTGAAAAGCTCGGCAAGCTGCCGCTCATAAGCCAGCCCGGCGCGAAGTGGCGATACAGCAACGCCACCGATGTACTCGGCTACCTCGTAGAAGTCGTCGCCGGCAAGCCATTCGACAAGTTCTTGGAACAGCGGATATTCTCGCCCCTCGGCATGCGGAACACATCCTTCTATGTACCCGAAGAAAAGCTAGACAGACTTTCCACCGTGTACGGCGCTTCCGTCAACGGCGGCATCGCGCCCCTCGACAACCCGATGGTCAACAGGCAAACCCGCCCGCACACCCTCTTCTCCGGCGGTGGCGGCCTCGTATCCAGCGCATCCGACTACATGAGCTTCTGCCAAATGCTCCTCAACGGCGGCATCCTCGGCGACGCGCGCCTGCTCGCCCCCAAGACCGTCGAGATGATGCGCTCCAACCACCTCACCGACGACCTCAAGCCCTTCGCCGTCGGACAAAGCATGTCCTCCGACACAAAAGGCTGCGGCTTCGGACTCGGCTTCCGCGTCGTCATGGACATCGCCCAGCACGGCATCATCGGCTCCAATGGCATCTACTCATGGGGCGGCGCAGCCAGCACCGTATTCTGGATAGACCCCGCCGAAGAACTCATCGCCATCCTCCTAACCCAATTCATGCCAAGCTCACACTACCCCCTACGCCGCCAATTCCAAATAGCCACCTACCAAGCACTCATAGAATAAACCCAACCCTTCATCCTTCCCCCTCTACCAACTGACAGGGGCCGGTAGGGGCGACCGGCCGGTCGCCCCCTATCCCGAACACAGCACGCTCACCCTTCCGAGCATCTATCTATGTCGGCGAATTAGCCAACACTTACAATTCCGAGCATCCCACTCCTGTCATTCCGAGCCTTCCATTCCTGTCATTCCGAACGGAGTGAGGAATCAAAAATCGCCATCCACAAGCCATCCTTGCCATACCATAGCGATTTAGACCCCTCACTCCATTCAAAGCGACAAGGAAAAATCCTTGCCAGAATAAGCGCAATAGCCCATACCGCAACAAATACATACCCCTCCCCTATTAAATCAATCCCTTTTATGGGCGCGCGTATGGGCAACTGGCTGTTTGCTCTACCCTGGCCATATCCAAAAGAACGGAAACCATAAAAACCCAACATCCCCGTCTTTTGCTATAATCCCTTCACGCTCACCCCTTGGGAGGTGTCATGACGAACCACACGCACAAACAAAACAAAAACCCCGACGAGTTCATAGAAGACGCCCTCGTCATGGGCAAGCTCATGGCTGTGGACTGGACGAAGAAAACCGCGCGCCTTGAGCGATTCAGCCGAAAATCCGTTAAATTGCGCTTCAGCAAAGAACTCGACGAGGATATGCGGCACCTATTCACCAAGTTCGTGAAAATCACAGGCAAGGGCAATTTGAACAAGGATGACGAATGGACAAGCATCACGGTGGATACCATCGAAGGCGATAGACACTGGTCGCAGCCATTCGACATGAGCGACATCTCAAAATCTCCCAAAATCTTCAGAAGCGCCGACGGCTTACTCATAGACGACCCATTCGAAAGCGATCAAGACCTGCAAGAGTTTATCCGGGTCATCCACGAAGGGCGTGATATATGATACACAGAGAACGCCTCGTGCTAGATACGAGCGTTGTGTCCATATTGCTCCGTCCCAACGATTCAACACACTCCTATTATCAAAGTAAGATTGAAGGCTGCCAATCTCTAATATCGTTTCAGACTTTACAAGAATCTTGGTATGGCGCGTACAATGCCAACTGGGGAGACAAAAGAAGGAGAGATTTAGATGCACATCTGAGACGATTCGATGTGGTCTGGCCCACCGAAGAACTTGTTGGTATTTCCGCCGACTTGCGTAGTAAGACCAGAAGAGTTGGACGCGAACTCAAAGTAGCGGACGCATGGATAGCCTCTACCGCCATAATGCTTGACTGTCCTTTGGTCGCGCATGATAGAGACTTCAGCCATGTTCAGCGCATACTCGGACTGACGCTCATACAACATCCAGGATAATTCCCATGCCGCAAAACCACAGCCCATCCCCCTGCTGCGCCGCAGCTCGCCCGCCATCCGCCGCGCCAGCAACCCGCACGCGCCCCGCCGCAACCAGCAACCCCAGCGCCGAAAGCGCCAACGGCATGGCGCTGCTCCCCGGCGGCAACTTCCTCATGGGCACCAACGACGATGACGGCTTCCCCGCCGACGGCGAAGGCCCCGTCCGCCCCGTCCGCGTCAACCCCTTCTACATCGACGCCTGCGCCGTAACCAACACCCAATTCGACCGCTTCGCCCGCGACGCCGGCTACAAGACCGACGCCGAGCGCTTCGGCTGGTCATTCGTCTTTCACATGTTCGTCAGAGCGAAGGCGCGCGCCACCGCAAAGCAAGCCGCCGCCGATGCCCCCTGGTGGTGGGTCGTCAACGGCGCGTACTGGCGCAGACCCGAAGGCGCCGGCTCCAACCTCAAGCAGCGCTGGGATCATCCCGTAACCCATGTCTCTTGGAACGACGCCGCCGCCTACTGCGATTGGGCGGGCAAGCGCCTCCCCACCGAAGCCGAATGGGAATTCGCCGCGCGCGGCGGCCTCTCCCAGAAGCGCTACCCATGGGGCGACGACCTCACCCCCGGCGGCAAGCACCAGTGCAACATCTGGCAAGGCGCATTCCCCGACACCAACACCGGCGACGACGGCCACAAGGGCACAGCGCCCGTAACCGCCTACCGGCCCAACGGCTACGGCATCTACAACATCGTCGGCAATGTATGGGAATGGACGCACGACTGGTTCAGCCCCACCTTCCACATCTCCGCGCCCCGCGACAACCCGCAAGGTCCCCCATCCGGCAATTCCAAGACCATACGCGGCGGCTCATACCTCTGCCACGACTCATACTGCAACCGCTACCGCGTCGCCGCCCGCACCTCCAACACACCCGACAGCTCCACCGGCAATCTAGGCTTTCGCTGCGCCCGCGACGCCTGATATACTTGCGCCTGCTTCCACCCTGACCATCCTGTACGGCGGTGTCAGCCCCAAGGAGAAACCATGAACTACGACCACATCGTGGTAGGCGCAGGCTCAGCGGGCGCGATCATTGCCACCCGCCTCACCGAAGACCCCAACGCCTCCGTGCTGCTCATAGAGGCAGGCCCCGACTACCCCGACCTGGACACCATGCCCCCCGATATAAAGTACGGCTACGGGCATGGCAGGGCAACCATGGACGCGCTCGGCACGGAGCATCGTTGGCACTTCGTCGCCAAATCCACCGAACAGGCACGGCCCATGCTCGTGCCGCGCGGCAAGACGACCGGCGGCTCCTCAGCCGTCAACGCTCAGATATTCCTGCGCGGCGTCCCCGAGGACTACGACGATTGGGCATCCTGGGGCAACGACGAATGGAGCTTCCAAAAACTCATACCCTACTTCCGCCGCATGGAAACCGACACCAACTTCGCCGACGACTTCCACGGCGTTGACGGCCCCACCATCGTCAGGCGCTACCAGTCGAATGAGTGGCTTCCCGACCAGCGCGCATGGTATCAGGCTTGCCGCGAATACGGCTTCCCCGACTGCCCCGACCACAACGACCCCGACTCAACCGGCGTCGGCCCCTCCCCCTTCAACAACCCCAACCGCATCCGATGGAGCACCGCCATCGGCTATCTCAGCCAAGCGCGCGAACGCCCCAACCTCACCATCGTCGCGCGCGCTCTGGCGCACCGCCTCATCTTCGATCCATCGGACAACAAAAGAGCCGTCGGCGTCGAGTTCGAGGCAGACGGCGAGCTGCAATCCGTCTATGGCGACGAAATAATCCTGTCCGCCGGCGCAATCGGCTCGCCCCACCTTCTCATGCTATCCGGCATCGGCCCCGCCGACCACATCAGCGACATGGGCATCCCCGTCATCCACGACTCCCCCGGCGTGGGCAAAAACCTGCGCGACCATCCGCAAGTCCAGCTCACTTGGAATACCAAGCCCGCATTTCGGCAGGACAGCCTCGCTCCGCGCATCCAATTCGTCCTGCGCTACACTGCCGAAGGCTCATCACTGCGAAACGACATGCTCATACACCCCTTCTCCTACGCCACGCGCGACCTATACTATACAGACCCCGCCTCCGAAGCCATAGGAATCGGCATGATTGCCGCCATCTACCTCGCCGAATCCGCCGGAGAGATGCGCCTCCGAGCCGCATCCCCGCGCATCCAGCCCTACCTCGACTACAACCTGCTGGCAACCGAATTCGACATCAAGCGCCTGCGAGAATCCGTTCATATATGCCTGGAACTCGCCAAGAACGACGCGCTCGCGGATCTGATACAAGAACTGCGAACCCCCACCGACGCCGACCTGGAATCTGAGCAGACCATCGACGCCTGGATGATGCGAAATGTCAGAACCAGCCATCACATATCCGGCACCTGCAAGATGGGCGCCGACGACGATCCCATGGCAGTCGTCGACCAGTACGGCAGGCTGCGCGGCATACAAGGCTTGCGCGTAGCCGACGCATCCGTCATGCCCGACTGCATCCGCGCCAATACCAACGCCACCTCCATGGCAATAGGCGAACGCATCTCCGACTTCATCAAAGCCGGCACATAAGACGAGGAAACAAAAACCCCATCCATCAGCGGAGGAAAAACATGAAATACGACTATGTTATCATTGGCGCGGGATCGGCCGGCGCAATCCTTGCCACTCGCCTCACGGAAGACCCCAGTGTCTCCGTCCTGCTGCTTGAAGCGGGCCCCGACTACGCCGACATCGACCACCTCCCCGAAGAGGTCAAGTACGGCTACGCATCCGCTACCGACATTATGACCAGCGACCATAACTGGCAGTTCACCGCCCGCGCCACGGAGCAGGCGCAGCCCATGATGGTGCCGCGCGGCAAGGTAACAGGCGGCTCCAGCGCTATCAACGGCCAGATATTCCTGCGCGGCGTTCCCGACGACTACGACCGCTGGGCGGAATGGGGCAACCACGAATGGACTTTCGAGAACTCCCTGCCATACTTCCGCAAGCTCGAAACCGACACCACATTCAGCGACGACTTCCACGGCACCGACGGCCCCATCATCTGCCACCGCTTCCCCGAAGAAACTTGGCGCGGCGCGTCCAAGGCGTTCTACGAGTCTTGCCTCGACTACGGCTTCCTCGACTGCCCCGACCACAACGCGCCCGACACTACGGGCGTGGGCCCCCTGCCCCTCAACAATCCCGACGGCATACGCTGGAGCACCAACCTCGGCTACCTCAGCCTATCGCGCCACCGCCTCAACCTCACCATCCGCCCCAACTGCCTAGTCCATCGCGTCGTCTTCGACGGCAGCAGAGCGACCGGCGTCGATGTCGAGAGCGGCGGCGAGCGCTTCGTCGCCGAGGGCGACGAGATTATCCTCAGCGCCGGCGCGGTCGGCTCGCCCCAGATCCTCATGCTGTCCGGCATCGGCCCCGCCGAACATCTTGGCGACATCGGCATCCCCGTCGTCAAGGACGCCCCCGGCGTCGGGCAGAATCTCCGCGACCACCCCCTCGTCTATGTTACTTGGAAGACCAAGCCCGAATATGACCTCGAGACCTTTGGCCCCCGCATCCAGTTCGGGCTGCGCTATACCGCGAGCGGCTCTGACCTTGAAAACGACATGATCGTCTATATGAACATCTTCGCCACCGACCGCGTCGATCGCGGCGGCGACCGCATGTCTCCCATCGGCATACGCATGATTGTCGGGCTAGACCTCGCCGTCGGCGCGGGCGAACTCAAGCTCCAGTCCGCAGATCCCAGCGTGCAGCCCATGCTCGATTACAACTACTTCCAAGAAGCCTTCGACCGCGAGCGCATGCGCGAAGCCCTTCGTATATGCTCCAAGCTCGGCGAGCATGAAGCCTGGAAGGACATCATCCAAGAGCGCATCGAGCCTACCGACGAAGACCTGGCGTCCGACGACCTGCTCGACGCATGGATGCTGCGCGAAGTAACCACCGGCCACCACATATCATGCACCTGCAAGATGGGCACAGCCGACGATCCTATGGCAGTCGTCGACCAGTACGGCAAGGTGCATGGCATAGACGGCTTGCGCGTCGTCGACGCCTCCATCATGCCCGACTGCGTCCGCGCTAATATCAATGTAACCACCATGATGATAGGCGAGCGCATCGCCGACTTCATCAAAGAGCGCGCCCAATAATCCAACAGATCCTCCCCCACGCAAGGAGAGCCGACAAATGGCTGACACACCCCTGCACTTCAAGACCATCACCGAACTGGCGGCGCTCATCGAGACGCGGCAACTCTCGCCGGTAGAGGTTACGGCATACATGCTCCGCCGCATCGAGAACCTTGACGGCACATATAGGAGCTACGCAACCCTGATGCCCGACCACGCCGAGGCAGCCGCCAAAGCCGCCGAAGCCGAAATCGCGGCGGGCCGATACCGAGGCGCACTGCACGGCGTCCCGTTTGCCGTCAAAGACCTTTGCTTCACGGATGGCGTCCGCACCATGGGCGGCAGCAAGGTGTACGCCGACCATGTACCGACCTTCGACTCGACCGTCGTCGCCAGGCTTAACGCCGCCGGCGCTGTGCCGCTCGGCAAGCTGAACCTCACCGAAGGCGCGATGGGCGGCTACAATCCCGCGCTCGACTTGCCGCTGAACCCCTGGAATACCGCGCGCTGGGCAGGCTCATCGTCCAGCGGTTCGGGCGTCGCCACCGCCGCCGGGCTGTGCTTCGGCTCGCTCGGCAGCGACACCGGCGGCTCGATTCGCTTCCCCGCCGCCGCCTGCGGCACTGTCGGACTCAAGCCCACATGGGGGCGCGTCAGCCGCTACGGAGTGCTTGCCCTCGCCGAATCCCTTGACCATGTTGGCCCACTCACCCGCAGTTCTGCAGACGCCGCGATAGCGCTCCAAGCAATCGCCGGATATGACCCCAACGACCCGACATCGCTGCCCGCGCCCACCCCCGATATGCTCGAAGGCATAGATGGCGGCGTCAAGGGCGTTCGCATCGGCTTGGATGAGAAGTACGCCACCGACGGCGTCGCCCCCGAACTTGCTGCTGCCGTACTCGCCGGCGTCGAAGTCATGAAAGAGCTCGGCGCGGAGATAGTCCCCGTGCAGATGCCCGATGTGGACGGCTACCTGCCCGCCTGGCCCATCCTCTGCTCGGCGGAAGCCGTTGCCGCGCACAAGGCGAATTACCCATCCCGCCGCGACGACTACGGACCTTGGTTCCGCGGCTGGCTCGATATGGGCGCTGCCGTAACGGGCGCGGACTATGCCGCCGCCAATAACCTGCGCGCCGAACTCAATGGCCTAATCAGGCACGCCTTCCGCGACATAGACGCTCTCGCGTGTCCGTCCACGATGTCGCCCGCGCGCGCCATCACCCCGGAAGAGATGTACGGACCTATGAGCGGCGACAGGGGAACATCGTTCCAGCGATACACCGTGCCATACGACTACAACGGCGCGCCCACCCTGTCGCTGCCCTGCGGACTCAGCGGCGACGGGCTGCCGTTGAGCCTGCAATTCGTGGGCAAGTCTCTATCCGAACCGCTGCTGTGTCGCATCGGCAACGCCTTCGAGCAAGCAACCGATTGGCACAATCTACACCCGCCCGTCGATGCCGATTAGGGGGCGGAATTAAGAATTAGAAATTAAGAATTAAGAATTGGGCAGGACTTACGCACTTGAATATGAACTCCTACATGAGATTGACCCGTTTCAAGTACGAAATCGCGCTCAACTGCGTAAGTCCTATGAGTATTATCGCATCTATAAAGGGATGCGATTGTTCATAAAGGTGAAGGGCGATTACGGCAAACTTTGCATTTGGGATTGGCATAGACGCAGATGTCTCGATGTATGGTTTGACGGCAGGGTTCGCAGGGATTATAAGGATGAGGTCGAGGATGTTCAGAAGGGTATGGAGGCGAGAGCGAATGAGTGGATTGAAATGATGGCGGATGGCTACTACGACTATTTCGAGCCGGACGAGGATGATTCAATCCTCGGTTTTGATGATTGGGGAGAGGCGCAATGAGCAACGGGATGTTTGATTTGAGCGGGAAGGCGGCGGTGGTTACGGGGGGGAATGGGGGGATTGGGCTTGGCATGGCGGTTGGGCTGGCGGAGGCGGGGGCTGATGTTTTGGTCGCGGCGCGCAATCGGGAGAAGACGGATGCGGCGGTGCGGCGGCTGCAATCGCTGGGGGCGCGTGCGGTGGGGATTACGACGAATGTGCAGAATGAGGATGAGGTAAGGGATATGGTGAGGCGGGCGCTGGATGAGTTCGGCAGGCTGGATATTCTGGTGAATAATGCGGGCATCGGGATACGCAAAGCGCCGCAGGATTATACGCTGGATGACTGGAATCTGATTATGGACATCAATCTGACGGGGACTTTTTTGCCGTGCCGGGAGGCGTATCCGCACATGGCGGCTGCGGGCGGGGGCAAGATTATCAATATCGGCTCTATGACTTCCATATTCGGGCATGACCTTGTGATGCCGTATTCGGCGAGCAAAGGGGGCGTGGTGCAGCTTACGAAGAGTCTGGCGACGGCGTGGGCGAAGGATAATATACAGGTGAACGCGATATTGCCGGGCTGGATAGAGACGGACTTGACGGAGCCGCTGCGGACGGAGGATGTGTTCCGCGAGCGGTATGAGCTGATTTCGGCGCGGATACCGCACGGGCGCTGGGGGAGACCGGACGATATGGCGGGGACGGCGGTGTTTCTGGCGGCGGGGGCGTCGGATTATGTTACGGGGGTGTCGATACCTGTCGATGGGGGGTATGTGGCGTTTTGACAATTAAGAATTAAAAATTGGGAATTAAGAATTGGAGGGCGATTCAATTAAGAATTAAAAATTGGGAATTAAGAATTGGGTGGTGTGGTCATTTCTTCGTTTCTATGAAAACGGGGATTTAGAGTTGCGAAACGGGGGGATTTGCGCCGTTTATGCTCATTGGAGGCTCTGGATTCCTGCTTTCGCAGGAATGACGAGGTGGGGGAGAGTGTGAGTTAGGGGGAACGGGGTGGGAAGGCGAAATGTCGGTAGAAACTAGAGGGTTTTAGTGTCTTTTAGTTGTCTCCTTGAACGGGGTGAGGGGCTGAAATCGTTGCTGTATTAGGCGTGTTGGTGGCGGGGATTTTTGATTCCTCACTGCGTTCGGAATGACAGAGAAAGATGGTCGGAATGACAGCGGGAGGGAGTTCGGAACGACAGGGGAGGTTCGGGATGGCAGAGAAAGGGTTCGGAATTACGGGGATGGGCGCTTGGGATGGCGGGGGAGGGAGGTCAGGATGGCGGGGGGGTGGGTGTAGCGAGTTGGGGTTGTGGCTTTTCTTGGCTTGAGTGTGGTTTTCGTTTCAGCAGAACGTAATGACGATTTAGATGGGGTTGCCCTGTGTAATCCTGCCTTTCCATGTTAATATGTGCTGAAAGTTAGCAGGAGGTACACTTATGACATCACAAGTTGGAATCGCTATGGCGCTGCCCGCCTATACTGTCGATCCCGCGTTTGTCGCGCGGCGAGCGGAGGAGCTTGGCTTTGAATCGATCTGGTTTGCCGAACATCCCATTATGCCGGTGCACTCCACCAGCCCATTCCCCGGCGCGGACGACGGCGTAATTCCCTGGACATACTCCCACTTCACGGACCCGTATATCGCGCTCGCCCGCGCGTCCGCCGTCACCACGGACCTCAAGCTCGGCACGGGCATCACGCTCATCACGGAGCGCAACCCTCTAGTGCTTGCCAAGGAGATCGCCGCCCTCGACTTTTACAGCGGCGGGCGCTTCCTGTTCGGCATCGGCACGGGCTGGCACCGCGAGGAGACCGAAATGATGGGCGGCGACTTCGATCACCGCTGGACGCAGGCGCGTGAGGCGGCGCTCGCCCTCAAGGCGCTTTGGACGGAGGATGAAGCCGAGTTTCACGGCAAATACTACGACTTTCCGCCGGTGCGCTGCTTCCCCAAGCCGGCGCAAGACCCGCACCCGCCCGTGCTGCTCGGCGGCATGGCGAAGAATGTGCTGCGCCGCGTAGCGCGCTGGGGGGACGGCTGGCTGCCCAACCGCGTAACGCCCGACCAGGTGCGCGAAAGCCGCGTCATCCTTGACACCCTAGCCGCCGAATATGAGCGCGAACCCGGCTCGCTCAGCATTAACATTCACGGCCAGGCGCCCGAGCGCGATCTAGTGAACTCGTTCCTCGACGCAGGCGCGAACCGCGTCATCGTCCGCTTGGAACTCTGCCACACGGAAGACGAAATGGCGTCCGAATTAGACCGAGTAGCCGCCGCCGTCCTCTAGTCAGCCCCCGTCAAGGAAAGGACAAAAACATGAAACTCGCCCTTCAATATGAGATGCAGCGGCCTACTCTCGACGATCACCTCGTGCTCACCGAGACGATGGAGCAGTGCATCCTAGCCGATGAAGTGGGCTTCGATTATCTGTGGTTCGTGGAGCATCACTTCCTTACCGGCTTCTCCGCGTCGCCCTGCCCGGACCTCGTCTATGCCGCGCTCAGCCAGCGCACCAAGCAGATACGGCTAGGGCTGGGCGTGGTCATTCTGCCCTACCACCATCCCAACCGCGTCGCCGAGCGGGTGGCGATGCTCGACCACCTGTCCGAGGGGCGCGTGGACTTTGGCACGGGACGCTCCGCGCCATACGAGCTTACCGGCATGGGCATAGACCCGCGCGACAGCCGCGAAATGTGGGAAGAATCCTTGTCCATGGTGCCCCAGATATGGCAGTCGGACTTCTACTCTTATGAGGGCAAATACTGGCAGGTGCCTGAGCGCCAGGTGCTGCCCAAGCCGTATCAGGACCCCCACCCGCCTATATGGGTGGCGGCGTTGCAGCCCGCAACCTACGAAATCGCCGCCGCCAAGGGCATCGGCATTCTGTCCTTCGGCTCAAGCGCGCCCTCATCCCTCGAACCTTATGTGAAGGCGTACAGAGAGAATGTCAAGAAGGCGAACCCGGTCGGCGCATTCGTCAACGACCAGTGGGCAAGCTCTACGCTCGGCGTCTGTCTCGAGGACGACCGCGAGGCAAAGGAGATGGGCGCGCAGTCCCTCAAGAATTTCTTCGGCCCGGACAGACCTTATGTGCAGGGGCAGAAGGATGTCTATGCCCAGCTTCTCGACAAGTGGGGCGGCGTACCCGACCACCTCAAGGCGAACTTCTCGCGCTATGTCGATGTTGACGAAGCCGAAGAGGTCAAGGACAACATCCTCGACTACTCTGGCGGCTCTGCCATTGCCCACCGAATTTGGGACGACCTCGACGCCGATACTCTATGCGACCGCGCCGTTGTCATCGCAGGCAACCCGGACAGCTGCATCGAAGCGCTCAAAAAGCACGAAGCCATCGGCATCGACCAGATGATGATTATGATGCAGACCGAGACCGTTCCCCACGAAAAGGTAATGGAATCCATTGAACTATTCGGCAAGTATGTCATCCCAGAGTTCAAGAAGTCCTAACCCGCATCCAAAACCCCATCCCCTTGTCAGGGCTTGCATAGGTTTGTGGGGGTGACCGGCGCGGTCGCCCCCGCATCGTACTCCGGATTCCTGCCCCTGCTTTCGCAGGGGTGACTTTCTTTCGCAGGAATGACGGGGCGTGAGCAGGAAGCCAGAGTCTCCGATGGGCGGGCATTTTCGCCCCCATCCTAACCTTCCCCCAAAGGGGGAAGGGACTTTCTCCAATTAAGAATTGAGAATTAGAAATTAAGAATTGGGTTGTGTTTAGGGTTGGTGTGCGGTGTTTCGCGGTCTGATGGCAAGACGGAGCGCTAGGGTGGTTGCTGAAGTTTGTGTGTTTGGTGGATTGGGATTTTTGATTCCTCACGCTGTTCGGAATGACGAGGAGGTCGGTGGGCGGGCGTTTTCGCCCCCATCCTAACCTTCCCCCAAAGGGGGAAGGGACTTTCTTCAATTAAGAATTGAGAATTAGAAATTAAGAATTGGGTTGTGTTTAAGGTTGGTGTGCGGTATTTCGCGGTCTGATGGCGAGACGGAGCGCTAGGGTGGTTGTTGATGTTTAGGTGTTTGGTGGATTGGGGTTTTTGATTCCTCACGCTGTTCGGAATGACGGGGAGGTCGGTGGGCGAGCGTTTTCGCCCCCATCCTAACCTTCCCCCAAAGGGGGAAGGGACTTTCCACAACGCAATTCTCAATTCCTAATTTTTAATTCTTAATTCCCTCTACCGCGCGCTTTGTGACCGTCTCATACGCGCGCTCCGTCGCGGATGTGAACAGCGACACACGCATAATCCGCGCCTCTCTGTTGATGCCGATGCCCATGATATTCATGACGCTGTTGTACATATCCAGCGCCGCCTCCAGCGCGACCTGCCGCTGCCAATGCTCCTGCCATGGGCCCGGATTCACCGCGCCGATGTGCGGCAGCCGCACCAGCTCCGCCATAAGCGCGTCTGCCGCGTCGCGCAGCGCCTCGAAGTCCGCAACCTTGTCGTAGCCGTCGATGCCGCGGTTGCGGAACAGTACCAGCTGGTACAGCAGCATCCACCAGTATATCGCCGCGAGCCGCCGCCCATCGAGCCGCTTGCGGTGTCGCCGCAGCCCCCAGTCTAGCGTCTTGTCGCTGTTCCGCACGAAGAGCTGCGTTATGGTGTCTGCCGCGCTGTCGCAGCACGCCGCCCACAGCGCCGCGCGCTTGCCGCTGAGCCGCCCGCTCCCGAATTCCAGCGCGATGCGGCGCAACTCGGCGATGTCCGAGCGCAGCCGCGCCTTTGCGAACCCGGGCAGCGACAGTCTCATATCTCCCTCCCTCGCTAATCTTGCATGGTTCAACGGGACGAACCGGGATAACCGCGCTGCTTATCCTACCACCATCCCGCGCATCCCGTTAGTCTGCATGCCGAGAAAATTGCATTGGTACGGTTTAGCCGTGGATGGGCGGGCGTTTTCGCCCCCATCCTAGCCTTCCCCCAAAGGGGGAAGGGACAATCACGGCCTCGGATTGCGCTTGACAGCAGGCAACCTTCCTCCATCAAGGGGGGAGGGACTTTCTCCAATTGGGAATAGGACTTATGCAGTTGAGCGCGATTTCGTACTTGAAACAGGTCAATCTCGGGTAGGAGTTCATATTCGAGTGCGTAAGTCCTGATGAGAAAATTGCATTGGTACGGTTTAGCCGTGGATGGGCGGGCGTTTTCGCCCCCATCCTAGCCTTCCCCCAAAGGGGGAAGGGACAATCACGGCCTCGGATTGCGCTTGACAGCAGGCAACCTTCCTCCATCAAGGGGGGAGGGACTTTCTGCAATTGGGAATAGGACTTACGCAGTTGAGCGCGATTTCGTACTTGAAACGGGTCAATCTTGGGTAGGAGTTCATATTCAAGTGGGTAAGTCCTGATGAGAAAATTGCATTGGTATAGTTTAGTCGTCGAGGGGCGGGCGTTTTCGCCCCCATCCTAGCCTTCCCCCAAAGGGGGAAGGGACGTTAAAGACCTTCCTCATCAAGGGGGAAGGGACTAATGCAATTTTCTCGCATGCTCGCATGCCCTTGACCGCGCAATGAAGGCGAATTATCATTCACTGGCAATCGCGCGTGTGCCGATGCGCTCGCGCCGCGATGCTGCTATGCTTTAGGCGGTTGGGCTATGGAACTCAAGTCTTACATACGGGACATCGCGGACTTTCCGAAGCCGGGCATCGTGTATCGTGACATTACGCCCTTGCTCGCGGATGCCGATGCACTGAAGTTCGCCGTCGACCGCCTGCTGGAGTTGTGCGAGCCGCTGCGCGCCGATGTGATTGTGAGCGTGGAGTCGCGGGGCTTCCTGTTCGCCGCGCCGCTTGCCTATTGCATGGGCAAGCCGCTCATTCCCGTGCGAAAGCAGGGCAAGCTGCCGCACAAGACGCACAGCATCAGCTATCAGCTGGAGTATGGCGCTGACACGCTGGAGATTCACAGCGACGCTATCGGCGCAGCGCAGCGGGCGCTGATTGTGGACGACTTGCTGGCGACGGGCGGCACGGTATCGGCGGCGGCGGCGCTGGCGCGGCGGTGCGGGGCGCAGGTGGCGGGGTATGCCTTTGCGGTCGAACTCGCCGCGCTGGGAGGCAGGGCGCGGCTGTGCCACGATGAGGTCTTGTCGCTGGTCAGATACGACTGACCGGCTTCCACTTGCAGGGGGGCAGCTCGCATCCCCTGCCTGCGCTCAGGGCGGACGCTAGTCCTGCATTTCGCACTTTCACGGACGGGGATTTCGGAGACGATAAAGGAAAGGGAAAGGACGAAGAATTATGACGACCGAAGTGAACATCGAGAACCTTATCGCGGATGTCAAGCGGGTGGTGGCAAGAGGCATCGCTTATGTCGAGGCGAACGCGGAATCCGAGGTGAAGATAGACATCTGGACTCCGCGAGAGGTGCTTTGCCACTGGATATACTGGCATCGCGCCACGGTTGAAGGGATGGAGTCCGCGGCTGCCGGCGATGGGCCCCATCGCATCTATGCCGACACCGACGAGATGAACGCCAGGTCGGTCGGGCGCAAGTCGGGCTGGACGGTGGCGCGCCTCGTCGAGGAGATGGAGGAGCTTCAGGAGCGGCTGGTGGTGGCGGCGCGCGCGCTGCCCGACGCGAACGCCGCAGTCGTGGTTCGAGGCGACGGCGGCGAGGCGTCCGGCGCTGAGCGCATGGAGACGATTGTCAACCACTGGCGAGGGCACCTCGACGAGATGGCTGCCGCCGCCGATGCCGCATCGGCGTAGCGTGCGCTGGCATTGTGACTTTTCCAGGACTTACGGAGTTGAGCGCGATTTCGTACTTGAAGCGGGTCAATCTCAGGTAGAATTCATACTCAAGCGCGTAAGTCCTATTTTCATCTCGTCGTTCCTGCTTTCGCAGTAATCACGGTGCTTTGGGATGGTCTGGAATAATGGAGTGAGGGGGCTGAAATGCTTGCCATAATCGGGCGTGTTGGTGGCGGGGGGAGGAATTAAGAATTGTGTTGTGTTGATGGTTGCGGTGCGATGTTTCGCAGTTCGATGGCAACTGAAGTTTGAAGGCGGTTGCTGAAGTCTAGGTGTTCGGCGGATTAGGATTAGGACTTACGCGGTTGAGCGCGATTTCGTACTTGAAACGGGTCAATCTCGGGTAGGAGTTCATATTCAAGTGCGTAAGTCCTGATGAGAAGATTGCATTGGTAAGGTTTTGCCGTCGAGGGGCGAGCGTTTTCGCCCCCATCCTAACCTTCCCCCAGAGGGGGAAGGGACAATCACATCTGCGGCGTCTTCGCCTCGCCGACGAACCTTCCCCCCGTCAAAGGGGAAGGGACTTTCTCCAATTGGGAATTGAGAAGTAGAAATTAAAAATTGGGTTGTGTTTAGGGTTGGTGTGCGGGATGTTTCGTGGCTTGATGGCAAGACGTAGCGCTAGGGTGGTTGCTGAAAAGTTTATGTGTTTGGTGGATTGGGATTTTTGATTCCTCACGCTGTTCGGAATGACAGGGGGAGGGACGTTCGGGATGATAGGAAGATTGCGGTGGTGTGTTTGGGATGGCAGCGTTGGGAGTTCTGGATTCCTGCTTTCGCAGGAATGACGGGCGAAATTGCTGTGTCATGTTCAGGATGACAGCAGGTTAGGATTTTTGATTCCTCACTGCGTTCGGAATGACAGGGTGGGCGCTTGGGATGACGGGGGTGGAAGGCTTGAAGTGGCATTGAGAACGATGGTCTGATAATTGAAAGACCCTATTCAGATGGTCGGTAGGATGAGAAGATTGTATTGGTATGGTTTAGCCGTCGATGGGCGAGGGTTTTCGCCCCCATCCTAACCTTCCCCCAAAGGGGGAAGGGATAATCATATCTGCGGCGTCTTCGCCTCGCCGACTAACTTTTCCCTATCAAGGGGGAAGGGACTGATGCAATTTTGTCGGTGGAATTGACAAAGGTATGAGCGTTTGTCAGTATATGCTTATATCGGGTGTTCTCGATATGCACCGGTGTTACAATTGGGGCGGCGTATCGACCGCATTGGATTCCTGCCCCTGCTTTCGCAGGGGTGACTTTCTTTCGCAGGAATGACGGTTTGATGGTCAGCTCGTATTGGGAATGCTTCACACTGGCGGCGTTTCCGCTTGACATATAAAAACTGCCTGCCCTGTGGTTCTGGGAACTAGGCGACGGGGAAGGGACGGCGAATTTGCATAATCGGAGGGAGGGAATATGGTTTATCGCACGGATGTCAGGCATATAAGCCACTTCCTCCGCGAGGTGGATATATTTAGCGGGCTGTCGGAGCGCAATCTCGACCGGATAGCCTCTCTGTGCGAGGAGTTTAGTTTTGCGCCGGGCGAACATCTTGGCGTGCAGGATGAGCGCGGCGGCAGGCTGTATATCATACAGAGCGGCGAGATTACGGCGAGTGTGGGCGCTCAGGACTTGGGCGTAGCGGTGCGGACGGTGCGCGAGCGCGAGACTTTCCCCATCGCCGCGCTGATGGAGCCGCCACTGCTGGTTACGACTACACGGGCGACAACGCATGTCGATGCGTTCGTGATTCCGCGCGTCAGGCTGATGGAGCTGTGCGAACTCGAGCCTGAGATTGGCATGCACATCTATAAGGCGAGTTGCGGCATCATCATGAACCGATACCGCTACACGCTGGAGATGCTGTCGGATAATATCAGCAGGACGGAGCGGCTAAACCCGGTGTGGCGCGGTCCAGAGGTGTAGCGAAGAGAATTGCGCCAGCAAGGGAAGGGACTGGCGATGAGTGGGAGGAACGGAGCATTATGACAGTTATAGCATTAGGAGGGCTGACAGGGGCAGGCGCCCGAACTATCGGCCCCGTACTTGCGGAACGAATGGGCGCTGACTATGTTGACCGGCTCATTCTTACGAATGTGGCGCGGCATGTCGGGGCAACGGTTGAAGCGTTGCACCAGCGCGAAGAGCGACCGCCCACGCGCGGCGAGCGGTTCACGCGCTTCTTGCAGCGCGTTCTTGAGCGCTCAGCCGTAACCGGCGCGGGCGGCGATCCGTACTTTGGGCCCGGCGTCGCCGCGTTCCTGACGGAAGAGTATGAAGACTTGCCCGAACCGACGGTTACTCGCGGCCATGAGCTTGAAGATGAGAAGTATATCGAGGGCGTGCAGCATGCCATCAGCGATATGGCTACGGACGAGAACATCGTGATGGTCGGGCGCGGCTGCTACTACATACTCAAGGATATGCCTAATGTCCTGCGTATCGGCATTGAGGCGCATATAGACGACCGCATCGCCACGATTGCCCGGCGCGAGCGCTTGAGCATCGAGGAGGCGACGCGAACGGTGGTGGCGCGGGATGAGGCGCGGTTCTACTTTTTCAACCGTTTTTTCGACATAGAGGACCCCGACGCGCCGGAGTTCTTTCATTTCGTAATCAATACGAGCATGGTGGGGGAAGAGTACGCCATCGGGATGATTATGAATGCCATAGACGCCTTGCGTGAAGGCAAGTTGCAGTAAGGGCGTTTCGGAGGAATTAAGAATTAGGAATTAAGAATTGGGTTGTGTTTAGGGTTGGGGTGCGATGTTTCGCGGGCTGATGGCAAGACGGAGTGCGAGGGTGGTTGCTGAAGTCTAGGTGTTCGGCGGATTAGGATTAGGACTTACGCGGTTGAGCGCGATTTCGTACTTGAAACGGGTCAATCTCGGATAGGAATTCATATTCAAGTGCGTAAGTCCTGGACGATTTAGATGCGGTTGTCTTGGGTTTGTGGGCTGGGATGGTTGCGCTTATGGCGTCCTTTGGCTAGAATAGCACCAATCGGGCCGGCAGGATTGGCAGCGCTTATTTTGGGGAGGCAAGCCTATGGCATTGCTAGAGATAAATGACCTCGCTACTTACTTCTTCACGCAGGAAGGCGTGGTGAAGGCGGTGGACGGTATCAGCTATGAACTCGCAGAGGGCGAGGTGCTTGGCGTCGTGGGCGAGAGCGGTTGCGGCAAGAGCGTCAGCGCCCTCTCCATCATGCGCCTCGTGGCGAACCCGCCCGGCAGGACGGTCGGCGGGGAGGTCATCTTTGAGGGCGAAGACCTGCTGCTGATGGACGACTCTGAGATGCGAAAAATCCGGGGCAATAAGATAGCGATGGTGTTCCAGGAGCCTATGACCTCGCTCAACCCGGTGCTGACTATAGGCCGGCAGCTCACCGAGACGCTGGAGCTGCACTTGGACATGACCAAGGATCAGGCGCGCGCGCGCGCCGCGGAACTCTTGCAACTTGTGGGCATTCCCGACGCCGCGAACAGGCTGAGGGACTATCCCCACCAGTTCAGCGGCGGCATGCGCCAGCGCGTCATGATTGCGATGGCGCTGAGCTGCAACCCGCGCCTAATCATCGCCGACGAGCCTACGACTGCGCTCGATGTTACGATTCAGGCGCAGATACTGGAACTTATGCAGGACTTGGCGGCGCAGTTCGGCACGGCGATGATTATCATCACGCACAACTTGGGAGTGGTGGCGCGCTACGCGCACCGTGTCATCGTTATGTACGCCGGCAAGATAATCGAGACGGGCGACGCGAGAGAGATTTATCATAATCCCAGCCATCCTTATACGATGGGGCTTCTGGCGTCGGTGCCGCGGCTGGATGAGACCGAGCGCTCGAGGCTCGAGGCTATCGAGGGGTTGCCGCCAAATCTGGTCGATATGCCGAAGGGCTGCTCATTCGCGCCACGCTGCCAGTTCGCGTTTGAACAGTGCCTTGAGGAAGCACCCACACTTGCCGATGTGGGCAACGGCCACAACTCATCCTGTTGGCGCTCCCAAGAGCTGCAACAGATGACCCTAACCCGCGCCTAAACATGGGAGTTTTCGGATGACAACACAGACCTATAGGGCGAACGACAACGAAACTCTGCTGGAAGTTCGCAACCTCAAGATGTACTTCCCGGTAACGTCGGGCATCTTCTTCCAGCGCAAGATTGCCGATGTCAAGGCGGTCGACAATGTCAGCTTCTCCATACGCAGAGGCGAGACGCTGGGACTTGTGGGCGAGAGCGGGTGTGGCAAGACGACGACAGGCCGCTGTATCTTGCAGCTGTACAAGCCGACGGAAGGCGACATCATCTTCGAGGGCGAAGACCTGAACGCGCTTGACGGCAAGGCGATGCGCGAGATGCGCCGCAAGGTGCAGGTCATTTTCCAGGACCCTTACGGCTCGCTCAACCCGCGCATGACTTGCGGCGACATCGTCGGCGAACCGCTCATCGTGCATAAGCTCACCTCGTCCAGGTCAGAGTACCGCGACAGGGTTACGGAGTTGCTTCAGACGGTAGGGCTCAACCCCTATATGGCAGACCGCTACCCGCATGAGTTCAGCGGCGGGCAGCGTCAGCGCATCGGCATCGCGCGCGCGCTGGCGGTCAATCCCAGCTTCATCGTTTGCGACGAGCCGGTGTCCGCGCTTGATGTGTCCATTCAGGCGCAGGTAATCAACCTGCTTGAAGACCTGCAAGACCAGTTCGGGCTGACCTACCTGTTCATCGCGCACGACCTCTCGGTGGTGCGGCATATCAGCGACCGCATAGCGGTGATGTATCTAGGGCATATCGTGGAGATTGCCGACCGCAATGAGCTGTATCAAAATCCGCTGCATCCGTACACGAGGGCGCTGCTCTCGGCAGTGCCGATACCCGACCCGATCGTAGAGCAGCAGCGCGAGCGCATCATCCTGACGGGCGATGTGCCAAGCCCGATGAACCCGCCTTCTGGCTGCGTCTTCCACACCCGCTGCCCGCAGATGATAGACGAGTGTCAGCTGGAAGTTCCCGAGCTGCGCGAAGTCCTGCCCGGCCACTGGGTATCTTGCATCCGGGTCGAAGGCTATGAAACTGCTCGGGCTTAGCGGCGGCGATACACGCACAGCACAATCATGGGGGCGCTCAAGCGAGCGCCCCTTTACTTTCTGTCCTGCAAAGCGCGAAACTTGGCGCGAGAAAATTGCATTAGTACAGTTTAGCCGTCGATGGGCGGGCATTTTCGCCCCCATCCTAACCTTCCCCCAAAGGGGGAAGGGACTAATGCAATTTTCTCATTGGCGCCAGGGCAATCGCATCTAAATTTCAAGGGCTAATCCTACCGGAAATTGGGTGTTTAGACACACTAAATCAGACTTGTTCATCAATGTTCAGATATTATGGGTTCGTTGATTTGCCCAGGTATTTTCAATTGTCACCCCGAACGGAGTGAGGGGTCTAAAATGCTTGCTATATCGGGCGTGTTGGTGGCAAGAACTTTAGATTCCTCACTGCGTTCGGAATGACATTGGGGAAGGCGATGTGATTTCCATTCCAACAGAACATAACAACGATTTAGATGCAATTGCCCTGCATTGGCGCGTATTCCTATTGACACAGAACGCACGTGCGTGATACCTTCCTGTTGATATGTGTAAGGTGGTGTTATGCAACAGACTGAATTTGCCGTACCTCTAAACGGACTCCGAGAAACACGGGCGAACGCTCCGAAAGACGCAATTCGCCCGCCTGATGGCCGATGGGTTGTGTGGCAGGATTGCCGCTTGGGGATGAAGGGCATCGATGACAGCACGATTTCCTTAGTCCTTACGGATCCTCCATACTTCATCGACGGCATGGATGACGAATGGGACAATGCGCGACTGCGTTCTCGCATCAAGCCCGGTGTAATTGGCGGGCTGCCCGTCGGAATGAAGTTCGACCGCGCGCAGGGGCGCAATCTGTACAAGTTTCTGCTGCCCGTAGCGCAAGAGTGGATGCGAGCGCTTAAACCGGGTGGATTTGCGCTGTGCTTCTCGCAGCCGCGCCTTGTTCACCATACGGCAATGGCGCTTGAAGACGCAGGCTTTGAGATTAGGGATATGCTCGCGTGGCGGTATGAGGGGCAGCCAAAGGCGTTTAAGCAGGAGCACTTCATACGCCGCCGCAACCTTCCGCCTGAAGTCAAAGAGCGCATGATAAGCGACTTGGAGGGGCGCAAGACGCCGCAACTCAAGCCACAGATGGAGTTGATTGTACTAGCGCAAGCGCCGCGCGACGGCACATTCGCCGACAATTGGCTGCAACATCGCGCGGGGCTGATTGACACAAGCAATCCTCTGGTTGAGCCGATGCAGTTTCCGGGCACCGTGATACCCGTTCCCAAGACGCGGGAGCGAAGCGGGCACATGGCGGCAAAGCCTGTTGACTTGCTGCGCCATCTGATACGCATATTTTGCGCGAATGGCAGCGACGCGATTGTGCTGGATTCGTTTGCGGGTTCGGGTTCGACCGGCGTTGCCGCCCGCATAGAAGGGCGTGGCTTTAAGGGCTTTGAGAAGGATGAGGCGACCGCGAGAGCGGCAGATAGCCGCGTCGCCGGGGCAGTCCCATGACCGATTCTCTGCCCACCCGCGCCGCGCTTGAGCAGGCATACGATGACATCGCCCGCATTCACAGAACTCACCTTGCCCAGCACGGAGTTCGCCTGCCGGATAAGAACTCATACAAGTGGGTATGGCTGGCGATGCTGCACTACTATGAGGGCGAAAGTGTGCATAAGAACCGTATCTCGGATGCCGTGCGCTCCATATATCCTGAAGCGGCGCGCGACCAGCAGGTTCGCCACTTGAAGCGCGACGGCTGGAACATCGAAGGCGCTCGCGGCTACCACTCGCTGAGCAACCCTTATCAGCCATCGGCAGACTTTGTGAATGAACGAGCGCGGCGGCAGGGCAGGCTATCGGCTGAAACTTTCGACGACTTGAAGACGTCTTTTGGGAACAGGTGCGCCACCTGCGGCGCGGTCGAAGGCGAACCCGATCCGAGATACGGAGCGGACTTGGCGCAGCTCCAACAGGGGCATCAGGACCCGGACGCTGACAGCGCGTCCTTTTCCAACATCATCCCTCAGTGCCAATTCTGCAATCGCACATATCTCAGGGATTTTGTATTTGACGACAGGGGAAGAGTGAGGGCGGTGGCTGACACTGGACCCGTGCGGCGCGCTCGCCTGTCGGTGCAGCGCAAGATATGGGATTATCTGAGGCATAAGTTTGAGTAGCCGCATTCGCCCCCATCCTAACCTTCCCCCAAAGGGGGAAGGGACACCCACATCTGCTTGCAAAGGGGACACGCGCATGGTGTCCCTTTAATCCATTACCCATTTTACCCATTACCCGAGAAAATTGCACTGGTACGGTTTAGCCGTCGATGGGTGGGCATTTTCGCCCCCATCCTAACCTTCCCCCAAAGGGGGAAGGGACTTTCTCCAATTAAGAATAGGACTTACGCAGTTGAGCGCGATTTCGTACTTGAAACAGGTCAATCTCGGGTAGGAGTTCATATTCAAGGCGTAAGTCCTGATGAGAAAATTGCATTGGTACGGTTTAGTCGTTGATGGGTGGGCGTTTTCGCCCCCATCCTAACCTTCCCCCAAAGGGGGAAGGGACAATCACATCTGCTTGCAAAGGGGACACGCGCATGGTGTCCCTTTAATCCATTACCCACTACCCGAGAAAATTGCATTGGTACGGTTTAGCCGTTGATGGGCGGGCATTTTCGCCCCCATCCTAACCTTCCCCCAAAGGGGGAAGGGACAATCACATCTGCGGCGTCCTTGCCTCACCGACGAACCTTCCCGCATTGAGGGGGAAGGGACAATCACATCTGCGGCGTCCTTGCCTCACCGACGAATCTTCCCGCATCGAGGGGGAAGGGACTAATGCAATTTTCTCACCACCCATGTTAGACTGCGCGGTTTGTGGTATTGTATGCACCATCACGATTTGAGGTGTGTCGATGCTTGATTACAAGCCGAATATGGTTCTATCTAATGAAGAGTTTAGGGTTGTGGGTTCGCGGCCCGTGCGTCATGATGGGGTGGATAAGGTTACGGGGCGGGCGCGCTATGCAGCGGACACGGCGATGCCCGATCTGCTGTACGCGAAGATTGTGCGTAGTCCGCACGCCCACGCGCGCATTCGCGGCATAGACGCCAGCCGCGCGCTGGCGCTGCCCGGGGTGCATGCGGTGATAACTGCCGCCGATTTCCCGGAGGCGTCCGCGGAGTTCGCCGACCAAGAGGAGGGCGCGGCGGTCAACTATGGCTTCTTTAGCCGCAATATCATGGCGCGCAAGAAGGCGCTGTATATGGGGCATGCGGTGGCTGCCGTTGCCGCCGCGAGCCAGCATCTCGCCGAGGATGCGGCGGCGCTCATAGATGTGGACTATGAAGTATTGCCGCCCGTGCTGAACGCCGATGACGCGATGGCAGACGGCGCGCCTATTCTGCACGAGCGCCTGCTCACGATGGCAAGCCCGGCGTTCCGCTCCGGCGGCTATGGAGACGGCGATGAGCAGACGAATGTCGCCAACCACTTTGTCTTCGACGACGGCGACATAGAGCGGGGCTTCGCAGAGGCTGATGTTATCGTGGAGCGGGAGTTCCACACGAAGGCGGTGCATCAGGGCTACATCGAGCCGCACTCCGCGACGGCGTTCTGGAACCGCGACGGCGAGCTGACCGTCTGGTGCAGCACGCAGCAGCTGTTCGCCGTCCGCGACCATATCGCGGCGGTGCTTGCCATTCCGCTGGGGAGCGTCAAGGTCATACCGATGGAGATAGGCGGCGGCTTCGGCGGCAAGGGCATGGGCGGGATGTACTTGGAGCCGGTCGCGTCGCTGCTGTCGCGCAAGGCGGGCAAGGCGGTGAAGCTCGCCATGAGCCGCAAGGAGGTGTTCGAGGGTTCGGGGCCGACATCGGCGGCGCACATCGCGGTGAAGATGGGCGCGACGAAGGAGGGCAGGCTTACGGCCGCGTCGGCATCGCTGGTATATGAGGCGGGCGCGTTCCCCGGCTCGCCCGTGCCGTCGGGCTGCCGCACGATGCTCGCGCCGTATATCATCCCCAACGCGCACATCGAGGGCTTTGATGTGGTGGTGAACACGCAGAAGGCGGCGGCGTATCGCGCGCCCGGCTCGCCGGCTGCCGCTTTCGCCGCGGAGTCGGTCGTCGATGAGCTTGCGGACAGGCTGGGCATAGACCCCATCGAGTTTCGTCTGCTGAACGCCGCCAAAGAGGGCACGCGCCAGCCTGCGGGGCCGGTGTTCCGGCGTATCGGCAATGTGGAGATGCTGGAGGCGGCGCGCGACCACGCCCACTATCAGACGCCCATCGATGGCAAGTACAGGGGCAGAGGCGTTGCGAGCGGCGCATGGTTCAACGGCAGCGGACCGGCAAGCGCGGTGGCGAGCGTCAATCCCGACGGCACGATAAGCCTCATCGAGGGATCGCCGGACATCGGGGGCAGCCGCGCCGTTATGGCGATCCATGTCGCTGAGGCGCTGGGCATCGGCGTCGAGGATGTGAAGCCGGCCGTGGTCGATACGGACTCGGTCGGCTACTGCTCAGGCGCGGGCGGCAGCGGCGTTACCTTCAAGACCGGCACGGCTTGCTACGAAGCCGCGCAGGATGTGAAGCGACAGATGATTGAACGCGCTGCGCGCATCTGGGACATCGACGCCGAGGATGTGGAGTATGAGGAAGCCACGCTGCGCCACAAGCAGGACAGCGAGCTCTCTATGACGTTTGGGGACTTGGCGCGCCAGCTCAACGGCACGGGTGGGCCAATCGTTGGACGCGCTACGGTGAACCCGGCGGGCGTGGGCAATGCCTT
The DNA here is from genome assembly GCA_958295865.1 of uncultured Dehalococcoidia bacterium. GTDB lineage: Bacteria > Chloroflexota > Dehalococcoidia > Lucifugimonadales > JADFKI01 > Bin90. Next base: position 63,330 of record CATQHF010000001.1, on the reverse strand, counting down.
TGCGATGCACATGGTTGATGTGGAAGTTGACCCGGAGACGGGCAAGGTCGAGGTGCTGCGCTATACGGCGTTGCAGGATGTGGGCAAGGCGATGCACCCGAGCTATGTCGAGGGGCAGATGCAGGGCGGCGCGGTGCAGGGCATCGGCTGGGCGCTGAATGAAGAGTATTACTTCGACGATGACGGGCGCATGCTCAACTCGTCGTTCCTGGACTACCGCATGCCCATTTCGCTTGATGTGCCGATGATCGACACGGTGATAATCGAGGTCGCCAATCCGGGGCATCCGTATGGCGTGCGCGGCGTCGGCGAGGCGTGCATCGTGCCGCCTATGGCGGCGATAGCGAACGCTATCAACGACGCCATCGGCGTGCGAATGACGGAATTGCCGATGTCGCCCGCGAAGATCGTCGCGGCGTTGGAGAGTAAGGGCGGCTGATGGCTGATGCTATCCTGACCATTCTGAGAAAATTGCATTAGTACAGTTTAGCCGTCGATGGGCAAGCATTTTCACCCCCCATCCTAACCTTCCCCCAAAGGGGGAAGGGACAATTGGCGCGACCGACTCGCTCGCCAGCCTGGAAACCTTCCCCCATCAAGGGGGAAGGGACTAATGCAATTTTCTGACTATTCTATGAAGGACTTGCCCGAATGAAATACTACAATCTCATAGACGCTAACGGCGAGACGAGGCTGGCGGTGGAGACGCGCGAGGGCGCGCTGACCGACCTGACTTCTCTGCATCCCGATCTGGTGGAACTGGAAGACTTGGCGCTGGCGGCGTCGCTGTCCGGCCAGGGCATAGACGCCCTGGCGGAGCGGATTATGAGCGGCGGCGGTTCTGAGGAGTACAGCCTTGCCGATATTATGGACGGCACGGGCGCTATCATCCTGGATATGCCCTTCGAGCCGCCTGAGGTCTGGGCGGCGGGCATTACTTACAAGACGAGCGAGATGGAACGCCGAAGGGAAAGCGGCACGCCTGATGTGTATTCTCAGGTCTATAACGCCGAGAGGCCCGAAGTGTTCTTCAAGGCGACGCCCGATCGCTGCGTCGGCCCCTTCGATGCAGTCGGCATACGCGCGGATTCCGACTGGAATGTGCCTGAGCCGGAACTCGCCTTCGTGCTATACGGGGGCGAGATTATCGGCTATACCATAGGGAACGATATGAGCAGCCGCCAGATTGAGGGCGAAAACCCGTTGTATCTGCCGCAGGCGAAGGTGTTCAACCGATGCTGCGCTATTGGGCCTTGCTTCGTGACGGCGGAGTCGATAGGCGACCCGCACAGTCTCGATGTGAACTGCGTCATTGCGCGCGATGGCGAGGATGTGTTTAATGGCAGCACGAACACTTCGCAGATGGCGCGCACCTGCCAAGAGCTTGCCGACTGGCTTCAGCGGCATAACTATGTGCCGAATATGACTGCCGTGCTTACGGGCACCTCCATCGTGCCACCGCCCGAATTCACGCTTCAGGAAGGCGATAGCGTGAGCATCACGATAGAGGGCATCGGCATGCTCGTCAACGATGTAGTGGTGGTATGAGAAAATTGCATTGGTACGGTTTAGCCGTCGATGGGCGGGCGTTTTCGCCCCCATCCTAACCTTCCCCCAGAGGGGGAAGGGACGTTAAAGACCTTCCTCATCAAAGGGGAAGGGACAATTACATCTGCGGCGTCCTCGCCTTGCCGATGAACCTGCCTTCGTCAAGGGGGAAGGGACTTTCTCCAATTAAGAATAGGACTTACGCAGTTGAGCGCGATTTCGTACTTGAAACAGGTTAATCTCAGATATGAGTTCATATTCAAGTGCGTAAGTCCTGAGGTTATGTGGACATTTGCGTCATTCCCGTGAAAACGGGAATCCAGAATCTCAGAATGTAGGCACTTTCGCATATTTTAGGCTATCTCAAAGCCCTGGATTCCTGCTTTCGCAGGAATGACGGTGAGTGAGCAGGAATGACGAGATAAAAAAATGAAATGTCCGCAGAACCTAGTCCAGTTTAGCCGTCGATGGGCGAGCGTTTTCGCCCCCATCCTAGCCTTCCCCCAGAGGGGGAAGGGACAATCACATCTGCGGCGTCCTCGCCTTGCCGATGAACCTTTCCTCGTCAAGGGGGAAGGGACTTTCTCCAATGTTCAGTTTAGCCGTTGATGGGCGGGCGTTTTCGCCCCCATCCTAACCTTCCCCCAGAGGGGGAAGGGACGTTAAAGACCTTCCTCATCAAAGGGGAAGGGACAAATGGAATGTATGATGAATTCCGCGCTGCCAATCACGGGAGCGGCGCGTTGATAGGAGAGTAGCCAATGTGCACTTATGTAATTCAGAAGTCGGAGATAACGGGAAGCGGCAAGGGTACGCCGGGCTGGATTCCGATAACGGAGGCGCGGGTGTATTACGACCATCCCTTCCACATGACGACCGACCACACATTGAACATCGACTTCGTGAACCCGGGCCAGGGGCTTGGCGCGCGCGTGGCGGTGGAGCTGACGGCAGAGTCGGCGCGCGCGCTGGTGGATGACATACTCGCGGCGCTGGAAGAAGGCGGCGCGGCGCATGCCGCCGATTAGCATGGATGGCGATGATTGACGGGATGGGGGGTTTTGCTACCTGAGAAAATTGCATTGGTACGGTTTAGCCGTCGATGGGCGAGCGTTTTCGCCCCCATCCTAACCTTCCCCCAAAAGGGGGAAGGGACAATCACGCCCTCGGATTGCGCTTGACAGCAGGCAACCTTCCTCCATCAAGGGGGAAGGGACTTTCTCCAATTAAGAATTGAGAATTAGGAATTAAGAATTGGGTTGTGTTTAGGGTTGGTGTGGGATGTTTGGCGGGCTGATGGCAGGACGGAGCGCTAGGGTGGTTGCTGAGGTTTAGGTGTTTGGTGGATTGGGATTTTTGATTCCTCATTGCGTTCGGAATGACAAGGGGAGGGCGTTCGGAATGACAGAGAAAGATGGTCGGAATGACGGGGAGGTCGGTGGGCGAGCGTTTTCGCCCCCATCCTAACCTTCCCCCAGAGGGGGAAGGGACGTTAAAGACCTTCCGCGTCAAGGGGGGAAGGGACTTTCTCCAATTAAGAATTGAGAATTAGGAATTAAGAATTGGGTTGTGTTTAGGGTTGGGGTGGGATGTTTGGCGGGCTGATGGCAGGACGGAGCGCGAGGGTGGTTGCTGAGGTTTAGGTATTTGGTGGATTGGGATTTTTGATTCCTCACTGCGTTCGGAATGACAGGGGGAGGGACGTTCGGAATGACAGAGAAAGATGGTCGGAATGACGGGGAGGTCGGTGGGCGAGCGTTTTCGCCCCCATCCTAGCCTTCCCCCAGAGGGGGAAGGGACGTTAAAGACCTTCCTCATCAAGGGGGAAGGGACTAATGCGATTTTCTCGCTACCCAAGTTGTCATATACATCCATGTAAGCGCGGCGTTAGCCCGTGTTCTCGAAGAAGTCTAGGTCTATGGAGAAGGCGGCGGCGAGCATCAGCATGCGGAAGTCCTGATTGGCGGCGCTGTCGGTGAACTCGATGCGGAATGTGTCGGCGTCGGTGAACATTTCTCTGCCCAAGCCGCTCCATCTCTTGGTGATGCGCGCAATCTCGTTTCCTTGCGCGTTCTTGGCGACGAATGTGTGCGGGCTGAATATACCGCTAGTTATTTCTGCGAGGCTGCGCTCGTTTGCGTCCATCAGCGCGAACTTGCGTCCAAGCGCGAACTGGCGGTTGAGTGCGCCGATGCGCCTGCCGCCCTCGCTGACGCGCATGTGCGACAGCACCCAGAAGAAATCGCGGCTTGCCTCCAGCACGGGCTGGCGGGCGTTGTCTATGACATGGATGGATAGCGGGCGGTGCGAACCCATGAACTGGCGGCTCATCGCTCCCGAATCCTCGTAGGCGTACAGCAGCTGCGCGCCGTCGGGCGTCTGGATGCTGTATCGGTTGGCGGTCTCGAACGGGGTGAAGACCTCTACCATCTCCCTTTCCTGACGGACTATGAGTTCGTTGTGCCGGGTTAGGTCAATCATTGCGTCTCCTTGCGGGAACTGACATGGATGGACAGGGTTTAGTCGGGTCGTTGCTCTCTTTGGGTATGCTCAGGGCAAACGCTGACCCTTATCCGTCCGATAACGGGCCGATAACGGGATTTATTGCGCTATTCGCCGATGCGGATTCGCAGTCGCTTGTTGATGCGCCCCTTGCTCTCATGGCCCACGACGCTTATTTTGCCGACCTCGTCGGTGTTGGCGACATGCGTGCCGCCGTCGGCTTGCAGGTCTAGCCCTGTGATGTTGACGGTGCGAACCTCGGTGATGGCGGGCGGCAGCAGGTTGATTTTGGTGCGGATGAGGTCGGGAATGCTGAAGGCTTCGTCTCTGGGCAATGTCTTGATTTCGATGGGACGCGCCGCCCGCACTTCTTCGTTGACCAGCGTTTCCATGCGCTCGGCGAAGTCGGCGGACATGTTCTCAAGCTCGAAGTCCATGCGCGCGCTGCCGGGCTGCATGTTGCCGCCGGTGACCTGCGCGCCGTAGTCGCGCCATACTACGCCGCAGAGGATGTGCAGCGCGGTGTGCGTTCGCATCAGCAGGTAGCGGCGTTCCCATTCGAGTTCACCATGCACTACCGCGCCCACAGCCGGCATATCGCCGTCGATCTCGTGTACCAGCTTGCCATTCTGCCGCGACAGTCGCTTGACGGCGTATGAGGCGTCGCCGACGCTGAGCGCGCCGCTGTCGGCCGGCTGACCGCCGCCGCCCGGGTAGAATGCCGTGCGGTCGAGCACGACGCCTTTGGGCGCGGCGTCGATGACGGTGGCGTCGAATTCGCGCAGGTAGCTGTCGGTGTAGCATAGGATGTCGGTCATATTAGTTCCTCGCTCGGTGTTTCAGTAATTCAGCAAGATGTAGATGATGAGGGGATTGTGTTAGGTTGTGTGGACATTTGCGTCATTCCCGTGAAAACGGGAAGCCAGAACATCGAAATGTAGCCACTTTCGCATATTTTAGGCTATCTCAAAGCTCTGGATTCCTGCTTTCGCAGGAATGACGGTGAGTGAGCAGGAATGACGAGATGAAAAGTCGAATTGTCCACAGAACCTAGTACAGTTTAGCCGTCGATGGGCAAAAGGATTTTCACCCCCATCCTAACCTTCCCCCAAAGGGGGAAGGGATGTTAAAGACCTTCCTCATCAAGGGGGGAAGGGACTAATGCAATTTTCTCGATGATGGCAAGTGGTTGCAGGATTTGGGACGGGTTTGCGTGTTTAGTAGTATTCCCTAGTTCACGCAGCTGTGTACGACTGCCAGGATAAGCGCAAGAACCCAAAGTCCTAGCGCGCGCTTGATTGTGCCAATTTGGAACAGGGCGAGCACGAATGCGATGACGCCGCCCCAAAACAGGATTGTTCCGATGAGCAGGAACGGCTGCGCGAAAGGGTTTTCCAATAGTGTGGTTATGAACTCTGGCACTTGTTTCAAGTCTCCTCATGTGCGCTTGGCTGCCGTGTGCCGCATCTTCACATGAATCGGCATACGGCTATGCGGCGACGCTAGGGCGCTGCTTCCAGAAGCCCGTTGCCTGCTGGAAGGCGTATGCCAGTTGCAGTACGCCGAACTCGCTTTGATGGCGTCCCACAATCTGCACGCCTACGGGCAAGCCTTCGTCCGTGAAGCCGCATGGCACGGAGATGCTGGGGTGCCCCGTCGCCGTTACATAGTAGCACGAGCGCATCCAGTCGATGTAGGTTTCCATCTGTACGCCGTTGACCTCGGTTAGGTACGGCTGGCTCACATCGAAGGGGGGATGCTGGCTGACGGGGAAGACCATGAACTCGTAGGTCTGCATGAAGATCCGTATGCGGTCGTATAGGGCGGCTCGCTTGACTTCCGCGTTGCCGACATCGGCTGCGCTGAGCCGCAATCCTTCCTCGATGTTCCATATCACAGTGTCTTTTAGCCGGTCGCGGTGCGTCTCCAGCAGTTCCGCGCGCGTCGCCGCCATGCTTGCGGCGCGCATGGTCATGAAGACTTCGTTGGCGTCGCTGAAATCGGGGCAGGCGTCATCGACGCGGCAGCCCAGCGCCTCGAATGCGCCGCGCTGCGCCTCGATGACGGACACGATGCGCGGATCGACGGGCAGCCCGCCCATGTCGGCGCTCCAGGCGATGCGCGCGCCGTCGAACGCGCGCTCAAGCGAGTGCGTGAGCGGGTTGAAGGTTTCGCCCGCCTCAGTAATTGCGATGGGTGAACGCGGGTCTGGGCCCGCTATGGCGCTGAGCATAAGGGCGGTGTCCTCGACGGTTCGCGCCATGGGGCCTTGCACCGACAGCAGCGACCAGTGCATCGGGGAGGGCCAGACGGGAATACGCCCGAGGGCGGTGCGAAAGCCGACGATGTTGCAGAAGTTGGCGGGGTTTCGCAGGGAGCCGCCGAGGTCGCTGCCGTCGGCGATGGGCAGCATGCCGCAGGCGAGGGCGACCGCCGCGCCGCCGCTGCTGCCGCCGCAGGTCTTGCTGAGGTCATAGGGGTTGAGGGTTGCGCCAAAGACTTCGTTGAAGGTCTGCGAGCCTGCGCCGAACTCGGGCGTGTTGGTCTTGCCGACAGAGATTGCGCCGGCGCGCTTCAGGCGCTCGACGATGAGCGCGTCTTGCCGCGGCACATGGTCGGCATAGATGGGCGAGCCGTAGGTGGTGCGGACGCCGGCGGTGTCCACGAGATCCTTGTGCGCTACCGGCAAGCCGTGCAGCGCGCCCACGGCATCGCCGCGTTGCAGGGCTGCGTCCGCTGCCTGCGCTTCGGCGAGGGCTTGTTCGGGATGGTAGGTTACGATGGCGTTGACCTTCGGGTTCACGCGGTCGATCTGCGCCAGGTGAGCGCGCATGACCTCTTCGCAGCTGAGCTGTCTGCTGCGGATGCGCCGCGCGATCTCTACGGCGGTCAAGAAGCATATATTCATAGTAGCGCCTCGGTGTGTCAGTGTTTCAATTAGTCGCGCAAAGTTATTCTAGCGCAGATTGGGGGATGCGGTAACGCTTTATGTTGCCTGAGAAAATTGCATTAGTACAATTTAGCCGTCGATGGGCGGGCATTTTCACCCCCATCCTAACCTTCCCCCAAAGGGGGAAGGGACAATTGGCGCGACCGACTTGCTCGCCAGACTGGAAACCTTTCCCCATCAAGGGGGAAGGGACTAATGCAATTTTCATGTTGCCTGCTCCCAGTCGCGCAGCAGGGTGTGTGCGGCGTTGTGGCCGGGCGCGCCGGTGACTTCGCCGCCGGGATGCGCGCCCGCGCCGCACATATACAGCCCATCGATGGGGGTGCGGTATCCGGCGAGGCTGCGGCTCGGTCGCTGCGCGAACATCTGCTGCGATGTTATATCTAGGTGGCGTATGTTGCCGTCGGTGATGCCTACGCGCTCTTCCAGCTCGACGGGCGTGAAAAGCTCCCAGTCCAGCAGTACATCGCGGAAGTTCGGCGCGTACTGCGCTATCGTGTCAATCAGATGCTCACCTACGCCCTGCCGCGCTTGCCGCCATGTGCCCTCCCGCAGTCGTACCGGCGCGTACATCGACCAGACTGACATCACATGCTTGCCGGGCGGCGTCAGCGTGTCGTCGTACACGGTGGGGATCTGAATGTACATCACCGGGCAGCTCGACGGCTTGCCATGCTTGGCGTCGTCCCAGCTCCGCTCGAAGTATTCGACGGACGGGCAGATGCGGATGTATGCCAGCGCCTTTGGGTCGTAGTCTTTACCCAGATACGCGGAGAAGTCCGGCAGTTCGCTCATGGCGCAGTGGAACTTGAGATATGATGTGTTCGTCTTGGCGCGGCGAATGTCTGTCAGCAGCGCGGGCGGCGCGTCATCGGCGTCCAGCAGGGACAGGAAGGTGCGCTTCGGGTCGGCGTTGGACAGCACGGCGTCGGCATAGATACGCTCGCCGTCCACGAGCAGAACTCCATTCGCCATGCTTCCCCGCGTCAGGATGCGCTGCACTTCCGAGTTAAGGCGAATTTCCACGCCTTGCGCCTCGGCGGATCGCGCCATAGCCTGCGTGATTGCGCCCATGCCGCCCTTGGGGATGCCGAAGTTTTCGTCAGGCGTGAGTATGTCGCTGCGTATGTAGGCGCACGCCATGACGCTGCCGGGAGCGCGAACATCGCCCGCGTCCTGGGCGTCTATGAAGCAAGCGCGGACGAGCGGCGACTCGAAGTGATCTTCGACTAGGTCCTTCATGCTGCCCGTTAGCATGCGCTCGAATATGGCTTCGTCGGGAGCGCCGCGCACATCGGCGGCTACTTCTGCGAGCGTGGGCGGCTCTGAAAGAAAGTAGCGTTGGATGATGCCGCCGGCCTGCCGCCAGAACGCTGTCCAGTCGTGGTAGCGCGCGCCGTCTGCGGGTGAGATACGCGCGATATTCTCGGCGGTGCGCTCGTCATCGTGCCACCGCAGCAGATGCTTCCCGCCGGGCAGTGGATGGAAGCTCACCGGATCCATCTCATATATCTCCAAGCCGTGCTTGCGGAGTTCCAGGTCGTTGATGACCTTTTCTTGCAGCAGGTGGCAGATATAGGCGCAGCTGGAGACGCGGAAGCCGGGGAACAGCTCTTCCGTGATGCATGCGCCGCCAACGAAGTCGCGCCGCTCCAGCACCAGAACGCTGTTGCCCTTGCGAGCGAGGTAGTTGGCGGCGACCAAGCCGTTATGCCCGCCGCCTATGATGATTGCCGAGTAGCGCTCAGCCATGCCGTCATCCCCGTTATTCATCTTGTTCCCGAACTTGCTAATCACTGACAAAGCCTAACACGGCAAGCGGGGTTTGCAAATGCGCGTAAATCCCATCCATTCGTATTAGGAGAAAATTGCATTAGTACATTTTAGCCGTCGATGGGCTGGCGTTTTCGCCCCCATCCTAACCTTCCCCCAAAGGGGGAAGGGACTTTCTCCAATTAATAATAGGACTTACGCAGTTGAGCGCGATTTCGTACTTGAAACAGGTCAATCTCGGGTAGGAGTTCATATTCAATTGCGTAAGTCCTATTCATATTAGCCGCAGTCATAGCATACTCTTTCCGCTATGTTACAATCCAGTATCATACAGGCGTATAGTGAACACCCAATCATCGGCGCTGCCGACGGAGAGAATATGAACTTTCAAGGATATGACATTGCCATAATCGGAGCGGGCATAATCGGGCTGGCGACTGCCATGCGGCTGGCGCAGGAATACCCGCGCTACAAGATCATCGTGCTGGAGAAGGACGGTGAGGTCGCGCAGCACCAGACGGGACACAACAGCGGCGTCATCCACGCCGGCATATACTACGCGCCCGGCTCGCAGAAGGCGAATTTCTGCTCGACCGGCGGCAGGCTGCTGAGGCAGTTCTGCGACGAGCGCGGCATAGAGTACGAGATGTGCGGCAAGGTCATCGTCGCCATCAACGACGAGGAGATTCCACGCCTGCAAGACCTGTTCGAGCGCGGCACTGCCAACGGCGCTGAGGGCTTGGAGATGGTCGGCAAGGAGCGGCTCGCCGAGCTTGAGCCGCATGCCGCTGGCGTCAAGGCGATATTCTCGCCCAATACGGGCATAATCGACTTCAAGAAGGTGTCGCAGGCTTATGCGATCGAGTTTGGCGAGAACGGCGGCGACTTGTTCCTGAACACAGCCGTGCATGGCATCACGCGGCGCGACGGGCAGATGTACTTGGAGACCTCGCGCGGCGAGATTATGGCGCGGCACATCATCAATTGCGCCGGACTGCAAGCCGACCAGGTGGCGCGCATGATGGGCGCGGATCCGGGACTACGCATCATCCCGTTCCGCGGCGAGTACTTCTCCATACGCCCTGAGCGGCAGCATCTGGTTCGCAGCCTCATATACCCCGTGCCGGACCCGAGCTTGCCCTTCCTGGGAGTGCACTTCACCAAGCGCATAACGGGCAGCGTCGAGGCGGGCCCGAACGCCGTGCTTGCGTTCTCGCGCGAGGGCTACACCAAGACCAGCTTCCGGCTAGGCGACACGCTGGGGACGCTGACATATCCCGGCTTCTGGAAGATGTCGCTGACGCACTGGAAGAGCGGCATAGACGAGCAGCATCGCTCGCTGCGAAAGTCGCTCTTCCTGAAGTCGCTGCAAACGCTCGTGCCTTCAATCGAGATGGACGACCTCAGCGAGCCGGGCGCAGGCGTGCGCGCTCAGGCGGTGGACCGCAACGGCAATCTGCTGCAAGACTTCGCCATATCCGAGACCGAAAACGCCATACATGTCCTCAGCGCGCCGTCCCCGGGCGCGACTTCATCCCTGACCATCAGCCGCTACATCGTGGACATGGCGGTTGGGGCGTTCGATCTGCAAGCGTAACGCGAGAAATTCATGGCGTTGCGCGAGTGACAAACTTTCACATGCGCCTAAACAATTGAACGGCCGGAGGTGAACAGCTGAAACGCGCATCTATATGGAGCATATCGGAGGGATGGCTGACCGCGTACTTTCTGCTGTTCACGATCCAGTTTGTCATTGGCGTATCGCTGACTGTCTGGTATGAGACGGCTGTGGCGACGCAAGACTCCGCAGCCGAAACTCTGATGAACATCTTGGCAAGGTCAGGGACTATCCCAATCTTATCCGCTTCGACATCGTACATCTTTGCAGAAGGAGGACGGCTCATAATGGTTATATCCAATTGGGTGGAGAGAAAGCTGGAGGAGCGCAGGATAAGGCGCGAAGACGCTATTCGTGCTGAAGGGCGTGAGGAAGGGCGCGCTGAGGGGCGTGTTGAGGGGCGTGAGGAAGGATTTGAGCGAGGGCGCGCTTATGAACGCAAGAGGATTGCCGACGAAGTCAACGGCAAGGGCTTTGATATGCCGTCGGAGAACAAGGAATAGTCGGAGGGCGCGACCTCATCCCTGACCATCAGCCGCTACATCGTGGACATGGCGGTTGGGCTGCAAGCGTAACGCGAAATAATTATGGCGTTGTGTGAGTTCCGATAGACTTTCATAGACGCCTGAACGGGCGAACAGATTGGAGGTGGGGAATGGTCATATCCAATTGGGTGGAGAGAAAGCTGGAAGAGCGCAGGATAAGGCGCGAAGACGCTATTCGTGCTGAAGGGCGTGAAGAAGGACGTGAGGAAGGGCGCGCTGAGGGGCGTGTTGAGGGGCGTGAGGAAGGGTTTGAGCAGGGGCGCGCTTATGAGCGCAAGAGGATTGCCGACGAAGCCAACGGCAAGGGCTTTGATATGCCGTCGGAGAACAAGTAATAGTCGGAGGGCGCGACCTTATCCCTGACGATCAGCCGCTACATCGTGGACATGGCGGTTGGCGCGTTCGAGCTGCAAGCGTGACGCGAAAGAATTATGGCGTTGCGCGAGTTCCGATAGACTTTCACATGCGCCTAAAAACAATTGAACGGTCGGAGGTGAACAGCTGAAACGCACATCTATATGGAGCATATCGGAGGGGTGGCTGACCGCGTACTTTCTGCTGTTCACGATCCAGTTTGTCATTGGCGTATCGCTGACTGTCTGGTATGAGACTGCTTTGGGGACGCAAGACTCCGCAGCCGAAACCCTGATGAACATCTTGGCAAGGTCGGGGACTATCCCAATCTTATCCGCTTCGACATCGTACATATTTGCAGAAGGAGGGCGGCTCATAATGGTTATATCCAATTGGGTGGAGAGAAAGTTGGAAGAGCGCAGGATAAGGCGCGAAGACGCTATTCGTGAGGAAGGGCGCGCTGAGGGGCGTGAGGAAGGGTTTGAGCAGGGGCGCGCTTATGAGCGCAAGAGGATTGCCGACGAAGTCAACGGCAAGGCATTTGATGTGCCGCCGTCGGAGAACAAGGAATAGTCCGAGGGCGCGACCTCATCCTTGAGCATCAGCCGCTATATCGTGGACATGGCGGTTGGCGCGTTTGGGCTGCAAGCGTGACGCGAGAAATTCATGGCGCTGTGCGAGTGACAAACTTTCACAGGCGCCTAAAAACAATTGAACGGCCGGAGGTGAACAGCTGAACCGCACATCTATATGGAGCATATCGGAGGGATGGCTGACCGCGTACTTTCTGCTGTTCACGATCCAGTTTGTCATTGGCGTATCACTGACTGTCTGGTATGAGACGGCTGTGGCGACGCAAGACTCCGCAGCCGAAACTCTGATGAACATCTTGGCAAGGTCGGGGACTATCCCAATCTTATCCGCTTCGACATCGTACATATTTGCAGAAGGAGGACGGCTCATAATGGTTATATCCAATTGGGTGGAGAGAAAGCTGGAAGAGCGCAGGATAAGGCGCGAAGACGCTATTCGTGAGGAAGGGCGTGAGGAAGGGTTTGAGCAGGGGCGCGCTTATGAGCGCAAGAGGATTGCCGACGAAGTCAACGGCAAGGGCTTTGATGTGCCACCGTCGGAGAACAGGGAATAAGTCCGAGGGCGCGACCCCATCCCTGAGCATCAGCCGCTATATCGTGGACATGGCGGTTGGCGCGTTCGAGCTGCGAGAGTAACGCGAGAAATTCATGGCGTTGCGCGAGTTCCGACAAACTTTCATAGACGCCTGAACAGGCGAACAGGTTGGAGGTGGGGAATGGTTATATCCAATTGGGTGGAGAGAAAGCTGGAAGAGCGTAGGATAAGGCGCGAAGACGCTATTCGTGAGGAAGGGTTTGAGCAGGGGCGCGCTTATGAGCGCAAGAGGATTGCCGACGAAGCCAAGAGCGCCGGCATCGACGAACCCCCAACGGCAGAGATAGACCGGGAAATTGACATGGATATAAGGGAGGCAGAGGGGATGTAGGATGTTTGTGGACTTGATTCGCAAAGTTCGGAAATTTGTTGACTTTGAGGCGTTGATTTGGACGGGCGGACTGTTAATCGTCGCCGTTGGCGACCCGGAGTCCGAGAGACACTTCACGCTGTTTTGGCCGCAGTGGGTATTTGGCATACAGAGTCCCGGATATGGGCTAGGACATGCCATCGGCTATCTGGTCAGAGGCGATTTGCAAAGCTCGCTGAACTCGCACTTGCTAGGCGCGCCTGTGGTTGCAATCTTGCTTTGGCGCATCGTCAGTCTGCAATACCGCAATCTGACCATGCGAATTCGCGCAGATATACAAACCGTCTAATATCGGATATTATGCGCTTGGCACAATCTCAGGGATCAGAGGCAGTATGTAATAGTGGAGCAAAGGCAAATGAAAATCGCATACGCATTTCGGCGCAGCACGTTCTACCCGTTCGTCGCGGGCGAGGCATGGGCGCTGCCCGATGAGCGCACGCTGCCGGACTATCTTGGCAAGGTGCGCGACATCGGCTTCGATGGCATCGAGCTTGGACTCGACAGTTTCGGCGGCGTGGACGCTGAAAAGGAACAGGTGAAGGAGCTGAAGAAGCGCCTTGAGGACGAGGGGACGCCCTGTGTGGCGATACGCGCGGGCGGCGCGCTCTGCTATCCGCAGACTGCGGCGCATAATCGCAAGCGGCTGGAGAAGTCGGTCGAAATCGCTTCATGGCTGGGCGCGGACATCGTGAACACCGCGCTCAGCGGGCCGCCTCCGAACAGGATGCAGGATACGGGGCCGTCGGGCGCGCCGGAGTCGCACGGCTCCAGCCAGATGGCATCGGAGGCAGACTTCATACACACGGCGCAGACGCTGCGCGAGGTGGGCGCAATGGCGGGCGACAAGGGCGTCGACATCACGGTCGAGGTGCATCAGCACTCTATTGCCGATAACAGCTGGTCGACGCTGCACCTGCTGGAGCTTGCCGACAGCCCGTTCGTGCATGCGAACCCGGATTTGGGCAATGTGCTGTGGAACTACGATGTGCCGGAAGAGTCTATGGAGCAGTGCATATCGGCGCTGGCGGCTCGCTCCAAATACTGGCACTGCAAGAGCTTGAACCGCATGCACATCCCGGAGATCGAGCACTCGTACTACATTCGCGTGCCGCTGCCGGACGGCGACATAGACTATCGCTTTGCCATATCCGCGATGGTGGAGGCGGGCTACGACGGCTATCTTGCCATAGAGGGCGCGAACACGGGCGACCAGCTCTACAAGGATAGGCGCAGCGTGAACTATGTGCGCGGCATATTGGGGGAGTTGGAGGCGTAGGGGCAAAACTGCCATCATCAGAGCCTCCATCCGGCAATATCTGCAAAATCGCCTCTATATCCTCTTTGATTTGACCATTTGGGGGCGATTTCAAGAATGCTTTATCGGGTAAGCATCCGAATGGTTGGCCGGTTGGTTGCGGCGAATTTTACAAATCTCAAAAAACGTCGCGAAAATCATTGACAAGCGTTTCACGCTAGTGTAATCTAATTCTTACCGCAATTGGGAAGCACCTTAACAACTGGATAGTGGAAGGAAACACACACACGTTTAGAGTTTGATCCTGGCTCAGGACGAACGCTGGCGGTGCGCTTAATGCATGCAAGTCGAACGGGCAATGGGGCTTCGGCTCCTGCGCTAGTGGCAGACGGCTGAGTAACACGTAAGTGATCTGCCCCGGAGCGGGGGATAATCCGGAGAAATCCGGTCTAATACCCCGTAAGTTCATGTGGCTACGGCCATGTGAAGAAAGGCTTCGGCCGCTCCGGGAGGAGCTTGCGGCCTATCAGGTAGTTGGCGGGGTAATGGCCCACCAAGCCGAAGACGGGTAACCGATGTGAGAGCATGATCGGTCAGAGGGGGACTGAGACACGGCCCCCACTCCTACGGGAGGCAGCAGCAGGGAATCTTGCGCAATGGGCGAAAGCCTGACGCAGCGACACCGCGTGGGGGAAGAAGGCCCCAGGGTTGTAAACCCCTTTTCTGTGGGAAGAGATAGGACGGTACCACAGGAATAAGCATCGGCTAACTACGTGCCAGCAGCCGCGGTAATACGTAGGATGCAAGCGTTGTCCGGATTTACTGGGCGTAAAGGGTGTGTAGGCGGCATGTTAAGTCTCATGTGAAATCTCCCGGCTCAACTGGGAGGGGTCATGGGAAACTGGCAAGCTGGAGGGCAGCAGAGGAAAGCGGAATTCCGGGAGTAGTGGTGAAATGCGTAGATACCCGGAGGAACACCAGAGGCGAAAGCGGCTTTCTGGGCTGTGCCTGACGCTGAGACACGAAAGCGTGGGGAGCAAACCGGATTAGATACCCGGGTAGTCCACGCCCTAAACGATGGATACTAGATATAGGGGGTATCGACCCCTCCTGTGTCGGAGTTAACGCGATAAGTATCCCGCCTGGGGAGTACGGCCGCAAGGCTAAAACTCAAAGGAATTGACGGGTCCCCGCACAAGCGGCGGAGCGTGTGGTTTAATTCGATGATAAGCGAAGAACCTTACCTGGGCTTGACATGCTTCTGACAGCCCGTGAAAACGGGTCTTCCTTCGGGACAGATGCACAGATGTTGCATGGCTGTCGTCAGCTCGTGCCGTGAGGTGTTGGGTTAAGTCCCGCAACGAGCGCAACCCTCGTCGTTAGTTACTATGTCTAGCGAGACTGCTCCTAAAAGGGGAGAGGAAGGTGGGGACGACGTCAAGTCGGCACGGCTCTTACGCTCAGGGCTACACACACGCTACAATGGTCGGAACAGAGGGTCGCGAGGGCGCAAGCCGGAGCTAATCCCAAAAATCCGGCCTCAGTTGGAATTGCAGGCTGAAACTCGCCTGCATGAACGCGGAGTCGCTAGTAATCGCAGGTCAGCACACTGCGGTGAATACGTTCCCGGGGATTGTACACACCGCCCGTCACGTCATGGAAGTCGGTAACACTTGAAGTCGCTGGGCTAACCGCAAGGAGGCAGGCGCCGAGGGTGGGACTGGTGACTGGGACGAAGTCGTAACAAGGTAGCTGTACCGGAAGGTGCGGCTGGATCACCTCCTTTCTAGGGAGATTTCTTCCCGAACGGCATACGCCGCAAGGCAGACGCCATACGGGTCGGAAAATCCTAGGTCGTTCAGTAGGCGGGGTGAAATGGGCAGAGAGTAGAGCCGGACCTCAGGCAACTGAGGGGAGTTCCTCGAAAACCCTGGACACCTCCCTAAGACAACCTACTGTACATTCAATTGCAAAACACAAACTTTGCTAAACACTATGTTCCCTTCCACTATCCAGCGGTTAAGGCGCTTTTGCGAAAGCGTATATCGGGGCCGGTTTCAGCAATGACCAGCCCCTTTATTTTGCCCTTTTTGAATGCCCCTTCCCCAGAGGGTTAGGGTGAAGGCAATACATCAAGCGCATCAACCACGCCGCGCGGCAAGACGCCGCCCGCCCACTGCTGATACCGCGCCGCTTCTTCGTGGGGCTGTAGCTCATCCGGGAGAGCGCCTGCTTTGCAAGCAGGAGGTAAGGGGTTCGAGTCCCCTCAGCTCCACCAAAATCTGAACTTCCGACTTCCGCCGACTATTCAGCAGCCTGAAGCGTGGATTGGAGTGAACGCAATGCCCGCCAAGATGTCCACGAAAGTCGCCAGGGATGCCAGCGCCAAGAACTCTGAAAAGCCCGTCCTTCTATCGGGCGGCAACCCTCAGATAGCCAAAGCCGACGGCGACGCCCCCGTGCAGGCATACATCTCGGCAATGCCGGGCTGGAAGAGCGACGTCGGACGCCGCCTCGACGACCTCATCGCGCGGACTGTGCCTGAAGCGCGTAAGGCGGTACGGTGGAACTCGCCTTTCTATGGCATTGAGGGGCAAGGCTGGTTCATCAGTTACCATTGCTTTACGAAGTACATCAAGGTGACCTTCTTCCAAGGCGCTTCGTTGCGTCCTATTCCGCCGGTGGCGTCCAAGCAGGATGATGTGCGCTACTTCCACATCCACGAGAATGACCGTATCGACGATGAGCTCGTAGCGGGTTGGATTCGGCAGGCGTCGGAACTGCCCGGCGAATTGTTGTTTTGATGGCGCAAGCCCCGACAATTTCGGTTGCACATGGGTGAAACAAGCCTTTCGACCTCATAATGTTCAACCATCGATAACGGCAGCCCAACCACCCCCCACCGAAAGGAACCCCGCATGAACACCACGCATAAGCCTGTCGCCGTCGTGATTGGCGCGACATCCAAGTGGCAGTCGGACGGACGCAATACCCGCCTAATTCATGGCGCGAACCTTGACGACAGCGACCTGCCGGTCGGCATTCGCTGGGGCGTGGGCGGCGCTATCGCCCAGAAGTTCGCGCAAGAGGGCTTTCTGACTGTGCTGACCACGCGCAACGCATCCAACGCCGCCGCATTGCAGGAGGCCATCGGCGAACAGGGCGGCGAAAGCATCATAGTCGAGCTTGACCTCGCATCCCGCGACTCCATATCCAACGCCTTCGCGCAGATAAGGGACGAGGCGGGCGACCCGGATGTGCTGGTGTATAACGCGGGCTACCTTGAAGGGCGCGACCTGCCGCCTGAAAAAGAACTGCTGGAACACATTCCCTTCGAGATGTTCGAGACCGCGCAGCATATATCCAGCAGCGGCCCCTTCCTCGTCGCCAAAGAGACGCTGCCCGCCATGCGGGAGCGCGGCGAGGGCACGTTCCTGATTTCCAACAACTCGTCGTCGCTGAGGGGCAGGAAGCGTTACACCGGGCAGTCTCTATACTATCCCAGAGTGCTGATGCGGACGCTGGCGCAGGCGTTGACCGAGGAGTATTCTGAGTACGGCGTGCATGTCGCCAATGTGGTCATCGACGGCACAATCGACTCTCCGGGCACGCGGGCAATGCCGCGCTCGCAGCAGAACCCCGAGCTGCTCATCAACCCCGTCAAGATTGCCGAGGCTTTCTACTATCTGCACACTCAGGACAAGTCCTGCTGGACGCACGAACTCCAGTTGACACCCTATCCCGTGAAGCCGAGCTTTTGACGCCCGTTTCCCCGCGCTTCCTGCGTCTTGTCGGGGCTATCGGCGGCAAAACATGCCATTTCGTAGTAGTCTGTAATGCGCCTTGCTCGTTCCCGATGATATAGTCGTATTCGGAGGTTATAATGCCAAGTATGTTCACGAAGAATGGTCGTCCGGCAAGTGTGTCTTTGTCGCCTGTCATTGGCGTCCTGGCTCTGCTTGGAGCGGCGCTGTTCTTCGTTGTCGCCTGTTCACCTCAATCCGGCTCGTCGGAGGCTTGCATGCAAGACGAACGCACCCTTGATTTCGGCTTCTACGCCTTCTTCTCACCCGT
The DNA here is from genome assembly GCA_958295865.1 of uncultured Dehalococcoidia bacterium. Lineage (GTDB taxonomy): Bacteria > Chloroflexota > Dehalococcoidia > Lucifugimonadales > JADFKI01 > Bin90. Next base: position 45,150 of record CATQHF010000001.1, on the reverse strand, counting down.
CAGTCACAGCGAGGTCGAAGACGCATCAGCGCCCGGCTTCGGCACTCACCGCGGCTATGAGTCGGACATCGTGACCGCGCTTGAGGCTATGGAGGACACGGGGCTGCGCTTTGCTCGCCACCCCATTGCGGAATGGGATGATATATGGCTGAAGTCGGCCTCCGACTACGACGTCGTGGGCGGCGGCATCACCATCTTGGATTCGCGGACGATGGACGCTTCGGGCAGCAAGGCGGTTTCTTTCACTTCGGGGCATATCAAGTTCCGCCAATCGCTGCTGGTGCGCGCGGAGGACGCAGGACGCCTCGCCAGCCATGACGCTCTGACCGACGTTGTGCGCGTCGGCGTTCTGGCAGGCACTACCGGCGAGTTCCGCCTGCTGCAACTGACAGGGTTGGTCGATGCCGAGGGCGCGCTTGTCGAGGGTGCGCGCATCGATACGCCCCAGGGCATGGTCACCGCCGATGGCAGCGCCGACTACACGATCACCGCCGCGCACGAATCCCCGGCGCTTGCCGACAGACAGCATATCTCCCCGCCGTCGGACGCCATGCCGCAGGTCGTATATCTTGGCGAGGAACTCGGCGAGGTGGAACTAATCGGCGCGCTGCGCGATGGCAGCATAGACGCAATCGCCAGGGGAGAAATCGGCAACCGCGACGCATCCGGCATATCCGACGGCGCGTTTGCGGTTACGGCGCTGGACGAGGAGTTTGAAGTCGGCGGCTTTACGCTTGACGTGGATGATGCCGAGCTGCTTTCCTGCATCGATGAAAGAATTGACTGGCTGACCGATGAACGGCGCATCGGTTACGCCGAATGGCTGGAGGAGCCGTCGGTCTTCATGCGCCGCGCGGAGATGTGGGCAGAGCGGGAGCGATAGGGGGCTTGTCCATCCTAATGGCTATGGCGAGAAAATTGCATTAGCATAGTTTAGCCGTCGATGGGCAGGCGTTTTCACCCCCATCCTAACCTTCCCCCAAAGGGGGAAGGGGACTTTCTCCAATTAAGAATTAAGAATTAGAAATTAAGAATTGGGTGGTGGTCAAGTGCAGGGCAATCGCATCTAAATTTCAAGGGCAAATCCTACTGAAAATTGGTGTTTGATTCCACTAAATCAGACTTGTTCATCAATGTTCATGCATTATGGGTTCGTTGATTTGACCAGGGATTTTCAACTGTCACCCCGAACGGAGTGAGGGGTCTAAAATGCTTGCTATATCGGGCGTATTGGTGGCAGAGATTTTAGATTCCTCACGCTGTTCGGAATGACAAGAGGAAGGTGTTCGGGTCCAACAGAGCATAATGACGATTTAGATGCAATTGCCCTGCAATTTTCTATTGTCGGCTTGCGGTGCGCTGGCAGTATAGACTATGATAATTCCATACAGGACTTACGCACTTGAATATGAACTCCTACATGAGATTAGACCCGTTTCAAGTACGAAATCGCGCTTAACTGTGTAAGTCCTATCCATATTTTCAGCGTTGCGACGGCTAAGCGTTGGCGCGGTGGAGGCGCTGGAATGAGCGCGTTACTGAGAGAGGATAAACATCATGCTGAGATTCGTTGAGGAAATCATCCTGCTTCTGCTCCGCGACGATGACGGGCGCTTCGTGCATGTGCCTAGCTGGTCGCTGGACTATGCCGTCGCCGGCGGCGTTCTGATGGACCTGGCGATGGAGTATCGCATCGATACCGATCTGGAGAACTTGATGCTGCTCGATGCCACGCCCGTCGGCGACAGCCTGCTTGATCCCACGCTTGCGGAGATACAGGCGGGCGAGCCGAACAACACCCGTTACTGGGTGGAACACACGGCGGAGCGCGCCTACACAATCCGCGAGGAGGCGCTCTCTCGGCTGGTCGCGCACGGCATTTTGGAACGCCAGGAAGACCGCTTCATGTGGGTGTTCCGCTCAAGGCGCTACCCTATCGTCGACGGCAAGGCAGAGCGCGAGGTGAAACTCCGCATCATGGGCGTGCTGTTCAGCGATGAGATACCCGATCCGCGCGATGTGATGATTATCTGCTTGGCAGACGCATGCGGCATCTTCAAGGAGATGCTGACGCGGCGGGAGCTTGAAAGGGCGTCCGAGCGCATCGCGCAGGTACGCAGGCTCGATCTCATAGGCCAGGCTATATCCAGGGCGATTAACGACATCGAAGTGTCGGTGGCGGCTTCGGTGCAGGGACACATGTATTAGTCTGTCAGGCGTTCTCAACCAAGATAATTTTGCGTTGCATCCGACGCTTCACGAGGAAAAGTCCCCTATGTCCACCCGTCTCTTGGACAGAATCGACGAACCGAGCGACCTCAAGGCGCTGAACCACGATGAGATTGTCCAAGTTGCGCGAGAGGCGCGCGATACCGTCATCTCCGTGATAACCGAGCGCGGCGGTCATCTGGCTTCAAATCTGGGCGTCGTGGAGCTTACGCTTGCGCTGCATCGCGTCTTTGACAGCCCCAAGGACAGCATTGTCTGGGACACGACCAACCAGCTCTACACGCACAAGCTGGTGACGGGGCGGCGCGATGAGTTCAAGAGCATCCGCTTGGAGGGGGGCTTGTCCGGGTTCGGCGAGCCGAGCGAGAGCCGCCACGATACACTCTGCGCGGGACACGCGGGCACAGGGCTTTCCATCGCTCTGGGCATAGCGCAGGGCGCGGAGAACCGCAAGATGGACTCTTGGACTGTCGCGGTGGTCGGGGACGGGGCGCTGACATCCGGCTCAAGCTTCGAGGCGCTGAACAATATCGTGCACCTCAACCCTGAGAAGCTCATCGTCGTCCTCAACGACAACGGGATGTCCATCTCCGAGAACATCGGCTTTCTCACTAATTGGCGCAAGCGTCTGATAACCCATCCGCAGTATCAGGCGATGGTGCGGCGCATGACCGCCCTTTCCAAGAAGGCGCCCACGGGCGAGCTGATTTACCAGCTGGTAAAGAGTCTCAATGCCGGGATTGAAAGCTTCATCCTGCCCACGATGTTCTGGAACGAGATAGGCTTCCGCTACCTGGGCCCCGTGGATGGGCATGACTTCGAGCAGCTGGAAGTTACGCTTGAGCAGGCAAGAAAAGCCACCGGCATTGTGCCGCTGGTGCATGTCGTTACGCACAAGGGGCATGGCTACGAACCGGCCGAGGACGACCCGGTGAAGTTTCACCAGCCAAGTTCTCCGCTAGGGGACGCTTCGGGAGCGCCCACCTACTCCAAGGTGTTTGCGCGGACGGTCGCGTGCCTGATGCGGGAGGACGAATCCGTCGTCGGCATCTCCGCGGCGATGCTGGAAGGCACGGGGCTGGCAGAGGTGCGGCGCGAGTTCCCGGACAGGGTGTTCGATGTCGGCATCGCCGAGCAGCATGCGGTCAGCATGGCGGCGGGTATGGCATCCACCGGACTCAACCCCTTCGTCTCCATCTACTCCACCTTCTTGCAGCGCGCGTTCGATCAGGTGGTGCATGATGTCTGCTTGCAGAACCTGCCGGTGACGATAATAGCCGATCGCGCGGGCATTGTTGGCGAGGACGGCAAGACGCATCACGGCGCGTTCGACATATCGTATCTGCGCTGTCTTCCCAACGCGGTCGTAGCCGCGCCGATGGACGAAAACGACTTGCAGCATCTCGTCTATACCGCGTACAAGCATCAGGGACCCTTCGCTATCCGCATCGCCAGGGGCGCTGCCACCGGCGCGCCGCTCGACGGCGAACTCAGGGAACTGCCGATTGGCAAGGGCAGCGTGGCGCGCGAAGGCAGCGATGTCGTAATCTTCGGGCTGGGCAAGTCTGCCAGCGCAGCAGTGGAGGCGGCGGAAAGGCTTGCCGACTATAGCATCTCATGCGGCGTGGTGAACCCGATATTCGTGAAGCCGCTCGATGTCGAGTTGCTTTTGGACGCCGCCCGCCGCGCCCGCCGCATCGTTACCGTGGAGGAAAATGTGCTTGCCGGTGGGTTCGGCTCTGCGGCGATTGAGGCGCTCGCAGAGGCGGGGCTGGACGATGTATCGGTTCACCGCATCGGCATGCCGGACTCATTCATCGAGCACGGCACAGCGGCCAACCAGCGCAGCGGGCTGCAACTGGACGCCGAGGGCATCGTGCAGCAAGTCCTGAGCGCCTTCTTCCCGGATAGGCAGCCGACATCTTATCGTCGCGAACCTGCCCATGAAGCGGCGGCGGGCGACTAGCGGCACGCAACTCTATCGTCGAGCAACCGGGTATTCTCAAGTCGATGGGCGGGCGTTTTCGCCCCCATCCTAACCTTCCCCCAGAGGGGGAAGGGACAATCACGCCGTCGGATTGCGCTTGACAGCAGGCAACTTTCCCCCGTCAAATGGGAAGGGACTTTCTCCAATTGGGAATAGGACTTACGCAGTTGAGCGTGATTTCGTACTTGAAACGGGTCAATCTCGGGTAGGAGTTCATATTCAAGTGCGTAAGTCCTGTGATAGTCAGCGCGTATTGAGAACACTGGCAACCGGCACGGGTGAAGCGGACGCTTGGCGCGTGAGCCAGTGTTCGAGGCTGTCGGACAGCGCGAGCCAGCTCGCTTCTATGATGTTCTCGGATGAGCCGACCGTGCTCCATGTGCTTTTGCCGTCGGTGGATTCGATTAGCACGCGCACGACCGAGCCTGTGCCGCTGCTCTGATCTACTACGCGCACCTTGTAGTCCAGCAGGCGCACGCTGCAAAGGTCGGGGTAGAACTGTTCGAGCGCTTTGCGTAGGGCGTGGTCTAGCGCGTTCACCGGCCCGTTGCCCTCTGCCGCGGTGTGCATCACCTCATCGCCCACGCGCACCTTCAGCATCACCTGCGAGCATATATCGTCGGCGGCCGCGCTGCTACTTCGCTTCTCGACCATGGAGACGAAATCCACCAGCGCGAAGGGCGGCGCGTAGCCGGGCTGCATCCGGCGCACCATCAGCCCGAATGACGCCTCCGCGCCCTCGTACTGGAAGCCCTTGCTCTCGTGTACCTTTATCTGCTCCAGCAGCCGGCGCGCCTGCGCCTGTGTCAACTCGGCGTCGGGGCATATCTCGCGCGCCTTCCACAGGATGTTGCCGCGCCCCGACAGATCGGACACCAGCACGCGCTTGTCGTTGCCGATGCTCTGCGGCTGTATGTGCTGGTAGCTGTGTTCCACCTTGGATACGGCGGCGGCGTGCAGCCCGCCCTTGTGCGCGAATGCGCTGCCGCCCACATACGGCTGCGACGAGACGGGCGGCATGTTGGCGACCTCCGCTACATATCGGCTGACCTCCGTGAGCGATGCCAGCTGCGCGTCCGATACGCAATCTATCCCCAGCTTCAGCTTGAAGTTGGCGATGAGCGACACCAGATTGGCGTTGCCGCAGCGCTCGCCGTAGCCGTTCATCGTGCCTTGCACCTGTGTCACGCCCGCGCGCACTGCCGCGATTGCGCCCGCGACTGCCATATCCGCGTCGTTGTGCGTGTGTATGCCGAGCGCCGCGTCCGTCTGCTCGCGCACTTGACGCACGATGCTGGCAATCTCGTCGGGCAGCGCGCCCCCGTTGGTGTCGCATAGCACTACGCACTCCGCGCCCGCGAGCGAGGCGGCGCGCACCGCCTGAATCGCGTATTCGGCGTTTGCCTTGTAGCCGTCAAAGAAGTGCTCGGCGTCGAAGAATACGCGCCTGCCACGCTCTACTAGATACGCCACCGAGTCCGAAATCATCGCAAGGTTCTCTTCAAGCGAGGTTTCCAGGACGCGCTTCACATGCAGATCCCAGCTCTTGCCCACGAGCGTTACGACCGCCGTTTCCGCTTCCAGCAGCGCGGCGATGTTAGCGTCCGCGTCCGCGCTGATATTGGCGCGGCGTGTGCTGCCGAACGCCGTCAGCGTGGCGTTGGACAGGCGCAGCGACTTGGCGCGCTCGAAGAACTCGGCGTCGCGCGGGTTGGAGCCGGGCCAGCCGCCCTCGATGTAGTGTACGCCGAGCGCGTCCAGCCTGCCGCAGATGGCGAGCTTGTCCTCGACGGACAGCGATATGCCCTCGCCCTGCGTTCCGTCCCTTAGCGTCGTGTCGTATAGCATCACATTTGACATTTCAGATAACGCTCCTGCCCTGTTTGTCGTGTTCATCCCGTTAGTTCCGGTACAACGAAAAACGCCCGCCCCTCATCGATGTAGGGACGGGCGTTCAGTTCTTGCGAAAGAATTGAAGGTCCGCGATACCACCCTGCTTCACCGGCACGGCGAGATGCCATGCCCAATGCGCTCATTGGGGTACGTGTTCATACCCCCGCCCTGCTAACGTCGGGCGAACCCGTCGCGGCCTACTCGCTTGCCCTCGGCTGCGCCAACCCGCTTGAATTAGGGTGTAGCGCGATATGGGCAAAGGTTTTCGGTGCGCGGCTCGGGAGGGATTTTCGGAGGCTATCCTGTGCGTCTGCTCTCACCGTGCGGCTTGCGGGGTGTGAACCCGGCGCTTGCCGCCTCAGACTCGCTGTGCCGGATGTTGCCTCGTACTCGTCTCCGTCGTAGCCTTTGAAACCGATTGTAAATGTTCTCACAAACCAGATTAGCGGTGCGCCAAGGCGATGTCAAGGAATTATTTTCGCCAAGAAGATTGCATGAGCCGAGAAAATTGCATTGGTACGGTTTAGCCGTCGAGGGGTGAGCATTTTCGCCCCCATCCTAACCTTCCCCCGAAGGGGGAAGGGACTGTCAAATAATCGGCGGCAGGCGTCCGACATGGAACCTCCTCCCATCAAGGGGGGAAGGGACTAAGTTGTGTGGACATTTGCGTCATTCCCGTGAAAACGGGAAGCCAGAACATCGAAATGTAGGCACTTTCGCATATTTTAGGCTATCTCAAAGCTCTGGATTCCTGCTTTCGCAGGAATGACGGTTAGGACTTACGCAGTTGAGCGCGATTTCGTACTTGAAACGGGTCAATCTCGGGTAAGAGTTCATATTCAAGTGCGTAAGCCCTGTCCCATTTAGTCGCGCCCGCCGAACCAGCTCTTTGGGAAGAAGCGGCGAGGCGAGAAGCCGTCCGAACCTTGCCTCTCTGAGAAGCCGTGCATCATCATGGAGAAATCACCCTGCGCTATGAACTCCACATGGCGCGTACCGTCGGGGTTCGTTACCTCTACGACCATCGTGGTATCGGCGGAGTTCAGGTCGGCGATGCCCGCGACGCCCGCGCTTGCGTCGGCGATGATTTTGGTATCGTCGCTTATCGTGAACGACAGTGTCTCAGAGCCGTCGCGCAGCAGCAGGTCGAACGCGCCCGCGCCGGCGTTGATGTTCTGCGCCGTGCCGATAGCCTTGCGAACTATCTTAACTCCGTCGTCGGTCATGTAGCGTGTATCCGAGAGGATGAGCCGTTCGGAGGCGTCGCCGAAGAAGCCGAACCCATAGCCTGGGCGCTTGCCCCCGCGGTCATAGTCGTGTCCGTATGCTTCACGCTCGCCGACTGTGATGCTGATGTTCGTGCTTGCGCCATCGCGCGAGACGGTGAACACGATGACATCGCCCGGCGAATGATCGCGCACGATGTCCACCACATCGCGCGGGCTGTCGACGGCGTCGCCGTCGAGCGCGGTGATGATGTCGTCCACTTGCAGATTGCCCTCGGCTGCGCTGCCCGCCACGACGCGCACTATCAGCGCGCCGTCTGCGTCGTCGGGAACTGAGGTCATAGCTATGCCGATGTACGGCTTGCCGCCGGCTTCTCGCTGCTGCGCGCTCACCCCGTCGCTGTAAAGCGCGCCGCGCTGCTCCGTGTCTGAAGTAACTCTTGCCTCAGTCGTGCCGACCCTCATCGCCACCACGCCCGCGATGGCTAAAATCGCCACGACCACAAATGCGCCAATCAGCTTTATTCTCATAGATACTCCCTTCTCTTGCTTGCCTGCGTCCGTCATTGCTGCCGCTCTGGGCTGCCTGCAATATGAAACGCAGAAAAGCGGGAAAGGTTAGCATGCGACGGGGGCAGCGCGAGGGCTATTCGTCGTCGGAGAAGGCTTGCTCTACTATCTCGCCGTTTTCCATGATGCGAAAAGCGCGGATGTGAGGGTTCGCCTTGTCTTGGAGCGACACAAGGATGTAATAGACATCATCGCCTAGCCATCCGCTCTGCTGCGCCATCCGCACATCGGTCGGCGACGGATACGCCGGGCTGTGCGTGTGCGAGTGGTAGAATGCCATCACATCCCAGCCGTTGTTGTCCGCGTCCAGCATCGCTTGGAGCTGCTCTTGCGGGTCCATCAGGTAGCGCACCGGGCTTGCGACGGTGTTCGTGATGCGATACAGCTTTGCCACCGTGTCGTCCTTGCCCGCGAGAATGCCGCAGCACTCGTTGGGGTCTTCCTGCTGCGAATGCGCGATCATATCGGCGGCGAACTTCTTGGCGATGGTCAGCAACGGCAACTCTCCTTTATTTGCGAGCGCTTGGGCGGTTCTAGATATTCTCAATATGTACTGATATTGCAATCTGGGCGGCGTATCAACCGCGTGGATTCCTGCTTTCGCAGGAATGACGATTTGATAATCAGCGCATGTTGAGAATACCGTTCTAGGGTAGTATTGAGAATATCATCAAGTAGGCTAACATGGGGATACACGGCTTGAAAGGGATAGAACCTGTATGAACGCTTCACAATTCAGGGCGGGCGCGCTCGACGGAGTGCGTATCCTCGACTTCTCGCGCATCTGGGCGGGGCCGCATGCGACCAAGCTGCTCGCAGACATGGGCGCGGAGGTCATCAAGGTCGAGTCGGCGCGCGCATGGGACCCTCACCGCATGATTGTAGGCTCCGGCAACCTGCCCGACGGCGAGCGCGGCGATGACCCTTGGAACCGCAGCGGATGGTTCAACACACTGCACATGAGCAAGCTGGGCATCACCGCCGAGATGCGCCATCCTAAAGGCAGGGCGCTCATCGAGGAACTGGTCGGTATCAGCGATGTGGTCATCGAAAACTTCCGCGCCGGCCTGATGGAGCGGCGCGATCTCGGATACGACAGGCTGCGGGCGATACGCCCCGACATTATCATGGTCTCCATGCCCGCCTTCGGCAGTTCCGGCCCGTGGAAGGACTTCATTCAGTACGGCATCGGGCAGGAGCAGCTTGGCGGCATCGCGTCCATGAACGGCTATCGCGGCGAGGATGCGCCGGTGAAGTCGGGCGTGAACTTCGGCGATCCCATCAGCGGGGCGCATGCCGCGGGCGCGGTACTGTCGGCGCTGTGGAAGCGCCGCCGCACGGGTAAGGGCGTCTTCATAGATGTGTCGCAGCTGGAGTCGTCCATAATGACCATCGGCGAGCGCCTGCTCGGATTTCAGATGAACGGACGGCGCGCCGAAAATCGCGGCAACCGCCATCCGACATACGCGCCTCATGGGGCGTATCCATGTCGCGGCGAGGACGAGTGGGTTACGATAGCGGTTGCCCACGATGCGGAGTGGCAGCGCCTTTGCGACGCGATGGGTATGCCTCAGTTAGCCGACGATTCGGCGTACCGCGACATACTATCCCGCCGCAAGAACCATGATGCGCTCGACGCGCTCATAGCCGACTGGACGCGGGACAAGAGCGCCGCCGATGTGATGCGACTGCTTCAGGATGTGGGCGTGGCTGCCGCGCCGGTTATGACGGGCGAGGCGATATTCAACGACGCGCACTATCAGGAGCGCGGGCTGCTGGAGTTGGTTGACCATCCTTCTTGTGGGCCGTACTTCATGCCGGGCGTCGCCTGGAAGATGTCGGCGACGCCCGGCGAAGTGCGCTGGCACGCGCCGCGGCTGGGTGAGCACAATGAGCGCGTGTTCGGCGAGCTGCTGGGCATGGACGCCGCCGCCATCGCCGCGCTGGAAGCGGAGGGCGTGAGCGGGACAGCGCCCGACCAGCAAAACTGAACCTTGATTGTTGTTCAACAAAAGAAACCCTGATATACTATTGCCGCTTGTCGGAGCGCGCTTTGGGAGAAGCGCGACAATACCGGACTTGATACTAAAAGAGAGAGAAAACACGAGAAAGGAGGTGGGCTATTGCATTGGATTGATTTCAAAAGTCCCAACTCGGTTGAAGAAGCGGTTGACCTGCTGAATGACGCGGACGGCAAGGCGCGCGTTTTGGCGGGAGGAACTGACCTACTGGTGCAGCTAAGGGGCGGAAGGTTTGACGATGTGAACCTCGTCGTCGACGGGAAGAACATCCCTGAGCTGAACGAGCTTACATACAACTCCGAAGATGGTCTGACATTGGGCGCTGCCGTCCCTTGTTACAGGCTATACGGCAATGCGGAAATATCTCGCGCGTACCCCGGGCTGATAGACTCCGCGTCGCTCATCGGCGGCACGCAGATTCAGGGCAGGGCATCGTTTGGCGGGAATCTTTGCAACGCCACGCCCAGCGCCGACTCCATCCCCGCGATGATAGCGCACAGCGCGGTTGCGAATGTCGCCGGACCCAACGGCAACAGGCAGATAGCGGTGGAGGACTTTTGCACCGGGCCCGGCAGCAATGCGCTGGAGCGCGGCGAGATGCTCGTCTCCATCAGCTTCCCCGCGCCAACCGGCGGCTTCGGGGCGAACTACATGCGCTTCATTCCGCGCAACGAGATGGACATCGCCGTAGCGGGCGCGGGCACGTCGGTCGTGCTGGACAATGGCAACATCAAGTCCGCGCGCGTGGCTCTGGCTGCGGTCGCGCCTGTGCCGCTGTTCGTTACGGCAATCAACGACGCCATAGCGGGCAAGCCCGCCAACGAAGACACGCTCGCGGAGGCGGGGCAGATTGCCAAGGACGCGGCAATGCCCATTACCGATATGCGCGGCACTATCGAATACAGAAAGCACTTGTGCGATGTGCTCACAAGGCGCTCGCTCCAAATCGCAATTGACCGAGCCAAGGAGAATGCTTAATGCCCAAAAAGACGTATGTACAGACCAGAATCAACGGCGAAAGCGTGGACTTCCTGACGGAGCCGCGCCAGAGCCTGCTCGAGTGCCTGCGTGATGTCATAGGACTGACGGGCACTAAGGAAGGCTGCAACGACGGCAACTGCGGCGCATGCACGGTGGAGATGGACGGCAGAATCGTTACCGCCTGCCTAGTGCTTGGCGTAGAGGCCGAGGGCAAAGAGATTACGACAATCGAGGGTATTGCCGTGGGCAGCGAACTTCACCCCGTACAGCAGGCGTTTCTTGAGAACGCCGCCTTGCAGTGCGGAATATGCACGCCCGGCTTCATAGTCGCTACGAAGGCGCTGCTGGATCACAACCCTGACCCAACCGAATACGAAATCCGCTTCTGGCTGGCGAACAACCTCTGCCGCTGCACGGGCTACGACAAGATTATTCGCGCAGTGCAGGACGCGGCAGCCCGAATGCAGGGGGTGAGCGCATGACGACAACCGAATACGAACGAAATCTGATTCTGTCGAGTGTTGACTACAATGTGGTCGGCACGCGACCCGTCCGCCACGACGGCGCTGACAAGGTAACGGGACGCGCGCTCTACGGCGCGGACTTCGACACGGCAGGGCTGCTTCACGGCAAGATACTGAGAAGCCCCCACGCCCACGCGAACATCAAGAACATCGACACCAGCAAGGCAGAGGCGCTGCCCGGCGTGCTTGCGGCGGTTACTTTCGACGACTTCCCGCAAGTCAAAAACGCCGCGCTGGATCTGGGCGAAGAGGTAACGACCCTTCACGATCTGCAAGCGAACATTCTCGCTCGGCACAAGGCGCTGTACAAGGGACACGCGGTTGCGGCAGTCGCTGCGACCAATGCCCATGTCGCCGAAGAAGCGGTCAAGCTCATCGAGGTGGAGTATGAAGTGCTTCCCCCGATTATGACCGCTCCGCAGGGCATGGCAGAAGGTGCCGCTATCCTCCACGGGAGCCTGAGAACGGACGAGCTCGGCGAGACGATAGACGACAAGCCGAGCAATGTCGCGCAGCACTTCCAGCATGTCAAGGGCGACATAGAGAAGGGCTTCGCCGACGCGGATGTCATCGTCGAGCGCGAGTTCGACACCGTAACCGTTCACCAAGGTTATATCGAGCCTCACGCGGCAACCGCGATCTGGAACACCGACGGCAGGCTGCATGTCTGGTGCAGCACGCAGGGCGCGTTCACAGCGCGCGACGCCACATCAGAGGTGCTTCATCTGCCCGTGTCGCAGGTGCGGGTCACGCCGATGGAGATTGGCGGTGGCTTTGGCGGCAAAATCCCCGTGTACCTCGAGCCGGTCGCCGCGATGCTCTCCAAGAAGAGCGGCAGGGCGGTCAAGATAGTCATGAGCCGCGCGGATGTGTTCGAGGCGTCAGGCCCCACCTGCGGCTCCAACATGAAGATTAAGATTGGCGCGAAGAACGACGGCACGATAACGGCGATGCAGGCGTATCTCGCCTATGAAGCGGGCGCATTCGCCGGTTCGCCGGTGGGCGCGGGCGCGATGTGCGTGTTCGCCGCCTACGATGTGGAGAACGCCGTGATTGACGGCTACGATGTGGTCGTGAACAAGCCCAAGACTGCGGCATACCGCGCCCCCGGCGCGCCCAACGCCGCATTCGCCGCCGAGCAGGTCGTAGATGAGCTGGCGCAGCAGCTTGGCATGGACGCGATAGACTTGCGCCTGAAGAACGCGGCAATCGAAGGCACTCGCCGCCCCGATGGTATGGTCTTTCCGCGCATCGGCTGCGTAGAAGTGCTGGAAGCGATGAAGAACCACCCCCACTACAACGCCCCTCTGGGTGAGAACCAAGGGCGCGGCGTGGCGATTGGCTACTGGTTCAACATCGGCTTCGACTCCGCCGTCAATATCGCGGTGAACGCAGACGGCACCATCACGCTAATCGAAGGCTCTACCGACATCGGAGGCAGCCGCGCGTCCATCTCCATGCAGGCTGCCGAAGTGCTGGGCATTCCCGCTGAGAGCGTGCGCCCGTCGGTCGTCGATACCGACTCCATCGGCTACACCGCCGTAACGGGCGGCAGTCGCACCACCTACGCTACCGGCTGGGCGGCTTATGAAGCCGCGCTGGATGTCAAGCAGAAGATGATCGCGCGCGCCGCGACTATCTGGGATGTGGATGCCGACGACATCGAGCTGAAGGACGGCGTGTTCCAGTCAAGCTCGGACCCTGAGCTCAACATGAGCTTTGCCGACCTCGCGGGGCAGCTTGGCAGCACCGGCGGCCCCGTCGTTGGCGCGGCAAGCCGCGCGTATGGCGGCATGGGAGCGGGCGGCGGCTCGTTCGCTGGCAATATCGTGGATGTCGAGGTTGACCCGCAGACCGGCAAGACCGATGTCACGCGCTTCACCGTCGTGCAGGACGCGGGCAAGGCAATTCACCCCAGCTATGTTGAGGGACAGATGCAAGGGGGCAGCGTGCAGGGCATTGGCTGGGCGCTGAACGAAGAGTATTACATGACCGACGACGGCGCTATGGCGAACTCGACGCTGTTGGACTATCGCATGCCCACCAGCCTAGACCTGCCGATGATAGACACCGTAATCGTCGAAGTGGCGAGCGACCATCCCTTTGGCGTGCGCGGCGTGGGCGAGGCGAACATCGTGCCGCCGACACCGGCAATCGCCAACGCGATACAGAACGCCACCGGCATTCGCATGGAACGCCTGCCGATGAGTCCCGTAGCGATTATGGAAGAGTCCTGGAAGCAGAGCTAACCCGATGGCAACTGTATTCGTACCCTCTCTGATGCAAAACCTGACCGGCGGAAAGACGCGGGTGCAGGTGTCTGGCGCTACCGTGCGCCAGGTTATCAACAACCTCGATAGCGAGTATCCGGGCATGAAGGCGCGGCTCGTGGAAGACAACCGCGTCAAGCCCAACATATCCGTCGCCGTCGATGGCGAGGTTACGCCTATGGGGATGCTGGAGAAGGTGGGCGAAGACAGCGAGGTGCACTTCCTGCCCGCCATCGGAGGCGGCGCTTAGGCAGCCCTGCCGTCAACAAGCCTATGCAACAATGGACGGGCCGATGACACCGAAATCCGGTGCGTCGGCCCGTTCTGCTTGCTCAGCAGGTGTTATATTTAAGCCGTCTCATAAGTGCAAATGTCATTCCCGCTTTCGCGGGAATCCGGAGCATGGAGGGGTTTTCAATGGGGCGAACTATGGTCGAAGCGTCTGTAACGGGTGAAAACGGAACCAGGCGCTTTGAATTTCTGGTGGATACGGGATCCACTTTTGTGGGCTTGCCGCTTGAAGACATCGAGGCGCTGGGCTTGCCGAAGATTCCGGGCGGCGTTCACAGACTGATGACCGCTCTGGGCATAACGGAGAATGAAACTTACGCGGGATCGGTGCGAATAGGCGATGACCGAGCGCCGGCAACGGTGGTAATCACCCCGCTGCCATTGATTGGATACGAAGCGCTGGAAAACCTGCGTATGAAGGTCAACCCCGTTACGCAGCAGTTGGAGAAGGCGCCGGAAGATGAAATTATGCCTCCATACGCATTGTAAAGCGGTCGATTACACCTAACATTTAGAGGAGTTTGAAATGGCAGACAAGGAAATCAAAGGCGTGATAGTTCCCATCCTCACGCCGCTGAAGTCGGACGAGAGCGTCGATGTGCCCTCGCTGCGGCGGCTGGTGAATTATCTGATAGACAACGGAGTGCATGGCATCTGGGTGTCCGGCACGACGGGGGAGTTCGCCAACTTGTCGGACAAGGAGCGCCTTGTGAGCATGGACGCCGTCGTGGACGAGGTGAACGGGCGAGCGCCCATTATCGGCAATGTGTCGGGCGCAAGCACGCAACACTCCATCAATATGGCGCTTGAAGTGCAGGAGATGGGCATGGACGGCATCGCCGTGACGCCGCCGTACTACTACCCCAGCGCGCAGGACGAAATCCTAGATCACTACCGCCACATTCGCGCCCGCGTCGGGACGCCGCTCTGGGTGTACAACATCCCGCAGACGGTCAAGACCGCCGTTGCGCCCGGCGTCGTGGCTGCGCTCGCAAACGAGGGCGCGGTGGTTGGAGTCAAGGACAGCTCCGGCGCGGGAGAGCTGCTCGCGGAGCTTAATGTACTCTGCGAACAGGGCGACATATCACTGCTGCGCTTCCTTGGCACGGCGTTCCGCATCACCACCGCGAGCGCGGTCGGCGTGCAGGGCGTCATCCCCGGCATCGCCAACCTAATACCCGCGGCAGCCTCCGCCGGCTGGGAGGCGGGCGAGGCCGGCGACGCCGAGGGCGTCCGCAAGAGCAACGCAACCATCATCGCCTCGCAGAAGATTGCGCGGCTGGCGCAGGGCGGCGGCGCGAACGCAGCCAGCTTCGCAGGCATGAAGTCGGCGCTGAAGCACATGGGCATCATAGACGACGACACCGTATCGCGCCCACTGCGCCCCTTCACAGCCGAAGAAAAGGCAGGCATCCCGCCGATTCTTGAGGAACTGGGGTTGATGTAGCATCGTAGGCTTTCTCATGTTGCGGCGCTTGCTATAATACGGAGAAGCGCCGCCGCAGTCCAACATTAGATCTAATTCGGGGACATTTTGTAGTTCAAGGAGGGTGACGATGGTGAAACCGGCAGAAAAGCCGAAGGCAAAGCCGACAGCAGAAGCAGAGCATGAGTTCAACGGCGCGCAGAAGCTGAGCGGAGACCAAAAGAAGCCGCCGCCTGCCAAGCCCTACATCATAAAAAAAACTTGGCTATAGAGCTGGAACACTTGCTATTTTGATGGGAGAAGCAGCGCTAGAACCAGACAAATAGCATCAATAATCCAAGAGATGCACCCTGCAACGATAAAGATGCCATTGCCCACCGTAATTTGGCATCTTTATCTTGAAGAGTTAATTCGTTGGTGTTGTAAGCGCTGAGCATCCCATCCGCTGCCCATTCCAAAAGACCTTCGGTTGTGTAATTAGGGTTTTGGATATTCTGCTGAAGTTTATTCGGGTCAGGGTTGATGTGCCATTCGTACACATACAAAGTTCTGAGTGAGAGAGCCATGGACAATAGGAAGAATATCAGTATCAGCCCAATAATAGTCCACGAAAAGTCGCTCTTATCTACGAGGCCTGTAGCAAAATTGCTTACTATCAAACCGGCCACACCCAGCAACGCTATGCTTAACCCAATTGAGTTTCTCGCTTTCACTTCAAGCGAGTGTTTGCGCTCATTTTGCTCCTGAATTTTCGAAAGCGCGTATTGATAGTAGAGTTCAAACCTATTCACTATGCCCTCCCTGGCGCCTTAGTCCACAAACCATGTTACACCAACGATAATCATGGTGTCGTTCAGAAAGGATAAATTGAAAGAACCGACAAGCCACGATGTTGCCGTGCGCGACATAGCCCTGCGCTATGTTGACTGGGGCGGCGACGGCGCTCCGATACTGCTGCTGCACGGCGACATGCGTACTAGCCGCAGCTGGGATGCCGTAGCGCGCAGGCTTGCTCCGGACTACCGCGTCATCGCTCTCGACGCGCGCGGGCATGGGGATAGCGACTGGACGCCGCGCGGCTATCGCTTCGCCGAGCGCGTCGCTGACCTCGCCGCCTTCTGCGACGCCGTCGGCTTGCGAGATGCCATAGGCGTGGCGCACTCCACCGGCGGCGTGGTGATGACGCTCTGCGCGCGGCAGCGCCCGGGCATGTTCTCGCGGCTCGCGCTGATGGAGCCGATGGTGGTCGTAGATGAGCGCTTCCACCGCATGGTCGCCGGCAGAGAGCATGCCGAGCGCACCACTTGGGAAAGCCGCGACGCGCTCCACCGCTACCTGCGCGACCATCCGGCGGCGTCGAGCTGGCATCCCGAGACGCTGCGCGATGTGGTGGCGCATGAAGCATACAAGCGCGAGGATGGCTTGTACGATATGAAGTGGTCGCCGCACACCTTCAATATGGCGGACAGGGAAGGCGATGATGTTGACCTCAAGCCCATCTTTGCCGCGCTTGCCCTGCCCATCCTGTTCATACGCAGCAGCAGCCACCGCACGCGCATAAACGAACTGCACGAAGTCCCGGACGGCATCCCCGACTTCCACCGCCTCACCGTCGAAAACACCGGCCACAACATGTACATGGAGCGCCCCGAAGCGATTGCGGACGCCCTCAGGCATTTCATCGCCGGGCGCGGACTGCCGTCAAAGTTGTAATTACACATCGTCGCTACTGCCGCGCTGACCGATTCATCATCATTCCGATGCAACGCCTTCTGTGATAACCGTAGGGGCGACCGGCGGTCGCCCGCAATGCCTCTGTCAGTTATTACGGGACACATGCCCCCGCTGCCGCCCCGAACTCCATAAACCATCGGCTAGATGATACACTGACATACCAACCAACTAGCACAAGGAGAGAAAATTGAAAGTTACTGGCATTGACACATTCGTCGTAAAATCCCTGGCAAGGCCTTGGCTCTACTGCGCCGTCCGCACCGACGAGGGAATAACAGGATATTCCGAGTTTGGCGTCGGCGACTTGGCGAAGGGCATGCAGGGGCTGGTCGAAGACCTGTCGCGGCTCATCATCGGCAAGGATCCGCGAAGCGTCGAGCAGCACTACACCAACATGGTGCGCTCCACGCGCTCATCGTATGGTGGCGCTACCTGGATGGCTATCGCGGGCATCGAGCTGGCGCTCTGGGACATCAAGGGCAAGGCGCTGGGCGTGCCCGTGCATCAACTGGTCGGCGGCCCCACACGCTCTGAGCAAAAGGTGTACTGGTCGCATCTGGTAAGCTACCAGTCGAGCAACTATGAGGCGCTGGGCAGGGAGCCGGTTCGCGGCTACGACGACATCAAGGCATTGATGCGCGAGGCGCTCGATGCGGGCTACGACACGGTGAAGACCAATATCCAGATTCCGGGCGACCCGTTCCGCACGATAAGCCAAGGCACCGCCGGACCCCACGACCAAGTGCTCAGCCGTGAGTTGCGAAACGCCGCCGTAGAGCAGATAGCCGCCATGCGCGAGGAGGGCGGCCCCGACGCCAACATCTGCCTCGATGTCAATGTCAACTTCAAGGCGGAGGCGCAGATACGCCTCGGACAGGCGCTCGAACCCTACTATCTCATGTGGATGGAGATAGATAACCTAGACGCCGAGAGCCTCCGCATGGTCAAGGACGCCACCCGCACGCCCATCTGCTCAGGCGAGCAGAAGCTTGGACCGCTCAACTACCTGGAGCTGCTGCAAAACCGCTCGATGGACTTCATGAAGCTCGATGTGCAGTGGCAAGGCTTCATCCCCGCGCGCCGCGCCGCGAACATGGCAGAGGTCTTCGACATCAATGTCGCCCCGCACAACTACAACAGCCACCTGTCCAACTTCCAGACCATGAACCTGTGCGCCTCTATCAACAATGTGCGGATAAGCGAAAGCGACCCCGTTCAAGCCCCTTGGCGCGACGACCTCTTCACCGTGCTTCCCGAGATAAACAACGGCATGATGAAAATCCCCACCGCCCCCGGCTGGGGCACCGACCTGCGCGAGGATATGGCGAAGAAGTACGCATATACGGGGTAGCGCGATAGAGCGTGTTCACACTGAACTTGTCGACGGGCGGCGATGTTTCGTCGCCCGTATCGCCGCGCAGCGTCAGCGGTCAAGCCTGCTACCATGAAATCAACGAACCACCCGTTAGCGCAAAGGCTTTAGCAATGGACGACACGACCTCCTATGTCAACTCTAACTACGAAGTCGCAATCCCGCCTTCGGTTCGCAAAGCGCTGGGCCTGTCGCCGGGGCAAAAAGTGGATTTCATAAAGCTGCACGGTTCTTTCCACCTTGTTCCCGTGAGGCCGATAGAAGAGATGCGCGGCTCGATGAAGGGCAAAATCAAGGACACGCGCATCATCCGGGAGCCGGACAGGATACTGTGAATGTAGTTGACTCGTCAGGATGGATTGAATATCTCACTGGCGCACCTAATGCTGCCTCCTTTGCTCATGCAATTCAAGATACGGCGCAACTAATCGTTCCTGCGATCATCTTCTACGAAGTCTTCAAGATTCTGCTGCGAGATGACATCGAAGACATTGCGCTGGAGGGGATGGCACAGATGTCGCGTGGGCAGGTCGTGCCTTTGAACAGAGAGTTGGCGTTAGCCGCTGCCCGTCTATCTCTTGAACTGCGTCTGCCGATGGCAGACAGCATCATTTTGGCGACGGCGCAAGCATACGACGCGACGCTGTGGACGCAGGATGTGGACTTTGAGGGGATTGCGGATGTGCGGTATGTGAGAAAGTAGCATTATCACTAGCGAGATAGGAAACGCAATGGCCCAAAAAGCCTTTCTGGAAGAATATCTTTGGCTCAAAAGATAGTTCCAATCATGCCGACGATTTCTTCGATTGCGACACGCTTTTGACTTGGGCTGTCGAGCGTAGTCAACGGGATCGCCCACTGACGCTATCGGTGATTTGCGAGTTGCGATTGTGCGGATATTCTGCGAGAGTATCTGCGGAAGCGAACGCTGTGTGATAGGCGATGCAGTGGGACAGTTGCGCCTAGACACAAAGGGTTGCTATCGGCGAATTCTGGCAGGAAGAGGTGAAGAGTGACGCAAATGTTTCGGCAGGGACTTGCGGTAGATGTTGAAACTACGGGACTTACAAGCAGAGATGAAATCATTGAGCTTGCAGCCGTTTCGTTCACATACGACGGACGCAGCGGGCGTATTGTCGAGGTGCGTGACGGCTATGTGGGAATGCGCCAACCGCAGGTTGCCATCAACCCAAGCGCTATGAGGGTGAATGGCATAACCGAGGCAGAGCTTGTGGGACAAAGCTTAGACGAAGTGAAAATCCGCAAGATGATTGCATCATCTGACATAATGCTCGCTCACAATGCAGCGTTTGATCGTAGATTCGTAGCCGGGCTGTTCCCCGAAGCGCTCCGCAAACCGTGGTACTGCTCTATGAACGGGGTGCAATGGCACCAGATGGGATACGGGAGCAAGGCGCTCCAAAGCCTTGCGCGTGAGATGGGGATTAGCGTTGAGCGAGCGCACAGGGGACTTGACGACACGCTGGCGATGCTGGAGATTTTACAACGGCGTCCACGCAGAGACGGCTTGCCGTTCTCCACGCATCTGTTTGGCGCGCCGCCGATGTACAGGTAGTACGAGCAGCAGCGCATACGCGAATGCCCTGCGCTAATCTGTCTATACTTTAGTGAGTGCTATGGCAACGAATGAAGAGCGTATAGCAACGATTGAGGGGACTATCCCACATTTGGCGACAAAGGCGGACTTGAAAGACTTGGAAGTTCGCTTGACTCGGACGATGTATGCGCTGGGCTTTGGCTTGGCGATTACATTTTTTGGTGTGGTGGTCAACATCCTAATCAGCGTTCTGCGATGAGCCACAATCAAGGGGAAATCCGATGTAGAAATCCCCTTGATTGCGGTTTTGCTTGCGCGCCTGCCGTCACTACCGCGCCGGCGCTCTGTCGCGGGCGTCGTTAACCGGGATTGCCTACTGACGCTATGTGTGATGCGTGGGCTTAGTCGGCGTTTGCCACAACTTGCGCTATCTCGGTGGGCGCTCCGGGCTTTATATCACGGATGTCTTTGAGTAGCGCTTCGGGGACTTCGACTTCTATCGCGCCCACTACGATATGAGGGGCTTGAACTCCCGGCAACACTTGCTCCCGGTGTGTTTCGGCGTGCTCTTCGAGTATCAGTTCGAGGCATTCCTTAGCCATTTCAAAAGCCTCGCCGGGCGTCTTGCCCCAGGTCGTAACCTCAGGGTAGTGCGGCACGATCGCCTGATACCCTTCTTCGTCCGGTATGAGGACGGTGGTGAATTTGAGCATTGCCATTACAGCACCTCATCAGCGACGCGGTTGAATTCGCATGTAGTTAGTCCTGCCCGTATTCCTAGGCATATAGATGCCCCCTACCGCGGCACCTTGTACCCCGCCGTCTGCACTTCCGCGAGGCTGTTTTCGTCCCAGGGATGCGCCAGCGCGACTTCTTCGTTGATGTCCGCGCCCCAGCCGGGACCCGTGGGCACCGTCATATACCCGTCGATGATTTCGGGCTGCGCGGTGGTCAGCTCATCCTTCCAGGGAATATCGTCGATGTCGATCTCCATGATTCGCACATTCGGCAGCGTCGCGCACAGGCTCGCGCTCACGAAGCTCGACAGGTGGCTGTAATAGTTGTGCGGGGCTACATTGTGCTGATACACCTCCGCGAGGTCGCCCACCTTCTTCGACTGGCTGAAGCCGTTCCACGGCACATCGATCATGAACATGTCTGCCGAGTGGTTCTCGAAGTAGGGGATGAAGTCCCGCATGTAGAACAGGTTCTCGCCCGTGCAGATGCGCGTCGTCGTGGAGTCCTTAATCTGGCGCAGGCTCTTCGGCTCGTACATATCGATTTCCAGCCAGAGCATATCGAACTGCTCCAGCACCTTGGCGATACGGAGCGCGCCCTCGGTCTTGAAGTGGAAGTTCAGGTCGAGGTTGATGTCTATGTCGTCGCCGACGGCGTCGCGGAATGTGCCGATGAGCCGCTCGACATGCGGCACGAGCCACTTGGGGGCGTACTGGTCGGTCGAGCCAACGCCGCCGCTGAAGCCGCCGCCGAAAGTGGCGTTCTGCCCCGGCATGATGATGTTCGTCTTCAGCGCGGTAAAGCCGCGCTCCTTCACCTCATGCCCAAGGTTGGTTATCGCGTCCCACGAGTCTATCGGCGGCGTGCCTAGGATGTCGTGGTGGCGCACGCGCGAGCTGCCGCAGTGCGACCAATAGACGCGCACCTTTTCGCGCGTAGGTCCTCCGAACAGCTCCACAACCGATATGCCCAGCGCCTTCGCCTTGATGTCTATGAACGCGCAGTCCAGCCCCGCGATTGCCTTCGCCGCGATGCCGCCCGGACTCTGCCGCGTGATGCGGTACATATCCTGAAAGCGCATCTCGAAGGCGCGTGGGTCTTGCCCTATTAGCAGCGGCTTCATGTCGCGTATCGTGCCCTCGATGCCGTGCGGTGAGCGTCCGTCGCTGCACTCGCCCCAGCCGGTAATGCCCTCGTCCGTCTCCACCTTCACGAACATCCAGGGACGCCAGCCCGCATCCACTATAAAGGTCTCGATGTTTGTAATCTTCATGCCTCTACTCCTCTCCCGTCAGTATTGGTTTCAGCGCCGATGATACCATGAACGGAAGCAGAATTGCGTATCAAACTCTTTAGGATTGAGGATTTTGTGTCATAGACAGATTCGTCTGTTATGATTGCAGGGAGCAGCGCGACGCTGGGAGAATCCTGATGGCAACGCTGTTCTTCTCGCCCAACGCTACTAGGATGACCGGCTTCAACAAGAAAATCTGGGAGGCCCCATCATGCCTAACATAGATGAAAATCTAGCGTTCGCGCCTGCGTTCGAATTGCGCGCGCTCATCGCTGACGGGCAGGTGTCGCCGGTGGAGCTCACGGAGCTGTACTTCAGCCGCATAGACCGGCTCAACTCGCAGCTGAACGCATACCTCACCCTGACCTACGACGAGGCGATGCGGGCAGCCAAAGCCGCCGAGGAAGCGGTGATGCGCGGTGATGCGCTCGGCGCGCTGCACGGCGTCCCAATCTCGGTCAAGGACTTGGAGCCGACGAAGGGCATCCGCTCTACGAATGGCTCGCTGGTGTTCAAAGACAATATCCCGGATGAAGATTCCGTAGTCGTGGAGCGCGTCAAAGCCACAGGCGCGATCATGCTTGGCAAGACGAATACGCCCGAATTCGGGTACAGGGGCACGACGGAGAACCGACTTGGCGAACCGTGCCGCAACCCCTGGAACACGGAGCGCACGACGGGCGGCTCAAGCGGCGGCGCGGCGGCGGCGCTGGTCGCGGGGCTGTGCGCCATCTCGGTAGGCAGCGACGGCGCCGGCTCTATTCGCATCCCCTCCAGCTTCTGCGGACTCTACGGCTTCAAACCGACCCAGGGCAGAGTGCCGCACTACAGCGGTCGCGCTGTCCCTGTCGTGGTCAATCAGTTCATCCAGTCCGGCCCCATCACGCGCACGGTGCGCGATGCCGCAATTCTGCTGGGGGCGCTCGCCGGCCATGACGCCAGAGACATAACCTCGCTGCGCGCTGCGCCCGGCGACTACCTCGCCGCGCTCGACCGCGACATCAGCGGCTTGCGAATGGGCTGGAGTCCCAATTTCGGCCATGCCCCGGTTGACCCCGAAGTCGTGGATGTGTGCGGCAGCGCGGCGAAGGTGTTCGAGCAACTGGGTTGTTCCGTCAGCGATAGCGCCTTTGCGATAGATCCGATGCTAGAACAATTCCGAAACATCTACGCCTGTAATGTCTATGCGTCCTTGGGCTTCATGCTGCATGAGCATCCCGATGAGCTGACAGACTACTTCCGCGAGTCGCTAGAGTACGCGACTACGCTCACCGTCGCCGACTACCCGAGGGCGCTCGGCGGGATGGAGGAACTCAAGGCGCGCTTCGACATCTTCTTCGAGGACTACGACCTGCTGCTGTCGCCGACGATGGCGGTGCCTGCATTCGAGATCGAGAAGCATCCGACCAGCATCGACGGACGGGAGGTTGACTCATTCTTCGGCTATCTGCCGTTCACATACCCAATCAACGCCATCGGACACCCTGCGGCGAGCGTGCCTTGCGGCTTCTCGTCCGACGGCATGCCCATCGGCTTGCACATCGTCGGGCGCAAGGGCGACGAAGAGACGGTGCTTGCGGCGTCGGCGGCGTTCGAGCGCGCGATGCCCTGGGCGGACAAGCGCCCGCCCGTGTCCTGACGGCAGCGACGGGGACGCCGTTTCACTATTGTCATGGGGAAATGTCAACACAACCTATCTCGTATTCGCGCTAACAAGAACCCCACTTGAGGAGTTGTCCAATGCCAAGCATCGACGAAAACCTTGCCTTTGCCCCCTCTCACGAACTCGCCGCGCTGATTGCGGATAGGCAGGTATCGCCCGTTGAAATCACGCAGCTGTACTTCGACCGAATAGAGCGGTTGGACTCGCGGCTGAACTCGTATCTGACGCTGACGCAGGACGAGGCGATGCAGTCCGCGCGCGCCGCCGAGGATGCCGTCATGCGCGGCGATGCGCTCGGCTCGCTTCACGGCGTCCCCATATCCATCAAGGACTTGCAGATGACCAAGGGCATCCGAACTACGATGGGTTCGCTTGCCTACCAAGAGCAGATACCCGCAGCGGATTCGGCGGTAGTGGAGCGCGTGAAGGCGACGGGCGCGGTCATACTCGGCAAGACGAACACGCCGGAGTTCGGCTTGCTGGGCGCTAACGAGAACCGGCTCGGCGATGAATGCCGCAACCCCTGGAACACCGAGCGCACATCCGGCGCATCCAGCGGCGGCGCGGGCGCGGCGATTGCCGCGGGGCTGTGCTCGCTCGGCACGGGCGGCGACGGCGGCGGCTCCATCCGCATCCCCGCTAGCTTCTGCGGTATCTACGGCATCAAGCCCACGCAGGGGCGCGTGTCCAGCTTCAGCGGCGTCCCGTCGACTCCGCTCGTCAACATCACCAGCCAGCAGGGTCCCATGTCGCGCACGGTCAAGGACTCTGCGATACTGCTGCAAGCCCTTGCGGGCTACGACCCGCGCGATGCGTCATCCCTGCACGCGCCCGCGCCGGACTTCATCGGCGCGCTGGACACAGATATCAGCGGCTTGCGTATCGCATGGAGTCCTGATTATGGCTATGCGGGCGTTGACGCGGAAGTCGTCGAGGTGTCCGCCGCCGCCGCAAGAGCATTCGAGGGCATGGGCTGCGTCGTGGAGAACAGCGACCTCGCGCTCGAATCCCCGTTCGAGACCTGGTGGGTGTTCTTCTGCTCCAATGTGTTCGTCACGCAGGGGCATCTGCTCGACGATCCGTCTGACCCGCTGTCGTGGTATGGGCGCATGGCTATCGAGGACGGCAGGGACTATACCACCGGCGACTTCATCAGGGCGATGGGCGCGCGCGACCGAATGATAAACCAGTTTGCCGATGTGTTCGACGACTACGACCTGCTGCTGTCCCCCACGATGGCGACAACGGCGTTCCCTGTGCAGGAATACCCCGCGGAGATTGCGGGCAAGCAGAACGCCAACAGGAAGGGCTGGGGCTTCCTGCCGTTCACGCATCCCATCAACACCATCGGGCATCCCGCCGCCAGCGTGCCGTGCGGCTTCTCATCCGACGGCATGCCGATAGGCTTGCACATCGTCGGACGCAAGGGCGACGAGGCGACGGTAATCGCGGCGTCGGCGGCGTTCGAGCGCGCGATGCCCTGGGCGGACAAGCGCCCGGCGGTTAGTTAGACATCGGGATAGAAGTTTCTTATACAATTACGGTGTATGCCAAGCCTTGTGCTTCGACAGGCTCAGCGCGAACGGGTTTATATGCAAGACTCATTCGCCCTGAGCTTGTCGGAGGGCAGGTTTCGCTGGCGCGTATCCCAAGATAGAAGGGATGGACGGAGGCGGCGCGCCGACTTGCTCGATGAGGTACGGTCCGCGCCCGAAGCGTCTTACCGCAGTATCTGCGGCAACTTGGAAATCCTTGAACGCGCCGATGAACTCGTCCTCATGTATCACGACCCATTCTAGGTAGTGTTCGGCTTCCAGCCGATCTTTCATGCGGTTGAAGACGGCGTATTCTCGCTCTAGCACTGCCATTATGCGCCTCCTTCACGAGAAAATTGCATTAGTACAGTTTAGCCGTCGATGGGCGGGCATTTTCACCCCCATCCTAACCTTCCCCCAGAGGGGGAAGGGACTAATGCAATCTTCTTCCTTCACATAGGTTGCTGTCTATATTGTACAGACAGACGAACTATCGCGCCAATGCTCGTTGGGTATTCTCAATATGTATTGGTATTACAATCCGGGCGGCGTATCAACCGCACTGGATTCCTGCGAAAGCAGGAATGACGATTTGATAATCAGCGAATTTTGATCGTATGACGCAGACATTTTTTCAAATTGATGCCGCTATCTGGCTGAAAGCAAAGGGGATGCCCACAGTTAAGCGGGCATCCCTAATTCTTGTTATGTTGAGTAGCCTTACTTCGAGATGAAGTCGAACTGCTCGTATTTGCCGCTTGTCGTCTCCACCGGGTCGATGCCGAGCCAGCGGTCGGCTATCGTGGAGTAGGTGCTGCGGAAGTCGTTGCTGAAGTGCAGGTCGCCTTCCAGCTGCTTGTCGTCGTCCAGCGACGGGAAGTCGCCGTACATGCCGCCGTTGACATCGCCGCCAATGACGAAGGCAACGCCGCCTGAGCCGTGGTCTGTGCCTGCGCCGTTGTCCTTGATGCGCCTGCCGAACTCGGAGAAGAGCAGCACTACCACATCCTTGTCCATGTCGTGCTCTTTCATGTCGTCCATGAAGTCGCCGACCGCGCCGGATACATCCTGCCAGAGCTTGGCGTGGCTGGTGAGCTCGGACGCATGGGTGTCGAAGCTGCCATGCTGCGTGTAGTACACGCGCGTACCCAGCCCGGCGGTCATCACCTGCGCGATGGACTTCATGTTTTCGGCGATGGGATTGTCGGCGTACTCCACGCCGGATCTGTATCGCTGCGGCGCGACTCGCAGGACGTCCGCGCCCCTCAGCGCGTCCGTGCCGGTCTGCGAGATGAAGTTGGCGATGACGTCCTTGCCTGAGCCGCCGTACATCTGCGTGAACGCTTCCAGCGCCATGTTGCGCGCCGCCTCGTCCTTGATGTCCGGGAACAGCCCATAGGTCTCGAGGTTGCCCACCGATGCGACCGGCACGCCCTTGGCGTACAGCGCGCGCGGCAGTCCGCGACCGAAGTTGACGCCGGTGAGTACATTTTCAGCCTTCGGGTCCAGCTCGCGGATAGCCCTGCCGAGCCAGCCCTCTTCGCCTACCTGCTCGCTCTCCGCGGTGTGCCACACATCCATGGAGCGGAAGTGCGAGCGGTTGGGGTTCGGGTAGCCGACGCCGTTTATCAGCGCAACCTTGCCATCGTCCCAGAGGCTCTTGATGGGCGCAAGCGCGGGGTTCAGCCCCAGCTTGTCGTCCAGCTTCAGCACATTTTCCTGCGGGATGTTCACGAAGGGCCTGTTGTCGTAATACTGCCCGTCGTTGTACGGAATGACCGTGTTCAGGGCATCGTTGCCGCCCGAAAGTTGCAAAACTACCACCGTCTTGCTGTGTCCGTTGCCGTTAGTCCCCATGTCTTCTCTCCTATTCGACTGCTGATGCCCTATGAACTTCTTTCTCATTGTCCATATATTCGCCTAATTTTTGGTTTTAGTCAACCCATGCGCGGTTAAATGAGAAAATTGCATTAGTACAGTTTAGCCGTCGATGGGCAAGCATTTTCACCCCCATCCTAACCTTCCCCCAAAGGGGGAAGGGACTAATGCAATTTTCTCACTCAAATCTTACTGGCTACCCTTGGCATTAGGACGCCACGCGATACACTTGTATGCGGTGGCGGTTGCTTTCGGTTACGAACAGCCTGCCCTTGCCGTCGAGCTTGACGGACATAGGCGACCAGAAGAACTTTTCTATGTGGGACGATACCTCGTGCGGGTCGTCGGCGTCGAAGAACTCTATGTCGCGTTCAAGGTCTGCGCGCGTTCTTGCCTCGCCCTCTTCGCGGTTGATGCTCAGGAAGTTCACCGCCCACGGAGAAAGCGTAGCCTCGCCGCGCAGCAGTTGGACGAATGCGCCGTCGTCGTCGAACGCCTGCACTCGCTCGTTGCCCCAGTCGGCGACATAGACATTGCCGTCGGCGTCCACCGCGACGCTCGCGGGCTTGACGAGCTGCCCTTCGCCGCGCCCCGGCTCGCCATAAGCCGCCGCGAACTCGCCGTCCGCCGTGAAGCGCGCGATGCGGTCATTGCCCCAATCGGCGACATACACATCTCCGCCCGGCGCGACGGTTACGCCCCAGGGCATGGACAGAGCGCCTTCGCCTATTACTGCTAGAAGGACGCCGCCGGATGTGAACTTTTGCACGCGGTTGTTGTAGGTGTCGCTCACATAGATGTTGTCGTCGGAGTCGATGGCGATGCCGCAAGGCCCGTCGAGTTCGCCCGCGCCGCTGCCGTGCGTTCCCCAGACACGAATGAAGTTGCCGTCCGCGTCGAAGGTGGTTACGCGGTGCAGGTATTCATCGGTCAGGTAGATGTGCCCTTGGCTGTTCTTCGCGCCGGAGGTGAGCCAGATGAACTGCCCGTCGCCCTCTCCGTAAGAGCCGAATGTGCCGTAATACTCGCTCTCGATGTCGCAGACGGTGACGCGCACGCCCCTGTCCACGCTTTCCAGCGAGCGGTTGACGACATACAGCCGCCCGTTGTCGCCAATCACGGTATCCGCCGGATAGTAGAAGCCGCGCCCCTCCATCACGGAAAGCCCAAGCGTGAGGTCGTATTGGAGGAGGTCGGTCTTAGTGAGTGTGGTCATTGCAAGTTCCTTTGGGTGAGTGAGAAAATTGCATTAGTACGGTTAGCCGTCGATGGGCAATCATTTTCACCCCCATCCTAACCTTCCCCCAGAGGGGGAAGGGACGTTAAAGACCTTCCCCCATCAAGGGGGGAAGGGACTAATGCAATTTTCTCGGTGAGTATGTCCTTATTGATGGTCCCTGTTCTCCGTCCTGTCATTCCGCGCTTCGTTCAGAATGACAAGTGAGGGCGTTGTGTTCAGCGTCTAGTCGCTCGTTGCTGACAGGCTGAAAACTGACCGGCTGACTAGCTTCGCTGAAACTCTTGCGTTGCCGTTGCCAAGCGCAGCAGGCTGCCCACTTTTTCGCGGGTGCGCTCTGCGCCCGTCCGCTCGGCGAAGCGCTCCAGCACCTCGCGCGTCTCGTCTGACGCTTCGATGACGCCGAGCTGGTCGAGGCATGCGTCCACAAGGCGCGCGGGCGAGGTGGCGTAGTCGTCTGCCATCACGCCGTCTATCATCGCCTTGACGCCCGCCTTGCTCGCGTCGCCGAACTGCTCGGAGGCGAAGTTGACGCGCTCGACGAGGGTGCCGGTATCCACCCACTCCATGCCCTGATGCCAGCCCTCGACGCTGGGCGGGTTGTTGAGCATCTGCCCCATGAAGTTCATCTGCAATGCCCTGTCCATGATTTCGCGGCGCGGCCTGTCGAATTCGCCCGTGAGCCGCAGGACGCCCGCCACAAGCTCGGCGGGGCTTTTCACCTTGTCGTAGCGTATGCCCTCGTCCTTGAAGAAGTCGGAGGTGAACAGCGTTCGCAGCATCGCCTTGATGTCGTAGCCGCTGTCGAAGTAGGCGTCCACCAGCGTTTGAATCGCCTCGGCGTCGCGCGGCGGCGTGTAGGGCCAAGCGGGCACGGGCGGTTCGTCGGCGACGAAGAAGTGGTACATGTGGCGCGCGATGAACTGCGCGGTCGAATGCTGCTGGCAGATGATGTCCACGATGTCTTCGCCGTTGAAGTTGCCCGTCTGCCCTAGGAAGGTCTTTTCGCCTTCGTCGTGGTCTTCGGCGCGGTAGTCGAAGTGCCACGAAATCCTGCCATAAGGCCAGTCGGAATCGCGCTCCGAGCGCAGCACCATGTACTCGGTGTTGCCAATCGTCCAGCCGGTAAAGGCGCGCGACGCTTCTTGAATGTCGTCTTCCGAGTAGTGGCCTACGCCCATGCTGAACAGCTCCAGCAGTTCGCGCCCGTAGTTCTCGTTGATTGCGCCCTTGTGGTTGTCGTAGTTATCCAGCCAGACAATCATCGCCGGGTCTTTGGACAGCTCTACGAGCAGGTCTTTGAAGTTGCCCATGCCGTGCTTGCGGAACATGCGGATCTGGTTCCACAGCACCTTGCCGTGTATCACCTTCGGGTAGCCGGTGGCGAAGATGCCGTGCCAGAACAGGCACATCTTCTCTTGCAGCTGCGCCTCTGATGTGACCATGCGATACAGCCAGTTCTCGCCGGACGCGCGGGGACCCATCATGCCCGACTGTTCGTGATGGAAGCGGCGCACCATGTAGTCGCCCAGCCAAGCCGCGTTTTCGGCGGGGGCGAGCAGTTCCTCGATTGCGGCGTCGTAGCCTTTCGCCTCGAGCGTTTCAAGCTCGGCGCGAGTTGCGCCAAATCCGGCGCGGCGCATCAGGTGCGCCAGCAGTTCGAGGTCTCTCTTCGTATCTACAACCATAGCGAACGCCTCCTTGTATCATTGTTGTTATGACTATGTTAATGTGCCTATGGCATCTGTCGCTGTGCGAGGCGGGCAATCCGCTGCCCGGCATAACGCTAAGACCGAAAGCGGCAGATGGCGACAGGGTAGGATTGGCGGAATTATATCATAATTATCCGCGCTGTCATGCACGGCGCGGTTGAGGTGTTTGGCATTAGCGGCAGGGCAGAGGGCGGCGCTCAAAATCGGCTGTATTACGGCTGGGTCATCGTGTTCGTCATGGCGACGGCGGGCGCGGTGAGCATGGCTATGGGTTCGCTCAATTTCGGGCTGTTCATCAAGCCGATGGGCGACTCGCTGATGATTGGGCGCGCGTGGTTCGGCTGGGCGCAGACGGCTCGGCAGGCGTCCAGCGCCGTAACTAGCCCCGCGGTCGGCATGCTGATAGACCGCTACGGCTCGCGCGTGATGCTGCCGGTCGCCGGGCTGGTTACGGGCTTAGCCATGATTGCGCTTGCGTTCATGACGGACGCCTGGCACCTTGTCGCGCTCTACGCCCTGATGGGGCTGGTGGGCATGAGCGGACCCGGCGCGCTCGTAACATCGGTGCCTGTGCTGAAGTGGTTCGTGCGCGAGCGCGGCAGGGCGATCGCCTATATGGGCGTGGGCATCCCCATCGGCGCTATCATCTTCGTTCCGCTGACGCAGATTTTCATCGACCTGTGGGGATGGGAGACGACTTGGATAGTATTGGCGCTCATCGGCATGGGCGTAATCGTGCCGCTCGCCGCCATATTCGTTAGGCGTCAGCCGGAGGACATGGGCATGCTACCCGACGGCGACAGCACTGCGCCCGAACCGGCGTCAAGCGAGGGTGAATCGTCCGCATCTTCGCCAATAGCCGCCGGGTATGAAATATCCTGGAGCGTCAGGGACGCGACGCGTTCGCTCACATTCTGGAATCTGGTCATCGTGTTCAGCATGGTCTCGCTTGCGGTCGGCACGGTGGCGGTGCATCGCATCCCCGACTTTGCCGACAGAGGGTTCAATACATCGCTGATTTCTTATGCGACTGCCGTTGACGCCGTGTTCGCGGGCGCGGCGACATTCGTGTTCGGCAGGCTGGTCAGGCGCGTTCCGGCGCGAGCGCTAGGCGCGGTGGGCTTTGCATTGCTGGCAATCGCAAGCGTAATGACCATCTACGCGGTCAACGACTTCATCATGTTCACCTCTATGTCCGTATTCGGCTGCGGCATCGGCGGGATGATGTTCTTGCAGAACTTCATCTGGGCGGACTACTTCGGGCGTGAGAATGTGGGGAGCATTCGCGGAATAGCGATGCCGATAAACTTGGTCGTTGGCGGTATCGGCGCGCCGCTCGCCGGCTATGTGCATGATTACAACGGCTCTTACGATGTCATGTGGTGGATTGGCGTTGCGCTCATGGCATGCTCTGCCGTCATGCTGCTGTTCACCAACGCGCCGACTAGCAAGGCTGTTGCGGAGACTGCGCCGCCGTGACGATGGCTTGGAGTTGGGAGATAATTGAACATTCTGTCTGTGTTCTAGGTCTGCCCTTGAACGCGCTTGTGCCATATCCACCGCTTCCTTCGAGTAGTCAAGCATGTGGATAAGGCGCATAAGCGTGTCATCTTCCGTCATATATCAACTCTTTGCCGTATGAGGATACGAGAAGCCAGTTACTCAATTCCGCTCTAGTCTTGAGGCGCACGTCCATGCCCAGAATCTCTTTCAGTTCGTCCTGCATGGCGTGGAGTTTCTTTGACTTTGCCTCTTGCTCATGTCCGTGCTTGAAAGATACATATATGTCACTGTCGCCAAGTTCGTAAATATCGCGCGTCTCCGCCTCGAAAGCCATCAGCCTGCGGATGTGATGGAGTTCGCAGAACTTGGCTATCGTGTCTTGCGACATCGTTATCTCTACGTTCATGCCTCCTCCTTTCGCCTGAGATTGCGCCGTATCATCGGGCGTCACGGTACAGCAACTCTGTTGGGTAAAACGCCACAAGAAGCCAATTGCTTAGTTCATGACGGGTTTTGAGGCGCACTTCTACGCCCAGAATATCTTTCAATTCGTCCTGCATAGCGTGGAGTTTCTTGGATTTTGGCTCTTGCTCATGTCCGTGCTTGAAAGATACATATATGTCGTTGTCGTCAAGATTGTGCATGTCGCGCGTATCCGCGTCGAAAATTGCCAGCCTCTTGATATGGTTGCGCCGGCAGAACTCAGCGATTGCCTTCTTGGGAATGCCGTCGAGACCGTTGCGCTCGCAGAACTCTATGACGGCGTTCTCTTTGATTGCGGGTTCGCTTGGCATCGTCATGCCGCTTTACCTCGTTTGCCGCGCCATACCGAATTGCATGCTGTCGGCTTGGGTTGCCACCGCTGCCATTGTAGCAAAGATTTTGAGTGAGCCGACTTATCCTCTAATCCTGGAGAAGATTGCATTAGTACAGTTTAACCGTGGATGGGCGAGCGTTTTCACCCCCATCCTAACCTTCCCCCAAAGGGGGAAGGGACTAATGCAATTTTCTCAATCCTGCCCATCACGTTAGACGGGGAACACCAGTATCGTTAGGTCGCTGAACTCCGCTTCTTCTGCCGCCAGCTCGCCAAGCGTGTACTCGCGGATGCTCTCGTCCGGCAGCGACAGCCGTTGCAGCGCGCGCAATTGCGTATTTGCAGCGATGCCCTCTTGCAGCAGCAGCGCGGCGATTGCGGCGGGCATCAGGTCGAATGGGCGCGGCAGCACGATGATGTTGCGGCGGCGGCGCTTCAGCCGCTCGACGAGTTCCTGCAATCCCGCCTCGTGTCCGTCTCGCGCGTGCAGCGTGATGAATATGGATGCTTCCATCGCAAGCCCGAGCCGCGCGCACGCCACTTGCACCGAGCTGACGCCGGGGATGAGTTGCACATCGGCGCGACGGCGCACGCGGTCGAGCAGTTCTTTCGCCGAAAAGTTGAGGTCGCCCCAGGCGCACACCACGCAGAGCTTGCCAGACTCCGCATGCGCCGCAAGTTGTTCCAGCACATCTTCTTGGTCGCGGTAGCGCATCGGCAGCGCCTCGCCGCTAATCCAGCGGCGCACCGGCTTCAGCACCGTCTCGAACCCGGCTACATAGTCGGCGCTGCGGATGGCGTCGCGCGCCTTCAGCGTCAGCAGATCCGGGTCGCCTGGGCCTACGCCCACGATGGTTATTTTCGCCACAATGATGCCTCCTGCGCCTTATCCGATGTTGCGATGGGTATGACGCCGCCGCTCACGATGCGCCGGTTGTATATCCGCTCGATGCCGAACAGGTTCTCCCAGGCGCGCGAAACGGCGTTCTCCGCGAGCGCGGCGTCGTCCGTAAAGAGCAAGCCCAGCACGGTGCCGCTGTGCGCGGCGTTGACGCCCACCGCGCCCACATCGTCCGCGAGTTGCAGCACGGCGTCGAGGTGCGGCTTGTACAGCAGCTTCTGGTTGGCGACCGCGCTGCGCGTCGCGCCCGCGCCGATGTCCGCCGCGCTGCCGTTGTGAATGCCCCGCGCGATGAGCGCGAGCGCATCGCTGAATACAGGCTGCAAGCGTTGAAGCGCGCCGTCCCTGTTCACGCCGTTGAAGGCGAGCGTATCTATATTGCCGCCAAAGTCCAGCGCGACCACACGCATCGGCGGCGCTGCGCCAAGCGTCTGCGCCACTTTGCCGCGCTTGTGGTCGAACTTGGCGATGCCGGGCAGCATCACGCCGTCGCTCGGTTCTATTCGCAGCGCGATTTGCGCTATGTCAGTCGGCGACATTTCGGCTTCTGCGCCGAGAGCGGCAGCGGTAGCCGCGATTGCCGCCGATACGTCGGCGGTGCTGCTCGCCATGCCCTTGCCGCGCGGCAGTGGGCTGGACAGGCTCAAATGCGCGTCCATATCACGCCGTCCGAAGTGCGCCAGCGTCAACTCCACCGCGCGGCGCGACTTTGGCGCATCGACCGGCGCGCGCACGCGACCATCGCCCGCTGACAGCGCCACCGTAGCGGTTGCGTACATGTCGATGGGGCAGCTCACCAGAAAATAGTCGCCGTCCAGCATGCCCTGCGCCAGTTCGCCGCAGCTGCCGGGCGCTCGCGCCGTCGCTCTTGCGACCACCTTTGCCGTCTGTGTCATTCGTTACGCCGTATCCATTTCGCTTATGTGCCGAGCGCCGAGCGCCTTGAGTTCCAGCGCAAGCCCTGCCGCCATAAGATACACCTTGTCGGCGCGCGATGCCACAAGCGAGTTCACGCGCCCCAGCGCATCGCGGTATGCGCGCCCCAGCGATGACGACGGCACGATGCCAAGCCCAACCTCGTTTGTGACGACAATCCACCGCGCTCCGCTCGCGTCCGAAGCGCAGAGGTCGAGCAGCGTCCGCGCGGCGGCGATGATGCGCGTTTCGGCGTCAGCATCGGCTTCGCGCTCCAGCAGCAGGTTGCTCACCCACATCGTCAAGCAGTCCACGACGACGGTGTCGTAGGCGCGCG
Organism: uncultured Dehalococcoidia bacterium; assembly: GCA_958295865.1. Classification (GTDB taxonomy): domain Bacteria; phylum Chloroflexota; class Dehalococcoidia; order Lucifugimonadales; family JADFKI01; genus Bin90. The sequence goes on along the minus strand of CATQHF010000001.1, from coordinate 10,538 downwards.
GCTTATGCTCAAGATGCGACCGTATAGCGTCCGCAAGTTGTAGCGGTTCTTCCAGCGTGTCCCAGCGCTTGGGGCGATTGAGTTGGTGGGCGGCTATGCGTCGCGCCATATCCTCGTCGAGCGCCTCAGCGGTGGCGACGAATAGAACGCGCTCGCCTCGCTTTGCCAGCCGCTCGGCTAATGCGCTCTTGCCGGAGCGCGCGCCGCCCGTTATCAGGATGAGTTCTGCCGCCATGCCTGTCGCCTACACGCCGCTTCTGACATTGGCGCTGCCGCTGCGCCCGCCAATCCCTGCCATAGCATATACCGCGTCCATGTCCACGCTGCAGCGCACCAGTGCGGCGAGCTTGTCGTACTCGGCATCCAGGTCGAGGATTGCGCCGTCGGGCAGCGTGATGTTCTTGCGCCGCGCCAACTGCATTAGCAGCGCGCGGCGCAGGCTGTGGTTGTGGAATAGCCCGTGCATATATGTGCCTAGCGTCAGCCCGTCGGCGTCGAGCGCGCCGTCCGGCGAGTCGGTCGCGCTGCCCGACCGCTCTATGATGCGGAAAGGCGCTGCGGCGTCGCCGTATGTGCGCCCCATGTGTATCTCGTAGCCGCTTATGGCACCGCCATCGCAGCCGGCCAGCAATCCCCTTGCCAGCGCTACCCTGCCGCGTACTTGATGCGTCGTCTTGGTCGCCGCAAAGGTGGTCGTGAGCGGCAGCAGCCCCAGCCCCGCCGTCTCCGCGTCGGTGGATTCTATGCCGTCGGGGTCGAGGATGCGCTCGCCCAGCATCTGGTAGCCGCCGCAGATGCCGATGATGGGAGCGCCGCCGCGCCGCCGTTCCAGCACGGCATCGGCGATACCGCTCCGGCGCATCCATTCGAGGTCGGCGACGGTCGTCTTGGAGCCGGGCAGCACAATCAGGTCGGGCGCGCCGATGTCGTCCACGCCGCTGATGTAGCGCAGGCGCACGCGCGGCTCTTGTCGCAGCGGGTCGAAGTCATCGAAGTTGGCGATGTGCGGCAGCCTCACCACCGCGATGTCCAGGCAATCCCCGTCTTGCCCGCCGCGCCGCGCCCGTCCCGCTTGCGTATATTGAGCATCCAGCCCGAGCGAGTCCTCTTCCGGGATGTGAATATCATCGAACCATGGCACGACTCCGGCAACGCTCACGCCGGTGCGCTCTCGCAGCATCTCAAAGCCGGAATCCAGCAGGGACGCATCGCCGCGGAACTTGTTGATGACGAACGCTTTCACTAACGCTTGCTCTTCGGGTTCGAGCAGCGCCATGGTGCCTACCAGCGAGGCGAACACGCCGCCGCGGTCTATGTCGCCCACGATGATGACCGGAGCGTTGGCGTAACGCGCCACCCGCATGTTGACAATCTCATGCTCTTTGAGATTGATCTCGGCGGGACTGCCCGCGCCCTCGATTACTACGATGTCGTAATGCCGGCGCAGCGTGTCGAGCGCTTGCGTAACGAGCGGCCAGAGGCGCAGCTTCATCTCGTAGTATTCACGCGCGGAGGCGACGCGCATAGGCTTGCCCATCACCACCACTTGCGAGCGCCGTCTTCCTTCCGGCTTGAGCAGAATCGGGTTCATCTCCACGGTGGGCGCGACCCTTGCGGCTTCCGCTTGCACCGCTTGCGCCCTGCCGAACTCGCCGCCGTCCGGCGTGACGAATGAGTTCAGCGACATGTTCTGCGCCTTGAACGGAGCGACGCGCAGCCCGTCCTGCGCGAAGATGCGGCACAGCGCGGTCGCCATTAGCGACTTGCCCGCGTGCGATGTGGTGCCTTGCACCATCAGCGTCTTGCCTTGACCGTTGGCTTTAGCTGGCAAAGACATCCTTGATGACATCCCCCAGATGGCTTGTGTCGTTCAGCAGTTCCAGCGCCGCGCCGCCGTCGAAGATGTTCACGACGGTTATCCCGCAGTTCGACAGGCGCAGCCGCCACATGTATTCCGGCGGCATGCCCATAAGCGACACGATGAGCGCCCGAAGCGAACCGCCGTGCGCCACAACCAGAATGTTGCCCTCGCTGTCGGCGTGCGCCCCTGTCAGGCTGTCGGCGGCGGCGCTCAGCCGGTCGTAAAGCTGCTGATCGCTCTCGCCGCCCGGCGGCGCGAACACGATGTCCTCATCGAATAGCCGCCGAAACAGCGAGGGGTGGCGCTCTTCTACCTCCGCGAAGGTCATGCCTTCCCAATCGCCGAAACCCTTTTCGCGCAGCGATTCCATCTTGGTCAGCGGCATGTCCCTTGCGCTCACTATCGCTTCGGCGGTCGCCACCACGCGACTCAGGTCGCTGGAATACGCAGCCTCGAACTCTAGCGGCTGAAGGCGCGTTCCCGTGAGCGCCGCCTGCGCGCGTCCTCTGGCGTTCAACGGCGTATCCGCTTGTCCCTGCGCGCGCCCCGTGTTGTTCCACTCCGTTTCGCCGTGCCTGACCAGAAACCATCTGCTGTTAGTCACGATTTTCTAATACCTCTCGCAAGGCGGCGACCAGCCGCTTGCAGTCATTCAGCGTTCTCATTCCAATCCTGATATATTCGGGCAGCCCGAATGACGCGCAGTCCCGCACGCCGATGCGATGACGCTTCAGTAGCGTGTGGCGCAGCGCTCCGGCATTGCCCACTTTGACCAGCACGAAATTGGCGTCCGACGGCGTATATCGCAGCCCTAGCGCGTCCAGCTCATCGGTGAGATAGCGCTTGGCTGCGCGCGCCGCGTTCCTGCCGTTCCGCGCATGACCGCCGTCCGCGAGCGCGGCGATGCCCGCCGCCTGCGCCAGACCGTTCACGCTCCAACTGTACTGATAAGCCCTCACATGTCGCGCGACATCGGGCGGCGCAAGCATATAGCCAAGCCGCAACGCCGTCAATGCGTAGTCCTTCGTCATGGAGCGCAGCAATGCGACATTGCCCAGATCCAAAAGCGGCAGCGAGTTCCATTGCGCTTCTACGAACGGGAGATACGCCTCGTCCAATAGCAGCAGCCCGCCGTCCGGCAGCGCATCGGCAACGCGGCGCACATCGTCCGCGCTCATGTATCGCCCCGTCGGGTTGTTCGGGTTGCACAGGAACGCCACCGACGGCGATTGCTCCGTGATTTGTCTTGCGGCGTCCGCGATGTCCCATGCGAACCCGGTCGCCTCACTTGCGGCGATATTGAGTGTCCGCGCTCCTTGCATGCGGCATGCTGCCTCATACTCGCCGAATGACGGCGTGAAGATTACCGCGCGTTCCCCGGCATCGAGATACGCCCGCGCCGTCAGATGTATCAGTTCCGTCGAGCCGTTGCCCACCAGGATTTGCGCCGCCGAGACCCCAAGCCGCGCCGCCAACGCCTCACGCAGCGCGATGCACTCCGTATCCGGGTATGCGGCTAGATTGACGCGGCTCATCGCCTGCATCATGCCGCGCGGCGCGCCCAGCGGATTGACGCTTGCGCTGAAGTCGAGCACATCGTCCGTCCGCAGCCCCAGCGAGCGCAGTTCCGCAATGTTCGTCCCGCCGTGTACCGGACGGTTCATCCTCATTACCCGTTCATCGTGAGCCGATACTTTTGCCGTTCGTGGTGAAGCCCGTCCAACTATGCCACCCCACTTCAGCCTATCGACCCGCCTGCTGCTGTCGCAGGCGCTCGACCTCTTCCAGCAGCTCGAGCTCACGCGCCTCGGCAGCAAGGCGGGCTTCCCGTTCCGTATCGGCGCGTTCAGCGGCTTCTTTCGGGGTTTCGTAGAAAATATCGGGCAGTGTTCTATTGACCCACGCATTGGTGATTTTCTTGTTCTTCTCGCGGTTCTTCTCCATGAAAGCGCCTCCAAAATCGGTTGTCGCGCTGTGCGCGAATACATCATAGCATAGGGCGCGGCGTGACCAAGGTCTTGTCATCGTCATTCCGAGCGCAGCTCCGTTCGTGGTGAAGCCCGTCTAACCATGCCATCTCGCTTCAGCCTATTGACCCGCCTGCTGCTGTCGCAGGCGCTCAACCTCTTCCAGCAGCGCGCGCTCACGCGCCTCGGCCGCAAGCCGCGCTTCCCGCTCGGCAAGTCGGGCTTGTTGCTCAGTCAGTCGCGCCTGCCGCTCGGCAAGTCGGCCCTCTCGCTCGGCAAGTCGGCCCTCTCGCTCGGCAAATCGCGCTTCCCGTTCTACCTCGCGCTTTTCTATCGTCCTGCCGGTTACAGGATCGAGCACATCGAACTCTTGCCCATCCCAATAAAACTCGACATCCAGCAGTTCGCTGTATGCCCTGACTGAGCCGTCGTCCCCAATGTGCAACGCATAAGGCAGATACTCATCCTCAACCAGTCGCTCACCGGCGAGCGGCTGACCGTACAGCTCGCCCCCGGTTGCGTCAAATCGCCAGTATTCGGCTATGCCCAGCCGCTCGTATAGGTCGCGCTTATGTCCGAGGTCGTTTGACGCCGTGCTTGGCGATGCCACTTCCATAACGAAGTCAGGCGCTTTGCCCGTTTCCCATATCCAGAAATTGGGCAGGTTCTCTAGGATTGCCCTTTCGTCGACATCAAAGGCGATGTAGCAGTCGGGAGCGACGCGCCGGTTGCCGTTTTCGCGGTTGTACATTATGAAGCCACCGCCCGACACGAACACATCGGGGCGGTCTTCATAACGCTCAAAGAGCATACCTGAAATTCGGAATACGGCTGGCCACTGCTCCATGTCGTCCTCTATTCGCTCCGGGTCTTCGTAGAAGATGTCGGGGAGCGTCCTTGTAATGAACGCATTGGTAATTGTTCTGGTCGTTGCCATAGTGAGCCTCCGCATCCCTCACTGACTTTTCTGCTTTTTTCCATCCATCCTGCCCATCATCATTTGGAGCGCAGTTCCGCAATGTTCGTCTCGCCGTGTACCGGACGGTTCATCCTCATTATCCGTGTCATCGTGAGCCGATACTTATTGCCGTTCGTGGTGAAGCCCGTCCAACCGCGCCATCCCGATTCAGCCTATCGCCCCGCCTGCTGCTGTCGCAGGCGCTCGACCTCTTCCAGCAGCGCGCGCTCACGCGCCTCGGCAGCAAGGCGGGCTTCCCGCTCGGCAAGTCGGCCCTCTCGCTCGGCAAATCGCGCTTCCCGTTCTACCTCGCGCTTTTCTATCGTCCTGCCGGTTACAGGATCGAGCACATCGAACTCTTTCCCATCCCAGTAAAACTCGACATCCAGCAGTTCGCTGTACGCTCTGACTGAGCCGTCGTCCCCAATGTGCAACGCATAAGGCAGATACTCATCCTCAACCAGTCGCTCACCGGCGAGCGGCTGACCGTACAGCTCACCCCCGGTTGCGTCAAACCGCCAGTATTCGGCTATGCCCAGCCGCTCGTACAGATCGCGCTTATGTCCGAGGTCGTTTGACGCCGTGCTTGGCGATGCCACTTCCATAACGAAGTCAGGCGCTTTGCCCGTTTCCCATATCCAGAAATTGGGCAGGTTCTCTAGGATTGCCCTCTTGTCCACATCGAAGGCGATGTAGCAGTCGGGAGCGACGCGCTGGTTGCCGTTTTCGCGGTTGTACATTATGAAGCCACCGCCCGACACGAAGACATCGGGGCGGTCTTCATAACGCTCAAAGAGCATACCTGATAATCGGAATACGGCTGGCCACTGCTCCATGTCGTCCTCTATTCGCTCCGGGTCTTCGTAGAAGATGTCGGGGAGCGTCCTTGTAATGAACGCATTGGTAATTGTTCTGGTCGTTGTCATAGTGAGCCTCCGCATCCCTCACTGACTTTTCTGCATCCTGTTCCATCCATCCTGCCCATCGTCATTTGGAGCGCAGTTCCGCAATGTTCGTCCCGCCGTGTACCGGACGGTTCATCCTCATTACCCGTTCATCGTGAGCCGATACTTATTGCCGTTCGTGGTGAAGCCCGTCCAACCGCGCCACCTCACTTCAGCCTATCGACCCGCCTGCTGCTGTCGCAGGCGTTCGACCTCTTCCAGCAGCGCGCGCTCACGCGCCTCGGCAGCAAGGCGGGCTTCTCGCTCGGCAAGTCGGGCCTCTCGCTCGGCAAATCGCGCTTCCCGTTCCACCTCGCGCTTCTCTATCGTCCTGCCGGTTACAGGATCGAGCACATCGAATTCTTTCCCATCCCAGTAAAACTCGACATCCAGCAGCTCGCTGTACGCCCTGACTGAGCCGTCGTCCCCAATGTGCAACGGATAAGGCAGATACTCATCCTCAACCAGTCGCTCACCGGCGAGCGGCTGACCGTACAGCTCACCCCCGGTTGCGTCAAATCGCCAGTATTCGGCTATGCCCAGCCGCTCGTACAGGTCGCGCTTATGTCCGAGGTCGTTTGACGCCGTGCTTGGCGATGCCACTTCCATGACGAAGTCAGGCGCTTTGCCCGTTTCCCATATCCAGAAATTGGGCAGGTTTTCTAGGATTGCCCTCTCGTCGACATCGAAGGCGATGTAGCAGTCGGGAGCGACGCGCTGGTTGCCGTTTTCGCGGTTGTACATTATGAAGCCACCGCCGGACACGAACACATCGGGGCGGTCTTCATAACGCTCAAAGAGCATACCTGATAATCGGAATACGGCTGGCCACTGCTCCATGTCGTCCTCTATTCGCTCCGGGTCTTCGTAGAAGATGTCGGGGAGCGTCCTTGTAATGAACGCATTGGTAATTGTTCTGGTCGTTGTCATAGTGAGCCTCCGCATCCCTCACTGACTTTTCTGCTTCTTGTCCCTGCATTATACATTACCGCGAAAGCCCCCAATTCATCTATCCATCCCATCTATGGAGTTAGCCTCCGCGAAGCAACGCAACTATGCCCACAGCGACCAATACGCCTAGCCCCGCCACGATGTACGCCAGCCGGGACGCTCTGCCAATATCCGCCGCCGCAGGCTCGCGGAAGCCTTGCCCAATGCGATAATGTCCCGGCTTTTCCAGCGCTATGCCCAGAAGCCCGGCCATCGCTGCGATTGTCCAGCCCGCGTTTGGGCTTGCCGTGAGGCGATGCTCACGAATTGCGGCGCGCCAGCCTTCCCGCACGCCGCGCCCCGACGCCGCGCCCGCTATGAGCAGCAGCGCCGCGGAGATGCGCGCCGGCAGCAGATTGAACAAGTCGTCCAGCCGAGCGGACGCCTTGCCGAGGTATTCGTACTGCCCACGATAGCCTATCATGCTGTCCAGCGTGTTCAGCGCGCGGTAGGCGAACGCGCCCGGCAGTCCCAGCAGCGCGAACGCAAGCCAGGGCGCTATGAAGCTGTCCGTCGTGTTCTCGGCGACCGACTCTATCGCGGCGGCTGCGACCATTGGCTTGGGCAGCTCGGCGGCATCGCGGCTGACCAGACTGCGTAGGTTGTGGCGCGCCAAAGACAAGTCGTCGTCCTCTATGCCGCGCTGCGTGTCCCTTGCCGCGCGCCCAAGTCCCCGCACCGCGAAGGTCGTCTTCAGCAGCGCCGCGCCCCCAATCAGATAGGGCAGGTCGCCGAGTTCGCGCAGCCCGATGAGCGCAAGCCACGCCAAGCCGCCGAATGCGACTGGCACGATGATGGCTATGCCCGCGCCAATCACCAGCGCCGCCTTATCGCCGCGTCCTGCTCCCAGACGCTCCAGCGCGGAGATTGCCTTGCCCATCCAGACGACCGGATGAATGGAGTTCGGCGGCTCCGGCAGCGCGAAATCCAGCGCGAGCGCAAGCAGCAGTACGCCAACATCTATGTGCCAGTCGGGATGGTAGGGCAGCCAATTCATCGCAAACTGAACCACAGCGTATCCAGCAGCGGTGAGCGAATGTCAAAGGACGATGCGCTAATCAGCAGCAGCGCAAGCAGCAGCAGCACGGCCTCCGCTACTTCATTCACCGCGCCGTATATGTCGCCCGTGACGCCGCCCAGCAGCCGCGTCGCCCATGTGCCGATAGCCCATGCCACCGCGCATGCCGCCGCCAGCAGCGCAACGCCCGCAGCGCCCGCGAGCGCGACGCTTATGACCAGCGTGAATATGAAGCCAAGCGCCAACTGCCACCGAAATCGTCGTTCTCCGGCATGGAAGAACGCAGCGCCAAGCCCGTTGCGCCGCGCGTAGGGGTAAAGCTCCATCGTGAGCAGCATCGCGCAGCGCGACAGGCACGGGAGCAGCAGCAGCAGCGGCAGCCTGTCCGCGCCTGTTGTGGGAAGTCCGGCAATCGCCGCCACCTTCAACAGCAGCAGGCACACCACGCCGACTACGGCGAACGCGCCCACATTCGGGTCGCGCAATATGGCAAGGCGGCGCTCGCGGTCGAACCCGCCCAGCAGCGCATCGCAGGAGTCCATGAATCCGTCGAGGTGCAGCGCGCGCGTCAGCGCCACAAGGGTTATGACAAGCAGTATCGACCACAGGAGAATAGTGGAGATTGGGAAGTCGTAGTAGGTCGCAGCGTCGCGCGCTAGGCTTGGGAAGCCTGCTCCCACCAGCAGCATTATGAGGACATCCATGCAGGCGAGGACTGCTCCAATCAGCAGCCCTACGAGGGGAAACCAGCCGCGCGACGATGCCAGCGAGTCGGGTGCGTCCGACGGCGCAAGCGGCAGGATTGTCAGGAAGCCGATGGCAGAGCGCAGCCCGTTCATCAGCCGCCTATCGGCGCTTCAACCTCGTTGTCGTCGCGGTCGGATACGCCCGCCTCGCCGAAGGTTGCCATATCCGTCAGGCATGCCGCGGCCGCTTCCACGATGGGCATTGCCAGCACCGCGCCGCTGCCCTCGCCCAGGCGCATGTCCAGTTCAAGCAGTGGCAGCAGGTTCAGGTGCGATAGCACGATGCCGTGCCCCTTTTCGGCGGAGCGGTGCGAGGCAATCATATAGTCGCGCGTCGTCGGGCAGAGCGCTTGGGCAATCAGCATCGCCGCGCCCGATATGAAGCCGTCCACGATGACGGCGCGCCGCATGCTCGCCGCGCCCAGCGCCACGCCCGCAAGCACGCCAATCTCAAAGCCGCCCAGCTTTGCCAGCACATCCAGCCCGTCATTGGCGTCGGGCATGTTGACATCCAGCGCGCGCTGAACCACCGTCGCCTTGTGCGCCAGCTCATCGGCGCTGCGCCCCGTTCCCGCGCCCGTCGTGTCCTGCGGCGACGCGCCGGTAATCGCCGCGGTGATTGCGCTCGACGCCGTTGTGTTGCCGATGCCCATCTCGCCCGCCGCAATCAGGTCCGCGCCCGATTCGGCGGCTTCGACGGCGACATTCACGCCCGCCATCACGCTTTGCTCAGCCTGCTCGCGCGACATCGCCGCGGATTGCGTAATGTCTGCCGTGCCTCTGCCGATGCGCGCGGAACGCAGTTCAGGATGGTCGGGCAGGTCTGCGGCTACACCGGCGTCGACGATAATCTGCCGCACGCCCAGCCGCCTTGCCATCACGCTCACAGCCGCGCCGCCCGACAGGAAGTTCAATACCATCTGCGCCGTAACTTCTTGCGGGTACGCCGTTACGCCTTGCGCCACAACCCCATGGTCGCCCGCCGCGACGATGACCGCCTTGCCGCCAATCGTCGGGCGCTCATTGCCGAAAATGCCCGCCAACTGCACGGAAACATCTTCGAGTCTGCCGAGGCTGCCCGGCGGCTTGGTAAGGTTGCGCTGCCGCCCAAGCGCGCGCCGCATCGCCTCCGCATTCGCGGGCCGGATACTCGCTATGACTTCGGACAGTTTGCCGTACATCGTATCCTGTTCCTGCTTTGATGCTTTAAGTCGTTCAGGGTGCCAAGGCAAAGTCATCGCTGGAATAAGCGCGATAGCCTATACCATGTACTCGATTTCCAGCTTGGAGCCTTGGTTGCTCGCCGGCGTGAACACGACGCGGCTTTCGTATGCGCCCTGCTTCTTCCACAGCCGCCACATGGCATCGCATGCCATACGCATCCGCATTGTGCGCGTGGTCACTACGCTGGCGTGCAGCTGCTTGGCGGTAATGCGCCTGCTGCCGTCGCCGCCCTCACGCGCTTCGTCCAGCATACGCGCGAGCGCATCATCAAAGTCTTGGTCGTAGTATTCGTACTGTTCTACCATCCCGTCCTATCCGTCCTGTGTTAGCCCTATGCCCTCAAAACTCCAGCCCCGGCTGCGCCTTGATGCCCTGCTCGCGGTAGGGGTGCTTTATCTCGCGCATCTCTGTCACCAAGTCCGCGAACTCCACAAGCGCGTCAGGCGCGTATCTGCCCGTGATGATGACATGCAGCATGTGCGGCTTCCGCTTTAGTGTTTCGATGACATCCTCGACCGGAATCCAGCCGTAGTGCAGGGGATAGGTGAACTCGTCGAGGACGATGACATCGTGTTCGCCGGAGAGTATGGCTTGCTTGCAGTTCTCCCACTGCGCGCGCCCAAGTTCCTGCGTGCTCTCCATGTTTTTCGTCCGCCAGGTGAAGCCGTCGCCCATTGCCGTCATGGGTATGCCCACCTTTTCGGCGGCGCGGCTCTCGCCAAAGCGCGAACCCGTATGCTTGAGGAACTGGAACATCTCCACGCGCATATTGCGGCCCCAGGCGCGGAACAGCACGCCAAGCGCCGCCGTCGTCTTGCCCTTGCCGTTGC